>NZ_CP143632.1:0-4021246 GCF_036362845.1 Bacillus sp. MT(2024)
ATGGAGAATATATTGGATCTTTGGAATCAAGCTCTAGCTCAAATTGAGAAAAAGCTAAGCAAACCGAGTTTCGAAACTTGGATGAAGTCGACGAAAGCCCATTCGCTGCAAGGAGATACCTTAACCATCACCGCTCCCAATGAATTTGCCAGAGACTGGCTGGAGTCCAGGTACTTACATCTCATTGCAGATACCATATATGAATTAACCGGGGAAGAATTGAGCGTCAAATTTGTCATTCCTCAAAATCAGGACGAAGAAGACTTTTTGCCGAAACCGCAAGTGAAAAAAGCGGCAAAAGAGGAACCGTCTGATTTTCCCCAAAGCATGCTCAACCCGAAATATACATTCGACACATTCGTCATCGGATCGGGAAACCGATTCGCCCATGCAGCATCACTGGCTGTGGCGGAAGCACCCGCTAAAGCGTACAACCCTTTATTTATATACGGGGGAGTCGGCTTAGGAAAAACCCACTTAATGCACGCGATCGGCCATTATGTCATTGATCATAATCCTTCAGCCAAAGTGGTGTACCTGTCTTCTGAAAAATTCACAAATGAATTCATCAACTCAATCCGCGATAATAAAGCCGTTGATTTCCGCAACCGCTACCGGAACGTTGATGTACTTTTGATAGATGATATTCAATTTTTAGCCGGAAAAGAACAAACACAGGAAGAGTTTTTCCATACATTCAACACGCTTCATGAGGAAAGCAAACAAATCGTGATTTCCAGTGACAGACCGCCGAAAGAGATCCCGACCCTTGAAGACCGCCTGCGTTCGCGGTTCGAATGGGGATTGATTACGGATATCACACCGCCGGATCTGGAAACGCGGATTGCCATTCTGAGAAAGAAAGCGAAGGCGGAGGGCCTTGATATTCCGAACGAGGTCATGCTTTACATCGCCAATCAGATTGACAGCAACATCCGCGAACTGGAAGGGGCATTAATCCGGGTTGTCGCCTATTCATCCTTAATCAATAAAGACATTAACGCAGACCTGGCAGCAGAAGCATTGAAAGATATTATTCCGTCTTCTAAGCCGAAGGTCATTACGATAAAAGAGATTCAGCGGATTGTCGGACAGCAGTTCAACATTAAGCTTGAAGATTTCAAAGCAAAAAAGCGTACGAAATCCGTGGCTTTCCCAAGACAAATTGCGATGTATCTTTCAAGAGAAATGACGGATTCTTCTTTGCCTAAAATCGGGGAAGAATTTGGCGGGAGAGACCATACAACCGTCATTCACGCCCACGAAAAGATTTCAAAACTGCTGATTGATGACGAGCAGCTTCAGCAGCAGGTGAAAGAAATAAAAGAACTGCTTAAATAATAGTGCCCTCGGATGAATCGGGGAAAGTGTGAATAACTTTTTCATAGCCATGCACAGTCTGTCCACATGTGGATAGGCTGTGTTTCCTGTCTTTTTCACAACTTATCCACAAATCCACAGGCCCTACTATTACTACTGCTATTTTTAAAATATATTAATTATATTATCCGTTAGGAGGATAAACATGAAATTTACGATTCAAAAAGATCGGTTAGTCGAAAGTGTACAAGACGTTCTAAAAGCCGTTTCATCCAGAACCACAATTCCCATTCTCACCGGTATTAAGATCGTCGCCTCAGATGAAGGAGTATCTTTCACAGGAAGTGACTCTGATATTTCAATTGAGTCATTCATTCCGAAAGAAGATGATGATAAAGAAATCGTGACGATCGATCAGCCGGGAAGTATCGTGCTGCAAGCGCGTTTCTTCAGCGAAATCGTTAAAAAACTGCCGATGGCGACTGTTGAAATCGAAGTTCAAAATCAATATTTAACGATTATCCGTTCCGGAAAAGCCGAATTTAATTTAAACGGCCTTGATGCAGATGAATATCCGCATCTACCGCAAATCGAAGAGCATCACGCCATTCAGATTCCGACGGATCTTTTGAAAAACCTGATCCGCCAAACCGTGTTCGCTGTGTCCGCCTCAGAAACACGCCCTATCTTGACAGGTGTAAACTGGAAAGTTGAAAACGGTGAATTATTATGCACTGCCACGGATAGCCACCGACTCGCTTTAAGAAAAGCGAAGCTTGATATTCCGGAAGACAGCTCTTATAACGTCGTCATTCCCGGGAAAAGCTTAACCGAGCTGAGTAAAATTCTTGATGACAACCAAGAGCTGGTGGATATCGTCATTACAGAAACCCAAGTTCTGTTCAAAGCGAAAAACGTATTGTTCTTCTCAAGATTGCTTGACGGAAACTATCCGGACACGACCAGCTTAATTCCGCAGGAAAGCAAAACGGAAATCGTCGTGAACACGAAGGAATTTTTACAGGCGATAGACCGTGCTTCTTTATTGGCGAGAGAAGGCCGCAACAACGTTGTAAAGCTTTCTGCCAAACCGGCGGATTCGCTTGAGATTTCATCAAATTCTCCGGAAATCGGGAAAGTGGTCGAAGCTGTGCTGGCTGACCAGATTGACGGCGAGGAATTAAATATTTCATTCAGTCCAAAATATATGATGGACGCACTGAAAGTACTTGAAGGAGCGGACATCCGCATCAGCTTTACGGGAGCGATGAGACCGTTTCTTATCCGTACGCCGAATGATGAGACCATCGTTCAGCTCATCCTTCCGGTCAGAACGTATTAATCAAACAGAATGTGCTGCCGGCTTAGTTCGGCAGCTTTTCTATTCATCAGCCGCTCCCTCAAGTTTTCCCTTTCCTTATTTCAGGATTTTTTAGTACAATTAGATATTAGTGATATTTGAAAGAGGTCGATATTATGGCAAATCCGATTTCGATTGATACAGAAATGATTACGCTTGGCCAGTTTTTAAAATTAGCCGATGTGATTCAGTCCGGCGGCATGGCGAAGTGGTTTCTGAGCGAGCATGAGGTGACTGTCAACAATGAACCTGACAATCGCCGCGGCAGAAAGCTTTACGTTGGAGACGTGGTCGCGATTGAAGGATTTGGTTCATTTCAAGTCGTCAATTAAAGCGGGTGACAGCGGTTGTATATCCAAAATTTAGAATTAACATCCTACCGTAATTATGAGCGCGCTGAGCTTCAATTCGAAAACAAGGTGAATGTGATCATCGGGGAAAATGCCCAAGGCAAAACCAATCTGATGGAAGCCATCTATGTCCTTTCGATGGCAAAATCACACCGCACCTCAAATGACAAAGAACTTATACGGTGGGACGAAGACTATGCTAAAATAGAAGGAAGAGTGATGAAGCGCAACGGGGACATCCCGATGCAGCTTGTCATCTCCAAAAAAGGTAAAAAGGGCAAGGTCAATCATATAGAGCAGCAAAAACTCAGTCAGTATGTCGGAGCGCTGAACACCATTATGTTTGCCCCTGAGGATTTAAATCTCGTCAAAGGAAGCCCTCAGGTGAGGAGAAGATTTCTCGATATGGAGATCGGGCAGGTTTCTGCCGTTTATCTGTATGATTTATCTCTTTATCAAAAAATCCTTTCACAGCGGAATCATTTTCTGAAACAGCTGCAAAGCCGGAAACAGACTGACCGGACCATGCTTGACGTTCTCACTGATCAGCTGATTGAAGCAGCCGCAAAAGTTGTCGCCAAACGTCTGCAGTTTACGGCGCAGCTTGAAAAATGGGCGCAGCCGATCCATTCCGGCATTTCCCGGGGACTTGAAGAACTGACGCTTAAGTATCACACGGCGCTTGATGTATCAGATCCTAAAGATTTGTCGAAAATAGGTAACAGCTACCAGGAGTCTTTTTCGAAATTAAAAGAAAAAGAAATAGAACGAGGCGTCACATTATTCGGACCGCATCGGGATGATGTCCTTTTTTATGTGAACGGACGCGATGTGCAGACTTACGGTTCGCAGGGACAGCAGCGTACGACGGCTTTGTCTCTGAAGCTGGCTGAAATAGATTTGATTCATGAAGAAATCGGAGAATACCCCATTTTACTTTTGGATGATGTACTAAGCGAGCTGGATGATTACCGGCAGTCCCATTTGCTTCATACGATCCAAGGCCGTGTGCAGACATTTGTCACCACGACGAGCGTGGATGGCATTGACCACGATACCTTACATCAAGCAGGAATGTTCCGTGTGGAAAACGGTGCGTTAGTGAAGTGAAGAAATGAGGTGAGCGATTGTATATTCATTTAGGTGACGACTTTGTCGTTTCAACCCGCGATATCGTCGGCATTTTTGACTGCAAGGTCAATGTATCGCCGATCGTTGAAGAATTTCTGGACAGACAGAAAGAAAAAGTAGTGCCGTCCGTAAACGGCACGCCAAAGTCTATCGTAGTCACGACTGAGAATATATATTACTCTCCCTTATCTTCCGGCACACTGAAGAAACGTGCGCAATTTATGTTAGAAATAGATTCTTAGCGGATCTTTACAATGAATATATTATCGTTTAAGAAAAGTGTAGGTGAATGTGCATGGCTATGGAACAGCAGCAAAATAGTTATGATGAGAATCAGATACAGGTATTAGAAGGTTTGGAAGCTGTTCGAAAGAGACCGGGGATGTACATCGGATCAACTAACAGCAAAGGCCTTCACCATTTGGTGTGGGAAATCGTCGACAACAGTATTGACGAAGCCCTGGCCGGTTATTGTACAGATATTAACATCGAGATTGAAAAAGATAACAGCATTACCGTTAAGGACAACGGGCGCGGAATTCCGGTCGGTATCCAGGAGAAGATGGGCCGCCCTGCGGTTGAAGTCATCATGACCGTTCTCCACGCCGGCGGTAAATTTGACGGAAGCGGATATAAAGTATCCGGCGGTCTTCACGGTGTAGGGGCGTCCGTCGTAAACGCCTTGTCGACCACTCTTGACGTTACGGTTCATCGTGACGGAAAAATCCATTATCAGGCGTACGAGCGCGGTGTACCTGTGGCCGATCTTGAAGTGATCGGCGAAACTGATAAGACCGGAACGATTACGCACTTCGTTCCGGACCCGGAAATTTTCAAAGAAACAACTGTATATGACTATGATCTGCTTTCAAACCGTGTCCGGGAATTGGCCTTCCTGACAAAAGGCGTAAACATCACGATTGAAGACAAACGTGAAGGACAAGAACGGAAAAACGAGTACCACTACGAAGGCGGAATCAAAAGCTATGTTGAGTACTTAAACCGTTCCAAAGAAGTCGTTCATGAAGAGCCGATTTATATCGAAGGCGAGAAAGACGGCATAACGGTTGAAGTTGCATTGCAATACAACGACAGCTATACAAGCAATATTTATTCTTTCACAAATAATATCAACACATACGAAGGCGGCACGCACGAGGCCGGATTTAAAACCGGTCTGACCCGTGTCATAAACGACTATGCAAGAAGAAAAGGGATTTTCAAAGAAAATGATCCGAATTTAAGCGGGGATGATGTGAGAGAAGGGCTGACTGCCATTATTTCAATTAAGCACCCTGATCCGCAATTCGAAGGGCAGACGAAAACGAAGCTCGGCAACTCCGAAGCGAGAACGATCACTGATACGCTGTTTTCTTCTGCGCTGGAAACATTCCTTCTTGAAAATCCGGACTCAGCCCGCAAAATCGTTGAAAAAGGTTTAATGGCCGCAAGAGCGCGGATGGCAGCGAAAAAAGCCCGGGAATTGACCCGCCGCAAAAGTGCGCTTGAGATTTCCAATCTGCCGGGCAAACTGGCGGACTGTTCTTCTAAAGATCCGAGCATTTCCGAGCTGTATATCGTAGAGGGTGACTCTGCGGGCGGATCAGCGAAACAGGGACGGGACCGTCATTTCCAAGCCATTCTGCCGCTGCGCGGTAAGATTCTGAACGTTGAGAAAGCCAGACTTGATAAGATTCTCTCAAACAATGAGGTCAGATCAATGATCACGGCCCTCGGAACAGGAATCGGAGAAGATTTTAATCTTGAAAAAGCGCGTTATCATAAAGTGGTCATCATGACGGATGCCGATGTTGACGGCGCCCATATCAGAACGCTTTTATTAACGTTCTTCTACAGATACATGCGGGAAATCATCGAAAACGGCTATGTCTACATTGCCCAGCCGCCGCTTTATAAAGTGCAGCAGGGAAAACGGGTGGAATACGCTTATAACGATAAGCAGCTTGATGAGCTGTTAAAAGAGCTTCCGCAATCACCTAAGCCCGGCCTCCAGCGTTATAAAGGTCTTGGAGAAATGAACGCGACTCAGCTTTGGGAAACGACAATGGACCCTGCGACCAGAACGCTTCTGCAAGTCAATCTTGAAGATGCAATGGACGCTGACGAGACTTTTGAAATGCTGATGGGTGACAAAGTAGAACCGCGGAGAAACTTCATAGAAGCAAACGCCAGATACGTGAAAAATCTTGATATTTAACCAAGAAAGCCTTATTTTCGTTAAGAAATAAGGCTTTTTTCTCAAAGCGGCTTCTAAAGCCTCTGAAAACCCGCAAAACCCGTATATTCTACTAAATTAATGTGTATAAACACAAGTTTATTGATATAATGGAGAATAGTGAAATCGTATTGAAGATCATAATGGACAATCTACTCCCACATTATTTCATGTGATACTTCAGGGAGGTTTTTTTAATGAGTGAACAAAACACACCACAAGTACGTGAAGTCAATATCAGTCAGGAAATGCGGACATCCTTCCTGGACTATGCAATGAGCGTTATCGTATCCCGGGCGCTTCCGGATGTGCGTGACGGTCTGAAGCCGGTTCACAGACGGATTTTGTACGCAATGAATGATTTAGGCATGACCAGTGACAAACCATATAAAAAATCTGCCCGTATCGTCGGTGAAGTTATCGGTAAGTACCACCCGCACGGTGACTCAGCGGTTTACGAATCAATGGTCAGAATGGCGCAGGATTTTAACTACCGCTACATGCTTGTTGACGGACACGGCAACTTCGGTTCGGTTGACGGCGACTCAGCGGCCGCGATGCGTTACACAGAAGCGAGAATGTCAAAAATCGCAATGGAAATTCTGCGTGACATTACGAAAGACACGATTGACTATCAAGATAACTATGACGGTTCAGAAAGAGAGCCTGCCGTCATGCCTTCGAGATTTCCGAATCTGCTCGTAAACGGGGCTGCCGGTATTGCGGTCGGAATGGCGACAAACATTCCCCCGCATCAGCTTGGGGAAGTCATTGAAGGCGTGCTTGCCGTAAGTGAGAATCCTGAGATTACAAACCAGGAGCTGATGGAGTACATCCCGGGCCCGGATTTTCCGACTGCAGGTCAGATTTTGGGCCGGAGCGGCATCCGCAAGGCATATGAATCCGGACGGGGATCAATCACAATCCGGGCTAAGGCTGAAATCGAAGAGACTTCATCGGGAAAAGAAAGAATTATTGTCACGGAACTTCCTTATCAGGTGAACAAAGCGAGATTAATTGAAAAAATCGCGGATCTTGTCCGGGACAAAAAAATCGAAGGAATTACCGATCTGCGAGACGAATCCGACCGTAACGGAATGAGAATTGTCATTGAGATCCGCCGTGACGCCAATGCTCACGTCATTTTGAATAACCTGTACAAACAAACGGCCCTGCAGACGTCTTTCGGAATCAACCTGCTGGCGCTCGTTGACGGACAGCCGAAGGTACTAAGCCTGAAACAATGTCTGGAGCATTATCTTGATCACCAAAAGGTTGTGATCCGGCGCAGAACGGCTTACGAACTCCGCAAAGCGGAAGCGAGAGCTCACATTTTGGAAGGTTTAAGAATTGCTCTCGATCATTTAGATGCCGTTATTTCTCTTATCCGCAATTCCCAGACGGCTGAAATTGCGAGAACGGGTTTGATCGAACAATTCTCACTGACTGAAAAACAAGCGCAAGCCATTCTGGATATGCGCCTTCAGCGATTAACCGGTCTGGAGCGCGAAAAGATTGAAGAGGAATATCAATCACTTGTTGCGCTTATCGCTGAGCTGAAAGATATTTTAGCCAATGAAG
The DNA here is from genome assembly GCF_036362845.1 of Bacillus sp. MT(2024). Taxonomy (NCBI): domain Bacteria; kingdom Bacillati; phylum Bacillota; class Bacilli; order Caryophanales; family Bacillaceae; genus Bacillus; species Bacillus sp. MT(2024). The sequence continues at coordinate 7,979 of NZ_CP143632.1, forward strand.
AAAGAGTTCTTGAGATCATCCGTGAAGAACTTAATGAAATCAAAGAGCGTTTCAATGATGAGAGACGCACTGAAATTGTGACGTCCGGTCTTGAAACAATTGAAGATGAAGATCTTATCGAGAGAGAAAATATCGTCATCACACTGACCCATAACGGCTATGTTAAACGTCTCCCGGCGTCCACATACCGCAGCCAAAAACGGGGCGGAAAAGGCGTACAGGGAATGGGAACGAATGAAGATGACTTTGTGGAACACTTAATTTCCACATCAACGCACGATACGATCCTGTTCTTCTCTAATAAAGGGAAGGTATACCGTTCTAAAGGATATGAAATCCCTGAATACGGCCGAACGGCAAAAGGCATTCCGATTATTAACCTTCTGGAAGTTGAAAAAGGCGAATGGATTAATGCCATTATTCCGGTCAGCACGTTTGATGAGGAGCAATACCTCTTCTTTACGACCAAACAAGGGGTGTCGAAACGTACGGCACTGTCCCAGTTTGCGAATATACGGAATAACGGGCTGATCGCCCTAGGTCTCCGGGAAGACGATGAACTGATGGCCGTCCGCCTGACTGACGGCAAGAAACAAATCATCATCGGAACGAAGAACGGTTTACTGATCCGTTTCCCTGAAGAAGATGTAAGACAAATGGGACGCACAGCTGCGGGTGTTAAAGGCATCACGCTGACAGACGATGATGTCGTTGTAGGCATGGAGATTCTTGAAGAAGACTCTCATGTCCTCATAGTGACAGAAAACGGCTACGGCAAACGCACACCGGCTTCAGAATACAGAGTTCAAAGCCGGGGCGGAAAAGGCCTTAAAACATGTAAAATCACTGACAGCAACGGTCCGTTAGTAACCGTGAAAGCAACAAAAGGCGAAGAGGACTTAATGATTATTACGGCAAGCGGCGTGTTAATCAGAATGGATATTAATGATATCTCCACTACGGGACGCGTAACTCAAGGCGTCCGTCTGATCCGCATGTCTGATCAAGAGCATGTAGCCACTGTGGCGCTTGTCGAAAAGAATGAAGAAGAGCCGGAAGAAACGGAAGAAGTATAAACGTAAAAGCGCAGCTGCAACAGGCTGCGCTTTTACTATATAAAGAAATGAAAAAAAGCTTTGACACATAGTGATGATGCTGATATAATTCTTTTTGTTGTCTTTTTAATAGAAAGGCAAGCCTAGCGGAAATATTTTTTAAAAAAGTATTGACCTAGCAAACTGAAAATGTTATGATTAAGAGGTCGCTTCGAGAGAAGTGGGAAAAGTTCTTTGAAAACTAAACAAGACAAAACGTACCTGTTAATTCAAAGTTTTAAATAAATCGCACAGCGATGTGCGTAGTCAGTCAAACTACTTTATCGGAGAGTTTGATCCTGGCTCAGGACGAACGCTGGCGGCGTGCCTAATACATGCAAGTCGAGCGGACAGATGGGAGCTTGCTCCCTGATGTTAGCGGCGGACGGGTGAGTAACACGTGGGTAACCTGCCTGTAAGACTGGGATAACTCCGGGAAACCGGGGCTAATACCGGATGGTTGTTTGAACCGCATGGTTCAGACATAAAAGGTGGCTTCGGCTACCACTTACAGATGGACCCGCGGCGCATTAGCTAGTTGGTGAGGTAACGGCTCACCAAGGCGACGATGCGTAGCCGACCTGAGAGGGTGATCGGCCACACTGGGACTGAGACACGGCCCAGACTCCTACGGGAGGCAGCAGTAGGGAATCTTCCGCAATGGACGAAAGTCTGACGGAGCAACGCCGCGTGAGTGATGAAGGTTTTCGGATCGTAAAGCTCTGTTGTTAGGGAAGAACAAGTGCCGTTCGAATAGGGCGGCACCTTGACGGTACCTAACCAGAAAGCCACGGCTAACTACGTGCCAGCAGCCGCGGTAATACGTAGGTGGCAAGCGTTGTCCGGAATTATTGGGCGTAAAGGGCTCGCAGGCGGTTTCTTAAGTCTGATGTGAAAGCCCCGGCTCAACCGGGAGGGTCATTGGAAACTGGGGAACTTGAGTGCAGAAGAGGAGTGGAATTCCACGTGTAGCGGTGAAATGCGTAGAGATGTGGAGGAACACCAGTGGCGAAGGCGACTCTCTGGTCTGTAACTGACGCTGAGGAGCGAAAGCGTGGGAGCGAACAGGATTAGATACCCTGGTAGTCCACGCCGTAAACGATGAGTGCTAAGTGTTAGGGGGTTTCCGCCCCTTAGTGCTGCAGCTAACGCATTAAGCACTCCGCCTGGGGAGTACGGTCGCAAGACTGAAACTCAAAGGAATTGACGGGGGCCCGCACAAGCGGTGGAGCATGTGGTTTAATTCGAAGCAACGCGAAGAACCTTACCAGGTCTTGACATCCTCTGACAATCCTAGAGATAGGACGTCCCCTTCGGGGGCAGAGTGACAGGTGGTGCATGGTTGTCGTCAGCTCGTGTCGTGAGATGTTGGGTTAAGTCCCGCAACGAGCGCAACCCTTGATCTTAGTTGCCAGCATTCAGTTGGGCACTCTAAGGTGACTGCCGGTGACAAACCGGAGGAAGGTGGGGATGACGTCAAATCATCATGCCCCTTATGACCTGGGCTACACGTGCTACAATGGACAGAACAAAGGGCAGCGAAACCGCGAGGTTAAGCCAATCCCACAAATCTGTTCTCAGTTCGGATCGCAGTCTGCAACTCGACTGCGTGAAGCTGGAATCGCTAGTAATCGCGGATCAGCATGCCGCGGTGAATACGTTCCCGGGCCTTGTACACACCGCCCGTCACACCACGAGAGTTTGTAACACCCGAAGTCGGTGAGGTAACCTTTATGGAGCCAGCCGCCGAAGGTGGGACAGATGATTGGGGTGAAGTCGTAACAAGGTAGCCGTATCGGAAGGTGCGGCTGGATCACCTCCTTTCTAAGGATTTTAACGGAATATAAGACCTTGGGTCTTATAAACAGAACGTTCCCTGTCTTGTTTAGTTTTGAAGGAATTTTGATTCTTTCATATGGTAGATGGGCCTGTAGCTCAGCTGGTTAGAGCGCACGCCTGATAAGCGTGAGGTCGGTGGTTCGAGTCCACTCAGGCCCACCATCTTTACCCAATACGGGGCCTTAGCTCAGCTGGGAGAGCGCCTGCTTTGCACGCAGGAGGTCAGCGGTTCGATCCCGCTAGGCTCCACCAACGTGTTCTTTGAAAACTAGATAACAGAAGTAATTCACATTCAATTAGTAATGCAAGATATCACGTAGTGATTCTTTTTAACGGTTAAGTTAGAAAGGGCGCACGGTGGATGCCTTGGCACTAGGAGCCGATGAAGGACGGGACGAACACCGATATGCTTCGGGGAGCTGTAAGCAAGCTTTGATCCGGAGATTTCCGAATGGGGAAACCCACCACTCGTAATGGAGTGGTATCCATATCTGAATACATAGGATATGAGAAGGCAGACCCGGGGAACTGAAACATCTAAGTACCCGGAGGAAGAGAAAGCAAATGCGATTCCCTGAGTAGCGGCGAGCGAAACGGGACCAGCCCAAACCAAGAGGCTTGCCTCTTGGGGTTGTAGGACACTCTGTACGGAGTTACAAAGGAACGAGGTAGATGAAGAGGTCTGGAAAGGCCCGCCATAGGAGGTAACAGCCCTGTAGTCAAAACTTCGTTCTCTCCTGAGTGGATCCTGAGTACGGCGGAACACGTGAAATTCCGTCGGAATCCGGGAGGACCATCTCCCAAGGCTAAATACTCCCTAGTGACCGATAGTGAACCAGTACCGTGAGGGAAGGTGAAAAGCACCCCGGAAGGGGTGAAAGAGATCCTGAAACCGTGTGCCTACAAGTAGTCAGAGCCCGTTAACGGGTGATGGCGTGCCTTTGTAGAATGAACCGGCGAGTTACGATCCCGTGCAAGGTTAAGCAGAAGATGCGGAGCCGCGGAAAGCGAGTCTGAATAGGGCGAATTGAGTACGTGGTCGTAGACCCGAAACCAGGTGATCTACCCATGTCCAGGGTGAAGTTCAGGTAACACTGAATGGAGGCCGAACCCACGCACGTTGAAAAGTGCGGGGATGAGGTGTGGTAGGGGTGAAATGCCAATCGAACCTGGAGATAGCTGGTTCTCTCCGAAATAGCTTTAGGGCTAGCCTCAAGGTAAGAGTCTCGGAGGTAGAGCACTGATTGGACTAGGGGCCCCTACCGGGTTACCGAATTCAGTCAAACTCCGAATGCCGATGACTTATCCTTGGGAGTCAGACTGCGAGTGATAAGATCCGTAGTCGAAAGGGCCCAGACCGCCAGCTAAGGTCCCAAAGTATACGTTAAGTGGAAAAGGATGTGGAGTTGCTTAGACAACCAGGATGTTGGCTTAGAAGCGACCACCATTTAAAGAGTGCGTAATAGCTCACTGGTCGAGTGACTCTGCGCCGAAAATGTACCGGGGCTAAACGTATCACCGAAGCGCGGACTGTTCTTCGAACAGTGGTAGGAGAGCGTTCTAAGGGCTGTGAAGCAAGACCGGAAGGACTTGTGGAGCGCTTAGAAGTGAGAATGCCGGTATGAGTAGCGAAAGAGGGTGAGAATCCCTCCACCGAATGCCTAAGGTTTCCTGAGGAAGGCTCGTCCGCTCAGGGTTAGTCGGGACCTAAGCCGAGGCCGAAAGGCGTAGGCGATGGATAACAGGTTGATATTCCTGTACCACCTCCTCACCATTTGAGCAATGGGGGGACGCAGGAGGATAGGGTAAGCGCGGTATTGGATATCCGCGTCCAAGCAGTTAGGCTGGGAAATAGGCAAATCCGTTTCCCGTGAAGGCTGAGCTGTGATGGCGAGCGAATTATAGTAGCGAAGTTCCTGATTCCACACTGCCAAGAAAAGCCTCTAGCGAGGTGAGAGGTGCCCGTACCGCAAACCGACACAGGTAGGCGAGGAGAGAATCCTAAGGTGATCGAGAGAACTCTCGTTAAGGAACTCGGCAAAATGACCCCGTAACTTCGGGAGAAGGGTGCTCTGTTAGGGTGCAAGCCCGAGAGAGCCGCAGTGAATAGGCCCAGGCGACTGTTTAGCAAAAACACAGGTCTCTGCGAAGCCGCAAGGCGAAGTATAGGGGCTGACGCCTGCCCGGTGCTGGAAGGTTAAGAGGAGCGCTTAGCGTAAGCGAAGGTGCGAATTGAAGCCCCAGTAAACGGCGGCCGTAACTATAACGGTCCTAAGGTAGCGAAATTCCTTGTCGGGTAAGTTCCGACCCGCACGAAAGGCGCAACGATCTGGGCACTGTCTCAACGAGAGACTCGGTGAAATTATAGTACCTGTGAAGATGCAGGTTACCCGCGACAGGACGGAAAGACCCCGTGGAGCTTTACTGCACCTGATATTGAATGTTGGTACAGCTTGTACAGGATAGGTAGGAGCCTTGGAAACCGGAGCGCCAGCTTCGGTGGAGGCATCGGTGGGATACTACCCTGGCTGTATTGACCTTCTAACCCGCCGCCCTTATCGGGCGGGGAGACAGTGTCAGGTGGGCAGTTTGACTGGGGCGGTCGCCTCCTAAAAGGTAACGGAGGCGCCCAAAGGTTCCCTCAGAATGGTTGGAAATCATTCGCAGAGTGTAAAGGCACAAGGGAGCTTGACTGCGAGACCTACAAGTCGAGCAGGGACGAAAGTCGGGCTTAGTGATCCGGTGGTTCCGCATGGAAGGGCCATCGCTCAACGGATAAAAGCTACCCCGGGGATAACAGGCTTATCTCCCCCAAGAGTCCACATCGACGGGGAGGTTTGGCACCTCGATGTCGGCTCATCGCATCCTGGGGCTGTAGTCGGTCCCAAGGGTTGGGCTGTTCGCCCATTAAAGCGGTACGCGAGCTGGGTTCAGAACGTCGTGAGACAGTTCGGTCCCTATCCGTCGCGGGCGCAGGAAATTTGAGAGGAGCTGTCCTTAGTACGAGAGGACCGGGATGGACGCACCGCTGGTGTACCAGTTGTTCTGCCAAGGGCATCGCTGGGTAGCTATGTGCGGACGGGATAAGTGCTGAAAGCATCTAAGCATGAAGCCCCCCTCAAGATGAGATTTCCCATTCCGCAAGGAAGTAAGATCCCTGAAAGATGATCAGGTTGATAGGTCTGAGGTGGAAGTGTGGCGACACATGGAGCTGACAGATACTAATCGATCGAGGACTTAACCAATTTGAATGTATGCTTACTGTTATCTAGTTTTGAGAGAACACTCTCAATGGTTTGGTGGCGATAGCGAAGAGGTCACACCCGTTCCCATGCCGAACACGGAAGTTAAGCTCTTCAGCGCCGATGGTAGTCGGGGGTTTCCCCCTGTGAGAGTAGGACGCCGCCAAGCTATTATTACGGTAAAGGCAGCTCATCATGAGCTGCCTTTTTTATTTATAAGTATTGCTTCAGGAAATTAGAAACGTAATACGGAAATTTGCGTTCCGTTACCTCTAAGAACCGGCGGATCATCACATAATCATCACTGACATGCTGTGTCAGCAGTTCATACCACCACTCCGTTTCATATCTTGCAATCATCCCGATATTGTAGAGGACCAAATAATGAATAATCATTTCCGGAAGATGCAGGAAGTGATCACGCTGAGAGGGAATGTAATATTGATTTTTCTCCAAGTGAAACAATAAATTTGGAGAAGACCAAGGTTCTCTTTCTATCGGGTCAGCCTCAAAAACCAAGTGGTTATGGTCTTTCCTCAGAAAAGACCATTTCAAATGATGGCTGATATATTCAGCAAAGCGGGAATCAGACATATTGTAATGAATGACCGCATGCTCAGGCACTGAAATAAGGTCATCTTTCAGCTCTACTTGGGTCAGCCAATTCTTTTTCTCTTGGAAGTAAAAGACAGTATGCAATTCAGGTATGGCTGTCAGCAATTTCTTCATTGTGTACCGTTCTTCCTCAAGACCAGCTATTCCGAATAAGTGCTTCATTACATGAATACATAAGCCATTGCGCTGCACCTTCACTTCATCATCTCTAAAGGAGTAATTTTGCTTTTTGCGTTTCCGGGCAGTCACGCCATGTGCGAGTACTGAAGCGTGGCTTGGATAGCTTGGATCTGTGGTCAGAAGGCAGGCTTTCAGCAATTGTGACATCCCGTAAAACAACAGAATAGGCTTAATTTCTAAAGGTGAAAGAGATGCCTGCTTATAGAAGGACTCGGCGTGTTTGATAAAGAATATGAAGCGCTCACTGTTCTTAAACGCATATCGTTTTGGTTCTTCCATGCCGCTTTCTGTATAGACTTTATTTAGAAATTTCTGGGAAGATTCTACGGAATAAAATAATGATAACTCTTTCCACTCATGATCTCTCATATGTATTTTTAAACCCTTTCCTTTATCTAAATATTTCAACTCTTTTTCGCTTCCTTGACATGCTGTTTTCTAGTTGATAATCTACATATAATATTTTGCCGAAAAGAGGGGGATTTACTAATGTGGGAAAGTAAATTTTCAAAAGAAGGCTTAACGTTCGATGATGTACTGCTCGTACCGGCTCAATCAGACGTACTTCCGCGTGATGTGGATTTATCTGTTGAACTGACAAAAACGTTAAAGCTTAATATTCCTGTCATCAGTGCGGGAATGGATACAGTAACAGAATCAGCAATGGCGATTGCGATGGCCAGACAGGGCGGCTTAGGCATTATCCATAAAAACATGTCCATCGAACAGCAGGCTGAACATGTTGACAAAGTCAAACGTTCTGAACGGGGCGTTATTACAAATCCCTTCTTTTTAACACCTGATCATCAAGTATTCGATGCGGAGCATTTGATGGGGAAATACAGAATTTCCGGTGTTCCGATCGTAGATAATAAAGATGATCAAAAGCTTGTCGGTATCATTACAAACCGTGATCTTCGCTTTATCTCTGATTATTCAATGAAAATCAGTGATGTCATGACAAAAGAAGAGCTGGTTACGGCTCCAGTGGGAACCACATTAGACGAAGCAGAAAAAATCTTACAGAAACATAAAATTGAAAAACTTCCGTTAGTGGATGACCAAAACAAATTAAAAGGTCTTATCACGATCAAAGATATTGAAAAGGTTATCGAATTCCCGAATTCATCTAAAGATGAACACGGACGCCTTATTGTCGGCGCTGCGGTAGGCGTGACAGGCGATACAATGACACGCGTCAGCAAGCTTGTTGAAGCGAATGTCGACGTTATCGTGGTTGATACGGCTCACGGACATTCCAGAGGCGTACTGAACACAGTTGCGAAAATCCGTGAAACATATCCTGAACTGAACATTATCGCAGGAAATGTTGCAACGGCTGAAGCGACAAAAGCTCTGATTGAAGCCGGAGCAAATATTGTCAAAGTGGGAATCGGGCCTGGTTCTATCTGTACGACACGCGTCGTTGCAGGTGTAGGCGTACCGCAGATCACTGCCATTTATGATTGTGCCACTGAAGCGAGAAAACACGGCGCGACAATCATCGCAGACGGCGGTATTAAATTCTCCGGAGATATTACGAAAGCGTTGGCTTCAGGCGGACATGCCGTAATGCTCGGAAGCCTGCTTGCCGGTACTTCAGAAAGCCCGGGAGAGACTGAAATCTATCAGGGCAGAAGATTTAAAGTATATCGCGGTATGGGTTCTGTCGCTGCCATGGAAAAAGGCAGTAAAGACCGATATTTCCAAGAAGAAAATAAGAAATTCGTCCCTGAAGGTATCGAAGGACGGACTCCGTACAAAGGTCCTGTAGAAGAAACAGTGTATCAACTTGTCGGCGGTCTTCGTTCAGGTATGGGATATTGCGGTTCAAAAGACTTGCGCGCTTTAAGAGAAGAGGCTCAATTCATCCGTATGACAGGTGCCGGTCTTCGCGAAAGTCATCCGCATGATGTCCAGATTACGAAAGAATCACCAAACTACACAATCTCATAATTGTTACAAATAAAAAACATTTGACAGGGTCGCTGACTCTGTCTATTTTTTTTATATCGAGTGTGATAAAATTTATACTGTTGTGTTTTGAATTTGAATATGTCCTTAACGGCTTAATTATAGATTTAAAATGAATGACGGAGGTCGTAAGATTGAACATCACGAAATGGAAACAGCTGTTGGTGTCATTAGTGGTACTGGCACTGGCCGCAACTTGCTTTGTTCCGATGTCTAAAGCGGAGGCAGCCGGCAATGACCCGATTGATGTCAACGCATCAGCTGCGATAATGATTGAGGCTTCATCGGGGAAAATTTTATACAGTAAAAATGCAGACAAAAGACTGCCGATTGCCAGCATGACAAAAATGATGACTGAATATCTGCTTCTGGAAGCCATTAAAGAAGGAAAAGTGAAATGGGATCAAACGTATACTCCTGATGATTATGTCTATGAAATTTCTCAAGACAACAGTTTATCAAACGTCCCCCTTCGAAAAGACGGCAAATACACGGTTAAAGAACTGTATCAGGCTATGGCGATTTACTCTGCTAACGGAGCCGCGATTGCAGTTGCCGAAATTCTTGCCGGAACTGAAACGAAATTTGTCGATGAAATGAATGCGAAAGCCAAAGAATTAGGCATGACAAACTATGATTTTAAAAATGCCACAGGGCTTGTGAATGAAGACCTTCACGGCAAGCAGCCGCAAGGAGAAGGCGTTAAAGAAGAGAGTGAAGTTTCTGCTAAAGACATGGCGCTTCTTGCAGACCGCCTGATCACTGATTATCCGGAAGTTCTCAAAACAACAAGCATCGCTAAAACAAAATTCAGAGCCGGCACTGATGATGAAATGGACATGCCGAACTGGAACTTCATGTTAAAAGGTCTTGTTTCTGAATACCCTGGCGTTGACGGCTTAAAAACGGGTTCTACTGATTCTGCGGGATCTTGTTTTACAAGCACAGCACAGCGGAACGGAATGCGGGTCATCACCGTTGTATTAAACGCAAAAGGCAACCTGCATACCGGACGTTTTGATGAAACGAAAAAAATGCTCGATTACGCATTTAACAGCAATTTCTCAATGAAAGATCTTTACCCTGAAGGCTCTCAAGTAAAAGGGCACAAAACGGTTGACGTTGAAAAAGGGAAAGACAAGCAAGTTGATATTGTTACTGACAAGGCGCTTTCTATTCCTGTGAAAAGCGGGGATGAAAAGAACTATAAAGCCGAAGTGAATATAGATAAAAAAGAAATCACGGCTCCTGTGAAAAAGGGAACGAAAGTCGGAACGCTGACAGTTACATACAAAGGCAGTGACAAAGACTATGGCTTCCTCAAATCCAAAGAGTTCAGCGTGAATCTTGTAACGAAAAATGATGTAGATAAAGCAAACTGGTTTGTTCAGATGATGCGCGGCATCGGCGGATTCTTCTCCGGTATCTGGAACAGCGCCGTTGACACGGTAACAGGCTGGTTTTAAGAAATAAGAAAGAGCTCTGATGAAAGTTAGGGCTCTTTTGCTTAATATACTGAAAAAACCAAATTATTAGTAAAAAAATGATATCTATCTTATTTATCTCGCTGTAAAATAAGAATACCCATATGAAATATTGTATTTCTGGGATACAATAAGAGATAGACATTATCTAACTATACATTGACTAGGGGGACCAAATAATGGCTCAAACAGGTACTGATCGTGTAAAACGCGGCATGGCGGAAATGCAAAAAGGCGGCGTCATCATGGACGTTGTAAATGCTGAACAAGCGAAGATTGCGGAAGAGGCGGGAGCTGTTGCCGTAATGGCGTTAGAACGCGTTCCGGCTGATATTCGCGCTGCCGGCGGTGTTGCCCGCATGGCTGATCCGACAATCGTTGAAGAAGTAATGAATGCTGTATCCATTCCCGTAATGGCAAAAGCGCGTATCGGACATATCGTTGAAGCGCGTGTCCTTGAAGCAATGGGGGTAGATTACATCGATGAAAGTGAAGTTCTGACTCCGGCTGACGAAGAATTTCATTTAAATAAAAATGAATATACAGTCCCGTTCGTATGTGGCTGCCGTGATCTCGGCGAAGCAACTCGTCGTATCGCCGAAGGAGCTTCCATGCTTCGTACAAAAGGCGAACCGGGAACAGGAAACATTGTGGAAGCTGTCCGCCATATGAGAAAAGTAAACGCGCAAGTGCGCAAAGTTGTTGCGATGAGCGATGATGAGCTGATGACTGAAGCTAAAAACCTCGGCGCTCCTTATGAACTGCTTCTTCAAATCAAACGTGACGGCAAACTGCCTGTAGTGAACTTTGCTGCCGGCGGAGTAGCGACGCCTGCTGACGCGGCATTGATGATGCAGCTTGGCGCTGACGGCGTATTTGTCGGTTCAGGTATTTTCAAATCAGACAACCCTGCTAAATTCGCCAAAGCAATTGTTGAAGCAACGACTCATTACACAGACTACAAACTGATCGCTGAGCTTTCTAAAGAATTAGGCACAGCAATGAAAGGAATCGAAATCTCAAATCTATTGCCGGAACAGCGTATGCAAGAACGCGGCTGGTAAAACCATAGGAGAGCTGGAAGCATGTTAACAATTGGTGTACTTGGACTTCAAGGAGCAGTAAGAGAACATATTCGTTCAATTGAAGCATGTGGTTCAAAAGGTGTCGTCATTAAGCGTCCTGAACAGCTGAATGACATCGACGGCTTAATCCTGCCGGGAGGGGAAAGCACGACAATGCGGCGTTTAATGGATACGTATCATTTTATGGAGCCGCTTCGCGAGTTTGCCGCCCAAGGCAAGCCGATGTTCGGCACATGCGCCGGTCTGATTATCTTAGCCAAAGAGATAGCGGGAACGGATAATGCTCATTTAGGGCTGTTGAACGTTGTTGTCGAGCGTAATTCCTTTGGCCGTCAGGTCGACAGCTTTGAAGCTGATCTGACGATTAAAGGCCTTGATGAGCCGTTTACGGGTGTATTTATTCGCGCGCCGCATATTTTAGAAGCCGGAGAAGATGTTGAAGTGCTTTGTGAGCATAACGGACGCATCGTGGCTGCAAAGCAGGGAAATTTCCTCGGCTGCTCGTTCCATCCTGAACTGACGGATGATCACCGGGTGACAGAGCTGTTTGTGAAGATGGCGGAAAAGCATAAGCAGGAAACAGCTGTATAAAACAGTTGAAAACCGCTGATACTTATAGTACATTATAATCACAAATAAAGATCGAAAAGCGTTGACAGGAAGCAGTAGGGAGCCCCTCTTTCAAAGAGAGCCGATGGGTGGTGCGAATCGGTGAAAGATGCTGTCCGAATCCGTCCTTGAGCGAAATGCTGAAAACAAGTAGGCATTTACGGGAAAACCGTTATGTGTTAAAGCGGGAAGCAAGTGTGAGCTTGTTTTCAATCAGGGTGGCAACGCGAGAGCTCTCGTCCCTTTTAGGGGATGAGGGCTCTTTTTTATTTTCGATAAAAACAGATAGGAGTTGTTAGGCATGATTGATACGAAGGTGCTGAGAGCCAATTTTCAAGAGGTAAAAGCGAAGCTCATTCCAAAAGGCGAAGACTTATCTGACTTTGACAAGTTTGAAGAGCTGGATGAAAAGAGAAGAGAGCTTATCGGTAAAGTAGAAGAACTGAAGGGAAAACGCAATGAAGTGTCTCAGCAGGTCGCCGTTTTGAAACGGGAGAAAAAAGACGCTGATCATATTATTAAAGAGATGCGTGAAGTAGGCGAAGAAATTAAGAAGCTTGATGAAGAGCTTCGTACTGTCGAAACGACGCTCGAAACCATCCTTCTGTCTATTCCGAACATCCCGCACGATTCAGTGCCCGTCGGAGAAACGGAAGATGATAACATTGAAATTCGCAAGTGGGGAGAGGCGCCGGCATTTTCATATGAGCCGAAACCGCATTGGGATATCGCAGACCGCTTAAACATTCTTGATTTCGAACGCGCTTCAAAAGTAACAGGCAGCCGGTTTGTGTTTTATAAAGGATTAGGCGCCCGCCTCGAACGCGCGCTCTACAACTTTATGCTGGATCTTCACGTTGATGAATATGATTACACGGAAGTCATTCCTCCTTATATGGTAAACCGTACGAGCATGACAGGTACGGGACAGCTTCCTAAATTTGAAGAGGATGCTTTTAAAATCAGAGAAGAGGATTATTTCTTAATTCCGACGGCGGAAGTGCCGATTACAAATATGCACCGCGATGAAATCTTATCCGGTGAGAACCTGCCGATCAATTATGCCGCGTTCAGCGCCTGCTTCCGTTCAGAAGCGGGATCCGCCGGCCGTGATACACGCGGTTTGATCCGTCAGCATCAGTTCAACAAGGTTGAGCTAGTAAAGTTCGTGAAGCCGGAAGATTCTTATGAGGAGCTTGAAAAACTGACAAATCAAGCTGAGCGGGTGCTTCAGCTGCTTGAACTGCCGTATCGTGTCATGAGCATGTGTACCGGTGATCTCGGCTTTACAGCTGCGAAAAAGTACGATATCGAGGTTTGGATTCCAAGCCAAGACACATATCGTGAAATTTCTTCTTGCAGCAACTTTGAGGCCTTCCAGGCGAGACGTGCAAACATTCGATTCAGACGCGAAGCGAAAGGCAAGCCGGAGCATGTGCATACATTAAACGGTTCAGGTCTTGCAGTCGGCCGAACAGTAGCTGCCATCTTGGAAAACTACCAGCAGGAAGACGGAAGTGTCATCATTCCGAAAGTGCTTCGTCCTTATATGGGAAATAAAGAAGTCATCAAACCATAAAAAGGTGCGCCCTAGTGGCGCGCCTTTTTTGCTGCCCGGTATAGAGCGGCGGCATTCCGAGCTGTGCTTTCAAGGTTAAAACGGCCGGATGCTAAGGCGTCTTCAAGACTTACAGCACCGGGCACGATAGAAAATACAGCTGTTATTCCTGCGCTGTAAACATGCTCGAAATTTTCGCCTAAGGAGCCCGCCAATGCGATAACGGGAATTTCTTGAGCAGCTGCGCGTGCGGCGATCCCGGCGGGGGTTTTGCCGAATATCGTTTGTCCGTCAATCTGGCCCTCTCCGGTAATGACAAGGTCAGCATCTCTTATCTGATCTGAGAAGGACAGTGTATCTAATACAACGTCAATCCCGCTTTGAAGTTCTGCCTGTAAGAAAGCGATCAGTCCAGCGCCCAGCCCACCTGCGGCGCCCGCGCCTTTTACGGTATCCGCTTCGATATCGTGCTGACGTCTCAATACATCAGCGAAATGGCGTAAATTGCGATCCAATACAACTTTAGTCTTCTCGGACGCCCCTTTTTGCGGGCCGAAGACATATGACGCGCCGTTTTCACCGGTCAGGGGATTTTCGACATCACATGCGGCACGAAAACGGATATGTTTCAAATCAGGGGAGAGCCCGCTTATATCAATAGAAGCTAGGGTGTGCAGAGCGCCTCCGCCGTCAGGTATCTCCTGACCTTCCTCATTTAAGAAACGCACACCGAGCGCGCTCGCCATTCCTGTTCCGCCGTCATTGGTTGCACTCCCGCCAAGCCCGATGATGATCTCACTCGCCCCGCGGGAGGCTGCATCTGCTATTAGTTCACCCGTTCCTCTTGTCGTTGTGTTCAACGGATCTCTGAGGTGGCGGGGAACGAGATGGAGTCCCGATGCTTCCGCCATTTCAATGACTGCCGTGCGTCCGTCTCCCAGAAGTCCATATGCGGCGTTTACCGGTGTTCCCAGCGGACCGGTCACAGTTTTTTTGATGATGCTTCCGCCAGTGGCATCCGTCAAAGCCTGAACGGTTCCTTCTCCGCCATCAGCCGCGGGTATCTTGATATATTCCGCGTCAGGGAAGACCGCTTTGAATCCTTTTTCTATGCTGTCAGCTGCTTCTTTTGATGTCATGCTTTCTTTGAAAGAATCGGGTGCAATGATGATTTTCACTATGTTCTCCACCTTTATGATCAGGTTATCTGTTTGAATCTATTCTTGATTTTTATTGTGTTTTCCTGCCCGTATGGCATACTGAGGTTGAATTGGACGCAAGACTTTTGTATGATAGTAAAGCTGACGGAAAAGCTGTTTAAGAAATGAAATAAAAAATATGAAAAAGCGCTTGACTGAAATTTGGGTCATGTGGTATATTATTAAATGTCGATACGGAGGAATACCCAAGTCTGGCTGAAGGGATCGGTCTTGAAAACCGACAGGGGTGTCAAAGCCCGCGGGGGTTCGAATCCCTCTTCCTCCGCCATATTGATTTTAAACCTAATGAAACTCGAGCATATATTGGAGATTGTTTTGTCCGCTGCATGTGATGCAGCGGATTTTTTATATGCAAAAAAAGCGATTTTCTCTGTTCGGGGAAAATCGCTTTGCTATTTTTATTTGTTTCTGTTTTCGTTGATCACGTGACTGATTTTTTCGATCAAAGGTTCCAGTGACTGTTCATCAGCTTCAAGGTCATAATCTTCAATGCGTACTTTCAGCACAGGGCAGGCGTTAAAACCGCTGATCCAGTCTTCGTACCGTGTATACATCTCTTCCCAATAAGAGCGGTTTGTCTGCAGCTCCATCTCGCGGCCCCGCTTTTCAATCCGGCTTATAATGTATTCAAGGTCGCCTTCTAAGTAGATCAAAACATCAGGATGCGGGAAATACGGCGTCATGACCATCGCCTCAAATAGGCTTGTGTATGTTGTGTAATCTGTCAGCGACATGGTTCCTTTATCCGCATGCATTTTTGCGAATATGCCTGTATCTTCATAAATCGAACGGTCCTGCACGAATCCGCCGCCAGATTCAAACATGTTTTTCTGCTCTTTGAACCGCTCAGCCAGAAAATAAATTTGCAAATGGAAGCTCCAGCGTTCAAAATCGTGATAAAACTTCTCTAAATAAGGGTTTTCATCCACTTCCTCAAGTGAGGTATGAAACCCGAGCCGTTTTGCTAAAGCTTTGGTCAAAGTCGATTTTCCGACTCCTACCGTTCCTGCTACTGTTATAATGGCATTGTTTGGAATGTGAATGTCTTTCATTTAATTAGCTCCTTTACCTGACGGGCAATTCTTTCATAGTCTGTCTTATTCAACACAAAGTCTTCAGTATCACCGTCAATGGTCAGTACAGATATATCCGGATCTTCTTCCTGAAGCTGTCTGATGGCTGTGTCGTAATCTGCAATGAGATGTTCCAGATATTGATGTTCGATATTTTTCTCAAACGGGCGCCCGCGTTTTTCAATGCGTTGAAGCAATGTCGGCAGGCTTGCCTTTATGTATACAATGATATTGGGCTTCGGCAGGTCGTGGGTGAGCAGATGATAGATCTGCTTATACTTCTCAAGCTTTTGGCCGTGCAATGTACGCTCTGCGAAAATAACATTTTTATAAATATGATAATCGGACAAAACGGGCTGTCCTTGTTTTAAATAATCTCGATCGGTGTCTTCAAGCTGTTTATACCTGTGACATAGAAAAAACATTTCAAGCTGGAAACTCCACTCCTCGATATTGTCATAAAACTTATCGAGATAAGGGTTGTCTTCCACAATCTCATTAATCATAGGAAAACCGAGCTCTTCAGAAAGCATTGTAGCGAGTGTCGTTTTTCCTGCCCCGATAGGACCTTCTACCGCGATAAAAGGGGCTCTGTTCATTGAAAATCCTCCTTAATTCTGCAAACATCCGTCAGCTGCCGGCCTTTATATTGTATCACACTCACAGAAAAGCCCATGAAAAAAGACGCTTCCAATTAACGAAACGTCTCTTTTACAATATGAAATTGATCGCCGAGCAAAAGCCAGTTTTGCGGGAAAGAAAGGCCGAGTTTCCAATAGCTGATTCCTCTTAAATGAAGTTCTTTAATTAAATTGAATTTCGCTTGAATGGATCGTGCGTCTTCAAACCATACTTCATGCCGTTTCTGATTTGCATCCGTGTATCGGAAGAAGGGAGCCTGGGCGGTTTCGTCATATTGAATGTCGACTTTATAGCGTGCGGCCAGAGCGATTGCCTGCTGAGGACTGACGGCTTTCGCTGTCGTTCCCTGTTTAAAAGGCAGTGTCCAATCATAGCCGTACATATTCTGGCCCATGACGATTTTTGAAGAAGGCATTTCCGTCAGCGCGTACTCTATGACATTTCTTACAGGGCCGATAGGTGATACGGCCTGAGCCGGGCCTCCGCTGTACCCCCACTCATATGTCATAATCACGACAAAATCGACGATTTCTCCATGTGCCCTATAGTCATGAGCTTCGTACCATTTGCCGGCCTGAGTCGCGCTCGTTTTCGGAGCAAGCGCCGTTGAAATCTTCCAGCCTTCCCGATGAAAAATCGTTCTCGCTTCACGTAAAAAGCGATTGTAAGCTTCCCTGTCCTGTGGACGTAAATATTCGAAATCAAAGTGAATATCGCGAAAGCCGTACTTTTTAGCCGTGGAGACGATTTCCTGAAAGAGTTTTGTTTTCACTGTATTGTCATTCAAGATGAGCCGCCCGAGTTCATCGCTGAATGCGTCATTTTCAAGGTTGGTGATGATCATCATCAGTGTGGTGTTGTGCCTGTCACTGATGCTTTTTAAATTGGTCAGAGGCGGTTCCTTTAAAGTCCCGTTCCGCTGCACTTGAAAACTGAATGCGCCGAGGTATGTTAAATAAGGAGAGGCCTCCCTTGCCGCCTGCTGCAGATTAGCGCTTACGCTCGTTCCCCGCGGTTCTATATATGCGTTTGATTCGATATCGGGCTTATTCGCCTGCTGTGGAATGTAAAGGCGGGTTCCGACTCTCAATGTGGTGCCGGGCTGAATTCCGTTCACCCTCGCAAGCTCCGCGGCCGATATATGAAAACGGCCGGCGATTGACGCGAGAGTATCACCTTGTTTTACTTCGTAATATTGACCCTCAATCGGGATGACAAGGGTTTGTCCGACAACCAATGTATTGGGATTAGGCAGTTTATTTGCTTCCGCAATGACATTTGCGGCTGTCCGGTAGCGCGCCGCAATAGCGGAAAGCGTGTCGCCCCGTTTCACTATATAGATCTGAATGAAAAACGCCTCCTTTCATATCCGCTATCAAATATATGAAAAAAGGAGGCTGATCATGTTTATTTTTCGGCGGTAATTTGTTTTTCCGTGGTTATTTCTGCGAAGAGAACATTCTCCATCATGGTCAAAGCGAAATCATTGTCTTCGTCGTTATTGGAAGCGGTGCAGTCTTTCGGAATGGCAATGCTGTATTCTCTCATATAAGCGTCGTTGGCCGTGAACAGCACACAAATGTTCCCGGCAATCCCCGTGATGATTAATCGGTTCACTTGTAATTCGGTCAGAAGGGTGTGAAGCGCCGTTTCGTAAAAAGCGGAATGCTTCGGTTTAATGAGAAAATAATCATCCGGCTGAGGCGAAATATCTTTTATAATGGAGGCGCTTCTGTCGTTGCTGCATTCCTCCCTGATGGCATCAATATCAGCCTTCCAGAGCCCGTAA
This sequence comes from Bacillus sp. MT(2024), assembly GCF_036362845.1. Taxonomy (NCBI): domain Bacteria; kingdom Bacillati; phylum Bacillota; class Bacilli; order Caryophanales; family Bacillaceae; genus Bacillus; species Bacillus sp. MT(2024). Next base: position 26,383 of record NZ_CP143632.1, read on the forward strand.
TGATCATTAATATAAATAATCGGCCAGTTGCTTTGTTTTGCATGCTTCTTTAATGATAAAATACGGGGGACAATTTGTTTGGTTTTTTCAGCAAGACGTTCGCCCATATCAAATTGAAAATTGTTGATCATATCGACAATCAGAAGGGCTGTGTTGTTAGGTTCAGACAATACCGGCAACTCCTTTCTGCTGGGGTATTCCTATTTTAACCTTTATGAGACATGAAAAAACTTAAGAAGAGAGCTCGAACCTATGAATGATGAATATTATATGAGAGAAGCCATAAAAGAAGCGAAGAAAGCCGAAGAGAAAGGTGAAGTGCCGATCGGAGCAGTTCTTGTTCTGCACGATGAGATTGTGGCGCGGGCGCATAATCTGCGGGAGACTGAACAGCGATCGCTTGCCCACGCCGAAATGCTGGCGATAGACGAAGCGTGCCGTAAGCTGGGGACATGGAGACTTGAGGATGCCGTTCTTTATGTCACTTTGGAGCCGTGTCCGATGTGCGCGGGAGCCGTCGTGCTTTCGAGAGTCGACAAGGTCGTATTCGGCGCATTTGATCCCAAGGGGGGCTGTACAGGAACGCTGATGAACCTCTTGCAGGAAGAGCGGTTCAACCACCAAGCGGAAGTGGTGAGCGGCGTGCTCGGAGAAGAGTGCGGAGAAATGCTCAGCGCTTTTTTCAGAAAGCTGCGCCGGCAAAAGAAAGACATGAGGAAAAAGTTGTCTGAGTAGTACGGTTGCATTTTCTGCCTGAAGCAGATATACTTATGTGTGCATCATGAATGGTGCGCATATCAAAATTTGATATTTATTTTGCCGTGCTAAGCGGGGAGGTAGCGGTGCCCTGTACCCGCAATCCGCTCTAGCGGGGCCGAATCCCTTCTCGAGGTTCGTTTACTGTAAGGTCTGCCTTAAGTAAGTGGCGTTGACGTCTGGGTCCTGCGCAATGGGAATTCATGAACCATGTCAGGTCCGGAAGGAAGCAGCATTAAGTGAAACCTCTCATGTGCCGCAGGGTTGCCTGGGCTGAGCTAACTGCTTAAGTAACGCTTAGGGTAGCGAATCGACAGAAGGTGCACGGTAAATCAATCATCAAATTTCAGACTCACCTGTTTATGGCAGGTGAGTTTTTTCGTATATGAAAAACGGGTTTTGGCGTTAAAAGCACGTTCATGTATAATAAACATGATGAATAACAGAGGAGGGCGCATCCTGTGGGTTACCAAGCTTTATATCGAGTATTTAGGCCTCAGCAGTTTGAAGATGTGGTCGGACAGGAACACATTACGAAAACGCTGCAAAATGCCCTTTTGCAAAAGAAATTTTCTCATGCATATCTGTTTTCTGGACCGCGGGGAACGGGAAAAACCAGTGCAGCTAAAATATTTGCGAAAGCAGTCAACTGTGAGCACGCCCCTGTAGAAGAACCGTGCAATGAGTGCGCGGCGTGCAAGGGGATCACAAATGGCTCTATATCAGATGTGATTGAAATAGATGCGGCGTCGAATAACGGCGTAGACGAAATCCGCGACATCCGTGACAAAGTAAAATTCGCCCCGTCGGCCGTTACTTACAAGGTATATATTATAGATGAGGTGCATATGCTCTCTATCGGCGCATTCAATGCGCTTCTGAAAACGCTGGAAGAACCGCCGGCACATTGCATTTTCATATTAGCTACGACTGAGCCTCATAAGATTCCTTTAACCATTATCTCCAGATGTCAGCGTTTTGACTTCAAACGGATTACATCCAAAGCAATTGTCGGACGAATGAAGACAATCGTCGATGCAGAGCAGCTGAAGGTGGAAGAAGGAGCCCTTGATATCATAGCGAGTGCTGCGGACGGAGGAATGAGGGACGCGCTGAGCCTGCTCGATCAAGCTGTATCATTCAGCGGCGAGGAGCTGTCGGTGGATGACGCTTTGCTCATTACCGGAGCCGTTTCTCAGCACTATATTGGAAAACTGGCATCTGCTCTACACCGCAAACAGGTTTCCGAGGCATTGGAAACACTGAATGAATTGCTCCAGCAGGGGAAAGATGCGGCCAAACTGATTGAAGATATGATTTTCTATTTCAGGGATATGCTCTTGTACCAGGCCGCTCCCGGTTTAGAAGGAGTCCTGGAGAAGGTGAAGGTCGATGAAACGTTTCGGAATCTAAGCGGTGACATACCGGCCCCCGCTTTATATGAGATGATTGATATCCTGAATAAAAGCCATCAGGAAATGAAGTGGACGAACCACCCAAGAATCTTTTTTGAAGTGGCTGTCGTGAAAATATGCCAGACGGCACAGCAATCCGCCGGAGACATCCCTGAGGTCGGCATGCTGATGAATAAGATCCAGCAGCTTGAGCAGGAAGTAGAAAGGCTGAAAACCTCCGGTGTGAAGGTTCAGATGGAAAGCGCTCCGAAAGAAGCTCCGCGTCCTCAAAAAGGCGGAAAAAGCCATTATAAAGCCCCGGTCGGAAGAATTCATGAGATACTGAAGGAAGCCACAAGACCTGATCTTGAACAGCTTAAAAGCAGCTGGGGCAAGCTGCTGGCACACCTGAAACAGCAGAATAAGGTATCTCATGCGGCTCTTTTGAATGACAGTGAACCGGTGGCCGCTGCTCAAAAGGCATTTGTGCTTAAATTTAAATACGAAATCCATTGTAAAATGGTTGCAGAAGACAATAACGGAGTCCGTACGAATCTTGAACAGATTCTCGAATCAATGCTCGGGAAAAGAATGGATTTGATTGGCGTTCCGGAAGCACAATGGGGTAAAATAAGAGAAGAATTTTTAAATGATCACCAGCAGGAAAGTGAAGGATCAAACGAACCGGCTGAAGAAGATCCGCTGATTGCAGAGGCGAAAAAACTTGTCGGAGCGGATTTAATCGAAATAAAAGACTAATAAGATGAAAGAGAGTGATTGAATATGCGTGGCGGAATGGGAAACATGCAAAAAATGATGAAACAAATGCAAAAAATGCAAAAGGATATGGCGAAGGCTCAGGAGGAACTTGCTGAAAAAGTGCTTGAAGGCACAGCGGGCGGCGGTATGGTGACTGTAAAAGTCAACGGCCAAAAAGAAGTTGTAGACGTTGCCATTAAAGAAGAAGTTGTTGATCCGGAAGATATCGAAATGCTTCAGGACCTGGTTCTTGCTGCGACAAACGACGCCCTCAAAAAAGTGGATGACATGACGAATGAGACAATGGGACAATTTACAAAAGGAATGAACATACCGGGTTTATTCTAGGGGGATAAATAAACATGCAGTATCCTGAACCAATATCAAAGCTGATTGACAGCTTTATGAAATTGCCAGGGATCGGACCGAAAACAGCGGTTCGTCTGGCTTTTTTTGTTCTAGGTATGAAAGAAGACACAGTATTGGATTTTGCTAAGGCGCTTGTCAATGCGAAGCGGAATCTGACATATTGCTCGATTTGCGGACATATTACAGATCAGGACCCTTGTTATATATGTGAGGACACAAGAAGGGATAAGTCTGTTATTTGTGTCGTGCAGGACCCTAAGGATGTGATCGCAATGGAGAAAATGAAGGAATATAACGGCCAGTATCATGTTCTTCACGGCGCGATTTCACCAATGGACGGCATCGGCCCGGAGGATATTAAGATTCCGGAGCTGCTGAAACGTCTTCAGGATGATCAAGTGACAGAAGTTATTCTCGCAACCAACCCTAATATTGAAGGGGAAGCAACAGCGATGTATATATCAAGGCTGTTAAAGCCCTCAGGCATCAAGCTCTCCCGTATTGCCCACGGTCTGCCCGTCGGCGGTGATTTGGAATATGCTGATGAGGTCACTCTTTCAAAAGCTCTTGAAGGAAGACGTGAATTGTAAGGGAGGAAAAGGCAAGGCATGGGTTTTCTTCGCAGAAATACATTAAGAAAAGAGTTTGACGAGAAGCTGATAGAACAGCTCTTTAAACAAAAAGAAGAATGGAACAGACAGAAGAGTCTGGTCGAGAAAAGTCTAGAGCCCTCCGCTGAAGTGTTGTTTGAGCTGAAAGTCGCTGAATCTAAGTACTTTTTTTATTTGAAAGAAGCGAAGCAGCGGAATTTGAAAATGAGCAGATGGAAGTAAGAGGTCTATTCTCCGGAATCTTCTCATAAGCTTGTACTAAACAAGCGAGGGGGAAGATTCATGGAGCCTTTTTTCATTATCGGTTTGATTGTCGGTCTGGTTGCTTTGCTTTTTTTATGGGGAGTATCTTCAAAACCGTTAAGGTGGATTGGTGTGACTGCCATTAAGTTTATTGCCGGCGCGATTCTGTTGGTGGGTGTGAACTTGTTCGGGGGCAGTCTCGGTATTCATATCCCTGTTAACCTGATTACAACGGGCATCAGCGGGATTCTGGGAATTCCCGGCATTGCGGCTTTGATAGTCATTAAACGCTTCATCATTTAATTTGTCGATTATTGTTGACATGTTGGATCATGGGTGGTATTCTAATATACGTCGCTGATGACGAAACGAATTCTTGAAAAAGAAATTTTAAAAAGTTATTGACGATACTGACACTGAGATGTTATAATAATTAAGTCGCTTCAAGAGCGATGGACAAAGTTCTTTGAAAACTAAACAAGACAAAACGTACCTGTTAATTCAAAGTTTTAAATAAATCGCACAGCGATGTGCGTAGTCAGTCAAACTAAGGTCTGCATGATGCAGATCACACAGACGTTACTGCAGGATGCAGTGAACTTAGTCTGTGATCCATTTATCGGAGAGTTTGATCCTGGCTCAGGACGAACGCTGGCGGCGTGCCTAATACATGCAAGTCGAGCGGACAGATGGGAGCTTGCTCCCTGATGTTAGCGGCGGACGGGTGAGTAACACGTGGGTAACCTGCCTGTAAGACTGGGATAACTCCGGGAAACCGGGGCTAATACCGGATGGTTGTTTGAACCGCATGGTTCAGACATAAAGGTGGCTTCGGCTACCACTTACAGATGGACCCGCGGCGCATTAGCTAGTTGGTGAGGTAACGGCTCACCAAGGCGACGATGCGTAGCCGACCTGAGAGGGTGATCGGCCACACTGGGACTGAGACACGGCCCAGACTCCTACGGGAGGCAGCAGTAGGGAATCTTCCGCAATGGACGAAAGTCTGACGGAGCAACGCCGCGTGAGTGATGAAGGTTTTCGGATCGTAAAGCTCTGTTGTTAGGGAAGAACAAGTGCCGTTCGAATAGGGCGGCACCTTGACGGTACCTAACCAGAAAGCCACGGCTAACTACGTGCCAGCAGCCGCGGTAATACGTAGGTGGCAAGCGTTGTCCGGAATTATTGGGCGTAAAGGGCTCGCAGGCGGTTTCTTAAGTCTGATGTGAAAGCCCCGGCTCAACCGGGAGGGTCATTGGAAACTGGGGAACTTGAGTGCAGAAGAGGAGAGTGGAATTCCACGTGTAGCGGTGAAATGCGTAGAGATGTGGAGGAACACCAGTGGCGAAGGCGACTCTCTGGTCTGTAACTGACGCTGAGGAGCGAAAGCGTGGGGAGCGAACAGGATTAGATACCCTGGTAGTCCACGCCGTAAACGATGAGTGCTAAGTGTTAGGGGTTCCGCCCCTTAGTGCTGCAGCTAACGCATTAAGCACTCCGCCTGGGGAGTACGGTCGCAAGACTGAAACTCAAAGGAATTGACGGGGCCCGCACAAGCGGTGGAGCATGTGGTTTAATTCGAAGCAACGCGAAGAACCTTACCAGGTCTTGACATCCTCTGACAATCCTAGAGATAGGACGTCCCCTTCGGGGGCAGAGTGACAGGTGGTGCATGGTTGTCGTCAGCTCGTGTCGTGAGATGTTGGGTTAAGTCCCGCAACGAGCGCAACCCTTGATCTTAGTTGCCAGCATTCAGTTGGGCACTCTAAGGTGACTGCCGGTGACAAACCGGAGGAAGGTGGGGATGACGTCAAATCATCATGCCCCTTATGACCTGGGCTACACACGTGCTACAATGGACAGAACAAAGGGCAGCGAAACCGCGAGGTTAAGCCAATCCCACAAATCTGTTCTCAGTTCGGATCGCAGTCTGCAACTCGACTGCGTGAAGCTGGAATCGCTAGTAATCGCGGATCAGCATGCCGCGGTGAATACGTTCCCGGGCCTTGTACACACCGCCCGTCACACCACGAGAGTTTGTAACACCCGAAGTCGGTGAGGTAACCTTTATGGAGCCAGCCGCCGAAGGTGGGACAGATGATTGGGGTGAAGTCGTAACAAGGTAGCCGTATCGGAAGGTGCGGCTGGATCACCTCCTTTCTAAGGATTTTAACGGAATATAAGATCTTGGGTCTTATAAACAGAACGTTCCCTGTCTTGTTTAGTTTTGAAGGAACTTTGATTCTTTCATATGGTAGATGGGCCTGTAGCTCAGCTGGTTAGAGCGCACGCCTGATAAGCGTGAGGTCGGTGGTTCGAGTCCACTCAGGCCCACCATCTTTACCCAATACGGGGCCTTAGCTCAGCTGGGAGAGCGCCTGCTTTGCACGCAGGAGGTCAGCGGTTCGATCCCGCTAGGCTCCACCAACGTGTTCTTTGAAAACTAGATAACAGAAGTAATTCACATTCAATTAGTAATGCAAGATATCACGTAGTGATTCTTTTTAACGGTTAAGTTAGAAAGGGCGCACGGTGGATGCCTTGGCACTAGGAGCCGATGAAGGACGGGACGAACACCGATATGCTTCGGGGAGCTGTAAGCAAGCTTTGATCCGGAGATTTCCGAATGGGAAACCCACCACTCGTAATGGAGTGGTATCCATATCTGAATACATAGGATATGAGAAGGCAGACCCGGGGAACTGAAACATCTAAGTACCCGGAGGAAGAGAAAGCAAATGCGATTCCCTGAGTAGCGGCGAGCGAAACGGGACCAGCCCAAACCAAGAGGCTTGCCTCTTGGGGTTGTAGGACACTCTGTACGGAGTTACAAAGGAACGAGGTAGATGAAGAGGTCTGGAAAGGCCCGCCATAGGAGGTAACAGCCCTGTAGTCAAAACTTCGTTCTCTCCTGAGTGGATCCTGAGTACGGCGGAACACGTGAAATTCCGTCGGAATCCGGGAGGACCATCTCCCAAGGCTAAATACTCCCTAGTGACCGATAGTGAACCAGTACCGTGAGGGAAGGTGAAAAGCACCCCGGAAGGGGTGAAAGAGATCCTGAAACCGTGTGCCTACAAGTAGTCAGAGCCCGTTAACGGGTGATGGCGTGCCTTTGTAGAATGAACCGGCGAGTTACGATCCCGTGCAAGGTTAAGCAGAAGATGCGGAGCCGCGAAAGCGAGTCTGAATAGGGCGAATTGAGTACGTGGTCGTAGACCCGAAACCAGGTGATCTACCCATGTCCAGGGTGAAGTTCAGGTAACACTGAATGGAGGCCGAACCCACGCACGTTGAAAAGTGCGGGGATGAGGTGTGGGTAGGGGTGAAATGCCAATCGAACCTGGAGATAGCTGGTTCTCTCCGAAATAGCTTTAGGGCTAGCCTCAAGGTAAGAGTCTCGGAGGTAGAGCACTGATTGGACTAGGGGCCCCTACCGGGTTACCGAATTCAGTCAAACTCCGAATGCCGATGACTTATCCTTGGGAGTCAGACTGCGAGTGATAAGATCCGTAGTCGAAAGGGAAACAGCCCAGACCGCCAGCTAAGGTCCCAAAGTATACGTTAAGTGGAAAAGGATGTGGAGTTGCTTAGACAACCAGGATGTTGGCTTAGAAGCCCACCATTTAAAGAGTGCGTAATAGCTCACTGGTCGAGTGACTCTGCGCCGAAAATGTACCGGGGCTAAACGTATCACCGAAGCGCGGACTGTTCTTCGAACAGTGGTAGGAGAGCGTTCTAAGGGCTGTGAAGCAAGACCGGAAGGACTTGTGGAGCGCTTAGAAGTGAGAATGCCGGTATGAGTAGCGAAAGAGGGTGAGAATCCCTCCACCGAATGCCTAAGGTTTCCTGAGGAAGGCTCGTCCGCTCAGGGTTAGTCGGGACCTAAGCCGAGGCCGAAAGGCGTAGGCGATGGATAACAGGTTGATATTCCTGTACCACCTCCTCACCATTTGAGCAATGGGGGGACGCAGGAGGATAGGGTAAGCGCGGTATTGGATATCCGCGTCCAAGCAGTTAGGCTGGGAAATAGGCAAATCCGTTTCCCGTGAAGGCTGAGCTGTGATGGCGAGCGAATTATAGTAGCGAAGTTCCTGATTCCACACTGCCAAGAAAAGCCTCTAGCGAGGTGAGAGGTGCCCGTACCGCAAACCGACACAGGTAGGCGAGGAGAGAATCCTAAGGTGATCGAGAGAACTCTCGTTAAGGAACTCGGCAAAATGACCCCGTAACTTCGGGAGAAGGGTGCTCTGTTAGGGTGCAAGCCCGAGAGAGCCGCAGTGAATAGGCCCAGGCGACTGTTTAGCAAAAACACAGGTCTCTGCGAAGCCGCAAGGCGAAGTATAGGGGCTGACGCCTGCCCGGTGCTGGAAGGTTAAGAGGAGCGCTTAGCGTAAGCGAAGGTGCGAATTGAAGCCCCAGTAAACGGCGGCCGTAACTATAACGGTCCTAAGGTAGCGAAATTCCTTGTCGGGTAAGTTCCGACCCGCACGAAAGGCGCAACGATCTGGGCACTGTCTCAACGAGAGACTCGGTGAAATTATAGTACCTGTGAAGATGCAGGTTACCCGCGACAGGACGGAAAGACCCCGTGGAGCTTTACTGCAGCCTGATATTGAATGTTGGTACAGCTTGTACAGGATAGGTAGGAGCCTTGGAAACCGGAGCGCCAGCTTCGGTGGAGGCATCGGTGGGATACTACCCTGGCTGTATTGACCTTCTAACCCGCCGCCCTTATCGGGCGGGGAGACAGTGTCAGGTGGGCAGTTTGACTGGGGCGGTCGCCTCCTAAAAGGTAACGGAGGCGCCCAAAGGTTCCCTCAGAATGGTTGGAAATCATTCGCAGAGTGTAAAGGCACAAGGGAGCTTGACTGCGAGACCTACAAGTCGAGCAGGGACGAAAGTCGGGCTTAGTGATCCGGTGGTTCCGCATGGAAGGGCCATCGCTCAACGGATAAAAGCTACCCCGGGGATAACAGGCTTATCTCCCCCAAGAGTCCACATCGACGGGGAGGTTTGGCACCTCGATGTCGGCTCATCGCATCCTGGGGCTGTAGTCGGTCCCAAGGGTTGGGCTGTTCGCCCATTAAAGCGGTACGCGAGCTGGGTTCAGAACGTCGTGAGACAGTTCGGTCCCTATCCGTCGCGGGCGCAGGAAATTTGAGAGGAGCTGTCCTTAGTACGAGAGGACCGGGATGGACGCACCGCTGGTGTACCAGTTGTTCTGCCAAGGGCATCGCTGGGTAGCTATGTGCGGACGGGATAAGTGCTGAAAGCATCTAAGCATGAAGCCCCCCTCAAGATGAGATTTCCCATTCCGCAAGGAAGTAAGATCCCTGAAAGATGATCAGGTTGATAGGTCTGAGGTGGAAGTGTGGCGACACATGGAGCTGACAGATACTAATCGATCGAGGACTTAACCAATTTGAATGTATGCTTACTGTTATCTAGTTTTGAGAGAACACTCTCAATGGTTTGGTGGCGATAGCGAAGAGGTCACACCCGTTCCCATGCCGAACACGGAAGTTAAGCTCTTCAGCGCCGATGGTAGTCGGGGGTTTCCCCCTGTGAGAGTAGGACGCCGCCAAGCTATCATTTCGGTAAAGGCAGCTCATCATGAGCTGCCTTTTTTGTTTTTGAATAAAAACAAAACAAACACCGAAATACGGGAACGCCCATATACTAATTGCAAACTTCAAAAAGATCCAAATTGTGTATACAATCAACAGCTTAAGGGAAGGCTATTCATACGGAGGTGGGCAAAATGAATGAAACGTCCGGCCATGAAGAAACATGTATTGTGTGTGAAACCAAGAAAAGCAGGGGAATCCATATTTATACGAAATTTATATGTTTAGAGTGTGAGAAGAAAGTAGTTTCCACTCCGACCTCTGATCCGAATTATGAATTTTTCGTTCGTAAACTGAAAAGCCTTCATACACCGACGTTATATTCTTAACCCTGAAAAGGGTCTTTTTTTTGCCTGAAATCAGAGGAGTTTTTTCACTTTTTATAAAAGAACTGATACGATAAGAAGAGGAACTTGTTTAGACATGGAATGTAATAGATAATACTGATAAAAGTGAATAAATAGGAGTCGATCAAGTATGAAACCGTTTATTCAATATATGAAATGGACGTTTTGCGGCAGCGCAGTTTTTGTATTAGCGGGGATAACCTTCTTTACGATAGGGCATCAGCCTTTTCTGTATTCGCTTTTATACGGGGCAGCCGGCGGAGCCGCAGTCAGTGCGTCCGGCTTGTGGAATGCGAAGCGTCTCTTTTTAAAAAAACACCGGCTGACAAGAAAAGAATATGCTTATATCAAGGAAAATCTTGAGGAAGCAAAGGGTAAAATCATCCGATTACGCAGGGCGCTTTTCCGCTCTAAAAGTATACAAATGCTGAAGCAGAATGCAGAGATACTGCGGATAACCCGACGAATATATCTGCTCACAAAGCAGGAGCCGAAGCGTTTTTATCAGGCAGAGCGTTTCTATTATCAAACGCTTGATTCTGTTGTGGAACTGACGGAAAAGTATGCTTTGCTCTCATCACAGCCGCGAAAAAATAAAGATTTATCAATGTCCTTGAGTGAGACGAGGATGACTCTGGCGGAGCTTTCCAGAAGGCTGGAAGAGGATCTTCATGAACTGATGAAGGAGGACATCGACAACCTGCACTTTGAATTAGATATGGCAAAGCATTCACTGAGAAAATAAGAAAGGAAGAAGGAAATGGCCAAAGACCGTTCCGACGACAGTATGGGCGCCCAAAATGACCAGACTCATCTAAAGCTTGCAGATACGCTGCCGGAAGAAAAAAGAGAAGCGGCACTTCAGCTCGCTGAAAAACTGGACCCTGGGAACATGCAAAGCATTGTTCTGTTTGGTTCACAGGCGCAAGCGAATCTTCTGGAATTTTCCCACACGATGATAGAGCACGTGCAAAGAAAAGATGCAGGAGAGATGGGACAGATATTGGCTGATCTGATGCTGAAGCTTGACCAGGTAAACCCCGATGATCTGCAGGTAAAGAACAAAGGATTTTTCGCCCGGCTGTTTAAAAGGGTATCCGGATCTGTGCAGGAAGTGCTTTCGAAATATCAAAAGACAAGTGTGCAGATTGACCGTATCAGCAGAAGGCTGGAACATTCTAAAAATGTGCTGTTGAGTGACAATAAATGGTTAGATCAGCTGTACGCCCAAAATAAACAATACTTTTCTGATTTAACTATGTATATAGCAGCGGGTGAATTAAAATTAGATGAGCTGAAAACAAAGCTTATTCCCGAAGCGGCAAGAAAAGCCGAATTACGAGAACACAATCAAATGGACGCGCAGGAAGTGAATGATCTTCGCCAGTTTGCCGACCGTCTGGATAAGAGGGTGCATGATCTGCTGCTGAGCAGGCAGATTACGCTTCAGAGTGCGCCGCAAATCCGTCTGATTCAAAACACGAATCAGGCACTGGCAGAGAAAATTCAGTCCTCCATTGTTACGGCTATTCCTTTATGGAAGAATCAAGTCGCCATCGCGCTGACGCTTATGAGGCAGCGGAGTGCGGCAGATGTGCAGCAGAAGGCGGCGGATACGACAAATCAATTGCTGCTGAAAAACGCCGAACTTCTGAAAACAAGCACAGTCGAGACCGCCAAAGCCAATGAGCGCGGACTTGTTGAGGCAGACACCCTCAAAAAAGTGCAGGAAAGCTTAGTCAGCACACTTGAAGAAATCATGTCTATTCAAGAAGAAGGCAGGATGAAACGCAGGCGTGCCGAGGAGGAGCTTGTTATCATGGAAGGCGATTTAAAAAAGAAGCTGCTTGATATGAGGTCCGGCCGGGATAACGGCTAGATGGCAAAAAGTCTTAGCTTTAAGTTGGCTCGCCGGCACGATATAATAAGAAAGACAGGCAAAGGATTTGTTTAAAAATGGACACACCTTTATATACAGCGCTGATGAAGCATGCGCACCGAAATACGTATTCTTTTCATGTTCCGGGACATCACAATGGAGATGTCTTTTTTGATGAAGCCAAATCTGTATATCAATCTCTTTTATCTATAGATATGACTGAGATCACGGGTCTTGATGACTTGCATCACCCGACGGGGGTCATTAAGGAAGCGCAGGATTTGGTGAGCAGATTGTACGGCTCTCAGGAAAGCTTCTTTCTCGTCAATGGAACGACCGCCGGCAATCTGGCGATGATTTTAGCTGTTTGTGAACCGGGTGAACCCATTCTGATCCAGCGTAATTGTCACAAGTCTGTTTTCCATGCGGTGGCATTGGCCGGAGCCAAGCCGGTTTATTTGGCGCCGGAAATCGATGAAAACATGCATGTGCCGGCACATGTATCCCTTTCAGTCATCGAAAAAGCGCTGGCGTCATATCCGAACGCGAAAGGACTTGTTTTGACCAATCCGACTTACTACGGACACGCCGCCGATTTGACTGCGGCAGTTAAAAAAGCCCATTCATACGGTGTTCCTGTACTGGTGGATGAGGCTCATGGGGCTCACTTTGTGTTAGGCCAGCCTTTCCCGCCTTCATCATTGGCTATGGGGGCGGACGCCGTTGTTCAATCGGCTCACAAAACGCTTCCAGCTATGACGATGGGATCTTACTTTCATTTAAACAGCACCCGAATTGACAGAGATCGATTAACTTATTATGTAAGCAGTTTGCAAAGCAGCAGCCCGTCATACCCGATTATGGCATCTTTAGATACGGCGCGTGCTTATGTGCAGGACATTGCTGAAAAAGGGACACTTCCCGTCCATATGGAGCACATTGAGAAAATCAAACGAAGGTTCGCATCAATTTCTTCTATTGAAATAATTGAGCCTTCCGGATATGGGCTGCGGGCGGACCCGTTAAAATTAATACTTCGGTCAAAGCTCGGACATTCCGGCTATTCATTACAACGCATTTTGGAGAGTGAAGGCATTGTTGCCGAGCTGGCTGACGAGTACCAAGTATTGCTCGTACTGCCGATAGGCGGCCGGCGGATGATAGAACAGGCAGCCGTAAGAAACATACAGCAGAAACTGGAGAATACACCGCCCGATAAATTGCCGGATGCCGTGAATTGGACATTTCCGTCCATTTCGACACTTGAATATCCGCAAAATGAGATGCGGAAGTTTACAAAAGAGCCTGCAGATATAAATAAGGCGGCCGGGCGCTTGCATGCGGGGAACATTATTCCTTATCCGCCCGGAATTCCGCTGATCATGGACGGCGAACGGATAACAGAAGAGATCGTACAGAAGCTTTCCCGTTTAATCGGCATGGACGCGCATATTCAAGGCTTGTTAAACGGGGAACAATTACTTGTCTATATAGAAGAGGAGAAATCATGAGCGGTTTATTTATAACATTTGAAGGTCCTGAAGGTGCAGGGAAAACGACTGTGCTTCAGGAACTGAAAGAGATTCTGTCGGCAGAGGGGCTCCCGGTGACAGCGACAAGAGAACCGGGCGGCATCGACATTGCGGAACAGATCAGAGAAGTGATCTTAAATAAAAACAATACACTGATGGATGCAAAAACGGAGGCGCTGCTTTACGCCGCGGCGAGAAGACAGCATTTAACCGAAAAGGTGCAGCCTGCATTGAAAGAAGGGCGCATTGTGCTGTGTGATCGTTTCATCGACAGTTCGCTGGCTTATCAAGGCTATGCGAGAGGGCTCGGCATTGATGAAGTTCTTTCTATCAACCAGTTTGCAATCGGCGATACGATGCCTGATGTCACCATCTATTTTTCTATTGAGCCTGAAGAAGGGTTGAAACGGATTACGTCGAATGATTCAAGAGAAAAGAATCGTCTCGATCTTGAGGCCCTGCACTTTCACACGAAAGTACGGGAAGGATACCAAAAGGTTATGCAGCGTTTTCCGGAAAGATTCCATACAATCGACGCATCGAAAAAGAAGGAACTCGTCATTCAGGACGTACTTCAAGTGATAAATGAAGCATTGAAAAAAATTCAGTTGTGACCTGTTTCTCATAAGTTGCTATAATGAATGTAACGACAATGTTCTTTCCAACCTAAAGGGGGCCTAGAGAATGAAATTAATAGTGGCAGTGGTGCAGGATCAGGACAGCAACAGGCTTTTGAAAGTATTAACCGACCACAACTTCAGGGTGACGAAGCTTGCGACAACAGGCGGATTCCTTAAATCAGGCAATACGACGTTTATGATCGGGGTGGAAGATATCCGTGTCGATAAAGCGCTCAGCCTCATTAAAGAGAATGGCTGTAAACGTGATCAGATGATTGCCCCGGTATCCCCGATGGGCGGGAATGCGGATTCCTACGTTCCATATCCCGTCGAAGTGGAAGTCGGCGGAGCGACGGTCTTTGTCCTCCCGGTCGATGAATTTCATCAATTTTAAGGATTTGACGACGTGAAAATAAATTCTGACTTACGTACATTTATTGAGAAAAAGCAGCAGCCTGCTTATAAAGCGGCAGAGCTTTCCGGAACGTTTAAAAGTTCAATGGACAGCCAAAGCAGCAAGCTGAAATTTGATCAGCTGAGCAGGTTCTTAACGGATATAGAAACGTTCGGGAAAAGGCTGACGAAGTCGAGAAACTTCAAAGACTTAGCGAAATTCAAAGGATTGGTAAAACGTTTTGTAAAAGAGGCCGTAGACAGCGGATTATCGCATGAGACGGAGAAAAGCTTTGACCTGTACGGCAGCAGCCGGACCCTGGGGCTTGTGAAAGAAATAGATGAAAAACTGCTTCAGCTGACGGAAGAAATGTTAGATCAGGAAAAACCGGCAATTGATTTGCTGGATCGAATCGGAGAAATAAAAGGTTTATTGATTAACCTTTACACATAGAGAGTGATACAATGGCAATATCATGGAAGGAAATGACCGGGCAGCAGCCCAGAGTGATGAGGCTTTTGCATAACAGCATTGAAAAGAAAAGGCTTTCTCACGCATATCTGTTTGAAGGCAAAAAAGGTACGGGCAAATTGGATGCCGCACTGCTTCTCGCAAAAAGCTTTTTTTGCCTTGAAGACGGGACTGAGCCTTGCGGAGAGTGCCGGAACTGTAAGCGTATCGAATCCGGAAACCATCCCGACCTGCATGTGGTTCAGCCCGACGGATTATCCATTAAAAAGGCTCAGATCCAATCGCTTCAGGAAGAGTTTTCCAAAACGGGGCTGGAATCGCATAAAAAGCTGTACATTATATCCCATGCGGATCAAATGACGACAAATGCGGCAAACAGTCTGCTGAAGTTTTTAGAGGAGCCGAGTCAAGACACCATCGCAATTCTGCTTACTGAGCAGCTCCACCGAATACTGGATACCATCGTTTCGAGATGTCAGGTTCTTCCGTTCCAGCCGCTTCAGCCGAAAGCCATAGAAGAAAGACTGATTGAACAGGAAGTGAGCCCTCACATGGCCCGGCTCTTAGCAAATATGACAAATAATATTGCAGAAGCAGTCGAATTAAGTCGAAATGATGAGTTTGCAGAGTCCAGAGCGAAAGTGATAAAATTGTATGAAGTCTTACATCAGCGGAAAGGACATGCCTTTTTCTTCATTCAGGATCAGTGGGTGCCCTTTTTCAAAGAAAAAACCCATCAAGAAATGGGTCTTGATATGCTCTTATTGATATACCGTGATGTATTATCCATCCAAATTGGAAATGAAGATAAACTGATTTATCAAGACTTATTCCAATCAATAAAACAGCATGCGCTGCAATTTACACAACAAAGCGTTACGAACCAAATTCTCGCTGTTTTAGAAGCAAAAAAACGGCTTCATTCCAATGTGAATGTGCAGGGATTAATGGAGCACTTGGTGTTAACGTTGCAGGAGGGATAAGCTTGTACAACGTAATAGGCGTCCGCTTTAAAAAAGCGGGGAAAATTTATTATTTTGATCCGAACGGATTTGATATAGAACAAGACAGCTGCGTCATTGTTGAAACCGTAAGAGGTGTCGAATACGGGCAGGTTGTCATCGCAAATAAACAAGTGGACGAGCATGATGTTGTGCTTCCGCTTCGAAAGGTCATTCGCGTTGCTGATGAACGCGATCTTCTCATTGTAGAAGAAAACAAACAGGAGGCCCTGTCCGCTTTTGAAGTCTGTCAGAAAAAAGTGGCTGACCACGGCTTAGATATGAAGCTGGTTGATGTTGAATTTACGTTTGACCGCAATAAAGTCATTTTTTACTTTACGGCAGACGGACGGGTTGATTTCAGGGAATTGGTCAAAGACTTGGCTTCTATCTTTAAAACGAGAATCGAATTGCGCCAAATCGGGGTAAGGGACGAGGCGAAAATGCTCGGCGGTATCGGACCATGCGGGAGAATGCTTTGCTGCTCCACGTTCCTCGGTGATTTTGAACCGGTGTCCATCAAAATGGCGAAGGATCAAAATTTATCGTTGAACCCAACGAAGATTTCCGGTCTGTGCGGCCGTTTGATGTGCTGTTTGAAGTACGAAAATGATGAGTATGAGACGGCAAAAGAACAGCTGCCGGATTTAGGCGAAATGATTACGACGGCAAACGGCCCCGCAAAGGTTGTCGGTCTTAATATTCTGGAACGGGTGCTTCAGGTGGAACTGAAGAATCGTGAAAAAGTGATAGAATATACTTGGGAAGAGCTCTTGGAAGAGGGCGTCGTATCCGCACAAACCACAGATTAACGAGGTGTGGAACCTTGGATAAAAAAGAGTTATTTGATACTGTCATAAACCTGGAGGAACAAATCGGTTCGCTGTACCGTCAGCTGGGTGACTTAAAGCAGCATATCGGCGAAATGATTGAAGAGAATCACCATCTTCAGCTTGAAAATAAGCATTTGCGTAAGCGGCTTGATGACACGACGGAGCAAATTGAGAAATTCAAAGCCGATCAGAAAGAAACAAAAACACAGAAGGCAGAGCAGAGTGATATAGGAGAAGGGTACGACAATCTGGCCCGGCTGTATCAAGAAGGCTTTCATATTTGCAACGTCCATTATGGGAGCGTCCGCAAGGGAGATTGCCTTTTTTGTCTGTCCTTCTTAAATAAAAAATAAGGAAAAGGCTTCCGCTGATGTCGGAAGCCTTTTTCAAAGAGTGCCGAAAGGAATAAGATTATGGTTTCATTACGTGATGATGAAAGATTGGATTACTTATTAGCAGAGGATATGAAAATAGTACAGAGTCCGACGGTTTTCGCTTTTTCATTAGATGCCGTGCTGCTGTCTAAGTTTGCATACGTTCCGATTCAAAAGGGGAACATCGTTGATTTATGCACGGGGAACGGCATTGTGCCGCTTTTGCTCAGCACAAGGTCAAAAGCCGATATCACCGGGGTTGAAATTCAGGAACGCTTGTATGATATGGCGCTCCGAAGCGTGGAATACAACGGGCTGGGCGGTCAGATCAGTCTCATTCATGATGATCTGAAAAATATGCCGGAAAGACTCGGACATAATAAATATGATGTTGTCACCTGCAATCCGCCTTATTTTAAAACACCGAAAGAGGCGGAGCAGAACCTGAACGAGCATCTCAGAATCGCAAGGCACGAAATCCTTTGCACGCTTGAAGATGTGATTTCCGTCAGCAGCAAACTGCTGAAGCAAGGCGGAAAAGCGGCTCTCGTTCATCGGCCGGGGAGGCTTCTGGAAATCTTTGAATTAATGAAAGCATACCGAATAGAACCGAAACGGGTTCAGTTTATTTATCCGAAACAAGGTAAAGAAGCGAATACCATTTTGGTTGAAGGAATTAAAGGCGGCCGCCCTGATCTCAAAATTCTTCCCCCGCTCTTTGTATACAATGAACAAAATGAATATACGAAAGAGATCCGCACGATTTTATATGGAGACAAATAGCCATTTCTTTTATGTGCTGCTGTGCAATGACAACAGTCTGTATGCCGGTTATACAAATGATCTGCAAAAACGGCTGAAAACCCACAATGAGGGAAAGGGCGCGAAATATACAAGGGCGAGAAGGCCGGTTTCGTTATGCCATGCGGAATCATTTGAAACAAAACGGGAAGCGATGCAGGCGGAATACCGTTTTAAACAGCTGACCCGAAAGAAAAAAGAGCAATATATAGAAGAAAAACGACGCAGCAAGGAGGCTGTATATGTTAAGACGCCAGATGAGTTTTAACGGAAAATCTGAAATGGGAACTCTGTACCTTGTTCCTACACCGATCGGCAATTTGGAGGACATGACCTTTCGTGCAGTAGAGACGCTGAAATCGGCCGATGTCATAGCTGCCGAAGATACGAGACAGACGAAAAAGCTGTGCCATGTTTATGACATAGAAACATCTCTCATCAGCTATCATGAACATAATAAAGAAAGCAGCGGCCATAAAATCATTGAATGGCTGAAAAGCGGAAAGAATGTGGCATTGGTCAGTGATGCCGGTATGCCGACAATTTCCGACCCGGGGGCTGAGATTGTGAGAGATTTCACCCAAATCGGCGGATATGTCGTTCCGCTTCCGGGTGCAAATGCGGCATTAACCGCGCTGACCGCATCAGGGATCACCCCGCAGCCGTTTTTCTTCTACGGATTCTTAAACAGACAGAAAAAAGAAAAGAAGAAAGAACTCGAACTCCTGAAAAAACGGCAGGAAACGATGATATTTTACGAAGCGCCGCACAGATTAAAAGAAACATTAACAGCAATGCATGACGTTTTGGGTAATCGAACCATCGCCGTCACGAGGGAATTAACGAAAAAGTACGAGGAATTCATCAGAGGAACCATCGCCGAGGTGCTTGAATGGGCAAATGAAGATCAAATCCGCGGTGAGTTCTGTCTCGTTGTCGAAGGCAATCAAGGCGATGAACCGGATGAAGAGGAAAAGCCTTGGTGGACGGAGCTTTCTGAGAAAGAACATGTGGAGCATTACATAAATGAAGGATCCTCTTCCAAACAGGCCATAAAACAAACAGCGGTAGATCGGGACGTACCGAAACGCGAGATTTATGACGCTTATCACATTCAATCATAAAAAAAACCGTTCTTGTGTCGTAACAAGAACGGTTTTTGTATGAAATAGCTTATTTTTGGTTTTGAAGCTGGTTTTGAATTTCAGAGATGATTTGCTCAGCGCCTTCTTTGCTGAGTACCAATTTACCGCCGGCAAGTTTAAGGTTATCATCAGAAACTTCACCAGTTACTTGGCAAGTCATGTTTGGTTTATATTTTTTAAGGATGATTTTTTCATCATCAACATAAATTTCAAGAGCGTCTTTTTCTGCGATGCCCAGTGTACGGCGAAGTTCGATAGGGATAACGACGCGTCCAAGTTCATCAACTTTACGTACGATACCAGTAGATTTCATTAACAGTCTCCTCCCGAGAGATAATTATTTGTAGTTTATATTTTTCTTCGTCATTATTCGACAAAATTCCTTACATTCCTAGCATAACAAGGTTTCCAATAATCGTCAATCTTTTTGTTTGCTATTGTTTGTAAGAATTAGTTCTTATAGTAAGTAAAGCCTTGGAAATCCTGAAATAACAGGCTTTTTGACTGCTTTTTCGAACCTATTATCCTACTGAAAATCCTTTTAAATCAAGACTTTCGAACCAAGATGTTTTATATTAGTAGATTATATACGACAAATTTCGACATGTTAAGACTTTTTTTAATTTCAATAAAAATTTTTAATTTTATTTACTCTTTTACGCGCAGTACGTATATATCCTTGATCTTAAAGGCTAAGATGGTATCATAGATAGAGGACAAATATCAATATTGTATATCAAATAAAACCGCTCTCGTCCTTTGGGCGTGAGCTTTTCGACATTCTGAATGGGAGGTTGCAACATGCCGCAAGACAATAATACTTTTTATATTACGACCCCGATATATTATCCGAGCGGAAAATTACATATCGGCCATGCTTATACTACCGTGGCCGGCGATGCGATGGCGCGTTACAAAAGATTAAAAGGATTTGACGTACGCTACTTAACCGGAACGGATGAGCACGGACAGAAAATCCAGCAGAAAGCGGAGGAAGAGAATATCACGCCTCAAGCTTATGTGGATCGCGCAGTTGCTGAAATCCAAAAACTATGGAAGCAGCTCGACATTTCTCACGATGATTTCATCCGGACGACGGAAAGCCGGCACAAAGAAATTATCGAGAAAGTGTTTCAAAAACTTCTTGATAATGGTGACATTTACCTGGATGAGTATGAGGGCTGGTACAGCATCCCTGATGAAACATTCTATACGGAAACACAGCTGGTGGATGTGGAACGAAATGAGAAGGGTGAGGTTGTCGGCGGAAAAAGCCCTGACAGCGGCCACCCGGTCGAATTAATCAAAGAGGAGTCATACTTCTTCCGCATGAGCAAATATGCAGATCGCCTGCTGAAGTTTTATGAGGACAATCCTTCTTTCATCCAGCCTGAATCACGCAAAAATGAAATGATTAACAACTTCATTAAACCGGGGCTTGAAGATTTGGCCGTTTCCAGAACGACGTTCGACTGGGGCGTAAAAGTGCCGGGAAATCCGAAGCATGTCGTGTATGTATGGATTGACGCACTGTTCAACTATATTACAGCGCTCGGTTACGATACGGAAAATGATGAGCTTTACAAAAAGTACTGGCCGGCTGACGTTCACCTTGTCGGTAAAGAAATTGTCCGTTTTCATACCATTTACTGGCCGATTATGCTGATGGCGCTTGATCTACCGCTGCCTAAGCAAGTATTCGCGCATGGCTGGTTATTGATGAAAGACGGAAAAATGTCGAAATCAAAAGGAAATGTCGTTGATCCGGTAACGTTAATTGAACGCTACGGCTTGGATGAACTTCGTTATTACCTGCTTCGCGAAGTACCGTTCGGTTCAGACGGTGTCTTTACGCCGGAAGGTTTCGTAGAACGGATTAATTATGACTTGGCGAACGACTTAGGAAACCTTCTGAATCGTACAGTCGCAATGATCCAAAAATATTTTGACGGCGAGATTGGTTCATATGAAGGAAATGTGACCGATTTTGATTCAGAGCTTTCTTCTGTAGCCGGTGAAACGGTTAAAGCTTATGAAAAGGCAATGGAAAACATGGAGTTCTCAGTCGCTTTATCAACGCTATGGCAATTAATCAGCCGTACGAACAAATATATTGATGAAACTGCTCCGTGGGTGCTTGCTAAAGATCAGGAAAAAGAAAAAGAATTACGTTCTGTCATGTATCATTTAGCTGAATCATTGCGTATTTCGGCCGTATTGCTCCAGCCTTTCTTGACGCAGACACCTGAAAAAATGTTTGCCCAGCTCGGAGTTGAGGATCAGTCTCTTAAAGCTTGGGACAGCATTCAGACATTCGGCCAATTGAAGAACGCGAAAGTGAAAAAAGGGGAACCGCTTTTCCCTCGTCTTGAAGCTGAAGAAGAAGTAGCTTATATCAAGCAAAAAATGCAAGGAACTGCTCCTGCTAAAGAAGAAAAGGCGGAAGAGCCGCAAGAAGCAGAGCGTCTTCCTGAAATTACGTTTGATCAATTTATGGATACAGAACTTCGCGTCGCAGAAGTCTTGTCCGCAGAGCCGGTGAAAAAAGCAGATCGGCTGCTGAAATTGCAAATTGATCTGGGCTTTGAACAGCGCCAAGTTGTATCAGGTATCGCGAAGCATTACACACCGGATCAGCTTGTGGGAATGAAGATCATTTGTGTAACGAATTTAAAACCGGTAAAACTGAGAGGCGAGCTTTCTCAAGGAATGATACTGGCAGGAGAATCGGACGGCGTTCTCAAAGTTGTAGCTGTCGACCAGTCATTACCGAAAGGCACTCGAATTAAATAATAGGGGCAAAAGGTGTTTCACGTGTAACATTCCGTCGAACACCTTTTGTTTTTCAACAAGAAAGGAGTTTTTATGATGCTTTTTGATACACATGCGCACTTAAATGCCGAGCAATTTGACACAGACTTAGAGGAAGTCATTGCGCGTGCAAAGGCTGAAAAAGTTGAACGAATCGTCGTTGTCGGGTTCGACAAACCCACTATCACGCGTGCGATGGAGCTGATTGAGGAATATGACTTTATATACGCTGCGATCGGCTGGCATCCGGTAGACGCAATTGACATGACAGAGGAAGATTTATCATGGATTAAGGAACTGTCCTCTCACGAAAAAGTCGTGGCGATCGGAGAGATGGGCCTTGATTACCACTGGGATAAATCACCAAAAGACATTCAAAAAGAAGTATTTCGGAAACAAATCGCTCTCGCCAAAGAAGTGAACCTTCCAATTATCATTCATAATCGTGATGCAACGGAAGATGTTGTCACAATTTTGAAAGAAGAGGGAGCGGAAGAAGTCGGCGGCATTATGCACTGCTTTACAGGGAGCGCGGAGGTTGCGCGGCAGTGTATGGATATGAATTTCTATATTTCATTCGGCGGACCGGTTACCTTCAAAAACGCGAAGAAACCAAAAGAAGTAGCAAAGGAAATTCCGAATGACCGTTTGCTGATTGAAACGGACTGTCCTTTCCTGACACCGCATCCTTTCCGCGGCAAACGAAATGAGCCAAGCTACGTAAAATATGTTGCTGAACAGCTCGCTGAATTAAAAGGGCTGACATATGAAGAAATTGCCTCAATTACAACCGAAAACGCAAAAAGACTTTTCCGCATGAACTGACAGAATGCGCTGTCATAACGTGTAAAAGCTTGTCCGATTCAGTGGATATGTATAACGGTTCTACAAGCTTCCTTCTCCTCATAAGATAGGTTGTCGATATGTCTCTCTTCCTTTTTTTGCTTTGTTTTTGCATAATGAGGGATACGCTGAAGGTTTTTCATCTTCGAGATGGGAGGGTTGACAGCATTTTAGATACTCTATATAATCTCTCCGAGGAGAAGGAGGCGTTTTTCATCACACAAAAAATGAAAAAACTGTTTTCCGTAAAGCTTGGTAAAAGCAAGGTTATTCTTATTGCAGCTATTATTCTGCTGGGCGGAACCGGGACTGCATACGGGGCACATGAGCTCTCAAAACAATCAGTTTCTGTTTCCATCAACGGCAAGAAAAAGCAAATACGCACTCATGCAAAAACGGTTGGGGAACTTCTGGAAGATTTACATATAGAGACGAGAAATGAAGACCGGATTACCCCGTCTAAGCAGACAGCATTGGCAGACAACATGAATGTCGTGTATGATGCTGCAAAGCAGATCCGTGTGACAAGAGGCGGAGAAGAAAAGACTTTATGGTCAACGGCAAAAACAGTCGGCGCATTTCTGAACGAACAGCATACACCTGTGAATCAGCACGATAAAATAGATCCAGCAGCAGATACGAAAGTGACAAACGGCATGAAAGTCACGGTCGACCCGGCTTTTCAGGTCACTGTAAATGATGCGGGAAAGAAAAAGAAAATATGGACGACTTCGACTACGGTCGCTGACTTTTTAACGCAGCATAAGATGGACATGAAAGACGAAGATAAAGTAAAACCGGCATTACACGAAAAGCTCACAAAAAATCAGGCCGGCATACAAATCACTCGTATCGAAAAAGTCACCGATGTAGTTGAGGAAAAAATAGCGTATCAAGTGAAAGAAAAAGAAGATGCGTCTCTCGACAGCGGGAAAGAAAAGATCGTTCAAAAAGGAAAAGAAGGCAAACTTAAAAAGCATTTTCACGTTGTCAAAGAAAACGGAAAAGAAGTATCAAGAAAGCTTGTCAAAGAAGAAACATCTGAAAAAAGCAAAGATCAGATCATTGCGGTCGGCACAAAGCGGCACAGTCCCAAGATTGAGCAGCTCAGTGCACCTGTGAAGGCATCTTCGGGCGAAACCGGATCTTCCGGTAAAGTGATTACCGTGTCTTCCACGGCTTATACCGCAAGCTGCAGCGGCTGTTCCGGCCAAACGGCTACAGGCGTTAACCTGACAAGCAATCCGAATGCCAAAGTCATTGCGGTAGACCCAAGCGTCATCCCGCTCGGCACAAGAGTCCACGTAGACGGATACGGGGATGCCGTGGCCGCTGATACAGGCTCAGCCATTAAAGGAAGACGGATTGATGTCTTTTTCCCTGAAAAATCTTCAGCTTACCGCTGGGGAAAGAAACAGGTCAAAATAAAAATCTTAAATTAATTCCGATTCATTCAGAGGGTTTTGCGCCCTCTGTTTTTTTCGTTATAATAGGTAAAGTGTATTTTCAGTATATTAGACGTGACATGCAAGCAAAGGTTTCGTTTTGGATATAAAAAGTTTTTTTGGAGGAAGTAATGAAAATTAAAGAAATTATAGTAGTCGAGGGACGCGATGACACTGCGCGCATAAAACTTGCCGTTGATGCGGATACGATCGAGACAAACGGTTCCGCAATCGGAGACGAAGTCATCAGGCAGATTCGGCTGGCGCAGGAAACGAGAGGGGTTATCGTGCTGACGGACCCGGATTTTCCGGGGGAGAAGATCCGGAAAACCATTTCTGAAGCAGTACCCGGCTGTAAACACGCATTTCTGCCCAAACATCTTGCCAAACCGAAAAACAAGCGCGGCATTGGCGTTGAGCACGCATCCATTGAAAGCATCAGAGCATGTCTGGAAAATGTGCATGAAGAGATGGAGGCAAAGCCGAGTGAGATTTCAGCTGAAGATGTCATACAGGCCGGTCTGATCGGCGGACCGGCTGCCAAAAGACGCCGCGAACGATTGGGCGACCTGCTGAAGATCGGCTATACAAACGGCAAGCAGCTTCAAAAACGGCTGCAAATGTTTCAAATCAAAAGAAGTGATTTTATTGATGCGCTCGATGCTATGAGGCAGGAGGAACAGGATGAACAATAAAGATATCGCGACACCTATCAGAACGAAGGAAATTCTGAAAAAGTACGGTTTCTCTTTTAAAAAGAGTCTGGGACAGAATTTCTTAATTGATACAAATATATTGGACAGAATTGTGGACCATGCGGAAATTACGGATCGGACCGGAGTCATTGAAATCGGGCCCGGAATCGGCGCGCTGACAGAGCAGCTTGCCAAACGGGCGAAAAAGGTCGTCGCGTTTGAAATTGATCAGCGCCTGCTGCCCATTCTCAATGATACGCTGTCTCCATATGACAATGTAACGATCATTCATCAAGATGTGCTGAAAGCAGACGTCAAATCCGTCATTGAAGAGCAGTTTCAGGATTGTGATGAAATTATGGTGACGGCGAATCTCCCATATTATGTGACGACGCCGATCATCATGAAGCTTTTGGAAGAACATCTTCCGTTAAAAGGAATTGTCGTGATGCTGCAAAAAGAGGTCGCTGAGCGGATGGCCGCTGATCCTTCCTCTAAGGAGTACGGATCGCTTTCCATTGCGGTTCAGTTCTATACGGAGGCCAAAACCGTCATGACCGTCCCGAAAACAGTGTTTGTGCCTCAGCCTAATGTCGATTCCGCCGTCATCCGTCTCTTGCTTCGTGACGGCCCGGCGGTTGACGTCGATAATGAACCGTTTTTCTTCCAGCTGATTAAAGCAAGCTTCGCACAGCGCCGGAAAACCTTGCTGAACAACCTTGTGAACAATCTTCCGGGCGGGAAAGAGAAAAAAGCTCAAATTGAAGAAGTTCTTCAAGAAACGAATATTGACGGAAAGCGGCGCGGTGAATCCCTGTCCATAGAAGAATTCGCGCTCTTGTCCAACGGATTGCATAAAGCCCTTTTCTAAGAGGGCTTTTTGTTTTGCGTCACCACTTGGACTGCCGCTACATAGGCTAGAGGAGAACCTTATTCATTCAACTGCAAGAAAAGCTTGAAACATCAAGCGCCGCAGCGGAAAGAGGTGCATTTGCCAAGACTTCTTTCATGATGAGGCTTAGTCTATTTGTGGAGTGGGTAACGTGCAATTTCAAATAGGAGATATGGTAGCCAGGAAATCCTATCAAATGGATGTTTTATTTCGCATTATCGGTATAGAGCAAACAAGCAATGGAAATTCAATTGCCATCCTGCATGGTGACGAAGTCAGATTGATTGCGGATGCTGATTTTTCTGATTTGGAGCCTGTCAGAAAAGACGAACAGGCCATGAGAAAGAAAAGAGATGAAAGCAGGATGAATGAATCTCTCGAGCTGCTCCGCCAGGATTATAAGCTGCTTCGGGAAAAACAGGAATATTATGCGACAAATCAATATCAGCATCAGGAGCACTACTTTCATATGCCCGGAAAGGTATTGCATCTGGACGGCGATGAGGCCTATTTGAAAAAGTGCCTGAACTTTTATGAAAAAATCGGTGTGCCGGTATACGGAATTCATTGCCATGAAAAAAAAATGCCGGCGTCAATTGACGAGCTGCTTGATAAATACAGGCCGGATATTTTAGTCATCACCGGCCATGATGCATATTCCAAGCATAAGGGAGACGTGAACGATTTAAGCGCCTACAGGCATTCCAAACACTTTGTCGAAACCGTTCAGAGAGCGAGGCGTAAAGTCCCTCATTTGGATCAGCTGGTCATATTCGCGGGGGCCTGCCAATCTCATTTCGAGTCTTTAATCAGAGCGGGCGCGAATTTCGCAAGTTCGCCGTCACGCGTCAATATTCATGCGCTTGACCCGGTATATATTGTCGCGAAAATCAGCTTCACTCCGTTTATGGAGCGGATCAATGTATGGGATGTCCTGAGAAATACGCTGACGAGAGAGAAAGGGCTGGGAGGAATTGAAACGAAGGGTGTGCTGCGTGTCGGTATGCCGTATAAATCAAATGGATGAGTGATAAAACCCGCATATATTTCGCTATGCGGGTTAATTATTTTACATATTGATACATAAATTTCCGGAACTTGTGAAAAATAACGCAGAAATCAATAGAATTTTGTCAAAATAATTTTGTTGACAATGACTTATTAACGTTGATATAATTTAAATTTTATTTGACAAAATTGGGCTCTTGTTGTACAATAAATGTAGTGAGGTGGATGCAATGGCGAAGACGTTGTCCGATATAAAAAGATCGCTTGATGGGAATTTAGGTAAACGGCTTACGTTAAAAGCAAACGGCGGCCGCCGAAAAACGATTGAGCGTTCGGGCATTTTAGCTGAGACGTACCCTTCTGTTTTTGTGATACAACTAGATCAAGACGAGAATTCGTTTGAAAGAGTTTCATACAGTTATGCTGATATTCTGACTGAGACTGTTGAATTGACATTCAATGACGATGCGGCAAGCTCAGTAGCATTTTAATGGGCAGTGAACCTTTTGTTTACTGCTTTTTGTTTTGCCTTCTAAAGCTCTTCTAATTATTCCCTCGAAAGTTTCAGCCGATTAAACGGAAGCTATAGGTGTCACATGTTTTATCGTGGCGTGCACGAATGGTGATCAATTCTATAAAAGGGGTTGTTTCGTTTGGGCAGACGTCGTGGAGTTATGTCAGATGAGTTCAAATATGAGCTGGCGAAGGACCTTGGTTTTTACGATACGGTGAAAAACGAGGGCTGGGGAGGCATTCGGGCGCGTGACGCCGGGAATATGGTAAAGCGCGCGATCGAGATTGCCGAACAGCAGATGGCGGCTCAGAACCAAAATAACCGATAATGCAGTGGCCCGGGGGACAATCCGTTCCCCGGTTTTTTCTATCGGCTGTCAAAACCGGCGTCAATTTCGGATAAGTACCTCCGGGTCTCCAAATGTGATACAATGTTCATACTTATGTTTAGATGGAGAAGTAGGTGAAAGCTATGCGTATTTTAGAAAAAGCGCCGGCCAAAATCAATCTGTCCCTCGATGTGACGAGTAAACGCCCGGATGGTTATCACGAAGTGGAGATGATCATGACGACAATTGATTTGGCAGATCGGATTGAACTGACAGAACTGCCCGAAAACGTTATCAGAGTGGCGTCGCATAATCGCTTTGTTCCGGATGATCAAAGGAATCTGGCTTATCAGGCAGCCAAACTGCTTAAAGAACGGTTTCAAGTCAAAAAAGGCGTTTCGATTATGATTACAAAGGTGATCCCTGTAGCGGCAGGGCTTGCCGGCGGAAGCAGCGATGCGGCAGCCACGCTCAGAGGGCTGAACAGGCTTTGGGATTTAAAGCTTTCTGTCGAAGAGCTTGCAGAGCTTGGAGCTGAAATCGGTTCAGACGTGTCCTTCTGTGTATACGGAGGCACTGCCCTGGCAACCGGACGCGGTGAGAAGATCAGGCACATCAGTGCTCCGCCTCATTGCTGGGTCATGCTCGCCAAACCGACGATCGGGGTATCGACTGCCGAAGTGTACCGCCGGCTGAACTTACAGCAGGTTCGGCATCCTGATGTGCAGGCGATGATTGACGCGATTGAAGAAAAAAGCTTCCAAAAGGTATGCGGACAATTAGGGAACGTATTGGAGTCGGTTACGCTCAGCCTCCATCCCGAGGTGGCGATGATTAAAAATCAAATGAAACGCTTCGGCGCTGATGCGGTGTTAATGAGCGGAAGCGGACCGACTGTATTCGGTTTGGTTCAATACGAATCTAAGGTGCAGCGGATTTATAACGGGTTAAGAGGTTTCTGTGATCAAGTGTACGCGGTGCGGATGATCGGCGAACAGAATGCTCTTGATTAAATCCGTATGTTAAGTTATATTATTTTTAAATTATTCGGATTTTGGGGGTAAGTTCATGAAGTTTCGTCGCAGCGGCAGATTGGTGGACTTAACAAATTATTTGTTAACCCATCCGCATGAATTAATACCGTTAACGTTTTTCTCAGAACGGTATCAATCAGCAAAGTCATCAATCAGTGAAGATTTAACGATTATTAAACAGACCTTTGAACAGCAAGGCATTGGGACGCTGCTTACAGTGCCGGGAGCTGCCGGAGGTGTCAAATACATTCCGAAAGTGAAACAGGCTGAAGCAGAAGCGTTTATACAGGAGCTGGGACAGTCTTTAGTAAATCCTGAGCGTATCCTTCCGGGCGGTTATGTATATTTAACGGATATCTTAGGAAAACCATCTGTCCTCTCTCATGTAGGCAGGCTTTTTGCTTCCGTTTTTGCGGAGCGGGAGATTGATGTGGTGATGACCGTTGCGACAAAAGGAATCCCTCTTGCTTACGCAGCGGCCAGTTATCTGAACGTTCCGGTTGTCATCGTGCGAAAGGACAATAAAGTGACTGAAGGCTCCACGGTGAGCATCAATTATGTATCAGGGTCGTCTAACCGCATTCAAACAATGTCGCTTGCGAAAAGAAGTTTGGCTACGGGTTCGAACGTTTTGATTATTGACGACTTTATGAAAGCCGGCGGCACCATTAACGGCATGATCAGCCTGCTTGATGAGTTTAATGCAAACGTCGCGGGAATAGGCGTCTTGGTTGAAGCCGAGGGAGTGAATGAACGGCTTGTCGATGAATACATGTCACTGCTCACGCTTTCAACCATCAATATGAAAGACAAAACGATTGAGATTCAAAACGGCAATTTTCTGCGATTTTTTAAAGAACAGCATTTAAAGAATGGGGAGACAGAAAAATGACAAAAGCAATCCATACGAAACACGCGCCGGCAGCGATCGGGCCATATTCACAGGGAATCATCGTAAACAACATGTTTTACAGCTCAGGCCAGATTCCTCTTACTGCTGAAGGAGAAATGGTAAACGGTGATATCACAGAACAAACGCATCAGGTGTTCAGCAATTTAAAAGCTGTGCTGAAAGAAGCGGGCGCTTCTCTCGAGACGGTTGTCAAAGCAACGGTATTTATTGCTGATATGGAGCAGTTTGCGGAAGTGAATGAAGTGTACGGACAATACTTTGATGTACATAAGCCGGCAAGGTCTTGTGTGGAAGTGGCGAGACTGCCGAAAGACGCTCTCGTGGAAATTGAAGTCATTGCGCTGGTGAAATCTTAAATCTCAGAAAGTGGTTCCGGTCTCCGGGATCACTTTTTTTATGCAGTATATGATCCCCAAATATGGTTTATCACCTAATTGTGTATGTATATCCTATATTTTCAAAAAAACTTTTTGAAACGTGCAGGAATTTAAAAAGAATCGTGGAATTGTTAGACTAATGCTTTTATATAGGGAAAAGGTGGTGAACTACTGTGGAAGTTACTGACGTAAGATTACGCCGCGTGAATACCGATGGTCGCATGAGAGCGATTGCATCCATCACGCTGGATCACGAATTTGTCGTACATGATATTCGTGTGATTGATGGAAACAATGGTCTTTTCGTTGCGATGCCGAGTAAACGCACCCCTGATGGAGAATTCCGCGATATTGCTCATCCTATTAATTCCAGCACGCGGGGCAAGATCCAGGATGCTGTTTTAAATGAGTATCATCGTTTGGGTGATTCTGAAGCATTAGAATATGAAGAAGCCGGGGCTTCTTAAACATAACAAAATGTAAGGACTGCTGATAAAGGCTGACACAAGGCCTTTTCCGGCAGTCCTTTTTTAAATCTGATTTTTCAGTAATAAAGCGATTACATAGAAAATTCTTGCACTTTTTGATGTCTTCTTGAAATCAACAGCTATTTAGGATATATTTTTCTATGGATAAAAGGGATATTGGAGGCCATTAAATGGATAAGCGGTTTGCAGTGATTTTAGCTGCCGGAAAAGGAACGAGAATGAAATCGAAGCTTTATAAGGTCCTTCATCCGGTATGCGGAAAGCCTATGGTAGAGCACGTCGCAGACGAAGCTCTGAAATTATCTTTAGCGAAGCTTGTCACCATCGTAGGACACGGCGCCGAAGATGTGAAGAAGCAGCTCGGACAGAAAAGCGATTACGCTCTCCAAGCAGAACAGCTCGGTACGGCTCATGCGGTCAAGCAGGCAAAACCATTTCTTCACGGAGAAAAGGGTGTCACGATCGTTATTTGCGGCGATACACCGCTTCTGACGGCGGAGACGATGGAAGCCATGCTGAATGAACATACAGACAAAGGTGCAAAAGCCACGGTGTTAACGGCCGTTGCCGACGATCCCGCCGGATACGGAAGAATCATCCGCAGTGAAGACGGCGCCGTTCAAAAAATCGTGGAGCACAAGGATGCTTCGGAGCAAGAACGTCTTGTGAAAGAAATCAACACGGGAACGTACTGTTTTGATAACGAGGCTCTTTTTCGTGTCATCGAACAGGTTTCGAATGAAAATGCCCAAGGCGAGTATTATCTGCCGGATGTGATCGAAATCCTCAAAGACGAAGGCGAAACTGTTGCCGCTTACCAGACTGGTAACTTCCAAGAGACGCTCGGAGTGAATGATAGAGTCGCTCTTTCTCAGGCTGAAATGTATATGAAAGAGCGTATTAACAAACGGCATATGCAGAACGGAGTCACTTTAATCGATCCGATGAATACGTACATCTCACCTGACGCGCGTATCGGACAAGATACAGTTATTTATCCCGGAACTGTGTTAAAGGGACAAGCTGAAATCGGCGATGAATGTGTCATCGGCCCTCACACTGAGATAGAGGACAGTTCAATCGGCAGCCGCACCGTGATTAAACAATCCGTTGTCAACCGCAGCAAAGTTGGGAATGATGTAAATATCGGTCCTTTTGCTCACATCAGACCCGATTCCGCAATCGGCAATGAAGTGAAGATCGGAAACTTTGTTGAAATTAAGAAAACAAAATTCGGCGACCGAAGCAAAGCATCTCATTTAAGCTATATCGGTGATGCCGAAGTGGGCACGGATGTGAATCTGGGCTGCGGCTCCATCACGGTCAATTATGATGGGAAGAAAAAATATTTAACCAAGATTGAAGACGGCGCTTTTATAGGCTGCAACTCCAATCTGGTCGCACCTGTCACAGTGGGAGAAGGCGCGTACGTCGCTGCGGGTTCAACCGTAACTGAAGATGTGCCGGGCGAAGCGCTTGCCATTGCCAGAGCAAGACAAGTAAATAAAGAAGATTATGTGAAAAATATTCATAAAAAATAATCCTAAAATCGGAGGTTTACCATGTCTAACGAATACGGAGATAAGAATTTAAAGATTTTTTCTTTGAATTCAAATCCAGAACTTGCAAAAGAAATCGCGGATAATGTAGGGGTTCAATTAGGAAAGTGCTCTGTTACAAGATTCAGTGACGGAGAGGTCCAGATCAACATAGAAGAAAGTATTCGCGGCTGTGATTGCTATATCATTCAGTCTACAAGTGCGCCGGTTAATGAGCACATTATGGAATTGCTGATTATGGTTGACGCTCTAAAGCGCGCTTCCGCGAAAACAATCAACATTGTGATTCCGTACTACGGTTATGCGCGCCAGGACAGAAAAGCAAGATCACGTGAACCGATTACGGCAAAACTTTTTGCAAACCTGCTTGAAACAGCGGGTGCGACACGCGTGATTGCGCTTGATTTACACGCGCCGCAAATTCAAGGTTTCTTTGATATTCCGATTGACCACTTAATGGGTGTTCCGATTTTAGGCCATTACTTTGAAGGTAAAGACTTGAAAGATATCGTTATTGTTTCTCCTGACCACGGCGGTGTGACGCGTGCCCGCAAACTTGCGGACCGTCTGAAAGCGCCGATCGCGATTATCGACAAACGCCGTCCTAGACCGAATGAGGTAGAAGTGATGAACATCGTCGGTAACGTGGAAGGAAAAACAGCGATTCTGATCGATGATATTATTGATACGGCCGGCACAATCACACTTGCCGCTAACGCGCTGGTTGAAAACGGAGCTGCAGAAGTGTATGCATGCTGTACGCACCCTGTATTGTCAGGCCCTGCCGTTGAGCGGATCAATAACTCTAAAATCAAGGAGCTTGTCGTAACGAACAGCATTAAGCTTCCTGATGAGAAAAAAATCGACCGCTTTAAGCAGCTTTCTGTCGGACCGCTTCTGGCTGAAGCGATTATCCGCGTTCACGAGAAACAATCTGTCAGCTATTTATTCAGCTAAACCGAAACTTTAAGGTTTAAATCCCAGTTATTGTGGGTATTGTTCTAATAGGACGATAAAACGATAATTAGGATGGTGCTGAATATGGCAACTTTAAAAGCAAATGAAAGAACAGATTTTAAACGTTCGACGCTTCGGAAAATCCGTCATTCAGGACATGTTCCAGGGATTATATACGGTAAAGAAATAACGAATACGCCTGTCTCTTTAGACAGTGTCGAATTGCTTAAAACATTGCGGGACGAAGGAAAAAACACGATTATCACAATTGATGTCAACGGAAATCAGCAATCGGTTATGGTGACTGATCTTCAGACAGACCCGCTCAAAAACGAATTGACGCACGCCGATTTTCAAGTCGTGAATATGAGTGAGGAGCTGGAGGCCGAGGTGCCGATTCAGCTGACGGGAGAGGCGAAAGGAGTCAAAGACGGAGGCGTTATCCAGCAGCCGCTGCATGAGCTTTCGATCAAGGCTAAGCCGAAGGACATCCCTCAGACAATCAATGTTGATATTTCCGGGCTTGAAATGAATGATGTGCTGACCATCGCAGATCTGACTGCTGACGGCAATTATACATTTACAAACGACCCGGAAGAAGTCGTGGCTTCCATCCTTCCTCCTAAGCAGGAAGCATTCGAAGAAGATGCAGAACCGTCTCCTGAGGAAGAGCCCGAAGGAGAAAATCAATAAGCGCTTTAAGACGTAACCCGCCCGAGGTTACGTCTTTTGTGCTAGAATGAGAAGAATTACAGCGATGTTGAGGGAGGATTTACGATGCTTGTGATTGCCGGTCTCGGTAACCCGGGAAAAACCTATGAGAACACGAGACATAATGTCGGCTTTATGGCCATTGACGAGCTTTCTAAAGAATGGAATATTGAACTGAATAAAACGAAATTCAACGGACTTTACGGAATGGGGTTTGTTTCCGGAAAAAAAGTTCTACTTGTTAAACCGCTTACATATATGAATTTATCAGGGGAATGTTTGCGGCCGCTGCTGGATTATTATGATGCCGATCATGAAGATCTGAAAGTCATATACGATGACCTTGATCTTCCGACGGGAAAAATCAGGCTCCGGACGAAGGGGAGCGCAGGCGGACATAACGGAATTAAATCGCTTATACAGCACCTCGGAACCCCTGAATTTGACCGGGTCAGAATCGGAATCGGCCGCCCCGTTAACGGAATGAAAGTCGTTGACTATGTACTGGGAGCTTTTACGAAGGAAGAAGCGCCGCATATCAATGATGCCGTCTCAAAAACCGTAAAAGCCTGCGAAGCTTCCTTAACGAAACCATTTTTAGAAGTCATGAACGAATTTAATGCAAATGTATAAGATAAATAATGGGAGACCATACTAGGGAAAAATGATTTTTTCACATCAGGAGGTCCAACGTATGGCTTTGCATTATTTCTGCCGCCACTGCGGCTTTAAGGTAGGGAGCCTGGAATATTCGACGGTGCCGACACAGTCACTTGGATTTCAGCACTTAACAAATGAGGAAAGAAACGATATGATTTCATATAAAGACAATGGAGATGTCCATGTTCTTACAATTTGTGAAGACTGCCAAGAGGCGCTGGAACGCAATCCGCACTACCATGAACACAACACATTTATTCAATAAGAAGCTTTGGTGTAGATTCTAGACCAAAGCGTTTTTCTGTTCTTGCAGAAAATAGAGAGGAGGGCCCATATGGACAACATTCAAACCTTTATTAAAGAAAGCGATGATTTTAAATCCATTGTCAACGGTTTACATGAGGGGCTGAAGGAACAGCTGCTTGCGGGTCTGTCAGGTTCCGCGCGTTCTGTTTTTACCTCCGCCCTTGCACAAGAAACGAAAAGGCCGATTTTCTTTATCACCCATAATTTATATCAGGCCCAAAAAGTGACGGAAGATCTGACGGCGCTTCTCGGGGATCAATCTGTTTTTTTATACCCCGTGAATGAATTGATTTCTTCAGAAATTGCGGTAGCCAGTCCTGAACTGCGCGCTCAGCGGCTTGATGTCATTAATAGATTAACAAACGGAGAAGCGCCGGTCGTTGTGGCGCCCGTTGCGGCAGTGAGAAGAATGCTTCCGCCGAAGGAGCTGTGGAAAAGCAGCCAGCTCGTCATTTCACTCGGAGACGATATAGAACCGGATCAGCTGTCCGCGCGCCTTGTAGAGGTGGGGTATGAGCGTTCCGATATGGTTTCTGCACCCGGTGAATTCAGTATTCGCGGCGGAATTATCGACATTTATCCGCTGACGTCGGAGCATCCGGTGCGAATTGAACTGTTTGATACGGAGGTCGATTCCATCAGAAGCTTCAATTCTGATGACCAGAGATCAATCGAGACGCTCAAACATGTGGCGATCGGACCGGCGAAGGAATTGATCATCAGGGCGGAAGAAAAAGCCCGGGCAATGGAAAGGCTTGATAAAGGGCTTGCCGACAGTCTGAAAAAGCTGAAGCAGGACAAACAAAAGGAAATGCTTCATATCAATATCTCACATGATAAAGAACGGTTATCAACGGGACAGACTGATCAGGAACTTGTGAAGTATCTCTCGTACTTTTACGAAAAACCTGCTAGTTTGCTAGATTATACACCGGCAGACACGTTGTTACTGTTAGACGAGGTCAGCCGCATTCATGAAATGGAGGATCAGCTGCAAAAAGAAGAGGCCGAATTTACGACAAGTCTGCTCGAGGAAGGGAAAATTCTGCATGACATTCATTTATCCTTCAGCTTTCAGGAGCTTATGAGCGAAAAGCGGCGCCCGGCTATTTATTATTCATTATTTTTGCGTCATGTCCAGCATACAAGCCCTCAGAATATCGTGAATGTGACAAGCAGGCAGATGCAGAGTTTTCACGGGCAGATGAATGTGCTCGCAGGTGAAATGGAGCGCTTCAAGAAATCAAACTTCACCGTCGTCTTTTTAGGCGCAAATAAGGACAGAACCGACAGATTGGCATCCGTGCTGGCTGATTACGAAATTGAAGCCGCAAAAACGGACAGCTCCAAAGCGCTTGTGCAAGGACAGGTCTATGTCATGGAAGGCGAGCTGCAATCCGGTTTTGAACTGCCGCTGATGAAGCTGGCCGTCATTACGGAGGAAGAGCTGTTCAAAAACCGAATTAAGAAAAAGCCGAGAAAGCAGAAGCTGACAAATGCCGAACGGATCAAAAGCTATTCCGAGCTTCAGGTCGGTGACTATGTCGTCCACGTCAACCACGGGATCGGTAAGTATTTGGGGATCGAAACACTAGAAATCAAAGGCATTCATAAAGATTACCTCAACATTCATTATCAGGGCAGCGATAAGCTGTACGTCCCTGTAGAACAAATCGATCAGGTGCAGAAGTACGTCGGCTCTGAAGGAAAAGAACCGAAGCTTTATAAACTGGGCGGCAGTGAATGGAAACGGGTGAAGAAAAAAGTTGAAAACTCCGTTCAGGATATTGCCGATGATCTGATTAAGCTTTATGCGGAACGGGAAGCAAGCAAAGGCTATGCGTTCTCGCCCGATCATGAAATGCAGCGGCAGTTCGAATCTGCTTTCCCTTATCAGGAAACAGAGGACCAGCTCCGTTCCATTCAGGAGATTAAAAAGGATATGGAAAGAGAACGCCCGATGGACCGTTTGCTTTGCGGTGATGTGGGTTACGGGAAGACGGAGGTAGCCATCCGAGCGGCCTTTAAAGCGATCGCAGACGGAAAGCAGGTCGCGCTTCTTGTGCCGACGACAATACTCGCGCAGCAGCATTATGAAACCATTATGGAGCGTTTTCAGGACTATCCGATTAACATCGGTCTTCTCAGCCGATTCAGAACGAGAAAAGAATCCAATGAAACGATTAAAGGCCTGAAAAACGGAACGGTAGACATCGTAATCGGAACCCACAGGCTCTTATCTAAAGACGTCGTCTATAAAGATCTCGGCTTGCTCATCATTGATGAAGAGCAGCGCTTCGGCGTAACGCATAAAGAAAAAATCAAACAGATCAAAGCCAATGTCGATGTGCTGACTCTTACAGCGACGCCGATTCCGCGTACGCTTCATATGTCCATGCTCGGTGTGCGGGACTTATCCGTTATTGAAACGCCGCCGGAAAACCGTTTCCCTGTTCAGACATATGTCGTGGAATACAACGGCGCGCTTGTACGAGAAGCTATCGAAAGAGAACTGGCGCGCGGAGGACAGGTATATTTCTTGTACAACCGCGTGGATGACATCGAGCGGAAGGCTGATGAAATTTCCATGCTTGTTCCCGATGCGAAAGTGGCATATGCCCACGGAAAAATGACTGAAAATGAATTGGAAAGCGTCATGCTCAATTTTCTGGAAGGGGAATCAGACGTCCTTGTCAGCACGACTATTATTGAGACAGGCGTAGATATACCAAATGTCAATACCTTGATTGTGTTCGACGGAGACAAAATGGGGCTGTCTCAGCTGTATCAGCTGAGAGGACGGGTCGGCCGTTCCAACCGCGTCGCTTACGCGTATTTTACGTACCGCAGAGACAAAGTGCTTACTGAGGTGGCGGAAAAACGGCTGCAGGCGATTAAAGAATTTACCGAGCTGGGATCAGGCTTTAAAATCGCCATGCGTGACTTGACGATCAGGGGAGCGGGGAACCTTCTCGGCGCCCAGCAGCACGGCTTTATCGACTCAGTCGGTTTTGACCTGTACTCGCAAATGCTCAAGGAAGCGATTGAAGAGCGGAAAGGCGATATTCCGAAAAGCGAACAGTTTGAGACAGAAATCGATATCGAGCTTGACGCGTATATTCCCGAAAACTATATACAAGACGGCAAGCAAAAAATCGACATGTATAAACGCTTCAGGTCAATCGCCACAATTGAGGAGAAAAATGAGCTCCAAGATGAAATCATCGACAGGTTCGGCAGCTACCCTAAAGAAGTTGAATGGCTGTTTACGGTTGCTGAGATGAAGGTATACGGAAAATATGAACGCGTCGAACTCATCAAGCAGGATAAAGACGCGATCAGATTTACCATTTCTGAAGAGGCCAGCGCACAGATTGACGGCCAGAAATTATTCGAACTCGGCAATAAATACGGCCGGCAGATCGGACTGGGAATGGAAGGGAAAAAGCTGAAAATCTCAGTACAGACGAAAGGCCGCAAAACGGAAGAGTGGCTGGAGACCGTGCTCGGCATGCTGAAAGGCCTTCAGAATGTGAAGAAAGAAACAATCGCGTCTTCATAAAAATTGTTACTCTCTGGTGTATATTACATTTGATGTGACGGATACTAATTTCAAGCGAGTGGCGGAAGCTACATAAAGTAAAGAGCTTTAGTACTTTCCCTTAAATATCATCACATGAAAGAGAGGCACCAGAGAGATGAAAGCTACAGGTATCGTACGTCGTATTGATGATCTAGGACGGGTCGTCATTCCTAAAGAAATTCGGAGAACACTGCGAATCAGGGAAGGAGACCCGCTTGAAATATTCGTTGACCGCGACGGAGAAGTTATACTGAAAAAATATTCTCCTATCAGTGAGCTTGGCGATTTTGCGAAAGAATATGCAGATGCATTGTATGACAGTCTCGGCCATTCCGTCTTGATTTGCGACCGTGACGCGTATATTGCCGTTTCAGGCAGTTCGAAAAAAGAATTTCTGAACAAATCCATCAGCGATTTGCTCGAAAAAACGATGGATCAGCGCAGCTCAGTGGTAGAAAACGACGTAAAGTCCGCGCAGCTTGTGAATGACGTTGATGAAGATATGAGCTCCTATACAATCGCTCCGATCGTGGCAAATGGCGATCCTATCGGTGCCGTGGTCATCTTTTCCAAGGAACAGGCGCTTGGAGAGGTAGAACATAAAGCGGTAGAAACGGCAGCCAGTTTTTTGGCGAGGCAGATGGAGCAGTAGGTCTTATTACCATTATTGAAATAAGAAAACGGAGAAAGAGCAGCTCTTATACAAGTGCTGTTCTTTTTCATATTCATATGTGCTCTCTATCGGTTCGGCCGTTAGGATTGTGATATAATAAGCTCGTTTTATAGACGTAATTTTCTAGCGGCTGGAAGGAGCTTTTGGATGAACGATTCAGTTGGCGCCAAACGGCAATCGGCATGGAAAGGTGCTTTTGTGCTCGTCGTTGCGGGCATCGTGACGAAGATATTAAGCGCCGTGTACAGGGTTCCTTTTCAGAATATTGTCGGTGACGTCGGGTTTTACATTTATCAGCAGGTGTATCCGTTTTTAGGGATCGCGGTCATGCTGTCAACATCCGGTTTTCCGGTGATCATCTCAAAATTAATGAACGATTATAGCGGTCATAAACAAAAAATAATGAAAATTTCCGCCCTTTATGTCACGGCGGCCGGACTTGTTCTGTTTGCGCTCATGTATGCCGGCGCGGCGCCGTTGGCCGGTTTTATGGGTGACGCCCGCCTTGTGATGCTGATAAGGGTCGCGGCGTTCGCTTTCATACTGTTTCCGTTTACGGCGGTTATCCGGGGGTATTTCCAAGGCGTGCATGATATGATGCCGTCAGCCTTATCCCAGATTACGGAACAGTTTCTTCGGGTGGCGGTGCTTCTCGGTTTATCCTTCTGGCTTTTGAAAAGCGGCCGTTCATTATACGCGGCGGGTGCGGGGGCGGTCTCGGGATCAATAGCCGGGAGCTTTGCGGCCCTTTGTGTATTGGCTGTTTTCTGGTATAAGCGGGAAGAAACAAAGAAAGACGGCGGACATATCAAAACGGCCGTCATTGTAAAAAAGCTGCTGCTTTATTCAGTCACCATCTGTATCAGCAGTGTACTCATGCTTTTGATTCAGCTTGTAGACGCCTTGAACTTATATTCACTGCTTTCAGACGGGACGGAGAGCCATGCCGCGAAACAGCTGAAAGGCATATATGACCGCGGACAGCCGCTCCTTCAGCTGGGAACCGTGTTTGCCGTCAGTATCGCCGCATCTCTTGTTCCTTCCATTTCAAAAGCGGTGCATGGGAACAAGCCGTTTATCATAAAAGAGAAAGCGACATCAGCCGTCAAGCTCTGCCTTGCGGTAGGGATCGGCGCATCGGCCGGGCTTTTTTGCATTTTAGAACCGGTGAATATCATGCTTTTCCAAAACAGTGAGGGGACGCAGACCTTACAAATATTCAGCTTATCTATCTTTTTTGCCTCAATTGCGCTTACGGCAGCCGCGATTCTGCAAGGAGCGGGACATACCGTTTTCCCCGCCGTATCCGTTTTGGCGGGAGGGGCGCTGAAATGGGTGCTGAATGTTTGGCTGGTCCCCGGCTGGGGTATTACAGGAGCGGCACTGGCGACCGTCTTGGCATTCGCCGCAGTTGCGTGCTTGAATCTCCGGAGAATTTGGTCGAAGGGCTGGCTGACGAATATCGGCGGCGTGATTGTCCGTCTGTGCTGGTGCAGTCTGCTGATGGTCTTCTTTTTGCTCGTATATATGAAGCTTTGGCAGTTATTTGTTCCTGTCAGCAGGGTCGGAGCTGTAGGTGAGAGTCTGTCTGCGTCAATCATCGGAGGGCTATTGTTTATTTATTGTATGATAAGAATGAAGATTTTCACGGACGAAGAGCTGAGCGGCCTTCCTTTTGGCAGTGCTTTAAGCAAATTGAAAAAGAGGAGAGAAAAACATGGCAGGTAATATCACGGTCGTCGGTCTCGGCGCCGGAGACATGGATCAGTTGACAGTGGGCGTACATAAGCTGCTGACTCAGGCGAAGCATTTATATATAAGAACGAAAGACCACCCTTTGATTTCGGAATTAGAGCAAGAGACGGAAGCGGACATCCGGTATTTTGATGATATTTATGAAAAACATGATCAGTTTGAAGCAGTCTATGAAGAGATCACGGACATTCTGTTTGAAAAAGCGAAGCAAGAAGATGTCGTCTACGCTGTACCCGGGCATCCGTTTGTCGCTGAGAAAACCGTTCAGCTGTTATTTGAACGCCGGGAA
Source organism: Bacillus sp. MT(2024) (assembly GCF_036362845.1). Taxonomy (NCBI): domain Bacteria; kingdom Bacillati; phylum Bacillota; class Bacilli; order Caryophanales; family Bacillaceae; genus Bacillus; species Bacillus sp. MT(2024). The sequence continues at coordinate 67,383 of NZ_CP143632.1, forward strand.
GAACAACAGATAGCTGTTCATACTGCCGGAGGGCAAAGCTTTCTGGATGCCACTTTTAATGCATTGCGAATTGATCCGATTGAAGGGTTTCAATTTACGGATGCGCAAACAATGACGCCGGATGAGCTCGAACTCCGGCATCACCTGATCATCTGCCAGGTTTATGACCAAATGACGGCCTCTGAGGTGAAGCTGACGCTCATGGAGAAATTGCCTGACGACTATGAAGTGGTCATCGTTACGGCAGCCGGGAGCCAGGGAGAAAAGATGACCAAGGTGCCTTTGTTTGAACTTGACCGCAATGTAGAAATAAATAACTTAACAAGCGTGTATGTTCCGCCGATTAAAAAAGAAGAACTCCTTTACCAGGAATTTTCTGCATTCCGAAGTATTATTCGCGAGCTTCGCGGGCCGAACGGCTGTCCGTGGGATCAAAAGCAGACACACCAGTCATTAAAGAAATATATGATTGAGGAATGCTACGAACTGCTTGAGGCCATTGACGAAGAGGACACGGATCACATGATAGAAGAACTCGGGGACGTCATGCTTCAGGTTATGCTGCACGCCCAGATCGGAGAAGACGAGGGGTATTTCTCAATTGATGATGTCATCAGAGACATCAGTGCGAAGATGGTCAGACGGCACCCGCATGTGTTTAAGGATGTTAAGGTTCAGGATGAACATGATGTCGTCGCCAACTGGGAAGAAATCAAAAAGGCGGAAAAGCAAACAACATCCTCTTCATTGCTGGATGCCGTGCCGAAAACCCTGCCTTCTCTTGCGAAAGCCGCCAAGCTTCAGAAAAAAGCCGCAAAAACCGGCTTTGACTGGGATAACGTTCAGGACATATGGGATAAAGTAAATGAAGAGCTGAAGGAATTTTCTGCAGAGGCTTCCGCCGAATCAGCAGATGAAATCAGCTTAAAAGCTGAATTCGGCGATGTTTTATTTGCATTGGTCAATATCGGCCGATACTATAAAATTGAGCCTGAGGAAGCGCTCGCCATGACAAATGACAAATTCCGCAGACGCTTTGCTTATATTGAGAAAGAAGCGGCAGCAAAGGGCCTTGAATTGACCGCAATGTCACTTGAGGAAATGGACAAATTGTGGGATGAAGCAAAAGAAATGGAGAGGAGATTCTGATATGAGACTTGATAAGTTTTTAAAAGTATCCAGATTAATTAAACGCCGCACATTGGCGAAAGAGGTCGCCGATCAAGGGAGAATCACCGTTAACGGGAATCAGGCGAAAGCCAGCTCAGACGTAAAAGCCGGTGATGAACTGAAGGTCCGCTTCGGGCAGAAGCTTGTCACCGTGAAGGTAAATGAATTGAAAGAAACAACGAAAAAAGAAGAAGCCGCGGGCATGTATACAATCGTCAAAGAAGAAAAACTCGGCGAATAGGCTTGTTCTAAACAAGGCTCCCGCCTCATACAATGCAGTAATAATGCTAAAAGTATCGAGGATATGGGGGCTGAATAGATGAATTCATATTATGAGCAAAAAGGTTCTTCTTCTGTTCCGGAACAGCATGATGTAACGATGAAAGGGAGAAAGCATTTAGACATTTCGGGCGTCAAGCATGTGGAAAGTTTTGATAACGAAGAGTTTTTGCTGGAAACGGTTATGGGAATGCTTTCCGTCAGAGGCGAGAACCTGCAGATGAAAAACCTTGATGTGGAAAAAGGGATTGTATCTATAAAAGGCAGGGTGTTTGACCTTGTATATTTAGACGAGCAGCAAGGGGATAAAGCTAAAGGGTTTTTTAGCAAGTTGTTTAAATGACGCTGACGACCCAATTTTATACGATGCTGGCAATGACCGGTATGGGCGCCTGGCTCGGAGCGTCGCTTGATACATACAGGCTGTTTGTCAGCCGCGCCAAAACGGCCAGATGGCTGTTATTCATTCATGACATTCTCTTTTGGATTGTACAAGGTCTGCTGTTTTTCTATGTGCTGCTCAACGTGAATGAAGGAGAACTCAGGGTATACATTTTCTTGGCTGTCTTACTGGGTATTGCGACGTACCAAAGCCTGTTTAAACGAATGTATATAAAAATACTGAAATTTGCCATTCATCTTGCGGTGTCTCTTTACCAATTCGCAAAAAAGCTCATTCAGCACGTGCTGTTCCGTCCGGTGCTTCTGCTCTTTAAGCTGCTCATCGGGCTGATCACGGTTATTTCTTTATACTCCTATCGGGTGAGTGCCTTTTTTGCGAAGTGTCTTTTTAAGATCGTAGCGTTTTTGCTGTATCCGCTGTTTTTCCTGTTGAAACAATTATTGAAACTTCTTCCTGAAAAGTGGCGTCTTACTTTCAAACGATATTTTCAAAAAAGTGCAGGATTTTTACAAAAGAGCAAGAAACTAATCATAACAATCAGATCGACCATGATACGTATTTTGAAAAGGTGAAAGGAGGACCGTCTGGTTTGAATCTATCTAGAGAACGTACAATAACTGAAATTCAAAACGACTATAAAGAGCAGGTTGAACGGCAATCCCAGCTTATGAAAAGAAGGCGGAAAGGGCTTTTCAGACGGTTGATCGTATTCGGCGCCCTTGTGTTGTTGACGGCTATTGTCTTAGCGGGTTCTCTGTGGTCACAGACCTCTTCCCTTAGCGCAAACGAAGAAAAAAAGGCTCAGCTGGAAAAACAAGTAAAAGAATTGGATGCGAAACAGGCTGATTTAAAAGATGAAATTTCCAAATTAAAGGATGAGGATTACGTCACAGAGCTTGCCAGAAGAGACTTGTTTATGTCAGGAAATGGTGAGATTCTCTTTAATGTAGAAAAGAAGAGCAAGTAGCCTTGTTGACACTTAAATTTTTATTTAGGTATAATTAAACAAACGATCTTTTTATAAGCCTAAGGAGGAGCACTTTTTTTATGTCGATTGAAGTTGGCAGCAAGTTGCAAGGGAAAATAACAGGTATTACAAATTTCGGAGCATTTGTTGAATTGCCTGGAGGCTCAACCGGTCTCGTTCATATCAGTGAGGTAGCCGATAATTATGTAAAAGACATTAACGAGCATTTAAAAGTCGGCGATCAAGTTGAAGTGAAAGTCATCAACGTTGAAAAAGACGGGAAAATTGGTTTATCAATTAAAAAAGCTAAAGACCGTCCGCAAGCCAGACCTAGAAATGATTTCCGTCCGAAAGAATCTTTTGAACAGAAAATGAACAAGTTTCTTAAAGATAGCGAAGACCGCTTATCATCTTTAAAACGAAACACGGAATCAAAACGTGGAGGGCGCGGAGCAAGAAGAGGATAACTTGCTGCTTTCTATAAATACATGGAGCATCCGTCTATCCCAGCGGGTGCTTTTTTTGTATGCGCCTTTATAGTCAGAAAATTAAAACTTTGAAGTTTCTGTTGACGGAATGAAGAAACCTTTGTATTATATAACTTGTGCTTATAAGCACCTATATGGCGGTGTAGCTCAGCTGGCTAGAGCGTACGGTTCATACCCGTGAGGTCGGGGGTTCGATCCCCTCCGCCGCTACCATATATATCTGGCCCGTTGGTCAAGCGGTTAAGACACCGCCCTTTCACGGCGGTAACACGGGTTCGAATCCCGTACGGGTCATCAAGCGAATCGGCTTCTGTTGCAGAAGCCGATTTTTTCATATTTAGACAACTTTTTGAGAAATGTCGGAGGAAATACGAAAGGAAAGGGGAACAAGGGAGAAAGCGTCGAAGAGTTCTTTGGAATTGTTACCTTCTTTTGACAAAATCCTATCTGGGCTTTCATTTATAATGACAAGCAACGAATAAAACAGGTGGGGGATGAGAGCAATGGAAAAAGCGGAAAGAAGAGTGAACGGGCCGATGGCGGGACAAGCTCTGGAAAAACTGCAATCGTTTTTTGAAAAGGCGGCAAAGCTTACAGTCCATCAAGCGCATTCACTTTTTTTCTATAAGGGTTTCATTTATGTCGTGATCGGTTTTTTACTTGGACGGGCTTTCATATTATCTGAGGTTCTTCCGTTTGCACTGCCGTTTTTCGGAGCGATGCTTTTGATCAGAAGAGATAAAGCCTTCTATGCTTGTCTGTCTTTGCTTGCGGGCGCTTTAACCATTTCGCCGAAACACTCTTTATTGATTCTCACAGCTTTGGCCGTCTTCACTCTATTTTCAAAAATCGGTACATATATCGTGCAGGACCGGGTGAAGATGCTGCCGATCGTGGTGTTTTTCTCAATGGCTGCCGCGAGAATCGGATTTGTTTATTTTGAAAGCGGCGCTTTTACAACCTATGATTATGTGATGGCTGTTGTCGAGGCGGGCCTGGCCTTTATTTTGACGCTGATCTTTTTACAAAGCCTGCCGATTTTCACGATCAAAAAAGTGAAGCAATCGTTAAAAATAGAAGAAATCATCTGTTTTATGATCTTGATCGCATCTGTTTTAACCGGGCTTGCCGGTGTTTCATTTCAGGGAATGCAGGCTGAGCATATCCTGGCCCGCTATGTCGTGCTGAGTTTTTCCTTTGTCGGCGGGGCAAGCATCGGCTGTACGGTCGGTGTTGTGACCGGACTGATCCTCGGGCTTGCGAATATCGGGAATCTCTATCAAATGAGTCTGCTTGCGTTTTCCGGGCTTCTTGGCGGGCTGCTGAAAGAAGGAAAGAAAGCCGGCGCCGCAGTCGGATTGGTGATCGGCTCACTGCTGATTTCATTATATGGAGAAGGGTCTGCCGGATTAATGACCACTCTTTATGAATCTTTGATTGCCGTTGTTTTGTTTTTGATTACGCCCCAATCGATTACGAAAAAGGTGGCGCGATACATACCGGGCACTGCTGAGCACAGTCAGGAACAGCAGCAGTACGCGAGGAAAATCAGAGATGTCACCGCCCAGAAAGTAGACCAGTTCTCCAATGTGTTTCATGCCTTGTCGGAGAGCTTCGCCACCTTTCATCAGACGTCTTCCGATGAGCAGGCGGAAGAAGGGGAAGTGGATCTCTTTTTAAGCAAAATCACCGAGCATTCCTGCCAATCCTGCTATAAGAAAAGCAAATGCTGGGTTCAAAACTTTGATAAAACATATGACTTAATGAAACAAGTTATGCATGAAACAGAGGAAAAACAGTATGCCTCAAACCGCAGATTAAAAAAAGAGTTTCAACAGCACTGTTCCAAATCCAGACAGGTGGAAGAGCTGATTGAGGACGAACTTGCCCACCATCACGCCCATCTGACACTGAAGAGAAAAGTTCAGGACAGCAGGAGGCTTGTTGCCGAGCAGCTGTTGGGGGTTTCTGAGGTCATGGCGGACTTTTCTCGGGAAATAAAACGGGAGAGGGAGCAGCATTTTATTCAGGAAGAACAAATGATAGAGGCGCTTCAGCATTTCGGAATCGAGATTCAGCATGTCGAGATATACAGCTTGGAGCAGGGCAATATTGATATCGAAATGACAATCCCGTTCAGCGGAGGACACGGTGAGAGTGAGAAAATTATCGCCCCGATGCTGTCTGACATTCTTGAGGAGCAGATACTTGTCAAAAGCGAACAGCACTCGGCTCATCCGAATGGCTACAGCCATGTTGCGTTCGGTTCGACCAAATCGTACCGGGTATCGACAGGCGCGGCTCATGCGGCTAAAGGCGGCGGCCTTGTCTCCGGCGACAGCTACAGCATGATGGAACTGGGGGCGAGAAAATATGCGGCCGCGATCAGTGACGGTATGGGCAATGGGGCGAGGGCCCATTATGAGAGCAATGAAACGATTAAGCTGCTCGAAAAAATTCTCGAATCAGGTATTGATGAAAAAATAGCGATCAAAACGATCAACAGTATTCTGTCTTTACGGACGACAGATGAAATCTACTCAACTCTCGATCTTTCTATCATTGATCTTCAGGATGCAAGCTGCAAATTCTTGAAGGTCGGTTCAACGCCGAGTTTTATCAAGCGGGGAGATCAAGTCATGAAAGTGCAGGCCAGCAATCTGCCGATCGGTATCATCAATGAATTTGATGTGGAGGTTGTAAGTGAACAGTTAAAAGCGGGAGATCTGCTCGTCATGATGAGTGACGGTATTTTTGAAGGACCGAAGCACGTTGAAAACCATGACCTGTGGATGAAACGGAAAATGAAAGGGCTGAAAACCGAAGATCCGCAGGAAATCGCTGATATATTAATGGAAGAGGTCATCAGAACGCGTTCCGGCCAAATCGAAGACGATATGACGGTGGTTGTTGTCCGGATTGATCACAACACGCCGAAATGGGCTTCCATACCGGTGCCGGCGGTATTCCAAAATAAAAAGGAGATTTCTTAATCCTTTCGTATAAATCACTTTCCTTCTGGCGAAGATGGGACTAATCGTATCACCGGGAGGAATGTATGTGAATAAGGGACATTTAAATCAAGTTCTGCTGATTACAGATGGCTGCTCCAATCATGGTGAAGACCCGATTGCAATGGCGGCTTTCGCCAAGGAGCAGGGGATTACGGTGAATGTTATAGGGATTATGGAAGAAAATGCGATTGACCAAGAGGCAATGAAGGAAGTTGAAGGCATCGCCATGGCCGGAGGCGGCGTCCATCAAGTTGTGTACGCGTCACAATTGTCTCAGACGGTTCAAATGGTAACGAAAAAAGCAATGACCCAGACGCTGCAAGGTGTCGTCAATCAAGAGCTTAAACAAATCTTAGGGAAAAACGTTGAAATGGAAGAGCTTTCTCCGGAAAAACGCGGCGAAGTGATGGAAGTGGTTGATGAACTCGGAGAAACAGTTCATCTGCAGGTGCTTGTGCTGGTTGATACGAGTGCGAGTATGGCGCCGAAACTGCCGACGGTGAAAGAAGCGCTGATCGATCTTTCCATCAGTTTAAATTCCCGGGCCGGACAAAATGAATTTGCCATGTGTATATTTCCCGGGAAAAGCCAGGAAGTTGAGCTTGTGCTGAATTGGACGCCGAAGCTTGAATCCCTTTCTGCACTCTTTGCGAAGCTGTCGACCGGCGGTATCACCCCTACGGGCCCCGCTATCCGGGAAGCGACGCAGCAGTTTGAGAGAATCCGCTCAAGAAGGAGCATGTTGGCAGATGATGAACGACGCTTTAACGAGTTTGGCATGTAGTCTGGCACCGGGGACGGCAATTCAGGGCAAATGGAACGGCAAATCCTACAGATTGCTCAAACAGCTTGGAAAAGGGGCTAACGGTATTGTATATCTGGCAGAAGCATCAGGCGGACAGGTCGCTTTGAAAATAAGCAGCGACAGCATGTCTGTTACCTCTGAAGTGAATGTCTTAAAATCCTTTTCAAAGGCCCGGTCGCAAACGATGGGGCCTTCTTTTTTTGATGCGGACGATGCGTTTATTCCTCAGCTGAATAAAAATGTCTCTTTTTACGTGATGGAGTACATAGAAGGGCCGCTTCTTCCGCAATATATCAGCAGTAAGGGAGCGGAGTGGATTCCGGTGCTGATGGTGCAGCTTCTTTCCAGCCTGTCAGTCCTTCATCAGCAAGGGTGGGTTTTTGGCGACCTCAAACCGGACAATCTCATTGTAACCGGACCTCCGGCTGCCATCCGCTGCATTGATGTAGGGGGAACGACAAAACAAGGCCGCGCGATTAAAGAGTATACGGAGTTTTACGACAGGGGCTATTGGGGGTATGGAACAAGAAAAGCAGAACCATCCTATGACCTGTTTGCTGTCGCAATGATCATGATCCACTGTGTCCAGAAGAAAGAGTGCAAAAAGTCAGGACAGCCGAAAGAACAGCTTCGTTCTATCATTGAAGGCCACCCGTTTCTGAATAAGTATAAGAAGGTTCTGTTTTCTGCTTTAAACGGCCAATATCCGTCTGCGGAAGCCATGAAGCATGACATCCTGACGGCGGGGCAGAGCGCCGGGAGTAAAAGGAAAGCCGCCGCCAAGCCTAAGCTGCCGCAATCAAAACCGCGGCAGGGCGCTGTATCTCAAACGCGGTATAAACCTAAACAAAAACCCGCAAAGCACAATGGTTTGTTTGAAACAACACTTATTTTAATCAGCGTTCTCGCCCTTTATTTCGCTTACATCGTCTTTTTTCTCATCTAATGCCGGCCGGACGCCTGCGCTCATGCTTCTTCTTTGCTTGGAGGGAATGAAAGTGATAGGATATGTATATCTTTAAAAAACCTGCTCATTGTGAGGGGGACATTGTGAAAAGCGTGGAAGATTTTTTCAAAACATATCATCTTCAGGCGGAGGGAGAAACGATTATTGCCGGGGTCTCCGGAGGCCCTGATTCAATGGCGCTTCTCAGTATGCTGAATAAGCACTTCGGGCATTCTTCCGTTATCATAGCGGCGCATGTCGACCATCAGTTCAGGGGTCCTGAATCTGAAGAAGATATGAAGTTTGTGCAGTCATATTGCGAAGCGGAACACATCCTCTGCGAAACGGTACAGATTGATGTTTCTGCATACGCAAAGAAGAATAAGCTGAACAAGCAGGCTGCCGCGCGTGATTGCAGATATCAGTTTTTCGAAGATCTGATGGCAAAACACCAAGCGAAGTTTATGGCGCTGGCTCATCACGGCGATGACCAGGTTGAGACAATGCTCATGAGGCTTGCGAAAGGTACGCTCGGGGCAGGGCTCGCGGGAATGCAGCCCGTCCGCGAATTTGCATCCGGCTGGCTGATCAGGCCTTTCCTCTATGCGGAAAAGGATGAAATCCTAGAATACTGCCGTCAAGAAGGGCTCAGCTACAGAACGGATGAGAGCAATGCAAAAGACGATTATACAAGAAACAGATTCAGAAAGACCGTGCTTCCTTTTTTAAAACAAGAATCACCTGACGTTCATAAAATGTTTCAAAAGGTGAGTGAAGCACTGACAGAAGACGAACAATACTTGCAGTCATTAACGAAAGAACGAATGAATAAGGTTATTACAAGCAAGTCTGACACATCGGTTGAAGTCGATTCCTCTCAATTGCTTGCCCTTCCGATACCTTTACAAAGAAGAGGAGTTCAACTAATATTAAACTATCTTTATGAAAACGTTCCATCGTCGTTTTCCGCCCGCCACATACAGCAGTTTCTGGAATGGGCGGAAAATGGAAGCGCCTCGGGAGTGCTTGATTTTCCGAAAGGGCTGAAGGTGGTCAAATCATATCAGACATGTTTGTTTACATTTGAACAATGGCAATGTGAAAAGGTTCCCTTTGAGCTGCAGCTGCAAGGAGCGGAAGGCGAGACTGCTGTTCTCCCCAACGGCTTTATGATAGAGGTGGCCGATCAGGCTGACCCTCATATCAAAAATGGGAATGCTGTTTTTATGACAAGCAGAAATAAGGTGCAATTTCCTTTAACAATCCGGACGAGAAAAATCGGCGACCGGATTAAACTTAAAGGGATGAATGGCTCGAAAAAGGTAAAAGATATATTTATTGATCATAAACTGCCTCTGCGGGATCGGGACGAATGGCCGATTGTAACGGATGCGAGCGGTGAAATTATCTGGCTGCCTGGCTTGAAAAAATCCATCTTTGACGATCTTGTGATTTCAAACAGTGACCGCATTGTATTACAATATAGACAGCATGAAAAGTGTAGGGGGCAAGCATTAACATGAAACAGGATATCGAAAAAGTGCTGATCTCAGAAGATGAGATCCAGCAGAAAGTAAAACAGCTTGGAGAACAATTAACAAGCGAGTACAGCGACACGTTTCCGTTGGCAATCGGTGTGTTAAAGGGAGCGCTCCCTTTTATGGCTGATCTTATAAAGCATATTGATACATATTTGGAAATGGACTTCATGGATGTATCAAGCTACGGAAATTCCACGGTTTCTTCCGGAGAAGTCAAAATCATCAAAGATTTGGATACATCTGTAGAAGGCCGGGACATCTTAATCATTGAAGATATTATCGACAGTGGGTTAACCTTGAGCTATCTCGTAGAACTCTTCCGATATCGTAAAGCGAAATCAATTAAGATTGTTACCCTGTTGGATAAACCAAGCGGAAGAAAAGCGGACATTAAAGCAGACTTCGTAGGCTTTGAAGTTCCTGACGCGTTTGTTGTGGGTTACGGACTTGATTATGCCGAGCGCTATCGCAATCTGCCTTACATCGGAGTATTAAAACCGGCGATTTATGAAAGCTGATCGGCTGCCTGCTTCCGAGATGGTTATCGGTTGTATTGGAATGATTTTCTATGGTACTATTGAACATAGTTGTGCTTACTGTGGGAGGAGGTAAGGAATGAATCGGGTCTTCCGTAATACCATTTTTTATTTACTTATTTTATTAGTAGTAATCGGGGTTGTGAGTTACTTCCAGACCTCAAACCCGAAAACAGAAAATATGTCGTACAGTACGTTTATCAAGAACCTCGATGAAGGGAAAGTTGATAGCGTATCGGTTCAGCCTGTCAGAGGTGTTTATGAGGTAAAAGGACAGCTGAAAAAATACGATAAAGACCAGTACTTTTTAACACATGTTCCTGAAGGAAAAGGAGCAGACCAGATATTTGACGCAATTAAAAAGACTGACGTAAAAGTTGATCCCGCACAGGAAACAAGCGGGTGGGTGACGTTCTTAACGACGATCATTCCGTTTGTCATCATCTTTATTCTGTTTTTCTTCCTGCTCAATCAGGCTCAGGGCGGCGGAAGTCGTGTCATGAACTTCGGAAAGAGCAAAGCGAAGCTGTATACGGAAGAAAAGAAACGCGTGAAGTTTAAAGATGTAGCCGGCGCGGATGAGGAGAAGCAGGAGCTCGTTGAGGTTGTTGAGTTTCTGAAAGATCCCCGCAAATTCGCCGAGCTTGGCGCCAGAATCCCTAAAGGCGTGCTGCTGGTCGGACCTCCGGGAACCGGTAAGACATTGCTTGCGAGAGCCTCAGCCGGTGAAGCGGGCGTTCCTTTCTTCAGCATCAGCGGATCTGACTTCGTTGAAATGTTTGTCGGTGTCGGTGCTTCCCGTGTGCGTGATTTATTCGAAAATGCGAAAAAGAATGCGCCTTGCCTGATCTTTATTGATGAGATCGACGCGGTAGGACGACAGCGCGGCGCCGGTCTTGGAGGCGGGCATGATGAACGCGAACAGACGCTGAACCAGCTGCTTGTTGAGATGGACGGTTTCAGTGCGAATGAAGGAATCATTATTATCGCTGCGACAAACCGTGCGGACATTCTTGACCCTGCATTGCTCCGTCCGGGACGTTTTGACCGTCAGATTACGGTAGACCGTCCGGATGTCATCGGCCGTGAAGCCGTATTGCAGGTGCATGCGAGAAACAAACCGCTTGATGAGACGGTGAACTTAAAAGCAATCGCTTCAAGAACACCCGGTTTCTCAGGCGCAGATTTAGAAAACCTTCTTAACGAAGCGGCACTCGTTGCTGCCCGTCAAAACAAGAAGAAAATTGATATGCGCGACATTGATGAAGCAACGGACCGTGTCATTGCGGGTCCTGCGAAGAAGAGCCGTGTCATCTCGAAAAAAGAACGCAATATCGTGGCGTACCACGAGGGCGGTCACACCGTTATCGGACTTGTGCTGGATGAAGCCGATATGGTTCATAAAGTAACGATCGTTCCGAGGGGGCAGGCGGGCGGATACGCGGTCATGCTTCCGAGAGAAGACCGTTACTTCCAGACAAAACCTGAACTTCTCGATAAAATTGTCGGTCTTCTGGGCGGACGTGTTGCGGAGGAAATTATCTTCGGCGAAGTCAGCACGGGGGCTCACAATGACTTCCAGCGGGCAACGAACATTGCCAGAAGAATGGTGACAGAGTTCGGTATGTCAGAAAAACTCGGACCGCTTCAGTTCGGTCAATCTCAAGGCGGTCAAGTATTCTTGGGCCGGGATTTCAACAATGAGCAAAACTACAGTGATCAGATCGCTTACGAAATCGATCAGGAAATTCAGCGCATCATTAAAGAATGTTATGAGCGTGCGAAAACCATCCTGACTGAAAATCGCGATAAGCTTGAATTGATTGCTCAGACATTGCTTGATGTGGAAACATTAGATGCGGAACAAATCAAGCATCTCGTGGATCACGGAAAACTCCCTGAGCGCAATTTCTCAGATGACCATCTTCAAAAAGACGATGTGAAAGTAAACATCCTGTCTAAAACAGAAGAAGAAAAGAAAGACGAGCCGAAAGAATAGTTCGCTTTCTGATATGAAAACCGCCGGCGTATACCGGCGGTTTTTTTACTGGTTTCGTTTTGTTTACAAAAGAGCCGCAGATCGTGTATGGTATTGTAGAATGTTGAAAATGTTATGATTAGAAACTATTCAAAAGTGGTGATAGAGGTTGTTACTGGTTATAGATGTGGGGAACACCAACACCGTGATTGGTGTATATCATGATGGGGAACTAGAATATCATTGGCGCATAGAAACGAGCAGGCACAAAACAGAAGACGAATTCGGCATGCTGCTCCGCTCCTTATTTGAACATTCCGGACTGATGTTTGAACAGATTGAAGGGATTATCATCTCATCCGTAGTGCCGCCGATTATGTTCTCTTTAGAAAGAATGTGCACAAAATACTTTCACATCGAGCCGCAAGTTGTCGGCCCGGGAATGAAAACAGGTTTAAATATAAAATATGACAATCCGAAAGAAGTGGGAGCTGACAGAATCGTCAATGCCGTTGCGGCGATTCAGCAGTATGGCGGCCCCTTAATTGTTGTTGATTTCGGAACGGCGACGACGTATTGCTACATTGATGAAAACAAACAATATATGGGCGGCGCGATTGCTCCCGGCATTACAATTTCAACGGAAGCGCTGTACTCACGCGCGGCCAAGCTTCCGAGAATTGAAATCGCCCGACCGGACAATATCATCGGCAAAAACACGGTAAGCGCCATGCAGTCCGGCATCCTTTTCGGCTATGTCGGACAAGTTGAAGGCATTGTAAAGCGGATGAAATGGCAGGCCAAACAAGAACCGAAAGTCATTGCGACAGGCGGGCTTGCGTCATTAATCGCAAATGAATCAGACTGTATTGATATTGTTGACCCGTTTCTTACTTTAAAAGGGCTGGAAATCATTTATGAGCGAAATCGCGTGGGTCACGTATAGGAGGTAAACGATGGATTATTTAATTAAAGCAATTGCATATGATGGTAAAGTGCGGGCTTATGCAGCCAGAACGACAGATATGGTAAATGAAGCGCAAAGAAGGCATGACACGTGGCCGACGGCATCAGCCGCAATCGGCCGGACGATGACAGCGTCTCTGATGCTCGGAGCGATGCTTAAGGGTGAAGATAAGCTGACAGTCAAAATAGAAGGCGGCGGCCCGATCGGAGCCATTGTCGCAGATGCGAACGCAAAGGGTGAGGTAAGAGCATACGTATCAAACCCGCATGTTCATTTTGATCTCAATGAACAAGGGAAACTGGATGTCAGACGGGCGGTCGGAACTGACGGAACACTCAGTGTCGTAAAAGATTTGGGCTTGCGTGATTATTTTACGGGACAAGTAGAGATTGTCTCGGGTGAACTCGGTGATGACTTCACGTATTACCTTGTTTCTTCTGAACAAGTCCCTTCATCTGTCGGCGTAGGTGTTCTAGTAAATCCTGATAACACGATTCTCGCTGCGGGCGGATTCATCATTCAGCTTCTTCCGGGGACTGATGAAGAAACCATTTCAACAATTGAAAAGCAATTATCTCAAATCGAACCGATTTCAAAATTGATTCAAAAAGGCCTGACACCGGAAGAAATCTTAGAAGAAGTTCTGGGTCAAAAACCGGACGTTCTCGAAACAATGCCGGTCAAATTTCACTGTTCTTGTTCAAAAGATCGATTCGAAACGGCCATTTTAGGACTAGGCAAAAAAGAAATACAAGATATGATAGAAGAAGACGGAAAAGCCGAAGCGGTTTGCCATTTTTGTAATGAGAAATATTTATTTACAAAAGAAGAACTGGAAGAGCTTCGTGACGAAACAACCCGCTAGCTCTTTAGCGGGTTGTTCTATTTTATAAAAGGGATGGGGTAGATTTTGAAATCGAGAACACTTTTAACGATTATTGTAGCGGCGCTGCTGGTATGCAGTGTGGCAGTGGCGTATAAGTTAACAAAATCCCAAGCCGCGGGGTCATCTGAAGAATCCATCGCGACAATCGGTGATAAACATATCACACGGCAGGACTGGATGAAAAAGATGGAAGACGAATACGGAAAATCAACTCTGGAAGACATGATTAATGCACAAGTAGTGGAAGAGCTTGCGAAAAAGAATAAACTCACAGTTTCAAACAGCGAATTGGAGCGGGAATTTCTTTTAATCAAAGCGGTGAATAATTCATTTTATGAAGACAGCCATATTACCGAAAAAGAATGGAGAGACCAGATCCGCTACAACATTCTTCTTGAAGAACTGCTGACGAAGGACATCGATATATCGGATAAGGAAATGCAATCATTTTATAATAAAAATAAAGAACTGTATCATTTCGATGATTCCTACAGAATCAGGCACATTGTCGTCAAAAACAAGGAAGAGGCGGACAGGGTGCTTGCTGATTTGAAAGGCGGTTCCAGCTTTGAAGCCGTCGCCGCTGAGCGTTCCACGGACAGATACACGTCTCAGTACGGCGGAGACCTCGGCTTTGTGACAGAAAACCAGGAAAATATCCCGCAGGCATATATCACAGAAGCTAAAAATCTCAAAGAAGATGAATGGTCCGCTGAACCGATTAAAGTTTCTTCAGGATATGCCGTCATTCAGCTGAAAGAAAAGCTTAAAGCGAGAACTTTCTCATACAATGAAGTGAAGAGTCAAATCAGACGCCAGATCGCGATGGATCAATTAGGTGACAAGGCGACAGTCAAAACGCTGTGGAAAGAGGCGGGGGTCTCTTGGTTCTACGGGGAAAAAAGAACTAAATGATTGACAAAAAATTTTGAAATTGATAACTTATATTTATAATACCAATAAATTTAGTCGGAAATTGAGGTGGCCAACATGGTGCGTATTGCAAATTCTATTACTGAACTAATCGGAAATACTCCTATTGTGAAATTGAATCGCCTGACGGATGAAAACAGTGCAGATGTATATCTGAAGCTTGAATACATGAATCCGGGCAGCAGCGTAAAAGACCGTATCGGAGCGGCGATGATTGAAGCGGCTGAAAAAGAAGGAAAATTAAAAGCCGGCGACACAATCATTGAACCGACAAGCGGAAATACAGGGATCGGTCTTGCGATGGTGGCAGCGGCTAAAGGTCTCAGAGCCATTCTCGTTATGCCTGATACAATGAGTATGGAACGACGCAATCTGCTGCGCGCATACGGAGCGGAGCTTGTGCTGACTCCCGGCGCAGAAGGAATGAAGGGCGCCATTAAAAAGGCGGAAGAACTTGCGGAGGAACACGGATACTTTGTGCCTCAGCAATTCAACAATGCGGCAAACCCGGAAATTCACCGCCAAACGACGGGGAAAGAAATCGTAGAACAGTTTGGTGACGACCAGCTTGATGCGTTCGTGGCCGGAATCGGTACCGGCGGAACCATCACGGGAGCGGGCGAAGTGCTGAAAGAAGCATATCCATCCATCAAAATCTATGCGGTAGAGCCGGCGGATTCTCCGGTTCTTTCCGGCGGAAAACCGGGTCCGCATAAAATTCAGGGTATCGGAGCGGGATTTGTCCCTGAAACATTGAATACGGACATCTATGATCAAATCATTCCCGTCAAAAACGAGGATGCATTTGAATATGCCCGTAAAACGGCAAAAGAAGAAGGGATTCTCGGCGGTATTTCTTCCGGAGCGGCCATTTACGCGGCACTGGAAATCGCGAAAAAACTCGGGAAAGGCAAGAAAGTGCTTGCGATCATCCCTAGTAACGGAGAACGTTACTTAAGCACACCGCTTTATCAGTTTGAATAGAGACATACACACGGCTCCCGGCTGTATCCGGGAGTTTTTTTGTGCCTGAAGTATCGAAAATCCAAAAAACGTTTCGAATTTTATGGTTGGAAGTGAAATTCACTTTTTTCACCAGTGTGATTGCTTTAAAATAAAACTACAGTAAAACGAAGCAGAGGATTGATATGATGGCACAACGCAGACCGGCAGGAAGAAAAATACCTTTTACGAAACAAGCATTTTTACAGCGATATGAAAACCTTTCGAAATCGAGAAAACGGCATGTTCTGCTCGAAAGCGCGAGAGGGGGAAGATTCAGTATAGCCGGTCTAGATCCGATTGCATCCGTCAGAGGGAAAGACGGAATTACAACGATCAAGCATGAGGGAGAAACACTGTTTAAAGAAGGTGACCCGCTGCGGGCCTTTCATGAATGGTTTGGAACGCTCGGAACGGAAACAAACGTTGAATTTCCGGACTTTCAGGGCGGTGCGATTGGTTTTATCAGTTACGACTATGCCCGATATATTGAGAATTTTAAGATGCTGTCGTTAGATGATCTGGAAACACCCGATATTTACTTTCTTGTTTTTGATGATGTGGCCGTTTATGACCATGAGGAAGAGGCGTTATGGCTCATTACCCATACTGAAGCGGAAGAAGCGGATCTTGCAAAAGAAAAGCTGTCCGGCTTAGAGGACATGTGGTGTTCCCTCCAAACGGCGGACGAGCCTTTTTCACCGCTGAATCGGAATGGGGACGGATCGTACGCCGCTCCGTTCACTGAGGAAGGATTTTCACAGGCTGTAGAACAAATTAAACAATATATCGCGAGCGGCGATGTGTTCCAGGTTAATTTGTCCATCAGGCAGTCTCAGTCTTTATCCGTTCATCCGTATGAGGTGTATAAACACTTGAGAAACGTCAATCCGTCTCCTTACATGGCCTATCTCGAGACACCGGGGTTTCAAGTGATATGCGGGTCGCCGGAGCTATTGGTGACAAAGAAGGGGAAGAAGCTTGAAACGAGACCGATCGCAGGTACGCGTTCAAGAGGAAAAGACGATGCTGAAGACAAGGCTTTGGCTGATGAATTAATTCACAACGAAAAAGAACGTGCGGAACACGTCATGCTTGTTGATCTTGAGCGTAATGACCTCGGGCGCGTATCGCGCTACGGTTCCGTGCGGGTTAACGAGTTTATGGCGATCGAAAAGTATTCCCACGTCATGCATATCGTGTCAAACGTACAGGGAGAGCTGCAGGACGGATATGACGCGACAGACATTATTCATGCGGTGTTCCCGGGGGGCACCATCACGGGAGCGCCCAAAGTGAGAACGATGGAAATTATAGAAGAGCTTGAGCCGACAAGACGGGGGCTTTATACTGGATCTATAGGCTGGTTCGGATTTAACGGAGATTTGCAGTTTAACATTGTGATCCGGACGATCTATGCAGCCGGCGGACATGCTTTTATGCAGTCCGGAGCAGGAGTGGTTATTGATTCGGTTCCGAAGCATGAATACAAGGAATCGTTCAAAAAAGCTTTTGCGATGAAAAAGGCGTTAGAGCTGAGTGAAGAAGAGACAAAAAATCAGACGAGGTGAGCAGAGATGATTTTAATGATTGACAATTATGATTCATTTACGTACAACTTGGTTCAATATTTGGGTGAGCTCGGGGAGGAACTGATCGTCAGACGGAATGACGAGATTACGATTGAGCAGATTGAAGAGCTGGGTCCGGACTTCTTAATGATTTCTCCCGGGCCGTGCAGTCCTGATGAAGCGGGGATCAGCCTCGAAGCCATCAAACATTTTGCCGGCAGTATTCCTATTTTCGGCGTATGTCTCGGGCATCAGTCGATTGCGCAAGTATTCGGCGGCGATGTCGTCAGAGCAGAGCGGCTCATGCATGGCAAAACGTCAGAAGTCATGCATGACGGCCAGACGATTTTTAAAGGCCTGCAAAATCCGCTGGTCGCCACCCGGTACCATTCACTTATTGTCAAAGCGGACACGCTGCCGGATTGTTTTACGGTATCCGCTCAAACCAAAGAAGGAGAAATTATGGCAATCCGCCATAATGAGCTGCCTGTTGAAGGTGTTCAGTTCCATCCGGAATCCATCATGACCTCCTTCGGCAAAGAGATGCTCAGAAACTTTATAGAGACACACCGCAAAAAGGAAGTATCGGTGTGATTATATATTTGAATGGTCAATATATAGAGGAGAAAGAAGCGGCGCTTTCTCCTTTTGACCATGGTTATCTGTACGGGATCGGCGCGTTCGAAACGTTCAGGCTTTACAGCGGCCGGCCGTTTCTGCCGGATGCGCATGTCGCCAGACTCAACAGGGCGCTTCGGGATCTGCAGATTGCATATGAGGTGAACAAACAGGAGCTGCTTGATATGCTTCGGAGACTGTTGCTCCTCAATGACATAAAGGACGGCAGCGCGCGTGTCCGGCTTAACATCTCGGCAGGCGTCAGCGATAAGGGATTTGCCGCGCAGACTTATGAAAAGCCGACCGTTCTTTGTTTCGTCAGCCGGCTCAATCCGGAAACTCTGCCTGTTCAAAAAGAAGGCAGGCTTCTCTCTGTCCGGAGAAATACGCCTGAAGGAACTTTTCGGTTAAAATCCCATCACTATTTAAACAACATGTACGCTAAACGGGAGATCGGGAATGATCCCAATCTTGAAGGGATTTTCCTGACCGGAGAAGGAGATGTCGCGGAAGGCATTGTCTCCAACGTGTTTTGGCGAAAAGGAGACAAGGTCTTTACGCCATCTTTGGATACGGGAATTCTCGACGGTGTAACAAGACAGTTTGTCATTGATGAATTGAAACGGCAGGGGACAGAAGTCACCGAAGGCCGATTCCGTTTTCAATCAATGCTTGAAGCGGATGAAGCATGGTTGACAAACTCCGTGCTTGAAATCATCCCGTTTTCTAAAATAGAGGAAGTGCCGCTGCCCGGAATGAGCGGAAAAACGGTGCAATTGCTCCGTAAGCAGTATCAGCAGGAAATAAACAAAATGAATGTACAGGAGGAGGAACAAAATGGCGCAGCAAACAATTGAACAGCCTAAACTGATTCATACAAAAAAAGGCGCTCTGTCCTATAAAGAGAAGACGCTCGTTATGGGGATATTAAATGTAACGCCAGACTCCTTCTCTGACGGCGGCAAATACGACAGTACGGAAAGGGCGCTTCTGCATGCGGCGAAGATGGCTGAAGAAGGGGCGCATATCATAGATATCGGCGGCGAATCGACAAGGCCCGGCGCATCACTCGTTTCGGCTGATGAGGAAATGTCACGAGTCATCCCCGTCATAGAACGGATCACAAGCGAGCTGGACATTCCGCTTTCAATCGATACGTACAAAGCGTCCGTGGCAGACGAAGCGGTCAAAGCGGGAGCCTCTATCCTTAATGACATCTGGGGGGCGAAAGGTGACCCTGACATGGCGTCAGTAGCCGCCGCACACGGAGTTCCGATTATCTTAATGCATAATCGTATGGAAAGAAACTATAACGATCTTATTCCTGATATGCTTGCAGACTTGATGGAAAGCGTAAAAATTGCCGCAGAAGCCGGTGTCACAGATGAAAATATGATTCTGGATCCGGGGATCGGCTTTGCGAAAAACTATGAGGACAATCTGGCTGTCATGAACAAGCTGGAGGTGTTCAGCGGGTTAGGGTATCCGCTGCTCCTGGCGACATCGAGAAAAAGGTTCATCGGCCGTGTGCTTGACCTTCCCCCTGAAGAACGTGCCGAGGGAACGGGAGCGACAGTATGCCTTGGCGTCCAAAAAGGCTGCGACATTGTGAGGGTGCACGATGTCAAAGAGATCGCAAGAATGACTAAGATGATGGATGCTATGCTGAACAAAGGAGGCGTGCATTATGGATAAAGTATATGTGGAAGGTATGGAGTTTTACGGATATCACGGCGTGTTCGAGGAAGAAAACAAACTCGGCCAGCGCTTCAAAGTAGACCTGACTGCCGAACTGGATTTGAGCAAAGCGGGAAAAACGGATGACCTTTCTTATACCATTAACTATGCGGAATTGTACAGTGTCTGCCGCGGCATCGTTGAGGGCGAGCCCGTTAATTTGGTCGAGACTCTTGCGGAACGGATCGCAGACACCGTCCTTGAGAAATTTGAGCCGGTGCAGCAATGTACGGTAAAGGTTGTTAAGCCTGACCCGCCGATTCCCGGCCATTATAAATCAGTAGCCATAGAAATGACGAGAAAGAAATCATGAACAATACGGCATATATCGGCCTCGGTTCCAATATGGGCGACCGTGAACATTATTTGCGCCAGGCAGTGGCCATGCTCAGCCGGCATCATGGCGTGACGGTGTCAAAGGTGTCCTCCATATATGAAACAGATCCCGTGGGTTATGAGGATCAAGATCAGTTTCTCAATATGGCGGTTGAAGTGAAAACGGCGTTATCTCCTTTTGAACTTCTTGACGTAACGCAGAGCATTGAAGCTGAATTAGGCAGAACGAGAGAGATTCGCTGGGGACCGCGGACGGCAGACCTTGACATTTTGCTGTATAATCGTGAAAATATTGAAACAGAGCGGCTGATTGTTCCGCATCCGAGAATGTATGAGCGCTTATTTGTCCTTGCGCCGTTAAAAGAAATATGTCCGCAGGCGGATCATATCACGATAAGCGCTGAAACAAACCAAGAAGGTGTAAGAGTATGGAAGCAGAAATCTGGGGTAGGCGAATTCGTGCATTCAGAAAGCTGAAAGGTTATACTCAAGAAGGATTTGCAAAAGCATTAGGTATATCAGTTTCTATTGTCGGTGAAATTGAACGCGGAAACCGATTGCCGTCAGATGCCATCATTCAAGATGCGGCAGATGTTTTAAATATAAGTGCGGACGAATTGGCCCCGCCTGAAAAATAGACAAATGAAAGGAGGGGAAAAATGTTTAAAATCGGTGATATTCAATTGAAAAACCGGGTTGTGCTTGCCCCTATGGCCGGTGTCTGCAACTCAGCGTTCAGATTGACTGTAAAGGAATTCGGAGCCGGATTAGTATGCGCTGAAATGGTCAGTGACAAAGCGATTCTTTACAACAACGCAAGAACAATGGGGATGCTTTACATTGATGAACGTGAAAAACCGCTCAGCCTTCAGATTTTTGGAGGGAAAAAGGAAACCCTTGTGGAAGCGGCGAAGTTTGTAGATCAAAACACGACTGCTGATATTATTGATATTAACATGGGATGTCCCGTACCAAAGATTACAAAATGTGATGCGGGCGCCAAATGGCTTCTCGATCCTGATAAGATTTATGAAATGGTATCCGCAGTAGTAGATGCTGTTGATAAGCCGGTTACAGTGAAGATGAGAATGGGTTGGGATGAAGATCACATTTATGCGGTGAAAAACGCCCAAGCCGTTGAACGTGCCGGCGGAAAAGCCGTTGCTCTTCACGGCCGCACAAGAGTGCAAATGTATGAAGGCACTGCGAACTGGGATATCATTAAAGAAGTGAAGCAATCCGTATCCATTCCCGTCATCGGAAACGGTGATGTCAAAACGCCTCAGGACGCGAAACGCATGCTTGAGGAAACAGGAGTTGACGGCGTCATGATCGGCCGGGCTGCACTCGGCAACCCGTGGATGATTTACCGTACGGTGCAGTACCTTGAAACCGGTGAGTTAAAAGACGAGCCGAAAGTCCGTGAAAAAATGTCGGTATGCAAACTGCACTTAGACCGCCTGATTAAGTTAAAAGGCGAAAATGTGGCAGTCAGAGAAATGAGAAAACACGCTGCCTGGTATCTGAAAGGTGTCAGAGGCAATGCGAATGTACGCAATGAAATTAACCAATGTGAGACGCGTGAAGAATTTGTGCAGCTTTTAGATGCATTTACCGCCGAAGCAGAGGCAAAAGAGCTTCAAGATGCAAAAGTAGGTTAATATACACCCTCTATTGCTGCTCACTGCCAGCTTACCGCTGGCAGTTTTTCTGCTTTTTCGTGAAATCAAAATGTAACGGAGTGATACCAATGAGTCAAGAAGAGCAAAATCATGAGGAATTGAACGACCAGCTGCAAGTCAGACGAGATAAAATGAACCAGCTGAGAGAAAACGGCATTGACCCTTTCGGCGAACGTTTCGAGAGAACGCATCAATCTCAACAGATCATTGACGCCTACCAGGAGCTTTCTAAAGAAGAACTGGAAGAAAAAGCGATCGAAGTGACCATTGCAGGCCGTATGATGACAAAGCGCGGAAAAGGGAAAGCCGGCTTTGCGCATCTGCAGGACTTAGAAGGTCAAATTCAAATCTACGTAAGAAAAGACAGTGTCGGCGAAGAACAATATGAAATCTTTAAATCTTCAGACCTCGGAGACGTTATCGGCATCACGGGGAAAGTTTTCAAAACAAACGTAGGCGAGCTTTCTGTCAAAGCGACATCTTTTGAACTGCTGACAAAAGCACTGCGTCCTCTTCCTGATAAATATCATGGGTTAAAAGACGTTGAACAGCGTTACCGCCAGCGCTATCTCGATCTCATCGTAAACCCTGACAGCAAACAAACGTTTATCACACGCAGCAAAATCATTCAAGCGATGAGAAGATACTTAGATGACCATGGATACTTAGAAGTTGAAACACCTACGATGCACAGCATACCGGGAGGAGCGTCTGCACGCCCGTTCATCACGCACCATAACGCGCTCGACATGCCGCTTTATATGCGTATTGCGATTGAACTGCACCTGAAACGCCTGATTGTCGGCGGATTGGAAAAAGTCTACGAAATCGGCCGCGTGTTCCGTAACGAAGGTGTTTCTACACGCCATAACCCTGAATTCACGATGATCGAGCTGTATGAAGCGTACGCCGATTATAAAGATATTATGAGTCTTACGGAAAACCTCGTAGCACATATTGCGCAGGAAGTGCTTGGAAGCACCACAATCCAGTACGGCGAAGAGCAGATTGATCTGAAACCTGAATGGAAACGACTCCACATGGTAGATGCGGTCAAAGAAGCGACAGGCGTAGATTTCTGGAATGAGATGACTGTTGAAGAAGCACGCGGTCATGCAAAAGAGCATGGTATCGAGATCACAAACTCAATGACGGTGGGTCATATCATCAATGAATTCTTCGAACAAAAAATTGAAGAAACACTCATTCAGCCTACATTTATTTACGGCCACCCTGTAGAGATTTCTCCTCTTGCTAAGAAAAATCCGGAGGACCCTCGCTTTACAGACCGTTTTGAGCTGTTTATCGTCGGCCGTGAGCACGCTAATGCGTTTACGGAGCTGAATGACCCTATTGACCAGAGGGAACGCTTTGAAGCGCAATTAAAAGAAAGAGAAGAAGGAAACGATGAAGCGCATATGATGGATGAAGACTTCGTTGAAGCTCTTGAATACGGCATGCCGCCGACTGGGGGATTGGGTATCGGTATCGACCGCCTTGTCATGCTGTTAACAAATGCTCCGTCTATCAGAGACGTTTTATTATTCCCTCAAATGAGACAACGCTAATAAAAGGGAAGGCGCCGTTTCTGCTTATCGCAGTACGGCGCTTTTTTAGAAACAAGCCGCTCGTAAAACTTTTTTGATTTTCTTTTAAAAAACTATTGCACTATTATTTGTGAGGTGGTATATTATTATTCGTTGCCGCTAAACAAGGCGCTGACGAAAAAAAGAAATTTAAAAAGTTGTTGACTTCAAGAGATTGATAAGATATAATAATAAAGTCGCTTGAACGAAAGACAAAATGATCTTTGAAAACTAAACAAGACAAAACGTACCTGTTAATTCAAAGTTTTAAATAAATCGCACAGCAATGTGCGTAGTCAGTCAAACTAAGGTCTGCATGATGCAGATCACACAGACGTTACTGCAGGATGCAGTGAACTTAGTCTGTGATCCATTTATCGGAGAGTTTGATCCTGGCTCAGGACGAACGCTGGCGGCGTGCCTAATACATGCAAGTCGAGCGGACAGATGGGAGCTTGCTCCCTGATGTTAGCGGCGGACGGGTGAGTAACACGTGGGTAACCTGCCTGTAAGACTGGGATAACTCCGGGAAACCGGGGCTAATACCGGATGGTTGTTTGAACCGCATGGTTCAGACATAAAAGGTGGCTTCGGCTACCACTTACAGATGGACCCGCGGCGCATTAGCTAGTTGGTGAGGTAACGGCTCACCAAGGCGACGATGCGTAGCCGACCTGAGAGGGTGATCGGCCACACTGGGACTGAGACACGGCCCAGACTCCTACGGGAGGCAGCAGTAGGGAATCTTCCGCAATGGACGAAAGTCTGACGGAGCAACGCCGCGTGAGTGATGAAGGTTTTCGGATCGTAAAGCTCTGTTGTTAGGGAAGAACAAGTGCCGTTCGAATAGGGCGGCACCTTGACGGTACCTAACCAGAAAGCCACGGCTAACTACGTGCCAGCAGCCGCGGTAATACGTAGGTGGCAAGCGTTGTCCGGAATTATTGGGCGTAAAGGGCTCGCAGGCGGTTTCTTAAGTCTGATGTGAAAGCCCCCGGCTCAACCGGGGAGGGTCATTGGAAACTGGGGAACTTGAGTGCAGAAGAGGAGAGTGGAATTCCACGTGTAGCGGTGAAATGCGTAGAGATGTGGAGGAACACCAGTGGCGAAGGCGACTCTCTGGTCTGTAACTGACGCTGAGGAGCGAAAGCGTGGGGAGCGAACAGGATTAGATACCCTGGTAGTCCACGCCGTAAACGATGAGTGCTAAGTGTTAGGGGGTTTCCGCCCCTTAGTGCTGCAGCTAACGCATTAAGCACTCCGCCTGGGGAGTACGGTCGCAAGACTGAAACTCAAAGGAATTGACGGGGGCCCGCACAAGCGGTGGAGCATGTGGTTTAATTCGAAGCAACGCGAAGAACCTTACCAGGTCTTGACATCCTCTGACAATCCTAGAGATAGGACGTCCCCTTCGGGGGGCAGAGTGACAGGTGGTGCATGGTTGTCGTCAGCTCGTGTCGTGAGATGTTGGGTTAAGTCCCGCAACGAGCGCAACCCTTGATCTTAGTTGCCAGCATTCAGTTGGGCACTCTAAGGTGACTGCCGGTGACAAACCGGAGGAAGGTGGGGATGACGTCAAATCATCATGCCCCTTATGACCTGGGCTACACACGTGCTACAATGGACAGAACAAAGGGCAGCGAAACCGCAAGGTTAAGCCAATCCCACAAATCTGTTCTCAGTTCGGATCGCAGTCTGCAACTCGACTGCGTGAAGCTGGAATCGCTAGTAATCGCGGATCAGCATGCCGCGGTGAATACGTTCCCGGGCCTTGTACACACCGCCCGTCACACCACGAGAGTTTGTAACACCCGAAGTCGGTGAGGTAACCTTTATGGAGCCAGCCGCCGAAGGTGGGACAGATGATTGGGGTGAAGTCGTAACAAGGTAGCCGTATCGGAAGGTGCGGCTGGATCACCTCCTTTCTAAGGATTTTAACGGAATATAAGACCTTGGGTCTTATAAACAGAACGTTCCCTGTCTTGTTTAGTTTTGAAGGATCATTCCTTCAAAACATAGGAACACCTGCTAAATGCGCCACTTCCTGTGGCAACGCATGTGTTAGCATGTCCTATGCGTTGTTCTTTGAAAACTAGATAACAGAAGTAATTCACATTCAATTAGTAATGCAAGATATCACGTAGTGATTCTTTTTAACGGTTAAGTTAGAAAGGGCGCACGGTGGATGCCTTGGCACTAGGAGCCGATGAAGGACGGACGAACACCGATATGCTTCGGGAGCTGTAAGCAAGCTTTGATCCGGAGATTTCCGAATGGGGAAACCCACCACTCGTAATGGAGTGGTATCCATATCTGAATACATAGGATATGAGAAGGCAGACCCGGGAACTGAAACATCTAAGTACCCGGAGGAAGAGAAAGCAAATGCGATTCCCTGAGTAGCGGCGAGCGAAACGGGACCAGCCCAAACCAAGAGGCTTGCCTCTTGGGGTTGTAGGACACTCTGTACGGAGTTACAAAGGAACGAGGTAGATGAAGAGGTCTGGAAAGGCCCGCCATAGGAGGTAACAGCCCTGTAGTCAAAACTTCGTTCTCTCCTGAGTGGATCCTGAGTACGGCGGAACACGTGAAATTCCGTCGGAATCCGGGAGGACCATCTCCCAAGGCTAAATACTCCCTAGTGACCGATAGTGAACCAGTACCGTGAGGGAAAGGTGAAAAGCACCCGGAAGGGGAGTGAAAGAGATCCTGAAACCGTGTGCCTACAAGTAGTCAGAGCCCGTTAACGGGTGATGGCGTGCCTTTTGTAGAATGAACCGGCGAGTTACGATCCCGTGCAAGGTTAAGCAGAAGATGCGGAGCCGCGCGAAAGCGAGTCTGAATAGGGCGAATTGAGTACGTGGTCGTAGACCCGAAACCAGGTGATCTACCCATGTCCAGGGTGAAGTTCAGGTAACACTGAATGGAGGCCGAACCCACGCACGTTGAAAAGTGCGGGGATGAGGTGTGGTAGGGGTGAAATGCCAATCGAACCTGGAGATAGCTGGTTCTCTCCGAAATAGCTTTAGGGCTAGCCTCAAGGTAAGAGTCTCGGAGGTAGAGCACTGATTGGACTAGGGGCCCTACCGGGTTACCGAATTCAGTCAAACTCCGAATGCCGATGACTTATCCTTGGGAGTCAGACTGCGAGTGATAAGATCCGTAGTCGAAAGGGAAACAGCCCAGACCGCCAGCTAAGGTCCCAAAGTATACGTTAAGTGGAAAAGGATGTGGAGTTGCTTAGACAACCAGGATGTTGGCTTAGAAGCAGCCACCATTTAAAGAGTGCGTAATAGCTCACTGGTCGAGTGACTCTGCGCCGAAAATGTACCGGGGCTAAACGTATCACCGAGCTGCGGACTGTTCTTCGAACAGTGGTAGGAGAGCGTTCTAAGGGCTGTGAAGCAAGACCGGAAGGACTTGTGGAGCGCTTAGAAGTGAGAATGCCGGTATGAGTAGCGAAAGAGGGTGAGAATCCTCCACCGAATGCCTAAGGTTTCCTGAGGAAGGCTCGTCCGCTCAGGGTTAGTCGGGACCTAAGCCGAGGCCGAAAGGCGTAGGCGATGGATAACAGGTTGATATTCCTGTACCACCTCCTCACCATTTGAGCAATGGGGGGACGCAGGAGGATAGGGTAAGCGCGGTATTGGATATCCGCGTCCAAGCAGTTAGGCTGGGAAATAGGCAAATCCGTTTCCCGTGAAGGCTGAGCTGTGATGGCGAGCGAATTATAGTAGCGAAGTTCCTGATTCCACACTGCCAAGAAAAGCCTCTAGCGAGGTGAGAGGTGCCCGTACCGCAAACCGACACAGGTAGGCGAGGAGAGAATCCTAAGGTGATCGAGAGAACTCTCGTTAAGGAACTCGGCAAAATGACCCCGTAACTTCGGGAGAAGGGGTGCTCTGTTAGGGTGCAAGCCCGAGAGAGCCGCAGTGAATAGGCCCAGGCGACTGTTTAGCAAAAACACAGGTCTCTGCGAAGCCGCAAGGCGAAGTATAGGGGCTGACGCCTGCCCGGTGCTGGAAGGTTAAGAGGAGCGCTTAGCGTAAGCGAAGGTGCGAATTGAAGCCCCAGTAAACGGCGGCCGTAACTATAACGGTCCTAAGGTAGCGAAATTCCTTGTCGGGTAAGTTCCGACCCGCACGAAAGGCGCAACGATCTGGGCACTGTCTCAACGAGAGACTCGGTGAAATTATAGTACCTGTGAAGATGCAGGTTACCCGCGACAGGACGGAAAGACCCCGTGGAGCTTTACTGCAGCCTGATATTGAATGTTGGTACAGCTTGTACAGGATAGGTAGGAGCCTTGGAAACCGGAGCGCCAGCTTCGGTGGAGGCATCGGTGGGATACTACCCTGGCTGTATTGACCTTCTAACCCGCCGCCCTTATCGGGCGGGGAGACAGTGTCAGGTGGGCAGTTTGACTGGGGCGGTCGCCTCCTAAAAGGTAACGGAGGCGCCCAAAGGTTCCCTCAGAATGGTTGGAAATCATTCGCAGAGTGTAAAGGCACAAGGGAGCTTGACTGCGAGACCTACAAGTCGAGCAGGGACGAAAGTCGGGCTTAGTGATCCGGTGGTTCCGCATGGAAGGGCCATCGCTCAACGGATAAAAGCTACCCCGGGGATAACAGGCTTATCTCCCCCAAGAGTCCACATCGACGGGGAGGTTTGGCACCTCGATGTCGGCTCATCGCATCCTGGGGCTGTAGTCGGTCCCAAGGGTTGGGCTGTTCGCCCATTAAAGCGGTACGCGAGCTGGGTTCAGAACGTCGTGAGACAGTTCGGTCCCTATCCGTCGCGGGCGCAGGAAATTTGAGAGGAGCTGTCCTTAGTACGAGAGGACCGGGATGGACGCACCGCTGGTGTACCAGTTGTTCTGCCAAGGGCATCGCTGGGTAGCTATGTGCGGACGGGATAAGTGCTGAAAGCATCTAAGCATGAAGCCCCCCTCAAGATGAGATTTCCCATTCCGCAAGGAAGTAAGATCCCTGAAAGATGATCAGGTTGATAGGTCTGAGGTGGAAGTGTGGCGACACATGGAGCTGACAGATACTAATCGATCGAGGACTTAACCAATTTGAATGTATACTTACTGTTATCTAGTTTTGAGAGAACACTCTCAATGGTTTGGTGGCGATAGCGAAGAGGTCACACCCGTTCCCATGCCGAACACGGAAGTTAAGCTCTTCAGCGCCGATGGTAGTCGGGGGTTTCCCCCTGTGAGAGTAGGACGCCGCCAAGCCATTACACGTAAGTGTAATATATGGAGGATTAGCTCAGCTGGGAGAGCATCTGCCTTACAAGCAGAGGGTCGGCGGTTCGAGCCCGTCATCCTCCACCATATTTGCCGGCCTAGCTCAATTGGTAGAGCAACTGACTTGTAATCAGTAGGTTGGGGGTTCAAGTCCTCTGGCCGGCACCATTTTTGGACAAGATAATAACACAAGTCTTTTAAAAAGAGCCATTAGCTCAGTTGGTAGAGCATCTGACTTTTAATCAGAGGGTCGAAGGTTCGAGTCCTTCATGGCTCACCATGTTACGCGGGTGTGGCGGAATTGGCAGACGCGCTAGACTTAGGATCTAGTGTCTTATGACGTGGGGGTTCAAGTCCCTTCACCCGCATTATACAGGATAGTTATCCTGTATGCGGAAGTAGTTCAGTGGTAGAACACCACCTTGCCAAGGTGGGGGTCGCGGGTTCGAATCCCGTCTTCCGCTCCAACTATACCATCCACGCCGGGGTGGTGGAATTGGCAGACACACAGGACTTAAAATCCTGCGGTAGGTGACTACCGTGCCGGTTCAAGTCCGGCCCTCGGCATTCATTATTATGCGCCCGTAGCTCAATTGGATAGAGCGTTTGACTACGGATCAAAAGGTTAGGGGTTCGACTCCTCTCGGGCGCGCCATAATTTTTTGAAAAATCGGGAAGTAGCTCAGCTTGGTAGAGCACATGGTTTGGGACCATGGGGTCGCAGGTTCGAATCCTGTCTTCCCGACCACTTCGGGGCCTTAGCTCAGCTGGGAGAGCGCCTGCTTTGCACGCAGGAGGTCAGCGGTTCGATCCCGCTAGGCTCCACCATTTATAAAAAAAATGTTGACTTTGAGAGAAACTTATTATATACTTAAAAAGTTGCTTGAGAAAGTGAACAAAATGATCTTTGAAAACTAAACAAGACAAAACGTACCTGTTAATTCAAAGTTTTAAATAAATCGCACAGCGATGTGCGTAGTCAGTCAAACTACTTTATCGGAGAGTTTGATCCTGGCTCAGGACGAACGCTGGCGGCGTGCCTAATACATGCAAGTCGAGCGGACAGATGGGAGCTTGCTCCCTGATGTTAGCGGCGGACGGGTGAGTAACACGTGGGTAACCTGCCTGTAAGACTGGGATAACTCCGGGAAACCGGGGCTAATACCGGATGGTTGTTTGAACCGCATGGTTCAGACATAAAAGGTGGCTTCGGCTACCACTTACAGATGGACCCGCGGCGCATTAGCTAGTTGGTGAGGTAACGGCTCACCAAGGCGACGATGCGTAGCCGACCTGAGAGGGTGATCGGCCACACTGGGACTGAGACACGGCCCAGACTCCTACGGGAGGCAGCAGTAGGGAATCTTCCGCAATGGACGAAAGTCTGACGGAGCAACGCCGCGTGAGTGATGAAGGTTTTCGGATCGTAAAGCTCTGTTGTTAGGGAAGAACAAGTGCCGTTCAAATAGGGCGGCACCTTGACGGTACCTAACCAGAAAGCCACGGCTAACTACGTGCCAGCAGCCGCGGTAATACGTAGGTGGCAAGCGTTGTCCGGAATTATTGGGCGTAAAGGGCTCGCAGGCGGTTTCTTAAGTCTGATGTGAAAGCCCCGGCTCAACCGGGAGGGTCATTGGAAACTGGGGAACTTGAGTGCAGAAGAGGAGGAATTCCACGTGTAGCGGTGAAATGCGTAGAGATGTGGAGGAACACCAGTGGCGAAGGCGACTCTCTGGTCTGTAACTGACGCTGAGGAGCGAAAGCGTGGGGAGCGAACAGGATTAGATACCCTGGTAGTCCACGCCGTAAACGATGAGTGCTAAGTGTTAGGGGGGTTTCCGCCCCTTAGTGCTGCAGCTAACGCATTAAGCACTCCGCCTGGGGAGTACGGTCGCAAGACTGAAACTCAAAGGAATTGACGGGGGCCCGCACAAGCGGTGGAGCATGTGGTTTAATTCGAAGCAACGCGAAGAACCTTACCAGGTCTTGACATCCTCTGACAATCCTAGAGATAGGACGTCCCCTTCGGGGGGCAGAGTGACAGGTGGTGCATGGTTGTCGTCAGCTCGTGTCGTGAGATGTTGGGTTAAGTCCCGCAACGAGCGCAACCCTTGATCTTAGTTGCCAGCATTCAGTTGGGCACTCTAAGGTGACTGCCGGTGACAAACCGGAGGAAGGTGGGGATGACGTCAAATCATCATGCCCCTTATGACCTGGGCTACACACGTGCTACAATGGACAGAACAAAGGGCAGCGAAACCGCGAGGTTAAGCCAATCCCACAAATCTGTTCTCAGTTCGGATCGCAGTCTGCAACTCGACTGCGTGAAGCTGGAATCGCTAGTAATCGCGGATCAGCATGCCGCGGTGAATACGTTCCCGGGCCTTGTACACACCGCCCGTCACACCACGAGAGTTTGTAACACCCGAAGTCGGTGAGGTAACCTTTATGGAGCCAGCCGCCGAAGGTGGGACAGATGATTGGGGTGAAGTCGTAACAAGGTAGCCGTATCGGAAGGTGCGGCTGGATCACCTCCTTTCTAAGGATTTTAACGGAATATAAGACCGTGGGTCTTATAAACAGAACGTTCCCTGTCTTGTTTAGTTTTGAAGGATTATTCCTTCAAAACATAGGAACACCTGCTAAATGCTCCACTTCCTGTGGCAACGCATGTGTTAGCATGTCCTATGCGTTGTTCTTTGAAAACTAGATAACAGAAGTAATTCACATTCAATTAGTAATGCAAGATATCACGTAGTGATTCTTTTTAACGGTTAAGTTAGAAAGGGCGCACGGTGGATGCCTTGGCACTAGGAGCCGATGAAGGACGGGACGAACACCGATATGCTTCGGGGAGCTGTAAGCAAGCTTTGATCCGGAGATTTCCGAATGGGGAAACCCACCACTCGTAATGGAGTGGTATCCATATCTGAATACATAGGATATGAGAAGGCAGACCCGGGGAACTGAAACATCTAAGTACCCGGAGGAAGAGAAAGCAAATGCGATTCCCTGAGTAGCGGCGAGCGAAACGGGACCAGCCCAAACCAAGAGGCTTGCCTCTTGGGGTTGTAGGACACTCTGTACGGAGTTACAAAGGAACGAGGTAGATGAAGAGGTCTGGAAAGGCCCGCCATAGGAGGTAACAGCCCTGTAGTCAAAACTTCGTTCTCTCCTGAGTGGATCCTGAGTACGGCGGAACACGTGAAATTCCGTCGGAATCCGGGAGGACCATCTCCCAAGGCTAAATACTCCCTAGTGACCGATAGTGAACCAGTACCGTGAGGGAAAGGTGAAAAGCACCCGGAAGGGGAGTGAAAGAGATCCTGAAACCGTGTGCCTACAAGTAGTCAGAGCCCGTTAACGGGTGATGGCGTGCCTTTTGTAGAATGAACCGGCGAGTTACGATCCCGTGCAAGGTTAAGCAGAAGATGCGGAGCCGCAGCGAAAGCGAGTCTGAATAGGGCGAATTGAGTACGTGGTCGTAGACCCGAAACCAGGTGATCTACCCATGTCCAGGGTGAAGTTCAGGTAACACTGAATGGAGGCCGAACCCACGCACGTTGAAAAGTGCGGGGATGAGGTGTGGTAGGGTGAAATGCCAATCGAACCTGGAGATAGCTGGTTCTCTCCGAAATAGCTTTAGGGCTAGCCTCAAGGTAAGAGTCTCGGAGGTAGAGCACTGATTGGACTAGGGGCCCCTACCGGGTTACCGAATTCAGTCAAACTCCGAATGCCGATGACTTATCCTTGGGAGTCAGACTGCGAGTGATAAGATCCGTAGTCGAAAGGGAAACAGCCCAGACCGCCAGCTAAGGTCCCAAAGTATACGTTAAGTGGAAAAGGATGTGGAGTTGCTTAGACAACCAGGATGTTGGCTTAGAAGCAGCCACCATTTAAAGAGTGCGTAATAGCTCACTGGTCGAGTGACTCTGCGCCGAAAATGTACCGGGGCTAAACGTATCACCGAAGCTGCGGACTGTTCTTCGAACAGTGGTAGGAGAGCGTTCTAAGGGCTGTGAAGCAAGACCGGAAGGACTTGTGGAGCGCTTAGAAGTGAGAATGCCGGTATGAGTAGCGAAAGAGGGGTGAGAATCCCCTCCACCGAATGCCTAAGGTTTCCTGAGGAAGGCTCGTCCGCTCAGGGTTAGTCGGGACCTAAGCCGAGGCCGAAAGGCGTAGGCGATGGATAACAGGTTGATATTCCTGTACCACCTCCTCACCATTTGAGCAATGGGGGGGACGCAGGAGGATAGGGTAAGCGCGGTATTGGATATCCGCGTCCAAGCAGTTAGGCTGGGAAATAGGCAAATCCGTTTCCCGTGAAGGCTGAGCTGTGATGGCGAGCGAATTATAGTAGCGAAGTTCCTGATTCCACACTGCCAAGAAAAGCCTCTAGCGAGGTGAGAGGTGCCCGTACCGCAAACCGACACAGGTAGGCGAGGAGAGAATCCTAAGGTGATCGAGAGAACTCTCGTTAAGGAACTCGGCAAAATGACCCCGTAACTTCGGGAGAAGGGGTGCTCTGTTAGGGTGCAAGCCCGAGAGAGCCGCAGTGAATAGGCCCAGGCGACTGTTTAGCAAAAACACAGGTCTCTGCGAAGCCGCAAGGCGAAGTATAGGGGCTGACGCCTGCCCGGTGCTGGAAGGTTAAGAGGAGCGCTTAGCGTAAGCGAAGGTGCGAATTGAAGCCCCAGTAAACGGCGGCCGTAACTATAACGGTCCTAAGGTAGCGAAATTCCTTGTCGGGTAAGTTCCGACCCGCACGAAAGGCGCAACGATCTGGGCACTGTCTCAACGAGAGACTCGGTGAAATTATAGTACCTGTGAAGATGCAGGTTACCCGCGACAGGACGGAAAGACCCCGTGGAGCTTTACTGCAGCCTGATATTGAATGTTGGTACAGCTTGTACAGGATAGGTAGGAGCCTTGGAAACCGGAGCGCCAGCTTCGGTGGAGGCATCGGTGGGATACTACCCTGGCTGTATTGACCTTCTAACCCGCCGCCCTTATCGGGCGGGGAGACAGTGTCAGGTGGGCAGTTTGACTGGGGCGGTCGCCTCCTAAAAGGTAACGGAGGCGCCCAAAGGTTCCCTCAGAATGGTTGGAAATCATTCGCAGAGTGTAAAGGCACAAGGGAGCTTGACTGCGAGACCTACAAGTCGAGCAGGGACGAAAGTCGGGCTTAGTGATCCGGTGGTTCCGCATGGAAGGGCCATCGCTCAACGGATAAAAGCTACCCCGGGGATAACAGGCTTATCTCCCCCAAGAGTCCACATCGACGGGGAGGTTTGGCACCTCGATGTCGGCTCATCGCATCCTGGGGCTGTAGTCGGTCCCAAGGGTTGGGCTGTTCGCCCATTAAAGCGGTACGCGAGCTGGGTTCAGAACGTCGTGAGACAGTTCGGTCCCTATCCGTCGCGGGCGCAGGAAATTTGAGAGGAGCTGTCCTTAGTACGAGAGGACCGGGATGGACGCACCGCTGGTGTACCAGTTGTTCTGCCAAGGGCATCGCTGGGTAGCTATGTGCGGACGGGATAAGTGCTGAAAGCATCTAAGCATGAAGCCCCCCTCAAGATGAGATTTCCCATTCCGCAAGGAAGTAAGATCCCTGAAAGATGATCAGGTTGATAGGTCTGAGGTGGAAGTGTGGCGACACATGGAGCTGACAGATACTAATCGATCGAGGACTTAACCAATTTGAATGTATACTTACTGTTATCTAGTTTTGAGAGAACACTCTCAATGGTTTGGTGGCGATAGCGAAGAGGTCACACCCGTTCCCATGCCGAACACGGAAGTTAAGCTCTTCAGCGCCGATGGTAGTCGGGGGTTTCCCCCTGTGAGAGTAGGACGCCGCCAAGCTATCATTTCGGTAAAGGCAGCTCATCATGAGCTGCCTTTTTTGTGTTTTTCTGCATACGTTATATAATATGAGAAACGTAACGATATGCCTTTTTGCAAAAGCAGGTTTTATGCTTGTGCAAAGTGGAAATAATAGAGATAGAGCGATACAGTTGAAAAATTTTGCGAAACGCCTTATAGTAAGATTAAAGTCAAATATAGTCAAAGTCAATAAAGGAGGGGGTTGAGTGGGACATAATATTTCTGACATCATTGAACAGTACTTGAAACAAGTATTAGATCAAAATGGCAAAGAAATTTTAGAGATCAAACGCAGTGAAATCGCTGATAAATTTCAATGTGTTCCTTCCCAAATAAATTATGTCATCAACACCAGATTTACAAGTGAAAGAGGATATATTGTTGAAAGTAAACGGGGAGGCGGCGGTTATATTCGTATTATCAAAGTTAAAATGAATAACGAAGTCGTCCTCATCAATAATATTATTTCGCAGATTCATACCCACTTGTCCCAGGCAGCCTCTGATGACATTATTCTCAGACTGTTAGAGGACGGAGTTATTTCGGAAAGAGAAGCTAAAATGATGGTGAGTGTAATGGATCGTTCAGTTCTATATATTGATTTGCCCGAACGGGATGAACTAAGAGCCAGAATGATGAAAGCAATGCTCACATCTTTAAAACTAAAGTAAGCGGGTGAAAAGATTGATTTGTCAAGAATGCAATGAGAGACCGGCCACTTTTCACTTTACGAAAGTTGTTAATGGAGAAAAGCAAGAAGTTCATATTTGTGAACAATGTGCAAAAGAAAATAGCGATTCATACAGTATAAGTGGAAACCAAGGGTTCTCGATTCATAATTTATTATCAGGGCTGCTGAATATGGAGTCCTCATTTCAAAACACCGGTTCTCAAATGTTCGGCTACTCAGAGCAAGGGACAGCTTGTAAGAAATGCGGTATGACGTTTCAGCAGCTGAGAAAAACAGGGCGTTTCGGCTGTGCGGAATGTTACGATACGTTCTACAGCCAAATTACGCCGATCTTGCGAAAAGTTCACAGCGGGAATACGGTGCATGCCGGGAAAATTCCAAAACGAATAGGCGGAAACCTGCATGTAAGACGGCAAATGGAAATGTTAAAAAAAGAACTTGAATCTTTAATACACCACGAGGAGTTTGAAAGAGCAGCGGAGGTCAGGGATCAGATCCGATCGTTAGAGCAGGAATTAAAAAGTACAGACAGTGAGGGGGAACAAGGGTAATGTCGCTCAAGCATTTTATTCAGGACGCACTAAGCAATTGGATGAAGCAAAAGGGACCTGAAAGTGACATTGTACTCAGCAGCCGTATACGGTTGGCCCGAAACTTTGAAAATATAAAGTTTCCCGCCCGGTATACGAATGAAGAAGCCTCATCCATCATTCAGCAATTCGAAGATCATTTTTCAGGTAAGGAACTGCCTGATATCGGTCAATTTCATTTAATCAGAATGAGTGAAGCTCAGCCTTTGGAAAAACGGGTGCTGATGGAGAAACATCTGATCAGCCCGAATTTAACGGAATCTCCTTTTGGCGGCTGTCTGCTTTCTGAAAATGAAGAAGTCAGCATTATGTTAAATGAAGAAGATCATATCAGAATTCAATGCCTCTTCCCCGGCTTCCAGCTTCTCAACGCCATAAAAGCGGCAAACCAGGTTGATGACTGGATTGAGGAGAAAGTGGATTACGCCTTTGGAGAGAAGAGAGGGTACTTAACAAGCTGTCCTACAAATGTAGGGACGGGACTAAGGGCTTCAGTCATGATGCATTTGCCGGGCCTTGTATTAACTAGGCAAATGAATCGAATTATACCGGCAATTAACCAATTAGGCTTAGTTGTTAGAGGAATTTACGGTGAAGGCAGCGAAGCATTAGGAAATATCTTTCAAATTTCAAATCAAATCACACTCGGAAAATCAGAACAGGACATTGTAGATGATTTAAACAGTGTGGCTGCCCAGCTGATTGAGCAGGAACGTTCAGCCCGAGAAGCGCTTTACCAAACCTCGAAAATTTAATTGGAGGACCGGGTATTCAGATCTTACGGCGTTTTATCCAACTGCCGTATGATTGAATCAAAGGAAACGGCGAAATGCCTTTCTGACGTTCGGCTGGGGATAGATCTGGGGATCATTAAAGGGCTATCAAGCAATATACTTAATGAACTGATGATTTTGACACAGCCGGGTTTTCTCCAGCAATATTCGGGCGGTGCATTACGGCCGAACGAAAGAGACGCGAGAAGAGCGGCTCTTATCAGGGAAAGGCTGCATTTAGAAATGAGTGCAAATAGACAGGAGGATGATTCGATATGATGTTTGGAAGGTTTACAGAGCGAGCTCAAAAGGTATTGGCACTGGCACAGGAAGAAGCACTGCGCTTAGGCCATACAAATATCGGAACTGAACATATACTATTAGGGTTAGTCCGTGAAGGTGAAGGGATCGCATTTAAAGCTTTAGAAGCTCTTGGCCTTAATTCAGATAAAATGCAGAAAGAAGTGGAAAGTTTGATCGGTCGAGGGCAGGAAAGTGCCACCTCTGTTCCTCATTACACACCTCGAGCCAAAAAGGTAATAGAGCTATCAATGGATGAAGCCAGAAAGCTAGGACATTCTTATGTGGGAACAGAACACATACTTCTCGGATTGATTCGTGAAGGAGAAGGCGTGGCGGCGAGAGTTCTGAATAATCTCGGTGTCAGCTTGAATAAAGCGAGACAGCAAGTGCTGCAGCTTCTGGGAAGCAATGAGACGGGATCTTCTGCATCCGGTACCAACAGCAATGCAAACACGCCGACGCTTGACAGTCTGGCGCGTGATTTAACTGCGATTGCGAAGGAAGACAGTCTTGATCCGGTTATCGGGCGAAGCAAAGAAATTCAGCGTGTTATTGAGGTATTAAGCCGCAGAACGAAAAATAATCCCGTTCTTATCGGAGAACCGGGTGTAGGTAAAACTGCGATTGCTGAAGGCCTTGCACAGCA
This sequence comes from Bacillus sp. MT(2024), assembly GCF_036362845.1. Lineage (NCBI taxonomy): Bacteria > Bacillati > Bacillota > Bacilli > Caryophanales > Bacillaceae > Bacillus > Bacillus sp. MT(2024). The sequence continues at coordinate 104,971 of NZ_CP143632.1, forward strand.
GATCATCAATAATGAAGTGCCGGAAATATTACGTGATAAACGCGTAATGACGTTAGACATGGGTACGGTTGTAGCCGGTACGAAATACCGCGGAGAATTTGAAGACCGCTTGAAAAAAGTAATGGATGAAATACGTCAGGCCGGCAATATTATTTTATTCATTGACGAACTGCATACACTGATCGGAGCGGGGGGAGCAGAAGGTGCGATTGATGCATCGAATATCTTAAAACCTTCACTGGCCCGCGGAGAGCTTCAATGCATCGGTGCCACAACGCTTGATGAATACCGTAAATATATCGAAAAAGACGCGGCTCTCGAGCGCCGTTTCCAGCCGATTCAGGTGGATCAGCCGTCAGCCGATGAAAGCATTCAAATTTTAAAAGGGCTCCGTGACCGCTATGAAGCGCATCACCGCGTATCCATTACCGATGAAGCGATCGAAGCCGCGGTTAAATTGTCCGACCGTTATATTTCTGACCGCTTCCTTCCGGATAAAGCGATCGATTTAATTGATGAAGCCGGTTCAAAAGTGCGTCTCCGTTCTTTCACAACGCCTCCGAACTTAAAAGAGCTTGAGCAGAAACTCGATGAAGTTCGCAAGGAAAAAGACGCTGCCGTTCAGAGCCAGGAGTTTGAAAAAGCGGCTTCCCTTCGTGATACGGAGCAGCGCCTGAGAGAACAGGTGGAAGACACGAAAAAAACCTGGAAAGAAAAACAAGGCCAGGAGAACTCCGAAGTTTCTGTAGAGGATATCGCGATGGTTGTATCCAGCTGGACCGGGGTGCCCGTATCTAAAATTGCCCAAACGGAAACAGATAAGCTTCTCAATATGGAAAGCATTCTGCATTCCCGCGTCATCGGCCAGGATGAAGCCGTTGTAGCCGTGGCAAAGGCTGTCAGACGTGCAAGAGCCGGACTGAAGGACCCGAAACGTCCGATTGGTTCATTCATCTTCTTAGGCCCTACAGGCGTTGGGAAGACAGAGCTGGCAAGAGCGCTGGCGGAATCCATTTTCGGTGATGAGGAAGCGATGATCAGAGTGGATATGTCCGAATACATGGAGAAACACTCGACTTCACGTCTTGTCGGTTCTCCTCCGGGATATGTCGGCTATGATGAAGGCGGCCAGCTGACAGAAAAAGTGAGAAGAAAACCTTACTCTGTCGTATTGCTTGATGAAATTGAAAAAGCGCACCCTGATGTGTTTAACATTCTCCTGCAAGTGCTTGAAGACGGACGCTTGACTGATTCAAAAGGACGCACTGTGGATTTCCGCAACACGATCCTGATTATGACGTCAAACGTCGGGGCGAGCGAGCTGAAGCGCAACAAATATGTGGGCTTCAATGTCCAGGATGAATCACAAAACCATAAAGATATGAAAGACAAAGTCATGGGAGAGCTGAAGCGTGCCTTCAGACCTGAGTTTATCAACCGGATTGACGAAATTATCGTCTTCCACTCCCTTGAGAAAAAACATCTTACAGACATCGTGTCGCTTATGTCTGATCAGTTAACAAAACGTCTGAAAGAACAAGATCTCTCTATCGAGCTGACGGATGCTGCAAAAGCAAAAGTAGCAGAAGAGGGCGTCGATTTGGAATACGGCGCACGTCCGTTAAGAAGAGCGATTCAAAAGCATGTGGAGGACCGGTTATCAGAAGAACTCCTCAGAGGCAATATTGATAAAGGCCAGCACATTGTTCTTGATGTTGAGGACGGCGAATTTGTCGTAAAAACAACTGCTAAAACCGATGCTTAAAATGTTATTAAATTAAATATGAGAAGACGTGCAGCTAATCTTGCACGTCTTTTTTAAAAGGTAAAGTTATTATTAAGTGTTAGATCGTTAGCACAAGGTTTAAGTGTGTGAACATACGAAACCATCAGTCAGTAAATAGGAAGCGAGGCATAGAAGCACTAATCTGAAAATAGAATTTTGTGATAATTGTTGCGATTTAATTGGAAATATATTATAATTTTATTGTATCAAATTACAGGGAGGTAAAAATATGTCAGAAAAGCAGATTGAAAGAACCATTAGAGCATGGAAAGATCCTGAATTTAGAAAAACTTTATCGGATGTAGCAGATCATCCATCTGGGTCTATTGAAGCTCGCCAATTATCAATGCTTGGTAGTGAGGATAATGTTAACCCTATGACAACCCCAGTTAGTCCTGCACCAACTGTAGTTATTCGAGTAAGTTTGAAAGTCTGTCCTACATTTAAAATAAAATGTAAAGTTTAAAACTTACTTAAAAAGAGGGCTCGTGGAGTCCTCTTTTTTGAGAGGAGAATGTACATATGTCTGATTTATTTGATGAATTCAAAAATGGTTCATATATAAGTGAGAGAATTCCGGATAGAGGTATCGAAATCATCCATGACCAATATGAAAAATGGGTATTAACTTCAGGTTTAAAAAAAGAAGCATTTGAAGAGAAAATAGAGAAATATTATAAGGGTTTCAACATTTTTAGTAAGATAATTTCTTCCAGATGTGATTTTGAAATTAGTGATAGATTGTGGATAGATAGGTTAAATGAAATTTTTAAAGAAACTTGTAAATATAATGGTAACCATTCCTATAAACAATCAGTTTTTTACTACTTTACTTATCCATTTTTAGATTGGGCTCTACAAAAAATAGACTTTGAATTCAAACATATCTTCGACTATAGTTACATTAACGCGGTAAAGTTACGTGGTTCTTTAATAAACGCAATACAAGAAAACCTGGATTCACTAGTTTCAAGAACTCTTATACTTGATCTAAATATTGAAAGGTTAAAAGGAAACTTAGTTGGAAAAACCTCAGATGAAAGGTATCATTCCTATTCAAAAAAATTTTTAGAGAGTCCAAAAGAAATCTTAAAAGTATTGAAAGAGTATTCAGTTTTAGCGAGATTGATTGTAAGCTCTGTTGAAAAAAATATAAATAATTTTAAAGAGACCTTATCACGTTACATTAGTGATAGACGTGATCTTATAGAGAAAAAGTTCATTTCAGATAGCGTTCTTGTTTCTTTAGATAAGGGATTGGGTGATGATCATAATAATGGTAGAAGTATAATGTGTTTAAAATTTGATAACGGTCATAAACTCATCTATAAACCAAGATCATTACATATGGATAAGAAATTTGAAGAACTTATTACATGGATTAATCAAAAAAATTTTCAACCTGAATTAAAATATGCTAAGTCAATTGATAAAAAGAGCTACGGATGGCAGAAATTTATTAATTATAGAGCATGTAATAAAGAAAAAGACATCGAATTATTTTATGAACGGCAAGGTGCATATACTGCCTTATTATATATACTTAATGCTACAGATTTCCATTTGGAAAACATGATTGCCCATTCTGCTTATCCTATTTTAGTTGACCTTGAATCGCTCTTCCAAAATAAGATTGAACATAAAAGTTATAATGTAGTTGATGAATTAGCTTGGGATAAAATTAATAATTCAGTGATTTTAACAGGGATGTTACCTGTTAGTAATTATACGGGTGTTGAATTTGATTTAAGTGGAATTGGAGGAAGTGGAAACCAAGAACTTCCTTTTGAATCGTTTGATTTTCAAAATGTTGGAACAGATAATATGAAGCTTGTTAAAACAAAACAAGAGTATAAAGGTTCTCAAAATCAACCACTTACTTCAAATGACGCGATTCAGCCTAGTAAATACATAAACTCAATTATTAAAGGCTTTACATCCTTATATAATTTGTTTAAAGAAAACAAAAAAGAACTCTTAAATGAAGATGGGCCTATTGAAGCTTTTAAAGACGTACATTTTAGATTTATTTATCGGAATACAGCGACTTATGCTGAGTTCTTAGAATGGAGTTTACATCCTGATTATTTAATGAACGGTTTAGATAGAAGTCTACTTTTTGAAAATATATGGAATAAAAAATATCTTCGAAATTTAGATATTATATTCAGTGAATATAATGATTTATTAAACCATGATATACCTTACTTTTATGCAGGTATTAATTCAAAAGATTTAATTACATCAAGAGGAGAAAGAATTTCACATTTTTTTGAGAAAGAGTCTTTAACTATAGTAAAAGAAAGAATAAAACAACTTAGTACAAAGGATTGCAAGCATCAAATTGAATTTATAAGACAGTGTTTTTCTAATTTAAGTGAAACCCAATCCAATTTAAAATACAGCGAGAATTTAGAAAAAAGTGTAGGTAAAACTCTTCCAGAATTAATAGGTGATTTTCTTATAAGCAAGTCCATTACAGACGTTGATAATAATTTTGTAACTTTTATTTCAAAAAAACAAATAGATAGTGAAAAGTTCATATTATCTCCGATAGATGAAAGTTTGTATGAGGGCCTTTTAGGCATCGGTTTATTTTTTCTTTACTTAAATAGACAATATAATAAAGATGAATATAAAAATATGGCACTGAGGTGTATAAATAGTGCGAAAATTAAAATTCACGAGAACGACAATATTTCAGCGTTTTATGGATTATGCTCATACTTATATGTTCTTAACCATTACATTTACTTTTTTCCTGAAAAAAAGAGAGAATTTGCTGAAGATATAAAGATGATTCTTAATAAACTTGATTCTTTTAAACATAATTATAATGATGAACTTGATTTTATAGGTGGTTATGCAGGATCTATCATTGTTCTATTGAATATCTACTGTACATTACGTATAGAAGATGCACTGAGTTTGGCAAAATCTTTTGGTAACTTTGTTCTTGAGTATATAGACAGTAGTATTGAAAAAGATGAGTTTAAAATGCTTACAGGAATTTCTCATGGTGCCTCGGGTATTGCTTTAGCTCTAAAAAAGCTTGAAGACGTTACCGGAGATAAGATCTATGAAAATTACATCAATATGTTAATAGAATACGAGGATTACTATTATTCAAAAGAAAAGAAAAATTGGAGAGATTTAAGGAATCTAAATAATGAATATCAAAATTTCTGGTGCCATGGAGCACCTGGCATCTTATTAGCTAGAAGTAATATGAATTTAAATTTTGACGGTGCAGAACAAAAAATAATAATAGATAAGTTATTATCTAAAAAATATAAAGATATAACTCTATGTCATGGGAAGTTAGGAGTTCAATTGATAATTTTGGAATTAGCAAAAAAACAAAACAATCAAACGTTAATTCATTTAGTATCTGATACTATAGAGGAAATAGAAAGGTCTCTGAATTTAAATAGTATTAAACAAAAATTTGAACTAGACTTTGGATTAATGACAGGAGCTGCAGGAGTAGGATATGCCCTACTTTATGGAAATGACTTTTTAGGTATGCCGAACATCCTTACCTTAGAGCAACCTATATTGTAGCCTTCTATATTTAGAAGGCTTACAAAATTCAAATTTGTGGTGATATTGTGAAACAAGTTTACAAGTTATTAAAGGTTATAGAATTACCGAAATATGTATTGATGATATGTTTACTATTGAGTTTACTAGAGACAGCATTTAGCTTATCAATACCACTTCTTACAAGGGAGTTGGTGGATAGTTTTTCAAAAGGTCTTGATTTTACTAAGATTATTGTTTTAACTCTAGTATTACTATTCCAAACCTTTCTTTCAGGTATTTTATTGTATCTCTTGAACCGCATTGGACAAAAAGTAGTCAAATCTATACGGGTGAAGGGTATCAAAAAAATATTCACTTTTAATATGGGTTTTTTTGAGAAAAACAAATCTGGGGATATTATAAGCAAAATAACTAATGATACCTTAATTATTAAAGATTTCTTTGGAAGCGATTTAATATCTTTTATATCTGGTATTATAGCTGTTATTGGTTCGATAATAATATTGATAGTTTTGGATTGGAGATTAACTTTAGTTTTAATTGTATCAATACCTTTAATATCATTATTTTTATTACCAATGGGCGGAAAAGTTCTTTCGATATCCCAGAGACAACAACATTATGTGGGATCTTTAACATCTTTTTTGAACCGAGTTTTGGATAATATTAAATTAATAAAGATATCCAATACAGAAAGCCATGAAGAAAAAAAAGGTATTGAAAATGCTACACACATCTATAGAGAGTCAATAAAAGAAGCGAAAATTTTTTCTATATTAACGCCACTGATTAGTTTAGTTTTAATGCTGATTATTGTTAGTATAATTATGTATGGGGGTTATAGAGTTTCATCACATACTTTAACAAGCGGGGATTTGATGGCGTTTATAATGTATTTGATTCAAATAATAATTCCTGTGAGTTCTATTGGGGAGTTTTTTGTTACTTATAAAAAGTCATTAGGGGCAATTAACAGAGTTAATGATCTAATATTCAATAAAGAAGTAGAAAAAAAAGAAGGGCTGAAATACAGCGAACCTAATACCAACATACTTTTTAAAAATGTAAGTTTTAGCTATAACGAGGAGAAGGAAACTTTAAAAGATATATCCTTTAGTTTGAAACCAGGTACTGTTACAGCCTTAGTTGGCCCCAGTGGAGCAGGAAAAACCACTATATTTTCCCTGTTAGAGCGTTTATATGAGCCTAAAAATGGAGGGATTTTTTTAAATAATAAATTAATTTCTGAATATGAATTACAAGAGTGGAGAAAACAAATTGGTTATGTAACTCAGGAGACTCCAATAATCGATGGAACCATACTAGACAATATATTATACGGAACAAAGGGTGATTTTACAAAGGAACAAATAGATAGTGTTCTTGAAAGAACGTATTTAAAAAAAGATGTTGGAGGTTTCTCTAAGGGAATACACACTGAAGTTGGAGAAAAGGGGATGAAATTGTCTGCTGGACAAAGACAAAGAATTGCAATAGCTCGGGTAATTCTTAGAGATCCCAAACTATTATTGTTGGATGAAGCAACATCGAATCTAGATAGTCATTCAGAGGAAATAATCAAAAAAACTCTAGACTACTTAATGGGGGAGAAAACTAGTTTGGTTATTGCGCATAGATTATCTACAATATTAACTGCGGACAATATCATTATACTAGAAAATGGTCGTGTTTCTGGGTCAGGTACTCATAAAGATCTATATGAAATGCATCCTTTATATAAAAGGTTAGTAGATCTACAGTTTGACCTATCGGAGGTTAAGTAGATTTAATGAAAACTATAGAGTTAATACAAAACGCTGATTTATATCAAAAGTGGGGATGGGCTGTAGATTTAGTAACAGACAATGGGAAAACCTTTTATTCAGAAAAAGGGAGTCAAGATGTTAAAATAGCAATTATAGATAGCGGTATTGATACGGATCATCCAGATTTAAAAGAGAACATTCTTTTGGAAAAAGCAATGTCTTTTATAGACGATTCAATTGATGATAAAATTGGTCATGGTACTCAAATTGCTGGAATCATTGCAGCTAATGGAAGATTATTAGGAATCGGTCCTGAGTTAAAAATTATCCCATACAAAGTTATAAGGGATAAGTCTTCAAGTGCAAGTTTTGTATTACAAGCTCTCTATAAGGCATATGATGAAAATGTAGATATAATTAACTTAAGTTTAGGGGCATATAATGCTCTAAAAAACCAGAAAGATTTAGTTGAAATAAGAGAATATAATAAAATTGTTAAGAAACTGTTGGATATGAATACATTTATAGTATCATCCATTGGAAACGATCAACGGAAAGTTTTCAAGTATAATTCAGAATATAAGACGGGCGATTTATATATAATGCCTGCTTCTCTAGACGGTGTTGTAGGTGTAGCCTCTGTAAAGAAAAATATGGATTTAGTTAATTACTCTAATTATGGAGATTGCATAACTATATGTGGCTATGGGGGAGAGTTAGGAGACTCTTGGAATACAAATAAAATTTTTGATATAAGGCAAATGGTTTTAACCACATTTCCGTTAGCTAAAGAACCTTCTGTTATCGGAAAAGCATTGGATCTACCAAGAGGTTATGACCTAACTTATGGAACAAGCATCGCAACTGCTCAAGTTACAGCCACAATAGGATTAATTTTATCAAAATTAAAAAAGAATAAAAAGAAATATGAATTTGAAGATGTATTAAAGCTCCTTATAAGAGGAGCTGTTTCAAACTCTCAAAATTTTAAAGAGGTAAATGAAGCGGGAACTCGAATTGTAAATGCATACAATAGTTTAATGCTTATCGATAACTATTGAATATAATAAAACTACAGATCATTATTCTGTCGTAAAAACAATACACAGCACGAACTTTTTAAAGACATACATATATTACGGTATGTCTTAATTTTATAGTAAGAGGAAGATTCATATATGGCTAAATCAAAAACAAAATTCATCTGCCACTCATGCGGTTATGAATCCGCAAAATGGATGGGAAAGTGCCCGGGCTGCGGGGCTTGGAATACAATGGTGGAAGAAACCATAAAAAAAGCGCCGGCGAATCGGCGGGCGGCTTTCTCCCACTCCGTTCAAACCGTCCAGAAACCATCACCCATTACATCAATTGAAACATCAGAAGAACCCCGCGTTCACACAAAGCTCGAAGAATTCAACAGAGTGCTTGGCGGCGGCGTTGTGAAAGGCTCGTTAGTATTGATCGGCGGCGATCCCGGGATCGGAAAATCAACGCTCCTTCTCCAAGTATCCGCACAATTAGCAGATACAGCCGGCAGCGTGCTTTACATTTCAGGGGAGGAATCCGTGAAGCAAACGAAGCTGCGTGCCGACAGACTTGGAATCAACAGCCAAATGTTACATGTTTTATCTGAAACCGATATGGAGTATATTTCGTCTGCTATACAAGAGATGAAACCCGCATTTGTTGTCGTAGACTCCATTCAGACCGTTTACCAAAGTGATATCACCTCAGCTCCCGGCAGTGTATCGCAAGTAAGAGAGTGTACGGCCGAATTGATGAAAATCGCGAAAACAAACGGCATACCTATTTTTATCGTCGGACACGTCACAAAAGAAGGATCGATCGCAGGGCCGAGATTGCTTGAGCACATGGTCGATACCGTTCTATACTTTGAAGGAGAGCGGCACCATACATTCCGTATTTTGCGGGCTGTAAAAAACCGGTTCGGCTCAACAAATGAAATGGGCATCTTTGAAATGCGGGAAGAGGGGCTTACGGAAGTGCTGAACCCTTCTGAAATTTTCTTGGAAGAGCGTTCTGCCGGGGCATCGGGCTCGAGTATCGTTGCGTCAATGGAAGGAACGAGACCGATCCTGGTTGAAATCCAGGCGCTCATATCACCGACCAGTTTTGGAAACCCGCGCCGTATGGCTACAGGCATTGACCACAACAGGGTGTCGTTAATTATGGCTGTGCTTGAGAAGCGGGTGGGTCTTTTGCTTCAAAATCAAGATGCATATTTAAAGGTCGCCGGCGGGGTCAAACTGGATGAACCGGCGATTGATTTGGCAGTAGCCGTCAGCATTGCCTCAAGCTTCAGAGATACACCGCCGAATCCCGCAGATTGCTTTATCGGTGAAGTGGGACTGACAGGAGAAGTCCGCAGGGTGTCAAGAATCGAACAGCGCGTAAAAGAAGCGGCAAAACTCGGCTTCAAGCGCATGATCATACCTGAGGCGAATGCAGACGGGTGGACAATACCAAAAGGGATTGAGGTTGTCGGAGTAGCAAATGTTGCAGAAGCGCTTCGTACTTCATTAGGAGGATCATAATAGATGGAAAAAGAGAAAAAAGGGGCGAAACAAGAGCTTGACCTGTCTGCAATTCTGCAGTTCGTTGCACCGGGCACCCCGCTCAGAGCCGGGATAGAGAATGTACTTCGGGCAAATACAGGCGGCCTGATTGTTGTCGGATACAATGATAAGGTAAAGCAAGTCGTGGATGGCGGTTTTCATATTAATACATCATTTGCGCCCGCTCACTTATACGAGCTGGCCAAAATGGACGGTGCCATTATTTTAAGTGATTCCGGCCAGAAAATTCTTTATGCGAATACGCAGCTTATGCCGGAGGCGACCATTTCTTCTTCAGAAACGGGAATGAGGCACCGTACGGCGGAACGGGTGGCGAAGCAGACCGGCTGTCTCGTCATCGCCATTTCTGAGCGCAGAAATGTCATTACGTTATATCAGGACAGCATGAAGTACACACTAAAGGACATAGGTTTTATTTTAACAAAGGCAAATCAGGCGATTCAAACGCTCGAGAAGTATAAAACCATTTTAGACAAAACGATTACGGCTTTAAACGCATTAGAGTTTGAGGAGCTTGTGACATTCAGTGACGTGCTGTCTGTCATGCATCGGTATGAAATGGTGCTTCGAATAAAAAATGAAATCAATATGTATATTAAAGAACTCGGAACGGAAGGACACTTAATCCGTCTGCAGGTGATTGAACTGATTACGGACATGGAAGAAGAGGCGGCACTTTTCATCAAAGACTATGTCAAAGAAAAAATCAAAGATCCGTTCGTGCTGTTAAAAGAGCTTCAGGATATGTCCAGCTATGATCTGCTTGATGATTCCATTCTGTTTAAACTGCTTGGATATCCGGCTTCTACGAATCTTGATGATTATGTGCTCCCGAGAGGATACAGGCTGCTGAACAAAATTCCGCGTCTGCCGATGCCGATTGTTGAAAATGTGGTTGAGGCGTTCGGATTTTTGCCAAGCATAACGGAAGCCACTGTAGAAGAGCTTGATGATGTCGAGGGTATCGGCGAAGTGCGCGCCCAAAAAATCAAAAAAGGCTTAAAACGCCTTCAGGAAAAACACTATATAGATAGACAGCTTTAAGTATCGCTTAAACCTGTCGGAATCCGGGTATATTATTGTTAGTTTTTGTTTATTCTGAATTTGTAGGCTCTGACAGTCTGCTGAAAAAATGCTACTTAAAAGGAGGTGGAGGTATGTTAAAACGAATAGTTCAGGCGTTCTTCATTATTGTGGGCGGCGTTGTCGGTATCTTTTTAATACCTGAATTGTTTGTGCTGTCAAATATACAGGACATACCTTTAATAACAAACGCATATACGTCTGCTGCAATTGGTGCTATTATCTTTTTTCTCATCAGTATATGGACGACAGAATATGTGATTAATTGGGTAAAATGGATTGAAGATTCTTTGCTGAGAGCTCCGGTGCCGGATCTGTTATTCGGGAGTCTCGGATTGGTTTTTGGACTTATCATCGCATATCTCATTGTAAACGTGATTCCGCTGGACAATATTCCGTACCGTATATTCAGCACCATCATTCCGGTCTTTCTGGCTTTCTTTCTCGGTTATCTGGGCTTCCAAGTCGGATTTAAGAAAAAGGATGAACTGATCAGTCTTTTCTCCATTTCTGCAAGAATGCAGAAGAAAAAGGGAAGTGCTGATGAGGAGCAGGAAGAACAGGATAAAAGGCTGAAAATCTTGGATACAAGTGTTATTATTGATGGGAGAATTGCAGATATTTGTCAGACGGGCTTTTTAGAAGGCGTCATTGTCATTCCTCAATTTGTGCTGGAGGAATTACAGCATATCGCTGATTCTTCAGATGTTTTAAAACGTAACAGAGGACGCCGCGGACTGGATATCTTGAATCGCATTCAAAAGGAACTGGATATTACGGTTGAAATTTATGAAGGCGACTTCGAAGACATTCAGGAGGTTGACAGCAAGCTTGTCAAACTTGCGAAGCTGACATCCGGTGTCGTTGTGACGAATGATTTTAATTTAAATAAAGTATGCGAGCTTCAAAAGGTTGCAGTACTGAATATTAATGACCTTGCAAACGCGGTGAAGCCGGTTGTGCTTCCGGGCGAAGAGATGAATGTGCAGGTGATTAAGGACGGGAAAGAGCATAATCAAGGTGTGGCTTACTTGGATGACGGCACGATGATTGTTGTGGAAGAAGGCCGCAATTATATAGGGAAACATATTGATGTGCTCGTAACCAGCGTACTGCAGACAGCGGCGGGACGAATGATTTTTGCCAAGCCCAAGCTGCTTGAGAAAGCTCTTTAAGAGGGAGTTCATATGGAGTATGTTGTCGTTATTCCGGCTGCCGGACAAGGAAAACGGATGAAAGCCGGGAAAAATAAGCTGTTCATCAGCTTAAAAGGTGCGCCTGTTATTATGCACACACTGCGGGTTTTTGAAAGCCACGCACCCTGTCAGAAAATAATCCTGGTGATAAACGAGAGTGAACGGGAAGATTTTCGCCAGCTGCTGGCCCAATTTCCGATTCAGACGGAAGTTGAGCTTGTTACCGGAGGTGCGGAGCGTCAGCACAGTGTATACGAAGGACTGAAAGTGATTGATAAGGAATCGGTCGTCCTTGTTCATGACGGAGCGCGCCCGTTTGTCACACATCAGCATATCGATAAGCTCGTTGAAACAGCAGAGGAGGCAGGAGCGGCTGTCCTGGCTGTTCCTGTGAAAGACACGATAAAACGGGCGGAAGGCTCCCGGGTTGCGGAGACCTTTGACCGTTCAAGCTTGTGGGCCGTTCAAACGCCGCAAGCTTTTCGTCTTTCTTTATTGAAGACGGCGCATATGGAAGCGGAAAACAAAGGCTTCTTAGGTACGGATGACGCCAGCCTCGTCGAGCGTCTTGATGGATATCAGGTGAGTATCGTTGAAGGCAGCTATACCAATATTAAGCTGACAACGCCGGATGACCTGATATTTGCGGAAGCAATCATGAAAGCGGAAAGTGGGAATCATAATGTTTAGAATCGGACAAGGATTTGATGTGCATCAATTAACGGAAGGCCGTCCTCTCATCATCGGCGGAATTGAAATTCCTTATGAAAAGGGGCTGCTCGGACATTCAGATGCTGATGTATTGCTGCATACAGTCGCAGACGCGTGTCTCGGAGCGGCAGGTGAAGGAGATATCGGCAAACATTTCCCGGATACTGATCTGGAATTCAAGGATGCGGATTCTTTTAAGCTGCTTCAGCATGTCTGGAACATTGTAAAAGAAAAAGGGTACGTACTCGGAAATATAGACTGCACGATTATTGCGCAAAAGCCGAAAATGGCGCCGCATATTGATGCTATGAGAAAACGGATAGCTGAAGGCCTTGAGGCGGACGTCTCTCAAGTAAACGTAAAAGCGACGACGACCGAAAAGCTCGGGTTTACCGGAAGAGCCGAAGGAATTGCCGCTCAGGCAACCGTTCTGATCCAAAAAGCCTGATCATTGTTTTGATGCCGGGTCTATTTGGTGGTAGAATAGATACATATATTCGGCTAGAGGCTACAGACGAGATGAAAGGAAGTATTTGAACATGGGAAATGAAGTACGCGTTCGTTATGCACCGAGTCCGACCGGACATTTGCATATCGGTAACGCCAGAACGGCGCTTTTTAACTATTTATTTGCCCGCAGCCAAGGCGGAAAGTTTATTATCCGGATTGAGGATACGGACAAAAAGCGAAATATTGAAGGCGGAGAGCAAAGCCAGCTCAACTATTTGAAATGGCTCGGCATGGACTGGGATGAAAGTGTGGATGTCGGCGGAGAATACGGCCCGTACCGCCAGTCTGAGCGTAACGACATTTACAAAGAGTACTATGAAGAGCTTCTTGAAAAAGGGCTAGCTTATAAATGTTTCTGTACGGAAGAAGAACTTGAGAAAGAACGTGAAGAGCAAATCGCCCGCGGGGAAATGCCGCGCTATTCCGGCAAACACAGAAACCTGACTCAGGAAGAGCAGGAGCAGTTTTTAGCCGAAGGCAGACAGCCGAGCATCCGTTTCCGCGTGCCGGAAGGGAAAATCATCGCATTTAACGATATCGTAAAAGGCGAGATTTCTTTTGAATCAGACGGCATCGGCGACTTTGTCATCGTCAAAAAAGACGGAACACCGACGTATAACTTTGCTGTCGCGATTGACGATTACTTAATGAAAATGACGCACGTGCTCCGCGGTGAGGATCACATTTCAAATACACCGAAACAGATCATGATTTTCCAGGCATTCGGCTGGGATATTCCTGTCTTCGGACATATGACGCTTATCGTAAACGAAAGCCGCAAAAAATTAAGTAAACGTGATGAATCAATTATCCAGTTTATTGAGCAGTATGATGAGCTGGGTTACCTGCCTGAAGCGCTGTTTAACTTTATCGGACTTCTCGGCTGGTCTCCCGTCGGTGAAGAAGAGCTTTTCACAAGAGAACAATTCATTGAAATTTTTGATGTAAATCGTTTGTCTAAGTCACCGGCTCTGTTTGATATGCATAAACTGAAATGGGTCAACAACCAATACGTCAAAGCGCTGGATCTTGATCAAGTGGTTGAGCTGACCCTGCCGCACCTGCAAAAAGCAGGAAAAGTCGGCACTGAGCTTTCTGCCGAAGAACAGGAATGGGTTCGTAAATTAATCTCTCTTTACCATGAGCAATTGAGCTACGGCGCTGAAATTGTCGAGCTGACTGATTTGTTCTTTAAAGATGAGATCGAGTATAATCAAGAGGCAAAAGCCGTTCTGGAAGAAGAACAGGTGCCTGAAGTGCTCAGCGTATTTGCTGCGAAGCTTGAAGAGCTTGAAGAATTTACGCCTGAGCTGATCAAAGCCTCAATCAAAGCTGTTCAGAAAGAAACAGGCCATAAAGGCAAAAAGCTGTTCATGCCGATTCGTGTAGCGGTTACCGGTCAGACACACGGTCCGGAGCTTCCGCAGGCCATTGAGCTGATCGGCAGAGAAACAGCCGTCAGACGCCTGAAAAGCATTTAAATATACGATTGTTGACAGGGAAGAGTATAAAACAATGACCATTACAGAAAGAATCTTCGTCGGCTGAGAGAGATTCATGCGTCATGTTTTAGAAGTGCGCCCTTAAGACCTTTGAAGAACATTTCTGCGGAAATCAGTATTTAAAGGCGGCCGCCGCCGTTACCGGCTTTTAAGTTGGGAAAACAGTGACTTGTTTTTCAAACAGAGTGGAACCGCGCGGTAAAAGCGTCTCTGTCATGTTTACATGCAGAGGCGCTTTTTTTTATAGGCGGAAAAACAGACTGGAGCGGGGAGAGAATGGGGGGAAGCATGTGTTTTTTAAAATGCTAAAAGAAGACATAGATACAGTGTTCGATCAAGATCCGGCAGCAAGAAGCTATTTCGAAGTTGTTTTAACTTATTCTGGTTTACATGCTATATGGGCGCATCGGATTGCACATGCTTTATATAAACGGAGATTTTTCTTCCTGGCGCGCCTGATATCACAGATTGCCCGTTTCTTTACCGGAATTGAAATCCATCCCGGCGCGACCATCGGGAGAAGGTTTTTCATTGATCACGGTATGGGGGTCGTCATAGGGGAAACATGTGAAATCGGCAATAACGTGACGGTATTCCAAGGTGTCACTCTTGGTGGGACGGGAAAAGAAAAGGGAAAGCGGCATCCGACCATAAAAGATGATGCTTTAATTGCAACCGGAGCGAAGGTGCTCGGCTCTATTACGGTCGGGCAGGGTTCTAAAGTAGGGGCCGGCTCCGTTGTGCTTCGTGATGTTCCCGACTTTTCGACCGTTGTCGGCATACCGGGGAAAGTCGTCATTCAGAACGGAAGAAAAATCAAACGCGATCTCAATCACCAAGACTTGCCCGATCCGGTTGCTGACCGGTTTAGAGCATTGGAGCAGCAGATTTTTGAACTGCAGGCTGAACTGGAAGATAAAAAAGAAAGGATCAACCAAAAATGACCATTACACTTTATAATACATTGACACGGAAAAAAGAAACATTCGTTCCTCTTGAGGAAGGCAAAGTAAAAATGTACGTGTGCGGACCGACTGTATACAACTATATTCATATCGGAAACGCCCGTCCGGCGATTGTGTATGATACCGTACGCAACTATTTGGAGTATAAAGGATACGATGTTCAATACGTATCGAATTTCACCGATGTTGACGACAAACTGATTAAGGCGGCCAACGAGCTCGGCGAGGACGTCCCGACCGTTTCTGAACGGTTCATTAAAGCGTATTTTGAAGACGTGGGCGCCCTCGGATGCCGGAAAGCGGATCTTCACCCCCGGGTCATGGAAAACATGGACGCCATTATTGAATTTGTCAGCGAGCTGATTAAAAAAGGTTACGCTTATGAATCAGAAGGCGACGTCTATTTCAAAACAAGGGCCTTCGAAGGCTACGGCAAGCTATCTCAGCAATCAATTGATGAACTCAGATCAGGCGCGCGTATCCGTGTCGGCGAGAAGAAAGAGGATGCGCTGGACTTTGCGCTTTGGAAAGCTGCTAAGGACGGAGAAATTTCATGGGATAGCCCTTGGGGAAAAGGCCGCCCGGGCTGGCATATTGAATGCTCCGCAATGGTGAAAAAGTATTTGGGTGACGAAATCGATATTCACGCCGGCGGTCAGGACCTGACATTCCCGCACCATGAAAACGAAATCGCGCAATCTGAAGCATTAACAGGCAAGACATTCGCAAAATACTGGCTTCATAACGGATATATCAATATCGATAATGAGAAAATGTCAAAATCGCTCGGCAACTTTGTTTTGGTGCACGATATCATTAAGCAATATGACCCGCAGCTTTTGAGATTTTTCATGCTGTCCGTTCATTACCGCCACCCGATCAACTATTCGGAAGAGCTGCTTGAGAAAACAAAAAACGCGTTTAACCGCCTGAAGACGGCATACAGTAATTTAAACCATCGTTTGATTAGCAGCACGAATCTGACTGACAATGATGAGGAATGGCTCGCTAAAATCGAAGAGCACCGCACTGCGTTTGAAGAAGCAATGGATGATGATTTTAATACGGCGAATGCGATTTCCGTTTGGTTTGATCTGGCGAAGCTCGCCAATTACTACATGCAGGAAGACAATACGGCGGATCACGTGATTAAAGCCTTTATCAGCATGTTTGACAGAATCGGATCTGTTCTCGGACTTACGCTCGGCGAAGAAGAGCTTGTCGACGAAGAGATTGAAGAGTTGATTGAGAAGAGAAATGAAGCCCGCCGCAATCGCGATTTTGCTTTGTCAGACCAGATTCGCGATCAGCTGAAAAGCATGAATATCATTCTTGAAGATACGGCCCAGGGAACTCGCTGGAAGCGGGGAGAATAAGCGGATGCTTCAATTTGAACAAATCAAAGATTCAAAGCAGTTAAACGGTCTTGCGCTCGCTTATATGGGTGATGCCATTTTTGAAATATACGTCCGGCATCACCTGCTTAAGCAGGGCTTTACGAAACCGAATGACCTTCATAAGAAGGCGAGCCGGATTGTATCGGCAAAATCACAGGCAGACATATTGTTCCGCCTTCAGGACGAATCCTTTTTCACGGAGGAAGAGGAAGCCGTGCTGAGAAGAGGCAGAAACGCGAAATCAGGGACGACGCCTAAAAACACAGATGTACAGACGTACCGCCATAGTACAGCTTTTGAGGCTTTACTCGGATACCTTTTTCTTGAGAAAAGAGAAGAAAGACTGAATCAGCTGATTGCTGAGGCTATACAAGTCGGGACGTCAGGGAGGAAAACAAATGAGTCAGCAACATGATTACGTCATAGGAAAAAACGCTGTGATTGAGACGTTAAAGTCAGATCGCAAGCTGTATAAGTTATGGATGGCGGAAAACACAGTAAAAGGACAGGCGCAGCAAGTTATGGAGCTTGCTAAAAAGCGCGGCGTCACCATTCAATTTGTACCGAGGAAAAAACTTGATCAGATGGTGGAGGGGCAGCATCAGGGTGTTGTCGCCCAGGTGGCGGCATATGAATATGCACAATTAGACGAATTATATAAAAGAGCGGAAGAGAGAAACGAACAGCCTTTCTTTCTCATATTGGACGAGCTGGAAGACCCTCATAATCTCGGTTCCATCATGAGAACGGCTGACGCTGTCGGTGCACACGGCATTGTGATTCCGAAACGCAGAGCGGTCGGACTGACGTCGACGGTCGCAAAAGCTTCGACCGGTGCGATTGAACACATTCCCGTCGTGAAGGTGACCAACCTTGCCCGGACACTTGATGAAATGAAGGAGCGGGGGATTTGGGTCGTCGGAACGGATGCATCCGCCCGGGAAGACTACCGCTCTATGGACGGCAAGATGCCTTTGGCGCTCGTTATCGGAAGCGAAGGCAGAGGAATGGGCCGGCTTGTGAAAGAGAAATGTGATTTTCTCATTAAACTTCCGATGGCCGGAAAAGTCACGTCTCTGAATGCGTCGGTAGCGGCCGGCCTTCTCATGTATGAAGTCTACCGGAAGCGCAATCCTTTAGGGGAATGAAGACAGATGGACATCCTGTTAGTAGACGGATACAACATGATTGGAGCTTGGCCGCAGCTAAAGGATTTAAAAGCGAACAGTTTTGAAGAAGCGAGAGATGTACTGATCCAGAAGATGGCGGAATATCAGTCCTACACGGGAATCAGAGTCATTGTGGTGTTTGACGCACATCTGGTAAAAGGCATAGAGAAAAAACAAACGAATCACAGAGTCGAAGTGATTTTTACACGGGAGAATGAGACGGCGGATGAGCGGATCGAGAAGCTTGCCCAGGCGCTGAATAATATTGCGACACAGATTCATGTCGCAACCTCCGATTATACGGAGCAGTGGGCGATTTTCGGACAAGGGGCTCTCCGCAAATCCGCCCGGGAGCTTCTGAGGGAAGTGGATACGATAGAACGGCGGATTCAAAGGCGGGTTTCAAAGATCACTTCTGAAAAACCGCCGGGTAAAATCGAGCTGTCCGAAGAGGTTTTGAAAACGTTTGAAAAGTGGCGCCGAGGCGGTCTGGATTAGGTTGACGCTTTTTCGCCCATTAATGTATAATATTTCTATCTACGTGCGCCGGGGGGATCGCAGTGAATCTACAGAACAGCAAGGGAAAGTTCAACAAAGTGCAATTTTGCCAGTTGGAGGACGAGCAGGTCATTGAAAAGGTTCATGTTGGGGACAGTGATGCGTTAGATTACTTGATTACGAAGTACCGTAATTTTGTACGGGCGAAAGCAAGGTCTTATTTTTTAATAGGGGCCGACAGAGAAGATATTGTACAGGAAGGGATGATAGGCTTATATAAGTCTATCCGAGACTTTAGAGAGGACAAGCTTACTTCATTTAAAGCTTTTGCAGAATTATGCATTACCCGCCAGATTATTACCGCAATAAAGACAGCTACCCGTCAGAAACACATTCCTTTAAATTCCTATGTTTCTTTAGACAAACCTATTTTTGATGAAGAATCCGACAGAACACTGCTTGATGTCATTTCAGGCGCTAAAACGTTAAATCCTGAAGAGATGATTATTAATCAGGAAGAATTTGATGATATCGAAATGAAAATGGGAGAACTGCTGAGCGATCTGGAGAGAAAGGTGCTTGTTCTGTACTTGGACGGAAGAAGTTACCAGGAAATTTCAGATGACTTAAACCGACACGTAAAATCAATCGATAATGCCCTGCAGCGCGTAAAGCGCAAGCTTGAAAAGTATTTGGAAATAAGAGAAATCAGTCTGTAGCAGGTTTCTGTGTCATATTGACAGAATTTTTCTGACTGTGCTATTTTATTAAGATAAATGATTGTTTAGGAAAAGGTGTAACGACATGAGAAAAAAGATTACGCTGGCATGCAAAACATGCGGAAATCGTAATTATACGACAATGAAAAGCTCTGCATCAGCGGCTGAGCGGTTAGAAGTTAAGAAGTACTGCAGCACTTGCAATTCACATACAGCTCATTTAGAAACAAAATAGTGTTCGCTTTTTAAATTGTGGAGGTCTTTTACATGCGCATGATGAGTTTCTTTAAAGATGTTGGGAAAGAAATGAAAAAGGTTAGCTGGCCTAAAGGCAAAGAGTTAACGCGCTATACGATCACGGTGATTTCAACGGTTATCTTTTTTGTTATCTTTTTTGCCCTCCTTGATACAGGAATTTCTCAATTAATTCGTTTAATAGTTGAATAATGATCAGCAATACGTGCTATAATAGATCATAATATCGTTTGCCAAAACCCGTTCAGCGGGTTTTTTATTGTGTTGAAAAAAGGATTCATAGGCTCTGAGCCTATTTTTTGTTTTACACTTCATTTTTAAATGCGGGGAGGGAAGGACTGCAGAGTCCTGATAGAATGGAAAAGAATTGGTATGTTGTTCATACGTATTCCGGTTATGAAAACAAAGTAAAAGCGAACCTTGAAAAACGTGTGGAATCAATGGGAATGCAGGATAAAATTTTCCGCGTTGTCGTCCCTGAAGAGGAAGAGACTGATATTAAGAACGGCAAGAAAAAAGTAGTCAAAAAGAAAGTGTTCCCGGGTTATGTGCTTGTTGAAATCGTCATGACTGATGATTCCTGGTATGTGGTCCGCAACACGCCGGGCGTTACCGGATTCGTCGGATCAGCCGGTTCAGGCTCAAAGCCGACTCCGCTTCTTCCTGGCGAAGCGGAAACCATCTTAAAACGCATGGGCATGGATGAGCGGAAAACCGACATTGATTTTGAATTGAATGAGACAGTCAAAGTCATAGACGGACCTTTCGCCAACTTTACAGGATCAATTGAAGAGATTGATTATGATAAGAGCAAAGTGAAAGTATTCGTTAACATGTTCGGCCGTGAAACGCCGGTTGAGCTGGAATTTACCCAGATCGACAAATTGTAATGTGAAAAAACTTGAAATTGCTATATATTAATGATAATATAGCAAAGGTACGTCTTGGACTAATCCAAGGCAGCTAGCTTGATATTTCGTCATTCATATAAAGAATGAAACCTTGAGTGGGAGGGTTTACCCTATTACCACATCACGGACTTAAGGAGGTGTGTCTCGTGGCTAAAAAAGTAGTAAAAGTTGTAAAATTGCAAATTCCTGCTGGAAAAGCTAACCCAGCGCCGCCAGTTGGACCTGCACTAGGTCAAGCCGGTGTAAATATCATGGGATTCTGTAAGGAGTTTAACGCTCGTACAGCTGACCAAGCTGGTTTAATCATTCCTGTTGAAATTTCGGTTTACGAAGACCGTTCATTTACATTTATTACAAAAACTCCGCCTGCTGCAGTATTACTTAAAAAAGCAGCTGGAATTGAGTCTGGTTCTGGTGAACCAAACCGTAATAAAGTGGCAACCGTTAAGCGCGATAAGGTTCGCGAAATCGCTGAAACGAAAATGCCTGACTTAAACGCAGCAGACGTTGAAGCGGCAATGCGCATGGTTGAAGGTACTGCCCGCAGTATGGGTATCGTTATCGAGGATTAATTTGTTTCTTGTCGGGTTGCGAGTTTTCACAAGTTCGCAACCCTTATTCGTGGGAGGTTATTCCGCTATAACCACATAAGGAGGAAATTTTAAAATGGCTAAAAAAGGTAAAAAGTACGTTGAAGCTGCGAAGCTTGTAGACCGTGCGAAAGCTTACGACGTCGCTGAAGCAGTGGCGCTTACTAAAAAAACAAACACAGCTAAATTCGACGCTACAGTTGAAGTTGCTTTTCGTTTAGGGGTTGACCCTCGTAAAAACGATCAGCAAATCCGCGGTGCAGTTGTACTTCCTAACGGAACTGGTAAAACTCAGCGCGTGCTTGTATTCGCTAAAGGCGAAAAAGCAAAAGAAGCTGAAGCTGCCGGTGCAGACTACGTCGGCGATTCTGATTACATCGCGAAAATCCAGCAAGGCTGGTTCGAATTCGATGTAATCGTTGCGACTCCTGACATGATGGGTGAAGTCGGTAAAATCGGTCGTGTGCTTGGACCAAAAGGTCTTATGCCAAACCCTAAAACAGGAACTGTTACATTCGAAGTAGAAAAAGCAATCGGCGAAATCAAAGCTGGTAAAGTAGAATACCGCGTTGACAAAGCTGGTAACATCCATGTTCCGATCGGAAAAGTTTCTTTCGAGGATGAAAAACTTGTTGAGAACTTCACAACAATGTATGATACAATCCTGAAAGCAAAACCGGCTGCGGCTAAAGGTGTTTACGTGAAAAACGTTGCCGTTACTTCTACTATGGGCCCTGGTGTCAAAGTAGACGCTTCTACTTTCAACGTAAAATAATATTTGACTTTAGATCAGCATTCTGATATGATTCAAAATGTTGTAAAATATAATATGTCATTTATACCGTAGACAGCAGGGGCCGTTGAGGCTTAATATCCTGCCGAGGTGTATATATATCACAGCTATTACGTTACGTATGCTTGTATATACAGCCTCCATGTCCACATGGAGGCTTTTTATATGAAATCGTCGTCACAGTCGTGATCACCTAGCGGTATAAGTGTTACACAAAATCTACAGGAGGTGTAACCATGAGCAGCGCAATTGATACAAAAAAAGTTGTTGTTGAAGAGATTGCTTCTAAACTGAAAGAAAGCAAATCAACGATCATCGTTGACTACCGCGGACTTAACGTTTCTGAAGTAACTGAACTCCGTAAACAGCTTCGCGAAGCTAACGTAGAGTTCAAAGTGTACAAAAACACAATGACTCGCCGTGCGGTTGAACAAGCTGAACTTGATGGTTTGAATGATGTCTTAACTGGACCGAATGCGATCGCATTCAGTACTGAAGATGTTGTCGCTCCGGCAAAAGTTCTTAACGAGTTCGCGAAAAATCACGAAGCTCTGGAAATCAAAGCGGGCGTTATCGAAGGAAAAGTATCTTCTGTTGAAGAAGTGAAAGCTCTTGCTGAACTTCCTTCACGCGATGGCTTACTTTCTATGTTGCTTAGCGTACTTCAAGCTCCAGTTCGCAACCTTGCACTAGCAGCTAAAGCAGTTGCAGACCAAAAGGAAGAACAAGGCGCTTAATCTGATTTTACCCTAAAATAAAACAAATGGAGGAATTTCAAATGGCTTTAAATATCGAAGAAATCATTGCTTCCGTTAAAGAAGCAACTGTACTTGAATTGAACGACCTAGTAAAAGCAATCGAAGAAGAATTTGGCGTAACTGCTGCTGCTCCTGTAGCTGTAGCTGGCGGAGCTGCTGCTGGCGGCGCTGCTGAAGAGCAAAGCGAATTCGACCTTATCCTTGCTGGTGCAGGTTCTCAGAAAATCAAAGTTATCAAAGTTGTTCGTGAAATCACTGGTCTTGGCTTGAAAGAAGCTAAAGAACTTGTTGACAACACTCCAAAACCACTTAAAGAAGGTATTGCGAAAGAAGAAGCTGAAGAGCTTAAAGCTAAACTTGAAGAAGTTGGCGCTTCTGTAGAAGTTAAGTAATCTTCACTTGCCTGTAGGGGAAGCTCGCTTTTATGAGGCGGGCTTTTTCTTTGCTTTTCTTTAAGTGCAATTAAAAAAGGAGGTTCTAATAATGAGTGAACACTATTATTCAGAAAAACCTTCAGTTAAAAGCGATAAACAGACATGGTCATTTACACTGCGGAACAGATCTTATACATTCACAAGTGACAGCGGCGTTTTCTCGAAAAAGGAAGTTGATTTCGGTTCGCGTGTCTTAATTGAAGCGTTTGAAGAGCCGGAGATCGATGGTGACTTCCTGGATGCAGGCTGCGGTTACGGCCCGATCGGTCTGTCGCTCGCCGGTGCATTTACAGACCGGACCGTGCACATGATTGACGTGAATGAAAGAGCCGTAGAGCTGTCAAATGAAAATGCAGAAAAAAACGGAATAAAAAACGTTCGGATTTATCAGAGTGATTTATTTTCAAATATAGATTCTGCTCAAACATTTGCTTCTATTATTACAAACCCCCCAATCCGCGCCGGAAAAAAAGTTGTCCATGCCATTTTTGAAAAAAGCGCTGAGCATTTAAGGGCTTCAGGTGAATTGTGGATCGTTATACAGAAAAAACAGGGCGGGCCTTCTGCCATTGAAAAACTGAAGGAGCTTTTTGACGAAGTTTCTGTAGTTCAAAAAAAGAAAGGCTATTATATCATAAAAGCAAAAAAAGTTTGACTTGAATTTTCAGCTATGTTAATATTGTAAAATGCCAATGTATATATTTTGCATGATATGCTCAAATAATCATAGTGCATGTATAAATTATACAAACATGGAAATGCTAATAAAATCGGTATTTGTTTTTGGATGTGGTTTTCTTAATTAGAAACCCTTTTTTCTTTTGTCTTGTAAAAGTATTTCTTTATCGTAAGAGATGCTTATTACACATATAATACGCATGATTTGAGGGGTGAATCAGTTGACAGGTCAACTAGTTCAGTATGGACGACACCGCCAGCGCAGAAGCTATGCTCGCATTAGCGAAGTGTTAGAATTACCAAATCTCATTGAAATTCAAACCTCTTCTTATCAGTGGTTTCTTGATGAGGGTCTTAGAGAGATGTTTCAAGACATATCACCAATTGAGGATTTCACTGGTAACCTCTCTCTAGAGTTCATTGACTACAGTTTAGGAGATCCTAAGTATCCCGTTGAAGAGTCAAAAGAACGTGATGTGACTTACTCAGCTCCGCTAAGAGTGAAGGTTCGTTTAATTAACAAAGAAACTGGAGAGGTAAAAGACCAGGATGTCTTCATGGGTGATTTCCCTATTATGACAGATACCGGCACTTTTATCATCAACGGTGCAGAACGTGTTATCGTATCTCAGCTTGTTCGGTCTCCAAGTGTATATTTCAGTGGTAAAGTAGACAAAAACGGTAAAAAAGGTTTTACCGCGACTGTCATTCCAAACCGTGGCGCATGGTTAGAATACGAAACTGATGCGAAAGATGTTGTGTATGTCCGCATTGATCGCACACGTAAGTTGCCGGTTACGGTTCTTTTGCGTGCTCTCGGCTTCGGTTCCGACCAAGAGATTCTCGATCTCATTGGTGAGAACGAATATCTCCGCAATACACTGGATAAGGACAACACCGAAAACAGTGACAAAGCGCTTCTTGAAATCTATGAGCGCCTTCGTCCCGGAGAGCCGCCTACAGTAGAAAACGCAAAAAGCTTGCTGGATTCCCGTTTCTTCGATCCGAAGCGATACGACCTTGCGAATGTAGGACGCTATAAAATTAATAAAAAGCTTCATATCAAGAACCGCCTGTTTAACCAGCGCCTTGCAGAAACACTGGTGGATCCGGAAACCGGTGAAATTCTCGCTGAAAAAGGGCAGATTCTTGACAGAAGAACACTTGATAAAGTACTGCCATACTTAGAAAATGGAATCGGCTTCAGAAAGCTTTATCCTAACGGCGGCGTTGTCGAGGATGAAGTGATGCTTCAATCCATTAAAATCTATGCTCCTACTGATGCAGAAGGAGAGCAGACGATCAATGTGATCGGCAATGCTTACATCGAAGAGGCGATTAAAAACATTACGCCTGCTGATATTATTTCTTCTATCAGCTACTTCTTCAACCTCCTGCACGGAGTGGGCGACACTGATGATATCGACCATCTCGGAAACCGCCGTCTGCGTTCTGTAGGTGAGCTCCTGCAAAACCAATTCCGTATCGGTTTAAGCCGGATGGAACGTGTCGTACGTGAAAGAATGTCTATTCAAGACACGAATACAATTACGCCGCAGCAGCTGATTAACATCAGACCTGTTATTGCGTCTATTAAAGAGTTCTTCGGAAGCTCACAGCTTTCTCAATTCATGGATCAGACGAACCCGCTTGCTGAATTGACGCACAAACGCCGTCTGTCAGCTCTCGGACCGGGCGGTTTGACACGTGAGCGCGCAGGTATGGAAGTACGTGACGTTCACTACTCTCACTACGGCCGTATGTGTCCGATTGAAACGCCTGAGGGCCCTAACATCGGTTTGATCAACTCATTGTCATCATTTGCGAAAGTAAACCGCTTTGGTTTCATTGAGACGCCATACCGCCGCGTTGATCCTGAAACAGGAAAAGTAACGCCTAGAATCGACTACCTGACTGCTGATGAAGAGGATAACTATGTCGTAGCCCAAGCGAATGCTAAGCTGAGCGATGACGGTTCTTTCTTGGATGACAGCATCGTAGCGCGTTTCAGAGGGGAAAACACCGTTGTAGCCCGCAACCGCGTGGATTACATGGACGTATCTCCTAAACAGGTTGTATCTGCTGCGACAGCATGTATTCCGTTCTTGGAAAACGATGACTCGAACCGCGCCCTCATGGGAGCGAACATGCAGCGTCAGGCTGTGCCTTTGATGCAGCCGGAAGCTCCGATCGTCGGAACGGGTATGGAATACGTATCCGGTAAAGACTCCGGTGCAGCCGTTATTTGTAAACACCCTGGTATCGTAGAACGGGTGGAAGCGAAAAACGTATGGGTGCGCCGCTATGAAGAAATTGACGGCCAAAAAGTAAAAGGCAACCTGGATAAGTACAGCTTGCTGAAATTTGTCCGCTCCAACCAAGGTACGTGCTACAACCAGCGTCCGATCGTCAGTGTCGGCGATGAAGTAGTCAAAGGAGAAATCCTTGCTGACGGACCTTCAATGGAGCTTGGTGAACTTGCTCTCGGCCGCAACGTAATGGTCGGCTTCATGACATGGGACGGTTACAACTATGAGGATGCCATCATCATGAGTGAACGCCTTGTGAAAGATGATGTATACACATCTATTCACATTGAAGAATATGAATCAGAAGCACGTGATACAAAGCTTGGACCGGAAGAGATCACCCGCGATATTCCAAACGTAGGGGAAGACGCGCTTCGCAACCTTGATGACCGCGGAATTATCCGTATCGGTGCGGAAGTCAACGACGGAGACCTTCTCGTAGGTAAAGTAACGCCTAAAGGTGTAACTGAGCTTACGGCTGAAGAACGCCTTCTTCATGCGATCTTTGGAGAAAAAGCGCGTGAGGTCCGTGATACTTCTCTCCGTGTGCCTCACGGCGGCGGCGGAATTATCCACGACGTAAAAGTCTTCAACCGTGAAGACGGCGACGAACTTCCTCCGGGAGTGAACCAGCTTGTACGCGTATATATCGTTCAGAAACGTAAGATTTCTGAAGGTGATAAAATGGCCGGACGTCACGGAAACAAAGGGGTTATCTCGAAGATTCTTCCTGAAGAAGATATGCCTTACCTTCCTGACGGCACGCCGATCGATATCATGCTTAACCCGCTGGGTGTACCATCACGTATGAATATCGGTCAGGTATTAGAACTTCACATGGGTATGGCTGCCCGCTACCTCGGCATTCACATCGCGTCACCTGTATTTGACGGCGCGCGTGAAGAAGATGTGTGGGAAACACTTGAAGAAGCAGGCATGTCAAGAGACGCTAAAACAGTTCTTTATGACGGCCGTACGGGAGAACCGTTCGACAACCGTGTATCTGTCGGAATCATGTACATGATCAAACTGGCACACATGGTTGATGATAAACTTCATGCCCGTTCTACAGGTCCTTACTCACTTGTTACGCAGCAGCCTCTCGGCGGTAAAGCCCAATTCGGCGGACAGCGTTTCGGTGAGATGGAGGTTTGGGCGCTTGAAGCTTACGGCGCAGCTTACACGCTTCAAGAAATCCTGACTGTGAAGTCCGATGACGTGGTCGGACGTGTGAAAACATATGAAGCCATCGTCAAAGGCGACAATGTTCCAGAGCCTGGTGTTCCGGAATCATTCAAAGTATTGATCAAAGAGCTTCAAAGCTTAGGTATGGACGTAAAAATCCTCTCAGGCGATGAAGAAGAAATAGAAATGAGAGATCTAGAAGACGAGGAAGATGCGAAACAGGCTGACGGCCTTGCATTATCAGGTGATGAAGCGCCGGAAGAAACAGCATCTCCAGACGTTGAACGTGACGCAGTAACGAAAGAATAGTCTCTGATTGATAAAGGCAAGTGACATCGGTTAATCCGAAGATAAAAAGGGAGGTAGGCCCCTTGCTAGATGTGAACAATTTTGAGTATATGAACATCGGTCTTGCTTCACCGGATAAAATCCGTTCATGGTCTTTTGGTGAAGTGAAAAAGCCTGAAACGATAAACTATCGTACGTTGAAACCTGAAAAGGACGGCCTGTTCTGCGAACGCATTTTCGGACCGACTAAGGACTGGGAATGTCATTGCGGCAAGTACAAGCGGGTTCGTTATAAAGGCGTAGTTTGTGACCGTTGCGGAGTTGAAGTAACGCGGGCTAAAGTCCGTCGTGAGAGAATGGGGCATATTGAACTGGCTGCCCCGGTTTCTCACATTTGGTATTTCAAAGGTATTCCGAGCCGTATGGGTCTTGTATTGGATATGTCACCGCGTGCGCTGGAAGAAGTTATTTACTTTGCTTCTTACGTCGTAACTGACCCGGCCAATACACCGCTCGAAAAGAAACAGCTTTTATCTGAAAAGGAATACCGTGCGTATCTGGATAAGTACGGAAACAAATTCCAAGCCTCTATGGGTGCGGAAGCCATTAATAAACTTCTGCAGGACATCGACCTTGTCAAAGAAGTTGATATGTTAAAAGAAGAGCTGAAGACTTCTCAAGGACAGCGCCGTACACGTGCGATCAAACGCCTTGAAGTGCTTGAAGCCTTCCGTAATTCAGGAAACAAGCCGTCTTGGATGATCCTTGACGTGCTTCCGGTTATTCCGCCTGAATTAAGACCGATGGTTCAGCTTGACGGCGGACGTTTCGCAACGTCTGACCTGAACGACCTTTACCGTCGTGTCATCAACCGTAATAACCGTTTAAAACGTCTGTTAGACCTCGGCGCGCCAAGCATCATCGTTCAGAACGAAAAACGTATGCTTCAGGAAGCAGTCGACGCTCTGATTGACAACGGACGCCGCGGCCGTCCGGTTACCGGACCGGGTAACCGTCCGCTTAAATCTCTTTCTCACATGCTGAAAGGGAAACAAGGGCGTTTCCGTCAGAACCTTCTCGGTAAACGTGTAGACTACTCAGGCCGTTCCGTTATCGTCGTAGGCCCGCATCTGAAAATGTATCAGTGCGGTTTGCCGAAGGAAATGGCGCTTGAGCTCTTCAAGCCTTTCGTCATGAAAGAGCTTGTTGAAAAAGGCCTTGCTCACAACATCAAGAGCGCAAAACGCAAAATCGAACGTGTGCAGCCAGAAGTATGGGATGTACTTGAATCTGTCATTAAGGAGCATCCGGTCTTACTGAACCGTGCCCCTACGCTTCACAGATTAGGTATCCAGGCTTTTGAACCTACGCTCGTTGAAGGACGCGCCATCCGTCTTCACCCGTTAGTATGTACGGCTTATAACGCTGACTTTGACGGTGACCAAATGGCGGTTCACGTACCTTTATCAGCTGAGGCTCAAGCTGAGGCCCGCATTCTGATGCTTGCGGCCCAAAACATCTTGAACCCTAAAGATGGTAAACCGGTTGTTACGCCGTCTCAGGATATGGTATTAGGAAACTACTACCTGACACTTGAGCGTGCCGGAGCAGTCGGCGAGGGTATGGTCTTCAAAAATACGGACGAAGCGCTTCTTGCTTATCAAAACGGTTATGTTCACCTTCATACGAGAGTAGCTGTTGCAGCGAACTCCCTGAAGAATGTGACATTTACGGATGAGCAGCGTTCAAAACTGTTAATTACTACAGTCGGTAAGTTGGTCTTCAATGAAATTCTTCCTGAGTCATTCCCTTACATGAATGAACCTACGAAGAGCAACATTGAAGAGAAGACACCTGACCGTTTCTTCTTAGATAAAGGTGCTGACGTAAAAGCTGTGATTGCAGAGCAGCCGATCAACGCACCGTTTAAAAAAGGTATTTTGGGTAAAATCATCGCGGAAATCTTTAAACGATTCCATATCACGGAAACGTCTAAGATGCTTGACCGCATGAAAAACCTCGGTTTCAGATATTCAACGAAAGCCGGTATCACGGTAGGGGTTTCTGATATCGTCGTTCTCGATGATAAGCAGGAAATCCTCGAAGAGGCACAAAGCAAAGTTGATAATGTCTTGAAACAGTTCAGACGCGGTTTAATCACCGAAGAAGAACGATATGAAAGAGTCATTTCAATTTGGAGTTCAGCGAAAGATGTTATCCAAGGCAAACTGATGAAATCATTAGACGAAGTCAACCCGATCTACATGATGAGTGATTCAGGAGCCCGTGGTAACGCATCTAACTTTACGCAGCTTGCGGGTATGCGCGGTCTGATGGCCAACCCGGCTGGACGAATCATTGAATTGCCGATTAAATCAAGTTTCCGTGAAGGTCTGACGGTATTGGAGTACTTTATCTCCACTCACGGTGCGCGTAAAGGTCTTGCCGATACCGCCCTGAAAACTGCTGACTCAGGTTACCTTACACGCCGTCTTGTTGATGTTGCGCAGGATGTTATCATTCGTGAAACAGATTGCGGAACAGACCGCGGTATTCTTGCAAAACCGCTCAAAGAAGGCACGGAAATCATCGAGCGTCTGGAAGAGCGTCTGATCGGACGTTTCGCCAGAAAACAGATCAAACATCCTGAAACGGGTGCTGTGCTCATTAACGAAAATGAATTGATCGATGAAGATAAAGCGCTGGAAATCGTTGAAGCCGGAATCGAAGAAGTGTGGATCCGTTCCGCGTTCACATGTAACACTCCTCATGGTGTATGTAAAAGATGCTACGGACGTAACCTTGCAACCGGAACTGATGTTGAAGTCGGCGAAGCAGTAGGTATTATCGCCGCTCAATCTATCGGTGAGCCTGGAACACAGTTAACGATGCGTACGTTCCACACAGGCGGGGTTGCCGGAGACGATATTACACAAGGTCTTCCGCGTATCCAAGAGCTTTTCGAAGCGCGTAATCCTAAAGGTCAAGCGACGATTTCTGAGATTGACGGTACAATTGCCGAAATCAATGAAGTCCGCGACAAACAGCAGGAGATTGTTGTTCAGGGCGCTGTTGAGACCCGTTCATACACGGCACCTTACAACTCACGCCTGAAAGTGGCTGAGGGTGATCAGATTACCCGCGGTCAAGTGCTGACAGAAGGTTCAATCGATCCGAAAGAACTTCTTAAAGTCACTGACCTGACAACGGTTCAGGAATATCTTCTGCATGAGGTTCAGAAGGTTTACCGTATGCAGGGGGTTGAAATCGGCGATAAACACGTAGAAGTAATGGTTCGCCAAATGCTTCGCAAAGTCCGTGTAATCGATGCCGGAGATACTGATGTTCTCCCTGGCACATTGCTTGATATTCACCAATTTACAGAAGCGAACAAAAAAGTGCTGCTTGAAGGCAATCGACCTGCTACAGGCCGTCCTGTCCTTCTCGGTATCACGAAAGCTTCACTCGAGACGGATTCATTCTTGTCTGCCGCATCATTCCAGGAAACAACACGCGTTCTTACAGATGCTGCGATTAAAGGCAAGCGCGATGAACTTCTCGGCCTGAAAGAGAATGTTATCATCGGTAAACTGGTTCCGGCCGGTACCGGTATGATGAATTACAGAAAAGTAAAACCTGTTTCAAACGTTCAGCCTTCAGAAGATATGGTTCCGGCTGAATAACAGAAACTGCTGCAGGAAAGGCTGTTTCGACAGCTTTTCCTCAGTATTACAATTATTCTGGCGGGGGACTGCACTAAAAAATGTCATACGTTGTTGACATCCGTCCCGCAGAGTGATAATATAACCAAGGTGCTCGAAATAAAACCTGTTACTTTGGAGGATATGTTTATGTCTTATGATAAAGTATCACAGGCCAAATCAATTATTATTGGTACGAAGCAAACAGTGAAAGCTCTAAAACGAGGTTCAGTGAAGGAAGTCGTCGTGGCAAAAGATGCGGATTCAGTTCTTACGGCTGGCGTTATCCAGCTTGCAAAGAACCAAAATACCGCTGTCTGTATGGTGGATTCCATGAAAAAGCTCGGCAAAGCCTGCGGAATTGAAGTGGGAGCAGCAGCTGTTGCCATTATGTTATAGCGTACTTTTTGTTTTTATATAAGATATCAATCTTGTGTAAAGACATTGTTTTTTGCCTAATGATGAACCACCTGGGTATGTGGGTTATAAAACGTAATGAAGGGAGGAACACAACATGCCTACAATTAATCAGCTAATTCGCAAGGGACGCGTGAGCAAAGTTGAAAACTCTAAGTCACCTGCACTAAACAAAGGATACAACAGCTTTAAAAAAGAGCACACTAACGTATCTTCTCCACAAAAACGCGGGGTATGTACTCGTGTGGGTACAATGACACCGAAAAAACCGAACTCAGCACTTCGTAAATATGCTCGTGTTCGTTTGACTAACGGAATCGAGGTTACTGCCTACATTCCTGGTATCGGTCACAACCTGCAAGAGCACAGCGTTGTACTGATCCGCGGCGGACGTGTAAAAGACTTACCGGGGGTACGCTACCACATCGTTCGTGGCGCGCTTGATACTGCCGGAGTTGAAAACCGTGCGCAAGGCCGTTCTAAATACGGTACAAAACGTCCTAAAGCAAAGTAATAATAATAAATCATTAAAACTATGAAGGGAGGATATTCAGATGCCACGTAAAGGTCCTGTAGCAAAAAGAGATGTTTTACCTGATCCGCTTTACAACTCTAAGCTGGTATCCCGCCTGATCAACAAAATGATGATCGACGGTAAAAAAGGTAAATCTCAAACAATCCTATACAAGTCATTCGATATCATTAAAGAACGCACTGGCAATGATGCAATGGAGGTTTTCGAACAAGCATTGAAAAACATCATGCCTGTACTTGAAGTAAAAGCACGCCGTGTAGGTGGAGCTAACTACCAAGTGCCTGTAGAAGTTCGTCCTGAACGCCGTACAACTCTTGGTCTTCGCTGGTTGGTTAACTATGCGCGTCTTCGCGGAGAAAAAACAATGGAAGAGCGCCTGGCTAACGAAATTCTTGATGCAGCTAACAACACTGGTGCTGCCGTTAAGAAACGTGAAGACACTCACAAGATGGCAGAAGCGAACAAAGCATTTGCTCACTACCGCTGGTAGGATTCATATAATCAAAATAATAATTCCCTAATAAGGAAGGAGAAATTACCCAATGGCAAGAGAGTTCTCCTTAGAAAAAACTCGTAATATCGGGATCATGGCTCACATCGATGCCGGTAAAACGACTACTACAGAACGGATCTTGTTCTACACAGGCCGTATCCACAAAATTGGCGAAACTCACGAAGGTGCTTCGCAAATGGACTGGATGGAGCAGGAACAAGAACGCGGTATCACAATCACTTCTGCAGCAACGACTGCACAGTGGAAAGGTTACCGTGTAAACATCATCGATACACCGGGACACGTAGACTTCACAGTTGAAGTTGAACGTTCACTCCGTGTACTTGATGGTGCGGTTGCCGTACTTGATGCTCAATCAGGTGTTGAGCCTCAGACAGAAACAGTATGGCGCCAAGCAACAACTTACGGAGTACCGCGTGTTGTATTTGTCAACAAAATGGACAAAATCGGCGCAGACTTCCTTTACTCTGTAGGCACTTTAAGAGACCGTCTTCAAGCTAACGCTCACGCAATTCAATTGCCGATCGGCGCTGAAGACAACTTCGAAGGTATCATCGACTTAGTAGAAAACGTTGCGTATTTCTACGAAGATGACCTTGGAACTCGTTCAGATGCGAAAGAAATCCCTGAAGAGTACAAAGAGCAAGCTGAAGAGCTTCGCAGCAGCCTGATTGAAGCTGTAGCTGAGCTTGATGAAGAGCTTATGGAAAAGTACCTTGAAGGTGAAGAAATCACTATCCCTGAACTGAAAGCTGCTATCCGTAAAGGTACACTGAATGTTGAATTCTACCCTGTACTTGTTGGTTCTGCTTTCAAAAACAAAGGTGTTCAGCTTGTACTTGATGCTGTTCTTGACTACCTTCCTGCGCCAACTGATGTTGCTGCAATCAAAGGTGTACGTCCTGACACAGATGAAGAGATCGTTCGTCATTCTTCTGATGAAGAGCCGTTCTCTGCACTTGCATTTAAAGTTATGACTGACCCTTATGTCGGTAAGCTGACATTCTTCCGCGTATATTCCGGTACACTTGATTCCGGTTCATATGTAAAGAACTCTACAAAAGGCAAGCGTGAGCGCGTAGGACGTATCCTTCAAATGCACGCTAACAGCCGTGAAGAGATCTCTACTGTTTACGCTGGAGACATCGCAGCTGCTGTAGGTCTAAAAGATACTTCTACTGGAGATACTCTATGTGATGAAAAGGATCTTGTAATCCTTGAATCAATGGAATTCCCAGAGCCTGTTATCGACGTAGCGATTGAGCCTAAATCAAAAGCTGACCAAGATAAAATGGGTATCGCTTTAGCGAAACTTGCTGAAGAAGATCCTACATTCCGTACACAAACAAACCCTGAAACGGGTCAAACAATCATCTCTGGTATGGGTGAGCTTCACCTTGATATCATTGTTGATCGTATGAAGCGTGAGTTCAAAGTTGAAGCTAACGTTGGTGCTCCTCAAGTTGCGTACCGTGAGACATTCCGTACCGGTGCAAAAGTTGAAGGTAAATTCGTACGTCAATCAGGCGGACGCGGTCAGTTCGGTCACGTTTGGATCGAATTTGAACCGAACGAAGAAGGCGCTGGCTTTGAATTCGAAAACGCAATCGTCGGTGGTGTTGTTCCTCGTGAATACATCCCAGCCGTACAAGCAGGTCTTGAAGACTCTCTTGAAAATGGTGTCCTAGCCGGATTCCCGCTAATCGACATCAAGGCGAAACTTTTTGATGGATCTTACCATGATGTTGACTCAAACGAAATGGCGTTTAAAGTCGCTGCTTCTATGGCATTGAAAAATGCAGTCAGCAAATGTAACCCAGTTCTTCTTGAACCAATCATGAAAGTTGAAGTTGTTATTCCTGAAGAATACATGGGAGACATCATGGGTGATGTTACTTCTCGTCGCGGACGCGTAGAAGGTATGGAAGCTCGCGGTAACGCTCAAGTTGTGCGTGCGATGGTACCTCTTGCTGAAATGTTCGGTTACGCTACTGCCCTTCGTTCTAACACGCAAGGACGCGGTACGTTCACAATGTTCATGGATCACTACGAAGAAGTGCCGAAGAGCATCGCTGAAGAAATTATCAAAAAAAATAAAGGCGAATAATTGATTTTGCCACTTAACTCAAGTATAACTACTATTGTAAGATGAGGAAGTGAGAGCTTGCTTTCACTTTCTATCACTCTATACATTACTAATTAAAAGCTCTTAAGGAGGATTTTAGAATGGCTAAAGAAAAATTCGACCGTTCCAAATCACATGCCAATATCGGTACAATTGGACACGTTGACCATGGTAAAACAACATTAACTGCTGCTATCTCAACAGTACTTCATAAGAAATCTGGTAAAGGTACAGCTATGGCGTACGATCAAATTGATGGTGCTCCAGAAGAACGTGAGCGCGGTATCACAATCTCTACTGCACACGTTGAGTACGAAACTGACACTCGTCACTATGCACACGTTGACTGCCCAGGACACGCTGACTATGTTAAAAACATGATCACTGGTGCTGCGCAAATGGACGGAGCTATCCTTGTAGTATCTGCTGCTGATGGTCCAATGCCGCAAACTCGTGAGCACATCCTTCTTTCTAAAAACGTTGGTGTACCATACATCGTAGTATTCCTTAACAAATGCGACATGGTAGACGACGAAGAGCTTCTTGAGCTTGTTGAAATGGAAGTTCGCGATCTTCTTAGCGAATACGACTTCCCTGGTGATGATGTACCAGTTGTTAAAGGTTCTGCTCTTAAAGCTCTTGAAGGCGATGCTGAGTACGAAGAAAAAATTCTTGAACTTATGGCTGCAGTTGATGAGTACATCCCAACTCCAGAACGCGACACTGAAAAACCATTCATGATGCCAGTTGAGGACGTATTCTCAATCACTGGTCGTGGTACAGTTGCTACTGGCCGTGTAGAACGCGGACAAGTTAAAGTCGGTGACGAAGTTGAAATCATCGGTCTTCAAGAAGAAAACAGCAAAACAACTGTTACAGGTGTTGAAATGTTCCGTAAGCTTCTTGACTACGCTGAAGCTGGAGACAACATCGGTGCACTTCTTCGCGGTGTAGCTCGTGAAGACATCCAACGTGGACAAGTACTTGCTAAACCAGGTACAATCACTCCACACAGCAAATTCAAAGCTGAAGTTTACGTTCTTTCTAAAGAAGAGGGTGGACGTCATACTCCATTCTTCTCTAACTACCGTCCTCAGTTCTACTTCCGTACAACTGACGTAACTGGTATCATCAATCTTCCAGAAGGCGTAGAAATGGTTATGCCTGGAGATAACACTGAAATGATCGTTGAACTTATCTCTACAATCGCTATCGAAGAAGGAACTCGTTTCTCTATTCGTGAAGGCGGACGTACAGTTGGTTCAGGCGTTGTTTCTACAATCACTGAGTAATCGACTCGTTCATTAATGCGGGGTCCCTTATGGGGCCTCGTTTTTTTGTTTCCCCGCTGATTCCATGTATAATAGAACGTATACAAATTTTAGGAGAAGACCGATGGACGATAACTTCAAGAAAACCAATCGTATTTCAATGCTTCAGCAATTGCTGATTAATGGCAGTGAACAAACCATTATGATTAATGGTGATGACAGGAGTAATCCGCTGCTTTTGTTTTTGCACGGCGGTCCCGGCACGCCTCAAATCGGCTATGCGAGAAAATACCAAAATAAGCTGGAAAAGCATTTCACCGTTGTGAACTGGGATCAGAGAGGGGCGGGTCTCTCTTATTCAAAGGAAATTCCGGGTTCATCTATGACTTTGGATCAGCTGACAGCTGACACCATTCAGCTGACCGAACGCTTATGCAAGCAATTCAGCAGGCAAAAAATATATATCGCCGGCTATTCGTGGGGCTCAGTTCTGGCGCTTCATGTTCTTCAAGAAAAACCTGATTTGTATTATGCGTATATCGGTATCAGTCAGGTGGTTAATATTCAAAAGGAAGAAACGGAAGCCTACCGGCTGATGATGGAATGGAGCAGGCAACACAAACATATCCTGCTGGAAAAGACGCTGAGCTTTATCGGAGCACCTCCATGGGAGAAACAGCTGCAGCGAACGTTGTTTCTGCTTTGTATCGAGATGAGGGGAGGGGGCTTTACCCATCATCCGATCGGCGCTCTTAAAGCAGGGGGGCGAATGCTGTTTGGTGAACCGTACGGTGTGAGGGGGAGCTTCTTAGCCGCGCGGGGACAAATGTTCAGCCTGAAACACCTGTGGGAGGATCTCATTTCCTTTGATGCAGGGGAATCAGTTTCTTCTATTGTAATACCGTGCTGTTTTATGTCAGGGAGATACGATTTGACGGTTCCGGGGACGACGTCTTATGAATATTATCAGAAGGTTGATGCGCCGTATAAAGAATGGCATTGGTTTGAGAACTCAGCCCATTCGCCTCACTTGGAGGAACCGGATCGTTTTGCCGAAGTTGTCAGCCGGTTCGCATCGTTCCATCTCTGAAAGAAAACAGTCATATCCTTGATTAATCATGGTATCACCTGTATAATAATCAAAGTGTGAAAACCACAAGGTTCTTTAAATAAACCTTGCAACATGCGTCTATTTTCTGTATAATAGTGTATGTTGGTCTTTGACTGCGATGAAGTGAGAGGTTGCTGACACACCCGGCCGCTTTGCCATGGCAAGGTGATCAGGTTTTTCTCACGGAGAACTGTCTAACGTGATGTAGGCGAAAAGGAGGGAAAATAATGGCAAAACAAAAAATTCGTATTCGTTTAAAAGCATATGATCATAGAATCCTTGATCAATCTGCAGAGAAGATTGTTGAAACGGCAAAACGTTCTGGTGCCAGCGTATCTGGTCCGATTCCGTTGCCAACTGAAAAATCAGTTTACACAATCCTTCGTGCGGTGCACAAATACAAAGATTCTCGTGAGCAATTTGAAATGCGTACACATAAACGTTTAATCGACATTGTGAACCCAACACCACAAACTGTTGATGCTCTCATGCGATTAGACTTACCATCTGGTGTCGATATCGAAATCAAACTTTAATTCTAAAATATAGAATGATCTTAATAGGAGGTGTGACGAATGACCAAAGGAATCTTAGGAAGAAAAATTGGTATGACGCAAGTATTCGCAGAGAACGGTGATCTTATCCCGGTAACTGTTATTGAAGCAGCTCCAAACGTTGTTCTTCAAAAGAAAACAGCTGAAAATGATGGCTATGAAGCGATCCAGCTTGGTTTTGACGATAAGCGCGAAAAGCTTTCAAACAAACCGGAAAAAGGACACGTTGCAAAAGCGGAAACTGCTCCTAAGCGCTTCGTTAAAGAATTACGCGGCGTGGATATGGATGCGTATGAAATTGGTCAGGAAGTCAAGGTTGAAATTTTCTCTGCAGGAGAAATCGTAGATGTAACAGGAGTATCTAAAGGTAAAGGTTTCCAAGGTGCAATCAAGCGCCACGGACAATCTCGCGGACCTATGTCTCACGGTTCACGCTACCACCGTCGTCCTGGTTCAATGGGACCTGTAGATCCTAACCGTGTATTCAAAGGTAAACTATTACCTGGACGCATGGGCGGAGATCAAATCACTGTCCAAAACCTTGAAGTCGTAAAAGTAGATGCTGAGCGCAATCTTCTTTTGATTAAAGGTAACGTACCTGGTGCGAGAAAAGCTTTAATCACTGTTAAAAGTGCTGTTAAATCTAAATAAGTCTCTTAGGAAAGGAGGAAATTGATCATGCCAAAAGTAGCATTATACAACCAAAACGGTTCTACTGCTGGTGATATCGAATTAAACGCTTCTGTATTTGGAATTGAGCCAAATGAGAGCGTAGTATTCGACGCTATTCTTATGCAAAGAGCTTCCTTACGTCAAGGATCTCACAAAGTAAAAAATCGTTCTGAAGTACGCGGCGGAGGTCGCAAACCATGGCGTCAAAAAGGTACAGGTCGTGCCCGTCAAGGTTCAATCCGTTCACCGCAATGGCGCGGAGGTGGTGTCGTATTCGGCCCAACACCACGCAGCTATTCTTACAAATTACCTAAAAAAGTTCGCCGCTTGGCAATCAAATCAGTATTGTCTTCTAAAGTGAACGACAACAACATTATTGTTCTTGAAGATCTTACTCTTGATACGGTTAAAACAAAAGAAATGGCAGCTGTCCTTAAAGGATTATCTGTTGAGAAAAAAGCTTTAATCGTAACTGCGGATGCAAACGAAGCAGTATCTCTTTCTGCACGCAACATCCCTGGAGTTTCAGTTGTTCAAGCTAACGGAATCAACGTGTTAGACGTTGTCAACCACGAGAAGCTTCTGATTACAAAAGCTGCGGTTGAAAAAGTAGAGGAGGTGCTTGCATAATGAAAGATCCTCGTGATGTTCTTAAGCGCCCCGTCATTACTGAACGTTCTGCTGATTTAATGACTGAAAAAAAATATACTTTTGAAGTTGATGTAAGAGCTAATAAAACAGAAGTGAAAGATGCAGTTGAAAGTATCTTTGGAGTGAAAGTTGACAAAGTCAACATCATGAACTACAAAGGGAAATCAAAACGTGTCGGCCGCTATACTGGTATGACTAGCCGTCGCAGAAAAGCGATCGTAAAACTTACTGCAGACAGCAAAGAAATCGAAATTTTTGAAGCTTAATTATCTGTAAAAAGAAGGAGGGAAATTCAAAATGGCGATTAAAAAGTATAAACCGACCTCTAACGGACGTCGTGGCATGACAACTTCAGATTTTGCTGAAATCACGACTGACCAGCCGGAAAAATCCTTGCTTGCGCCCCTTCACAAAAAAGGCGGACGTAACAACCAAGGTAAATTGACTGTACGTCACCAAGGTGGCGGACACAAACGCCAATACCGTGTTATCGACTTCAAACGCGATAAAGATGGTATACCTGGACGCGTTGCTACAGTTGAGTACGATCCAAACCGTTCAGCTAACATTGCACTAATCAACTATGTAGACGGAGAAAAACGTTACATTCTTGCTCCAAAAGGAATTCAAGTAGGTACTGAAATCATGTCCGGCCCTGAAGCTGACATCAAAGTAGGTAACGCACTTCCCCTTATCAACATCCCTGTTGGTACAGTTGTGCATAACATTGAATTAAAACCTGGTAAAGGCGGACAGCTTGTACGTTCAGCTGGTACATCTGCTCAGGTTCTTGGTAAAGAAGGCAAATACGTTCTTGTACGTCTTAACTCTGGTGAAGTTCGCATGATCCTTTCTGCTTGCCGCGCTTCTATCGGTCAAGTAGGTAACGAGCAGCACGAACTTATCAACGTTGGTAAAGCAGGACGCTCTCGCTGGAAAGGCATCCGCCCTACAGTCCGCGGTTCTGTAATGAACCCTAACGATCACCCGCACGGTGGTGGTGAAGGTCGCGCGCCAATCGGACGTAAATCACCAATGTCTCCTTGGGGCAAACCGACTCTTGGATTCAAGACACGTAAGAAAAAGAACAAATCTGATAAATTTATCGTACGTCGTCGTAAAAATAAATAACGGGGTTGTCTACGGTTCATTTCGGACCGTAGTGCAATCACGAAGGGAGGTTCCAAAATGGCTCGCAGCTTGAAAAAAGGACCATTTGTCGATGGACACTTGATGACAAAAATCGAGAAATTAAATGAAACGGACAAGAAACAAGTTGTAAAAACTTGGTCTCGCCGTTCAACTATTTTCCCACAATTTATCGGTCACACTATCGCAGTATATGACGGACGTAAACACGTGCCTGTATTCATTTCTGAAGACATGGTAGGCCACAAGTTGGGCGAATTCGCACCGACTCGTACTTACAAAGGCCACGCCAGTGACGATAAAAAAACAAGACGCTAAGAGAGGAGGCTTTTAAATGCAAGCTAAAGCTGTTGCAAGAACAGTCCGTATTGCTCCTCGTAAAGCACGTCTAGTAATGGACCTGATTCGAGGTAAGCAAGTAGGCGAAGCAGTATCTATCTTGAACCTAACTCCGAGAGCTGCTTCTCCGATCATCGAAAAAGTTTTAAAATCTGCTATCGCAAATGCTGAGCACAACTACGAGATGGACGCTAACAATCTGGTTATTTCTCAGGCATTTGTTGACGAAGGCCCAACGTTAAAAAGATTCCGCCCGCGTGCTATGGGACGTGCGAGCCAAATCAACAAACGTACGAGCCACATTACAATCGTTGTATCAGAAAAGAAGGAGGGATAAGTAGTGGGTCAAAAGGTAAATCCAGTCGGTCTTCGTATCGGAGTCATTCGTGATTGGGAATCTAAGTGGTACGCTGGTAAAGATTACGCTGACTTCCTGCACGAAGATTTAAAAATTCGTGAATTCATTAGCAAACGCCTTTCTGACGCTTCTGTTTCTAAAGTAGAAATCGAGCGTGCAGCAAACCGCGTTAACATTACGATCCACACTGCTAAGCCTGGTATGGTAATCGGTAAAGGCGGATCTGAAGTTGAAGCACTTCGTAAAGCCCTTAACAGCCTTACTGGCAAGCGTGTACACATTAACATTCTTGAAATCAAAAGAGCAGATCTTGATGCTCAGCTTGTAGCTGACAACATCGCTCGTCAACTAGAAAACCGTATTTCTTTCCGCCGTGCGCAGAAACAACAAATCCAACGCACTATGCGTGCTGGAGCACAAGGTGTGAAAACAATGGTTTCCGGCCGTCTTGGCGGAGCTGATATCGCTCGTTCTGAATACTACAGTGAAGGAACTGTTCCATTGCACACTTTACGTGCTGACATCGACTATGCAACATCTGAAGCTGACACAACTTACGGTAAGCTTGGTGTAAAAGTCTGGATCTATCGTGGAGAGGTTCTTCCTACTAAGAAGAAAACTGAGGAAGGAGGAAAATAATATGTTATTACCAAAACGCGTTAAATATCGCAGAGAGCATCGCGGAAAAATGCGCGGTCGCGCTAAAGGCGGTACTGAAGTACATTTTGGTGAGTACGGTATCCAGGCTCTTGAAGCTTCTTGGATCACGAACCGCCAAATCGAAGCTGCACGTATTGCGATGACTCGTTACATGAAACGTGGCGGTAAAGTTTGGATCAAAATTTTCCCTTCAAAACCTTACACTGCTAAACCGCTTGAGGTACGGATGGGTTCCGGTAAAGGGGCTCCTGAAGGCTGGGTAGCTGTTGTAAAACCGGGCAAAGTTTTATTTGAAATTTCTGGTGTGTCTGAAGAGGTAGCTCGTGAAGCTCTTCGTCTTGCATCTCACAAATTGCCAATTAAAACGAAGTTCGTAAAACGTGAAGAAATTGGTGGTGAATCAAATGAAAGCTAATGAAATTCGTGACCTTACCACTGCTGAAATTGAACAAAAAGTAAAGTCTCTTAAAGAAGAACTTTTCAATCTTCGCTTTCAATTAGCGACAGGACAACTTGAAAATACTGCTCGCATTCGTGAAGTGCGCAAAGCTATCGCGCGCATGAAAACTGTGATTCGTGAAAGAGAAATTGCTGCCAACAAATAATCACTGAGGGGAGGTCGTGAGCATGAGCGAACGTAACCAACGCAAAGTTTACCAAGGCCGTGTTGTTTCTGACAAAATGGATAAAACCATCACTGTTGTTGTTGAAACATACAAAAAGGATCCTATTTACGGTAAACGCGTAAAATACTCAAAGAAATTCAAAGCACATGATGAAAATAACCAAGCTAAAATCGGAGACATCGTAAAGATCATGGAAACTCGTCCATTATCTGCAACTAAGCGTTTTCGTCTAGTAGAAGTTGTCGAAGAAGCTGTTATTATCTAATAAAGTTCGGAATTCTTTTTCCGAAGGGAGGTAACAAATAATGATTCAACAAGAGACTCGTTTAAAAGTTGCTGACAACTCCGGTGCGCGTGAGGTACTTACTATTAAAGTTCTTGGCGGTTCTGGACGTAAAACGGCTAACATTGGTGATGTAATTGTTTGCACGGTTAAACAAGCAACACCAGGAGGCGTTGTCAAAAAAGGTGAAGTCGTAAGAGCTGTTATCGTTCGCACAAAAAGCGGAGCACGCAGAACTGACGGATCATACATCAGCTTCGATGAGAATGCATGTGTTATCATCCGTGACGACAAGAGCCCGCGTGGAACTCGTATCTTCGGACCGGTTGCCCGTGAATTACGTGAAAACAACTTCATGAAAATTGTTTCTCTGGCTCCAGAAGTTATCTAATGAAATAAATGCCTTACTCAAGGAGGTGCGATCAGGATGCATGTGAAAAAAGGCGATAAAGTAATGGTTATCTCTGGTAAAGATAAAGGCAAACAAGGTACGATCCTTGCTGCTTTCCCTAAAAAGGACCGCGTTCTAGTTGAGGGCGTAAACATGGTGAAGAAGCACTCTAAACCAACTCAAGCAAACCCTCAAGGCGGTATTTCTAATCAAGAGGCGCCAATTCATGTATCAAACGTTATGCCGCTCGATCCTAAAACAGGTGAAGTGACTCGCGTAGGATACAAAGTGGAAGATGGCAAAAAAGTTCGTGTTGCAAAAAAATCTGGGCAAGTCT
Organism: Bacillus sp. MT(2024); assembly: GCF_036362845.1. Taxonomy (NCBI): domain Bacteria; kingdom Bacillati; phylum Bacillota; class Bacilli; order Caryophanales; family Bacillaceae; genus Bacillus; species Bacillus sp. MT(2024). The sequence continues at coordinate 148,314 of NZ_CP143632.1, forward strand.
TAGATAAATAGTATTTAAAGGAAGGGAGGTCTATCTCATGAACCGCCTTAAAGAAAAGTACAATAAAGAAATTTCACCTGCTTTAATGACGAAGTTCAACTACGACTCTGTTATGCAGGTGCCAAAAATCGAAAAAATCGTAATCAACATGGGTGTCGGTGATGCTGTTCAAAACGCAAAAGCAATCGACAGTGCTGTTGAAGAATTAACGTTTATCGCAGGTCAAAAACCTGTCGTTACTCGTGCGAAGAAATCAATTGCTGGATTCCGTCTTCGTGAGGGAATGCCTATCGGTGCGAAAGTAACTCTTCGCGGAGAGCGCATGTATGATTTCCTTGATAAACTTATTTCTGTATCTTTACCGCGTGTACGTGACTTCCGCGGGATTTCTAAGAAATCTTTCGACGGTCGCGGAAACTACACTCTTGGTATCAAAGAACAGTTAATCTTCCCTGAAATTGACTACGATAAAGTAACAAAGGTTCGCGGAATGGACATCGTTATCGTAACGACTGCTAACTCTGACGAAGAGGCTCGTGAGCTATTAACTCAAGTAGGTATGCCGTTCCAGAAATAATCAATGAAAGGGAGGCGAAATCGTGGCTAAAAAGTCAATGATTGCGAAACAACAACGTACACCAAAGTTTAAAGTGCAAGAGTACACTCGCTGTGAACGCTGCGGACGTCCGCACTCAGTCATTCGTAAATTTAAACTTTGCCGTATTTGTTTCCGTGAGCTTGCATATAAAGGACAAATTCCTGGCGTGAAAAAAGCCAGCTGGTAATCCCCAAGAATGGGAAGGAGGTAATTATATAATGGTTATGACAGATCCAATTGCAGATATGCTGACTCGTATTCGCAATGCAAACATGGTACGTCATGAGAAGCTTGAAATTCCTGCTTCTAAATTGAAAAGAGAAATTGCTGACATTTTAAAGCGTGAAGGTTTCATTCGTGACGTTGAGTTCGTAGAAGACAGCAAACAAGGTATCATCCGCGTTTTCTTGAAATACGGACAAAACAACGAGCGCGTTATCACTGGTCTTAAAAGAATCAGCAAACCAGGTTTGCGTGTATACGCTAAATCAAATGAAGTACCTCGCGTACTTAACGGTCTTGGAATCGCGATTATTTCTACATCACAAGGTGTTTTAACGGACAAAGAAGCCCGTGCAAAACAAGCTGGTGGAGAAGTTCTAGCATACGTTTGGTAAGAAGTTTAACAAGAATGGAGGTGTTTTAGTATGTCTCGTGTAGGTAAAAAACTGCTTGAGATCCCTTCTGGAGTTACAGTAACGCTGAACGAAGGCAACACTGTAGCTGTAAAAGGACCAAAAGGAGAATTAACTCGTACTTTCCATCCTGATATGGAAATCAAAATTGAGGACAACGTGCTTACAGTTACTCGTCCTTCTGATCACAAAGAGCACCGTGCGCTGCATGGTACGACTCGCAGTCTGCTTGGAAACATGGTTGAAGGCGTATCTAAAGGATTTGAAAGAGGTTTGGAATTAGTCGGTGTCGGTTATCGTGCGGCTAAATCCGGAAACAAACTTGTTTTAAACGTTGGATACTCTCACCCTGTTGAGATCGTTCCTGAAGAGGGCATCGAAATCGAAGTTCCTTCTCAAACTAAAGTAGTTGTAAAAGGTACAGACAAAGAGCGTGTAGGAGCTATCGCTGCTAACATCCGCGCTGTACGTTCTCCAGAGCCTTACAAAGGTAAAGGAATCCGCTACGAAGGTGAAGTTGTTCGCCGTAAAGAAGGTAAATCTGCTAAGTAAGACCGCTTAAAGTGAAGAAAGGAGTGACCTAAGGATGATTACGAAAACTAGCAAAAATGCTGCTCGTCAAAAAAGACATGCCCGTGTTCGTGCTAAACTTTCAGGCACAGCTGAAAGACCTCGTCTGAATGTGTTCCGTTCAAACAAACACATTTATGCTCAAATCATCGATGATGTAAATGGTGTTACACTTGCTAGTGCCTCTACTCTCGATAAAGATTTGAACGTGGAAAGCACTGGTGACAGCGCTGCTGCTGCTAAAGTCGGTGAACTCGTTGCGAAACGCGCTTCTGAGAAAGGTGTTTCTGACGTAGTATTTGACCGCGGCGGATACTTATACCATGGACGTGTAAAAGCTCTGGCCGATGCAGCTCGTGAAGCCGGACTGAAATTTTAATAAAAAAAGGAGGGACACATGATTATGCGTCGTATTGACCCAAGCAAATTAGAGTTAGAAGAACGCTTAGTTACGGTTAACCGCGTAGCGAAAGTTGTTAAAGGTGGTCGTCGTTTCCGTTTCGCAGCTCTAGTCGTTGTCGGTGACAAAAACGGTCACGTAGGTTTCGGTACTGGTAAAGCACAAGAAGTACCTGAAGCAATCCGCAAAGCTGTTGAAGATGCGAAAAAGAATTTGATTGAAGTACCAATGGTTGGAACTACGATTCCACACGAAATCATCGGACGTTTCGGTGCAGGCAATATCTTGTTGAAACCTGCTTCTGAAGGTACTGGAGTTATCGCTGGAGGCCCTGTACGTGCGGTACTTGAGCTTGCTGGCGTTGCTGATATCCTTTCTAAGTCTTTAGGTTCTAACACACCGATCAACATGATCCGTGCAACACTTCAAGGTTTAAGTGAGCTTAAACGTGCCGAAGACGTTGCGAAGCTTCGTGGAAAATCTGTAGAAGAACTGTTAGGATAAGGAGGGAACATTAATGGCTAAATTAGAAATTACCCTCAAACGCAGTGTAATCGGTCGCCCGGAAGATCAGCGCGTTACTGTAAGAACACTTGGTTTAAAGAAAACAAACCAAACTGTCGTTCATGAAGATAACGCTGCGATCCGCGGTATGATTAATAAAGTATCTCATCTAGTTTCTGTTAAAGAACAATAAAAATAAATTATAGGCTAAGGAGGTGTCCTAATGAAACTTCATGAATTAAAGCCTTCAGAAGGTTCACGTAAAGTACGCAATCGCGTAGGTCGTGGTATTGGTTCTGGTAACGGTAAAACAGCTGGTAAAGGTCACAAAGGTCAAAACGCTCGTTCTGGCGGCGGTGTACGCCCTGGATTCGAGGGGGGACAAATGCCTTTATTCCAACGTCTTCCTAAGCGCGGTTTTACAAACATCAACCGTAAGGAATACGCTATTGTGAACGTAGACAAATTGAACGGTTTTGCGGAAGGAACGGAAGTCACTCCTGAACTTCTTCTTGAGACTGGTGTTATTAGCAAACTTAATGCAGGAGTAAAGATTCTTGGCAACGGTAAATTAGAGAAAAAATTAACTGTAAAAGCCAATAAATTCTCTGCTTCTGCGAAAGAAGCTGTTGAAGCTGCTGGCGGTACAGCTGAGGTGATCTAACTTGTTTAAGACAATCTCCAACTTTATGCGTGTGAGTGATATTCGGAATAAAATCATTTTTACATTACTCATGCTTATCGTCTTTCGCATAGGTGCGTTTATCCCTGTGCCATATGTAAATGCTCAGGCGTTGCAGACACAAAGTTCGATGGGGGTTTTTGATCTCCTTAACACATTTGGCGGCGGTGCGCTTTATCAGTTCTCCATTTTTGCGATGGGAATTACACCTTACATCACTGCTTCGATCATCATTCAGCTGCTTCAGATGGATGTTGTGCCGAAGTTTACCGAGTGGTCTAAGCAAGGTGAAGTCGGCCGCCGTAAATTAGCTCAGTTCACGAGATATTTTACGATTGTGCTTGGTTTTATCCAGGCATTAGGTATGTCTTACGGGTTTAACAACCTGGCAAACGGTATGCTGATTGAAAAATCCGGCATATCGACATATCTGATTATTGCTTTAGTACTCACTGGAGGAACTGCTTTTTTAATGTGGCTGGGAGAACAAATTACTTCCAATGGAGTAGGTAACGGAATTTCGATCATCATCTTCGCGGGGATTGTGGCTAGTATTCCGAAAACTGTTGGGCAGATTTATGAGACTCAATTTGTCGGCAGCAGCGATCAGCTGTTTATTCATATTGTAAAAATCGCTTTACTGGTGATTGCGATTTTGGCCGTTATTGTTGGTGTTATTTTCATTCAGCAGGCCGTACGCAAAATCGCGATTCAATATGCAAAAGGGCAAGGTCGTTCACCTGTTGGCGGAGGCCAGTCAACTCACCTTCCGCTTAAAGTGAATCCGGCAGGGGTTATTCCGGTAATCTTTGCGGTTGCGTTCCTTATTACGCCGCGTACTATCGCGTCATTTTTCGGAGAAAACGATGTGACAAAGTGGATTCAAGCCAACTTTGACAATACACATCCGGTGGGCATGACGGTTTATGTCGCATTAATTATCGCCTTTACGTACTTCTATGCTTTTGTGCAGGTAAACCCTGAACAAATGGCTGATAACCTTAAAAAACAGGGTGGCTATATCCCGGGGGTTCGTCCAGGGAAAATGACTCAAGATAGAATTACGAGCATTTTGTATCGACTTACGTTTGTGGGTTCTATATTCTTAGCCGTGATTTCCATTCTTCCTATCTTTTTCATTCAATTCGCTGGATTGCCTCAAAGTGCACAGATTGGCGGAACATCATTGTTAATTGTCGTCGGGGTAGCCTTGGAGACAATGAAGCAGCTGGAGAGCCAGTTAGTGAAACGTAATTACCGAGGATTTATGAAAAATTAGAGGACTGGTTTTAACCATTCCTCTAAATAAGAGAGGACGGGGGAAATCCGAATGAACTTAGTCTTAATGGGACTTCCTGGAGCCGGTAAAGGCACACAGGGAGAACGAATTGTTGAGGATTATGGGATACCTCATATCTCAACGGGAGATATGTTCCGTGCTGCTATGAAAGAAGAAACACCACTCGGACTCGAAGCAAAGTCTTATATTGATAAAGGCGAGCTCGTACCGGACGAAGTCACAATCGGCATTGTCAAAGAAAGACTAGGCAAAGATGATTGTGAAAGAGGTTTTCTTCTGGACGGATTTCCGCGAACAGTCGCTCAGGCTGAAGCTCTTGAAAACATTCTTGAGGAATACGGCAAGCCGATTGATTATGTCATTAACATTAAAGTAGACAAAGACTCTTTAATGGAACGTTTGACTGGACGCAGAATTTGCAGTGTTTGCGGCACAACCTATCATTTGGTTTTCAATCCGCCGAAAACGCCGGGTGTTTGTGATAAAGACGGAGGAGACCTTTATCAACGGGCAGATGATAATGAGGAAACCGTCTCAAAACGGCTTGAGGTCAACATGAAGCAGACTCAGCCTTTACTCGATTTTTATTCTGAGAAAGGGTATCTTGTCAACGTCAATGGCCAGCAGGACATTAACGACGTGTACAAAGATGTGAAAGAGCTTCTTGGAGGATTGAGCAAATGATTATCTGTAAGACCCCTCGTGAGCTTAGCATCATGCGGGAGGCAGGGCGAATCGTGGCTTTGACTCATGAAGAGATGAAAAAGCACATTAAACCAGGAATCTCGACAAAAGAATTGGATCAAATTGCCGAACGTTTTATTGAGAAGCAGGGTGCAATCCCATCTTTTAAGGGGTATAATGGGTTTCGCGGGAGCATCTGTGTATCAGTTAATGAAGAACTCGTTCACGGAATTCCCGGTAAAAGGGTTTTGCGTGACGGTGACATTATCAGCATTGATATCGGTGCTAAATTAAATGGTTATCATGGTGACTCTGCTTGGACATATCCGGTAGGAAACATCAGTGATGATGATAAACGACTGCTGGAAGTGACAGAGGAGTCTTTATATAAAGGCTTGAAGGAAGCAAAACCAGGTGAACGTTTGTCGAATATTTCCCACGCAATACAAACGTATGTCGAAAATGAGCAGTTTTCAGTTGTTAGGGAGTATGTCGGACATGGTGTTGGTCAAGACTTGCATGAGGATCCGCAAATTCCTCATTACGGTCCGCCAAACAAAGGACCTAGGCTGAAGCCTGGTATGGTTCTCGCTATAGAACCGATGGTTAACGCTGGCAGCCGATATGTGAAAACATTGGCTGATAACTGGACGGTTGTAACGGTAGATGGGAAAAAGTGTGCTCATTTTGAACATACGATTGCGATTACGGAAACGGGTTTTGATATACTGACAAAAGTCTAGATGATGAAATGAATTCCGTGACACATGTTTTTCATTCCGCACCTGGGCAGATTGTAGGTTTACAATTGGTCGGAGGAAAAACCGGCTAGCTGCTGTTATCGGAATGACGATTCATCATCATGTACTAAAGCAGACGGAGAAAAGCGTACATTTCATTCTCCTTAGAAAAAGAATATCAATCATTCACCCTTTATGATTGCGTATCTCCGGAAGTTCAGAACAGTATAAACGAAACAGGGCGTGTGACAAACGGATAACTGAGATTTTCTCTTTTGAAATTTGTCAGAGAGCAAGTTACTGATTTGAAGAAGGGAGAACACTTGAATGGCGAAAGACGATGTAATTGAAGTGGAAGGTACGATAGTCGAAACTCTGCCAAACGCGATGTTCAAAGTTGAACTCGAAAATGGCCATACGGTTTTGGCTCACGTATCTGGTAAAATCCGCATGCACTTCATTCGCATTTTACCTGGAGACAAAGTTACGGTAGAATTATCTCCATATGACTTAACTCGTGGCAGGATTACGTACCGTTACAAATAAAGCACTCCGGAAACTGAAGGAGGTTGGAAACACATGAAAGTGAGACCATCAGTTAAACCAATCTGCGAGAAATGTAAAGTTATTCGCAGAAAAGGAAAAGTAATGGTGATCTGTGAAAATCCAAAGCATAAACAAAAACAAGGATAATTAATAAGGAGGTGCCCAGAGAATGGCTCGTATTGCTGGTGTAGATATCCCACGTGACAAACGTGTTGTTATTTCTTTAACATATGTCTTCGGAATTGGCCGCACAACGGCTCAGCAAGTCTTGAAAGAGGCTGGTGTTTCTGAAGATACTCGTGTGCGTGATCTTACTGAAGAAGAACTTGGTAAAATCCGTGATGTTATTGACAAACTGAAAGTAGAAGGTGACCTTCGCCGTGAAGTTTCTCTTAACATCAAGCGTCTGATCGAAATCGGAAGCTACCGCGGAATCCGCCATCGCAGAGGTTTGCCTGTTCGCGGACAAAACTCTAAAAACAATGCGCGTACTCGTAAAGGTCCGCGTCGTACTGTAGCTAACAAGAAAAAATAAGTAAGGGAGGTACCTAAACAATGGCTGCTGCTCGTAAACAAAACACGCGTAAACGTCGCGTGAAAAAGAATATTGAGTCAGGAATCGCTCATATTCGTTCAACTTTCAACAACACGATCGTTACGATCACTGATACTCATGGTAATGCTATTTCTTGGTCAAGTGCCGGAGCTCTAGGATTCAGAGGTTCTCGTAAATCGACTCCTTTTGCTGCGCAAATGGCTGCTGAAACAGCTGCTAAAGGTTCAATCGAACACGGACTTAAAACTCTTGAAGTAACTGTTAAAGGACCAGGTTCTGGCCGTGAAGCTGCAATCCGTGCTTTACAAGCTGCCGGACTTGAAGTTACAGCTATCAGAGACGTAACTCCTGTTCCTCATAATGGATGCCGTCCACCAAAACGTCGCCGCGTGTAATTTGTTTGTATAGATTTTGTGTCCCTGTCAATAATGGGTTATGATACAGTTATTTATGAAACGAATGCACCGACTCGTTGCCTGAGCACATACGGGACTAAACAATGGGGAATTTCGGATGGAATCTCATATGATTCTATTCGAGGTTTCGACGTTTTGAAGGAGGGTTTTAAGTAATGATCGAGATTGAAAAACCAAAAATCGAAACGGTTGAAATCAGCGACGATGCCAAATTTGGTAAGTTTGTCGTAGAGCCGCTTGAGCGTGGATATGGTACAACTCTGGGTAACTCCTTACGTCGTATCCTCTTATCCTCACTCCCTGGTGCCGCTGTAACATCGATCCAGATAGATGGTGTACTGCACGAATTCTCGACAATCGAAGGCGTTGTGGAAGATGTTACAACGATAATCTTGCACATTAAAAAGCTTGCATTGAAAATCTACTCTGATGAAGAGAAGACGCTTGAAATTGATGTACAGGGCGAAGGAACTGTCACAGCAGCTGATATTACACACGACAGCGATGTTGAAATCCTTAATCCGGATCTTCATATCGCGACTCTTGGTGAGAATGCGAGTTTCCGAGTTCGCCTTACTGCACAAAGAGGACGTGGGTATACACCTGCTGATTCGAACAAAAGAGACGATCAGCCAATCGGCGTGATTCCGATCGATTCAATCTTTACGCCAGTTTCTCGTTTATCTTATCAGGTAGAAAACACTCGTGTAGGCCAGGTTGCAAACTATGACAAACTTACACTTGATGTTTGGACTGACGGAAGCACTGGACCGAAGGAAGCAATTGCTCTCGGTTCAAAGATTTTAACTGAACACCTTAATATATTCGTCGGTTTAACTGACGAAGCTCAGCATGCTGAAATCATGGTTGAAAAAGAAGAGGACCAAAAAGAAAAAGTTCTTGAAATGACGATTGAGGAACTTGATCTTTCTGTCCGTTCTTACAACTGCTTGAAGCGTGCGGGCATTAACACGGTTCAAGAACTTGCGAACAAGACGGAAGAAGATATGATGAAAGTTCGCAACCTGGGACGCAAATCACTTGAAGAAGTGAAAGCGAAACTTGAAGAACTTGGACTCGGCCTTCGCAAAGACGATTGATCTAGTTTCCATGTGAACTAGGATTTTCGTGTGTTTTTTAATTAGAAACAGCATTCCATTAAAGGAGGGGACATCACATGTCATACAGAAAACTAGGACGTACGAGTTCACAGCGTAAAGCTATGCTTCGTGATCTTACAACAGATTTGATCATCAACGAAAGAATTGAAACAACTGAAACACGTGCGAAAGAACTTCGCTCTGTTGTTGAAAAGATGATCACTCTTGGTAAGCGCGGTGACTTGCATGCTCGTCGTCAAGCTGCTGCATACATTCGCAACGAGGTTGCTAATGAAGAAAATAACCAAGATGCACTTCAAAAATTATTCTCTGACATTGCAACTCGTTACGAGGAGCGCCAAGGCGGATACACACGTATTATGAAGCTTGGTCCTCGCCGTGGTGACGGTGCACCAATGGCAATCATCGAATTGGTTTAATCACATATTTTTGTGTATCTAAAGAAGGGCGGGACAGTTTCTAACTGGATCTATGCCCTTTTTTTAGATATCAGAACTTTTTATCATGAGACAGAAAAGCAGAGCTATAGCTGAGAGGAGGTCAGGCGCCCGTGGATCAAAAACAGCTTATATCCGTAAAAGACATTCTATTCCGTTACCGCAAAGATGCAGAAAGACCGGCGCTGGACGGTGTGAGTCTGGAGGTATACGAAGGAGAATGGCTTGCTATCGTAGGCCACAACGGTTCAGGGAAGTCGACTTTGGCCAGAGCGCTGAACGGGCTGATTTTGCCTGAGGCCGGAGAAATTGAAGTCGGCGGCATCAAGCTGACTGAGGATACCGTGTGGGATGTGCGAAAAAAAATAGGGATGGTCTTTCAGAATCCCGATAACCAATTTGTCGGAACGACTGTTCGCGATGATGTGGCTTTTGGTTTAGAAAACAATGGTGTTCCGCGCGAAGAAATGATTGAGAGAGTAGATTGGGCTGTCACACAAGTCAATATGCAGGATTTTCTTGATCAAGAGCCGCACCATCTCTCCGGAGGTCAAAAACAAAGAGTGGCGATCGCGGGAATTATTGCCGCGCGTCCTGATATTATGATTTTGGATGAAGCGACATCCATGCTTGACCCGATTGGGAGAGAAGAAGTCCTTGATACTGTCAGACGCTTAAAAGATCAGGGCATGGCCACCGTCATTTCGATAACACATGACCTGGAAGAAGCCGCAAGGGCGGACAGGATCATTGTGATGAACGGCGGCAGGAAATATGCAGAGGGCACGCCTGAAGAGATTTTTAAATTAAATGAAGACTTGGTTCGCATCGGTCTTGATTTGCCTTTCTCATTCCAGCTCAGCCTGCTTTTGAAAGAAAGCGGACTGGCGTTAACGAAAAACCATCTGACTCAGGAAGGGCTGGTGAATGAGCTGTGGACATTAAAATCAAAGATGTAGAACACCGCTATCAAATGAAGACACCGTTTGAACGGCTTGCTCTGTATGATATCAATGCCGTGATAAAAGAGGGCAGCTACGTTGCCGTCATCGGGCATACAGGGTCGGGCAAATCGACGCTCCTGCAGCATTTAAACGGTTTGCTGAAACCGACTAAAGGACAGCTTGAGCTCGGGAGCACGATTCTGGCAGCCGGTAAAAAAAATAAAGACCTTAAGACTTTGCGAAAAAAAGTCGGAATCGTTTTCCAATTTCCCGAACATCAGCTGTTTGAAGAGACTGTGCTGAAAGACATCGCATTCGGACCGATGAATTTCGGTGTAAAAAAAGAAGATGCTGAACGGAAAGCAAAAGAAATGCTGGGGCTTGTGGGCCTTCCGGAAGACATTTTGGATCGTTCACCGTTCGAGCTCAGCGGCGGCCAGATGCGCAGAGTGGCGATTGCCGGCGTTCTCGCGATGGAGCCGGAAGTGCTGGTTTTGGATGAACCGACGGCCGGTCTTGATCCGAGAGGGCGCCAGGACATTATGGACATGTTCTATGCGCTTCATCAGCGGGGAAACCTGACTACCGTTCTCGTCACCCACAGCATGGAGGACGCCGCCCGCTATGCTGACGAAATGATCGTCATGCACAAAGGAACCATTAAAGCGACGGGAAGTCCGCGTGACTTGTTTGTAAAAGGTGAAGAGATGGCCGAAATGGGACTGGATCTTCCTGAGTCGGTGAAGTTTCAGAGACGGCTTGAGAAGGCTCTCGGAGTCAAGTATGAGAAACCCATGCTGACCCTGCAGGATGCCGCCAGTGAAATTAAGGCTTTCTTTCAGGAGGAAAAGGACCAATGATGGACAGCATGATTATCGGAAAGTATGTTCCCGGATCATCGCTTATTCACCGATTGGACCCGCGAACAAAACTTGTCAGCATCTTTCTTTTTGTATGTATCGTTTTTTTGGCAAACAACGTACAGACGTACGCTTTGCTCGGTTTGTTTACATTCGGGGTGATCGCCTTAACACGAGTGCCGTTCAGCTTTTTGCTGAAGGGACTTAAGCCGATTATCTGGATTGTGGCGTTTACCTTTTTATTACACATTTTCATGACGCATGAAGGATCTGTCATTTTTCAGCTTGGCTGGTTTAAAGTGTATGAGGGCGGACTTATACAGGGGATTTTTATCTCCCTCCGTTTCGTTTACCTTATCTTTATGACAACGCTGCTGACGCTGACAACAACGCCGATTGAAATAACGGATGGAATGGAGCAGCTCTTGAATCCTTTTAAAAAGGTGAAGCTGCCTGTACACGAACTCGCATTGATGATGTCGATATCATTACGATTTATCCCGACATTGATGGAAGAGACAGATAAAATCATGAAGGCGCAAATGGCGAGGGGTGCGGACTTTACAAGCGGCCCGGTGAAAGACAGAATCAAAGCGGTTGTTCCGCTGCTTGTCCCGCTGTTTGTCAGCGCCTTTAAACGCGCGGAAGAGCTTGCGGTCGCCATGGAGGCGAGAGGCTACCAGGGCGGTGAGGGGAGAACGAAATACAGAAAGCTCGTCTGGACCGGAAAGGATACCGGAGCCATTCTGCTCATCATCGTATTAGCCGTGTTATTGTTTTTCTTAAGAAGTTAGAGGTGCTGCTGAATGAGAGTGAAATGTACCATTGCTTATGACGGGCATTTATTTAACGGATATCAGGTTCAGCCTGGAAAGCGGACCGTTCAAAGTGAATTGGAAAAAGCGCTGGCCGTCATCCACAAAACGGATGGCAGGGTGCCTGTTATCTCATCGGGCCGCACGGACAGCGATGTTCATGCTGCCGGGCAGGTCATTCATTTTGATACGCCGCTGTCCATCCCGGCTGAGAAATGGCCGTTTGCGCTCAATGCCCTGCTGCCTGATGATATTGCCGTCAAAACAGCAGAGATTGCGGATGATGGGTTCCATGCACGATTTAGCGCGGTCCAAAAGGAATATCGCTACTTTGTATATACGGAGAAACACCCGGACGTATTTAAACGACATTACGCTTACCATTTTGCATATCAGCTTAATGTGCAGAAAATGAGGGAAGCTTCAAGGCACCTCATCGGGACACATGATTTCACAAGCTTTTGCGCGGCTGATACCGCGGTTCAGGATAAGGTCAGAACGATTTACGAGCTGGATTGGACTGAGACCGGAGACGGCCTGCAGATGAGGATCACCGGAAACGGTTTTCTCTATAATATGGTCAGAATCATTGCCGGAACGTTATTGGATACAGGAGCTGGAAAATTTTCTCCCGATGATGTAAAAGCAATGCTCAAAGCGAAGGATCGCGAAGCCGCGGGGCGCACCGCACCGGGGCACGGGCTGTATTTATGGAGCGTTTGCTATGACAACTAAACCAGGTGTAACATTTTCTTGACAGAGTCTGCATAAAGTTATAAGATATCATATGGTATGTATTTCAACCCCACGATAAGCCCCGGAACTTATTGTGTTGTGAAATAGAACGTAACAGAAGTTTATGAAAAAATGACAGATCATTTAGGAGGGAATTAAATGCGTACAACACCTATGGCTAACGCAAGTACTATTGAACGCAAGTGGTTAGTTGTTGATGCAGCAGGCAAGACTTTAGGACGTCTTTCTACAGAAGTTGCATCTATCCTTCGCGGGAAACACAAACCGACTTACACACCGCACGTTGATACTGGAGATCATGTGATCATCATCAACGCTGAAAAAATCGAGTTAACTGGTAAAAAGTTAACTGATAAAATCTACTACCGTCACACAATGCACCCAGGCGGTCTGAAATCAAGAACAGCTCTTGAAATGCGTACAAACTACCCTGAGAAAATGCTTGAGCTTGCTATCAAAGGCATGCTTCCAAAAGGTTCTCTAGGTCGTCAAATGTTCAAGAAATTGAACGTATACCGTGGTTCTGAGCATCCACATGAAGCACAAAAACCTGAAGTTTACGAACTTCGCGGTTAATTAAAAAGGAGGTTACCAATTTGGCACAGGTTCAATATTACGGTACTGGCCGTCGTAAAAGTTCTGTAGCGCGTGTGCGCTTAGTTCCAGGAGAAGGTCGTATCGTCGTTAATAATCGTGAAATCAGCGAGCACATTCCATCTCCGGCTCTAATCGAAGATATCAAACAACCATTAACTTTAACTGAAACAGCTGGTACTTATGATGTTTTAGTAAACGTACATGGAGGCGGCTTATCTGGTCAAGCTGGAGCAATCCGTCACGGTATCGCTCGTGCTTTGCTTGAAGCAGATCCAGAATACCGTGCAACACTTAAACGTGCTGGTCTTCTGACTCGTGACGCTCGTATGAAAGAACGTAAAAAATACGGTCTTAAAGGCGCTCGTCGTGCACCTCAGTTCTCAAAACGTTAATCGTTTTGGATTGCAAAAACCACAACTTCTTGGTTGTGGTTTTTTTGTATTTTTTTCTCATATCGAAGAGGTTATCCGATGTTTTTCTAGAATTGTTTGTTATACTCTATTCATTACCAATAAGGAGCGCAGTTATAATGAATAAGTTAGTCATACATAACAGCAAGGCATGGGATAAAAAAGTCGAAACAGGCAATGAATGGACGGTTGCGGTTGATTCTCATACGATTGGTGAAGCAAAAAAAGGCAATTGGAGCATCAGAATGACCCCCGGAAAAGATGTGCCGGCGGATTGGTTTCCGCCCATAGACGGTCTGAAGGTTCTTTGTCTTGCTTCAGGAGGAGGACAGCAAGGGCCGGTCCTTGCTGCTGCAGGAGCGGACGTCACCATCTTTGACAATTCGGAAAAACAGCTTGCGCAAGACAGAATGGTTGCCGGGCGGGACGATCTTACGCTTCGGACTGTCAAAGGCAGCATGAATGATCTGAGCTGTTTTGATGATGAGACATTTGATTTTATCGTGCACCCGGTATCGAATTGCTTTGTTGATACGGTTCTTCCGGTATGGAAAGAAGCTCATCGCGTATTGAAAAAAGGCGGGTCTTTAGTCTCCGGTTTTGTAAATCCCGTCGTGTTCTTATTTGATATGGATTTAGAGCAGGAAGGCGTACTAAAAGTAAAGTATTCCATTCCGTTTTCGGATGAAAAAGATCTGAGTAAGAAAAAGGTAAAGGAACTTATTGATAATCATGAAGCGCTTGAATTCGGCCATACGCTGGAGGATCAAATTAAAGGTCAGATTGACGCAGGCTTTATGGTTGCCGGTTTTTACGAGGACAAAGGCGGCCTCGTGCTGGATGAATACATTAATACATACTCCGTAACAAGAAGCATTAAAATATAAAAACGGCATCCCGTCAGAGGTGCTGTTTTTTTGCGGCTTTTTCCTGCGGACGGCTGATCACATTAGCCGAAACCGGTTCTATTCCAATTTCTCTGGCCCAAACCGACAGTTGTCCCATATGGTGAATCTCATGCGCAAGGATGTGGCGGAGAATATCTTCTTTAGGAAAGGTTTGGTCCATCCAGTCCGGCTTAACAAGATCCGCCCCTTTGCGGGAGACCGCATGAATGACATCCTCCCGATACTGTTCAGACAGCTTTCTGAGATCCTGAATGCTCGTATAGCCAGACTCAGCGGGTAAAACATCATCTTTACCTAAAATGGCACGAGCCCAGCTGATCTCGACATCAATGATATGAAATAAAGTCCGCAAGATGCTCTCCATTCCGCCCGTCCGGGTTTTCGTCAGTTCCTCCCGGCTCAGCTTTTCACATATCATAAACCACTCGTCACGCACCGTCCAATTGTATTGAAACAGCTTTTTCATCACGTCACCTCAGCTCTTTATTCTTCCAGTTAACATGAAACTCCTTCATTTGGGAGGATTTCCACTATCAACAAAGCATGCTTTTTCCCTTTTCCTTTCAAAATAACAGTAAAAAGGAGCGTGGCTGGCAATGGCAGAAGTATTATCTTTTTCAGACGTGAAACGGCAGAAGGATTTTGAGCTTGAGAAGAGTTTACTAAAGGAGCTGTCACTGACGCAGATCATTCAGTCCGTAAAAGCATGTCTTACCCCTTTGTTTCCCTTTCTTCAAGACGAAAACGGCATTCTGAGTGAAGGATGCATAGATTTTGCAATTGAAGCGTATTTATTAGGCGGCAGGTTCGGCGTCTTTGGCTATTATGGTGAGTCTTTGCAGAGGGCAAACGCCCGTTCGGCTGAAGAAGAGGAAGAACTGACGGCCGATTTTTTTGAATATCTTTGCAATTGGACGCATGAGCAATATTCTTCCGTTGAACAAAAAGAAATCTATGAAGCGTCCTGCCGGTTTATCAACAGCTGGTGGACGGAAGGATTTCTGCAAAGGGAAAAACAATGTAAGCTCCGCATGAGGTAATCATAATTTCCTCCCTTGTCCCATACTTATTAATAACGGGGACAAGCGGGAGGGAAAGCTATGACAAAAAAGCTGAAATGGCTCGGTTTTTTACTTGGCTTTATCATATTATTGTGTTTATTCCGGTTTCAATTCCATAATGATGATTCCTGGCGGCCGTGGAGCCTGCCGCTGAGCGGGAAAATCATCTATCTCGATCCGGGACACGGCGGGCCGGACGGAGGCGCCACGGGAGGCAGTCACCTTGAAAAGGACATTACTCTCGAAGTGGCCTCCAGGGTCAGAGACTATTTGCAGGAGCAGGGAGCTTTGGTTATTATGACGCGGGAGACGGATACTGATTTAGCTCCTGAAGGGACGAGAGGCTACAGCCGACGCAAAGCGGAAGATCTGAGAAAGCGCGTGGAGATCATCAACCGTTCAGAGGCGGAGCTTTATATCAGCATTCATCTGAACGCCATACCGTCACCGAGATGGAGCGGCGCCCAAAGCTTCTACTATGGAAAATACGAAGAGAATGAAAAAGTGGCCAAATATATACAGGACGAATTGAGAATCAATTTGGAGAATACAACGAGAAAGGCAAAACGGATACACGGCATTTACTTAATGCAGAATGTAACCAAACCGGGCGCGCTGGTGGAAATCGGATTTCTGTCCAATCCCGCGGAAGCGAAAAGGCTCGGCCAGCCTAAATATCAGGACAAAATCGCTTCTTCCGTGTATAAGGGCGTATTGAGATATTTCACAGAGAAAGGAGACCCTCCCGAGTAAGGAGGGTTTTTCGCCGATTCTGCGTTTAATATATGGTATAATACCATTTGTAAACGAATACACAAAGGGTGAGGGTTCGATGATAAGAGAAGATGAAGTAAGAAATATAGTCGGAAACATGCGCGAACCTTTTCTTCATAGACCGCTGGGAGAATTGGATGCCATTAAAGAAGTAAAGGTCAAGCCGGAAAAACGGCATGTCAGTGTAAAAATTGCATTGGCAAAAACGGGGACGGCTGAACAGATGGGCATTCAGCAGGAAATCGTATCCGTTTTGAAAGAAGCGGGTGCGGAAACTGTCGGACTGCGGTTTGAAGAGCTGCCGGAAGAAACATTGGCGAAATTCAGCCGGCCTGCTGCTGAAAGCGAAACTCTGCTGAATAGGAAACATCCGCCGGTCTTTCTTGCGGTGGCAAGCGGAAAAGGCGGTGTCGGCAAATCAACGGTTTCCGTCAACCTGGCCATTTCTCTTGCGCGGCTCGGCAAAAAAGTCGGCTTGATCGACGCGGATATATACGGATTCAGCGTGCCGGACATGATGGGTATTACAGTTCGCCCGACAGTTGAAGGAGAAAAACTGCTTCCTGTCGAAAGATTTGGAGTAAAGGTTATGTCGATGGGCTTTTTCGTCGAAGAAAACGCTCCGGTTGTGTGGAGAGGGCCGATGCTGGGCAAGATGCTGAATAACTTCTTCCATGAGGTTGACTGGGGAGAGGTTGACTATATCGTTCTCGATCTGCCGCCCGGCACGGGTGATGTGGCGCTCGATGTACACACGATGCTTCCGAGCTGCAAAGAGATTATCGTATCAACGCCGCACCCTACAGCCGCATTTGTAGCGGCGAGAGCGGGTTCTATGGCGATTAAGACCGATCATGAAGTTGTAGGGGTCATTGAAAATATGGCTTATTATGAAAGTGCAAAAACCGGCGAGAGAGAATATGTGTTCGGTCAAGGCGGGGGAGACAAGCTTGCAGAGGAATTGCAGGTGCCGCTGCTTGGCAGAATTCCTTTAAAACAGCCTGATTGGGACAAGGACCAGTTTGCGCCTTCTGTCTATGACAGAAGTCATCCGATCGGGGAAATTTATATGGGAATCGCCCAGAAAGTCATTGAAAAAACAGCTGAATAAAAAAGGGGCCGGGATCAACACGGCCCGGCCTTTTATTGGCTTTCTTTTTCAGAGCTTGAAGCCGCTTTTTTCAATTCATCCTCGAATTGCTTTTTGAAAAGCGGGCTGGAAAGTGTCTCTGTAATTACATCTTCTAAGTAACTGCGGAACTTTTGGCTTTTCACCAGCTCATAGTATTTTTTATCCATGCCGGGGTCCTGCATGATCTGCATAAAACTTTTCTGATAATCAGGGTCTTTCATCAGTTTTTTTATGATTTTTTCGTGCTCGGGCTGAAGCGTTTTTGCAAAGCTCTCGGCGAACTTTGAGTCTTCAAAGATGGTTTTCCAGAACTCCGCCCCTTTTTTAGAGGTGAGGGTTTTCTCTATTGTGCCTTTAATGGCATTTTGATCAATCACCAATGCCTCATTCATCGCATCATCATTTAATATTTCCTTAATTGCTTTTTTTCCATCATCTGTCTTTAATATATCAACAACCATTTTTTTAGTCTGGTCATAATCCATATCCGCTGCTTGGTCTTTTGGAGCACAAGCTGTTACAGATAATACAACAAAACAGCTTATCAATAGCGTTTTGGCTTTTGACATGCATAAGCTCCTTCCTTACTTGTACTTATTTTTAATATGATTCATCGGAATGGATTTATACATAACAAAATATCGCTGAACGCGATTGTCAGGGGGATGAATAAGAGATGAAAAGCCGCGGGCTTGTTCGATTTTTCTTTTCGATTTTAGCTGTGGGCGCTCTTATTACAAGCGTCGTGGGATTTGCACTGAAGTGGGGGGAGTACAAGGGGTTCTTTCTGAATTTTGAGGCCGGTCAGATTTTCTCTGTTCTGATCTGGTTTATCGGGGTAGGCATGATTTTCAGTGTGATCAGCCAGATGGGATTCTTCGTTTTTCTGACAGTGCACCGGTTTGCCCTTGAAATTCTCAGATCAAACTCGCTTTGGAATCTGCTTCAGCTGTTTATCATTCTGTTTGTCGCTTTTGATTTAATGTACGTCAGATTTTTGTTTTTCGGTAAGCGGGATGACTCGATTGCGGGGTTTGTCTGGCTGCCGCTGGCTCTGCTTGCCGTCGGCCTGTTGACGGCGTATATAAAACAAAAGCAGTCCTCAAAAAATACGTTCGTTTCATCATTATTTTTAATGGTCGTTATTACAGCGCTTGAATGGGTTCCTGCGCTAAGAGTGAATAATGAGGACTGGCTTTATTTGATGCTGATTCCGCTGATGGGCTGCAATGCGTTTCAGCTGTTAATGCTGCCGAAGTTTGCCCAGAGGTAGTTATTTCACTTCTGATGACTTGACGTCAGTATTTGCGATCAGGTCGCCGACTGTCACGTTTTTCAGTCCTTTTTGCTTTAAATTGTGAATGATGGCGGGGAGCGCTTCTTCGGTCTGTGTTGCTGAATCAGAGGCGTGCAGCAGGACAATGTCGCCGCCTTTTATATGACTGTTTACATTTTCAATGATTTTATCAGGACCGGGATTTGTCCAATCCTGCGAGTTAACGCTGTAATGAACAACTGAATAGCGGTACTGCTGTGCAATGGTAAGAACCTTTTTATTAAATTGTCCGGTCGGCGGGCGGAGTAAATGAACATTCTTCACACCCAGCTTTTTAAATGCGGTCTGGGCCCGGAGGATGTCTTTTTTTATTTCATTGTCCTCTAGGTTGGTATAATTCTTATACGCATATCCCATGCTGCCGATTTGATGTCCGTCTTTTACCATACGTTCAACTGTGTCCGGGTGCCGTTCCGCCCAAGAAGCTGACAGAAAAAAAGTGGCGTTTTTAATACCGTTTGCTTTTAGCGCGTTCAGAATCGGAACCGCTTTTTCGTCGCCCCAGCTGATATCGAATGTTAATGCGACTTCGCCCGCTTTCGTTTCCCCTTTTGAAATAGCCTTCGGGCCGCTATCAGTTAAAAATACAGGAAGGGGGACGGCTCTCTGTATATAAAAAAAGCTGGCTGCTGCAAATGCGGCAATGATAATAATAAGCAGCTGTTTTATCCTTCTGATGTGCCACACGTAGAAGTGGTTCACTGATGACGCCTCCTTATCTTGTCCATGCTTGATTACATCGTATGCCGCGGCGGAGATGAATATAACGAAATACGTTTCAAAAAAAACGAAAAAAATACTTGCTAAATTCAGCCGATGCATGGTATATTATTAAACGTCGCTGATGGACAGCAGACAACAACAAAAAGCTTCGGAAACAACTTAAAAAAAGTTGTTGACATAAAAGAAGCTGGGTGGTAAGATAATAAAGCTGCTTCAACAAGCGGTAATGATCTTTGAAAACTAAACAAGACAAAACGTACCTGTTAATTTTTAAATAAATCGCACAGCGATGTGCGTAGTCAGTCAAACTACTTTATCGGAGAGTTTGATCCTGGCTCAGGACGAACGCTGGCGGCGTGCCTAATACATGCAAGTCGAGCGGACAGATGGGAGCTTGCTCCCTGATGTTAGCGGCGGACGGGTGAGTAACACGTGGGTAACCTGCCTGTAAGACTGGGATAACTCCGGGAAACCGGGGCTAATACCGGATGGTTGTTTGAACCGCATGGTTCAGACATAAAAGGTGGCTTCGGCTACCACTTACAGATGGACCCGCGGCGCATTAGCTAGTTGGTGAGGTAACGGCTCACCAAGGCGACGATGCGTAGCCGACCTGAGAGGGTGATCGGCCACACTGGGACTGAGACACGGCCCAGACTCCTACGGGAGGCAGCAGTAGGAATCTTCCGCAATGGACGAAAGTCTGACGGAGCAACGCCGCGTGAGTGATGAAGGTTTTCGGATCGTAAAGCTCTGTTGTTAGGGAAGAACAAGTGCCGTTCAAATAGGGCGGCACCTTGACGGTACCTAACCAGAAAGCCACGGCTAACTACGTGCCAGCAGCCGCGGTAATACGTAGGTGGCAAGCGTTGTCCGGAATTATTGGGCGTAAAGGGCTCGCAGGCGGTTTCTTAAGTCTGATGTGAAAGCCCCGGCTCAACCGGGAGGGTCATTGGAAACTGGGGAACTTGAGTGCAGAAGAGGAGAGTGGAATTCCACGTGTAGCGGTGAAATGCGTAGAGATGTGGAGGAACACCAGTGGCGAAGGCGACTCTCTGGTCTGTAACTGACGCTGAGGAGCGAAAGCGTGGGGAGCGAACAGGATTAGATACCCTGGTAGTCCACGCCGTAAACGATGAGTGCTAAGTGTTAGGGGTTTCCGCCCTTAGTGCTGCAGCTAACGCATTAAGCACTCCGCCTGGGGAGTACGGTCGCAAGACTGAAACTCAAAGGAATTGACGGGGCCCGCACAAGCGGTGGAGCATGTGGTTTAATTCGAAGCAACGCGAAGAACCTTACCAGGTCTTGACATCCTCTGACAATCCTAGAGATAGGACGTCCCCTTCGGGGGCAGAGTGACAGGTGGTGCATGGTTGTCGTCAGCTCGTGTCGTGAGATGTTGGGTTAAGTCCCGCAACGAGCGCAACCCTTGATCTTAGTTGCCAGCATTCAGTTGGGCACTCTAAGGTGACTGCCGGTGACAAACCGGAGGAAGGTGGGGATGACGTCAAATCATCATGCCCCTTATGACCTGGGCTACACACGTGCTACAATGGACAGAACAAAGGGCAGCGAAACCGCGAGGTTAAGCCAATCCCACAAATCTGTTCTCAGTTCGGATCGCAGTCTGCAACTCGACTGCGTGAAGCTGGAATCGCTAGTAATCGCGGATCAGCATGCCGCGGTGAATACGTTCCGGGCCTTGTACACACCGCCCGTCACACCACGAGAGTTTGTAACACCCGAAGTCGGTGAGGTAACCTTTATGGAGCCAGCCGCCGAAGGTGGGACAGAT
This sequence comes from Bacillus sp. MT(2024), assembly GCF_036362845.1. Classification (NCBI taxonomy): domain Bacteria; kingdom Bacillati; phylum Bacillota; class Bacilli; order Caryophanales; family Bacillaceae; genus Bacillus; species Bacillus sp. MT(2024). The sequence continues at coordinate 169,614 of NZ_CP143632.1, forward strand.
GATTGGGGTGAAGTCGTAACAAGGTAGCCGTATCGGAAGGTGCGGCTGGATCACCTCCTTTCTAAGGATTTTAACGGAATATAAGACCTTGGGTCTTATAAACAGAACGTTCCCTGTCTTGTTTAGTTTTGAAGGATCATTCCTTCAAAACATAGGAACACTAAATGCGCCACTTCCTGTGGCAACGCATGTGTTAGCATGTCCTATGCGTTGTTCTTTGAAAACTAGATAACAGAAGTAATTCACATTCAATTAGTAATGCAAGATATCACGTAGTGATTCTTTTTAACGGTTAAGTTAGAAAGGGCGCACGGTGGATGCCTTGGCACTAGGAGCCGATGAAGGACGGGACGAACACCGATATGCTTCGGGGAGCTGTAAGCAAGCTTTGATCCGGAGATTTCCGAATGGAAACCCACCACTGTAATGGAGTGGTATCCATATCTGAATACATAGGATATGAGAAGGCAGACCCGGGAACTGAAACATCTAAGTACCCGGAGGAAGAGAAAGCAAATGCGATTCCCTGAGTAGCGGCGAGCGAAACGGGACCAGCCCAAACCAAGAGGCTTGCCTCTTGGGGTTGTAGGACACTCTGTATGGAGTTACAAAGGAACGAGGTAGATGAAGAGGTCTGGAAAGGCCCGCCATAGGAGGTAACAGCCCTGTAGTCAAAACTTCGTTCTCTCCTGAGTGGATCCTGAGTACGGCGGAACACGTGAAATTCCGTCGGAATCCGGGAGGACCATCTCCCAAGGCTAAATACTCCCTAGTGACCGATAGTGAACCAGTACCGTGAGGGAAAGGTGAAAAGCACCCCGGAAGGGGTGAAAGAGATCCTGAAACCGTGTGCCTACAAGTAGTCAGAGCCCGTTAACGGGTGATGGCGTGCCTTTTGTAGAATGAACCGGCGAGTTACGATCCCGTGCAAGGTTAAGCAGAAGATGCGGAGCCGCAGCGAAAGCGAGTCTGAATAGGGCGAATTGAGTACGTGGTCGTAGACCCGAAACCAGGTGATCTACCCATGTCCAGGGTGAAGTTCAGGTAACACTGAATGGAGGCTCGAACCCACGCACGTTGAAAAGTGCGGGGATGAGGTGGGTAGGGGTGAAATGCCAATCGAACCTGGAGATAGCTGGTTCTCTCCGAAATAGCTTTAGGGCTAGCCTCAAGGTAAGAGTCTCGGAGGTAGAGCACTGATTGGACTAGGGGCCCCTACCGGGTTACCGAATTCAGTCAAACTCCGAATGCCGATGACTTATCCTTGGGAGTCAGACTGCGAGTGATAAGATCCGTAGTCGAAAGGGAAACAGCCCAGACCGCCAGCTAAGGTCCCAAAGTATACGTTAAGTGGAAAAGGATGTGGAGTTGCTTAGACAACCAGGATGTTGGCTTAGAAGCGCCACCATTTAAAGAGTGCGTAATAGCTCACTGGTCGAGTGACTCTGCGCCGAAAATGTACCGGGGCTAAACGTATCACCGAAGCTGCGGACTGTTCTTCGAACAGTGGTAGGAGAGCGTTCTAAGGGCTGTGAAGCAAGACCGGAAGGACTTGTGGAGCGCTTAGAAGTGAGAATGCCGGTATGAGTAGCGAAAGAGGGGTGAGAATCCCCTCCACCGAATGCCTAAGGTTTCCTGAGGAAGGCTCGTCCGCTCAGGGTTAGTCGGGACCTAAGCCGAGGCCGAAAGGCGTAGGCGATGGATAACAGGTTGATATTCCTGTACCACCTCCTCACCATTTGAGCAATGGGGGGACGCAGGAGGATAGGGTAAGCGCGGTATTGGATATCCGCGTCCAAGCAGTTAGGCTGGGAAATAGGCAAATCCGTTTCCCGTGAAGGCTGAGCTGTGATGGCGAGCGAATTATAGTAGCGAAGTTCCTGATTCCACACTGCCAAGAAAAGCCTCTAGCGAGGTGAGAGGTGCCCGTACCGCAAACCGACACAGGTAGGCGAGGAGAGAATCCTAAGGTGATCGAGAGAACTCTCGTTAAGGAACTCGGCAAAATGACCCCGTAACTTCGGGAGAGGGGTGCTCTGTTAGGGTGCAAGCCCGAGAGAGCCGCAGTGAATAGGCCCAGGCGACTGTTTAGCAAAACACAGGTCTCTGCGAAGCCGTAAGGCGAAGTATAGGGCTGACGCCTGCCCGGTGCTGGAAGGTTAAGAGGAGCGCTTAGCGTAAGCGAAGGTGCGAATTGAAGCCCCAGTAAACGGCGGCCGTAACTATAACGGTCCTAAGGTAGCGAAATTCCTTGTCGGGTAAGTTCCGACCCGCACGAAAGGCGCAACGATCTGGGCACTGTCTCAACGAGAGACTCGGTGAAATTATAGTACCTGTGAAGATGCAGGTTACCCGCGACAGGACGGAAAGACCCCGTGGAGCTTTACTGCACCTGATATTGAATGTTGGTACAGCTTGTACAGGATAGGTAGGAGCCTTGGAAACCGGAGCGCCAGCTTCGGTGGAGGCATCGGTGGGATACTACCCTGGCTGTATTGACCTTCTAACCCGCCGCCCTTATCGGGCGGGGAGACAGTGTCAGGTGGGCAGTTTGACTGGGGCGGTCGCCTCCTAAAAGGTAACGGAGGCGCCCAAAGGTTCCCTCAGAATGGTTGGAAATCATTCGCAGAGTGTAAAGGCACAAGGGAGCTTGACTGCGAGACCTACAAGTCGAGCAGGGACGAAAGTCGGGCTTAGTGATCCGGTGGTTCCGCATGGAAGGGCCATCGCTCAACGGATAAAAGCTACCCCGGGGATAACAGGCTTATCTCCCCCAAGAGTCCACATCGACGGGGAGGTTTGGCACCTCGATGTCGGCTCATCGCATCCTGGGGCTGTAGTCGGTCCCAAGGGTTGGGCTGTTCGCCCATTAAAGCGGTACGCGAGCTGGGTTCAGAACGTCGTGAGACAGTTCGGTCCCTATCCGTCGCGGGCGCAGGAAATTTGAGAGGAGCTGTCCTTAGTACGAGAGGACCGGGATGGACGCACCGCTGGTGTACCAGTTGTTCTGCCAAGGGCATCGCTGGGTAGCTATGTGCGGACGGGATAAGTGCTGAAAGCATCTAAGCATGAAGCCCCCCTCAAGATGAGATTTCCCATTCCGCAAGGAAGTAAGATCCCTGAAAGATGATCAGGTTGATAGGTCTGAGGTGGAAGTGTGGCGACACATGGAGCTGACAGATACTAATCGATCGAGGACTTAACCAATTTGAATGTATGCTTACTGTTATCTAGTTTTGAGAGAACACTCTCAATGGTTTGGTGGCGATAGCGAAGAGGTCACACCCGTTCCCATGCCGAACACGGAAGTTAAGCTCTTCAGCGCCGATGGTAGTCGGGGGTTTCCCCCTGTGAGAGTAGGACGCCGCCAAGCTTTTTATTTTATCTACCATGTTTTTGTTTATGAAGCTTATAATATTCCGCAGTAGCTCAGTGGTAGAGCTATCGGCTGTTAACCGATCGGTCGTAGGTTCGAGTCCTACCTGCGGAGCCATTGCTTCCATAGCTCAGCAGGTAGAGCACTTCCATGGTAAGGAAGAGGTCAGCGGTTCGAGCCCGCTTGGAAGCTTATCTAAATACGTTGATCTGAAGCAGTTTCCGAATGTTATGGAACTGTTATTTTTTGTTTAGTTCAGTAAAAATCTGTTGCTGATTGTACCAGTTAAGGTATAGGTATTTAGCGCGTCTTCTGATGAAGCCTTTCTTCAATGATGCAAAAGAGATTAACATAATTAATTGTTAAACGGTATTGACTTTTATCAAAACCTTGATATAATTACTTTTGTCATAATGAACAGTATAAATAACAATACGGTTTACCGCCATCTGAGGCTGTATTCTGGCCATGCATTACATTTTTACTTGCGGAAGTAGTTCAGTGGTAGAACACCACCTTGCCAAGGTGGGGGTCGCGGGTTCGAATCCCGTCTTCCGCTCCATTTTATCCCAACGGGATATTGTGAAATTAATTGCGCCCGTAGCTCAATTGGATAGAGCGTTTGACTACGGATCAAAAGGTTAGGGGTTCGACTCCTCTCGGGCGCGCCATAATATTTTAAAAAATCGGGAAGTAGCTCAGCTTGGTAGAGCACATGGTTTGGGACCATGGGGTCGCAGGTTCGAATCCTGTCTTCCCGACCATTCTCAAGCTTTAAAGATAATATACTGGTTTTCTTTTTTTCTCTTTTTTAAAAAAATGCTTGATTTATAGAGAAGCACCGTGGTATATTATTAAACGTCGCTGATGGACAGCAGACAACAACAAAAAGCTTCGGAAACAACTTAAAAAAGTTGTTGACATAAAAGAAGCTGGGTGGTAAGATAATAAAGCTGCTTCAACAAGCGGTAATGATCTTTGAAAACTAAACAAGACAAAACGTACCTGTTAATTCAAAGTTTTAAATAAATCGCACAGCGATGTGCGTAGTCAGTCAAACTACTTTATCGGAGAGTTTGATCCTGGCTCAGGACGAACGCTGGCGGCGTGCCTAATACATGCAAGTCGAGCGGACAGATGGGAGCTTGCTCCCTGATGTTAGCGGCGGACGGGTGAGTAACACGTGGGTAACCTGCCTGTAAGACTGGGATAACTCCGGGAAACCGGGGCTAATACCGGATGGTTGTTTGAACCGCATGGTTCAGACATAAAAGGTGGCTTCGGCTACCACTTACAGATGGACCCGCGGCGCATTAGCTAGTTGGTGAGGTAACGGCTCACCAAGGCGACGATGCGTAGCCGACCTGAGAGGGTGATCGGCCACACTGGGACTGAGACACGGCCCAGACTCCTACGGGAGGCAGCAGTAGGGAATCTTCCGCAATGGACGAAAGTCTGACGGAGCAACGCCGCGTGAGTGATGAAGGTTTTCGGATCGTAAAGCTCTGTTGTTAGGGAAGAACAAGTGCCGTTCAAATAGGGCGGCACCTTGACGGTACCTAACCAGAAAGCCACGGCTAACTACGTGCCAGCAGCCGCGGTAATACGTAGGTGGCAAGCGTTGTCCGGAATTATTGGGCGTAAAGGGCTCGCAGGCGGTTTCTTAAGTCTGATGTGAAAGCCCCGGCTCAACCGGGAGGGTCATTGGAAACTGGGGAACTTGAGTGCAGAAGAGGAGAGTGGAATTCCACGTGTAGCGGTGAAATGCGTAGAGATGTGGAGGAACACCAGTGGCGAAGGCGACTCTCTGGTCTGTAACTGACGCTGAGGAGCGAAAGCGTGGGGAGCGAACAGGATTAGATACCCTGGTAGTCCACGCCGTAAACGATGAGTGCTAAGTGTTAGGGGTTTCCGCCCCTTAGTGCCGCAGCTAACGCATTAAGCACTCCGCCTGGGGAGTACGGTCGCAAGACTGAAACTCAAAGGAATTGACGGGGCCCGCACAAGCGGTGGAGCATGTGGTTTAATTCGAAGCAACGCGAAGAACCTTACCAGGTCTTGACATCCTCTGACAATCCTAGAGATAGGACGTCCCCTTCGGGGGCAGAGTGACAGGTGGTGCATGGTTGTCGTCAGCTCGTGTCGTGAGATGTTGGGTTAAGTCCCGCAACGAGCGCAACCCTTGATCTTAGTTGCCAGCATTCAGTTGGGCACTCTAAGGTGACTGCCGGTGACAAACCGGAGGAAGGTGGGGATGACGTCAAATCATCATGCCCCTTATGACCTGGGCTACACACGTGCTACAATGGACAGAACAAAGGGCAGCGAAACCGCGAGGTTAAGCCAATCCCACAAATCTGTTCTCAGTTCGGATCGCAGTCTGCAACTCGACTGCGTGAAGCTGGAATCGCTAGTAATCGCGGATCAGCATGCCGCGGTGAATACGTTCCGGGCCTTGTACACACCGCCCGTCACACCACGAGAGTTTGTAACACCCGAAGTCGGTGAGGTAACCTTTATGGAGCCAGCCGCCGAAGGTGGGACAGATGATTGGGGTGAAGTCGTAACAAGGTAGCCGTATCGGAAGGTGCGGCTGGATCACCTCCTTTCTAAGGATTTTAACGGAATATAAGACCTTGGGTCTTATAAACAGAACGTTCCCTGTCTTGTTTAGTTTTGAAGGATCATTCCTTCAAAACATAGGAACACCTGCTAAATGCGCCACTTCCTGTGGCAACGCATGTGTTAGCATGTCCTATGCGTTGTTCTTTGAAAACTAGATAACAGAAGTAATTCACATTCAATTAGTAATGCAAGATATCACGTAGTGATTCTTTTTAACGGTTAAGTTAGAAAGGGCGCACGGTGGATGCCTTGGCACTAGGAGCCGATGAAGGACGGGACGAACACCGATATGCTTCGGGGAGCTGTAAGCAAGCTTTGATCCGGAGATTTCCGAATGGGGAAACCCACCACTGTAATGGAGTGGTATCCATATCTGAATACATAGGATATGAGAAGGCAGACCCGGGGAACTGAAACATCTAAGTACCCGGAGGAAGAGAAAGCAAATGCGATTCCCTGAGTAGCGGCGAGCGAAACGGGACCAGCCCAAACCAAGAGGCTTGCCTCTTGGGGTTGTAGGACACTCTGTATGGAGTTACAAAGGAACGAGGTAGATGAAGAGGTCTGGAAAGGCCCGCCATAGGAGGTAACAGCCCTGTAGTCAAAACTTCGTTCTCTCCTGAGTGGATCCTGAGTACGGCGGAACACGTGAAATTCCGTCGGAATCCGGGAGGACCATCTCCCAAGGCTAAATACTCCCTAGTGACCGATAGTGAACCAGTACCGTGAGGGAAAGGTGAAAAGCACCCCGGAAGGGGAGTGAAAGAGATCCTGAAACCGTGTGCCTACAAGTAGTCAGAGCCCGTTAACGGGTGATGGCGTGCCTTTTGTAGAATGAACCGGCGAGTTACGATCCCGTGCAAGGTTAAGCAGAAGATGCGGAGCCGCAGCGAAAGCGAGTCTGAATAGGGCGAATTGAGTACGTGGTCGTAGACCCGAAACCAGGTGATCTACCCATGTCCAGGGTGAAGTTCAGGTAACACTGAATGGAGGCCGAACCCACGCACGTTGAAAAGTGCGGGGATGAGGTGTGGTAGGGTGAAATGCCAATCGAACCTGGAGATAGCTGGTTCTCTCCGAAATAGCTTTAGGGCTAGCCTCAAGGTAAGAGTCTCGGAGGTAGAGCACTGATTGGACTAGGGGCCCCTACCGGGTTACCGAATTCAGTCAAACTCCGAATGCCGATGACTTATCCTTGGGAGTCAGACTGCGAGTGATAAGATCCGTAGTCGAAAGGGAAACAGCCCAGACCGCCAGCTAAGGTCCCAAAGTATACGTTAAGTGGAAAAGGATGTGGAGTTGCTTAGACAACCAGGATGTTGGCTTAGAAGCACCACCATTTAAAGAGTGCGTAATAGCTCACTGGTCGAGTGACTCTGCGCCGAAAATGTACCGGGGCTAAACGTATCACCGAAGCGCGGACTGTTCTTCGAACAGTGGTAGGAGAGCGTTCTAAGGGCTGTGAAGCAAGACCGGAAGGACTTGTGGAGCGCTTAGAAGTGAGAATGCCGGTATGAGTAGCGAAAGAGGGTGAGAATCCCTCCACCGAATGCCTAAGGTTTCCTGAGGAAGGCTCGTCCGCTCAGGGTTAGTCGGGACCTAAGCCGAGGCCGAAAGGCGTAGGCGATGGATAACAGGTTGATATTCCTGTACCACCTCCTCACCATTTGAGCAATGGGGGGACGCAGGAGGATAGGGTAAGCGCGGTATTGGATATCCGCGTCCAAGCAGTTAGGCTGGGAAATAGGCAAATCCGTTTCCCGTGAAGGCTGAGCTGTGATGGCGAGCGAATTATAGTAGCGAAGTTCCTGATTCCACACTGCCAAGAAAAGCCTCTAGCGAGGTGAGAGGTGCCCGTACCGCAAACCGACACAGGTAGGCGAGGAGAGAATCCTAAGGTGATCGAGAGAACTCTCGTTAAGGAACTCGGCAAAATGACCCCGTAACTTCGGGAGAAGGGGTGCTCTGTTAGGGTGCAAGCCCGAGAGAGCCGCAGTGAATAGGCCCAGGCGACTGTTTAGCAAAAACACAGGTCTCTGCGAAGCCGTAAGGCGAAGTATAGGGCTGACGCCTGCCCGGTGCTGGAAGGTTAAGAGGAGCGCTTAGCGTAAGCGAAGGTGCGAATTGAAGCCCCAGTAAACGGCGGCCGTAACTATAACGGTCCTAAGGTAGCGAAATTCCTTGTCGGGTAAGTTCCGACCCGCACGAAAGGCGCAACGATCTGGGCACTGTCTCAACGAGAGACTCGGTGAAATTATAGTACCTGTGAAGATGCAGGTTACCCGCGACAGGACGGAAAGACCCCGTGGAGCTTTACTGCAGCCTGATATTGAATGTTGGTACAGCTTGTACAGGATAGGTAGGAGCCTTGGAAACCGGAGCGCCAGCTTCGGTGGAGGCATCGGTGGGATACTACCCTGGCTGTATTGACCTTCTAACCCGCCGCCCTTATCGGGCGGGGAGACAGTGTCAGGTGGGCAGTTTGACTGGGGCGGTCGCCTCCTAAAAGGTAACGGAGGCGCCCAAAGGTTCCCTCAGAATGGTTGGAAATCATTCGCAGAGTGTAAAGGCACAAGGGAGCTTGACTGCGAGACCTACAAGTCGAGCAGGGACGAAAGTCGGGCTTAGTGATCCGGTGGTTCCGCATGGAAGGGCCATCGCTCAACGGATAAAAGCTACCCCGGGGATAACAGGCTTATCTCCCCCAAGAGTCCACATCGACGGGGAGGTTTGGCACCTCGATGTCGGCTCATCGCATCCTGGGGCTGTAGTCGGTCCCAAGGGTTGGGCTGTTCGCCCATTAAAGCGGTACGCGAGCTGGGTTCAGAACGTCGTGAGACAGTTCGGTCCCTATCCGTCGCGGGCGCAGGAAATTTGAGAGGAGCTGTCCTTAGTACGAGAGGACCGGGATGGACGCACCGCTGGTGTACCAGTTGTTCTGCCAAGGGCATCGCTGGGTAGCTATGTGCGGACGGGATAAGTGCTGAAAGCATCTAAGCATGAAGCCCCCCTCAAGATGAGATTTCCCATTCCGCAAGGAAGTAAGATCCCTGAAAGATGATCAGGTTGATAGGTCTGAGGTGGAAGTGTGGCGACACATGGAGCTGACAGATACTAATCGATCGAGGACTTAACCAATTTGAATGTATGCTTACTGTTATCTAGTTTTGAGAGAACACTCTCAATGGTTTGGTGGCGATAGCGAAGAGGTCACACCCGTTCCCATGCCGAACACGGAAGTTAAGCTCTTCAGCGCCGATGGTAGTCGGGGGTTTCCCCCTGTGAGAGTAGGACGCCGCCAAGCTGTCTTAAACCAGTTCATGATGAACTGGTTTTTTTATATGAAAGATCACATAGATATAAAAAGCTAATGCCTTTGAAAGGCATTAGCTTTTTTGTTTACATTGATTTTGCTTTGCTGTTGTGATTTTGAAGATTGTTTGATTTTATTGTCTCGAGTATTCTTAAACTGAACACAATCAGCAGCATAAGGACCATCAGTGCAGTAAACAGCCAGAATGCAGTTTGTGCGGGATATTCATCTAAGCTCCAGCCGACGGCGATCGGAAGGAGTGAACCTCCTAATCCGTTTGAAGCGAGCAGAATACTGGTAGTCGTTTCTGTCTTTCCGGGATAAAAATGATTCGTGATGATTAGGGCTATTGCAAACATGCCTGCCATGAACAGCCCTAAAAAGAAGCAAAGGGCAAAGCCGAACCATACGTTTTTACTTAGTGCCAATACGGTAAGTGCAGCCAGACCGCCAATGCTTATGAGACGAAGATAACGGTGATATGTCAGCTTTTCTGATACCGGGCCTGTTAATAACCTTCCGATGATCATCCCCGTCCAATACACTGTAACTGTTATCGTTGCCAAAGAGTTGGGGATATCCCATTTCTCAGCGAAAATGGAGGGGATAAAATGTACAATTGAAACTTCACTGCCGCCGTAAAAGAAGAAGTAAGCCCCCGCCAAGGTAATAAAAAGCAATCCGTGTGACTGATAACCGGTGCTTTCTTTTTTAGTGTCATCGGAAGAGACCTCTTTTCGGATGAGAAGCTGATCAATACTGCCGAAACTCATCTGCTTCCATGCGATTAAAAGTGCAAAACTGGATAACCCTAATACTAAAAAAGCAATTGTCCACATGTGGTTGTTGATAAGAAAGCCTGAGAGCAGAGGCATGAAAAGCGCGCCTAATCCGTAGGCCACTTCCATCTTGCTCATGGCCACAGCCTGTCTTTCTTTAATAGCGGTGAGGATGATCGTGCCTACACAGGATTCCACCAATCCGGCGCCAAGCCCCGCGATGTTGACGAGAAGAAAGAGCAGCGGCCAGGGCGGCAGGAAGGTGATGAACATTTCACAGCTGATGAGTGCCATGCCAAAGATAACGACGTTTTTGCGCCCAAGCTTTTTCACCATGTAAGGCATTCCGATGACACCGATGAGAAAGCCCATGAACTGAGAGAATACCAATACACCGCCATTACTGTAGCTTTGTGAATAATGTGTGAGTAACTCAGGCAGTACGGCTCCCAGAATAACAAGTGTAAAAGCAATCGATCCATAAGAAAAACAGCTTATCCACAGCAGACGAGTTTTCATCATTTTATCTCCTTATTGGTAAAATAATATTTCTCTCTACTCGTATGACATGACGTTTTTACAAAAAATCCAAGTATTGTTACTATATCACATAACTTTTTCTCATACATCCCTTATGGTAACGTTAACAAATTGTTAACATTTTTTACAAGAAAGATCGTTGACATTATTTTCAATAATTAATACGATAAAAAGCGAAATTCTAATAATTTCATAGGGGTGGTATTTGTGGGAACGAAGGAAATCACGAATCCAGACAGCTTGTATTACAGTGTTGACGATGTAGTAATGGAGCGCGGAGAAGGGATTTACCTGTACGATCAAGAGGGGAATGAGTACATTGATTGCGCTTCTGCCACATTTAACTTGAATTTAGGATACGGTAACAAAGAAGTCATTGATACGGTTAAAGAACAAGCCGATAAGCTGATCCATGTGACATCATCTTTTCAAACAGACGCTGTAAATAAACTGGCAGAAAAACTAGTAGAAATCGCCCCCGATAATCTCACAAAAGTACACCCTAAAGTCAGCAGCGGTTCCGGTGCAAATGAAGGAGCTATTAAAATGGCTCAGTATTACTCCGGAAAAACCGATGTCATCTCCTTATTTCGAAGCCACCTCGGACAAACGTATATGACTTCCGCTTTGTCCGGCAACTCATTCAGAAAAGAACCTTTCCCGCCGCAAATTTCTTTTGGCCTTCAAGTCCCTGATCCGTATTGCAGCCGCTGTTTTTATAATCAGAAACCTGATTCATGCGGTATGCTGTGCGTAGAAAGAATTAATGATTTTATTGAGTATGCGAGCAATGGAAAAATTGCCGCCATGATTATTGAACCGATATCCGGAAACGGTGGAAACGTCGTTCCGCCTAAAGAGTATTTTAAACAGCTGAGACAGCTTTGTGATGAACACGATATCGCCCTGATTTTTGATGAAATTCAGACCGGGTTCGGACGGACGGGCAAAATGTTTGCCGCGGACCACTTCGATGTGAAACCTAATATGATGACGGTAGCAAAAGGGCTCGGGGGCACAGGCTTCCAAGTCGCCGCCACTCTGACGGAGGACAAGTATACCGGGCTTCCGGGGTATACGCACTCCTTCACGTACGGCTCAAATGTGATGGCCGCCGCTGCCGCGTGTAAAACCATAGATATCATGCAGCGTCCGGGATTTTTGGAAAATGTAACGACGGTCGGTCATTATATTATGGATCGCTTAGAAACGATGAAAGAGGAGTTCGCTTTTATTTCTGAGGTAAGAGGCGTCGGTCTTATGATCGGTGTGGAGATTGTAAAAGAGAACAATGAACCGGATGTGGAGCTGACCAATTATATTGCAAAACGGGCAATGGATTACGGGCTGATTCTCCGGACATCCCGTTACGGGTTCGGAAATGTATTTAAAATCCGTCCGCCTTTAACCATTACACTTAGTGAAGCCGAAGTGCTCTGCTACAGACTTCGCAAGCTATTGGAGGAAATCAAGTGAGAGACTATATCATTGAGCTTGGACAATTTGTTTATCATAAGGTGAAAAATCAAAAAGGCACGCTGAAAAACCGGCTCGTAAACGGCTATTCTCCGGGAGGCGACGCCCAATTTAACATAGACGCCGCTGCTGAGGAGGCGGTGCTGGATTATATTCAAGAAAAGGGCCATCCGGTTGCTTTTTACACGGAGGATGGCGGCCTGAAGCTGATTGGAGAAGATCCGCAATATATTTTAATTGTAGATCCGATAGACGGAACGCGCCCGGCCGCCGCGGGGCTTGAAATGTCGTGTATTTCGATTGCGCTTGCTTCATATAAGCCAAACGCAAAGATTAAGGATATCGAATTTGCTTTTTTGCTTGAATTGAAATCGGGCTCTTATATGTACGGTGATATTTACAGCGATGTCATTCAATTTGAGGGGTATCAGGGAGATTTGCCGAATTTGAGCGGAGTGCGGGATATTAAGAATATGTTTTGGAGCCTTGAATTTAACGGGCATCCGGCGAAGCTGATGACGGACGCATACGGCCATCTGATTGACCAATCGGCTAATAATGGCGGGGTTTTTGTTTTCAACAGCGCTTCTTATTCGATTTCACGAATTATCACGGGGCAGATGGATGCTTATGTGGATATCGGCAATCGTCTGCTGAAAGATGATCCGAAGCTGCTTTCAGATTTTCAGCAGGTTGGGAACGGACAGGTGCTGCATTTGTTTCCTTATGATATTGCCGCAAGCGTCTTTTTGGCGAAGAAAGCGGGAGTGGTCATTACGGATGCATACGGCCGGTCTTTGGACGAAACGCTTCTGACAGATTTAAGTTATCAGAACCAGCAATCATGTATTGCGGCATCAACGAAGGAGCTTCATCAAACATTGTTAGACCAAATCCGCTGGGGCAGAAAGGAAGAGAAATATGAAGGCGCTGGTCTGGACTCCTAATGATAAGCTTGAATATCAAGAGGTGGACGAGCCTCAAATTCGGAAATCCAATGATGTGAAAGTGAAAATTTTCGGCACCGGTATATGCGGAACGGATTTAAATGTGCTGAAAGGAAAAATGAATGCAACCCATCATATGATTATGGGGCATGAATCGGTGGGAGCGGTCGTGGAAATCGGACCGGACGTGACAAATGTAAAAGTCGGAGACCGCGTCGTGATAGATCCTACGCAGTTTTGCGGGAAATGTCATTATTGCCGGAGAGGGCTGACGTGTTATTGCGAAACCTTCGAGGATTGGCAGCTCGGAATCGGGGCGCACGGAACGTTTGCGGAATATTACGTGGGAGAAGACAGGTTCATGTACAGAATTCCGGATTCAATGGAATGGGAGCGGGCCACATTGGTTGAGCCTCTCTCCTGTGTGCTGAATGTTGTGGACAAAGCTTCGATTCAGCCGGAGGACTCGGTCTTGGTTTTGGGGTCCGGACCGATCGGACTGCTTGTGCAAATGATGGTGAAAAAACTGGCGCGATTGACGGTTGCGACTGAAATAGGCAGTTTCCGAAGCGAGGCGGCGAGCCGGATATCGGATTATGTCTACCACCCTGAAGCATTAACCGTGGATGAAGTGAAACGGATTAATCAAGGAAGAAAATTTGATGTGATTTTTGACGCGATCGGCAATCAGCTTGATTGGGCTTATCCTTTTATTGAAAAGGGAGGCAGAATCGTGCCGATGGGCTTTGATGATACGTATGAGATGACAGTCAGGCCGTACCAGCTGCTGTCAAACGGCGTAACGATTGTGGGCACAGGTGAAGCCCGTCAGATCATGGAGGCTGCGTTAGCATGCGCGTCCGACCTTCCGCAGCTCTATGATTTTATTACGGAAAAGACGGAACTGAAGAATTATGAAGAAGCCATTGATCATCTCATGGGCATCGACCCGGTGACAAAAGAAAGAAAGGATATCAGCGCAATAAAAACGATTCTTGTGTCTGATCCGGAACTTTTATAAAAGCGGAAACGGCTCCAGTGAGAGCCGTTTTCTTTTCTTATTTATACGGTCTTGCACATTTCTTTAAAGTTTAATATGATACTCTTTGTTAACCATTCCTTTCCTCAACGACATTATACTCTGAGCGTGTCCCCTTTTTCCCCGTAAGCTTGCCTCATATTCCCCAGATAAAAATCAATGTTTCCAACTGATAAGGTGCGGATTTTTATAGTGAAAAGGAGTCGTTATCATTTGAAAGATTATACGTTACAGCAGCAATGGTTCGGAAATGTCCGTAAAGACATTCTGGCCGGTATTCTGGTTGCTCTCGCTCTGATCCCTGAGGCGATCGGATTTTCAATTATTGCAGGTGTCGATCCGATGGTCGGGCTTTATGCATCATTTTGTATCGCGATTATTATTTCTATCTTCGGCGGCAGACCGGGAATGATTTCAGCCGCTACGGGTTCAATGGCGGTTGTCATGGTGACATTGGTGGCTGATTACGGGCTGCAGTATTTGTTTGCGGCAACCATTTTGACAGGTATTATTCAATTTATTCTTGGTGTCAGTAAGATAGCGAAATTGATGAAATTTATTCCGCGTTCGGTCATGATCGGATTTGTGAATGCTTTGGCGATCTTGATTTTTTCTGCGCAGCTGCCGCAGTTCAAAGGAGCTTCATGGGTCATGTACGCCATGCTTGCCGGATCACTGGCTATCATATATCTTTTGCCGAAGGTTACGACGGCTGTGCCGTCTCCGCTGGTGGCGATTATTGTCATGACGATCATTGCGGTGGTCTTCCATGCGGATGTCCGCACGGTCGGTGATATGGGCGGGATTACAAGTTCACTTCCGCATTTCTTGATACCGGATGTTCCGTGGACGTTTGAGACATTGCGGATTATTTTCCCGTATTCACTGGCGCTTGCATTCGTCGGATTGCTTGAGTCGTTGCTGACGGCCCAGATCATTGACGAAATGACGGATACGGATAGTGATAAGAACAAAGAAAGCCGCGGACAAGGCATCGCCAATATTGTGAACGGATTTTTCGGAGGCATGGCCGGATGCGCCATGATCGGCCAGTCTGTCATTAATACCAAAGCCGGCGGTCGCGGCCGGTTGTCGGCTTTTACGGCCGGAGCGTTTTTAATGTTTTTAATTGCTGTATTAAGCGGTATCGTCGTGAAAATTCCGATGGCTGCGCTCGTGGCCGTGATGGTTATGGTGTCCATCGGCACGTTTGACTGGTCATCGATTAAAGGTTTGCGGAAAGCGCCCCTTACTGATTCGATCGTTATGGTGATTACCGTCGTGACAGTCGTTCTGACAAATGATTTATCGAAGGGTGTTTTCGCGGGTGTGCTGCTAAGTGCAATCTTTTTTACGGCGAAAATTTCTAAGCTGAAGATTGTGTCACATTCCGAACAGAAAGATGTCAGAACTTATAAGGTCACGGGACAAATCTTTTTTGCTTCCGTGTCTGAACTGATGAATGCCATCGTTTATGATGAAGACGTGAAACGGATTATCATCGATTTGACCGATGCCCATGTGTGGGATGATTCGGGAGCGGCGGCTCTTGAGAAGATTGTCGCCAAATGTAAAGAATACGGAATTGAGGCTGAATTAAAGGGATTAAATCAGAAAAGCCGAGATTTAATGAAGCAAATGGCATAGAATTTGTGAAGTCCGGATGAATATATCCGGGCTTTTTTTCGGTTAAATTTGGCGATGTGCATTGTTATAATGAATGAGACTTGAAAACCGTATATAGGAGACTTGCATATGATGTGGCTTCAGAAGTTGAACCAAGTGTTGGGGAGAATCATGCCGCTTTTGACTCCGTCAAGTGTGGCGGCGGGTGTGCTGTTATCTCAGCATATCAGCTGGATGGCCGGCGCTGTGCCGTGGATATTTGCATTTATTACATTTACGGGCAGTCTGAGTGCCAATTTTCAATCGCTGAAGCGCAGTATCGAGAAGCCGCTCCCGATGATCATGGCATTGTTTGTTCTGCATATTTTCATGCCTGTTTTTGCATGGGGAAGCGGCCATCTGATTTTCAGCGGTGACCCTTTAACTGTGACGGGGCTGATTATGGGTGTGGTGATCCCGACCGGAATTACGAGTTTGATTTGGGCTGCGATGTATAAGGGAAATGTCGGATTGACGCTGTCTATTATCCTGGTTGATACCGTACTTTCTCCTTTTATCGTACCGTTAAGCCTGTCTGTCCTGGCCGGGGCGAATGTTCAGATGGATGTGTGGGGCATGATGAAAGGGCTGGCGGAGATGGTGGTGATTCCGTCCATCGCAGGGATGATGGTCAACCAGTTTTCCCCGCCGGTAAGGACTCAGGCGATAAGCCGGTCATTGTCTCCTTTTTCAAAAATCTGTCTGATGATTGTCATTGCCATTAACAGTTCGGAAATCGCGCCGTATGTCACGCATGTGGATATCAAATTTGCGGGCATCGCTGGCATGGTATTTTTTATTGCCATGACGGGTTATGCCGTGGCTTGGCTGATCGGAAGACTGATGAAGCGGAGCCAGGATGAAATCGTGTCTCTGATTTATACGGGGGGCATGCGCAATATCAGCGCCGGAGCTGTTCTCGCCGTGTCTTTTTTTCCGTCTCAAGTGGCGGTTCCGGTCGTCATCGGGATGCTCTTTCAGCAAATCCTTGCCGCTTTGTTCGGCTATTTGCTGAGACGCTTTGAACTTAAGCCGGTCGTGATCAAGTATGAAAAAAACCGCTCAGTCACGTGAGCGGTTTTTTCCGTACAGCCAGCTTAGTGCTGAATTGAATTGTCGTTTGAACGCTTCTTGATGGTGCACGGCACCCTCTTCGATCGTAAATGAGAGCTGAGATTGAGAAAAGCCTTTTTGCCTCAGGCTTTTGTACACGCCTTTATTTTGTCCGATCATGGTGTTTTGGATGTTACATTTTTGCTCTGCTTCACGGCTGCCGACAGACATATAGATACGCCGCCGTGCCGGCCGCAAAGGTGCGGAGCGGACATAATCTGCTGATTTTTCATACCAGAAGGAACCGGAAATACAGCCGATTCTGCCGAATATTTCAGGCTTTTGCAGCATCGCGTATATCGAAAACAGTCCGCCTAATGACGCGCCGATCAGTCCTCTCGTTTCCGAATGTGCAGAAATGTGATGCATATCTTCAACAGTTGGAATGATGACATTTGTCAGCTCCTCAAGAAAGAGCCTCCCTTTGCCGCCGAAATCATGAAACGCAGGGCTCAGGGAAGGCGCGGGCCACGGTGTGTACTCATCGAGTCTGTCAGCCGGTTTGATGCCGATGAAAATCAATTCGGAAAGTGTTCCGTCTGCAAATTGGAATTCAAGCTTATCTATCTGTTCTAAAAACAAAGATCCTCCGTCAAGTACGTACACACAGGGTAAAGCCCCCGTTTGAACCGAATAGGACGGAGGAAGATACACAGTGCATTCCCTTCCGTTTATCCGGTGTTCTGTAAGGGTGCCTCTCATGCGTCCAGCCCCTTCTTTTGCTTAAACAGAAGAAAAAAGAAATAAGGAACGCCGAGAATCGCAAGAATAATTCCCGCCGGCACTTCTGAAGGCTGAAAGAACAATTTGCCCGCAAAGTCGGCGGATATGACGAGGAGCATACCGACCAGTCCGCTGACCGGTAATGAGTATCTGTGCTCAATGCCGGCGAGCCTGCGGGAAATATGGGGCGCGATCAGTCCGACAAATGCCATGCTGCCCGCTGCGGTTACACATGCGCTGATCAAAGCGATGCAGGCAATGAGTAAAATGGTTTTTTCTTTATTGGTTGAAACACCGAGGCTTTTCACCGTGTCCTCATCGAAACGAATGGTATCCAGCAATGACGTTTTCGCCATAAGAAGAGGAATGAACAAGATCAGCCACGGAAGGATTGCCGTAATGGTCATCCAGTTTGCCGACCAGATGCTGCCGTTTTTCCAAACCATCGCCATCTCATAATCCTGCGGGTCCATTTTTAATGATAGAAATAAAGACAGCGCGCTGAATCCGGAATTCATGGCGATTCCGACGAGAATAATTCTGCCCGATTCCAGATGCCCCCGGTGCCAGGCGAAAATATAGATCAGCACGGCCGCCATCAATCCTCCGATGAGGCCGAAGACAGGCATACCCATCGCAGAGGCAAGTGCCGTCGCTTCAGATTGTCCCTGAAACAGAAGCATAAACGTGACGATTCCCGCTCCGGCTCCTGCATTAATGCCCAAAATACCGGGATCGGCAAGACCGTTTTTGGTAATGGCCTGAATAACGGCTCCGGCTATCCCCAATCCGAGTCCGATGGCAGCAGCCATGACTATGCGCGGCAGCCTCAGCTGAAACAGCAAAATGTCATATTGCGGATTCGGATGGATGCGGAAAAGCGTACTGAGCAGTTCACCCGGCTTTGCGGAAAAAGAACCGCTTGTCATGCTGAAATAGCTTACGAGCAATATGAGAGCAATCAGAATGATATAAATTCCGGCCATTTTACGCACCACGCTGATCCCCTCCTTTTCTTTTAATCAAATAAAGAAAGAAAGGAACACCGATGATAGAAGTGACGACTTCAATAGGCGTCTCAAACGGGTAATTGATGAATCGGCTGGCAAGATCGCAAAGGGTCAGGAAGACGCCGCCGATGATGCACGCGCATGGGATCAGCCTGCTGTAGTCCGATCCGACGAGAAAACGTGTGATGTGCGGAACGACCAAACCGACAAAGGCAATTTTTCCGGCGAGCGCCACCGAGCTTCCGGTCAATATGACAACGGCTGCCATCGCCATGAGTTTGATGGTTCTTTTCTGCTGTCCCAGACTTTTTGAAATGTCGTCTCCTAATGATACGGCAGTGACCTTTTTGCTGAGAATCATGGCCGTGATGATTCCGATCGCAAAAAATGGGACGGCCAGTTTCAAAAAATCAGGGTTCATTTGATGCAGTCTCGCACTGTACCAAAAACTGAGATCCTGCGAAATTTGAAAATAAATCGAAAGCGCAGCCGACAGACTGCTGAGAAGCATACTGGTTACCGTTCCGATAATGGCAAGCTGCACAGGGGTAAAACCGCCGGGAAGAATGGAGGCCAGCCCGAAAACAAGAGCCGCGCCGAATGCGGAACCGATAAACGAGTATATGATCATTTCAATGGATGTCGATTGAGGGAGCAATACCATGCAAAGGGTGATGATAAAAGCGGAGCCGTCCGACACACCCATGATCGAAGGCGAGGCCAGATAGTTCCGTGTGATTCCCTGCATGAGCGCTCCGGAAACAGCAAGGGCGGCGCCGATAAACATAGCGCCGGCAGCCCTCGGGATTCTTGAATGCCATATGATCTGATGGTCGGTATTCTCCGGATTAAAGTGCAGCAATGCGGAGAACACGGTATGGAAGTCAAGCTGCTTTGCACCGTATAAAACGGAAAGCAGCAGTGACAGAACAATGGCAATCGGTGAAGCGATGATAATAATGTGTGTCCGCCGTTTTGCATACATGTGAAAAACCTACTCTTTATTAGTCTTGAGTCAATTTGTCAGCCGCAACCTGTAAGAAGCGGATTTTACTCCAAGCGGTACCGCCTTGGGCTAATGGATCGATCGTATTGACGTATACATGGTCTTTTTTGACTGCCGTCAGGCTCTTCCAAATCGGATTTTTCTCTAAGTCCTTCAAAGCATCCGGCTTATCTGCGTTTTCATCATCAGAAAATTGTACGAATATATGGTCGGGGTTCATTTCGCTTAATTTTTCAAGAGAAATCAGCTCCTGCGCTTTCGCCGCTTTGACTTCGTCCGGCGCCTTCAGGCCTAAATCACCGTAAAGCGTGGAGTTGAAATAAACTTGTTCAGGATAAATATAGATATTGCCTTGTCTGATTCTGATGACCAGCGCGTTTGACTGTTTCGCTTTGCTGTTGATCTTTGTTTTTGTCTTTTTCAGCTCCTGTTCGTAATCTGCGATAATTTTTTTCGCTTTTTTCTCTTTATCTGTAAGCTGGGCGAGCAGCATCATGTTTTCTTTCCAGTTTGATGAGATATGAGAGACAGGGATGGTTTCAGCGGTGCCGCTCAATTTTTTCAACGTTTTTTCCGGGAATTTGGTTGATGCCAGAATGACGTCCGGCTGCAGCTCAAGAATTTTTTCCATATTCGGCTGCATTTTTTCTCCCGTTGATACGGATTTATCTGTAATATCTTTAAACAGTTCCGGGAATTTGCCGGAGAAAGAAATTGCTCCTGCCGGATGAACGTCAAGCAATTTGGCGTCTTCCATTGATTCTACGCTGCCTGTAATGGCGATTTTGTCAGTCGGCGCTTTGACTTCATATGTTTTTCCGAGATATTCGATTTTCTTTTTATCTGAAGAAGCGTCCTTTCCTTTACTTGCTGTATCAGATGTTTCTGAGCTTCCGCAAGCCGCGGCCGTGAAAGCCAAAAGCAAAATCATGAAAGCGAATGCCAATTTCTTCATCTATTGTTCCTCCTGTTCAATTGATAACTATTATCAATTGGAATTATAGAGAATGAACAGGGATAAGACCATGGATAATTTCCGGCATTACCATGGACGATCTTCGGATAAAATGGAAATGCTTTGCTCGATCATCCGCTGATGTCCGCTTGGAGAATATTCAATCCACGGGTCAGATGAAATGGGAAACACGCGTTTATTGCTGACGGCACTAAGGTTCTGCCATATCCCGGTCTGCTGAATCCGCTGAAAATAGCGAAGCGTTTCCGGTTCTTTACAAGTGAAAAGCATGATGCAGTCAGCCTGGCAATCCGCCAGCATTTCCAAGGAAATCTTTTCGTCAGGAGCAAAAGATTCCGGTTTTGCGGAGGCAAAGTCTAAATCACCGAAGAAGACTTCCTCAATACTGTTGTTATGGGCGATGTACATATTTTCTTTATATACACGGACAAATAAGAACCGCTGATGCCGCACGTGTTTAAGAGCATCTTTCGCTGAATGGGCGAGACTTTGATAAGTATTAAGCCAGTGCCGCGCTTCCTGCTCTTCATTCAGATATGCGGCAGTGCGAAGAAACTGGTCTCTCCAATTCTCTTGAGCCGGAAGATAAAAAACTTCAGTGATGTCATTCAGGCGCTGTTTTTCTTCTTCACTGACAGAATCGAGACTGAAAATGATGTCCGGGGCAGCTTGAGACAGCGTGTGCAGGTTCTCTTCCCAATTTGCATTATAGCGGTAAGCGCTCAGGTGAACCGGAATATCGGAAGAGAATTGTTTGTAATAATAGGCCGTCCATTTCGGGTGCAGCGCCGCAGCGTAAGGCACGTGATGCAGAGGAATCAGATGCCCCATCGTTTCTTTTCCGTACGCGGCCATTTTTGTGCGCCTTTTTTTCATATAGCTTGTAGGTGAGCTGCCGGTATGTTTTTTAAAGATGCGGCTGAAATAAAATTCGTCCTGGTAGCCGATTTGATGAGCGATTTCCCGCAGTTTGCAGCTTGCCTTGGCCATCAGTTTTTTCGCATTGGTTATGCGGATGTCTGTGATATATTCAGTTACGCTCTGTCCGTATAGTTTTTTAAAGGTTTCACTGTAATGCTTGGGACTGATTCCCGCCATATGAGCGAGCTGGGTGAGCGTGATTTTTGTGTCGGACTGAGCATGTATGAATTGTTTTGTCTGTTCGATCGCCGCTTTCGTATTATTTTGATGGCATACTTTTGCGGCATAAAGGTCGTACATCAGCTGCTGAAAGTCGGCTGTATATTTCATTTTCTGCAATCCATCCGCCGATCGCACGTTTTCAGAAAGTGATTGAAGCCGGCTTGTCAAATGATCAATCGTTTGTAAATTCATTTGCTGAAGTCCGTGGAAGATGTCTTCCCCGTTATCCGGAAGCATCGCTTCATCATCTGAGGAATAGGAGAAAACACGGAGTCTGACGATATACAAATGGATGCCGCCTGACGATATAGGGGCAATATTGAATGTCTCATCACAAGGACAGATGTAGAGCGTTTCCTTCTGCAGCGGAAAGCTGTCTGTGCCGATATCAATTTGTCCCTCGCCTTTCACATGAAAGATCAATACGGGGGAATCAGTGAGCTGGTGCTCTGACAGAAGGTCGGCTGTTTTTTTTACGGAGATGATATCAATGGGCTGAAAGAATAATGTGTTTTTCATGAGAAACCACCTTTTAGGAAACATTCATTTAAATGATAACTGTTATCAATTGAATTGTACCAAATAAATGAATGTTTTCCTATAAAAAGCGGAAATGTGAAATGCGACAAAATGTTACACGTGTAACACGAATGTTGTCAGTATATGAGGTATTGTTTTCTTAGAGTTTTGAATTGGTCCAGCCGGCGTTGATATGTGCCGGTGATGTCTTCAATGGAAGCGCCTTTTTCTATTTTTTTGCGTACCCAGCCGTTACCGATCAGCTTGTCAAAAGAGCCTGTCGGCAAGAATGAAAAGTCATTCGGATATAAGTCATGCATGGTTTTCAGAATGGAGAGCCCTGTTCTTGCCGCTTCAAATGTGTTTCTGTTTGTTACGTAGACTTGTACGCCGTGGCACAGCTTGCCCTGGTGTTTGGAGAAGCTGGGGATAAATGAAGCGGCTCTGAAGGTGACGCCCGGAAGCTTGAGACTGTTCAGGCGTTCTTCGAGCCCGGTGCTTTTCATATAAGGCGCGCCGATAAGTTCAAACGGCTTTGTCGTGCCCCTTCCTTCCGATACGTTTGTGCCTTCGATTAGTCCTGTCGCCGAATATGCGAATATGCTGTCCGGGGTCGGGATATTAGGCGAAGGGAGGACGAACGGCAGACCGGTATCTTCAATCGTCATCGTCCGCTTCCAGCGCTTCATTTTTACGACGGTGAGGTCGGCGCCAATATGAAACTCTTTATTGAATAAAAGAGCAAGCTCACCGATCGTCATGCCGTGCTTCAGCGGGATCGGATACAGTCCGACAAATGAAGCGTAATCCGGTTCAAGAACCGGGCCGTCCGGATTTCGTCCGCCTTGCGGATTCGGCCGGTCCAAGACATAAAAAGGAATGCCTTTTTCTTTGGCCGCTTCCATGGCATAGGCCATTGTATAAATGTACGTGTAGTACCGCGTTCCGACATCCTGAATATCGAAAATCAGCACATCTGTATCTTTCAGCATGTCAGGCGTCGGTTTCCTCGTTTCCCCGTATAGGCTGTAGACGGGAAGTCCTGTTTTTTCGTCTATATAGGATGTGACTTTGTCTCCGGCCTGAGCGTCGCCGCGGACACCGTGCTCCGGTCCGAATAATGCCGTCAAATGGATGTCTGGCGCCTCATACAGCACGTCAACGCTGCTTTTCAATGATGCGTTCACACCGGTCGGGTTGGTGATCAGCCCGACCCTTTTTCCCTTCAGTTCCTGTTTATAATCTTTCAGCAGGCGGTCGATGCCTGTTTGGATGCTTGGTTTCTTGGCGGTATGAAGGTTTCTGTCAGAAGCCGCCGAGACTGCCGTCATAGCACTGATGACGACAAGTCCGGCGAGAAGTGCAGCCGTATGTGTTTTCATAATCAGCCCTCCTGTTTAAAGCGGTTTTCCGGTCTTCAGATTGATACCGAAACCATAAGGATACAGTGTCGTTCCCGGATGCGTGACGGAAGGAATGTCAGCGGGCAGCCTGCCTTGCGGTGCTGTCTGTCCGAATATCGCTTCAATGCCTGCCGGAATGTTTGGCTGGAGGAATTGTCCGTCTGTATATCCTTTAAAACCGTAGACTGCGATAAGGGCTTCAGCTTCTTCAAAATTCGCGGCGTCGTAAGGATTACGCAGGCTCATCAGCACAAAGGGTTTTTGGTTCGATTGTGCGGCTTTCATGACGGCGCGCGGAAATGCAGTCGTCCACTTGCCGGGATCTGTGACGGAATCGTCAATCACGCCGTCGTTTACGACAGGGTCATTTTTCACGACATAGGAGCCTGTAATCACGTAATCCGCGTCGGATACCAGCTTTTTGTGTTCATCATGAAATGTGCGCTCGGCGAAGTTCATTTTACTGATGGTTACCGGCCGGATTTTTTTCTTCTTGATGAGCTGCTGAATGGTTTGTTCCATTGCCACTGTTTGATCTTCATAAGGAGCGGCAATGAGAACGCGGCTGTTCTTTTTCGGTTTGAATGGGAGCGTGCGGTTTTTGTTTTGTAAGACGGTGACGGATCTTTCCGCGATTTGTTTTTCAGTTTTTAGGTGATTTTTACTGCCGACGGTTTTCTTTGCTTTTGCAATCTTCTTTTTCAGATTTGTCTCTTTCGGTGCGGGATATATCCCTCGTTTTATTTTCAGGGAAATGATGCGTTCAACTGATTTGTTAATTTGCTGCAGCGGAATTTCCCCTTTTTGTACCGCCTGTTTTAAAGCGGAATGAACCCGGGCAAAGCGGTTTTCTGTTTGCAGCGATGTCACTTGGGCCGGCATCAGGGCAATATCGACTCCTGCTTTTACTGCCATGACGACCGCCTCTTCCTGGCCGAAATGATCGGCAATGGCTTTCATATTTAATGCATCCGTAACGATGACGCCGTTAAATCCCATTTCCTCACGGAGAAGATGAGTCATCACTTTTTTCGAGAGTGTGGCGGGTACGAGGATGTCTGAACCGTCCAGCTTGCTTTTATAGGTTGTATCGTCAAAAGCGGGAAATTGCACATGGGCTGTCATGATCATATCAGCTCCGGCCTGAATGGCCTGCCGGAACGGATAAAGTTCAATTTGACGCAGCCTTTCTTGATTGTGGGTGACAAGCGGAAGACCGTAGTGGCTATCGACATCCGTGTCGCCGTGTCCCGGGAAATGTTTGACGGCGGCAGCGACATTCTGCTTTTGCTGAGCCTTCATTGAGGCAAGGCCGAGTGAAGCTGTCAGATCACGGTCTGAACTGAACGACCTGACGCCGATGACAGGGTTTCCAGGATTATTATTGATATCGAGAACGGGAGCGAAATTCGTATTAATGCCCAGTGCTTTCAGTTCTTTCCCGATAATGGCGCCGGTCTGGGACGCGTAGGCTGTTTTTCTAGCAGCCCCGAGCGCCATATTGCCTGGGAAATGAGTGCCCTCACCAAGTCTAGTTACGATGCCGCCCTCCTGATCAATGCTTAATAATAGCGGAATGTCAGGGCTCGCCTTTTGAAAGGCATCTGTCAGGCGTACCGTTTGCTCAGTATTTTTTAGATTTTCTGCAAATAAGATAACGCCGCCGAACCGGTACTTTTGAATAAGCCTTGCGACTTCGTCATTCATTTGGGTAAGAGCCTCAGGTGATGACTGCCCCTTTTTTTGCCAATTACGAAAATCAGGCATGAGCATCTGCCCTAATTTTTCATCTAATGTCATACGGGATACCGCTTGTTCCGCCTGTGACGGAATATCCGGTTTTGTCGATGCGTGATGCGTGCCGAAAACAATAAACAACAGTAATACAGCTGAGATGAAAAGTTTCATAATGGTGCCCTCCTGCCGTCATAGTTTGGACAAAAGACATGGGTTGTCATTCAATGGCTTCATAAATCGCTTTTATGACGCTGCCGTAGCTTCCGGTCGGGAAAAGATCCCCTTCAAAAACATTCGGGTTTTCACCGGGGCTGACGACGGGGGAATGCTTTTTATTGGTCAAAAGTGCGATCCCCAGCTTATAAGCGGGATCAATAATCGTGATGGTGCCGGTCCATCCCGTATGGCCGTATGCCTGCCTGCTTGCATAAGGTCCGAACATCCACTCCATATCCGGGCTGCCGTTTTTCCGCCAGCCGAGAGCGAAAGTCGGATCAGAGGATGCCGCCGTTGTGAACAAATCGGCCGTTCTTTTATTGAAGAGAGAAACGTGGTTATAACTGCCGCCGTTCAGCATGACTTGAAGAAGGACGGCCATATCATCAGCTCTGGAAAACAGCCCGGCGTGACCGGACACCCCTCCCATTGAGTAAAATGCTTTTTCATCGTGAACCTCCCCCTGCAGCGTATACGTCCTGATGTGAGGGAAATGGATGACTCCGTCACGTGTGTTGCCTAAACGTTCAGTAGCTGCGAATGCTTTTTCTTTAAAACCTTTTTGCAGCGGATTGAACAGTGTGTGCGTCAGTTTCAGCGGTTTGTACAGTTCTTGTTCCGCATAGGTATCAAGGGTTTTTCCGGTTATGTTTTCAATGATGCAGCCGAGAAGCATGTAACCGATATCGCTGTATACGTGTTTTGTTCCCGGCTTGTATTCAAGCGGGATTTGGTTGAGAAAACGGATCGTTTTATCCCGTTCTTGTGAATATAAAGGGCCTGCGGTGTCCGGCTGATAGAAATAAAAGCTTGCCGGCAGACCGGATTGATGCTGGAGCACATCGATGACGCGTATGCGGTCTTTTCCTTGAATCGGATCGCTTTTTCTGTCTTTGAAATCAGGAAGGTAAGCCGAGACTTTTTGATACACATCAAGCTTTCCCTGGCTGACGAGTCGCTGTAGTGCAAAATTGGCCGCGTACATTTTTGTATTGGAAGCTAAATCAAACATGGTTGATGTTTTCATTTTTTTCGGACGGGATAAAAGGGTGTTCCCGTCATATTTTTTGCTGTAGCCGTATGCTTTCTTTTTGATCACCCGTCCGTCCTTTACGACGACGAGGACGGCTCCGGGGAATCCTGCTGCGATGTCTTTTTCAATCATTTGATCAACCTTTCTGAGCTTTGCTGCGTCGTATAATTTGGATTGGGCTTCGGCTTTGTGCTGCGGCAGAAAAGAGAGGCTCATGACCATTGTGAGTATGGCGGCTGTCAGTGTTTTCATATTCTGATCCCTCCCGGTTTATTCAAATTCAGCAGCCATGTCATCCTTAAATCCGAACGCATAAGTGAAGACAAAGCCCGCCGCGTAAGAGATGAAGAGACCGATGATATACAAAACGATTTGAGCCGGCTGTACGAGAAACGAGAGCGGAAGGCCGGAGAC
The DNA here is from genome assembly GCF_036362845.1 of Bacillus sp. MT(2024). Lineage (NCBI taxonomy): Bacteria > Bacillati > Bacillota > Bacilli > Caryophanales > Bacillaceae > Bacillus > Bacillus sp. MT(2024). The sequence goes on from NZ_CP143632.1 coordinate 196,667, forward strand.
ACCGATTGAAAAAGTAGCCACTTGAAAATGGGCTTGAAAAGCGCCGCCGATTCCCGCCCCTAAACACGCCGTCAAAAACGGCCGGCCGAGCGGGAGCGTGACGCCGAAGATAAGCGGCTCCCCGATTCCGAGCAGACCGGATGGAAGTCCGCCGCCGATCGCTCTTTTTAATGAGGCTTTTTTTGTTTTCATAAAGATGGCGAAGGCCGCGCCTACTTGACCCGCGCCTCCCATCGCGAGAATCGGAAGAAGCGGGTCATCTCCGATTGATCGGATTAATTCCAAATGTACGGGAGTCAAGCCCTGATGCAGGCCGGTGACGACAAGCGGCAGGAAGGCGGCTCCCAGTACAAACCCTGAGAGCACTCCCCCGACATTCAGCAGCGACAATAAACCTGATGTAATCAGATCAGAAATAAAACCGCCTGCAGGGATAAAAACGACATATGTCACCAGCCCGGTGATAAGTAAAGACAATGTAGGCGTGACGATAATGTCGATGGATTGATGGACGTACTTTCTGATAAACCGTTCGGTATAAGCGATAAAAACCGCAGCGAAAAGAACGCCGATTAATCCTCCCCTGCCAGGGAGCAGATTCTCTCCGAACAAACTGATATTGGCGATCTCAGGGTTAAGGATCAATATGCCCGCAAGGCCGCCCATCGCGGGTGTCCCGCCGAATTCCTTCGCCGCATTGATGCCGACAAGGACGCCGAGGTAAGCGAACAAGCCTGAACCGATAACCGTTAAAATAAGTGCGATTTGAGATTCTTTCGGGAGCCAGCCGGCCTGAATGACGGCTTTCGTAATACCGGTGATTAAACCTGATGCAATGAGTGCGGGAATAAGGGGAATGAAGATGCTTGATATTTTTCTCAGAAACAATTTGATGGGTGTGGTGTTTTTTCTGTTGAGATCGGCTTTTTTCCGTGAGGCGGCTTCTTTTAAATCAATGTTTTTTCCGGATGGCATAAGTTTTGCGAAAGCGTCGGCGACATGATTGACGACACCCGTGCCGAGAATGATCTGCAGTGTTTCAGCTTCGACGACGCCTATTACCCCGTCAAGCCGTTTCAGCGCCTCAATATCCGTTTTGTCCCGATCTAAAGGTGTAATCCTCAGGCGTGTCATACAGTGGGTAAAGCCTGAAATATTCGATGAACCGCCGCAATTGTCCAGGATATCTTTGGCCAGTGACTGATAAAATGCCTCTTTGCTCATGGAGATCCTCCTTTTTCCGTACGATTTTTCCCGGGGAGCTATGCCTGAAACGCGTCCTAAAAGCGCCTGCGCCGAACATGAAAACGGCGCGGGCTCGTAAAAGCACATTATTTTTCACCAAAGAACGATCAGCGTTCTTTTTCTCTTGAAACGTGCTGTTCAATGGCTTTATCAATGAATCCTTCTGATTCTTTGAGCAGTGCCTTCGCGTGTGTTTCGTCCGAATTCGTCTTCAGCATGACGATTGCCGTTTTGACATGGCTGCCTGCGGCCTCAAGCGTTTCTTTTGCCTTGTCGTACGGAACGCCAGTGATGCTTTGGATAATGCCGATTGCGCGTTCTTTCAATTTTTCGTTGCTGACATGAACGTCCACCATTAAATTTTCGTACACTTTGCCGCTTTTAATCATCACGGCCGTGGAAATCATGTTCAGAATCATTTTATGTGCCGTCGCGGCTTTCATTCGTGTTGACCCTGTAATCACTTCGGGGCCGACAATGACTTCAATGCTGTGATCGGCAAAGGTGCTGATCAATGAGTTCTTATTGCATGTGAGCGCGACGGTTTTGGCGCCGATTGTTTTTGCATATTTCAGTGCACCGGCCGCATACGGCGTGCGCCCGCTTGCCGCGATGGCGATCACGGTGTCTTCTGCGGTAAGCCCGATCGTTTTGAGATCGAGAGCGCCGGTTTCCTCGCTGTCTTCTATACCTTCAGCCGCTTGCAAAAAGGCGTCTGCCCCTCCGGCCATCAGACCGATGACGGTGTCGGGGCTTACGCTGTATGTAGGCGGGCATTCAACCGCATCCAGTACACCGAGTCTGCCGCTTGTGCCCGCTCCCGCATAAATCAGCCTGCCGTTTCGCCGTAAGGACTGATGGGCGAATTGAACGGCAATCTGAATATCGGGCAGCACCTGCTGAACGGCTTCAGCCACTTTGAAATCCTCTTCGTTAATGATGCGGAGAATTTCCATCGTGTCTGCCTGATGGATTGAAGCGGTCTGCGGGTTTCTGGTTTCTGTGGTCAATCTGTGAATGTTAAGTCGGTCTGTCATGATTGTACCCTCCCAAGTCGTTAATACTTGAAGTATATGGGCTTCTGAATAGATGTTTCAAGAAAAATCGGCAGGGATGAGATGAATAATCAAGCGCTTTCACAAAAAATGATGCAGAATGTGCTGTTCACCGATCGGGCCGATCCTGCGCCGCCCTTTGTCAATAAAACCGGAAGACCGGTACAGGTTCTTTGCACGTTGATTGCGATGGTTTACAGCAAGCACGATTTCATCACACCAAGGAAAATAATTTGCGACAAAAGCGGGGAGCTGCAGCATCGCTTGTTTGGCATAACCTTTTCCCTGATGCGGCGCATGTAATGACAGCGCACTCAGCAAAATGGCAGACACATTGTTCGAATACGGGGCAATGGTTTCTTTTGAGGTATGTAAAATAAAAAAACCGACGGGACGGTCTTCTTTTAAAATGACTGTCGGGTAGCGATCCCGGATGACAAGCGCCTGCGGCAGGACATCTATCGGCAGAGCTGTGAACTTTTTATCTTCTTCACTCAGCACAAACCCGTTCAGCCCGTCTGCATGCTCCGGTTTATAAAAGGACAGGGCTACATCCATGATATCTACTCTCCTTTTTTATAATTGATCCAATTCATCTTCTGATAGAACACGGCAGCCTGCCCGTTTTAAAAGAGCGGAAGTGATGCCGTCTCCGAGTATTTTTTTTCCTGAGAAAGTGCCGTCATAGATAAAGCTGCTGCCGCAGGACGGACTGTTTTCTTTAAGGATGACCGTTGCGGCGCCTATTTCTTTTGCGTATGCTAACGTTTTTTCCGCGCCGTCCATATATAAAGCTGTAACGTCTTCGCCTGATGCCGTTACGATTCTTGCCGTTCCGTTCAGCACGTCTTCACCCGTGCCGCCGATGATTTCCGCCGGTTCGCGGGGAGTGGTGAAGCCGCCCAAAAGTTCGGGGCAGACCATAACAGCTTTCTTTTCTTCTACGAGTCTGCGGATTTTTTCCGAAGCGGCGTGAGAGCCGTTATATCTGCATTCGATACCGCCGAGACAAGAGCTGACTAAGATCATCTGTGTCCATTCCCTTCAATATTTTGATACTTTCATCATAAATGAAATAAGAGAGGAGGGATGAGTTTTTCAGTTAAAAAACGGGTAAAAAAGTTTGAAAATAAAAAAAATATTTTTTCTCTTTACAAATGGGGTGCAACCTGTATATAATAACTTTTGTCAGATCGACGCGGACACAACGGCCCGTTGGTCAAGCGGTTAAGACACCGCCCTTTCACGGCGGTAACACGGGTTCGAATCCCGTACGGGTCATATGGAGGATTAGCTCAGCTGGGAGAGCATCTGCCTTACAAGCAGAGGGTCGGCGGTTCGAGCCCGTCATCCTCCACCATATTTGCCGGCCTAGCTCAATTGGTAGAGCAACTGACTTGTAATCAGTAGGTTGGGGGTTCAAGTCCTCTGGCCGGCACTGTTTTCCAAAAAAATACGGAGGGGTAGCGAAGTGGCTAAACGCGGCGGACTGTAAATCCGCTCCCTCAGGGTTCGGCAGTTCGAATCTGCCCCCCTCCACCATTTTTGGGCTATAGCCAAGCGGTAAGGCAACGGACTTTGACTCCGTCATGCGTTGGTTCGAATCCAGCTAGCCCAGTATCAGACACCTTTTGCATAAAGGTGTCTTTTTTTATCAGCATTTTGTTTCGATTTTTGATTGTTCATCAGATATACTATTTTTAAGCTGCTGTTAAGGCAGTATATTCTGTATTTTCCATCTACACCCTGCCTGAAATTTGGTAAAATAAATGTAATAAAAAAAATGAAACCTTTTAAAACAATCAACGTATAGATACAGACCGGTGAAGGGCAGAGGTAAGATAAAACATGGAAAACCTGATTAAAAAAAGAATCAAGCAAGTCAAAAAAGGCGATCAAAATGCGTTTGCAGAAATCGTTGACCTTTATAAAGATAAGATTTACCAGCTTTGCTACCGCATGCTCGGCAATGTTCACGAAGCGGAAGATATTGCGCAGGAAGCTTTTATCAGAGCGTATGTCAATATCGACAGTTTCGATATCAACAGAAAGTTTTCAACGTGGCTTTACAGAATTGCGACCAACCTGACCATTGACCGCATCCGCAAGAAAAAGCCTGATTACTATCTGGACGCAGAAGTAGCGGGAGCAGAAGGTCTGACGATGTATTCGCAGATCGCCGCAGACGGGGTTCTCCCTGAAGACGCCGTATTGTCATTGGAGCTGTCGGACACAATTCAGAAAAAGATTTTAAAGCTGCCGGACAAGTACAGAACAGTTATTGTATTAAAGTATATTGACGAACTCTCTTTAATTGAAATCGGGGAGATTCTGAATATCCCTGTCGGCACCGTCAAGACAAGGATACACAGAGGCAGAGAGGCTCTTAGAAAACAATTGAGGGATCTTTAAGTGGGGTGATGAAATGAGCTGTCCTGAACAGATTGTGCAGCTTATGCATAAGCATCTTGATGGAGATATCCTTCCTGAAGATGAAAACGTATTAAAACAACATTTGCAGTCATGCGGGAATTGCAAACGGCATTTTCATGAAATGGAGAAATCCGTAGCACTCGTCCGAAGCACATCGCATGTCACGGCCCCTGCTGATTTTACTGCCAAAGTTATGGCGAATCTTCCAAAAGAGAAAAAACGCGCTTCTGTAAAACGATGGATCAAAACTCATCCGATGATTGCAGCCGCAGCGGTTTTTGTGATTTTAATGGGCGGCGGTTTTTTCAACAGCTGGCATAATGACCACAATTTCAGTGTGTCCAAACAGCCGAACCTTATCGTGCAGAATCACACGGTCACCGTCCCTGAAGGCGAGACCGTAAAGGGCGATGTCACAGTAAAAAACGGCAAGCTGTTCATTGAAGGAAAAGTCGACGGCAATGTGACCGTCGTCAACGGAGAAAAATACATGGCCTCAGCCGGACAAGTCACCGGGCAGATTGAAGAGATTAACCAATTGTTTGACTGGGTCTGGTATGAACTGAAATCGGCGGGCCAGGGCGTCGTGAGCGCTTTGGATCCGAATGAAGATGAGTAAAGCGTATAATCGCTTTACTCTTTTTTTTATGCATCGCCGTGCTGGCCCATTTCACTTGAGAAATCAAAATGTGGTATAATGAGCACGCTATATGATGTACATATTGCTCATGCAGCACAATTCATAACGGAAAAAACGAAATGACTGAATTCTTGGAGGACGAGGAAATGGCTTTTGAGGACATCCCATTTTTGCAATACCTCGGCAATGCCGTTGATATTCTCCTTGTTTGGTATGTGATATATAAATTAATCATGGTCATACGCGGGACGAAGGCGGTTCAGCTTTTAAAAGGAATCGTCGTCATCGTATTGGTCCGGATGGCCAGTTCATATTTGGGACTCAGCACGCTTCAGTGGCTGATGGACCAAGCGATAACATGGGGATTTTTAGCGATCATCATTATATTCCAGCCTGAGCTGAGACGGGCGCTTGAACAGCTCGGACGGGGTCGGTTCTTTTCCAGGAGCGGAACCCCCGTGGAGGAAGCGCAGCATAAGACAATTGAAGCGATTACAAAATCGATCAGCTACATGGCGAAACGCCGCATCGGCGCACTCATCGCCATTGAGCGCGATACGGGAATGGGCGATTATATTGAGACGGGCATCCCGCTTAATGCGCAGGTCAGCTCGGAGCTTTTGATTAATATCTTCATCCCGAATACACCGCTGCATGATGGAGCGGTCATTATGAAAAATAACGAGATTGCGGCGGCAGCCTGTTATCTGCCGCTTTCTGAAAGCCCGTTTATTTCAAAGGAGCTGGGGACACGTCACAGAGCGGCTGTCGGCATCAGTGAAGTGACGGACAGCTTAACCATTATTGTATCTGAAGAGACGGGCGCCATCAGTGTGGCCAAAAACGGAGACCTTCACAGAGAATTGACGGAAGAAGAACTGAAAGAAATGCTTGAAGCCGAGTTTAAGAAGAACGCCAGAGATACTTCTTCTAACCGCTGGTACTGGAGGGGCAAGAAAAATGGATAAATTCTTAAACAACCGCTGGGCTGTAAAGATCATTGCATTGCTCTTGGCGCTGCTGCTTTACGTTGCGGTTAACAACAACCAGGCGCCGACTCCGAAAAAGCCGGGGGAATCCTTTTTTCCGACATCAACGACTGACGAGGCTACGCTTACTGATATTCCTGTAAAAGCATACTATGATGAAGCGAACTATGTCGTCACCGGTGTGCCCCAGACCGTAAATGTCACGATTAAAGGCTCGACAAGCGCGGTGAAAAAGGCGAGACAGACGAAGAATTTTGAGATATACGCCGATATGAATAAGCTGAAGACCGGGACTCATAAGGTCGAATTGAAGGCGAAAAACGTATCGGACGGACTGACGATCTCCATTAACCCGTCAGTCACGACGGTTACGATTCAGGAAAAAACAGCTGAGAGTTTTCCCGTGGAAGTTGAATACTACAATAAAAGCAAAATGAAAAAGGGATATACCCCTCAGCAGCCGATTATCAGCCCGAAAAACGTGCAGATTACAGGGTCGAAAAATGTGATTGATAACATTTCACTTGTCAAAGCATCTGTTAACCTTGAAAATGCAAATGAGACCATTGAAAAGGAAGTGAAGGTGACCGTCTATGACAAAGACGGCAACGCACTTCCTGTTGATGTTGAACCGTCAGTCATTAAAGTGACGGTTCCCGTAGCCAGTCCGAGTAAAAAGCTTCCTTTCAAAATTGAAAGGAAGGGAAGTCTTCCGGACGGGGTGAGCGTTGCGAGCATTGACTCGAACCCGAGTGAGGTGACGGTTTACGGCCCGCAGGATGTGTTGGATTCACTTGAATTTATTGACGGCGTATCTCTTGATTTAGGCAAAATTGATAAAGATACCGATATCAATGCCGATATCCCGCTTCCTAAGGGTGTCACTAAGGTATCACCGGAAAAAATCACGCTTCATGTTAAAGTGGACAGTGAAGACAAAAAGGATTTTGACAATGTCGCAATCAAGACGGTCGGACTGGGAGGCTCACAGCAGATTGAGTTTCTCGACCCTGAATCGCAGGCGATAAATATTACGGCCAAAGGCTCTCCCGCCAACATTAAGGCGCTGAAAAAGTCGGACATTGAACTGTATGCCAATGTCTCGGACTTGGATGACGGAGAGCACTCTGTAAAGCTTGAAGTAAACGGCCCGCAAAACGTCACATGGTCCCTGTCAAAAGACACGGTTAAGATCAAGCTGACTTCTAAGAAAAACACAAGTTCAAATAAAAATGACGGCGGCTCCGCTGATTCCGGCAATAAGAACGGCACAAGCGGAGACGCAGACAAAGACAAGAGCAAGAACCGGGAAGACGACACTGACAGCGATCAGAATAAAAGTCAAAACCAGGATCAAAATCAAGACCAGGATGAAGACGGATCAAGCGCTGATTCTTCTTCAACAGAATGAAAAAGGAGCGATACAAAATGGGCAAGTATTTTGGAACAGATGGTGTAAGAGGTGTTGCCAACAGCGAGCTTACGCCAGAGCTGGCCTTTAAAGTGGGGCGTTTTGGCGGTTATGTCCTGACCAAAGATAAGCAGCGCCCGAAAGTGCTGATCGGCCGTGATACACGTATCTCCGGACATATGCTGGAGGGAGCCCTTGTCGCCGGACTTTTATCGATCGGAGCTGAAGTGATGCGCCTCGGCGTTATTTCTACGCCGGGGGTATCCTATTTAACGAAAGCCATGGATGCTGAGGCGGGCGTCATGATCTCCGCTTCTCACAACCCCGTACAGGATAACGGAATTAAATTTTTCGGAGGGGATGGCTTTAAGCTTTCTGATGAGCAGGAGGCCGAGATTGAACGTCTCATGGATGAACCGGAAGATAAGCTGCCGAGACCGACAGGCGCGGACCTCGGGCTTGTGAACGATTATTTTGAAGGCGTTCAAAAGTATCTGCAATTTTTAAAGCAGACGGCGGACGAAGATTTTACGGGCATTCATGTAGCGCTTGACTGCGCCCATGGTGCGACATCTTCCATTGCGACGCACCTTTTTGCCGATCTCGATGCTGACGTATCTACAATGGGGACGTCTCCGAACGGATTAAACATTAATGATGGCGTCGGTTCTACACACCCGGAAGCGCTGAGTGCTTTCGTCAAAGAAAAAAACGCCGATATCGGCCTTGCGTTTGACGGAGACGGCGACCGCCTCATTGCCGTTGATGAAAAAGGAAACATCGTCGACGGCGATCAGATTATGTACATATGCGCGAAGTATTTGAAATCAGAAGGCCGTCTGAAGGATGATACCGTCGTATCGACCGTGATGAGCAACCTCGGTTTCTACAAAGCGCTTGAAAAAGAAGAAATCAAAAGCGTTCAAACGGCAGTCGGCGACCGCTATGTCGTAGAAGCGATGAAAAAAGACGGCTATAATGTCGGCGGCGAGCAGTCAGGGCACCTTATTTTCCTTGATTACAACACTACCGGCGACGGTCTCTTGTCCGCGATCATGCTTGTGAATACGCTGAAGGCGTCCGGCAAAACCCTTTCAGAACTTGCGGATGAAATGAAAAAATTCCCGCAGCTCTTAGTGAACGTGAAAGTGACGGATAAATATAAGGTAGAAGAAAACGCTAAGGTGAAGGCCGTTATTTCTGAAGTGGAAAAAGAAATGAACGGAGACGGCCGGATTTTAGTGCGCCCGTCAGGCACCGAACCGCTCGTACGCGTGATGGCGGAAGCGAGAACAAAAGAGCTTTGTGACGAATATGTCACAAAAATCGTGGATGTCGTGCGGACAGAAATGGGAGCGGAGTAGCGAAGTTTATAAGCAGAGAGCGAACAAGACAAGTGCGATCAGCATAAAATGATAGTAAACATGATGCCGGGGCGGCAAAAAATAATTGACCGTCCTTGGCACATGCTGTAAAATCAAGCTTGTTCAGCCTTTGTTTTTCACTTGCAGGAAAGGCGGGATTGTTTGCATCTTTTATAATTACAGCGCCCGAACTAAGCGCCCGAAAAACGGCTTAGTTGACGAGGATGGAGGTTATCGAATTTTCGGCGGATGCCTCCCGGCTGATTCATTTAGATCACAGCCGTAAGGATTTCTTCAAACCGGAGGGGCGACTCTCCGAACAAAGAGAAATCACATGATCTTCCAAAAAAACATGTGGGAGGGGACGATTGAAAGTCCCCTTGTAATTTGACTTTCTTCGTCTCCTTTTACACCTTTAGGAGGAAGAAAATATGTGTGGAATTGTAGGTTACATCGGTCAGCTTGATGCGAAAGAGATTTTGTTAAAAGGATTAGAGAAGCTGGAGTACCGCGGCTATGACTCTGCCGGTATCGCTGTGGCGAATGAGCAGGGCGTGCATGTGTACAAAGAAAAAGGCCGCATCGCCGACCTTCGTGAAGTGGTGGATCACACGGTTGAATCTCAAGCGGGAATCGGCCATACACGCTGGGCGACTCACGGCGAACCAAGCTTCCTGAACGCTCACCCGCATCAAAGCGCACTCGGCCGCTTTACACTTGTTCATAACGGTGTGATCGAGAACTATGTTCAGCTGAAGCGCGAGTATCTTGAAAACGTTGAACTGAAAAGCGACACGGACACTGAAGTAGTCGTTCAAATGATTGAGCAATTTGTGGCGGGAGGACTCAGCACAGAAGAAGCGTTCCGTAAAACACTGACTCTGTTAAAAGGCTCTTACGCAATTGCATTATTTGACGGTGAAAACACAGACACCATTTACGTTGCAAAAAACAAAAGCCCTCTGTTAATCGGTCTTGGAGATACGTTTAACGTCGTGGCATCTGACGCGATGGCTATGCTTCAAGTAACGAATGAATACGTTGAGCTTTTGGACAAAGAAATGGTGATCGTGACAAAAGACGAAGCCGTGATTAAAAACCTTGACGGTGAAGTCATGACACGTGCGTCTTATATCGCTGAGCTTGACGCCAGTGATATCGAAAAAGGCACATACCCTCACTACATGTTAAAAGAAACGGATGAGCAGCCGCTTGTTATGCGCAAAATCATCCAAACGTATCAGGACGAAAACGGCAGACTGGCCGTGGCGGGCGATGTCGCTGACGCCGTGGCGGAAGCGGACCGCATTTATATCGTGGCTTGCGGAACGAGCTACCACGCCGGTCTTGTCGGGAAACAATATATTGAAATGTGGGCAAACGTACCGGTTGAAGTGCATGTAGCGAGTGAATTCTCTTACAACATGCCGCTTCTGTCTAAGAAGCCGCTCTTTATCTTCCTTTCTCAAAGCGGAGAAACAGCGGACAGCCGTGCCGTGCTTGTTCAAGTCAAAGCGCTGGGTCACAAAGCGCTGACGATTACAAACGTTCCGGGATCAACGCTTTCCCGTGAAGCGGATTACACATTGCTTCTGCACGCAGGCCCTGAGATCGCCGTGGCATCAACAAAAGCGTATACGGCTCAGATTGCCGTCCTCGCGATCCTTGCGTCCGTTGCAGCAGAACGCAACGGCGTTGATATCGGTTTTGATTTAGTCAAAGAATTAGGTATCGCGGCAAACGCCATGGAAGCCCTCTGCGACCAGAAGGACGAAATGGAAATGATCGCGCGTGAGTACCTGACTGTTTCAAGAAACGCTTTCTTCATCGGCCGCGGCCTTGACTACTTCGTATGTGTCGAAGGCGCCCTGAAGCTGAAAGAGATTTCTTACATCCAGGCGGAAGGCTTCGCCGGCGGCGAGCTGAAGCATGGAACAATCGCTCTCATTGAAGAAGGAACACCGGTCTTTGCGCTTGCGACACAAGAACACGTCAACCTGAGCATCCGCGGAAACGTGAAGGAAGTCGCAGCCCGCGGCGCCAACACTTGCATCATCTCGCTGAAAGGCTTAGAAGACGCAGACGACAGATTCATCCTGCCGGAAGTCAACCCTGCGCTTGCCCCGTTGGTATCTGTTGTGCCATTGCAGCTGATCGCTTACTACGCTGCACTGCACCGCGGCTGTGACGTTGATAAACCGCGCAACCTTGCGAAGAGTGTTACGGTGGAATAATATATTTAACCCCTTTGGTTATTAGCCAGAGGGGTTTTTTAATGCGGAAATGAGAAATACATACTCTTTGCGATTGTAAAGAAATCCCCTTTTATATATTGAAAAGGAATAACACCTGCTTTATAATACGAGATGCATTCCGGTTAACATCCATAAATGTAATCATTAGTAAATCATTTTTGTGTATGTCTCATCGAAAAGTAATCACCTCCAGTAATTTTCATCATGAATATCCATTATATAAATGTAATCAATCGATTACACTTCCAAATTATGATTAAAAAAGACTTTAAAATCCCTTTTGTATTTGTCGGCTCCTGATCCATTATGAATACCTAGACTAGATATGAAAATCACAACATTTTTGCAATAATCCGGTTCAATTCTTAAAAAAGTCCTGACAACAATGATAGGAGTGGAATGATGTCAAATCTTTTAGAAATCAGAAACATCAGCAAATCTTTTGGTCATAAAGCTGTTTTAAAGGATGTTACATTCAATGTGCCTGCCGGATCAATTGTCGGTTTTATCGGTGATAACGGCGCAGGCAAATCAACAACATTTAAAACGATATTAGGGTTAATCTCTCAAGATAGAGGAAAAGTGAAAATCTTTGGTGAGGAGAATCTGGATAAACATATAAAGTTTAAAGAAGATATTGGGGTCGTATTTGATGCGATGAATCTGCCCGCGCACCTTACGATAAAGCAGCTGAACCATGTATTTAAGAAACTATTCGACGCTTGGGACCAAGATCATTTTTACCGGTTGGTTCATTCTTTCTCTTTACCTATGGACAAAAAAGTGAATACATTCTCGCGCGGCATGTCAATGAAGTTATCCGTAGCTGTTGCTTTGTCGCATCATGCAAAATTATTACTTCTGGATGAAGCAACGGGAGGGCTTGATCCTTCTTCAAGAGATGATCTGTTAAATGAATTAAAAAGCTTTGTGAGTAAAAGCAACGGCGGTATTTTACTTTCATCGCACATTATGACTGATGTCGAGAAGATAGCCAGCCATATCATTATGATGAAAGATGGCGAAATTTTATTAAATGAAGAGAAAGATAAGGTTCTTGAAAGCTATACCGTTATAGATGTTGATGAAGGCCAATTGGCTGAGCTTGACGAAGATATCGTTCTAGCAAAAAGGAATCATGGATCTTATTGGAGTGTGCTTGTATCGGATCAACAGAAGTTGCCGAATGGCGTAACGGCCAACACCATTTCCATAGAAGAAATCAGCGTCTTTTTAACGAGGAGTGAAAACATTGAGAGGTCTGTTACTGACTAACTATTACTTGGTTTATCGGAGTTTCTTTGCATACACAGGGTTGGCCATATTGGTATCAGCAGTCATTTTTTATTTTGGGGATGCTTCAATGCATCGTTTTGTTGCTATGCTGATTATTTTGTTTGTCGTTATGCCCGCACTTGAGGTTATAAAGTATGAGAGCAAGTCTGGCTATGACAGGTATGTCCTGACTTTACCGGTCAGCAGAACAAATATTGTTCAAAGTCACTATTTCTTTTATCTTTTGATTGTTGTGATCGGAGCTGTAATATCTTATGGTATTTTCGTTGTATACAGCCTGGGTTCTGATGAACCAATTGACGGCATATTTAATATTGTCTCTTTTGGAACGTTCATCGTTCTCTTTGCCGGTGCAATCGTTTATCCTCTTCTCTACATGATAGGCCCGGAAAAATCCGATGCTATCGTGATTGGAGGGGCAATGGGGGGACTTTTTACTACCTTTGGATTGCAAAGTGTCGTTGGGTATGTAGCAGAACAAGTACCGCTGTCATTTTTGCACATAAATCCTTCTTTATATGTCCCGATTATATATCTCATGATCGGCGTTATCTTATATATCATTTCATTTTTCATCGCCGCAGCTATATATCATAAAAAAGAATTTTAGCAGCGTGTTTAATGTTTTATGCTGTGACAACAGGATAAGGCATGGCACGGGCTCATAAATTCACTTTAACTCCAAGGAGACAGCCGCCCGCACAATGGGCGGCAGTTCTTCTAATTAAAACTGCGTTGTCATATCGTACTCATAATCATCTTCAATTTCACATTTTTCATAGCCGATTTTGCTGTTGCGAGTGTGTTGTATTTAAAATTCCAGATGCTTGAGACTGAGAGGTTATCTTCCAGTGTGATATCGTAATTTCCTTGAGTGGAGCTGTTTGCGAGTGCGCGGTGCCACACTTTATTTTCTTCTGACATTATGCAGTGTCTTGTGTTTCCTTGACTTGGTATTTGAGTCGCGGCGGTGCCGATTCTTTTCACTATGGCGTCTTTTGGAATGCTTGTCTGTTTGGTTAAGTCGAGCCTGAGAACGGTTGAATCTGATCCGTTCGGACTGAGGCTTGTATTTCCTTTATTTTCAGCTGCGCCGCTGAATGCGAAGGTCTCGCTTCCAGCTTTGATTCGATCGTAAATGGAGAGTGTAAAGTATATATCATCAGTGTATGAGCCGCGGGACATTTTCACGTAGAACATCTCGTTATTCTCTTTCGCATCTGTAAGGGCATAGATAAAAGGAAGCGGCGTATCAGGGTTTATCACTTCTGTGCCTTTACTGACCAGCACTTTATTTTTATTATAAATTTCAATGCTCATTCCCTTGTATTCACTTCTTGTTGAGCTCCTGACATAGAGTCTTTCTCCCTTATTTGCCGTGAAAGTGAAGTACGATTCTTTTTCCCCTTCCGGCAATATGGCTGTATCAATATTTTTATATTTCCAGTAGCCTACCGGATTGGCAGTTTCAAATGAGTGATTTCCTGTAATAGCGCTTATTTGTGATGAGTTCTTTTGAGACGCAGAGGCAGAGGCTGAAGGTGCAAACAATACGCCTGATAATACGATTGCACTGACAAATAGTATAGATATATACTTTTTCATGGAAAAATCCCCCTTTTTGACTACATCATACATAAAAAACCCCCATAATGTAAACATTTGTTATTTTAGGTTAAAATCAACTGGAAAACAGCCGATACAAACACTAGAACATTATCTCAAGCGGAGGTTAAAAACATGCGCCTAAACGCTCGTTATATAAAAAATCAAATAATGGCTCAGCAAGCGCTTCAGCGGTATTCTTCCAAAACAAATGTGAAAGATGCGGCAAAAGGGCCGGACAGCTTATTGATTCAGGCAAGCGGCACCCGCGATCTCAGCCAGGTGAATTATTCAAGGAGCGGTGTCACTGAGAAAGGGAGCAGTCTGTCCCGTTTATATCAATCCGCAAATCAGAAAACGATTACGGATAATGGGAATGAGACGGTAATAGACGCTAATAATCGGTATGAGTCTGAGAGTGATATTGCGAGCAAGATTCTTGATGAGAAATACAGCCGTATCAATGAAATCAATAAACGAAAACCAGATCCTTTGCATTATATTAAGGACAAATACCAGCGTGCCGATTCACCTTATTTCAGAAGTGATTTATCAGAATCGGAGCGTCAGGCTGCTTATCATAATGAAACGGAATGGCTGTTTAAGGGGAAAGCCCAGAGCTATGATTTCCGTGATGCGGCGTTTCGGGGTGAAACGCTCAACGGAGAGATTCAAGGAGAAAATGAAAAGATGTTTCAGAGAGGGCAGGTCAATCAGCAAATCGGTGTGCTTTTTCATCGGAATCATATTCAGATTCCGGAGGGTGCGAATCTTACATTTACGATATCACCGATTGATTATCTGTTAAAAGTGAGCGGGATTGACGATAAAGAGCTCACTCAGCAGATTGAAGCCGTCTTAAACTCCGGGGAAAACAGCAAAGAGCTGTTTGCGCACATCATTCGCAGCCGGAGTGATGACTCCTCGCAGTTTACGCCGGAAACATATGAGAAATATCAAGTCGTTCGGGAAATGTATGAGGTGACCGGCTATCATCTGAAAGACTTGCAGATCGTGGACGGAAAGTACGTCACAGAAGACGGCCGTGACCTTTTAGACGTCTATAAGGAAGCGCTGCAGCACGATCCTTTGCTGAAACATACGGCGGCAGAAGCGGCCGCCCATTACGGACAGGCGCTCACGAAGCTTGCGAGAACGGGTTATGACGCCATTCCTGATTTGGTGCTGTCCATTGAGTATAAAAACGGATCTCTGCGTGATGCCGGTCAAAGCAGGCAATACGGATCTGGGGATACAGATTGGCTTTCTGAATGGAAACGGGAGCTGGGTGTGCGTATATAAAATGAGAAAAAAGCTGACGAATGATGCCGTCAGCTTTTCTTTATGTGTTTTCTTAAAACTCCTCATACTCCGCCGGGTCTTGGCCGTTTATGCGTCCGTCGGGGCGGGTAAGCGAGTCGATGATGTTCATGTCGTTTTCATCAAGGGAGAAATCAAAAACAGAGATGTTTTCAAGCTGGCGCTCGGGCGATGCTGATTTTGGAATCGGGATGGCGCCCAGCTGGATATGCCAGCGCAAAATGACTTGAGAAATGGTTTTGCCGTATTTGTCCGCAATCTGTCCGAGTTTTTGATCGTTTAATACTTCACCGGCGCGGGATAACGGACTCCATGATTCTGTCACGATACCCTGTTCTTCGTGCCATTGGCGCTGCTGCTGCTGATTAAAAGCGGGATGCAGTTCAATTTGGTTGATGCCTGGCTTTACGCCGGTTTCACGTTCGAGCCGTTCGATATGCTCAGGCAGGAAATTGCAGACGCCGATGGATCGGATCAGGCCCCATTTTTTCGCATCAATCAGTGCCTGCCATGCTTCCGTGTAGCGGTCTTGTTTCGGATTCGGCCAATGGACGAGATACAGGTCATAGTAGTCCAGACCGGCGCGGTATAAAGATTCTTGGATGGTTTGTACAGCTTTGTCATAGTCATGGTAGCGCCCGGGCAGCTTGGACGTCACGTATAGCTGTTCTCTCGGAACAGAACTTCTGCGGATGGCTTCTCCGACCGTCCCTTCATTTTCATAGTTATAAGCGGTGTCAATCAGACGGTAGCCGATATCAATGGCGCTGGTAATGGCATGAACGCCATTGTTTCCATTAAGAGCGTATGTACCGAAGCCGATCGCGGGAATGCTTGTCCCATCCAGCAGTTTCTTTTGCGGAATTGTCCCAGTCATCATTAAATCCCTCCTTGTTTTCTACTTTACCATTATTCTTACAAATGAAACATAATAATGGAAGGAAATGAGATGATCCGCACATGAAAAAAGCTGACGGAGAACCGCCGGCTTTAAATTTGAAACATCCATGCTACAACGGGGCCGAAGACCGACCCTAACACGGCGCAGAGCGTCATGGAAACAGAACTCATGGAGACCGTTAATTCTCCGTACTCCATTGCTTTTGAGGTGCCGAGCGCATGGGAAGCGCTCCCGAATGCAATTCCTTTCCCGAGTGAGCTGCGGATGCGGATCCACTTGAGAAGCAGCGGTCCTAAGATAACGCCGGAAAACCCTGCGATCATGACGAACACGACTGTCATGGAAGGGACACCGCCGATACCGGACGCAATCTGTATGGCGACAGGCGTCGTAATTGATTTTGGGATAATTGACAAAATCAAACTCCGGCTGATGCCGAACAGCTCTGCAAATAGCAGGCCGCTGACCATTCCGGAGAATAAACCGGCCAACACGCCGCCGATGATCGGAAACATATACTTGATTAACACCCGGCGCTGCTTATAAAGCGGGTATGCCAAAGCCACCACGGCGGGTCCGAGCAGTGAATTGATCCATTGTCCGCCGATCATATACGCTTTATACGGAATATGAAAAACAAGCAGCACGGCGATAATGAAAATCGTAGTGGTCAAAACCGGTATGAGAAAGGGATATGGAAAGCGCACATATAATCTCACCATAGCCAGATAGGCGGCGGCCGTGAACAAAATTATAACGATTGCGATACATGCTTGCTGCACTTCTTTTTCTCCTTTCTCTGATTGGCTTTGTGCTCTAACAGCTGGCTCGCGTATCCTGCGGCGATCATTGTGACGATGGTGCTCAGCACGATGATCAGAAACAGAGCAGCCCCGCTGGCGGAAAACAGTGACGGGTAATTGATGACGCCCGTCATGGCCGGAATGAATAAGAGCGGAAGAAAAGACAGCAAAAATCCGGCTCCGTCTTCAATCATTTTGACGGGAATGATCTTAACCGATAAACATATGATCAGCAGGATCAAACCGATGATGCTTCCGGGAATGGGCAGGTGAAAGAACTGCTGAACGGTTCCCCCGATAAAGGAAAATGCGAATAAAATAATGATTTGCAAGATGATGCGTATGACTTTCACGACAATGCTGTTCTTTGGAGAAGAGCAGCTTCCCCCTTTCTTGATGTTTCTATAAGTTTCTTTACTTTTGGCACATATATTTGTACTATACAAATATATGTATGCAAAATATTTCTATATGTTTTCTGAGTAAATGTGCATATGTTTGTATTATACAACTAATGTTGCTGTTGTCAATGTAAGGAGTGAGGCGTTTGTCAAAACAAGATCCGATTGAATTAATTGAATATGAGCTCACCACTTTTATCAGGAGAGCTGTTTATCTTGATAACTCCGACCGTAAAATCGGACATCTGGAAAGGGCTGCGTATTTGTTACTACGGCAGCTGGATGAATTCGGGCCTGCGCGTGTGAAGGAATTGGCCGAATCATTTAAGCTGGATATTTCTACATTGTCACGCCAGGCAGCGGCCTTGGAGTCGAAAGAGCTGATCCAGCGTTTTTCTGATCCTTCTGACGGGCGGGTCAGTCTGTTTGCGATTACGAAGCTTGGCAAACAGAGGTTAAAAGCTGATAAAAAGATGCGCCTTGAGCGGTATCATCGTATGCTTGACGATTGGTCCGGCGATGAAAAAGAAATGTTCGGCCGGCTTTTGCTGCGGCTGAATGAGGCATTTATCGATTAATGCATGATTTTTGCCGGGTTAAGCAGGATTATGGCGTATACAAGGGAGAATGGAACAGAGTAAGGTTTTACGCCATTCTGCTTAGCAAAAATAATATTGAATAGGGGGCGGAAAACGTTTCTCCTGGGAAATAATGTTTCTCGGAGGCTGCGGCATTTATTATCTCAATATTCATAATTCAATGAAAATGAAAGCGCTTTATTTTTACTCCGGTGGTCCAGAGTGTAAGGTGTTTGCCTGAAAAAAACAATTGTATTTTCCACGAAAATTTATTATGATGGAATAAGGAAATTGGAGATTATATAACGATAGGAAGATAGAATGTTTCTAATATTGCGGGAAATGAAGATTGAGTTAGGGTCAACAGGTGCACCTTCTGCTTCATTATTTCACATATATCAGAGCTGTTAAGAGGAGGAAGCGAAGTGGCAAACAAAGAATTAAAGAGAGGCTTAGGCGCGCGTCATATACAGATGATTGCGCTGGGCGGCACGATCGGTGTCGGTTTATTCATGGGGTCATCCAGCACGATCGGATGGACCGGGCCGTCTGTCCTGCTGGCTTATGCGATCTCGGGTATCTTTATCTTTTTTATCATGCGTGCGATGGGCGAAATGCTCTATGTAGAGCCGAGTACAGGGTCGTTTGCGACATTCGGCCATAAGTATATACATCCGTTAGCCGGCTATATGACGGCGTGGAGCAACTGGTTTCAATGGGTGATCGTCGGGATGTCTGAAATTATCGCCGTCGGTTCGTATATGAAATATTGGTTTCCTGATCTGCCGGCATGGATTCCCGGCATTATCGCCATGGCCATTCTCGGTGCGGCGAATTTAATTTCAGTAAAATCTTTCGGTGAGTTTGAATTTTGGTTTGCCATGATCAAAATCGTCACCATTATTCTGATGATTGTGGCCGGAATCGGAATTATTTTCTTCGGTTTCGGTAACGGAGGGCATGCGATCGGATTATCTAATTTATGGTCGCACGGCGGTTTCTTTACAAATGGTTTTTCAGGATTTTTCTTTGCTTTGTCTTTGGTTGTTGCGGCCTATCAAGGGGTCGAGCTGATCGGAATTACGGCAGGGGAAGCGAAGGACCCGCAAAAAACGCTGCGAAGCGCGATTCAGAGTATTATCTGGCGGATTTTAATTTTCTACATCGGTGCGATTTTCGTAATCGTTACCGTATATCCGTGGAATGAGCTTCACTCACTCGGCAGTCCGTTTGTTTCGACATTTGCGAAAGTCGGGATTACGGCGGCGGCCGGTCTGATTAACTTTGTGGTGATTACCGCTGCGATGTCCGGATGCAACAGCGGGATATTCAGTGCGGGACGTATGCTTTATACGTTAGGCGTGAACGGACAGGCGCCGAAATTCTTTAAGAAAGTTTCTTCGAGCGGTGTGCCGATATTCGGTACGCTTGCGGTATTAATCGGACTTGTGATCGGTGTCGTGCTGAACTACATCGCGCCTCCGAAAATTTTTGTTTATGTGTACAGCGCGAGTGTGCTGCCGGGAATGATTCCGTGGTTCGTCATTTTAATCAGCCATCTCGGTTTCAGAAGAGCGAAGGGCGCTGAGCTTGATAAGCATCCGTTTAAAATGCCTTTTGCGCCGTTTACAAACTATTTGACGATCGCTTTCTTACTCATGGTATTGATCGGCATGTGGTTTAACAAAGATACGCGGATTTCTTTGGTTGTCGGGGTGATTTTCCTGGCGATTGTGACGGTCAGCTATTATGCGTTCGGTATCGGCAAGCGCATGCCTGGTGAAAAATCGAAAATAGAAGACGCTGTATAATTCAAAAAGACACCTCTCTTACAGGGGTGTCTTTTTCGGCTTGTCCGCGAGTGGTATACTGGTTAAAAAAAGCAGAACCGGGGGAAACATCGATGAGTCATTACCGTACGTTATTATTTGATATAGACAATACGCTGCTGGATTTTACCGCTTCAGAAACCGATGCTCTTCAAAAATTGTTCCAAGGTTCAAAGCTGGAGCTGACGGCAGAGGTGGAAGCCCGTTATAAAGCGTTAAATCAAGGGCTGTGGAAGGCGTTTGAAGAGGGGGAAATGACCCGCGATGAAGTGGTGAATACACGGTTTGCCCTTTTGTTTAAAGAATACGGCCTTGAAGCCGACGGCGTGCTGATGAATCAGGCGTACCGCCAATACTTAGAAGAAGGGCACCAGATGATAGACGGAGCTTATGAGCTGATTGAACGGCTGAGTCCTTTATTTGATTTATACATCGTGACGAACGGCGTCTCAAGATCACAATATAAGCGGCTGGGCGACTCCGGTCTGTATCCGTTTTTTAAAGATGTGTTTGTATCTGAGGACACGGGTTTTCAAAAGCCGATGAAGGAATACTTTGATTATGTATTTGCGAGAATTCCCGGTTTTTCTGCCGGGCACGGGCTTATTATCGGCGATTCATTGAGCGCGGACATAAAAGGCGGTCAGATGGCGGGAATGGATACGTGCTGGTTTAATCCCGGAAAGAAAGCAAATGAGTCCGGGATCATCCCGACGTATGAAATTCATTCGCTTGATGAGCTGTATGATGTGCTGAACGTGGAGCGAAAAACCGCCGCTCATCTGTAAGGAGAATACGATGAAGATTGCACATACGAAGTTACTGATCAGGGGTTTTGCATTACTATCAATCTTTCATGCGATTCTTCAGCTTCCTCCCGGCCGGGGGGAGCTGAAGGTTTTTTTGTCTGTGCTCGTGATGATGCTGACGGCTAATGACTGCCTGCGGCCGCTATATATGAAGAGAAGGCCTGCTGTATATCAAGGCTCTTTTCTCCTGAGCAACGTTATCGCGGGAGTTCTTTTGTACAATGTCTATAGTGTGGGGACACAGGCCGTAATGGTGCTTTTATTGGCGGAGGTGCTTATTACTGATCAGCAGATTCCGGCTGTTTTGTTAACGATGAATGCCGCCGCATTTGCCGCAGCTTTATACGCCTCCGGAGCGGGTGTCAGTGATATCGTGCTCCCTTACTTCATCATGTTTGCGGTGATTTATTTATATCGGAAAAACCTGCAGGAGAAGTCGAAGGTAGAATTGCTGAACCGAGAGCTGAAAACCGCTAATGACACACTGAAGGAATATTCAGACCGGATTGAGGAACTGGCCGTTACGAAAGAAAGAACAAGAATTGCGCAGGAGCTGCATGATTCGCTCGGTCATTATCTGGCTGCTCTGAAAATGAATTTAGAATTTGCCGGGAAGAAAGCCGGGCATCAGCCGGACAAAGTGAAGCAGATCATTCATAAGGCGCATGATCTTACGAAAGAATCCATTTTAAAGCTTCGCCAGGCGGTTACGCTGCTGCAGGGCTCTTTGTCCGGGCGGGCGTTTGAGCAAGAGCTCCGTGACATTTTCAGTCATTTTCAAGAGGCGGGAGGCATTCGCTTCGAGCTGGAGACGGACGCGGCCATAGAAGCGGAACAGCCGGATGTGAAGCATTGTCTTTATCAATCCGTTCAGGAAACGATTACGAATGCGATAAAGCATGGACATGCTTCATATGTTTCTGTCCGGATTCAAAAAAACCGAAACATGATATTGGCGCATATTCATAATAACGGCTCAGCCTGCGGAACGATCATAAAATCAAATGGTCTGAAAGGAATTGAGAAAAGAGCGGCCGCACTTGGCGGAGAGGCTGTTTTCTCTTCCGGGAAGGAAACGGGTTTTGACGTGAAAATAAGGATTCCATGCAAGGAGGAATAATCAAGTGAATGTCATGATTGCAGACGACCAGTCCATTGTGAGAGAGGGGCTGAAAATGATTCTGAGTCTTCACGAAGGAATTCAAATATCGGGAGAGGCTTCTTGCGGCGAAGAGGTACTCCGGCTGCTTTCTCAAACCGAAACCGATGTGATTTTGATGGATATCAGAATGCCCGGTATGGACGGAATCGAAACGACAAAAGCGGTAAAAGTGCGATATCCTTCCGTAAAAGTCATCATTCTGACAACGTTTGAAGATGATCACTATATTTTTGCCGGGCTGAAAAGCGGAGCCGACGGCTATCTCTTGAAGGATGCTGATTCAGATGAAATTACCGCCTCCCTTCAAGCCGTTTATGAAGGGAAGATGATGCTGAATCCCAAAATCACGGTTTCCGTCGTAAAAGCGCTGAACAATTTGGAGATCCCTGCGGTGCAGGAAGAGCCGCGGTCAAAGCTGAAGGAGATTCTCACGCCGAGAGAGCTTGATGTGGCGAAACACATTATGGAAGGCAAAAGCAATAAACGCATTGCCGCAGACTTATTTCTGACTGAAGGCACTGTGAAAAACTATGTATCCAGAATCCTCGATAAACTTGAAGTGTCAAACAGAACCGAGCTTACCTTATATTTGCAAAAATTGCTATAACCCCGCTTCACCCTCCTCTCTCCCTTTTTATCACTAAACATATGACGAAAGTAATACCCATATCGAGTACGAAAGTGAATAGAAAACAAGGATCGCCAAGAGTAGAATAAGTGCAGACATGACACAAGGAGTGCTGCACGAATGCTCGAATTAACGGATTTGACAAAAAAGTACGGCGATTTTACCGCTGTCAATCATATATCACTGCGCATCGAAAAAGGAGAGATATTCGGTCTGCTGGGGCCAAACGGCGCCGGTAAATCAACAACGGTGTCGATGATCAGCACCGTGCTCCCGCCGACGGGCGGAACAATCTGTATTGACGGAGCCTCATTGCAGGAGCACCCTGCGGCCATAAAAAAAGTGATGGGAGTCGTCCCGCAGGAAATCGCTTTATATCAAGCGTTAAGCGCAAAGGATAATTTGGCTTTTTTTGGAAGTCTGTACGGACTTTCCGGTAAGGAACTTTGTAAACGGGTTGATGAAGTGCTGGACATCATCGAATTACAGGAACAGCGAAATCAAAGGATATCTGAGTTTTCGGGCGGCATGAAAAGACGGGTGAATATCGGTGCTGCGCTAATGAATGAACCGAAACTATTCATTTTAGATGAACCGACCGTCGGAATTGATCCGCAATCCAGACACCACATTCTTGAAACCGTGAAGACGTTAAATCAAGAAAAAGGGATGACCGTCATCTACACGAGCCATTACATGGAAGAGGTCGAATACCTCTGTGAAAAAGCGGCGATCATGGATCACGGCTCAATCATTGCCTGCGGGACGAAAGACGAATTGAAGCAGTCAGCCAAAGCCTCTGATACCCTGACCGTGAATGCAGAGGGGCTGAATGATGATGCCGTTAAAAAAATCCGCCGCATTCCCGGTGTTGCCGAGGCTGCTGTCAGCCGGCAGACCATTACGATGCTCGTCTCTGCGGCAGATCGCAATATCCTTGATATTGCGGATGATATCAGGAAAACCGGTATCACCATT
The DNA here is from genome assembly GCF_036362845.1 of Bacillus sp. MT(2024). Taxonomy (NCBI): domain Bacteria; kingdom Bacillati; phylum Bacillota; class Bacilli; order Caryophanales; family Bacillaceae; genus Bacillus; species Bacillus sp. MT(2024). The sequence goes on from NZ_CP143632.1 coordinate 220,369, forward strand.
AAGGGCATTCATTTCGAGGAAGCCAATCTGGAAAGCATTTTCCTCCGGCTCACCGGCAAAACGCTGCGGGATTCATAGGGGGCGTCATGAAAATATTATTCAGGCTGATCTTATTAGATTTTCGGTTATTGGCCGGCGCAAAGTCTTTCTATATAAAACTGCTTCTGTTTCCGGTGCTGATGATTTTCATTTTAGGAACGGTTTTTCACGGCGATTCGAAAGTGAAGCCATTTCAGACCGCGTTTTATAATGCGGATCACGCGGAGAGTTCTTTGGGTGACCAATTAAAGAATGACGTGCTGAACCAAAATGATCGCATCCGTGTAAAAGATATAGGCAGTTATCAAGAAGGGAAACAGCTGGTCGAAAGCGGCAAAGTCTCCGTTTTTGTATACGTGCCGAAAGGCTTTGCAAAAGCGGCGGAACACAATGAAAAAACAAGTATCAAAGTCATCTCGGACCAACAAGGCTCTGTAAACGGAGACATTGTGGAAATGATGGCCGATTCGTTTGTCACCAGAGTAAAAGCGGAATTCAGCGAAGAAAAAGCGGTGCTGAAGCAGTCGGGACATCTGTCAAAGAGAGATGTCAGCGGCCTTTCGGGTGAACGTGGACAGGCTGTCACCATTCCGAAACAGTCCGCAGGCAATCACGCGGCTCCGATTGATGCGATGCAGTATTATTCAATCGCAATGGTCGTCATGTTCTCCATTATGACCGCGTTTGCGCTCATTCACGGGATAGTGGAAGAGAGACAGCAGCACACGTTATTCAGAATCAAATCAATGCCTGTTTTACGTATCCAATACGTGGCGGGTAAGCTTTTGGGAATCATGTTTGCCATCCTGATGCAAATGGCTGCTGTCATCATCGCAAGCAGCATCTTATATCAGGTAAAATGGGGCAATTTGTTTGAAGTATTGCTGGTGACGATCGTTTATTCATTTGCGATCGGCAGTATTGTGCTCCTTTGGGGGGTTACTGCAAAAAACCACGAGACCGTCTCAAGCATGGCGGCTCCTATTCTGTATGGCTTCAGTTTTTTAGGCGGAAGTTTTATCGCAAAAGACGGCTTGCCTGACAGTTTGAAAATCGTGCAGGAGCTGATACCGAACGGCAAAGCGATCAACAGCTATATCAGTGTCACGCAGCATGCCGGTCTGAGCGGTATTGCGGCGGATTTGGCAGAGCTTGCTGCCATCGGCGCCGTGTTTTTATGTTTGACCGTCTGGGTGTTTAAACGGAAGGAGGCTGTTTCATGATGCAGCTGTTATTCATGATCAGACATCAGCTGAAACTGATGCTGCAAAATCGGGCTGCCATCTTTGCGACGATTTCCGCTCCGCTCCTTCTCACATATTTCTTTTCCTTTTCTGCGGAAGGCAGTCAGCAGAAGGAAGTATATGTAGCTGATGAGGATCAGAGCGCCTATTCAGCGCAATTTATTATGAAAATGATTCAGACAGCCGGCCATATAAAAGTCACGAAGGTCACGGAGGACGTATTAAAAACAAAGGTTAATCATCAGGATATATCCTTTGGATTGCTGATCGGCTCTCATTTTGAAGAGACATTATTTTCCGGAGATGAATTGAACGTTTCATTTATTCAGAATGAAGAAAAGGGTGATGCTGTTTTGACAGAGCAGCTGATTGCGCAGCAGGCGGGCGCGCTGAAAAAAATAGTCCGCGATGCAAAAGTGATATCCCGTACGCTGCACACCGATGGGAAGCAGGCGGCAGCTAATCTCTTGAAGGATATTCAGGGTCATTCCGCCGTCACCGTTGACCGCCATCACGTTTATGCAGGCGGGCAGGCGGCTGACAGACTCATCGGATTTTTAGTGATGTTTATCTGGTTCGTTGCAGTCCAAAGCCTGCGATCATTTATAGATGAACAAGAAAATCATACATACGACAGATTGCTGAGCACGCCCGTTTCCTATACGGCATATGCCATCTCTAAGTTTGCGGCGGCGTATCTTTTCGGACTTCTCCATATTATCGTGATTCTCGCTGCCGGAACATTCATGCTGCACATCCGTTTTGCTGATCATGTTTTTGCTGCTGGAGCGGTGCTTGCGGCCTGCTCGTTTGCGCTGACTGCTGTAACGATGGCCGTGATACCGTTCATGAAAAGCCAAAAGCAATTCACGTCGCTTGCTTCCGTTTTTATAGCTGTCACGGGTTTATTGGGAGGGGCTTTCTTCACATTAGACACGGCTCCGGAGTACATGCGGATGCTGTCATTGTTTACCCCTGAAAAATGGGCGATCGGCGCGTTTCAAAACAATGGCGGAGACAGCATGCAGATAGTGCCGCTGAGCCTGTTTCTTGCCGCCGGTGCAGCGTCATTGGTTTTATCACTCTATTTGATAAACCGTAATATGAAAAAACACAGTTAGGAGGATGGCTGCTTTGTATATGGCAGAAATCATCGGAATCATAGAAGTGCTCGCTGGAGCCGCAATGAACGTATGGATCGGCTGGCTCGGAAAAACCTTTTTCGGTAAGGATGACAGAAGTTCAAGAGTCGTGTTAAGAATCTGCGGCATCTTTCTCATAATCAATGGCGTTTCCAGAGCGTTTCATATCTAGTTCACAAAATATTCCGGACTCTTTTATAAAATGTAATCTTTTTCCTTGGGAATCATGTAAAATAGTATAGGATTCTACGAAAAGATTAAGAGGAGGAAGAAACATGAAAAAGAGACTCGTTATGCTATTTGCCGCGGCCGCCGCTGCTTTGTTGCTTGTGAGCGGGTTGTGGGCTCCGTCAGCGTCTGCGGCGCCGGCTCCTGCTTTAACACAAATCCGTATTATCGGTGTGACGTCTGACGGTCAGAATTACCAATGGGAAAATATCGGGCCGAACCAAATCAGCGCATCAAAACCGATGAAGGGGACAACGGGTTATTTAGCCGTATATTTCCAAGGGTATCCGAACAATAACACGATTCAGGCGTTTAACAACGGAACGAATATTACAAATCTTACGTCAAAAGCGCTGGAAGATGAATATACGAAAAACGGCAATATCGTTACAGGCTATATTAAATATTACAGCGTTCCTCTTTCTTATGTCAGTTCAGGAACGTTCTCTTTCTCCGCAACGGGACTGAACGGGCCGTACACGCCGTTAAGCAGCGGATTTTTCTCCATTCAGGTACAGAGTTAAAACAGCCGCCCGGTGCTTTCATGTATAGTTTTTCTCTCTTTCCGGGAAGCTATTCCTAAAGAAAAGGGAGGGCTTACATGATGGACAGGACACTCGGATATTTGCATGAGTCGCTTTCGAACCACTTGGAGCATGATGTGTGCCGGGGGATTTATAAAAAGCTTCAGGTGAAGCATTATGCAAATGAAGGCGAGTTCGTGAAAGATCTAAATGATCTGGAAATGGATGCGCTGAATCAGGTGCTTGAAAAGGAAATCAAATATGCTGAGAACGAGCAGGATGAGAAGCGCACGATGGAATTGAATGAAGTATATGAGCTCCTGTTTTAAAAAGCCTCCCGGCGGCCGGGAGGCTTTTTTATTGTTTCGGAAACAGTTTACAGAATCATCCAACCCTTTGTATAATGGATAGTTGTGAAAAACACAGACGGAGGAGAATCATGAACGAAATAAAAAAACAGACGGTTCTTGAGTTGTCATCGGTTGAAAAAGCTTTGGTTTTTCTGGTGCCGCCATTATTAGGGCTGGTCATCGGATGGTTTCTGCCGGTCATTGCGAAGTGGGCCGTAACATTGGATTGGCTGCCTTTTCACGGGCCGCTGGAAATAATCGCTTCCTTTCACGGATGGAAGGCTGCGGCTGCAACTGCCGTTATCGGCTTAATTGGGGGAGTGTGGCTGACGCAGGCAGCTTTTAAAGAAAGTCTTGTCGCAGTCGTGACGGACAGCGAGGTGTCCTTAACCATATATAATGAAGAAAGCGTGTTTTCGAAAGACAGCATTTCCGGTGTGTTTACGGATGGGAAGTATCTTGTCTTATTAGGCACTGAAGGACAGGAGCTTTTTCGGGAGAAGCTTGAGCCGGCGGTTGAAAAAGCGGCTGATGCGTTTCGCGCGCATGGGTATGTCTGGCTGGGGACGGAAGATCCTTTTAAAGAAGAATACAAACGGTGGGTGCCGGACACGCCGGATTTGGAGCCTGGGGCAAATGCTCTTTTAAAAGCGAGAGAAAAGGCGCTGAAAGAGGAGGAAAAGGCAGATGCGAAAGAGCTGAAAGCGGAAATATCCAAACTGGGCATTACTGTGCGGGAGAAAGGATCGCGCCAATATTGGCGGATCTATAAAACGCCGTCTGCATAAAAAAGCTGCCGCCGTTTGATACGGCCGGGCAGCCCGGGAACAGATTATTTCTTCTTGTCATCATAATATTGAACCGGGTACATGGAGCCTTCGGATACCATTTTGTTGTCTTCAATATCTTCGGGATGCGGATTGCCTGCTTTGTTGACGGGGAATGATTCAATATCCTGCTTCCCGGAGAGCGATGTTTTCATATTGCGGATAAAGTTCATCACCTTTTGGCGGTTTGATTTATCTTTGAGCAGGTAGGAAGTCACTCCGACAGTCGACACGGCAAGTCCTGAAATGAGCAGTTTTTGTTTCACGATAAAAACTCCTTTCTATTTCTGGCTTGCAGTAGTTATTCCCGCTTAACGGCTGTTTAAACATCGGAAGGTTAATTTTGGCTTGCCGCTTTAATGCGATAAAGATTGACAAAACTATTTTCAGAATAATATTATAAATATATGATAGCGCTGGAGTCATATTTTAATTGAAAGGTGTTAACTTTATGAATCAATTACATCGCAGAATGGGAACGTTTGCACTCATGATGGTCGGACTTGGGTCGATGATTGGCTCCGGTTGGTTATTCGGGGCGTGGCGGGCGGCTCAGATTGCGGGACCTGCCGCAATTATTTCCTGGATTATCGGTATGATCGTAATTTTGTTTATCGCACTTTCTTACAGTGAATTGGGTTCAATGTTCCCGGAAGCCGGGGGAATGGTAAAATATACTCAATATTCTCATGGATCATTTATTGGATTTATCGCAGGATGGGCAAACTGGATTGCGATTGTTTCCGTTATTCCGGTGGAGGCGGTTGCGTCTGTTCAATATATGAGCTCATGGCCGTGGGACTGGGCAAAGTGGACAAGCAATCTCGTTCACAACGGCACACTTACGGGAGAGGGGCTCGGCTTCGCATCCGTATTGCTGATTATTTACTTTTTACTGAATTATTGGACAGTTAACTTGTTTTCAAAAGCGAATTCATTGATTACCATCTTTAAAATTATTATTCCGGGGCTGACAATCGGAGCGCTGCTGTTTACCGGTTTTCACGGCGGAAACTTCACATCCGGTTCAAGCATTGCGCCGAACGGCTGGGCGAGCGTGCTGACGGCGGTGGCCACATCAGGTATCGTATTTGCGTTTAACGGGTTTCAAAGCCCGATTAACATGGCCGGAGAAGCAAAAAATCCCGGCAAATCGATTCCGATTGCGGTTGTCGGTTCGCTGTTGGTCGCAACCGTCATTTACGTCCTATTGCAAATCGCATTTATCGGTGCGGTTGAACCTTCCATGATCGTTCACGGCTGGAGTCACCTGAACTTTAACTCTCCATTTGCCGATTTGGCGATCGCATTGAATATCAATTGGCTTGTCATTATTCTTTATGCGGATGCGTTCGTATCTCCGTCGGGAACGGGTATCACTTATACCGCTACGACGTCCCGCATGATTTACGGCATGGAAAAAAATAAATATATGCCGAGCATTTTCGGAAAGCTTCATCCGCTGTACGGCGTGCCGCGCCAAGCGATGATTTTCAACCTGATCGTATCGTTTATCTTTCTATTTTTATTCAGAGGATGGGGCGTGCTTGCTGAAATCATTTCCGTTGCGACGCTGATTTCTTATATCACGGGTCCAGTGACGGTGATGACGCTGCGGCGGACGGCGGCGGATTTGTACAGGCCTCTCCGTCTGAAAGGCCTCAGCGTGGTTGCACCGCTCGGCTTCGTGTTCGCGTCTCTCGTGCTGTATTGGGCGCGCTGGCCGTTAACAGGGCAGGTGCTGTTTATCATTTTGATCGGCCTTCCGATTTATTTCTACTACCAAGCGAAAGTGAAGTGGAAAGGATTCCGCAGAAACTTTAAAGGCGGCGTCTGGATGGTTGTCTATCTGCTCAGCATGATGGTCATTTCATGGCTCGGAAGTGAAAAATTCGGCGGTCTGAACATCATTCCGTACGGATGGGATATGGGGCTGATCGCAATCGTTGCCCTTGCCTTCTATGCGTGGGCGCTGAAGAGCGGATTCAAGACTGAGTATTTGAAAGACGCCAAAGCAATCAACGATCAATTAAAAGGCGGACAGGCGGAAGCCGCCGCCGGAAAAGAATAATGATTGATAAAAACCTTGCGGTAACGTTCCCGCAAGGTTTTTTTATCGGGCAAAAAAACATGGGTTCGGCATCATCCCCGAACCCATGCTCGCTCGATACAGGCTGACGATGATTGAGAGCAAGCCTAACGACGAAAACCAAGGCCAGTATTCTTTTTTTTCATGATTTCTCCGCCTTATCAATAACTGCCTTCCATACTAAACAATGAATGTAAAATATATGTTGGGCAACTATTAATCTTTTATGTTTCTTCTTCTCCATGCTTCATCCTTTTTCCTGTACTCTAAAGTCAAAGTTTTAGAGACAAAACAAATAATTAACCACAGAAAAAATACAGTACGTAAGTTTAGATTACAATAATTGTATAATAAATTAAAATATAGGATAATAAACAAATAGCACGAGGTAATAAGTATGAAAACGCGAAAATTTTTTGCAACGTTATGCATCGTTACTCCCTTAGTGTTTGGAAGTTTTACGAGTGTTAAGGCTGTGGACTCGTATAATTCAGAAACAGTAAACTACATATTGAAAATGAATCCGAATCTGGCGAAAAAAGAATTAATTGAATCCGTTAATGATCTAGTTAAACAAGATAATAAAACATCTAATGAAATCTTAGAGGAAATTAAAACAGAATTAAAGAAGCAAGAAAAGCTAGATAAAGAAGAAGATAAAAGTAATAGAATGAGCACAATGGGCAAGAATAGCGGGCCAAAAATTATAGGATCAAGCTCCAAAGGTAATGTTTACTATACACCTGCATCTACTTTTGGGCTTCCACATGGACATGTTGGTATGTACTATAAGGGAAATCAAATTGTCGAATCGGTTCCTAAAAAAGGTGTTCGTGCAATAGCATCCTCGAAACGTAAGGTCGAAAAAAACGCTGTAATTCAAAATGTAAAAGTTTCTAGTTCTAAAAAAAATAATTCAGTAAATTGGGGTTATAGCAGGGTTGGGAAGGATGGTTATTCATATAATTTTGCAACAAATAGAAAATCAAGTCATTATGGTGATAAAAACTGTTCAAAACTATTATGGTCAGCTTTTAAGCTGAAGGCTGGCATAGATATGGATAAGGATAAAGGACTGGGCGTCTACCCTAGAGACATCAGAGATTCCGGTTATACAAAAACTATTAAAACAATTAGATGAATTATTTTCACTCCCTAAGTTTATTTAGGGAGTCATATTATTTTAAGGAGTGAGATTATATTTGAACAAGATTAAGTGGTTAATAATAATTGCGGTCATAGTATTAATAGGTATATTTATATGTATCGGAACTTTTAAATATACTAATACAGTTTCTGATGTTAAACAAACTGAAACAGAAAAAGAAAAGAATTTCTTGAATGATAAAATTGCAGCTATATATTATTCAGCTACAATAGATTACCCTAAAGATGGGAGTTATACTGTATATATTGATGAAAAAGGAAAAGCAACAGCTGTAAAAGGAGATGCTATTGAAGTTGGAACCATTGCACAAGATGAAAAAAACATAGTTAGACAGGACAAAAAAGAAGTTTATATGATAGGCGATAACTTTAAAAAATTCCCGATGCAGCATCAAGTACATACAAGTTATGGGCAATCATCAGGCCATTTAATAAAAGAAAATATCTTTTATTTTTTGAATAATCAAGGAGTCGGTGAAAACCATTATAATAGTTTAATCAGATGGGGTAACAGCAGTGGATTTCATGAAAAAGTTATTCCGGGTTTCTATACAAGTACCGGTAATGACGGTGAATATATTTACGTGATAAATGAAGATTCTTCAATCAAAACACCGACTTTTCAGGGTATTAAAATAGATAAAGATAAAGTTACAGTTGGGAAAGGAACAACAATTCCTATATTAAATGAAGAAAATTGGAGTGTTTATTCACAGATAATAGTTAAAAAAAGCTCAGCCTTTTTTATACTATATAACCAAACGGATAAATCAAACAAAGTACAATTCAAAGTAGCAAAAATTGATTTAAAGCATAATAAGTTTAAAGGTGCATATCCTTTAGGCAGTTATCATATCCCTGATGAAATTTCTCAGCTGGCTATTCCTCTTTCCACTAATAACTTTTTTGTAAAAAATGACACTTTATATCATTTGGCAGCTAATTCAATACTTTATACTTTCGATCTGAAAAGTATGAAGCCGAAGAAAAAACTCCCATTACATAGGTCAACAAAATTTGAAAACCAAGCAAAATTCACTTATTTTGACGAGTCTGAAATTTTCTTGTTAGAAATAAGCAAGGGCGGGAAATATGTGATTAATTCTTACTCTTATAAAAACGGAAAAAAATTAAAATCTACTCCTATCAGAGGACTTGAAAAAATTATTAACAATACCCATGTTTCTGAATATGACTTTTTTATGATTAAGAAAAACAAAGAAGTATGGAGTGATTAGATATAAATGGCTAGACAGCTGAGTGAGTATACTTAAGGGGAAATTAAATTCACAAAGGAGAATAATAATGGATGAGCTAGATATTGCTTTTGGTATTTTACCACTTTCTATTATTGTCTTATCGATTATATTCACGTATATTTTCAAAAAAGTGTATATAATGCCGCTTGTCAGCATAGTTGTTTCTGTCATACTAATGTTTACTGTTTTTAATCTATCTTTCTGGGGATGGGTTGTTGTCTATGGTTTAGTATCAATAATATTATCATATATTACAAATAGTATAAGAAAGAAAATAGATAATAGAAATAAATAATTAAATCCTTTTGTTTGTAAGGTATCACAGGTAATTCACAATTACAGTGATACCTTTAATTAATATAAAGGTGAATTTAAGCTTTACTAATATGCTCCGCCCGTTACATAACCCATGATGGCGTTTGTATTATCGGGCAAAAAAACATGGGTTCGGCATTATCTCCGAACCCATGCTGGCTTTATGATTTGTATTCTTTTTTGACCTTTTGGAATATATCCGCATAGTTGGTAAACACACCGGTTACGCCCCAATTCAGCAGACGGCGCATGTCCGTCTCGCTGTTCACGGTGTAAGGGTGAAGCAGTAGGCCGTGGCTGCGTATGTTCCGGACGTTTTGAGCGTTCAGCGCTTTGTAATCCGGTCCGATTCCGACGGCATATGTTTTGATGTCCGTTAAATCTGCGTCAGTCATTGACGTCATCTGTTCCGCTTCAAGCAATTGGACGGCGGGAAGTTTCGGATCGAGCTGTTTGATTTTCAGAAGGCTGTCCCTGCTGAAAGACTGAATGATCACTTGTCCAAGTTTCGCATGCTTTCCTGCCAATTTATATTTTTTCAGTGAAGCGATCAGTTTTTCTTCCATACCCGGATATGTTTCAGGCGCCTTTGTTTCAATATAATAGTTTGCATGTCTGCCGAACCGTTTTAACACGTCATCAAGTGTGGGAACGCGAAGTCCGGCGTATTGCGGTTTTGCTTTTTCCGGATAGGCCTTATTGAACCAAGAACCGGCGTCGAGCTTTTGAATCTCGGCTAATGTATGATCCTTCACCCAGCCTTGTCCGTTTGTGGTGCGGTCCAGCTTTTCATCATGCATGACGATCAGCTTGCCGTCTTTTGTCATTTGTAAATCCAGCTCAATATAGTCAGCCTTCATTTTTTGCGCAGTTTCATAAGAAAGGATCGTGTGCTCCGGGACATACCCCGAAGCACCGCGATGGGCAATGGTTAAAATTCTGTCAGGAGACAAGAGGTTTCCTTTTCCCGCCGCCGATACAGGCGTGACGATGAATGACAATAAACCGAATGAAAGCAATACCAAAGCAAACAACTTATGTTTCCGCATGTTTTCTTCCCCCTTAAAAATCAATATCTGTCTCTAGCGTAGAAAATCGTTGTAAATGCTGTACTGCAAAAATATTAATCTTTTATGTTGTTTTCTTACACATGCTCCGCCCGCTTGCCTGTATTCCACGTCATAGCCAAGAAGACGATGGACAGCACACATGAGGAGATAAGCATGATAAAGCCGCCGTTCCAGTCAAACCGGTCTACGACATAACCCATAATGGCGTTGGCGAAAGCAGAGCCTCCGATGTAGCCGAAGAACCCGGTTAAGCCGGCTGCCGTTCCCGCCGCTTTTTTAGGCGCAAGGTCAATGGCCTGAAGTCCGATCAGCATGACAGGCCCATAGATTAAGAATCCGATGCTGATCAGCGCGATATTATCGATGAGCGGATGACCGGCAGGGTTAAGCCAGTAGACCAATACAGCGATAAATACGCCGGCCATGAACAGCACGCCGGCCGGTGCGCGGCGGCTTTTGAAAAACCGGTCGCTGATCCAGCCGCACAAAATCGTTCCCGGAATTCCCGCATATTCATAAAGGAAATAAGACCATCTGGAGTCTTCAGGAGAGAACCCTTTCGCTTCCGTCAAATAAGTCGGCGCCCAGTCAACGACACCGTACCGCACGAAATAAACAAAGACATTGGCAAATGCGATATACCACAGAAATTTATTATTCAGCACATATTTGAAAAGAATTTCTTTGGTCGTCATCTCTTTTTCCTGGTCTTTGAACGCATGTTTCGGATAGTCATTCCGGTATTCTTCAATCGGCGGAAGCCCGCAGGATTGCGGCGTGTCCCGAACGAGAAGAACAATCACAAATGAAATGACGATGGCGATAATCGCCGGAAAGAAAAATACGCTTTTCCAAGTAACAAACATGGCGATGCCGAGAGTCACGAGCGGGGCGAGAATACCTCCGCCTATGTTATGGGCGACATTCCATATCGACATTTTCGTTCCGCGTTCACTGATGGAAAACCAATGAGCCATCGTCCGTCCGCAAGGCGGCCAGCCCATCCCTTGAAACCATCCGTTAATAAACATAAAAATGAACATAATCGTCACGCTTGACGTGACCCATGGCATGGAAACAAATAAAATGTTGACGACACCTGACAAAAACAGACCTGTCGCAAGGAAATACCTCGGGTTGCAGCGGTCAGACACCATCCCCATAATAAATTTGCTGAAGCCGTAAGCGATTGATACGGCCGCAAGCACCAAGCCAAGTTCCCCTTTTGAAAACCCTTGTTCCTGAAAATAAGGAATAGCGAAGGCAAAGTTTTTGCGAAGTAAATAATACCCGGCATACCCGATGAAAATCCCCAAAAATACCTGCAGCCTGAGCCGTTTATAGGCCGCATCCGTCTTTGAATCATCCAATCTCTCAATATGCGGAGCCGGCTTGAACAATTGAAACATCATATCCTCCCCTTTGCTGAACGTCTATCATGATGTATGTATGACTCCTTTCCTTGAAAATGACAAAAAGAACCAGAAATCACCCTTATGAAAGGGCGCGGTTTCCTGGTTCTCCTCATCTCCATCCAAAAATCATTAACTTGTATATGATAGCGCTTTCTTAAATTATCACAGTCTGGCGTGAATGTAAACGCTTTAAGGAAAGTTTTCATTTTTTTGAATAAATAACCGGAGGGAATATCAGCCGGAGCGCGAAAGATTTGAGGTACTCGATTTTGTACTCAGGCATAAGATGTGTTAGGCCGAACTAAGAAAAGCGAAGGGAGTGCATCTGTTGATTGATGAATTGGATTTTGCGTTCGGTGTTCTGCCGCTTTGTATCATCATCCTGTCAGTCGCCGGAACGTACCTGTTTAAAAACGCGTTCATTATGCCGGCTGCCGCTTTGGCCGTTTGCCTTATATGCACCTTTACCATATTGAATTTCTCGTTTATCGGGTGGGCCGTCGTGTACACGCTCGTCTCTTTCGCGTTATCGCATATTACGATGGTGGTGATCAGCCAAAATAAAAAATAGGATCGGCGGCAGCCGATCCAGCTATCAAAAGCAGAGAACACATCTCTGCTTTGTTTTATTTATGAATGTGCAGGAATTCCTTGATGACCGCGGTCTGTTCTTCTTTCGGATAGCTTCTGTACAGATGGCTGGCTAAGCGGACGGGGTCACCGAAGAAGTACCGCTCATATTGTGTCTGCCTTGTTCCAAAGGGGCTCATGGTCAAATCCCATGCGAGGCGGAACACTTTTACCCGGTCTTCAGCGTTCAATTCGGCCGCCTGCAAATATTGGTCAAGGTCTCCTCTGATGTCGGAACGGAACGCTTTTTCAGTCGGCAAAGTCACCATTCCGCTTGCCCCGATCAGCTGGATGATTTCCGTGAAGCGCGGGTAGATGTCAGGGAAAATCGCGCTGACCACACGAAGCGGAGTGACACTCGGACGCATATAACCCCATTCGTCTGTTTCCGCATCATTCTCCGACTTTTCCAAAAGGGCTTTCATCGTTTCCAGACCGGTGATGATCTCAGCCATCTTAGCCTGAATATGCTGATATTCGCCTACATCTATCGCATCGACAAGCGTTTGGGCGAGGCCAAGGAGAAACTCCGTCTTTACAATTTGTCTCGTGATAACTTGATGAAATGCGAAGGCGTTAAAAGAGCTTTTCATATTAAAATCAAAAGCCGCCTCGTAATTATTGTAAAAAAATACGCGTTCCCAAGGGACCAAAACGTGATCAAATACAACGATAGAATCCATTTCTTCATATCTTGAGCTGAGCGGATAATCAAACGATGATTTTCCGAGTACGAAAGATTCCCTGCAGATAAATTTTACTCCCTTTGTATTGGAAGGAATTGAAAAAGCGAACGCTTCATCCGATTCAAAATACATCTTAGGCAGAGAAACCACGAGCACTTCATCCGTCAGGCCGCCTTGTGTGGCTAAAATCCGCGCGCCGTGTATGATGAGGCCTTTTTCATTTTTATCGACGACTTTTGCCGAGATAGGTGTCGGCGATACGTTTACGCCCATTTGTGAACGATTCACCTGAGGGGTGATAAACGTGTGCGTAAAAGAAAGATCCTGTGCGGCAGCGCGTTCGTACAGCGCTTGAACATGTTCCGGAAAACAATGATCGCGGTCTTTCAAAAGCGCGGCAGAGGAGGCGAAGCTCATCAGCACGGTATTCATATAATCCGGGCTTCGTCCCATCATTCCGTGCGTGTGCCTGGCCCAATGTTCGAACATGTTTCTTCTTCTTTTTACGTCTTCTTTCGTTTTCGGCTGCAGGTATGAAAGCCCGGCCCGTTCTTTTTTACCGGGAAGACTGTAAGTCATTTGATCTATCATGTCCGGTTTCGTTTGCAAATCATAAAGAGAGCGCTTCGTTTCCAGAAGGCCCTTAAATGCGGGATGTTCAGAAATCTGTCCCTCGATCTTTTCACCATCAAGCCAAATCTCATTTCCAAGCTGATTTAATCGGTCAATGAACATTTTGCCATTAATGATACCCATCATGTCGCCCTTCTTTCTTTGCAGATCCACTACCTCATTATATTGAAAACGAAATTGGGTGTTCCGGTTATTTCCAAAGGGGAAGAGCCTTTTTTGATAAGGGGGGTGAAGGGATTGCATCATAAAAAAAACCCCTTAAGCAGAGGGGTTTTTAACTGATCATGTCTTTGTATCGTTGTTCGAGGACAAAGTCTATCATTCCGGTGATACGGGTGTTTTCAGATTTTTGTCTGAAACGGTCAGACACTTGGATTTTCCTTGAAAACGGAAATACAGCAAAAATCCAAACAAGGCCGGCCAGGCCAAAAACCATCTGCAGAACCATTTCAATCAATTCATTAAAATGAGTGCTGAAAAAAAAGATATATAATGTGATGAAAGTGACTGTACATACGATTTTGACAGTATGTCGGAATGTGAGGGGCGGTTCAGTGAAACACATTTTCATTTGATTCAGTGTGAGCGAATCTTGTTTCATTAGATATGTAAGCAGTTCTTTGTCATTTTGACTTCGCGGAATCAAATCATTTTCTATTCTTTGAACGGTGTCCTTGTATGTCTCCATATCAATCTTCATGCGAATCCTCCTTTAAAAATAACTCCAAGAATACTCATTGAGCATTCCTGGAGCAAGGAGCTGCCTGTTCAATTATAGAAATAGTGATAAAACTGTGCTGAACAAGGCTGCAGCTCCTCCTAATTCAGGTGCTAAAACGACTAAAGCACCGATCCCTACAATAACAATAATTCCTGCGCCTGCAATAGCCATGGTATTCACGACAGAATCCCAATCCGGAGAGTACACCTCTTCGGAATCCGGCAGCCTGAAGCTCTTTTGTTTTATTTTAAATGTAATGGTAGTTGTTAGTCCAGTTGTAGCACTGTCACCGACCGGAATATCAGGTGTATAAATTTTAAATTGAATATTCAGCGATCCCGCAGACGGATTGACATACACTTCTAAATAACCGTTGCGGACTGACAAGCTCAGACTGTTAAGCAGGTTTTGATAGGAATCAATTTGTGATGCTGTAAAAGAGACTTGTGAATCTCCCATCAGACCGGTAATATAAGCTCCCGGTTTGCCGTTTGTAATGGTAACTGTGTTGGGAGAACCTTCGCTTGGCACTGTTGCCAAAAGTGAAGTAGATAAAAGAATATCCATTTCAGGTGATGTATAAATGGTTTCTGTCTTGTCGAATTCAAACATGGCATTCGCAAGATTCGATATATTTTCTAAAGCAGGAATGGTTGTTAAAATGTCCGTCAGTGTACGCAGTCTTGCATCATACACAGGATCAGAAGGCGGATGGACGCTGCTTGCACCCGAGTCTTTTCCGGAGTATCCGTCTTTGTCAATGGCGACTTTTCCCGCTCCGCTTCCGATCGTTCCTTCATAAAATTGATCAAAAGCCCAGTTTTTCGGCATCGGGTATCCGAGGTTGCCGCTGAATCCGGTCGACATGTTAGCCGTAAAGCTATATTTGGTCAGACCTGCTTCTGACGTCCGGATACAAATGTTTCTCGGTCCGTATACCCCGATTTCATATTTCGGCGCAGTTGAGAACGCCTGCATTTTCATAAAAGCTGACTTGATTTCTTGGAAGTAAGGGATGATTTTATCCGTGACTTCATAATCATACGCATCAAAATCGACGGCAAAGTAAATGGTCGTTCCTGACGGAAAACCTAATCTTCGGGCGGCTGATGCAGCGCTGTACGCATCTCTCGTTCCTTGGTCTTTTACAAAATAAGAAGATTCATAGCCGCCGTCCTGATAAATCGGAAACACGCTTAAGCCGGCATTGAAAATCGCGGAAAGTTCTTTTGACGTTAACGCTTTCGATGTCAGTCCGCTGCTCGTCCGCACATTCCCGGTCAGATATCTTCCCACGATCTTATAGCCATTCTCACGCAAAGTTTTAGCCGTATCTGCCGTCAAAATGGCAGCGGTGTCACAAGCTGAAGCAGCCCGTGTTGTGTCGCCTGAGCTTGATAATAAAGCTTTAATCGTCGGCATGTCCGCATAACCTGTCTGCGGCAGACACATAAATTCTTGGAAAGCTTTCACTGCCGATACAACTCCGACGCCGTATTTTCCGTCGAATTCACCGGGGTCAAATGATTTCCCATTACAGTAAAGCGCGTATTGCACAATCAAAACAAAGCCTGTCCGTGAATCGCCGGGAGTCAAGGTAGGACATAAGCTGGTCGTTCCGTTCCCGAAAAATCCATTGGCGACGCTTGTGCTCATGCCTTCTTCTTTTTGCAGAGCATAGATGAGAGCCTTGTTTGTATCGCGGGCATATAAGCCGTCACAAGGCATCAAGCCGATGTAGTCATTGTAATCCCGGTTCAGGTTCTGCTGGATTTGGCGGATTCTTTTGTCGCCTCCCGCTACTAACCGAAAAGCGCTCATATCCAGCAAAGCCTTCATAATGAGTGCCGTGACGATGCCGTCTTGCTTAGTAAGTCCGGCCGCTTTTTGAAACTCTTTTACAGCGCTTTCGGTATTTTCATAGAAAACGCCAGAAAATCCGCCCGGGTTAAATCCTTTACACCACAGCGCCCCTTGCAGAATGTAATTCATGTTTGTCGGCTTAGAATCGGGAGCCTGCTTTTTCAGCGGTTTAAACAATCTTTGTGTCGTCGGTCCGAAGTTATCGGCGGGTTCTGAAATACCAAGCTCAATTTGAAGCGCCCGTGTCAGACCGTAAATGGTATCCCAGCCTGTTTTTCCGTTTTCCGGCACCTTGTTGTACCCATGTCTGCCTTTGTACGTCTCATTCAGCCATTGTTGTGTTTCCAGGACCATTTCGTCCATTGCAATCCCTCCATTATGTGTAGTGTGCGTTCATTCATAGGTGGCAAACGTATGACAGTTTGTCATGGGCGCAGGAGTTTGTCCGAGGACAGCCCCATCATACAATCGCAGCACAAACGCCGAAAGAGAGGCATTGATAGGAAAAGATCTCTCTATGACAATTGATATAAAAACAGCAAAATGGATAGCGGTTTAAAGTAACATTATCACTTAATCAAAAATAACAAGAATCATAAGTAGTAGTCATATAGTCATTTTTAGGGCTGTTCATACCTCTTCCTGCAGTCAAAATGGTTAGTTGGACGGATTTATGATTAGCTATATTGTCATTAACATAAATAGGGTAAATAGTTACAGGAAGGAAGGGTTTTCTCGATGAAAAGCAAAAAGATTTTTAAGTCGCTCATCATTATTTTTACTCTTTTAATCAGCGGAATTGGTTTTATGGGTTTTTCTTCTCCGCAAAAAGCAGAGGCTAAAGACTGGCTTCATACTTATAAAAGCGGGTATTTCACTAACTATGTGATCAATACCTATCACCCTAAATTCACTAAGACGACAAAAAAGTACAGCTTGAGAGCCGTGACTTTTAAATCCAACAGTAAAGGGAAGGGCACGTATAAAATATACGTCCAAAAGCAAGTCAACGGCAAAGGTGCCTGGAAAACAATCAAAACCGCCAATGCAAAGAAAAATGGAACGACTTATTTTGAAACACCTTCGTTAAAAAAAGGAGATTCATACAGATTTAAAATGGTCAATCAAGGTTCGAAAAAACGTGTCAATTATAGTGCGAGTTGGATTGTATTCGCTTCATAATTTTGATTTTCAGCTTATAATGTTTTAGCTGCCGCAGCTGCGGCAGCTTTTTATTTTCTCCCTCAACCGCCAGGAGGGCCCCACCTGTCTCTTCGGGCGTACGTTTGTATTCACCGCATCATTCTGGATTATGCGGAAAGGTACATCGCTTCAATGAAAAGCCAATCCCGGGTCCTTTTGATTCGTTTGAAAATGTTCTGATATAAAAAAGGCGTGCCGCGGTGTAAAATGGCTATATTGATAAAAATGGAGGTTGAGATGGATCAAGATTATATGACTGAGCTTGTCTCAGTCCAGCTGAAGAAAATCCGGTCGGAGAGAGGCTACACACAGGAGAAAATGGCGGATGTGATCGGCCTTTCTAAAAAGTCGCTGGTGCAGATTGAGAAAGGGCGGGCGCTTGCGGAATGGCCGCACGTTGTGGCGGTTTGCGCGCTTTTCAGATCAAGTGAAACACTGCAATCTGTATTAGGAGATGATCCGCTGGAGGTCATTGAAACGGTTGCTCACCGCACAATTGACAGGCCGAAGGGGAAGACGATGGGCGGCAAGGTGTGGTGGAAAGCCATCGAGAAAAAAGGCGAGTTCCGCTTGCAGCAGCATTTGATTTCCCACCATTACCGCATCCTTGATTCTTATGATGATCTGTGGTTCAGCAGTTTTGAAAAGGCAGAGGCTTTGGAGCGGCTTGATGAGCTGTTTTTGGAGGCGGAAGAAGCGAAGCGCTGACGCACCTCCGGTTGATGTATTTTCTGACAAGTGAGAAAATATATATAAATTCCAGCCAAAGGAGAGATTCGAATGAAGCCTGAAGATATCGTGCGAAGCGGCCCGAATCAGTACATATGCAAGGAAGGAATCGCAAAAGAACTTCCGGGGCTGCTGGAGACATTCAGAAAACCCGTTATTGTGACCGGAATCAAATCTTATCAGGCGTTCTCCGATTACGGCGGCGGTTCTTCCTGGGATGTGATTCAGCACAAAGGATACTGTTCACCTGAGGCGGTGCGTAAGGTCTGTGAGCAGGCGGAAGACGCGGATGTGATCATCGGTATCGGAGGCGGCACGATTTTGGATTTGGCAAAAGCGGCGGCAGACCGGCTTGATATTGAGGCTGTGATGGTTCCTTCCATTGCGGGGACGTGTGCGGCAAGTACGCCGTTGAGTGTCATATATGATGAGAGCGGCAATTTTATCAGAGTTGATTATCACAAGCGTTCAAGCTATTTGACGCTTGTTGATCCGCTGTTTTTGCTTTCCTCTCCCATTGAATATATGAAAAGCGGGATCGGTGATACGCTGGCGAAATGGTATGAGGCCGAGGCGGTCATCAGAAATACGGAGGAGGCGCCGCCGCTGATGGCGCAGGCGGGGCTGAGACAGGCGGAATATATCCGTCATCTGTTATTGCGTTACAGTGAAGCCGCCGTCGTAAGCATGGAGAAAGGCGAGCTGTCCGTGCCGTTCATCCATACGGCGGAAACGATCATTATGCTTGCGGGAACGGTCGGCGGGTATGGCGGCCGTTTGTGCAGGATGGCAGGGGCGCATGCGGTCCACAACGGCCTCAGTTTTCTTCAGGAGACACATCAGGTGCTGCACGGCCAGAAGGTTGCTTACGGCATATTGGTGCAGCTCGCGCTTGAGAATCGGAGACATGAGATTGAAGAGCTGCTTCCGTTTTACCGCCGGCTCGGTTTCCCCGTCAGTCTCTGTGATCTCGGCATCCTTGACAACCATGAGGAAGCAAAGCGCCGCATCGCTTCTCACGCCTGCCGGGCGGAAGAATCGTTATGCTTAATGGGGCAATATTGCGAGAAGGACGTGTCAGCGGCGATTGAATCGCTCGAATCAGCACAAAAGACAGGGTAGAGCTTGTAATCTGTCTTGTCTTTATTTTTTGAATATTTCCGTTATAATGAGTGGGGTATAGAAAGGGAGGGGCCAAAGGACATGTATCAGGCGAAGAAGATGTTGTTATTAGGATCAGGCGAGCTGGGGAAAGAAGTCGTCATTGAAGCGCAGCGGCTCGGGGTTGTCACTGTAGCCGTTGACAGCTATGAGCATGCTCCCGCCATGCAGGCCGCGCACAAAAGCTATGTGATTGATATGCTTGATAAAGCGCAGGTCAGAGAAGTCATTGAGAAAGAAAAACCGGACCTGATCGTGCCGGAAGTGGAAGCCATTGCGACGGATGAGCTGCTGAAGCTTGAGGAAGAAGGGTTTCACGTCATTCCGAATGCGCGTGCGGCAAAGCTGACGATGGACCGTGAAGGCATCAGACGGCTTGCGGCAGAGACGCTTCATCTTCCGACTGCCGGCTATGAATTCGCGAATACATATGAAGAATTTAAAGAAGCGGCAGAAACAATCGGCTTTCCGTGCGTGGTAAAGCCGCTGATGAGCTCTTCCGGAAAAGGGCAAAGCGTGTGCCGCTCGGCTTCCGGGCTGAAAAGCTGCTGGGACATGGCAATGGAAGGCGGCCGGGTGAAAAACGGCCGGGTCATCGTTGAGGAATTCATTCCATTTGAGTCAGAAATCACTCTTTTGACAGTGCGCGCGGCGAACGGTACGTCCTTTTGCGCGCCGATCGGACATGAACAAAAAGACGGTGACTATATTGAATCATGGCAGCCTCATCATATGACGGAACAGCAGATTGAAGAGGCGAAACACATTGCGAAAAGCATAACGGATGAGCTCGGCGGATACGGTTTGTTCGGGGTGGAGCTTTTCCTTACTGAAGATAAAGTATATTTCAGCGAGGTGTCTCCCCGTCCGCATGATACGGGGCTCGTTACGCTTGTGACGCAAAATTTGTCAGAGTTTGCGCTGCATGTCCGCGCGATATTGGGATTCCCGATTCCGGAAATCACTCAGCTGTCGCCGGGGGCAAGCCGTCCGCTGAAGGCGCCAAAAGAGCTTGCTGATTATGCGGTTGAAGGTTTGGAGAAAGCTTTGGCGGTAAAAAGCACTCAGGTCCGCGTATTCGGTAAACCCGTCACGAAAGTCGGACGCCGTATGGCGGTTGCGCTTTCTGCAGCCGAGACCGTTGAAGAGGCCAGAGAAAGAGCGGCCGAAGCACTCAGTCATTTATCAATTACATAAAATGATCTTAAAAGGCGTTTTACCGTAATGGTAAGGCGCCTTTTTTGTTTGGACAGACTATATACTGGAAAACGGGGTTGTGAGATAATGTATGAGGCCGTTTTGTGCCGGCTTTTTAATTCTTGAAACTTTTTATGTCCGCAATCGTTATATGTAATGTTCTCATTTCCCGGAGAAGGAAATAACAATACATCATACGGCTTTTCATTCATCAAGAACGGACAATCCGGATCGCAGCATGGAATATTTAAGCAGGGTAATCCGGAATAGAGGAAACCATGATTGCTTACCTTAATATGAACGGCGAAAAAACAAAAATCACCAGATTAGATTGTTCAAATAACACCAAATGCTGTATAATAAAAGAATTTGAATGATAGCATTGAAAGAATTTCATTTTATGTTTCCTTAAAATGTATTCTTTATGCATACGCAGTCCGATTTGATATGGTTTTAATTGGAGGTTTGTGTAAACTGTGAATTATATACCTAGTATGATTACAATTGGAAATTTCATTTGCGGGCTCTTATCGATTCATTCCCTTTTGTATCATAATATACACTCTGCGGTGATCTTTATTTTCACCGGGATGTTTCTTGATTTCTTTGACGGTTTGGCCGCCCGTAAGCTGAACGCGGTATCGGAGATGGGAAGAGAGCTTGACTCTTTTGCTGATCTCGTGACGTTCGGCGTAGCGCCGTCCATGCTCGCTTACAGTGTTTCACTATATACGCTTCCGTTCATCGGAATTTTAATCGCGCTTTCCTACAGCATCTGCGGGATGATCCGTCTTTCCAGATTTAATATTGAACAAAGCAAGCTGCCGACGTTTATCGGGATGCCGATTCCGTTTGCGGGTATGTGTCTTGTCATTTTGAGCTTTATCAATAACGCTTTTCTTCTGGGGGCGGGAACGATCGCGCTCGGTTATTTAATGGTCAGCAACATTAAATTTCCGCACTTTAAAAAACAGGCGCCTGAAAACCTGGAGAGCAGAAGATGGAATTAGTTCAGCAATTAATATCCGATTACGGATATATCGCGATTTTTCTTATGCTGACACTCGGTATTATCGGATTGCCTATTCCGGATGAAGTCATGATGACGCTTGTGGGCTACTTCGCTCATTTAAACGTGCTGAATTACGGGCTCTCCATTCTGATCAGCTTTATCGGAGCGCTCCTTGGGATGATTATCAGCTACTTCATCGGCAGAAAAGCCGGCCGCCCGTTTATTAATAAGTTTGGGAAATGGGTCGGCCTGAAGGAAAAGAGGATGGAGAAAGTAGACAGGTGGATGAAGAAGTACGGGCCGTACACCATTATTTTAGGCTATTTCATCCCCGGCATTAGACACGTGACCTGCTACTTTTCCGGAATCGGCAGAATGGAATTCAAAACCTACTTATGCTTCGCCGCCATCGGAGCGTTTTTATGGTGTTTTATTTTTATTACTATAGGAAAATTCATAGGAGTAATCAATGTTTAATACTGCCGCTAAAGTTCTTTACCGTTCATTGATTGAACTGACTAATAATCGATTGACGTCTTATCTCATTAAAAACTTCTGTGAATCGAAACTGAGCAAGCCGATGATTCCGCTGTTTTCCAAACACTATCGCATTAACTGGAATGAAACGGAACGCACGGCTTCTGACTTTGATTCACTGGCGTCATTTTTCATTCGTGATATTAATTTGAATCTCCGCCCCGTGGCAAAAGAGAAGAACGCCATCGTCAGCCCGGTGGACGGCGTCGTTCAGACGGTGGGCATGATTAATCCCAATCAAACTTTCATGGTAAAAGGGAAGGATTATTCGTTCGCTGAACTGACGGGGTTTAAAAGCGCCGATCACAAGTATAACGGCGGGTGTTTTGCCGTGCTTTACCTGAGCCCGAGACATTACCACCGCTTCCATTCTCCCGTCAGCTGCACGTATCAAAAGCTGGCCGAGCTGGGGAAACGCTCCTATCCCGTTAATACGATGGGGTTAAAGTACGGGAAAGATGTGCTCTCAAAAAATTACCGTTATGTGTACGAGCTGACCCGTGCTGATCAGCAGATGCTCATGATTCCGGTAGGTGCGATGAATATTAACTCGATCGTTCAGACAAACACCGGAAACCGGCTTGAGACGGGGGAAGAGCTGGGCTATTTTTCATTTGGATCGACCGTTATTTTAGTATTCGAGAAAGATATGTTTACCCCTTCGGATAACCTGACTGAAGGCCGTGAATTACAGGTCGGTCAGATCATCGGTTATGCGGAGTCACAGGAGGAGGCGTCCGCTTTATAAAAGCTGCTCCTCTTTTTTATATGGTGTAAGGAAGTGAACTTTATGGAAGAAAAGGATTTGGGAAAGCTGATCGAACAGTACCGGCATACAGGCGATCAGCAAATTCTTGAAGCGGTGCGGGAAGCATGCCGGCCTGTTGTTGAGGCGCTCATCTCAGAACTGGCTGAAGACAGCGCGGATCTTCTGCGGGCAAAAGGCCGTGACCGTTTTCCGTTTATTATCGGCAAGTATCAGACCGCGGCCGGCCTTTCGCTTGAGACCTTTTTGCGCAATACGTATCGGTTTTATTTTCAGCAGGTTTTAAAAGGCGAAGCGTGACTGGAAGAAAGAGTACGGACGGAAATGTTCATCTTTCGCCCGTTTTCCTGTATGATATAGTATAGTGTGCGTGATCATTAATATAATTGAACAGGGTGTATAAATCATGGAAAAACAATATAGAGTTTTACTTTATTATAAATATGTAAAGATTGATGAGCCTGAAGAGTTCACGGCTCAGCATTTGAAGTTTTGTAAGGAGCTCGGTCTGTTAGGCCGTATTTTGATTTCTGAAGAAGGCATTAACGGTACGGTGTCCGGAACGGTTGAACAGACGGATCAATACATGAATGCGCTGAAAGCTGATCCGCGTTTTGCCGACATGCCGATCAAAATTGACGAGGCTGACGGCCATGCATTCCGCAAAATGTTTGTGCGCCATAAAAAAGAGCTGGTGACGCTTCGTCTCGAAGATGATGTTGATCCGAATGTCACGACGGGCAAGCATTTGAAACCGAAAGACTTTTATGAGCAAATGCAGGATCCTGACACGATCGTGATCGACGCCAGAAACGACTATGAGTATGATCTCGGTCATTTCCGCGGAGCGGTCAGACCTGATATTGAGGCGTTCCGTGAACTGCCGGACTGGATTGAAGAACACAAAGACATGCTTGAAGGCAAAAAAATCCTCACGTACTGCACAGGCGGCGTACGCTGTGAGAAATTTTCCGGCTGGCTGCTGAAGCAGGGCTTTGAAGACGTGTCCCAGCTTGACGGCGGTATCGTCACTTACGGTAAAGATCCTGAAGTGCAAGGGCAGCTGTGGGACGGACAGTGCTATGTGTTTGACGAAAGAATCAGCGTACCGGTCAACCGCGTAGAGCACGTTATCATCGGAAAAGATTATTTCACGGGCGAGCCGTGCGAGCGTTATGTGAACTGCGCAAATCCGGCATGTAATAAAAAAATGATCTGCACACCTGAGAATGAATACAAATACATGCGCAGCTGCAGTCACGAATGCCGTACGAACGAACGCAACATGTATGTGAAAGAGCACGAAATGACTCAGGAAGAAATCAATGAACGCCTTGCTTTGATTGAAAAAGAGGATCATGCGGCGATTGATTAATAGAAAAGACCACCAATGAGGTGGTCTTTTTTGTGTTTACATACTTTCTGTCCGTGCGGTCTGGTCTGCCGTGACAGGTCCTTTATATTTGAAAGCTTTTTCCCATTTGGATACGACGATGCAGGCGACCGCATGGCCGGGCACGTTGACACCGGTTCGCGCCATGTCCATGACGCGGTCGACACCGGCAATGATGGCGACGCCTTCCGCGGGGAGACCGACCGCATTCGCTGTCGCCAGAAGCACGACGAGTGAGCCTGACGGGACGGCGGCAATGCCTTTGCTTGTCATGACGAGCACAAGCATCATCAGAAGCTGCTGAGAAAGCGGCATCTCCACATGAAACGCCTGCGCCAGGAAAATACAGGACACCGATAAATAGAGGCTGGAGCCGTCACAGTTCAGCGATAAACCTGACGGAACCACAAAGGAGACGACCCGCTTCGGACAGCCATATTTCTCCATCCGATCCATCAGCTGAGGCAGAATGGTTTCTGTGCTTGTCGTGGAGAAAGCGATCAAAAACAGATCCCAAATCATTTTCAGCACTTCAAAGTACTTGATTTTAAAGATAAGCCCCACGATCGGAAACAGAACAAAAAGTATCAGGAACAGCCCGAGAAACACAGTGCCGATCAGCTTCAGCATCGGGAGCAAAAGCGCGATTCCGAATTGCCCGACGGAGGCGGCCATCAGGGCGAGAACGCCGATCGGAGCGGTGACCATCACCATCTGCGTCAGCTTGAACATAATATTTGCCGTGGATTCAAAGAAATTCATGACAGGTGCGGAGGCTTTGCCGATGCCGGCTGCGGCAACACCGAATAGGATCGCGAAAAAAATGACGGCGAGAAGATCATTTTTCGCCATAACGTCAATGATGTTAACGGGGATAATATCAAGAAGCATTTGTTTCAGGTCGACTACTTTTTCCGTATAGCCGGAAAGCTCGTGAATGTCTTTTTTAGCAAGATGAGAGAGGTTAAGTCCGACTCCCGGCTTCAGCACGTTCGCCAATAACAGACCGAGCGCCAGAACGAGCGTCGTAATCACTTCAAACCAAATAATCGTTTTGATGCCGAGACTGCCCATTTTTTTCATACTGCCGCTGCCGGCGGCTCCGATAACAATGGTCGAAAACACGATCGGCACGACAATCATTTTAATCAGGCGGATAAATCCGTCTCCTACAGGCCGCAGCGCCATCCCGAAATCCGGGAAGAAATGGCCGATCAATGCTCCGATGGCTAAAGCGATCAAAATCTGGAATGCGATAAATTTTTTCAAGCGAATCCCCCTTTTACTTGCGCATTTCTTACGTAATTCGTGAAGCAGGCGGCAACCACCTTCCTCTCCGCCATAAATTTGTCACATTATTGACTGTGCGAAAGGAAGGATTGCTTTACATTATGTAAGCGCAATCATTGAATATGACAGAAAGTCCTCATTGAAAAAAATGAAGGAGCATAAGAATAAAGAAAGATTTCCGCTGAAAATATTAAAAATTTTGATAATTATCCTCTTATAAGTGGTATATTTGATATGATATGGTCAACTGCATTCTCATATATCTGTGCATACAAGATTCGGGACAGAAAAAACATGCAGCCCAGAGAAGACTGAAAATTTAAACAATTAGAAGAAAGGTGTGCTTTTGTTGAATCAACTGATTGAAAGACGTAAGGTCACAGCTAGAAAAGAAAAACCGGATTCCGCTTCATTGGGATTTGGCAAGTACTTCACAGATTACATGTTTGTCATGGATTACGAAGAGGGGAGAGGGTGGCATGATCCGAGAATCACACCTTATGAACCGGTCCATCTGGATCCTTCCGCATCGGTTTTCCATTACGGGCAGGCCGTATTTGAAGGGCTGAAGGCTTACAGGTCAGAAGACGGACGGGTGTTGATGTTCCGTCCTGACCAAAATATAAAACGGCTGAATAAATCGTTGCGGCGGATGAGCATGCCGCCTCTTGACGAGAAGCTGGCGCTGGAAGCATTGATACAATTGGTGGAGCTGGAGCGGGAATGGATACCGATAGAAAAAGGAACCTCTTTATATATCCGTCCGTTTGTGATTGCGACTGAGCCTTCTTTAGGCGTCCGGCCTTCCAAGCGTTATAAGTTCATGGTTGTTCTGACGCCGGTCGGTTCGTATTACGGCGATCAGCTGAAACCGATCCGTATTTATGTGGAAGATGAGTATGTGCGCGCCGTCACCGGCGGAGTGGGCGACGTCAAAACGTCCGGAAATTATGCGGCCAGCTTACAGGCTCAGCGGAAAGCCGAAGAACTGGGGTACGATCAGGTGCTTTGGCTCGACGGGGTGGAAAAGAAATATGCCGAAGAGGTAGGGAGTATGAATATCTTTTTCATCATAAACGGAGAGGCCGTAACGCCGGCGTTAAACGGAAGCATTCTCGGGGGCATCACACGCGCATCTGTGATAGAGCTGTTAAAAAGCTGGGGCATCCGTGTCAGGGAAGAACAGGTCGCCATTGATGACATCTATGAGGCTGCAATGAGAGGCGAGGTGTCAGAAGTATTCGGTACGGGAACCGCGGCCGTCATCTCGCCGGTCGGCGCGCTGCACATTCACGGAGAAACGATTGAGCTGAATAACGGTTTGATCGGTGAAGTGTCAGAAAAGCTCTATGAAACGATTGCCGGCATCCAAGTCGGGAAGGTGCGGGATTCGTTCAGATGGGTGGTTGAAGTATAAATGAAAAAAGAACCCTTGCGCCGCAGGGTTCTTTTTTTGGTTATTGGGATTTTACGGCTTGCACGCGGGCTCTGCTTTTCCGGTTTTTCAAGTAATAAGCGGTGTAGCAAACGGCCATAAAGGCAATTCCGCAATAAAGGGCGATGGCCTGGTTCGGATCAAAAGCGATGCCGATACAGGAGGCGAGGCACAGGAGAAAGGCCGCTATCGGTACGGCCGGATATCCCGGCGTCCTGTATTTCAAGTCTGAAAGCTGGTGCCCTTCTTTAAGAAACCGTCTTCTGAACAAAAATTGCGAGGCGGCGATGCTCATCCACACAGCCACTACCGCAAATCCTGAGACAGAGACGAGAACAAGATAGACTGTATCCGCTGCAAATACGCTTGACAACAATGACAGAATGCCGCCGATCATACTGAAGATCAGAGCGTTAAAAGGAATGCCTTTAGAGGTCAGCCTGGCAAAGGCGGGATGAAGCTCCCCTTCTTTAGACAGGGACCACAGCATACGTGATGACGCGTACAGCCCTGAATTGGCAGCGGACAGAAGCGCCGTTAAAATGACGAAATTCATCAGATCGGCCGCATAAGGCACGCCGACTCTGTCAAATACCGTGACAAACGGGCTTTCAATCACACCGGCTTCCTTGATGGAGATCATCCCTGACAGCACAAAAATCGTTCCGATAAAGAAAAGCGCCAGCCGCCAGACTGTGGTCTTAATGGCGCGCGGAACGGTTTTTTCCGGATCGGCGCTTTCCCCGGCGGCGATTCCGATCAATTCCGTCCCTGAAAAGGCGAAGTTTACTGAAAGCATCGTCATCAGTATCGGGAAAAAGCCATTTGGAAAAAAGCTGCCGCCATCCGTAAAGTTCGACAGCATAGGTGCGGCCTCACCGCTTTTCATCGGGACGAGGCCGAACATCGACGCTCCGCCCAATAAAATAAACAGTAAGATGGCTAAGACTTTAATGCTTGAGAACCAAAACTCCGATTCAGCAAAAAATTTCACGGAGAAGGCGTTTAATAAAAAGATGAAAAGAGCGAATACCGCACTCCACATCCAAACTGAAGTATGCGGGAACCAGCGCTGCATGAAGAGCCCGGCCGCCGTGAATTCAGAGCCCAGCGCCACCGCCCACGTCAGCCAGTACAGCCATGCGACCGTAAAGCCCGTCGCGGGCCCGATATAGGTCTTCGCATAGGTGTGGAATGCGCCCGTCACCGGCATGGCCACTGACAGTTCACCGAGGCAAAGCATGACAAGATAGACGATGCCCGCGCCCAAAAGGTAAGCGAAAATGGTGCCCGCCGGACCCGCCTGATGAATGGTATACCCAGAGCTTAAAAACAGCCCCGTTCCGATCACACCTCCGAGTGATAGCATAAAGAGGTGTCTGCTTTTCATACTTCTCTGAAAATTCGTCTCGTTCTTGTTGTTCATTGTTTTCCAACTTTCTGCGAGGGCCGTTCTAATAAAAAATCTCATGCCGGCGAACGGCACGAGATTCCGGCGAACCGGCTTTTTGAATAGAATATACAAACTATTCCGATTAGTCAAGTTGTTTTTAAGGTCTTGGCCCAATCGGCAATGGCTTGGATGTCCTCAGGTTTCGTCCGGCAGCAGCCTCCGATCAGGCTCACGCCGTTTTCGTACCAGCTTTGCGCACTTTTTCCGAAATGGTTTTCGCACGCTGCGCCTTTCCAGGTTTTTGTCACCGGGTCATATTGTTCACCGGAGTTCGGATAGGCGATAATCGGTTTGGATGCTGCCCGTTTGATTTCTTCTATCAGCGGCGGAATATGTTCGATCGGTGTGCAGTTGATGCCGATCGCTGCGATTTGGCTGCAGGAGTCAAGCAGGGACGCGCATTCGGAAATAGGCGTGCCTTCGCTGATATGCCGTCCGTCTTTAGCGCTGAAGCTGATCCATGCACAAGTGCCGGGGAATTCCTCCAGCAGCCTTGTGATCGCTTTTGCTTCTGACAGGCACGGAATGGTCTCACAGGCCAAAAGATCGGCACCGGATTCTATGAGGGCTTTCATCCGGGGGCGGTGAAAGCTGATCAGCTCATCTTCCGTCAGTCCGTAATGCCCGCGATATTCAGAGCCGTCAGCGAGGCTCGCGCCGTAAGGTCCGATAGAAGCGGCGACCAAAGGTTTGGGCCGGTGTAAACGGTTTTCTTCATGCGCCCAAAATTCATCGCGTGCTTGTGCGGCAAGTTCAACAGATGTCTGAATGAGACGTATCGCATCGGTTTCCGGGATGCCGCGCGCTGCAAATCCTTCAATTGTCGATTGATAACTGGCGGTGATCGCGCAATCAGCGCCGGCGGCAAAATATTCTGCATGCACCTGTTTGATCAGTTCGGGTCTCTCCAAAAGAATTTTGGCCGACCACAGATCGTCATGTAAATCACAGCCCATCCGCTCAAGCTCGGTTGCCATCGCGCCGTCTATGATCATAACCGGGTATTCATTTAATATTTGTGTAATGGGATTCATAGGCCTTCCTTTCTGACTTTACTGAAAATATATAAAAAGGGTAATGGACGCTATTCTCTTTGTCAATGAACCGGCGGAAAAAAGGTGTTCAGGACGCTGCCTGAACACCTTTTGTTTAGGAAATGTGTTTGCCTTTCGCGCTTTTCGCGATATCTGAATACTCCCAGCATTCGATCCCGTCATCATCAGGGAGCACATCTCTGTAAAAGACGGGGTCCTTTCCGGCTTTCTTTTGCCGGGCATAATCGCTCAAAGCGGCAAACGCTTTTTTCGACAGAAGGAAAATCGCGATTAAGTTCACGACCACCATTAAACCCATGAACAAGTCAGCCATATCCCACACAAGCTGGACTTTGGAAATACAGCCGAACAGTACCATTCCGAGCACGCAGATACGGTAAATGAACAGCCATTTTTTGTTCTGGCTTAAAAATCCGATATTGGTTTCTCCGTAATAATAGTTGCCCATCAGAGCGCTGAAGCCGAACAAAAGCATTAAGACGGCAAGGAAACCTGACGCCCACGCGCCGACATGATCGCTCAAGGCAGCCTGAGAAAGCGCGATGCCGCTCAGTCCCGGCTGGTGATAAGCGTCTGAAAATAAAATGATAAGCGCCGTGCTTGTACAAATGACGAGCGTATCCGTCAGGACGCCGAATGCCTGAATGAGCCCCTGTTTCACCGGGTGGCTCGTCGTAGCTGTCGCCGCCGCGTTCGGAGCGCTTCCCATACCCGCTTCATTTGAGAAAATCCCGCGTCTTACACCTTGCATCAAGGCCGCACCTAAAGCGCCGCCCGCTGCCTGATCAATGCCGAACGCATTTTTTACGATTAGCGACAGAACGCCGGGCAATTGGGTGATATTCGTCAGAATGACAAAGAAAGCGACACCGATATATAAAACGGCCAAGACGACTACGATGTATTCCGCCATTTTCGCAATTCGTTTGACGCCGCCGAAGATTACGCCGCCGAAAACCAAGATTAAAATAATGCCCAATGTAAGCCGGCTGGTGCCGAATGCGTTTTGAAAGGCGACGCTGATCGTATTGGATTGAACGGAATTAAAAACAACCCCGAATGACAGTGTGATTAATACGGCGAACAGCGCGCCCATCCAGCGTTTCTTCAGGCCTTTTTCCATGTAATAGGCAGGTCCGCCGCGGAATCCGTTTTGATCTTTTACTTTATAAATTTGGGCCAGCGTGCTTTCAACAAAGCTTGAAGCCGAACCGATGACTGCGATAATCCACATCCAGAAAATAGCGCCCGGACCGCCGAGTGCGATCGCAATGGCGATTCCGGTAATATTCCCTGTTCCGACACGCGCCGCCATACTGATGCAAAATGCCTGAAACGGGGAAATGCTGTTTTTTGTCCGGGCGGCCGCGCCTTCCTTCAAAACCCGGATCATTTCCTTCAGCATGCGGACTTGCAGACCCTTTGATCTGAACGTAAAAAACAGTCCCAGAGAAAGAAGCAGTACGATTAACAGTTTTGACCATAAAAAATCATTTGCCGAGCCGATTACATTTTCAAGGAATTCCTGCATCCAATCACCTCTTGGTTCGTTTGATTAAAAAATACTGAGCTCCCACTCCTGTGCGATATGTTTCAGCAGCATGCCGCCGGTCAGGCTGTTGCCGTATTCATCAATGGCCGGACCGTAAATGCCGATGCCGCAGCCGTTATGAAAAGGCTGCTCTCTTCTGGCGCTTGGGGGAACCAATGCCATGATGCCGCCGGATACCCCGCTTTTGGCCGGGACGCCGACGAAAGCCGCATATTTGCCTGACGCATTGTACATCCCGCACGTCAGCATCAGGGCTTTGGCGAGTTTCGCGACATCTTTCGGAATGACCTGTTCCCGTCGGATCGGATGGTAGCCATCATGGGCAAGTATCAATCCGATTAAAGCGATGTCCTCGGTTGTACTCTCCATGGCGCACTGCTTTAAATACACTTCAAGCGTTTCTTCCACATCCGCCTCGAGAAAGTTCGTTTCTTTTAAATAGTAGGCGAGCGCTCGGTTCCGATGCGCGGTCTGCCATTCAGAACGGAAGACCTCCTGGTGAATGTGAGGCCCTTTTCCTATTAATTTTTCAAAAACGGAAAAGAGATATTCTAATTTATCATGCGCCGTTTCACCCGGAAGCAGCGAGGCGACGGTAATGGCGCCGGCATTGATCATCGGGTTGAAGGGCTTCCCGGGTTTATGGATTTCAAGCCGGATGATAGAATTAAACGCATCACCCGTCGGCTCCACGTCCACACGATCGAGCACATAAGGAATGCCTCTGGACATGCAGGCGGCAATAAAGCTGATGACTTTTGAGATGCTCTGCAATGTGAACGGGACATTCCATTCGCCGGCATGAATCATTGAGCCATCCGGCTCTAATATGCAAATGCCCAGCTGAGAGTCGTTGATTTCTCCGAGGGCGGGTATATAATTTGCGCTTTTTCCATTGACGGAAAACGGTCGGTAATGCTCGACCCAATCTTGTAAAAGTGAAGCCAGTTCCTCTTTTTCAAGGCGCTCTCTGACCATATCTTTCATAACATTCCTCCTCTATTGCAAGCCTGTCCGAAGCGGAAACGGGTCTTGGAAAACGTTTTCAAAAATAGCGTGTTCCATGTTAATGTATAATGACATCTACAGAATCATACAAAATACGACAAAATCATTCTTAAAATAAGCCGATAGATTTATAAATCAGCCGGAGTGTCCCGCCATTCGGGTCTAAAGAAATTTGCGGACTGTATCGGTCTTGTTCAAAATAGACAGAAGAAGGAAGTGATTATGATCAGGCTCGACTATTTACTGAAAAAAGACGGCTATCTTTTCGCCCTTATGCTGATCACCGTGCCGCTGGCGGGGGAACTGAAATTTTACCCCCTGAATGAGGTATATCGGATCAGCTTCGGCGCCCCGGCTTTTTTCTTTTTTCTGCTGCTGCTTCGGCATGTGCCGGCGGTATTGTCAGGGCTGTTGACAGGTGCAGCCGTTGTGGCATTCCGAATCGGCCTGGCTTGCTGGGGAGGAGAGCATGCCGGATTTACGGCGGCTTTTTTCAGCCAATATCCCAGTTTCTTTTTTTACTTTACATATGCCTGTTTGTTTTATGTGCTGAAGGTCAGGCTTTTTTGGGATCGGCCGCTCATGATCGGGTTTCTCGGTTTTCTCATTGAAATGGCGTCCGATGCCGTTGAAATGACGGTTCAGTTTTCCGGCGGCAAGCAGATTATGATGCCGGACAAGCTGGCGGATATCGCGGTTATCGCTGTTTCTCACACATTTATTGTGCTGAGTTTTTTCAACGTGATGAAGCTGCACGAATCTCAGGTCAGGGAAAAACAAACAAGAAAGCAGCATGAGCACATGCTGATGATTGTATCTAACTTATATGAAGAAACGATTCATTTGAAAAAAACGTTAAAAACGACGGAGCATGTGACGAAAGAATCCTATCAGCTGTATCGGGAAATGAGCGGGAACGACCGGGAGCTCGGGAGCCGAATGCTGCGCCTTGCGGGAGAAATTCATGAAGTGAAAAAAGACAATCAGCGAATATTCGCCGGCCTGTCGAAGCTGATTTCAAATGAGAGATTCCGGGATTACATGAAGGCCGCCGATCTGGTCGGCCTCGTTATCCGCATCAATGAAAAATACGCCGAATCTTTAGGCAAAGACATTCAATTCAAAAGCGTGATTGAAGGAGAACACCCCGATTATCACGTCTTTACCGTCCTGTCGATCTTAAATAACCTGACCGCCAATGCCGTCGAAGCCATGGGTGACAGGGGTGAGATCCGCCTCGCACTGCGCAGGGCTGAGGGAGAGATGACTGAATTTGAGGCGGAAGATGACGGTCCCGGCATTCCGGAAAAAATCGGAGAGGTCGTTTATGATCCCGGTTTTACGTCCAAATACGATGAATTCGGCACACCTTCAACGGGCATCGGGCTTTCATACGTGAAGGAAATCGTAACCGAACTTGACGGAGACATTTCCTTTCATAACAAGCCAAAAGGCGTCATATTTACGATTAAGCTGCCGGTGAAGCATTTGATTGCAGAAAGGATGAACTCATAATATGCGTTTTTTTATAGCTGATGATGACCGGGCGATCCGTTCCATTTTAAAACAGATGATCGAGGATGAGGACTTAGGCGAAGTTGTCGGTGAGGCAGAGGACGGAAGCCAGATTGAAGGGCATTATCTCCATTTCAAACAAGTCGATATTTTATTAATTGATCTGCTGATGCCGGGTCGGGACGGGATTGAGACGATACGGCATCTTCAGGGGTCGTACAACGGAAAAGCAGTGATGATATCGCAGGTGGAGGCAAAGGAAATGGTGGGAGAAGCTTATTCTCTCGGCATCGAATACTTTATCCATAAACCGATCAACAAAATCGAGATCGTCACCGTTTTGCGAAAAGTAAAAGAGCGGATTGAACTGGAAACATCGATCGGCGACATCCAACATTCATTAAGCCGTCTTATTCAGCGGAATGAGCCGAAAAAAAGCGGGCCGGGGGGGATGCACGAGAAATCAATCAAAGAAACAGGAAAATTTCTTTTATCGGAATTAGGCATCGTGGGAGAAAGCGGGGCGCATGACCTCATGGCCGTCCTTCACTATTTATTTGAGGATGAACAGGCGGAAAGAAACATCCCGTCTTTAAAGCAGATGTTTACAAACGCCGCCATCCGGAAGCTGGGGCCTGCGGCGGCACAAGCCGAGGTTAACAGAGAAATCAAAGCCTCGGAACAGCGGATCAGAAGGGCCATCATTCATTCGTTAAACCATTTCGCTTCATTGGGCACAACTGATTTTTCAAACCCCAAATTTGAATATTACGCCTCGAAATTCTTTGATTTCCCCGCTGTCAGCAAGAGAATGAAAGAAATGCAGGCCAAGGAAACCGTGCCGCTTTCTCCGGTTAAAGTGAATATGAAAAAATTCATTCACGTCTTTTTTTTGGAGGCGAAAGATTTACGTGAAGGATCAAAATTTGTCAGCGGAGGCAGCCGGTAAGCTGATAAATAGGGTTTACGTATATAAGGTTTTTGTGTAAAATAATGTTAACTAAGAAGGAACGGAGGGATCCTGATGGCTGATCAAATTCCGGTTTTCGCACTAATGAAATAGTGTCAAAGTCTCTGCCTTGAGCGCGGAGGAAACCGGGATTGTCTGCCTGAATAAGGAACCTGACAGTAATAGTGAGGGGGCGGCGATTATGCCGCCCTCTTTTTGGCGTCTTCACACATCTCTTTCTCCTCCGCCTAAAGGCGAAGCTCTGTGTCAGTAAATAAGGGAAATGGGGAAACGAAATGACAAAACAAAGGGAAATAGAATCCGTTCTGAACATCGCAAAGGAAAATGGCTTACGGTTAAAATATGAAGGGGCGGATATAAATGAAACGGGTATGGACTTCCAAGTCGTATTTGCTGAAGATGACAGCGGCATGACATGGGTGCTCCGAAAGCCGCGCCGTCCCGATGTTATCGAAAGAGCGGCTGCAGAAAGCGATGTTCTCGCGTTTCTCCGCAGCCATGCCGCGGTATCAGTCCCCGATTGGCGGATTCATACACCGGAACTGATCGCTTATCCGAAACTGGACGGAATACCGGCTGCCGCAATTGATCTGGATAAGAAACAGTATGTCTGGAATATGGAACACGAGCCGCCTTCAGACGGTTTTGTCGGCTCGCTTGCCGCGGCATTAGCCGGGCTGCACGGGGCAGACCCGGATGCGGCCTCCAGATCCGGAATTGAAATTATAAAACCGGATGACGTCAGGCAAAGGGCGGCGGAATCAATGGATCATATAAAAAAAGAAATCGGGGTTTCAGAACAGCTTTGGAAAAGATGGCAAACGTGGATAAATGACAGCTCGTACTGGCCTGATTTTTCCGCGCTGATCCATGGCGACTTGCATCCTCCGCATATTTTGATCGGCGAAAATCAGCGTGTGACGGGTCTCCTCGATTGGACGGAGGCGAAGGTTGCCGATCCGGCCAAGGATTTTGTCCTTTATCAAGTGATATTAGGAGAAAGAGAAACAAAACGGCTGATGAAGAGCTACGAAGCTGAAGGCGGGCGCGTCTGGCTGAAAATGCAGGAGCATGTGACAGAATGGCAGGCCGCTTACCCTGTGGAAACGGCGAAGTTCGCGCTTCAGACGGGGCAAGAGGAGCATATGCAAATGGCGCGGGACATGCTCGGCCTGTCCGATCCGAAAGGTTATTGACTTCCGCCGGATGACAGCGTATGATACATTTTAAAATCATAGAACGGATGAACAATGCTGAGGAAGAGTAAGTACGCATCAGCGCGCGGGGTTCAGAGAGTCGGTGGCCGCTGTGAACCGATCCCCGTCCGGTGCCGAATGGGCTTCTGAATTGCTGCGCTGAAATGACAGTAGGCGGTGCCGGGATTCTTTCCCCGTTATCAAGAAAGGAGTATTGAAACCCTGAGTTTCTGTACTTTTTGAGAGAATGGCTTTTCAGCCGTTAATAAAGGTGGCACCGCGAAAACCTCGTCCTTTGATGGACGGGGTTTTTTTGCGTTGTTAAGGAGGTGATGGCCATGGAAAGTGACTGGAGACGGACAGACAATCAAAAAAGGAGGGATATTCATGGTGATCGCAACCGACGATCTTGAGCTCACGTGTCCGCATTGTGAAGGAACCGGCGAGGAGAAAGAAGGTGTGCCCTGTCCGAAGTGCGGCGCGAAGGGCGTCATATTGACCGCTCAAGGAAACACGCTGCTGCATTTTATCAGAAAGCATATGGATCAGTGAAATCAAACGAATATGTAAAGAAACAGCACAAAACAAAAAAGCTTGTAGAAAAACATCGTTTTCTCTACAAGCTGCTTTTTCATTCTTCAAAATAAGGATTCACATGGATGAGCACTTCTTCAACATCTGAAAAGTGTCTTTTGATTTCATTTCGGATTTCCCGGGCTATATCGTGTCCCTGCTTAATCGTCAAATCATGATCCAAAGATAACCGGACATCAAGCAATTTATAATGGCCGTGTTCTCTCGCTCGGATTTTATCGAGCCGTTTGACTTGAGGACAATGCAAAATAACCGCTTTATATTCCTCTATCAGTTCGGGATCGACACTTTTTTCCATGAGAACATCAACAGACGGCCTGATTAATTCCATTGAAATCTTAAAAATGAGGTACGCCACGATGACACTGGCAATTGCATCGGCGTACAACAGATAGGACCATCCGCGTGTGTTCCCGATAATCGCCAATAGGACGCCGATAAAAGCGGCAAGAGAGGCAACGATATCGCCTTTATGATCGTATGCAATCGCTATAATCGCTTTACTGTTCCATTTTTCCCCTTGTTTGATCGAATAACGATATAAGATCTGCTTAGCCACGTAGGATATCAGAGCCGCAAACAATGCGCTGTATTG
This sequence comes from Bacillus sp. MT(2024), assembly GCF_036362845.1. Lineage (NCBI taxonomy): Bacteria > Bacillati > Bacillota > Bacilli > Caryophanales > Bacillaceae > Bacillus > Bacillus sp. MT(2024). The sequence goes on from NZ_CP143632.1 coordinate 257,232, forward strand.
CGGGATGCTTGGACCTTCAACAAAGGACGAAATCGCTTCTATCAGAATATACACGGAAACGAGCACTAATATGATTCCTACAATCGCTTCGCTGATGACCTCAGCTTTGCCATGCCCGAAAGGATGGTCTTGATCGGGCGGCTTATTAGAAATACCGATGACGGCCAGGACAGCAATTGAAGCCACGACATCCGCTGCAGAATGTATACCGTCGGCAAAAACTGCTTCACTATCGCCTATCAGTCCAAAAAAGATCTTTCCTGCCATTAAGATCAGATTGGCTATCAATGCAATCAAAGCAACTTTTTTGCTTATTTGTTCTCTTTCACTTGTCATTTTTTCCTCCTATAAAACTGCACAAAAAAATAGGAGCGCTTTTGATTCGCTCTCCGTATCCTTTCTTGTGTAATCACTTTGCTTATCATATCAATTCAGTTTCGAGTGGGTCTATAGCAAGGTTGTTTCCTGTTTACTAATAAATAAGGTGACAGAAAAAAAGTTGGAGCAGGGCTAAATAGTACATAAACAAAATTGCGCTGAATTTAAAAATGAACTGTTGACATTTGAATATTTATAATTTATTATTATCTTGAATTCAAAATATTTTAATTCAAGGTAATTTAATTAGAGTGCAGGATAAGAACCTGCCGATCGTTTCGTTTTTTGATCATATGCTATTTGATTTTTTATACCATAATATCTCGAATTCGAGATAAAGGGGGGTGCGAGAGAAATGGCTGAATTTGTACAGCTGGTGAATGAAAGAAGATCTGCAAGCAACTTTCTTCCAGAACATCCAATCACAAGAGATGAGCTCAACGAAATGTTTGAATTGGTTGCGTTGGCTCCATCAGCTTTTAATTTGCAGCATACAAAATATGTGACGGTTCTTGACCCGGAGGTAAAAGAAAAGCTGAAGCAGGCCGCAAACGGACAATATAAAGTGTTCAGCTCATCAGCGGTTCTTTTGGTTTTAGGGGATAAGCAGGCATATCAGCAAGCGGCTGGCATCTATGAAGGGTTGAAGATGCTGGGGGTATTAAATAAACAAGAGTATGATCACATGGTTCAAGACACCGTTTCGTTTTATGAAAACAGGGGAGAACTGTTTAAGAGAGATGAGGCGATAAGAAATGCTTCACTTTCTGCGATGATCTTTATGCTGACTGCTAAGGAAAAAGGCTGGGACACCTGTCCGATGATAGGGTTTGATCCTGAAGCCGTGAAACAGATTTTGAATATAGATGATCAATTTGAGGTCGTCATGATGATTACAATCGGGAAAGAAAAAATAGAAAGCAGAAGGCCGCGCGGCTACCGAAAGCCTGTGAATGAGTTTGTGGAGTATATTTAAATATTTGTAAAGGAGCGCATAAAAATGGCTAAAAAAACGATGGGAATCCATCATATTACAGCAATTGTCGGTCACCCTCAAGAGAATGCTGATTTCTACGCTGGAGTGCTGGGGCTGCGATTGGTCAAGCAAACGGTCAATTTTGATGATCCGGGTACGTATCACCTTTATTTTGGGGATGAAGGCGGGAAGCCGGGAACAATCATCACATTCTTTCCGTGGGCGGACGCCCGTCAAGGCATCATTGGAGACGGACAGGTTGGCGTGACATCTTACGTCGTGCCGAGAGGTGCCATGGCATTTTGGGAAAAGAGACTTGAAAAGTTCAACGTGCCATACACCAAAATCGAGCGTTTTGGAGAACAATATATAGAATTTGATGACCCGCATGGCCTGCATTTAGAAATCGTGGAAAGAGAAGCAGGGGAGGCCAATACGTGGACTTTCGGAGATGTAACCCCGGATGTTGCCATTAAAGGCTTTGGCGGTGCAACCCTGTTATCAGCACAGCCTGAAAAAACAGGTGAACTGCTGGAAAACATCATGGGGCTTGAGCGAGTCGGCAAGGAAGGAGACTTTGTTCGTTATCGTTCTGTCGGTGATATCGGGAATGTGATTGATCTTAAATTAACGCCGATCGGCCGCGGACAAATGGGTGTCGGCACAGTGCATCACATCGCTTGGCGGGCTCAGGATGACGAAGATCAATTAGATTGGCAAAGATTCATTGCTGCGCACGGATATGGTGTAACTCCTGTTCAGGATAGAAACTATTTTAATGCGGTTTACTTCAGAGAACATGGGGAAATCTTATTTGAGATCGCAACTGATCCGCCGGGCTTTGCACATGATGAATCACAAGAAACAATGGGGGGAAAATTGATGCTCCCTGAGCAGTATGAACCGCATCGGGCACAAATTGAACAAGGGCTGCTGCCGTTTGAAGTAAGGGAATTAGATTAGTCTTAATGACTGCTGACGCATGAAGAAAAAGAAAGAGACATATATTCAACAGATGTTTGCTGGAAGCGACTGTTGGTAAACAAGCTGCCTTGCAGCACATCATATAATATGAAAAATAAGGAGAGATAAAAATGGAAGATGCAGGACTATTACTTATTCGAATCATGATTGGTGTGGTGTTTCTGTTTTATGGATCACAAAAATTATTCGGCTGGTTTGGCGGATACGGGATTAAAGGAACCGGACAATGGTTCGAGTCAATTGGAGTTAAACCAGGCAATGCCGCGGCCGCTTTATCAGGTCTCGGGGAACTCGCAAGCGGAATTTTATTTATTTTAGGTGTATTCCTCCCGCTTGGAGCTGCTATCATAACGATCATTATGTTAGGTGCCATTGTAAAAGTTCATGGAGCGAAAGGGTTTGCGAACGGTGCCGGCGGTTTTGAATATAACGTGGTGCTGATTGCCGTCTCCATCGGAGTTGCACTCATCGGTTCAGGGGCGTACGCTTTGCATTTTTAATATAAGTATCTAAGAACAGTTACTGAAAAGCGGTAACTGTTCTTTTATTTTTCAAGCACGACGTTAAGGTGCTCTGAATCGCAAAAAAGAGGATATGATCCATATAAATGTGTATAGTGAATGTACGAGTATTGATGAGCTTGGTCATGAAAGACGAGCCGATTTGAAGGAGGGTTTTGATGAAAGAGCTGACAGACTTACATTCATTAGATTCTATCGAGAATTTTATTAAGCAGCATCAATTCAGTTTTATCTACATTTCAAGACCTGCCTGTACAGTATGTCACGCTGTTCTGCCGCAGCTCAGAAACGTATTGGATCAGTTTCCGAATATCAAATTGGGGCATACCAACGCTGACGAGGTAGAAGAGGTTGCCGGCAGGTTTTCAGTCTTCACTGTCCCCGTGCTTCTTTTGTTCATTGATGGGACTGAGTTTCTGAGAGAAGCCCGCTTTGTTCATTTTGAACAGCTCGAAGAAAGGCTGAAAAGGGTTTATCAGTTATATCAAGATGTATAAAGTGTTTATACTTTACAAATAAAAAGCCCCCCTTTAAGGGGCTCAGGCTGTCGAGGAAATCTCGACAGCCTTTATTTTCCCCTTAAAATATCCATTTCCCTGTCATAAAATAAAAGACCCGCACAAGAGACGCTTCTCAAAACACAGCCGAATTCGTTCTGTTTGACCAACTCGTCGAAGAGGATCACCTGCTTCGAAAAATTGATAAATACATAGATGTCCTTTTTCTGCACCTGAAATCAAATGAATATGTAAAGAAACAGCACAAAACAAAAAAGCTTGCAGAAAAAACATCGTTTTCTCTACAAGCTGAAGGCCGTTATCCGGCCTTTTTTACATTATTCGGACCGGGGTTCTAAAAAACGGGACCCTCCCAAGTCTTTTCTCATCAGATAGATATGGAAAAAATATTCTCCGACGGCGATGATGACGGCGGAAATAAGAGCGGCAAACGCCAGTCTTCCTCCGGAAATGCCCATGGACAGCGGCATTCCCATCAGCCAGACAACAAGAAACGCGATTCCGAAATCAGCGGACGCCGCCGTGATATTATTCCATCTCGGAAGCACATACAGGTCGCCCGTAAAGTAGGAAACGGCTCCCAGCACAATGGTCATCAGCAGCACGTCACCGAATGTAAAGCGAAAACCTAAGCCGAGTATCAGATACAGAATAATGATGGTCATAATGCCTTTAATGGCAAGCGCTTTAATGTGTTCCATGCGAATTCCTCCTTATGGAAATCATGTTAGTATGTTTCCTCATAACGTGAAATATAAACCCTTTTTTCGTGAACATTTGTTTTCTGGCTTTTGGCTGTCATCACTGGGCCGCGGCTGAATATGATGAAAGGAGAAAATACGGGAGGTGTCATGATGGCAGTCGTAAAAGCGTCGAGCGCCGATGTCGATCTAATGGCAAGGCTGCTCAGGGCGGAAGCGGAAGGCGAAGGGAAGCAGGGAATGCTTTTGGTCGGCAATGTGGGAATCAATCGGGTGCGGGCGAATTGTTCTGATTTTAAAGGCCTGCGCACCATCAGGCAGATGGTGTTTCAGCCGCACGCGTTTGAAGCGGTGACTCACGGATACTTTTACCAGAGACCGCGTGAATCCGAGCGGAGGCTTGCCCGCAGGAACATTAACGGAGAACGGTTTTGGCCGGCTAAGTTCAGTCTGTGGTACTTTAAGCCGCCGGGCAACTGCCCGCAGACTTGGTATGGCCAGCCGTTTGTCGCCAGATTCAGATCCCACTGCTTCTATCAGCCGACAGGTGAGACGTGCGAAAACGTATACAATACATTTTGATCCCGGGCGCACCGTTCTTAAAATGAACGGTGTTTTTTTAATGTTTTGTGAAGAAAAATAGGAAAAAAGTGCGCTTGACGGATGACAAGCCAAAAAGAAACAGAGGGGGTTTTCTTCCGGCGGGGCAAGGTTTGTCGAAACAATGTGAAAAATGTCTCCCGCCGTTCATTTTTCAGCCTTACAAACCCTTCACACTTCTTCATAGCGGTTTAACATTTCTTTTTTATAATAAGGGCGATCAATAAGACGAAAGGGGAACTGACATGACACATGACGGCCGTTTAGATGAATGGATCAAGGAATTGGAGAACAAAAGCTTTCAGAACAATACGTTTGACCGCCGCGCATTTATACAGGGCGCCGGGAAAATCGCCGGTCTTTCCCTTGGGTTAGCGATCGCGCAATCCATCGGCGCGTTTGAAGTGAATGCCGCTCCAAAATTTTCAAACTATCCGTTCACCCTCGGCGTAGCTTCCGGCGACCCGCTGTCTGACAGCGTCATTCTCTGGACGCGTCTTGCCCCTGACCCGCTGAATGGGGGCGGCATGCCGAAGCAGGCCGTGCCGGTAAAATGGGAAATCGCCGCAGATGAACATTTCCGTCACATCGTCAAACGCGGAACGGAAATGGCCAAGCCGAATCTCGGACACTCCGTCCATGTCGAGGCGGACGGGCTCAAGCCCAATAAAGTGTACTATTACCGGTTTAAAAGCGGGCATGAGCTCAGTCCCGTCGGCCGGACGAAAACGCTGCCCGCTCCAGGCGCTGACGTATCCGCCATGACGTTTGCATTTGCCTCATGCCAGCAGTATGAACACGGCTATTATACGGCGTATAAACATATGGCGAAGGAAAAGCTTGATCTCGTATTCCATCTCGGAGATTACATTTATGAATACGGACCGAACGAATATGTGTCAAAAACGGGAAATGTCAGGACGCACAGCAGCGCCGAAGTGTACACACTGTCAGATTACCGCAACCGTCACGCCCAATACCGCTCTGATGCCAATCTGAAAGCCGCCCACGCCGCATTTCCGTGGGTCGTGACGTGGGACGATCATGAGGTGGAAAACAATTATGCCAATGTTATCCCTGAAAAAGGCCAATCCGTTGAAGCGTTTGTGCTCAGGAGGGCCGCAGCTTATCAGGCTTATTATGAACACATGCCGCTCAGGCGCATGTCATTGCCGAACGGTCCTGATATGCGGCTGTACAGGCAATTTTCTTATGGCAATTTAGCATCGTTCAATGTGCTTGATACAAGACAGTACAGAGATGATCAGGCCAACGGTGACGGGAATAAGCCGCCTTCTGATGAGTGGAGAGACCCGAAGCGCACATTGATGGGGACAGAGCAGGAGCAATGGCTCTTCGAAAATTTAGCCGCCTCAAAAGCGAAGTGGAATGTGCTGGCGCAGCAAATCTTTTTTGCGCAATGGAATTTCGGAACAACCGCCAATCCGATATACAGCATGGATTCATGGGACGGCTACCCGGCTCAGCGGGAGCGGGTCATCAATTTTATAAAAAGCAAAAACCTGAACAATGTCATCGTGCTGACGGGTGATGTTCATGCAAGCTGGGCGTCAAACCTGCATACCGATTTTAATCAAACGAATTCAAAAATTTTCGGAGTCGAATTCGTCGGGACTTCCATTACATCTGGAGGAAACGGGGCGGATAAACGGGCCGATACGGATCAGATCTTAAAACAAAACCCGCATATTAAGTTTTTCAACGATTACCGCGGCTATGTCCGCTGTACGGTGACGCCTGCCCAATGGAGAGCGGATTACAGAGTGGTGCCGTACGTGACGGAGCCGGGGGCTGAGGTTTCCACGCGGGCTTCATTCATTTATCAAAAAGACCAGACGGGGATTCGGAAGGTCTCTCAAGCGGCGGTTGCAGGCGGTTTAAAGCAGTCAAACGAGGTGGAAGAGGATCGTTTCTTCGCCCATAACAATGCGCATGAAAAGCAAATGAGAAAGAAACGGGCCAAAATCTCACAATAAGGAGGCGCACTCATGTTTTCAAATATCGGCATTCCCGGGTTGATCCTGATTTTCGTCATCGCTCTCATCATTTTCGGACCTTCAAAGCTTCCGGAAATCGGCCGTGCCGCCGGCCGCACGCTGCTTGAATTTAAAAGCGCCGCAAAAACATTGGTCTCAAATGAAGAGCCGGACAAGCAGACGGCTGAGAAAGACAAAACGGCAGGCTGAATCCTGACATGGGGGCAGACGAATCCGCTTCTGCCTCTTTCTCTATAAGGAGGATGTACGATTGGATAAAAAAGAAACCCACTTGATCGGGCATTTAGAGGAAGTCCGGCAGCGTCTCATTAAAACCGTTATCGCCTTTCTCGTGTTTTTTATCGGCGCCTGCTGGTTTGTGCAGGATATTTATGACTGGCTGATCAAGGATTTGGATGGCAGGCTGGCCGTTTTAGGGCCGAGCGAGATTTTATGGGTGTATATGATGATTGCGGGAATATGCGCCCTTACGGCAGCGATTCCGGTTGCGGCCTTTCAGCTCTGGCGGTTTACGGCGCCGGCTTTGACCCCGTTTGAACGCCGCGCCGCTTTGCTTTACATTCCGGGGCTTTCGCTTTTGTTTATTATCGGAATTTCCTTCGGGTATTTTGTGCTGTTTCCGATTGTGCTCGGATTTTTAACACAATTATCCGCCGGCCATTTTGACATGGTATTTACGGCGGACAAGTATTTTACCTTTATGCTGAATCTTACATTGCCGTTCGGATTTTTGTTTGAAATGCCTCTGGCCGTCATGTTTCTGACACGGCTCGGAATCGTGAATCCAACCCGGCTGGCAAAGGCGCGGAAGCTTTCGTATTTTTTGCTGATCGTCGTCTCGGTGCTGATTACGCCGCCGGATTTTATGTCTGACTTTCTCGTCATGATTCCGCTGCTCGTCCTCTATGAAATCAGTGTGACGCTGTCCCGCATCGTTTACCGGAAGAAATGGGCCGAGGCGCCGCCGTCTGCAGCTTAGTGAAGTTCGCCTCCGCCGGTCTCAATATCGTCCTCATGCGCCGCGGCGGTCACCGCGGCGATTTTGAGCGCTTTTGTCACGAGATCCAGGCTGAGGCTCGGCGCAGACTTCTGCAAGGTTTGCTCCGGAATGTACGGGATGTGTATAAACCCGCCGCGGATGTGCGGATGATGGCAGGTGATTTCATCCATCAGCCCGTAAAAGAGATGATTGCATACAAACGTCCCCGCCGTGTAGGATACAGCCGCGGGAATGCCTTCCTTTTTGATTTCCTCAACGATCCGTTTAATCGGAAGGCCGGTCCAATAGGCTGCGGGACCGCCTTGAGAAATGTTTTCCCCGACAGGCTGGTTTCCTTCGTTATCCGGTATGCGCGCCTCATTCAGATTGATTGCGACCCGTTCCGGCGTGATCTGCATTCTGCCGCCTGCCTGTCCGACACAAATGATAATGTCAGGCTGATGCTTTTTGACCGCTTCGCGCAGCACGGCAAGAGACTTATAAAAAACGGTCGGCACTTGTTCAGATACGATAGAGGCGGGGCCCTCAGCGGCACCGTCCAGCCGTTTGACCGCTTCCCATGAAGGATTGATCGTTTCCCCGCCGAACGGGTCAAAGCCTGTCAGCAATACTTTTTTCTCCATATAAAACCCTCCTTTTCTTTTTACCATACTCTATAATGGACATATATTCCTGCCGAAGGGGGAAACATGTCTTGAATTCGCCTCTGGTGCAATACCGATCTTTATTTCCGGCGCTCCGCACACATACGATGCTCGCCAGCTGCTCTCAAAGCGCTCTTGCCCTGCCGGTTTCAAAAGCGGTCAATGACTATCAGGAAAGCCTGCTTCAGCATGGCGGAAACTGGGAAGAAGCCATTGGACGTACGGAGCAGGCAAGGTGTGAATTTGCGAAATTGATCGGCGCCCATCCTGAAGAAATCGCCGTTTTACCTTCAGTAACGGCTGCTGTCTCTGCCGTCGTTTCTGCTTTAACGGATTGCCGAAAGAAACAGGCGGTGTATACGGAATTGGATTTTCCTGCGATCGCCCACATTTTGAAGGCACAGACTGAGATGGAGCTTTCAGTCGTGCCGTCTGAAGATGGAATGATCCCGTTAGAGCGGTATGAGACGTACATATCGGAGCAGACGCTTTTCACCTGTGTGCCCCATGTGTCATATACGTCGGGGTTTGTCCAGGATATGAAGCGCATTGCCGAGATATCCGCAAAGAAGGGATCGCTTCTTTTTGTCGATGCTTATCAATCTGCGGGGCACATCCCGATTGATGTAAAAGAATGGGGAGTTGACATGCTGGCCGCGGGCGCGAGAAAGTATATGCTCGGCATACCGGGAACGGCGTTTCTTTATGTCAGAAAGGAACTTGCCGAACGGCTGAAGCCGAAAGTCACCGGGTGGTTCGGGCAGCAGCGGGCGTCGATGCCGGATTTAACCCGTTTTTCTTATGCGGACGGAGCCAAACGCTTTGAGACCGGGACCCCGGCATTTATCAGCATATATGCGGCACAGGCGGCTTTATCTCTATTAAACGATGCCGGCACAGACCGTATTCACCAAGAAGTAAAAAAACTCAGCGCATTTGCGTATGAATACGCTTCTGAAAAAGGACTGAATCTCACAGGGCCGCCGTCTGCCGATGACAGACCCGGCATGATTTCCATACGGGATGAAAAAGCGGCGGAAACGGCTGCGCTGTTGAGGCGGAAAAACATCGTATGCGCACCCAGCGGACAAATCATCCGGCTGGCGCCTCATTTCTATAACACGGCTGACGATCTGATCTATGCGATTGATGAACTGGCTGAAGCGCGCGGTATATAAAAAAACAGCAGACTCACGGGGAGCCTGCTGTTTTCTTATGAATGATTCACTTTGACCCGTTTCATAAAGAAAGCGCTGATCAAGCCGACAACGGCGACAATCATCGCGAAGATAAAGGCGTGCTGGACGCCCGCAATCAGCGCGTGAGAGTATGCGGAAGGATCATTCGGGTTTTTCGCGGTGCTCATATAATTCTTCTGGCCGGCAGCCATGATGCTGACCGCCACCGCAGTGCCGATTGCGCCGGCCATCTGCTGGAGCGTATTCATAATGGCTGTTCCGTCCGGATAAAATTCCGGCGGCAGCTGATTTAAGCCGTTCGTTTGCGCCGGCATCATGATCATGGAAATACCGATCATCAGGCATGTATGAAGCGCGACAATCAGAAGCGCCGTTGAAGCGCCGTTAATGTTTGAGAAAAACGAAAGCACAGTTGCCGTGATGACAAACCCGGGAATGACAAGCCACTTCGGCCCGTATTTATCAAACAGACGCCCCGTCACCGGAGACATAAAGCCGTTTAAAATACCGCCCGGCAGCAGGATGAGCCCGGACGTAAACGCCGTCAGCATCAGTCCGCTTTGTAAATACATAGGCAATAGGAGCATTGTCGATAAGATAACCATCATACAGATGAACACAATCACGACACCGAGAACAAACATCGGATAGCGGAAAGCGCGCAGATTCATCATCGGCTGCTTCATTGTCAGCTGCCTGATGGAAAATAAGATGAGCGCGATCGCGCCGACAGTGAGCGAACCGATAACCGTCGGGCTTGACCAGCCGTCTGATCCTTCGCCCGCATTGCTGAATCCGAATACGATGCCGCCGAACCCGATCGTAGACAGTATAATGGAAAGCACGTCAATTTTCGGTTTTGTAATGTCAGACACGTTCTGCATGTAGGCGATGCCGAATAAAAGAGCCAACACAAGAAACGGCAGGGAAATCCAGAAAATCCAATGCCAGTTCAAATGCTCTAACACAAGCCCTGAAAATGTCGGACCGATCGCAGGAGCGAACATGATGACAAGCCCGATCGTCCCCATCGCCGCTCCGCGCTTATGCGGCGGGAAGATGACGAGGATTGTATTAAACATCAGCGGCAGCAGCAGCCCGGTTCCTAAAGCCTGCACGATTCTTGCCGCCAAAAGAAACGGAAAGCTCGGCGCAAGCGCTGCAATCAGCGTGCCGATAATGGAAAAAGCGAGTGAAACGATAAACAGCTGTCTCGTCGTAAACCATTGCAAAAGCAGACCTGATATCGGCACAAGAATACCGAGAACGAGCAGATAGCCCGTCGTCAGCCACTGGACGGTCGCAGGAGTGATATGTAGCTCCTTCATCAGATCAGTCAGGGCGATATTCAGCGCCGTTTCACTGAACATGCCGATAAACCCTGCCGTCAGCAAAGAAATCATGATCGGCATGACTTTATATTGTTTGGAAGGCTGAGCGTTTTCCAAAATCATTCTCCTCTCTTTCTATACGTACATGTCTCTCGTATTTTATGTCTTCAGCAGGTTGGGGATTTGTTTAGAAATATGGAGGATCGGCATTTTGTCTTTTTTGGCTAAGGACACAATGATGCCGCCTTCTATCATGGCATTTAAAACAGTGCTGATTTCCGCCGCTTTCTCATCAGAAAAACCAGCTGATCTTAATTTGCCCGCGAACAGATTCTCCCATTCCTGATAAGCGCTTTGACAGGCCTGCCGGAGCTTTTCGCTCTTTAAAGCAGTCTCGGCAGCCAGTAAACCGACAGGAAACCCTTCAAAATTCTCCGGACATGTGAATTGGCTTGATAAGTCCTGTAAAAACGCTTGAATGCTTTCCGCAGGATCAGGATAGGCATCAAGGCTTTCTTTTATTTTCATACGGATATAATGGCTCATTTCATTGACAGCCTCAATGGCGAGCTGCTCTTTGCCGTCCGGAAAATGATAGTAAAGAGAACCTTTCGGCGCACCGCTTTCTTTAATAATCTGATTCAGTCCCGTGCCGTAATACCCCTGAAGCTGAAACAGCCTGGTTGCCGCGGCGAGGATTTTTTCACGAGAATCTCCATAGCTCATAATGTTCCCACCTTACTGATTTGTGACAAATTTAAAATATAGTGACTGGTCTATTATCTGGATTTCGCATGACGGTGTCAAGAATTTTTAACGGTTATTTTCTTCGGAAGGTTGCCTGACAAGCGCGTTGACCGGTGAGAGGAAAATCTTCATAAATAAAGAAAAGGAGAGAAAAGAATGAAAAAACAATTCATGCCCTTCATTACATTTATCACGGCTTTGCTCTTCATCGCGGCCGGCTGCTCCCAATCTCCTCAAACGAAAGAAACACCGCCCCAGATGGCAGCCGCAGCCTCTGCGAAAAAAGACGGACTTCCGAATATTAAAATTCTTGCCACCGGCGGCACAATTGCAGGCGCTGCTCCTTCGAAGACGTCCGCTACGGAGTACCGGGCGGGGGCAATCGGAGTTGATGCCCTGATTCAGGCCGTTCCGGAGATAAAAGAGGTCGCGCATGTGAGCGGAGAACAGGTTGTGAATATCGGCAGCCAGAATATGAATAACGAGACACTGCTGAAACTTGCAAAACGGGTAAACAAGCTGCTCAAGTCTGATGATACAGACGGCATTGTCATTACACATGGAACAGACACACTTGAGGAAACCGCCTACTTTCTCAATTTGACAGTCAAAAGTGACAAGCCCGTTGTTGTCGCCGGGTCAATGCGGCCGTCCACGGCGATCGGAGCGGACGGGCCGTCCAACTTATATAACGCGGTAAAAACAGCGGCTGCGCCTGAGGCGAAAGGCAAGGGGACGCTTGTCGTATTAAATGACAGAATCGCTTCGGCGCGTTATGTGACAAAAACCAATACAACCGCGACCGACACTTTCAAATCGGAAGAAATGGGTTATATCGGAACAATTGCTGATGACGTCTATTTTAATAACATCATCACCCGAAAGCATACGAAGGATACAGATTTCAAGATAGATAAACTTGATAAACTGCCGCAGGTCGATATTATATACGGCTATCAAAATGACGGAAGCTATCTCTTTGAAGCCGCCGCAAAATCAGGGGCGCAAGGCATTATTTTTGCAGGCCCGGGAAACGGCTCAATGTCTGATGCGGCGCTAAAAGGCGCCGTAAAGTCGGTCAAAAGCGGGCTGGCGGTCGTCCGTTCCACAAGAACGGGAAACGGAACGGTAACACCTAATCGAGAGTATGAAAAAGACCATTTGACAGCTTCAAACTCTCTCAACCCTCAAAAAGCGCGGATTCTTCTCATGCTCGCGCTGACAAAAACGCATGATCCTAAGCGGATTCAAACCTATTTCAATGAGTACTAGGAGAAGAGAACCGGGTGTTCTCTCCTTTTTCGGTATGACGTATTAAAGCATAGGGGTGCTTTCGGGAAAGGGGCGTCTTTCTCATTTTTTCGCCTCTTTTTCAATTGTTGAAAACAGTAAAAAATACACTATTTTTTCCTTTCCTTCTCTAATAGAATGAAAATTGCAAAAATATTACATAGCAGGAGGAAAGTTCATGAAACAAATCAAAAGCAAAATCCTAGCGATTCTTACAGTTTGCATGCTGTCCGTCATTTCCGTATTTGCCTTCCAGCCGACCGTATCGAAAGCCTCCTCAGGGCATAACCCTGTTGTCATGGTCCACGGAATCGGCGGGGCGTCCTTTAACTTCGCGGGAATCAAAACATATTTGGCATCCCAAGGCTGGTCAAGAAAAGAGATGTACGCCATTGATTTCTTAGACAAAACCGGAAACAACAGACACAATGCGCCGAGACTGTCCAATTACGTGAAAAAAGTGCTCAGCGAAACAGGTGCGAAAAAAGTCGATATCGTCGCGCACAGCATGGGCGGCGCCAACACGCTCTATTACATTAAAAATCTTGACGGCGGAGACAAAATCGCAAACGTCGTCACACTCGGCGGAGCGAACGGCCTTGTGACCAACCGGGCGCTTCCGGGGACTGATCCGAACCAAAAGATTTTATATACATCGATTTACAGCTCAGCGGACTTGATTGTCCTGAACCCGCTGTCACGACTGATCGGCGGGAAAAACGTGCAGATTCACGGTGTCGGACACATCGGACTTTTGATGAACAGCCAAGTAAACGGGCTGATTAAAGAAGGTCTGAATGGCGGCGGACAAAATACAAATTAACAGTTTCAAAGCCCCCGGAGAATGAGAATATCCCGGGGTCTTTTTTTCTTCCATATTCTTTTTTCGCCGTAAACCAAGCCCTCTGAAGTTATTTTTGTTAAAATAATAAAGTTATATCAGAATTCGGAGGGTTTATTGTGGGAAAAGTGAAAAGAAATGCCCCTTGCCCATGCGGCAGCGGGAAGAAATATAAAAAATGCTGCGGAAGCAAAGAAGCTGCCATTCCGGCAGACATCGCGGCAAAAGAAGCGAAACAGATTCAGGAAAGCTTAATGGAGTACGCCTTTACAGCACATAGAGACGGCATATCATCATTTATTAACCAGCATGAGTTCATTACGGAGCTGGACAGACAGACTAAAGACATCGGAGTCTTCAACCTCGGCATCTGGGGAATTTTCTTCCGTCCGCTGGCAGGCGGCAAGACGATTTTTGAAGAATATCTTCAGAAAAAAGCCGGCGGCATCAACCGCCCGAAAACACGGGAAATCGTTGAATCATGGAAAAGCATGACACCAGCGGTTATGGTGCTTGAAGATGTGAAAGAAGGAATGATTCACTTTGAAGATGTGATGACGAAAAAACAATTCAAAGTGGAAATGGACGTCAGCCAGCAGGATCTTCCGCCGGCGGGAAGCCTGATTCTCGGCTATCCGATCCACGAAGCGGAAAAAGCGGAGTTCTTCATGCAGTTTACGATCTTCCCTGTGAAGCGGACCGAAGCTCTAATCAGCAAAGTGAAAAAGGCGGCTGCCCCGGCCCTTGCGGAAGGAAAATCGCCTGAGCGCTTTATGCAGGAGGACTTCGACACTGTGCTGGCCGCTCTTTTAGGAACGGCGGAAGAGCCTGAGCAGGCTGCTGAAGAAAAACAGACAGAGTGGGCGAACGACATGGAGAAGGAAACGGCGGACGCTATTGAAAAAGGCCTGAGCGGGGATGAATACCCGGCTGAGCTGGTTCCGGCCGTTATTGACCTGTGGAAAACGTTCTGTGTCAAAAAAACACCGACGATCAGAAAGCCGGAAGCTTTCGCGGCGGCGGTCGAATATTACGTAAACAGTATTTCTCTGAACGGCGCGTCCGTTTCTCAAGCTAAGCTGGCGAAGAAGTACGGCGTCAGCGCCTCAACGATTTCCAGCCGTTATAAGGAAATTGAGGGTGCTCTCACGGATGAAGCCGAACGCTTCGCCGCAGCTCTGACATCTTAATACACAGCCAAAAAACCTTGAAGGGCACATGCTTTTCAAGGTTTTTTCTGCAGAAATGCTCTCGGGGCAGGATAATTCTTACCGGTTATCTAATACTAAACAGAGCGATAAAAGGAAGGGAGCCTGAGCCATGGATGAGACACGTACGCTGGGCAGGACGGATTTACGGGTAAAGCGTATCGGTTTTGGCGCTAATGCGGTCGGAGGACATAATCTGTTTCCGAATCTTAATGATGAAACGGGAAAAGAACTCATCCGCACAGCGTTGGACGGCGGCGTCAATTTTATTGATACGGCGTTTATATACGGTTTGGGGCGTTCCGAAGAGTTAATCGGTGAAGTTGTTGCAGAGCGCGGCGTGCGGGACAGCCTCGTGATTGCGTCAAAAGGCGCGCACAAAGAGGTCAACGGACAAATCGAGCTGGACAACAGCCGTGAATTTCTCCGGAGTGAGGCGGAAAACAGCCTGAAGCGGCTGAAAACAGACGTAATTGATTTGTATTACGTCCACTTCCCTGACGGCAAAACACCGCTCTCCGAAGTGGCGGGCACGCTAAAAGAACTGAAGGACGAAGGGAAAATCAGAGCAATCGGCGCGTCCAATCTCAGCTTCCGGCAATTGCAGGAGTTTAACGCCGACGGTTATTTAGAGGTTTTTCAATCGGAATATTCACTGATTCAGCGTGAGGCGGAGCATGATCTGCTGCCTTATTGTGAAAAGAACGGCATTTCTTTTATTCCTTATTTTCCGCTTGCTTCCGGCTTGCTGACGGGAAAGTTTACAAAAGACACAGTCTTTGAGGACAGCCGAAAAAACAGGCCGCCGTTTCAGGGAGAAGCTTTTCACCAAAACCTGGAGCGAGTGGATAAGCTTCGGTCCGTTGCGGAAGAAAAAGGGGCGCAGACAGCGCATATCGCACTCGCGTGGCTTCTGTCGCAGCCGGCGGTGGATGCGATCATTCCCGGAGCCAAACGCCCCAGCCAGCTGAAACACAATCTGGGCGCGCTTGATGTGCAGTTGACCGAGGATGAGGTTCAATATATCAGTGACATCTTCAAGTGAAAATAAAAAAAGGAAATAGCCTGCGCTATTTCCTTTCTTGCTGTCAGGACGTTTTCAAAAACGCTTCTGTCAATCCTTCCAGATCCGCGTCTGTATCCAGATACCACTGGCCGCGGGCGTTTTTCTTCATCTCGATTTCTCTTGTTACGGAAGAAGAAGCCGGTTTCAGGCGCATAAACTCTTCCGGATAGACAGAAAGCAGGTGGCTGACAATTTCGTTTTCATCAGCATCGGGGTGCTTTCCGGCATAGTCTTGCACGCGGTCTTGCAGCTGGCCCGCAAGCGGAGACATATCAAGCGGCGTCACTTTTGCTTCAAGGACGGCTTTTTTGCCTGACATGGATTTGGTATGCACCTTGAGCTCTGTGTTATCCCGAAGCGCTGATGACATGGCTTCAATAATAGCGGAAATGGCTTTTGAATCCGCCTGTTCTTGTGAAATGCCTGCAGAAGCGATAAAGCTGGCTTTCGCCGATTCCTGATATGCGGCGGCCGTCATTTTTTCATTTACACCGGTCAGGCGGGTGAAATCTTTATTGTGCTTGCCGTACAGCATCACATCAATGTATGCGGATAATGCGTCCGCCGGGTCAGGTTTTGCGTTTGAGGCTGTGCCTTTGACTTTCAGTTTATAAGATAAAGGCTTCGCGTCTTTTGCCTGCGGCTGATATACCAATTCATATGATTTGCCTTCGTCAGCCGTGAAGTACAGATTGCCCGTCACTGTCTTGCCCGCATGAAGCGTGCCGCTCTGCATCTGGTCATCCTTATCGGCCGCCGCTGTTTTCGCGTCATCCTGATAAAGCGAGAAGTCGCTGCTTTTGACGGTAAGCGGGTCTTTGCCCGTATTTTTGACGGTGACCGTTACTTTCAGCGCGGCCGGATGTTCAGTATCGTCTGAAGCGGCCCATGCCGTCTCTTTTATTTTCACTTTCGCCGTGCTGCTTTCCTGGCCGCCGCTCGTTTCGCTGCTGCATGCGGCGGTAAATGCCGTGAGAAGCAGTATGAAAAACACGGCGCTCATTTTTTTGATGGACATCTGGTTTACCCCCTGTTGTTATAATGATTAATTCAATAGTCATGAAGACAGACAGGTTAATTATACTAGTTTTGTATAAAAGAGTCTTGGTAATCATCAATATTTTTGGAAGAAAAGGAAGTGTTATGATGAAAAAAGAAGAATTGAAACAGCTGGCTCTCCGGATCGGAAACGTACCTGCCCGCTACGAGAGTAATGTGGAAGAATACCAGGAAGATGAGGTTTTGTTTTGGTGGGAAGATAAGAATGATCCGGAAGCCGGCATCATGGTTGAACTAGACCGGGACGGAAAACTGAAATCCTTATCCCGTCCGGCTTTCCGGACTGATCTGCCGGCTCTTTCGGAATCGGACATAGAAGAACGGATGCGGGCGTTTTTAGAAACCCATCGTCCGGGGGCATTGGCTGAGTTCGAATTGGAAAACAGCGGCTCCGCCAATGATGGTGATGTGAGATATTCCTATGTTCAGATGGCTGACGGTCTGCCGCTTCCGCTGACCGGGTTTTACGTCGACCTGTCTTTGACAGGGGAAGTAACCGGCTTTTCTTACCATGGGAAGGCCGATAATCTCTTAAGACCCGGAACAATTGCGGACAAGCGGGAAGCATTGGCTCACTTTGTCAAACATATTGAAGCGGAGCTGTTGTTCACCGTACTGCATCAGTCCGTCTATGTGCAGGGGGATGACAAGCCCCATCTCGTCTATGAAATCGTGTCTCCGACGCGGCCGATATCGGCTGACCTGAAGGAAGAGAATGCAGAAATAGACGAATATGAAGAGCTGGAAGACGGCACGCTGCCGTATGTCCCGATTTCATGCCCTGCACCTGAAGTGGAAAAGATGAGCATCAATGACATGATCGGGCTGCACGACGGTTTTTATAAAGAGAGGGAAAGCGATCTTGGGGACGGCCGCATCGGCATTGCCTGGCGTCCTGAAAAAACAAAATCCGTACGGAAAGATAAAAGCTTAGAAAGTCTGTTAAAAGAGCGGAATGAACATGTATTGAAAACAAGGTATGATAAAGAATCGGGCCGGCTCACCGGGGTAATGTCATTTATACAAAGTGAAGGCGAACCGGAGTTTTCCGAGGAAGAATGCCATCACATGGCCATCCGCTTTTTGTTCGCCATGTTTCCGGAAGCGGATCAGTATTTCCGGGTTCAATATGATGAGCCGGATGATGAAGGAGAAAACGTGGGACTTACATATAAGGCTTGTTCAGGCGGCGTTGATTTGCGATTCGGAGAGGGGAGAATCTGCGTCAGCAAAAAGACGGGTCTTGTCACGTTTTATATGCCGCCGGAAATTGATCCGAAAGAGCTCGAGGAAATTGATCCCGTTCCTTCATTGACAATGGAAGAGGCGAAGGACGCGATCCGCCGGGCCATCAAAGCCGAGCTCGCTTGGGATCGTTGTTACGAAGACGGCAGCTGCGGAAAAGTGTACAGGCTCGTATATAAGCCGGTTTTCCCGCGGTTTATTGAGGCTCATACGGGAGAAGTGATCACGAGTTTAATAGGCTGAAGGTCATGGGCGTTCGTCCCGGGTCTTTCATGGGAAATGTGACTTTTGTATGGGAAACAGCCGCTCTGAATACGGCTCTTTTCCCTCTTTGCTAAAAATAGACACATAAAAGGCACTTTCTTCCCTTTAAAAGGATAAGGACGTTTTTATATAATTAAAAACAGTTCTTTTTTATACACTCTTCTGAAAGGATGACCCCATTGCTGAAAGAACATCTGAGAAAAAAAGCGCTGGAGATCGGGAACATACCGCCGCACTATGAGCTTGAAATAGAAGATTATGATGAAAAACAAAAAACGAGAGCCTATTATATATGGAAAGATCGTAACCATCCGGATAAAACGGTAACGATTGAGCTGGGCGACGACGGATCTTTGCTTACATACTCACGCAACGACTGTCCGGGTTCAGACATGCAGCTGTCAGACGCCGAATTAAAGCTGACGGCTCTTCGGTTTGCGGCGAGACACCGCCCGCTTACTTTTATGAATTTCATCTTTCAGGCGAGGGAAGAACGCAATGGGTGCATCCGATTTATCTATACAAAAAAAGTGCTCGGCCGGCCGCTTCCCGATTCAGGTTTTTTCGTTGATGTAACCAGGAGCGGCTTCGTCGTGCAGTTTATCTATTACGGGGATAAGGGTGAAGCGCCCGTCCCGGAAACATTTGTCGATCGGGAAAAAGTCGTCTCGCATTATATGAGTGTGCTGACATTCAGTCTCGTCTATGATGTGGTCAATTTTGAGAAAATACCGCGTCTCGTCTATGAACCGATTCTGCCGGCTTACAGCTATCCGGCCGGTGAAGATGATATCGTGCCGGATCAGCAGCTTTGCGAAGACAGGAATGAGCCGGCAAAACCGCTTCCCGCGTTTGAACATAAACGGGAAATCAGCCTGGATGAATTGATGGGGTTTACCTCGGATATGGTTCAGACGCGCCGGCGCGATCTCGGGGATGAGATCGGAACGACATGGCGGAAAGGGTCGGTTCCGGAACGGAAAGATTTGAGTATCGAAAGCTATTTTGAAAGCAGCAACAAAAATACAATGAAGATGAAAACGGACAAAAAGACAGGGAAAATGACAGCCTTTAAATCTTTTATTGAGCATCAGGGCCCGGCCTTTTATTCTGCGGAAGAGTGTGAGACCGTCGCGCTTCAATTTTTATACAAGCTTTATCCGAGAGCGGACGAGTTTTTTAAAATGAACCCGCTGAAAACGGACGGAAGGGGCAGGTTCCGCTTCCATTTTTCCGTATGGCATCAGGATATTCCGCTGCGGTTCGGCGCTGCGAGAATACTTGTCAGTCCCGTAACGGGGCTTGTGGAAGCTTACATGGCGCCTGACATTGACCCGGAGCAGCTGGAGAAGATCAATCCGGTGCCGGCCGTTACTCCCGAAGAAGCGAAGGCCGCTTTTTTATCCGATTTCCATTTGCGGCTGGAGTGGCAGCGCGATTTTACGCCGTCCGGCAATGAAGGATATAAGCTTGTGTACAGGCCGGTCTATCCTCCGTACATTGATGCGCAAAAGCGAAAAAAGAAAAGGTTTTATTAGCCAGGGATCATTTGTAAATGAGGATAATCTTTAAAGCCTCTCCAATCGCCTCCCCAATCAAAACCGAGCGTTTTGGCAATCGATACGACCTCAAGCCAATCGGGCGTGCCGTTTCGGTTTCCGTCGTACGTCATATCCCAAATCAGGCTTCCATCCTTTTTTTGCAGGGCGAAGTCGATCGCAAGGCCGTAATTGTGGTAAGATTCCCCGCCTTTTGCGTAGGTGACGATATTTCCTTTTTTTGAACGTCCTTGACGGTACAATTCGTTTTGTTCCTCAATTGATCTGAAACCCTCTGTGATAACGACGGTGATGCCTTTTTTCAGAGCGGCCGTCCGCAATAGCTCCGCATTCTGTTTCACGAGCGGATGAAGAGCGCTTGGAATGGCTCTATCTTGTAATGCCGTCTGCGGCCTCAGTTCTTTCTGCACATAGGAAAAACATAGGTCTGCGGAAAAGAAGAGGATCAAAAGCAGTGCAATTCTGACTGGTAGTTTCATGGTGAATTCTCTCTTTCTTTAATTGATTAAAATCTTTGTTTGCTCACTGCCATAAATTTGCTATGATAAAATATAACATAATTAGTAGCCGGAGGAAGGAGGCAAATCTATGAAATCCAAGATTCCATCTGAAGAAGTGGCCGTTAAGATGAATGAATGGTATAAGCTGATCCGCGCGTTTGAAGCCGATAAAGCTGAAGCGCTGAAGCGGGAGATTCAATATGAACTCGAAGATATGGAAGAAAATCAGGATTTATTGTTGTATTTTTCATTGATGGAATTTAGGCACCGCATCATGCTGGATAAATTAAAACCCATGAAAGACGGCGACTGCCAGCCTCCGTTCTCTGAAATGCTCACTGAGATTGAGATGAACCAGCAAAAGCTGACCGGCTTACTGGAATATTATTTTTACTATTTCAGAGGAATGTATGAATTTAAGCAGAAAAACTTCATCTCAGCGATTTCTCATTATAAGCGGGCTGAGGAAAAGCTTGAATATGTGGAAGATGACATAGAGAAAGCCGAGTTTCTGTATAAAATTTCTGAGGTGTACTATCATATCAAGCAGACTTTCTTTTCGATGAATTACGCGGGACAGGCGCTTGATATTTACAAGAAATATGAATTATACGGAATGAGAAGGGTGCAGTGCAAATTTATCATTGCCGGAAATCTGATGGACGCCCAGCAGCATAAAAAAGCGCTGGAATACCTCGAATGCGCCTTGGAGCACGCGGAGCGGCTTGATGATCAATATATGATTGCTGCGGCCTATTATAATATCGGGCACTGTATGTACAGTCTGGGTGACTTTTGCAAGGCGGCGGAGGATTTTGAACGGGCGGCTGCCGGATTTGAAGCACACAGCTTCCGGCAGGTCATCCAGGCTGTTTTTTCACTCACACATATCTACTTTAAAACGGAAAAATACAGTGAAGCCGCCGCCAGCTGCGCGCGGGGCATGAGAAGCGCGGCGGATTGGGAAGATGAGATCTATATGACGAAATTCCGTCTGATTAAAGAGCTTTATCAGGGGGAAGGCGGACAGGATTCGCTCAAAGAGTATTTTGACATCCTGGAATCAAAGGAGCTGTTGGCTGACACAGAGGAACTGCTTCAGGACGCGGCTCATTTCTTTCATAAACGGGAGAACTACAAAGCGGCATCTTATTTTTTCAGCAGGCTTGTCGGCGTGCAAAAAAGGCTGCAAATGAACAACTACGCATAATGAAAAAAAGAACGAGGGAGCTTCGGTTTCATCGTTCTTTTTATGATTCCTTTTGTTTTCAGCCGATTAAAACCGGGTACATGCTCTGTATTAACATCAGGGAGGAAATGAGACAATGTATCAGGATTTACAGGGAAAAACAGCGATCGTAACAGGTTCTTCGAAAGGAATCGGAAAAGCCATTGCCGAACGCTTCGGCAAGGAGCGGATGAATGTGGTAGTGAACTACCTCGGTGATTCCGCCGGAGCGGAAGAAGCGGCGGACATCATTGAGAAAGCGGGAGGCAGAGCCGTCACCGTAAAAGCCGATGTCTCCTCAGAAGAAGGGATTCAGGCGCTGTTTAATGCCGCTCAGGAGCATTTCGGGGGCGTGGACGTGATGGTCAATAATTCCGGCTTTAACGGAGCCGAAGCGATGCCCCATGAAATGAGCCTGGAGGATTGGCAAAGGGTCATCGACGTCAACGTGACCGGCACCTTTTTGGGGGCGAAAGCGGCACTGAAACATATGCTCGAGCGCGGCAAAAAAGGAACGGTCTTAAACATATCGAGCGTTCATCAGCAAATACCGCGTCCTGAAAACGTGCAGTACTCGGCATCCAAAGGCGGTATCAAAATGATGACGGAAACGATGGCGCTCAATTACGCAGACAAAGGCATCCGGGTGAATGCCATCGCTCCCGGAACGATCGCCACAGAGTCCAATAAGGATCTGGAAGATGAAACACATAAACAGGCCCAGCTGAAAAAAATTCCGATGAACGCCTTCGGAAAACCGGAAGAAGTCGCCGCGGCCGCCGCTTGGATGGTGTCTGAGGAAGCAAGTTACGTGACCGGAACGACACTTTTCGTCGACGGAGGCATGACGCTTTATCCGTCTCAGCTGGAAAGATAAAAGAGGAGGGGAAACCTTCTCTTTTTTGTTTAGGTAAGGATCATAAAGGAAATGGTTCTCTAAAAAACAGGAGGGCCGCAAGATGGCGAGTGACTGGTGGAAAGACGCCGTTGTCTATCAAATCTATCCGCGAAGCTTCCAAGATACGAACGGCGACGGCATAGGCGACCTGCGGGGGATTATCGCGCGTCTCGATTATATAAAAGAACTTGGCGCTGATGTGATATGGATCTGCCCGATTTATCCGTCGCCAAACGTCGATAACGGCTACGATGTGACGGATCATCAAGCGATTATGGAATCATACGGAACGATGGAGGACTTTCACGATCTGCTTGCAGAATGCCGCAGCCGCGGATTAAAGCTTGTGATGGACTTCGTTTTAAATCATACATCAACAGAGCATCCTTGGTTCAAAGAGGCGGAAATGAATCCGGACAGCAAATACCGCGATTATTATATTTGGCGGCCGGGCACCGCGGACGGCCCGCCGACCGATTGGGTGTCGGATTACGGACAATCCGTCTGGCAGTACGAAGAACATACGGGCGAATATTACCTGCATATGAACGCCGTCAAACAAGCCGATCTGAATTGGGAAAATCCCGAGGTTCGGCAATCAGTATACGAGATGATGAGATTTTGGCTCGATAAAGGCGTGGACGGATTGCGAATAGACCAGCTTCATCTTCTGTCAAAAAAAGAATACTTGCCGCCATATGAAGATTACATCGCCCGCCGGGCCGATCCGAAGCCTTTCCGGCCAAACGGAGCACGGATACATGATTACTTAAAAGAAATGACGAAAGCGGTATTTTCTAAATATGACGTGATGTCGGTCGGCGAGGCCGGATCAGTGACGCCTGAGGAAGGACTGGTCTACACGGGAACCGATGAGCATGAACTGAATATGATTTTTCATTTTCAGCATATGGAGCTTGATCAAAAGCCGGGCCAAGAGCATTGGGATGTAAAACCGCTTGAGCTGGCCGATTTGAAGAAAGTGCTCACAGACTGGCAGGAAAAACTGGAACATCAAGGCTGGAATA
The DNA here is from genome assembly GCF_036362845.1 of Bacillus sp. MT(2024). Taxonomy (NCBI): domain Bacteria; kingdom Bacillati; phylum Bacillota; class Bacilli; order Caryophanales; family Bacillaceae; genus Bacillus; species Bacillus sp. MT(2024). The sequence continues at coordinate 281,035 of NZ_CP143632.1, forward strand.
CGCTGTATTGGTGCAATCATGACCAGCCCCGGATCGTATCCCGTTTCGGAGACGAAGGCACATACCGCAAAGCATCCGCCAAAATGCTTGCCGCCCTGCTTTATTTCATGAAAGGCACGCCGTACATTTACCAGGGGGAAGAAATCGGCATGACAAACGCTCCGTTTGACAGAATAGAGGATTATCAAGATATTCAGACCGTCAATATGTATCATAAAAGGGTATTTGAAATGGGCCGTGACAGAGAAGAAGTCATGGCGTCCATTATGGCGAAAAGCCGCGATCATGCCCGTACACCGATGCAGTGGGACGGCAGCAAGAATGCCGGATTTACGGAGGGCGAACCGTGGCTGAAGGTCAATCCCAATTACAAAACCGTCAATGCTGCCGAGGCTCAGGATGATCCCGATTCTATATTGAACTTTTACAAAAAACTGATCCGCCTGCGAAAACAGTATGCTGATATCATAAAAGGCAGCTACACGCTGCTGTTTCCCGATGACCCGCAGCTGTTTGTGTATGAAAGACAGGCAAACGGACAAAAACTCATGTCCATCAGCAACGTATCGAAAGAAGAAGCCGCCTTTTATTGGCCGGACGGCTCCGAACCTGAAAGGGCCGAGCTGCTTCTCAGCAACTATGAAAATAACGGCGGCGCGGAATCCCGCATCACATTCCGCCCTTATGAAACAAGAGTCTATCTGCTTGCCTGATATGTGATACGACGCCCCCGTCCATACATGGCGGGGGCTTTTTAGGTAAATCGGTTATCAATTTAGAAAAAAATTTCTTGCAAAACGTAATTACTTCGTTTTATTATGGTATAGGTAACAAATGAACGAGAAAGTACGCTTTGGAAATCGTCATCATTCTGATTTACAGAACAGGGGGAAACGGCTTGTTTAAAAAATGGAGCGGAATCATTGTCATTGCGGCATGCTTTTTAATCGCGGCGGGCTGCGGCAATTCATCTTCGAAAGGTTCGTCAGGTTCTTCGAAAAGCGGCAAACTGCACGTCGTGACGACCTTTTATCCTATGTACGAATTCACGAAACAAATTGTCAAAGACAAAGGCGATGTAGACATTCTCATCCCGTCTTCGGTCGAACCCCATGATTGGGAGCCGACGCCGAAGGATATCGCCGGCATTCAAAACGCCGATCTTTTCGTATACAACAGCGAATATATGGAGACATGGGTTCCTTCAGCGGAAAAAAGCATGAGCTCTGATCATGCGAAGTTTGTAAAGGCGTCGAAAGGAATTGACTTGCTCGAAGGTTCGGATGAAGAGGAAGAGGAACATGGACACGGCGGTCATGACCACAGCCGCAGCATGGACCCTCACGTGTGGCTCAGCCCGGTTCTTGCGCAAAAAGAGGTCAAAACCATTACGGCGCAGATCGTAAAACAGGACCCGAAGAATAAAGCATACTATGAGAAAAATAGTAAAGAATATATTGCAAAACTGCAGGATCTTGATAAACTATACCGTACAACATTAAATAAAGCGTCGAAAAAAGAATTGATCACACAGCACGCAGCATTCAGCTATCTCGCCAAAGAATACGGCTTAAAACAAGTCGCGATTGCAGGCCTTTCTCCTGAAGAAGAGCCGAGTGCGGCCAAACTGGCGGATCTCAAAACGTTTGCCAAAAAGCATGATGTGAAGATCATCTACTTTGAAGAAGTTGCATCGCCTAAAGTTGCAGATACACTTGCCGGTGAAATCGGCGCGAAAACGGAAGTGCTCAATACACTGGAAGGTTTAAGCCAAAAAGAACGGGATAAAGGCATCGGTTATATCGACATTATGGAGAAAAACCTTGATGCACTGAAAGATTCGCTATTGGTTAAATAACATAGTGTGCGCCGCGGGGTGCACACTATTTCTATGCGGGAAAGGAAGGTCAGCATGAATCTCGTTACATTACAGGATATCGTTTTTGGTTATTCGCATACACCCGTGCTTGACGGTGTGTCGCTGGAAATCAAAAGCGGCGAATTCGTCGGCATTACAGGACCGAATGGCGCGTCAAAATCGACGCTCATGAAAGTCATGCTCGGCATGCTCAGACCTTGGGAAGGAACGGCCGAGATCAGTAAAAAAAACGCAGCCGGAAAACGCCTGACAATCGGCTATGTTCCGCAGCAGATTTCTTCATTTAACGCAGGATTCCCAAGCACAGTTCTGGAGCTTGTGCAATCAGGCCGTTATACGAAAGGAAAATGGTTTAAACGATTGAACGAAACGGATCACCACGAGGTGGAAAACGCGCTGAAGATGGTGGAAATGTGGGATTTCCGCCACCGGAAAATCGGCGATTTATCCGGCGGACAGAAGCAGAAAATCTGCATTGCGAGAATGCTTGCAAGCAATCCGGATCTGCTGATGCTTGATGAACCGACAACCGCGGTTGATTATGAAAGCAGACAGGGTTTCTACGAATTTATGCACCATCAGGTGAAAAATCACAACCGCACCGTCGTCATGGTGACACACGAACAAAACGAAGTACAGCAGTATTTGGATAAAGTCATACGGCTTGAGAGGGGAGAAAAAGGCGGATGGAAATGTTTGACTTGGAATTCATGCGACGAGCTTTTCTAGCGGGAAGCATGATCGGAATTATGGCGCCGATATTAGGCGTATATCTCGTGCTGAGAAGACAGGCGCTGATGGCGGATACGCTGTCTCATATTTCATTGTCGGGCGTGGCCATCGGTTTTTTTCTCAGTACCAATATTACGGCGGCGAGCATCGTTGTCGTCACGATCGGAGCGATCGGCATCGAATATATGCGGCGGGCATACCGTACATATTCAGAGGTATCCATCGCAATCTTAATGGCGGCCGGGCTGTCGTTTGCGATGTTTCTGATCAGCCTGTCAAAAGGCGGCGCATCGATGAGCATCGATCAATATTTATTTGGATCGCTTGTCACGGTCAGCCAGCAGCAGGTCTATATTATCGGAGGCATTACCCTGCTGATTCTGCTTTATTTCATTATATTAAACAGACCGCTCTATCTGCTTACCTTTGACGAGGCGACGGCGAAGACATCAGGCATTAACACAAACCTCCTGTCAATGTCATTCAGCATCGTGACGGGGCTGGCGATTTCGGTCATTATTCCGATTATCGGCGTGCTGCTCGTTTCCGCGCTCCTCGTACTGCCCGCGGCTTTTGCAATCCGTATCGCCAAAGGGTTTAAATGGGTGTTTGCGGCAGCCATTATTATTTCTCTTTTCAGTGTGTTCATGGGGCTGACGTCTTCGTACCAGCTCGGAACGCCTCCGGGGCCGTCAATCACTTTACTGTTAATCATTCTGCTTCTGCTCGGCTTTATGCTGCAGGGGATTTGGAATGCGTTTAAAAAAGGAAAAGAACGAAAAAACCGCCGTTAAGCGGTGCAGCAGTTTCATCTGCTGCTCCGTTTGGCGGCTTTTTTTTTACAGAAATATATCAGCAAGACGCTCATATGACTCTTTTTTTGCTTCGAAATCAAAGACGTTGCACAGCACCATCATCTCTTTTGTCTGATAACGTTCGGAAAGTTCAAGCAGACGGCGTTTCACTGCGGCAGGTGAGCCGATCACCATCCGCTTCCTGTTTTCTGCAATCTGTTTACGGTCCTCCGGCGAATACGGATAAGCCTTCGCTTCTTCCACACTCGGCACGCGGCTGTCGGCGCCTTTTCCGACACGAAGAAGCCATAAATCCTGGCTTAAGGCGAGTTCTTCCGCTTTCTCATCCGTAGCTGCGCATATGACGAAAATGGCACAGAGCGAGGCGGGAGCGGAAAAATGGGCGGAAGCCCGGAAATGGTCCCGATAGATCTGAAAGGCTTTTTCCCCGCGTTCCGGATTAATGAAATGGCCGAAGACATAGCCCGCACCTTGAAGAGCGGCGCGTCTGGCGCTGTTTTCCCCGAGGCCGAGCACCCAAAGCTGCGGGGCTGTTTCAATCAAGGGCGCTGTTTTTATTCCGGCATAAGCATGGTCCGAGGGAACCGAATCTGTCAGAAAGGATGATAAATCCTGAAGCTGCCTGTTAAACTCGGTCATGCTTTTCTTTACCCCGTCTGTGAGGGCGAGCCGGATTTTCGTCGTGCCTCCCGGTGAGCGTCCGACCCCAAGGTCAATCCGGTTCGGATGCAGCGCCTCAAGCTGACGGAAAGTTTCCGCGACTTTATAGGGGCTGTACTGCGGCAGCAGCACGCCGCCTGATCCGACACGGATGGATGTTGTGGCTGCGGCGGTATGAGCGATCATAATTTCCGGCGAAACGCTTGCGAGCCCTCTTGTGCCGTGATGCTCGGCAAACCAGTACCGCTTATAGCCCCAACCTTCGCTGAGGCGGGCGAGCTCCGCTGAACGGCGGAGCGTCTCGTGCGGCCCGTTTCCTTTGGATACGGGCGCCTGATCAAGTATGCTTAAATCAATCACTCGTCTGCCCCTTTCCTGACATGTATTGATACAAGGATAGGAAAAATGTTCAGTCCCCGTCAATTTCTTTGTTTTCTCTATTCTCTCCGGAACGAAGGAGAATATAGGAAGTAATTTTTCGCCGTTTTTCGCCAAAAATTCTTATGTTTTATGAAACTTTGATATAATAAAAGACGTATATCTTAATAAACACCGGGATTCTTGTCCCGGAATTTAGTAAAAATGCGCACTTGCGGCGTGCTTAGCGGCACCCTTACAGAATAGGAGTGAATCATATGGCGATCTCTTTACAAAAAGGACAGCGGATTGATTTAACAAAAGGAAAAGCCGGCCTGTCAAAACTGCTGGTCGGACTCGGCTGGGACCCTGTATCATCCGGCGGCTTTTTCGGAAAGCTGTTCGGCGGAGGCGGTGCCAATATCGACTGTGACGCTTCCGTACTGATGCTTGAAAATGATAAAATGACAGACAGCAAAAACGTCATCTATTTCGGCAATCTGAAAAGCCGGTGCGGCGGTGTCGTACATACGGGTGACAATCTGACGGGTGAAGGCGACGGCGATGATGAACAAATTCTCATCGATTTGGCGAAAGTGCCCGCTCAGATTAATAAACTTGTGTTTGTCGTCAATATTTACGACTGCGTCAGACGAAAACAGGACTTCGGCATGATTCAAAACGCGTTCATCCGCGTCGTTGATCAGGCTAATCGCGAAGAACTGGTGACGTACAATTTAAGAGATAACTATTCAGGCAGAACGAGCCTGATCGCGGCTGAAATCTACCGCGAGGACGGCAAGTGGAAATTCGCCGCGGTAGGAGAAGGCACAAACGATACAAAAATCGGCGATATCGTTAACCGATACGCCTAAACGATAAAAAGGAGAGTGCACACATGGCAATTTCATTGGCAAAAGGACAAAAAGTAGATTTGACTAAAACAAATCCGGGTCTTTCTAAAGTCGTTGTCGGCCTTGGCTGGGATACAAACAAATACGACGGCGGACATGATTTTGATTTAGATTCCAGCGTCTTTCTATTAAATGAAGCAGGAAGATGCGCGTCGCCCGATGATTTTATTTTCTATAATCAGCTTGAAGGCGGAAACGGCTCTGTCGCACATTCAGGCGACAACCTCACAGGCCAGGGCGAAGGCGATGACGAAAGCGTAAGGGTCAACCTGAGCGCGGTGCCTGCCGCTATTGACAAAATTTCATTCGTCATCACGATTCATGAAGCGGAAGCGCGCGGCCAAAACTTCGGACAAGTTTCCAACGCGTTCGTTCGCATTGTCAATGAAGAGACAAATGAAGAGCTGATCCGCTACGATCTGGCTGAAGATTTCTCAATTGAAACAGCCATTATCGCAGGAGAGCTTTACAGACATAACGGCGAATGGAAATTTTCCGCGATCGGCTCAGGCTATCAAGGCGGACTGGCCCGTATTGCGACAGATTACGGCCTGCAAATCGGCTAAAACCATATCAAGCACAGAAGGGAGAGACGGCACATGGCTATTCAATTGGCGAAAGGACAGCGTGTTGATCTGACAAAAACGAACCCCGGTCTTACAAAAGCGGTGATCGGCTTAGGCTGGGATACGAACAAGTACTCCGGAGGGCATGACTTTGACCTTGACGCGTCGGCTTTTCTTGTCGATGCCCATGACAACTGTGTAAATGATCTTGATTTTGTTTTCTACAATAACCTGGAACACCCGAGCGGGGGCGTCATCCATACGGGAGACAACCGGACGGGCGAGGGCGAGGGAGACGATGAACAAATTATCGTCGACTTCTCAAAAATACCCGCAAATATTGAAAAGATCGGCATCACCGTCACGATTCATGATGCGGAAGCGCGCGGCCAAAATTTCGGACAAGTTTCGAACGCGTTCGTGCGCGTCGTCGATGAAAACAGCCAGAATGAACTGCTTCGTTTCGATTTAGGGGAAGACTTCTCGATTGAAACGGCGGTTGTCGTTTGTGAGCTTTACCGCCATGGGGCTGAGTGGAAGTTTAACGCCATCGGCAGCGGGTTTTCCGGCGGTCTGGCATCACTTTGCCGGAATTACGGCTTGCAGGTGTAAGCAGGAAATTACCGTTTTACTAAATAGGAGGAAAAAACTTGGATTTTCTACATCATATTATGTCGACCTACGCTTCCTTTTTTGATTGGAAAATGTGGGGTGAGGTGCTGACTGACCCTGTATCATGGGGGCTGATCGGTTCCTTGGTTCTGCTGGAAGGGCTGCTGTCGGCCGACAATGCGTTAGTGCTTGCGGTTATGGTAAGGCATCTGCCTGAAAAACAACGGAAGAAAGCATTAACATACGGATTGTTCGGGGCATATATTTTCCGTTTTATCTTTATCGGAATCGGGATGCTGCTCATTAAGTTCTGGTGGATCAAAGTGCTTGGCGCGCTGTACCTGGCTTGGCTCGTCATTAAGCATTTCTGGATCGGAGAAGGTGATGACGATACGGAAGGCATGAAGAAAAATTCATGGATGGTCCGTACGTTCGGAATTTTCTGGGCCACTGTCGTTTCAGTTGAGTTAATGGATCTGGCCTTCTCTGTTGACAGCATTTTAGCCGCGTTTGCGGTATCGGAAAAAGTGTGGGTGCTCTTGATCGGCGGTATGCTCGGCATTCTCATGATGCGTACAGTCGCAAAAGTATTCCTTGTGTTAATTGATAAAATCCCTGAGCTTGAAAACACGGCTTTTGTGCTGATCGGGATTATCGCCGTGAAAATGGCGGCGAGCGCCTTTGATTATGAAATGCCGCACGTGGTGTTCTTCGGAATCATCATCGCTGCGTTTGTGGTCACGTTTATTATCCACTATTTCAACAAACAAAAGCAGGTTCAGGAGCAGACGGCTGCATCTAAAGAAGAATAAAACAAAAAAGGAGGGAGAGTTCATTTCCTTCCTTTTTTGTACCGATTATCATGAAGAGAAAGGAGGAAAATGATGAAGCAGGAGGAATTGGTGATCCGAAAGGCCGAGCCGGAAAATGATGACTGGGAAACGTTTCTGATGCGGCCGCTGCCGGAACGTCCCGGTTACGAGCGGGAAAACGGGCTGGCGTTTACCCGTCTTGCCGTCCGGATTTTGGGCACTCCTTATGATGAGACGGAGTATTACAATAAGCTTTTCGAGCTGTCTTCTCATGAAAACATCCATGTGTTGAGCGAGACGCTGGATAAGACCATCGCGCCGGAAACGTTTCAGGCGCTGCAGCACATCCATTCGGTCAATCAAAAAGAGAAAGGGCTTTCGGTTTCCAGGTTTGTCGCGTTTCTCGATGGGGGCAGGCTGCTTGCCAAACACGCCGATCCGCTTATGCACCGCCGGCTGAGGACCGCGTTTATGACGCTTTTGGAAACCTTTGCGGACCGGCATGAAAACGGGCTGAATCATCCCGATTTCCGGCGTGTGCTCTTGGATGTGTCAAAGTTTTCGCTGAACCACCTGAATCCATGGCTCGAACAAGCCGATATAGAGCGTGAGATGCCGAAGGTGGTGTGGTATGGAGACGCGACCAAAAGCCAGCTCTATTTTCTCTATTATCTCATGCTGATCGGCTGTGATGTCCTATTGTTTCATCCGGCTGCGGAAGATCCGTTCAGCTTGATTGATCCGGATGAGGAGCTCAGCTTTGTGATAAAGCTCCCCGCAACAGGCAGTCTTGATCCTTTTCCGAAAGAAAAGCCGGACAGAACGTCCACGACGGCCTACCGGTCAACGAAAGAAATTGAGCATGTGCTGAACCATGAGGAATCCATGATGTATAAGCCTTGGCAGTTCAGGGAGCACACCCCGCAGTCCGTGACCTTAAAAACGACATATGATGAGTTATTTCTCATTGCGAAGGAGCGGGCGTTTATCCGGCCGCAATTTAAAGCGGACAGGGAGCGGGTGGCCGTTCCGAACCTTTTTGCGAAAGTGATGGGGGTTTCCAAAGATACGAAAGAATATTGGAACAGACTCCATACCGCCGCAGACTATCAGGAGACACACATGATCCGCAGTTTTCCGTTTACGGAAGAGCTGAAAGCCAACTACCAGTATCACTACAGTCAGGTTTTGAACGAAGAAGGAGCGATTGACGCGGACAGGCTGAAAAGAAGCAACATCTGGCAGTACAAGCATCTGCCTTCAGGTGTGCAGAGCGCCATCGCCAATGTGATTTCTGACATGTGCAGAAACCCAGGGCTGAAGACTTTGCCCGGGGAGCAGTCAAGGGATGCCGCAATCTATTTGTTCCGCCAGGCGACGAATCTGCCCGCTTCGCTGCTGCAATTGATTCAGACGTTTGATTACGCCCAAACCGTTCCGAAACTCGTTTTATATCATACGGAACAAAATGGCGAACTCACACGTTCTGATGCTGCCGCTCTTTTGTTTTTAAATAAATTCGGCGTCGATATCATCTTGTATAATCCGCCGGGCCATCAGGACATTGAGCATTATATTGAAGAAAGCCAATTTGATGTCCATTGGCTGGAGGACATGGTGTTTCGGCAGGAATATAAGGAGCCGTCACTCGTAAGAAAGCTGTTTAGAACCATTACGCAAAAGCAGGGAGAGTAAATAAACATGACAGAAAATCAAAATCCGCTTGTTCTTGATAAAAATGAAGAGATTTCTGAACAAAAAGCAGATGACATCAGGGTGCAGCTGCGCCAAGACCCTGAAGTGCAGCGCATTTCGCAGCAGATTGACGTGAAAAACCAAATGGAGCTGCTTGAGTACGGAAAAGAACCGGCAGTTGAAATCTCGAAGTTCTCCGACCGCATCTTAAATATGATGAAAACAACAAGTGTCACGGATTCAGGCACAATGCTGACGCAGCTCGGAAAAATCATGGACCGTTTCGACAAAAATGATTTCGATGAACCAAAAGGATTTCTCGCTAAAATGTTCAAACGCGGCAACAGCATGATTGAAAAGATTTTTCAAAAGTACCGCACCCTGGGCGGAGAAATTGAAAAAATCCACGTCGAAATTTCGAAATACAAAGATGAAATGGCAAAGACGAACCATACGCTTGAAGAGATGTATGAAAACAACATTAACTACTACATGGAGCTTGAAAAATATGTCGTTGCCGGGCAGATGAAGCTTGAGGAAATGCAGGCGCTCATTCCTTCTTATGAAGAAAAAGCGGCCGGCGGGAACCAGCTTGCGCAAATGCAGCTTGACACGCTGCGTGACGGGCTTCAGGCGCTTGAGGAACGTGTCTATGATTTAGATATGGCGCGGATGGTGGCGCTGCAAACGGCACCGCAGATCCGCCTCCTTCAGCGCGGAAATACGAAGCTCATCGGGAAAATCAATTCCGCTTTCGTCATTACAATTCCGATTTTCAAAAACGGCATTATTCAGGCTGTCACAGTCAAACGGCAAAAGCTTGTGGCTGATTCAATGAGCGAGCTGGACCGCCGCACGAATGAAATGCTGAAGCGCAACGCTGAAAATATTTCAAACCAAAGCGTGGAGATTGCCCGTATGGCAGGCCGTCCGAGCATTGACATTGAGACGATTGAAACGTCTTGGAATACGATTGTCAGCGGTATGCAGGAAACGAAACAGATCGAGGAAGAGAACAGACGTATCAGAGAAGACGGAGCGAAACGGATTCAACAGCTTCAGGATAATATTAAAAACGCAGTCTTAAAGAATTAACGCACACCCCGCTTGCTTACGGCAAGCGGGATTTTTTTGTGAAAAAGGTAATGACAATGTGTAAAGACAGGTGTAAACTTATACGGTAATCATTTTCGATTTGAGGTGCTGCTTATGAACAAACAACCTGCCGTCACTCCGCGAAAACTTCTGGCGATTGCCGGAATGGGCTGGCTGTTTGATGCGATGGATGTCGGAATTTTATCGTTTATTATCGCCGCGCTACACACTGATTGGAATTTAACACCCGATCAAATGAAATGGATCGGAAGCGTCAATTCCATAGGTATGGCAGCGGGTGCGTTTGTATTCGGAATGCTGGCCGACAGGATCGGCCGGAAAAAAGTGTTTATGATCACGCTGTTATTCTTTTCTGTCGGAAGCGGCATATCCGCTTTCGCAACGGGATTGACGGTTTTTCTCATATTGCGTTTTCTGATCGGAATGGGGCTTGGCGGGGAACTGCCTGTTGCCTCGACGCTCGTGTCAGAAGCGTCCGCTCCCGAAAAGCGGGGACGGATCATCGTGCTGCTTGAGAGCTTTTGGGCCGCGGGCTGGCTTCTTGCGGCGGTGATTTCCTACTTTGTCATACCGGCATTCGGTTGGCAGGCCGCGCTGCTCTTAACGGCGCTGGCCGCGTTTTATGCGCTGTACTTGCGGAAAAGCCTTCCGGAATCACCGGCGCATCAGGCATTGCCGCAGAAAAAAAGCATACGCGGGCAGGCGGGAAGTCTCTGGACGAAACCGTATATCCGGGCGACGGTGCTGCTGTCTGTCGTTTGGTTCTGTGTCGTCTTTTCTTATTACGGCATGTTTTTATGGCTACCGAGCGTGATGCTGATGAAAGGCTACAGCATGATTGAGAGCTTCGAATACGTCCTTCTGATGACACTTGCCCAGCTTCCCGGATATTTCTCAGCGGCGTGGCTGATCGAAAAAGCGGGGCGGAAGACCATCTTAGTCATCTATTTGCTCGGAACGGCGGGCAGCGCTTATTTCTTCGGTGCCGCGGATTCATTGGGCATGCTGCTCACAGCCGGCATGCTGCTGTCCTTCTTCAATCTCGGCGCATGGGGCGTGCTTTACGCCTATACACCGGAGCAGTACCCTGCGGCGATCCGTGCGACCGGTTCCGGAACAACGGCGGCCGTCGGCAGAATCGGCGGCATTTTCGGTCCGCTTCTCGTCGGATCGCTTGCAGCACGGAACGTTTCGTTTACAGTGATTTTCGCCGTCTTTTGTGCGGCCATCCTGATTGCCGTCATCACCATTATTATTCTCGGAAAAGAAACGAAACAGACAGAGCTTGCGCAATGAGCACCCTTTTGGGGTGCTTTTTTTAGTGGGGCTGTCTGTTGACAGGCCTATATTTTTCCTTAAAATTCCTTATTTTTAGGAAGCGAAAACTTCTTTTTCCGGGACAATGTCGCAAAAAAGTTCTTGTATTTGTAAAAAAAGGATAGGAAATCAGTTTGCAGCACATTCGATGGAAACGTTCTCAAGCCTGATAAAAGCCCGGTTTCCGTTATAATTTATCCTCAATAAGGAGGATTAGAGAGTATTTAGAAGCATACCAGAGGAAAATAAGACACAGGGATGTTTTTAAAGTAATGATACAAAATAAAAGGGATTATGATGTTTGTTTGACTTATTACAAACGTGTTACGGTATTAAAGATTGCTTATTATGGAGGGAAAATATGAATTTGGATGAGAAACCAATTAAGATAAAAGTCGAAAATGTATCTAAGGTTTTCGGAAAACAGACAAAAAAAGCCATTCAGATGCTGTCCAGCGGAAAAAACAAAAAAGAGATCCTGAAAGCGACCGGATCAACCGTTGGTGTCAATCAAGCAAACTTTGATGTATATGATGGGGAGATATTTGTCATCATGGGTCTATCGGGGAGCGGTAAATCAACTTTAGTTCGGCTGTTAAACCGGCTTATTGAACCGACTGCCGGGAATATTTATATTGATGGTGACATGATAACAAATATGTCAAAAGACCAGCTCCGGGAAGTGCGCCGGAAAAAAATCAGCATGGTCTTTCAAAAATTTGCGCTGTTTCCGCACAGAACGATTCTTGAAAATACGGAATACGGGTTGGAACTCCAAGGCGTCGACAAAAAAGAGCGTGAGCAAAAAGCGCTTGATTCGCTTAAACTTGTCGGTCTTGAAGGCTTTGAACACCAATTCCCTGATCAGCTCAGCGGAGGAATGCAGCAGCGTGTCGGACTTGCCCGCGCATTGACGAATGATCCTGACATTCTTCTGATGGATGAAGCTTTCAGTGCGCTTGATCCGCTGATCCGCAAAGACATGCAGGATGAGCTTTTAGACCTTCATGACTCTGTCGGCAAGACGATCATCTTCATCACGCATGATCTTGATGAAGCATTGCGCATCGGTGACAGAATCGTGCTGATGAAAGACGGTAACATCGTTCAGATCGGGACGCCTGAAGAAATTCTGATGAGCCCGTCCAATGAATACGTTGAGAAATTCGTTGAGGACGTTGACTTATCCAAAGTTCTGACAGCGGGCCACATCATGAAGCGCGCTGAAACCGTGCGGATTGACAAAGGGCCTCGTGTAGCGCTGCAGCTCATGAAGAATCTCGGTATTTCTTCTATTTACGCCGTTGATAAACAGAAACAGCTTCTCGGCGTCATTCACGCGGCGGATGCGAAAAAAGCGGTGGAATCCGACTTATCGCTTCAGGATATTTTAAATACTGAATTTACGACTGTGCATGAAAGCACATACTTGACGGAAATTTTCGATGTCGTGTCTGATGCGAATATTCCGATCGCCGTCACGGACGATAAGGACCGCATGAAAGGCATTGTCGTAAAAGGCGCATTAATCGGCGCGCTTTCAGGAAATAACGATTATATAAATGTTGAAGATTCTGCTGAACAAGCTCAGGATTCTTCTGTTCAGGGGGTGAAGTAAATGGACAGATTGCCTAGAATTCCGTTAGCAGATATCGTTGACCGGTTTGTTGACTGGCTTACCATGACGTTCGGAGGTTTCTTTGACGGAATCTCAAACGGTTTGGCCGCTTTCGTAAACGCGATTGTGAGCGGTTTGGGTTTCATCCCGTCTATTTTATTGACTGTTATTTTTGCAGCTCTCGCTTGGTGGATCAGTACGAGAGGAATTGCACTCTTTACGTTAATCGGATTCCTTGTTATTGATTATTTGGGTTATTGGTCGCCGATGCTGCAAACGTTGGCGCTTGTCGTCACATCTGTTTTGATTTCCATTATTATCGGGGTTCCGATCGGCATATGGGCGTCTCAGAAAGAAACGGTCCGCCGCATTGTCACACCGATTCTGGATTTAATGCAGACCATGCCGGCTTTCGTATACCTGCTGCCTGCAATTTTCTTCTTTAATATCGGGGTTGTGCCAGGCGTTGTGGCATCTGTTATTTTCGCGATGCCTCCGACGATCCGCATGACGGTTCTCGGTATTAAACAGGTTCCGGCTGATCTGATTGAAGCGACGGAAGCATTCGGTTCAACGACGTCTCAGCGTCTGTTCAAGGTGCAGCTTCCGCTTGCCACAAAAACAATTCTTGCCGGTATTAACCAAAGCATCATGCTTGCTTTGTCAATGGTCGTTATCGCGGCCATGGTCGGTGCGCCGGGCCTCGGTTCTGAAGTATACAGCGCCGTGACACAGTTGAAAACCGGTGTCGGAGTGGAAGCGGGTATCGCGATCGTTATCGTAGCGATTACACTCGACCGTATCACGCAAAACATTAAAGTGAAGAAGAAGAGCAGGGGGAATGCCTGATGCTTAAGAAAATCATCGGTGTCGGCGTTACCGCTGCGCTGGCTCTTTCTTTGGCTGCCTGCGGGTCGCAGACTGATGGTAAGGCAACGGCTGCGGACCAGGTGAACAAAACCATTATCGGTATTGATCCGGGATCGGGCATCATGGCCCTGACGGATGAGGCCGTGAACGATTACGGATTGAAAGACTGGAATGTCGTCACGGCGTCAAGTGCTGCCATGACGGCGACATTGAAGAAATCATATGACCGGAAAAAGCCGATCATCGTAACGGGCTGGACGCCGCACTGGATGTTCTCCAGATACAAGCTGAAGTTCCTTGATGATCCGAAAAAAACGTACGGAACTGCCGAGCAGATTCATACGATTACAAGAACCGGCTTCAGTAAGGAACAGCCTAACGCGGCCAAAGTTCTCAGCCAGTTCAAATGGACGCAGGACGATATGGGAGAAGTCATGATTGCCGTTGAGGAAGGCGAAAAGCCGGCCAAAGCCGCTGCTGAATATGTGAAAAAACATAAAGACCAAGTGGCTCAATGGACAAAAGGCGCCCATAAAGTCAAAGGGGATAAAATCAACCTGGCTTATGTGGCATGGGACAGTGAAATCGCAAGTACGAATGTAATCGGAAAAGTATTTCAAGACCTCGGCTATGACGTGAAGCTGACGCAAGTGGAGGCAGGACCGATGTGGACTGCGATTGCGACAGGCAGCGCGGATGCGTCATTGTCTGCTTGGCTTCCGAATACCCATAAGGCATATGCGTCTAAATATAAAGGCAAATATGAAGATGTAGGAACGAGTCTGACAGGCGTCAAGATGGGTCTGGTCGTTCCTCAGTATATGAAAAACGTCAATTCAATTGAAGATCTGAAGAAGTAATGAGGAAAAGCAGCCCTGTAACGGGCTGCTTTTTTTTATGCTTCAAACGATTTGAGGACGGCGGCCGTTAATATCTCAGCGCCAGTAAAGATGGCGCTTCGGTCAAATGTCATTTGGGGATGGTGAAGTCCAGGCTCCAGGCCGCACCCTAGGCCGAGCATCGTCGTTTTCAAGTTCGGAACCTTTAACCCGTAAAAGTGAAAATCCTCTCCTCCGGTTGTCACAAGAGGTTCATCCACATGTTCTTCTCCGAGAATGCTGCTGATCGCAGATGCCATGATGGCTTCCGCCTCCTTGTTTCGCTCGGCTGCCGGGAGGCTGTGTTCTTTTTGCAGTTCGATTTTTGCGCCGAATGCGGCAGCCGCCGCCTCACAGGCTCTTTCGGTTTCGGCGGTTAATTTCTCCATGGCGGCATTGGTTTGTGCGCGGAGATCAAGGCTGAACGATGCTTTTCCCGGAATGATATTGGAACTTTCTCCGCCTGCCTGAAGCTTTGTCATCTTCACGGAATGCGGGATGCCGGGATCAAGATGAATGAAGCTGAGTTTTTGGACGAGAAGAGCGGCGATTTCGATACTGTTAAGCCCGAGATGCGGTCTCGCGCCGTGGGCTTCTTCTCCGATAATCAGGCCTTCTATATGCTGGCTTGAGCCATGCAGAATGGACGGTGCGCATCGGCCGTTTGCCGTTTCCTGTACGGGGCGCACGTGCACGCCGTATAAGAAGTCAACATCATCCAGTACGCCTTTTTCAATCATTTTCAGCGCTCCGCCGCCTTTTTCTTCAGCCGGCTGAAAAATAAAGCGGATGGTGCCCTTCGGAAGCTTCGGCTGACTCTTTAAAAGCATCATCGTGCCGAGCGCCATCGTCATATGTGAATCATGTCCGCATGAATGGTTCGCCTGGAAGACACCGTCCACTTCCTGCCACAGCGCGTCAATATCCGCCCGGACAGCCACAACGGGCGAGCCTTCTCCGATTTCGCCGACAACACCGGTGCAATCATCAAACGTACGGATTCGGCAGCCGGCCTCTTTCAGTTTTTCAGTCAGATATTCAGTTGTTTGATATTCTTTCCAGCTTACTTCGGGATTGGCGTGCAGGTGGTCAAAAATGTCCATAATGACTTGCTTTTCATGCTCTGTGAGTCTGTTCATGCCGTAAGTCCTCCTTCAAAAGCTGTCTGTTTTTTATTTTTTGATATTGAAAACAGGCAATCGGTCTGTATATAATATAGCACATATCTGTATTTTCTGAATAGTTTATAAATTTAAAGCGGGATGGTGATGTTATGGCTGTGCCGAAGGCCGAACCTGTATTGAAAAAGAAGAAATTGTTTGTGATGCCTGATGCTTATGTGCTGCTGTTCATTGTCGCTTTACTATGCGCGATAGCATCGTACATCGTTCCCGCGGGGGAATTTGACAGGGTGACAAAGGGCAGTGTGACGTCCGCCGTCCCGGGAAGTTATCATTCTTTAGACCAGTCTCCTGTCAGCCCGATCGCTTTTTTTACCGCGATTCAGGAAGGGATGACAAGTTCCGCGCCGATTATTTTTTTAATCCTGTTTACGGGCGGCACCATTGCGATTTTGGAGAAAACGGGCGCCATCAATGGATTGATCAGTAATGTCATCAGTACGTTCCGCACAAAACAGCTGCTGTTTATTGCGATTGTCGGATCTCTATTTTCGATCCTCGGCACAACCGGCATCGTCGTTAATTCCGTGATCGGTTTTATTCCGATCGGCCTGATCGTCGCCCGTTCGCTGAAATGGGACGCCGTGGCCGGAGCGGCCGTCATTTATATCGGCTGCTATGCCGGGTTTAACGCGACGATTTTATCACCTTCACCGCTCGGGTTATCACAAAGCATCGCGGAGCTGCCGCTGTTTTCCGGCATCGGCCTGCGGATTGCCGTCTACATTTGTTTTCTGCTATCATCTATTTTATATATTTATCGGTATACGAGAAGGCTCAGAAAAGCAAAGGACGCCAGTCTGCTGGGAAACGATTGGTTTCCGGCGGCAGGTTCAATCCCGCAGGCTTCCGATCCGGAGGACAAGCCAGTCCCGTTTACCGTCCGCCATAAATTGATTCTGGCTGTCGCGGCTTTGTCGCTTGCCGGCTTTTTATACGGCGCGCTTACTCTTGGCTGGTCTGATTCAGAGATGGCCGCCGTGTTCATTTTTATCTCAATCGTGTCAGGCCTGATTGCGGGAATGGCGGCAAATGATATCGCAAAAACGTTTATTACAGGCTGTCAGGGCCTCGTTTACGGCGCGCTGATCGTCGGAATGGCGAGAAGCATTTCCGTTATTCTGGAACACGGAAAGCTGCTTGATACGGTAGTCAATGGGCTTGCGTCACTGCTGCACGGTTTCAGCCCGATGGCAGGCGCAATCGGAATGTATATTTCCAGCGCCCTGCTTCATTTTCTGATATCATCGGGCTCAGGGGAGGCGGTCGTATTTATTCCGATCTTGGCGCCGCTTGCCGATCTGATGGGCATCACGAGACAGGTCGCGGTTGAAGCGGTCATGCTCGGGGAAGGCGTCGTAAACTGTGTCAATCCGACTTCCGGCGTGCTGATGGCCGTACTGGCTGCCAGCGGCATTCCGTACGTAAAGTGGCTTCGCTTCATGATTCCGCTGGCGCTGATTTGGTTTGTCATCGGCCTCGTGTTTATCTGCATAGGCGTCCTGATCAATTGGGGTCCTTATTAAACATTTTGTCAATGATATTTCGGTTTATCATTATGAATCGGCAAGATATAATGGGAGTTGTAAGCCATTCTTAATAGTACGGGAGGAAGTCATGAATCAGCGTCGGAACGGACTTTCAAACGTGAATGGAAAGAGTGAGAGTGTGAAAGAGAAAGAACGAATGATTTGGTCAGAAGTCGGAATGCTTGTGGGCACACTGTCTTTGCTTGACATCATCGTACGCGGACTTGTTCTGAACTGTCCATTTAGGGAATGGGCCGGAAGCTTGGCGGTTTTCTTCATTATAATTGTTTATTATTGCATCAGGGCGGGAGCGTCGGGAATGCTCATGCCGAGAATAGACACCAAAGAAGAACTGAAAAAGCGGGTGAAGCAGCAGCGGATAGATTCAATTGCGGTCACTTTTGCGGTGGCGGCGCTTACGATGTACGACAGGGGGTTTCCCCATACATTCTTTGCTTGGCTGAAAATGATCTTTCTTTTTATCGTCTGCGGAGGCGTTCTATTTTTGCTTCGGTATGTCATTGTGAAGCTGTCTTACAGAAGAGCGATAAAAGAAATAAAAAAGAAATCATCTTGACAGGTGGTTTCTTTTTTTGTTTGAAATCGGGAAGTCTTTTGATTTGATAGGAATATAGATTTGAATTCACTCTGTCACGTTGCTTTGATAGAGAGAGTGTGATAAGTTGAAATGTAAGCGTTAACAGAATTCTCCAGTCTTCACAACAGTTGAAAGGAGCTGAAGAAAGAGTAAGAGGAATTTTTGACTCCGCAGTCAGTCTTCAAAAATGAAATAAGGAGTGTCAAAAATGTTTGAAAAACGATTCAAAACCTCTTTACTGCCGTTATTCGCCGGATTTTTATTGCTGTTTCATTTGGTTTTGTCAGGCCCGGCGGCTGCAAACGCTGAAACTGCAAACAAATCGAATGAGGCGGCCGCGTCATCGGTCAAAAACGGGACCATCCTTCATGCCTGGAATTGGTCGTTCAATACGTTAACACAAAATATGAAAGATATTCGTGATGCGGGCTATGCAGCTATTCAGACGTCTCCGATTAACCAAGTAAAGGAAGGGAACCAAGGAGATAAAAGCATGAGGAACTGGTACTGGCTGTATCAGCCGACATCGTACCAAATCGGCAACCGTTACTTAGGCACTGAACAAGAATTTAAGGACATGTGTGCAGCCGCGGAAAAGTATGGCGTAAAAGTCATTGTCGATGCGGTTATCAATCATACCACCAGCGATTACGCCGCGATTTCTGACGAGATTAAGCGTATTCCAAACTGGACCCATGGAAACACACAAATTAAAAATTGGTCGGACAGGTGGGACGTCACTCAAAATTCATTGCTTGGGCTGTATGATTGGAATACACAGAATACTGAGGTGCAGGCCTATCTGAAACGTTTCTTGGAAAGAGCATTGAATGACGGAGCAGACGGGTTCCGCTATGATGCCGCCAAGCATATAGAGCTTCCGGATGATGGGAATTACGGCAGCCGATTTTGGCCGAATATCACCAATACATCGGCGGAGTTCCAATACGGAGAAATCCTGCAAGACAGCGCGTCCAGAGATACTGCTTATGCGAATTATATGAATGTGACGGCTTCTAACTATGGGCATTCCATCAGATCCGCTTTAAAGAACCGTAATCTGAGTGTGTCGAATATCTCCCATTATGCATCTGACGTGTCTGCGGACAAGTTAGTCACATGGGTGGAATCACATGATACGTATGCCAATGATGAGGAAGAGTCCACATGGATGAGTGATGACGATATTCGTTTAGGCTGGGCAGTGATTGGTTCCCGCTCAGGAAGCACCCCTCTTTTCTTTTCCAGACCTGAGGGCGGAGGAAATGGTGTAAGATTTCCCGGAAAAAGTCAAATAGGAGATCGCGGGAGCGCCTTATTTAAAGATCAGGCGATCACCGCGGTCAATCAATTTCACAATGTAATGGCCGGGCAGCCTGAGGAACTCTCGAATCCGAATGGGAACAATCAAATATTTATGAATCAGCGCGGCTCAAAAGGCGTTGTGCTGGCTAATGCAGGATCGTCTTCTGTCACCGTCAATACTTCAACGAAATTGCCTGACGGCAGGTATGATAATAGGGCCGGCGCCGGTTCATTTCAAGTGGCGAACGGCAAACTGACAGGTACGATCAATGCCAGATCCGCGGCTGTTCTTTATTCTGATGATATTGGAAATGCGCCTCAGGTCTTTCTTGAGAATTACCAAACGGGGGCAGTCCATTCTTTCAATGATCAGCTGACGGTCACCCTGCGTGCAAATGCGAAAACAACAAAAGCCGTTTACCAAATCAATAATGGGCAGCAGACAGCATTTAAGGATGGAGACCGATTAACGATCGGGAAAGGAGATCCAATCGGCACGACATACAACATCAAGTTAACCGGAACGAACGGCGAGGGTGCAGAGAGAACCCAAGAATACACGTTTGTCAAAAAAGACCCGGCCCAAACCAACATCATTGGCTATCAAAATCCGGATCATTGGGGCCAGGTAAATGCTTATATTTACAAACATGATGGAGGCAGGGCCATAGAATTAACCGGATCGTGGCCGGGGAAAGCAATGACTAAGAATGCAAATGGAATTTACACGCTGACGCTGCCTGCGAATGCGGATACGGCTAATGCCAAAGTGATTTTTAACAATGGCAGCGCCCAAGTGCCCGGACAGAACCAGCCCGGATTTGATTATGTGCAGAATGGTTTGTATAACAACTCCGGTTTAAACGGTTATCTTCCGCATTAATGGATAGGGCTATCATTACATCAGCGTGCCGGCAAACCCTTGCTTCTGGGAAAAGGACAGCGCATCTTCAATCACGCTGAAAAGATGACAACATCCTAAAACGGTTCCGTTTTAGGATGTTGTCAACAATCTGGAAACCATCACCGATATTTTTTTGTCCAAAAATCAAACTTTTCTCTTGCAAAAGTTTGTGAAGTATTGCACAATATAAATGTGAAATACTTCACAAGTTAAAAACAGACACCACGAAACACTGGAGGATGAGCATACATGATGAACGAACGAGTGAACAAAGTAGCATTAATCGGAGCAGGTTTTGTTGGAAGCAGTTATGCATTTGCGTTAATTAACCAAGGGATCACAGATGAGCTTGTGATCATTGATGTAAATAGAGAAAAAGCCATGGGCGATGTCATGGATTTAAATCACGGAAAGGCATTTGCGCCTCATCCGGTCAAAACGTCTTACGGCACATATGAGGATTGCAAGGATGCCGATATCGTGTGCATCTGTGCCGGGGCCAATCAAAAACCGGGCGAAACGAGACTTGAGCTGGTCGAAAAAAATCTCGCCATTTTTAAAAGCATTGTCGGTGAAGTAATGGCAAGCGGATTTGACGGCATCTTCCTCGTTGCCACAAACCCGGTCGACATTCTCACTTATGCGACATGGACATTCAGCGGCCTGCCGAAAGAACGCGTCATCGGCAGCGGCACGACACTGGATTCTGCGCGATTCCGTTATATGCTGAGTGAATACTTCGGCGCCGCTCCGCAAAACGTACACGCCCACATTATCGGTGAGCACGGCGATACCGAGCTTCCTGTATGGAGTCACGCCAATATCGGCGGAGTGCCGGTACAGCAATTGCTGGAGAAAAATGCAGCTTACAAACAGGACGAGCTGGATCAGATCGTTGACGATGTGAAAAACGCGGCCTACCATATTATCGAGAAAAAAGGCGCGACATATTACGGAGTGGCGATGAGCCTCGCCCGCATCACAAAAGCGATTTTGCGTAATGAAAACAGCATTTTAACCGTCAGCACATATCTGGACGGCCAATACGGTGTAAACGACGTCTTTATCGGCGTTCCGGCCGTCGTCAATCGGAACGGCATCGCAGGCGTGACGGAACTTGAGCTGAATGAAACAGAACAGGCTCAATTCAGCCGCAGCGCACACGTGCTGAAAGATATTCTCGCTCCGCATTTCGCAGAGTAAACAAAAAAGCAGTACATGACAAACGCCATGTACTGCTTTTTTTAATTCGCTTTTTTCGCCATTTCCTGAGAGGTTTTTACTCTCGCTTTTCCCATAAACAAAATGGTAACGGCCGCAATGACGATCGGCGCCAGCGCAAGCGTAAATACATATGTGATGCTTTGCGACATGGCGTCAATAATGCGATCCAGAATGTGCGGCGGAATATGAGCGCGCGTGCCGGCCTGGAAAATGTCCTGCGGATTTCCGATGTTCTGCATCGCGCTGCCTGCTCCTTTCATGCCGCTGAATGAATCTGTGAGCTTGTTGGTAAACACATTCGTCTGGATGGTTCCGAAAATCGTCACACCGAGCGTCATACCGAATGATCTCAAAAACGAGTTTGTTGAGTTGGCGCTTCCGCGGTAACGCGGCTCCAGATCGTTCATGGACGCAGCCGGCAGCAGTGAGAAGTTGAAGCCGACGCCGAATCCTGAGATCAGCATGAATACCGTCAGCATCGTACGCGCCGTATCCGGTGTCATATTGGAAAGCAGCAGCATTCCGATAAAGAAAGCGACCACGGAAATCAGCATTAAATTGCGGAACCGCACTTTCGTCTGGAAAATTCCGCCGATCATACTTCCGATAACAGAACCGATCATCATCGGCGTCAAAATAAAGCCCGCGCTTGTCGCGGTGCTTCCGTACACAGCCTGAACGAAGATCGGGATAAACACCGCTAAAATGACGAACGTGGCTCCGTAAAGGAACGCCAGAATCTGTGCCGTAGCAAATAAACGGTTTTTAAACATCCAAAATGAGATAATCGGTTCTTCCGCTTTTCTTTCCACGATAAAAAAGGCGATAAAGAACACGGCGAACACAGCGAACAGACCGATGATCTGCACGGAGTTCCAATCATACGTTTTTCCGCCGAGCTCAAGAGCGAACATCAGACCGACAATGGAAACCACCAGCGTAATCGCGCCGGCCCAGTCGATTTTCTGTTTCTTGTGTTCAAGGGATTCTTTATAATAACGAAGAATGAAAAACAATGATAAAATACCGATCGGCACGTTGATATAAAACACCCAGTGCCAGCTGATGGAGTCGGTAATGAGCGCGCCTAAAAGCGGCCCGAGAACACTGGAAAGGCCGAAAACGGCACCGAACATGCCCGACATTTTTCCGCGTTTTTCCGGCGGAAATAAATCAAAAATGATCGTGAAGGCGATCGGCATCAGCGCGCCTCCGCCGATTCCCTGAATGACGCGGTAAATAATGAGCTGATCCATTGTTTGGGCGATTCCGCATAATGCAGATCCGATTAAGAAAAGAATAAGACCGAATAAAAAGAAACGTTTGCGTCCGTACATATCGGACAGTTTTCCGTAAATCGGCATACCGGCCATAACGGCTACCATGTATGATGCCGTCACCCACGCGAACTTATCGAAACTTCCGAGGTCCGCCACGATATTTCCCATCGCAGTGGCAACGATTGTATTATCCATAGCCGACATTAAAATGCCCAGCAAAAGACCGATGACGACAAACTTTGTCGTGGCGTCCTTCGCGGCTGTTTGTTCCATGCTTTTTTCCTCCCATACTTACTTTTGATCATTAAATTTGCTATGATCATATTAGATTTGCCGAAAATTATCTTGATCGTCAAGATAAATTGATTTTATAGGGAGGCCTGTCAGTTGTCAACAAGAAATACCAGAAGCGAGACGGAGGAAACCGCCATACAGTTATTCCGGAAGATGGCCACAAGGACGATCCTGTTTCATCAGGCGGCCGCTCAATCTCTCGGTCTGTTTCCGACCGATTTGAAATCAGCTGATATCTTAAATGAAGCAGGCCCGATGACCGCAGGCGAGCTTGGGAAAAAAACCGGCCTCAGCACAGGTTCGGTAACGGCGCTCATTGACCGGCTCGAAAAAGCGGGATATGTCATGAGGAAAAAAGACCCCGAAGACAAACGGCGGGTGATAATCGTGCCGCTGACAGCCGGAAAAGCGAATGTGAAGCAATTGTTCAGCTCCTTATCCCAGTCCACGATCAGCCTTTGCCGGCAATATAAAGAAGAAGAACTGCGGCTGATATTCGATTTTTTAGGAAAAGTGACGGACATAATGGAAGACGAGCTTGAGAAATTAAAATAAAATATCATAGCACGGCCCATTCATGAATAACTTGTACAAGTTGCATGAATGAGGGGGAAGCCAATGAACATCTTTTTAAGCTACATCGTTCTCGGGCTGTCATTGTCAGCACCTGTCGGACCGGTCAATGCGGCGCAAATTGACAAAGGCATCAAAAATGGCTTTTGGCATGCATGGATTTTCGGTCTCGGCGCTATGGCCGCGGACGGGCTGTATATGATTCTGATCTATTTCGGGCTGTCTCAATTTTTGACCGCTCCTTTTGTAAAAACGTTTTTGTGGCTCTTCGGTTTTTTCGTGCTGACCTACACGGGAGTCGAAACGTTAAAAAATATCAGGGAAGCCATGAATGTCAGAAGCGGAAAAGGAAAACCGGCTTTTTACAAAACTTTCGGCGCGGGATTTTTTATTTCTCTTTCCAACCCGCTGAGCATTTTATTCTGGCTCGGCATATACGGGAGCATTCTCGCCAAAACGGCTGAATCCTTCGATGCAAATCAGCTTTTGATTTACAGCTCGGGCATTCTTCTCGGCATTTTGATCTGGGATTTCTGCATGGCGGTCGCCGCGAGCACTTTCAGAAATCTCCTTCATGAAAAAGCGCTCCGCTGGCTGACGGGAGCGGCGGGTGTGTCTTTGATCGTTTTCGGGTTTTATTTCGGATGGCAGGGGATTCAAATGCTCATCTCATAAATAGAAGAGTCACCCATCGCCTATCTCCGTCATAACGTATCATGACGATACTGGAGGTGGGCCGATGGCAAGCGGGCTGTACACAAAAAGTTGCCTTGAGGAAAAGTTGTTGGATCTGCCAAATTGGCAGAGAATCGCTTTTGAGCTTCTATCAGAAAAAGTAGGCGATAAAGCGGATACGTTTCCGTGCATTCCCGGACGTCAGGGATTTTTGACAGATCAGCTCCGGATATCCTTTGCGGGTGATCCCCGCGAAGAGGGAACCCCGGAGGAAGTGGGGATGCTGCTGTCAGAGTACGGAAAGATCTCAAGGAATACCGGAAGATACGCGTCGCTGCTTGTGATTTTTGATACGCCTGAGGATTTAGCTGAGCATTATTCCGTTGAGGCGTATGAAGAGCTGTTCTGGTCTTTTTTAAACCGGCTGAGCGGCTGCGACCCGAAAGACTGGCCGGAAGACATGCCGGAAGACCCTGAACATTATAAATGGGAGTTCTGCTTTGACGGCGAACCGTATTTTATTCTGTGCGCGACGCCTGCGCATGAAGCGAGACAAAGCAGAAGCTTCCCGTTTTTTATGCTGGCGTTTCAGCCGAGATGGGTTTTCGAAGGATTAAACGATTCAACCGCATTCGGACGAAACATGAGCCGGCTGATCAGAAAACGCTTAGAGGCGTATGATGAAGCCCCTCTTCATCCCCGATTGGGGTGGTACGGAGGAAAAGACAATTTAGAATGGAAGCAATATTTCCTCCGTGATGATGAGACGCAAGTGTCAAAGTGTCCTTTTTCTTATTTGAAGAGACTGTTTAAACCGATGAAATAAGCTATGATCCGGCAGGGCTGTGTCCCTGCTTTTTTTGTACGATCCATGTCACGATCGCAATGACGGCGAGAAAACAAAGGCTGACCAGAAAACCGGGCCGGCTCGATTTCTCAAACAGCGTCCCGGAGACGGCCGCGACAATCAGCACAAGGGCGATAACAATCTGTACGGTTCCCATCTTTGTCGTTTCAAGCAGTTTCTTGCCCGAGAACAAAATGAACAGCCACGTATACAGAAGCATGAGGCCCGCCGCGGTTGTCATGTGTTCATATATATTTTTCGGCAGCACCAATGACAGGATGATGGAGACGATGAGTCCGGCAAACGTCAATCCGAGCGCGGGCCAGCAGATTTTTTTGTTTTCCTTTAATCTGAAGCATTTCGGCGCATCCCCGTCATCGGCCATTGTACAAAGCAATGTCGTCACGGCAAACAGCGAGGCGACGAGCGTGGAAAATCCCGCAATAATAAAAATTCCGTTAAAAATATCAAGAATGATATCTAAATGAAAACCCTTCAGCGATGTAATAAACGGGCTGTCCTGTTCGGTGAATTTGCCCAGCGGCACTAACAGCAGCGCCAGGCCGAGAGAAATGACGTAAATCACCGCAAGTACGGCAAGCATCAGCCGGCCTGATTTTGAGGCTTCCTCCGGTTTTTTCAAGTGTACGGTCATCAGCCCCAAGACTTCAATTCCTCCGAAGGCGTAAAACGCATAAATCAGTCCCGTCCATAACCCCATCGCTCCGTGCAGGAACAAATCCTTCGATTCGTTCGGCACCTGCACATCCGGTTTATGAGAAAATATACCGCACAGCGCCAATATGGCGATCACGATAAACATAAAAATCGCCGCCGTCTTGACAACAGCGAGCACATTTTCCGTTTTTTGAAAAACGGACAGCCCCGTAAATATAATCAAAAGACCGAGCACCGCATAGATGGAGGCGAAAATCCACAGCGGCACATTCGGAAACCAATGCTTCGTAAACAGCGAGATCGCTGTCAGCTGGCTTCCCGTGATCAGCATCTCGGACGACCAGTACACCCATCCGTTGCTGAAACCGGCCCAAGTGCCGAAAGCCTTTCTCGCATAAGCGCAAAAAGACCCCTTTTCGGGCTGTTTAGCCGAAAGCTTCGCGAGCTGCTCAAAGACAAAATAGGTGCCGAGCCCGGCAATAAGAAATGAGATCAGCGCGGAATATCCGCTTTTGACAATAGCGATGCTGGACCCGAGAAAAAAGCCCGTCCCGATTGTGCAGCCGACACCGATTAAGGAGAGCTGCCACCAAGCGAGATTTCCTTTAGGCTGGTCCTGTGATTTACCCATGAAGTTCAACCCCTTTATCAAAGCTTAGATTGCGGCCGTCAGAAGGGGAATATACATCCAATAAATTGCTTTACATGAAACAAACGGCCGGAGTTCATAATAGAAGAAAAAAAGGAGCAGTCTGATGACACAGCAATTTATCGTACCGCCGAAAAAAGGGCTCGGCCTGAAGGTTCACAAAGGGCAGATTATAAAAGTTGTCGATGTGGAAGGACAGCAGGTGGCTGATTTTACGGCATATCATGCCAAGGATTTTTATGAACATCTTGATCAGGGCGCGACGATCGATGCCAACCAGTCCATTCATGTAAAAACGGGTGATCATATTTATTCGAATTTATACAAGCCGATGCTGACGCTGATTGAGGATACAGTCGGCAAGCATGACCTGCTGCTTCCCGCCTGCCGTCCGGATATGAACAGGCTTTTATACGGAAAGCATAAAGATGAGCTCCAGGATACGTGCTATGACAATATGAGCGGGGCGCTTGAACCGTTCGGGGTGCCGCGGCCGCATATGCATTACCCATTTGCCATCTTTATGAACACGGTGCTCGATGAGAAGGGGAACTTATCAGTCGAAACGCCTCTTTCTGACGCGGGTGATTATGTACGGCTCCGTGCGGAAATGGATCTCGTCGTTGCATTTTCATCCTGTCCGATCGAAAAAGGAAAATGCAACGGCGACAGCATCACGGCGCTGCGGGTGGAAATCAGCTGATCCCGGTGTATTTGATTCACTTAAAATCCGCACCTGTGCTATATTTAACAAAGAGTCGTACATAGTGGCATGATTCATTTTCAGCATGAACGGGAAATGAATCATAAAGAAACAATGCAGGAGGAGTGATTGGGATGAGCATCCAGAAACAAATTATGAATGATCTCCATGTAAAACCCTCAATTGATCCGAAACAAGAAATTGAGGACAGAGTGAACTTTCTGAAACAATATTTGAAAAAAACAGGTGCCAAAGGCTTTGTGCTCGGCATCAGCGGCGGGCAGGATTCCACGCTTGCGGGACGCCTCGCCCAATTGGCGGCTGAAAGCATCAGAGAAGAAGGCGGAAACGCGGAATTTATCGCCGTCCGTCTTCCGCACGGCACACAGCAGGATGAGGATGACGCCCAATTGGCGCTCAAATTCATTAAACCTGATAAATCATGGACATTTGATATTAAGTCCGCTGTCAGCGCGTTCGCCGATCAGTACAAAAAAGACACGGGCGATCAGCTGTCTGACTTTAACAAAGGAAATGTAAAAGCCAGAATGAGGATGATCGCGCAATATGCCATCGGCGGACAAGAAGGGCTGCTTGTCATCGGAACCGACCATGCGGCTGAAGCGGTGACCGGTTTCTTCACGAAATACGGTGACGGCGGAGCTGATCTGCTGCCGCTGACCGGATTAACGAAACGCCAGGGCAGACGTTTATTAGAAGAGCTCGGCGCGCCGGAACGCCTGTATTTGAAATTACCGACGGCCGATCTGCTTGATGAAAAACCGCAGCAGACGGATGAGACCGAACTCGGCATCACATACAATGACATTGATGATTATTTAGAAGGCAAGGACGTTTCTTCCGAAGTGATTGAGGCGCTGGAAAAACGCTACCTCAGTACGGAGCACAAGCGCCAGGTGCCGGCATCAATGTTTGATGATTGGTGGAAATAGAATGAAAAAACCTCCCTTTTGAAAGGGAGGTTTTTGTTATCGTTTTTATTTATCTACACTTTCATAAACCCCTATCCAAATCCCTCTGCCGCTGTCATAAGTTTTACTTTTGAAAATCCACGTTGTTCCGTTTAAAACGAAAGAAGCAGCGAAATTGCCGTCAGGGCTTTGAACGAGCTTGATGGCATTAATGCCAACATCTGCTTTCGTTGAGATTGGGCTATTTTCCACGGATGAAGATGCTGTTGGTGATGCGGCAAAGGCAGGAGCGGCAGACATCAGTAAGGCAAGAGACAGCGCAGAACCGGTTAACACTTTTTTGAATTTCATTTCGAACACTCCCTTTTCAAATGAAATGTATTACAGTGTTAATAATTAGACGATTATCCATATAATTCCTCCTTTATTTCTAAAATTTTTTTCTTAAATTGAAAAAAACATCTCTTCGGAGGGACTTTTTATTTATTGATCCATTTGCATGGATCAGGGACATGTTTTCAAAACATTTTTTTATTTGATACGGATATGATTCAGCTTCACCATTAATTTGTCGGTGAATCTTCGAAGGCTGCCTCTCGAATCAGGCTCAAGAGGCAGATTTGCTTGGGCAGCGATCGTTTCTGCGACCTGCTGAATAGACATTTGGTCTGTATGGAGATGTTCTGTGAAGAGGCTATCAGACAGGCTGTTGATGCAGCGGTCGATTTGTTTTGCGGCCCAGGAGCTTTTTCCTTCCGCTCTGGTGCGCAGGCGTTTCAGCAATGTTTCCTTTGAAGCCAGCAGGGTAAAGTGGTGAATGGTCCGGCCATCCTGTCTCAGCCTGCTGATAATGTCATGGAAGTATTGATCGTTCGTAATGGTCATGGGCACAATGATGATGTCCTGATATGTATCTGACAAATAGGAAAGCATGCTGTAATTGAATTCCCGCCATAGAGGGTAGCTTTGAAAGTCATCTTCAGCGATATCCGGCGGTATCATCGAACGCATCGCAAACCCCATCTTTTCAGGATCATATACGTAAGACGGTTTCAGTCTTCTGTGCAGTTCAAACGCTGTTTGTGTTTTTCCGGAACCGAAAGCCCCATTTATCCAAATGATCATCATGATATCCCCCTTTTTCTATATGATACAAAAAAAGACCCTTCGATCGAAGAGTCAGCGGGAAAAAACAGACGTATATTCCCGGAGCGATTCCTTTATATGCGTAAAGGCATGTTCTCCAAAATACTCAAGAGAAACAAAACCGTCATATTGTCTGTTCATCAGCTCTTTTAAAAATGCTTTTTGATCGAGATCTCCTTGAAAAATCGGAGTTGGCTTGCTGAGATACCAGTTGTCAAAATTCCAGTGATAGTTTTTCAGATGAATATGGCTTACGGTATGATACAGCTTTTCTAAAGCGGACATTTGGTCAACGTGATTGACGCGTAGGTTGGAGCCGTCAAAAATGGTGCGGACCCGCGGATGGCCGACATCCTCCAAAAATGCCAGCGCCGCCTCCGGTGTATCCGCGTACGTATCGTAATGAATCTCAAGCCCGATATCGACTTCATAGTCATCTGCGAGCCGTGCCGACTGCTGAAATTGATCAACCGCACGTTGCCACTTTTCCGGTGACGTCCGATGCGAAGGAAGATTGCCGGCAAAGACTCTGATCAAGGGGCTGTGCAGCTGTCGTGCCGCGCTTAATGCCCTTTGAACATCCTTTAACGCCTGCCTTTCATCCTGAGCGGCGAAGTCAGTGTACAAACTGACGGCAGGCACCCCGATGCCTTCCTCCTGAAGCTGCTGATCAAGCCTGTCGAGCGGGCCGATTTCCTCTATATATTGTTTAGCGTGTCCGTACCACAGTTCGATTCCGTCAAAGGAGTGCTCCTTTGCGAAAGAAATGATGTCGAAAATATGCTTTTTTTTAAATCCTGTCGTGCAAAAACTCAGTTTCATCGGTAATCCTCCCGTAACTGTATATGTGTACTTTTCCCCGGGTGAGATACGGATAAACAGGTGAAAAGGGCAGACACTTTTATAAGCAGGGTGTCAGTGCGGCATACAAATTGTTTAGCGCTTTTTTGCGTCAAAGTATTAAATAATTGACCGAAGTGTTGTACAATTAATTTCATTCGAGTAAGGGGGGAGAAGCCATTGAAAAATGAAACGGAGCTGACGGACTTCAGTCCCGTCCGCAATAAACCGACTCGCGCTCGTTATGTGATACTGTTTCTTTTGTTTTTTATCACTGCGATTAATTATATAGACCGTGCCAGTGTATCCATCGCCGCCCCGTCCATTCAGACATCGCTGAACATAAGCCCCGCGCTTTTGGGCGTCGTCTTTTCCGCATTCAGCTGGACCTATACGGGTATGCAGATTCCCGGCGGGCTCATTTTGGACAAATTCGGGTCAAAACGGACGTACGGCGTTTCTTTAATGATCTGGTCTGTTTTCACCGGAGTGCAGGCTTTTGCGGCCAGTTTCGGGTTTTTATTCGGCTGCCGCCTGATTATCGGGCTGGCTGAATCGCCTGCGTTTCCGGCAAACAACCGGATTGTCACGACATGGTTTCCAAGGCGGGAACGCGCCTTTGCGACGGGTGTTTATACGGCGGGGGAATATGTGGGACTGGCGTTCGCCACACCGGTTTTATTCTGGGTGTTAACGGCATTTGACTGGCGCGCCGTCTTTATTTCCTCAGGGGTGCTCGGGCTTGTTTTCTCCGTTTTCTGGTTCAAAATGTATCACGAGCCGAATCGGTACCGGAAAGTGAACCGGGAAGAGCTTGATTATATTAGAGAAGGCGGCGGACTGACAGAGGTGTCTGAATCAGCCGGCAGGATCACGTGGCGGGATTTCGTCCAGCTTCTTAAATACCGCAAGCTTGTCGGCTTGTATATCGGCCAATTCGCCGTAGCCTCCACACTGTTCTTCTTTTTGACATGGTTTCCGACTTATCTGGCGGAGGCAAAGCACATGGCATTCTTAAAAGTCGGCTTCGCCGCATCAATCCCGTATATCGCCGCCTTTTTCGGCGTATTGTTCGGCGGATATTGGTCTGACGGAATGATGAAACGGGGCGTGTCGGTGAACATTGCCCGGAAAACCCCCGTCATCCTCGGTCTTCTGCTGACAGGCTCCATCGTGCTCGCGAATGTTACGGATTCTGCTCCTGCGGTTTTGACGATCTTATCCATTGCTTCTTTTGCGCAGGGCATGTCCAATATATCCTGGACGATGCTGAGTGAGGTGGCGCCAAGCGAAACAATCGGATTGGCAGGAGGCGTGTTTAACTTTTTCGCCAATATGGCCGGCATTATCACCCCGCTTATCATCGGGTTTATCGTTTCTGCGACCGGTTCATATAACGGAGCGATTCTGTTTGTCGGCGCTGTCGCATTTATCGGGGCATTTTCTTATATTTTCATTGTCGGAAAGGTGGAACGCATTACGCTCCGATAGAAAGAAAAACTCATCTCTTCTTATAAATGATGGGTTTTCCTTCATTGCATTATCTCTATATTTCAATATTGAGTTATCATATAATAAACATAACTTTTTCATTTCTTAGGAGGATTTCGCCGAAGATGAACGCAAAACGTGCCATTCCCGTAAGAGAAAGAAATATCGTACTGATCGGATTCATGGGTGTCGGAAAGACAACAATCGGCCAGCTGGTCGCTAAGAAATTATACAGAGACTTCATTGATATTGATTTGCAGATTGAGAAAGATTTCAATATGTCCATCCCTGAAATGTTTGAGAAAAAAGGTGAAGCCTTTTTCCGTCAGACCGAAAAGGATTATATATTAGATATCTGCCGCAATACGAAATTCAAGATCGTGTCACTTGGGGGCGGTTCATTTAAACAAGAGGAAATCAGACAGTGCTGCCTTGAAAACTGTCTCGTGCTCCATCTTGATTTATCATGGGAGAATTGGAAGCAGCGGGCTGATCTGCTGATTGAAAGCCGTCCCGTTCTGCATAACCGTTCCATGGATGAAATGCAACAGCTCTTTAACGAGCGCCAAAGCATCTATGATAAACATAATTCAAAAGTGGCGACGGATAATCTGGAACCAGAAGAAATCGCAAATTATATCGTTGAAACGTTAAAAATCGGCTGGGATCTGTATCAGCCGATGTAAAAAGAGCCGTGACGCTGTGAGCGTACGGCTTTTTTGTTTTCTTTTAAACAAACGTTTATTAAAATTTTTAGAAAATGAGTGTAAAATCGTGTTAAGATAGAGTCAGAAAATTAAATCTTATAAAACAAAGGAGATTAATCGGATATGCAATTATACGACTTGCCGCTCGACCAACTGCAAACCTATAAACCAAATAAAACCGCTCCTCATGACTTTTCGGATTTTTGGGCATCATCATTACATGAGCTTGCAAAGGAAGAGGCAAAGCCTGAATTGACGGCTGAAAGCTACCCGGCTGACGGTGTGAAAGTATTCCGGCTGACATACCGGAGCTTCGGCAAGGCGGAAATTGAGGGATGGTACGCCGTTCCCGACCGGCAAGGACCGCATCCGGCCATCGTGAAATATCACGGCTACAACGCGAGCTATGACGGGGATATACATGACATCGTAAATTGGGCGCTTCACGGATATGCCGCGTTCGGGATGCTTGTCCGCGGCCAGCACAGCAGCACAGATACAAGCGTCTCACCGCACGGACACGTTCCCGGCTGGATGACGAAAGGGATTTTAGATAAAGATACATATTATTACCGCGGCGTGTACTTAGACGCCGTCCGGGCTTTGGAAGTCATCAGCGGCTTTGATGAAGTGGATGAAACGAGAATCGCCGTCATCGGCGGGAGCCAGGGAGGCGGACTTTCAATCGCCGCGGCGGCACTATCTGACATTCCGAGAGCGGTTGCGGCCGATTATCCTTATTTAAGCAATTTTGAGCGGGCCATTGATGTCGCTCTTGATGAGCCGTATCTTGAGATTAACTCCTTTTTCAGAAAGAACGGCAGCCCTGAGACGGAGAAGGCCGCGATGAATACACTGGCCTATTTTGATATCATGAATCTGGCGGACCGCGTAAAAGTTCCGGTGCTCATGTCCATCGGGCTGATTGACCGCGTGACTCCGCCGTCGACGGTGTTTGCCGCTTACAATCATCTGGAAACGGAAAAAGAATTGAAGGTGTACCGATATTTCGGACATGAATACATACCTTCTTTCCATACGGAAAAGCTGGCCTTTCTGAAAGCGCATCTGAAAGGCTGACAACAGCGAAAAGCCCAAGTACTTGGGCTTTTTTCAGGAATGATCACGGAAAAGGACGGATACAGATGGAACAAAGGATCATCGAAGAATTAAAACGAATTGAAGCACAGCACGGCGTCAAGGTGCTTTACGCCGTAGAATCAGGGAGCCGCGCATGGGGATTTCCGTCAAGCGACAGCGACTACGATGTGCGGTTTCTCTATGTGCCGAAAAAAGAATGGTACTTTTCGATCGAACCGCATAGGGATGTCATAGAAGAGCCGATTCATGACATGCTTGACATCAGCGGCTGGGAACTGAGAAAAGCGCTGCGGCTTTTTAAAAAATCAAATCCGCCTCTTTTGGAATGGCTCTCTTCTGAGATGATCTATTATGAAGCTTTCTCAGCGGCTGAAAAGCTTCGAAAACTGAAAATCCGCGCCTTTTCGCCTGAAGCCGGCATTTATCATTATCTCAATATGGCAAAACGGAATGAAAAAACGGAATTGCAGGGCAGTGAAGTGAAGATTAAAAAGTATTTTTATGTTCTGCGTCCTCTCCTTGCCTGCAGATGGATTGAAACGTTCGGCTCCGTACCGCCGATGTCATTTCCCGTACTGGCCGATGCCTTATTGACGGATGAAGCGCTCATTTCTGAAATCAATATACTGCTTACAAGGAAAAAAAGCGGTCAGGAGCTGGCTCCGGAACCGAGAAATACGATGATTCATGCGTTTATAGAAGAAGAAATAGAACGCATCGGGCACTATGTCAAAACCATCAAAACGCCGAAACCTGACATAACGGAGGAACTGAATCAGCTATTGATTCAGACTGTCGAAGAGGCGTGGGGGGAAAAAGGCGGAAATTGACGATTGCCGTCATTTCCGTCCGCCTTTTTTCGGCATAATCCGCCTGCTATCTAAGAAGCTGATTGTGGTAAAACCACAAAAATTTATCAGAATCTTTGTATTTTTAGAATATTGTGAGAGGATGTTTTGTCCATTTACAATAGACTCATACAAATACTTCTTAGATTGCGGGGTGTTAAGGTTGGAAGTGATTACAAGAGATTTTTTCTTATTTTTATCCAAGAGCAGCTTTCTCAATAAGATGGCGCGAAGCTGGGGAAGCCGTGTGGCAGCCGGCAAAATCATCGGAGGAATGGATTTCCGCAGTTCTATCCCGACAATCCGACATTTGAACAGCCAGGGGCTGTCAGTTACTGTCGATCATTTGGGGGAATTTGTCAACAGCGGTGACGTCGCGAAAGAACGCACCGAGGAGTGCATGCAGACCATCGCCTTAATTGCTGATGAACAGCTGAATTCCCAAGTGTCATTAAAAATGACGTCTTTAGGTCTTGATATAGATCTCGATCTCGTCTATGAAAATATGACGAAAATCCTCCAGACGGCTGAAAAACATAAAGTCATGGTGACGATTGACATGGAAGATGAAACGAGATGCCAGAAAACGCTGGATATCTTTAAAGACTTCCGAAGCCGGTATGAATATGTAAGCACCGTGGTGCAGGCTTATCTGTACAGAACGGAGAAGGATCTTGATGACCTCAGCCCGCTGAATCCGTTTCTGCGGCTTGTCAAAGGGGCCTATAAAGAATCGGAAAAGGTGGCCTATCCTGAAAAAAGCGACGTCGATGAAAATTATAAAAGACTCATCCGCAAACAGCTTTTAAAAGGACATTATACGGCAGTCGCCACGCATGATGACAAAATGATCGAGTTTACAAAACAGCTTGCCAAAGAGCACGGCATTTCAAACGACCGTTTTGAGTTTCAGATGCTGTACGGCATGCGCTCGCAAACCCAGCTCAGCCTGGTGGAAGAAGGATACCGCATGAGAGTCTACCTGCCTTACGGGGATGACTGGTACGGCTATTTCATGAGACGGCTCGCCGAACGCCCCTCAAACATCGCATTCGCCTTTAAAGGAATGACTAAGAAGTAAAAAAGGGAGAGATGACAATGACTACACCTTATAAACACGAACCATTCACGAATTTCCAAGATCAATCGAACGTTGAAGAATTTAAGAAAGCGCTTGCGAAGGTAAATGAGTATCTGGGAAAAGATTATCCGCTCGTCATCAACGGTGAAAAGGTAGAGACGGAAGCGAAAATCGTATCCATTAACCCTGCAGACAAAGAAGAAGTCGTCGGAAAAGTGTCAAAGGCGTCCCAGGAGCACGCTGAGCAGGCGATTGAAGCGGCTGCGAAAGCGTTCGAAGAGTGGAGATACACATCCCCTGAAGAAAGAGCGGCCGTTCTGTTCCGCGCAGCTGCCAAAGTCCGCCGCAGAAAGCACGAATTCTCCGCCCTGCTCGTCAAGGAAGCGGGAAAACCTTGGAACGAAGCTGATGCGGATACGGCGGAAGCCATCGACTTTATGGAATACTACGCGCGCCAGATGGTTGAATTAGCAAAAGGCAAGCCGGTCAACAGCCGCGACGGCGAGAAGAACCAATATGTCTACACACCGACCGGCGTAACGGTCGTCATTCCGCCATGGAACTTCCTCTTTGCGATTATGGCGGGAACGACGGTGGCACCGATCGTAACGGGCAACACGGTCGTTCTTAAACCGGCAAGCGCGACACCGGTCATCGCGGCGAAATTCGTAGAAGTGCTTGAGGAATCAGGTCTTCCGAAGGGCGTTGTCAACTTTGTGCCGGGAAGCGGAGCGGAAGTGGGAGACTATCTCGTCGATCACCCGAAAACAAGCATCATTACGTTTACGGGATCACGTGAAGTCGGTACGAGAATTTTCGAACGCGCGGCGAAAGTGCAGCCGGGCCAGCAGCATTTAAAGCGTGTTATCGCTGAAATGGGCGGTAAAGATACGGTTGTTGTCGATGAGGACGCGGACATTGAATTGGCGGCTCAATCCATCTTTACATCAGCATTCGGCTTCGCGGGACAAAAATGTTCTGCAGGTTCACGTGCAGTTGTCCATGAAAAAGTGTATGATCAAGTATTGGAGCGCGTCATCGAAATCACTGAATCAAAAGTGACGGCAAGCCCTGACAGCGCTGACGTGTATATGGGACCTGTCATCGACCAAGGTTCTTACGACAAGATCATGAGCTACATTGAAATCGGAAAAGAAGAAGGCCGTTTAGTAAGCGGCGGCACCGGAGATGATTCAAAAGGCTACTTTATCAAGCCGACGATCTTCGCTGACCTTGATCCGAAAGCCAGACTCATGCAGGAAGAAATTTTCGGGCCTGTCGTGGCGTTTTCTAAAGTATCAAACTTTGATGAGGCGCTGGAAGTGGCCAACAATACTGAATACGGTTTGACAGGCGCGGTCATTACAAATAACCGCAAACATATTGAACGGGCGAAACAGGAATTCCATGTCGGCAACCTGTACTTCAACCGCAATTGTACGGGAGCGATTGTCGGCTACCATCCGTTCGGAGGCTTCAAAATGTCCGGCACTGATTCAAAAGCGGGCGGCCCGGATTATTTGGCCCTCCACATGCAGGCGAAAACAATCAGTGAAATGTTTTAAGAGGGACTGAATGGGCATCCTCCTCGCGGGGGGTGTCCATTTCACCATAAACCTATAAAGCGGAGGAGGAAATGCCATAGCAAACATTCAGTTGATTATTTCCATTTGTATTTATATGGCGGGCATGCTGTTTATCGGTTATTTCGCCTACAGACGGACGTCGAATCTGACGGATTACATGCTCGGTGGGCGTTCTTTAGGCCCTGCCGTCACAGCGCTCAGCGCGGGAGCGGCGGATATGAGCGGATGGCTCTTGATGGGGCTTCCTGGCGCCATGTTCTCGACGGGATTAAGCGGCGCTTGGATTGTAATCGGACTTGTGCTCGGGGCTTGGGCGAACTGGCTTTTCGTGGCGCCGAGGCTGAGAACGTATACCGAAAAAGCGGGGAATTCCATCACCATTCCGGGTTTCCTTGAAAACCGTTTCGGTGATCATACGAAGCTTCTCAGACTGTTTTCGGGTCTCGTCATTCTCGTCTTTTTCACTTTTTACGTATCATCCGGCATGGTGTCCGGAGGTGTCTTATTCAACAGCATTTTAGGGTGGGATTACCACACCGGCCTGTGGGCCGTGACAGGCGTCGTTGTCGCCTACACCTTGTTCGGGGGCTTTTTGGCGGTAAGCTGGACGGACTTTGTCCAAGGGATCATCATGTTTGCGGCGCTTATTCTTGTGCCGATTGTGACGATTTTCCATACGGGCGGCCCGGGAGAAACCGTTGCCGATATCCGTTCCGTCAACCCGGAACTGTTTAATATGTTCAAAGGGACCACCGTCCTTGGCATTATTTCTTTATTTGCGTGGGGGCTCGGCTATTTCGGGCAGCCGCATATTATTGTGCGCTTTATGGCGATCACATCTGTGAAAGAGATCAAACGCGCCAGACGGATCGGAATGGGATGGATGATTTTGTCTGCACTCGGCGCGCTGTTTACGGGTCTTGCGGGAATCGCGTATTACCACCAGCGCGGGTTGAAGCTGGATGATCCGGAAACCATTTTTATTCAGCTCGGCAACATTCTGTTCCACCCGATTATTACGGGATTTCTCATTTCTGCGATTTTAGCGGCCATTATGAGTACGATTTCGTCTCAGCTGCTCGTTACGTCCAGTTCTTTAGTGGAGGACTTGTATAAGTCCATGTTCAGGCGTTCAGCTTCTGATAAGGAACTCGTATTTCTGGGGAGAATGGCAGTGCTTGCGGTGTCAATCGTCGCCCTGGTGCTCGCCTGGGAGAAAAACAACACGATACTTGGTCTTGTCAGCTATGCATGGGCGGGATTCGGCGCTTCATTCGGGCCGGTCGTACTGCTCAGTTTATTTTGGAAACGGATGACGAAATGGGGGGCACTCGCCGGCATGATTGCGGGAGCGATTACCGTAATCATTTGGGCGAATGCCGGTCTTTCAGACTTTTTGTACGAAATCATTCCGGGCTTTGCTGTAAGCCTTGCCGCTGTATTTGTCGTCAGCTTATTGACACAGGCTCCGTCAAAAGATGTCACAGATCAGTTTCATGACTACCGTGATACACTTTCTCAATAAAAGCAAGGAACGAGAGGAAGAAGGGACCGCCCTTTTTCCTCTTTTCACGATACAGGCTTTCGGATCATTCCGTTTTGGGAGTATATGAATTTTTTTCTATACAAAAAGTCACCCCTCAGAGTATGATAAAGATAAAAAGAGCATAGGAGAAATAGGTATGGAAGAGCTTTTAGAGAGAGTTTTTTCATTTACGGACATTGATAAATTAATTGATTTCATCAGTTATGAATTGCAGAAGCCCGTTATTCTGGAAAGCGCGGATTTCTTTTTGCTTGCCTATAATTCTTATTACATTAATCACTTCGACTCCGCCAACCAGCAGACGATATTCTCAAAAAAATGCCCCGTGCAGATTTTTGAAAGGTTTCTGAAGGACGGGGTGATCGAAAAGCTGAAAACCGTTCCTGAACCGTTCCGTGTCGAAAAAATAGACAGTATCGGACTGAATCAGAGAGTGGTTGTAAGCGCAAAACATAAAGGGGAAGTGATGGGCTACATCTGGATTCAGGAGCTCGACCGAAACTTGACGGACGAGGAGCTCGATTTTTTATATGAAACTTCATTCCATGTCGGAAAAATCATCTATAAAACGAACCGGCTGAAACAGGAAAAAGAAGAGAGAGCGGAAGACCTGGTGAAACGGGCGATCTTTCAGCAATTCTCCTCTGAAAAGGAGTTCAGGCGGGAAGCGGAAAAGATGAACGCCGTGCTGCCGTCGGTTTTTTCGGTAGTCGTCCTGCATGCCGCAAATGGGGATGGGGAGGCAGTCGAAGATGTAAAGGAAAATATCAAATCGTACTTGAATTTGCGGGATAAAGTCAGTCACGTCTTAACCATTGATTCCAATATTGTCATCGTCGTCGCAAGCTTCTCGCAAAAAAGCTCCGGCACTTCGGCAGCATCTGAATTCATCCACAAACTGCTGACTCATTTTCACTTTCAGAAGATCCCCACTCCCATCTATATCGGAATCGGCAATGAATACAGCAGCATCCTGAAGCTCGGCAAAAGTTATATAGAAGCCCTTGAAGTTATAAAGGCCGCCGAAATTACCGGAAACCAGGAAAATATCCCGTACGAATACAGTAAGCTCGGGATTTACCGCTATCTTGAAAGCATCGAAGAAAAAAACGCCTCACTGGAATATGTAAACGATGATTTAGCGTTATTAAAAGCCAAAGACAGAGAAAGCAGCACCGAACTGCTGAAAACGTTAGAAATCTATCTCCTCAATAACTGCAAAACAAAACCAGCCGCAGAACAGCTTTTTATTCATCAAAACACATTGAACTACCGCATCAAACAGATTCTTGACATGACATCAATTAATTTAAACGACTTCAGGACAAGGTGCCAGCTGTATCTCGATATCATGCTGATGAAAAAGAGATAAAAAAGAAACCAGTCGCCGTACTGGTTTCAGTTTTAATACCTTCCCGCTTATCAATCTCAGAACCTCACTTCTGAATCACTCCTTTCCCGCAAGATGAGAAATGAATAAACACTGCTCCTCAATATGTGTTATACTTTCATTGATATTGATTCTCAATTAAAAATGTATGAAGTATAGATCTAAACGGGAGGCAGAACGATGGCGGAAAATCATGAGGTGTACGACGTCACGATTATAGGCGGAGGCCCGATCGGCCTGTTTGCGGCTTTTTATTGCGGGATGCGGGAGCTGAAAACGAAGGTGATCGAGTTTTTACCGCGGCTCGGAGGGAAGGTGTCTATGTTTTTCCCTGAAAAAATCATCCGTGATATCGGCGGAATACCCGGGATTGCCGGGGAACAGCTGATTAGGCAGCTGAAGGAGCAGGCGGCGACATTTGAGCCGGATATCGTGTTGAATCAGCGGGTGACC
Organism: Bacillus sp. MT(2024); assembly: GCF_036362845.1. Taxonomy (NCBI): domain Bacteria; kingdom Bacillati; phylum Bacillota; class Bacilli; order Caryophanales; family Bacillaceae; genus Bacillus; species Bacillus sp. MT(2024). The sequence continues at coordinate 321,437 of NZ_CP143632.1, forward strand.
GGATTTGAACGGCTGGAAGACGGAACCATTGTGCTCGAAAGTTCCAAAGGGGAAAAGCACTATACGCGCACGGTGATTTTGGCCGTCGGCATGGGGACGCTTGAGGTCAATGAACTTGACAGCGCGGATGCGAGCCGGTATTCAGGAAAGAACCTTCATTATAAGGTGGAGAAGCTTGATGCGTTTCGAGATAAGCATGTCGTGATTTCCGGAGGGGGAGATACCGCGGTTGACTGGGCGAATGAGCTGGAACCGATTGCGGCGTCTGTTACCGTTTTGCACCGCCGTGAGGAGTTTGGCGGTTTGGAAAGCAGCGTGGCGAAAATGAAGCGGTCTTCCGTGCGGGTGCTTGCGCCGTATCGTCTGAAGCATCTCAATGGCACCGGGGAACGGATCGAGAGCGTCACCGTTTGTCAAACTGAGTCCGGACTTTCTGAAGTCATCAAGCTTGATGAGCTCATTATCAACCACGGGTTTAAAATTGATCTCGGTCCGATGAAGGACTGGGGGCTTGAGATAGAAGAAGGCAGGATTAAAGCTGACAGACATATGCGGACGAATCTTCCGGGCGTGTTTGTCGCCGGTGACGCCGCCCATTATGAAAGCAAGCTCAGATTGATTGCCGGCGGTTTCACGGAGGGGCCGACCGCCGTGAACAGCGCCAAAGCCTATTTGGACCCGCAGGCGGATCAGATGGCGATGTATTCGACTCATCATAAAAAATTGGTGACACAATAAAAAAGGGCTGACCCCCGATGTTGAGCCCGGGGGTCAGAAAAGCATTCCGGCGTATCAGCTGTGAACGAGCATGTCTTTCATTTCATTTCGTATAAACGCAAATAACTGTTCCTGATTTTTCACGGCGGTAAACCCGCAGCCGGCGGGGACGTCTTCGCCCATGCAGATGACGGGAGGGCGGTTTCCTGATGGATTCGGTGATATGCCGATTTGTTTTCCGGCGCTGATCAAATGCTGAGCGGATTCTTTGCCCGTACAGATAATCATTTGCAGAGGAGACTCACTGATCGTGCGTTCGATCATGGAAGTGAATCGCTCATCCGAGATATGTTCATGGGTGATATAAAACGGGCATGATTTTGAGTCTGGCAAGTTTTCTGCTGCTTGACGGCTCCCTACAATGAGAGAATGCGGAGAATCATTTTGCCATTCGGATAGGAGAAAGCCCCGTTTTGTCAGTTCCGTCTTTGCGGCTTCAGTCGCTGCATTCAGGCTTGCGGTCACCCGGCGGATGTCGATCTGCTTGAAAGCCAGTGTGTCAAAGAATTCGCATACCGCAAGGCGTGATGTGAAAAATAGTTGTTCAAAGGTGCTGATCTGTTTCAGGATGTTTTCGTTTGCGGGCATTTTTTTAACGATCCGCTTCGGCCATTCAATAACATCGGCGCCATACTCGCGCAGCTTGTCTGTCAATGTATGTTCATCATCGCCATGAGTGACCACCATGATATGCCGTCCGATGAACGGTTTGCTTTCAAACCAGCTGTGTGTTTGAAAATTGACAATATCACCAATGACGATAATGGCAGGGTTGGTGATGTTTTGGCTTTGAACTTTGTCATGGATATCCTGAAGCGTTCCTTTAACACTCCGCTGCCGCCCCCACGTTCCCCATTGAATGACGAGTACGGGAACGGAAGGGGATTTTCCGTACTCCATAAGCTTCCGGCATATAAATGACAGATTTTTAACGCCCATGTAAAACACAAGCGTTTGAACGCTTCGGGCAAGCCCTTCCCAGTCGAGATTCGGCCTGCCTTGCAATGATGTATCATGAGCGGTGATCATCGCGAAGGACGAAGCGAAATCACGATGGGTAACGGGGACTCCCGCATATAGCGGCGCTGCAATTCCCGAGGTGATGCCGGGCACCATTTCGTAGCGGATGCCATGCTGATGAAGCGCCTCTGCTTCTTCGCCGACCCTGCCGAACACACTTGGGTCTCCGCCTTTCAAGCGGACGACGGTGTAGCCCTCCGCCGCTTTTTCTATCAGCAGGGCATTTATCTCAGACTGTTTCATAAAATGGCGGTCGGGCAGCTTTCCGCAATAAATGAACCGGCAGTCCGGTGAGGCGTATTCTAGAAACTTTGGGTTTGCGAGCCGGTCATACAAAATGATATCCGCTTTCTCCAGAGCCTGTTTTCCTTTTACGGTGATCAGCCCCGGGTCTCCTGGTCCGGCACCGACAAAATATACGATTCCGTTTTTCATGATGGCGTCATCCCTTCAGCAATTTAAAAAATGAAGGACCACTTGAAAAAGTGATCCGGTCTTTGATCAATACAGGAGGTATACATTCTCTCCTTCGATCAGTGTTTCGTATGTTTTGACACAGCCATGATCCGGCTCCTGGACTTTTCCGTCTTCTAAGGAAATCTTCCAGTCATGCATCGGGCAGAAGACGTATTCTCCGCTGACGATGCCTTCAGCCAGGACGCCCCCTTTATGGGGACAGCGGTTTTCGACGGCACGGATGTTCCCGTCAGAAAGCTTAAATACGGCAAGCTCTTTATCTTCTATATATACGGTTTTTCCTAACTCCTCGGGTAATTCGTTTACTCTGCCTATGCAAACCTTTGTCATATCTTTATTAACCATGTCCGTTCCCCCTTACTGTTTTATGAAGTCGTGACGACATTTTCGAATAGATCTTTAGATGCTTTTTTATCTTTAAGGAAGTATTGCCACGGATCTTTGTGGACAGAGAGTGTCTCATTCATTCTGTCGTTGAGCTCCTGCCGTTTTTCCGGATCGTTTAATACGGATTGGACATGAGATAAACCGACGCGCTCAAGCCATGCGGATGTCCGCTCCAGATAGTTTGCCGTTTCTCTGTAGTACTGAAGGTAAGCACCCGCGTATTCTAAGACTTCTTCATTCGTTTTTACTTTCATCAGCAAATCACCGGCGCGCAAATGGGTTCCGCCGTTTCCGCCGACATAAAGCTCCCAGCCTCCGTCGATGCCGACAACGCCAAGGTCCTTAATGCCTGATTCCGCACAGTTCCGCGGGCAGGCGGACACGGCCATTTTAACCTTATGAGGCGTATTGAGCCCTTCGAATTTTTTCTCAAGCGCAATACCCAGTGCCATGGAGTCTTGTGTGCCGAAGCGGCAGAATTGTTCGCCTACGCACGTTTTTACCGTGCGGAGTGTTTTTCCGTACGCGTAGCCTGACGGCATATCAAGCTCGGCCCATACTTTCGGCAGATCTTCTTTTTTAACGCCGATGAGATCAATTCGCTGGCCGCCGGTCATTTTAACGAGCGGGATCTCATATTTGTCGACGACATCGGCGATCTTGCGGAGATCTTGAGAGTTGGTTACGCCCCCGTACATCCGGGGAACGACTGAGTATGTTCCGTCTTTTTGAATATTGGCGTGCATCCGTTCGTTCACAAAACGGGATGTTCTGTCATCCTCGTATGTAGCCGGATTAATCATGCCTAAGTAGTAGTTGAGGGCAGGGCGGCATTTGGAGCAGCCTTCCGGCGTTTTCCAGCCGAGCACGTTCATGATTTCTCTTGTATGTGAGAGCCCTTTGGCTTTGATTTCTTCTACGACTTCATCTCTCGACAGTGAGGTGCAGCCGCAAATCGCTTCTTTTTGCGCGGATGAGTCAAATTCTGAGCCCAGTGTATATTGAAGAATGTCTTCTACGAGCGGTTTACAGCCTCCGCAGGAACGGGATGCCCCGGTGCATGCTTTGATTTCGTCCGTTGATGTGCAGCCTTTTTCCTGAATGGCTTGTATAATCGCACCTTTTGAAACGCCGTTGCAGCCGCAGATGATTTCATCGTCGCTCATCGCCGCGGTCATGCTTGCGCCTGCTTCCTGATCAAGAGGCTGTAAGATTGATATTTTGGAGGTTTCAGAGATATCTGCTTCTTTTTGAATCATAGAAAACAGGCGGTTGCCTTCGCTGCTGTCTCCGAACAAAACAGCGCCGACAATTTGATTGCCCCTCAGGACGATTTTTTTATAAATGCCGTCCTGTTCATCGAACACTTTAATTGCCTTTTTGTCCTCTGATTCATCAAAGTCGCCGGCAGAGAAGACCTCGACGCCTGATACCTTTAATTGAGTGGAGAGAACGGAGCCTTCGTACGGTTTTGTTTCAATGCCGCAAATATGCTTGGCCAGCACTTTTGCCTGTTCATAGAGCGGCGCCACAAGACCGTATGCGATTCCGCGGTGCTCGGCACATTCACCGACCGCGTAAATGTGCGGAATTTCAGTCTGCATATAATCGTTGACAATGATTCCGCGGTTTACCGGGATGCCGCTTTCTGTGCCAAGCTGTGTATTCGGGCGGATGCCGACAGCCATGACGACCAGATCAGCTTTGATGCTTGTGCCGTCTTTGAAGCGTACGCCTTCGACACGGTCAGTACCGAGAATTTCTTCGGTTTGTTTTTCAAGGAAAAAGGTCATGCCTTGTTTTTCTAACTCGTTTTGCAGCAGGCGTCCCGCCGCTGCGTCAAGCTGGCGCTCCATCAGGAATGGGGCGAGGTGGATGACAGACACGTCCATGCCGAGATTCAGCAGTCCGCGCGCGGCTTCCAAACCCAGCAGTCCTCCGCCGATGACGGCTGCTTTTTTATATTGTTTTGACGCGGCGAGCATCGTGTCGGTATCTTTTATGTCTCGGAATGCCGTGACGCCTTGTTTGTCTGCGCCCGGAATCGGAAGGATAAAAGGGACAGAGCCTGTCGCCAGGATGAGTTCATCGTAAGGCTGGATTCTGTCTGCATCGGTGATGACGGTTTTGTTTTCCGTGTCAACTTTGATGACTGTTTCACCGGTGTACAGCTGAATGTTGTTTTCTTTGTACCAGTTCCAATCGTTTAACGTAATGTCTTGAATGTCGGTATCGCCTTGCAGCACTTTTGACAGAAGGATTCGGTTATAGTTGGGATGAGGTTCGGCCCCGAATATTGTAATCTCAAATTCATCTTTTGAAACACGCAGTATTTCTTCAATCGCTCTTACCCCGGCCATTCCATTTCCAACAAGGACTAGCTGTTTTTTTCCCATCAGATGATCCGCTCCTATCTTTGTTTTTTTCAGCGTAGCACAGCAAAAACAAATATTTAAGATGCATGTTATGAAATGTAACAAAAAATACGAAAAAATCTAAAAATTTTATGAAAAATTAGATAGGGCTGATTCGTACCGCACACATCTTAAAACCGGGCATTTTACAGTCCGGATCGAAGGCTTCACCAATTAAATCGTTGACGTTTTGCGTGTCAGACCAATGGATGGGGACAAACAATGTATGATGTCTGACTTTTACTTGATTTTTAACGGAGAATATATCAAAATAAATAGTAACGATTACGATTTGTAACCATGTACATCGTGATAATAAGGGAGTTGCGGGATATAAATCGTAATCATTCTATTTTGTTAGGGGGCTATTGATATGGAAAAAATTCCGGTTACAGTATTGAGCGGCTATCTTGGTGCCGGAAAGACGACCGTTTTGAATCATATTCTACAAAACCGCAACGGTTTAAAAATTGCCGTCATCGTCAATGACATGAGCGAAGTAAATATAGACGCGGGCTTGGTGAAGCAGGGAGGCGGTTTGTCAAGGACGGATGAGAAACTCGTGGAATTATCCAACGGCTGTATCTGCTGCACGCTGCGTGAAGATTTATTAGTCGAAGTTGAGAAACTCGCGAAAGACGGCAGGTTTGATTATATTGTCATTGAATCAACAGGGATCAGCGAACCGATTCCCGTTGCCCAGACATTCTCTTATATAGATGAAGAAATGGGCATTGATCTGACAACATTCTGCAGGCTGGACACAATGGTGACCGTGGTGGATGCAAACCGCTTCTGGCATGATTTCCAGTCCGGTGACACCCTTCTTGACCGGAAGGAAGCGGCGGGAGAAGAGGATGAACGGGTGATTGCCGACTTATTAATTGACCAAATCGAGTTTTGTGATGTGCTCATTTTAAATAAATGCGACATGGTGGGCGAAAAAGAGCTTGAACAGCTGGAAACGGTTCTTTGCGCATTACAGCCCCGTGCCAGACTGATCCGGTCCGTCCGCGGAGAAGTGCCCGCCGAATGCATATTGAATACCGGTTTATTTGAGTTTGAGGAAGCGAGTTCATCAGCAGGGTGGATAAAGGAACTGACGGCAGGTCATGAAGCGCACACTCCGGAAACGGAAGAGTACGGCATCACTTCGTTTGTGTACTCGCGGCGTCTGCCGTTTCATACCGTTCGTTTTGACAGCTGGCTGCATCAATCAATGCCTGACAACATTGTGCGCGCAAAAGGAATTGTTTGGTGCGCAACCCGCAACAGCCTTGCGCTGCTGATGTCTCAGGCGGGTCCGGCGGTTTCGATTGAGCCTGTTTCTTATTGGGTGGCGGCAATGCCGAAACTTGAGCAGGAGCAGATCAAACAGCAGGAACCGGAGATTCTGGAAGATTGGGACGACCAATTCGGAGATCGTCATACGAACCTGGTGTTTATCGGAACAGATTTAGATGAAGCAGCCATTACAAAGGAATTGGATCAGTGCCTGCTCACGCCGTCTGAGTTCGATTCCGACTGGTCGCAGCTTGAAGATCCTTTTCAATGGGATATTCAGCGGGCCGAATAACATACCGGCCAAGTTTAGAAGCAGGTGAAAAGGGAAGGAGTGATGAAAAAGGAGCTGACCAAGTGTGAAAGCATTGACATACCAAGGAAAAGAACATATGGAAGTGAAAGAAGTCCCGGCACCCGCCATTCAAGATGAGAGAGATGTCATCGTTCGAATTACCGCAACCGGGATATGCGGTTCAGACCTTCATTTATATAAAAACGGAATACCAGCCGATCCGGGTTATATTGTCGGGCATGAGCCGATGGGAATTGTGGAAGAAACGGGCAGTCAAGTCAAAAAGCTGAAAAAAGGCGACCGGGTCGTGATTCCTTTTAACATCGGCTGCGGAGAATGTCGTTATTGCAAACATCAGATGGAAAGCCAGTGTGATGAATCAAATCCAAATCCTCATACAGATGCCGGCGGTTTATTCGGTTTTTCGGAGTTTAACGGAAATTACCCCGGCGGGCAGGCTGAATATTTACGTGTTCCTTATGCTGATTTCTCTTCTTTTCTGGTTCCGGCAGACAGTGAGCTTGAAGATGAGCAGGTGCTGCTTCTGTCAGATGTCATGCCGACCGCCTTTTGGAGCGTTCAGCACAGCGGAGTGAAAAAAGGAGATACAGTCGTTATTCTGGGATCAGGTCCGATCGGCTTAATGGCGCAAAAATTCGCGTGGAAAAAAGGAGCTAAACGGGTTATCGCAGTTGATCAAGTCCCGCATCGCCTTGAACATGCGAGACGCATAAACGGAGCAGAGACCTTCAATTTTTCAGAACATGATGAGATCGGGAAACTGCTGCACGAACAAACGTCAGGGGGCGCGGATGTAGTGATTGATTGTGTCGGAATGGACGGCACGCCGCTTTCAAAAGAAAAAGCAGAGCAAAAACCGAATCAGTTCGGAACGATCAGCCCGATTCTTACAGCATCAGAAGCCGTTAAGAAGTTCGGAACCGTGCAGCTCACGGGCGCATACATTTCTGAAGCGGACGGCTTTCCGCTCGGCGATTTTTTCACACGCAACGTTTCTTTAAAAATGGGCCAGGCACCCGTTATTCATCTGATGCCGATGCTGTATCAAATGATTGAACAAAATGAAATTGATCCGACGGATATCATTACACACAAAATGAGTCTTGCGGAAGCTCCTGCTGCATATGATATATTTGACAAAAAAGAAGATGGCAACATTAAAGTGATTTTGAAGCCATAGCGAGGGGAAACATGATGAATATTTACAGACCGGCGGGATTTTGGATCAGATTGGGAGCCGTTGTACTCGACTATTTAATTACTTCAGTGCCTTTGGCGATTATTTTTATGCTGGCAACAGGAAAAGATCCGAATGAGAGCGCAATGATCAGCATCATTTTGACTCTTTATGGTATTTTGCTCCCTGTATACTGGAACGGTTATGTTATCGGCAAAAAGATCTGCGGTATCCGCATCGTCAAAAAAGACGGAACTCAGGTAGGCTTTCTCACTATGATTTTGAGAGTGCTTGTGGGCGGCCTGATATATGGCGTGACGTTTGGAATCGGTGTGATCGTGAGCGCATTCATGGTCGGAATGAGAGAAGACAAACGGTCAATCCACGATTTTGTAGCGGGAACGTATGTCACATACGCGCTGCCGGACGAATCGATTGAAAAGAGCGAATAACTTCGCTCTTTTTTTTGCATAAAAAATGGATGAGGGAGCAACATATAACAAACGTTAAAGGAGGAGAGAGTCATGAAAAAAGCTGCATTGTCTTTAGCTGCGTTTTTCATTACAGCAATGGTTTTCACAATGCCGGCACACGCCGAAACAAAAATGCCTTCAACAATGTCACTCACGGAACAGCAGAAAAAAGAAATTGAATCACTTGAAAAAGAAGTGCTCGAAAAACGCAAACATGTCATATCCAAATATGTTGAGTACGGGGTCCTGCCGAAAGAAAAAGCAGAACATATTAAACAGCATATGGACAGGCGCTTTAATATGATGAAACAAAATGGCTTTGTCCCGAAGCCTCCGCCTCATAAATTGGAAAAGCGGCATCATCATTCTTAAGCATCCGGCAAGCCGGATGCTTTTTTGTTTTGATCGGGATTGCTCTGAAATGCGTTTCATAACGTATGATATCAATATCATACGCATCAGGAGGATGAAACCCATGGTACATAAAAAACAGGGCCTGTTCCCTGATACATTTCTATGGGGGTCAGCTTCGTCTGCCTATCAGGTGGAAGGAGCCTGGAATAAAGGCGGTAAAGGACCTTCAGTATGGGTGAACAGTGCAGAGAGGCCATTAGTGACGGAGTTCATCTCATCGGCTGCTGCAGCTGGTCATTCACTGATCTGTTAAGCTGGCTGAACGGCTATCAAAAACGCTACGGTTTGTGTATATCAATCGAGATGAAGAAGATGAAAAGGATTTGAAACGGATCAGGAAAAGAAGTTTTTATTGGTACCAAAATGTAATTGAAACAAACGGTAAAAGTCCCCTGAGAGAAATATGATTCTCTCAGGGATTTCTTTTACATTGCGTCTGCATCAATAATATACGTATCCGCATGAAGATCGGATATTTCGGCAGGCACTGAATAACAGGTAAGGCTGTACCGGCCTTTCGGAATATTAAAGAAAAGCCGCTTTGACATCACGCTTTCAATCTCAATTCCATCTTTTACAGCCTCAAAGGGAACAGTCGCTTTTTTCTCATAGGATAGTACCGGTTCACTTGTGTTAAGCCTGAGGACGATAAATGCCCTCGTATTTCTCCTTGCTTCGAATGAAACAGCTCCGTCAGTTTCCGCATATCCTTTTTCAATGGCTTCATCGGTCCAATCGATAACAGGCGGTTCTGAATCTTTTTGGAAGATTGTAAATTGATGATAAGAAATGGCCAGTTCTTGCGGTTTCCATGATTTATTCAATGCGCTGTTCCTCCTGTTTTTTTACTTGATTTTAAATAATACTCTCGTTCCGTCGGGATCATTGGTAAGCTGGTGTCCGACCCAAGAGCCGGCTCCGCGGTTGTCTGCCGGAGAAATATATTCTACGGAGGCATTGTTTCCGCCCTGTTTACAAACCGCCATCGGCCATTCATCCCTATCGTATCCCGTTTTGACAGGCACATGTTTAAGAGATTGCTCACGCCGCTTATGTACTCCGTCTCTGTCAATGGTGCATATGCTGGAATGCCCTTCTTTTATCGCGTCCTTAATATGCTTTGCTGTTTCCGGATATCGATCGGACGGAAATAGGATTACTTTGTCGTAATCACTCTTCTGAACGGTCTGCTCGTTATCTGAGAAAAGATCACCCTTGATCAGGGCCGCGACTGCTCCGGCAATGATGATAAGAACAAGCAGCAGTGCTTTTAATGTTTTCAAGAGTATCAATCACCTCCAGTTTTAAATTGCTGTAAAGCTGGTCCAAGAATAAAGCAGAATCGGCCGGCTGTAAAGCTGTTAAAATATATTTCTCAGCCGCAATTCAGCTGAATATCTGTAGAACCATCCGTACAAATCAATTTTATTCATTAAATATCCGATCAGAAAGTGTTTTTTGCCGTTTCCCTATTCAGAAATGAACGGTTGCGGCCGTATCGTCAATTGACTTATTATAGCGATAAGCTCACCGGCAGGATATCTTCGTCTGCGAGTGTCCGACCCGAAAACCTTGGCTTGCATGACCGTGCGCAACAAGACGATAAAAAGACGGCCATCTGATAAGAAGGCCGTCAGCAAATCATTCCAGATTCGCATGTTTTGTAAACATGTCTGCTGAATTTAATTCTTTTTTCTCCATGATTTTTAGAATAACCGCATCGTAAAACAGCAGAAGAGTTTGTTCGAATAAAGAACCCATCGGCTGAATCGTCTTTCTGTCTCCGCCGGTCTCTTCCTTAGGAGAGCCGGGAATCGTTATCGTAAGATCCGCAAGTTTGCCGAGACTTGAATCGGGGTTAATCGTTAATGCAGTGATGATGCCGTTAAGGCTTTTGGCTTTTTCAGCCGTATGAAGCAGACTTTTTGTTTCGCCTGAGCCTGAGCCGATGATGACGAGACCGCCTTCTTGGAGGGGAGGGGTAAGCGTCTCACCGACGATGTAAGCGTTCAGGCCGATGTGCATCATCCTCATGGCGAACGCTTTAGCCATAAAGCCGGAACGTCCCGCTCCGGACGTGAAGATTTGATCTGCCGATAAAATCTGATCCGCAAGCTTGTCAGCTTCACTGTCGGCTATTAATGCTGCGGTGCGGGATATTTCATTGAGTATTTCATGTAAGTATTCAGTCGTTTTCATGATCCTTGTGAAATCAGCTGTTTCATTTTAGCAGCAGCATCCGCTTTATTGTCAGCTCCCGTAATGCCTCCGCCGACAATGATTAAATCTGGGTTTTGTTTGATGGCTTCAGGAAGCGTATCAAGTTTAATGCCCCCGGCAATTGCGGTTTTAGCGCTCTTGACCGCTTTTTTAATCGCCGTCAGTTCCTCGAATGAATTCTTTCCTTCTGCTTGAAGATCATAACCTGTGTGAACACAAATATAATCAACACCGAGTTGGTCAATTTCTTTTGCACGTGTTTCAAGGTTTTTTACGTTAATCATGTCGACGAGAATTTTTTTCTGCTGTTTTTTTGCTTCGGCAACCGCCCCTTTGATCGTTGAGTCGTCTGTCGCTCCTAAAACGGTGATGATGTCGGCGCCCGCTTCTGCCGCTTTCATGATCTCGTAGCCGCCTGCATCCATGATTTTAAGATCGGCAAGCACTTTCAAGTGAGGAAAGGCTGATTTCATTTCCTGTACGGCTTTCAGGCCTTCATTAATGACAACGGGAGTGCCGATTTCTACAACATCTATATATTGTTCGACCTCTTTCACAAGTTCAATTGCTTCCGGGATATTCACTAAGTCTAATGCCAGCTGTAATTCCACTTTATATCCACTCCTCTTTTTCGTGTATTTACATTCTATAGAGTGCCCCGCATATTGAGAAGTACGCACTTTGAAGTCTAATAGTTACTTTGAGGATACTGTCCCCGCAGGCAATGCGCTTTGTTTCAGCAAAACTGCGTGGTAGTATAAACTGATGAAAGTTGTGTAAAAAAGTAAGCGTGTATGAATAGATGACGAACGTACAAAAAGTAAGAGGAAGGAGAATGGCCCGTGAGCCGAATGGATAAGAAAACGTTTAATTGCGAAAAGGAATTGACGCTTGCCGTGATAGGCGGGAAGTGGAAAATGCTGATTATGTGGCACCTGGGAAAAGAAGGGACAAAGCGTTTTAATGAGCTGAAAGCTTTAATTCCGGATATTACGCACAAAATTCTTGTGAATCAGCTCAGGGAGCTGGAGCAGGATCTGATCGTTCACAGGGAAGTTTACCCTGTCGTCCCTCCGAAAGTGGAGTACTCATTAACGGAGCAAGGAGAGACCCTTATGCCGATTTTGGACGCCATGTATAAGTGGGGAAAAGAATATATGGAATTAATCAACATTGATAAAACTGCAATAAAGGAATCTTTTTGAAGCGCTCTATGTAAAATAGAGTGCTTTTTTTGCGGTTTAATGAAATCATATTGCGAACGATTAAATCTCCTGTTTCGGTTCTTGCGCTGTTTTTTTCCCATCAGCTCATATATGAAAACTATTTTCATTCTGCCATAACTGGATATTCGAAAGATTTATACTATAGTTTAAAGATTTTTAATTTTACATAAATAATATTTTTAAAAATAAATTGCGGGATGCCGCAAAATACCCTCTGGAATTGTCGGAATTTTTTTCGGTGTGCCGAATGAAACTTTTCACCCATTTTTCGGTGATAAAAACAATAATTTCATATAAAGTGAACGTAAGTAGATATATAGTAATTCATGAAGAAATAGGTAAACCCTGTTGCTTACAAACATTGGATTCTTGTCTTGATTTCTCATAAATTTGAGCCGCATTTCGGACTGTGCGGGTGAGTGGATTGCGGATTTCGGCGGTGATTGAATCGGGATCGTTTTGGAGGTAAGTGGTTCTTTTGGCTTGATAATGAGTTAGGGACATTGAGGGAGGCTGTTTCTAAGGGAGAATTGACAATTTTATCTTAAAAAGGGGAGGCGCACACATATGGAAATAACTTTTTATCCTTTAACAAATGCTCAAAAACGTATCTGGTATACAGAAAAATTCTATCCGAACACAAGTATTTCAAATCTTGCCGGGTTCGGGAAACTCATTTCTGATGACGGCGTACAGGCTCATTACGTTGAGAAAGCGATACAGGAATTCGTCCGGCGGTATGAGTCGATGAGAATCCGTCTGCGGCTTGATGATGAGGGGGAGCCCGTTCAATATGTGAGCGAATACCGTCCGCTGACTATCGAACATACAGACATCAGGCAAGCAGGCTGCTCTGCGGAAGAGCTGTCAAAATGGGGACGTGACGAGGCAAGCAAGCCTCTGGCATTATATGATCAGGATTTATTCCGTTTTTCCGTGTATACCATCAGCGAAAATGAGGTCTGGTTCTACGTTAATGTGCATCACGTTATTTCAGACGGGATTTCCATGACGATTCTGGGCAATGCGATTACTGATATTTATTTGGAGCTTTCGGGCGGATCAAGTGAGGAACAGACGGAGATTCCTTCCTTTATCGAGCATGTGCTGACTGAGCAGGAATATGTGCAGTCGAAGCGGTTTAAAAAGGATCGGGATTTTTGGAACGGGCAGTTTGAGACCGTGCCGGAGCTTGTGTCCCTGAAACGGAGCCAGGCAGATGCGGGTCTTGATGCGAAACGGTTTTCTCAAGAAATTCCTCACGACTTATATGGCCGCATTCATTCATTCTGCGAGGAGCATAAAGTCAGCGTACTATCTCTGTTCCAATCAGCTCTGATCACTTATCTCTACAAAGTGACCGGCCGGGATGACGTTGTCACAGGTACGTTTATGGGAAACCGGACGAATGCGAAAGAAAAGCAGATGCTCGGGATGTTCGTATCTACGGTGCCTGTGCGGACAAGCGTTGACGGAGGACAGTCGTTCTTGGAATTCGTTAAAGGCCGGATGAAGGATCTGATGAAAATTCTCCGCCACCAAAAGTATCCGTATAACCTGCTTGTCAATGATTTGCGCGCTTCGAAAAGTTCGCTGAGCAGATTGTTTACGGTATCTCTGGAGTACCAGGTGATGCAGTGGCAGAAAAAAGAGAATCTGTCCTTCCTGACAGACCCTATTTTCAGCGGAAGCGGTACAAATGATATTTCGATTCATGTGAAGGAACGATGGGACACTGGGAAATTGACGATTGATTTTGACTATCGCAGCGACATATTCAAGGGAGAGGAGATTGTATCTGTTTCTGAACGTTTGATCACGCTGATTGAAGATGCGATTTCATCTCCTGATCGCATAATTGATGAGCTTACTCTTCTTTCTGAATCCGAGAAAGAGCGGCTGCTGACACGGGCCTCCGGCAATCCGGTGAATTACCGCGGGGAGATGACGATACCGGGGCTGTTTGAAGAGAAAGTGAAGTCACTGTCTGACAAACCGGCGGTGGTGTATGAAGACCGAACATTGTCCTATCGCACATTGCATGAACAGTCAGGCCGAATTGCCGGACGCCTTCTTAAAGCCGGGATATCAGCCGATACTCCTGTCGCGGTGCTGCTTGGCCGTTCTGAGCGTGTCATTGCGGCAATATTGGGAATTTTGAAAGCGGGCGGCGCCTATGTGCCGATAGATCCTGATTTTCCGGCGGATCGGATTCAGTACATTTTGGAGGACAGCGGAGCGAAGGCTGTTTTGACGGAGGCCGGAATACAGGCGCCTGTATCGGATGCCGAACCGATTGATTTTGACGAGGCTGTTCAGTTTGAAACGGCTGCGGACGGTGTCAGCACACAATCAGACCGGCTGGCTTACATCATCTACACGTCAGGTACAACCGGGCGGCCGAAAGGCGTGATGATTGAGCACCGGCAAGTTCATCATCTGGTGCAATCACTGCAGCAGGAGATTTATCAATGCGGTGAGCAGACATTAAGAATGGCGCTTTTGGCTCCGTTTCATTTTGATGCGTCCGTCAAACAGATTTTTGCCTCGCTTCTTTTGGGACAGACGCTTTATATCGTGCCGAAAACGACTGTAACGAATGGCTCGGCACTGCTGGACTATTATCGTCAAAACCGGATTGAAGCCACTGACGGAACCCCTGCGCATCTGCAGATGATGGTTGCGGCGGGAGATGTCAGCGGAATTGAATTGCGCCACATGCTCATTGGGGGAGAGGGCCTGTCCGCCGCTGTTGCTGAACAGCTGATGACGCTCTTTCATCAATCGGGCAGGGCGACGCGTCTGACGAATGTGTACGGGCCGACAGAAACGTGCGTAGATGCATCCGTGCATCAGGTGTCAGCCGATAACGGAATGAATCAACAGGCGGCGTACGTTCCGATCGGAAAACCGCTCGGCAACGCCCGTTTGTATATATTGGATAAGCACCAGCGGCTTCAGCCCGACGGCACGGCCGGTGAGCTGTATATCGCGGGTGACGGTGTAGGCCGCGGCTATTTAAATCTTCCGGATTTGACCGCAGAGAAGTTTTTGCAAGATCCGTTTAACGGAAGCGGCCGCATGTACCGCACGGGTGATATGGCGCGCTGGCTGCCGGACGGGACGATCGAATATATCGGCCGTGAAGATGATCAGGTGAAAGTCCGCGGCTACCGTATTGAGCTGGGAGAAATTGAAACGGTGCTCAGAAAAGCTCCGGGCGCGGCGCAGGCCGTCGTGCTGGCGCGGCCGGATCAGCAGGGCAGCTTAGATGTTTGCGCATATATCGTTCAGGAAAAAGGAACCGAGTTTCACCCTGCCGAGTACAGGGAGTATGTGTCCAAGCACCTTCCTGATTACATGGTGCCCGCTTACTTTACAAAAACGGACGAAATTCCGCTCACGCCGAGCGGGAAGGCGGACCGCAAAAAGCTGTTTGCGCTTGATGTGCAGGCTGTCAGCTCATCCGAATATGCCGCGCCGAGAAACGAAACGGAGGAAACGCTCACCGTCATCTGGCAGGAAGTCCTCGGAATGGACAAGGCGGGCATTTATGATCATTTCTTCGAGTCAGGCGGTCATTCATTAAAGGCGATGACGCTTCTGACGAAAATTCATAAGCAAATGGGCGTTGAAATTCCGCTGCAATACTTGTTTGAGCATCCGACGATTGCGGCGCTTGCCGATTATGCGGAAAACCGAAACGAAGGACAGGCATTCAGGGCGATTGAGCCGTCTGAGAAGCAGGCGAGCTATCCGCTTTCGCTCGCTCAGCAGCGGACTTATATCGCGAGCCAATTTGAAGATGCGGGAGTCGGATATAACATGCCGGCTGCGGCCATGATTGAGGGCGC
This sequence comes from Bacillus sp. MT(2024), assembly GCF_036362845.1. Taxonomy (NCBI): domain Bacteria; kingdom Bacillati; phylum Bacillota; class Bacilli; order Caryophanales; family Bacillaceae; genus Bacillus; species Bacillus sp. MT(2024). Next base: position 337,473 of record NZ_CP143632.1, read on the forward strand.
TTTAGACCTTGAAAAGCTCGAGCGTGCATTTTCTGCCTTAATCAGCAGGCATGAAGCGCTCAGAACATCGTTTCAATCGGAGGACGGCACGCCGAGACAGGTGGTTCACGAACATGTTCCGTTTCATATTAAAATGATCGAAGCGCGCGGAAGAACGAATGAACAGGTCATGAAGGACTTTGTGCGCCGTTTTGATTTATCTGAGGCGCCGCTGTTCAGAATCGGCCTGCAAACGCTCGGTCACAATCGCCATATGCTGCTGTTTGATATGCATCACCTGATTTCTGACGGGGTGTCTATTTCCATCATGCTGAAGGAACTGGCTGACATCTACGGCGGAAATCAGCTGCCTGAATTGCGCATTCAATATAAAGATTATGCCGTATGGCAGGCGGAACGGGCGAAAGAAGGCTACAAGAAGGAGCGGGCGTACTGGAAAGAAGTCTTCAGCGGCGAACTGCCGGTGCTTCAGCTGCTCCCTGATTATCCGCGGCCGCAAGTGCAAAGCTTTGAAGGTGACCGCGTGTCCGCCAAGCTGCCGAAAATGCTGCGGGAACGGCTGCAGAAGCTTGCCGAGAAAAACGGAGCCACCCTTTACATGGTGCTGTTATCGGCATACTATACGCTGCTTTCTAAGTATTCGGGACAGGAAGACATCATCGTGGGAACACCGTCAGCGGGAAGAAATCACTCTGATACCGAGGGGCTTATCGGGATGTTTGTCAACACGCTTGCGCTGCGAAGCTCCGTGAAGCAGGATCAGACATTTGCCGGCTTGTTAGGTCATGTGCGCAAACAGGTGCTGGACGCGTTTTCCCATCAGGATTATCCGTTTGAGTGGCTGACCGAGGAGCTGAACGTGCCCCGGGACATGAGCAGGCATCCGATATTTGACACGATGTTCAGTCTGCAAAATGCTTCGGACGGAATTCCGGAGATCGGCAACCTGACGCTGTCTCTTCATGAAACCAACTTCAACATCGCCAAATTCGATCTGACAATGCAGGCCCGGGAAACAGCGGAAGGCATTGCGCTCGATTTGGATTATTGCACGAAGCTGTTTAAGCGCTCAACTGCGGATCGCATGCTTGCGCACTATGTCCGTCTGCTGGAGAGTGCGGCAGCTCAGCCGGATGCGAAAATCAGCGAATATGATCTGCTTTCTGAACGGGAGGCTTTGAACCAATTACAGCGGTTCAATCCGGAGCGCACGGCATACCCGAAAGAGCAAACGATCGTGCAGATCTTTGAAGAACAGGCCCGAAAGAACCCTGACCGGACGGCTCTTCAGTTCGAAGGGGAAACTCTGTCGTATCAGCAGCTGAATGAACGCGCCAACAGGCTTGCGCGGCATATTCTTTCGGTCGGAGGCGGCGGGAAAACCGCGGCTGTTTTATGTGAACGGTCAATGGACATGATTGTTTCCATTATGGCTGTGTTAAAAGCGGGGTCCGCCTATGTGCCGATTGATCCTGAGCATCCGGTTCAGCGGATTCAGCATTTCTTCCGCGACAGCGGGGCGAATGTGCTCCTGACTCAGCAAAGCCTCAAGCAGCTTGCGGAAAAGGCCGGTTTTCAAGGCGTCATTGTGCTTGCTGATGATGAGGCGAGCTATGAAAAGGACTCTCGCAATCCAGCATTGCCGTTTGATTCCAAAACGATTGCCAATCTCACTTATACATCAGGCACGACGGGAACGCCGAAAGGAAACATCGTCACACATGCCAACATTTTGCGGACGGTAAAAAACACGAACTATTTGACCGTTTCTGAAGAGGATACAGTGCTCGGTCTGTCAAACTACGTCTTTGACGCTTTTATGTTTGATATGTTCGGTTCGCTGTTAAACGGTGCAAAGCTTGTGATCGTCCCGAAAGATACGGTGCTGGACATGTCGCGCCTGTCCCGTGTGATCAAACGGGAGAACGTCAGCATTCTGATGATTACGACGGCCCTGTTCCACCTGCTTGTTGATATGGAGCCGTCCTGTCTGACGACGCTTCGGAAAATCATGTTCGGGGGCGAAAGAGCGTCTGTAGAACATGTCAAAAAGGCGCTGGCGGCAGTCGGAAAAGGAAGACTGCTTCATATGTACGGTCCGTCGGAAAGCACGGTGTTTGCGACATACCATCCGGTGGATGTCATTGAAGAGGATACGCTCTCCGTTCCGATCGGTAAACCGGTCAGCAATACGGAAGTCTTTATTATGAACTCAGCCGGACGCATTCAGCCGGCGGGTATCGCGGGAGAGCTGTGCGTCAGCGGGGAAGGTCTCGTAGAAGGCTACTACAACCGTCCTGAACTGACGGAAGAAAAATTTGTAAAGCATCCGTTTAAGGAAGGTGAACGGATGTATAAAACGGGCGACTTGGCCAGATGGCTTCCGAATGGCGATATCGAGTTTATCGGACGTATCGACCATCAGGTGAAAATCCGCGGTCAGCGGATTGAGCTTGGCGAAATTGAGCATCAGCTTCAAAGCCATGACCAGATTCAGGAATGCATTGTGCTCGCTGTGGATCAAGGCGCGGGTGACAAACTTCTTTGCGCGTATTTTGTCGGCCTCAGGGAAATCTCTTCCCGGGAGCTGAGGGAGCATACGGCGAAGGATCTTCCGGCTTATATGATTCCGTCCGTCTTTATTCAATTGGATGAACTGCCTCTTACAGGGAACGGAAAAATCGACAGACGGGCGCTGCCGATGCCGGATGTGACCGCAGCGAATGCCGTGTCATATACGGCGCCGCGCAATGAAACAGAACAAAAACTGGCGGATATTTGGGCTGAGGTGCTGCAAATGGAACGGGTCGGCGTCCATGATCAGTTCTTTGAGATCGGGGGCCACTCGTTAGCGGGGATGAAACTGCTGGCCCTTATCCAGAAGACATTCGGCGTGCAGCTTACCTTAAAGGATCTGTTCACTTCTCCGACGGCTGCGGGGCTGGCGCAGCTGATTGAAGGGGCTGAACGGAAGGCGGCTGAGAGCATCGCACCGGCGGCCGAGCGGGAAACGTATCCGGTTTCTTCACCGCAGAAGCGGATGTTCGTGCTTCAGCAGCTGGAAGGCGCTGAAACAAGCTATAACATGCCGTCTGTGCTCCGCTTAAAAGGAAAGCTTGATGCAGAAAAGCTGAAATCCGTTATGAAACAGCTGACAGAACGCCATGAAGCCTTCAGAACGACATTTGACATAAAGGATGGAGAAACGGTTCAGCGTATATGGGCGGAAGCTGATATCGACATGGAATATTATGAAGCCTCTGAAGAAGATGCTGAACAGATTATTCAGAGCTTTATCCGGCCGTTCCGTCTGGATCAGCTTCCTCTCGTCAGAACGGGACTGGTCAAGCTGGCTGAACATGACCACCTGCTGCTGTTTGATATGCACCATATCATTTCGGACGGCGCTTCAGTCGGCGTGCTGATAGATGAACTGTCCCGCTTGTATGGCGGCGAAACGCTTGAGCCGCTGCGGATTCATTATAAAGACTATGCGGTATGGCAGCAGAAATTTATTCAATCAGAGCAGTACCGCAAGCAGGAGGAGCATTGGCTTCGGGAGCTTGACGGCGAGCTTCCGGTATTGACGCTGCCGGCTGATTACAGCCGTCCGGCCGTGCAAACCTTTGAAGGAGACAAGCTGGTCTTTTCTCTGACTGAGGAACAGACGTCGGCTCTTCGCAGTCTTGCGAAACAAACGGATTCTACCATGTACATGGTGCTGCTGGCGTCATACAGCGCCTTTCTCTCAAAACTGAGCGGACAGCATGACATCATTGTCGGCTCGCCGGTTGCGGGACGATCACATGCGGATCTCGCAAACGTCATCGGTGTTTTTGTGAATACACTCGCGCTTCGTACGTATCCGGAAGCGGACAAAACGTTCACGGACTATCTTAAAGAAGTAAAACAAACCGCTTTACATGCATTTGACGCGCAGGATTATCCGCTTGAAGACCTTCTGCAAAAGGTTGAGGTGCAGCGTGATACGAGCCGAAATCCGCTGTTTGATGCGGTATTCTCAATGCAAAATGCAAATGCTGAAGATCTGGTCATGGAAGGAATCGAGCTGAAGCACCATCCGTTTGACAGAAAAACAGCCAAGTTTGACCTGACAATGACGGCTGAGGACACAGGCGAAGGCTTAACGTTTGTGCTTGAATATAACACCGCGCTGTTTAAACCGGAAACGGCAGAGACGTGGAAGCATTACTGGCTTCAGCTGTTAAAAGCCGCAACGGAAAATCCGGCTGCGAAGCTTTCTGAGCTTTCATTGGTGAATGAAACAGAAAAACAAGCCCTCCTTGGTGCATGGAAAGGAAAAACAATTCCTGTGCCGCGGGACAAAACGGTTCATCGTCTCTTTGAAGAAACGGCCGCCCGCTACGCGAACCGGCCGGCCGCGGCATACAACGGCGCGAAATGGACGTACGGCGAGCTGAACGCAAGGGCGAACCGGATCGCGCGCATTCTCATGGATTGCGGCGTCACGGCTGACGAACGTGTCGGCATTTTAACGAAACCGTCCTTGGAAATGGCCGCGGGCGTACTCGGCGTCTTAAAAGCGGGTGCGGCATTTGTGCCGATTGATCCCGACTACCCGGAAGAGCGCATCAGCTACATTCTGCAGGACAGCGGCGCCAAGCTGCTTCTCACACAGGAAGCGCTGGGCGTGCCGGATGGCTACAAAGGAGAAACGATTCTGCTTGACGGCGGACGCTCCATTCTGAGCCTGCCGCTTGATGAAAACGATGAAGCGAACCCGCAGACGGAAACAACGGCGGATCATCTCGCTTATATGATTTACACGTCAGGAACGACCGGACAGCCGAAGGGTGTCATGGTCGAACACCATGCGCTGGTGAACCTGTGCTTCTGGCATCACGACGCATTCGCCATGACGGCGGATGATAAAAGCGCCAAATACGCGGGCTTCGGTTTTGACGCCTCCATCTGGGAGATGTTCCCGACATGGACCATCGGCGCGGAGCTTCACGTCATTGACGAAGCGATCCGGCTGGATATCACCCGCTTAAATCACTATTTCGAGGAGCACGGCGTGACCATCACCTTCCTGCCGACGCAGCTGGCCGAACAATTTATGGAGCTGGAAAATACCTCTCTCCGCATGCTTCTCGTCGGCGGCGACAAGCTGAAGCGGGCGGTGAAACAGCCGTACACGATCGTCAACAACTACGGCCCGACGGAAAACACCGTCGTCGCGACAAGCGGCGTCATCAATCCTGAGGAAGGATCGCTTTCGATCGGACGGGCGATTGCCAATACGAGAGCTTATATTCTCGGCGACGGCGATCAGGTGCAGCCGGAAGGCATTGCCGGCGAATTGTGCGTGGCCGGCCGCGGTCTGGCACGCGGATACCTGAACCGTGAAGAAGAGACGGCGAAGCGGTTTACCGCAGATCCGTTCGTGCCCGGCGAGCGCATGTACCGGACCGGCGACCTCGTCAAATGGAACGCGCAGAGCGGCATCGAATACATCGGCCGTATCGACCAGCAGGTCAAAGTGCGGGGCTACCGGATCGAGCTTTCAGAAATCGAAGTCCGTCTCGCTCAGCTTGCGGACGTTCATGACGCAGCGGTGACGGCTGTGGAAGACAAAGCGGGCAATACCGCGCTTTGCGCCTATGTCGCGCCTCAGCAGAACGATATTGAAGCGCTCAAAGCCGCGCTGAAAGACACGCTGCCGGACTACATGGTGCCGGCGTTCTGGGTGGAGCTGGCCGAGCTTCCGGTCACCGCAAACGGAAAGATTGACAAAAAAGCCCTGCCGGAACCGGACATTGAAGCGGGAAGCGCCGCGTATAAAGCGCCGGAAACGGAGATGGAGACGCTGCTTTCTGACATTTGGCAGGAAGTGCTCGGTCTTGATCAGATCGGCGTAAGTGATAATTTCTTCACGCTCGGCGGCGACTCGATCAAAGGCATTCAAATGGCGAGCCGTCTGAACCAGCACGGGTATAAATTGGAGATGAAAGATCTCTTCCAGCATCCGACCATCGAAGAGCTCGTCTCTTACGTGGAGCGGACGGAAGGCAAGCAGGCCGATCAGGGACCTGTCGAAGGCGAAGCGGACTTAACGCCGATCCAGCGCTGGTTCTTTGAGAAAAACTTTACTGACAAACACCACTGGAACCAATCCGTCATGCTTCATGCGAAAGACGGCTTTGATCCGGAGATAACAGAAAAAACATTACATGTCCTGACGGTGCACCATGATGCGCTCCGGATGATTTATCGTGAACAAAAACCGTATTACAGAGGGCTTGAGGATGCGTCTGTTGAACTGAACGTCTTTGAGCTGAACGGACCTGCTGAAGACCATGAGGACCGTATCGAACGAGAAGCAGACCGTCTTCAAAGCAGTATTTCACTGGAAACAGGACATCTGCTGAAGGCCGGGCTCTTCCGGGCTGAAGATGGAGACCACCTTCTTCTCGCAATCCATCACTTAGTCGTGGATGGTGTATCTTGGCGGATTTTACTGGAGGACTTCACGTCCGTTTATACGCAGCTGAAGCAAGGCAATGAACCGGCGCTGCCTCCGAAAACACATTCATTCGCCGAATTTGCTGAGAGAATCAAAGAATACGCAAATACGAAGGCGTTTCTGAAAGAAGCGGATTACTGGAGAGAGCTTGAGGAAAAAGAGGTATGCACTCAGCTTCCGAAAGACAGGCAGTCTGGTGATCAGCGCATGAGACATACGAGAACGGTCAGCTTCTCTCTGACGCCTGAACAAACTGAACAGCTGACGACAAACGTACATGAAGCCTACCATACGGAAATGAACGACATCCTGCTCACGGCGCTCGGACTGGCGCTGAAAGAGTGGACGGGTGAAGACACGATCGGCGTTCATTTGGAAGGCCACGGGCGCGAAGACATTCTTGACGGCCTGAATATCACCCGGACGGTCGGATGGTTTACGAGCATGTATCCGATGATCCTTGAGATGAAGCACGCCGACGATCTTTCATATCAGCTGAAACAAATGAAAGAAGACATCAGACACATCCCGAACAAAGGAGTCGGCTACGGCATTCTGCGTTATGTAACGGCGCCTGAGCATAAAGAGGGTCTTTCATTTGAGATTGATCCGGATATCAGCTTTAACTACTTAGGCCAGTTTAATGAGATGTCGGATTCCGGCTTATTTACAAGATCCGGGATGCCGTCAGGACAATCGCTGAGCCCTGACACAGAGAAGCCGAATGCGCTTGATATTGTCGGATTTATAGAAAATGGGCAGATGACGATGACGTTTGCCTATCATTCTCTCGAATTTCATGAAAAAACCATTCAATCGTTCAGTGACAGCTTTAAAGGGCACCTCTTGAAAATCATAGATCACTGCCTGGCCCAAGACGGACCTGAGCTTACGCCTAGCGATCTTGGCGATGATGATCTGACGCTTGATGAACTTGATAAATTAATGGAAATTCTCTAACAGAAAAGACAGAGGTGACATATGAGCAAAAAATCGATTCAAAAGGTGTATGCACTCACACCGATGCAGGAGGGAATGCTGTATCATGCGCTGCTTGATCCGCATTCTTCCTCCTACTTCACACAATTAGAGCTTAGGATTCACGGAAGCTTTCAGCTTGAGCTTTTTGAAAAAAGCGTCAACGAGCTGATCCGGACATATGACATCCTGCGTACGGTATTCGTGCACCAGCAGCTTCAAAAACCGCGCCAAGTCGTATTAGCAGAGCGGAAGACGAAGGTGCATTATGAAGATATCAGTCAATTAGATGAAGCACGCCAAACCGAATATATTGAACGCTATAAAGGCGATGTGCAGCAGCAGGGCTTTCATCTGGCGAAGGACATTCTCTTTAAAGCGGCGGTGTTCAGGCTCAGTGAGAAGGAGCTGTATCTCGTCTGGAGCAATCATCATATCGTCATGGACGGCTGGAGTATGGGCGTTTTGATGAAAAGCCTGTTTCAAAACTATGAAGCGCTTCGTGCCGGCCGGCCCGCCGGGGGAAGCCAGGGCAAACCTTACTCTGACTATATCAAATGGCTCGGAGGCCGGGATTATGAGGAGGCGGAACAATATTGGAGCAGCCGCCTGGCGGATTTCGAACAGCCGAGCCTGCTCCCGGGCCGTCTGGCATCAGAAAAGAAAGACTACTACCAAAATGAAGAATATTCTTTTGTCTGGGATGAAGAGCTGGTCGCGCAGATTCAGCAGACCGCCAACCGTCATCAAGTCACGGGGCCTAACCTGTTTCAGGCCGTTTGGGGTGCGGTGCTCAGCAAATACAACTATACAGACGATGTGGTGTTCGGCACCGTCGTATCAGGCCGTCCTTCAGAAATCAACGGCATTGAAACGATGGCGGGGCTGTTCATCAATACGATTCCCGTCAGAATCAAGATTGACAAAGATGCAGCCTTTTCTGACGTGATGGCGGCAGTTCAGAAAAACGCCGTGGAAGCCGAGCGCTATGATTATGTGCCGCTCTATGACATTCAAAAGCGCTCCGCTCTGGACGGCAGCCTCTTGAATCATTTGGTCGCGTTTGAAAACTATCCGCTGGACAAAGAGCTGGAAAACGGGGGCATGGAGGAAAGACTCGGCTTTTCCATTAAAGTTGAACATGCTTTTGAGCAGACGAGCTTTGATTTCAATCTCATCGTGTATCCGGGGAAAACGTGGACTGTCAAAATCAAATACAACGGAGCGGCTTTCGCTCATGATGCCATCGAACGAACGGCGCACCATCTGACCCGCATGATGAAAGCGGCGGTCGGAACGCCTGACGCGCCCGTGCGGGAACTCGGCCTTGTTTCAGGCGAAGAAGAGCGGCAGATTGTTGAGATATTCAATGATACGAAAACGGCGCTTCCGGAAGAGGAGGCCGTTCACCGCTTGTTTGAAGCACAGGCAAACCGGACGCCTGCAAGCATCGCGATAAAAGAAGAGGGACGCGAATGGACCTACCGTGAAGTGAACGAAGCGGCCAACCGCCTGGCGAGACACCTTGTGAAGAGCGGGCTGGAAAAAGGCCGGACCGCCGCTATTATGAACGACCGGTCTGCGGAAACCGTTATCGGCATGCTTGCCGTCCTAAAAGCAGGCGGCGCCTATGTGCCGATTGATCCGGCTTTTCCTGAGGATCGTCTCCGCTTTATGGCGGAAGACAGCTCGATTCGGCTTGTGCTGACAGTTCAGGACTATCAAGAACAAGCGGGCACATTGCAAGTCCCGATTGTCATGCTGGATGAAAGCGAGGATGAAACGGTAAGCGGAACAGACTTGAATCTTCCGGCCGGCGGCAACGACTTGGCGTATATCATGTATACATCCGGGTCGACCGGAAAACCGAAAGGCGTCATGATTGAACACAGAAATATCATCAGGCTCGTCAAACATTCGAATTACGTGCCGGTTCATGAAGAAGACCGGATGGCGCAAACGGGAGCCGTCAGCTTTGATGCCGGAACCTTCGAAGTCTTCGGCGCATTGCTGAACGGAGCGGCATTGCACCCGGTGAAAAAAGAGACGCTGCTTGACGCCGGGCAATTCGCCCAATTTCTGAAAGAGCAGCGGATCACGACCATGTGGCTGACGTCTCCGCTGTTTAATCAGCTTGCCCAAAAGGATGCGGGCATGTTTAACACGCTCCGGCACCTCATCATCGGCGGTGACGCGCTTGTGCCGCATATCGTCAGCAAAGTGAGGAAGGCATCACCGGAGCTGTCGCTTTGGAACGGCTACGGGCCGACGGAGAATACGACGTTTTCGACGAGTTTTCTCATTGATCAGGACTACGACGGCTCGATCCCGATCGGGAAGCCGATCGGAAATTCCACTGCGTACATTATGGACGAAAACCGCAACCTCCAGCCGATCGGCGCGCCCGGTGAGCTGTGCGTCGGCGGAAGCGGAGTGGCAAGAGGCTATGTGAATCTGCCTGAATTAACGGAGAAGCAGTTTGTCCGCGATCCGTTCAGACCGGATGAAATGATATACCGGACGGGGGACTTGGCGAAGTGGCTTCCGGACGGCACGATCGAGTTTCTCGGCAGAATTGACAACCAAGTAAAGGTCCGCGGTTTCAGAATCGAGCTCGGCGAAATTGAGGCGAAAATCAGCCAGGCGGAGAATGTGACGGAATCTGCGGCTGTGATCCGGAAAAATAAAGCGGATGAAAATGAAATCTGCGCTTACTTTACCGCAGACCAAGCCCTTTCGCCGGAAGACCTGCGCAAAACGCTTTCGGAATCACTTCCGGAATACATGATTCCCGCGCACTTCATCCAGATGAATCAGTTTCCGCTGACGGCGAACGGAAAAATTGATAAAAAAGCGCTGCCTGAGCCTCAGGCTGAAGCCGTTCAAAAAGAATACGAAGCGCCGAAAACGGAAGCGGAGCAGAAACTCGCGGACATTTGGGAAGGCATTCTCGGTGTAAAAGCGGGTGTGACTGACAATTTCTTCACGATTGGCGGACATTCTTTAAAAGCTATGATGATGACCGCTAAAATCCAGGAGCACTTTCAAAAAGAAGTGCCGATTAAAGTGTTATTTGAAAAGCCGACCATTCAGGAGCTTGCGCATTATTTGGAGCATGAGAGCGAGGAGGAACAGCAGTTTGAACCGATCCGACAAGCGCCTTATCAGAAGCATTATCCTGTTTCCTCAGCACAGCGCAGGATGTATATCCTTAATCAGCTCGGACAGGCCAGCACGAGCTACAACGTCCCTGCTGTACTTCTGCTGGAAGGATCAGTAGACAAAAAGCGTCTTGAAGAGGCCATGCAGGCATTAATCAACCGTCATGAGACACTGCGTACGTCGTTTGACATGGCAGATGGAAAAGTCGTGCAGACCATTCATAAAAATGTGTCGTTTGAGCTTGAAACCGCCGAGGGCCGGGAAGAAGATGCAGAAGAGCTGACAAAAGCCTTTATCAGGCCGTTTGCGCTCAATCATGCGCCGCTGGTCCGTTCGAAGCTGATCCGGCTTGAAGAAGACCGGCATCTTCTGCTGATTGACATGCACCACATTATTACGGACGGAAGCTCAATGGGCATTTTCATCGGTGATCTTGCGAAGCTTTATCAAGGCACGGAGCTTGATCTGCCAAAGATTCATTATAAGGATTTTTCAGTCTGGCAGCGTGAAAAAGCAAATCTCGATCAGCACGAAGCCTACTGGCTTGATACGTTCAAAGGCGATCTGCCGGTGCTGGATCTGCCGCTTGATTTCCCGCGTCCTGCCGAGCGCAGTTTTGAAGGAGAACGCGTCATCTTCGGGCTTGATAAACAGGTGACGGCGCAGATTAAGAAGCTGCTGGCTGATACGGATACGACGATGTACATGTTCTTGTTGGCCGCTTTTCAAGTGCTGCTGTCCAAATATTCGGGCCAGGAAGACATCATAGTCGGGTCTCCGGCGGCCGGAAGACAGCATCCTGATCTCCAAGACGTGCCGGGCATGTTTGTCAACACCGTGGCGCTTCGGTCGCATCCTGCCGGCAAAAAAACGTTCAAGCAATTTCTGAATGAAGTGAAAACGGCGAGCCTTCAAGCTTTTGAGCATCAAAGCTATCCGCTTGAAGAATTAATTGAAAAACTGCCGTTAACGAGGGACACAAGCCGGAGTCCGCTGTTCAGCGTGTTATTTAATATGCAGAACATGGAGATCCCGGCCCTGCGGCTCGGAGATTTGGAGATTTCTTCTTACTCCATGCATCATCATGTCGCTAAATTTGATCTTTCCTTAGAAGCGGCTGAGCGCGGAGAAGAGGTCGGATTGAGCTTTGATTACGCGAAAGCCTTATTTGCGGACGAAACCATCCGCCGCTGGAGCGCTCATTTTGTCAATCTGATTAAAGCCTGCGCCGAAAATCCGGATATTCAGCTGGCCGACGCAAGCCTGCTGTCCGCTCCTGAGCGGGAAGCGCTCCTTTCTGATGAAAAACGGACGGAAGCGGATCTGCCTGAGGGCACTTTTGTTTCACTGTTTGAACGGCAAGCGCAAAAAACGCCTGATCTCACGGCGGTTGCGGGCGGAACAAGTCTGACATATCGTGAGCTTGATGAACGCTCGAACCGGTTTGCCCGCCACCTTCAGGCTTGCGGAACGGGCAGTGAGGACATCGTGGCCATTATGATGGATCGTTCGGCCGACTTGATTACCGCGATTCTCGGCGTCATGAAAGCCGGAGCGGCATTTCTCCCGATTGATCCGGAGACTCCTGAAGAGAGAATCCGCTACTCTCTCGAAGACAGCGGAACGAAGCTTCTGGTCGTCAATGAGAGAAACATGACCGCGGCCGCCGTTTATAAAGGAAAAACGGTCGTAATGGAAGACGGAGAATGGCAGAACGAAAGCGCCGACCGGCTTGAAACGGAGCCCGGCGCCGACCGGCTTGCCTATATCATTTATACCTCGGGAACAACGGGCAAACCGAAAGGCGTCCAGCTGGAGCACCGCAATCTAATCAATTATGTCACATGGTTCAGCCGTGAAGCCGGTTTGACCGAAGCTGACAAATCCGTGCTGCTGTCTTCTTACGCATTTGATCTCGGCTATACGGCCATATTCCCGATTCTTCAGGCGGGCGGCGAGCTGCACATTGTGCCGAAAGAGACGTACACCGCGCCTGATCAGCTTGGTGAGTATATACAGAAAAACGGCATTACGTATATGAAACTGACGCCGTCATTGTTCCATATGATCGTCAACACAGCCCGTTTTACGTCAGAACGCCGTTTCAGCCCGCTTCGTTTAGTGGTGCTCGGCGGAGAAAAGATCATCACGTCCGATGTCCGCAAGTTTCATGACGTATACGCCCATACCGACTTCATCAATCACTACGGGCCGACGGAAACGACGATCGGCGCCATTGCGGAACGGATCAATATGGAGCGTCTTGATCAATATGAGCAGCGTCCCGTCATCGGCCGCCCGATCGCAAATACCGGCGCGCTTGTATTGGACGGAGCAATGCAGCTCGTTCCTCCGGGCGCAAGCGGCGAGCTTTATATTACCGGGAAGGGGCTTGCCAGAGGATATCTTCACCGTCCGCAGCTGACGGCGGAGAAATTTATCTCAAATCCTTTTTCACCGGACAGCCTGATGTACAAAACGGGAGATGTCGTCCGCAGGCTTCCTGACGGGACGATTGAATTTATCGGCCGTGCGGATGATCAGGTGAAAATCCGGGGCTACCGCATTGAATTAAAAGAGGTTGAAACCGTGCTGTTAAGCGTAAACGGCATTCAGGAGGCGGTCGTTCTCGCAGTCAGCGAAGGCGGGCTGCCGGAACTGTGCGCGTACTATAAAGCCGACAGCGGGCTGAAAGGCTCTGAGCTTCGCAAACGGCTTTCCGAAACACTGCCGTCTCATATGCTTCCGGCTTACTTCGTGCAGGTAGACCGCATTCCGCTCACAGCCAACGGAAAAACCGATAAAAACGCCCTCCCGAAACCGGGCGTCAGCCAAACGGCGCAAACAGCTTCAGCCTTGCCGGAAACGGAATTGGAGGAAAAGCTGTGCCGCATTTGGAAACAGACACTCGGTACGGATACGCTCGGCATCGACGATAATTTCTTCGATTACGGCGGGCACTCTTTAAAAGGCATGATGCTCCTCGCCAATATTCAGGCTGAACTGGACAAAACGGTTCCGTTAAAAGCGCTGTTCGAACAGCCGACTGTCCGCCTGCTTGCCGCATATATCGAAAAATCGGCGGTATCTGAGGGATATCGGATGATCACACCGGCAGACAGTGCAGACGCGTACCCGTTATCATCCGCCCAAAAACGGATGTACGTCCTGAACCAGCTTGACCGGGAGACAATCAGCTATAATATGCCGTCCGTTCTTCTGATGGAAGGAGAAGTCAATATTTCAAGGCTTCAGGAAGCGCTCAATCAGATGATCAATCGCCACGAATCTTTGCGGACGTCCTTTATCGATCAAAAAGGCCAGCCGATGCAGAAGATCGCAGAACAGGCTGACATTGACCTGCACATTTTTGAAGCAGCGGACGAGGAGAAAGCGGATCTTATCATTCAGGCATTCATTAAGCCGTTTGATCTGAGCGCGGCTCCGCTCATTCGGGCCGCTCTTGTCAGACTGAATGAAAAGAAACACCTGCTGCTGCTGGATATGCATCATATTATTGCCGACGGCGTGTCCAGAAGCATGCTGGTCAAAGAGCTCGCTCACCTTTACAAAGGCGGAAGTCTGCCGTCGCCGAACCTGCACTATAAAGACTTCGCCGTCTGGCAGAATGAACCCGGGCAGGCCGAACGGATGAAAGACCATGAGCGTTATTGGCTCTCCGCATTTTCCGGCGAGCTTCCTGAATTGAATCTGCCGACCGATTTTCCCCGTCCGCCGGTTCAAAGTTTTAAAGGACAATCCGTCCGTTTCAGAGCGGGGCGTGAAACGGAAAAAGCGGTGCGTGAATTAATGGAATCATCGGGAGCGACTCTTCATATGGTGCTTCACGCCGCGTTCCATGTCTTTTTGAGCAAAATCACGGGACAGCGCGATATCATTATCGGTTCGGTGACTGCCGGAAGAACGAGCGCCGAAGTTCAGGAAATGCCGGGGATGTTTGTCAATACGCTTGCGCTTCGCAATGAAACGCGAAAAGAGCAGACCTTCGCCGGGCTGCTCGAACGGGTGAAACAAACCAATCTCGACGCGCTGGCGCATCAGGATTATCCGTTTGAGGATCTGATCGGAAAGCTTGACCTGCCGAGAGATATGAGCCGCAACCCGTTGTTCCAGGTGATGGTGACGACAGAAGATCCGGATAAAGAAACACTGGAACTGGAGAACCTGCGCATCACTCCGTATGAGTCAAACCAAGGCACGGCGAAATTCGATCTGACACTCGGCGGTTTTACGGATCAAGAAGGTCTCGGCCTTCAGTTTGAATATGCGACTGATCTGTTTAAAAAAGAAACCATTGAAAAGTGGAGCGCCGGGTTCCTGCGGATTCTGAAGCAAGCGGCGGAAAGCCCGGACAGAAAGCTGCCTGAGATTTCACTGATCAGCGATGCTGAAAAACAAGCCCTCCTTGACGCATGGAAAGGAAAAACAATTTCTGTGCCGCGGGACAAAACGGTTCACCGTCTCTTTGAAGAAACGGCCGCCCGCCACGCGAACCGGCCGGCCGCGGCATATAACGGCGCGAAATGGACGTACGGTGAGCTGAACGCAAGGGCGAACCGGATCGCGCGCATTCTCATGGACTGCGGCGTCACGGCTGACGAACGTGTCGGCATTTTAACGAAACCGTCCTTGGAAATGGCCGCGGGCGTACTCGGCGTCTTAAAAGCGGGCGCGGCATTTGTGCCGATTGACCCGGATTATCCGAAAGAGCGGATCAGCTACATTCTGCAGGACAGCGGCGCCAAGCTGCTTCTCACACAGGAAGCGCTCGACGTGCCGGAAAGCTACAAAGGTGAAACGATCCTGCTTGACGGCGGACGCTCCATTCTGAGCCTGCCGCTTGATGAAAACGATGAAGCGAACCCGCAGACGGAAACAACGGCGGATCATCTCGCTTATATGATTTACACGTCAGGAACGACCGGACAGCCGAAGGGTGTCATGGTCGAACACCATGCGCTGGTGAACCTGTGCTTCTGGCACCACGACGCATTCGCCATGACGGCGGATGATAAAAGCGCCAAATACGCGGGCTTCGGTTTTGACGCCTCCATCTGGGAGATGTTCCCGACATGGACCATCGGCGCGGAGCTTCATGTCATTGACGAAGCGATCCGGCTGGATATCACCCGCTTAAATCACTATTTCGAGGAGCACGGCGTGACCATCACCTTCCTGCCGACGCAGCTGGCCGAACAATTTATGGAGCTGGAAAATACCTCTCTCCGCATGCTTCTCGTCGGCGGCGACAAGCTGAAGCGGGCGGTGAAACAGCCATACACGATCGTCAACAACTACGGCCCGACGGAAAACACCGTCGTCGCGACAAGCGGCGTCATCAATCCTGAGGAAGGATCGCTTTCGATCGGACGGGCGATTGCCAATACGAGAGCTTATATTCTCGGCGACGGAGATCAGGTACAGCAGGAAGGCATTGCCGGTGAATTGTGCGTGGCCGGCCGCGGTCTGGCACGCGGATACCTGAACCGTGAAGAAGAAACGGCTAAGAGGTTTACCGCAGATCCGTTCGTGCCCGGCGAGCGCATGTACCGGACCGGCGACCTCGTCAAATGGAACGCGCAGAGCGGCATCGAATACATCGGCCGTATCGACCAGCAGGTCAAAGTGCGGGGCTACCGGATCGAGCTTTCAGAAATCGAAGTCCGCCTCGCCCAGCTTGCGGACGTTCATGACGCAGCGGTGACGGCTGTGGAAGACAAAGCGGGCAATACCGCGCTTTGCGCCTATGTCGCGCCTCAGCAGAACGATATTGAAGCGCTCAAAGCCGCGCTGAAAGACACGCTGCCTGACTACATGGTGCCGGCGTTCTGGGTGGAGATGGACGAGCTTCCGGTCACCGCAAACGGAAAGATTGACAAAAAAGCCCTGCCGGAACCGGACATTGAAGCGGGAAGCGCCGCGTATAAAGCGCCGGAAACGGAAATGGAGACGCTGCTTTCCGACATTTGGCAGGAAGTGCTCGGTCTTGATCAGATCGGCGTAAGCGATAATTTCTTCACGCTCGGCGGCGACTCGATCAAAGGCATCCAAATGGCGAGCCGTCTGAACCAGCACGGCTACAAGCTGGAGATGAAAGATCTCTTCCAGCACCCGACCATCGAAGAGCTCGTCTCTTACGTGGAGCGGACGGAAGGCAAGCAGGCCGATCAGGGACCTGTCGAAGGCGAAGCGGAGTTAACGCCGATCCAGCGCTGGTTCTTTGAGAAAAACTTCATCGACAAACACCACTGGAACCAATCCGTCATGCTTCATGCGAAAGACGGCTTTGATCCGGACCTGGTGGAAAAAACCCTGCAAGCATTGATTGAACACCATGATGCGCTCCGCATGGTTTACCGTGAAGCAAGGGAAGGCATCATTCAGACATACCTCCCTGTCACAGAATGCAAGGCAAGCTTTGAAATCGTTGATCTGTACGGAACGGACGAGGATATGCTGAAAAGCCAGATTCAGCGGCTTGCCGATCATCTTCAGGGAAGTTTTGATCTGGAGAACGGCCCGCTGTTAAAAGCGGAGCAATACCGGACAGAACAAGGCGATCATCTGTTAATCGCGGTTCACCATCTCGTCGTGGACGGGGTTTCATGGAGAATTCTGCTTGAGGATTTCGCTTCAGGTTATAAACAGGCGCAGCAGCAAAACAGCATCGTTCTCCCGCAAAAAACCCACTCCTTTAAAGATTGGGCGGAGGCGCTGAACACGTTTGCGCAATCAGAAGAGCTGAAAAAGCAGGCGGATTATTGGGCGCAGGCAGATGCGGAAGAACTCCGGCCGCTGCCGAAAGACCATGATCCGGACAAACGGCTCGTCAAACATACGGCGGCCGTGAAATGTGAATTGACTGAGGAAGAAACGGCACAGCTGCTGACAGATGTTCATCATCCGTACGGAACGGAAATCAACGACATTCTGCTCAGCGCACTCGGCTTAACGATCGGTGAATGGACGGAAAACGGCAAAGTCGGCATCAACTTAGAAGGACACGGCCGGGAAGAAATCATACCGAACGTCAATATTTCACGGACGGTCGGCTGGTTTACGGCCCAATATCCGTTGATTCTGCAGATCAGCAAGGAAGACGGCGTCTCTTCCGTCATTAAAACGGTAAAAGAGACAGTGCGGCGCGTTCCTGATAAAGGTGTAGGATACGGGATTCTCCGGTATCTGTCATCCGATGAAACAGAAAAAGGCGTCACGCCTGAAATCAGTTTTAACTACTTGGGGCAGTTTGACAATGAAGTGAAAACGGAATGGTTTGAGCCGTCTCCATATGATATGGGACGTCAAGTCAGCGAAGAGTCAGAGGCGTTATACGCACTGAGCTTCAGCGGGATGGTTACAGGCGGCCGCTTCGTCATTTCCTGCTCATACAATCAGGAAGAATATGAAAGAAGCACCGTCGAAACACAGATGCAGCGGTTTAAAGACAATCTTTTAATGATCATCCGCCATTGCACGGCCAAAGAGGAGAAAGAATTTACGCCGAGCGATTTCAGCGCGCAGGATCTTGAGATGGATGAAATGGGAGACATCTTTGACATGCTTGAGGAGAATTTAACGTGACAAAAACAGTTAACAGAAGGGGGGAGCGGAGCAGATGAGCCAGTTCAAAAAAGATCAAGTTCAGGACATGTATTATTTGTCGCCGATGCAGGAGGGAATGCTGTTTCATACTCTCCTGAATCCCGGCCAAAGCTTTTACATCGAACAAATGACAATGAAAGTAAAAGGCAGCTTGAATATTAAATGCCTTGAAGAAAGCATGAATGTGATCATGGACCGGTACGACGTATTTCGTACCGTGTTCATTCACGAAAAAGTAAAAAGGCCGGTCCAAGTCGTATTGAAAAAACGGCAGTTTCAGATAGAAGAAATCGATCTGACACACTTAACGGGCAGCGAGCAAGCATCCAAAATTAATGAATACAAAGAACAGGATAAGATCAAGGGGTTTGATTTGACGCGGGATATTCCGATGCGGGCAGCCATATTCAAAAAATCGGAAGAAAGCTTTGAATGGGTGTGGAGCTACCACCACATCATTTTGGACGGCTGGTGCTTCGGCATCGTCGTGCAGGATCTGTTTAAGGTATACAATGCCCTGCGCGAACAAAAGCCGTACAGCCTGCCGCCGGTCAAACCGTATAAAGACTATATCAAGTGGCTTGAAAAGCAGGATAAACAAGCATCACTGCATTACTGGCGCGGGTACTTAGAAGATTTTGAAGGACAAACGACATTTGCGGAGCAAAGAAAGAAACAAAAGGACGGCTATGAGCCGAAAGAGCTGCTCTTCTCACTGCCGGAGGCGGAAACAAAAGCATTTACCGAGCTTGCAAAATCGCAGCATACCACTTTGAGTACAGCGCTGCAGGCGGTTTGGAGTGTATTAATCAGCCGCTACCAGCAGTCCGGCGATTTGATCTTCGGCACAGTCGTTTCCGGGCGTCCCGCAGAAATCAAAGGCGTTGAACATATGGTCGGGCTGTTTATCAATGCTGTCCCGAGGCGGGTGAAGCTGTCTGAGGATACCACATTTAACGGCTTGCTCAAGCAGCTGCAGGAGCAATCGCTGCAGTCTGAGCCTCATCAATATGTGCCGCTCTATGACATCCAAAGCCAGGCCGATCAGCCAAAGCTGATTGACCACATCATTGTGTTTGAAAATTATCCGCTTCAGGATGCAAAAAATGAAGAAAGCAGTGAAAATGGCTTTGATATGGAGGACGTCCATGTTTTTGAGAAATCGAATTATGATCTCAACCTGATGGCTTCTCCAGGTGATGAGATGCTGATTAAGCTTGCCTATAACGGGAATGTGTTTGATGAGGCGTTTATCCTGCGCTTAAAATCTCAGCTTCTTACAGCGATTCAGCAGCTCATCCAGAAGCCGGATCAGCCTGTCAATACGATCAGACTTGTTGATGAAAAGGAAAGAGAGCTTCTGCTTACCGGCTTAAACCCGCCGGCTCAGACTCATCAGGCGAAGCCTCTGACGGATTGGTTCAAGGAAGCGGTGAATGTAAATCCTGATGCACCGGCGCTTACGTATTCCGGCCAGACTCTTTCCTATCGCGAATTAGATGAGGAAGCGAACCGTCTTGCGCGCCGTTTGCAAAAGCAAGGTGCGGGTAAAGACACCGTTGTCGCGTTGTACACGAAGCGCTCGCTTGAACTGGTGATCGGCATTCTCGGCGTATTAAAAGCAGGAGCGGCTTATCTGCCGGTTGATCCGATGCTGCCGGAGGACCGAATCTCGTACATGCTGACTGACAGTGCGGCAGCCTGTCTGCTGACACATCAGGAGATGAAAGAAAAAGCGGCTCAGCTGCCGTATACAGGAACAACACTCATCATCGATGATCAAGCACGGTTTGAGGAACAGGCAAGCGATCCTGCAGCCGCAATTGATCCCGATGATCCGGCGTATATTATGTATACGTCCGGCACAACCGGAAAGCCGAAGGGCAATATCACCACTCATGCCAATATACAAGGATTGGTCAAGCATGTAGACTATATGGCATTTTCTGAACAAGATACGTTCTTATCTGTTTCGAATTACGCCTTTGACGCATTTACTTTTGATTTCTACGCATCAATACTGAATGCGGCACGGCTCATTATCGCAGATGAACATACACTGCTTGATACAGAACGGCTCACTGATCTGATCCGGCAGGAGAATGTCAATGTCATGTTTGCGACAACCGCACTTTTTAATCTTCTCACCGATGCGGGAGAGGAGTGGCTGAAGGGGCTCCGCTGTGTGTTATTCGGGGGTGAGCGCGCGTCTGTGCCTCACGTCAGAAAGGCGCTTGAGATCATGGGGCCTGGCAAGCTGATTAATTGCTACGGGCCGACTGAGGGAACGGTGTTTGCGACAGCTCACATCGTGCATGATATACCGGATTCCATTTCCTCATTGCCGATCGGAAAGCCGATCAGCAATGCAAGTATTTATATTCTTAACAGGCAAAACCAGCTTCAGCCGTTCGGAGCTGTCGGTGAACTGTGCATCAGCGGAATGGGTGTATCAAAAGGGTATCTGAACCGTCACGACCTGACGAAGCAAACGTTTATCCCAAATCCGTTCAAGCCGGGAGAAACGCTTTACCGAACAGGGGATTTAGCACGATGGCTGCCGGATGGAACGATTGAATACGCCGGGCGTATTGACGACCAGGTCAAAATACGCGGACACCGGATTGAACTTGAAGAAATCGAAAAGCAGCTGCAGGAATACCCGGGTGTGAAAGATGCGGTCGTTGTTGCAGACCGCCATGAGTCCGGAGATGCATCAATCAACGCCTATCTCGTGAACCGGACGCCGCTTTCAGCTGAAGACGTAAAGAGGCACTTGAAAAAACAGCTTCCTGCTTACATGGTGCCGCAAACCTTTACTTTCTTAGAGGAGCTTCCTTTAACGACAAACGGGAAGGTCAATAAACGGCAGCTGCCGAAACCGGATCAGGCTCAGGCGGCAAAAGAATGGATCGGGCCTCGAAACGCGACGGAAGAAACGATTGCACACATCTGGTCCGAGATTCTCGGCAGACAGCAGATCGGGATTCATGATGATTTCTTCGCGCTCGGAGGCCATTCCTTAAAAGCGATGACGGCAGCGTCACGCATTAAAAAAGAGCTCGGTACGGACATCCCGGTGCAGCTGTTATTCGAAGCGACGACAATCGCAGACATTGCCGGTTATCTGCTTCACGGTGAAGAAAAAGGAATGAAAGATCTCACCATCATGAATAAAAATCAGTCTGACACACTGTTTGCGTTCCCGCCGGTTCTCGGTTACGGGCTGATGTACCAGCCGCTGGCAAAACAGCTGTCCGGCTATAGAATCTGTGCGTTTGATTTTATCGAGGAAGACAACCGCGTCGAACGCTACACAGAGCTGATCAATCAGCTCCAGCCGGAAGGACCGGTCAAGCTGTTCGGATACTCGGCTGGCTGCACGCTCGCCTTTGAAACGGCCAAACGGCTTGAATCCGAAGGACGTAAAGTGGAGCGGCTGATCATGGTTGATTCTTATAAAAAACAAGGCGTCAGCGACTTGGAAGGCCGCACCGTAGAAAGCGATGTCCAGGCGCTGATGAAGGTAAACCGGGATAACGAAGCGCTGAATGACGAAGCCGTCAAGGAAGGTCTCGCCAAAAAAACAAACGCGTTTTATTCTTATTTCGTGCATACCGTCAGCACCGGCACGGTCAATGCGGATATAGATCTATTAACGTCAGAACCGGACTTTGCGATGCCGCCGTGGCTCGCTTCGTGGGAGGAAGCCACGACAGGTGAATACCGTGTGAAAAAAGGCTGCGGCACTCACGCAGAAATGCTTCAGGGAGAATGTCTCGAAAGGAATGCGGCATATTTGCTCGAATTCCTAAGGAAGGAACATCCGAAGCTGACAGCTTCACGATAGAAAAGGAGGAAGCCCGCTAATGGTCCAGCTCTTTAAATCGTTCGATACCACAGAAAAAACGCAGCTCATCTGTTTTCCGTTCGCAGGAGGCTATTCCGCATCATTCCGCCCGCTCCACACCTATCTTCAAGGTGAGTGTGAGATGCTCGCCGCGGAACCGCCGGGACACGGAACAAATCAAATGTCCGCCGTTGAAGATTTTGAACAGCTTGTCAGCTTGTACAAGCAGGAGTTGAATCTCCATCCTGACCGCCCGTTTGTCCTGTTCGGCCACAGTATGGGAGGCATGGTCGCTTTCAGGCTGGCTCAAAAGCTGGAGCGGGAGGGGATTTACCCGCAGGCCGTGATCATCTCAGCCATTCAGCCGCCGCATATTGAAAGGAAAAAAGTGTCTCATCTTGATGATGAAAAATTTCTCGCCCATATTATCGAGCTGGGCGGAATGCCGCAGGAGTTAGTGGAGAATAAGGAGGTCATGTCATTTTTCCTGCCTTCTTTCAGATCCGACTACCGCGCGCTTGAAAGCTTCCGTCCGTCTGATTCTCACATGATTCAATCACCCGTCCATATTTTTAACGGGCGGAAAGATAAAAAATGTATCAAAGATGCGGACGGATGGAAAAAATGGGCCGACAATCCCGTATTTCATGAGTTTTCGGACGGCCACATGTTCATATTAAGTGAAACTGAAAAAGTGGCGGAACGAATATATGAGATTATTAACAGGAGCACTGCAGGCCAATTGTTATAGGAGATGACAGACAGCATTCGCTGTCTGTTTTTTGTAACAAAATCTGCCCGTGAGTTTTCTCATTTATCAAAAATTTTATGTTATGATTTGATGGAATATAATTTTGAAGGGATTGTCGTACATGAATGATGCAGCAAAAGAGCTGAACAGAACATTATCTGAAGAAAACCCGCACGTGCTTCATATGCTTTCTGATTTGGGCAGAGAGTTGTTTTATCCGAAAGGGGTGCTGACACAATCGGCGGAAGCGAAAGCCAAGGCCGGAAAGTATAATGCCACGATCGGGATTGCCACCTCACAAGGCGAGTCCATGCACTTTTCCCATATTCAAGAGACATTGTCCGCCTATAACCCCGATGATATCTACGATTATGCTCCGCCGCAGGGAAAAGAGCCGCTCAGACAGGAATGGCTGAAAAAAATGCGTCTCGAAAATCCTTCATTAGCCGGCAAAGATATCAGCACGCCGATCGTGACAAACGCTTTAACACACGGGCTGAGCATTGCCGCCGACTTGTTCGTCAATGAAGGGGATGCGCTGCTTCTGCCTGATAAATATTGGGGAAATTACAATTTCATTTTCGGTGTCCGGCGCAAGGCATCCATTGAGACGTACCCGCTTTTTCATCAGGATGGGCGTTTTAATGCGGCGGGGCTGTCCGAGCTGCTGAAAAAGCAGGAAGAAAAGGCGATTGTCGTGCTGAATTTCCCGAATAATCCGACAGGCTATACGCCGGGAGAAGAGGAAGCGGCAGAAATCGTCAGCGTGATCCTGGAGGCGGCGGAGGCCGGCAAAGAGATTGTCATGCTCGTAGACGATGCGTATTACAATCTGTTTTACGATGAAACAGCCATTCAGGAATCCATCTTCAGCAAACTCGCCCAAGTGCACGACCGGGTGCTTTGCGTAAAAATAGACGGCGCGACGAAGGAAAATTACGCGTGGGGCTTCCGCGTCGGTTTTATTACGTACAGCACAAAAAGCGAAAAAGCGCTGCGCGTGCTCGAGGAAAAAACAAAAGGGATTATCAGGGGAACGATTTCAAGCGCCCCGCATCCGTCCCAAACGTTTATGCTGCGGGCGATGCAGTCACCGGAATATGAGAAAGAAAAATCGCTGAAATATAACATCATGAAAAAACGGGCTGACAAAGTGAAAGCCGTTCTTGCAGAAAACAAGCACTATGAAGACGTATGGACACCTTATCCGTTTAACTCGGGTTATTTCATGTGTGTCCGGCTGAAAGACATAAACGCCGGCGAATTGAGAGTGTCGCTGCTTGAAAAGAGAGGAATCGGGACGATATCCATTAATGAAACCGATTTGCGAATCGCATTTTCATGTGTTGAAGAAGAACACATCGCGGATCTGTTCGAAGAAATTTATCAAGAAGCAAAGCAGCTGCAGAAACAGGCGGAAATATCAAGCTGACAAAAAAGGAGGGGGAGACCCTCCTTTTTCTATGCTTACAGCAGCTCTTCATACGTTTTCATCGCAATCCCGTCACAAAAATCGGGATGCGCCGCACAAACGGCCAGCTTATATTCCTCGTCCGCATCATATGTGCGGATGAAACATGGTTCATGTCCGTCCGGGAGCTCAATGGACACATGGCCGTCGTCTTTGAGGCGGACGCTGAATGAATCAAGCGGCAGGGAAAGCCCTTTTCCGGCCTGCTTGATAAAGCTTTCTTTCATCGACCACAGGTGGTAAAAATAATCGGTCTGCTGATCGGGGTGTTTCGCTTGCAGATCACTGTATTCCGTCGGCGAAAAAAAACGTTTGGCGATATCAATCGTGCCGGGCTTCATTTTTTCAATATCAATGCCGATCGGTTTTGAATCAACGGCACACACGATCCAGCGCCCGGAGTGGGAAATATTAAAGTGCATGTCCGGAAGCGCGGGGATGTACGGCTTTCCGTATTCCTGGACGCTGAATGAAATCGCGGCCGGATCAAGTCCGTAAGCTTTCGCCGCAGCGGTGCGGATCAGCATGTCGCCGATCAAGGTGCGGTGAGCATCCTCCTTATGGTAAAAGCGCCGGCATTTTTCCCGCTTTTCAGCGGACACGGCCGTCATCATCCGATCCTCTTCCCCTGCAGAAAGCGGGCGGTCCATATATACTCCGTAAATCTTCATGTCCAGATCCTCCGTCTGAAAATATTGTCAAAACCATCCTATCATATCAAACGAAAGCTGTCCGAAAATAAAAAAACAAAACCGTTTCGGCTTTGTTTTTAATGCACGGACGTTGCCCGCCCGGAGATCGCGTATGTTAACAGTTTAGAGGACTGCGGCAAAGAAAAACGCAGAATCAGCCCCGTCAAAACAGCCGTAATAATGGTTCCGGCGCCGATCGGTCCGCCCATCACCCAGGCTGCGGCAAGAATCGTCAGCTCAATGCCGTTCCGCACCCATTGCACGTTCCAGCCCGTTTTTTCAGATATCAGCATCATCAGAGAGTCCCGGGGGCCCGCGCCGAGCCCAGCCGATACGTAAATACCGACGCCGCAGCCGATCAGCAGCAATCCGATAGAAAAAAACACGGCCGCTAAGGAAAAAGCGTGCACCTCAGGAAGCAGAAACGAGAAGAAATCAATAAACATTCCCATCAGCACCATGTTTAAGATAGCGCCGATTTTCGGGAGTGTCCTCGTGAACAGGCAGGTTAAAGCCACGATGACCGCGCCGACCAAGATGGACCATTGGCCGACAGATAGCCCGAAATGCTGAAAAAGCCCATAATGAAAGGCATCCCAAGGGCTGATGCCGAGAGCTTTTCCTTTAATGGTTAACGATACCCCGAAAGACAAAATCAACAGACCGGCAAAATAAAACGTCCAGCGCATCAAGAATTCCCGCTTCAAAGAGGTCCCTTCTTTCATAAAATTTCATTAATTTTCATTGTAGCATAACCGCCAAAAAAAAGAAGAAGCGAAATCAGTGTTTCGCTTCTTCTCCGGC
Organism: Bacillus sp. MT(2024); assembly: GCF_036362845.1. Taxonomy (NCBI): domain Bacteria; kingdom Bacillati; phylum Bacillota; class Bacilli; order Caryophanales; family Bacillaceae; genus Bacillus; species Bacillus sp. MT(2024). The sequence continues at coordinate 363,315 of NZ_CP143632.1, forward strand.
TCCTACAAAGGATTCAGTATACGGTTTAAAAACCGCTGCGTGCGTTCTTCTTTCGGCGCGGAAAAAATCTGGGCCGGCGGTCCTTGTTCCACAATGACGCCGCCGTCAATGAAGATGACTTCATCAGCCACTTCCTGCGCGAATTTGATTTCATGGGTGACGACGACCATCGTCCAGCCTTCGTTCGCCAAATCCTTAATCACTTTGAGCACCTCGCCGACCAGCTCCGGATCAAGTGCTGACGTCGGTTCGTCAAACAGCATCAGCTCGGGCTGAATCGCAAGCGCGCGGGCGATGCCGACCCGCTGCTGCTGACCGCCGGAAAGCTGGAACGGATATAAATCCATTTTGTCTTTCAGTCCGACTTTTTCCAGAAGCTCTATCGCTTCTTTTCTGACTTGCTCCTTGTCGCGCTTTTGCACTTGAACGGGTCCTTCCATGACGTTTTCAAGCGCCGTGCGGTGAGGAAACAGATGATACGCCTGGAAGACCATGCCTGATTTGCGGCGGAGGCGGAGAATATCAGCCTGCTTCACTTTTTTAGAGAAATCTATTGAAAAATCGGAGAATGCCAGCTCGCCGCGATTGGGAATCTCAAGCGCGTTCAGACAGCGCAGAAGCGTCGTTTTTCCTGAACCGGACGGCCCCAGAATGGCGATGACTTTCCCTTTTTCTATCTCCATATCTATCTTTTTTAAAATTTCATTCTGTCCGAATGATTTATTTAATCCTTTGACGGAAAGCATATCGAAACCTCCTTATTTGGCCACGTAACGGTCGAGACGCCGTTCGATCACGTGCTGTACGATTGACAGCAAGAAGCAGATGATCCAATAAATAAAGGCGGCTTCAATATAGATGACCAAGATTTGATCAAGGTTTTGCGCGCCGATTTCCTGCGCTTTTCTGAACAGCTCCGCGACGAGAATCTGTGACGCGAGAGATGTATCCTTGATCAGGCTGATAAATGTATTTGATAATGGCGGAATGGACACGCGAAACGCCTGCGGCAGGATCACGCGGAACAATGTCTTGCGATAGGTCATGCCGATCGTATAACCGGCTTCCCATTGCCCTTTCGGCACGGATGAAATAGATGCCCGGATGATTTCAGAAGCATAGGCGCCCACGTTTAATGAAAACGCGATGACTGCGCTTGGGAAAGGGTCCAGCGTAATATTAAATGTCGGGAACAGATAAAAAATGATGAACAATTGAACGAGAAGAGGAGTGCCGCGCACCGCTGATACGTATACGCTGAACACCCATCTCAATGGTTTCATATTTGACATTCTGGCGAGCGCCGTAATCAGCGCGATGATCATTCCGAAAATAAAGGAAAGAATGGTAAGGGGAATCGAATAATAGATTCCCCCGGAAAGAATCGGCCAGAATGACTGCTGCACCAAATCCCACGGAATGGCTGTTGCAATCACGGGTTCCGGCATGTTACTTAGAAACATCTTCGCCGAACCATTTTTTCGCTATTTTAGAAAGAGTCCCGTCCTCTTTCATTTCTTTTAACGCTTTGTTGACGTGAGTCACAAGTTCGCCGCTTCCTTTTCGGAATGCGAAATACGTCTGCTGCGGCTGGCCTGCTTCAAACGCGATTTTCACGTTTTTATTGCCGGACGTTTTTAAGTAGTTCAGTACGGCAAGCTTATCGTTATAAGTCAGATCAGCGCGGCCCTGCTGAATGAGCTGAAGGGATTGCGCCATGCCTTCAACGCCTTCAATTTTCGCGCCGGCTTCTTTCGCTAATTTATTGTAATTGCTTGTTAATGACTGAGCCGCTGTTTTTCCTTTGACATCAGCCTCTTTCGCAATCGTGCTGTCTTTTTTCGTCACGACGACTGCATTTGACGTTGTGTATTTATCAGAAAAATCATATTGGTTCTCTCGGCCTGTTTTGCCGACTTGGTTGGCGACGACGTCAAACCGTTTCGCGTTTAAACCGGCAAACATGCTGTCCCATTGTGTTTCTTTAAAGTCAGCTTTCAGACCGAGGCGTTTCGCGACTTCTTGAATCACTTCAACATCATATCCGGTCAGTTTGTCAGTCTTTTTATCATGGAAGGTAAACGGTTCGTACGTTCCTTCTGTACCGACGGTCAGTACGCCTTTTTTCTTGACAGAAGCCCAAAGATCGCCGTCTTTTGACTTAGATCCGCTGTCCTGTGAGTTTCCGCAGGCTGCAAGCATTGCGATGCTGACCATCATGAACAAAGCGAATAATGCTTTTTTCATCTTCTTTATTCCCCACTTTTCTGAGTAGTTTTATTGAGAAAAAATAGCTCCCAATTGTAAAGGATAACTTTTTTTTAGTATGAGTCAAGTAATTGGTTTTCATAAGCGGGAATTCATCGTGTTCCGGATCAAAATAATTCCAAAAACTGTCTGACAGGCTTCGGCAGGTAGCTGTCTTTTCTCCAGATGACGGCCGGTGTCATGACAAACGGGTTGTCTTCGATGATAACCGTTTTGACATGCGAGCGCATATGGACGGGAATCATCGTCAAAGGCAGAATCGTGGCGCCGAATCCTGATGATACGAGGCTCAAGAGCGTCGCGGAGTCATGGCATTCACAGACAACCTGAAGGTCGAGACTGTACTGTTCACAAACATGGAGGACTTGGTCATACACACCTCTTCCATTGACGGTGCGCAAAAGGATCAGAGGCAAAGAGGCAATGTCACTCAGTTTAATCGTTTCTCCGCACAGTCGTTTTGAATGCTCGGACAGCACCAATACACACGGAATGTCTTCAAGCTCCTTCGATTCAATGCCGTCGTTTTTAATCAAGGTGGTGGTGACGGCGGCGTCAATCTGCCGGGTTTCCAGAAGCTCGAGCAGTGAGACGGGCTCATCTTCCCAAATGTTAAAGGTGAGATGCGGAAACCGCTCTTTCATCTGTGACACTTTCTCAAGCATGAGCGCTGCGCAGTAAATGGTTGACCCGACGGCAAGTGTCCCGGCCACCTCCTCCTTCAGCTCTTGTACCTCGATTATAGCGTCCTCAAACTTATGAAGAATCTCTTTCGCTCTTTTCAAAAAGACATTTCCTTCATATGTGAGGGTCATTTGTTTCTTTTTATTGCGGTCAAACAGAATGACGCCCAATTCTTCTTCGAGCTGTTTCAGCTGTCTGCTTAAAGGCGGCTGTGCCATATGAAGCTTTTTGGCGGCCGTCGTGATTTTCTGCTCTTGGGCAATGGTGATGAAATAACGCAATTGCCGGATATCCATGAGAACGCGCTCCTTTCTATTATACCTTTAAGGTATGATACATAGATTTAACGAATATTTTTCATATGGATATATCAGGAGTATGATGGATTTGACACCACATTTCAACCGTAAAGGAGGGGTCAATATGAAGCTCGTCATCGGAATGACCGGGGCAACGGGGGCCATATTCGGGATCAGGCTTTTAGAATATTTACAAGCCGCGGAGATCGAAACCCATCTTGTCGTATCTCCTTGGGCAAATGTCACCATAACACATGAAACCGATTATACGTTAAAAGATGTCGAGAAACTCGCATCCTATTCGTATTCTCACAAAGACCAGGCAGCGGCGATTTCAAGCGGCTCGTTTGAAACGGACGGGATGATCATCGCTCCGTGCAGCATGAAATCACTGGCAAGCATCCGCACCGGAATGGCTGACAATCTGCTGACAAGGGCGGCTGACGTCATCTTGAAGGAGCGGAAAAAACTTGTGCTGCTGACAAGAGAAACGCCGCTCAGCCAAATCCATTTAGAAAATATGCTAGCGCTTACAAAAATGGGTTCCGTCATTCTTCCGCCGATGCCGGCATTCTATAACAAGCCGGCTGACATGGATGAATTGATAGACCATATTGTGTTCCGGACGCTCGATCAGTTCGGCATCCGTCTGCCGGAAGCGAAACGGTGGTACGGAATTGAAAAACAAAAAGGAGGAATCTGATAATGGCCTATCAGGATTTTAGGGAATTTCTCGCCGCTCTTGAAAAAGAAGGGCAGCTCTTAACCGTCAACGAAGAGGTAAAACCGGAGCCGGACCTGGGCGCCGCCGCGCGTGCAGCCAGCAATCTCGGGGATAAAACCCCTGCGCTTTTGTTTAACAATATTTACGGACATCACGATGCGCAGGTGGCTCTGAATGTCATCGGCTCGTGGCCGAATCACGCGATGATGCTCGGCATGCCGAAAGATACGCCTGTAAAAGAACAATTCTTTGAGTTTGCCAAACGGTACGATGCATTTCCGGTGCCGGTCAAACGGGAAGAAACCGCGCCGTTTCATGAAAATGAAATAACGGAAGATATCAACCTTTTTGACATCCTTCCGCTATTCAGAATCAACCAGGGGGACGGCGGCTACTATTTGGATAAAGCGTGCGTCATTTCCCGCGATCTTGAAGATCCGGACAATTTCGGCAAGCAGAATGTCGGCATTTACAGAATGCAGGTAAAGGGAAAAGACCGCCTCGGCATTCAGCCCGTGCCTCAGCATGATATTGCGATTCATCTTCGCCAAGCTGAAGAACGCGGCGTGAATCTTCCCGTTACGATCGCGCTCGGCTGTGAGCCGGTGATTACGACGGCTGCATCAACTCCGCTGTTATACGATCAATCCGAGTATGAAATGGCCGGCGCGATTCAAGGGGAGCCCTACAGAATCGTTAAATCTAAATTGTCTGATTTAGACATCCCTTGGGGCGCGGAAGTCGTTCTGGAAGGAGAGATCCTTGCGGGAGAACGGGAATACGAAGGACCTTTCGGTGAGTTCACGGGCCATTATTCAGGCGGCCGCAGCATGCCGGTCATCAAAATCAAACGGGTATATCATAGAAACAATCCGATTTTTGAACATTTATACTTAGGCATGCCGTGGACGGAGTGCGACTATATGATCGGCATTAATACGTGCGTGCCGCTTTACCAGCAGCTGAAGGAAGCCTACCCGAACGAAATCGTCGCCGTGAATGCGATGTATACGCACGGGCTGATCGCCATTATTTCCACGAAAACGCGCTACGGCGGATTTGCCAAGGCAGTCGGCATGCGCGCCCTGACGACGCCGCACGGACTCGGCTACTGCAAAATGGTCATTGTCGTGGATGAGGATGTCGATCCGTTTAACCTGCCGCAAGTCATGTGGGCGCTCTCAACGAAAATGCATCCGAAACACGATGCAGTCATCATTCCTGATCTGTCCGTCCTTCCGCTTGACCCGGGGTCTGATCCGGCAGGGATGACACACAAAATGATTCTTGACGCCACGACGCCTGTCGCGCCGGAAACAAGAGGCCATTATTCGCAGCCGCTTGATTCCCCGCTGACAACGAAAGAGTGGGAACAAAAACTGATGGACTTAATGAATCAATAAGAAAGGATGAGGTTGCTATGAAAACATGCCCGCGCTGTGAATCGAAAAAAGGAGAAACCGTCAGCCAATCGCCGGTCAAAGGCGCTTGGGAAATATACCAATGCCAAACCTGCTTTTTCACATGGAGATCCTGTGAACCGGAAAGCATCACGAATCCGGCGGCATTCAACCCGGCATTTAAAATCGATCCGAAAGAAACGGAGACGGCCACACATGTTCCCGCTGTCCCGGAAAGAAAAGCGTAATGCTGACGGAGCACTTGCCGGAGGCGCTTTACACGCTTTTAGACGGAACGGAGCTTGAAAAAAAGCAGCACGACGCATTTGTGCTCCAATCCGTGACAAAAGAAGGACGTCCGCACGCGGCCATGATCAGCGCCGGTGAAATCGCGGCCGTGAGTAGAACAAATCTCCGGCTCGCCTTATGGAAAAACACCACGACCGTAAGCAGCCTTCTGCATTCGGGACAAGCTCTTTTCATCGCCTGGCACGGTGGAGCCGCATATTACGTCACATTGGAATGTAAGGCGCTTCCGCCGCTGAAAGAGGCGAAACACGAGCGGGAACGGTTCAGCTGCCGCGTGATCACCGTCAAGGAAGATCGGGCGAAATACGCGGATCTGACATCCGGACCGGCCATCCAGCTCCACGAACCGGAAGATGTCCTGAAGAGATGGAGAGAAACACTTGAGGAGTTAAAACGATAGACGCACAAAAAAAGCCTGCGGACGATTCCGCAGGCTTTTCTTTTATTGTACGCCTTTCATCGCCCGTTTAATGACGGGAGACAGAAGAATTAAAATAATACCGAGAATGATCGAAACAAGACCGATTGAGCCGAAGTAGGCCGCTTCAGAAATCTTATCAAACAAACCGACTACTTTTGCGTTCAGGGCTTGACCGCAGGCGTTTGTTAAAAACCACATACTCATCGTCTGCGCTGAGAAAGCTGCAGGCGCAAGTTTCGTTGTGACGGATAAACCGACCGGTGAAAGGCAAAGCTCACCAAGCACAACCAAAAGGAAGCTGAGCACAAGCCAAAGCGGGCTCACAAGCTCGCCGCTTCCGCCCATAACCGGAAGCACCATGACTAAAAATGATAATCCGGCAAGGATAATGCCGATCGCGAATTTAATCGGTGTTGAAGGCTGGCGTTTGCCGAGCTTCATCCAGATCCATGCGAACACCGGCGCGAAAATAACGATGAATAACGGGTTCAGAGACTGGAACCATGAAGACTCAAGATGCATGCCCGCAAAGGAAAGTCTCGTGCGCTGATCCGCATATAAAGCAAGAATCGTCGCGCCCTGCTCCTGAATCGCCCAGAACATTGCCGCTGCAATAAACAGCGGAACATAAGCCGCAAGCCGTGATTTTTCCGTTTTCGTCGCTTTTTTGCTTGTGAACATCACGATAAAGTAAATAACCGGAATGACAATGCCGAGGATACTGACGGTGTCAATCACACGCTGGATCGTCAGCCAGCCGGTTTGAATCAGAACGATAATAACGGCTGCTGCGATGACCACTCCGATTCCCGTGCCGATCACTGATGATTTAGAAATCGGATTCGGTACATTGGAGCCTGCTTTGCCGAGGTATTTCTTTCTCGTAAGAGCGAAAACAATCAGTCCGAGGAACATACCGGCCGCGGCGCATCCGAAGCCTAAGTGGTAGTTGTACTTCTGTCCGAGTGTTCCGACAATTAGCGGCGCAAGCAATCCGCCGAGGTTGATCCCCATGTAAAAGATGCTGAAACCTGAGTCGCGGCGCTCGTCTTCCTTCGTATATAAATCTCCGACAACGCTGGATACGTTTGGTTTAAGCAGGCCGGTTCCGATAATGATCAGAGCCATGCTGGTAAAAAACGCCGCCGTGCTGCCGGGGAAGGCAAGAGCGATGTGCCCGAACATAATTAAAATTCCGCCGTAAAATACGGTGTTTGCCGTGCCGAATACCCGGTCGGCCAGCCATCCGCCGATGACGCTCGACATATATACGAGAGATCCGTATATGGACATGATGGCAACTGCGGTCGTTTTATCAAAGCCGAGACCGCCATGAGCGACTTCCGTGTATAAATAGTAAAGCAATATGGCTCTCATACCATAGTAGGAGAAACGCTCCCAAAATTCGGTGAAAAACAGTGTGAACAAGCCGCGGGGATGACCGAAAAAGCCTCGTTGCGGCACAGTTTCTGTTATAGATTCCTTATCAATAGATGCCACCTGAGCCAACCCTTTCTTAAAAAAGTGTATTACAAAAATCATATTCTTATATAATACTTGTGTCAATATAATTTATACTGAATTCAAAAAATTCCAGAATGAAAAGATATTAAAACGTTTAATATAGACGAATTTTCCTGATTCCAATGACTTATTTTGTTATATTATCTGACTAAACTATCTTTATAAACTTTTTTAATAAAATTTAAAGTATGTACAGGCGGAGCGGGATATGGCGGAATAAGATGACAATAAGAGAGGAAGGAGGAGATTATCACTTGCCGAATCGTATATTGGATATTACGGATTGCGGTGTGGCGGCAGACGGAAAAACCGATGTGACGGGCGCCATCAACCAATGCTTGGCCAGGGCCGTCAGCGAAGGCTGTCATACGGTGTTTTTTCCGCCCGGAACGTATAAAATCAACGGCACGCTTGGCGGGGACAGAAGTCAGCCGTTTCGGAACGCCGGGATTAACGTGCCGAGCCATCTCACCATCGTTTTAGATCCGGAATGCACGATTAAAGTGGCGCCGAACAGCTCCTGGGGCTACTCGGCTTTCTATATAGGCAGGCGTGAAAATGTCACCATCACCGGCGGCCGGATCATCGGGGAACGGGATGAACACACGTATACCAATGTCCCTTTGCGGTCGACCCATGAATGGGGGTTTGGAATCTGTATTGAAGGCAGCAGCAATGTGCTGATCGAAAATGTGAAGATTTCGGATTTTACGGGAGACGGCATAATTGTCAGCCCGCTCGGGTTAAAAACAAACAGTGATTACGAAACTTCAGAACAGGTGACCGTCCGCCGCTGTGAGATCAGGCAGTCAAGGCGGAACAACATTTCAATCACCGGCTGCAATACCGTTACGGTGGAAGAATGCGTGATTGAAGACGCCGGGCAAGGGAACGGAACGGCTCCGAAATTCGGAATCGATATTGAATCGTACGGAGAAGGCGATATTGATTATGAAGAAGCTCTTCATATTACGGTCCGCAACAACTTCTTTTCCGGAAACGCCGCAAGCTCAGTCACCAATTTTAACGGATATAATGTGTTAATTGAAGGAAATCATTCCGATAACACAATCAGCTACGGGTATGGGGCACATACCGTCATTTCGGGGAATGTCTTCTTTCGGTCAGACGGCGGCTCAAGGACCGCAGTCGCCGGACAAGGTGTGTCACAAGGACAGGACAGCAGCAATGCCGTCATTTCCAACAATCTGATTACCGGGTTTTCCACCGGAATAGATGTAAGGGGAAAAAGCGTCCTCGTCACCCACAACAAAATCAATCAATTTGAAAATACGGGCATTTCCGTCTATCAGGCAGAAGATGTGACCGTTGACGGCAATGTCATTGAAAACGGACGTTCCGAAACGAGACGAAGCACGGGGATGCGGGCGACGCTGTCGGAAAACGCCGTCTTTACGAATAACACTCTGAATCAGGTGACAGACGGAATCACCATGTCGGCCGGCAGTATCATTGTAAAACAAAATGTGCTGAAATCGTTCAGCCGGGGCATATGGGTCACAGGCGGAAATGCCGTTATTGAAGGAAATACGCTCCTCCCGAATGCGTATCAGGGCGCCGCGGAGTCCTATGCCGTATCTGTGACAAATGACGCCGGGGCTGTCATCAAAGGCAATCTCTTTAAGAACTATAAAAACTATCCCGTATTCAGTTCAACATCCTCGGGAACCTCTGTCATCAGCAACCGCTTTGAATCATCACCGCTTATCGTTACCGTGTATCTGAACTCAGGCACGCATGAAGTCATAGACAATACGCTCACGATCAACCGAACAGCGGGCAGCCCGATCGGCATCTATCTGAACGGAGCCTCCAATTCCCTCGTTTCGGGCAATACCATCAACAACCTTTCCGCCGCTTCTGCTTCCGCCATCCAAACCAGCTCCTCCGCAAGTACTAAAATCATCGGCAACCGCATTATCAAAGGCGTCATTGTGAAACACGCGACAGATACGGAAAGCGGAAATATCGTCATCTGAGAACAATCTGCGCCGGAAAAATAAAAAGAACACATGAACTCCAAGAGAATGAGGGATGTGTTCTTTTTTGACACAATACAGCCGTGCGCCTGTCAGGCATCTTTTTTACCTGATTTATATAAAGCGATCATTTCTCTGATTAAAAAGAGGGCGAATAAAAACAGCATCAGCCATTCTGAGAAGGTGGTCAATTTAAAAGCGGACAGGTTGTTTTGGACCGCTCCATAGAAACTGAAACCTTGCAGCATATCCATCGTTACTGAAATGATCAGACAGGCAGTCAGCAAAAAAAATGAAACTCCCAATATTTTCATGCGCATCACTCTCCCTTTTTATCCTTTTCGATTACGCAGAACTTATACAGACTTTCCGGCGTGCATAATCTTTTGCCGTACAGGAAGAATATGAAAAAAACGAGGAAAGGTTTTTTGCGATATGCCGCCATTTTTTAAGCAGAGGAAACAAAAAAAAGCCGATCAAAACGACCGTGACAATGAAGGCAGAAAAGAAGCGGACAGCCAGCCGGACAAAGAGCGGGATGAGCCGATCTCCCTCAGCTTAAAGCAAAATATGAAGAAGCTGTCTGAGAGGTTCGGCAACAGTGCCGATGTCGTCATCCGCCGGCTGAAAATCGGAAAAGAAGAGCTTCCGGCCGCAATTGTGTATATCGCCGGTTTGGTAGACGAACAGCTTGTCAGTCAATCCCTTCTGGAGGATTTAATCGACATCCCGTCCGTTCAGCCGAAACAAGCGGTCTGCCTGATATACGATAAAACGCTTGCGATCGGCGGGGTGAAAGAGGAAGAAAAATGGAAAAGCCTTTATGCCGGGCTGGTGGCGGGGAGCACGCTCATTTTTGTCGACGGGGCTGACAAGGCGCTGATCGCCAGCACGGAAGGGGGCGAGCACCGGTCCATTCAAGAGCCGAGCACTCAGGTCTCTTTCCGCGGCCCGCGGCAGGGATTCACTGAATCTCTGCAAACCAATATTTCCATGATCCGCAGGTATGTAAAAACGCCTGATGTATGGGTTGAAAAAATGGAGATCGGACACGAAACGAATACGGATGTCGCGCTGATGTATATTAACGGAATTTGCGATAAAAAGCTGATTAAGGAAGTCCGCAAGCGGCTGAAGCACATTGACATCGACAGCATTCTGGAATCCGGCTACATTGAACAGCTCATTGAAGACGCGCCGTTTTCTGTGTTCCCCACCGTATATCATACGGAGCGGCCGGACGTCGTGGCGGGGAATCTGCTGGAAGGACGATTTGCGATTATCGTGGACGGAACGCCGTTCGTTCTCATCGCGCCGGCTTTATTTATTCAATTTTTTCAATCCGTTGAGGATTATTATTCACGATTTGATATCGCCACAAGCATCAGGGTGCTGCGGGTTTTGATTTTCTTCATTTCACTGGTGGCGCCGGGGATTTATGTGGCAGCGACGACCTTTCACCAGGAAATGATTCCGACGCAGCTGCTGATTGTCATCGCGGCTCAGCGGGAGACGGTGCCGTTCCCGGCCGTGATTGAAGCGCTGACGATGGAAGTGGCCTTTGAGATTCTCAGGGAGGCGGGTGTCCGGCTTCCGAGAGTTGTCGGCTCCGCCGTTTCCATAGTCGGAGCGCTTGTCATCGGCCAGGCCGCCGTACAGGCCGGCATCGTCTCCCCGGCCATGGTTATCGTCGTCGCGCTGACGGCGATTGCCAGCTTTGCGACCCCGGCTTTTGACATGGCGATATCCGCGCGGCTGATCCGGTTTCTCTTTATTCTGTCAGCGGCGGTCATGGGATTTTACGGGCTGATTCTGGGCATTATCATGATGTTCGTCCATCTGTGCGGCCTGCGTTCATTCGGTTTTCCGTATATGTCCCCGCTCGCTCCTTTGACCCCGGGCGGGCTGAAGGATTCCATCCTCCGCGCTCCGTTATGGGCGGATGAAAAAAGGCCGGAACTGCTCGTGCAGGAAAACAACAGGCGCGAAGGGGAACATCAAAGACCGAAACCGGAGACATCCAGAGGAATGGTTAATAAAGATGTAGAAGAGGGCGCCGGTAATGAAAAGACGTAAATGGATACTTATCCTTTGTACGATGGTTTCCCTTATGTTTGTATCCGGATGCTGGGATAAAAGGGAGCTGACTGATTTGGCTGTGATCTCCGCCATCGGTATTGACCGGACCGAAACGGGAAAATACGTCCTTCACTTGCAAATTATCAATCCGGGAAACGTGGCCGGCGGTCTGCAGGGCGGCGGAGCGGGAGACCGGCCTCCGGTTTCCGTCTATTCGGTGTCCGGAGACAATATGACGGAAGCTTTGAGAAAAGGCTCGATGAAAGTGTCCAGAAGGCTCTATTTTGCGCATACGAATCTCGTGGTGTTCAGTGAAAAACTGGCGAAAGAGGAAGGGCTCAGTTTTATTCTGGACAATCTTGACCGCGACACCGAATTCAGGACGACCGCAACCGCGGTTATCGCGCATAATTGCAAGGCTGAAGACATTATTAAAGTGCTGACGCCGATTGATAAAATCCCTTCCAATAAAGTGAACAAGACGCTCAGCTTCACGCAGGAACAATACGGCAGAGTCATTAAAACCAGCCTTCAGGACGTTCTGATTGATCTCGCTTCTCCGACCGGGTCGCCGTTTATACCGGGTTATGAAATGCACGGAGACGAAAAAGCCGGCCCTACAATGGAAAATACGCAGACGACTGAACCGAAAGCAGTGCTGTCAGCGGACGGACTGGCGGTGTTCAAAAAGGATGGGAGGCTGGATTACTGGATTGAGGATGACGACAGTGTGGGGGCTGTATGGCTGCTCAATAGGATCAAGCATACGTTCATCAATGCGGATTGGAAGAACGTGAAGCATGCAATCAGTCTGCAGGTCACCCGCCAGAATACAAAGGTGACGGCCACTTTTCCGAACGGAAAACCGCATATTCACGTGCATGCTCAGGTCGAGGGGCTGGTGGACGCTGTCAGATACCCTTTCCATCTGTCTGATCCGCAAGTGCTGATGACGATGCAAAAGGCGCTCAGCGTGCAGCTTGACAAAGATATCACCAAATCAATTGAAGATATAAAAGCCCGTAAGAATGACTTCGTCGGCTTCGGAGACCTGATCTATCGGAAGCATCCGGACAAATGGAAAAAGTTCAAAGGGAAGTGGGAGGAAGAATATTTCCCCAATCTCCCCGTAGATGTCAAAACGGAAGTCATTATCAGAAGAACGGGCTTGCGGAATAATCCTCTCTCAGACAAGCTTGAGCATGATTGATTTGAGGGGAAAGGAGCGAAGCGTATGGAAAATGCGAAAATCGGCACGCGTCAGCTGTTTATTATGATCATTTTGTTTGAATTGGGCAGTTCGTTATTGATCCCTCCGGGCACGATGGCCGGGCGGGATGCGTGGCTGTCCGTGCTTCTCGGGTGCGTTACCGGTCTCGGACTTTTCTACGTTTATCAGGCCCTGTATCAATTTTTTCCTGAGTCTTCTCCGAGAGATTACATGAACGAACTGATCGGCAGACATCTGAGCTGGGCGGTCTCGCTTCTTTATATTCTCTATTTTTCTTATATCGCGGCCCGCGTATTGCGGGATTTTGGCGAAATGCTTGTCACCTTCGCCTACCAGGACACGCCGCTTTTAATTGTGAATGCCATGCTGATGATCGCCGCAATATTTGCGGTCAGAAAGGGAATTGAAGTGATAGCGAGAGCCGGCGAGCTGCTGTTTGGCATTATGTATTTTCTGACAGCTGTCGGGCTGATCCTCATTATCAGCTCAGGCACGATCAACCTCAGATTTCTCCAGCCGGTTTTAGCGGAGGGTGCAGGAACGGTCATTTATTCCGTGTTTAAACAGACGATGTTCATCCCATTCGGTGAATTAATCGTGTTTGTCATGATTTTCCCTTATTTAAAAGATCGGAAAAAGGTGAAGAAAACCGGATTTCTGGCGATTATCATCAGCGGGCTGTTTTTGGCGATGTCAGTGGCGATTAATATTTGTGTGCTGGACGTCAACTTAATGCTCCGCTCTCAATTTCCGCTGCTGAGCACCATACAGACGATTAAAGTAGAAGAGTTTTTAGACCGGCTGGATGTCTTTTTCATGCTCGTGCTCGTCATCGGCGGTTTTTTCAAAGTCAGCCTTTTTACATATGCGGTTGTCGTGGGCGTGTCCACGCTGTTTAAAGAAAAAAATCCGTCCCAGCTGGCCTTTCCGGTCGGATTGGGGGTGCTGATTCTCTCCATCAGCATCGCAAGCAATTTTTCGGAACACATGAATGAAGGCTTAAACATTGTGCCGATCTATATTCATCTTCCGTTTCAAGTGCTGTTCCCCGTTTTGCTGCTTATCATTGCTGTTATTAAGAAAAAGGTCAAAGGGACCGTCTATACAGTTTCGAAGAAATAACCCGGCCGGTGCGCCGGGTTATTTTAAAAATCATGATTTTTGTCTTAATGCATTGACAAACTTGCGTGACAATTGTACATTTTGATTTATTCTTATAAAATTACTAGGAAATATAGGTTTAGTGGTGTTAATATTTTCTGAACCGTATTTCAGAATAGAAGGAGATCCATCATGACAAAGAAAAAAGAAATCAAACTCGGTGTGTTTCTCGCGGGCACCGGCCATCATGTCGCTTCTTGGAGACATCCTCAGGCACCGGCGGACGCGAGCATGAATTTGGATTATTTCAAAGAACTGGCGAAAACGGCTGAGCGGGGGAAATTGGACATGCTGTTTTTGGCGGACAGTTTATCAATAGACGGCAAATCACATCCGAATGTGCTGACGCGCTTTGAGCCGTTTACGCTGCTGTCGGCGCTCGCTCAGGTCACATCCCGCATCGGTCTGGCGGCGACCGCGTCTACCACATACAGCGAACCGTTCCATATCGCGAGACAATTTGCATCGCTTGATCATCTTTCCAACGGCCGCGCGGGCTGGAATGTCGTCACATCTTCGATTGAATCGACCGCGCTTAATTTCAGCGGCGAAAAGCATCTTGAGCACCATCTCAGATATCAGCGCGCGGAAGAATTCGTTGAAGTCGTCAAAGGATTATGGGATTCGTGGGAGGAAGACGCCTTTATCCGTGACAAAGAGTCAGGAGCATTTTTCGATAAAGACAAAATGCATGAATTGAACCATAAAGGAACATATTTCTCCGTGAGAGGGCCGTTAAATGTCGCCCGCACACCTCAAGGGCGCCCGGTCATTATTCAGGCCGGATCATCAGGAGACGGAAAAGCGCTGGCCGCCAAAACGGCGGAGGTCATTTTCACCGCGCAAAATCATTTGGAGTCCGCGCAGGAATTCTATCAATCTATTAAAGAACAAGCGGCTTCTTTCGGCCGTGATCCTGAAAAAATCGCGATCATGCCGGGGATCTTTCCCGTTATCGCCGATACCGAAGAAGAAGCGCAGGCAAAATATGAAGAGCTCCAAGACCTCATCATTCCGTCTGTCGGCCTGAACATTCTGCAAAACTATCTGGGCGGCGTCGACCTTTCCGCCTGCCCGCTTGACGGCCCGCTGCCTGAATTGGATGCGGATGCGTCGAATGCCGTTAAAAGCCGGTTCAAGCTCGTTCAGGAGATGGCCAAACGCGATAACATGACCATCCGCGAGCTGTACAAATATGTGGCGGGTTCAAGAGGCCATCATATCTTTGTCGGAACGCCAGAACAGCTTGCCGATAAGATGGAAGAATGGGTCGGAAAACAAGCTTGTGACGGCTTCAACATCATGCCTCCGCTTTTGCCTGAAGGTCTCACTCTTTTTGTAGACAAAGTGATTCCGATTTTACAAGAACGGGGCGTGTTCAGAAAAGAGTATGAAGGAACGACGCTCAGAGAACATTTCGGACTGGAAAAACCGGCAAACCGATATGCCGACTAAAGGAGGGCTCATCATGTCAAGACAATACCGGCTCGCAACGGAGGCAGACGCTGATGAGCTGCTTTCACTGACACTGCGGGCGTATGAACCGATCCGCAAGCTCGGCATCAATTTTGCCGCTGCCACGGCGGATAAAGAACTCGTATTAACTAACATACAAAAAAACGCCTGTTACGTTTTGGAGGAAGACGGACGGATTCTGGCGACGATTTCTCTGCGGATGCCGTGGGGGCCGAATCCCGGGCCGTACGGTGTCCCTCATATTTGGTGGTTCGCCGTCGATCCTGAAACCGGTAAAAAAGGGACGGGCTCAGACATGCTGGCGTGGCTGGAGAACACAGTGCTCCGCGATACATTAAAAGCGCCTTTCGTGTCACTGGGCACAGCGGACAAGCATCCGTGGCTGATCGGCATGTACGAGCGGAAAGGCTACGTCCGCGCAGGCGAAAAGGATTTAGGAAAAGGGCACATCACCATCTATTTAAAAAAACAATTGCAGGATTAACATTTTAATAGGAAAAGGCGGGATTTCAATGAAGAAGAAAACATGGGCTTTGCTGCTGTCTGCGGCGCTTTTGGCGGTCTTAACAGCATGCGGAAACGGAAAAGAAAGCGAAGGCGGCGATAACGTGCTGCATGTCGGCGCCACGGGACAAAGCTATCCGTTCGCATATAAAGAAAACGGCAAGCTGACAGGCTTTGACGTGGATGTCATGGAAGCCGTAGCGAAAAAAATCAACATGAAACTGGACTGGAAGCTGCTTGAGTTCAGCGGACTGATGGGCGAGCTCCAGACCGGCAAACTCGACACCATTTCAAACCAGGTCGCTGTCACGGACGAACGCAAGAAAACGTATAACTTCACAGAACCGTATTCGTATGCGGGCACTCAAGTCGTCGTCAAAAACGATAACAAAGACATCAAATCAGTCAATGATCTGAAAGGAAAAACAGTGGCGGCCGTTCTGGGCTCAAACCACGCGAAAAACCTTGAGAGCAAGGACCCGGATAAAAAAATCAACATAAAAACATATGAAACACAAGAAGGTACGCTGAAAGACGTGGCTTACGGACGGGTTGACGCTTATGTAAACAGCCGCAGCGTCCTGATCGCCCAGATCAAAAAGACCGGTCTGCCTCTGAAATTAGCAGGAGACCCGATTGTCTATGAAAAAGTCGCTTTCCCGTTTGCGAAAGATGCGGCTCACGATAAAATCCGCAAAAAAGTAAACAAAGCCATTGAAGACCTGCAGAAAGACGGCACGCTGAAAAAGCTGTCTGAAAAGTACTTTAACGAAGATATCACAAAGGAAGCAAAGCATTAAGAAACGGCGGTGAAAATCGAGAATGAACAGCATTGATTGGGGATTTATGTTTTCAGCTTTTCCCGCGTTAATCGAAGCCTTGCCGATCACATTACTAATGGCCGTCGCGGCCATGGTATTTGCCGTGATCGGCGGCCTTATATTAGCGCTTATCACAAAAAATCGTATTCCTGTGCTTCACCAGCTGTCAAAGGTGTATATTTCATTTTTCCGGGGCGTGCCGACGCTCGTGCAGCTTTTCTTAATTTATTACGGCCTGCCTCAGCTCTTTCCCGGAATGAGCAAGATGACGGCGTTAACTGCGGCGATTATCGGGCTAAGCCTGAAAAATGCCGCCTACTTGGCTGAAATCTTCCGCGCTGCGCTCAACTCAGTCGATGAGGGGCAGCTTGAAGCCTGTCTGTCTGTCGGAATGACAAAATCCCAGGCGTACAGACGGATCATTTTCCCGCAAGCCGTCAGAAACGCGCTTCCCGCGACGGGAAATACATTTATCGGCCTGTTAAAAGAAACATCGCTCGCCTTTACATTAGGAGTGATGGAGATGTTCGCCCAAGGAAAAATGTACGCATCAGGCAACCTCAAATATTTTGAGACGTATTTAGCCGTCGCCGTCATGTACTGGATTCTTACGATTATTTACAGTGTGCTGCAGGATCTGCTCGAACGGGCGATCAGCAAGCCTTATCGCACATAGGAGGAGGCTCAGGATGATACAAGTCAGACATATTCGAAAAGCATTTAAAGACCTTACCGTACTTGACGGGATCGATCTTGAGATCAAAAGCGGCGAAGTCACGGCCATCATCGGCCCGTCAGGCTCGGGAAAATCAACGCTCCTCCGCTGTCTGAATCTGCTGGAGCGCCCGGATGACGGCATCATTGAAATCGGCGATGCAAAGCTGAATGCAGCGTCCTATTCGCGCAAAGACGTACACAAGCTTCGCCAGCAGACGGCGATGGTGTTTCAGAATTACAACCTGTTCAAAAACAAAACCGCCCTGCAAAATGTGACAGAGGCGCTGATCACCGCGCAAAAGAAAACGAAAAAAGAAGCGGAACAGATCGGTATGGACCTGCTGCGGCAAGTCGGTTTAGAACACAAAGCGGACAGCTACCCGATTACGATGTCAGGCGGGCAGCAGCAGCGGATCGGGATTGCGAGAGCCTTGGCCGTTGATCCTCACGCGATTTTACTGGATGAACCGACTTCAGCCCTTGACCCTGAGCTTGTAGCCGGGGTGCTCCAAGTCATCAAATCAATTGCCGAAAAACAGACAACCATGATCATCGTCACGCATGAGATGGCTTTTGCGCGTGAAGTAGCCGACAAAGTTATTTTTATGGCGGACGGACGCATCATCGAACAGGGAACGCCGGAGGAGCTGTTTGACAATCCGCAGAACGAACGGACGAAAAAATTCATTAAGCAAGTGGGAGAGCCTGCCGAACTTGTCTAAGAAGGGAAGAAGAAGAAATGGCAAATGAAACGTATGAATCATTAAACAAACGTTTAATCAATATCCGCCGCGACCTTCATGAACACCCTGAGCTGTCAGGCGAGGAATTCGAAACGACGAATAAAATCCGCCGCTGGCTGGAGGAAGAAGGAATCACGGTTCTTGATGTGCCGAAACTTCAAACCGGAGTGATCGCTGAAATCAAAGGAGATAAAAGCGGCCCTGTCATCGCCGTCAGAGCGGACATCGACGCACTGCCGATCGAAGAGAAAACAAACCTTCCGTTTGCTTCGCGAAACAGCGGCGTGATGCACGCATGCGGCCATGATTTCCATACGGCATCTATTCTCGGCACGGCTTTCTTATTAAATGAGAGAAAGCATGAGCTGAAAGGAACGGTGCGGTTTATTTTTCAGCCCGCGGAAGAAATCGCCGCCGGAGCAAGACAGGTCATTGAAGCCGGCGCGCTTGACGGTGTATCGGCGATATTCGGCATGCATAACAAACCTGACCTCCCCGTCGGCACGGTCGGTCTGAAAGAAGGCCCGCTGATGGCGAGTGTCGACCGTTTTGAAATCACCGTGAAAGGAAAAGGCGGCCACGCCGGGATCCCCGACAACAGCATTGATCCGATTCAGGCGGCAGGGCAGATCATCGGCGGCCTGCAATCGGTTGTCAGCAGAAACATCAGCTCGCTTCACAATGCCGTCGTCAGCATCACAAGAGTTCAGGGGGGCAGTTCTTGGAATGTCATTCCGGACCATGTTGAAATGGAAGGCACCGTCCGGACGTTTCAAAAAGAAGCGCGTGACGCTGTTCCGAAACATATGAAGCGGGTTGCCGAAGGAATCGCGGCCGGATTCGGGGCAGAGGCTGACTTCCGCTGGTTTCCTTACCTGCCGTCAGTCATGAACGACGCCCGTTTCATACAGGCGGCGGAACAAACGGCTGAAGATCTCGGGCTTCAAACCGTTCGGGCAGAACAGTCGCCCGGCGGCGAAGACTTCGCGTTATATCAAGAAAAAATCCCCGGCTTCTTCGTCTGGATGGGAACAAACGGAACAGAAGAATGGCACCATCCCGCCTTCACACTCGACGAAAAAGCGCTTCCGAAAGCGGCTGAGTTTTTCGCCCGGCTTGCCGTCAATGTATTGGAGCAGACGGAATGAATACGGAAAATCTGACGGCCGGACTTGCTCAGGCCGTCATGTCGTCTGTACCGGAAACATCCGCCGAAGCGATGAAAGAAGCGCGCAAAGGACTGCTTGATTTTACAGCGGCGGCTTTTGCGGGGAGACGGGATAAAGGAGTTGAAAAGCTGGTAAAACTGGCCGAAGAAGAAGGCGGGGTGCCGATAGCGCCGCTTATCGGCAGAAATCAAAAAACCACGCCGTCCCAATCCGCGCTCATTAACGGATTCATCGCACATGCGCTTGATTTTGACGATGTTCATTCTGATGTAAGAGGACATCCGAGCGCAGTCATCCTTCCGGCTTTGATTGCAGCCGCATCAGCGGGCCGTATAGACAAGAGCCGTTTTCTCGGTGCTTATGTGACGGGAATCGAAGTGATGGCGCGGCTAGGCGAGTCAGCTGGAAGGCATCATTACGAAAAAGGCTGGCACAATACAGGAACGTTAGGTGCCATTGCCGCCGCATGCGCCGTCGGATTCGCGGAGAATCTGAATCAAACCCAATTGCAGAAAGCAATCGGGTTTGCGGCTGCCCGTTCCGGAGGCATGAGAGTGCAATTCGGGACAGAAATGAAGCCGCTCCACGCCGGACTGGCCGCCCAAGCCGGGTTGTTCGCCGTAAAGCTTGCAAAGGCCGGTTTCGGCGGCTCAGCTCATGCGCTTGACGGGGAGAAAGGTTTTTTCGGACTGTACGGCGATCTTGAACGGGCAGAAACCCTGCTTGTAAACGGGTGGGGAAACCCTTGGCGGATTGTGAGTCCGGGACTTTGGTTTAAGGTTTATCCGTTTTGCTCGGCGGCCCATCATGCGGCGGACGCCATTCTCAAGCTGAAGGCCGAACATGGTCTCACTTTCGGCCAAACGGAACGGATTGACGTGATTTATCCGCCGGGAGGGGACGCCGCATTGACAGAACGGCGTCCGAAAACAGGCGAAGCGGGACGGTTCAGCGTAGAATATGTGATCACCTTGGCTTTGCACGGTAAGGATTTTTCAGTTGAACATTTCACATCCGAGCCGATCCCGGAATCCCTTCAAAAAGGATTTGAGCGGATTCACCGCAGCTGCGATGACCAAATTCAGCCGGCTGACAACGCCGTTCCGAAGGGCCGTTTTACAATTGTACGGGTCACGGCTTCCGGCGGTCATGTCTATGAAGCACGTATCGACTGTCCGAGGGGAGCGCCGGGAAACGGTCTTTCTGAAAAAGACATTCAAGACAAGCTCCGGCTCGCTTTGCCGGGAGAAAAGAAAAAGGCGGAAGAATTGATCAAAGCAGCCGGACAATCAAATATGGACCGTTATTTACAGCTGATATAAATAAAAAGAGCGAGGGGATGCAGCCCTCGCTCTTTTTACGTTCACTTCTATTGAATAGGGGGATATAGGGTGCGCCCCCGTCTGCGCTGGCAGGGGCGCGGTATCAGGAAACGGCCGTGCCGTTTTCTTTGACCGTGAAACTTCCTCTTGATAAGCGGATGTTGATATCAGACACTTTGGCAATTTGTTCGTCGTGCGTAACCATGATGACGCATTTGCCGTCTTTATGCGCCAGATCCTGAAAGAGCCGGACGATTTCCTTTGACGTATCCTCGTCGAGGTTTCCCGTCGGCTCGTCCGCGCAAATCAAATCCGTGTCACAGCAGAAAGCCCGCGCAATTGAAACGCGCTGCTGCTGTCCGCCGCTTAATGTCAGCACCCGCTGACGGGCCTGCTGTTCGGTGATGCCGACTTTATCCAGCATGCTGAGCGCGAACGCATCTTTGTTTTTCTCCTTAGATTCGGTAATCTCCATCGCCGTTGTGACGTTCTGGAGCGCCGTCATATACGGGATCAGATGATAAGATTGAAAGACGATAGAGACATATTGATTTCTGAATTTGGTTAATCCGATTTTGGAGATGTCTTCTCCGTTATAAAGGATGCTTCCCTCTTTAGGTGTGTCAAGGCCGCCCGCCAGAGACAGAAACGTTGTTTTCCCCGTCCCGGAGGCGCCGGCAATTGTATAAAACTTCCCTTTTTCAAAGCTGATCGTTATATCCTGAAACAGCGGCTGTGATTTATCTTGGTACCAGTAGCCGGTCTGTTGAAAGGTTAATAGGCTCATTATGCTGCCTCCTCTTATTCCTGCTTGGTCAGGATCGTTTTAGGGTGAAGCCGCATGACTGATACAGACGGCAGTAATGTGGCGATGACGGCAATTGCGACGCCGATCCCGCCGAGAGTCAGAAGGTCATTCAGCGAAACGTTTACCTGCATTGTACTGATGACATCTGCACCGGATGAATGCTGACCGAACAGGCCGCCTCCCCGCGGCATTTCTCCGCCGCCCCAGCCGCTTGTTTGCTGCTGGGAATCATCGGCTGAGCTGACCTGCTGGGAAAGAAGCTGATTTCCGAGCTGATTCGCCACAAGGCTGCCCGTGACGGATGCGATCCCGATGGCGATAACCGCGACAATCAGAATTTCCGTTAAGAATTGTCCGATGAGCTTCCAGCGCTTTTCGCCGATCGCCATCAAGACACCCATTTCATACTTGCGTTCCCTGATCGACATCATCACGATCAACCCGAGAATGACCGCGCCCGCGATGGATACAAGGTACACCACGTTTTTAGAAAATGACGCGACATTTTCAATCGGGCCGACCATTTGCTGATACACCTGATCATTTGTCGTCAGCGTGTAGGTTTTATCATCTATAGATGTTTTTTTCGCAGCCGCAACGAATGAGTCAATATATTTTGCATCATCCATATAATAAACGGCTGAGCTGATTTTGTTTTGGTTATCAGACCCTTTTAACGCCGCCGCGGCGGTGTAAGGCGTATAGATTTTATTGTCAGGATTTAAGAATGAAAAATGCTCTGCCTGATCGTCTCCTGATGATGTTGTTTTATAAATTCCCACAATCTTAAGCTTCGTTTTCACAGAATCATCCGCTGCTGAGGAAACCGTAATGGAGCCGCCGACCTTTAGCTTGTTTTGATCTGCCAGCGTTTCATTGATCACGGCGACTTTTGCGTCCGCATCTGTTTTTGTGATGGCGCGGCCGTCAGTGATTTTTGAGCTCCCGCCTGTGAAATCATCAAGCAGCGCCGTAGAGAGCACGCCTTCGACCGAAATGTCCGCTGAAATCATCTGTCTTCCGCCGCCTTGAAAACGGCTTCCGCCGGAACTGTTATCGGCTGATTCGCCTGAGCTTTTTATCGCGTCAAAGCTTTCTGCATTTGCTGACGCTGTCGTGAGGAAGTTGTAATTTTTAACGTGCTGTAAAGATGTAAGTTTCTTGGCATCCGAGACGGAAATCGGCGCTGATTCAAACGTCCTCTTTTCACCGTCTTTTTGCTGCTGCGCCATTTGCTTTTGGCGGTCAGCCTGGAGTGTGACGCTCCCGCCGAGCTGCTGCCTTGCCAGTTCGCTTGATTTCTTTGCCGCTGACTGGATCGTAAGACCGGACAGGACAAAAATGCAAATCACTGAAAACACAACCAGCTGCAAAAACGTTTTTCCCTTTTTTGCCTTCATGCTCCAAAAGGCTCTTTTTATAAAGTTCATGTCTGTTCCTCCGTGTGGGTGTCAGATCTTGTAAAACCGACCTTCTTTAGAACCGGTTATCCGATATGTATATAGTAGGAGAAATGTGTGAAAAAAATATGAACAAACTATTTCCGGGTGATGAAATAAAAACTAACAATTGTGAAACCCGAAAATATCCGGGTAAAATGGTGCTATTATAAGTAAAAGCGTCAAGATAAGCGGAGGAACCAATGAAGATATTAATGATAGAAGACAATATAAGCGTATGCACCATGACGGAAATGTTCTTTTTTAAAGAAGGATTTGAAGCCGAATTTGTCCATGACGGAGTGGAAGGCTATCAGCGGTTCACGGAAGAGGACTGGGATTTGGTCATTCTGGATATTATGCTTCCATCTATGGACGGAGTGACGATCTGCCGGAAAATAAGAGAGACGAGCAGTGTGCCGATTATTATGCTGACCGCAAAGGACACGGAGTCTGATCAGGTGATCGGGTTTGAAATGGGGGCCGACGACTATGTCACCAAGCCGTTCAGCCCGCTGACGCTAGTAGCGCGGATTAAAGCGGTGATCAGAAGATACCGGGCGACGGGGCAGACCGTAAAAAGCGACGACTTGATCGAAACGGCGTGTTTTTCAATCAATAAGAAGACGCGGGAAGTGTTTCTGCACGGAAAGCCTGTCGAGAATCTGACGCCGAAGGAATTCGATCTGCTCTTTTATCTCGCACAAAATCCGCGCCAGGTCTTTTCGAGAGAGCAGCTGCTTGAGCAGGTGTGGGGGTATCAATTTTACGGCGATGAACGTACGGTTGATGTTCATATTAAACGGCTGCGCAAAAAACTGTCCAGTGAGGAAAAACCGTTTTTATACACGGTGTGGGGGGTAGGATACAAATTTGATGAGGATTAAATACTTATATCAGCTGCTGTTAAGCCATGTCAGCATTTTGATTTTGGCCTTTTTCATCATCATTTCCCTGTTTTCGCACTTTGTGAAAGATTTTGCGTATCAAAATAAAGTGGATGAGCTGTCTTCTTACGCCCAGCAGATCACAAGTGAGCTGAACGGACGCGATCTTGATCTGCGCCGCCTGTATCCGTATCAGGACATGTTAAAAACGCGCGAGACCAGGTTTATTATTTTTGATGAACATCAGCGGCCTTACTTTTTTCCTGACGATATGCCGCCGCGCGAGAAGCTGAAAAGTAAAGAGTGGCACTTGCTGAAGCAAGGGAAAACCGTTCAGATCAGAGCGGAGATGAACCGTTTTAATACGGAAGGCTTGGAAGTATCGCTTGTCGCAAAACCGCTTTTGATCAACGATCAATTTA
The DNA here is from genome assembly GCF_036362845.1 of Bacillus sp. MT(2024). Classification (NCBI taxonomy): domain Bacteria; kingdom Bacillati; phylum Bacillota; class Bacilli; order Caryophanales; family Bacillaceae; genus Bacillus; species Bacillus sp. MT(2024). The sequence goes on from NZ_CP143632.1 coordinate 387,723, forward strand.
AAGGCGCGGTGCTGCTCGTGTCTCCCGTCAGAGGGGTCGAGGAGATGATCAGCCAGGTCAACCGCTATATGATTTACGCGATCATCAGCACCCTTATCATCACGATTCTGCTGAGCTGGCTTTTATCTAAATTTCACGTCAAGCGGATTCAGACATTGCGGGATGCGACCGGAAAAGTGGCGTCCGGTGATTACGATATTTCGCTCAAGAACAGCGGCGGCGATGAAATCGGCATGCTGGCGTCCGATTTCAACACCATGGCCAAAAATCTGAAGCAATCGAGAGAGCAGATTGACCGCCTGGAAAAACGGAGGCGCCAATTTATCGCCGATGTCTCCCATGAGCTGAGAACGCCTTTGACGACCATTAACGGACTTGTGGAGGGGCTTAACAGCAACACCATCCCGGAAAAAGATAAAGAGAAATGCTTCTCTCTGATCAGCGAAGAAACGAAGCGGATGCTCAGGCTCGTGAAAGAAAATCTGGATTATGAAAAAATCAGATCCCAGCAAATCAAACTGGACAAGCTCAGTCTGCCGCTCATCGAGGTGTTTGAAATTATTAAAGAGCATCTCAATCAGCAGGCGGAGGAAAAACAAAATCAGCTGCGGATTCAGGCGGAGGACGGAGTCAAAGTGTTCGCCGATTATGACAGGCTGATCCAGATTCTCGTCAATATCACGAAAAACAGCATTCAATTTACGCAAAACGGAGACATCACGCTGCGCGGGTATGAAGGCTATAAAGAAACGGTGATTGAGATCGAAGACACCGGAATCGGCATCTCCAAAGAGGAAATTGAGCATATATGGGAGCGGTTTTATAAGGCGGACGTGTCCCGGACGAATACGGCATACGGCGAATACGGACTCGGTCTGTCCATCGTCAGGCAGCTTGTTGAAATGCACAAGGGCACGATAGATATTGACAGCGAAAAAGGAAAAGGCACGACCTTTACAATCCGCCTTCCGCTGAATACGAAACATGAATCATCTTGAAACCGGCAGTCCCGTCTGGCTGCCGGCTGTTTTATCTTCACTCGGAAAATTGCGCTCTGCCGAAACAAAGTTTGCGTGTTTTTCGGGATGGAAAGACACGGAAACGTGATAAAATAACTGGTAAACAGGTCTTGGATGGGGAGGGTGAAGGAATGAAGAGCGGGTTAATTCCTTCTTCAGCAGTCGGGCAGAAAATTAACGAGTGGTATCGATACATCAGAACATTCAGCGTGCCGGATGCGGAGATCTTGAAGGCCGAGATCAAACAAGAGCTTGACCGTATGGAGCCTGATTCAAACTTAGTGCTTTATTATTCCCTCATGGAATTTCGCCATCAGCTGATGCTGGACTACTTGGAGCCGCTGGAAAAACTGAAGATAGAAGACCAGCCGACCCTGTCGGAAATTCTTGATAACATTGATAACAGCCAGGCCGGCCTCAAAGGGCTTCTCGATTATTACGTCAACTTTTTCAAAGGCATGTTTGAATTTGATAAAAGAGAATTTATCTCAGCGATTACGTATTATAAACAAGCTGAGAAAAAACTGGCCTTCGTATCGGACCACGTGGAACGGGCGGAGTTTTATTTTAAAGTGGCCGAAGCTTATTATCATATGAAACAAACGTATTTTTCTTTGATACATATAAAAAACGCTTATGAAATTTACGTAGAGCAGGACACATATAACGTCCGGATCATTCAATGCCATTTTGTATTCGGCGTCAATTTAATGGATGAAAGGCGCTTTGAACAGGCGGCCAAACATTTTCAGCACGCTCTGCAAATGGCCGAAAAAGAACAAAAAGCGCAGCTTGTCGGGAGGGCGCTGTATAACCTCGGACTGTGCTACTACAATCAGGACCGCATCGGCGAAGCGATTCCGTACTTTGAACGGGCGGTTGATACATTTGAATCACAAAGAATCGTCAATTCTCTTCCTCAAGCATATTTTCTAATCACACTCATTTACTTTAAACTCGGAAAAAAAGAAAAAGCGTCGGAATATCACAAGCGGGGATATGAATATGCTAAAGAAACAGACGATCCCGTTTACACGGTAAAATTCGAATGGCTGCAGGCTCTGTATCAGGCGAAACCGGACGAGGAAACAATCAGCGCATGTTTCCGTTACCTGGAAGATAAAAATTTATACGCCGATATAGAGGATTTAGCACTAGAAGCAGCTAAATATTACTATGAACAAAATTGCTTTAAGATTTCTTCTGACTATTTTCTGAAAGTCGAAGAGGCAAGGAAACAAATACAAAGGAGTGAGGGTTTGTATGAAATTGAAATCTAAATGGTTTGTTATTTGTTTAGCAGCCGCCGCGATTTTTACAGTGACAGGTGCAGGCCAGACAGATCAGGCTGAATTCCATGTAGCTGAAAGAGGAATGACGTGAGAAGAAAATAACCTGAACAAAGGAAAAGACTGCCCGGGAATGTTCCCGGCAGTCTTTTTTTTGCGCGGCCGGACTTGGACAGCGGCGCAAAACAAAAGAAAACGCCGCAGGTCAAAACCCGCAGCGTCCTCATATAGACGGAGTGATGCTTAGAAACCGCCAACATAGGCAGTACCTACAATAACCAACAGGATAAATAAAACAACGATCAAAGCGAAAGAGCTGATTCCAGAATATCCTGACATGAGCTTCACCTCCATATTGTCTATACCATACAATATGTAAAAGAAGCTGCTTTGTAAGGGATATTAGTGGACAAGAGAAAAAAGAGGCGGTGTCCTATGAGAGTAAGACTCCGGCGAAAAACTCGTCATACAGCGCCCGCACCGCGTGTTTTTCCTGTTCTTCTTTCACCCCGAACATCATGCTGACTTCCGATGACCCCTGATTGATCATCTCGATGTTGACGCCTGCTTCGGACAGTGCTTTGGATGCCCTGGCGGTTGTGCCGACATTATGGCGCATCGCTTCCCCGACGACCATAATCAGCGCCAGATTGTGCCTGACTGTGACTTCATCTGCTTGAAGTTCCTGCTTCAGACGGGTGACGAGCCTGTGTTCCAGTTCTGAGTCCATCTGATTGTGCCGAAGGATGATCGTGATGTCGTCAATGCCGGATGGAACGTGTTCATACGTCAATCCTTCTTCCTCCAAAATGTGAAGGGCTTTGCGGCCGAAACCGATTTCCCGGTTCATTAAATATTTGCTTATGTAAATGCTGCAAAAGCCCGTGTCGCTTGCGATGCCGATGACTGGCCCGTTCGTATTGTCACGGCTGCTGACGACGCGCGTTCCTTTCGCATCCGGATTATTCGTATTCTTAATCTGAACGGGGATGCCGGCCCGAAAAGCGGGAATCAGCGCTTCATCATGAAAAACGGAAAACCCGGCATAGGAGAGCTCACGCATTTCCCGATACGTCAGTTCGTTAATTTCTTTCGGGTGCCGCACGATCGACGGGTTGACGGAATAGACGGCGTCCACATCAGTAAAGTTTTCGTACAGGTCGGCTTTTAAGCCGCTGGCGAGAATGGAGCCGGTAATATCTGAGCCGCTCCGGGAAAACGTCACAATCTCATGCTCCTTCGTGTAACCGAAAAATCCCGGAAAAATGATCAAGCCTTCACGGTTTCTCAGACGGTACAAATGATCATAAGATTCAGGGAGCACCTGCGCGCTTCCGGGTTCATTCGTCACAAACAGCCCCGCTTCTTTCGGACTTACGTATTCCGCTTTCACGCCCTGCCGTCGGAAGTAGGCTGCGATCAGCTTCGCGTTGTTGTCCTCGCCGCTCGCTTTCACCGCATCCATATATTGTTCGGGATTGGTTTTACAGCTGTTTAAGAGAGCGAATAGGTCACTGCGGATTCTTTCTATAATAGAGAAATCCAGGTTCAGCTCACGCGCGATGGCGGCGTACCGTTCAATGACCGGTTCGGCAAGCTCAGGCGCTCCACCTTTTTGCAAATAATGCTCCGCACAGCGGATTAACAGATCCGTCACCTTTGTATCGTCCGAGAAGCGTTTTCCCGGCGCCGATACGACGACGGCTTTCCGCGAGGGATCAGCCGTCACGATTTGAAACACTTTCTCAAGCTGGGCTCCTGACGCAAGAGAGCTGCCTCCGAATTTTACAACTTTCATGATTTACATCCCCTAATATTTAAATTTTCTCACAAATTTAATTTTTATTATCTCTCTTTCAAACATGTAAATCAAGGATTTTTTCTACGTAGGGAGAACATTTGTATTTTCCTGGAGGAATTTTGCCGCTGTTTGTCAGATTTTTTTCCCTCAAGCGTGTCATCATGTGCAAAAAATGATAAGCAGCCAAATGAAGGTTATAGAAAATCCTGCAAATTCTTGATAGACTGATTGTAAAACAATTTAGTGTACGGCCCGCGGATGACCCCTTTTGAAAGCAAAACTGTATTGACTGCGCTTGGAAAGATGATAAGATTATAGTTGTCGTTGATAATGATAATCATTACGAGTGGGGATATATGGGAGTTGTTTGGCTATCAGTCATTCCGTTTGTGATGGGTGCAGGGAGGCAGCATGAAGCTACGTTACTTACTTTTGCTACTGGCGGTTTTGGCGTGTACTTCTATATTTATCGGTGTAGAAGATTTGTCGCCGCTGGATATTTTTCATTTAAATAAAGAACAGGCAGGTACATTGTTTGACAGCCGGCTGCCGCGTTTGGTGAGCATTATCATCGCCGGCATGAGCCTGAGCATCTGCGGATTAATCATGCAGCAGATCAGCCGGAATAAATTTGTATCGCCGACGACTGCGGGAACGATGGACTGGGCAAGGCTCGGAATTTTGATTTCATTAATGCTTTTTACGTCAGCGAGTCCGCTTGTGAAAATGTCTATCGCTTTTATTTTCGCGTTGGCGGGAAATTTCCTTTTCATGAAAATCCTCGAGAGAATCAAGTTCAATGATGCGATTTTTATTCCTCTCGTCGGTTTAATGCTTGGGAATATCGTCAGCTCAATCGCCACGTTTATCGCATATAAATACGACCTGATCCAAAACCTGTCATCTTGGCTGCAGGGAGATTTCTCACTGGTCGTTAAAGGCCGGTATGAGCTTTTATATCTGAGTATCCCGCTGGTGATCATCGCTTATGTCTATGCGGATAAATTTACGGTGGCGGGAATGGGAGAGAGCTTTTCCGTCAATCTCGGCCTGAAATACAAACGCGTCGTCAATATCGGTCTGATTATCGTGTCGCTCATCGCTTCACTGGTGATCCTGACCGTCGGGATGCTGCCGTTTCTCGGTTTGATCATTCCCAATATGGTGTCGATTTACAAAGGGGACAACCTGAGGAGCAGCCTGCCTCACACAGCTCTCTTGGGCGCTGTTTTTGTGCTGTTTTGCGACATTTTGGGGAGGGTGATCATCTTCCCGTACGAAATTTCCATCGGCCTGATGGTCGGTGTTATCGGCAGCGGCATCTTCCTGTATATGCTGTTAAGGAGAAAAGCATATGAGTCATAATAAAAAAATTACGCTGCTGGCGGTGCTCGCCATGATATGTATCGGATTCTTTCTGTTCTACGGACTGGGCAATTGGGAATACTCCCTGCCGAGACGATGCTTCAAAGTGCTTGCCATGATGCTCACCGGAGGAGCGATCGCGTTTTCAACGGTCATCTTCCAGACGATTACAAATAACCGCATACTGACACCGGGCATTTTAGGCCTCGATTCCCTGTATATGCTCATTCAGACCGTCATCGTGTTCCTGTTCGGTTCAATGAATATCGTCATGATGAACAAAAACCTTAATTTCGTCATCTCCGTCGGGCTGATGGTGCTCTTGTCACTCGTTTTGTATCAGCTCATGTTTAAAGGCGAGGGGCGGAACGTGTTTTTCCTTCTGCTTGTCGGCGTCGTATTCGGCACGCTGTTCAACAGTCTGTCATCCTTTATGCAGATGCTGATTGATCCGAATGAGTTCCAGGTTGTTCAGGACAAAATGTTTGCCAGCTTTAACAATATCAACACCGATCTTTTAGGATTTGCCGGTGCTGTCTTTCTTCTGACAGGCATTTATGTCTGGCGGTTCACGCGGTTTTTTGACGTGCTGTCGCTCGGCAGGGAGCACGCCGTCAACCTTGGGATTGATTACGATAAGCTTGTGAAACAGATGCTCATCGTCGTTGCCATTCTTGTGTCTGTCTCTACAGCTCTTGTCGGGCCGATTATGTTTTTAGGACTGCTTGTCGTCAATCTGGCGAGAGAGTTTTTAAAAACCTACAGGCACACGTATTTAATCGCGGGTTCCGTCCTGATCAGCATCGTCGCGCTTGTCGGGGGTCAGTTCGTCGTGGAGAAAGTGTTCACGTTTTCCACGACGCTGAGCGTCATCATTAATTTTGCCGGCGGGATTTATTTTATCTATCTGCTGTTAAAGGAGAATAAATCATGGTAGAGGTCAAAAATGTAAGCAAACAATACGGAGGGAAAGTCGTCCTTGAGAAAACGTCTCTATCCATTCAAAAGGGCAGGCTCACCTCGTTTATCGGTCCGAACGGCGCGGGAAAAAGCACGCTGCTGTCTATCATGAGCCGGCTGATTAAGACGGATTCCGGAGAAATCACGGTCGACGGGCAAGAGATCGGGGCCTGTAAAAGCAACGATCTGGCGAAAAAAATCAGCATCCTGAAGCAGACGAACCAAATTAATATCAGGCTGACGATTAAAGACCTGGTCAGCTTCGGCAGATTTCCGTATTCCCAGGGGAAACTGACGGATGAAGATTGGGTGCATATCAATCAGGCCCTCAGTTATATGAAGCTGGATGACTTAAAGGATAAATACCTCGATCAGCTCAGCGGAGGCCAGTGTCAGAGGGCGTTTATCGCGATGATCATCGCTCAGGATACGGACTATATTTTTCTCGATGAGCCGCTGAACAATTTAGATATGAAGCATTCCGTTGAAATGATGAAGCTGTTGAAGCGGCTTGTGGAAGACTTCGGAAAAACGGTCGTCGTAGTGATTCACGATATCAACTTCGCATCTGTCTATTCAGACCATATCGTCGCACTGAAAAACGGCCGGATCGTCAAAGAAGGGCCGGCGGAGGAGATCATTGAAACCTCCGTGCTTGAAGATATTTATGATATGACCATCCCGATTCAAGAGATTGACAGTCAGCGGATCGGTGTGTACTTTTCTTAAAAACCAGATGAGGTGAAAGTCATGAAAAAATTCGCATTGCTATTCATTGCGCTAGTTACGATTTTTGTTGTTTCTGCATGCGGAAACGGGGACAAAACATCAGGCAAATCAAAAGAAACAATCACAATCAAAGATGATCTGAACAAAGAAGGAGTCAAAGTGCCGAAGAATCCGAAAAAAGTTGTCGTATTCAACTTCGGAATGCTGGACACGATGGATGAACTCGGTTTACAGGATCACGTGGCGGGACTTCCGAAACAAAACCTTCCAAAATACTTATCTTCATATAATAGTGATAAATACGCCAATACCGGCGGTTTAAAAGAACCGGATTTTGAAAAAGTCGCGGATATTGATCCGGATTTAATCATTATCGCCCACAGACAATCTGATTCTTATAAAGAGTTCTCGAAAATCGCGCCGACGATTTATCTTGATGATGACTATACAAACTACGTTGACAGATTCAAGCAAAACACTGAAGTGATCGGCAAAATCTTTAACAAAGAAAATGAAGTGAAAGATAAGCTTGCGAAAATTGACAAATCCATTGCCGATCTGAAGAAAAAGACAAGCAGCACGGATAAAAACGGATTAGTGGTGATGGCGAACGACGGCAAAATCAGCGCGTTCGGATCTAAATCAAGATACGGCTTCATTCATGATGTGTTCGGCGTCAAACCGGCTGACAAAAACATCGAAGCTTCACTGCACGGACAAAGCATTTCCTATGAATATATCGCCAAAACAAACCCTGATTACATGTTTGTCGTTGACCGCGGAACAGCGATCGGCACAAAATCTTCAACAAAACAAGTGGTTGAAAATGATTATGTAAAATCGGTGAAAGCCGTGAAAAACAACCATGTTGTCTACCTTGATTCAGCTACATGGTATTTATCAGGAGGCGGCCTGGAATCCATGGCGCAAATGGTGAAAGAAGTAAAAGACGGAATCGAGAAGTAAAAAAAGAACCCGGTCACATACGTGATCGGGTTCTTTTTGGTTTACCGCGTAACGGCCTGCTGCTGCTCGGGCTGACGCGGTTTTTTCTTCAATGTAAAAGATAGGAGGAAGCCGGCCAGCGCGATGCAGGCGGCTACGACAAATGCCGCATTCATGCCGTGCAGGGCAGCGTTTGCCGGAGTTGACGCATTGGCGTGCGCGGCCTGACTGCTCATCACGGAAACCAGCAGCGCCGTACCGATAGAACCGCCGACTTGGCGGACGGTATTGTTCATGGCTGTGCCGTGCGGAATTAAGTGGCGCGGCAGGGCATTGATTCCCGCTGTCGTCACCGGCATCATAATCATGGCTGTTCCCAAAAGCCGCGCGGTATAAACGACGACAATCCAAATGAGAGACGTCGAGTCCGTCAGATTCATAAACGGCAGGGACGTGAGCAGGATGATGAAGAATCCGGTCATCGCAAGGCCTTTTCCGCCGATTCTGTCAAACACCCGGCCGATAAACGGAGACATCATCCCCATCACAATCGCGCCCGGCAAAAGCATTAATCCGGTATCAAACGCGGATACGCCCCGGACCTTTTGCGTGTAAAGCGGGAGAATGGTTTCTGTTCCGATCAGCAGCGCGAAAACAAGCGTTCCGAGCAGGGTGGTCAGGCTGAAAATCCCGAAAGAAAACACACGGAATTCCAGCATCGGTTTTTTGAGCTTCATCTGTCTTGCGATAAAGAAAATCAGCGCGGCCGCTCCGACAAGCAGCGAAGTCAGCACTTCAGTACTGGTCCATCCTGAGGAACCGGCGCTTGAGAAGCCGTAAAGCAGCCCGCCGAATCCGAGGGTCGATAAGATCACGGATAAAATATCAATCTGTGTTTCTCGTAATGTCGTGACGTTTTTCATCAGAATAATCGCTAAAAGCAAATCGATGACTGCGATCGGGAAGATGATGTAAAACAAAGACCGCCAAGAGAATGCTTCGACCGCCCATCCGGAAAGCGTCGGGCCGATCGCCGGCGCGAACGAAATAACCAAGCCGACCATACCCATGGCGCGGCCGCGCTTTTCCATCGGGAAAATCGTGAGAAATACCGTCTGCATGAGCGGCAGCATAATTCCGGCGCCGGCCGCCTGAATAATCCGGGCCGTTAAGAGCACCGGAAAGTTCGGGGCGAATGCGCCGACAATGGTGCCCGCCGTGAAAATACTCATAGCGGAAATCAGGAGGGTGCGGCTCGTAAATTTCTCTATTAAAAATGCGGTAATCGGGATTAAAATCCCGTTCGTCAGCATAAACGATGTTGTCAGCCATTGCGCTTTGTTGGCATCTATATTGAAGTCATTCATAATGTGCGGCAGCGCCGTGATAAGCAGTGTCTGGTTCAAAATGGCGACGAACGCTCCCGCCAAAAGAATCCCGACAATGACAGAGCGGTTGTATGGTGCAGTTTTAATACTCTTATTCAAGCTGATTCCTTCTTTCTTTATAGTTTGAGCAATGTTTTAACGGCTGCAAGCGGCTGGTGCAGCGGTCCGGCCTGCTCCAAATAACCGATGAGCGCTTTTATAAGAAAATCCCGCGGCTGTTTGTCCGCTGATTCTTTCTCCAGCATAACCGCCGCGGAAGCGAGTCCTGCGGCATCATATTTTTCCTCCGGAAGGGCTGAGACGGCTTCTTTCAGTTCCTTCAGGCTTTCAGCCAGCAATACGGTTTTGTCTTTCGGCTCAAATGAGGCAGCGGAGGCGGTATAAAGGTCAATCATCTCCTGAGGCAAAGCCGTTTCGGTTTTCCTGTTTTCGACGATGAGATTGAGATGGCGGATGATAAAGTCCGTGAGCGGCTCCAGAGCGAGCGGTTCTTTTTCCAGCTTAATCAGCGTGATGCATTCTCTCAGGAGCCCCTGCAGGACGATCACCAGCTCCCATACATAAGGAATAATGTCTTCGCCGTACGTCTGAATCAGTGAATCGCGATGCCAGCAGATAAAGGTGGAGCGGGCCCTGTGAATATGCCGTTTTACCCGCTCATTAATGGAAGAGGGGCTTCCGTACATCAGCATATTAAAAAACTGCTGATTGCGCCTGAAGCCTTCAAGCTCAGCCATCAGTTTTTTGGCAAACCGTTCCTCAGGGGAGAGGCTCGTTTCTTCATTCAATAATGAAGCGGCCGCTACCATCTGTTTCTGGTTAAAATCGAGCAGCTCCAGGAGCAGGTCTTCCTTTGATTCAAACAGCTTATATAAAGATGCTTTGGAGACTTTGCACTCCTCTGCGATCGCCTGCATCGAAACCGACGAAAAGCTTTTCCCGGAAAAAAGCTTCCTTGCCGCCAGCAGAATATCCGTTTTCTTATCATTCATAAGCCCAGATTCCTTCTTTCGTCACAATAGAAAACCCATCGGTTCACAGAAAACCAATGAGTATATGATGAAAATATTAACAAAAATTTTTACATAGTGTCAACGCTTTTGTTTGAGAAATAGAAAAAACCTGCCGGAGTGTTCCGGCAGGCTGATACGTTTATTTATCCGTCTTAAATCCTTGTTTTTCAAGCATTTCACGAATGTGAGGATAATAAACCTGCTTATAGTAGGAAGTGATGCCTTGTGACCAGTTTCTTGTTTCCTGTCCGTCGGTGCGTTTTTTCATGTATTCGGACATCTGCTTGTCATAGGCCTCGATATGGGTTCTTAAATCTTCTTCTTGATACGTTTCATGATGCAGAACGGCTGCTTGCGGCAGACGCGGTTTTTTCGCGGAGCGGTCTGCCGGATGGCCGATGACGAGACCGGAAACCGGGAAAACGTATTTCGGAAGTTTCAGCAGTTCAATGAGTTCGTCAGGCTTGCCGCGCACGGCGCCGATCGGCACAGTGCCGAGTCCCATTGATTCAGCCGCAGCCGTTGCCGTACCAAGCGCAATCCCGACATCTACGGCTCCGACTAGAACGGACTCTAAACCGTTCGTGATCTCAAGCGGTGTATCATTATATTCTTCCAGCGCAATTTTGGCGCGGTTAAAATCAGCGCAGAATAAAAGGAAAACCGGCGCTTGGTCAATCCACGGCTGGCCGCCGGCCAATTCGGATATTTTTTTCTTCCGCTCCTTATCTTTCACCGCAATAACGGTAAATTGCTGGCCATTAATGGAAGTCGGCGCTGCCTGAGTTGCTTGGATGATAAGGTCCAGCTGCTCATCCGATACGGGTTCATCTGTGTAGCTGCGGATGGAACGGTGGTCTGTTAATATTTGAAGGACTTCGTTCATGTCATTCATCCTTTCGTTACTCTGACAGTTCTGTGCGGACGACGTCAAGCGGCGCACTCAGCACTTCTTTTGCTTTTGCCACGAATCCTTGGAAATGGTCAGTTGCGTTGTGGAATTTCATCGCTTCTTCATCTTTCCATTGCTCAAGCATAACGAATGTATTTTCCTCACCGACTTTTTCGAAAAGATCGTATTGCACATTTCCTTCTTCCGCGCGTGAATGCTGAACAAGTGATTGCGCTTCTCCTAAAAATTCCTCGCGTTTATCCGCTTTTACTTTCATGTAAGCCTGTAAGACGATCATTGTTATTCCTCCTGATTGGGTTTATTTGTTATAGTTCGAATATTATCGAACTAACTGTAACATGTTTCGCAGTGAATGGTAAAGGAAAAACCCTCACCGCCTAAATTGTCACCCGCCGCTTTTATGTGTTACATTTGACTCATGAACATTCCAAACCATCCTGAAACCGACCGCTTACAGCTGACAAAGGTTCTTCATGCTCTGAGTGATCCGCTCCGCTTAGAGCTGGTCAAACAATTGGCGGAAACAACAGAAAAAACGTGCGGTACCTGCGCTGATGTCCGGGTCGCCAAATCAACGCTGTCCCATCACTTCAAAGTGCTGCGGGAAGCGGGGATCGCCCAAGTGCGCATAGACGGGAAGCACCGTTATTATTCCCTGCGCAAAGATGATTTACAAGCGGCGTTTCCCGGCCTGCTGGAGGCGATTTTGCAGACAGAACCGGACCGCTGGTAAATAAGTCCCCGAATTCCGGGGGTTTTTTTATGCGCCGAAAACCGCCCGGTAAAGCCTGAGGACGCCTTCTTGAATATCGCTCTCCTTCAGGCGGGCGAACCCCAGAATGAGCTGCGGCTTATTTGAATCGCCTCCTGCTTTCAGACGGAACCGGCTCATCGCAAACAGATCGAGCTGTTCTGCATCCGCCCGTGCCAAAATCTCTTTTTCTGAACGGGCGCAGTCAAACTCAGTGACAAAATGAAGCCCCGCATTGGCGCCCTTTACACTGATTCTTTCTCCGAATGTTTCTTCCAAAGCCGAAATGAGGCGTTCCCGCATGTTCTTATAATGCTGCTTCATCTTTTTAATATGTTTCTGGTATTCACCCGAGTCGATAAATTCTTTCAGCGCGAGCTGGGCAAGCGTGCTGCACGTATGCAGGTCATACGCTCTCTCTTTGAACGTCCGCAAAAGCCCGGGCGGCAGAACCATATAGCTGATGCGCAGACCTGGGAAAAGGGATTTTGAAAAGGTCCCCATGTAGATGACATTTTGAAACCGGTCAAGGCTTTGAAGCGCCGGTATCGTATCGGCGTCATATTTAAATTCACTGTCATAATCATCTTCAATGATGAAGCGGCCGTTCTGTTCGGCGGCCCAGTTTAAAAGCTGAATCCGCCGGGAAGCGGGCATGATCACGCCTGAGGGGAATTGATGGGAAGGCGTGGTGATCAATACACAGGGCCGGCGTTTTTCGATTTCGGCCATGGACATGCCTTTTTCATCAAGGCTGATCGTCGCAACCTTTTTCCCGAGGTTTTGCAGCAGCCGGTACATCCTCATATATCCCGGGTTCTCCATGGCGTACAGCGCGTCTTTTGGCAGCAGTTCCGTCAGCAGCTGCGTCAGCATTTGCGTGCCCGCCCCGAGCACGATTTGTTCCGGGCGGCATGTAACGCCTCTTGTCAGGGAAATAAGCCGCGAAATGGTTTCACGGACTTCATATAAGCCTTGCGGATGGACGAGTTCCCCGAGTGTATGAAATGAACGGGCGGCTGCTTTATGCTCACAGCGGAACCAGCTTTTCAGGGGAAAATGCGCCGTATCCACGCTCATATGAGAAAACGAAATCCAGCCGCTCTTATCCGGCTCCCGCTCTTTTAAATCTTCAGGCAATGAGAGCGAAGGCGTTTCTTCATGATAAACCGTATCAATTTCCTCCACGAAAAAGCCTTTTCTTTCGACTGCATATAAATAACCTTCCGAAAGCAGCTGCTGATAAGCTGAATTCACTGAATTCACGCTGACCTTCAGCGTCTCGGCAAGCTCCCGTTTAGACGGCATCTTTGTATGAGGCATCAGGCTGCGTTTCAAAACGGCCGCTTTTATGTGCTGATAGATCTGCTGATAGATATAATCCGCCGTTTCAGAATGATCAATGGAAATCGTCAGCATCCAGACCCTGCTCCTTTCTGATACCATGGATAAATTGATTTTGGTACTTTTCATCATACCAAAAAGAAGTCAGAATGATAAGAAAACAATATAGGGGGATGGAATCTATGAGTCGAACAGCATCATCGGAAGTGACAACTGCCCAATGGCAGCAAAAACGGGACCAATTCGTTTCCAAGGGGGTCGGCAACGGAAACCGCAGCATGGCGGTAAAAGGGGAAGGGGCGCTTTTGTACGATTTGGACGGCAGACGATTCATTGATTTTGCCGGAGCGATCGGAACGCTGAATGTCGGCCATTCTCATCCGAAAGTGGTGGAGGCCGTGAAGAAACAGGCGGAGGATCTGATTCACCCGGGATTTAACGTCATGATGTATCCGTCTTATATTGAGCTGGCCGAAAAACTTTGCGCCCTTGCGCCGGGAGATCATGCGAAAAAAGCGATTTTTCTCAATTCGGGGGCGGAAGCGGTGGAAAACGCCGTGAAAATCGCCAGAAAATATACGAAGCGCCAGGCTGTCGTGTCATTTACAAGAGGGTTCCACGGCCGCACGAACATGACGATGAGCATGACGAGCAAGGTGAAGCCTTATAAATTCGGTTTCGGCCCGTTTGCCTCAGAGGTGTATCAGGCGCCGTTTCCTTACTATTATCAAAAGCCGGCCGGCATGACTAACGAGCAGTATGACGACTTTATCATCAGCGCTTTTGAGGATTTCTTTATCGCCGCAGTTGCACCGGAAACCGTCGCCTGTGTCGTAATGGAGCCGGTTCAGGGAGAAGGCGGCTTCATCATTCCTTCAAAACGTTTCGTGCAGCACGTCGCCGCTTTTTGTAAAAAACACGGTATCGTTTTTGTTGCGGATGAGATTCAGACAGGTTTTGCCAGAACGGGAACGTATTTTGCGATTGAACATTTCGAAGCCGTTCCGGATTTGATCACCGTATCCAAATCACTTGCGGCCGGATTGCCGCTGAGCGGCGTCATCGGCCGGGCGGAAATGCTTGATGCCGCCGCGCCGGGGGAACTCGGTGGCACATATGCGGGAAGCCCGCTCGGCTGTGCGGCTGCGCTCGCGGTCTTGGATATTATTGAAGAAGAAGGGCTGAATCAGCGTTCCGAAGAGATCGGCCGGATCATCGAGCATCAAGCGCTCGAGTGGAAAAAAGAGCATGCCTGCATCGGAGAAGTGCGCAGACTCGGCGCGATGGCGGCCATCGAAATTGTCAAAGATCCGCACACGCGGGAACCGGATAAAGCAAAAGCCGCGGCGATCGCTAAAACGGCGAACGAGAACGGACTGCTGCTGCTGACGGCCGGCATTAACGGCAACATTATCAGATTCCTGACGCCGCTTGTGGTGACGGATGAGCAGCTCAAAGAAGGCCTTTCCATTATCGAAGCAGCTCTGTGAGTTCAATTATTGGAATGCCGCCGGATGTGTCTGCTATCATGAAAGTGTGAGATACATCAACAAGCATTCAATGGTTTTACTATAGGAAAGAAAGGAATGTTCAATATGCCAGAACAATTAACAGTGTACAACCCGGCAACGGGAGAGGCGATCGAAAGCATCCCCCAGCAGACGGCCGAAGATGTTGAAAAAGCGATTGAACGTTCACATCAAGCGTTTCAATCATGGTCCAAAACATCAGCGGGAGAACGTGCCTCACTTTTGAGAAAATGGTATGAGCTGATTGTTGAAAATAAAGAAGAACTTGCGGAATTAATTACGAAAGAAAACGGCAAACCGTACGAAGAAGCGGTCGGAGAAGTTTTATACGGCGCCGGCTATATTGAATGGTTCGCCGAAGAAGCAAAACGGATTTACGGCAGAACCGTACCTGCGCCGACAACGGGCAAACGGATTGTCGTCACCCGTCAGGCGGTCGGCCCGGTAGCCGCGATTACGCCGTGGAATTTCCCGAATGCGATGATTACAAGAAAAGCCGCGCCCGCTTTGGCGGCAGGCTGTACGTTCATCATCAAACCGGCGGAGGATACGCCGCTTTCCGCTTACGCCCTTGCGCGTCTCGCATATGAAGCGGGAATTCCGAAGGACGTGCTGCAAGTGGTGATCGGTGACGGAGCCGAAATCGGAAACGTCTTCACCAGCAGCCCGAAAATCCGCAAAATTACCTTTACCGGCTCAACGCCTGTCGGCAAAATTCTGATGAAAAACAGCGCCGACACCGTAAAACATATGTCAATGGAGCTTGGCGGACATGCGCCGCTGATCGTGGATGAAGACGCTGATCTTGATCTGGCGGTAGCCCAAACAATGGCCTCTAAATTCAGAAATGCCGGCCAAACCTGCGTCTGTGCGAACCGTCTGATCGTACACGAATCCGTGAAAGACGAGTTTGCGAAAAAACTGAGTGAAGAAGCTGCGAAACTCAAAGTCGGAAACGGTCTTGAAAAAGGCGTAAACGTCGGCCCTGTCATCAACAAAAAAGGCTTCGATAAAATCGTCGGCCAAATTAATGACGCCGTGGAAAAAGGCGCAGAAGTGCTGACGGGCGGAACGTATGACCAAAACGATGAAAAAGGATGCTATTTCGTGACGCCGACCGTGCTTTCAAATGTAGACACATCCATGAACATCATGCATGAAGAAACTTTCGGCCCGGTTGCGCCGATCGTTACGTTCTCAGATATTGATGAAGCGATCAAGCTTGCGAACGATACGCCGTTCGGGCTTGCGGCTTATTTCTTCACAGAAAACTACCGCCGCGGCATCTATATTTCTGAACAGCTTGAATACGGCATCATCGGCTGGAATGACGGCGGTCCGTCCGCGGTTCAAGCGCCGTTCGGAGGAATGAAAGAAAGCGGCATCGGCCGTGAAGGCGGTACGGAAGGCATTGAACCGTACCTGGAAACCAAATACATGTCTATCGGACTTTAATGAGCCGAAAAGAAAGCCCCGCTTCTAAGCGGGGCTTTTTTATGGAGCGGTCTGCCGGTGAATATCGCCGGCAGGCTTTTTTGATCTTGCGGGAATAATCGGTTCGATTCCAGACAAAATAACAGCAAATACGATTGAAAGAAGGTCGCCATCATGGATATATTACTGGCTCTTCTCCCGGCTTTATTTTGGGGGAGCATCGTGTTATTTAACGTCAAATTAGGCGGCGGGCCTTACAGCCAGACGCTGGGAACGACAATCGGGGCGCTCATCGTTTCGTTTGTGCTGTATCTGTTTGTCCATCCGGTGCTGTCCGGGCGCATTTTTATTGTCGGCATTATCTCGGGGCTGTTTTGGTCGCTCGGCCAAAGCAATCAGCTTAAAAGCATACAGCTGATGGGCGTTTCAAAAACGATGCCGATATCAACGGGAATGCAGCTCGTCTCGACTTCTTTGTTCGGTGTGATCGTATTCAAAGAATGGTCAACCCCGATCGCGATTACGCTGGGTATTCTCGCCCTTATTTTTATCATCATCGGGATTGTGCTCACATCTTTAGAAGATAAAAAGGGGCGGGCGGACGGAGAACCGGGAAACTTAAAAAAAGGCATTGTTATCCTGCTGATCTCCACGCTCGGCTATTTGGTCTATGTCGTCGTCGCCCGGCTGTTCGGCGTATCCGGATGGTCAGCACTTCTGCCGCAGGCGATCGGGATGGTCATTGGCGGACTGCTCCTGACGTACAAGCATAAACCGTTTAATAAGTACGCCCTCAAGAACATTCTGCCGGGAATCATCTGGGCGCTCGGGAACATGTTTCTGTTCATCTCACAGCCGCGTGTCGGAGTTGCGACAAGTTTTTCCCTCTCTCAAATGGGGATCGTCATCAGCACGCTCGGCGGAATCTTCATTCTCCGTGAGAGCAAAACGAAGCGTCAGCTGGTCGCCATTGCCATCGGGATTATCCTGATCATTGTAGCGGCGGTATTCTTAGGCGTTGCGAAATCAAATTCATAACATATGCAGGAGGTTTGAACATGTACACGGATTTAAAAGGAAAAGTCGTTGCCATTACGGGAGCTTCATCAGGATTAGGAAAAGCGATGGCGATCCGCTTCGGACAGGAGCAGGCGAAAGTCGTGGTTAACTACTATAGTAATGAAAAAGACGCCCAAACCGTTAAAGAAGAGATTCAAAAAGCGGGAGGCGAAGCGGTCATCGTTCAAGGAGACGTCACAAAAGAAGAAGATGTCAAAAACATCGTGCAGACCGCAGTGAAGGAATTCGGCACATTGGATGTCATGATCAATAACGCCGGCATGGAGAATCCGGTTCAGTCGCATGAAATGCCGCTCAAAGACTGGAACAAAGTCATCAATACCAATCTGACCGGCGCTTTCTTAGGAAGCCGCGAAGCCATTAAATATTACGTAGAGAATGATATTCAAGGAAACGTCATTAACATGTCAAGTGTACATGAAATGATTCCGTGGCCGCTGTTTGTTCACTACGCGGCGAGTAAAGGCGGTATCAAATTGATGACGGAAACGCTGGCGCTTGAGTACGCGCCGAAGCGCATCCGTGTTAACAATATCGGACCGGGCGCCATCAATACGCCGATCAACGCGGAAAAATTTGCCGATCCCGTTCAGAGAAAAGATGTGGAAAGCATGATTCCGATGGGATATATCGGTGAGCCGGAAGAAATCGCGGCTGTCGCCGTCTGGCTTGCTTCAAAGGAATCAAGCTATGTGACCGGCATTACGCTGTTTGCTGACGGGGGAATGACAAAATATCCGTCTTTCCAGGCAGGCCGCGGATAAGAAAAAAAGCGATCGCAGGCTCTTTAGAGCCGGATCGCTTTTTGCTTACGCGCGTTTTTTCTTTACAAGCGCCGCGATGGAAAGGATAATCGCCGCAGCTGACAGAACGATGGCCGCAATATCAAGCGCTGATACGCCGGATTTGCTTTCTTCGTTTGACTGTTCAGCTCCGTGCGCATCCGTCACGCTGGCCGATTTCGTGATTTTCGTAATCGAGTGAGGCGTGTCGGCTTTCTCATCCCCCGTCCATTCTACAATGCTGCCGTCTTTGTAATATTGGTAAGCGTCCCAAGCGGCATCTCCGCTCTTTTCAGGATTTTTCGCAACGAACGTGAACTGCTGGAATTGGCCGGGCTGAATGCCGCCGTCCTTTGCTTCCCAAGTGACGGAGACCGCTTTGTCATCATGTTTGGATACGGATGTTTTCCAGCCCGGAATCGGCTGATACTGCTGAAATTCAACGCCGGCGGGCATTTTCAGCACGACTTTCGTTGTCGGCTCATTCTTTTCCACAGGCACTTTCATCGTGTACGTTTCCCAAGAACCGGCCGCGGATTCCGCAGGTTTGACTGAGACGTGGGCGCTTGCTGCCGCCGTAAAACCGACGAGTGACAGGGTCACGGCGGATATGAATATTAAAGCCTTTTTTTTCAACATGAGATACACTCCTTAGTTTGTCGTTGAGAATATTTGGTTGATTTCATTAAAATCGTTTGTCAGCCCGTGGACTTTGATCTTCCAGTTTCCCTTTTCGGTGATGGACAGGTTGGCGGCTTCGAATGTGCCTTCCTTCGTTTTCTTCAAATCAAAGGTGCTTTCATGCTGTTTGCCGCTGAAGCCCGTCTGGTAAACAGTGACCGTAAATTGCTGAATGTCTTTTACTAAGCTGCCGTTATGATCGGTGACAATGACTTGAAATTCATTTTTACCCGGCTGGTTCGGCGTAATGTGCAAGGACAGGGTCTCCCCGTTTCCGATCGTTTCTGAGCCGTTAAAAGGCAATGGCGCGGGCGGCGGCGGGCTGGGCAGGCTTGTGAAGACGGCGGTTGTGAATAACACCGCAATACCAAGTGCCCATTCGGCCTTTATCGTTGCGCTGATGCTCCTTTTTCTGCTGAACTTCGTCATCCATACGTGAACGGCGCCGAGCGCAAGCATGATGACAAACAGTCCGATTTTCAAAAGGAGCGTCTTGCCGTAAGCGGTGTGAAAGAGTGAATCAAACGAGCGGATAATGAAAAATCCGTTCAGCACACCTGAAAATAACAGCACGCCGACAGAGGCGAACGCCCAAGGAGAAAACCGTCTGACCGTTTCCCAAGCGATGGTTTTATCGGTTTTTCTCCACTCTGATGAAAGAAGCAGCACAAGAGCGGCTATACCGCCCATCCATACAGACGCGGCTGATAAATGGAGAAAGTCCATCGCGATGCCGACCGCTTTTTCGTCGATAACGGCCGCATGCCCGGCGAATGCTTTTGCCAAAAGCGAAGCGAAGAAGAACAACAGCGGCGCCGTCCAGTACGCAAATGACCGGAATGCTTTCTTCTTCAACAGCGGGATCATGGACAGGGCGAGCAGGATAAATAAGCTGATCTGGATCATCCAGACGTACCCGCCTGCCGTTTTCAGAAGCGTTTCTTTTACATAGTCCGGCTGAAACGCGGCGCTCCAAGCGCCGCCCGCGTTTTCTTTCGTCTGGATCGGGAGCTGGCACACGAGCGCGAGCCCCGTTAAACATAAAGAAATCACGAGCAGCTTTACAGTTCGTTTTGCTTTTGATGAATCTTTATTATTTCTGTACCAAAACAGATGGAAAAAAGCCGTGCCGATAAACAGGGAGATAGCGGTGTACAAAATACCGCGGTCGATGGCCGCTTCGGGATGAAGCGCCGCTTGCGATGATGTCTGCTCCTGAAGTTCACCGCCGGCTTTTCCGATACTGAAAGGGATGACGCCGGATACCGGATGTCCGTCGGCCGATACCGCGTTCCATTCCGCTCTGTAAATATCATGCGGCAGATTTTTTTTCAATGCCGCGGTCATGATGCGGGCATTATTTTTTTGAATCACCGTTTTGCCCGCGTCAACCCGTTCGCCGGATGAATTATAGACCTTAATGGAGTGGAAGCCTTCTTCAATCTGTTCATTAAACTCAATTTCAATCTGCTTCGGCGCTTGTTTTAATTCGCTGTTCTCTCCCGGATTTGAGTTTGTGATGTAGGCGTGGGCGAAGCTTGTTTTCGGAATCAAAACAAGGAACAGCAAAAAGATGAGCCAGCGTTTGTTCTGTCTCATGGATGATGACACCGCCTTCCGGTTGGTTGTTGTTATGTCTTGCTGCAGGTGCATCCCTTCTGCCTGTCGTGTAAGATGATGTCCGCCGCCTCGTCAAAGGTGCAAATGACCCCGCCGAATCCTTTTTGAAACCGTTCTGCGTAATCAAGCGTTGAGAAGGGAATCGCCTGAGGCCGGCAGCAGTGAAGGTCAATATCGGCATGGACTAAAAAGTATGCGGAAGCGGCCGTCAGTGTCGTCTGGAGAAGAAAATCCTTACAAATGACGTGGGACACTTCTTCCTTTTTATCCTCATACCGCAAAATCGCGCAATGAATGCAGCACATCTGCTCAACGGCTTGTGAAACGGTAATAAGCTGAACAGAATACGAATGCTGAATCGGCCGCAGGCAATAGCCGCATTGATTGGCGCTTTGTTCTGAAGCGGGAGGGAGCGTAATGCCGCCGGGTGTCCGGATAATCCGGTTTGCATCCGCCAGCTGATTGACGTCTCTGTACACGGTCATCTCGGAGACGCCGAATCTCTCGCTTATGTCAGAGATTTTCAGCGCGCCCTCTTCTTTCAGCCATTCAAGCAAGGTTTGCTGTCTGTGAATCGGAAGCAATTCTGCATCCTCCTTTTTATGCGAATGAGTGATGAACCTCCCTCTAAGAGTAGATGTTTTCACAAATGCACACAAGAGCCTGATGATAAAATATGTGAAAAAATGTTGAACAATCACAAATGTAAAACACGCAGTCAGACTCTGTTATAATAGAAGAGTTGAATGGAGGAATAAACATGAAAGAAACGACCTGCCCGAACTGCGGCAAGCCGATTACAGGCGACATGGTCAGATCATCCATGATCCCGTGCCAGTTTCAGTGCGGGCATTGCCATGTGAAATTGCGTGAATATAAAGTATCAGCTCCGATTATGGCTGCGGCCATTGCGATCACGGTGCTTTTGATTTATCTTGTGCAGATGGCCAGAACCGCCGTCATGCCGATGTTTCCGGCAGCGCGGTATGTGCCGGCCGCCATTTTCGCGCTCGTATGTGCGTATCCGGTGTTTATTGTCAGTGAGCGGCTCATTGCCAAACTCGTCGTCACAAAAGGACACATTATATACAGAAAGCGGTAAGACACCTTTGATGAGGTGTCTTTTTTTTGTTAAGGATTTGTCACAGTCTCTGTGCCAAACTCCTCTTTACTTTTCATTGAATGGGGATTGTAAGCGTTTTATGATGAAGACACAGGGGAGAGAGAAACCCCGTGTCTTATTTATTTTCATCTGAAGGCAGGCAAACAGGGAGGGAATGAACATGCAGCAAGAACAGCAAGCTGGCATGAAAGTGAAGATACAGCGGTTCGGCAGTTATTTAAGCGGTATGATCATGCCGAATATCGGCGCATTTATCGCATGGGGAATTATCACCGCGCTGTTTATTCCGGCGGGATGGTTTCCCAATCCGCAGCTGAATACATTGGTAAGCCCGATGATTACGTATCTTCTGCCGCTTTTAATCGCATATACGGGCGGAAAAATGATCTATGATCACCGCGGGGGAGTCGTCGGGGCGACGGCCGCCATCGGAGTCATTGTCGGAGCGGACATTCCGATGTTCTTAGGGGCAATGATTATGGGGCCTTTGGGCGGTTATCTCATTAAACAATTAGACCGTGTGTTTAAAGATAAAGTCAGACAGGGTTTTGAAATGCTGATCAACAACTTCACGGCGGGAATTATCGGCGCAGTGCTGACGATTATCGCGTTTTATGCGATCGGCCCGGTCGTCCTGTCTCTTAACAAATTGCTGGCGGCGGGTGTGGAAGTCATTGTCCACGCGAATTTGCTGCCGATTGCAAGCGTTTTCGTAGAACCGGCGAAAGTCCTGTTCCTGAATAACGCGATCAACCACGGCATTTTAAGTCCGATCGGAATCGAGCAGGCCGCCAAAGCGGGTAAATCCATTCTGTTCTTAGTGGAAGCGAACCCCGGACCGGGACTCGGTATTTTACTGGCATATATGTTCTTTGGGAAAGGTTCTTCAAGATCGACGGCTCCCGGAGCGGCCATCATTCATTTCTTCGGGGGGATTCATGAAATCTATTTCCCTTACATTTTAATGAAACCGATGCTGATCCTCGCGGCGATCGCCGGGGGAGCGAGCGGACTGCTTACATTCTCGATCTTTAACGCGGGTCTTGTCGCCGCATCATCTCCGGGAAGCATCATCGCCATTTTGGCGCTGACACCGAAAGGAAGCTATCTCGGCGTGCTGGCGGGCGTCATCGTTGCCGCGGCCGTATCGTTTATCGTCTCGGCGCTTATTCTGAAATCGTCTAAAGCGGGCGAAGAAGATTTGACAGCCGCGGCGGAAAAAATGCAGGAAATGAAAGGCAGGAAAAGTGAAGCGGCGGCCGCATTGGCAGACAAAGAGGAAGAGCCGGAAAACAGCGCCGCTGATATTTCCGCTGACCAAGTCAGCCGCATTATCTTCGCATGTGACGCGGGTATGGGATCGAGCGCAATGGGCGCCTCCATTTTAAGAAACAAAGTGAAAAAAGCAGACCTGGATATTGATGTGACAAATACGTCGATCAATAATCTTCCGAATGACGCGGATATCGTCATTACGCATAAGGACCTGACTGACCGCGCGAAAGCGAAGCTGCCGCAGGCGGTGCACATTTCGGTTGATAATTTCTTAAACAGCCCGAAATACGATGAACTGATTGAAAAGCTTAAAAACTAATCAAACAGAAAGAGGGATCTTCATCATGGAAGTATTGGCTAAAGCGAACATCAAACTGAACCAGACAGTGAACTCAAAAGAGGATGCCATCCGCCTGGCGGGACAGACGTTGATTGATAACGGTTACGTGAAGAACGGCTATGTGGAAAAAATGTTCGAACGTGAAGAAACATCATCCACGTTCATGGGAAATTTCATTGCGATTCCGCACGGAACGGAAGATGCGAAGGATGAGGTGCTTCATTCAGGCATTTCCGTCATCCAGATTCCGAACGGTGTGGAATATGGTGAAGGCAATACGGCAAAGGTCGTTTTCGGTATCGCCGGAAAAAACAATGAACACTTAGACATCCTGTCAAACATCGCCATCATCTGCTCAGAGGAAGAAAACATCGAACGGCTGATCAGTGCAAAGACGGAAGAAGAACTGGCCGCTATTTTCAGCGAGGTGAACTGACATGATTGCCCTTCATTTCGGAGCGGGAAACATCGGGCGGGGCTTTATCGGCGCCCTGCTCCATCATTCCGGCTATGACGTAGTTTTCGCTGATGTGAATGAAACGATGGTCAGCCTTCTCAATGAAAAGAAGGAATATACCGTGGAGCTTGCCGACGGCGGCAGGCGGACAGAAATCATCGGCCCCGTTTCAGCCATCAACAGCGCGGTGCAAGAACAAGAGCTGTACGGGCTGATTAATGAAGCGGCGATCATTACGACGGCGGTGGGCCCGAACGTTCTCAGACTCATCGCCCCGTCCATCGCGGAAGGTCTGAAGCGCAGAACGTCCTTTGAGCCTCTCAATATCATTGCCTGTGAAAATATGATCGGCGGCAGCAGTTTTCTGAAAAAAGAAGTTTTCGGACATTTGACGGAAGCGGAGCGGGAACTCGTGAACCGGACAGTCGGCTTCCCGGATTCTGCGGTAGATCGGATCGTGCCGATTCAGCACCATGAAGATCCGCTGAAAGTATCCGTAGAACCGTTTTTTGAATGGGTCATAGACAGAACCGGCTTTGCCGGCGATCAGCCGGTACTTAAAGGCGCGTTGTTTACGGATGATCTTACGCCTTTCATTGAGAGAAAGCTGTTTACCGTCAATACCGGGCATGCCGTCACGGCGTATGTCGGCTATCAGCGCGGATTAAAAACCGTCAAAGAGGCCATCGGCCATCCGGAAATCCGGCGTGTCGTGTACGATGCACTTTCAGAAACGGGCGAGTACTTGGTGAAAGCGTACGGCTTTAAGCAATCCGAACATGAGCAGTACATGAAAAAAATCATCGGCCGCTTTGAAAATGAATACATCACGGATGATGTGACAAGAGTCGCCAGATCACCGCTCAGAAAACTCGGAGCGAATGACAGATTAGTAGGGCCGGCCAAAAAAATAAAAGAACCGAACGCGCTGGCGGAAGGTATCGCCGCCGCCCTGCGCTTTGACTATCAGGATGATCCGGAAGCGGTTGAGCTGCAAAAGCTTATCGCGGAAAAAGGCACGAGCGGCGTTCTTCAAGACATTTGCGGTATTCAGCCGCATGAACCGCTGCATGGCATCGTGCTCAGAAAGCTCAATCAATAAAAATGAACCCGCGTCGGGGGGACGCGGGTTTTTTCTTGCGTTATAATGAGAGGGAAGGGAGGCTGCGTGATGAATCAGACGCTATTGCCCCATCGTTTTCCGTTTCTTTTGATTGACGGCACGACGAACAGTGAAGCCGGAAAATGGGCGGGTGCTTACAAAAACATCAGTGAAAATGACTGGTTTATAACTGAATCCCAAAGAGAGATGCCATTTTCGCTCGTCGTTGAAGCAATGGCCCAAACGGCGGCTTGCGCGGGAATTACCGGCGGTGACGGTCTCGGTCTCTTATCCGCGGTGAAGAAAGCGGAAAGGTTAGGTGCCGCTTTGCCGGGAGACCGTCTGGATCTTTTTTTTGAGGTCACGCGAATCAGACGCGGTTTTGTGTTCGGCCGGGCGAAAGCGTCCGTTGCCGGGAAGCCTGTGGCGGAAGCGGAGCTCAGCATATTTATCCAGCCATCGTAAAAAAAGCCGCCTCCAGCGGCGGCTTTCGGACAAGCGTGTTATTTTGTATCATAATCTCTTTCACTTTGTGAATTGTCCCTTTGGTCATGTTTGTGTTTTTCGTCATTGGCGTTTTCCTTCAGCTCTTCCAGCGGAATCGGATCGGTTAAATCATGATGTTCAGGATTTTCATTCGGTTTGTTCTTTTGTTTTCTTTCTTTCATCCTCCATCACCTCAATATTTATTTTCCTCAACGCTCGCCCTGCCAAACGCAGGAAGCGGTTTTTTGTTCCTGTGGGTCATATGTATTAAAATAGAGACGACTACAATATAAAAAGTGAGGTACATATATGCCGATACAAAGAGAAGACGCAGATATTAAACTGATCGCGATTGATATGGACGGAACCCTGCTCAATGACGAGCAGCTCATCCCGGAGGAAAACCGGCGGGCGATCAAGGAAGCGGAGGCGAAAGGAATTCACGTCGTCATCAGCACAGGACGCACGCTGATGACCTGCCGCGAACTGGCTGAGTCTCTCGAGCTGTCATCCTTTTTAATCACGGCAAACGGCAGCGAAATCTGGGATTCCAACTTTGAGCTGGTTGAGCGCAAGCTTCTTCATACCGATCATATTCAAAAATTATGGGATCTGAGGAACAAGCACAACACGAATTTCTGGGCTTCTACCGTCGATAGAGTGTGGAGAGGGGAATTCCCGGAAACGATTACGGATCATCAGTGGCTCAAGTTCGGGTTCGAAATCGAGGATGACGAAGTGCGGAATGAGGTGCTGAAAGAGCTCAAAGAATACAAGGAGCTCGAAATCACAAACTCAAGTCCGATCAACATCGAAGTCAATGCCCTCGGTATCAACAAAGCGGCTGCGCTGGCGAAGGTATCGGAAAAACTCGGCTTCACGATGGAAAATGTGATGGCCATGGGTGACAGTCTGAATGACATTGCCATGATTGAAAAAGCGGGTGTCGGCGTCGCCATGGGGAACGCGCAGGACATCGTGAAAGAAACAGCTGACTGGGTGACTGATGTCAACACGGAAAACGGGGTCGCCAAAGCGATCCGCCACTGGGTGTTATAATAGAAAAAAGAGAGAGTCTCAGCATGAGGCTCTCTTTTTTTGTTTTGTCAGATTTGTGACTAGGTCTATGGTAGGTTTTCTGACAAAAGGATGTTCAAACCTGTCAGAATTAAATATAATGAAGAGAAATTCAACAATTCGGAATAATCGTTCCGAATATCGGAATGATAATAAAATAAAACGTTTACAATACAGGAGGGAGCTTATGTTTCAGATTGACATCAATTGTGATTTAGGAGAGAGTTTCGGTGCTTATAAAATCGGACTGGATGAAGAGATTTTGGATTATGTGACATCTGCAAACATCGCCTGCGGCTTTCATGCGGGTGATCCCAGCGTGATGCGCAAAACGGTTGCGCTTGCGGCGGAAAAAGGCGTGAAAATCGGCGCTCATCCCGGGCTGTTCGATCTGCAGGGGTTCGGGCGGCGGCAGATTGCGATTACACCCGAGGAAGCGTATGATCTGACGCTGTATCAAATCGGCGCGCTGTCAGGGTTTTTAAAAGCGGAAGGTGTCGAGATGCAGCATGTGAAGCCGCACGGCGCTTTATATAATATGGCCGCCGTCAATCCCGGCCTGTCAGAAGCCATCGCTCAGGCGGTCTGTCATTTTGATCCCGGACTTATTCTTTTCGGGCTTTCCGGAAGCGAGCTGATTAAAGCGGGAGATCGAATCGGACTGAGGACGGCAAGCGAAGTGTTTGCGGACCGCACCTATCAGGAAGACGGCACGCTGACGCCGCGTTCAGAGCCGGATGCGCTGATTCAGAATGACAAAAAAGCGGTCGGTCAAGTGATTCAAATGGTGAAAGACAGCACGGTGACATCACGTAAGGGACAAGCTGTAAACCTGAAAGCGGACACGGTCTGCATTCACGGAGACGGCGCCCACGCGCTGACATTCGCAAAAACAATCAAAAAAGAATTAAAAGCGGCAGACATTCAAATCAGCGCGCTTGCAAAAGACTGAGCAGCAGAGGGAGGAAGACAGCATGGAGCAAAAGAAAAAAACAGCCGGAAAGGCTTCCGGCAAATGGTCGCTTCTTTTAGGCGCGACATTTTTGATGGCGACATCATCAATCGGGCCCGGCTTTCTGACGCAAACGGCCACGTTTACCAATACATTGGCGGCAAGCTTCGGCTTTATCATTTTAATCTCTATTATTTTGGACATCTTCGCGCAAACCAATGTATGGCGGATTATCGCGGTTTCCGGAAAGCGCGGCCAAGAGATTGCCAATATGGTGCTTCCGGGCGCCGGTTATGCCATTGCTTTTCTGGTCGTGCTCGGCGGACTTGCGTTTAATATCGGAAACATCGGCGGCGCGGGTCTCGGTCTTCAAGTATTATTCGGAATCAAACCGGAGATCGGTGCTTTAATCAGCGCTGCGATTGCGGTGCTGATTTTTGTCATAAAGGAAGCCGGAAAAGTCATGGACCGTTTTATGCAGATCGCCGGAATCGTCATGATCGTATTGACGGTGTATGTTGCCGTAACGACGGCTCCGCCGGTCGGACACGCCGTTGTGAAAACTTTTATGCCTGATCATATCAGTGTGCTGGCAATCGTGACGCTTGTCGGCGGCACGGTCGGCGGATACATTACATTTGCCGGCGGCCACCGCTTGCTTGATTCAGGAATCCAGGGGAAGGAAGTCATTCCTCAGGTGACGAAAAGCTCCATCACGGGCGTCTTGATTACATCTGTTATGCGGATTGCCCTGTTTCTCGCCGTGCTCGGCGTCGTTTCAAAGGGCCTGCGCATCGATCCTGATAATCCCGCGGCTTCTGTGTTCAAGCTTGCGGCGGGAAATGTCGGCTATAAAATTTTCGGCGTCATCATGTGGTCTGCCGCTATCACGTCTGTCATCGGCGCCGCCTATACATCGGTGTCATTCTTCAAATCGTTTTCGGCAAAAATCGAAAAGCACTCACATGGCGTAATTATCGGTTTTATCATCGTATCCACTCTTATTTTTGTCACGATCGGCCAGCCTGCCAAAATTCTGGTCGCGGTCGGTTCGCTTAACGGCTTAATTCTGCCGCTTGCATTAGCGATGATTCTGTTGGGCGCTTATAAGAAAAAAATCGTCGGCGATTACAAGCATCCGATCTGGCTCACGATTGCAGGGGCGATCGTAGTGGTTGTCATGGCGGTTATGGGCATCTATACATTATTCTCGCAAATGCCGCAGCTATGGAGCTGATGATATGAAAAACCATATGAGTGATACGAGTCCCGAAGAAGTCAGACAGCTTATCAGGAAAGGGCAGATGACCGGGCCGACGGCGGGGTTGGCCGCTTCTTACGCACAAGCCAATCTCGTCGTTTTGCAAAAGGATCTTGCCTTTGATTTTCTTTTATTCTGCCAGCGCAATCAAAAGCCTTGTCCGGTGCTTGATGTGACGGATGCGGGTTCGCCTGTTCCGGCAATAGCGGCGCCGGGAGCTGATATCCGGACGGACTTTCCGAAATACAGGATTTATCGGCATGGCGTGCTTACTGAAGAGGTAACGGATATTACACCGTATTGGAAGGATGATTATATCGGGTTTTTGATCGGCTGCAGTTTTTCATTCGAGCAGGCCCTTATCAATCAGCACATTCCAATCAGGCACATTGATGAAGGCGTGAACGTTCCCATGTATAAAACAAATATTGACTGTGTTCCGGCGGGCCCGTTTTCAGGAAAGATGGTCGTCAGTATGAGACCGATTCCGGAAAGGCTTGCAGTCCGCGCGGCGCAGGTCACGTCACGTTTTCCCGCCGTGCACGGCGCCCCCGTCCGCATCGGAAATCCGCAAAGCATCGGCATCAGCGATTTGCATCAGCCGGATTTCGGAGATGCCGTAACGGTGCGGGAAGGTGAAGTTCCCGTATTCTGGGCCTGCGGCGTTACACCCCAGGCGGTGATCATGGAAGCAAAGCCTGATATCGTAATAACACATTCACCGGGGCATATGCTGATCACCGATATACGAAATGAATCGCTTGCTGTCCTGTAAGTGAGAAAGAATACAACGAGGTGATGACAATGATGCAGTATAGCGGAAATACAGCGCTTGATATACAGCCGTACGGTGATTCCGCCGTTATCATCCGCTTTGGCGGGCACATCAGCGAAGAGGTCAACAGCCGGGTGCATGCGGCGGCAGCCTGTATGGAAGAACGGCCGTTTCCGGGCTTCGTTGAATGTATTCCGGCATTCACAAGCTTAACGATCTTTTATGACGTGTATGCAGTCTCAAACATAAAAAAAGGCATCTCTCCTTTTGCCCTGGTCAAGAAAGAAGTGACAGAACGTCTCAGTCATATAATGACCGGCCGCAAAGAAGAGCGCCGGGTGATGGAAATCCCCGTTTGCTACGGCGGTGATTTCGGTCCCGATTTAGAAGAGGTGGCTGAGATGAACGATCTGACCCCGGAAGACGTCATCCGCATTCATACTGAAGGCGAATATCTCGTTTATATGCTCGGATTTGCGCCGGGATTTCCGTTTTTAGGAGGAATGTCTGAGCGGATCAGAGCGCCGAGAAAGGCGTCGCCAAGGCCGTCCATCCCGGCCGGTTCAGTAGGAATCGCGGGAATGCAGACCGGTGTGTATCCGATATCCACTCCCGGCGGCTGGCAGCTGATCGGCAGCACCCCGCTCCGGCTTTTCAGGCCGGAAGAACATCCGCCGAGTCTTTTGAGAGCGGGCGATACGGTGAAATTCGTCCGGATCACAGCAGAGGAGTACAGCCGCATCAAGGAGGGAGCCGAATGAGTATGAAAGTGGTAAAACCCGGTCTCTTGACGACGGTTCAGGACACGGGACGGACGGGATATCAAAAATACGGTGTATTGGGAAGCGGCGCAATGGATACGATCTCTCTGCGCATCGCCAATCTTCTTGCCGGAAATCAAGAAAAAGAGGCGGGGCTTGAAGTTACGCTTATGGGGCCAGGGCCTTCCTTTGAGTTCTCAGAACCCGCGGTTATTGCCGTTACGGGAGCGGATTTCGCCTTTCATATTAATGGGGAGCCCGCCCCTCTGTGGAACCCGGTTTTGATAAAGGAAAACAGCGTCGTCTCATTCGGGCCGTGCAAGATGGGGAGCCGCGCTTATCTCGCCGTCGGGGGGGGATTTGACGTGCCCGCCGTCATGGAAAGCAAAAGCACGTATGTCAGAGCGGGGATCGGCGGCTTTTGCGGAAGAGCGCTGCAAAAAGATGATGAGCTGCCGCTCGGCCGTATGACGCCATGTTCGGAATCAATCGCGTACCGTCTGAGCGATTCTTTCGGACAGCATGGTTTCTCAGCGCCTGATTGGTCTGTCAGCAGCAGAGGGTTTCTGCCGCTGAAAAAAAATCCGGTCATACGAGTGCTTGAAGGCGCTCAATTTCACGCTTTTACAGAAGAAGCAAAATTACGTTTTTATCAAGAGTCATATACGGTCACGCCTCAATCCGACCGAATGGGCTACCGGCTGAAGGGCGCTCCGCTTGAATTGCGGGAGCCGCTGGAAATGGTATCTGAGGCCGTGACGTTCGGAACGGTGCAGGTGCCGCCGGACGGCAATCCGATTATTCTGCTGGCTGACAGACAGACGACGGGGGGCTATCCGCGGATGGCGCATATCATATCCGCCGATCTTCCTCTCGTCGCCCAAACGATGCCGGGGGAACATATTACGTTCCGGGCCGTTTCGCTGGAGGAAGCGGAAATGCTGCTTTTGGAGAAGGAACAGCAGCTGAAGGAGCTGAAAGCAAGGCTCAAAATGGAATGGGTGATCTGACAAAGGGGCTAAAGACCATGGAAAACAAAAACAAAACCGTCATCAAATCAATGGAACTGCTTCATTTGTTTCTGACTGAACCGAGCCTGAGCTTAAATGAGCTGGTTTCTCTATCGGAAATGCCGAAGACTTCGGTTCACCGGATGGCAAGCTCACTGGAAGAAACGGGATTTCTCACCCGGGCAGCGGACGGCCGTTATCAGCTTGGCCTGATCTTTTTACAATTCGGCCAGCTCGTCTCTGAACGTCTGGATATCAGGAAAATAGCCAAACCGATTATGGAAGAGCTGTGCAGCGAAGTGGATGAGGCCGTTCAGCTGATCATGAGGGACGGGGATGAAGCCATTTACGTCGAAAAAATTGAAGGCACCCAAACCGTCCGCCTGTATACGGCAATCGGCCGCCGGTCGCCGCTGTACGCGGGAGCGTGCGCCAGAAGCATTTTATCGTTTCTGCCGGAAGAGGAGATTGACACATACATTCAGAAGACAAAGCTTGCCGCAATCGCCTCAGGCACGATGACGGATCGGGCTGAACTGCTTCACTCCATTGAAAGATCCTTGCAATCAGGTTATACGATCAGCTATTCGGAATTAGAAGATTATACGGCGGCGATCGGGGCGCCGATTTTCAATCACGAAGGTAAGGTGGCTGCCGGAATCAGCATCGCCGGCTTCGAAGCCCGGTTTTCAGAGGACAGGCTGCCGTATTTAACCGAAAAGGTCAAAAACGCCGCACAGCATATTTCTGAGAAATTAGGTTATTGACCGAGCCAATTTTTCTTCACTCGCGTACATTACAATATCGATAGTAACGAGTGGAGGAAAGTAAATGGGACTTGTTTATACGGCGCTGGGGGATTCTTTGACGACGGGGAGGGGATCCGGACCGTTTTCCGCCGGTTTTGTCCAGCGGTTCGGGCGCATGATGGCAGAAGATTTACAGACAAAAACCGACGTATCCATCTTTGCCAAATCAGGCCTTGAGACTGGAGAAATTCTCGGGCTTATGTCCTTACCGTATATTCAGAGGCGGATTCAGGCTGCTGATATGATTACGATTACAGGCTGCGGCAACGATTTGATTGATTCGGTTCAGGCATATCAGCAAACATCGGATGCTTCGGTATTCACCAGCGTGTCCAGTCACTGCCATGAGAACTTTGAAAAGATGATAGCCAAGATTGCTGCCTTAAAAGGACCGCACCCGTCTCCTTATGAGATCCGCGTCTTCAATTTATACAATCCTTTCCCGGGCATCTCCATTGCAGAAAAATGGATATCCTCTTATAATGCGCACCTCAGCACGCTCGCATCGGCGCCGCACGTCAAAATTGCCGACGTCCACAGCGCTTTCAAAGGAAAAATGAATGAATATCTTTCTCATGACCGCGTACACCCCAACAGCAAGGGGTATGAAGTCATGGCATGCGTCCTGCGGGGGCTCGGATACGGAAGCCTCGCCCGCTCATAAACCGCGCGCTCCTTTTCATGGGGAGCGCGCTTTTCGTGCTCCTTAAAACAAACTTAAAATTGTCCGACTTTCGTTCTATCCGCGCAAAAAGTACGCTAGAATAATGGGGGATAAAGACAGAAATAGAATTGTGTTCAAAAAATGATAACAGAAAGGATGGATTGCTTTGCTGCGCGCCTTAAAACTGTCACTCGCGATGCTGATTATTATACTTGCGGCCGCCGCATTTACGTATGCGGAACATACCTCTGTCATACAGCCGGTTATGCTCGTGTTTCTCGGTGCGGTCATGTTCATTCAGGGGCTGGAGGAAAAACGGAAAGAAAACGACGGCTCCGGGAAATTCAATATCTATACCGCCGTTTTTGTATGGTCGATCTCCTTAATCGGTTTTACGCTTCACGCGATCTGAGTCTGATAGATCCTGAAAATGCTCCACAACGGGAAATGGTGAATAAAAACGGTGCAGTAAGGCTTTCCATTCCTGATATTCCGGCGATCCGCGAAAGCCTTTTGTATGATCTTCTAATGTCTCCCATTCCACAAGCAGCAAATATTTATGCGTCTTTTCCATACATTTGGACAAGGAATGGGACAGATAACCTTTCATGCCCGCGATAATCGGCTCCGCCCGGCGGAATGCCTCTTCGAATTCCCCCTCAAGGCCTTCTTTTACATACAGCATGGCTGCTTCTCTGATCATCTGAGATTCCTCCTTTTTTTAATAGATACATTGTATAAGAATATGGGCCGTGACGGCCGGAAAAACAAAAAAATTTTAAACGCTATGAGAAAAAAATCCTTGCCAGCCTGATTTGGTTTAGGAGAAAATAACAGTTGGAAGGCAGGGGAATAGACAGTGAAAAAAGGGTTATACCTATTACTTTTACTCGCAGGAATCATAGGTTTGATCGGCTGCTCGAAAACGGAATCGGCCGAAGACAGAATGAAAGATTTCGTAAAAGACTGGAACGGCGGTCATTACGATAAGATGTACCAAAGCCTCACCCAAGATGAAAAGAAAAAACGATCCAAAAAGGATTTTGTAAAACGATATGAAACCATTTATGAACAAGCAGGGGTCAAAAATCTGAAAGTCACTGCCGAAAAACAGGACGAAGACGATAAGAAAAAAGATGACCTCCAGCACATCGATTATAAAGTCAGCATGGATACAAAAGCAGGGAAGGTCGCTTTTGAAAACACGGCCGTCCTGAAAAAAGAGAAAACAGACGATGGCGAATCATGGAACATTGACTGGAATCCTTCTTTTATTTTCAAACAGCTTTCCAATGACAAAACCGTGCAGATCGCAAATGAGGAACCGAAGCGCGGACAAATTTACGACAAAGACGGAAAAGGTCTCGCCGTGAATACCGAGGTGCCGGAAATCGGCGTTATCCCTGGAAAACTCGGCAAGGATAAAGACAGCGTGATCAAAAAACTGTCTGAAAAACTGGACCTTTCTGAAGACGATATCAAAAGCAAACTGAACCAGGGCTGGGTAAAAGACGACTCCTATGTCCCGATTCAAAAAATCAGACCGGATGATGAAAGCAAGGTCAAAAGCCTGCTCGCACTAGACGGCGTGACGAAAACGAAAGTCAGCTCCCGCTACTATCCGTACGGCGAAAAAGCGGCCCATCTGACCGGCTATATTAAAACCATCACAGCGGAGCAGCTGAAAAAAGCGAAAGACGGCCAATACAGCGATACTTCCAAAATCGGCATCGCCGGCCTTGAGAATGTATATGAAGACAAGCTGCGCGGCAAGACCGGTTGGAAAATTTACGTCCCGCAAACAGGTGAGGTCATTGCTGAAAAGAAAGCCGAAAGCGGGCAGGATATTCATGTAACGATTGACATGAAAACGCAGACGAAGCTGTATGATTCTATGAAAGACGACAGCGGAGCGGCAGTCGCCCTCGAACCGCAAACGGGAGAGACCCTCGCGCTCGTCAGCGCACCGTCTTATGACCCGAACGGCTTTCTTTTCGGCTGGAGCGGAAAAGAGTGGAAAAAGCTGAATGATGATAAAAACAATCCGTTTTCAGCGAAATTCAACAAACTTTATGCGCCGGGATCAACGATTAAACCGATTGCCGCGGCAGTCGGCCTGACAAACGGCACATTGAAAGCGTCGGAAAAGAAAAAAATCACCGGAAAAGAGTGGCAGAAAGATTCGAGCTGGGGCGGTTACCATGTCACACGCGTATCAGAACGCCTGAATGAAGTGGATCTCGAAAACGCGCTGATCACATCGGACAACATCTACTTTGCGCAAAATGCCATAGATGCCGGAGCGGACGCGTTTACAAAAGGATTAAAAACATTTGGCTTTGATGAAGAGATTCCGTACCAATTTCCGATTGAAAAGTCCTCAATCGCTAACGGCAAGCTTGATTCCGAGATCCTTCTCGGAGATACGGGCTACGGCCAGGGGCAGATGCTGATGTCTCCGCTGCACTTAGCGGCTGACTATACCGCATTTGTAACAGACGGAAATCTCGTCAAACCGACATTGATCAAAGACGGAGAAAAAACACCGCAAATCTGGCATAAGCAAGTGGTGTCGAAAGCCAATGCCGAAGAAATCACAAAAGGGCTGAGAGGCGTCGTTGAAGATCCGCGCGGCTCTGCATATCAGCCGGCCGTAAGCGGCATTACCGTAGCCGGAAAAACCGGCACAGCCGAGCTGAAAACGTCTAAAGAAGATAAAGACGGCAAAGAAAACGGCTGGTTTGTCGGTTACGATTATAAAAAGAAAGACCTCTTGATCGCGATGATGATTCAAGACGTCAAAAAACGCGGCGGAAGCCATTACGTCGTTGAAAAAGCGAAAAAGCAGTTTCAGAATCATTAAATGACGATTTTTGCGGGCTGAAAGGAAAATCGGCCGCCGAAGCAGAATGAAACAGCATGGGCAATTCCTGAAAACAGAGATACAAGAGGCTCTAAGAAAAAGGGGGATTTCACATGCAGCGCATTCAATTGGCTGAAGACCTGGAATTTTCAAGAGTGATACACGGGCTTTGGCGCCTGAACGAATGGAATGTTTCAGACGGAGAGCTGCTGAATCTGATTGAATGGTGTATCAGCCAAGGCATCACCACCTTCGACCATGCCGATATATACGGCGGTTATACGTGTGAAAAGCTGTTCGGCGGCGCTTTGTCCCTTTCGCCTTCAATAAGGGAGCGAATCGAAATCGTCACAAAATGCGGGATTGTCATTGAATCACCGGAGCGGCCCGGAAACAAGTCGCATCATTATAATACGTCGAAGTCTCACATCTTAGCGTCGGCGGAGCAGTCGCTTTTGAATCTGAATACGGATTATCTGGATGTGCTGCTCATTCACAGACCGGACCCGCTTATGGACCCGGAGGCTGTGGCTGAAGCGTTTCACGCGCTGAAAAGCTCGGGCAAGGTCAGATATTTCGGGGTATCGAACTTTAAAGCGCACCAGTACAGAATGCTCGAATCCTATTTGGATGATCCGCTCATCACAAACCAAATTGAAATATCGGCGTACGAGCTGCAAAATATTCATGACGGCACGCTGGATTTCTGTCAGGAAAAACGCATTCCGCCGATGGCGTGGTCACCGCTTGCGGGCGGGAGCGTCTTTACAGGACAATCAGATAAGGACCTCCGAATCCGTGCCGCGCTTCGTTCCGTACAGGAAGAAATCGGCGCCGCTTCCATTGACGAAGTCATGTACGCATGGCTGTTCACCCACCCGGCAGACATCATGCCGATTGTCGGCAGCGGAAAAGAGAACCGCATTTCCGCCGCGGTGCGTGCATCCGCATACAAACTCAGCCATGATCAGTGGTTCCGGATTTATACCGGTGTCCAAGGCTGCGATATTCCATAAACAGAACAAACGCCCGGAAGGTATCTTCCGGGCGTTTGTTTATGTGGTGTGCAATGTCTAAAAACAAGTAAGGTCACTTTGAAGTATAGCCGTGCGGATCAAGAGTAACAAGCGTCATGGCATATTATCTGACACAATTTTCTTTTTCAATACTGTCACACGGCCCAGTGCCAAATTGCCATTTGAAAATGGTTGAATAATCATTGAAAGCGTTTTATATTATAATTTACACCACTTTCCCCGGCAGCACTCCCCATATGCCATACTTCTCACAACTAGAAAATCTGGAGGCGCGTTTCATGTATATGACAGCGAGAGAACAAAAATTAATGAAACATCTATTACTGCAGAACCGTTACGAGACAGTGCATGAACTGGCAGAAGCTTTACAAGTCAGCACAAGAACCGTTCACCGCGAGTTAAAAACAATCAAACCGATAATGGAATCATTCGGTCTGGCACTTGATAAACAGCCCGGCAAAGGACTGAAAGCGGTAGGAAACCCGGAGGACAAACAAAAACTCCTGTCAGACCTGTCCTATGAACAGCATGAATACAGCGCTGAGGAGCGGAAACTTTTAATTCTATGTTCTCTATTAGAGTCGCAAGAGCCGATCAAGCTCTACAGTCTGGCGAACGAATTGCAAGTGACAAACGCGACAATCAGTTATGATCTGGATGAGCTGGAGACTTGGATTGCGCCCTTCGGCTTGACGCTGATCCGAAAAAGGGGTTTCGGCATTCAGCTGACGGGGCCGGAAAATGCGAAACGGAAAATCGTCGGCAATCTCATCGTCAACCGGCTTGATATTCAGAGTTTTTTGGAAGCGGTTGAATTCAATATTAAAGGAAAACCGGACGATGCTGAAAAAATGTTCGGCGTCGTAAATAAAGCGGAACTTTTGAAAATGGACCGGCTCTTGATTCAGCTCAAGGAAAAAATCGCGATCGCCTTATCTGACAGCTCATACATGGCGCTTGCGGTTCATTTAACCTTTGCAATGGACCGGATCAGACTCGGAGAAACCATCACGATGGAGGCTTCGGAACTAAAAGCGCTGCAGCAGACGAAGGAGTACGGCTCTGCGCTGGAAATGGCAAAAGAGCTTGAAAAAGCGTTCGGCGTTTCAATTCCGGAAGCTGAGATCGGTTATATCACCATTCATTTGCGGAGCGCCAACCGCCAATACAAAACGGAATTCAAACCGGAAAACATTGAAGTTGAAACGGCCTTGCAAACGAAGCAGCTGATCGGCTTCATTTCTGAAAAAATCAAAATTGATCTGACGGAAAACGGTTCTTTATACGACGGTTTAATCGCCCATCTGGAGCCTGCGATCAACCGGGTGAAAGAAAATATCGACATGTACAACCCGATGACCGAGCAAATTAAACGCGACTACTTTCTGCTGTACATGGCCGTAGAAGAAGGAATGGAAAAATTCTTTCCGGGGCTTCTTTTCTCTGATGATGAGATCGCTTTCATCGTTCTTCACTTCGGCTCCGCTCTGGAAATCAAACGGGAAGAAGCGAAGATCAGGGCGCTGATCGTCTGTTCCAGCGGCATCGGGTCGTCCAAAATGCTCGCATCCAGACTGAAAAAGGAGCTTCCGGAAATCCGTTCCTTTGATATGTCTTCCCTCATCGAACTGAAGGACCGAGACATCACCGCGTATGACATGATCGTATCCACCGTTCCGATCCCGTATGGAAACATTGATTACGTCATGGTCAGTCCGCTTTTAAACGAAGAAGACGCTGATCAGGTGAAGCAGTACATCAAAAGAAAAATTCCGCTGATTCTTGACAAAAAAAGAAACGGTAAAAGAGAAGAGAAGCAGCCGGAGACGCCTGATATGCTGGAAGCGGCCGGCCGTATGGCACATTATGCGGCGGTTATCCAAAGCGTGCTGCGGAACTTTTCGGTCAAATCCATTGAGTCAAACACGGCGTACGAACTGTTTTTGAATCGTTTGTTTGCCATGCTTGAGCAAGAAGGATTTGTCCGTAATGCCAAACAAACCGCACAGCGCCTTGCAGAGCGTGAACGACAGGGCGGACTCGGCATTCCGGGAACGGCGATGGCGCTGTACCATCTCAAAAATGAAGAAATTGTCACGCCTTTTTTCAAAATTTATGATTTGACAGCTCCATGCAGTGTCAAAGGCATGGACGGAAATTCCCTGACCGTCGGCCGCGCTTTGGTGATGATGGCGCCGGCTGATATGCCCGCTGAAGGGTCGGAAATACTAAGTGCGGTCAGCTCGGCCATCATCGAGTCCGAAGACAGTATAAAAGCCTTCCAGACGGAGGATGAAGCCGATTTATACAAACGTTTAAACAAGCTGTTTTATCATTTCATTCAGGAGAAAGGACAGCGGTAAACAGAAAGCGCACACCTCATATGGGGTGTGTTTTTTTCTGCATGTATGAGGGTAAGGGGAAGGGAAGAAACTAAAAACATGGGACTATTGTATCATTCACGAATGGAATAGTTCTAAAACAAAATTGTTTTACAAGTTATATTTTTTGGTTTAAAATGGGTTGCGTGAGGAAGAAAATCTGACAGAGTTTTTTGTGATTTATGATTATGGGAGATGAAAATATGGAGACATTACAGCATCTGATTCTGCATGACATTTCAAATAGCGAAGAGATCGAAGCTGTAAAAAGCGGTGCGCATACCCTGACCTACGCGGAATATCGAAAACGAATCAACCAGCTTGCACAAGCGCTTCTTGATAAAGGAATAAAAAAAGGCGACAGAGTGGCGATGCTTTGCAAAAACGGCCACGCGTCATCCATTGTCATGTTTGCGGCACTCGAAATCGGCGCGGTTGTTGTGCCGGTCAGCTGGCAATTAACACCTTACGAAATGAAAGGCATTTTAGCAGCCTGTGAACCGAAAGCTGTCTTTTTCGGCACTGAATTTAAAGAGATTATGGAAGAAGTGCTTCCTGCGCTGGTATCTTCTCTTAAACTGAAGGTCGAGACAGGAACAGCTGCGGAGACAACGCCTGAGTTTGACGCTTTATTGACAGGCTCCGGTGATACACCGGATGTCGAAACGGTGTCTGAAAACGATACGGCATTGCTGATGTTTACTTCAGGTACAACCGGCAATCCGAAACGCTGCATGATCACTCACGGCGGCATATACAACTACGTAAACGCGACATTGGCTTACACGGGGAGAATGCAGCATGTCCGCTTCTTAGCATGCCATCCGAATTACCATACGAGCGCGATTATCTGCCAGATGGTCGGCACGATGAGCGGAACGACATTCATTATGACAGACAATCAGGACCCTGTGGAAAACTTGAAGCTCATCGAAAAAGAAAAAATTCAAACCATCATGGCGCTGCCAGTCTATTTCACATACCTGCTGAAAGCATGGGAAACGCACCAGACTGACATGTCTTCTATCGTTTATATGATGACGGGAGGCACAAAGGTGCCAAGCAGCCTGATCCAGCAGTATCTCGACATCGGCATCCCGCTCATGCACGGATACGGAAGCACGGAAGCGTGGGGCATCAGCTCTTGGAATCCGCAAATGGGAATGGATAAAGCCGCTTCCGCGGGTAAACCGATGGAAGAAGTGGACGTCCGCGTTGTAGATCCGGAAACAGGTGAAGTCCTTCCGCAAGGCTCAATCGGAGAAGTCGTTGTGACAAGTCCGTTTTTATTCAAAGGCTACGAAGGTAATGAAGAAGCGACACGAAAAGTGCTGAAAGACGGCTGGTTCCATACCGGCGATTCCGGCTATGTGGATGAAGACGGATTTATTTTTATCACCGGACGTTATAAAGATGTCATCATCTACGGCGGCGATAATATTTATCCCGACCAGATTGAAGAAGTCATTCAGCAAGTGCCGGGAATTCTCGAAACAGCGGTTGTCGGTATCCCTGATCCGCTTTACGGCGAAAAGCCGAAAGCGTTCATCGTGACAAACGGCAGAGAAGACCTGACAGAAGAAGAAGTGACCCGATTCCTTCAAGAACGTCTTGCTGCCTTTAAAATACCGGACATTGAGTTCGTCAGCGAACTTCCGAAAAACAACCTTGGAAAAGTGAGAAAAGACGTGCTCCGCAAACAAG
The DNA here is from genome assembly GCF_036362845.1 of Bacillus sp. MT(2024). NCBI lineage: Bacteria > Bacillati > Bacillota > Bacilli > Caryophanales > Bacillaceae > Bacillus > Bacillus sp. MT(2024). The sequence continues at coordinate 428,443 of NZ_CP143632.1, forward strand.
CGGTACGTTCATAATAGAGAACAAAAACCCGGCTGCCAGCCGGGTTTTTTTCTTGCGTTCCATGTGAAACATTTTTCTCCGAAAACGTTTTGAACTGTCTCAATCATGTTTATCCGGAGGACAGCCGAGGTAGACAAGAAATATGACAACGAACCAGAAGGAGGAACTTGACATGGAAAACTATCCGAAGGAATTCCCGGCGGAATCACAAAACCGCCAGCCGGGCATTGAAAACGAAATGAATCCGGCGCCTGTTTACGAATACAAAGAATATAAAGGCGCTGACAAATTAAAAGGGAAAACCGCGCTCATTACAGGGGGCGACAGCGGTATCGGACGCGCCGTTGCGGTTGCTTACGCGAAGGAAGGCGCAAATGTCGCGATCGTCTATTTTGATGAACACGGTGATGCGGAAGATACAAAAAAACGAGTGGAAGAAGAAGGCGTAAAATGTCTGTTAATCCCCGGCGATGTCGGTGAGGAAGACTTTTGCAATGAAGCCGTTGAAAAAACGGTTGAAGAATTCGGGCGTCTTGATATTCTCGTGAATAACGCCGCGGAACAGCATCCGAAAGAAAGCATTAAAGACATCACAAGCGAGCAGCTTCACAGAACCTTTAAGACAAACTTTTACTCACAATTTTATTTGACTAAAAAAGCAATTGATTACATGAAGCCGGGCAGCGCGATCATCAATACGACATCCATTAATCCTTACACAGGCAATCCGCAGCTGATTGACTACACGGCTACGAAAGGCGCGATTAACGGTTTTACGAGATCCATGGCGCAAGCGCTCGTCAACGATGGTATCCGTGTCAACGCCGTGGCGCCGGGGCCGATCTGGACACCGCTTATTCCGGCGACATTCTCAGAAGAAACAGTCGCTTCCTTCGGTCAGGATACGCCGATGGGCCGGGCAGGCCAGCCTGTTGAGCATGTCGGATGCTATGTGCTCTTGGCCTCAGACGAATCTTCTTATATGACCGGACAGACGCTGCATGTCAACGGCGGCAGATTTGTGACCACATAAGGAGGCAGACCGATGACGATATCGAAGCATGACGTGAATGCATACTATCAAAAAGCGGGAATCGTTCTGACTGATGATGAAGTCGAAGACATTCAAATCATGGATTACGGTCTAGGCAAGCTTGAGGAAACCGGGCTTCAGCTGTTTATTTACGTGAATACCGACCGCTACTGTTCGAAAGAATTGGTGCTCTTCCCGCGCCAGACGTGTCCGGAACACCGCCATCCGCCGGTCGGCGGCGAGAAGGGAAAACAAGAGACATTCCGCTGTCGCTGGGGGAAGGTGTATCTCTACGTGGAAGGCGAAAAGACAGAGAACCCAAGCGTCCTCCCGCCGGAAGAAGACAAGGAATACTACACCGTCTGGCATGAGATTGTGCTTGAGCCAGGCGGACAATACACCATTCCGCCGGATACGAAGCATTGGTTTCAAGCGGGAGAAGAAGGGGCGGTCGTTACGGAAATGTCATCGACAAGCACGGATGATCACGATGTTTTCACCGACCCGCGCATTTAAGGATGAGGCTGCACGCCTCATCTTTTTTGTATGGAAAAAAATGAATTTACCTGTATAATGGCTAATAAAGGAAAGAAGGTGCGGTCGTGTTTTCCTGTCAAATCCGGGAACATCTGACGATCAGATTGCTTGCCAAAGAAGATACGGACGAATTGTATTCTGTTATGAAGCGAAATCAAAACCATCTCAGCGAATGGCTCAGCTGGGCGGAAGAACTGGCTGATATCGATACGTACCGCGATGTGATCATCCCAGAATGGCGCTATAAATATGCGGAAGAGAATGGGTTCGACGCCGGAATTTTTGTGAAAGGCCGGTTTTGCGGCATGATCAGCATCCATAATGTCGATACAGTCAATCAAAAAGCAGAGATCGGCTACTGGCTGGATCGAGAGCATGAAGGATTCGGCATTATCACCGCAAGCTGCCGGGCGGTCATCACCCATGCATTTCAGGACCTCGGGCTGAACCGCATCATGATCAGCGCGGCTGAAAAAAACACGAAAAGCAGGGCGGTGGCGGAACGGCTCGGATTTCAGAAAGAAGGACTGACGAGAGAAGGCATTTTCGTACAGGGCGCCTATCATGACACGGTGAACTACAGCATGCTGAAGCGGGAATGGAGCGAAGATCGGCAGAAGAGCACATTTCTTGGTTTAAATGTCTCCCCAATGTGGAAAAGTAACAGCGGAGACGTTAAAAAGGAGTGATTCTTCATGAATCAAAATGAAATCAAAGAAAAAGTGCTTGAAGTACTGGATCATCATAAAGTCGGTTCGCTTGCGACGGTAGAGCAAGGCAAACCGCATTCACGCTACATGACATTTTTCCATGACGGCTTAACGATTTACACGCCGACGAGCAAAGACACTCATAAAGCGGAAGAAATTGAAAACAATCCGAATGTTCATATTCTGTTAGGGTATGACTGTGAAGGATTCGGTGACGCTTATGTGGAAGTGGCCGGAACCGCCAAACTGAACAACTCAGCAGATTTAAAAGAAAAGCTGTGGGATCCGAAACTGGAACGCTGGTTTGACGGAAAAGACGATCCGAACCTGGTGATTCTCGAAATTGAACCGAAGCAGATCAAGCTCATGAATGCGGGTGAAAAAACGCCGGCCGAGCTGGAACTTTAATAAATCATTTGATTATTCAGGGGCAATCTGTTATACTTAACTGCTAAGTGACAACATGCAAATAAAAAAGAAAGTAAACTTCTTTTTTCTGTTTTGATATAGAAGCTTCAGGCTTCAACGGACAGCTTGAAAAAAAGCTGAGCTTATTCTTTTCCTTCTGATATTCGCCCCTAACGAAGAGATGGAAAAAAGACTTTTTGTTTTACAATTCACACCGGCGCGGCTTCGGAGCCGCAGTGACGATTGAGAGGTAGGGCTTTCGTTGTCTTGTGTTCAAGAACTTCCATGGTGTTTACTTTCGAAGAATGATTCTGTCGGAACTGTTAATACGAATCACCCGCGGGCTAAGGCGGGCAACCATATATTATTTATTTGCGTAAGAAAAGAATAAGACAAAACCGCGCCGGACATCCGGGCGGTTTTTTTATGTAAACGGCCGAAACCTCGCCGCAGTCTGCAGAGTCTAATCAGTATGAAAAGATTTGGAGGAATCATACATTGCACGTTATTACTTCACAAGTACTGTTTATCTTCTGTTTTCTGCTGCTGATACATTCGATTGAAACGCTTGCCTATGCAACACGGCTTTCCGGCGCGAGAGTCGGATTTATCGCGTCCGCGCTGTCATTATTTAATGTCATGGTTATCGTGTCGCGCATGTCAAACATGGTTCAGCAGCCGTTTACCGGACATCTGATTGATGCCGCCGGATCAAACGCTCTGTCTGTTGTGGGCGCCCAGTTTCGATTTTTAATATTCGGCTCCACGGTCGGAACGATGCTCGGCATCTGTCTTTTGCCGACATTCGTCGCGTTATTCTCCAGGGCGATTATACACTTGGCGGACGGAGGAGGCTCCGTCATGCAGGTATTTAAAAAAGGATTTTCACTGAACGGGCTTAAGCATGCGCGTTCTTATATCAGACTGCCGTCAGTCTCCTATTTAAAGGGGCTTCAATTCCGAATGATCCCGAAACGCTTGTTTGTCATTAATATGGTCATTACGTCGATTTACACGATCGGCGTTCTGTCCGCTCTGTACGCCGGCCTTCTGGCGCCTGAGCACAGCACGACGGCCGTGATGGCATCAGGCTTAATCAACGGAGTTGCGACTATGCTGTTGGCCGTGTTTGTTGACCCGAAAGTCTCCGTACTGGCAGACGATGTGGCGAAGGGCAAGCGCAGCTACGTCTCCTTAAAATGGACATCATTGACGATGGTCACATCAAGGGTCGCGGGCACGCTTCTCGCCCAGCTCGTATTCCTCCCCGGCGCTTATTATATCGCCTGGGTGACGAAATGGATGTAACGCATGAAAAAAGCTCCTCTGCAGAAGAGGAGCTTTTTTATTGATAATTTCTCAGGCCGCGATCATAAATAAAATTACCGAACGGAATAAAGGCCGCGATAAAACCGGCGGCTGACCATTTCACATGCCATTTGACAGTAAATGCCGCATACGCCAGCACCGCCAGATAAATGATAAACAAACCGCCGTGAATGGAACCGGCAATGGTGACGGCGAGCGGATGATGAGCCCAATACTTCAGCGGCATCGCGATAAACAGCAACACCAAAAGTGACATTCCTTCAATAAACCCCATCGTGCGAAGTCTGCCGATCGGCGTGTGTAACATACAGCTCCCTCCTGTCGGACATCTTTTTTCCTCTATACTATAAGCAAAGGGCAGTCCTAATATGACCATTTCGCGTCAGTTCCTGAAAAAACCTTCATGATTTCAGCCTGTTGTTCTTGTCATTTTTCGGATTTCTCTTGATAATATAGCCAAAAGGGTAAGGAAGGACTACAGTCATGAAACTAGATAATGTGGATCTGAGCATCATTAAAGAGCTGCAGCGGGACAGCCGCCTGTCCATGCGGGAGCTGGGCAGAAAAATCAAATTGTCAGCCCCGTCCGTCACAGAGCGTGTCAGACAGCTTGAATCCTTCGGCGTTATTAAGCGCTATACATTGGACATTGATCAAAAAAAGATCGGGCTCCCCGTCTCCTGCATTGTCGAAGCGACGGTGAAAAACGGAAAATACGATCAATTCAAAACCTACATTCAATCCATTCCCAACATTGAATTTTGTTTTCGGGTCGCCGGGGCGGCGTGTTATATGCTGAAGATTAACGCGGACAGTCTGGAAACGATCGAACACTTCATCAATCGCACCTCTCCGTATGCCCAAACCGTGACCCACGTCATTTTCTCAGAAATTGACACAAAAAACGTCCTCGATTAGAGAGAGCGTGAGGAAGTCTGTTATAATAACAGGATGAGTGTGAAAGAAAGAGAAGTGAAAAGCATGTCAAAAACAGTTGTATTAGCTGAAAAACCTTCAGTCGGCCGGGACTTGGCCCGCGTTCTGAAGTGTCATAAAAAAGGAAACGGATATCTTGAAGGCGACCGCTACATCGTCACATGGGCGCTCGGGCATCTGGTAACGCTCGCTGACCCTGAAGGATACGGCAAAGAATTTCAATCATGGCGGCTTGAGGATCTTCCGATTATTCCGGAGCCTTTAAAGCTCGTCGTCATTAAAAAAACAGGAAAACAGTTCAATGCGGTCAAAGCTCAGCTTGTCCGGAAAGACGTCAGCCAGATCGTAATCGCTACAGACGCAGGACGGGAAGGGGAACTTGTGGCCCGCTGGATTATCGAAAAGGCAAACGTCCGCAAACCGATTAAGCGGCTGTGGATTTCCTCTGTGACAGATAAGGCGATTAAAGAAGGATTTCAAAAGCTCCGCAGCGGCAAAGAGTACGAAAACCTGTATCATTCCGCTGTTGCCAGAGCGGAAGCGGATTGGATCGTCGGCATCAACGCGACCCGCGCCCTGACCACGAAATTTAACGCGCAGCTGTCATGCGGACGCGTCCAGACTCCGACACTGGCGATGATCGCCAAACGCGAAGCGGATATTCAGGCGTTCAAACCCGTTCCTTATTACGGTCTCCGCGCGGCGGCTGATCAGATGACGCTGACATGGCAGGATAAAAAAACAAAGCAGACAAGAACGTTCGATCAGACGGTGACCGGCCGTTTGGCAAAAGACCTGCAAGGAAAGCCGGCAGTCATTTCAGAATTGAAAAAAACGGCGAAGAAAAGCTTCGCTCCCGGTCTTTACGACTTGACGGAATTGCAGCGGGACGCTCATAAGCGCTTCGGTTTCTCCGCAAAAGAGACGCTGTCCGTGCTTCAAAAGCTGTATGAACAGCATAAGCTTGTCACTTACCCGCGGACGGATTCCAGATTCCTTTCCGCAGACATCGTGCCGACTTTAAAAGACCGTTTAAACGGCATGGAAGTTAAGCCGTACGCCCAGTACGTCAATCAAATACTGAAGCGGGGCGTCAAAGCGCATAAAGGATTCGTCAATGATGCGAAAGTATCGGATCACCATGCCATCATTCCGACAGAGGAGCCGCTGATCCTTTCAAGCCTCAGCGACAAAGAACGAAAGCTTTACGATCTGATTGCCAAACGTTTTCTCGCCGTTTTAATGCCGGCGTTCGAATACGAAGAAACAAAGGTCACAGCCGATATCGGCGGCGAAACATTTACCGCAAAAGGGAAAACGGTTCAATCGCCTGGCTGGAAAGCCGTGTATGATATGTACGAGGATGACGACGATCATGAGGAAGACAAAGACCAGACGCTCCCGGATCTTCAGCAGGGGCAGCGCCTCACTGTCTCATCATTGAAAGAAACGAGCGGTCAGACGAAACCGCCGGCGCGCTTTAATGAAGGCACGCTGTTATCCGCGATGGAGAACCCAAGCGCCTTTATGCAGGGAGAAGAGAAGAACCTTGTGAAAACATTGGGTGAAACCGGCGGACTCGGAACAGTCGCCACCCGCGCTGATATCATTGAAAAACTGTTCAACAGTTTCTTGATCGAGAAAAAAGAAAAAGATATTTTCATTACGTCAAAAGGGAAGCAGCTCTTACAGCTCGTCCCGGAAGATTTAAAATCGCCGGCCTTAACCGCTGAGTGGGAGCAAAAGCTCTCCGCCATCGCAGCGGGCAAACTGAAATCCGCCGTGTTCATTAAAGACATGAAAACATATGCGGGCAAAACGGTGAAGGAAATCAAAAACAGCAGCCAGACTTTCAGACATGACAACATTTCAGGCACCGCCTGCCCTGATTGCGGCAAAATGATGCTTAAAGTCAACGGCAAACGCGGCACGATGCTCGTATGTCAGGATCGTGAGTGCGGCAGCCGGAAAACGCTGGCAAGAAAAACAAACGCCCGCTGTCCGAACTGTCATAAGAAAATGGAGCTTCGCGGCCAGGGCGAAGGCCAAACCTTCGCATGTGTATGCGGCCACCGGGAGAAACTGTCCGTCTTTGAAAAGCGCAAGGCGAAAGATAAATCCGGACGCGCATCCAAGCGGGACATCAACTCTTATATGAAAAGCCAAAACAAAGAGGAGCCGATGAACAACGCGCTGGCAGAACAGCTGAAAAAACTCGGCCTGGATAAATAGATCAGAGAAAGGCAGCATTTGTAAAGAAATGCTGCCTTTTGTTGTGTTTTTTACTGTAATGGGAATACGATCCATGTGAAGAGGGAAAAGGTGAGAGGCGGCGCTTCCATTTAAAATTTTCCAATGTGAAAAAATGCTAGTATTCTTTTATCGTTTCCTTTATAGTAAAAATACTTTGTGAAAAAATAAGATATGGGTCTAAAAAAGGATTTGTAAAATAGGAGGATGGACTGTGAAGCAATTCGTTTTTCGTCTGATGATCCTTTTGATTTCGATCGTTCTGACTGCGGGGTGCGCGGAGGCCGGCACTGAAAAACAGACGGCGGCCGAACCGTCCGGACCGCTTCAGCCCGCAGAGCATTTTATTTATCATAAATTGATGAACGGGCGGGGGATGATCCGGACGAACATATCCGGTGAGCCGGAATATTTATCTGAGTCTCTCGGACTATGGATGGCATTTTTGCTGAACAGGAAAGATGAACGGCAGTTTCAAGCGCAATATCAGCTTCTCACCGATTCGTTTCTGACGAAAAACGGGCTCGTGTCGTGGAAGATTGACGGGAATAAAGCGAGCGGCACCAATGCCTTAATTGACGATTTCAGAATCATGAACTGTCTGAATGAGGCCGGAACCCTGTGGGGAAACAGTGAATACGGGAAAACAGCGGTGCAGATCGGGAAGGCGCTGGAAAAATACAATACGAATGACGGGTATTTTACGGATTATTATGATGCCGCTTCAAATGCCGCATCAAAGACCGTGACGTTGTCCTATGTTGACCCCGGCGCCTTACAGATGCTCAGAGAAAAGGGGATTATCGATGAGAAAACGGAAAACCGGAACCTTGATGTTCTCAATCTTGCGCCCCTGAAAAATGGTTTTCTGCCGAAATCATTCAATACCGAAACAAAGGAATACAAATATGACAGCGAAGTGAATGTCATCGACCAGCTGTACGCCGCCGTGAATCTGAAGCGGGGCGATGACAAGGCCGCCGCGCTGTCAAAATGGATCACAGAAGAATGGAAGTCGCGCGGACAGCTGTACGGACGATACAGCGCAGACACGAAGGAGCCGGCGGTTCAATACGAATCACCGTCCGTTTACGCCCTGGCCGTTCTTTTTTTAGCAGAACAAAAAGCTGATCCGGCTGTCATCAAGCCGCTTTATGAAAGAATGACTTCATTTGAAACACTGGACACGCTGAAACCCGATTACGGCGGCTATATGAGCGGGAGCGATACACATTCTTTCGATAACCTGCTGCCGCTTCTGGCTGAAAGGAAATTGTTTAATGAAAATATCATTCAATGAATCACAAAAACTGTGCAGCTACACAGCAGTTATGCTGGTGCTGCTGTCTTTTTTTATTTACTATGCGTCTCAGCAATCCGCAGGGCTTCTGATAACCTGCATCACATTGCTTGTTGCGGGAGCCGGCATATGGTTCGGGGCAATCTACGCGCTCGTCATCACCTTACTCGTCTTATTTGTTCTCGGCAGCCTGCTCCTGTGGTTTCAGACCGGGAGTTTTATGGCGTCTGCCGGTGCCGAAAGTCTGCAGGTGCTGGTCATTTGGGGGATTGCGCTGCTGCTCTTTTCTTACATAGCGGGAAGGATTCACGAGTTGGCGAAGGGGCTTGAGCGCTCAGTGAAACAGCTGCGTGAAGAGATTACGAGCTTTGTCGCCGTCGACAGGGTGACAGGCTTTGACAACCATCTGCGGATGAAGCTGGAGCTTTCCGAGGAGATCAAGCGGGCGGAACGCTACGGCAATTCCTTCGTCTTTTTGCTGCTGCACATGCATTATTTCAAGGAATTCAAATCCCTGTACGGAGAAAAAGAGACCGATCGGCTGCTGGCGTTTATCAGCCGCCAAATCCGGTCAAGCGTTCGGGAAACAGACAAAAAATTCAGGCCGTCCGCCGAACGGTTCGGCATCGTGCTGACCCATACGCCTGAAGAAAACATGCCGGCCGTTCTGGCGAAGCTGAAAAAGGAATTGGATACGTACCGGCTGCAAAACGGTAAATACATCTCCATCACCTTCCGTGTATGTTACTTGGCGTACCGAAAAGATTTACAAACGGCCGAGCAATTTTTAAACGAACTGGAAAACGAGATGATGATGAATGAACTCTAAATGGATACGTCTCTTACTCTCGGCGCTCTTCATGATTTCGGCGGTTTATGTTCCCCGTCCGGCGGAAGCAAAAGACAAAAAGGACGGCATTCTCATTATTTATACAAGCACGGACGGCAAAGAAACCGCTGAGGTCAAAATGCTTGATCTGACCGCGGGCCATTTCTCATCCGCCGTGACTGTGAAAAGCGACGGAGACATCACAGCCGCGGACCTCAAAAAGAATCGGCGCGTCATCTATTACGGTGTCACGAAAAAAAAGCTCAGCACATCATTTGTGTCACTGATCAGCAGCATGCCGCAGCAGCTTATCAGCATCGGCTATAACGCCGGACAGTTCCGCCAATTTGCGGGGTTGTCCCTGACAGAAAAAGAAACGGTATACCGCATTTACAGCAAGAAAGAAAAAACAGACATGCCGCTTGAAAAAGGGATGTCCGTGCTCGGCGTATCGGGAGTAAAAGGAAAGTCCCTTTATACATACCGGTCCGGTGACGGCAGCACCCGCCCTTTTATGTGGAAAACGGCGCGCTCTGACTATTATTTCGGTGTGACGAGCCTGTTAAATGATTCGTTTCTGACGGCGAAAGCGATGCGCAACGCATTCGGAGAATCAGAGGGCGGCACCCTCCTTTATTTGCGGCTTGAAGACATCAGTCCGATGTCAGATGAAACATTGCTTTACGAAGCGGGCGCTTACCTGCATAAAAGACACATTCCGTTTATTCTGGCGGTCATTCCGGTCTATCTCAATCCGGAAAACGGAGAAAAAGTATACCTGGCGGACAAGCCGAAAATGGTCCGCGTCCTGAAAAAACTTCAGCAAATGGGCGGCAGCATCATTATTCACGGCTACACGCACGCATACCGATACAGCGAAACGGGAGAAGGCTTTGAATTTTGGGATGCCAAAGCGGATCAGCCGATTACGTCAGAAAATGCGGATAATACTCCGGTCAAGCTTGAAAAGGAACAGGATTTTCCGAATGAAAAAGCGTACCGGGCGTATGTGAAACCTTTTCGTGAAAAAGAAAACATCTACACGAGAACGAAGCTGGAGCAGGCGATTGACGATCTGACAGAGCTCGGCCTTTACCCGCTGTCATTCGAAGCGCCGCACTACACGATGTCTGAAGAAGGCTACAAAATCGCATCTTCTTATTTCTCCAGTATTTTCGGACAAGTGCAGCTCAGCGGCGCGACGTGGAAAACCTCGGGCGCCCCTCCGTTCGTCTCAAAGCCGGCTATGCTGGACGGGATGACGCTGTACCCTGAAACAATCGGTTATGCCGATAACTCAAAGGAAAATCCGCTCGGAGATATGGAGAATCATATCTCGCAGATGATTGATTTCGGCGGCGGAACGGCGGGCGGTTTCTACCATCCGTATCTCGGCATGAAATACCTTCCCGAGCTCGTCAATCAGATGGAGCGGATTCCCGGCGGCGAGTGGCTCGATCTGAAGAAAACGAAGCAAACGGTAACGTCGGACAGCGTCAGGATCAAAACGGACGGAGACGGAACCATTCATGTGGAAAACAAGATTCATCCGGTAACGGCCTTTTTCAATCATCATCAGCAGACGCCTCTGGAAAAAGCGCTTTGGATTCTCTCCGGCGTGGTGTTATTGTTTATCATCATGTTCGCCTGTTACGTCCTTTATTTGCGCGCCACATTAAAAAAACGAATCTTTAAGGAGAGAAGAAGCCTTGAGTAACATTCTGTTTTTTATCTCATTAAGTTTAATATGGGTGATGCTTCTCTATCACATGTTTCTGATGCAGGGCGGATTCAGGCATTATATGACCTTCGAACGGAACATTCCGAAATGGCGCGCAAAGATGGGGGAGCTCCCGAAGGTCAGCGTGCTCATTCCCGCGCACAACGAGGAGGTCGTCATCAGGCAGACGCTGAAGGCGATGGTGAATCTGTATTATCCGAAAGACAGGCTTGAGATCATTGTCGTTAATGATAATTCCTCCGACCGGACGGGAGATATCGTCAATGAATTTTCCCGTCAGTATGACTTCATTAAAATGGTTATCACAAAGCCCCCTAACGCCGGAAAAGGAAAATCTTCGGCGCTGAACTCAGGGTTCGCGGAATCGAACGGAGACGTGATCTGCGTGTATGATGCGGACAATACGCCGGAAAAAATGGCGGTGTACTACCTGGTTCTCGGTCTGATGAATGATGAGAAAGCGGGAGCGGTTGTCGGGAAATTCCGTGTTATCAATGCGGCCAAAACGATCCTGACGAAGTTTATCAATATTGAAACCATCTGTTTTCAGTGGATGGCGCAGGGAGGCAGATGGAAATGGTTCAAAATCGCCACCATCCCGGGAACGAACTTCGCGATCAGGCGGAGCATTATCGAACAGCTCGGCGGCTGGGATGATAAGGCGCTGGCGGAGGATACCGAGCTGACCATCCGCGTGTATAATCTTGGCTATCATATCCGCTTTTTCCCGGCGGCTGTGACATGGGAGCAGGAGCCTGAGACATGGAAGGTCTGGTGGCGTCAGCGGACAAGATGGGCGCGCGGCAACCAGTACGTCGTTCTTAAGTTTTTATCCCAATTTTTCAAGCTGAAACGCAAGCGGATCATCTTCGATCTGTTTTATTTCTTTTTTACGTATTTTTTGTTTTTCTTCGGTGTGATCATGTCAAACACGATTTTTATCATCAATCTTTTTTACGACCTGCATCTGGCAGTCGGGTTTTTGGCGATGATTTTGTGGATACTGGCCTTTTTCCTGTTTATGACTGAGGTCATGATTACTTTGAGCATTGAAAAAACAGAAATGAACAAACAAAACTTCTTTATCGTATTTCTGATGTACTTTACATACTCCCAGGCTTGGATCGTGCTCGTCATCTGGTCATTATTCACAGAGATCAAGCACCGCTTGTTCAAGCAGGAAGTCAAGTGGTACAAAACGGAGCGATACAATCAAAATAAAAGCGGGTGACCTTTTTGAAAAAAGCGATCATATTGATAACCGGCCTTTTGCTATTGATGTATAACGGGCAGGCGGCCGCGGCCCGGGAGCTGAAAACGGACGGTTCCGCCCTCGGGACAAGCGCCGGCGCAAAAGAGCAGCAGGCGCTGACTGGCGATCTGATGACACTGTACGGGGCGAAAGACAGCTCAGAGCTGACCTATCAGATTCCTGCGGGAGCTTCGAATGCCGATCAGTCGCTTCTGATTGATTACGAGGCGTCAAACTTATTAATTGCCCCGTCTTCTTTAACCATCGCCATTGATGATGAACCCGTCAAATCCATAAAGCTTGACGGCAGCTCCAAGCGGAAAACGGTGAAGCTCAATCTCAGCAAAAGCCAATCCGCCCAAGGCTATCACAATGTATCATTACGGTTTTACGGCGTATTAAAAGAGGGCGTCTGCGTCAGGCAGGATACGTCAGGCAACTGGATAAAAATTTATCCGGACAGCCGCCTTGTGCTTTCAGAAGCAAGCAAGTCAAAGGGAGCGGATCTCGGCCATTTCCCGTATCCGTTTGCCCAATCAGGCAATACGGGTGAAGAAACCGATATTATCCTTCCTGACAAACCGACCTCGGCGGAAGCTGAAGCCGCAGTCAAAACAGAAGGATTTCTGAAAACGGCAGACAGCAGGCTGAAGGTATCCTATGTAAAAGAATCCGATGCCGGCAAAATCAGCAATCCGTCAATTGTCATCGGCGCTGATCAGCATTGGAACGGGAAAATAAAAGAGCTTTTCGAACGGGGGAACCTCAAAGCGGAAGACAACAAACTTCTTCTCGCCGAACGGGTTCTGACATCAGGGGACAAACGGCAGCCCGTCCTGTTTGTCACGGCGCACTCAGACAAAACGCTGGCGGATAAAATCCGCGTCATCACAGACAGCGCTTATTCAAGCCAGCTGGGCGGAGATACTTTGACAATCGGCCGCCTTCATCCCGCTGCGGAAAAAACAGGCAATAAACTGACATTAGAGGACTTCGGCGCGGGAAATGTAACGGTCGGATCAAACAAAACGGCGTCAGAGCACTTCTTTTACCCTGCGGCGGCCGCTGTTGATAAAGACGGTAAGGTTAAGCTTTCACTTACATTAAAAACGTCGGAATCGATCCGGACGAAGGCGGATTCAGCTAATGACGCCGAGAGAGCGGAGCTGAACGTCATGGTCAACGGACAGCCGAATGCGGTGCGTCTTGACGATCTCGGCAATCAAGATAAAGACGGCTTTTACCACGTCTCAATCCCGATTGATCCGAAGCTTTTGCGAAGCAGCAGGTACATTGATCTGCAATTTGTCACGTCAGGTTTGAAACATAACAACCCGTGTATCGACCGTGACGAAAATAAATGGGTCTATATTGATAAAAGCAGCATGCTGACGTATCCGGTAAGTGATGCGGCGCAGAAAGCGGATTTCGGGCAATGGCCGCTCCCGTTTGCGGGCGGCGTGAAAGAGAAAACAGTGATCGTCATCCCGGATGACGTAAACATACAGACACTGAAAGAACTTTCTCTGGTGGCGGATTCATTCGGAAACGGCTTTACCGTAAAGACGGCATCAGACATGAAGGAAGCGGATGCCAAAGGCCGGAATGTTGTGTTTATCGGAGGCCTGCCGCAAATTCCGCTTTTGAAATCAAACGCCTCTAAGCTTCTCGTGCCGTCAGACCGCAGCGGCGCGTACGATGTTTCTCCGTTTCAGATGCTGAATGAGACAACGAAACAAGTCGCGTTTACACAGGAATCACCTTGGGACTCCGGCCGGAGCATCGCTGTTTTTGCTCCGTTATCAGGCAGCGGCGCGTCTGTCACAAAAGAGCTGATCAGCTTTTTAGACAGCACAAACGATGCCGCAACCGTCGTCAACGAAACGGCCGGCAAGCAGCTGTTTTCAAACCATCAGCAAATCAAATCCGATGACAGCAGTCCGGCGGCTGATACGAAAAGCCGTTCCGCAGCACTGAACGTCACGTATATCGCTGTTTTCGCGGCGCTTATAATTATTGCGGCCGGTCTGATCTGGCTGACGGCAAGAAGGAAAAAAAGAAAAGCGGACAATGAAAAAAGTGAAGAGTAATGAAGGAAAAAGAGGCCGTTAACAGGCCTCTTTTTTTGTATTTTTATTTCCATTTTTGGCGGTGATTTTTTTATTTTGGAAACAGCATAAAAGCCCCTTTACAACTGAACGGGACGGGAGTATGATCTCTTTTATAATCTATATCGCTTAATCTGTAATCAGAGCGGGGGAACCAATTTGCGGCGCGTCATGCCGCTTGGGGTGAATCCTTTTTCAGGTAGGGCCAACTCTCATCAGCCCGAATCCGACAGCTAACCTCGTAAGCGTTCATGAGAGGAGATGAATGAAACCTGTGCACGATTATGGCGCAGGGGCATCCGTTTGCCTCTGTGTCTTTTTGCTGTGCTGAAATATGGCATGCAATCGTTATTCGGAGACATCATAGCAGTAAGGGTTTGTAAATCAAACGGAAAATGAAAAAAAGGGGAAGACAAAAAATGTACCATTCAATCAAAAGATTTTTGATTGGGAAACCGCTGAAATCACAGGCGGCCGGAGAGCAGAAACTCACGAAACTCAAGGCGCTCGCCATGCTTTCTTCAGACGCGCTGTCATCAGTTGCTTACGGAACGGAACAGATTCTGATCATTTTGGCTGCGGTAAGCGCGGCCGCGTTTTGGTATTCCATTCCGATCGCAGCGGGTGTTCTCATTTTGCTGCTTGCTTTGATTCTGTCCTACAGACAGATTATTTACGCTTATCCGCAAGGCGGGGGCGCTTATATGGTGTCAAAAGAAAACCTTGGTGAGAAGCCGGGCCTGATTGCGGGCGGCTCATTGCTTGTTGATTATATTCTGACGGTGGCGGTAAGCATTTCTGCCGGAACTGATGCGATTACATCGGCATTTCCGGCTTTGCACCCGTATCATTTGCTCATTGCTGTTTTGCTTGTGATTCTGATTATGATTTTAAATTTGAGAGGACTGTCAGAGTCGGCGTCCATTTTGGCGTATCCCGTCTATCTGTTTGTGGCGGCGCTTGTCCTTTTGATCGTCGTCGGACTGTTTAAGCTCATGACGGGGCAGGTTCATCCGGCCGAGCATACACCGATCGGCACACCCGTGGCGGGCATCACGCTGTTTTTGCTGCTGAAGGCCTTTTCATCCGGCTGCTCGGCACTGACCGGTGTTGAAGCCATTTCAAACGCGATCCCGGCCTTTAAAAATCCTCCGGCGAAAAACGCGGCCCGCACTTTGGCCATGATGGGGATTCTGCTGGCGATCTTATTTACGGGGATTACGGTGCTGGCGTACGGCTACGGTACGGGTCCGAAGCCTAACGAGACCGTTATTTCACAAATCGCAGCGGAAACTTTCGGACGGCATACGGTGTACTATTTCATTCAAGGCGTTACATCCCTGATTCTCGTGCTTGCGGCAAATACGGGCTTTTCTGCTTTTCCGCAGCTGGCGTTTAATTTAGCGCGCGATCAGTATATGCCGAGAATGTTTACGGTACGAGGCGACCGATTAGGATTTTCAAACGGAATCATCTTTCTCGGTATCGCGTCCATCTTGCTCATTCTTTTATTCGGCGGCCGCACGGAACATTTAATTCCGCTTTATGCCGTCGGCGTGTTCATTCCGTTTACGCTGTCGCAGACGGGAATGTGCATCAAGTGGATCAGGCAGAAGCCGAAGGGCTGGGCGGTAAAAATGCTGATCAACTCATGCGGCGCCGCCATTTCATTTATGGTGCTGTGTATTTTATTCGCGACGAAGTTCAATCTTGTCTGGCCGGTGCTGTTATTCATGCCTGCTGTCGTCATGCTGTTTTTCGTCATTAAAAATCACTACACCGCGGTCGGCGAACAGCTGCGGGTCGTTGATCAGCAGCCTGAGGAAATCAAGGGAACCGTTGTCATCGTGCCTGTCGCCGGTGTCACCACCGTCGTCCAAAAATCGATTCAGTATGCGAAATCATTATCGGATCAGGTCATTGCGGTCCATGTTTCCTTTGACAGAGAACACGAAAAAAAGGTGGAAAAGCGCTGGGAAGAGCTTCATAACGGCGTCCGCCTCGTCACCCTGCATTCCTCATACCGCAGTCTGGTTCACCCGTTTGATAAGTTTTTAGAAACGGTCGAACAAAAAGCGAAAAAAGAACAGTTCTCCGTGATGGTGCTGTTTCCGCAATTTATTACGAAAAAACGCTGGCAGACCATCCTTCACAACCAATCAGCCTTCTTGCTCCGCGTCCGGCTGTTTTGGAAGAAGGACATCATTGTCGCCACCCTGCCGTATCATTTTAAAAAGTAACGGTAAAGACCGCAGGCTAAAATGCCGCGGTCTTTTTTGTAAAGGAGGACGACATGGCACAAGGCGCGTTTGTCATCATACAAAATGACGGGCGGAAGATATTGCTCGTAAAACGAAAAGACATTCCCTTATGGGATTTGCCCGGGGGCAGGATCGCAGAAGGTGAAACACCTGAAGCCGCAGCCGTCAGAGAGGCCTGTGAAGAAACCGGTTATAACGTGACCATCCTGTATAAAGCCGGTGAGTATGAAAGGCCGGCATTTGAAGATACACAGCACGTATTCATCGGAGCCATTACCGGAGGAACACCGCTGATGAACGGGCCGGAAACCGCCGCATTACGCTGGTTTTCCCCAAACCGGCTGCCGCTGTTCATGGTGCCGAACAGAAAACGGCAAGTAAAAGACGGACTCAATGGGGCGGCAAATCGTAAGGCAGTCCTTAAAGACCGAAATTTGTTATCCATCCTTGATCGGCTGAGAAAAAAGCTGAGAGTATAGCCCGTGTTTCAACCCGTATGAAAAAGGGGATGAATACAGGTAAAAGGAGGATGCAGTATGCCAAGTAAAACAGCAGGACACGTAATGACGGAGCTGCTTGAACAATGGGGAGTCGGTCATATATACGGCATTCCCGGAGACAGCATTAATGAATTTATCGAAGAACTGAGACATGAACGAAATAACCTGACATTCATCCAAACCCGGCACGAGGAAGTCGCCGCCCTGGCTGCCGCGGCTGAGGCAAAACTGACCGGACAGATCGGTGTCTGCCTTTCAATCGCAGGACCGGGGGCCGTTCATCTGCTGAACGGTTTATACGACGCCAAAGCGGACGGCGTTCCGGTGCTGGCGATTGCGGGACAGGTGGCTTCCGATGAAATCGGCCGTGACAGCTTTCAGGAAATCAAATTAGAGCAAATGTTTGAGGACGTGGCGGTATTCAACCAGCAAGTACATACGGCAGAAGCGCTGCCCGATCTTCTGAATCAGGCGATCCGCACGGCTTACAGCAAAAAAGGCGTTGCCGTTTTAACCGTTTCTGATGATTTATTCGCGCAAAAAATCAAACGGGAGCCGGTTTACACATCGCCGATATACCTCAAAGCCGATATAGAGCCGAAAAAAGAACATCTCGTGACATGCGCGCAATATATTAACAACGCAAAAAAACCGGTCATTCTCGCCGGCCAAGGGTTAAAATCGGCAAAAGAGGAGCTGCTCGCATTCGCCGATAAAGCGGCCGCCCCGATTGTCATTACCCTTCCGGCAAAAGGCGTCGTGCCTGACAGCCATCCCCACTTTCTCGGGAATCTCGGGCAAATCGGCACAAAGCCCGCCTACGAAGCCATGGAGGAATGCGATCTGCTGATCATGCTCGGCACATCGTTCCCATACAGGGATTATCTCCCGGATGATACGCCTGCCATTCAGCTTGATTCGGATCCGGCGAAAATCGGCAAGCGCTATCCCGTCAATGCGGGAATCGTCAGTGATGCGGCTCTGGGGCTGAAAGAGCTGACGGAATACATTGAATATAAAGAAGACAGAAGATTTTTAGACGCCTGCACCGAGCACATGAAGCATTGGTGGAAGGAAATCGAGAAGGATGAAACCGAAGCGACTCATCCGCTCAAGCCGCAGCAGGTCATTGCCCGGCTTCAGGATGCCGCCGCAGAGGACGCCGTCCTGTCAGTGGATGTCGGAACGGTTACGGTGTGGATGGCCCGCCATTTTAAAATGAAGAAGCAGGACTTTATCGTCTCAAGCTGGCTCGCCACAATGGGATGCGGGCTTCCGGGAGCGATTGCCGCAAGCCTTGCCGAACCTGAGCGGCAGTCCATCGCCATTTGCGGAGACGGCGGATTTTCAATGGTGATGCAGGATCTGCCGACGGCTGTTAAATATAAACTGCCGATTACGGTTGTCATATTAAACAACGAAAATTTAGGCATGATTGAATATGAACAGCGGGTCAAAGGCAACATTGACTACGTCACCCAGCTGCAAAATATGGATTACGCCGCTTTTGCAGAAAGCTGCGGAGCAAAAGGCATCAAAGTGACGAAACACGAGGAATTGGCTCCCGCTTTTCATGAAGCGCTCAACTCAAATGAGCCGGTCGTCATCGACGCCGTCATCGGCGATGAGCCGCCGCTTCCGGGAAAAATCACTTACGGCCAAGCGAAGGGCTTCAGCAAATACATGCTGAAAAACTTCTTTGAAAACCAAAAAATCGAAATGCCGTCACTCAAGAAAAGCTTAAAACGGCTGTTTTAAGAAGCCGGCGCTTATAAAAAATAAACAGGCAGCATGCCTGTTTATTTTTATTTATTTACCCAGATAAGCCATAGTAAAAGCCCGGCTTTTTATTTTAGTTTTTTCTTCAATAAGGTCATCCCGGGTTATATGGAATAGGTCAGCCAATTCCCAAGGGAGCCACCCATCTTTTTATAGAACTTTTGTGCACGGTAATTATCAGATGCAGTTATCCATGACATATGCGCATACCCGTTTTCTTTTGTAAAAGTTTCGCATCTTTTAAACAGTTCTTGGGCTGCTCCTGTGCCTCTTGCTTTTTCTGCCACGAATAAATCATTCATTATTGTTATTTTATCTGCTTTCGTCGTACTAAAACTAAAATATAATGTTGCAAAGCCAATAAGTTTCCCATCTTGTTCAGCAACGAATTGAATACCCCTGTTCTTCTCAAATAACATTTCAATCAAATGATGTATCTTTTCAATCGGTGGCTTAGGTCTTTTATAAAAATCCACGATATATAAATACATTAAATCGGTCAATTGTTTTACATCATAGTGTTCTGCGCTTCTGATTATCAAATGTTTCCCTCCTCACTCTTTTTTTAATTTTTGTTATACAAAACTTACACAAACATTCTAAATTATTCAATACTTTAAATTGGTTTTGAACCGGTTTGTTGTTTAAGAAATAATAAGAAGGCGGAACCATTCTCATGAAGCCCTTAACTCAAATGAGCCGGTCGTCATCGACGCTGTCATCGGCGACGAGCCGCCGCTTCCGGGAAAAATCACTACGGCTAAGCAAAAGGCTTCAGCCAGTATTCGCTGTCTGCCTTGATTTATTGAGAAGATTAGTTATTATCAGTTTTACTGACCTCTTCCATGGTAAGGAAGAGGTCAGCAGTTCGAGCCCGCTTGGACACAGGAAGTCTATCATATTCAAATTTGCTGAAACGGTAACAGAGATCATAAAATCTGCAGCTAGCGAGCGATGGCTGATAAAAAAAGCTTTTGAAGGGCCAGGACAGTTCCTGCCAAATGTGGTTCGCACATTAGCGCCGTCAGCCCCCCTGATCAGCAAAAACAGGAAAAAGGACCGGTGGCGACGTCCACTGTCAAAAAAGGTGGAATATTATCGTCATTGCATAGGAGTCAGGCGTAAGCATGGCAACCCTGCAAAGCTTGAATGGCATCAAGGATCCGAACCTGATCAAAGTTGGCCAAGTATTAAAGCTGACTGGCTCGTCCAGCTCTCCATTCGGTAAAAAGACATCATCTTACACGCTGCCGCCAGACATTTTTAAAGTGACAAAGCCCCTTAACTAAGGGAACGTCCGTAAAGCAAATTCAATCGGCGTTAGCGGCTCTCTATTAAAGGGGCAAAGAACAACAGAATAGAGGCTATTACGGACCGAAGAAAGCAAATGCAGTCAAACGGTTCCAGTCCTTGTATGGCCTATCTGATAACGGCATTTACAGGCCAAAAACGAAAGAAAAAATGTTGCCTCTTCTGAAATAAATGAAACAACCCTTTAATAAGGCTGTACCACAATTCTATATATTTCATAAAAATAAAGAAGTATATAGAATTGCGGTTCGCATTAATGGTAGAATATGTTTGTTGAGAATGGTATTTTGAATGCTTGTGAATTTATGTAAAATTTGAAGGTTAACCTTACGAAGAAATAGTGAAACAACACATTGCCTGGTAAACATTGTTTAAAGCCCAAATCCTATAGTTCAGTTGGCACTACATGTCCCGATTTTGTGTGACATTATACACTCAATAGAAATGATTAAAATATCCCAAATAATTCAAAAAATGTGTTTGCAACCTTATTTACATCCTATATCTTAGAATAGAAGGAAAAATTATTCAATAGTAGGGGGATACTGATGTGAAAAAGATTAAATTTTTACTTACCACCATGTTCTCTACAACTATGTTGATTTCCGATTTAGGATTGGGATTTGGGAAAAGTGCACATGCTGAAGGATTTCCGCAACTTACTAATGAAAAAGTCCAAACGGAAATACAGGAAATGAAAGATGCCGGCATGACAAGTGAGGAAGTACAGAAATTCTATGAAATGAGTAAAGAAGAGTATGCGTATGTACAAGAACATGCAGAAGACTTGTATAAGGATTCCCAAAAAGAAATCAAAGAATTGAAAGCCTCTGGTCAAATTGATGAAGTTCTTCCTAAATACAAGGAGCCTGAATATCAGCCCAAGAACCAAATTGCAGCAAAAGCGTTAGGTACAAAAGGTGATGTTCTTACAAGCTATGAAATTAATTCTGGAAGTTGGTCTATTGGTGTAGGACATGCTGCGATTGTTTCAACTAACAAATCAAAAACAGTTGAAGCATGGGCGAAAAGCTGGAGCCCTATAAACCAAGATGGAGTTCGCAGATATAATAATAACTGGGGAAGTAAAAAGAAAGTTTATGGTCTATGGGTTAAAGGATCGAATAACAATAAGTATATAAACGCTGCAAAATTTGCGGAAAAGCAAGCAAATAATAAAAAGAAATATAATTTCAACTTTTTGAATAAAAAGACAACTGCTAAATTTTATTGTTCTCAATTAGCTTGGCGTTCTTGGAAAAACCAAGGTATTGATATTGACAATGTCAAATGGGACACCGTTGTAACACCAATGGAGCTTGTAAAATCCAATAACACAACAATCTTTTATCACAAGGGTTAAACAAATTGACAAAAACAATCGGTGATGCACCGGTTGTTTTGTCATTTCAAAGGGAGGAAAATATGAATAGACTTAAGACCCTGTTTATTTTCATTTGCATACTGATAGTCACAACCTCTTGCGGTCTCATCCCAACTGGGAATGAAAAAGAGGAAAGAAGCAGCAATAAAAAGACTGTATTAAAGGATATTGACAATGCAAAATTTATTGTTGTTTTTTCTAACACTTTAGATAGGGGAAGTGAGATTGGGGTTTACGGTGAAGATGGTACTAAAATGGATAGCTTGGAATTGAAAGATGGTATAAATTTCACGATGTCTTCATATAACAAAAACGATACGTTCTTCTCATCAAATAGAAGCAATAATCACTTGATGATAGACAATAAAACCGGAAAAATAAACAAAATAAATGAAAAGAGTTTGTCAAAAACAACTGAGGATGAAGGTGCTTTCTTTATAAATAGTTCTGACGGTTATATCATCCATGACATTAACGTTGGATATACAGACAAAGGGCTGGAAAGTGAACTGGTATATTGGAAGGGAAACAGCCGAAAAAACAAGAAACAAATAAAGCTTAACGGAGAACTTGGATCAGCAATCGTCGCTAAAAATAAAATTTATGTCATTTCAAGTGATGAAGAAAGTATGTCCATCCTTTCAATTAACCCAGAGACAAATAAGCAAGAGAACAAGGCATCCGTACCGAATAAAGGGATATACTTCATGGATGAAAAGGATGCATTCCAAGCTCTAGATGAAAATACATTTGTACTGGCAGTTAATGATAACGTGAATGAGAAAGAGAATTCTAAGCTCATATTAATAGACAGAGAGACTCTTAAGGTAAAAAAAGAAGTCGAGATGGAGAAAGGGTTTCATCCTGCAAAATTGAAAATATTAAAAGATAGCATCTTAGCTGTTTCTTTTGATGGGTTGATGCAGGTGTTTGATAAAAAAATGGTTAAGAAAAAATCTTTTGATTTTTATGCTGGGGATGATAACAAATTAATGAATGATGTTCAATTCAATGACAAAGAGATGTATGTTTTACTCAAAAACTTTGATATCCAGCGTGATAACAAGCTTGGAGATATCACGTCTTATGATTTGAAATCAGGCAAAAAGGTAAAAACAATCCCGCTAAAAGCAAAAAAAGAGTGGGAAATTGCACGTTTTGAAATTTTAAAATAAGTTGAAGGTGTTTATATTAGCATGCCATTGAGTCCTGTTTATATCATTCTCATCATTTTTCCGGCAGTTTCTTTTCTGTTGGGGATTTTAGGGTATCTCATCTTCAAAAAAGTATGGATTATGGCTGTTGTATTCATTGTCATTGACATTTATGTTTATTGTAATAGGTGCCGAGCCGACATTTTTCAGGTGGATGGCTATGATGACGGGGAGCTATTTATCTCCGGTTTATCGGGAAGCATTAAGTATCGCCCGTGGGTTGGATGAGGAAAAAGGGAAAAGAATTATCGGAGTGATCTTTCATAACTTAGGCTTAGTTTATTTAAGAGGGGAAAGTTTGAGTGCCGCTGAAGAGAATTTTAAAAAGGCAATAGACGCTACTTAGAAGAGAAGTGCCTTTGGTCTGATTTCGCAGAGCTGACTGAAAAATTAGGTGACTTTCATTTTGAAAAGAGAAACTATGCAGAGGGAAGAACCTTTTTAAAGAAAACTATACATGCCCAAACACAAATCCTTAAGGTTACGGAGGCTATATAATGAAGAAGGTTATAATCAGCTCCGCTTTAATCGGTATTCTTTTTACTGGATTATTAAGTGTAACAAATGTTTTTACTGCTGAAATGAGTGATTCTGGAACTTTCCGCATCGCTGAAAAAGCTATAAATATTTAAAGTGTTCTCCAATTTTTGACCTCCACCTTTTAAGACTGGGGGATTTCTTTTTCTTATCCAGTAATCAACATACGCAGCCTCATAAGGTTCTTAACCGCTGCGTGTATTGCGTTCACCTTTCCGTTTTACTGTGATGATTTCTTGAACGATGCATGCATGAGAAAGACGCCGTCCATTTTTAAGCCTTTCTTCAATAATTCAAGGAAAAACAAAAAAATAAACAGGCAGCATGCCTGTTTATTTTTTTGTTTGTTGAGCTACTTGGCTTGCATATAACCGTCCTAAACGGAAACGGAGATTGTGAAAAGCCGAAGCTGGCGAGCGATGGCTGATCAAAAAACTCGTGGTGGATCAGCGCGGTTTCATCTGAAGAACAGCCAGAGAGCGGTCACAACAGCGATCATAAAGTAATCTCCATCATTCAGTTTAGTTCCATTTTGACTAACACACGTGCCGTCCGGTTTGTCTTAGTCCCTTTCGGAGTTTTAAGCGCAATGTTCTTCCCTATATTGTAATAAACAACTTTAAACAAATAATATGCCAGCGAACAGAATAAAAAGAGCAACATGAACTTGCCAATAAACAATATCATGTTTCATTACTCCCTTTTGCCGTTTTTTCATTTGAATATATGACGGAGAAGTCAGGATGTTATATAAAAGGAGAAGTATTTTACAGAGGCCGGTGTTAAACATTAATGAACGGTTCGCCGCAACATCCCCAAATCCGGAACAATTTCAAAATGAAAGAGAAGCCCTAGGATTATAAAAAAACAGACCCTAATTTGTCCGCTTTTTTTTGAAAATTTGATCCAAGATGAACATAAAGAGAGTGAATAAAAAGGACACCGTAATCATATCTATCAGAGATAGATTAGAGGTTTCTTTTATGAGTAGCAGCCATACCACCTGCAAAACTAAAGAAATAGAAAAATAGGATATATATTTAATGCTCTTCATACCCATTGCCCCCTTATTAGCCTAATTTCTCTTTTGAAATCTTATCCAAATTAGTAAAAAGGAAATCCAATCCCGAAAATAAGAAAGTGATGAACAATGAAAGAAGCACTTCTCCGCCTTGAAATATAGATATGTTCTCAATGATATGATTGGAAACGTATTGAACTGAGAAGTAAACAGCAGCCCATGCAAAAATGAATTCAAGGATATAGGCTGACCAAGCAGGCAATGTCAAAACATGAGTCATTCCTTTAACAATTGCCGTAAGGATAAGCATATAAACTAAAGCTAAGATACTGACGACGACAGAAAATATGTATAAGTCTGAAAGAGAATCATATATGATGTAATCTCCGAAAAAATGATGTATTGTTACAGCTGCAAAACAAATAATCAGGCTAGGTACAGTTATAGCGAAGAACAGGGAGAATCCAATAAGCCCTATGAATGCTGTATGAGCTAAGCGGTTTGGCGGTGTATCCACGATCTCTTTTTTTAATAGAATCATAAAAATAAGAGATGAAATCACAAGGCAGCATAAGAAAGTGAGCAAAACAGTAAAAAAGACAGTCATGTGAAATCTCCAATGAAAAAGTGCTATTAGAGTGAATCTAACAGCACTTTGCATTACTTCATACGTATTTTCCTGCTGATCATTGATGAATGAGTTTAAAATGCTTTCATTGCTAAAGTTGTCAAATGAGCGAGGTTTTTAGCCTGGCTGTCAGAAAGTCCGGACTTTTTAAGTGAAAGATAAAGATTCTTTTCCACGTCAGTCCAGCTTAAGGCGACATACTCGTTCAGCATTTTCTTTAAAACCGGTTCTATGTGTTCATTGAAAACGGATTCGAGTTCATTTCTTATTTTCTTTCCCGCTAATTTTTCAACAAGATTGAATAATTTTGTTTTATTTTTCAGCACCTCTCTGATTGCATCTTTGACTGGTTTTGACACAGATGCATCGCTTTGTGCTTTAAGTCCGTAGGAAAATTGCGTATCAGTCTGATAAAAAAATGATTTTGTCGTTCCAGTGGCATTGGCAGTATTATTATGATTTTCTTTAGCTAAGGATGCGGGGACAAAAGCAGTAGTTACAAGGGCTAAAGATGCGGCAAACAGAATGCCTTTAGCTGCGTGTCTAATGGGAAATCCTCCTTTAGAAATGTAGTGTAGAGAGAAATGAAAGACTATGTATTTAGGCGGGACCTGTATGATCCGCTTTGAACATTTTTCCCTCTCAGATACCATTCTATCAATAGGTATTTTTTGGGTAAATAGGATTTTAATACGATATTTTTCTCGCAATTCAAAATCTTCTTTGGCAGGATTTATTTTAGCTGCAGTTTCGTGAAATAGAACATGGGCTGGAGCCTGCATGTACAGGCTGTTTGGGGCGGAATCACATTATCGGAGCGGTTTTTATCATTTAGGCTTAGGTAAAAAAATAAACAGGCAGCATGCCTGTTTATTTTCGTTTGCGTGAGAGAGCGAAGAAAAACGGAAAGGCGGAACCGGCCAATAACGTACCGAATAAAAACATGCCTCCGATGAACACATGATAGTTCACACCGCCGATCCAAAGCCCCGTGATTAAGGAAATGATACTTAATGCGATCATCACAAAGCCGGGAACCAGACGTTTCTTACCCGTTGTCCGATAAGCAAAAAGAGAACAGAAGATACCGATGACAATCGGCACAATCCACAGATAAAAAAGGATAAATACTGACATAAGCAAAACTCCGATTTTTCTTCTATCATACCAAAAACGCCCGGAAAAAGATACGAACGGCACCCGGTGCCAAAAGAAAAACCGGCCGCTATGGCCGGTTTTTTTCTAACGGAATGAATCGTAGATCACAAACAGATTAAGCGCGATCACCAAAACCGCAATCAGCCAGGCGAGAGCCGTCACCCATTTTCGGTTCGTCAGGGCGCCCATCAGGCGTTTGTTGCTTGTAAACATAATCAGCGGCACGAGTGCAAAGGAGATGCCGAATGAAAGAACGACCTGGCTCCATACGAGCGCTTCTGTGGCGTTGACCCCCGAGATAATGATGATCATCGGCGGAATGATGGTAATGAAACGCCGCAAATAAAGCGGGATACGGTAACGGATGAAGCCCTGCATGATAATATCGCCTGACAATGTGCCGACAGAAGAGCTTGAAAGCCCTGCGGCCAGCAGCCCGATCCCGAAGAGAATGGCTGAAGCCGGTCCGATATAGTGGCCGAATTGCTGATAAGCCACGTCTAAATCTTCTACATACAGCCCGTTCTTGAAGAAAAGCGCGGCAGCGACGATGAGCATGCTTGCGTTAATCGCCCCGGCGATCACCATCGCGATGAGAATGTCAATCGTCTCAAATCTAAAAATCTTTTTCCGCTCACTATCCGTTTTTCCGACGACACGGCGCTGTGTCAGTGCGGAATGTAAGTAAATGGCATGCGGCATCACGGTTGCGCCGAGTATACCGGTTGCCAAGAGCACACTGTCCATTCCGTCAATTTTCGGGATAAACAGCCCTTCGAGAACGGAGGCGGCGTCAGGTTTGGCAAAGAAGGTTTGCAGAGCGAAGGCGATCACCACGACAAACAGAAGTCCGGCGATGCCCGCTTCCAGCACCCTGTAACCCCGGCGCTGCAGCTCTAAAATCGCGAATGATCCGATTGCCGCGATAATGGCCGCTTCAACCATCGGTATGCCGAACAGCAGGTTGAGCCCGAGCGCCGCCCCGATAAATTCTGCCAGGTCAGTTGCCATAATCACCAGTTCACCCTGTATCCACAGCCCGGCGGATACCCATTTCGGATACCGGTCTCTGGCGATTTCCGGAAGGTTTTTACCCGTGGCAATGCCGAGCTTCGCGGAAAGAACTTGGATTAAAAAAGCCATCAAGTTTGAAAAGAGGATGACCCACAGCAGCATATACCCAAATTTCGAACCAGCTGAGATATTCGTAGCGAAGTTTCCCGGATCAATGTAGGCAATCGCCGCGATAAAGGCTGGGCCTAAGAAAGGCAGAAGCCGCTTGAATCCCTTGCTTTTGCCGTCAAGTGCATCCTGCACGGCTTTTGCTTGCAGTGATTGTGCTGAGATGTCTTTGCTCATTATGTCTCACCTAAATTCTGATAGATTTTTAGCTAAATAACAAAAAGTTTCCTAGATGCAAATTATTTTATCTACATCATAAATCCGCTATTATGAGATGTCAAGTTCTTTATGTTCAATAAACCGGTACATTGATGCCCTGTTTTATCTATGGTATGTATCCCGCCGAAGAAAGGTCCGAAAATGAAAACGGCATCGTTCCGGGAAAGAAGCGATGCCGTTCGCAAAGCGTGTTTCCGCGTCCGATCATGCGCGGATGCGTTGAGCGTTCTTTTAAAAAGGTGAAAAGAGGACACTTGCTCATATCACTTCACAACTTTCTGTCCGGTGCAACTGATCCTGAGAAAAAGACGCAGTATTTCCTCCGTTTTCCCGGGTAAATAGAATAATAATGTTTCTTTCCATTGGAAGATAAAACCTTTCTGTACCATTCAAATGACCTCCGTAAAAACTCCGGCCGCTCTGAATAAATGTTTGAATCAACGATATATCAGTGATTCAAGTCCAATAAACGGCTGTTATTTATCAAATAAAGAATCGGCATGGTCACTTGCGAAGAAAAGAAGTTGGAGCATTAGACTTATTTCAGTCTCCCGGGCAAAAAAGTATAATAACGTCAGGAAAGCTTTCCAGCCATATGATAAAAGAGGGGGAATTTTCTTGGTACGTCGTTTGTCGATCATTTCTTTAGCCATGATTTTTGCTGTTTCTTTATTCGCTTTTGGCGGCTCTGCATCAGCAGCAGCTTTCAAACCTAAAGCTGAACCGGACGTTTCCATTTTAGCCAGCGGGGGTACAGTCGGTATTTACGGTGCTAATATGCGCTCATGCTCTAAGGTCAGCTGTTCAACGATCACAACATTCTCAAGCGGTAAAAAAATTACAGGTTCTTGGGTCACCGGAGAATATGTTCAAGGCCACTACACCAATTCTAATAAATGGCTGAAAGTCACGTATGCAGGAGCGACAGGCTACGTTTCAGTCACCACATTATCTTATTATTACGGTTTATAAGCAGAAAAACCTCGTTCTCTTGAGAGCGGGGTTTTTCCTTTATTCCGATTCAATTTCCGCGTTTCGTTTCATCATCGTGTTTCATCAGCTGATCGATTTCTTCTTTAGAAGCGTTTTTTTTCCACTCTTTCGCTTGACTTGTCGCAATGGGAATAGCCCGTCCTTCTTCATAACCCTCATCTACCATCGCATTCGCGATTTCGATCGCTTTTTTCTTCACAGGTTCCTCGAGATTCTTCCATGATTGCGGATAATCTTTCATAGACCAAGGCATGTCTATCACTCCTTTATGAAAAGTGTTTCCCGCCTGAAGAAAAAGAAAACCGCCTCATCAAAAAGAATGACAGCTATTTTTACGAGAGGCCAGCAATTTCCGAATAAAATATAAAGGATAAAGAAGCAAGTACAGATTGAATGCCCACCACATCAGATCAAAATCACCGATAAATACCCAAAAGGCAATCGCTTGCAGGCCTGAACAAAAGGTCAGCACAAGTGATATTAATGCGAAAGGGCGCCATAATGCATGTTTCCGTTTATAAAGAAACAAGCTGTACAGCCCGGTTATCGAAATGAAAATATCTAAGGGAAAGAATGACCAGTTCCAGGCCATTATCATGGCGTTATCATAATCTTTAAACACCATGTTTTTTGGAATCCACTCAAAAAAAGTAACAATCCAATAAACGATAAATCCAATATCTGTAATGAAGAAGAGAACCTTTAACCCTTTCATCATCTGTTTCTGTCCGTATGAACGCTGATGCCGTTTGATGACGTTTCACTTTCAGAAATAAAGTTTAAGGAAACGACACCGATGATGATCAGAAGAACAGAGACGGCTTTTATGACAGAGAACTGTTCATGAAAGAAAAAAATTCCGATCATGGAAATCAGCACGATCCCCATTCCCGACCAGACCGCATATGCGATGGAGACACTTATATATTTCAAAGTCAAAGTAAGAAAACAAAGGCTGCCGATATAAAACAATAACAATAAAATACTTGGGACAAGTTTTGTAAATCCATTTGATAATTTCATGCTGACCGTACCCAATACTTCAAAAATAATCGCTAAACTTAAATAAATCCATTGCATACAGCATTCTCCTTCAATCGTATTATTCAAAATTATACAATATATAGAATTTGAAGAAAATTAAACAATGGAATGTTTTCCGGATAAAAAGTCTGGCCGGGTGTAAAAAGAAAACGCCATAAAGGTATACTATGTAGAAAGAAATCAGAAAGGACGTGCAGGACGGGTGACAGAAGAGCGGACAGACCTGGAAAGACAACTGAGAGACATTCAAAAATGGGAAAAGGCGCAGCAGAGGGCGATGTTCTGGCAAACATTCACCCGCTTGCCGTTTCAGCTTTTGGACAAGCTGACACCGCAATTTATTAAGAGGAAAATCGGACTCATACTCGATGAAACGGGAACGTTTATTCAGTCAGGCGGACAGTACCTTACATCAGAAAAGCGCATCATGAAAAAGTTTCAAAAACGGCTGCCGCACGGTACATGTCAAACGCTTCACGACATCCGCAATGCGCCGCTTGCCGTCATGGACGAAATCGCAGAAGCCATAGCGCGTACAAGCGTAAAGGCCGCGACGGTGCAGGGAGCCGCAACGGGAGTCGGCGGCGTGTTTACGCTTGCGGCAGACATTCCGGCGATGCTCGGCCTGTCCTTAAAGACGCTGCAAGACATCGCGGTTGCTTACGGCTTTGATCCGAAAGACAAAAAAGAACGCGTGTTTATCGTCAAATTGCTTCAGCTTGCATCCAGTGACGTCATCGGAAAAAAAGCGATCCTGCAAGATTTACGGCAATATGATCAAAACGACCAAACCTATCAGCGCGTCGCCTCGCAAATCCAAGGCTGGCGGGAAGTCGTTTACAGCTACCGCGATACGTTCGCCGCGAAAAAACTGCTGCAAATGGTTCCGGCCGCAGGCATCATCTTCGGCGCGTCCGCCAACCGTTCAGCTTTAGAAAGCATCGCGGAAACAGGCATCATGCTTTATAAGAAACGCCGGATTCTAAAACGCATGAACGATACAGAATGATAAAAAACCACCCGAAAACACATTCAATGTGTTTTCTTTGTTTAGCAGTTCTGAAATCGGGAAACCAACAACCAACACCAATTAAAGGAGGAATTCAAAAATGGCACAAGATAATAACAAAATGAGCAGAGAAGAAGCAGGTAAAAAAGGCGGAGAAGCTACAAGCAATAACCATGACAAAGAATTCTATCAGGAAATTGGTCAAAAAGGCGGAGAAGCCACAAGCAAAAATCACGACAAAGAATTCTATCAGGAAATCGGTGAAAAAGGCGGAGAAGCCACAAGCAAAAATCACGACAAAGAATTCTATCAGGAAATCGGTGAAAAAGGCGGAGAAGCCACAAGCAATAACCATGACAAGGAATTCTATCAGGAAATCGGCCAAAAAGGCGGAGAAGCTACAAGCAAAAATCATGACAAAGATTTTTATAAGGAAATCGGCCAAAAAGGCGGAAACAGACGAAGCAGCTAATAAAAGCATAAAAGGCAGACAACCTGCAGATCAAAAGCGATCCGGCACATCAGCTGGATCGCTTTTTATTTTGGGAAAATCTTGATCTGAGCCGCCGTTACGATACAATAAAATGAAAAAGGGGTTTTTCACTCGTGTCTGACATGCTGAATTTGCTCGCTATCGCCAATAAAGTCAAAGAAAAACACGACAATTTTTCAATCGCGGAGATCAATGACCACTGTGTGCGCCTCGCAGTGTTTACGGGAGAATATGACTGGCACCATCACCCTGACTCAGATGAATGGTTCATCGTTCTGGAAGGTGAGCTGCTGATCGATTTTAAGGACAGAGAAACCGCAGTGCTCAAAGCAAATGACAGCCTGCTCATCCCGAAAGGCACGATTCACCGCACCCGCTCATACGTCAGAACCGTGAATCTCTGTGTCGAGCATACGCATGCGAAAACAGTCATCACAGAGGAACGGTCATGCTGATCAAAAAGATTGTATGTGAAACAGACGCTGCAAACGCTGAAGCATTTGGGCAAGCACAGTCAAGGTGGGGAGCATTATCCTGTGTAAATGGCTTCGTCAAACAGGCCGGCGGCTGGCGGAAAAACGCAGACGGCCTGTTCATCGCAGAGATCATCAGCGTTTGGGAGAACAGACAGGCCTATGATGATTTTATGGAGAACGAACATGACCGCATATACGAAGAAAACGAGCAGAAGGCTGCGATTCTTTCAATAGAAGTGATGCTATACGAGGGGGATGAACCTGTCATTCACGAGCTGTTACATCACCCGGACATCCGATATGAACCGGATTGGACAGTTGTGCGCACATAAAAAAAGCCCCTTTAGAGGCTTTTTTATTTTCGTCCGGGAAGCGTGTTGTGGACATACGGCGGGACGGGGTCCAGCTTAGCTATTTCGCCGTGCGCTTTCGGTTCCTTTTCGTATTCAAATGGTTCTCCGTCCGGCGCTGTTTCCTTCAGCCAATTTTGTTCAGCGCTTTCTGCTCCATCTGAGAAATGAATAAGCTTATGGGAGAATGATTGTTTTTCCAGCGCCTTCGGGAATGTGGAAGGAACGATCGGACCTTCCTGTTCTTCTAATTCTTTAATGGCCGCAAGCCATTGGTTTTGATGCATGGTATCGCGGGCCAATAAAAAGCTGAGCATATCTTTCACGCCTTTATCATCGGTCATTTCATACAGGCGTGCGACTTGAAGCCTTCCTTGTGATTCGGCGTTCAGATTGGCGCGGAAGTCTGCCAGAAGGTTTCCGCTTGCGACGATATAGCCTGCGCTCCACGGAACGCCCGTGCTGCTCTCCGGCATTGCGCCGAGTCCTGAGACAATGGCATGATGCGGATTCACCCCGCCTAAAATGGACCCGATGACCGGATCATCAGCCGCTTTTTCCTGCTCTGCCAGCGGGGCGTCTTCTAACAGTCTCGCAATCATCGTCGCGATCATTTCGACATGGCCGATTTCTTCCGTCGCGGTATCCATCAGAAGATCCTTATATTTTTCATTGCCCCGTGTATTCCATCCTTGGAACAAATATTGCATGGCGACGGATATTTCCCCGTATTGTCCCCCTAAAATTTCCTGCATCTTTTTTGCGAACAGCGGGTCAGGACGATCCGGTTTTGCCGGATGCTGCAGTTTTTTCGTATGTGTAAACATGTCTCCATCTCCTTTTTTTGCTCTGTCCCTATTTACTTCCCCGGCGGTAAAAGGGATGAAACGGAGATGGGCGTATTGGTTCTGCTAAGGCTCGCGGCGCAAGGATAACAAATCCTGCACAAGCCCGCGGCCGATCACCTGTTCATATTGTCCGTAAATCGGGTCGAGGCGTTTCATCCATGTGTTCTTTTCCGCTTTGCTCAGCACATGAATATGAATGGATGAATTCTTCTTTATCTCTTCAAGCTGGTCTTTATTCATTTTCTCAGCGGAGGCTTCGTTCCATTCCGTCGTTTCTCTCATCGCCTCCGTTAAGATGGTTCTCGTTTTTTCTGTCTGCGAATTCCAGAAATGCTCGTCGGTCATCACGGCATAACCGAGGTATCCGTGATTGCTGATTGTCAAATAATCTTGAACATTATAAAATTTTTTAGAATAGATATTTGAAATCGTATTTTCTTCTCCGTCTACGAGATTGCTTTCCAAGAGCTGAAACGTGGAATTAAAGGAATCCTGCCGCGGGTGCGCGCCGAGCAGGCGGTACTGGTCTTCGATCACGCTGCTCGGCATGATCCTGAGCGCCTGTCCTTTCAAGTCGTCCGGAGTGAAGATCGGCCCTTTATTTGACGTGAGCTGCTTAAACCCGTTCGTCCAGTACGCCAGTCCTTTCAAATGATGCTTTTCTAATGAAGTGAACAGGCGTGTGCCGATTTTGCCGTTAAGGCCTTCTTGCACGGCTTTATAGTTTGTAAACGCGTACGGCAGATCCAAAACACCCCATTCGGGAGACAGTGATCCGAGCTTTGAGGTGGAGGGGGCGATGAATTGCACGTCCCCGTTTTGGAGGGCGTTTATTTCTTCATTATCTGAATAGAGGCTCCCGTTTGGAAATACCTCTACTTTAATGGTGCCGCCGGACTTTTGATAGACCAGGTCGGCAAATTTATTCGCCGCCCGCCCTTTAGGCGTGTTTTCAGCAACGACATGGCTGAATTTGAAAACCATTTGATCTTTCAGGCCTTCCTGTTCGTCATCATAATACGGTTCTTCCGTTGAGAAACGATCATGAAAGCCGATGAATAAAGCGGTTCCGATACCGAGTACCATCAGGCTGAGACAAGTCAGCAAGCTTTTCATCGAAAACCCCCTCCGCCATTTTCTATAACAAGCATAATCGGGCGGGCCGTTTTCGTAAAGAGACGGAAAGGAAGAGGCCAATGACGAAAAAAAAGCTCACCATCCGCTGGAAAATCACCATACTTTCGTATATCGTCGTGCTTTTTACCTTTTTGATCGTCGGCATCGTGCTGATCGGCAATATCCAGCATACAGAGGAGCGCGAGCTGAAAAAACGGCTGATGAATACCGCGCGGACGGTATCTGAGATGACCGATGTCAAACGCGCCCTGGAGCAGAAAAAACAAAGGGAAGACGTGCGCCATGCGGTCGAAGAAATAAGGATCATCAATGAAGCGGACTACATCGTCGTCATGGATATGGATCATATCCGCTATTCACATCCCGTCAGCACAATGATCGGAAAGCGTTCAAGGGGTGAGGACGAAGCCGCGGCGTTCGCCGAGCACATTTATTTTTCCGAAGCAAAGGGAGAGATCGGCACCGCCGTCCGCGCTTTTTATCCCATCAAAGACCGGGATTTGAATCAGATCGGTGTCGTTCTGGCCGGTAAAACGCTGCCCGGATTCGGTGAAATTCTTCTTCAGCTGAAACATGAAATACTGTTTATCGTTCTGCTGGCGCTCGGGTTCGGACTGGCCGGCTCCTTTTTGCTGGCCCGCCACATCAAAAAACAAATGTTTTGGCTGGAGCCCCATGAGATCGTGAGAATGTATGAGGAACGGACCGCTACGTTTCATTCAATGAATGAGGGCGTCATTGCGATCGATAATCAGCATCACATCACCATTTTTAATGAAAAAGCGAAGCAGATATTCAATGTCAGACAAGAGACCGACGGCAGGCTGATCTGGGACGTGTTAAAAGATTCGCGGCTCCCTGAAATCGTCGAGCGGAACCGAGCCGTATATAATGAAGAAATCCAAGTCAGCGGAAAGGTGATCATGAGCAGCAGAATTCCGATCGTCATGAAAAAGAAGGTCATCGGAGCCGTCGCCATTTTTCAGGACAGGACGGAAGCGGCGAAAATGGCGGAAGAACTGACAGGTGTGAAAAATTTTGTCGATGCGCTCAGAGTCCAAAATCATGAACATATGAACAAGCTTCACACCATCGCGGGGCTGATTCAGCTCGGAAAATCAGAAAAAGCGCTCCAGCTTGCTTTTAAGGAATCATCAGAACAAGAAAGCGTCACTGATTTTCTTCATCAGGCCATTCAGAATGACGCTGCGGCGGGGCTGCTGTTAAGCAAAATCAAAAGAGGAAAAGAGCTTGGCATTTCTGTGAAAATTGATGAAAACAGCAGTTTCTCGGCATTTCCGGAGCATGTCGACCAGCATGACATCGTCGTCCTGCTCGGCAATTTAATTGAAAATGCGTTCGGCGCATTCGAAACAGCGGACACGGAGGACAAACATATTGACATCAGTATCGAGCAAAATGATGAAGTGCTTGCTATATTAATAGAAGACAACGGAAGCGGGATTTCCGATCAGCACATCCCGCGCCTTTATGACAAAGGGTTTACCGTCAATAAAACGGGAGGAACGGGATACGGCTTGTACCTCGTCAAACAAATCGTCGACAAAGGGATGGGCGTGATTGAAGTCGACACACGGCAGGGACAGGGAACGGCATTTTCTATATTATTTCCGATGAAGGGGGAGGAATCATTCGATGGACATCAAGGTGCTGCTTATTGAAGATGATCCGATGGTGCAGGAGGTGAATAAAGAATTTATCACCGGTGTTTCGGGGTTCAGCGTCATCGCCACGGCCGCTGACGGAGACGAGGGAATCAGGCTTATAAAAGATCTGCGGCCCGGGCTCGTGGTATTAGACGTATACATGCCGAAAAAAGACGGAATTAAAACACTCCAGGAAATCAGAAAACAAAAGCTCGAAGTGGACGTCATCATCGTCTCGGCCGCAAAAGACAAAGAAACAATCCAGCTTATGCTGCAAAACGGTGCGGCCGACTATATTTTGAAGCCGTTTAAGCTGGAGCGGATGAGGCAGGCGCTCGAAAACTATAAACAATATAAACGGAAAATTGAAGAGCATGACACCATGTCGCAAGAGCAGCTTGACATGCTGCTTAAAATTCCGCAAAATCCGTCCCGGGATCTGCCGAAGGGGTTAAATCATTTTACGATGAATGAAATTTTGACCTATATGAAACAGCAGACGGAGCCGCTTTCAGCTGAAGAAGCCGCCAAAGCGCTCGGAATTGCAAGGGTGACGGCGCGGCGTTATCTTGATTTTCTTGAGAAGGACGGCCAGATTAAGCTCGACATTCAATACGGGGGAGTGGGACGGCCGGTTAACCGCTACAAATTCGTCCGCTAGCCGAGACCAAAAAGACCAAAATGTCCGTTATGATCATAAGCTTCCCCTCCTTGTATGAAAACGCTATCATTTTTGTATAGACGCAGCGAGAGGCAAGGGGGAGTAGGGATGAAAATTTTCAAAAATCTTACAGTGCAGGTCATCACGGCGGTTATTATCGGCGTCATTGTCGGACTCGTATGGCCTGATGCCGGGAAGCAGATGAAGCCGCTCGGCGATACATTTATCAATGCGGTAAAAATGATTATCGCACCGATCATATTCCTGACGATCGTGCTTGGCATCGCCAAGATGGGAGACATGAAAAAAGTCGGCAAAGTCGGGGGAAAAGCATTTATTTATTTTGAAGTCGTGACCACCATTGCCCTTATTATCGGACTTCTGGTCGTCAATATCATGAAACCCGGTGAGGGCCTTGATTACAGCAAGCTTGAAAAAGGGGATGTCTCTCAGTACACCCAAAACGGGGGACAGGGGATTGACTGGATTGAATTTATCACTCACATCGTTCCGTCAAATATGGTTGACGCTTTCGCAAAAGGCGACATTCTTCAGGTCTTATTCTTTTCTGTTTTATTCGGTGTCGG
Organism: Bacillus sp. MT(2024); assembly: GCF_036362845.1. Lineage (NCBI taxonomy): Bacteria > Bacillati > Bacillota > Bacilli > Caryophanales > Bacillaceae > Bacillus > Bacillus sp. MT(2024). The sequence continues at coordinate 465,335 of NZ_CP143632.1, forward strand.
CCTGGCGGCGCTCGGTGAAAGAGGCAAAAGCATTATTGATTTCTTCGATAAACTGTCGCACGTTTTTTTCAAAATCATCGGCTACATCATGCGCGCGGCGCCGATCGGCGCATTCGGGGCCATGGCCTATACGATCGGTCACTTCGGCCTTGATTCCATCAAGCCGCTGGCGAGTCTGATGCTGTCTGTATACGTTACGATGTTCCTGTTTGTATTTGTCGCTTTGAATATCATTTGCAAACTATTCGGTTTCAGCTTGTGGAACTATCTCCGTTTTATTAAAGATGAACTGCTCATCGTTCTCGGCACAAGCTCTTCTGAGTCCGTCCTTCCGCGGATGATGGATAAAATGGAGCGTTACGGCTGTTCCAAATCGGTTGTCGGCCTTGTCATCCCGACAGGATATTCTTTTAACCTGGACGGCACCTCGATCTATCTGTCCATGGCGACGGTTTTTCTGGCGCAGGTGTTCGGCGTTGACCTTACCATCGGCCAGCAGGTTACGATCATTCTCGTGCTGATGCTGACATCAAAAGGCGCGGCGGGCGTAACCGGAAGCGGATTTATCGTGCTGGCCTCCACTTTATCGGCGCTTCAGGTTATTCCGCTGGAGGGACTGGCGCTGCTCCTCGGCGTTGACCGCTTTATGAGTGAAGGAAGGGCGATCGTCAACCTGATCGGAAACGGAATCGCCACCATCATCGTAGCTAAGAGCGAAAATGAGTTTGACGAAGCGAAAAGCACACAGGCCGTAAAAGAAATGAAAACGGCGGTATAAAAGGGAAAGAACGGCATGCATCCGGCATGCCGTTCTTTTTTTCGGCTGCCATGAGTAAAAAAGATAAATTTGTTTAAATTTATTAGGAGGTGGACAAAGACCTTAGCGTCATTTTGTTATATAATTTACAATTAGAGAGTGAAAGATGAAATCTAAGGGCTTTTTGTCCTAGCAGGAGTGTATAAATGGCGGCTATTTTTAAATTTTTTCAGCATCCGGGTGTCAGACGTTTTTCCGTTTTTCTTGTTTTGACTGGGGTGTTAGTTGTATTCCGAAGTATGATTAATTTGATTTTGCTTACGTTTATTTTTACTTTTCTGATGGATCGGCTGGAGACTGTCATCCGGCATGTGTTGAACCATTTTTTCCGGATCAGCCAGAGGGTGGTCATCACCATTTTATATATTGCGCTGGCTGTCGGGGCGACTGTCGGAGGCTTTGTCTTTTACCCGATTGTTGCCAAGCAGATTGAACAGCTGATTAAGCAGATCAAGCACATCGCGTATCATCCCGATGTTATTCCGTTTTATGATGAGATATCGAGCGTGTTCGGCGATATCAATATCGGTTCCTATGTAAAAGAAGGTTTTAATGTACTGTATACATACTTGGCCGATATCAGCACTTTCGGTTTGCAGGTCGTGATGTCACTGATTCTCAGCATGTTTTTCCTGTTCGAGAAAAAGCGGCTCACGGAGTTTATGAAAAAATTTCAGCACAGCAAGCTGTCTGTTTTTTACTACGAACTTGCTTATTTCGGCAGCAAATTTGCGAGAACATTCGGCAAAGTGCTTGAAGCCCAATTTATTATCGCGCTGGTGAACTGTATCCTCACCTTGATCGCATTGGCCATTCTGCATTTTCCGCAGCTGTTCGGCCTGTCCATCATGGTCTTTTTCCTCGGGCTCATTCCCGTTGCGGGTGTGGTGATTTCGCTCATTCCGCTCAGCATCATCGCGTATACGACGGGCGGCGCTGCGTACGTCATCTACATCGTGCTGGTCATTTTCGTCATTCATGCGATTGAGACGTACTTCCTTAATCCGAAACTGATGTCAGCAAAAACGGAACTGCCGATCTTTTTTACCTTTACGGTTCTGATTTTCTCAGAACATTTCTTCGGCATTTGGGGCTTGATTATCGGAATTCCGATTTTTGTGTTCCTGCTTGATATTCTGGATGTCGTCAATAATGAGGAGAAGGAAAAAAACGGACCGGTCCCGGATAAGACATAACGTCGGCTCCGGCTCTTCACGAATATATGACTAATGTTATAATGCAGACAGTGCCTATGTACGGGCACTGTTTATTTTTTGTGAAAAAGGAGGAAGGCTGTATGACTGAGCCGATTTTACATATTGAAGGCCTTGACAAAACAATAGGCAAAAAGCACATTTTAAAAAACATCAGCATGGATGTCAGGCAGGGCGAGATCATCGGTTTGCTCGGTCCGAACGGGTCGGGAAAAACCACACTTATCCGAATCATCGTCGGCCTTTTAAAGAAAAACAGCGGCACGATTACAATTAACGGCTTTCAGCACGATGCTGATTTCGAAAAAGCGCTTGAATCCGTCGGAGCGATCGTGGAAAATCCTGAATTCTACCCGTACCTGACGGGGTGGGAAAATCTGAAGCACTTTGCCAACATGCACAAAAACATCAAAGAGGACAGGCTTCAGGAAGTCATCGAGCGGGTCGGGCTCACAAATGCCGTTCATGACAAAGTTAAAACGTATTCCCTTGGCATGCGTCAGCGTCTCGGGATTGCACAGGCCATTCTTCACCGTCCGAATCTGCTCATTTTAGATGAACCGACAAACGGGCTTGATCCCGGCGGAATGAAGGATTTCCGCGATCACTTAAAGGAACTCGCGGAGCTTGAAGGGACGAGCATCCTTTTTGCGACGCATTTATTGCGTGAAGTGGAGGACCTTTGCGACCGTGTCATCATCATTCAAAAAGGTGAGATCAAAACAGAGGTTGTTCTGCGCGGCGCTGCGGAAAAAGAAGAAAAAGCCATCCTCGACATTCAGCCGGCTGACGAAGCATTCGAATGGCTGTCCCAGCAGCAATTCGTTCCGGAGAAAAACGGCGGGAGCATTACCGTCACCGTAGCGAAGAAGGACATCCCGGCATTAAACCGTGCACTCGTCGGACAAGACTTTCTCGTGTATTCCATCATGCCGTATGCGGAATCGCTGGAGGATGAATTCATGAAAGTGACGACGGCGCTTCAAGAGGAGGGGGAGACGAATGTTTAAATTGACAGCGAATGAGCATATGAAACTCTTTAACCGAAAAGTCTCATTAGTGGCGCTGATTCTGATGGCTGTTCTCCAATTTATTATGGCGCTTGTCATTAAACGGCTTGTCATCAGTTCCGGAACGGATGAGAATTTCATCGGCTATATGGCGTACGCCCCCGGGCTGAATATTCTGCTTGAGGCATTAACAATCGTTATCGCGGCAACGATCATTTCCGCTGAATTTGATAAGAAAACGATCAAATTTTTGTTGATCCGTCCGGTAAAGCGGGAGCGGATTTTTGTATCTAAACTCATTACCGTATTTTTGGTCAGCTTGTACCTGTATGCGGCGTACTATATTCTGTCTCTGCTGTTCGGCATGGCTTTCTTCGGAGTGTCGGTGACATCTGAATCAGGGACGCTTCTTGTGAACACCCTGAAAGTAATCGGCACGAACTGGGTCGAGGCGTTTGCGATGGCATGCTTTGGCTTGTTGTGTTCTTCTGTATTCCGAAACAGTGCAACGGCCGTCATTTTGTCATTTATCGTGCTGTACGGCGCAAAATCACTCGTGACGATTATGTCGCTCTTCCAAAACAAATGGGGAAGTTTTCTGCTGTTCGCAAATACTGACCTGACGCAATATATGAGCGGGGCGAAGCCGCTGTTTGCGGGAATGACGCCGTTATTTTCCGCAGGCATTATCATTATCCATATCGTATTCTTTTTAGCCGTCGCTTGGTGGAGCTTTTGCAAACGAGATGTTCGGGTATAAAGTAAAGGAATGACATTTTTGTGAAAAAGATCACGATAAATCAATAATTTATGCTATTTTGATTTATAATAAAGGTAATGACGGAGGTGCTCACTTGAGAAATTTTATTACCGCATTACCGATTGTGTTATTGCTTGGTTTTTCCTTTGTGTCATTCATGTTTCAATTCGAACATCTTGTTTATTTCAGGCTTGCGCTGGGTTTGTTTTCTACAGTGGGGCTGTTTCTCTTATATAAAATGAAGACGGGATTCCGTTATTTCATCATCTACCTGTATGCAAGCTGGATCGTGCTTGCGGCGGTTACCGCGTTTGAAGAGCCGATTTTTTCAAGCTTTTTCTTTGGCGGGCTTGTGATGACGATGGGTTATCTCACATATATGCTGATTTATCTCGGGCTCAAGCAGGACCGCGGCCCGGAAGCAGTCTGAACGCGCTATTCCATGGAATAGCGTGTTTTTTTTATACAGCCTCACAGTTGCGAAACGAGACTTGAATCTCTATAATACTTATTAACTTTATCGGAATTATAATGGGGGGATTCCAGTGTCTTTATGGATACAGAATGAACGGCAGCGGGAATGGATGGAAAAAATCGGCCTGCTTGCAGACGAATTTCAAAAAACAGCCGCGCTTGATGACGAGGCGGGCCGTTTTCCCGCGGAGAAAATTCAAAGACTGCGCGACGCGGGATATACGGCGTTAACGGTACCTGAGGCATTCGGCGGTGCAGGCATTTCCGTTTATGATATGGTGCTGTTTCAGGAACGGCTGGCACGGGGAGACGCGGCCGTCGCTCTCGGAATCGGCTGGCATTTATCCGTCATGGGTGAGCTCGGAGAAGGAAACAGCTGGGATGAAGATGTCTTTTCATTTATCACAGAAGAGGTGAAAAAGGGAGCCGTCCTGAACAGGGCAGCGACGGAACGGCAGACCGGCAGTCCGACGAGGGGAGGAAGACCCGGCACCTCCGCTGTCAAAAAAGACGGAAAATGGGTGCTGAACGGCCGAAAAACCTTTACAACCCTTTCGCTGACTTTGGATTATATGCTTGTGACGGCATGGATTGAAGAAAAACAAACGACCGGTGTTTTTCTCATTCATAAAGATCAGGCAGGCGTTTCAGTCGAAGAAACATGGGATATGATTGCCATGAAGGCGACCGGAAGCCATGATCTCCTCTTAGATCATGTCACGGTCAGTGACGAGCGGCTTGTGGAGCTTATCAGCGGGCCGAGAGCGGCGAAAGTGAATGGCTGGCTGCTTCACATTCCCGCTGCTTATCTGGGCATCGCTCAAGCGGCAAGGGACTATGCCGTCCGGTTTGCATCCGAATATTCGCCGAACAGCCTGAACGGACCGATTAAAGACGTGCCGGCCGTTCAGCAGCGTGTCGGGGAAATGGAGCTTGAATTGTTAAAAGCGAGACAGTTTCTCTTCACGGCGGCGCAAATGTATGATGACCCGAAACGCCGCCCTTTCATCAAAAGCGAGCTCGGTGCGGCAAAACATATTGTGACAAATGCCGTCCTTTCTGTTGTTGACAAAGCAATGAGAATCACCGGCGCAAAAAGCCTGGAGCGAAATAATCCGCTTCAGCGGTATTATCGGGATGCCCGGGCCGGTCTTCACAATCCGCCGATGGACGATGCGGTCATCGGCAAATTAGCGGCGGAAGCCTTTGAGCAATAAAAAAAAGAGCCTGAAAAAGGCTCTTTTTATGTATGGCTGTTGTGCCGGAGCAGTTTTTGATGCTTGCGGTCAATTCTGTCATAGATTACATTCATCAGCTTTTGATTATTCATAATGGCCGCCTTGTTTTCTTTTATCAGCTGTTCGTATGTTTTTATTTTACGTTTCGCCATGAGCCCGCACCTTCCTTACATATTTGTATTCGCTTTCTAATTCTCCGAGCGATAATTCATATAAATGCCGTTCCGACTTTTTGTATATTCCGTTATTGATCAGCAAATGGATCAGATGTTTTTTTCGTCCTTCAACTGATGATCTGAGCTGAGGAGAAGACCTCATGATTACCCTCCTAATCAAATGATATTGAGAATCATTATCAGTTAATGAAAGTATACAATGGACATATTCATATGTAAAGGAAAAATACCGCCAATTTTTCGACAAAAAGTTTCCCGGGGAATAATGCTGTCGAATATTGCATTTGGTCAGATCAAAGCTGCTATTTTTCCGCTTTTCCATCCATACTATGAATGAGAATGGAGGAGTCCTTACATGAATGATCAAACGGCAAACTTAAAACGGGGCGAAAAAGGCGCGATTCTGAATATCGCCGCGTACCTCATCCTTGCCGCCGTCAAACTGGTGATCGGTCTTATTTATCATTCCGAAGCGCTCAGAGCGGACGGGTTAAATAATGCCACGGATATTGTCGCATCACTGGCTGTGCTGATCGGGCTCCGGATTTCCCAGCGCCCCGCGGACAGTGATCATGCCTACGGACATTATCGGGCTGAAACAATTTCTTCATTAATTGCGTCTTTTATTATGATGGCGGTCGGTATTGAAGTGCTGATCGGAGGAGCAAAGGCGATTGTCAGCGGAACGGAGGCCGAGCCGAGCTTCATTGCGGCATGGACGGCGCTCGGAAGCGCGATTGTCATGTACGGCATGTATGTATATAACAGCCGTCTTGCGGATCGGGTTAAAAGTTCTGCGCTTCATGCGGCGGCGAAAGACAGCCGTTCTGACGCCTATGTCAGTATTGGGGCGTTTATAGGCGTCTTAACGGCCCGGCTTCATCTGCCGTGGATTGATCCGGTCATTGCCTTTCTGATCGGAATTATCATCTGTAAGACGGCATGGGACATCTTCAAAGATGCTTCCCACTCATTAACGGACGGGTTTGATCTGAAAGATTTGGAGCCGTATAAACACACAGTGAAAGAAATAAAAGAGGTCAGCAGGCTGAAGGATGTGAAAGCAAGGTATTTGGGGAGCACGGTTCATGTGGAAATGGTCATTACGGTAGATCCGGGACTGTCTGTGAAAGAAGGCCATGAAGTAGCCGATGAAGTCGAATATGCAATAAAACATGAACATGATGTGACTCATGTCCATGTTCATGTAGAGCCTGAAGTCATAAACAAAGATCGTGAAACGAATTAAATATGCTGTGATAAAAACTCTGTGACTTCTTCGGGCGTTTTCGCGTTTGCGCTGTGAAGATGCGCTTTCTTTTCGCCGTTTTTAAAGATCAGAAGGCTCGGTATGCCCATTACCTGATATTTGTCGGCAAGCTCAGGGAGCTCGTCTCTGTTCAGCTCATACCAATCATTTTGATTATATTCTTCCAAAATATCGCCGATGAACATATTCATGCGCGTGCAGTCAGGGCACCAGTCAGCGAAAAATTTCACGATGATTTCCTTGTCGGATTGAATAAGTTCATTAAATTGTTCTGTTGTACTGATTTTTTTCATATGACACATCTCCTTTTCCATGCCATTTTAATATAAAATAAAAAGGAATTACATACAAATGCTTTCATATTCAGAATGCCCAAAAATAATTAGATCATTTTCTGAGGAAAGTGATAAGATAGTAAAGATGAATTGTTGTGGGGGGAATATCCATTGAAAACAAGTCTAGGTTTGGTGTACGGCGGAAAGTCAGCCGAACACAATGTATCGCTGCAGACAGCATTAGCTGTAACAAAAGCGCTTAATACTGAGAAGTTTGATATACATCCGATTTACATCACTGAAAAAGGAGAATGGCAAAGAGGCCCGCTGCTGACTGAGCCGGTTTCCAACGTGAAAATGCTTCAGCTGGAACAAAACGGTGAAAGTTTCGCTCTATCAGCATTGAACCGGGAAATGTTTCCAGAAGCGTCGCCTGACGAAAAGGCGCCGATCGATGTCGTATTTCCGCTTCTCCACGGACCGAACGGTGAAGACGGCACGATTCAGGGTCTGCTGGAATTGCTGAACGTTCCTTATGTCGGCAACGGCGTGCTTGCATCATCAGCCGGCATGGATAAAGTCATCATGAAGCATTTGTTCGCTCAAGCGGGGCTTCCGCAGGCGAAGTACGCCGCTTTTTTAAAAAAGGACTGGAAACAGACGCCGGACAGCTGCTTACAGCAAGTTGAAGAGGAGCTGGGATATCCGTGCTTCGTCAAACCGGCGAACCTCGGGTCAAGCGTCGGAATCAGCAAATGCCGAAACCGTGAAGAGCTTGAAAAAGCCTTCGAACTGGCTTTTGAGTATGACCGGAAAATTGTGGTCGAAGAAGGAATCGCCGGCAGAGAAATCGAAATCGGCGTGCTCGGAAATGACGAACCGAAATGCTCCGCCGTCGGTGAAATCGCGCCGAAAACCGACTTTTACGATTACAAAGCGAAATATGAAGACGGCGACACGGATTTAATGATTCCCGCGCAAGTGACGGATGAACAATATGCGGAAATCAGCGAGATGGCGATTAAAGCCTTCAAAGCGATTGACGGATCAGGCCTTGTCCGCGCCGATTTCTTCCTGACCAATGACGGTCAAGTGCTCATTAACGAAGTGAACACAATGCCGGGCTTTACGCCATTCAGCATGTTCCCGCTGCTTTGGAAAGAAGCAGGCGTAGATTACAGTGATCTGATCGAACAGCTGGTTGAGCTGGCAAAAGAACGCCATGCCGAAAAACAGCTGATTAAACATACATTTTAATGAAGACGGACACTGCCTGAAGGGGCAGTGTCTTTTCCCGTAACAGACAACATTTTCAGAAAGCGAGGTGCCACCTTTGATAAAGCGAACTGTAAAACGAATCGCCGACATGGTCAAAGGCACACTGACAAATCCTGTATTTGAACAAACAATGATTGAGGGCGCCGCAACCGATACGCGGACTTTGGAAAAAAATCAGCTGTTCATTCCTTTAAAAGGCGAGCATTTTAACGGTCACACTTTTGTGCCGCAAGCATTCGAAAAAGGCGTTTCCGCGGTGTTGTGGGACCGCTCTGAACCGAATCCGCCGGAAGAGCGTGCGGTCATCCTTGTCGATGACACGCTGGAGGCGCTGCAGACATTGGCAAAAGCTTATTTGAAAGAACTCGGCACACGGGTTATCGGGGTGACCGGGAGCAACGGAAAAACGACAACGAAAGACATGCTTCACGCCGTTCTCGGCACTCAGTACCGCGTTCACAAAACCGCCGGCAATTTCAACAACCATATCGGCCTGCCGCTGACCGTGCTTGCCATGCCTGAAGATACAGAAATCGCCGTTTTAGAAATGGGAATGAGCGCGAGAGGCGAAATTGATTTTCTGAGCCGTCTTGCTGAACCGGAAGCTGCCGTCATTACCAATATAGGCGAATCCCACATGCAGGATTTAGGCTCAAGAGAAGGAATTGCGGAGGCGAAACTTGAAATTATAAACGGACTTCGGGAAGACGGCGTTCTGTTTTATTTCGGGGATGAGCCGCTGCTCCGCGAAAAGGCGTACACTTGCCGGACAACGACATACGGCGCAGGCGCTGACAATGATCTCCGTCTGAAAGAAATAAAACAGGCGGAAGAAGGCACGTACTTCAATATCGACGGGATCGAACGTTCTTTCTTTATTCCCGTTCTCGGCAGACATAATGTGATGAATGCCATGGCTGCATACGCCGCCGGCATCTATTTCGGCATTACGCCGGAAAATGCCGCTCTGGGACTGAGCCGCCTGAAGGTGACGGGGATGAGATTGGAACTGGTCAAAACGGAAAACGGCATCTCGATCGTAAACGATGCGTATAATGCGAGCCCGACGTCAATGAAAGCGGCGGTCGAATTAATCGAAACGATGAAAGGCTATCGGAAGAAAATGCTCGTGCTCGGTGATATGCTTGAACTCGGTGATGAAGAAAAAGCATTCCACGAAGAATGCGGAGCTGCGATCAATCCGGCGGAAATCGACCATGTATTTACTTACGGCACACTCGGCGCATTCCTCGCTGACGGAGCGCGCCGGCATTTTGAAGAAGGGCGCGTCAGCCATTATCTTGACAAAAAAGAACTGCTTTGCGCCATACAGGAAAAGACCGCTTCCGGGGATCTTCTTCTGTTTAAAGCATCGAGAGGTATGAAGCTCGAAGAAATCGTTAAAGATTTATTAGAGAAGAACTGAAAAAATACCGATCAGCATCATAAAAATATACAAAAATGAAGAAACTAATTCAGGGTGAAATAATTCTGTCCGTATGAAAAAGAAAGGCCGCCGGCTGGGAAATCCCGTCCGGCGCGGGGTCCGGCCTCGTTCGCGGGAAGAATCCGGTCAGGCCGCTTCCGGCCGCCTGACCATCTCGCCTTATTGAAAAACACATAGTGTAATGGTAAGATTAAACGTAAAGTAATTCGGGCTTTGTATACGTATGATCCTGTCCTTTGGATGAAAGGGCAGTTTTTAGTGGTAAATCACGACATTACTGAAACAGCAATCAGAAGGAGTTTGAATAATTTGACTATAACGTTTCAAGATTTCCAATTAAGTTCTGATCTCATGAAATCAATCAATCGTATGGGATTTGAAGAAGCAACACCAATTCAGGCACAAACGATTCCGCTCGGACTTTTAAATAAAGATGTCATCGGACAAGCGCAAACAGGTACAGGTAAAACAGCTGCGTTCGGTATACCCCTTGTTGAAAAAATGAACCCCGAGTCTCCTAATATTCAAGCAATCGTAATCGCGCCAACCCGTGAATTAGCCATTCAAGTATCTGAAGAGTTATATAAAATCGGACAAGATAAGCGTGCGAAAGTGTTGCCTATTTACGGCGGTCAGGATATCGGTCGTCAGATCCGCGCATTGAAGAAAAACCCGCATATCATCGTAGGTACGCCGGGGCGTCTTCTTGACCATATCAACCGCCGCACGATCCGTTTAAACAACGTGAACACGGTTGTCATGGACGAGGCTGATGAAATGCTGAACATGGGATTCATTGATGATATTGAATCCATTCTCTCAAACGTGCCGAGCGACCACCAAACGCTCTTATTCTCAGCAACAATGCCTGCGCCGATCAAACGGATCGCAGAGCGTTTCATGACTGAGCCGGAACACGTAAAAGTAAAAGCGAAAGAAATGACTGTGTCCAACATTCAGCAGTTCTACTTGGAAGTGCAGGAGCGCAAAAAATTCGATACGCTGACTCGTCTTCTTGACATTCAGTCTCCGGAACTTGCGATCGTATTCGGCCGTACAAAACGCCGTGTTGACGAATTGACGGAAGCGCTGAATCTTCGCGGATATGCGGCTGAAGGAATTCACGGCGACTTAACGCAGGCGAAGCGTATGGTAGCGCTCCGCAAGTTTAAAGAAGGTGCGATCGAAGTGCTTGTAGCGACTGACGTTGCTGCCCGCGGACTTGATATCTCAGGTGTTACCCACGTTTACAACTTTGACGTGCCTCAAGATCCTGAAAGTTACGTTCACCGTATCGGAAGAACGGGACGCGCAGGAAAAACGGGTATGGCGATGACGTTTATCACACCGCGTGAGAAAAACATGCTTCGCGCGATCGAACAAACGACAAAACGCAAAATGGACCGCATGAAAGAGCCGACGCTTGACGAAGCATTAGAAGGTCAGCAACAGGTGACGGTTGACCGTCTGCGCACGGCGATCAGCGAAAACAACCTGAACTTCTACATGACGGCAGCTGCGGAATTGTTAGAAGATCATGATGCAGTGACAGTTGTGGCTGCAGCCATTAAAATGGCGACAAAAGAGCCGGACAGCACGCCTGTACGCCTCACTGATGAAGCGCCGATGGTCAGCAAACGCTATAAAAACCAGCGTACTTCTAAGCGCAGAGACGGCCAAGGCGGCGGCTACCGCGGCGGCAAAGGGAAAAACAACAACCGTTCTTCCTACGATAAAAAACGCTCAAGCGACCGCCGTTCTTCAGGTGACAGACGCCAGAAAAAATCATACTAAAACACAGGAAGCGGACCCTTTTACGGGGTCCGCTTTTTTTGATATGCCGGAAAGTGAATCTTTTTTGCAAATCAGCCGTATTTGTATGTATGATAAAAATGGGAGGTAGGTATGTTGAGAGCACAGCCAAAAAATCGAATCAGTCCAAGCGGCTTAAAAGTCTGGCGTCTTCAGGAAATCATCCTGTCCGCCTTCTGTCTTCTGGCCGTTATAGCAGCAGCTGTTTTAAGCCATTTCTTCCATTGGCCGTATTGGATCACCGGAGTCCTCGGCATCATTTGGGTCATCGGTTCAGTGATATCCGTCTATGCCATACCGAAAATCAGGCACAGGATCTGGCGCTATGAGGTCCATGAAAATGAAATTGATATTCAATCCGGCATTTTTATAGTCAAACGGGTCATTGTGCCGATGGTGAGGGTGCAGCACGTAGATACTTCACAAGGCCCGCTCCTCAGAAGGTACCGTCTGGCCTCAGTCAAAATCTCCACGGCGGCAACCGTTCATTCCATTCCGGCGCTTGATATGGAGGAAGCTGACCGGCTGAGGGATTCCATTTCCCGTCTGGCAAGGGTGACGGAAGATGATGTCTGAGCCGAAACGTCTGCACCCGGCGGCCGTGATTTTGAACTTATTCCATATTATTATCGAAACCATTAAAAACATTATTCTGCCATTTTTTCTCGTCTATATTGTTAATTCCAACCACTTCATCCGCTTTTACGGAGGCATTGCGCTCGCCGTCCTGCTTATCTGGCTGATTACGGCAAGTGTGATCGAGTGGAGAAAATTTACATACCGGATTGAGGACGGAGAATTCAGAATTGAAGAAGGCTTGTTTTTTACGAAAAAGAGATACATCTCCATTGACCGGATTCAATCAATGAATACGAGTGCCGGCATCATTCAGCAGCTGTTTAAGCTTGTTAAGCTTCAAATCGAAACGGCCGGCGACGGGAAAAACGCCGAGGCTGTCTTATCCGCCATTACGGTGGAAGAGGCGGAACGGATCAGAGCGGCTGTTTTTCAGCAAAAAGCGGAGCAAGAAGAACGAGGGGAGACCGCAGCGGAGCAGGAGCCGATGCGCGGGGAAGATGTGCAATCCGTTTACCGCCTGTCTGTAGGTGAGCTGCTTATGGCCGCCTCAACATCCGGGGGAATCGGTGTCATCATCTCAGCGGTATTCGCCCTCTTTTCTCAGCTTGATGAAGTACTTCCGATGGACTGGCTCTACGACAGGTTTTCTTTTCTCAAGCATGCGAGCATCGGCATATACGCCGTGATCATTTTCATAGGATTGTTCATCGCCTGGCTGTTAAGCATCGCCGGTATGATGATCAAGCATGCCAACTTTAAGATAGAAAAAAAGGAACACGAATTGGTCATTACGAGAGGAATTATTGAAAAACATCAAGTGACCATCCCGCTCCGTAAAATCCAAGCCATTAAAATTAAAGAAAATGTGATCAGGCAGTTATTCGGATACGCGACGGTTGCGATTGTCAGCGCCGGGAGTGCGGGGAATGAGAAAGAAGGAGCTCAGACGATTCTGTTTCCGATCATCCGCAAATCAAAGCTCGGTGTGATGCTGAACGGTTTCACACCGGATTACGTACTGGAAGAAAATCGGAATCATTTGCCGAAAAGGGCGCTGCGCCGGTATTTATTCCGCTCCGTTATCTTCTCGGTTTTCGTGATCATTCCGCTTTGTATTCTGTTTAAACCGTGGGGATATGCATCGCTCCTTGTGCTTCCCGTCGAACTGGTGCTGGGCTACGCCTCATTTAAGAGCGCGTCATGGTGCTTAAACGGCGGCCGGCTGCAGCTCACCACAAGGCTGCTCGGGAAGACGACCACGATTATGCTGAGAAGAAGAATGCAGATGTTTGAAGTCAGCCGCTCCTTTCTGCAAAAAAGAAGGCGGCTCGCATCTGTGGCTACCGCAGTGAAATCAGCTCACCACATGGAGCATGTCATGCTGAAGGATGTCAGCGAGGAAGATGCCGAACGCATCGGGCGCTGGTATTCATATGAAAAAGCGGACGGTTAATACCGCCGCTTTTTTTGCTGCACGCATAAAAAGGAAAGCAAAAATCCGCCTGCCAGTCCGAACAAATGCGCCATAATGTTAATATTAGAATTGATAAACGTCGACAGTACCGCGATGATAAGCAGGGTCATAATCATTTTCGACTGATCCCGGCCGATCAGCTCCTTTCGGAAAACAGTCAGAAACACATACACGCCGAAAAGTCCGAAGATCGCGCCGGATGCGCCGACATGCACATAATCAAGCGGTTCGGCAAGATACGTGCCGATATTGCCGATAATGCCCGATGCGATGTACACAATCAGAAAACGGACTTTTCCGAGCATCTGCTCCAGCGGGGGCGCGAATAAAAAGAGAGACATGGAGTTAAACAAAAGGTGAGTGAAATTCGCATGTAAAAACATCGGTGTCACCAGCCGCCACCATTCTCCCGAGGAAACGCCGTAATTATAGCCGGTCACTGCATCTGACCACATCATGACGGAATGAAGCGGCATACTGAAAAACAGCCACAAGAACGCCTGCAGCGCCAAGATACAGCTGACGGCCGGATAACGTCTGATAAAAGTCTGGAAATTTTCCGTACGTATAAACATCGCAAGCCCCTTTGCATCTGATTTGTTACATATATAGTAACACGTTTATGACATAAACCGTTTTTTAGTACGGACTTTTAGGAGGAATTCACATGATTTTCGGAATCGGAATCGACATCGTTGAACTGCACAGAATTGAAAACATGCTCAGCCGGCAGGCGAGGTTTCCGCAAAGAATATTGACGGAGGCTGAATACGCCCGTTTTACATTGCTGTCGGACAAAAGGAAAATTGAATTTCTCGCGGGAAGATTTGCGGCAAAAGAAGCCTTTTCGAAAGCATACGGCACAGGTATCGGCAAAGAGCTCAGCTTTCAGGATATTGAAACCGGAAACGACACGGCGGGCAAGCCGGTGCTGACCTGCGCCAAGCTGGACGGCGCGGCGGTTCACGTCTCCATTACCCATACAAAAGAATACGCCGCGGCACAGGTCGTGATTGAAAGGTTGTCACGCTAGTCTGCATATTAGCCGAAACCCCTTCATATATTTGATAGTGCATTAAGGGAGACAAGTTGTTTGAGGCTTTTATGGTACGCGTCCGTCCGTTCAGGGCGTACCGTTAAAGTCAAACAAGCGATTTCTTCCCTTTACATCAATTGAGAAGAAGGGGTTGAAAAAAGGTGAGAAAAAGCTTTGTTTTGCTTTTAACGGGACTGCTTGCCGTCCTTATTCTTTCGGCCTGCGGCCAAAAATCACAGGAAGATATCGTGAACGGTTTAGATAAGAAGGCGAAAGAATACACCTCGTACAAAGCGAAAGCCAAAATGACCATTCAGACGGGGAGTGATCCGCAAGTATACAATGTGGAAATCTGGCATAAAAAACCTTCCCTGTACCGGGTCTATCTGGAAAATCCGAAAAAAGACCAAAACCAAGTCATTTTACGGAACGCCAACGGAGTCTTTGTCCTTACGCCGTCTTTAAATAAGAGCTTCAGGTTCCAAAGCGATTGGCCGAATAACAGCAGCCAAGTATATTTGTTTGAGTCACTTGTAAAGGACGTGCAGCATGACAAAGACGCCGTCTATTCCGCCAAAGATAAAAAGTACACGTTTGAAACAAAAACAAACTATCAGCACAACAAAATGCTGCCGACTCAGGAAATCACTTTCAACAAAAAGGACATGAGCCCATCGCTCGTCAAAGTGATGGATACAGACCGGAAAGTGATGGTAAAAGTCGAATTCAAAAGCTTTGAATTCAACAAGCCGTTTGATAAAGACTCTTTTGACGAGAAGAAAAATATGACGCTTTCCCAGATGGACGTCGCCACAAGCGCCAAGCCGTCTGATTCATTTGCGGTCAAAACACCGCTTCAAGTGCCGGCCGGCGTCAAAAAGCTTGAAGAGAAAGATATTTCAACGGCGGACGGCAAACGGATCGTCATGACTTACGGCGGAGAAAAATCCTTCACCCTTATTCAAGAAAAAGCCCATATCGCAAAAGCCGCCTCTGCCGTCACGCTGAAAGGCGAACCGGTTAATCTCGGCTTCACGGTGGCCGCATTATCTGATACGTCTTTAACGTGGACATATGACGGAGTCGATTATCTTCTGTCATCACAGGATCTGACAAAAGATGAAATGGTGGCCGCCGCTAAAAGCATGCAGGGACAGTCGTCAAAATAATGTCAAAAAAGAGGCCGCCGCTGTCGGTCTCTTTTTTGATTCCATTTCACTTTGCAGAATAATTTTAGTATGATAATAACAATATGAATTGAAAATAATGCTAGGAAGTGTATCGAATGAACACAGCATCCTTTTACAGAGAAACGTGGGCGGAAATCAACCTGTCCGCGATTAAAAAAAATGTCACGCATATGAAAAAACACATCGGGCAAAATGTCCATCTCATGGCGGTTGTAAAGGCGAACGCTTACGGCCACGGAGATTTGGAAGTTGGGAAAGCCGCGCTTGAAGCGGGTGCCTCTTGTCTTGCCGTAGCCATACTGGATGAAGCGATTTCATTGAGAAAACGGGGCATTACAGCGCCGATTCTCGTGCTTGGCGCCGTGCCGCCCGAATATGTACAAGCAGCTGCCGAGTATGACGTAACACTCACGGGGTATTCTGTTGAATGGCTTCAGGAAGCTGCGCGCCACCTCGGAGGTGCCACATTGCCGTTTCATCTGAAAGTCGACACCGGCATGAACAGACTCGGAGTCAAAACGGAGGAAGAAATCCAAAGCGTGTTAAAAATCCTCAGCCAAAATCCCGGTTTAGTCTGTAAAGGCGTATTCACCCATTTTGCTACCGCGGATGAGAAAAACAGAGATTATTTCCTCTTCCAGTTTGACCGCTTTAAAACATTGATCGCTCCGCTCCCTTTAAAAGAATTGATGGTGCACTGCGCGAACAGCGCCGCCGGACTTCGCCTTAAAAAAGGCTTCTTTAACGCGGTTCGTTTCGGCATCAGTATGTACGGGCTTCGTCCTTCTGCTGACATCCAAAGCGAAATTCCGTTTCAATTAAAGCCGGCTTTTGCGCTGCACTCTGTGTTATCCCATGTGAAAAAGATCCGCAAAGGGGAAAGCGTCAGCTACGGCGCAACATATACGGCAGAGAAGGATCAATGGATCGGAACGGTTCCCATCGGCTATGCAGACGGGTGGCTCCGCAAGCTGAGCGGCACGTCTGTGCTGATCGGCGGCAAACGGATGAACATCGCGGGAAGAATCTGCATGGATCAATTGATGGTCGAATTAGATCACTCTTATCCGCCGGGCACCAAAGTCACCCTGATCGGCAGCCAGAAGGAAGAAACGATCACGATGGATGAAATCGCAGGGCGGCTTGAGACGATTAATTACGAGGTCCCTTGTACCATTAGTTCCCGCGTTCCCCGTATGTTTTTGGAAAATGAGAGTATAATGGAAGTAAGAAATCCTTTACTGCAAGATAATACAAACAAGTAGCCGTCATCCGGAAAAAGAGAATTTATAAAACAGCTTTGCTTGACGTTTGAATAATGGTATCATTATGTCTGGATGGATGAATTGGTCGTATCCGTAAGTTTGGTGGAGGTGTATGTTCTTTGTCTGAATCCAGCGCAAGAACCGAAATGAAAATCAGCTTGCCCGAAAACTTAGTAGCTGAATTGGATGGTGTAGCGATGCGGGAGAAACGAAGCAGAAACGAACTGATATCACAAGCAGTGAGAGCGTATGTCAGCGAACGGACAACTCGCCATAACCGTGATTTGATGAGACGCGGGTATATGGAAATGGCGAAAATCAACTTGAATATCTCTTCTGAGGCTCACTATGCTGAGTGCGAAGCAGAAACGACCGTTGAGCGCTTAGTCAGCGGAGGATAATCATTTTGATTGTAAAGCGCGGCGATGTTTATTTTGCTGATTTATCTCCTGTTGTTGGCTCAGAGCAAGGCGGCGTACGCCCGGTTTTAGTGATCCAGAATGATATCGGAAATCGCTTTAGCCCGACTGCTATTGTTGCAGCCATAACAGCCCAAATACAGAAAGCGAAATTACCAACCCACGTCGAAATTGATGCAAAACGCTACGGTTTTGAAAGAGATTCCGTTATTTTGCTGGAGCAAATTCGGACGATTGACAAGCAAAGATTAACGGATAAAATAACTCATCTGGATGATGAAATGATGGATAAGGTTGATGAAGCCCTGCAAATCAGTTTGGCACTCATTGATTTTTAGTCATATTTTGGTTGCTCATATAGAGCAACTTTTTTTGTTTTCGAAAAACATAAGCGCTATAATAAAGAGATAATCAAACAAAATTTGTTGTTTTGTGTCGGGAGGTCAGTGAAACCCATGTCGAATCAGAAAGTGTATCAGTTCATTATTGATCAGCATGATGAACTGCTTGATACTTGGACAGCCAAACTAAAAGAAGTAGGCAATCAGGAAGACTATCAGCTTACGAATCACATATGTGAAAATATTTGTAAAGACTATATAGACATTCTTTTATTATCGACAAAAAATGACGAGGCTACGGAAGAGCAGATCAGTGAACTCGCACTGCGCGCCGTTCAGCTCGGCCTGTCGCTGAAACTTCTTTCAGCCACCCTGTCAGAGTTTTGGAAACTGCTTTATGAAACGATGGTCGACCTTAATATGGCCGATCAGGACAGAGCAGATTTGATTTTGGAAATAGACAGCTTTTTCAATCCGATCAACACGGAAATCTTAAATCAGTATTCTATCTCCTGGGAAAAAACGGTTACTTTGCAAAAAATCGCGCTTCAGGAATTGTCGGCTCCGCTGATCCCGGTATTTGAGCATGTAACGGTCATGCCGCTTGTCGGGACGATTGATACGGAGCGTGCAAAGCATATTATGGAAAATCTGTTAAACGGCGTCGTAAAGCACCGTTCACAGGTTGTATTAATTGATATCACGGGCGTGCCGGTCGTTGATACGATGGTGGCGCACCATATTATTCAGGCATCAGAAGCGGTGCGGCTTGTCGGCGCGAAATGTCTGCTCGTCGGAATCCGTCCGGAAATCGCGCAGACGATCGTTAATCTGGGAATTGATTTGTCGCAGGTTATTACGAAGAATACCCTTCAAAAAGGAATTCAAACAGCGCTTGAAATGACAAATCGAAAAATCGTTTCATTGGGGGAATAACATTGTGAGACATCCAAAAATCCCGATCCTGAAACTGTATAACTGCTTATTGGTATCCATCCAATGGGAGCTTGACGACCAGACAGCTTTGCATTTTCAAGAAGATCTGCTGAACAAAATCTATGAAACCGGCGCAAACGGGGTCGTCATTGACCTGACATCCGTTGACATGATCGATTCATTTATCGCGAAAGTGCTCGGCGATGTCATCACCATGTCTAAATTGATGGGTGCAAAGGTCGTATTGACGGGAATTCAGCCGGCTGTGGCGGTCACATTGATTGAACTCGGAATCTCACTTGAGGAAATCGAAACGGCGCTCGATTTAGAGCAAGGGCTTGAGACATTGAAGCGGGAATTGGGGGAATAGCGATGAACGACCAATCCTGTGTGAAAATCATGACAGAATGGGATATCGTAGCCGCCAGACAGCTTGGCCGCAACGTTGCGAAGGAATTAGGCTTCGGCACGGTGGACCAGGCCAGAATCACGACGGCAATCTCAGAATTGGCCAGAAACATTTACTTATATGCAGGCAAGGGCCAGGTCAGCATAGAACAAGTAAACGACAGAGGGAAAAAAGGCCTTAAAATTATAGCAGAAGACAAAGGACCCGGAATCCCCGACATCCGTAAAGTGATGGAAGACGGCTTTTCAACGTCAGGCGGACTGGGAGCGGGACTTCCGGGCGTCAAAAGGCTGATGGACGAATTCAGCCTGCAATCTGTTGCAGAGGAAGGAACAGAGATTCAAGCCGTAAAATGGCTTCGGTAGGAGGTTAGAACGTGGATTTCAGGGAGGTTATAGAGCAGCGGTATCATCAGCTGCTTAGCCGATATATAGCCGAATTAACAGAAACATCTTTATATCAAGCCCAAAAATTCAGCCGAAAAACGATTGAACATCAGGTTCCTCCGGAGGAGATCATCAGCATCCACCGAAAAGTGGTAAAGGAACTGTATCCGGATCTGCCGGAAGATGTTTTTCATTCGCTGGATTTTTTAATAGAAGTCATGATTGGCTACGGGATGGCTTATCAGGAACACCAAAGTCTGAGAGATATCCAGCAGGAGCTTCGTTCAGAAATTGAAATTGCCGCAAATGTTCAGCAGACGCTGCTGGGCACAAAAATTCCTGAAGAAGAAGAGCTGGATATCGGGGCGATCAGCGTCCCCGCCAAGCAAATGAGCGGGGACTATTATCACTTTGTCAAAGACAAGGAATCGATTAACATCGC
Source organism: Bacillus sp. MT(2024) (assembly GCF_036362845.1). NCBI lineage: Bacteria > Bacillati > Bacillota > Bacilli > Caryophanales > Bacillaceae > Bacillus > Bacillus sp. MT(2024). The sequence continues at coordinate 485,583 of NZ_CP143632.1, forward strand.
GATAGCCGATGTCATCGGAAAAGGAATACCCGCCGCATTGTGCATGTCGATGATCAAGTATGCCATGGACTCTCTTCCGGAGATCGGCATTCACCCCTCCCAAGTGCTGAAAAATCTTAACCGCGTTGTAGAACAGAACGTGGACTCAAGCATGTTTATCACCATGTTTTACGCAAACTACAATACGAAAAATCACCAATTTACATATGCTTCTGCGGGGCATGAACCGGGCTTCTACTACTCTGAAAAAGAAAAAAAGTTTTATGATCTGGAGGCAAAAGGATTGGTGCTGGGAATTTCCCAGGATTTTGATTACAGCCAATATGAACAGCACATGGACGAAGGAGACATGATCGTTCTTTTTTCTGACGGCGTCACCGAATGCCGCACCGAAAACGGTTTCTTAGAACGCAGCGACATTCAGCGCATGCTGGAAGAACATATGGACTGCTCCGCGCAGGATATGGTCAAAAATATTTACGACAGCCTGCTGAGACTTCAGGACTTTCAGCTTCATGACGATTTTACGTTAATTGTTTTGAAAAGAAAGGTTTAAAAAAACAGCAGCACGGGTAAAAAGCCATTAGCACGAGTAAGGATAACTTTCAGAGGTGATACGATGAATTTAACGGTAGATATGAAGGAGAATCTTTCAGATATACAAATCAATATCGCTGGAGAAATCGATGTATACTCAGCTCCGGTGGTTCGTGAAAAGCTGATGCCCCTGGCAAACGAGGGGAAGGACATGAGAATCTGCTTAAAAGATGTAAATTATATGGACAGTACGGGTTTAGGCGTTTTTGTAGGCGTGTTTAAAACGGTGAGCAAGGAAGGCGGCTCTCTGAAGCTTGAGAATCTTTCCGACCGGCTCGTCCGTCTGTTTGAAATTACGGGGCTTAAGGACATCATCGACATTTCGGCAAAGTCAGAAGGTGGCGTGCAATGAGTACATCAGTTGATTATATAGAGATGAAAATTCCGGCCGAACCGGAATATGTAGGAATCGTCAGGCTTACGTTATCAGGGGTCGCAAGCAGAATGGGCTATACCTATGATGACATTGAAGATTTGAAAATCGCTGTCAGCGAAGCTTGTACAAACGCTGTCCAGCATGCATACAAAGATGAAAATAAGGGAGAAGTATCCGTGCGGTTCGGTGTGTTTGAGGATCGGCTGGAGGTCATTGTCGCCGATCAGGGAGACAGCTTTGATTTTGATCAGAAGCAGCAGGATCTCGGGCCGTACACACCTTCGCACACAGTCGATCAATTGTCAGAAGGAGGGCTCGGTCTGTATTTAATGGAAACGCTCATGGATGAAGTCAAAGTTCAAAGCAACTCTGGCGTAACCGTGGCGATGACAAAGTATTTAAATGGGGAGCGAGTTGATCATGGCACAACCATCAAAAACTACGAAACTAACTAAAGATGAAGTTGATCGGCTCATACGCGACTTTCAAACACATGATAATAAAGAAGCCCAGGAAACACTCGTCGAGGTGTATACCAATCTCGTCGAAATGCTGGCAAAGAAATATTCAAAAGGAAAAAGCTTTCACGAAGACCTCCGCCAGGTCGGGATGATCGGACTTCTCGGAGCCATTAAACGGTATGATCCCGAGGTCGGCAAATCCTTTGAAGCATTTGCGATTCCGACCATCATCGGCGAGATCAAACGCTTCCTCAGGGATAAAACATGGAGCGTACACGTCCCGAGACGGATTAAAGAACTCGGGCCGCGCATTAAAATGGCGGTGGATCAGCTGACGACAGAGACGCAGCGGTCGCCGAAAGTCGAAGAAATCGCAGCCTTTCTCGATGTGTCAGAAGAGGAAGTGCTTGAAACGATGGAGATGGGAAAAAGCTATCAGGCGCTTTCTGTCGATCACAGCATCGAAGCGGATGCGGACGGAAGCACCGTCACGATTTTAGATATCGTCGGGTCGCAGGAGGAAGGATACGAACGCGTCAACCAGCAGATGATGATCAAAAGCGTGCTTCATGTGCTGTCCGACCGCGAAAAACAGATTATCGATCTAACATTTGTGCAAAATAAAAGCCAAAAAGAAACAGGGGACATTCTCGGAATATCTCAAATGCACGTCTCGCGCCTGCAGCGGAAAGCGGTGAAAAAACTGAGAGAGGCCTTGATTGGAGATCCCTCCATGGAGCTAATGTAATGATTCAGGTTGAAGAAAATGAACATGTTCAAACTCTCGTATACCAATTAAATAAAGAAGGCAAGTCCATATGCGGCGACAGCTTTTTTATGAAGGCGAATGAAGAAGAATTAGTTTGCGCGGTAGCGGACGGTCTCGGCAGCGGATCTCTTGCCAACGAATCCTCGTCAGCCATTAAAGACATCGTGGAAACGTATGCGAATGAGGATGTGGAAAGCATCATTGAGCGCTGCAATCAAGCGATGAAAAACAAAAGAGGGGCGACTGCCTCCATCTTAAAAATCAATTTCATCAAAAGGGAATTGACATACTGCTCGATCGGCAACGTCCGTTTCTTCCTGCACTCCCCATCAGGCGAAGTCTTTCATCCGCTGCCGATTTCGGGTTACCTCTCAGGCAAACCGCAAAGATACAAAACGTATACGTCATCATACGAAAAAGGGGCGACATTCATCATCTACACGGATGGGCTTGAGGTTCCGCATATCCGCACCTGCTTAAAGCAGGGACACTCAATAGAAGAAATATCAAAATCACTTCATCCGTACACAACATCCAGACGTGATGATTTGACCTATATTCTCGGGCAGCTTTTATCGTAAGGCTGCTTTTTTTATGTTCCGCCGTTTTTTGATACACTAGAGAAAGAAAGAAGAGATGGAGGCTTTTGTGATATGGAAACGTTAGCCCTTTTGAAAAAACAAATTGCTGAAGAAACAGCGTTATCCCAAAAACATGTCGAAAGTGTCATCCGCCTGCTGGAAGACGGCAATACCGTCCCGTTTATTGCGCGGTACCGAAAAGAGCAGACCGGCTCAATGGACGAGGTGCAGATTCAGGCAATCTCCGAGCGGTGGCAATACATACAAAACCTGACGCAGCGGAAAGAGGAAGTCATCAGATTGATCTCTGAGCAGGACAAGCTGACGGACGGGCTGAAGCAAAAAATCGAGCAAGCGGTGAAGCTTCAGGAAGTCGAGGATTTATACCGCCCCTTCAAACAAAAACGGAAAACAAAAGCCACCGTCGCCAAAAGCAAAGGCCTTGAACCGCTTGCGGACTATATTCTTTCTCTCCCGAAAGAAGACCGCCTTCACGACGTCGCTGATCAATATATCAGTGCAGAAAAAGAAGTCGCTTCAAGAGAGGAAGCCATTGAAGGCGCGAAGCACATCATAGCCGAACAAATCTCGGATGATCCTCATTTCAGAAAGTGGATCCGCCAGGAAACGTATAAAAAAGGAATTCTCACTTCCGCGGCAGGCAAGTCAGCCGCAGATGACGAGAAAAACGTCTATGAAATGTACTACGAGTACGAAGAGCCGATCCAAAAGGTCGTTCCTCACAGAGTGCTTGCGATGAACCGCGGTGAAAAAGAAGGCATTTTAAAGATTGCGATCGAACCGCCCGCCGATCAGATAAAAGCTTATTTAGAAAAGCAAATCATCAAACACCGTGAAACACCTGTGAAAGAAACGCTGAAAGAAGCCATTGAGGACAGTTACAAGCGCCTGATCCAGCCGGCTATTGAGCGTGACATCCGCAAAGAGCTGTCAGAAAAAGCAGACGCCCAGGCGATCCATATTTTCGCTGAAAACCTGCGTAAGCTCCTGCTGCAGCCGCCGATGAAGGGAAAAGTCGTGCTCGGCGTCGATCCGGCCTTCCGTACGGGGTGCAAACTGGCAGTCGTTGATGAGACGGGAAAAGTGCTGAAAATCGACGTCATTTACCCGCACGCTCCCGTAAAAAAGACAGCGGAAGCCCGGAAAAAAATCAAAGAATTGCTGGACCGGTACGAAGTCGAGGTTGTGGCGATCGGAAACGGCACGGCATCACGGGAGACAGAGCAATTCGTCGTTGATGTGCTGAAAGAAACAGAGCGGGACATTTATTATGTCATCGTCAATGAGGCCGGAGCAAGCGTGTATTCCGCATCAGAAATCGCCCGTGAGGAATTTCCGGATTTTCAGGTCGAAGAGCGCAGCGCCGTCTCCATCGCGCGGAGATTGCAGGACCCGCTGGCCGAGCTTGTGAAAATTGATCCTAAATCCGTCGGTGTCGGGCAATACCAGCATGATGTCAGCCAAAAGCATTTAAACGAATCTCTCCGTTTTGTCGTAGAGACCGTCGTCAACCAAGTCGGGGTGAATGTCAATACAGCATCAGCCGCGCTGCTTCAATATGTAGCCGGGTTATCCAAAACCGTTGCCGGCAATATCGTTAAAAAAAGGGAAGAGCTCGGAAAATTTACAAACCGCAAAGAGCTGAAAGAAATCCCGCGTCTCGGCGCAAAAACATATGAACAGTGCATCGGCTTTTTGAGAGTGCCCGGAGGACGGGAGCCGCTCGACCGCACCGGAATACACCCGGAAAGCTATAAAGAGACAAAGGCGCTGCTCAAAAAACTGCAGCTCACTGCGGATCAGATCGGAAGCGCGGACGCAAAAGAGAAAATAAGCGCATTGCCGCTTTCTGAAACGGCTGAAGAGCTCGGTATAGGGGAGATTACGCTTGCGGATATTTGCGGGCAGCTGACAAGGCCGGAGCGAGATCCCCGTGACGAAGTGCCGAAGCCTTTGCTGAAAAAAGACGTTCTGCAGCTTGAGGATTTAAAGGAAGGAATGGAATTGCAGGGCACCGTCCGCAACGTTGTGGACTTCGGCGCTTTCGTTGATATCGGCGTCAAGCAGGACGGGCTTGTGCACATCTCAAAACTGAGTAATCAATTCGTCAAACATCCTCTCGACGTCGTATCGGTCGGAGACATCGTCACCGTATGGGTCGAAGGGGTGGACGTGCAAAAAGGCAGAGTGTCGCTGTCTATGGTAAAATAAAAGCACTGCTTACGAGCAGTGTTTTTTTCTGTAGAAATACCAGCACTGGTTCAGCAGTTTGATTTGGTAATTGTCCTTTTCTAAAAACGCTTTTTGCATTTGTTTCATCAGCCAATTCGGCATGGCTCATTCCTCCTCAGCTTTTAGTTAGAGGTCGGTTTTAACACATTGTATGCGAACGGTGAATTGTCCCGTTCAATGTTTTTAAAGCGGGGTGCACATATGGATAACGAACAACTTCAAAAGCTGACGGAAGACATCTCTGCACAGGATTTCGGAAAGCCGTTCCGTCACCGGGCCTTTTTCAATGACCGGCTGAAAACGACAGGCGGCCGCTACATGCTGTCTTCCCATAACATCGAATTAAACCGCAAATATCTTCTCGAACACGGGCGGAGCGAGCTGATAGGCATCATCAAGCACGAGCTGTGCCATTACCATCTTCATCTTGAGGGAAAAGGGTACAAGCACAGAGACAAAGACTTCAGAGACCTGCTTCAGAAAGTCGGAGCGCCAAGATTCTGCACGCCGCTGCAAACCAAAAAGACACAAAAGAAAACATATATGTATAGATGCGAGGCTTGCGGCCAACAGTATATAAAGAAGCGGGCAATGAACCCGGAAAGATATGCCTGCGGAAAATGCAGAGGAAAAATCAAAAGAATTTTTTGAAAAGGCTTGACTCATCTCAATGATCTGTGTTAAATTATAAAAGTCGTTGAGAGACAACGATACTTTCTCAAAAAAATAAATGTTGCTTATTGACACAATATGTCGCATCATTTATAATGAAGAAAGTCTGATTATTCCACAGTAGCTCAGTGGTAGAGCTATCGGCTGTTAACCGATCGGTCGCAGGTTCGAATCCTGCCTGTGGAGCCATTATGGAGAAGTACTCAAGTGGCTGAAGAGGCGCCCCTGCTAAGGGTGTAGGTCGCGTAAGCGGCGCGAGGGTTCAAATCCCTCCTTCTCCGCCAGATAAGTTCTCAACCAGACGGCCCGTTGGTCAAGCGGTTAAGACACCGCCCTTTCACGGCGGTAACACGGGTTCGAATCCCGTACGGGTCACCATTTACCTTCGTTGGGCTATAGCCAAGCGGTAAGGCAACGGACTTTGACTCCGTCATGCGTTGGTTCGAATCCAGCTAGCCCAGCCATTTTATTTAAAATTTTTGAATCACTTTTAGAGCGAGCCATTAGCTCAGTTGGTAGAGCATCTGACTTTTAATCAGAGGGTCGAAGGTTCGAGTCCTTCATGGCTCACCACTTGTCACGCGGGTGTGGCGGAATTGGCAGACGCGCTAGACTTAGGATCTAGTGTCTTACGACGTGGGGGTTCGAGTCCCTTCACCCGCACTTTCTTTTCAAAGTGCTGATCATCACTAGCTTATATGCTTAGTGGAAAGACAGCTTCATAGCACGCGGTCGTGGCGGAATGGCAGACGCGCTAGGTTGAGGGCCTAGTGGGTGAATAACCCGTGGAGGTTCAAGTCCTCTCGGCCGCATCAATGATACCAAGGATAATAGAGATCCTTGGTATTTTTTTGTTTGTAGAAAATTTGTCTGTTACTGCCCACTTACTTATAGTCAGTCACCTAGTTTGATGCCCTTCGTTTTTTATTTTACTTATCTTGGTGAGTGGTCAAGGTTTCTTTACTCCCATTTACTGTCCAGAAAATATGAAAAAACATCAAAAAAGGTGTAAATAATGATAATGAGCGCTGTATAACCCTTAAATATAGGACATGATAATATTTCATAAGGCTGAGGGGAAAAGAGCAAGAAAAGCAGGAGCAGAAAATTGGAGAAAAGTAATTACTAATCGGTTTGATTTGCATCATATAGGATTTAATACAAAAACCTTTTATTTCTGGAAAAAGAGAAGATGAAAAACCTGGAGTGAATTTATCTCCAAAGTATAGAAAGTAAGGAATCTTTTAAAAAACTAAAAAATGATGAAATTACGGAAAGGTAATGAGTGATTACCTTTCCGTAATTCGTTAATTATTTCTTTGGGCAATTTTATATTTCATCTTAACACTGCCACCTTGAGCCGTTGGTGAAGCTGTAAATGTGTAATTGTATGTCCAACCAAACCAACCATTTTTAACCTCGGCAGAAATGTTGCCTTGCTTGCCTGGTGCGATGGTTCTTGAGACTTTTCCATCAATTGATATTTTTATGTCATTACTTCCGTTATTTGAAATCCAGAAGTTTACTTGTGCTCCGTCATTCTCATCTAATTCGAACTCCCGACTCCAGCTTGATTGATCAACAGAGCCCTCTGAAACCTCCTTGTCTAGAGCTTTGAATACCCCACTTGTAACTGCATAATTTTTCGGCGATACACTTGTAGTCGACTCCGCAAAAGCAGGTATAGTACAAGTTCCAACAATTACACCAGCTATCAGAGTCGATGTTACTCCTTTGAAAATGGATTTAAGATTCACGATCAAGCACTCCTTTTAATTTCATTTATTACACATACATATTCGCATGCACAATACAAATAATACCATGTAAAATAATTACAGTAAACGTTCTTTTGGATAATAATGTTTGTAACTCAACTTTTGTACCCCAAACATCCCAAATCAGACAAGTAAACCTTGATATAGCTAGGTAAGTGGAAATTGCGATCTTCTTATTGAGGCACTGCTACTAGCAAAGATTTTCCGATACCCGCAAAACGCAAAAACTATCGCACCTAGTGGGCGAGACTGCATTACTTCTCTTGTTAGTGGTTTCTTAGGTCTTAGCTGAAATTACAAATTTAAAGGTAATATTTTCAGTGATTTTTGAAAATAGGTGGAAATGAAGATAAAGAATGCTTTATTTATAAGGTTTATGTAATACTTGATACGTTTTCATTAGGTTGAGGGCCCAGCGGGTGAATAACCCGTGAAGGTTCAAGTCCTCTCGGCCGCATCTCAATAATACCAAGGGTAATAGAGAGATCCTTGGTATTTTTTTGCGCTTATTTTTAAATGATCTACTGCCCACTTACCTAAAGTAAGTCATCTGCAGTAGACATCGCACAAATATTTTCATCATTTATAGTTAGCTACTAATGCCTCAAACTCCAATTTGCAAAAGTAGAGAAAGTGCTGCTAAGCATGGAAGAAAACCAAGACTTCTAGGAGAATGTTTGCTGATGTTGAAGATTTTTCGATTGAAGTCACTGATTATCTCATAAACGAGGAAATTTAATGCTCTCTACGAAAATTAAAAAAGGGGAGATGATTGATGAAAATCAGCCGGGTTCTATTGGCTGCAGTGATTTTAGGTAGTGTATTTTCAATCACTTATTTCAAAGTGATCAAAATACTCAAAGTATCTGGACAATACTTTGCTTGGTTCTTATTTGTCGATAGTCGCCGTGACGAAAGCACTAAACAACATATTAAAGAGATTCTTTTAATGTGACGGACACATATGACAGTTTGCGATTGTCAAAATTCAATGTATTACCCTTGTTCAACTTACCAAGTTCAGTTAAAAGTTTGTTAAAATTGTGATAAATGCATGAAAGGATTAAATGTTCATATCGAAACATTAGGATTACAGGGAAGGGGAACAAATACATGTCGATTTACCATAAAGTAATTGGAGATGGATATCCGATCGTTATGTTGCATGGTTGGACACTTGACCATCAGGTGATGTTACATGCAATGGAACCGTTATTCGAGAAACGAAGCGGTTGGAAGAGAATATACATAGACTTACCAGGTATGGGACATTCTAAGCCACAACCGTCTATTCAGAACTCTGATGATGTTTTAGAAGCGATATTGCGTCTTTTGGACGAGATTATTCCTGATCAACAGTTTATTGTTTGTGGTAATTCATATGGAGGGTACATTGCCAGAGGTATCGTTCGTTCACGTAAGGAAACAGTTCGTGGATTACTGCTGATGGCACCATTAACTATACCCGAATTCGATGAAAGGGTAGTACCGCAGAAGACTGTTCTAAAAAGAGACAGCGACTTGATATCACATTTGTCTTCAGAGGAGGCTGATGAATTTTGCTCTATGGGGATTGTGCAAGGTAAAACTGAATGGGAGAGGTTCCGGGATGAAATTTTATTTCCATCTAAACAAACAAATTATGAATTCGTAAACAACATTCGTCAAAATGGATATGGGTTTACCTTCGATATTTCATCTAAACTTGAGTATCCCACGCTAATTATCACAGGGCGTCAGGACAATGTAGTCGGATACCATGATGCGTGGCGGCTACTCGAAGATTACCCAAGGGCAACTTTTGCAGTACTTGATATGGCTGGTCACAACCTGCAAATCGAACAAACCGATGTATTTAATTCATTGGTTCACAACTGGTTAAACAGACTTGAGTCGGAAAATTTTCGGTTGGTATAACTTTCCATAAGTATAAGTTTACTGTTGCAATTACCAATTAGTTAAACAATAATTAAGATAAGCAATATTGGGGTTTCCTGAAATTTTAGTAATTATTAGTCTTTATTGTCATTGGGGATCATTTAATCATTGAACAAAAATAAAACCATTATTTCATACCCGGTGCTACTTATTTCTGTTGTAGTCTGCATACTGATTAATAGGTAAGAAAAGTCGAAAAGGTATACGAAATTCGTCATACAAATTAAAGTTTTGAATGAAAGAGCAGGATTACTCCTGCTCTTTTTCTTTCTAATTGGGCTAGATTAAACGCAGACGGTTATTCCTTGGGAAAAACAAAAAAAATTTCTTCTATCCATTGACTAGCTTAGCTTTAGCCGGGTTTCTATCACCCTGTTGGGCTTGTCAGATTTTAAAAAGGTATGCTACGTTTATAGTGTTTTGTTTCACCTGATTGTGGGGTAATAAAGATAGAATCAGTAAATAATTCTTAGGAACGACCTCAATCTTATAATAAACATATTGGAAGACGTAATGGAAGATCTAAAATAAAGGTTTAGGATACTTTGAAGAAATAAAAGTTTTTTTTCGATTGTGATCATATTCACAATAGAGCTGTATGAAGGGGAATCATTTCTCCAAATAGTCTGCAGAAAATACCAACCGCAGCCCGAGGATATGTCACTAACCGTTTTGGCTGGTATTATCTGTTGGCTGTTTCTCTTTTTGTTGCTTCTTGTATTATTTTTAGTCCAATCGGCAAAAATAAGTTAAGGAAACCAGCGAAAACACTGAATTTCAGCCTTCTTTCCTGGTTTACAATGTTATTTGGCGCTGATATGGATATTAGTCTAGTCTTTTAAGGTACAGTTGAACCAATCAGCCAATATGCCGTTAGCTCTCCATCAGGTGAAACAGAAACCCCCAGACTTTTAGAGAAGCATTACGCTATACATTCTGGGACTGCATGCTCGGACCGTTTACGCGCTTGTATAATGTGGATTTGATAATTAAGGAGTCGATATTATTAAATGAAGTTTAACAAGAAAAAAATTAACGTTGTAGACATTCAAAAAGCGAAGAAAAGCGTGTTTGCTACAGGGATAGGAAACGCGATGGAATGGTTTGATTTTGCTTTATATTCTTATTTGGCAGTTATTATTAGTAAAAACTTTTTCAGTCCAGTTCAAAACGATGAATTAAAGTTAATATTTACTTTTGCTACATTTGCAATTGCCTTCTTACTTAGACCGGTAGGCGGAATTATTTTTGGTAAAATGGGTGATAAATTTGGTCGGAAAATAGTATTAACAATTACTATTTTAATGATGGCTTTATCTACTTTAATAATTGGTGTGCTTCCTACCTATGATCAGATTGGTGTATGGGCCCCTATATTATTACTCTTAGCTCGTATTCTGCAAGGTTTTTCTGTGGGTGGAGAGTACGCTGGGGCAATGGTATATATCGCAGAATCTTCTCCAGATAATAAACGTATAAGGTTAGGCAGCGGTTTAGAAATCGGCACATTATCTGGTTATATAGTAGCTTCTGTTTTAGTTACAGTACTTTTCTGGACTTTATCTGATGTTCAAATGAATAGTTGGGGATGGAGAATTCCTTTCTTCTTAAGTATTCCAATAGGATTATTTGGTTTATATTTGAGAAGTCATTTAGATGAATCACCAATCTTTGAAAATGACCTCTCTGAAAACCAAGAACAACAACCAGGTTTATTAGAAGTCATTAAAACATATAAAAAAGATATCTTTTTATGTATCGTATTTGTGGCATTTTTCAATATAACCAATTACCTATTGTTAGGGTATATGCCTTCTTATTTAGATGAGAACCTTGGTATAAGTGATAATATAAGTACACCGGTTACAGCAATTGTATTGATTATTATGGTACCGTTCGCTTTAACTTTTGGTAAACTGGGAGATAAATTAGGAAATAAAAAAGTTATAGCAATTGGATTAGTATTAGGAATTGTATTTTCGATTATCTCTTTCCAATTTCTTAATATGGGGAATATAACTTTCTTATTTATAGGACTTTTAATGTTAGGTATTGTATTATCTGTATACGAAGGTACTATGCCAGGATCTTTACCTACGTTGTTCCATACTGACATTAGATATCGTACATTATCCTGGACATTCAACTTATCAGTTTCTATTTTTGGCGGAACAACACCTTTAGTTGCTTCTTGGTTAACCCATGTGACAAGAAACAATTTGGCGCCGGGTTTCTATTTATTGGCAGTCAGTTTAATTGGCTTAATAGTTGTGTTAACCTTATTTAAAGATACTTCAGGTAAATCTTTAAAAGGTTCTTACCCAACAGTTGCTTCTAAAGCTGAATTTCAAGAAGCTGTTGAAAATCCAAAAGATTCCCTGTGGTGGAAAATGGAACAAACAGAAAAGGAATGAAAAAAACATCCATTTAATTGAACGACTACTCGAAATACAGACTCAGAATAAGCTGGGATTATCCGAGCAGCAATGACTGCAGCTCTTTTATATTCTGGAGGGCTCACTGCTTTGCAAAAGCAGCGTTGCTATTCTCGATCGTCATTATTTTATTGGTTGTGTCCTAATAATAAAACATTGACGCAAGAACGAAGAGAAATTAAAAGGTCCGGGCAATACAGCAAAATAAGAAGCTTTGTTATGCCAGTTCTTCTCCCGAAGGAGAGCTGGCTTTTTATTTTCTATATGGGGTCCAAAGCAGAAAACGAGAACTTGTACGCTAACTAATCAACAAAGGTTTTTTGGATATGAAGAGGGTGAAGTGGTGAAAAAATGGAGTTTGTTGTGGAGTTAGCTTTTCAATTAGGGGGACATCTCAACAACAAAATAATAACCAGCCCGATTAAAAAGCTCATCAAAAGTTCCATTATTCCAATATACGATCCACTCAATTATTTGAGTGGATCTGTTTGTTTTTTATTTATTTGCAGCAGTCTCTATGTGACGAAACAATAGATGGATTAAAACCCTTTACGCAGCCAGGTTGCGGCGAGATCAATTGCTCCGCGCGCAGCTTCAGTTTTAGCTAAGGCGTTGAGCATCACGAAATCGTGAATGATACCTTGGAAACGTACGGCGGTGACCGGAACACCAGCTTCACGAAGTTTATTGGCATATGCTTCTCCCTCGTCACGAAGTACATCAGCTTCAGCTGTGATAATCAATGCAGGTGGAAGCCCTTGAAGCTGCTCAGCAGTTGCACGCAGAGGTGATGCTGTAATCTCAGCACGCTCATTCGAATTGGTTGTGTACTGATCCCAAAACCACATCATCGCATCCTTGCGCAAAAAGTATCCCGTAGCAAACTGCTGATAGGATTCCGTATCGAAAGAAGCGTCTGTTACCGGATAGAAAAGTAATTGTTGCCGGATATTCAAGTCACCTCGTGCTTTGGCCATTAGCGTGACAGCAGCAGTCATATTGCCTCCAACACTATCACCTGCAATTGTTAGACTCTCGGGAATCATGCCGTTCTCACGGCCATTTTCAGCTGCCCACTTCACTACTGCATAGATTTCTTCAATGGCTGTCGGATATTTTGCTTCTGGAGATAAGGTGTAATTTGGAAAGACAATAGCAGCTTGTGCTCCAACTGCTAGCTCACGGATGAGCCGATCATGTGTATGCTCATTACCAAATACCCAGCCGGCCCCATGAATGTACACGATGACAGGAAGGTGCGCAGGTGCATTCTGCGGGCGCATTATTCTTACTGATACCTGTCCGCTCGGTCCTCCTGAAATCATAATATCTTCAATATCAACTGGCAGTTTATCAATTGGGTCAGATTGAACCTCATCTACAGCTTCTCGTCCTTTCTCAGGTCCAAGGTCGAATAGATAGGGTGGGTTCGCGGTTGCTTCTGCAAATTCTTGAGCTGCTTTTTCTAATTGTACTTTCTTTAACATCAATCTCACTCCTTATTTGAAGGTTGGTCACCTATATGTTTTAATCAAAATTTTTTATTCCATTACCTATTGATCTTGGCAACTTTCGTCTTATATTGCTGTTGTAATGATTTGTACATCAATATTTCCGCGAGTAGCTTTAGAATATGGACATACTTGATGAGCTGCATGTGTTAATTCTTCCGCTTGCTCTTGAGATACCCCTTGAATTTCCACCTCCAGAACAACTCCGATTTTATAACCATTATCACTTTCATCTTTTAATAAACTTACTTTACCGGTAACAGCTGATTCGATTTTTAATCGTTGTCTCTGGGCTGCTAAATGAAGAGCACTGTCATAACAAGCTGAATAGCCTGCCGCAAATAATTGTTCTGGATTTGTAGCCGTGGATACTTGATTTCGTTTTGGCATAGCTAAATCCAAATCAATAATAAGATCATTAGATGTTACATGACCTTCTCTTCCGCCTTTTGTTGTAGCTTCTGCTGTAAAATATACTGTCATCATCAAACACTCCTATAAATTAAATTTAACACAATTGAATTTTAATCAATATAACAAGCGTTGTCAATTAAATTTTTGAAAATTAAATTGTTCTCAATTGAAATTCGCAATTAAAATCCTCTAAATGATTGATTAGACTAAAATAAAGAACAGTTTTCGGCAGTTTAAAGTTAGTGTACATAATAACCATATTGAGAAAAAAGGAGATCATATTATTGGTGATAGATTCTTTCTGATTTTGCATAAGTTATGATTAATTAAATTGTTAGTCATTCAATTTTACTTAATTTAATTCTTATGCTATTATCTGTAGTAATGAATATAAATATTGTGAGGGATTTAACATGAAGAATGATAAATTACTGTTAAGTAATCATCTATGTTTTGCGATTTATGCAGCTTCCCGTGAAATGATAAAGTTATACCATCCTCTCTTAAAAGAATTAGGAATTACGTATCCACAGTATTTGGTTCTTCTTGTTTTATGGGAGAAGGAAAAAATATCTGTTAAAGGTTTAGGCGAAGAATTATATCTGGACTCCGGAACATTAACTCCAGTTTTAAAACGACTTGAGGAGCGAGGTCTTATTATAAGAGAGCGTTCAAAAGAGGATGAACGAAGTGTAATTATTACGTTAACAACTGAAGGGAATGAGTTTAAAGAAAAAGTCACAATGATCCCTAATGCAGTATTTGATAAAACCGGTTGTAATGAAGAAGAAATTAAAAGTTATAACAAGGAAATTCGTAATTTACTTCACATGCTGACAACTGAGCAATAGTTTTGTGAATATAGATGGTGGCCCAGCGGGTGATAACCTGCGGAGGTTCAAGTCCTCTCGGCCGATCCCAATGACACCAAGGGTTTTGACACCTTTGGTATTTTTTGTTTATAGACTTACTATAGTAGGTCGTATGATTTGTCAGTCACCTTCATCCTTCTGCTGACTGCGTGCGGCGGTAGTAAATAGGATAATGCAATTAATGAAGTGATTAAGCAGGAGAAGAAAGTCAGAAAAGAAATGCGAGCAGATTCTGATGAGTACAAGAGAGATAACACCATAATTCGTGTATATGATGACGGGCAGTATATTCAGCTTGCGTTTTAGCAGCCAGAAGAAAGTTCTCGCAAGCTTACTGCTTAAAAAGCCATTTTTTCAATCAAAAAATCAATATCAATTCGGGGCTGGATTCAATATGATCCAGTCCCTTTTTGTTTTATTGATTTTTCTTATCACCAGTCTGATAAAAGATTTTCTGTGAATCATTTAACAATTATTGGCTGATATTTCTTTTTCGATAATATCCTTTACCACATCCTCAATTGTTATATGTCCAAGAGCTTTTTCCAAGGCAGATTGGGCGAGTTCAAATATTGGACCAATTGTACTTTGAATGTTCCGGCCTACAGGACATTGAGGATTGGGGTTTTCATGTATACTAAACAATTCTTTATCTTGAACAACATTAACTGCTCTATAAACATCAAGTAAGGTGATTTCAGTTAAATCCTTCGCTAATTCAGCTCCTGCAATACCTGGCCGTACATTTACTAAACCTGCTTTTTTCAGCATCCCCATAATTTTTCTTATTAAGGCGGGATTTGTATTTACACTTCCAGCTAAAAATTCAGAAGTGCTAATTCCGTCTTCATTTATTTCAATAAGAGCCAATATATGAATTCCTACAGCAAAACGGCTGCTAATAGACATGATTTCTTCACCATCCTAATTACTTAACACTCTTTATAGTACACTTGTAACTGAATGTATTACAAGTTTATTTTACTCTAATATGCTCAATTAACAAAATGATAAAAGTATTGACAAATAAATAAGGTGTAACTAAAATTATTACATGTAATCAATATGGTTACATTTAAAATTTTGAATGATTAGGAGGACTTTAAATTGAAAATTGGAATCATTGGTGCAACCGGAAAAGCTGGAAGTCTTATCTTGAAAGAAGCGGTAAGCAGGGGACATGAAGTAACTGCAATTGTAAGAGATGCTGCAAAACTTAAAGAGGAAAAGATCTCAATCATTGAAAAAAATATAATTGATCTTACATCGGATGATCTAAAAAAGTTAGATGTAGTAGTTAATGCCTTCGGAGCTCCATTAGGAGAAGAACAGGCACATGTAGATGCTGGCCGGGCATTAATTAGGGCATTAAAAGGAATGGGTACAAGAGCCGTAATTGTAGGCGGAGCAGGGAGTCTTTATGTAGACGAAAATAAAACTGTCAGTGTAATGGATACACCTGATTTCCCGGAGATTTTTATTCCAACAGCTAAAGGGCAAGGTCGTAACTTGCAAGAGCTAAAGGAGACTTCTGATATTAACTGGACATTTATCAGTCCTTCAGCGGTATTTGACCCAGACGGGAAAAGAACTGGGTTTTATCAGTCAGGAAAAGATCATCTTCTTGTGAATTCGAAAGGCGAAAGTTATATCAGCTATGCAGACTATGCAATTGCAGTATTGGATGAAATAGAAAATCCAAAACATATAAATGAACGCTTTACAGTTGTGGGAGAAGCTGAATAAGTTACTGAGTAGAAACAAAGGGTGCCATTAGCGTCATTGCTAATGGCATTTTCCTTTTAAGAATGTACGGAGACATTGAAAACTTTGCAATCAGAGTAGCTGATTATTTTTATGAAAAAGGGGATTTATCATGTTCCAATGAATATTATCGAGCTGATGACAGAGCAGGTGCTTAGTGAGTTGGATCAAAAAAATACGTATAAATAGCTCTGACTAAAACCTTTGCGGGTTAGTTAGAGCTTTTGTAAACCCACTCGTTTTCATGAGTGGGCTTTTTAAAAATACACCTCTCAACATGATATTTATTAAGTACGGTAAGGGGTCCGTCAAAACTTCTAAATTACAAATGAAGGTTCTCACTAAAAAACCTGCCGCACGTTTAACAAATAAAACATGAATGAACATATTATTAATTTGCAGTTATTTCCGTTTCGTGCTATGATAAAGGAGAATTATTTTTGTTCGTGTAAAGGATAGTATGAATATCGACTTTTCGTCTTGATGATACTTTGGGCAAGGATAGTAATACAATGTGTAATACACTAGGAGGCAACAAAAATGGAACAAGGTACAGTTAAATGGTTTAATGCAGAAAAAGGTTTTGGATTTATCGAACGTGAAAATGGAGACGATGTATTCGTACACTTTTCTGCAATCCAAAGTGACGGATTCAAATCTTTAGACGAAGGTCAAAAAGTAACGTTTGACGTTGAGCAAGGTGCTCGTGGAGCTCAAGCTGCTAACGTTCAAAAAACTGCTTAATCTTCAATCGTTTATACAAACAGGCTCTTTATATAGGGCCTGTTTTTTTATGTTCTCTGTATCATACTGAATAAAAAACCCTACTCAACGTTCGAGTAGGGACAGATGCTACAAGGTAAGAAAAAGGTTTAAAACCTCAAAGGATTGTTTACAGTATAACATACCGGATTGACGATATGTGGAATATATAAATGATTTGTTTTTATGTTCTCAAGATAACTGTATGTTATTCTTTGTTACGATTCGCATATCTCTTTTATGAAAAGAAGATAAACAACTGCTATTCACTGTCGCAAGAGATGTAAGGAATTCTTAAAGATAAAGAGGGGAGTGGTTGTTTTTTCTTCCGGAAATAATCACTTAGACCTAAAACAATGAAAGCCCTGCCTCTCTTCCATCCTTACGGCTCCTTGTCCGTGCCAGTGTGAATCAGGATTACAAAAATCAAGTGACTATTTCATCGAGAATTCAAGTGTTCGTTGAAGAAAAAATAAAACAGATTAGATTGAGGAGTAATAAAAGCGGTTAATGTTTAAAAAGTAAGTTGAAGAAGTTGAACGTCTAATCGTAATATTCTGAAAAAATATCTATCGTTAACCTTAACAGAAACTTTTTATTTGTTTTTCAGTGATTCCTTTAATGACTTCCAGTTCACTAATCAAAAATTCATATGCATTATCCAACATTTTTTTTTCGCTTGAATTAAGTGCTTTTTCTTTCTTCATTCGCATTAAATCACGTACAACTTCAGCACCTTCTTGTATTTCACCCGTTTTTATTTTGTTCGTGTTTACTATATACCTTTGTTTCCACGGCAGTAACCTATCTGATTCTCCATGCTGAAAAATGTGTATAATGTGTTTTAATGCACGTATATCAGTAACTGGCCGTATATTTGAACTCGATATTTTACGCGTTGGAATCATAACTGTCATATTACTGATTGACATTCTTATGACATAATACTGTTGTTTTTCCTCTAAGAATTGTTTTTCTTCTATGGCTTCAATTGTACCTGCTCCGTGCATTGGATAAACAATGTTATCGCCAATTTGAAACATATATAATCCACCTCCATATATGGGAACTTAACTTAAGGTTACCATATATGGAGTGAGATATCAAATTTTTAATAATAACATGATCGTTTATTTGTGTCAATAACTTTTTTAAAAAAAACAACATCAAAACAAGAGGGAACCTGCGGGATTCCTAAAAAAGGAAAGGCCAATTGGTCGGGGTATATCTTGGAATCTCGACTAATTAACAGAGATCAGTTTTTCGTTGAAAATGAGTTATTAAATATCCATTAGGAGTTCATGACTTGACATCAATGACACGTTTACTAATCTATATGGGCACAATTTAATCACCGATTTTTAACCATCATTCATGAAAACATAGTAATGAAAACAAGCTTTCATAACCTTAGTGTATCTGCCATTCTTCTGCGTGCGGCGGAATTAGATATGATAATTCGATTAATGAAATGATAAAATAGGAGAAGAAAGCCAGAAAAGAAATGAGTGCAGATTCAGATGAGAAACACAAGAATAACTCATCATGATCGTATTCGTACACATTTTTACAGAGGAGGACAATTATGATTGGAATACTGGCAGGCATGGGACCAAAATCTACTGGGCCATTTGTAGATAAAGTAGTAGACGAGTGCCAAAAAATATATGGAGCAATACATGACATGGATTTTCCTCATATGATGATTTATTCCTGTCCGACACCTTTCTACATGAATAAACCTCTCAATCATACGGACATGGAAAAGGCAATTATTAAGGGTGCTGTAAAGCTTGAAAAAACGGGTGTTGATTTTATTGCCATCCCATGTAACACCGCACATCTCTATTTTAATCAAATAAAAAAATCGATTTCAGTCCCTTTACTAAACATGATTGATGAAACCATAAAAAAAATACCTAAAGGCTCAAAAAAAGCGGCTCTTTTAGCCACCGTTCCTACGGTTCAATCCGGAATATTTCAAGAAGCCTTAAACAGAGAAGGTTATGATTTTTTACATCAAGATAGTTGGCAAATCTATGTCAATCAAATAATAGAAAAGATTAAACAAGGTCAAATCGATGAGGCTGGTACATTATATGATGAATTACACCATAACTTAGCAGAAAAGGCTGATACGGTTATCATTGCATGTACGGATTTAAATATGGTTACGGATCAAAAAAGAAGCAGGCTTACCTTTGTTGATTCATCAGCCTGTCTCGCTCAAGCCATTGTAAATAAGTATGTATCATTAACAAAATAAGTCATCTGATTTATCAGCAAATTCAGGGCGCTTTTTTCCTTTAAAGCGCCCGGCTTCGGCAGATACATGATCCTCAATTACTTCTTTGAATGGAACTTCCCCGCGTTATTGTTCTTTTAACCTTGAATACTTTCGATACGCTTTATAGAAGCTGCAGCCAAATAGAACAGCCATAAGGGCGGGAAGCGATCTCAAAAGGGCAAATGGAGTTTCAAATAAAAATGCTTTCCAAAACATTGCGCCTTCCATACTCCACAGACCTTCAGCTAAATACAAACCTGAATTCGTGTAAATCATATTACAATAAAACAAGCACAGTAACCCAAAACAAGATGAAAAACTCATTAGTCTTTTATAATAATTACTCTTTGACTGGCGATCCGAGAAGATTTCATTTTGATCATCATCTTCTTTTTGCCAATATCGAGTTCCAAGCCCCCAAGGGCCATTTATATAACTCCAGCCGAAGTCTTCATAGATCTCTCTGTAATCTTTAAATTTTTTCTTTGATAAATAATCTTGATAATCCAGTCTCATCACATATTTTTTGTCGGTTTTTTCGAAAGTGTATATTCCTAATCCGCTGATATTTGTACAGCGATAGCCTTTTTGTAATTGCTCGTTCAGCCATTGCTCCTCTTTTTCAATATCAAAAAACATCTTAAATTTCTTCATTCGATTCACTTCCTTCGTGCAGGGATAAAATATGCAGTAACCTGTTTTGTTCCATCTTCAAAATGGCGCTTCCTTCCGCAGTTATCTTATAGACTTTTCTCCGGCCTGATTCTCCAACAGGCTCAATCCAGCCATGCTTATTCAAGTTTTCAATCGCGCCGTATAATGTGCCGGCCGCTAAAATAACAGTTCCGTTACTCATCTTTTCGATCTTCTGCATGGCGGCATAGCCATGAAGCGGCTCACGCAGAGCTAATAAAATATAATGCATGGTTTCAGACAGCGGTAATAATTTATGTTTCATATCCTCATCCTCTATTCAGTTCTACTATATAGTTAAACTTAATACAGTACAACTGAATAGTCAATGGTCTTTTCAAAATTTGTAAAAGGAACTTGAAAATCAAATCTAAAAAGTCGCTTTCTTTACGTATGGGAAGCGACTTTTTGTATGTCCATATTAACGTCAAAAGAATGTATCCCGGTACGTAACTGTTTTCCGATGTAACAGTGTCGTTTATTTTCAATGTGTTTTTTTACGGTAAGAAAATCATCAAATTGAAAGAGGATGAAAATTAATAGTTGACTCAAGCAACTGTTTCGATTACGATGGAAAAAGTTGCTTAAGTCAATCTTTTGGAGGAGGTTCATCAATTTGGAAACAAAACGTGTTTTGGCATTCAGACAATTTAATAGATTTTATACAGATGTTTTGGGTTTTCTAAATGAACATATTTATGACAGTCCATTCTCTTTAACGGAAACCAGGATTTTATACGAAATTTATAATACGCCCGATTGTACAGCAAAAATCATTCAAGAAAGGTTAGACCTGGACAGAGGATATGTAAGCAGAATTATCAGAAAATTTGAAGAAGAAGGCTTCATATACAAGCAAAAATGCAGAGAAGACGGACGCAACCATTTCCTTTATGTCACCGAGTCAGGGAAAAGTATTTATAAAAGCCTGGAGAAAAAAGCCAATCAGCAAGTTGAATATATCCTTGAACGCATAGACAAAGAGGAACAAGAAAAACTTGTACATTCAATGGAAATCATTCAAAACATTTTGCAGCATTCTTTTTATGATAAAGAATCTCCGATTTCAATAAGAGACTATTATACTTCAGAGGATGTCAAAAACATAATTGAGAAACAGCGATTATTTTATGCCGAATCCCATGGCTGGGATGAAACATTTTTATCCTATCTTCACGATACGTTTAAAGCGGATATTGAAAAAATATGGGTGGCAGAAAGCGGGAATCAATTTGCGGGTTGTATCGGCTTAGTGAATGACGATGAAAAAACAGGTCAGTTAAGGTGGTTCTTAGTCGATCCGTCATTTCAAAGAAAAGGTGTCGGCAGCCGTCTGATTAAGGCACTTGTTCAATATTGTAAAGAAAATGGATACGAGCGTATATTTCTTTGGACGGTAAGAGACATGTCAACAGCCCGGCCATTGTATAAAAAGAATGGATTCGAAATTACAGAAATTCATGAAGAAAAACCTTTATGGGGATCAAATTTAATAGAAGAGCGCTGGGATTTGGAATTATAAAGTGAGGGGGGATAGGATGCGAATAAAATATCACTATGCATGGATCATTGTGTTTGTCACTTTTTTTACCTTTTTAGCAGTTCAAGGCGCGCGTCTTTCATTTGGAGCTTTTGTTGAACCATGGGAAAAAGATTTTTCTATGAATAGAGGAACAATCTCACTTATTTCCACTCTGAGTTTTATCATATATGGCATATCTCAGCCCATAATAGGGAGGCTGGTTGATAAATTAGGTCCCCGAATGATTTTGTCAGTCAGCACTTTCGTAGTCGGGATCAGCTTTATATTGACTTCTTTTGTAAATCATCCATGGCAATTATTTATCCTTTACGGAATTGTTATCTCCGTCGGTGTCGGAGGGGCATCCAATGTAGCCGCAACAGTTGTTGTTACAAATTGGTTTAATGAAAAACGCGGACTTGCTTTTGGAATTATGGAGGCAGGGTTTGGCGCGGGTCAGATGCTTCTTGTTCCCGGCTCTCTCATTTTGATTCAATGGTTTAACTGGAAGTTAACTGTAGTGATTTTGGGTCTGCTTTTAATGGTTATTGTGTTTCCTGTCATACTGTTATTTTTACGGAATCATCCCGGCGAGATGGGGTTATCTCCTATGGGCGGTTTTATGAAAGCAGGAGTTGAAAGTGAACAGCATACGGCCCGCTTTTCTGTTTGGGCTGTGTTTTGCAAGAAACAATTCTGGTTTTTAATATTACCTTTTGCTATATGCGGTTTTACAACTACAGGGCTGATGGATACTCACCTTATCCCTTTTTCTCATGACCATGGATTTTCAACAAGTGTAACCAGTGCCGCAGTTAGTGTATTGGCGGGATTTAATATATTGGGGATAATCATTTCAGGAATTGCGGCAGACCGTTGGAGCAGTAAAAAGATGCTTATTCTTTTATATGCCATACGCGCATTATCAATTTGTATCCTGTTATATAGTCATCATCCGGTCATATTACTTATTTTTGCCACCCTGTTTGGACTAGTTGATTTTGCAACTGTAGCCCCTACTCAAATGTTAGCCACGCAATATTTTAAACAATATTCAGTTGGTTTTATTTTAGGCTGGTTATTCCTGAGCCATCAGATAGGATCAGCGCTGGGAGCTTATGTACCGGGTTTTCTCTATAGTGAAATGGGTAACTATGATCTTTCTTTTTATTTCTCAATTATTATTTTGTTGGGAGCGGCAATATTTACTTTCTTACTGCCTGAAACGGTGAAAATAAAAAAAGAGCAAAAACCGACCGATTCAGCTTCAAATGAAACAGTATCCCAGCGTGTGAATAACCCATGAAGGTCCAAATCCTCTCAGCCGCATTAAAAATACCAAGGGTTTGAGTCCCTTGGTATTTTTTGTTCATTGTATGATGATGTAAACTTCTTGCTTATTTAGCGCTGTCGTTCCAGTTTTTCTCTATAAATGTATTCGCAGGCTGTAAGTTGGTTTTGTTCGCAATTTCAATGACAGCGGGAACCACGGAAGGGTCTGTTTTGGAGAAGTTAGGAATCCGCGGATCTAACCGGAAAAAGCGATCTCCCAGCAGATTCGCGCTGACCATGGATTCATAGTAGCCATTTCCGCCGGAGATCATCTGAAGAAATGGCAGTAAAGGTTCATTAGGCGACCTGTCCAAAAGGACTCCCCAATTTGGAGGAAGGTTCTTCAGATTTTCGGGACGTATGTTATCCGCACTTACCATTCCCCATCCCCTCGTATCTCTTCTTAACCGAGTCGGGGCTTCACCTGTACCGATGGATAGCGCCGCAATTTGATCCAATGGCACGTTGGCTTTACCAACCGCAAACGCGATACTGGCTGTACTGGGGTTCGTTGCCACTACATATCCGTCCACGTAGTTTTGATAGGCGCGCTGTGTCGCGGGAGCACCGCTGCTCCGCAGTATGACATCACTCACTTTCTCATTTAAATAGGGAGAGCCGGGAAAGTTGTGAAATAATACGGGCGTCCAACGATCCAGTGCCGGGGAGTATAATTTGAATGAAGGGACAACAATTCGTTTTCTTACATCTTTAAGACGAAGGCCTGGCGGGAAAAAGTTTCGTACCGCTTTAATAAAACCGGAATATGGTAATTGCTGATTGAAAACAGGTCCACCCGGCCGGGAAGTGCTGAATGCGGGCAGGATTTCATCCTCAAAATACTGAAGTGTTTCCTTCGGAGATCTTCCGCTTGCTAATGCCAGGGCAGTAAATGAACCGATTGAATTTCCCGCAAATACATGGGTTCGGCTTATTAATGCCGGATTTTCTTCAGCCAGTCTGTTCAATAGTTGTAAACTTAAAGCACCTAATGTACCGCCCCCGTCAAAGGTCATGATCCGATATTTTGCCAAAGCTGATTTCTCCTTTCTGATGCAAACTATCATTCAGTATATGTTCAGCCAGAGTCTATTGTATGGATGAATGAATATCTTCTTATCTTAAAAATGGTTTGATTATCAATCCAGCGAGTCGGGAAAGAATATGTTTTTTATTTGAAGAGGTTTTTTCCGTGAAGAAGGAGAATTATTATTTAAAAATAAAAGGGGGAAAATACTTGAATACAATTGACCTTATTGTTTTACATTTTGAAGAGGTAAGACGGCGAAGCATCAAGTTATGGACAGCTGTACCTGAGGAAAAAATGGACTGGCGCCCGGATTCCGAAGCAATGTCGTGCAAGGAAATGATAAGACATGTATTAGAAGCGGAATTTCTTTATCATCACATTTTACTAAAACAAATGAATGAGTCTTCAGAGGAATCCGAAAACCCGTATGAATCAAAAACGTTTACCACAGTAACCGAAGAATTAGAATTCGCAAAACCGTATCGGGCCGAGTTTTTGTCATTCATCAAATCGTTAAACGAAACAGATTTAACAAATATAAAGATTGACAGGTCTGATGTTGGATATATTCGCGAACTGGGAGACATGTTATTAAGAATCGCTTACCATGAGTCTGTACATACGGGTCAGCTTTTAGACTACCTCAGAACTGCTGAGGTTGACAGGCCTTTAATTTGGGACTAGTAAAATGATTGAGTTTTACACGGGAAGGGGAAAGAATGGAATATAAACCGATTAATTTCCAAGAGAAATTAGCTGCGTTCCAAGATCAATGGTCTCCAAAAGTAATCGCTGAAATGAATGATTATCAATTTAAACTTGTTAAAGTACAAGGGGATTTTGTTTGGCATAAGCATGACGAAACAGATGAAGTCTTTATTGTTATTAAGGGTAATTTAATCATTGAATTTCGTGATGGAGAAGTAAAATTAAATGAAGGTGAAATGTTTGTCATTCCGAAAAATGTTGAACATAAACCTTATGCAGAATCAGAGTGTAACATTTTGCTTGTAGAACCTAAAGGTGTTGTGAATACCGGGCAGGAAATAACTGATCAAACAGCTGAAAATGATGTCTGGGTCTAGCCTGTAACAAAAAACGATCAAAACTCCGAAAGACCGAATGACATTAGAGACAATGATCAGGAAAACCAATTAAGAATAATTTAAGGTTAAATATTTAAAAATTTGTTAATATTATAATACATTGTTTGGAAATGTAATCTTTTTTTTAAGGAGTTTTCTAATTGCGTTGGAGTAAATGGTTCAATATTTTTTGCATAGCAGCATTGGGATCAATATATGGCTATAAATTGTTTACTAATCAAGAAGTCAGTACGGCTCGTGTAATCATAGCTGCTGCTATTATCTTGTGGAACATTGTCGGACTTTTTAGCAAAGAACCAGTAAAACAAACACAGCAAGCAAACTAAAAGCCAAAAAACACTTTCCAATCGTTCAATAAAAAGGGTGCTGCAGCGTGCAGCATCCTTTTTATCATTTTCACAAAAAAACCAAGGGTTTAACCCCTTGGTTTTTTCGTAGTCTCCCTTTTTAAGCTGTTTATGATAATCGTCAAAATCATTCAAGTTTCATCAAGCATCCAGAATCTGTTGCAATGATAAATGAAAATTGCCCTAAAAATGTGCCGGTTCATCAAAATACCAGTCCAAGCTGCAGTTCTTTCTTTACATAGTATGTAGAGATTAAAAAATGAGAGAAGGAGTGGCGTAATGTATTATAACGAAGGTGAAGATCAACAGTACGTTCCGAAGAAAAAGCCATACAATGAAGCCTGTGACCTTGGTCATGATTTTGATATGGCGGACGACGCAGCAAGAGCGGAAGCGGCAAGAGAAGCAGAAGCGAGAGCCAGAGCGGAAGAAGCCATAGCAAGGGCGGAAGAAGCAAGAGCCAGAGCGGCAGAAGCAGCAAAAGCAGCAGCAGAAGCAAAGGTAGAAGCGGCAAAATTAGCAGCCAAAGCGAAATGTAAAAAACGTCATAAGAAAGAGAAAAAACATGATTGCAAACGTAAGCACAAGAAGAAAAAATAAGAGCTTTTCATCATGTAAAAGATAAGATTCAATGTGTATTGATTTTATCCGTACAGGGGTGCAAAAACGATAAAGAAAAAGATTCTTGTCGGGGGATCAAACAGAAAGATTGCTCAGCCGGTGTCTCAGCAGAACCACCCATGGCAGGGCAAACATAATGTTCTATGGACTTCCATAGTCAGGTCGGGATATCACGCCGATAAATGTAAGTGCCTATCATGATAAAAAGGCAGGAGAGACAAGAGTTTCGGCAGGTTGCCGCTCTTGTCTTTTTTTTGTTTTTATATCATCTTCGCGTATATGTATCTATTTTTAAGTTTGCAGAACATCTGTCTAAGAATTTGTCCAATTCCTGCATATACTGGTATCGGAATCAAATGCTTATTGGGAGTGAAATAGATGGGATCAGCACAGTTAACGGGACGTGTCATCTTCAAAGGGGACCCCGGCTATACACAGGCGGTTAAGAATTGGAACCCTTATGTTGATGTCTGTCCGCTTGTCTTTGTTTTTGCACAAAATTCATACGATGTAAGTAATGCTATTAAATGGGCTCGTGAGAAGAATGTGCCTTTACGTGTCAGAAGCGGCCGCCATGCTCTGGATAAAAATCTTTCCACGGTAAGTGATGGGATTGTTATTGATGTGAGTGACATGAATAAAGTTTTCTTAGATGAAAAAAACGCGGTAGCAACCGTTCAAACCGGCATTCACGTCGGCCCGCTTGTAAAAGGTTTAGCTCGGGAAGGTTTTATGGCCCCGTTCGGAGACAGTCCAACCGTCGGAATCGGAGGAATCACGATGGGAGGCGGATTTGGAGTGCTTTCACGATCGATCGGCCTGATAAGTGATAACCTTCTCGCACTGAAAATGGTAGATGCCAAAGGCAGGATCATTCAAGCAAATCATTCCCGCAATGAAGATTTACTGTGGGCTTCCAGAGGCGGCGGGGGAGGCAATTTCGGATATAACACCCAATATACATTCAAAGTTCACCGTGCCCCTAAAACCGCAACCGTCTTTAATATCATTTGGCCGTGGGAACAGTTAGAAACGGTATTTAAAGCGTGGCAAAAATGGGCGCCGTTTACAGACGAACGATTGGGATGCTACCTTGAGATTTACAGCAAAGTAAATGGTTTGTGCCATGCGGAAGGGTTGTTCCTCGGTTCAAAACCGGAGCTGATTCAATTATTAAAACCTTTATTAAATGCCGGAACGCCGGCACAAACAGTAATCAAAACACTATACTATCCGGATTGTATAGATTTCTTAGATCCTGACGAACCGATTCCCGGCAGATCTGATCAGAGTGTTAAATTCTCCTCGGCGTGGGCGCTCAATCTTTGGCCGGAAGAACCTATTGCAGTAATGAGACAATTTTTAGAAAAAGCGACTGGGACAGAAACCAACTTCTTTTTTATCAATTGGGGCGGCGCGATAAGCAGAGTTCCAAGCAGTGAAACAGCCTTCTATTGGCGCCGTCCATTATTTTATACGGAATGGACGGCCAGTTGGGAAAATAAATCACAAGAAGCTTCGAATCTTGCATCAGTTGAAAGAGTGCGTCAGCTGATGAAACCATATGTAACAGGTTCATATGTGAATGTTCCGGATCAAAATATCGAGAACTTCGGAAAAGCATATTATGGCTCAAACTTTGCCAGGCTTCAAAGAATAAAGGCGAAATACGATCCCGAAAATGTATTCCGTTTTCCGCAAAGCATCCCGCCATCGTATAAATAGGTTGATCGTTGTGGGAAACAAATTAAAAAACACACCAGAACATTCAGGTGTGTTTTTATTGTTGCTATAAAATTTGGTTATTCACTTGCATCCCAGTGCGGATTCCAAACGATTTCCCATAAGTGTCCATCGGGGTCTTGGAAGTGAACGGCGTATCCGCCACAAAAAGTATCATGAGCGGGATCAGTTATCGTAACGTTTGATTCATGTGCGATGTTTTTGCGGTCCCAAAGGGCAAGTTTCAGCCCCGTTTGCAAGTCGTTCAAATCTGTACCGGCTGTTCCTTCTGTAGGCAGACCCAAGCCATCCCGATAGAAGTGCAGCGATTTTTCTAAATTGTCTGCGCCTAAAGTAATTACTGTAATCCGCGGCTTCA
This sequence comes from Bacillus sp. MT(2024), assembly GCF_036362845.1. Classification (NCBI taxonomy): domain Bacteria; kingdom Bacillati; phylum Bacillota; class Bacilli; order Caryophanales; family Bacillaceae; genus Bacillus; species Bacillus sp. MT(2024). The sequence continues at coordinate 513,805 of NZ_CP143632.1, forward strand.
TAGCAATGCAACCTCCCAAGCTAAGCTAATGATAAGAAACATTTTCATTGAAAATATTTTGACATTTCAGTAAAGAACCTATATATTCGTATATGAGCACATAATCATATAAGGTTATTTTTGTGTCCGTGTTAGAATGCTTCATAGCAGAAAAGAAATAATAAATACAGTGTATTAGATAAGGAGGAGATTTTTATGGGTCACAATCACAATCACGCTGGCGGATCCAATAAGAAGGTTTTATTGATCTCTTTTATCATGATTACAGGTTATATGATAATAGAAGCGATAGGCGGATTTTTAACCAATAGTTTAGCGCTTTTGTCAGATGCAGGCCATATGCTGAGTGATTCAATCTCTTTAATGGTTGCTCTGATTGCTTTTAAATTGGCCGAAAAAAAGGCAAGTCATCATAAGACATTCGGCTACAAACGATTTGAGATTCTTGCAGCTGTGATCAACGGTGTTGCATTAATATTGATTTCCCTTTATATCATTTATGAAGCAATCAAACGTTTCTCTCATCCGCCGGAGGTAGCAACAACCGGCATGCTGACGATTAGTATCATCGGGTTAGCTGTGAATATATTGGTCGCTTGGATTATGCTGAACGGCGGAGATACAAAGAATAACCTGAACATTAGAGGAGCTTACTTACATGTGATAAGTGACATGCTCGGATCTGTAGGTGCCATACTGGCTGCGATCCTTATCATCTTCTTCGGGTGGAGCTGGGCAGATCCAGCGGCCAGTGTCATTGTGGCTATTCTTGTTCTGAAAAGCGGTTACCATGTGACGAAAGACTCCATTCACGTATTAATGGAAGGAACTCCGGAAAATATCAATGTCACTGACATCATTCATACAATTGAAGAGACAGAAGGAATTCAAAGCATTCATGATTTGCACATATGGTCTATTACAAGCGGATTGAATGCTCTTTCCTGCCACGCTGTTGTTAACGATCAACTGACCATTTCTGAAAGTGAAAGTATTTTACGCAAAATTGAACATGAACTTGGAGATAAAGGCATTACACATGTAACCATTCAAATGGAAACAGCTGCGCATAATCACGACAATACGATTCTTTGTCAGGCCCAAACTGAGAATCCGCGTGACCATCATCATCATTAAAGGAGGAGATAGGGACTCACTTTGTCTGCTGACAATTAAGATAAAACCGGAGGGGGGCTTCATATGTACGACACGATAGTAATCGGAGCCGGTCAGGCAGGAATCTCAGTAGGATATTATCTAAAGAAGTCGGAACAAAAGTTTATCATTTTGGATAAAAGTCATGAAGTGGGGGAAAGCTGGAAAAACCGGTATGACTCATTGGTCTTATTTACTTCTCGAATGTACAGCTCTTTGCCGGGAATGCAGCTTGAAGGAGACAAGCATGGACTCCCTTCAAAAAATGAAATTGCTGCTTATCTGAAAAAATATGTTGAAAGGTTTGAAATCCCGATCCAATTACGGACAGAAGTAATAAGTGTCCAAAAATTAAACAACTATTTCTTAATAAAAACAAACCGGGAAGAATATCAAACGAAGAATCTTGTGATGGCCGCAGGCCCTTTTCATACCCCTAACATCCCATCAATATCAAAGGATGTAGCCGGTCATATTCGTCAATTACATTCTTCACAATATAAACATTCAAAACAACTGGAGCCTGGGAATGTACTGGTAGTCGGCGGCGGGAATAGCGGGGCTCAGATAGCTGTTGAATTATCCAAAGAAAGAGTTACATATTTGGCTTGCAGTAATAAACCGGTTTATTTTCCTTTATGGATTGGAAAAAGAAGCATTTTTTGGTGGTTTGATAAATTAGGAGTTTTACATGCAAGTCATACATCAATATTAGGCAAGTTCATTCAAAAGAAAGGCGACCCCATATTTGGGTATGAATTAAAACATGCAATAAGACAGAAGAAGATCATCTTAAAACAAAGAGTCATAGCCGGAAAGCAGAATGAAATCATTTTTAAAGACTCATCTTCAATAGAAGTAAACAATGTTATTTGGGCAACTGGTTTTAAGAATCCGCTTTGGTGGATAAAAATAGAAGGTGTTTTGGATAAGGAAGGCCGAATTATACATCACCGGGGTGTTTCAGCTGCGGAGGGATTGTACTTTATTGGTTTGCCTTGGCAGCATAGGCGAGGTTCAGCGCTGCTTCAAGGTGTAGGAAATGATGCTGAATACATTGTAAAACAAATGAACGGTGGATAGACTGAGGAGAGCAGTAACTTACGGGTTTACTGCTCTTTTTTGTGTTGAATACGTCCAGTTATGTGACTGTGGCTGTTTTAATCGGCTTGTGGAACAGAAAACACAATATCTCTTGGTTGTCGGACTGGTGAGTGCATACCCCGGGCAGGTTCAAGTTTCTCGGCTGCAACAGTATTACCCAAGAGTTACAGGCCTTTGGTATTTTTTATGCAAACGGGTTTTGTGGCCAAAACGTTTCTGCTAACTTCAGTCTTTTAGCCTGAACAAGGGAATTTCTTAGTGTGGCACACTCTCATTACAAAAAGCATAGGATAATATCACAAAAATTTAAAATTGCGGGGATGAAAAATGTATTATATACCTTTTTCGCATCAATGTTATTATTGTGTGAACGTACCGATGTATAGCGATGGAAGATCTGTTTATTGGACTGTTCCAAATAACTATGATCCTTCATACGAAGATAGAAACCTTCTCTTGAAAGATTATGGACCAAAACCATTTGTCGTGAATATCAATAAAGCCGCAAAACAAAACAATACGTTCCGTACGGCCCTATGGACAGGAGAGCATTTTCAAATTACTTTGATGAGTCTTGGTATTGGAGAAGATATCGGTTTGGAGATCCATCCTAACGTAGATCAATTCTTACGGATTGAGCAAGGCCGAGGGCTAGTTAAAATGGGCAAGAGTAAAGATCATTTAAGTTTCCGAAGAAATGTCTATGATGATTATGCCATTGTTGTCCCTGCCGGCACGTGGCACAATGTGATTAATACGGGTAATACGCCGTTAAAACTATATTCAATTTACGCTCCTCCCAACCATCCGTTTGGTACAGTTCATGTGACAAAGGCCGATGCAGCGGCTGCGGAAGATTAGTATAGGATTCCAGAGGACTTTGCTGCTGCAAAGACTATAAAAAAATCGTATTGGGACAGCATGATTAAATATAGCGATTGAATGGCTGAAACACAAAATATTAACGTTTCAGCTTGTCATAGTGCAGTTGATGCGGTGCTTTATTCCGCAACTTTTCAACAGCAAATGTGGTTTTTTGTCTGACCATTTTAATTGATTGGCAGTCAGTGAACATGAATTTGTAATAAATTTATCCTTGCTCCTCCTATAAGCGGCTTTAACAGCCAGGTTTCTGTTTCTCTTCAAACCATTTGCGAAGCTGATTAATATGAGCTTGATGATATCTATTATGGTCTGCCATATGCCATATTCCCCATTGAATGGTTGCTTGTTTATCTGCTTCATAATCTACTGTGTGATTCAGTTGATCGTCAGTTAGCTGATAACAAACAGACTTAAACATGCTGAATACTTCTTCATAATCAGTGAGAATTTGTTTTAATGAAACACCGGAAATGAAAGGAATCTTATTGTTCTTATCTAACATTGGTCCATACTTCTCTTCAAGCTGCTTTGGTATCGGTTCACCCTTTATTCTAAATATCCAGTTGAGATCAACATATGCTAAGTGTCTTATTAGCTGAGCTGTACTATTGTATGTTTGATTTGGTCCTTTATAATCGATCTCCTGCTGTGACATGTCTGACACAATGGATATTAAGCGGTTGTAATTTTCATTAACGGCAGAATAAAGCATTCCCACAAGATGATCCATGTGCGTTTCACCTTTTAAATCTAAAATCATAAAACCCCGCCTCATTAGTACAATTTTATATTTAGTTTGCCTTATTACTCTTATTTGTCAAGCAATCCAAAGAATGAATCGCTATAGGATGAAGCAATGAAGCAGGCTCTCTTTGCCTGCCTTTTTTGTGTGTCAGCCTTTACATCTGCCATGTTGGGTTATCTGAAACTGTCCTTTTTAAATGTCAGACAGTGTTATATGATACTCTGCAGATATTCAAGAATAGTACTTGGAGGTCATTCTCATGCAAATTTTATTGCTATCCCTACGCCTTTTCATGAAGATGAGCGTTTATATTCAGCAGGATTTGATGCTATTGTCGAACATTTGAAAAACAGCGGTATCCATTCGTTACTCATATGCGGCACGACTGGTGAACAGCATTCACTCAGCATAGATGAGCGCCTTCAGATCATTGAGTATGTTAATCAGCGAAAATTTGAAGATGTTGAACTGAAGTTCGGGGTTTCAGCCGTAAGAACCAGTGATGCCGTCAAACTGATGAAATACATTGAGAAAACCAATATTGATTTTGTACGGATTGTTTTTCCTCCTTATATAAGACCGACACAGCAGCAAGCCGTTTGTTACATTATTCATTCATCAATTGACTTCATATTATTTCATTTGATAACATAAAATGGTTATTGTGATTAAAAAAGGATACCCGTTTTTATAAAAAGGAGTCATAACGTTGCTGAAAAGGTTTTTTCTTGTTTTTCTTACGCTGATGATGTCTATATTTGCTGTATTCGCGGCGGCTGAAGAGTCTCCCGGCGATCGTGTCACTTCTTTTGACGAGCCTATGATTTTATTGATCTCACTCGGAATCATTTTATGTTTGTTCATTCCGCCATTCGTCATGTCCTTTTTTAGCAGCTTGGTTGTAAGAATCATATCCGGAGTCTATCAATGTTTTATCGTTCTCACGTTTGCGGGCCTCATTCCGATTGGATTTCTGATTCCCCATGGCTTTTTGACAATTCTTGCTGCCGTTCTGGGGACTTTGGTCAGTTCAGCGAGTGTTGCCGTGACCTTATTCGTTGGCAGGAAAAAAGAGGCCGGAAGGTTTTAAAACTAGTGGGTAAGCTGCAATATTGAAGGGGAATCCCAGTGATATCCGCAGCGCTTTTTGCCGGTCATTGTTTGACTATTTATATGGAATAGCATAGAATTAAAGTAAATATTTATAAAAAGTCACTAGGGGAGCTTTAATAGCTGAGAAGAGACAATACGTCCTGACCCTTTGAACCTGATTTGGTTAATACCAGCGTAGGGAAGTGAAAAATTAGAGAGATTCTTTATCTTATCTATATTTAAGCCACTTTCCATAGAGGAAAGTGGCTTTATTTATTTTGAAAGGGTGATATGAAGTGGCGACTAAAAAAGTTTTTCTGGCAGGGCCTTTTAAAAGTTTAGTAGATGAGAAAACTGGATTGATGAGTACGTATGAGAGGGGAAAGCTGGAATCATTAATTTCCTTTTTTGAGAATGAAGGATGGCTGGTTCATAATGCTCACAAGCGGGAAGGGTGGGGGAAAGATTTCATGACACCCCTTCAATGCACTAAAATTGATTTTGATGAAATAAGCACTTGCGACCTTTTTGCAGCATTCCCCGGATCACCCGCTTCTCCCGGAACACATATAGAAATTGGATGGGCTTCCGCCTTGAAAAAAAAGATCGTGCTATTTCTAGAAAAGGACAAGGATTATGCTTTCTTAATTCAAGGGTTAAATGCAGTGGCGGATGTTGAGTACATCAGCTATAAAGATACAGATGATTTATTAGAGAACATTAAAAATATCTTTGCAGCATATAAGGCGGAATCTCAATGAGAAAGAGAACTTTTCATGAAGCATATACGGAAACGCTGTATGACATCTATCACAACCCTGAATTTTTCAATTCACCGCGCGGACAAAAAAGCAGAGAACAATTGAACTACCATCTGACTCTGGAAAATCCAATAGAACGTGTCACTTATTTATCCTCAAGAAAAACCAATATCGTGTTTAATTTTGCTGAAGTGTTATGGTATTTATCGGGGAGTAACGACTTAGATTTTATCAGTTATTACAATAAAAAAATGCCTTCATATTCAATGAATAAAAAAACATTAACAGGCACTGCGTACGGGCCTAAAATATTTGAATTCGGAAATGCAAAACTAAATCAATGGAATCGAATAAAAAATCTTTTGACACAAGAAGATATTGATTCAAAAAGAGCATTTATTCAAATATTCGATGCTTCGGAACTCTTCGTTTCAGAAAATATAGATGTTTCCTGCACAATCGGTTTGCAGTTTTTTGTGAGGGAAGGCGAATTATACATGTCTTCTGTCATGCGTGCAAATGATGCTTTTCGCGGGATGATCAGTGATCTTTTCTCATTTACCTTCATGCAGGAATTAATGGCCAGAGAACTGCGTTTAGAAGTCGGAGAATATTTTCATAATGCGGGATCAATCCATATTTATGATTCAGATCATGAATGGGCGAAAACGGTGCTTGAGGAAGCTGAAAATCACCATGATATTCCGGAATTTGAATTTCCGAAAATGCCTGAGGGAAATAACTGGCCGTCCATTGAAACAGTCTTAAAGTACGAAGAATTACTTAGGAAAGATCAAATTTCTATGACAAAAAACGATATTGAAATGCTTGATTTACCTGATTACTGGAAACAGATTCTTTTCCTTTTCAGTATATACCAGCATATTGCATATAAACGGGATATGGATCATTCTCTATTTCAAAGTTTACTTCCTATATATCAATTTTTCGTCAGGAATAAGTGGTTTCATTATTTCTCAATTGAGCAAAAGGAGGAAATTCAATGAAAACTTCATGGAAAGAAGACAGTGTTGCTGGTAAATTCGATGCTTATAATGACGTTTTAGAACAAACGTTAGGTTTTGAGTTTGTTTTTCGTACTTTTGATAAAGCGGAGATTAAAAAGGTGCTGGATTTCGGATGCGGTCCGGGAAAGGTAGCTTACAGGCTGGCTGACAGAATAGGCTGCAATGTGATCGCAGTCGATGAATCAAGGAAGATGTTAGATATAGCAAAGGCAAAAAGACAACATCCTCATGTGAACTATCATTTAATTGAACACGATAATCTTTCCTTCTTACCAGATCACTCAGTTGATGCTGCAATGGCCTGTTATGTTTTTATTAATACGGATAGTGACCAGCGTATCAAAGGTATCATAAATGAAATTTTTCGTGTGTTAAAACCAGGAGCTTCATTTGTCATACTCGATACGAATCCTGATTCAACCGGAATTGAATTTTCAACCTTCCGCAATGGAATACCGGGGAAAGAATATTCTTACGGAGAAGAAAGAAATGAATGGCTCCATGTTCCGGGACAAGCAGATTTAATTTTAAATGATTTTCATTGGCCGAAGTCAATGTATTATAAACTATTAACTCATGCAGGTTTTGATAATGTAACTTTATCAGAACCAACGTTAAACGATATTGACCAAGAGCATGTAAAAGCCATAGAGAAAGAGTTTCAATTTAATAATTGGAAATGTGAAAAGGAATATCCGCCTTTTGTCATTTTTAAAGCAGTGAAACCTGCCTGAAGGAGGAGTGTAAGTTGACGGATATTTATAAAGCGCTTTCGATTGCTGGGACTGATCCTTCCGGAGGGGCGGGAATTCATGCGGATTTAAAAACATTTCAGGAACAAAAGGTATATGGAATGGCTGTTATTACATCAGTTGTTGCACAAAACACACTTGGTGTGAAAAGTTTTGAGGAGATGTCTCTTCAGAATATATCTCAGCAAATAGACTGTGTCATGGATGATATAAAACCGGATGCTGTCAAAACCGGTATGCTTGCAAGTATAGGAATTATTGAATTGCTGGCAGAAAAGTTAAAAGACGCAAATATTCAATCGTATGTGATGGATCCGGTTATGATTGCTAAAAGCGGACATCATCTGCTCCATAAGGACGCCATTGATCATTTGAAGAAATTATTAATACCCCAAACAACTGTTATTACACCGAACATTCCGGAAGCGGAAGTAATCATCGGCAAATCAATCGAGACTGTACAGCAGATGCGTGATGCGGCGAAAGAAATAGTGGAGGTATACGGGGCGAAAAGTGCTGTCGTAAAAGGGGGGCACCTGAACGGAGAAGCCCGTGATATTTTGTACTTTGACGAGGACTTCGAGGAATTTGTTTCTCCCCGCTTTGATACAAAGCATACTCATGGAACAGGCTGTACGTTTTCTGCTGTGATAACTGCAGAGCTTGCAAAGCAGCACAGCATACCGGAATCAGTGGCAACTGGAAAGGAATTCATTTCAGCAGCCATTAAATATCCCTTAGGAATCGGGAAAGGACAAGGCCCTACAAATCATTTTGCGTATCGCTCAACTATTAACCAAGAGACAACCGCTTAAGGAGTGTTACGATGATCTCCAAGAATTATGATGTATTTTTATTTGATTTAGACGGAGTGATATATATAGGAGATAAAGCTTTACCAGGAGCTGTGGCCTCTTTAAAACGACTCCGTGAAGAAAAGAAAGTCATTCGCTTTTTAACGAATGATCCTTGTGTTACAAGAGAAACGATTGTGAAACGCCTTCATAAACTGGGGATTTCAGCAAGTATTGATGAAGTCGTTACTGCGGGGTGGGCAACAGCTGATTACCTTGTCAGTGAAGGAATAAAGAAGGCATATATATTGGGAAATGACCAACTTAAAAGTGAAATTCAAAAGGCCGGTATTGATCTTACGGAAGATCAAGCGGAGGCTGTTGTCATTGGATGGGATCAAAATATTACATTTCAGGATGTGCATAAGGCAGTAAACCTCATCCGCTGCGGAGCTTCATTTATCGCTGCAAACGGGGATAAAACATTTCCTGCCGCTAACGGACCAGCTCCCGCGACAGGCGCTATAGTCGCGGCTGTTAAAACAGCAGCTGCTAAAGAGCCGATGATAATTGGAAAACCGGCGTCTTCAATATTTGAAAAAGTACTCGAGTCTTTTGAGGATAAAGAGAGATGCGTTATGATCGGGGATACGCCTGAAACAGATATTGTCGGAGCAAACCAAATAGGCATAACTTCCGTATTAGTTTCTGATCAACATACTTTATTTCCTGCAAAACATGATTTTAGAAATCCGGATGTTGTGATCCGCGATCTGAAGGACTTGTTCGATAATGAAATAAAGGCAGAAGTACGGAAAAAACCGGATTTCCAATGGACAGAACAAGTGAAAGCCGGAGTCGCTGGAATTATAATGAAAGAATCAAGTTCCGTTTTATTAATGAAGCGTGCTGATAATGGTTTATGGGGCATTCCTTCAGGCCATGTGGAACCTGGTGAAACAGTAGAACAAGCAATTATAAGAGAAATAGAAGAGGAAACTGGATTAGTGGTGAAAGTCTCTAAAATGATAGGCGTTTATTCTGATCCGAGTTCACAAACCTTTATATACCCTGACGGCAGAGTCAGCCATTTTATTACCAATTGTTTTCAATGTGACGTCATCGGCGGCACTTTGAAAAAGTCCACAGAGGAAGCCATGGAAATCAGATATTTTGATATCCATGAATTACCTGAACATCTCTTGCCGATGCACCCGAGATGGCTGGATGATGCTTTGGAAATGAAAGAGAATGCTTTTATTCGATAAGGAACAGTACGCCAAAAATACTTTTTGGGGGTTATTTAAAAGAATTAACGGTTCTCAACCCGTAACTCTCGGCCGCGTTCCAAAAACACCAGGTGTCACAGACCCTTGGTGTTTTTTTATTCCGGCAGGACCTTAATGCAAGAGCAGCAGAAAAGAAGGTATAATGGGCGGAGAAGAGGTGTCAGCCAATGAAAATAACCAGAGAGACATTAGAAAAACAGCAAATTTGGATATATGGTGTGACTCTTGTGATCGGCGGAATAGCGGGGATCGCCGGGAAAGATTCAGGACTTCGCTGGGGATGGACGATATCACCGCTTATCGCTGTTCTCATGTATGCCATGTTTGCCCAAATTCCATTCTTGAAGCTGAGGGAAGCCATGTCAAACCTCAAGTTTATGGCGGCTTTACTGATCGGTAATTTCTTAGCTGTACCTGTCGTTGTATGGGTGTTAACCGCTATTTTTCCTCAATCTCCTCCTATATTATCAGGGGTTTGTTTGGTATTGCTTACACCTTGTATTGATTACGTCATCGTCTTTACTCAGCTCGGCAAAGGAAATGAGAGATTAATACTGGCTTCCACGCCGGTTTTGTTCGCCGTTCAGATGGTATTGCTTCCGTTATACCTGTGGCTGTTTATCGGGAAAGAAGTGATAGGGGCTGTTCATGCGGGACCGTTTCTGGAAGCATTCTTATTGTTAATAGCGGTGCCGCTGCTGGCGGCGGTGATGACTCAACTATGGGCTGATAAGAAGCCGGCGGGAGAAAAGGTGTTGGAATGGACGGCGTGGCTGCCTGTTCCTTTTATGGCTCTGGTCTTATTGGCGGTCGTCGCCACACAAATCGGCAAGGTCATCAGTGATGCTGACATCATTATACGTGTGATTCCGATCTATCTGTTATTCCTGCTCATTATGCCGTTTGTCTCCCGTTTTATCGCATATGCGTTCCGTCTGGATACAGGTGAAGGAAGAGCATTGATCTTCAGCACGGGCACAAGGAATTCACTCGCAGTCCTTCCGTTAGCGCTGGCTCTGCCGGATGCTTGGGCCTCATTAGCCGCCGCTGTTATCGTCACTCAGACGATTGTTGAATTGATAGGTGAATTGGTTTATATCAAAGCGGTGCCCGGATGGCTGCTCAAATAAAAAATAATCTGCGCTGAAAAAAACATACCAATAGATATTGGTATGTTTTTTATGAGAATTATAAAGTTGCAATATCAATGACGAAACGGTAGCGGACATCGCTTTGGAGAACCCGTTCGTACGCTTCGTCAACTTGATCGGCCGGAATCACTTCAATTTTAGGAGCAATGCCGTGCTCGGCGGCGAAATCAAGCATCTCCTGAGTCTGCGGAATACCGCCGACGAGTGAACCCGCAATGCTGCGGCGGCCCGTGATTAAGGAGAACACACTGTATGAGTCCGGCTTAGCGGGCGCTCCCACATTTACCAATGTACCGTCAATGCGAAGCAGGGATAAGTAAGCATCTACGTCAAGGTTCGCGGATACTGTATTTAAAATAAGATCAAATCGTCCGGCCAGCTCAGTGAATGTATCCGGATCGCTTGTCGCAAAGTAATGATCAGCTCCAAATTCAAGCGCTTCGTCTTTTTTGTTCATTGAGCGGCTGAGGACGGTGACCTCTGCGCCTAAAGCGTGCGCGAATTGAACGGCTAAATGTCCGAGCCCGCCCATTCCGACAATCGCCACTTTTTTGCCGGGACCGGCATTCCAGTGTTTCAGCGGAGAATAGGTGGTAATGCCCGCGCACAATAGCGGACTGGCAGCATCCAAATCCAGCTGATCGGGAATACGGACAACGAATCTGTCAGTGACAACTATTTTCTGGCTGTAGCCGCCGTACGTAGGATTTCCGTCGTAGTCCAGGTTATTATAGGTCTGAACAACGCCTTTTGTGCAATATTGTTCGTCTCCGTTCAGGCAGTATTCACATTCTCCGCAGGAGTCTACAAAACAGCCGACACCCACACGGTCGCCGGCGGCAAATGTGGTGACTTCTTCACCTACGGCTTCCACAACTCCGGCAATTTCATGGCCGGGAACCATCGGAAAGATTCCGCCGCCCCATTCATCGAATGCGCTGTGGATGTCTGAGTGACAAATCCCGCTGTACTTAATATCAATCAGGATATCGTGCGGCCGTAATGCTCTTCTCTCAATCGTCGTCCGCTCAAATTTAGCTTTTGCATGCGGAGCGCTTAATACACGAGTCGGATGATTATTGCACATGGTTATCTTCCTTTCCAAGATAAAGTGATGAATCCTCTGTTCGGTTTTACTTTAAATGTTAAAGCGGACTTTAAGTCAAGGGGTTTGGTTTATTTTTCTATGAAATGATATTCTATAATGGCACGCTTATGAAAGGTATGAAGGATGGGTGGTTAGAATATGAAGATTGCGCAGGCTGCAAAGCTGGTTGAGTTATCAGCCGCGACGCTTAGGTATTATGAAAGTATAGGACTGATTCCTCCGGTAAAACGCGATGAAAGCGGCATCCGCGATTATGACGAAGATGATGTGAATTGGATTCAATTTATAAAATGCATGAGAAGTGCCGGGCTGTCGATTGAGGCGCTGATTGAATATACCGCTTTATTTATTGAAGGAGCCGATCATACGATCGAACCCCGAAAAAACATCCTTATAAATGAAAGGAAAAGGCTGACGGAGAAACAGAGGGAAATTGATGAAACTATAAAACGATTAAACAGGAAGATTGAGGATTACGAAGATATCCTTGAAAATGAAGCGAAACTTAAAAACAGATTGAAAGCTGAATGTATTTCTGAATGAAGAGAAGGTGTCCCGGGCGCCGGGCCGCATGAAATGTACCAAGGGAAACGAGCCTTGGTTTTTTTATTTTCTAAAGAGAGGAAACAAAACAGCTTTTTCTATCTTATCAATCATTACTTATCCTTTTTTCAGCTTGACTTTTTTACTGCAGACTTTTAAAGTGTGAAATGTTGCTTAGGCTGTGATTAGCGACTTTAATGCTGAAAAGAGGTGGTTTACCCAGATGAACAATCATAAGAATCCTTGGGCGTTATTGCCTTTAGTCTTATTCGTAGGGCTTTTTGTCGGCTCTGGTCTGGTGACCGGAGATTTTTATAAATTGCCGATCTTGATTGCCGCGATCATTGCGTCAGCTTTTGCGCTGTTATTTAACCGGAAGAAATCGCTCAATCAAAAAATAGAATGGTTCGCTTCCGGTGCGGGACATCCTGATATTATCATTATGGTTATGATTTTTATATTGGCAGGTGCCTTTGCTTCAGCGGCTGAGGCGATGGGAGCGGTGCATTCAACTGTCAATCTTGCTTTGAGCATAATTCCGCAGCAGTTTTTGCTGCCGGGGCTGTTTATCATTGCTTGTTTTATTTCTATATCGATGGGAACATCAATGGGCACGATTGCGGCGGTTGCGCCGATCAGCGCGGGTCTGAGCGGAGAGCTTGGCATCTCCGGCGCGATTACGATGGCAGCTGTGGTCGGCGGAGCTATGTTCGGAGATAATCTTTCTTTTATTTCCGATACGACCATTGCGTCAGTCCGGACGCAAAAAACACAAATGATGGATAAATTCAAAACGAACTTCCTGATTGTTTTGCCCGCTGCTATTTTAACGGTTATTATCTTATTTTTTATTCCGGCAGGCCACGCGGGCCATGCGGGCGCTGCATCTTACAGCTGGATTAAGGTGCTTCCTTATGTCGCCGTGTTAGTTTTTGCGTTAATCGGTTTTAATGTGATGGCTGTCATATTCGGCGGATTGGTTTTGACGGGGATCATCGGATTGGCGGGCGGCAGCCTGACGTTTGACTCTTATTTTAAGGCGATTACGGATGGAATCGCCGGAATGAGCGATCTGATCATCCTGTCCATGCTGATCGGCGGGATGGTCGGCGTAATGAAACAAAACGGCGGGATCGACTTTTTACTGGAATTTATTACGAAACGAATCCGTTCCAAAAAAGGCGCCGAAGCCGGCATTGCCGGACTGGTCAGCGTGACGAATCTGGCTGCGGCCAATAATACGATCTCCATTATCGCAGCCGGGCCGATTGCAAAGAATATCGCTGATAAATTCAGCATCGACAACAGAAAATCGGCAAGTATTCTGGATATCTTTTCGTGTATGATACAAGGATTGATTCCTTATGGCGCGCAGCTGTTATCAGCCGGGAAATTCGGGAATATTTCACCCGTCAGCATCCTGCCATACTCTTTCTATCCCGTTTTAATCGGAATCTGCGGCATCGCCGCCATTATATTTGGACTGCCGAAATTCACAAGAAATACGAAATAAAAGATAAAAAAAGGCGCCGTTCGGCGCCTTTTTTCTTTCATGACAGCCAAGCTTTTCTCAAAAGCTGTACGCCCTGTGTGATCTGATCCGTATCGAGATGGGCGAAACCTAACTTTATGATCGGCGGTTCGGGCTTTCCGGCAACGAAATAAACAGCGGTAGGATATACCTTCACTCCGTACTGAAAAGCGCGTTCGATTAATGTTTCTTCTGTATAGTTCAGGTGAACTCTCACCAATATATACAATCCCGACTGCTCGCCGATGATCGTCACCTGATCGCCGAACTGCTGCTTGATATGTGAAGTCAAGTGCTGCATCTTACGCTTGTAGACAGTGCGCATGCGCTTAATATGGCGGGTCCATTCACCGGCCTTCATCAATTCAGCCATGGTCAGCTGGTTAAGCGAAGAAGCGGTGCTTTCGAAATGAATAAACCGTTTTTTATACCGGTGCAAAAGGCGCTGCGGCAAAACCATATAGCTTATGCGGATGCCCGGTAGAAAGGATTTTGAGAAATTCCCTAAATAAATCACCCGGTCTGATTGAATGGAAGCAAGAGCGGGAAACGGCTGCTGTGTATAACGGAATTCACTGTCATAATCATCTTCAAGAATATAACCCTCTCTATGATTCACCCAATTGATCAGTGTTTGGCGCTGCTGAATGGACATGCTTACGCCGTAAGGGCTGTGATGGGATGGGGTCACATAGATTAATTTTTCTTTCATTGCATGTAATTGAGAAAAATCAGCTCCGTTTTCATAGACAGGCATCGTTTCCATAGATAGCCCGTGAAATTGAAATGCCGCTCTGGCACCGTCAAACCCAGGGTCTTCAACGATAATTCCCGAAAAATCCTCTTTCAGAATCCGGCTGAGATAAATCAGCATCTGCTGGGTGCTGCTGCCGATGATAATGGAATCCGCATCTGTTTTCACCCCGCGGGATTCCAAGAGATAAGCGGCAATTTGCTCACGCAGGTCTCTCTCGCCGAACGGTTCACCGTACAGGAAGCTTTTCTCTGATGTCAAAACTTGATTGTATAATTTTCTCCATGTTTTCAGAGGAAAATGCTTTTGATCGACGGCTCCGGCGCGAAAATCAATCAGGACCGGCTGAGCTGATTCGGTTTCCTCAGCGTAAACAACATCGTTTTCTTTTTGAAATAAAGAAGGCTCTACTTCATTTGCAAAATAACCTTTGCGTGTTTCCCCGCGAATGTATCCTTCCGCTAAAAGAAGATCATAAGCCATCAGCGTTGTATTGCGGCTTACCCGCAGGGAATCCGCCAGCTCCCGAATCGAAGGCAGCCGCTCATCTGCCTGAATATTTCCCTGCTCAATCAATGTTTTAAATTGCTCGTAAATTTGTTTGTATTTCGGGGTGCCGCTTCTGAAAGCGAAAATCATATTTTTCATCAGATATTCTCCTCTGACATGTGTATTTATTTGAAACTGTATCTTTTTAAATGTCAGTTGATATCTTATTATAGCGGAAAGCGCTTTATCAATCCATGTTCAGAGAGGAGAGTTTTGTATGTATATTCCGGCTCCATTTCAGCTGAGTGAAGCTGAAGCGTGCGATGTAATCAAAGAGTATGGTTTCGCAGCATTGTTTTCAACGGCGGGAGGCATGCCGTATGCAACCCACCTGCCATTGATGATGAGTAAGGATAACGAATGCTTATACGGTCATTTTGCATTGCCGAACCCCCAATGGAAAGAGATTGATGGCCAAAACGTGTTAGCCGTTTTTCAAGGGCCTCATTGTTATATCTCGCCTAAATGGTATGAGACGAATCAGGCTGTTCCCACATGGAATTATGTGGCGGTTCATGTTTACGGAGAGGCGGAGCTTTTGGATGAGGAAGAAACCGTGCAGTCGATGAGTGATCTCGTATTGAAATACGAAAGCCCCGAGAGCCCGTACAAATTAGAGGATGTTGATGCGAAATTGCTGGCAGGCATGAACAAAGGGGTAAAAGGTTTTAAAATCAAAATCAGCAAAATAGAGGGGCAAGCAAAGCTGAGTCAAAATCATTCAGCCGCAAGACAAGGGCTGGTCGTACAACAGCTCAAACAGATCCCGCATACAAACGAACAGCTCATTTCCGGCTTGATGGAAGAAAACATCAAACGAATCACCGCGGACAACTGACAAGCATGTTAAAAACATATCGGCAGCAAGCGGTATGTTTTTTTCTGATTATGAAGCTTTTCTCAGGATGAATAACGACTCAAACAGCACATAAATCAACGGCGCCATTAAAATGAAGAAACAATGAAAAATAGCATACGGTATGAGTAAGTAAACGATAAGTTTTAATAGAATGGAAGACGTTTTATTCAATGTCCAGCGATTCTTCAAGATATCAGTCATACAAGCTGAAACAAGGCCGACCGTCAAATATCCGGCTGCTATGTACAGATAAATAAAAAGGTAAAACGGGTAAGAAGACAACGGAGGTGTGTCTTCCTGTGTCATTTTTAAACCCACATAAAAGACCAATAAAAAGCAAACGGACGAAACGAGAGCTAACAAAAGGTGTTTATATAAATACTTCTTCATGTGTTCACCTGCCTATGGCGCAATTATTTCTTAACATATTATGACATGGTTTTACCGTTGCTGAAAGAATCGGCAACTGAAAAAGACGGCAAATCCCGCCGTCTTTTTTTATATCTTAAGATTTCTTAAGAACTTTCACCGCTTTTTCTTCAGGTTTTGAATGTAGAGTGTGTTTTATAAATTCAAAACAAATGGAGAGATTAAAGATGAAACGTCTGTTATTTTTATTTCAATATATTATGAATCCCAGATCTGTCGGCGCCGTTCTGCCCAGCTCGCGTTTTCTTGCTGAGAAGATAATGGGAAAAATTGATTTTCATAAAGCTGAATACATTGTTGAATACGGGCCGGGTACGGGAGTATTTACAAAAAAGCTGCTTGAAAAACGGCAGCCCGAAACAATAATCTTATTGATAGAACAAAATGAAGAATTTTATGCTTTACTGAAAGAAAAATATAAAGAGGAACAGAACCTGTTCATTGTGCACGGATCGGCCGAACATATTGAGAGGCATATAAAAGAGCATGGAATCCCTTATGCCGACTATGTCGTCTCCGGACTTCCTTTTGCAAGTCTGCCAAAAAACGTTTCTGCTGATATTTTGACGGATACAGCTAAAATCTTAAGAAATCATGGAGAATTTATTACATTCCAATATACTCAATATAAAAAGGCATTGATTGAGCAATTCTTTCCCAAAACAGAAGTAAGGAGAGAATTCAGGAATATTCCCCCGGCTTATGTTTTCAGCTGTTCATTGCCGCAAAAAACGAGGGAGGATTCATATGGGGACAAGCATTCTTATCGTGGATGATGACAAAGATATCCGAAACCTGATCTCTGTCTATTTAGAAAATGAAGGAATAAGCACGCATAAGGCGGAAGATGCTGCTGAAGCATTGAAATTATTGGAGCAAAAGGAGTTTGACCTGATTATTTTGGATATTATGATGCCCAATATGGATGGGATTGAGGCATGCATGAAGATCAGGCAAGAACGCAATCTGCCCATCATCATGCTTTCCGCCAAATCGGAAGATATGGATAAAATTCAAGGGCTGGCCTCCGGCGCAGATGATTATTTAACGAAACCGTTTAACCCATTGGAATTGATCGCCAGAGTGAAATCACAACTGAGAAGGTATAAAAAATACAATACAGATACGATCAGCACGGCGAACATTATTGAAATCGGCGATTTGACCGTTAATACGGATACAAGGCAGGTGTGGGTGCGGGGAGAAGAAGTCAGGCTCACTCCGAAAGAGTTTGATATTCTGGAGCTTCTTTCGAGAAACAAAGGAATTGTCATGAGTGTTGAAAAAATATATGAGGCGGTATGGAAGGAAGACTTTTTTAAGTCGGACAATACCGTAATGGTTCATATCACAAAGATCAGAGACAAGATAGAAGAGGATTCTAAACATCCGATTTATATCAAAACGGTATGGGGAACGGGATATAAAATATGAGGAAGTTTGGAAATAAGCTGATTGTCAGGCTTCTGATCGCGATCGCTATCAGTTTTTTTGTTTCTTTAGGGATGATGTCTCTCATTATTTTCTCTTTTTATAAAATAACCGGCCTGACCAACGTCAGCGTGCGCAGCAGTTATGTCACGATACTGATTGAGTACTTTGCGGCGTTGCTTACTTTCATCGCGGTTTTCTTGTTATTGGTGCGGAAAAAAATATCATATTTGAAACGCATTACGGAGAGTGTTCACCATATTGCCAATGGGAAATTGGGTTTGACCATCAGGATTGAAAGCAGGGATGAATTGACACAGCTTGCACAACATATCAATTATATGTCCGAAGAATTAGAGAGTAAATTTGAACATGAAAGAGAATTAGAACGAGCGAAAAGTGAGCTGATCTCAAATGTATCGCACGATTTAAGAACCCCGTTAACATCGATTATCGGATATTTGGATCTGCTTAAAAAAGAACAATACAATAGTAAAGCACAATTTCAGGAGTACCTTGAAACGATTTATTCCAAATCGCAAAGGCTGAAATATTTAATTGATGAACTGTTTGAATATACGCATTTATCGAGTCCGGATGTTATTTTGAACCGCAGCAAAACAGACTTGTCAGCCTTATTGGAACAAATCACCGGAGAGTACATTCCCATGTTTGAAAAGGAACAATTAACTGTCCGAAAATCAATTACGGAAGAACATGTACCTGTATGTATTGATATAGAAAAGATGGTTCGCGTTTACGATAATCTTTTTATGAATGCGTTAAAGTACAGTATCAAACCATCTGAATTCTTCATAAACCTTGAGCTGAAAGATGAAAAAGCAATTTTGCAAGTGTCAAACAAGGCCGAAATCCCTGCTGACGATATAAACCAATTGTTTGAACGGTTTTTCAGAGGGGATAAGGCCAGAACGGGTCATCAGGGTACCGGGCTCGGACTTGCCATTTCAAAAAGAATTGTTGAGCTTCACAGCGGCCGTATTCATGCGGATTACAGCGGCGGCTGGCTTCGTTTTACTGTTGAACACCCGATTGACTAGAGCTTGCGGGACAAACGTTCCGTAAGCTTTTTTAGAATAACTTAAGAATCCTTAAGAATTTTACCGGCTGTTTCTTCATTTTCTTTGCTTATGATGTGGTAGGAAGCGAGGAGAGTGGAGAAATTGAAAAATAAAATGATTTTATTATGTATATGGTTTTTAGGCGTTTATTGTTTAAAGGAACTGGACTTGCTGTCATTTGATATGAATGATGTAACGGACTTTATATCAGGGCATGCGGAATACGCGATGCTGCTGTTTTTGGTTTTGTGGGTCGTCAGGCTTTTCTTTTTTATTCCCGGCATGACGCTGATGTTTTTGGGCGGAATATGCTTTGATCCGATGGTCAGCATTTTATTATCAATGGCCGGCCTGTTTATAAGCGAAACATTGGTTTATCTTTTTTCAAGGAAATTCGCCAGCGAAAAAACGACTCAATTACTGGAAGATAAATACCCTGACTTGAAAGAGTTATTGGAGGCGTACAATTATAAGTTTTTGGCAGTGGGGATGCTTTGTCCGGCAGCTCCTACTGATGTGATTTGTTTTTTATCCGCTGCAGTCGGGTTAAAGTATTCTGCCTACATGTTAACTGTATTGATTTCAAATATTCCTATCATCGTATTGTCCAGCTTTGTCGTTATCAATTTCAGTGAGTCAATTACAGGTATTGTGTTAGTGATCGTTTCGTTTCTATTGATTACGATCTTAACGGTGAGAATATGGAACCGCATGAAGCAAAATTTTTCATGAATCCGGATGTTTTGTTCGGATGGATGTAAAGAAGAATACACCCCAAAAAAAGCTGTCAGCTTGGTCCTGACGGCTTATTTTTGGGGAAAGAGTTATTTCTCCGTGGTGAAATAAAGCAATGCTATGACCGGAAAAGCGATTCCAATCCATAATGTGATACTCCACCCGCCTGAGGCGTATGCCCATCCTCCGATTGAT
The DNA here is from genome assembly GCF_036362845.1 of Bacillus sp. MT(2024). Taxonomy (NCBI): domain Bacteria; kingdom Bacillati; phylum Bacillota; class Bacilli; order Caryophanales; family Bacillaceae; genus Bacillus; species Bacillus sp. MT(2024). The sequence goes on from NZ_CP143632.1 coordinate 533,777, forward strand.
GATCCTATAGCACCGCCCAGAAAGAAGATTGCCATAAATAATCCGTTTAATCGGCTGCGAAATTCAGGTGCCAACGAAAAAATGGCACGCTGACTGAGTACGAGATTGGCAGATACCCCCATATCCAACAGGATAGCTGCGGCCACCAGAACTGCTATTCCGACGGGGGAGCTGCTCTGAATCATGAGCGGGAGTAATAAAGAAACGATGACAACACCGAGAGCGATTCCGGTGGCAAGCCGGGTCAAGCCGCGATCAGCCAGACGGCCGCCTATCGGTGCAGCCGCTGCACCCGCAATGCCCGCTAATGCATACAGCGCGATTGCCTTTTGAGAAAAATGAAAAGCAGGACCGGACAATAATAAAGGTACAGTCGTCCAGAATAAGCTGAAAGCTCCAAATACAAACGCATGATAAATGGCACGGCGGCGTAAGACCGGAGTCGTGCGCAGCAGCTTCCACATTGAACCGAGTAAGACGGTGTAGCTTGTGTTTGCTGTTGGTTTTCTGGCAGGAAGCACTTTTGATAAGACGATTGCCAGGACAACACTTAACGCGGCGGATAAAGCAAATATGGCATTCCACCCCCATATATCAGCGACCAGACTGGATATCGGACGGGAAAGCATAATACCGAGAAGCAGGCCGCTCATCACATTGCCGACAACCCGGCCTCGTGCGGCATCTGGTGCAAGGTATGATGCGAACGGAACTAGCACTTGGGCTGCGATGGATCCCAGTCCGATGAAAAACGCAGCGGCTAAAAACAGTGTTCCATGCTTCACACATGCTGTCAGAGTTAGAGCGGCTGCGCTTAGTAGGAGCGATACCACGACAAGTTTTCTGTTTTCGACAATGTCTCCCAAAGGGACAAGAAACAGTAAGCCGGCAACGTATCCGATTTGGGTCAGCGTGACAATCAGTCCGGCACTGCTTGGAGAAAGCCCGATTGCCGCACTGATGAATCCTGCCAAGGGCTGTGCATAATAAAGATTAGCGACAATGATACCGCATGCCGTTGCGAGAAGAAGGGTTAAACCAGTTGAGATTCTCTGATCTGCTTTTTGTTTGTTTAATGTAGCCATGTGAATGAACTCCTTTTTAATGATTTTATGAGGTTTGATAAATATTTTGCTGATTCATCTCCTCTCCATAGATTTTTAGTGCTAAGGTTTTGCGGAGTGTTGAGTATTTCCTAAACTGTACGTTTAGTTTTTATAAGTAAATAATATACTGAACGTTCAGTTTTGTAAATAGGCTTCTGTTTTATTTTTTTATCATGTTAAGTATACTGAACGTATCGTTTATAATTCGGGAAGGAATGATTCATGTGCAGAGTAAACGAGGACGGCCGCGTGATGAAGGAACACATAAGGCGATTCTTTCTGCTGCCTATGACCTATTGTTGGAAAATGGCTTTGACGCGGTGACAGTCGATAAAATTGCAGAGCGTGCCAAAGTGAGTAAGGCAACGATTTATAAATGGTGGTCAAACAAGGCTGCCGTTATCATGGACAGCTTTCTTTCGACCGCTACGGACAGACTGCCTGTGCCCGATACAGGATCAACAGTGCAAGATATATTGATCCACGCCGCGAATTTAGCAAAGTTTTTGACAAGCCGGGAAGGAACCGTTATTAAGGAATTAATCGGTGCGGGACAGCTGGATGCAAAATTGGCGGAAGAATATCGCACGCGATTTTTCCAGCCCCGCCGCCTCCAAGCGAAAGGCCTTCTGGAAAAGGGAATTCAGAAAGGTGAATTAAGAGAGAATCTTGATATTGAAGTAAGCATCGATCTCATTTACGGACCGATTTTCTATCGCCTGTTGATCACAGGTGATGAGGTGAATGATTCCTATGTGCATGATCTTGTGATGAGTGCGTTTAAGGGAGTTCAAGCTACGTGAATAATCGCTCGAATGGGGCAGATAATGAAAAGGCAGAACAAATTGTTCTGCCTTCTCTGCTCTATTTGCGAACGCCCGGCAGCTGCCACGCACGCATTCACCGCTGCAAGCTCCAATAACAGCCCGAAGAAAGGCTGGAGAAGCTGCAGAGCTGTTTCGTTGAAGCTTGAGCCAGAGGTGCTGTCTCAGCAGCAAAACATTTATAGGACGGGCAGGCGGAGCGCCGTATCAATATTTTGTAAATTAAACCGGACTTGTTCATCTGTGTTCCACGGATGATACCAGCCTTTTTCCATCATATAGCGTGAGATTTGCTCGTGCATGTCGATGGCTTCTTCTAAGTGACGGGTGAGGATCGCTTTCACTTCAGGCGTTCCGGCTTCCGTCGCCGCCATCGCATAGTTTCTGACTCCGCTTTTTGCCGAATTCAATAAATCCATAGCGACAATTTGGTCTGTCAGTGCATCCATCCTCGTCAAGTATTCCATAATCGGATTCATTCGTTATTCATCTCCTATTCGTGCTTTGCATCAGATAAAATCGAGGCAAATTCCTGCAATTGCCTTGTTGATGTATCCGCATCCTGCTGCATGATTTCTTTCAGCTGCGGATCGGATACGAGCGCTTTCATGGTTTTGGATTTCGTCAGACAAAGTGACTTAAAAGAAGCCATCTCCTGAATTTCGAGTAATTCATGTAAGGCGCTGGCCATTTCTGTAGCCTCCGTTCTCTAAGGTTTGAGTACAACTTTAATACAATCATCTGTTTTCGTGTCAAACATCTCATAGCCGTGCTTCGCTTCACTGAGCGGAATGACATGGCTTACAACATCGCCAGGATCAATTTTGCCGGTTGACACCAGTTCAAACATATACGGCATATAATGGATAACCGGAGCTTGTCCTGATCGGATATTGACGTTCCGCTGCATGATATCGCCAAGGGGAAACCCGTTGTATCTGCCGCCGTACACACCCGTAATCTGAATCGTTCCGCCTTTTCGCACCGCTTGGGACGCGATGACCAATGCGCTCATGGCCCCGCCTTGAAGTTTTAATCCGCTGGCGAGGAACTCCAGATCTGTCATTTTTCCGTCCATGCCGACGGCGTCAATAACCACATCAGCGCCGCCTTTGGTGATTTCCTTCAGGTAGCTGCCCGTATTTTCGTGGTCTTCGAAGTTCACGATTTCCACTTTATTCGTCCGTTTCGCATGCTGGAGACGGTAGTTGACATAGTCTACGGCTATGACGCGTTTCGCTCCCTTTAACCAGCAGAATTTTTGAGCGAAAAGGCCCACGGGCCCGCAGCCGAGAACGATGACCGTATCGCCTGCTTTTACGCCGGCATTGTCAACGCTCCAAAAACCGGTTGTCATCGCATCGGCAATAACACTCAATTTCTCATCCGGTTCTTCGCATGTTTCGGGGACTTTAAAATGGGTGAAGTTCGCAAAAGGGACGCGCAAATATTCGGCCTGGCCGCCCGGATAGCCGCCGGTACTCCCTGAATAGCCGAAATAAGCGCCCATATCGCCGTTTTCATTTGATTGATCACATTGGCTTTCCAGGTGATTTTTACAATAAGTGCATTCTCCGCAGGCGATATTAAAAGGAATAATGACGCGGTCGCCTTTTTTGACTTTCGTCACGCCGGGACCGGTTTCTTCCACAATGCCCATCGGTTCATGCCCGATAATATAGTCTTCCTGCAAGTTCGGAATGAGTCCGTGGATTAAATGTAAATCTGATCCGCAAATTGCCGTACTTGTGACTTTTATAATCATGTCATCGTGTTTTTCAATCTTCGGATCAGGCACGTCTTTGACTACGACGTTTTTCACTCCTTGATACGTTACGGCCTTCATGCTGTAATACCTCCAGTGTTAGTGTTCATCAGGTGTGCGGTCAAACATCCCTTTTCTGTTCGTTTCAACGGGAAACAGGTTCATGTTTCCGACCATGAGGGTATTTTTCGCAGAGAGCTGATCCAGTTTATACTGTTCGCTCAGATCATGCGGATGAAACCACTTTTTGCTGACCATCAAGTCTGTAATTTCCTGATGCATCGCGATTCCCTGCATGAGCTGTTTGCGCAGCAAAGCTCTTACATCAGGTGAAGCGGTTTCTGTTAAAGCGACGGCGGTATTTCTGACGCCTTCTTTTGCCCGTAAAAGAAAATCCATTGCGAATGTCATATCTGCGAGTTCAGGGACGTGTAATGAATTGATTGGATCTAAATAGTCATGATTCAATGATGCTTACCTTCCTTTCAATTGATGATCGAAGTCGGCCGGTTTTGAGGAACAGGAGCCTGAAAAGATGCACGTTCATAAACCGCCTGTAAATCAGCCAGGTCTTGAGAGGCTTGCTGAACATCTTTCTCCATTAACGTTTTCAGGTCCTGATTAAACACAAGTCCTTGCATGAGCTTGGATTTCGCTACACAAAGCGTCTTGAAGTTAATCATTTCATGTAAGTCAAGCGACTCGTGAGCCGCTAATTCACGCTTTTCCATAATCGTCTTTTAAACCTCCTCTTCTCAATTACATAATTAATTTCCCCTGAGAAAAGAGCTCTAGTCTTACAAATTTTGTTTATAAGAAAAAAGAGAGAAGAAATCTGACGGTACATCAAAAAAGAGGAAGCATAATCCCGAAGATGATAAGTCCGGCAAACACGATGCTTTTGAAAGCGGAAAAACAACCTGCGCTGATGACAAATATCCCAGTGATCAAACAGAACGCTGATCGGGGCAACGAACCTGGTTCCCTTCCGCGAGATCATCCGGCTGGCGCTTAACAGGCCGATCAATGAGCCGAACGCAAGCCCATATATAACCAATCCCGCAGGCTGTTTTTTCTTTCACCCGTCATGCAGGACAGAAGGGGAAGGTGAGAAGAAGGCACTTATGGTATGATGACAAATAGAATAAAACATCGTGAGGCCGGTCGGCTAAAAGGAAGTGGACAGAGATTGCTTGGTACAAAACATCAAGAAGACTATGTCTCCCGTGACAGACGCTCATTGCATATGCTTGCGCTTCGGGTGCCCGGTCTGGCGTTTATTTTTATGGTATATGCCGCATCAGTCTCTTTGCAGTACATTTATGAAAGCTGGACGGTTTTATTGCTGCTGTTATTCACGATATTGATCGTCATTTTTGCCGTGCTGCACTGGCATTCCTATCGCTGGGTCAAGAAAAAAACGTTTCTTTATTTCATCATACAGGGATTTATTATATATACATCGGCTAACTTGATGACCGGCGGCTATATCGCGGCGGTCATCGGTCTCTATGCCTTTTTAATCGGGCAGATTATCGGAATGGCGGATAAGGGCAAAACGCTGCTCATACTCTATCTTTTCATTTTAATGTCCATAGCAGCCCTGCACCAGGAGCATCCGCATCATCTGCTTCGTTTCATCGTTATCGCCGCTCCCATCATGATCGTGATTATCACATATGCGGCAACATTTTTCGCGCAAGTTGATGAAAAAATCAAAACACAGATGACGCTTGAAAAATTAGAGCTCGCTCACCGGCAAGTGAAACAGCTGACGCTTCAAAACGAAAGGCAGCGGATGGCGAGAGACTTGCACGATACACTTGCACAAGGGCTGGTCAGCTTGCATATGCAGCTTGAAGCGGTGCATGTTCATCTTTCAAAGGGTAACACTGACAGAGCGAAAGACATCATCAGCCAGTCAATGGACAGAGTGAAGGGCACATTGGCTGATGCGCGCTCGGCCATTGACAACCTTCGCAGCAAATCAGAAGAGATCGGGTTCTTAAAAGAAAGCATCACTGAACAAATCAACCATTTTACAGAAGCCTCCGGGCTGTCTTGTTTTTTAGATTACAGCGTGCATCATGTGCTTGACGTTCATACGGCGGAGAATTGCCATTACATGATCGGCGAAGGCCTGACAAACGCCGCCAAGCATGCAGAAGCCAAGAATGTCTGGGTGTCCGTTCAGGAAGAAGAGGGACAGATCCGCATAACCGTCAAAGATGACGGGAGAGGCTTTGATGCCGGAACAGAAATGAGAAAAAGCGGACATTACGGGCTGCTTGGGATACAAGAACGCGTCAATATGATGAACGGCACTTTCCGTATAACAAGCGCCAGATCAGCGGGAACTCAAATTGAGATCATCATACCAATTCAAGGAGAAGCGGAACATGTATAAAGTGTTAATAGCAGATGACCATCTTGTCGTCAGAGAAGGTCTGAAGCTTTTGATAGAAACAAATGACCATTACACCATAACGGGAGAGGCGGAAAACGGGAAAACCGCCGTCCGCCTTGCAGCGGAACTAAAGCCCGATGTCATTCTCATGGACCTGTACATGCCGGAAATGAGCGGGCTGGAAGCCATTAAACAGATAAAAGAGCATTCTGATGTGCCGATCATTATTTTGACGACCTATAATGAAGATCATCTGATGATAGAAGGCATCGAATCAGGCGCGAACGGTTATCTGCTGAAGGACACAAGCTCAGAAACCTTATTTCATACGATGGATGCGGCGGTGAGGGGAGAAGTGCTTCTGCAGCCGGACATCTTGCGGCGTTTCCGGGAAATGAAAATGGAACGGGCAAATGCCAATGAAACACAGCTGACGGACAAGGAAATCATAGTTCTGCAAGCCGTTGCGAAAGGACATAAAAGCAAAGCGATCGCCTTCGATTTAGGAATCTCAGAGCGGACGGTAAAAGCGAGATTAACATCGATTTATAACAAATTAGGCGCTGATTCGCGGACGGAAGCCGTCACCATTGCCATGCAAAAAGGCATTCTGAAACTGAATATATAATGAAAAACTGCCCAAACGTACATGCCCCTATGTACGTTTTTTTTATGTGAATGTGAACTACAATTAGGCAGAAAGTAATGATTGGAGAGGAGTATTCGATGTCTGGTTTTTTATATAAATTAGGGGGATGGTCTGCCCGCAACCGATTCAAAATGATCATTGCGTGGCTCGTGATATTGATCGCTTCGATTGTGATCGCCATCTCGTTAAAACCTGCTTTTTCTGAGGATATGTCAATTCCCGACACACCTTCTGAAAAGGCGATGGATATCATTCAAAAAGAATTTTCAAAGGGGCCCGATAAAGGAAGCATACGGGTTATTTTCGGAGCTGAAGACGGGAAGAAATTGACGTCAAAACCGGAAAAACAAGCGATTGAAGAGACATTAAAGAAGATCAAAACAGATCATTCAGTCGCTTCGATTGCAAGTCCTTTTGAGACAGGAACCATTTCTAAAGACGGATCAGTGGCATATGCCGATATTACGTACAAAAAAGCGGCGGATGACATTACGGATGCGTCTGTTTCACATATTAAACACAGTCTGTCCGCCGCCGGAGACAAGGGCCTGCAGACGGAGCTCAGCGGCGATGTGCCGGGGGCCGGTGTTGAAGTCGGCGGTGTCTCTGAAATTGTCGGCGTTGTGCTGGCCTTCGTCGTTCTGGCCATTACGTTTGGTTCATTAGTCATAGCGGGGCTGCCGATTGTCACAGCCCTGATTGGGTTAGGCGTAAGCGTCGCGCTGACGTTAATCGGAACACAGGTCTTTACAATAGCCTCGGTCAGTCTCTCATTATCCGGAATGATCGGCCTGGCCGTCGGGATTGATTATGCGCTGTTTATCTTTACGAAGCATCGTCAGTTTTTGGGCGAAGGTGTACAAAAAAATGAATCGATCGCTAAGGCTGCGGGAACGGCTGGCAGCGCCGTCGTTTTTGCGGGACTGACCGTGGTCGTCGCGCTTTGCGGATTGACCGTTGTCGGCATTCCGTTCATGTCTGCCATGGGATTGACTGCGGCGCTCAGTGTGCTGATGGCTGTATTGGCATCAGTAACGCTGGTGCCTGCGGTGTTATCAATCGCAGGAAAACGGATGATTCCGAAATCAAACAAGAAGAAAGAAAAGAAAAGCGCCGACACGAATGCCTGGGGGCGCTTCGTTACAAAGAAGCCTATTCTGTTAAGCATTTTCAGTATTATTCTTTTAGCCGTCATCAGTCTGCCGGCCATGCATTTAGAGCTGGGGCTGCCTAATGCGGGAATGAAAGCGAAAGACAGCCCGGATCGCCGCGCCTATGATCTGTTGTCTAAAGGATTCGGCGAAGGCTTTAACGGCAAGCTGACAATTGTTGCCGATGCAAAAGGAGTCAAGGGGAATAAAAGTGAAGCATTTCAAGAAGCCGTGAAAGAAATAAAGGACTTGCACAATGTGGCGAGCGTCACACCTGCCATGCCGAATCAAAAAGGGGATTATGCCATCATTACGGCAGTGCCTGAAACCGGGCCGAATGATAAGGCAACGAAAGAGTTAGTGCAGGATATACGGAAACGATCAGACAAAAACGGCATCCGCCTGCTCGTCACCGGGTCAACAGCGGTGAATATTGATATTTCAGACCGGTTAAATGATGCGATTCCGGAATTCGCCATTCTCATTGTCGGGTTTGCGTTTGTATTGCTGACCGTTGTTTTCCGCTCGCTTCTCGTGCCGCTTGCCGCCGTCGTCGGCTTTTTGCTGACGATGACCGCTACACTCGGATTATCGGTATTCGTTCTGCAGGATGGGAATTTCACCGGCTTGCTCAGCATTCCGGAAAAAGGTCCGATTCTCGCCTTCCTGCCTATTTTAGCCATCGGTATTCTTTTCGGGCTGGCGATGGACTATCAAGTATTCCTTGTCAGCAGAATGAGAGAAGAATATGTCAAAACAAAAAATCCGGTACAAGCCATCCATGCCGGATTGAAACATAGCGGACCTGTCGTAACAGCGGCGGGACTGATCATGATTTTCGTCTTTGCGGGATTCATCTTCGCGGGGGACTCTACGATCAAATCCATGGGATTGGCAATGACCTTCGGTGTTCTTTTCGATGCGTTCATTGTAAGAATGACCATCATTCCGAGTGTCATGAAGCTGATGGGACATGCGGCCTGGTACTTGCCGAAGTGGCTGGATAAAATCATTCCGAACGTGGATATCGAAGGCCATAAGCTGACACAAGGCAAAACACCGGAGAAACCGGAAGAATAAAATGAAAAAGCAGATCGTTATGATCTGCTTTTTTTATGTGCTGACCGCATTCATGAACAGAGAAAAAAGCTTTTTCATGTCTTCGTGCTTTTTTGTCAGCATTTCGGGATGCCATTGCACGCCGACGACAAATAATTCACCCGTCCGTTCAATCGCTTCAATGGCCCCGTCTTTCGCATAAGCCGCGGCTTTAAACGAAGGCGCCGTCTCTTTTATGATCTGGTGATGGAATGAATTCACCCGCGCTGAATCGCCAAACAAGGAATGGAGACGTGTCCCTTTTTCAAAAGAAACATGATGGGTTTTTAACGGCGGATCTTTTTCTTGATCGTGCTTAATGTCAGCAAACGAAGCGTGTGTCAGGTCTTGATATAAAGTTCCCCCGTAAGTGACGTTTAACATATGCATCCCCCGGCAGATGGCCAGAATCGGCTTTTCTAAAGCAACTGCCGTGAGAATCAGCTCCTTCTCGTAGGCATCCCGATCAGGAAAGGTCTTTCTTAAAGCCTGTAAAGGTTCTTCGCCGTAAAACAGCGGGTCTATATCCTGGCCGCCGGAGAGAATGATGCCGTCAACATGAGAGACCTGTTCCTTTAAAAGCGCCGTCTCTTGAATCACCGGCAATATAAACGGCACACCGCCGGCTTCAGAAACAGACTGAATATAATCATTATTGACATATGCCCGATTATAACCCGGGAAAGGGCCGGATTGATCAGCCATAATGTTTCCCGTAATTCCGATGCGTTTGGCCATCCTGCGTTCACCTGAACCTTTCTTTCTGAACCTTCTCGTATAAATCTGAACGTAGGTTGTACAAATCAGTGTGAAATTATTCTTCATGATACGTGAACTTTCCAAAAAAACCCGTGACAATCAGGGGTTTTACATTCATTTCAATTTCTTGATTTCTTCCGTCAGCTCTTTGAATTTTTGATCAAGCTCACGATATTGTTTATCAGCCGGAGTCATGAAGCTGAGTTTTCCGAGGACTTCCTGCCGTTCGGTTTCAAGCTTTAATCGCAGTTCTTCAGCATCATCCCTGACGGAGGGAGATTCTTTCCATTGTTTTCGGACGCTGCCGTTTGAGATATCAAGCCGGATGTCCGTCGTCTTTTCGACAAAGTAGCGATCATGCGATACGATGATGAGCGTTCCGTCGTATCGGGCCAAAGTGTCTTCAAGCTGCTCGCGTGACGGCAGATCAAGGTGGTTTGTCGGCTCATCCAGAATCAGCACATCTTTCTCCTCCAGAATAAACGCCATCAGCTTGCATTTGACCCGCTCTCCCATGCTCATCTTGCCGATGGGTTCCGTCCATTGCGCTGCGGTAAATCCTAAATGCTTCATGAGGGATTGCACATTGCCCCTAGCTTCGAACGTTTCTTTGTAAAAAAGCTGTTCGGGGGTTTTATCAAGCGGAAGGTCGAATACTTCCTGGGTTAAATATCCGACGTTTGCAGACGGAGAAATCCATATGCCGCCCTGCGCTTTTTCCTGCCCGAGGATGACCTTCAATAATGTTGTTTTCCCGCTGCCGTTCGGGCCTGTAATCGCGATCTTTTCACCGTGCATCACAGTGAAATTTACGTTTTTAAAAAGCGTTCGGCCGTCATATGACTTTGTGACATCACTTACTTCTAAAAAACGCTTTCCCGCTTTTTTGCGGTGCTCAATGGAAAAACGGACTTCATACTCCGCTTCAACCGGTTCTGCTTTCGCTTTTTCAAGCTCTTTTTCAAGACGCTTCTGCTTTGATTTAATCTGGGCGTCCGTGCGTTTTGCTTTTACGCGGTGGTATTCTTTAAAGCCTTCTATTTTCGTTGATTGGGTGTGGGCTTTTTTCGACCAGGCGCTCAGCTCGTTCATTTGAGCTTCAATCCGTCTGATCATATTTTGCTGATTCTCATATTCCCGCTGCTGGGTCAGCCTTCTCTGTTTGCGGACCTCCATATAGCTTGAATAATTCCCTTTATGCTCAATGAGTTTCTTTCCTTCGATGGCCCAGATTTTTGTCGCCGCTGCATCTATAAAAGCACGATCATGCGAAACAAAAATAATGGTGCCTTTGTAATTCTTGATCTGATTCAGCAGTATTTCTAAACTGTGCTGATCGAGGTGGTTCGTCGGCTCATCTAATAACAAAAGTCCGCTTGAGGAGGAGAAACCTTTGGCAAGACGGGCTTTCAATTTTTCTCCGCCGCTTAATTGCGAAAAGGCGCGTGCGGGCACGTTCCACTTTTCTAACAAGGCTGCCTCCGCAGGCTCCGTGTGGCCGGAATTATAAGCTTCCGTTTCTTGTTCCACCATATATATGTTCACATCTTGCATCATCTGGATCTGTCCTTGTGACGGCGCTTTTTGATTGCAGATCAATTGCAGCAATAAAGATTTGCCGGCGCCGTTTTTACCGATAACGCCGATGATGTCGCCTTGCTGAACACTCGCGCTGATCTGTTCAAAAAGGGGAACACTGTTGATTTCGTAACTGATGCCGCTTAACTTTAACATTTCTTTCATATGTCAATCCCTCGCTTTAAAGGGAGGACAAAAAAATCCTCCCAATTGATTTGGAAGGATTAGCCGTACCTGTGCATGATCAAATAAGCTATTTTTACATAGCTTTCTCGTATCGTATAGAAAATGGGCAGACTAATCCTATTTTTTCTGATTTGAAATATTTGATTTCAAACGGTCAAAATAAGATTAGTTAATCATTGTCCACCCATCATCCCTTCGTATTTGTTACGAACAGTGTAGCACACACTTATCTGTAAAAGCAAAGGGTATAATCCTTTTTATTCCAGATTGGAGGCTTCCCACTCTTCTTCTAAAACGGCATAATAATATTCATCCCACCATTCATTATCATGGGGGATGCATTTTTTAAAAAAGCCTTCCCGCCTCATCCCGATCTTTTCCATCACCCGGTGCGAAGCCATGTTTTCCGGCTGACATGTCGCAATGATCCGGTGTAATTTCATCTTGTTAAACCCGAATGCCAGCACGGCGCGCGCCGCCTCTGAAGCATATCCTTTGCCCTGGTATTCCGGGTGAAACACCCAGCCGATTTCATACGTATGATCGCCAAAATACTGAAAAAAAACAATGTGGCCAATGACCGTTTTCTCATCCTTCAATAAAACGGGAAACTTCCCGGCATGTTCACCGCTGTTTTCAGTAACGAATTTCCTGGCATCTTCTTCGGTAAAGACACCCTCTGGTATATATTTCATGACACTCGGATTTGAGGTGTACGCATAGACATCCTGCCAATCTTCCGGTTCAAATGTCCGAATTACGAGCCTTTCAGTTTTGATATTCATTTTTTTATGTTCCTCCATCAAAAAAGGTTTCATTTACTACTTCGATTGAAAGATATAAAAAACCTTTGAGCGGGGAAGAGCCGAATAAAAAAAGCCTGCAGCTATACACTGCAGGCGGTTATTTTTCATTTGCGGCGGCGGGCAGGTTTGTAAACCCGAATTGCCCTCCGACAGCTTCTTTTACTTCATGAATAACGATAAATGATTTCGGATCAATTTTTTGAACATGTTTTTTGATTTTCAGCAATTCGTTCTTTTTAATGACAACATAGATAATGCGCTTGTCTTTGCTGCCGTAATACCCGTATCCGTAAAAAATCGTCGCCGCGTTGCCGTACTCGGAGGTGATGGCTTTGGCGATTTCTTCGTATTGGTCAGACATAATGGTGAGGGCTTTTTTATTATGGAAACCCTCAATGACAATATCGACGATTTTGGCGCACAGATAAACGAATATAAACGTATACAGCATATGATTGATTCCGATCGCTAAAACGGATGCGAAAATGATGACACAATCCATATAAAACATGCTTTTGGAGATGTTAAAGCCCTTTGTGTAATTCAATAAATACGCCAAAAGCGTGGTCCCGCCGGTAGATCCGTCAGCGATAAAGATCAATGCCAGCCCCGCTCCCATCAGCAGAGCGCCGAATACGATCCCGAGCACCATGTCGTGCACGCCGAATGGAATAAAGCTGACGATGCTGAGAAAAACAGAAGTCATTCCCGTACCGAGTATCGTGTATAAAATCGTTTTTTTCGTTAAAAATTTATAAGCCAACCCGATAAAAATCAGATTTACAACCAGAGTCGTAATACTTGCAGGTATATGGAAAAGATAATATAAAACGAGAGCGATTCCCACGGTGCTGCCGTCCCCTAAATGATTCGGGATGACGAAAAATTCCACGGACGCCGCGATAAGAAAGGCTCCGGCCATAATCATCAGTATATCCTTGCAAATGTTCTTCATATGCAAACCTCCTCCGCAGTCAAAAATATATAAAAAACAAAAACGCCTCAAAAATTATCCAGCAGAACTAAATAATTTTTAAGACGAATCATTCACAATCTCGTTTGTTCATTCAGTAAAGAATGATCAGCTTCAATATCGAAGATTATATAGACACCTTCACATCTTGTCAATGCCGTGAAAATTGATTTTTCTGCAGTGTATATGAGGTTTGAATCAAACCAAAACGAGGAATGATATCAGAAGAGTTTTCATTTCTGCTCTATCAATAAGAGAAATGTAATGAGAGACAACGAAGAAGGGATGATGACATTGGAACGGATTTTTATCAGTCCGGCCAAATACGTGCAGGGAAAAAACGCCATTGAAACAATCGGCGGACATCTGGAGGGTGTTGGTGAAAAAGCCGTCGTCATCGCGGACAAAACCGTATGGGATATCGCGGGCCATAAAGTGACGGCTGAATTAAAGAAAAGCAATATTTCTTCTGAAGAGGCGGTTTTCAACGGCGAAGCCTCCCAGGAAGAAATGAAAAGAATTGCCGGCATCGCAGAAAAAGCAGGGGCGACTATTGTCATCGGAGTCGGCGGCGGTAAAACGCTTGATACGGCCAAAGCCGTATCAGATGAAATAAACGGCTACACCGTTATCGTGCCGACGGCCGCTTCAACGGATGCTCCGACAAGCGGGCTGTCTGTCGTGTATTCTGAACAAGGCGCGTTCGAAAACTATCGTTTTTATCATAAGAATCCTGACTTGGTTCTGGTCGATACGAAAATCGTCGCGGAAGCTCCGCCGCGCTTTTTAGCATCAGGGATTGCCGATGCGATGGCGACGTGGATAGAGGCGCGCAGTGTCATCGCCAATGGCGGTAAAACGATGGCAGGCGGAATTCCGACAATCGCCGGAGAGGCTATCGCGGAAAAATGTGAAGCGGTATTATTCAAATACGGCCGTCTCGCTTATGAGTCTGTGAAAGCGAAAGCCGTTACGCCCGCATTGGAAGCGGTGGTTGAAGCCAATACACTTCTGAGCGGACTGGGATTTGAAAGCGGCGGCTTAGCTGCGGCACATGCCATTCATAATGGATTTACCGCGCTTGAAGGTGAAATCCATCACTTGACCCACGGTGAAAAAGTGGCATTCGGCACGCTCGTTCAATTGGCGCTGGAAAAACGTTCGCTTGAGGAAATTGAGCGGTATATCGCGTTTTATATCAGCTTAGGGCTGCCTATCACACTTGAAGACATCAAATTGAAAGACGCATCTAAAGAGGACATTATGAAAGTGGCAGAAGCCGCGACGATTGAAGAAGAAACGATTCATGCCGCTTTTGACGTGACGGCTGACGACGTGGCGGATGCCATTATAGCGGCTGATCAATACGCAAAAGCATTTAAAGAAAAACACGCGTAAAACCTTTTACCGCGTGACCCGGAACCAAGGGCTGTTACAGCCCTTGGTTTTTTTTATGCCCTTTGAAAACTTTTAAAAATAAAGAAAAAATTATGATACAATATACAAATGTTTTGAGAGATTGACAAAGGAAAGGTGGGAACGATATGCTGCATAATCCGACCGGTAAGGAGCGGCTTGCGCTGGCTTTTCTACTCGGAATGCTTGCGATACTGGGGCCGCTCAATATAGATATGTATCTGCCGAGCTTCCCTGAAATCGCCGAAGATTTAAGCGCCCGCGCTTCGCTTGTCCAGCTCAGTTTAACCGCTTGTCTGATCGGACTGACAATCGGACAGGTTGTTGTCGGCCCGTTAAGTGACGCGAAGGGAAGAAGAAAACCGTTATTGCTATGTATTTTTTTATTTGCTTTGTTTTCTCTGTTTTGCGCGCTTGCACCGAACATTGCAACACTGGTGATTGCCCGTTTTCTTCAAGGATTCACCGCTTCGGCGGGACTCGTTTTATCCCGTGCAATCGTCAGAGATGTGTTTACGGGAAGAGAACTTTCTAAATTTTTCTCGCTGCTGATGGTCATTACCGCCGTCGCGCCGATGGTGGCGCCGATGACGGGAGGTGCGATTTTATTGCTTCCGTTTGCATCATGGCATACGATTTTTCTGTTTTTAACCTTTATCGGGTTTTTGCTTGTTCTCATCATTGCGCTCAAGCTGACAGAAACCCTGCCGCCGGAAAAGCGGATTCCGAGCTCCATCGGAAATTCCGTGCGGACAATGGGAAGCCTGCTGAAGGATCGGTCATTTATCGGCTATGCGCTGACGGTCGGTTTTATTCACGGCGGGAGCTTTGCGTATGTCTCCGGAACGCCTTTCGTGTATCAGGATATTTACGGAGTATCGCCTCAGGTATTCAGTGTTTTATTCGGCATAAACGGTCTGGCGATCATTACCGGAAGCTTTATCATCGGCCGTTTCGGCGGGATCATTCACGAAAAAAGCCTGCTGAGAATCGGCGTGATTACAGCGATGACGGCGACTGCCGTTCTGCTCGTCATGACGATCATTCACGGGCCGCTTGCGGCACTGGTGATTTCCATTTTTATTTATATGATTACGATCGGCATGACGCTGACAAGCACCTTTACATTGGCGATGGAAAAGCAGGGACACCGCGCGGGAAGCGCAAGCGCACTGCTCGGCATGCTTCCGCTTCTTCTCGGTTCCATCGTGTCGCCGCTTGTGGGGATGAATGAAGCGACGGCCGTGCCGATGGGGGCAATTATGTTCACGACATCCGTTATCGGTTCCATCGCTTTTTTCGCCTTAACAACAAAACCGGAGAAAGCAAAAAAGGAGTGAAATGATTCACTCCTTTTTTTGATGCCCGCTATTCATATTTCTTCAGCACGATCGCCGAATTATGTCCGCCAAAGCCGAATGAGTTGGAAAGGCCGATCGTTAACGATTGATGGCGGGGCCCGTCTGACACATAGTCCAAATCACATGCCGAATCAGGGTGCTGCAGATTGATCGTCGGCGGGATGATGCCGTGTCTCAGGCTTTCTGTCAGAGCGATGGCTTCAACGCCGCCTGCCGCGCCAAGCATGTGGCCGAGCATTGATTTGTTGGCCGTAACCGGAATGTCATACGCAAGCTCCCCGAATAATGTTTTGATTGCCAATGTTTCAGAAAGATCTCCGGCTTTTGTGCTTGTCGCGTGGGCGCTTACGACATCAATGTCTTTCGCTGAAACGTTCGCCTTTTTCAAAGCGTTTTTCATCGCCAGGTATGCGCCCGTCCCTTCCGGATGGGAGGCCACCATATGATACGCGTCAGAGCTTGCGCCGTAGCCGAGCACCTCACAGAGGATCGGGGCGTTTCTGCCGATTGCGCTATCCAATGATTCCAATACTAAGATGCCCGCGCCTTCACTCATGACAAACCCATCGCGATCAGCGTCAAACGGCCGGCTTGCCGCGGCGGGGTCTTCGTTTCTCGCTGACAGCGCGTGGGCATTGCCGAAGCTGGCTAATGACAAATTCGTAATCGCCGCTTCCGCTCCCCCGGCAAACATAATATCTGCGTCATCATTCCGAATGGCGTTGAATGCTTCCCCGATCGACGTATTGCCGATGGAACACGCGGTGACGGGAGAAAGTGAGGGGCCGAGCGCGCCTAATCTGATGCTGATTTGAGCGGCGGCCGCGTTTGAGATCATCATGGGGACAAGGCTCGGGCTCACTTTTCGCGCTCCCCGTTCATTTAAAGTATGAACGTTATCAATCAAAGTCGTGATGCCGCCGATTCCCGAGCCGACGTACACGCCGAGGCGTTCACGGTCAATCTGATCGAGCTGAATCCCGGAGCTTTCAAGCGCCTGTTCCGCTGCCGCTAAAGCAAACTGGCTGAAACGGTCAAGCCGTCTCGCTTCTTTTCTGCCCCATCTTTCTTCTGCGTCAAAATCACGGACGGTGCCGGCTATTTTTGTCTTGGAGCCGGAGACATCAAACGAATCGATGAGAGAGATTCCCGATGTTCCTTCCGTCAGGTGTTTCCAAAATGTATGCACATCATTGCCGAGAGGTGAAATCACTCCCATTCCGGTGATCACAACTCTTTTCATGGTCATTCCTCCTTCGGTATGTATTTATTGTAACTCGCAATTATCCTATTACAAGTTGTTGATTATCCTAGTATAATGAATACCAGGGTAAGAGAGGAGAGATTCGGTATGATACCAGAAGGAAGATTGCAGGCGCTCTCAGAGTTTTTAAAAACGCAGCGGGCCAAAATTTCTCCGCAGATGGCCGGGCTGCCGATGGGCACACGGAGAAGAACGCCCGGACTCCGAAGAGAAGAGGTCGCGCAATTAGCCGGCGTAAGCACCACGTGGTATACGTGGCTGGAGCAGGGCAGAGACATTAAAGTGTCCGCAGCCGTGTTGGACGCGGTTTCCGATGCACTGCAGCTCAATAAAGATGAGAGAAATTATTTATACGCGCTTGCCATTGAGGAGGGCGTGAAGCAGCCGTTTACCGCGGAGGAAGAAGCGGTTATCAGCCCGTCGCTTTCAAAAATCCTGCAGGAGCTCCGTTATTGCCCCACCATTATCTCGGACAGGCGGTGTCATATCGTAGGATGGAATCAGGCCGCGGCTCACGTGTTTTTAGATTTTGAACAAATTCCTCCTGAAAAACGGAATCTCATAGAGCTATTGTTTTCCAGAAAAGAATTAAGAAGTTTAGCCGTGAACTGGGAGCACTTTGTGAAAGGATTCATCGCCATTTTCAGAACGTATTACGGCCAGTATGTAGCTGATACGTGGTATTCTCAGTTTATAGAAGAAATGGAGAAAACGTATTCGGAATTTCATACGCTGTGGAATGAGAGCGAAGTCAGCTCGGCACCCGAAGTATTAATTGAGTTCCGCCACGCGAAGGCGGGAAAAATGGTCTTTAACCTGACTTCATTTCAGGTTCAGGGCAACAGTGATCTGCGTTGCAGTGTGTATACGCCGGTAGATCATACCGAAACGGAAGCAAAGCTGAAAAAGCTCTTCGAAAACAGGTGAAGAACAGAAAAAACGGGAGGCGGCCGCCTCCCGTTTCAGTTTAAAATAAAAGCATCAAACCGGCGATGGCCGGTGTTAAAAAGATGGCTGATTTCAGAATGACTTTCGGCACGTGGTTGGTGAATTTCGCTCCGACATATGCGCCGCACATCGTGCCGATCAGCACTTTGACCAACAGTATATAATCGACAAATCCTTCCGTCACATAACCGAGTCCTCCGCCGACCGCAAGCGGGATAATGACAAGCATGGTGGTGCCGACCGACTGGCGGATGGATAAGCGCAAAAGAATCATTAAGCCGATTTGGATAAAAGGAGCAGAGCCGATACCGAACGTTCCGGACAAGATTCCTGCGATGATACCGAGTACAACGGCTTTCACCCATATGTTCAGGTTGCTTTGCCGTCCGGAATCTTCTTGTGTTTCTTTTACAATAAATAACCGGACTAAAATAAGCAGAGCAGATAAAAACAGCATGCCGGCCGTCAAGTAATGCAGCAAATCTGCGGGGATAAGGGAAGTAAGCCTTGCCCCGAAAAACGAACCGAATGCCGCAAAAACGCCGACGATGAGGCCGATCTTCATCTGAATATTGCCTTCACGGTAGTGGCTGAAAGCCCCCGATAAACTTGTGAAAGCCATTCCGGCGAGGGAGGTGCCCAAAGCCGTATGAATCGGTACGTGAAACAGTATAGTTAAAAGTGCAATGACAAAACCGGCTCCCCCCGCGCCGATAAACCCGAGAATAATCCCGAGAAGAAACATAACGAGTATAATAAGCACAATCTTCTCCTCCATTTAGATGCCTGATCACCATGTTCAGATCCGCTTTATCAGGTTTTTGACAATCGACCGTAGTCCGTCGACCGTCGTTCATTATCTTTATGTTACCTCAAATTTGAGGGATTGGCAAGAAGCCGAATCGCTTTTATACAGAGGGTTTACAGCTCTTTCACCATCACTTTTTCCCCGTTTGAGTCCAGCTCTCCATTGAATAAGAAGCCGAATTTTTGATAAAGCCGCAATGCGTGCACGTTATCTTCAAACAGACTTAAATAAATCCGTCTGCACTCATATATTCGAACGAGATGGCGGATAAGGGCATCAAGCAACAGCCTGCCCAATCCCCGTCCCTGATAATGTTCATCAATAAAAAAACGGTCAAGCCACACTCTGCCGTTTTCATTTTCCTCATCATATTCCGGAAACCATCCGTACATGGCAAAGCCGACCAATTCCCCGTTAACATAAAGACCGGCCGGCTGATAATGCCGGCAATCCTCAGCATCTTGTAAGCACTCTTCCGCGGTTTCAATAAATGAAGTCTGGCTTTCCCTTACATGAAGCGCCAGTATATCGGCACGGTTCTCTTCCGTGACTGCTCTGATTTCAATCGTCATACTTGATACTCCTCTTCCGCTTTTTCTGAGACGGTAAAGCTTTCATTGCGTAAGCCATTTGTGAATCAGCCTTCTCTCGGATACAATGATCATCATAAAGGATATGGTTACCGTATAGTCAAGGAGGCATTATGAGCGAAGACGTCAGAAAATACTTCACAACGGGTGAATTTGCAAAACTGTGCCACGTAAAAAAACAAACCCTGTTCCATTATGACGAGATCGGCCTGCTTTCTCCGGAAATCAAAAAAGCGAACGGATACAGATACTATTCCTATCATCAATTCGAACTGTTCCAGGTCATCGGTCTGTTTAAGGAGGTCGGGGTGCCCTTGAAGCAGATCAAACCGCTCTTAACAGACAAAACCCCCGAAGGTATCATCACGCTTTTAAAAGAGAAATCTTCAGAAATCGAAAGCAAAATCAAAAAGCTGGAGCACCTGCAAAGAATGATTCAGACAAAGGTGAAGCTGACCGAACAAGCCTTGGAGACAGACTTTTCCTCCATCTCATTGCAACGATTAGATGAAGAGACACTTATGATAGGACGACCCGTACTCCATTTGCCAGAACGGCAATACACTGCCGCCATTTCCGAATTGATCCGCTATATGCGGGTACATGAACTCGATCAGGGGCATCCGGTCGGCGGACTGTTTGCGCGGGAGCAGATTCTGAAAAAAGAATTCTACAACTACACCCATTTATATATGAAGACAGAAGAAGGCATAGAGAATAGAGACCTCCATATCAAGCCGAAAGGGCTTTATGCCGTCGGGTACCAAATAGGGGATGAAGCGGAAGCGGCTTACCGCAGCATCATGCAGTTTATTGAAGAGTATGGGCTGGAAATAGGCGATTATGCATATGAAGAATATATGCTTGATGAGGTTGTGGCGGACGGGTTTGACAATCAGATCACAAGAATCCAGCTGCCAGTCCGCAATCGATAAAGCCGATGCCGCCGTTCGTTTACGTCTTCTGACAAACCTTGTATAATGAGAAAAATCAGATTGCAATTGAGGTGAAAAACGATATGTTTCTAGCGCCCTTATTTGAACATGATGTACCGGCAGCACTTCTCCGCCCTTAATGGAGGAAAGTGACTGCGCTTCTCTCCGTTAGGGCATATGACGTGACCTAATATGATAACGGAGGGTGCATCAATTGAAAAATACATTGTTCGGTTCGATTTATTTGGCATTGGCCGCCAGTATCTGGGGCGGTATGTATGTCGTTGTAAAAGTAGTGGTAGCGGTCATTCCGCCGCTTGAACTGGTATGGCTGAGATATGCGGTGGCGCTTCTTTCACTTTTGATTCTCAGTTTATTTACACGCCAATCCTGGAAAGTTCATAAACGTGATTTATTACTGATCGCTGCGATCGGATTGATCGGCAACACGATTTCGATCGTCACGCAGGAAATCGGCACGAAATTATCAACCGCGCAGATGGGTGCGATTATTACGGCATCCACTCCCGCATTTATGGTTGTATTTGCCCGGCTGATGCTGAAAGAACGGTTAACGCTGAAAAAAGGAATATCGACAGGGCTGGCGACGATCGGAGTATTGCTCATTGTGGGGAACGGAGATCTCGATATGTCGAGCCAGCTCGGCGGTCTCTCGCTTCTGGCTGCGGCGCTGACATGGGCTTTGATGTCCGTGCTGATGAAACGGGTTCCCGGCCATTACTCACCGCTTGTCGTCACAACGTATTCTATTTGCGTCGCATTTGTCATCCTGACCCCGTTTACAGCGGGCCCGCTTCGGGAGATTCCTTTGTCTCAGCTTGCCCGGCCTGAGATATGGGGCGGACTTTTATATCTGGGTGTGATCTCAACCGCCTGCGCGTTCATGCTTTGGAATCGCGGATTGCAATTGCTGAATGCGGCAAGCGGCGGTCTGTTTTTCTTCTTTCAGCCGCTTTCCGGGACATTGCTCGGCTGGCTGCTGTTGGGAGAATCGATCGGAGGAACCTTCTGGATCGGGGCGGCCCTTATTGTTTCAGGCGTCGTTCTCGTCATGAAAGAAAAATAGAAAATGAAAAAAAGCCATTCAGCAAATGAATGGCTTTTTTCTGATTTCCCGGCAGGATTCGCTCCGCCATAAACAGAAAACAAGGAGCAGAAACGGATCATGGGCAACGGTACTCTCAAGGTGCAATTCGGGGTTTCGTCAATTAACATAAGGCGGTGAAAAAATGGAGTCAAAATGGCTTGAATGGGCAAAACAGCTTCAATCCGCGGCGCAAGCGGGGCTGGCTTATTCCAAAGACATATATGATATTGAGAGATTTGAAGAAATAAGAAAAATAAGCGTGGATATCATGGCGCATCATACCGGCATCGACAAAAGGATCATCAAAGACGTATTCGCCGGTGACACGGGCTATCCCACTCCGAAAGTTGATATCAGAGCGGCAGTTTTTAAAGATCAGAGTATATTAATGGTAAGAGAGAAAAGCGACGGCAGATGGGCGCTGCCGGGCGGATGGGCTGATATCGGGATTTCACCGGGCGAGACCGCTGTCAAAGAAGTAAAAGAGGAGTCGGGAATCGACGTAAAGCCCGTTAAACTGTTAGCTGTAATGGATAAGAAATGCCATTCCCACCCGCCGTCCGCCGCCCACGTTTACAAAGTGTTTATCAAATGCGAGATCATCGGCGGCCGGCTCAGGGAGGGAACGGAAACAAGCGCGGCCGGCTTTTTTGCGGAAACGGAGCTGCCGCCGCTATCTGAAGCCCGCAATACGGAAAGTCAGATTGAAAAGATGTTTGCATATCTCAAACATCCGGACGAACCCGTTTATTTTGATTAAGGCAGCAAGCAGGAAAAAGAGAGGAACTGGTTCAGCACCATTTCACTTATGAATGATCCGGCCTGTGATAGAGAAGGTAAATCATCAGGCCGGGTTTTAAGAGTCTGCCTGTTTCGGTGTGGTGCGCCCCTTAAAAAACCGTTTTTGAAAAATCGATAATCCTGCGGGCAGCTTCTGTCGGTTTTTCCTCGGGGACATAATGGCCGCAGCCTTTTACCTCATATCCGCTGACTTCACGAATTGATTCTCTCCATGTGTCAAGCACGGGAAGGCCGGCTAAGTTCCCTTTTTCTCCCCACAGCAAAAGCGTGGGAACATCCAGTTTTTTCTGTGATTCCTTTTCTGAACGATATCTCGGCAAATCAATTTGATAAGCGGCTCTGTAGTCATTAAGCGCAGCTTGAACAGCGCCGGGCTGCTTCCAGGCGGCTAAGTACCGGTCCCAGGCGCCGTCTGATGCCAGCAGGTCAAAAAGCCCGTCACCTCTGCTTAATAAAAATCTAAGATATTCCTCTTCTTTTCCTTTTATTAATTCTTCCGGCAGATGGGGAACGACCTGAAATGTCCAGTGCCAGTATTTTTTTGCCGCTTCAGCTGCCGTCAAAGAATCATAGACGTATTCAGTCGGCATAATGTCAATGAGCACAAGGCCTGCCGCCAGCTCCGGCGCATCTAAAGCGAGCCGCCTTGCTACTCTTGCGCCTCTGTCATGCCCGGCAATTAACGCTTTTTGTATATGCAGGCGGCGCATCAGACCTTGTATATCGCCTGCCATCGTTTTGTTATCATAGCCGTTTATGCCGCTCGGCTTTTCAGAATCGCCGTAGCCCCTCAGATCAACTGCGATGACTCTATGAGAAGCGGCAAGCGTCGGAATCACATAACGCCACGTCACCCAGCTTTGCGGAAAGCCGTGCAGGAGAATGACGGGGGGAGCATCCTCCTTTCCCGTAAAGACGTAATGAAGGCGGATGCCATTTACCTTAATTGAATCATGGGTCACATGCTTTTCAAATTGTTCACGAAAAGAATCCATTTTCTCTCTCCTCATAAAATGTTATTTGTTTATTTGAGAAATAATAGCGGAAGTGACATCTTCCGTTGAATGTTTTCCGCCGGCATCAGGAGTCAGAATGCCGCTGTTTGTGACCGTTTCAATAGATTGTAAGAGGAGATGGCCCAGTTCCTCTTCTCCGAATGAATCGAGCATTAATTTCGCCGTCCATATTTGTCCTATAGGATTGGCAATTCCTTTTCCGACAATATCCGGGGCGGAACCGTGAACAGGCTCAAACATGGAAGGATATTTGCCGTTTACATTGATGTTGGCTGCGGGAGCGATTCCGACGCTTCCCATAATCGCCGCGCCGATATCTGTCAGCACATCTCCGAACAGATTCGAAGCGACAATGACATCAAAGCGTTCCGGCTGCGTGACAAAGAAGGCCGCCAGTGCATCGATGTGCTGGGAATCCGTCTCAATCCCGGCGTACTCCCGGCTGACCTCTTTAAAGATGTCATCCCAGAACGGCATCGAGTGAACAATACCGTTTGATTTCGTCGCGCTTGTGACGTGTTTCCGCCGACTTGCCGCCAGTTCGAAAGCATACCGCATCACTCTTTCTGTACCCCGTCGGGAAAAGACCGCGTTTTGTATGGCGATTTCGTCCTCACCCTGATAGATTCTGCCGCCGACAGAGCTGTACTCGCCCTCACTGTTTTCGCGGACGACTATCAGATCAAAATCCTTCGGGTTAACGAGGGGGGAAGTGATTCCCGGCAGGAGCTTCGCCGGCCGCACATTAATCACCTGTTCAAATTCCCGGCGTATCTTGATGAGCAGCCCCCACAGCGAAACATGATCGGGGACGAGTTTTTGATTCCCCACTGCTCCCAAAAACAAAGCATCAAAGTGCTGTAACGTTTCTAGTCCATCATCCGGCATCATAGTCCCGTGCTCCAAATAATACTCGCAGCTCCACGGAAAAGAAGTGAAATCAAAGGCAATGCCTCCATGTAATTCGGCGATCGCGTTCAACACCCGCTCCGCTTGCGGAACGACTTCTTTCCCCACACCGTCCCCCGGTATGCTGGCAATCTTGTATGTTTTCATGTTTCCGTCACCTCTGAATGAATTGTTTTCGGTTTACGGCAGACCGTCGACCGTCGTTCGCTATAATTCCATATTACGCCACATCCGATATGCTGACAAGCTCGGGAATGTTGCTTCCATAGATAAACTGTTATATGATCTTGGTAACAATAAGGCCTAAATTGTATGAAGAGGTAGGAAAGATGGATAATTTTAAATTAGATAAGCCAATCCCGTATTATCTGCAATTTTATTCCCAATTGAAAAAAATGATATTTGACGGGATTTTTAAACCGGGTGAACGGCTGAATGAGACTCAGCTGGCTAAGGATTTCGGAGTCAGCCGGTCGCCGGTCAGAGAAGCCATGCGGCTCCTTGAAAAGGACGGGCTTCTGACAGCAGACGATCGAAACGGCTTTGTCATTTATTCTTTGTCCGTTAAGGATGTTGAAGAGATTTATCAAATCAGAATGTCACTTGAATCACTGGCGGTCGAACTGGTTATTGATGAAGCGGCTGAGAGTGAAATTGACCTCATTGAAAAACAGCTGCGGGAGACGGAAGAAGCCATCAATAAAGGCGTCAAAGAGACTGAGATTATTTCCTTAAACGAGTCGTTTCATCGGCTTCTTGTGGATTTCAGCCGCAACAGCCGGCTGGCCATGCTGCTTGAGCATGTCAATGTGCTGATTCATTTTTGCAGAGTTCTTAATTTTAAAGGAGATGACCGTGCGGAGGTTATCCTGCATGAGCACCGGAAAGTCTTTGAAGAAATAAAAAAGGGCGATAAAACAAAAGCCGTGCAATATATGACGGAGCATCTCAAGCATGATGAAGAACATCTGAAAGGCGTGCTCAAAGCGGGAGAAACAGACGAATCATCACGATAGACAAGGTGAAAAGCCTTGTCTTTTTTGCCGATGTCATCGAACCGTCATAAAGACCTGACGGATGTTCCTTGCATGATTTTTTCCGCGTCATTTATGATGGATATAGAAGAGACGCAAAAAAGGCAAAGGAGTTTGAAAAATGGCGAAACATATTCTGATGATCAATTTTCCCGCAGAAGGACACGTAAACCCGACTTTGGGTATGACAAAGGCCTTCAGCGAACGGGGCGATCACGTTCATTATATCTCAACGGAAAAATACAAAAGCAGACTGGAAGGAGTAGGAGCGAAAGTTCACCTTCACAGCGATCTGCTCAGAATGACACCTATTGATCCCGGCAGTCCGTCCGGCATACTTGCATTTTTAAAGGTTCATATCAAAACGTCACTGGAGATTTTACATATTGTGCAGCGGCTGGCAGAGGACATTCAATTCGACGCCGTCTATTATGATAAATTCGGTGCGGGAGAGCTGGTGCGGGATTATCTCAACATTCCCGGCATCTCTTCTTCAGCATCCTTCCTGTTCAATGAAGACCGTCTGAAAATACTGCCGCTCCATCCGGAATCGGGCGTGCCGTTTCAGCCGGACAGGGAATGTGAAGAGCTGTTGGCCGAGATGAAAGACAAATACGGTGTCGCCCCTGACAGCATGGTTCAATTTATGAACAACACAGGTGAATTGAACGTCGTCTATACAAGCAGATATTTTCAGCCCGAAAGTGAGACATTCGGAGATGAGTATTTATTTATCGGTCCGAGTTTTCCGAAGAGAAAAGGGCGCGTCGACTTCCCGATTGACTCATTAAAGAATGAAAAAGTCATTTATATCTCAATGGGAACGGTGCTCGGGGACACGGAAGCGTTTTTCAATCTGTGCATAGACGCGTTCTCAGATTTTGAAGGAAAAGTAGTCATTGCCGCCGGGGAAAAAGCCGATCTGTCGAAAATCAAACAGGCGCCGGAAAACTTTATTATCGCCCCGTACGTGCCGCAGCTTGAAGTGCTGGAGCAGGCCGACGTGTTTGTCACGCATGGCGGAATGAACAGTGTAAATGAAGGCATTCATTATCAAGTGCCGCTGGTCGTTATTCCGCATGATAAAGACCAGCCGATGGTTGCGCGCCGCCTGACTGAATTGGATGCAGGCTATACAGTGCAAAAAGATGAAGTGAGCGCTGAAAAGGTAAAGCTTGCCGCGGAAGAAGTGCTGCATAACGGAAAATACAAACAAGGCATTCAAGCCATTAATGAAAGCTTTAAAGAATGTATGGACATGAAGGATGTTCTGGCCCGGATCGACCGGTTTATTGAACAAAAACATGCTCAATAATACATGGAAAAAGCCTGTTTCCTCTGCCAAAGGGAAACAGGCTTTTTATAATGGCTTTTAGATGATGTGATGTTCTTCATTTGCAAGTTTCACAAGAGTCAGAAGAGATTCTGCCTCACGTGCGTCGAGTGTTTTTGCCAGACGGTCTTTTTCAAAGATCTGCTGGCCGAAGACATTCACTGACGCCTGGTCAACCGCCGTGTGCCAGTTCTTTTGTGAATGATTCTCAGAAAAAGAGAAAACAAACACGGCAAAGACCGCTATAAGCATCGCCATGACCCAAAATTTTTGCCGATTTCCTGCTGCTGACATAGGCCGCCTCCTAACGTTCATTTTACTGGTATTAGATCATATATGAGCTGTTTTTCATAGAGTAAAGAAGTCATTATTTCAGGTAGTCCAAATGAAACGGAGCACAGCCGAAAGCCCGCCGGTCAGGCCGATGAGCCAATTCATATTTTGTTCATATTTTATTAAAAGTTTATCCAAGCCTGTCCTTTACAGTGGATATAACCACAAAACGCTGCTGAAAGGGGCCTTGAAAAATGCATATTCATATGATCAACAAAAACCAGTTTGAGAGTGACTTGGAGGCGGCCGGCTTCATCCGTCAGGCAGATGATATTATCGGCAAAATGAAAGAATACGTAACGGAATACGCGGCTTCATCCGAACGGTTTCTGATTGAAATTCAAACCGTCATGAACGAATACAAAGCCGTCGTCTGTGCGATGTTTTCGACTATGGAAATTGCCGGTGCAAAAAAAGACGAGAAGCATGTTGAGTTCGAAGCCTGCACAGTATGGTGCGAATAAAAGACCTTCATCAAACCCCCGCGGCTGCCTGAACGGCAGTTTACTGACTGGTGTTCCAGTAAGGAAAAATATTGAAACTTCTAAAGCGGCTGTTCGTATAAAAGAGTAAATCAGCTTGTATATGGAGGTTCGTGAAATGAACGATAAGAAAAAACAAGCTTTTGAACAGCTTTTCAGCACTTTAGACGGAAGACATGAAATAAACGGAGCTGTATTGGCAGCGGAAAACGGCCGCATCTTATATCAGGGTTCATTCGGCGCTGCAGAACTGAAAACAAAGAGGATGCTGAATGACCAATCGGTCTTTGAATTGGCCTCAGTATCGAAGCCGTTTACAGCTTTAGGCGTTATCATTTTAGAGCAGCAAGGGAAGCTGCGTTATGACGATATGATAGAGCGGTGGCTTCCTGATTTTCCTTATCCGGGCATTACCATTCGGCAACTACTCCATCATACGTCAGGATTGCCGGACTATATGGAGTTATTTTTAACACATTGGGACCGGGACAGAATTGCCGTTAATCAAGATGTGATCGATATGCTTAAGCAGCATAAACCGGATGCTTATTTCCCGCCGGGCAAGGATTGGCTTTACAGTAATACGGGGTATGCGGTGTTAGCGGTTATTATAGAAATTGTATCAGGCATGAGTTTTGCTGAATTTATGAAACAAGCCGTATTTCATCCGCTTCGTATGCATGATACGCGGATTTATAACAGAAGGCTGAGTAAAGAAAACATTCCGAACTATGCATATGGCTATGTGTATGATGTTCATTCCGGAGAATATGTGCTGCCGGATGAACTTGAGGAAACCGATTATGTCGTCTTTCTTGACGGGATACAAGGTGACGGAACCGTTAACTCCACTATTAGAGATTTATATCTGTTTGATCAGGCTCTTTATACGGAAGAAATCATCGGCAAAGAGTCTAAAGATCAAGCGTTTACGCCGGGCTATTGGAATGAAGAAGAGCAATTCGGATACGGATTTGGCTGGATGATTCAAAACAGCCGCCAAAAAGGGAAGGTTATCAGTCACGACGGAGGCTGGCCGGGCTATTCAACTCTGATGATCCGGTATATTGACCAGAACAAAACACTGATTTATCTCAGCAATATGGAACAATCGTATCAATTTGAACAAGCTGTGATTGCCGCGGCCGTAAACATCTTATTTGATCAGCCATACGTGATTCCGAAACGTCCGGCGGATCAGAAAAAAGCAGATATCGATCCTGCGATTTACAGCAGATTTACCGGCAATTACTCATTTCAGGATGACACACATGCATCGGTGACGGTAAAAGAAAACCGATTGTATCTTACAATAGACGGGCAGACACCATTCGAATTATTCCCAATGACGGAAACCCGTTATTTTGTCAGGGCGCTGCCGCTTGAAATTGAATTTGCAGGTGATAAAGCACAAACAGCCCCGCATTTCGTTTTATATCAGGACGGCACAGAAGAAACGGCTTTGCGGATAGACTGAGTGACATGCAAAACAAAACCGCCGTCCTGAGAAGACGGCGGTAATAGAGAAGTCAAACCCCTTTGATGACGCGAAATTTTCTTTTCGGCTCTGACATAAATATAGAAGAAAAAATCATAGCTCCGACCATTGTGATGTATTCCATATAAAGCGAAACTTCTGCCAAAACCAACCCCGCAATCATTAAAACAGCGCCCAATACCACCGCAAAAACCTTCGTTTTCATGATGAGTTCCCCCTATTATCTGATAATTGAATTATACTGCATCTCTATTAATGTGTACATTTTGTGAACAATTTCACCTGATAAAAGGCAATAAAGAGAGAGTTGAAGAATTAGGAGAAATGACAGGCCATCTTTTTGTTTTACCGAAGAAACGAAAGGGAAAATGAAAAATCAAAAAGGCAAAGGAGTTCTTGAAATGAAAGCGAGACTATTTTTATTCAGCATGTTTCTCCTGATCCCCGTTCTGGCGCTTGCCGGATGCAACAGCCAATCTTCAGGAGGAAGCGAAAAAGCGAAAGACAAAGAAACGCACTCTCACGAAGACATGAATCACTCAGGTTCATCCGAGGTGCCGAAAGGTTTAAAGAAGGCCGAAAATCCGACTTATAAAGTCGGCAGTGACGTCATGATTTCAGCTTCTCATATGAAAGGCATGAAAAATGCGCAAGGAACCGTAAAAGGTGCTTATGATACAACGGTTTACAGTGTATCTTACACTCCGGAAACGGGAGGAAAGCGCGTCGAAGATCACAAATGGGTCATTCAGGAAGAGCTGAAGGGCGCCGGTGATCAAACGTTAAAACCGGGTGACAAGGCCGTGATCGAGGCATCCCATATGAAAGGCATGAAGGGCGCCGAAGCCGTTATTGATTCAGCCAAAAAGACAACCGTTTATATGGTCGACTATACACCGACTGACGGCGGCCAAAAAGTAACCAATCATAAATGGGTGACAGAAGACGAGCTTGCTGCCGCAAAATAAAAAGACCGCCAAAGCCGAAGGAACTCCTTTGGCTTTTTTGCGGTCTCACATTTATGCGGATTTTCTTTTCAAGGCAGGTCTCGTTAAAGAGAATACAGCTAAAGCGACAGCGATAATGACAATCAAACCGCCGCACCAGGCTGTTGCTGTGACAGAACCGGTTTGTCCGATCACGCCGCCGCCGATGGCTGACCCGAGCGCGATGCCGATCTGCAAAGCGGACGTGTTGAAGCTTTGCTGAATATCAGAAGACTCAGGCGCAATTTTGATTAAATAGCTTTGCTGCGCCGGCGCAAGGCTCCAGCTGAGCAATCCCCAGATCACCATCGCAGGCAGGAAAATGATTAAAGAAACCGTTGTCAGCGGAAGAATAAACAGGATCAGAGCGAAAGAAACGGTCACAAGCATGATGCTTTTAAATGCTCCTAAACGGTCATACAGCCAGCCTCCGAACGGGCCGCCGCATACCGCTGACAGACCGAACAAAAAGTAGCATACACTGACCCAAACGGAACTCAAATGAAGCGTTCTTTCCAAAAAAGGCGCAAAGTAGGCATAGAGTGTGTAATGCCCCGCCAATGTAAACAAGGTGACAAGATGTGCGCTGGCAATTTTGGCGGTCCCGATCGTCTTGATCTGCTCACGAAACGGAATCATTTTTTCAGCAGGTATTTTTTCAAAAAAGACGCTGATAATCAGCATGGAAATGAGAGATAATACGCCGATTCCCAAGAACAGAACACGCCAACCGAAGGCATTGCTGATGATAATGCCGACAGGCACGCCTAAAGCGATTGCGGAGCTGAACCCCATGAAAATGATGCCGATCGCCCGCGCTCTGTATTCAGGCGCCACGATTTTAGGAGCAATCGTTAAAGAAAGGACGACAATCAGCCCTGTGCTCATGGAAGCGAGCACCCGTGACACCATAAGAACGGCGAAATTGGGACTGAAATAAGCGACCAGATTACTTAGGAAGAAAATAAACAGTGCGATTAAATAAAGCCGCTTTCGTTCAGCCTTTGCCGTCACTGCCAAAAGCAGCGGGCCGGATACCGCGTAACCGAGCGCAAACACGCTGATCAGCTGCCCCGCGCTGACGATGGATATATCTAAGTCGGAAGCGATTTGCGGAAGAATACCGCCCACAATTAATTCAACCAAACCGACTGCGATGGTAGATGCTGCAAGCAGAAATACTTTGAAATTCATGTACAGATACTCCTTTTTTTATTTTTTAGAAAATAAAAAATCCTGATTACAAAAAGTGTACGGGACAATTTTTGTAATCAGGATTTTACGGTTCCTGGTAGACACCCTCAAACCATATCATTGAGGTTATACAATGTATGCAATATTCGGCTGTGTCCGTTTCTGCAAAAAATTCTACCATAATAGTGAGGGAGATTCCATAGAAAATTCGAGGAAATCCTTTCAATTTCAATATCGGCGGCTGTAACGTCATTGATGAAGCAGGGAAAAAAATTTATGATAACCGTAAGGAGTCTATACAGATCAAACATTATACAGCCGGAGGAAACCGATGAATAAGTACGAAAAAATCGCCAACGAAATGAGAAAGAGGATTAAAAGCAGTGTATATGACATAGATCAGCCGATCCCGGATGAAAAGACGCTCGCTGCGGAGTTCGGGTGCAGCCGGATGACGATGAAGCGGGCGCTTGATACACTTGCGGCCGAAGGGATGCTTTTCAGAAAAAGAGGGCACGGCACATTTATCATTCAATCAGCCATGCAGGATGAGCACGTTCACGTAGTCAGCAACGAAATTCTCGGCTTGAGCAATTTGTTAAAAGGCAAAAATATCAAGAGCAAGGTCATCCGGTTTGAAGTGCAGTTTCCGTCTCAAGATGTCGCCGCACATTTGGCCATCGATGAAAAGACTCCCGTCTATTATGTAGTGAGGCTCAGAATTGTTGAAGGCGAACCGTACGTTCTTGAAAAAACATACATGCCGGCGAGCCTTATACCCGGCATTAATGACGAGGTGCTCAACCATTCCATCTACGATCATATTACGCGGGAACTGCAGCTCAAAATCGCAGGCTCACACAGAAAAATCAGAGCGTGCAAGTCGGATGACATGGATCAGCAATATCTCGGCTGCCGGCCGGATGACCCGATACTTGAAGTCGAGCATGTAGGCTTTTTGGACAACGGCACTCCCTTTGAATATTCATTTTCCCGCCACCGTCATGACAAGTTTGTCGTGACCTCAGTCAATATAAAACGTTCATAAAAGCGCCGAAGAGTGAGAGAAAAACTCACTCTTTTTTTGATGCCGCTGATTTACATCGTCGCTTCTTTTATGTTATATTACCCAATGATAGAATCATCCTACAAATTTCAGAGGTGTTTTGATGGAGATATCCAAAACAAGCAGACTGTCGCTCGTAGAACAAGTGGTGGCGCAAATTGAATCGTTAATTCAATCGGATAAATGGCCGGTCGGGACGCGCATTCCCCCTGAGCTGGATTTAATGAAGCAATTTGATGTGAGCCGAAACACGTTACGTGAGGCCATTCGGGCGCTCGTACATGCCGGCCTGCTGCAGACAAAGCAGGGGAGCGGTACGTATGTCAGCTCATCCAGTGTTCTCGGCGCGGCATTTTACCGCCATATTAAAAAATCAAATTTGCTTGAAACATTAGAAGTCAGATACGCACTCGAAAGAGAAGCTGCACGATTGGCGGCGGAAAGGCGTAATGACGAAGACCTGAAAGCACTGAAGGCATGCTTGGATGAATGTGAAGCGGCCTTGCAAAATGAAGATCGAAAACGGTATGCCGAAGCCGACATTAAGCTGCACAAAACAATTGTACAGGCGGCCCATAACAATATGCTTTCTGATCTATACGAGCATATGACGGAGGCGCTTTGTGCGTCAGTCCATAACCTGTTGGAAATCACCCCTGCTATCCGGATCCACACCCAGCTTGCCGCCGCGATTATCGGACAGAAACCGGATCAGGCCATGGAGGCCGTCAACCAATACATCACAGTATTTAAAGATACAATACACATGGAGGATGAACATGAAAATTGAAGACGAACATCAAATTCTGCAAGCAAGTCATCGTAAAAAACTGATATTGCTGGTCATCGGAGTCATATTGATAGGGGCCAACCTCAGAGCGCCTCTGACATCGGTCGGGCCGCTCGTTTCCTCAATTCGGGACAGCCTCGGCATGACCAATGCGGCTGCCGGCACCATTACGACAGTGCCGCTTTTGGCCTTTGCATGTCTGTCGCCGTTTGTTCCATTATTGTCCCGGCGCTTCGGGACCGAGATTGTCTTACTGTCATCATTAATTGTCCTGACAGCCGGAACTCTGCTGCGCTCCATCGCCGGAATCGGCACTCTCTTTTTCGGAACGATCCTGTTGGGATTGTCGATCGCCGTATGCAACGTCCTGCTGCCGAGTCTCATTAAACATAAGTTTCCCGGAAATTTAGGCATCATGACCGGCGTCTACTCGGTTTCTATGAATCTGTGCGGCGCGATTGCATCCGGCATCAGCGTGCCGATCGCCTCTTCAGCGGGGTTAGGCTGGAAAGGCGCGCTCGGCTGCTGGGCTATCCTTTCTTTTATTGCGTTCGTCATGTGGATTCCGCAAATGCGAGGACGCGAACTGCCCGTCCGCACGACTGGGACAAACGGAGAGAAGAAAAACAGTCTGATGCGGTCTCCGCTGGCTTGGAAGGTGACGATGTTCATGGGGCTGCAATCCCTTATTTTTTACACCGTCATCGCCTGGCTGCCGGAAATTCTTCAGCAGAATGGACTCAGCTCAAGTAAGGCGGGATGGATGCTTTCATTAATGCAATTCTCAGTCCTGCCGATTACTTTTATCGTGCCGATCGCTGCCGCTAAAATGAAAAATCAGCGCGCACTCGCCGGACTGACGGCTTTATTTTTCCTTATCGGCATTGCCGGCGTTCTTTTCGGAAGCCCGGCTCTCACTCCGCTATGGGTCATTTTGATCGGAATTGCGGGAGGCTGTGCGTTCAGTCTGGCGATGATGTTCTTCAGCCTGCGGACCCGGCATGTTCATGAAGCCGCGGCGCTTTCCGGCATGGCCCAGTCATTCGGATACCTGCTTGCCGCGTTCGGACCGCTTGTATTCGGTTTGCTGCATGACATCACGCACGGCTGGACGGTTCCGTTATTCATGCTGATCGCAGTCTCCGTTCTGATTTTCATTTTCGGAGTCGGAGCGGGAAAAGCGGAACAGATCAAAACAGCATAAAAAAACAAAGGGCCCGTTTAGGGTCCTTTGTTTTTTGTTTAAAAAGCTGTCTCAGGCCGTCACGCTGTCAGTTTTAAGCCGATGACACCAATGAGGATAAGCCCCAGAGACACCAATTGTGACAGATTGAATTTTTCTTTAAACCAAAGTATGCCCACGGCAGAAACGCCGATGCTTCCCATGCCGGTCCAAGCCGCATACGCGACACCTGTGGGAAGAACCTGCATCGCGCCGGAAAGGCAAAAGAATGAAAGCATAAAGCCTGTTACCATGACAATCAGCGGCCACTTTTTTTTAAAACCGTCAATATGTTTCATGGCAACGGCCGCTACAACTTCCTCCGCTCCGGCAATAAATAACAGCAGCCATGCCATTAATGTTCACCCCTTGTTTCAGTTTCTTTCGTAAATACCTTCATTCCTAAAATGCCGGACAACAGCAAAGCCAAAAAGAATATTTGCCCGATTGAAAACGATTCGCCTAAAATGACGCCCGTTACATATGTGCCGACGGTGCCTATTCCGACAAAAACGGTATATGCGGCAGCCATCGGAATTTTTTTATAAGAGCGGATCAGCATCAGAAAGCTGACGGCAATCAAAAGGAAAATACCAATCCAATCAAAGAGCGAATCCGCATGCTTCAGGGCGGACGCCCAAACTACTTCTAACAATCCGGCTATCAATACAAGCAGCCAATACATGATACAGTCACCTCAGTTATGAATGAATGTCAGTCATTTTTACGGGGGTCAAAAATGATCGGTCTCCGCCAATCATTTCTGCAAGCTTCTTTTGAGAAAGCTGAATATTTCTTTTTTATATACTTCGAGATCGACATCCTGTTCACAGCCGATATAAAACCGTTCAGCTGCGTTCTCGACAACGTTGATAATCGTTCTGGCCGTCCATCTGACATGAATGCCGCTGATGACCTCACCCTGTTCAATGGCCGTATTGATCACACCTTCCAGCCAGGAATAATAAGGCTGATAAATGGCTTCCCATTTCTCCATTGAATGATCGATGGCAAGACCGGAATAACAGAGAACGATAATATCTTTATGAAGCCGGGTGATGTGAAATGTCTCATCTACCAAAATGTCCAGCAACGTCCAAAAATCTTCAGAACCGTCCGTTTTCCCTTTTATTCTGTCCAGCGTAGTGTCGAGCAGGTTTTCTGCAATCGCGGATATCAGTGCGTTTTTAGAAGAAAAATATAAGTAAAACGTACCTTGGGCCGTTCCGGCTTTTTTGACGATTTCTGAAATGGATGCTTTATCCAATCCTTTTTCAGAAATGACTTCAATCGCGGCTTGCAGGATCTTTTCGTATTTTCCCGAGCTTTGTTTTGCCAATAGAGGGGTTCCTCCTTTTATGAATGACTGTCATTCATTTTATCGTATGTTCGCTTTTTTGTCATCCCTTAACATAAAAATACCGGAAAGAAGACCATACTTCTTTCCGGCATTCGTCATTTATCACTGTCGATCATAGCCTTCGGCAGACCCGTATATTTTGCCCAGTAATAAATACCGAGCGAACCGATGGCGATCAGAATCAGGTCAAGCGGATTGCTGATAATGCCCAATCCGTGGCCGAACGAGCCGAGATAGGAGAAAATCAGCATCATGACATAAAAGCCGACGATCCACCATGCGGATTTCAGCTGCTGGCGTATGCTGACATCATCTTTGGGAGCATATTTACTGAAACAGAGATAGATCAGAAACATGACAATTTGAGAACCGAGAAGCCAGGATACGGTGCGCCATCCGGACCAATATACAATATAAGAGGTAAAAATAAACGACAGCGGCCCGATGATGCTCATCCCTTTTAAATAAAACGGTCTGTTAATATTCTTCGCGTTGACTCTCAGCGCCGCAGAAGAAATCGGCGCAATCGCATAAGACAGAATCAATGCGACGGAGCATACGTTAACAAGAGCGTTCCAAGAAGGGAACGGAAGCGTCCAAAAAACAGCCAGACCGAACGAAAGCCAAAGGGAGGCGCGCGGTGTCCCGGTTTCTTTATTGACTTTAGAAAAAATGCTGAATAATGTTCCGTTTCTGGCCCAGGCATAGACGAGACGTGAAGTCGTATTCATAAAGATATTTCCGTTACCGCCCGGTGATAAAATCGCATCTAAAATGACCAATGTCGCCAGCCACCCCAAACCGAGCAAAACGGCGATATCTTTGAACGGAAGGGAGAATTCAGTCCCGATAGCCGGCCATCCGTGCTTCAGGGTATCCGCCGGGATCGCCCCGATAAAAGTGAGCTGCAGTACGGTGTAAATAATAGTAGAAACGATAATACAGACAATCAATGCGATCGGAATGTTCCGCTTCGGATTCTGCACTTCACTCGCGACAGCCACAATCGGATGCAGCCCAAGGTATGCAAACATGACGCCGCCTGTGGAAATCGCGGCCTGAATTCCGGTGAAACCAAAAGGCGCGAATCCGTGAACGGTCATATTGCCCGGGTGAAAATGAAAAATCAGTACAACAATTACCGTAATCGGTACGACATATTTAAAAATCGAAATAATGAAGTTTGCTTTCGCAAAGGTTTTGACACTCCAGTAATTGAGGAGGAAGAACAGGCAGAGCAGCGCAAATTGCAATATCCATCCGGCAATTGTCGGCGAATCAGAGCCTTTTACGGTCAAACCGGGAAACCAATACGCCACGTATTGGCGGACTGCCGTGACTTCTATAGAAATAAGACTCGTGTATGCCACAATGGTGACAAAGGAAATTAAATATCCGACCAGGTGTCCATGTGAATATACGGGATACCGGATAATTCCCCCGGTCCGCGGCAGCGCGGCGCCCAGTTCCGCATAAACCAAGCCGATCAATAAGATGATTCCCCCGCCGATCAGCCAGGAAAAAACGCCTGACGGGCCCGCTTTAGAGGCGACGTTACTGACGGCAAACAGCCATGCCGAACCGAATATGGCTCCCATGCCGATTAAAATAAGATCAAAAAGTGACATAGTTTTCTGGAAGTTTCCTTGCTTAGACATTCGCTGCCTCCTTAAAAAAGACATTGTTCTCTTTACATAATTCCCATTATCATTCAAACATACCCAGCCGGCCGGCTGGAAAATTAGGACAACTTTCGAAACGAAGTATGTACAGAAATGTGCTCACATCAAAATAACGGCCGTATGGCAAGATCTCCCGGCTTATATTCCCCGTTTTGAACACATTCAAACCTCATATTCAGAAAAACAAAAAACGCCCGAAACAGGCGTTTTTTGTTACAAGTTCATATCTTTCAGTCCGGGGCTTTGCTCATTCGGAAGCTCGGGAAGTTCCGGGACGGGGAAACCTTTAGGAGGCTCGGACACACTTAATTCGCCGCCGTTTCGGCTCGGCGTCGTTCCCTGCAGAATTTCTCCGATCCGTGTGGGGTCCAGTCTGAAATTAAATTGGGTATTATGATAACCCATCTCAACGAATTTCCGGCATTCCGGGTATTTTTCAATATCATAATTCGGCACGGGAAATAATTTGCCCCATTCGACACCCAGTGTTTCCAGCGCTTTTGTAAATGCATTTTGATGGGCGTTGTCACGGACGATCAGGAAACCGAGTGTTTCTCTGAACGTCTGGTTAGAACTCATTTCATAAATGCGCGTTTTTTGCAGCACGCCGGTTGATTCCAGCACGACATTGTCCAATAAGTCGGCAATCAGATTCCCGTGGTTGTATACCCAAGACCCGTTCCATGGATTGCCGCCGGCGTCTACAGGAAGAGAACTTTGCGCCCCGATGATAAAATGGTGCGGATTGGCGTGTTTAACCGCTTCGTCAAGCGGCGCCTGATCTGCTGCCCGATTTCCGGCGCCCTCAGCGCCGCTTTCATCGAGCAGCGCATTAATCGTATGCTGGACGAGCTCAACGTGTGCGATCTCTTCTAAAAATACACCGCGAAGCAGGTCGCGGAACTGTTTTTCTTTTCCTCTGAAATTAGAGCTTTGGAAAAAGTATTGCATCATCGTCCGCATTTCCCCGTAATGCCCGCCTAAAATTTCCTGAAGCACCTTGGCCGCGGCCGGGTCCGGCTTGTCCGGTTTAATGATATTGATCAGCTCTTCTTTGTAATAATACATAAACAGCGCCCCCTGAAAGAAGTTTTCGGTTCTTCTGTTAGTGTCTTTGCAAAGTCAGTTTTTATGTATCGGCATCAAAAAAAGGACGGAAAGCGTGTCCGTCCTTTTGTGTTAAGCCTCAACCGCCCCGCGAAGTTTCGTGTTGACAAGCCCGTTCCATCCTTGATCCATCGTACTGTGAATCTCGGAGCTTTTCCGATTGACTTTATTGATAACGGCTTCCGGCTCTTTCCATCCGCCGTGAATGAGAGTGAATTCAGTATTTCCGCTTTCCGTTTCCTTTAAGACAAAAGAAACGATCCAGCCTTCCGTATCCCATGAAAAAGAAAGGCGGTACGGCGCTTCAATATCCAGCAGCTTGCACGGAGACGGACCGAACGGAGATTCCAGCTGAAACTCACTGTCTTCTTGAGGTGTGAAATCATTCGGCATAAACCAGAGAGACAGGCCGTCCGCCGTAGAGACCGTATCCCAGACAACTTGTATCGGCGCCTTGAAAACGGCGGTATGAATAATGTCCGGTAATGGCTGATTGCTGTTGTTTTTGTTATCTTTGTTTTGTTTATCAGACATGATGCGTAACCACTCTTTCGCTGTTTTTACTTTTGATCATACTACACAGGGCAGGACATTTGAAAACAAATCAAACTTATTTTATGCTTTTCCAGAGCCATTCAATTCATTTTAAGGAGACGTAGTGATGACAGATCAATTTAAAGCGTTAGTAGTCGATCAACATGAAGACCGGTTTTCAGTCAGCGTACGGGAGCTGGCGGTTCAGGACCTTCCCGAGGGTGAAGTGCTGATTAAGGTTTGCTACTCAGGGGTGAATTATAAAGACAGCTTGGCTGCCATTCCTGACGGCAAGATCGTAACGTCGTATCCTTTCGTGCCGGGAATTGATTTAGCGGGAATCGTCGTTTCTTCAGATGACGCCCGTTTTAAAGAAGGGGACAAAGTCATTGCGACAAGCTACGGCATAGGCGTTTCCCATTTTGGCGGCTATAGCGGGATGGCCCGCATTCCGGCAGATTGGATCGTGCCGCTGCCTGAAGGTCTGACACTTAAAGAAGCCATGACGATCGGAACCGCCGGCTTCACTGCCGCATTGTCCGTCCAGCGTCTTGAAGAAAACCATGCCGCTCCTGAAAAAGGGAAGGTGCTGGTGACGGGAGCGACAGGCGGCGTCGGAAGCTTTGCCGTCTCCATTCTTTCAACCTTAGGTTATGAGGTCGAGGCCAGTACGGGAAAAGAAGAAGAAAGCGGCTATTTGAAGAGCCTCGGAGCAAAGACGGTCATTCACCGTGACGAAGTGTATAACGGAACGTTAAAACCGATGCAAAAACAAAAATGGGCAGCGGCCGTCGATCCGGTCGGAGGTGAGCCGCTTGCTTCAGTTCTCAGTCAGATTCAGTACGGCGGATCAGTTGCTGTGAGCGGACTGACAGCGGGAACGAAACTCCCGGCTACAGTCTTTCCGTTTATATTGCGCGGCGTCAGTCTCTTGGGAATTGATTCCGTATTCTGTCCGATGGAGACAAGAAAGAAAATATGGCAGCGTTTAGCTGATGACTTCAAGCCTGCAGATCTGGAGGCCTTTATTCAAAAGGAAATTACACTTGAAGAGCTGCCGGATACGCTTCCTGCCCTTTTAAAAGGAGAAGCGAGAGGGAGAACGATTGTTACAATAAACGAAGAATAAAACAAAAACCCCCCAACTAGCAGTTGGGGGTTTTCATTATATAATCAATTGTTGGTTATGATAGGGGTAATTCATTGATCATGTTATGAAAATAAGTTGATGTAAAACATAAATTGATTATATATAGGTAATATAAAGGTAAGTTATAAAATTTTCTGAAATATTCATTGACTGAAAGCGCTTTTAAAATTATGATAATAACATAAGTGCCAATAATATCATTATAACTTCACTACAAAGTAACTATAAAATAACAATATAACGAGAGGGGAGAGCGAATAATCACTATAAATGATAACGTTTTCGAAATATTTTCTTCTTATAAAACTGTTTTGGACGGTCAGAACTTGTATGCAGACGTTAGAGGTGTAAATATTGATAACTGAATATTCGGATATTATCTCTGTGTAAAAACTAGGAGGATTTGAAGATGAATAAAAATAGCAGCCAGCATTCATTTTTGAGAACCATCATTTTAGTATCGACATTCGGGGGACTTCTTTTCGGCTACGATACCGGTGTGATTAATGGGGCGCTGCCGTTTATGGCGGAAGCTGACCAGCTTAATCTTACTGCTTTGACTGAAGGGATGGTGGCGAGCTCCCTGCTCTTGGGGGCTGCGATCGGCGCGGTTTTCGGAGGGAGATTGTCGGACTATAACGGCAGACGTAAAAATATCCTTATCCTTGCCGTTTTGTTCTTTGCAGCGACACTCGGATGTACACTGGCGCCTAACGTGTCGGTTATGATCATCTCCCGTTTTCTGCTGGGGCTTGCCGTCGGGGGAGCATCCGTAACCGTTCCAGCATATTTGGCTGAAATGTCGCCGGCGGAAAGCCGAGGGAGAATGGTTACCCAAAATGAATTGATGATTGTAACGGGCCAGCTGCTTGCCTTCACGTGTAATGCTATCATCGGCAATGTGCTTGGTGATACCTCTCACGCTTGGCGTTATATGCTCGTTATCGCGGCCCTTCCGGCGGTATTCTTGTTTTTCGGTATGCTGAAAGTTCCTGAAAGTCCGCGCTGGCTGGTTTCTAAAGGAAGAAAAGAAGATGCTCTGCACGTTCTCCGGCGAATAAGGAATGAAGAGAAAGCGAAGGCTGAGCTCGCTGAGATTGAATCTGCCTTTCGTAAGGAAGCTGAGATGGAGCAGGCGACCTTTAAGGATCTTGCCGTTCCGTGGGTGCGCCGCATTGTGTTTATCGGGATCGGAATTGCGGTAGTGCAGCAGCTCACCGGCGTGAATTCGATTATGTACTATGGAACTCAAATTTTAAAAGATGCCGGTTTCGAGACAAAAGCCGCATTAATCGGCAATATCGCTAACGGTGTGATTTCAGTGCTCGCGACTTTTGTGGGAATATGGCTTCTCGGCAAAGTCGGCCGCCGCCCGATGCTGATGACGGGGCTCATCGGAACGACTGCGATGCTGCTTTTGATCGGAGTTCTGTCTGTCGTGCTGAAAGGATCGCCTGCTCTTCCTTATGTGGTTCTTTCATTAACAGTCACTTTCCTTGCGTTTCAGCAGGGGGCTGTCTCTCCGGTGACCTGGCTGATGCTGTCGGAGATATTCCCGCTGCGATTGCGGGGGCTTGGTATGGGGGTCACTGTCTTCTGCCTCTGGATCGTGAACTTCATTGTTGGTTTAACTTTTCCGGTCCTGCTCGCAAACATCGGATTGTCTGCAACCTTCTTCATTTTTGTCCTGTTAGGGATAGCGTCCGTTATATTTGTGAAAAGGTTCCTTCCGGAAACGAAAGGTCTGTCGCTCGAACAGCTTGAACAAAACTTCCGTGCCTATGAAAAAACAGATCGTAATAGCGCAGAAGCCGAGGTGAGCGGGTAATCTGAATAGACGCGGGGTTCCTGGGAATCCCGCTTTTTACTATTATATAGAAGGGAATAATAAGCGGGAAAAAAGTTTCGTAAAAGTGTTGACCTAATTTAAAGTGCGTGGTATATTATTAAACGTCGCTGATGAACAAAGCGATAACGACAAATGAGAAAATGATCTTTTTAAAAAAAGACTTTACAAATTCTCAAAAGCGTGTATAATAAATGAGGTCGAGAAAAAAGACTTCGTAAAGAAATAAAAAAACACTTGACATCATAACTAATTGGTAGTATGATAGTTAAGTCGCCTGATAAGCGCCCGTAGCTCAATTGGATAGAGCGTTTGACTACGGATCAAAAGGTTAGGGGTTCGACTCCTCTCGGGCGCGCCAATTCAAATGCGGGTGTAGTTTAGTGGTAAAACCTCAGCCTTCCAAGCTGATGTCGTGAGTTCGATTCTCATCACCCGCTCCATTA
Organism: Bacillus sp. MT(2024); assembly: GCF_036362845.1. Taxonomy (NCBI): domain Bacteria; kingdom Bacillati; phylum Bacillota; class Bacilli; order Caryophanales; family Bacillaceae; genus Bacillus; species Bacillus sp. MT(2024). The sequence continues at coordinate 576,298 of NZ_CP143632.1, forward strand.
TAATGATCTTTGAAAACTAAACAAGACAAAACGTACCTGTTAATTCAAAGTTTTAAATAAATCGCACAGCGATGTGCGTAGTCAGTCAAACTAAGGTCTGCACGATGCAGATCACACAGACGTTACTGCAGGATGCAGTGAACTTAGTCTGTGATCCATTTATCGGAGAGTTTGATCCTGGCTCAGGACGAACGCTGGCGGCGTGCCTAATACATGCAAGTCGAGCGGACAGATGGGAGCTTGCTCCCTGATGTTAGCGGCGGACGGGTGAGTAACACGTGGGTAACCTGCCTGTAAGACTGGGATAACTCCGGGAAACCGGGGCTAATACCGGATGGTTGTTTGAACCGCATGGTTCAGACATAAAAGGTGGCTTCGGCTACCACTTACAGATGGACCCGCGGCGCATTAGCTAGTTGGTGAGGTAACGGCTCACCAAGGCGACGATGCGTAGCCGACCTGAGAGGGTGATCGGCCACACTGGGACTGAGACACGGCCCAGACTCCTACGGAGGCAGCAGTAGGAATCTTCCGCAATGGACGAAAGTCTGACGGAGCAACGCCGCGTGAGTGATGAAGGTTTTCGGATCGTAAAGCTCTGTTGTTAGGGAAGAACAAGTGCCGTTCAAATAGGGCGGCACCTTGACGGTACCTAACCAGAAAGCCACGGCTAACTACGTGCCAGCAGCCGCGGTAATACGTAGGTGGCAAGCGTTGTCCGGAATTATTGGGCGTAAAGGGCTCGCAGGCGGTTTCTTAAGTCTGATGTGAAAGCCCCGGCTCAACCGGGAGGGTCATTGGAAACTGGGGAACTTGAGTGCAGAAGAGGAGAGTGGAATTCCACGTGTAGCGGTGAAATGCGTAGAGATGTGGAGGAACACCAGTGGCGAAGGCGACTCTCTGGTCTGTAACTGACGCTGAGGAGCGAAAGCGTGGGGAGCGAACAGGATTAGATACCCTGGTAGTCCACGCCGTAAACGATGAGTGCTAAGTGTTAGGGGGTTTCCGCCCCTTAGTGCTGCAGCTAACGCATTAAGCACTCCGCCTGGGGAGTACGGTCGCAAGACTGAAACTCAAAGGAATTGACGGGGGCCCGCACAAGCGGTGGAGCATGTGGTTTAATTCGAAGCAACGCGAAGAACCTTACCAGGTCTTGACATCCTCTGACAATCCTAGAGATAGGACGTCCCCTTCGGGGGCAGAGTGACAGGTGGTGCATGGTTGTCGTCAGCTCGTGTCGTGAGATGTTGGGTTAAGTCCCGCAACGAGCGCAACCCTTGATCTTAGTTGCCAGCATTCAGTTGGGCACTCTAAGGTGACTGCCGGTGACAAACCGGAGGAAGGTGGGGATGACGTCAAATCATCATGCCCCTTATGACCTGGGCTACACACGTGCTACAATGGACAGAACAAAGGGCAGCGAAACCGCGAGGTTAAGCCAATCCCACAAATCTGTTCTCAGTTCGGATCGCAGTCTGCAACTCGACTGCGTGAAGCTGGAATCGCTAGTAATCGCGGATCAGCATGCCGCGGTGAATACGTTCCCGGGCCTTGTACACACCGCCCGTCACACCACGAGAGTTTGTAACACCCGAAGTCGGTGAGGTAACCTTTTAGGAGCCAGCCGCCGAAGGTGGGACAGATGATTGGGGTGAAGTCGTAACAAGGTAGCCGTATCGGAAGGTGCGGCTGGATCACCTCCTTTCTAAGGATTTTAACGGAATATAAGACCTTGGGTCTTATAAACAGAACGTTCCCTGTCTTGTTTAGTTTTGAAGGATCATTCGATTCTTCGAGATGTTGTTCTTTGAAAACTAGATAACAGAAGTAATTCACATTCAATTAGTAATGCAAGATATCACGTAGTGATTCTTTTTAACGGTTAAGTTAGAAAGGGCGCACGGTGGATGCCTTGGCACTAGGAGCCGATGAAGGACGGGACGAACACCGATATGCTTCGGGGAGCTGTAAGCAAGCTTTGATCCGGAGATTTCCGAATGGGGAAACCCACCACTCGTAATGGAGTGGTATCCATATCTGAATACATAGGATATGAGAAGGCAGACCCGGGGAACTGAAACATCTAAGTACCCGGAGGAAGAGAAAGCAAATGCGATTCCCTGAGTAGCGGCGAGCGAAACGGGACCAGCCCAAACCAAGAGGCTTGCCTCTTGGGGTTGTAGGACACTCTGTACGGAGTTACAAAGGAACGAGGTAGATGAAGAGGTCTGGAAAGGCCCGCCATAGGAGGTAACAGCCCTGTAGTCAAAACTTCGTTCTCTCCTGAGTGGATCCTGAGTACGGCGGAACACGTGAAATTCCGTCGGAATCCGGGAGGACCATCTCCCAAGGCTAAATACTCCCTAGTGACCGATAGTGAACCAGTACCGTGAGGGAAGGTGAAAAGCACCCCGGAAGGGAGTGAAAGAGATCCTGAAACCGTGTGCCTACAAGTAGTCAGAGCCCGTTAACGGGTGATGGCGTGCCTTTTGTAGAATGAACCGGCGAGTTACGATCCCGTGCAAGGTTAAGCAGAAGATGCGGAGCCGCAGCGAAAGCGAGTCTGAATAGGGCGAATTGAGTACGTGGTCGTAGACCCGAAACCAGGTGATCTACCCATGTCCAGGGTGAAGTTCAGGTAACACTGAATGGAGGCCCGAACCCACGCACGTTGAAAAGTGCGGGGATGAGGTGTGGGTAGGGGTGAAATGCCAATCGAACCTGGAGATAGCTGGTTCTCTCCGAAATAGCTTTAGGGCTAGCCTCAAGGTAAGAGTCTCGGAGGTAGAGCACTGATTGGACTAGGGGCCCCTACCGGGTTACCGAATTCAGTCAAACTCCGAATGCCGATGACTTATCCTTGGGAGTCAGACTGCGAGTGATAAGATCCGTAGTCGAAAGGGAAACAGCCCAGACCGCCAGCTAAGGTCCCAAAGTATACGTTAAGTGGAAAAGGATGTGGAGTTGCTTAGACAACCAGGATGTTGGCTTAGAAGCAGCCACCATTTAAAGAGTGCGTAATAGCTCACTGGTCGAGTGACTCTGCGCCGAAAATGTACCGGGGCTAAACGTATCACCGAAGCTGCGGACTGTTCTTCGAACAGTGGTAGGAGAGCGTTCTAAGGGCTGTGAAGCAAGACCGGAAGGACTTGTGGAGCGCTTAGAAGTGAGAATGCCGGTATGAGTAGCGAAAGAGGGTGAGAATCCTCCACCGAATGCCTAAGGTTTCCTGAGGAAGGCTCGTCCGCTCAGGGTTAGTCGGGACCTAAGCCGAGGCCGAAAGGCGTAGGCGATGGATAACAGGTTGATATTCCTGTACCACCTCCTCACCATTTGAGCAATGGGGGGACGCAGGAGGATAGGGTAAGCGCGGTATTGGATATCCGCGTCCAAGCAGTTAGGCTGGGAAATAGGCAAATCCGTTTCCCGTGAAGGCTGAGCTGTGATGGCGAGCGAATTATAGTAGCGAAGTTCCTGATTCCACACTGCCAAGAAAAGCCTCTAGCGAGGTGAGAGGTGCCCGTACCGCAAACCGACACAGGTAGGCGAGGAGAGAATCCTAAGGTGATCGAGAGAACTCTCGTTAAGGAACTCGGCAAAATGACCCCGTAACTTCGGGAGAAGGGGCTCTGTTAGGGTGCAAGCCCGAGAGAGCCGCAGTGAATAGGCCCAGGCGACTGTTTAGCAAAAACACAGGTCTCTGCGAAGCCGTAAGGCGAAGTATAGGGGCTGACGCCTGCCCGGTGCTGGAAGGTTAAGAGGAGCGCTTAGCGTAAGCGAAGGTGCGAATTGAAGCCCCAGTAAACGGCGGCCGTAACTATAACGGTCCTAAGGTAGCGAAATTCCTTGTCGGGTAAGTTCCGACCCGCACGAAAGGCGCAACGATCTGGGCACTGTCTCAACGAGAGACTCGGTGAAATTATAGTACCTGTGAAGATGCAGGTTACCCGCGACAGGACGGAAAGACCCCGTGGAGCTTTACTGCAGCCTGATATTGAATGTTGGTACAGCTTGTACAGGATAGGTAGGAGCCTTGGAAACCGGAGCGCCAGCTTCGGTGGAGGCATCGGTGGGATACTACCCTGGCTGTATTGACCTTCTAACCCGCCGCCCTTATCGGGCGGGGAGACAGTGTCAGGTGGGCAGTTTGACTGGGGCGGTCGCCTCCTAAAAGGTAACGGAGGCGCCCAAAGGTTCCCTCAGAATGGTTGGAAATCATTCGCAGAGTGTAAAGGCACAAGGGAGCTTGACTGCGAGACCTACAAGTCGAGCAGGGACGAAAGTCGGGCTTAGTGATCCGGTGGTTCCGCATGGAAGGGCCATCGCTCAACGGATAAAAGCTACCCCGGGGATAACAGGCTTATCTCCCCCAAGAGTCCACATCGACGGGGAGGTTTGGCACCTCGATGTCGGCTCATCGCATCCTGGGGCTGTAGTCGGTCCCAAGGGTTGGGCTGTTCGCCCATTAAAGCGGTACGCGAGCTGGGTTCAGAACGTCGTGAGACAGTTCGGTCCCTATCCGTCGCGGGCGCAGGAAATTTGAGAGGAGCTGTCCTTAGTACGAGAGGACCGGGATGGACGCACCGCTGGTGTACCAGTTGTTCTGCCAAGGGCATCGCTGGGTAGCTATGTGCGGACGGGATAAGTGCTGAAAGCATCTAAGCATGAAGCCCCCCTCAAGATGAGATTTCCCATTCCGCAAGGAAGTAAGATCCCTGAAAGATGATCAGGTTGATAGGTCTGAGGTGGAAGTGTGGCGACACATGGAGCTGACAGATACTAATCGATCGAGGACTTAACCAATTTGAATGTATGCTTACTGTTATCTAGTTTTGAGAGAACACTCTCAATGGTTTGGTGGCGATAGCGAAGAGGTCACACCCGTTCCCATGCCGAACACGGAAGTTAAGCTCTTCAGCGCCGATGGTAGTCGGGGGTTTCCCCCTGTGAGAGTAGGACGCCGCCAAGCTTTTCTAAAATTTTATCATCGCGGGGTGGAGCAGTTCGGTAGCTCGTCGGGCTCATAACCCGAAGGTCGCAGGTTCAAATCCTGCCCCCGCAACCAAAAATTAAATGGTCCGGTAGTTCAGTTGGTTAGAATGCCTGCCTGTCACGCAGGAGGTCGCGGGTTCGAGTCCCGTCCGGACCGCCATTTTTATTGTAAACGAAACGATCATGTTTTCGTTTTTTTTGTGTTTTCTTTTAAATGCTGGCAGCTTGGTATCTAACCAAGCTTTCTTTTATATCGTTAAAGTCTTGGATATTGAAACATAATCCGATACACTAGAAAGAGCTGTATTTCACAAGAGCGTCAGAAAGGGAGACGGGAGATATATGGATGAGTTTGAGTTGATTCACAGTATTACTCCGCATTCGCATTATCATCCTTCCGTCGATGTAGGGATCGGTGATGATGGTGCGGTTTATACAGCGTCACCCCATATGCAGCAAATTGTCTGCCTTGATACAATGGTGGAGAATGTCCATTTTAAATTAGAGTATTCCTCTCCTCATGATATCGGTTATAAAGCGCTTGCTGTTAACATTAGTGACGTGGCGGCGATGGGAGGCATTCCGAAGTTTTATTTGGTGTCTCTAGCGGTTCCTTCTTGCTGGCAGAAAGCTGACGTCCAGGCAATGTATGAAGGGATGGCGGAACTGGCGAAACTATATCAAATGGATTTGATCGGGGGAGATACCGTCTCCGCTTCCGGTCAAGCCGTAATTACCGTTACTGTCATCGGAGAAGTTGAGAAGGATTGCGCTTGTCTGCGAAGCTCGGCAAGACCCGGAGATGTTGTGTTTGTTACGGGGGATATCGGCTCGTCCGCAGCAGGACTGTCTCTTTTGTTGGGAGAAACACTTCCTTCTGCTTTTCACACGAGTGATTATTTTATCCGAAAACATAAACGGCCCGTTCCGAGAGTTCAAGTCGGCCGCTTCTGCTCTCAGCTTCAGCGCGCGGCTCTGAATGATATCAGTGACGGATTGGCCAGTGAGCTGCATGAAATAGCTGCGGCAAGTTCAGTTACGATAGAAATTGAAGAACAACTTCTGCCGGTGCATCCGGATTTGCCTGAGGCAAATTCTGAGTGGAAGAAATGGGTGTTATTCGGCGGTGAAGATTTTGAATTGGTTGGAACGGTTTCTCAGCAAGAGTGGACCTCTCTGCTTGATTACTGCTCTCAGTCAGGCATTCCGATAGCGAAGATAGGGGCGGTGTCTGAACGGAAGGAAGCATGTGTTCTTTTGACAGCCAATGATCAGAGACAAATCGTCCTTGAGAAAAAAGGATACAATCATTTTAAATAAGACGGGTGACTCACTTTGAAGACATTACAATGGAGAACGAAAAACCCCGAAGAAACGAAAGCCGTAGCCAAGCTTGCCGCTTCTTTGGCAAAGCCGGGAGACATTTTGACACTGGAAGGCGACTTAGGCGCGGGAAAAACGACTTTTACAAAGGGTTTTGCCGAAGGACTGGGAATCACGAGAGTGGTAAACAGTCCGACTTTTACAATTATAAAAGAATACCATGACGGTTCGATTCCTCTATATCATATGGATGTGTATCGTATGGAGGATGAAAGCGAAGACTTAGGGTTTGAAGAATATTTTGAGGGACAAGGCGTCTGTTTAATTGAATGGGCTCATTTAATTCAGGATCAGCTGCCTGCTGAACGGCTGCAGATCGTCATCAAGAGAGCCGGTGATGAGGCAAGGGACATTACCTTTACGGCTTTCGGAACACGGTATGAAACGCTTTGTGAGGAGATAAATAAACATGACAATACTGGCAATTGATACGTCAAATTACACGCTGGGTGCCGCGCTCGTTCGAGAGAAAACGGTGATGGCGGAGTATATTACATATTTAAAAAAGAATCATTCCGTGCGGGCGATGCCTGCTGTCAATTCATTGCTGAAGGATTGCGGCCTGACACCGCAGGACCTTACGAAAATAGCGGTGGCGAAAGGACCGGGATCGTACACAGGTGTCAGAATCGGTGTGACGCTGGCAAAAACATTGGCATGGTCGCTGAAGCTTCCGGTTTCCGCTGTCTCGAGCCTGGAGGTGCTGGCGGCTAACGGACGGCACTTTCAAGGACTGATCTGCCCGTTATTTGATGCCCGGCGCGGACAGGTATATACGGGACTTTATGAATATCAGGACGGCCGATTACAATCCGTTCTTCCTGATCAGAATGTCCTTTTGACTGATTGGCTCGGCATGCTGAAAGAAAAAGCGTCTCCGGTTTTATTTTTAGGGCACGATACAGCCATTCATGAAGAAACCATTCTGCATGAAATGACATCTCAAGCAGTGATAGGAACGGCTGCACAGCATAATCCGCGGCCGTCAGAGCTGGCGTTTTTAGGCTTGGAAAAAGAAGAAACGGATGTCCACAGCCTTGTTCCGGATTATTTGCGTCTGGCAGAGGCTGAAGCGAAATGGATGGAATCTCAAAAATAGGGTGATAGGGATGAAAACGAAAACGGCGATTCGAAGCATGCGGCCGGAAGATATTGATCAAATTTATGAAATTGAAACAGCATCCTTTACTTCTCCATGGACGAAGGATTCATTTTATCATGAGCTTTTGGAAAATCCGTATGCCCACTACCTTGTCATTGAAAAGGACGGCTGTCTGGCGGGGTATTGCGGAATCTGGATTATTATAGATGACGCGCAGATTACGAACATAGCCATTAAGCCGGAATATCGGGGCCAATCGTTGGGAGAAGCGCTGTTTCGCTCTGCGATAGAATTGTGCAGAGAAAAAAAGGCAAGAAGGCTCTCTCTCGAAGTCAGGGTCTCAAATCATCCCGCCCAATCCTTATATAAGAAATTCGGTCTTCAGGCCGGAGGAATCAGAAAACAATACTATACAGATAACGGGGAAGACGCGTTATTAATGTGGGTGACATTACATGAGTGAAAAACAAGATATTTATGTATTAGGAATCGAAACAAGCTGTGATGAAACTGCGGCCTCAGTCGTGAAAAACGGAAAAGACATCATTTCAAACGTTGTCGCTTCTCAAATTGAAAGCCATAAACGTTTCGGCGGAGTCGTGCCTGAAATAGCGTCCAGACATCATGTGGAGCAGATTACCCTTGTGATTGAGGAAGCTCTTTCAAAAGCGGAGATGGGCTTTGATGATCTTGATGCGATTGCTGTAACGGAAGGACCCGGACTTGTCGGAGCCCTGTTAATCGGAGTCAATGCGGCAAAGGCGTTAAGTTTTGCCCATCAAATACCGTTAGTCGGCGTCCATCACATTGCGGGTCATATTTATGCAAACAGGCTGATAGGAGAGCTTCAGTTCCCGGCGATTGCTTTGGTTGTGTCAGGCGGACATACGGAATTGGTTTATATGAAAGAGCACGGTTCATTCGAGGTTATCGGTGAAACGCTGGATGATGCCGCAGGCGAAGCTTACGACAAAGTGGCAAGAACGATGGGGCTTCCTTATCCGGGAGGGCCGCAGATTGATAAGCTGGCTGCTGCGGGAACGGATTCCATTCCGCTTCCGCGTGCGTGGCTGGAAGAAGGGTCTTACAATTTCAGCTTCAGCGGCCTGAAATCAGCCGTGATTAACACGCTTCATAACGCCTCGCAAAAAAATGAGGTGATTCCTCCGGAGGATCTTGCCGCAAGCTTTCAGCAGAGTGTCATTGATGTACTGACGGCAAAAACCTCTAAGGCCGCGAAAGAATACGGGGTTAAACAAGTGCTGCTTGCAGGGGGCGTAGCCGCTAACAAAGGGCTGAGAGCCGCACTGCAGCAGGAATTCAGCCATTCGGGAGATCCCGAGCTTATCATCCCGCCGCTTTCTTTATGCACGGACAATGCAGCGATGATTGCGGCTGCCGGAACCGTTGCTTTTGAAAAGGGGATCCGGGGCTCATATGATATGAACGGACAGCCCGGTTTGGAATTAACATCCTTTGATCGTCTCACGTTGTAAAACGTGAGGCTTTTTTTACTTATTAACAGATAATTCTAACATATCCACAGGATTGTGAATATATTCAGAAATCCAGTCTGGATAAGGGACTGAAAGTTGTTAGTAAAGTGGATAAAGTCAGAAAATTTTGTGGATAGTGTGTATAAAACGCTTACTTAAATGGCTGACAAGGAGGATAGCTGTGGATAAAAAAGCACCCCTTAAAGAGGTGCTTGACTTTTTCTATTCTTCTGAGGAGAGTTCCTCCCATTCTGCTAATAAGTTTTCGAGCTCTTGATTCAGGGCTTCATTCTCCGCGTGAATGGTCTGTACCTTTTCATGATCCTGATACACGTCAGGATCGCACAGTAGCTCCTCATTGGCACTGATTTTCTCTTCGGCGGATGAGACGGCCGCTTCGATTTCCTCAATGCGTCTCAGGCGCTGCCGTTCTTTCTTCTTCCATTCTTTTTCTTCCTCGTAAGTTCTTTTCGTATCCTGTTTGACCTTGCCGGCAGGCTGAGCCTGCTCTTTTTCCTGCCGTTTCATTTCTTCCAGTTCCAGCTGCTGTGCTTTTTTCTCAGTGTAATAGTCATAGTCTCCTAAATATTCTTCTGCATGATCAGGTGACAGCTCCAGCACTCTTGTGGCGATCCTGTTAATAAAGTAGCGGTCATGCGATACAAATAACAGAGTGCCCGGGTAGTCGATCAGGGCGTTTTCCAGCACCTCTTTACTGTCCAGGTCAAGGTGGTTTGTCGGTTCATCAAGGATGAGAAAGTTTGCTTTTTGAAGCATCAGCTTGGCAAGCGCGACTCTTGCTTTCTCCCCGCCGCTTAACGAACGGACCGGTTTCAGGACATCGTCTCCGCTGAACAGAAAGTTGCCGAGGCATGTTCTGATCTCTTTTTCCGGCATGTCCGGATATTCATCCCACAGCTCGTCCAGCACGCGTTTGGACGATGTCAGTTCAGCCTGCTCCTGATCGTAATAGCCGATTGTGACGTTGGAACCGTACGTGATCGACCCGGATTCCGGACTGATTGTATTCATAATCGTTTTCAGCAAGGTTGATTTGCCGATTCCGTTCGGTCCGACGAGGGCGGCGCTTTCGCCTCTTGTAATGCCGAAGGTCAGGTTTTTCAAGAGCGGCGGCTGGCCGTCATAGCTGATGGAAACATCCTGTACGCGCAGGACGTCGTTTCCGCTCTGTTTTGTAATGTCAAAACGGAAGGCGGCTGATTTTTCATCCCCGAGCGGCTTTGCCATGACGTCCATCCGTTCAAGCTGTTTTCGTCTGCTTTGGGCTCTTTTCGTTGTAGAAGCTCTGGCCAGATTGCGGTCAACAAAATCTTGAAGCTTGGCGATTTCGTCCTGCTGTTTTTCATACAGCTTCAGGTCTTTCTCATACTGCTCGGCTTTTTGTTCTAAATAGGCGCTGTAGTTGCCGAGGTATTTTTTGCTTTCTGTCCGTGAGACCTCGTACACTTGGCTGACGACTTTATCAAGAAAGTATCTGTCGTGGGAAACGATCAGGATTGCGCCTGAATATCCCTGTAAATAATGCTCAAGCCATGTAAGCGTATCGATGTCGAGATGGTTCGTCGGTTCATCCAGAATAAGCAGATCAGGCTGGGTCAGCAGCAGTTTTCCGAGCGCAAGCCTTGTTTTCTGACCGCCGCTCAGGCTTTGCACTTTCACGGAATCGTCAAATTTTCCGAAGCCGAGTCCGTGAAGGATAGATCGGACGTCCGCTTCATATTGATAGCCGCCTTTATCCTTGAAATCCTGCTGAAGCCTGTCATAGGTTTTCATCAGCGTCTCAAGCTCCGCCGGGGCGGCCGTGGCCATCTTTTCTTCAATAGAGCGCATCTCTTTTTCCATTGCTTTCAGGAAATCAAAAACGCTCAGCAGTTCTTCTTTTATGGTAAGCTGGGATTCCAAGCCAGTGTGCTGGGCAAGATATCCCATCGTTAATTCTTTCGGTTTGATTAATTCACCCTTTTCATATGAAAGGTGACCTGCGATAATTTTAAGGAGAGTTGATTTGCCGGCTCCGTTTCTGCCTACTATGGCGATGCGATCCCGAGATCTGACTTCAAGCTTTATATTGTTTAAAATAGGATCAGCGCCAAAAGATTTGGATAGCTGATTAATTTGTAAGATCATCATATTATTTCACCTCTGTTATAATAAGTTAAGTGTAGCTTATCAACCTGCTGTCAGCAAACAATACATCAGAATTGGAACATTATAGGATAAGACATCAGGGAGAAAATAGTGTATGATCAGAAGTAAGGAGAGTTTAAATATGAATGGATTTTCTCATTTTAATGAAGAAGGCCGTGCCCGCATGGTGGATATAAGCGATAAATCTTCAACAGTCCGTACTGCCGCTGCGATATCCAGCGTACACATGAAGCATGACGTGTACAGCAGAATCAAAAACCGCGAGATCGGAAAAGGAGACGTGCTGGCTGTCGCACAGGTGGCAGGAATTATGGCCGCAAAGCAGACGTCAGCGATTATCCCGATGTGCCACCCGCTTTCTTTAAGCAGCGTCGACATTTCATTCGGCTGGGAGGAAAAGGATTCCGAAGCCGTTCTTCATATACAGGCAAGCGTAAAAACGAAAGGGAGTACAGGTGTGGAAATGGAAGCGCTAACTTCCGCTTCAGTCTGCGCTTTGACCGTGTATGACATGTGCAAGGCGCTGGATAAAGGAATGGTCATCGGCCCGACCTGCCTCATGGAAAAAACAGGAGGCAAAAACGGTGATTTTAAAAGAGATGCATCTGAGTATAAAGTGGAGGACCAATCATGAACAAGGATCAATCAAAAATTCCACAGGCGACGGCAAAACGGCTGCCGCTTTATTATCGCTTTTTAAAGAATTTACACGCGTCAGGAAAGCAGCGCGTTTCATCAGCTGAACTGAGCGACGCGGTAAAAGTCGATTCGGCCACGATCCGCCGGGATTTTTCCTATTTCGGGGCGCTCGGCAAAAAAGGATACGGCTATAATGTGGATTACCTGCTGTCATTTTTCAGAAAAACACTGGATCAGGATGAAACGACGAACGTCATTTTGATCGGTGTCGGGAATTTAGGGACGGCGTTTCTTCACTATAATTTCACAAAAAATAATAACACAAAAATATCTATGGCTTTTGATGTGAATCAGAGTAAAATAGGAACTGAGGTAGGCGGTGTGCCTGTCTTTGATCTTGATGATTTAGAGCTTCACATAAAGGATGAACCCGTGGCGATTCTTACCGTTCCGGCGGTTGCCGCCCAGTCAATCACCGACCGGCTCGTGTCGCTCGGAATCAAGGGAATCCTTAACTTTACGCCGGCCCGTTTGAATGTGCCGGATCACATTCGAATTCATCATATAGATTTAGCTGTAGAGCTTCAATCATTGGTTTATTTCTTGAAGCATTATTCTGTTTTGGAAGAAATTGAATAGCGAAAGGAGGAGCTGCACATGATCGGTCCTGGAAGCCTGGCGGTTATCGGTGTGGTGGCGGTGATTATTTTCGGTCCGAAGAAGCTTCCCGAATTAGGAAAAGCGGCGGGGGACACGCTTCGTGAATTTAAGAACGCTACTAAGGGATTAGCCGGTGAAGAAGAGGAAAAAAAGAAAGAAGAACAGTAAGATAGGATGACGCGTATGAGAGTGAATCAAATGACGCTTGTGGAGCATATTGCTGAACTTCGGAAACGATTGCTGATTGTGGCGTTATCCTTTACGGTTTTCTTTATTGCCGGCTTTTTTCTGGCAAAACCTATCATTGTGTATCTTCAAAAAGCCGATGAAGTAAAAGAGCTCACCCTTAATGCTTTTAACCTGACGGATCCGCTGTTTATCTTTTTGCAGTTCGCGTTTATCATCGGCATCATTTTGACTTCGCCGATTATTCTCTATCAGATTTGGGCGTTTGTCAGCCCGGGTCTGTATGAGAAGGAGCGCAAAGTAACACTCAGCTATATTCCGATTTCGATCGTGCTGTTTGTCGGCGGTGTGTCGTTTTCTTATTATATTTTATTTCCGCTGGTCGTTGATTTTATGAAGCGGGTCTCGAATGACCTGGATGTCAACCAGGTGATCGGGATCACCGAATACTTTCATTTTCTGCTGCAGCTGACGATTCCGTTCGGGCTGCTGTTTCAGATGCCGGTGCTGATCATGTTTTTAACGAGACTCGGTGTTATCACGCCGATGTTTTTATCGAAGATCAGGAAGTACGCATATTTTGTGCTGCTCGTGATCGCCGCGATGATTGCGCCGCCTGAGCTGCTGTCTCACTTGATGATTACCATTCCGCTTTGCATTTTATACGAGATCAGTATCCTGATTTCAAAAGCGGCGTATCGGAAAAGGCAGACCGGCAGTGAATCTGACCAGGACGTATCAGCATAAAAAAAGCCATTTCTCAATGATGAGAAATGGCTTTTCTTTTATTATTTTTGATTTTTCTTCACTTTAAATGAGAAGGCGAACATTTTAAACGAGATGCTGATATTATAAGCGGCGAAAACCATCAGCAGTATGGAATAAAAAGACCACATGCTTCCCGGAGAGCTTGCGGCCAAATACGTAAAGATACAGCCGACTGCGAAATAAATCAAGCCCCAAGTCATTGGGTTCCTCATACAAACAATCCTCCAATAATTAATTGCATTTGCTCACTATGCTGTTCAATATATTTTTGGGCGGGGCCGAGCTGCATGACCACGACAATGGTATTCATCATGACATGGGCGAATATCGGCACAATAATCCGTTTCGTCTGCACATACAAGAACGCAAAGGTAAAGCCCATGGCCGTATACAGCAGCAGGTGCGTGAGGTCTTGATGCACAATGCCGAAAATGACGGAACTGATCAGTCCGGCGATAAAGAAATTCGTTTTTTCATATAATACACCGAAGATGATCTTCCGGAAAATGATTTCTTCAAGAATCGGCCCGACGATAGAAGAAACGATAATCATGAGCGGCATGGCTTTAATAATGTTAAGAATGGCTTTCGTGTTTTCGGAACCGCTGCCCACATGAAAGACATACTGCTCAATCATCCCGGCGATTCCCTGAGAAAATAAAGCGAGCCATATTCCCGCGACCGCCCAGAGAACGGACATGCCGGCGGATGCTTTCTTCCCGTTTCTTAATGTCTGCTTCGGCGCGGTTCTCAATATCAAGAGAACGATAATCAGGCAGATAAAAAAGCTTACGACGGAATAAATCCCCTGAGCCATGGTGAGATTCGCATTCGTAGGGTGCCCGCCCGCATAGCCGAATTTGTACATTAAAGGAATGCCGATCAATGCGGAAAGCTGCATGATAACATATGTCAAAATGATATACCAATACTGTTTTCTCAAATGATATGTACTCCTTTATCCTATAAAATCAACTTATTTGTTCTTATTGTAACACAAGTGAACTTGCCGTGAAAAAAGGAGAAAATCAGTGTGAGAGAGAATCATGTAAGCGTGAAAATTTTTTATTCTTATGACTTGAAATTGGAAGTGAGATTCTTTATTATAATAACTGTGTTAGCACTCTTTAGAGCTGAGTGCTAAAATTACATATTCATACTATTGAGGAGGTTATTACATTGTTAAAGCCATTAGGTGATCGCGTTGTCATTGAACTCGTAGAATCTGAAGAAAAAACTGCCAGCGGAATCGTATTACCGGATTCTGCAAAAGAAAAGCCGCAAGAAGGCAAAATCGTGGCAGCCGGTTCAGGTCGCGTGTTGGAAAGCGGAGAGCGCGTTGCTTTAGAAGTAAAAGAGGGCGACCGCATTATCTTCTCAAAATACGCCGGTACTGAAGTGAAATACGAAGGTACTGAATACTTAATCTTACGTGAAAGCGACATTTTAGCTGTAATCGGCTAAGCAAATAAATATTTTTAAAAATTCGAGGAGGTTTCGTTAACATGGCAAAAGATATTAAGTTTAGTGAAGAAGCACGCCGCGCTATGCTTCGCGGTGTCGATGCGCTTGCTGACGCTGTAAAAGTAACTTTAGGGCCAAAAGGACGCAACGTGGTTCTGGAGAAAAAATTCGGTTCTCCGTTAATTACTAATGACGGTGTAACAATCGCAAAAGAAATTGAACTTGAAGACGCGTTTGAAAACATGGGTGCGAAGCTTGTAGCTGAAGTAGCCAGCAAAACAAACGACGTTGCCGGTGACGGTACGACGACTGCGACTGTACTTGCGCAGGCTATGATCCGCGAAGGCCTTAAAAACGTAACTGCGGGAGCTAATCCTGTCGGCGTGCGTAAAGGTATGGAACAAGCCGTAACCGTGGCAATCGAAAACTTAAAAGAAATTTCTAAGCCGATCGAAGGCAAAGAGTCTATCGCTCAGGTTGCTGCGATCTCTGCTGCTGATGAGGAAGTCGGAAGCCTTATCGCTGAAGCAATGGAGCGCGTAGGAAACGACGGCGTCATCACAATCGAAGAGTCTAAAGGCTTCACAACTGAGCTTGAAGTTGTGGAAGGTATGCAATTCGACCGCGGATATGCGTCTCCTTACATGGTAACTGACTCTGATAAGATGGAAGCGGTTCTTGACAATCCTTACATCTTAATCACAGACAAAAAAATCACAAACATTCAAGAAATCCTTCCTGTGCTTGAGCAAGTTGTACAGCAAGGCAAACCGTTGCTTCTGATCGCTGAAGATGTTGAAGGTGAAGCTCTTGCTACACTCGTTGTCAACAAACTTCGCGGCACATTCAACGCTGTTGCCGTTAAAGCTCCTGGCTTCGGTGACCGCCGTAAAGCAATGCTTGAAGACATCTCTGTTCTTACAGGCGGAGAAGTAATCACAGAAGACTTAGGCCTTGACCTGAAATCTACTGAAATCGGACAATTGGGACGCGCTTCTAAAGTTGTGGTAACGAAAGAAAACACAACAATCGTAGAAGGCGCCGGCGACACTGAAAAAATCGCTGCACGCGTCAACCAAATCCGCGCTCAAGTGGAAGAAACAACTTCTGAATTCGACAGAGAAAAATTACAAGAGCGTCTTGCGAAACTTGCCGGCGGCGTAGCTGTCATCAAAGTCGGCGCTGCGACTGAAACTGAGCTGAAAGAGCGTAAACTTCGCATCGAAGACGCCCTCAACTCAACTCGCGCAGCTGTTGAAGAAGGTATCGTATCCGGCGGTGGTACAGCGCTTGTCAACGTATACAACAAAGTCGCTGCAGTGGAAGCTGAAGGCGATGCGCAAACAGGTATCAACATCGTGCTTCGCGCGCTTGAAGAGCCGATCCGTCAAATCGCACACAATGCAGGTCTTGAAGGATCTGTCATCGTTGAGCGCCTGAAAAACGAAAAAATCGGCGTAGGCTTCAACGCTGCAACCGGCGAATGGGTAAACATGATCGAAAAAGGTATCGTTGACCCGACAAAAGTTACACGTTCAGCCCTGCAAAACGCAGCTTCTGTAGCAGCAATGCTCTTAACAACTGAAGCCGTTGTCGCTGACAAACCGGAAGAAAACGCCGGCGGCGCAGGAATGCCTGACATGGGCGGCATGGGCGGTATGGGCGGAATGATGTAATCAAACGGAGAAAACCCTTGATACACCAAGGGTTTGACCGTTTTTCATCACCCCAATCAGCTGAAAAAGTAACAAAAAAATAACATTTCTTTACGAAATCCAGAAATTGAGGATGTTTCCGAAAGTCTAATGGACTTTTGCGAAGCATCCTCTTTCATTTTGAAGGATAAACTTTTAGTATTGTTATGCTCTTACATTACGGCAAGTAAATCTGCAATTTGCTTATATAAACTTGACAATGGTGGAATTTTAAAAATATGTATAAAATTAATATATCGAGAACTTTTGTTTTTTATTAGCCAAAAAAGAAAGGCCCTGCTAAGGGCCTTTCTTTAAGCTGCTGTTGTTGTCGTTTTATCTTTTCTGACAAGTCCCATGATACCTGGAATAATAAGAAGAACAGCAGGCAGTAAATAGAACATTGATATACAAATTACTCCGCCAATTCCTGAGATAAGAAGCAATACTCCTCCGATTTTAGGTTTTTTCTTAACTACTACTGAAGCGACAATACCCAAAATTGATAGGACAACAGCTCCCCAGCCTAAACCAATGATTTCGCTTGTACCGCTTGAATTAAAAGAGGCATCAAGTCCACCAATAATCAATGCCATGATCGCCCCAATAAAACCAAAAATTCCACCCAATAATCCTAAAACAAATTCAGTTGTTCTTTTCATTGTTACACTCTCCCTTACTTAACTGGTACTGTAATTGATACAGCTTTATTTTTCATGAAGTCTATGTGACAACATTTCCAAGGTTCAATTTAATTTCTTTTGACTCTATCAACATCATTTTTTTCATCTGGAGCAGAGAATTCAAATACACCTTTTGTTTTATTCCGCCTTGGACTTCTCCATCAGTTAAGAACATGTTTGCAGCTAATTGCCAATAACGGCATTTCCTTGGTCAGGATAAAAGGTCAGGTTTTGTCAGTTGTATTTTTGATGTTTATTCCGACGTTTATCTTGTCTCTCATGATCTTTATATCGCCCAGATTAACTCATGCCCAGTGCTTCAGCATATTGTTTGCTGGCATCTACTTTTTTAGAACAGTCATCTTTAGTCTCTCAAGCTTTTTTATTTTTTGAATCACTATCCCTGTGAGACATCATTTGTCGAGTACTACAAGGCGCTAAAAACTAAGGATAGTACTAAAGGCATGAATAAAAAGATTCACTTCTTCACCTAAAACCCCCAGTTTATATAATACCTATATATAATCGGCTATAATCAATTAAATTTCAAGGGGATATTACCACTTTTTCTAAAAAATTCTTGGCGGAAGAGAATAAGCTATAAAATATCACTTGAAATATCAAAGTTGGAAATCATTCAACTTACTGCTAGCTTTAAACATTAAAGGGCACATACAGTTTGATATCCTTTAAGTTCTAGTGTAGCCCTAGTCTGGTTTTATCATTTTGACAGATTGTTAAACAGTGATTCAAATATTTATTAAAAACTAATTTTTTATGATGTTAGGAGGAATAATGCAAATAAACAGCAAAAACCTTTGTTATATCAAGGGTTGGATATTTGATTTTCATCTAAATTGCTCATGCATTCTAGCAAAAAATACCTTATCAGTTTACTCAACTGATAAGGCCTGATTTATTTATAAATAAGGTGTGAGGGGTTTATCTAAGATGGAACTCACACTTTCCTAACTACAATGTGATTTCCTCATTTCCTTCAAGCACCATTCTCAGCTGCTCCACCTCACCCCGAATCCCAATCCCAGGCTCCCACGAATCAATCAGACGAATCGCCTTCTGATTCGATTCCATCGCTTTCGTATTTTCTCCTTTACGATACAACAGCTGTGCCATTCCGTAATGATAGTAGATCAACTCAACTTGGTTGGCGTTGTGTTTGTCATAGAGCATTTGTTCAAAGGCTTTTTCAGCTTTTTCGAGTTGATCACACTTGACGTAAGCCATGCCCAGGTTGAAATAGGCTTCTATTGTTTTTTCGCCGCCGTATGCGGCGCTGGTTGTGTTTGCCGCTTCGTATAATGTGATGGCTTCTTCGTAGTGAGAGCGGGCGAAACTCAGGTCGCCGCGGACCAGAAGAACCCTGTGCCGGATAATGGGGGAGACGGGCTGATCTTTGATGCCGTCCAGCATTGCTGCCGCTTTGTCCGGTTCTCCGGTTTTTAACAGCAGCCTGGATTGCAGGGCGATTCCCCATACTTTCAAGTCGTCGTGATCCGGCGCGCCTGATTGTTCGAGTATCTTCAGGCCGGCTTCTATTTGCCTGAGGGCTTCGTCCGCATCATTAACTTCCATCAGCGCCCAGCCTGCCGTGTCGATCCGAAAGTAAGCTTCCCGCGTGTGTTCGCCTGATTGACGGGCGGCATCGGCGGCTTTTAATCCGTATTCGATTCGCAGGGGCAGGTTGATTCTGCTTAGAAAATGGCTGATGCGGATGATGAGTTTGATCAGGATGTCATGTTGTCCGGTTTCACTCGACCATTCGATGACCTTTAGGATGTTCGGCCATTCCTTTTTCATTTGCTCTAAATTCCGTCCCAGCAGATAGCTCCAATAGACAGAATTGGGCTGTTCCCGCTTTATATGGGTTTCCGCATAATCGATATAATAATGCGCCCAGCGGCTGCGGGCTCCTTTTTCAAATTCGTGATTTTCGGATAAGTGCTGTTCTCCGTAAGCGACAACGGTTTGATGGGCTGCGTATTGAATTCTTCCTTCGCTTCGTTCCGGCTGTATTAAAGCATATGACCTCATTTGCTCAATGGCGTAATGAAACCGCCGGACGTCTAATCCGGCCGCTTGAGCCAAGCTTTTTTCATCAGGGGGCTTAGCGAAAAAGCAAAGCGTCTGCCATAGTTTCCGTGTGTCTTCATGACATCTGTCCCATGTGCGGCCAAAGAGAACCTCAAACAATTCCAATAATGAGTAGCCCGCTTGTTTAAGTTCTTGAATGAGCTGGGGAGCGGGGATGTCGTCGTCTGACATGTATGCAATGCTCAGTGCCATGGCCTTCGGGTTGCCGGCGGCTGCCGAGATGAATTCATTCTTAAGGTCAGGCGATAGCCGCAGTAGCTGCTCCAGCTTTTCCCGTTTATGCGGGAGGTTGCATGTTTGCAGACAGCGGTGCACTTCTTGCTGAAAAAATTCAAGGGCATCCGTTTGTTCAAGGCCGCTCAGCTGGATGGCCGCCAGTTCCCCGAGGCCGTCCCGGTAAGTCTGTTTTACGTTTTCCCGTGCCGTAAGGAGGACTTTTACGCCTTGCGGAAGGCCGATGATAAATTCGTGAATGTCACGTTCCGCTGTATCAATGCTGTCAACGATCAGCAGCACGGGTTTTTCATTTGAATGAGCGGCTAATGCATTGCGGACGACGAAGCGTTTTTCGTTGATAGATTTGTCGATTTGTTCTGCGCGTCCAAGCTGATAGGCGATCGTGTTTAAAAAATCGCTGAAGCTCAATCCTTTCCAATCAGCGCTGATCCAGATGATGCTGTTGAATGCCGGCCAATCTGGTGAACCGCCGGCACAAAGGTAGGCTGCTTCAAGAGCGATCGTTGTTTTTCCCATGCCGGCCCAGCCAGTGATTAAACAGACCGGTGAGGGAGACAGCATCCATTGCCGGATCGCTTCCATATCAAAGCCGCGTCCGATAAAGTTCCCGGTCCGGCGTGACGGTAAGTTATGCGTGACGAGCTGTTCTGTAAGCGCATTCGTTTCATGGCCGGGTCTGTCATGAAACAGCCGCTTCACTGCTTTTTCAACATCTTCATCAGTCGGCGCTCCAAATGATCCGTCTTTGCGGCGTATTTTTGCTTTTTTTAGACAAGACGCCGTCCAAACGGGCAATGCGGGTGTGATGACGGGAATGGTGGTGGCTTCCAGAAGGCCGGTCAGCCATTCAGGATCCATGTCGGTCTTTTCGATAATGATCCAGATCATGCCGAACAGCTTTCCGTCGTCAATTCGTCCGGGAATGTAGTTTGCGCCCATCTGTCCGATCCAGCTTTTGATCGTGTTAGAGGAAACGCCTAATCGGAGTGCGATCTGATCTATATAAGACTGTCCGGCTTTTACGTTCTTTGTCCTTTTGATTTTGAAATCAGGATGATGTTTCAGCGATTTGACGGCAGGTGCCAGCAGTTCTGCAAATTGTGTCCGGTTTTCTAGTTCAGCCATTAGCCTGCACCTCCTATTAGTACTATTTTATCAATTCAGTGTTTTTTGTATATGAAAAAATAAAAAGTACAGTGCGGCTGTCCTTTTATACAGCAGGAAAGGCTGTTGAACGTATGGAAAAGCAGATAAAATAGGGGCAGTAATAGAGAAAACAAAAATGTATGCACTTACATTTCAAAGCAGAGAAAGGATTTTGCCAAATGACTCACACAGTGCCTCAAAACATGAAAGCGGCGGTTATGCACAACACGAGAGAAATCAAAATCGAAACATTGCCCGTGCCTGACATCAATCATGATGAAGTGTTGATTAAGGTGATGGCTGTCGGAATTTGCGGATCTGATCTGCATTACTATACAAATGGCAGAATAGGCAATTATGTAGTGGAAAAACCATTTATCCTCGGTCATGAATGCGCGGGAGAAATTGCCGCCGTCGGATCGGCTGTCGGTCAATTTAAAATAGGAGACCGTGTCGCCGTCGAACCCGGTGTCACATGCGGACGCTGTGAGGCGTGCAAAGAAGGGCGTTATAATCTTTGCCCGGATGTACAGTTTTTGGCGACACCGCCGGTTGACGGCGCGTTTGTCCAATATATCAAAATGCGCCAGGACTTTGTTTTTTCGATTCCGGATTCACTTTCCTATGAAGATGCGGCTTTGATCGAACCGTTTTCTGTCGGCATTCATGCGGCCGCGAGAACGAAGCTTCAGCCCGGTTCCACGGTTGCGATCATGGGCATGGGTCCTGTGGGGCTGATGGCCGTTGCGGCAGCGAAAGCATACGGGGCAGGCACAATCATTGTGACCGACTTGGAGCCGCTGCGGTTAGATGCCGCGAAAAAAATGGGCGCGACGCATGTCATCAATGTCCGGGAACAGGATGCCGGTGAAGAAATCAAAACGATCACGAATGGCAGAGGCGTTGATGCTGCCTGGGAAACAGCGGGGAATCCGGCGGCATTGCAAGCCGCACTGGCTTCCGTGCGCCGGGGCGGAAAACTGGCGATTGTCGGTTTGCCTTCTCAGAACGAGATTCCGCTCAATGTGCCGTTTATTGCAGATAACGAGATTGATATATACGGAATCTTTCGTTATGCGAATACGTATCCGAAGGGAATTGAATTTCTCGCTTCCGGCATAGTGGACACGAAGCATCTTGTAACGGACCAATATCCGCTGGAGAAGACGCAAGAGGCGATGGAACGCGCCTTTCAATACAAAAATGAATGCTTAAAAGTGATGGTGTATCCAAATCGCTGAGTGAACGGGGAGGATCTTTGCATTCTCCCTCTTGCTTATCAAAAATGAAAACGGATTCTTGGGGTGGGAAATGATGATTGAAACAGAAAAAGCAGCGGCAGTAAAGACGAAACATCGCGGCCTGTCCTGGATGGAACGGATCGGCTACGGATTCGGCGATATGTCGTACAATATTATCTTTCAGTTTGTAAACGCATACTTATTATTCTACTATACAGATGTCGGCGGCATTAAGCCTGCGGTCATCGCAGCTTTGTTTCTTATCGTAAGGGTGCTGGACGCTATTTTTGACCCGATTATGGGCGTGATTCTAGACAAGACGAATACAAGATGGGGAAAGGCAAGGCCGTATCTTTTGTGGGTGGCGTTTCCTTTTGCGTTATTTACGTTCTTATGCTTTACGACTCCTCATTTCGGCGAGACGGGGAACATGGTTTATGCGTACATCACTTATATTCTGCTTGGGATGTCCTTCAGCATGCAGACGATTCCGGTCAACAGCTTAACGGGTCGGATGACGAATTCCGTGGAGGAACGGACGGTTCTGACGACGACCCGGATGATTTTGGTTTATATCGGAATTCTGTTGTCGATTTCCTGTGCGACCCCGCTTGCGGATGCCATCGGCGGGAAAGATCAGGCGTTTGGATTTCAGATGACGGCGCTTATCTACGCGGCGGTGAGCATCGCGTTGAATCTGTTCAGTTTCTTTACTGTGCGGGAGCGGATTCAGCCTGAAAAAAGAAAAAAACAAGGAATGAAAAAAACGTTGTCTGTTTTATTCCGAAACAAGCCTTTGCTCATTTTGGTTTCTGCATTTTTGGCGTTTGCGATTGGGTTTAACATTAAGCTCAGCACGATGGTGTACTATTTTACGTATAACGTCAACCATAAGGAATTTGTGTTTTTAGGAACCGTGTTGTTTTTCGGCGCCGCGCTGATCAGCAATCTGTTTATTCCTTTCTTTTCTGAGAAGCGGGGCCGGAAGCAGGTCATGATCATCACGGCGGCGTTATCGCTGATTTCTTATGCGGGCCTTCAGTTTACATCGTATTCCTCCATTCCCCTTATTTTCTTTTGGCTTTTCGTTTCGGGATTTTTCACGACGCCTTTAAATACACTTGCTTGGGGAATGGTTGCCGATTGTGTCGATTATGCGGAATGGAAAACCGGAGTCCGGGCTGATGGCGTGGTGATTTCGAGCATGAGTTTCATCAATAAGCTCGGAGTTGCGTTAGCCGGGTCATTTTCGGCCGTTTATCTCGGAATCGCCGGGTATGCCGCGAATACCGATCAGACCGCCTCGTCATTGACTGCGATTAAAAATATGAATGCGCTCATTCCGGGATTGTTCATTCTGCTGTCTATTATTCTTATTTCTTTTTATCCTTTAACTGAAAAGAAATATCAGCAGATGATGTCTGATCTGGAGCAAAGGGCTGCAAGATGAGTATACGTAAAATTTAAAATATTCTATGTAAACGGTTGTATTTATGACTGAAAGCACTATACTGAAACTATAATCGAGAATTGATAAATGAGTGTGATAATGTGGGAAGCCAATCTGTTATTTGTATTGGAGAATTGTTAATTGATTTCTTTTGTACCGATGTGGATGTTGATTTGACGGAAGGGCGCAATTTCTTAAAAAGTGCCGGCGGCGCACCGGCGAATGTGTCGGCAGCCATTGCTAAGCTGGGCGGAGACGCGGCTTTCAGCGGAAAAACAGGCAAAGATCCGTTCGGGTATTTTCTGAAGCAGACATTGGACGCCGTACACGTCGATACCTCTATGCTCGTCATGGATGAGAAAGCGCCTACCACGCTTGCGTTTGTTTCATTAAAACAAAATGGGGAGCGCGACTTTGTGTTTAACAGAGGAGCGGACGCTTTGTTTACGCTGGATGATATTGATCTGGAAAAGGTAAACGATGCGAAAATCCTTCATTTCGGATCAGCGACGGCATTGTTATCTGATCCGTTTTGCTCGGCCTATTTACGGCTGATGTCGATTGCGAAAGACAATGGACAGTTTATTTCCTTCGATCCTAACTATCGTGAGGATTTATGGAAAGGAAGAGTTTCAGAGTTTATAAACACCGCAAAAAAAGCCATTGCCGTAAGTGATTTTGTGAAAGTCAGTGACGAAGAGCTTGAGATCATCAGCGGTGCGAAGGATCATAAAGAAGGCGTTGCGGTTCTTCATGAGCTCGGGGCCGGTATTGTGGCGGTGACACTCGGGAAAAGCGGCACCCTTCTTTCAAATGGGAAGGATATTGACGTCATTCCGAGCATTCCGGTGACATCAATAGACTCAACGGGAGCGGGAGATGCGTTTGTCGGCGCGGCGCTGTATCAGCTGGCGCGCACGGCTGAGATTCAGACGGCAGCCGAAGATTTTGCGAAGCTGCGTGATATTGTCTCATTTGCCAATAAGGTGGGGGCGCTCGTGTGCACCAAAATCGGTGCGATTGATGCTTTGCCGAGCTTAAAAGAGGTTGAAGTATCACTGTAAAGTATGGAGGATGTTTCTTGAAAGTCATCGGACTTCGGGAAGCATCCTCTTTATTTAGGTCTGAAACCCTTTTCGATATACGGTATACTTTAGAAAGGCATCCAGTAAATTGAACCGCGGAGGAATGTTTTTTATGAAACATGTTTTTCTTATTGTGCAATGCGCGTTTTCTGTTTTTTGTTTTCTTTGTCTCGCCGCTGTCAATTGGTATCAGGGGAGTGAGCTTGTTTCTGATTCGTTTGATTGGAATGATACGGCTAAATTCTCAAAGCTTTTGAATGGGACGGATACGATTACAAGTCCGGAACAGATTTCGCAGCTGGATTTCTTTGTGTATGCTGCGAAGCATTATCCGTTAGTGAGCGGGTTGATGATCGGGCTGTTTGTTTATTTTTTGTTCTCACTGTATCTGCTCGTGAAGAATTTCCGCCGGCACAAATGGGCTGGGTGAGACTATTTTCATATAAAAATACATAAATTCATGAGAAAATGAAACCTTTTTCGAAAAAAACAGTATATATAACTGTGAACTTGTTACTATTTAATTTTGGGAGGAAAATGAAAAATGAGTATTTTAGGAAGATTTAAAGACATTATGTCAAGCAATATCAATGCGCTGCTGGATAAAGCTGAAAACCCTGAAAAAATGGTTGATCAATATTTACGGAATCTGAACAGTGATTTAGGAAAAGTGAAAGCGGAGACAGCTTCTGTCATGGCTGAGGAACAGCGGGCGAAAAGAGCATTAACGGAATGCCAGGCTGATGCCGAAAAGATGGAAAGTTATGCGATGAAAGCGTTGCAGGCCGGCAATGAAGCCGATGCGCGGACATTTTTGGAAAGGAAAACGGCTGTTGAATCAAGACTGACTGAACTGCAAACGGCTTATCAGCTCGCTTCTTCCAACGCGTCTCAAATGCGCAAAATGCATGACAAGCTTGTCGCTGATATCGGAGAGCTTGAGTCGCGAAGAAATGCCATCAAAGCGAAGTGGTCTGTGGCAAAAACGCAGGAGAGAATGAACAAATTGGGGTCCTCTGTGTCAAATGCGGGTCAATCGCTGACAGCTTTCGGCAGAATGGAAGACAAGGTCAACCGGGCGCTTGATCACGCCAATGCGATGGCTGAGCTGAACGCGTCTCCGAAAGACGATATTGACGAGCTGACGGCTAAATATGACAGCAATCAAAGCAGTGTCGATGATGAATTGGCGGCGCTTAAGCAGAAAATGCTTTTCAGTAAAGATCAATAGACAGCGGGCTGCAGTTTTGTCCGATATAAAGAGAAAGTGAGAGAAACAGAATGATCATTTCTTATAAATGCCCGAACTGCGGCGATGATATGGTCTTTGACAGTTCATCCGGCACGCTGACATGTCACAGCTGCGGGCGGCAGGATCAGATTGAAAGCCTGCCAAAAGAGTATATAACGACGAGATTTTCCGAAAATGAGGCGAACGAGTACCGCTGTGAGAACTGCGGCGCAGTATTAATGACTGAGGCGGAAACGACGGCCACGACGTGCGGGTTTTGCGGAGGAGCCGCTGTTCTCGCCGACCGATTATCGGGAAATCTCGCGCCTTCGATGGTGATTCCTTTTACGATCAGTAAAGAAGAGGCCATGAGCGCTTTTAAAAAGTGGTGCCGAAACGGCCGTCTGACACCGAAAGGATTTATGACTGCCGATCGGGTGAAGAGCATAACCGGCATGTACGTGCCGTTTTGGATGTTTGACTTAAACAGCAAGGTTCAGGTCAATGCCGTTTGTACGAGAGTGCATCACTATGAAGATGGAGAATACCGGGTGACGGAGACCGAGTATTACAACGCGTACCGCGATATCAATCTTGATTATCTCAAAATTCCGGTCGACGCTTCAGAAAAAATGAATGATGAATTAATGGACAAATTGGAGCCTTACGCTTACAGTGAGCTGAAGGAGTTTAATACGGCCTATTTAGCGGGATATATAGCGGAAAAGTACAATTATACCGATGACGATCTCTTTCCGCGGGCGAAGGATAAAATCAGCCATTATATTGATTCTTATATCAGATCCACCTTCTCCGGGTATACGACGGCTGACATTACGGATGAGCAGATTCAGACCGATAAAATCAGCAGCTTTTACGTACTGCTTCCGGTCTGGATGGTCAGCTACGACTATGAGCGGGCTGAGCACATTTTTGCGATGAACGGGCAAACGGGCAAGGTTGTCGGCAAACCGCCGATCAGTGCCGGAAAAGTGGCCGCGTGGTTCGGCGGCATAACTGCCGGTGCGTTTTTAGCATTAAGACTCGTCTCACTTATGATAGGAGGCGGTTTTTAATGAAAGTATCGATGAAAAAAGCGTGTCTCTTCTGCTTCGTCCTTTTTCTGATGCTGTCTTTTTCTTTACATACATCGGCGTCTGCCGCGGAACAGAAGCAATATGTTTATGACAATGCTCATTTATTAACGAAGGATGAAACGAAGAAACTTGAGGAATTGGCCGGGAAGCTGGGAGAAAAGCGCCATACCGATTTTATCATTCTTACCGCAAACGGAACGGGCGGTAAGGAGATCGAACAGTATGCCGGTGATTTTTATGACAGTCATTTTAGCGGAAGCACGGCGATATTGACTATTGATATGAAGGATCGGGAAGTATTTCTCTCCGGGTATAAAAAGGCGGAGACGTATTTGAACAGCAGCCGGCTGAATACGATCAGAAATACGATCTCGTCAGATATTTCCGCAGGCCATTATGAAAAGGCGTTTCAGACCTACATCAAGATGGCTTATAAAGATATGGGGAAAAGTCCGGACGACAAGTCTGACAATCTGCTGCTCACATGGTGGTTTCAGCTGATTATCGCTGCAGCCGCGGCCGGAATCGCCGTCACCGTGATGGTGTACAATTCCGGCGGCAAGGTCACCGTCACCGGCAGCACGTATATGGATCACGATACGTCTGAAGTGCTGAGCCAGCATGACACATATATCCGGACCGACATTACAAGAGAAAAAAAGCCAGATAAAGATAATGACAATGACGGCGGAGTCACGAGGGGCGGCACGAGTTACAGCGGAAGCAAGGGAAGTTTTTAATTTATATGTAAAGGATTTGAGCATACATGGGTTTTTTCAGAAATCAGTTAGCAAATGTGGTGGAATGGGAAGAATTCAGAGACGACATGGTTTTCTATAAATGGAACAACCGTGAAATTAAAAAAGGCAGCCGTCTGATCATCCGGCCGGGACAGGATGCCATCTTTTTATACAACGGGAAGATTGAAGGGATTTTCCGTGATGACGGCGATTATGATATCGAATCAGAAATTATTCCGTTTCTATCGACACTAAAAGGGTTTAAGTTTGGCTTTAACAGCGGCATGCGGGCGGAAGTGCTGTTTGTGAATACGAAGGAGTTCACCGTGAAGTGGGGCACAAAAAACGCCATCAACATTCCGGCGGCAGGAATGCCGGGCGGTATGCCGATCCGCGCAAACGGCACATTTAACTTCAAGGTCATTGACTACATCGGATTGATTGATAAGATTGCGGGTGTCAAAGACAGCTATTTAGTGGAGGACATTAAAATCCGGATTACGTCTATTCTCGATCAGCTTTTGATGAAATGGATCACCAGAGAAGGAAAAGACATGTTCAATCTGCAGTCGAATTCATTTGAAATCGGAAAAGGGATTCAAGAAGATCTTGATATGCAGCTGATCGGAGACGGCATGTCGATTACGGGCTTCAATATTATGAGCTTTAACTATCCGCAGGAAGTTCAGGATATGATTACGAAAAACGCTTCTTACGGCATGGTGGGGGATGTGAACCGCTATCAGCAGATTTCCATGACGGACGGAATGTCATCCGGCAAAATGAGCGGAAGCGGCGCCGCCTCAGACATGGCGGGCATGATGATGGGAATGAATGTGGCAAATCAAATGATGAACCAAATGAATCAAAATCAGCAGAACCAGCCGCAGCAAGATCAAAGTCAGCAGGATCAGGGGACGGCGCCGGCAAACAGCTCGGAAGGAGCGGCTAAGCCGAAATTCTGTCCGAACTGCGGAACGAAAACGGAAGGCGCGAATTTTTGCCCGAATTGCGGACAGAAACTTGCCTGATGATATACGAAAAAGAGGCCTTTTTGGGGCCTCTTTTTTTTGTCATGATTTCATTGTTTGAACGATGAGGGATGTCAGTGCTTTTGATCCCTCAGGTATGAGATGGACGCCGTCCGGTGTGAAGTATTCAGGGTGCTGCAATGCTTTTGCGTGCCAATCGACAAGCGTCACATTTTTGCGTGACTCGGCCTGCCAGCGCAATGATTCGTTTACTTTGCTTTCCCACTGCCGCGGTACACGCGTGTTGACAAGATAGATATCGGCTTTTGAAAAGGAGCTGATCAGTGATTCAATTTGGCTGTTTGTGAAATAGCCATTCGTCCCTAACTCGATGATGACCGCTTTGTTCGGCTGATTAAATGACGCATATTCCGAAGTGAGCTGGAGTGCTTGAGAGACTTGTCTTCCTACCTTTCCGTCGATGGTGACATGGGGGAGGGACTGCCGCAGGTATGACGCAATGTCCAGCATCACCGAGTCACCGATGGCCAGCACGTCTTGCTGAGGCTGTGCTTGTTTTGGATCAGCCGTTTTTTGAGATGACCGTTCCTTTTTCTCGTCGTTTTTCTTCGTATCTGATTTGTCTGCTGGTTCTTTCTTGTTTTTGTCTGACGCGGTATTCGTTCTTTCGCCGCCGTGTTTTTTCTTGCTGTCTTCTTCTTTTGCAGGCTGATCGTGATCGGCCGTTTTGTGCGAAGAGGCGGCGGTTTCTTGCTGATCATTCTGCGCGTACGTCCATTGCGGCTGTTTTTTCTCTTCGGCTATCCCTGACAGCCCGCCCGCAAATACGAGAATGGCGGCAAGAATGAGGCCGAGCGACATTCTGCTGATGACAGAGGACGTCTTCCATTCCAGAAAGCGGTTCAGAAACACGCGGCGTAAAAATGGCCGGAAGCCCGCAGTGCGGATCGGCTGTTCAATGAAATGGTAAGATAGCTCGGCAAGAATGAAAGTGGCGCCGATTCTGACGGCGCAGTGCCAATAAACCGGATTTCCGATTTCCTGCACGGGTGTGCTCAGTACGAAAACCGGGTAATGCCAAAGGTAGATTCCGTATGATCTCGTTCCGATCCAGCGAAGCGGCTTCCATGAAAGGACATGTCCCAAAAAGCTGCTCGGATGGCATAAACATGCGACAAGAACCGCTGCGGTGATGCTGATCAAAAGCATGCCGCCCTTGTACAGGAAGGGTTCATATTCATCCGTGTAAAAGACGCAAAGCAGCAGCGCGGCAAAAGCGGCAAGCTCCGTCCCGTGAAGCAGGTGTTTCATGCTGCTCGGCAGCCGTTTGGAAGATAATCGTTTCATCGGCCACACTAAAGCTAAAGCGCAGCCGATCAGCAATTCAAATGACCGGGTATCCGTCCCGTAATAAACGCGGCTCGGATCTCCGCCGGGCACATACATCATACTCATTACGACTGCCGAACATAACGCGATAAACATGACCGCGGCCGCAAGCCGGGCCCGTGTTTTACATATGTACATTCCCGCAAGCAGCAGGAAGGGCCATATGATATAAAACTGTTCTTCAATCGCCAGCGACCAAAGGTTTTTTAATGGCGAAGGGGAGCCGAAGCTGTCGAAATAAGAAAGTTGATGAAAGATAAACCACCAATTGCTTATGTAAAAAAGTGAGGAGACCGCATCTCCGCGTACGGTATGCAGGAGCTCGCTGTTAAACAATACGACCCAAATGACCGTCGTGATAATCATGAGATAAGCCGCCGGCAGAAGCCGTCTGATCCGGCGCACCCAAAAATCACGCAAATCAAGGGTGATGGCATTGCCTTGGGCAGGCAATATAATAGATGTAATTAAATACCCCGATAAAACAAAAAAGATATCAACACCAATGAAACCGCCGTCGGCCCAGTTAAAATTCAGATGATATGCGATAACTGCGAGGACGGCAAAGGCGCGAAGTCCATCCAGTCCGGGAATATAGCGGTGATGCAGTGACTTGTCTGACATGGTATTCCTCCAATAATGTGTGCGGAAATTCTCGCTGTTTTGCGGATAGCTATAGCTGATTTCTGTACAGTCTTCCATTTGTTCCGTTAATTAGACGCATTCGGAAGGGGATTTTGTTTCAAAAAAAATGTATGAAATGCTGTGATTTTCTTAAACTTTTCAGTCCCCGTCCGGCGTCTGTTATATGAAAAGGGTCCCTTATGCATCTTGGCTGTTGCGGGACGAAAGAAAAAATCCATGATCTGCGGATATCATGGATTTTTTTCTTTCTTTATCTGATGTAGCGGTGTCCGACAAGCAGCTTGGAGATGACGGAGGTCGGTATTGTAAACTCTGTAACGCCCATATATCCGGGTGCCGCTTCGTATTCATCAAATGAAATAACAAGTTTGTGCTTATCTGTAATATAAAAATTCTGGTCGGCGCGGATGGCTTTAAAAGGCTCCGTCATATCATCTTCTTCGACCCAGTATATTTTATTCGGATCTTCTTTCATCTGTTTTTTCATTTGTTCTTTAATATTTTCGCTGATGACTTTAATATAACGGTCATCTTTAAATAAACTCTTTAACGTAAGCACGGCCTCATTCTTTTTATCAATCGTGATGTAACGGCTTTGCGTATAAGATGAAGCTTGCGTTTTTTCGATATCACGGCGGATTGAGATCAGATCCGCTGTGTCAGTAACGGTTTCATAATCGCTGTAAATACTGAGGTGGCCTTTTTTGCTTTTTGAGGTCGCCTTCATAAATTCCTGATACAGCTCTTTGCTTTCTTTCATATAATGCCGGTTGATGCTGTCTTCGAGTTTATGATCGGAAAGTCCGGACAGAGCGGGCGTTTTCACATCAATGCTTGATTGGTTCTTTTCTTCCTTCATCTCCACGAATGTGATGGCTTGGACGACTTTGCCGATGACGGGGATTTTAGACATGGCTTGTGCGGCATCCGGGTTGATATTGACAACGGCGGTAAATAAGACGGCCGCAGCGACTGCCGCGGATGTCGGCCACATCACGATTCGTTTTTTCTTCGGTTTTTGCTGAAGGGCTTTTTCGACAATGCTGTCCAGTTCCTTAGGAATGGGCACACTTTTATACTCTTCTCTTAATTGTTCTAATCTCTTTTCCATTAAGAAAGATCCTCCTTCGTCAGCTGAATGCGCATGAGCTTCAGCCCCCTGTAAAGGCGTGTTTTGACGGTGTTGATGTTTTCCCCCGTGATGTCCGCGATTTCTTCTAATTTCAGGTCTTCAAAGAAACGCAGAATGATAATGGTTTTATATTGATGCGGCAGGTCATCAAGCGCTTCGTGAAGGTCTGTGTCTTTGTAGTGATCTTCCTTTCCGCGGCTTAAAAACTCGATCGTTTCATCGTCCATCACTTTCAGTTTTTTCTGTTTGCGGAGAAAATCAATGGCCGTGCGCACTAAAATTTTATAAAACCAGCTTTTGATCACATCGGGGTTTTTGACGGATTCGACCGATGTCAGCGCTTTTTGAATTGATTCCTGAACAATATCTAACGCGTCATCCTTGTTCTTTACGTAACTGTACGCAAGCCGGTAAAAGTCTTCCTTGCGCTCAGTTATGCACGTCACAAGCGACGCTTTGGCTGTTTCGTTCTTCATTGCTTCAAAGGGCTCCTTTTTAAAAAATACGTATCATAGGCTGCTGCCTAAGGATAGACGGGACAGGGTGAAAAATAGTTTGCGCAGAGGGGATCATTTTTAAAAGGAAAAGGAAGGAAAGACGATGAGATGAAAAAAAGAGCCGGAACGGCTCTTTTTCGGATGTGTCTGATATTCAGCTGAACGGTTTAGTTCGGTTTGACTAAGATTTTTACTTGGTTTTTCTCTTTGATTAAAGCGCCGAAGCCTTCTTCAATCAGATCGTCGAGCACGATTTTTTTCGTGACGAGCTTATCTGCTGAGAAGTAGCCCTCTTTCATCAGTGCAAGAACGGAAGGGAAGATGTCACGGTATCCGATAATGCCTTTTACGGTCCGTTCTTTGATGACGATATCGTTCGGATGAATTTCCGCTCCTTTTTCCCAGATGCTGACGATAACCGTTTCACCGGCAATGTTTGTTGACTGGATCGCCTGGCGGAGAACGACAGGAACGCCTGTTACTTCATAAGAAACATCAACGCCGCCGTTTGTGCGTTTAGCGATTTCTTCAACGACATCGTCCGTTTTTGACGGATCAATGATGATAGCGCCGAGTTCTTTCGCTTTTTCCTGACGTTCCGGTGAAAGTTCAACCGCGTAAATATCTGTGGCGCCGGCCGCTTTCAGGGCTTCAATCACAAGCAGCCCGATCGGTCCGCAGCCAAAAACTGCCGCCTTGTCGCCCGCTTTTAATTTGCTTTGGCGGACGGCGTAAAGCGCTACCGCTGACGGCTCAACAAGCGCGCCCTGTTCGTAAGAAAGCTCTTCAGGAAGCTTAAACAGCAATTCTTCGTCAACGGATACATATTCAGAAAATCCGCCGCCGCCTCCGGCTAAGCCTAAGAATCCCATTTGTTCATCAAGGTTATAGGCTCCCTGATGTCCGTGTGTGGCAAAAATCGGTTCCACGACGACACGGTCGCCGACGCTGTAATTTTTGACGCCTTCGCCCACTTCCACGACTTCTCCTGAGAATTCGTGACCCATCGTGACGGGCGCCATTTCGTTTGTTAACGGATGAGGTTTGCCGACCGGAATAAAGATCGGGCCTCCCAAATATTCATGAAGGTCGCTTCCGCAAATCCCGCACCATTTGACTTTAATTTTGACTTTACCCGGTTCTGCTTTAGGTTCATCAATGTTTTCGATTCGAATGTCTTTTTGATTGTGCCATCTTGCCGCTTTCATTGATTATCACTCCTAGTCTGATTGAAACGAGTATAGGTACATGATCAATATGAACCACGGTTAAAAGGAATAAAGTGCTTCCTAAAGCCTGATTTCTCAAAATATATCATATTATGCAACTATCAATAGGCCTTATAAAAAGTCCATATTGAATGCAGAAATACTCTATGAATATTATAACGCTAATGAATTAAATTTTGTAGTATAATTTACCATGGAATTATATAGAACAGGTAATTGTGCCGTCGTTATGTGCATGTCTCATCACGTTGTAATGAACATGTAAAGTGATTGAAATATTATAATCGTCTTCTTGGTGTATAATTTTGCCTAGAATAAAGAATCAGGAGGACGAAAGCTTGAAGAAGTTATTCTTAGCCTTATTGATTTTAGCAGGAAGCACGCTGGGAGCGATCAGTTACTCTTCTGATGCAAGTGCTAAAAAAGTGAACGGAAATATTACATGGTATAATGGAGTCGGTAAAAAAGGATCTTCCGGTAAAAAACTGGGACACTGGGATTGCGCGACAAAATTAGGATTTGACGTTCCGAGAAACGGAACGAAAATCAGAGCTTATGCGAAAGCAAAACCGAAAAAGGTTATCACAGTATACAAAAATGATGTAGGCCGTCTGCCGAATGCCGTGTTGGATGTCAGCCCGAAAGCGTTCAAAGCGCTCGGATATCCATTAAGCAAAGGAAGAGTATCCGGACACTACAGCTATTAAAATAGACCATCTTAAAAAGCAAGGACTCTGATTCTTGCTTTTTCTGATTGACGGAGAGATTGATAATGAAGAAGAAACGATGGATCTGGATGTTGCTGGCCGCCGTTTTGGCGGCGGCGGTCATCGCGTCCGTTTTACTGATTAAAGGAAAAAGCGACGGCGGCGGAAAAGCTGTTGTCTCCGGCGGCCATGACAAGCTGCTAGTTTCCATTACAGACAAAGATCTGATGACGAAATATTACGAGGACGGCCGCGTGCTGTACGAGGAAAAGCTTTCGGCATATCCGGCGTTTGCACTCGATGACGCCCATCAGGTGCTCTATTTTGTCGGGAATAATGACCAAAATGAGATGCGTCTTTATAAGCTTGATCTGAAGACGAAAAAGAAGACGGTGCTTTATAAAGGAACGGCAAGCGCTGACAGTCTGTTTTTATCAAAGGATCTGACGCACATTTATTTCCGTCTCGGAAAAGCGGATGAAGATATTTTCCGTCTCGCATCTTTTGATTTGAAAACGAAACGTTATGAAAATCTGTATCCTGCCGCTGATGAGAAAGACGACAGTGTAAGCAGCTTCTTTTATAACCGCAGCCAAAACGATTTTGCGCTTCTGCATTATTCCGTCAAAGAGGATTATCAAAAAACGGATGAGGCAAATGAGAAGGGGATTGACCCTGAACCGACGAATATCCGGTTTGCAGCAGGAGCGGGCGAACACCTTCAGGACCTGACAAACCTTGAACAGTTTATCAGCGGCGTGGCGGTGTCACCGGACGGTAAGAACCTTGTCTTTACATCTTATACACAAAAAGGGACGGAACAAAAAGCGTCCATCCGTCTGATGAATGTCAAAACGAAAAAAGATGAAACGATTATCTCAAACGGGAAGGACTTCGCTCCGCTGATTGATGCCCAGCCTCAGTTTTCTAAAGACGGCAGCATCATTTATTTCATGGCGGAAGCAAAAGGCGCTAAGCGTCTGAAGGATGAAACGGGGCGGAATGCGAAGGTCCGGACCATTTATGCTTATCATTTGGATACGAAAAAATGCGAAAAAGTCTGGGAAAATGACAACGGCATTATCAATAGTTTTTCCGTCATCCAATCATGAAAAAAACACTCAGCGCCCGCTGGGTGTTTTTTAATGAACAAAGCTGGCTGCGGCTGAGGCGAGCCATTTGAAAAAACGGAGAATCGGAACGGCAAAATGAAGCGTTTCGATGAATGACTGTGCGGCAAGGTTCATTTTCCGCCGTTTTGCCATTTCCTTCAGATCTTTCTGCTGCCGATCGTTTTTCATGTTCATTGCTCCTTTGCATCGTAAAAGGACATGATAACGCAAAGGCCTCTCATGAGACATGGAGGCCTTCTCTATGTTGAGACTCGTAAAAGGGA
This sequence comes from Bacillus sp. MT(2024), assembly GCF_036362845.1. Lineage (NCBI taxonomy): Bacteria > Bacillati > Bacillota > Bacilli > Caryophanales > Bacillaceae > Bacillus > Bacillus sp. MT(2024). Next base: position 611,860 of record NZ_CP143632.1, read on the forward strand.
GGTCTAACTTGATGCCGTTTGATTATTGTTTTGGAGATTTACCAACGAACGGACGCCGTCGATCATTTTACTGCCGCAAAGGGGGCAAGTCGGGGTATCACTGCCGGCAAAATTCTTTCTGCTCCAGCCGATACAGTCCTCTTTTGTGCATTCCCACGTACTGACATCTTCTTTAGGCAGCGGTTCCTGATTACGTTTGTTGTAGTAAGACATAAAGTCACTTCTTCCCTTATGAATTTTCGTGCACTCCTTCATTGTCTCATACTTTTCCCTAATCTCCTAATTCCTTTTTCTATCCAGATTTCCAATGAGGGTGCATCGTCTTCCTGTTATTACAGTATATGCAAATAAGCGCCTTCTTATTTTTTATTTTTGGATAAATGAAAAAAGCCCCTTCTGGAGAAAAGGGGGAGATGTTTGTTTACTGCTTATCCGTGACGTCCATCGGTCTCATCATGTCGTAATCTTCGTGCTCTAGAATATGACAGTGCCATACGTAGCGTCCGCTGTAAGGAGCGAAAGTCGCCGCGATTCTGATGACTTCCCCCGAGTGCGCCTGCACGGTGTCTTTCCAGCCTTTTTCACTTGGAGGAGGCGGGACGGCGGGGCCTGTATACACAATGTCGCCGAATTTGTTATAACGCTCTAAGTCAAAAGGACGCCGGTCAAGGATTTGGAAGGAAACAAGGTGCAGGTGTATCGGATGGGTTCCCCCCATCGGATTGATAATCGACCAGATTTCCGTTGCGCCGAGCTTCGGCGCTTCTGTCACAGGATCATGCCATCGCTTGTTATTCAGCGTCAAAACGGGCCGGCCGTATTTGTCTTGCGTATTTGTGAGTTTAAGCGTCCTGATATTGTGTATTCTTTTTGATGTCACATTAGGCATTGTTGAAAGATATTTAGGCTTCCGGCTTGTGTCTTCTCCCTTCAGCGGTTTTGTGACGCGGAATTGCATCACATTGGCGTCTGTATCCGGATCGACGTCGCCCCCGCAGCCGGTGCCGTTCGTTAAAATGATATGTTCCCCGTCAAAGGCGGAGAAATCGATGAGCACATCATACCGCTCTGCCGGGGCTAAGCTGATAGATTGTGTTTTGACAGAGCGGGGAAGCAGTCCGCCGTCAGAACCGATTTGGATAAACTTCCCGCCGTTATTGAGCGAGAGAGAAAATGTTCTCGTATTGGAAGCATTAAGGATGCGGAAACGATATGTCCGCGGTTCAACTTCCATATACGGCCACGCTTTACCATTGACGAGAATGGTATTTCCGCAAAAAAACGGGACGATGGAAGGGTCGGGCAGCGTTTCGGAAGGGTTAGCAGGTCCGCTCGGATAAGACAAGGAACCGTCGTCATTTAACGTGCGGTCCAAAATCATAAGCGGTACGTCGTACTCTCCGGAGGGAAGCTTCAGCTGCTTTTCTTTTCGCTCGCGGATGATATACATCCCGGCAAGCCCGGCGTACACATTGAGCCTCGTAATCGCCATGGCGTGATCGTGATACCATAACAGAGCCCCGCGCTGTTTGTTTGGATAATGGTATACCTCTTTCTCAAAATAAGGACCCGTTTCCTTAAAATCCTTTGTGAACCAGGCTTCCGGGTAGCCGTCGCTGTCCGGCGGCGTTGCTCCTCCGTGTAAATGGACGACGGTTTTGACATCGGGTTCCTGATGGCCGCTTTCTGAATGGTGAATGGTATGATCCACGGGCAGAAAATGCTTATCCGGCAGGTCATTCATCCATTTAATATAGATGTTTTCATCTTTGTTCACGTCGATCGTCGGGCCGGGAAACAAACCGTTATACCCCCAAAGCCGGGTCGGCGGGAGATCGCGGTGCAGCTTGTGAAAGCATTCCTTCATGGTGACTTCATAATACGTGCTGCCGTCTGATTTCTTCTGCGGCTGGAGTGTTTCGATAATCGGCAGTTCATCTGCAAATTTTTCTAGTGCCATTTTTCATCCTGTCCTTATCATTTATTGAAATCCTGTACTACAGTTAATGCTGCCTGGAACAGGTTGGTTAAAAAAACACCCGCCCTTTTTTGAGGGGGGTGTCTGCGGTTATTGCGCAACCCGGCTTTCGGAAGCGCTCTCTTTCGGTTTTTGTTTTTTGCGGAATACATATGAGGCAAGTACCAGCAGAGTAATAAATCCTGTCAGCAGAAATTCAGACCGCATTGAACTGATAAACAGCATAGATAACAAGATGGCGCAAATGGCGATGATCGTCAGGTAGGTTAAGTACGGATAAAACCACATTTTGATTTTAAGAGATTCAGGGTTTGTCCGTTCGATTTTCTTTCTCATTCTCAGATGTGAGACGGCGATGACGAGATAGACGAGCAGTGCGATCGCCCCTGATGAATTGACCAGGAACAAAAATACGGAGTCGGGAGAAAAGTAGTTCATAACAACGGCAATGTAGGAGAAAAAGGTGCCGGCGATAATGGCTTGAACCGGTACGCCTCTTTTACTCAGTTTCATAAAACGCCGCGGCGCTTCATTTCGCTCTGCCAGTGAATACAGCATCCGTGACGTCGTATAAAGCCCGGAGTTCAGGCAGGACAGAACGGCTGTCAGGACGATGAAATTCATGATTTGAGCGGCTGCGGGAACCCCGATATGGCTCAAAACGGCAACGAAGGGGCTTTCCAAAATATTGGCTGAATCCCACGGCAGCAGTGTGACCACAACCGCAATGGAGCCGACGTAAAAAATAATGATCCGCCAAACGACTGAGCGGGTCGCCTTTGTGACGGATTCGACCGGATTTGACGTTTCTCCCGCTGCGATTGCGACGATTTCAGATCCCATGAAAGAAAAAATGACAACGACGATGCCGAGCAGTACGGAACTCGGACCTTTAGGGAAAAATCCGCCGCTGCCCGCCAGATTTTCCAGCCCGACCGGTTTGCTGCCGGGGACGATTCCGAAAATGAACGCAAATCCCGCGATTAAGAAGACAACGATCGTCGCTACCTTCACTAAGGAAAGCCAGTATTCAAATTCGCCGAACGATTTAACTGAATAAATATTCGTCAGTGTTAACAGCACGGTCAGAAGCAGACTCGTCAGCCATAACGGAATGCCCGGGAACCAGTACTGTATGATTCCGGCGCCTGCAATGGCTTCAATGGCAATGACGATGACCCAGAAAAACCAATACAGCCATCCGATCGTAAAACCGGCCCAAGGACCGATGGCGTCATGCGCGTACTGTGAAAACGAACCGCTTGTCGGGTTGACGGAGGACATTTCCCCCAGCATTCTCATAATAAAAATCACTAATAATCCTGCTAAAGCGTAGGAGACAATCGCTCCGGGTCCGGTGGAATGAATGACGGATCCGCTTCCGACAAATAATCCGGCGCCGATCACGCCGGCAATTGAAATCATGGTCATATGCCGGGTTTTTAATCCCTTAGATAAAGAGTTAGGCTGATTCATTCTTTGCCTCCTTTTGGTTTGTTTATGCTGAATATTCCGACAAGTATTATTCTATCATAAATGCTATAGACAGTTGAAAATGATGTAAGAAAATATGACATTTTTTTCGCATTCGTACAGCAGAAGGCGCCGGGATGAAAGAGGAACATGCCATTGACCATTCACACGTTCATATGGAGCCTCTCAAGCTGAAATAAAGCTTCCTTTCTAAAGGGAGCTTTTTTCCTTTTTCGGACTGGAAACAATTCGCTGGAAACGTTTTTTTATACTGTTTATATTTTGTGGTAAAGTTAGGTTACGATAATTGAAATTTGAGAGATGACTAGGAGGAGAAGAATGGCTTATAAAGAAGAGCTGCTTCCGCTGCTGGAGAAAGCCGTTGAGCATATTGAAAACATCATCATAGGAAAACGGGATATCGCCATACTCAGTCTGGCCGCCATTCTCGCAAAAGGGCATGTGCTGCTGGAAGACGTGCCGGGAGTCGGAAAAACGATGATGGTCCGGGCTTTGGCCAAGCTGATAGGAGCTGACTTTAAGAGGATTCAGTTCACGCCGGATCTTCTGCCGTCAGATGTGACGGGTGTCTCTATTTATAATACGAAAACAATGGAATTTGAATACCGCCCGGGACCGATCATGGGGAATATCGTGCTGGCTGATGAAATTAACAGAACCTCTCCGAAAACGCAGTCTTCCCTGCTTGAGGCGATGGAGGAAGGGAATGTCACGATTGACGGAAAGACAATGCGGCTGGCTGAGCCGTTTTTCGTCATGGCCACACAAAACCCGGTTGAATATGAAGGAACGTATCCGCTTCCCGAAGCCCAGCTTGACCGGTTTTTATTTAAGCTGCGCATGGGCTACCCGACTGCCGAGGAGGAGCTTCGGGTTCTGTCTTTGCAGGAAGGGCGCAATCCGCTTGAAACAATCGAGCCCGTCATTTCTAAAGAACAGTTTATCAGCCTTCAGCAAAAACTGGAGCAGGTGCGGGTGGATGATGGAATTAAAGCGTACATCGTCGGCATCACTCAGCATACCCGCCGGCATCCGTCCGTACATCTGGGCGTCAGCCCGCGCGGTTCAATTTCATTAATGAAAGCCGCACAGGCGTACGCTCTGCTTCATGACCGCGATTACGTCATTCCTGATGACGTCCAGTATTTAGCTCCGTATACGCTGCCGCACAGAATGATCTTGACCGCCGAGGCGAAATTTAACGATGTGACGGCGGAAGCGGTTATAGAAGACATCATGCAAACGGAAAAAGTTCCCGTTCAAAGGATGTCGGTCCGCTAATGAGAAAGAAGATGCATTGGCTTCTATATGGTTGGAAGCTGCTTATGTTGGCCGTACTGACGGCGGCTGTCTTTTCTTATGCCATGTTTCAGGGCGGATTTGTGAGCTGGTTTTTATTTTATGCGTTTTTGCCGTTTACCGTTTACGCCGGGCTGGTCGCTGTGTACCCGCTGCGGGCGTTTCAGGTGACGCGTGACGTGTCCTCCGCCCAGTTAACCTCAGGCGACAGGCTGTCTGTCACCATCAGGCTGACGAGGCGCCTGCCGTTTCCGCTGACATATATGGTCATTGAAGATGTGATGCCGGAAACGCTTGGTGAGAGGCGCAGTGCGAAACAGCTTGTGTTTCCGTGGTTTCAAAGGAAGCTGATGTTACAATATGAGCTGCCGCAGGTGCCGCGCGGAGAGCATCATTTACATACGATCAGAGTGCGGACGGGAGATGTTCTCGGGCTTTTGGACAAGACGGCGTCGTTTTCCGTAACGGATACGGTTCTGGTTTTCCCGGCGTACGGGCCTGTTCACTATAAGCCGCAGGCTGCATCAGGAGAAGAGGGTGCGGGTGCCGGCGCTCCGTTTCAGGTACACCGCACAGCAATGGCCGCGAGCGTCAGAAATTATCAGCCGGGCGACCGGTTTTCCGCACTTGACTGGAAAACATCGGCGCGGCGAAATGAGCTGATGACGAAGGAATTTGACCCGCTGCAGAGTATGAATATGATTCTCCTTTTGGACTGCAGGCCGTCCCCTTCGTTTGAAGCCGCGGTGTCAGCTTCGGCATCCCTGCTTTACACGGCGCTTGTGAAGGGCTCTCCCGCAGGATTTATTTCATTGGGGAGCGACCGGACTGTATTTCCCGTCCGGGAGGGAGACCGGCATTTCAGAAAGATGCTGCGTTACCTGGCATCAGCTTCAGAATCGGAAGAAGCCGATGAAGGCGGGCGTTTAGGAAAAGAACTGGGTAAAGCTTCCATTGCCGTCGTGACGGGCAGTCTTACAGAAGACCTTCTCAAACAGGCTGAGCCCGGCCGTGCTGACATGACGGTGTTTTTGGCGAAAGAAACGAATGCCGCGCTTTCGGAGAAAGAACGGAAACTCGCTCTCATCTTCGCTCAGAAAAATATTAAGGTGCAAATGATCAGGGACAAACGGGTGTCCCATGTTGTTTAGAAAGAGAGGTGGCGCGCCATGCCGCATGACGAGAACCAGGGAAGCAGGCTGAGTCTGCTGCTGTTTTATTTTCTCGCTTTTTTATTGTTATGGGAATGGCTCAGGCCGCTGCACAATTTTACGGATACAAAACATACCGGTTTTTTCATCGTTTTTATCGGTTTGGCATTTCTGCTGTCATTCTTCCGGATGAGGTGGTACGTCACCGTGCCGTCCTGCATTCTGTTTACGTTGATCAGTATTCACATCCTGTTTTATAAAGGTTCTATTTTTCAGCCGGAATGGCTCGTTTCTTTTTTGCGGGACGTGATGCAAAATGCCCGCCACATCGGGACCGGAAGATGGAATGATATGAATCCGTCATTCCGCACGTTGCTGTTTTTTGTGCTTTTATGGCTGCTCGTGTATTTGCTGCATTACTGGGTGATCTATCAGCGGAAAATATTATTCTTTTTTATCATGACGGTGGCTTATATCACCGTGCTTGATACGTTTACTCCTTATGATGCCGCGTACGCCGTCATCCGGATCGTCTTTATCGGCTTTTTGATGATGGGGCTTTTGTATATGGAGCGCATCAGGCTTACGGAACACATAGCGTTTAAAAAAAGATTGATACTCAAATGGTTTCTGCCGCTGATGCTGTTTATCTGCGCTTCCGTCGTGTTCGGTCTGGCGGCTCCGAAATCAGACCCGAACTGGCCGGATCCCGTGCCGTTTCTAAAAAAAATAACAAACCACAAAGAAGTGCCCGCCGCCGAAAGCAAAATCGGCTACGGCAATCATGATGAAACATTGGGCGGCCCTTTTCAGGAGGATGATACGCCGGTTTTTACATGGAAGGGAAAAGAACGGGCGTACTTCCGGGTGGAAACGAAAGATACATACACCGGAAAAGGCTGGGTGGAGACCGATCAGGGCATGTCCTATAAACTGAACGGCGGCAATGTGGAAGATGTATGGTTTGACCGGAGTGTGCAGACGAGACGGTATACGGCACAGGTGTCCATTGATGAGAATTATCTCTATAATCACGTCATGTATCCGATCGGCGTCTCCAATATTAAACCGAAGCACTCGATTCAGCTTGAAATGAACGGAAACACCGAGCAAATTACGCCGGTCAGTGAACAAGTGGGCAACATCCGCAATATGGGACGGTACACGGTGACTTTTCAGGCGCCCGTCTTTAAGCTGAATGATCTCAGAAAAGTGAAAGTGAAACGATACCGTGAGCAGAATCAATTCAATGACCGGTATTTACAAGTCCCCGACAGCCTTCCGGGAAGAGTGAGACAGCTTGCGGACAGACTGACGCGGGATCATTATAATATGTTCGATAAAGCGAAGGCGATCGAGGATTATCTCGGATCTTCCGCATTTTCGTATAATACACAGGATGTCGCGGTTCCGGAGCACAATCAGGATTATGTCGATCAATTTCTGTTCGAAACGAAAAGAGGATATTGTGATAACTTTTCATCGGCAATGGCCGTGCTGCTCCGCTCTGCGGGAATTCCCGCCCGTTGGGTGAAGGGCTATACATCCGGCGAATATAAAGGGGCAGGCGACCATAACGGCCACATTTATGAAGTCACAAACAACAACGCCCATTCGTGGGTAGAAGTGTATTTTCCCGATCAGGGCTGGGTGACGTTTGAGCCGACAAAAGGCTTCACCAATCCGACGGAGTTTACGTCAGAGCAAAATCATACCGCGGCAAAAGACAGCGGAGGCTCAGCGGGGAATTCGGATTCACCGTCTGACAAGCAGCGTCAGGAAACAAAGCCGGAAAAAGAAGAAACACCGAAAAAGCGGGATCACAGCGCGGCACCGCAGCCTGTGATCCGCAACAAAACCGCGGCACACCTGTGGCCGTATGCAGCCATCGTCATCGTAATTTCAGCCGCGGCGGCACTCGCCTGGCTGTTCCGGGCGCGCTGGATTCCGCACGTTACAGCAGCCAGATTGAAGCGGCGAACGGATGAAGACGTCTTTTTCGACGCATATGCCGCGCTGCTCCGTCAGCTGAAACGAAAAGGTTTCAGCAGGGGAGACGGAGAAACACTCCGCGATTTTGCCGCGAGGATTGACGAGGCGTACCATACAAACGACATGTCCGAGCTGACGCTGCGCTATGAGCGGGCCTTATACCGCAGGGATAATGCCGCAAAGCTTTGGAATGAATCGGGACAGTTGTGGGAAAATATAATTAAAACAAGATAGTCTTGACCGCATATCGTCCTGTTGTTAGAATAAATGAATGTTAAATGGGAGCCCGGGAGCGTTAAAAAGCCGGGCTTCCGGACAAGTCTTGCGCGACAGAGGGCTGAACGTTTGTCCTCCGTTTTTTCTGTGTCAAAAACTTAGAGGAGATTAGGTGACAACCATGACGAAGTTAGTGAATGAAATGATTCTTGTTCTTGATTTCGGCAGTCAGTATAACCAGCTGATTACCCGCCGGATCCGTGAATTTGGCGTATATAGCGAGCTGCACCCCCATACGTTGACAGCTGAGGAAATCAAAGAAATGAATCCAAAAGGAATTATCCTTTCAGGCGGACCGAACAGTGTATATGATGAAGGATCTTTCCGCTGTGACGAAAAAATCTTTGAACTCGATATTCCTGTATTAGGCATCTGCTACGGCATGCAGCTGATGACTCATTATCTCGGAGGAAAAGTCGAGGCGGCAAGCCAGCGCGAATACGGAAAAGCCAACATTCAGATTCAAGGAACTCCTGACTTGTTTAAAGATCTTCCGGCAGAACAAGTTGTCTGGATGAGCCACGGCGATTTGGTTGTAGAAGTTCCAGAGGGCTTCACTGTTGACGCAACAAGCCATCACTGCCCGAATTCAGCGATGAGCAAAGCGGACAAGAATTGGTACGGCGTTCAGTTCCACCCGGAAGTGCGCCACTCTGAATACGGCAATGATCTTCTGAAAAACTTTGTATTCGGCGTTTGCGATTGTGAAGGCAAATGGTCAATGGAAAACTTTATCGAAATCGAAATGCAAAAAATCCGTGAAACAGTCGGAGACAAGCAGGTTCTTTGCGCGCTAAGCGGCGGTGTTGATTCCTCTGTTGTGGCTGCTTTAATTCATAAAGCGATCGGCGACCAGCTGACTTGTATTTTCGTCGATCACGGCCTGCTTCGTAAAGGCGAAGCGGAAGGCGTCATGAAAACGTTCAGCGAAGGCTTTAATATGAATGTCATTAAAGTTGATGCGAAAGACAGATTCTTAAACAAGCTGAAAGGTGTTTCTGATCCAGAGCAAAAACGCAAAATCATCGGCAACGAATTCATTTACGTATTTGATGATGAAGCGGACAAGCTGAAAGGCATCGATTATCTTGCGCAAGGAACGCTTTATACGGATATTATCGAGAGCGGTACTGCAACGGCGCAAACGATCAAATCGCATCACAATGTCGGCGGACTTCCTGAAGATATGCAGTTTGAACTGATCGAGCCGCTGAACACCCTTTTCAAAGACGAAGTGCGCGCGCTTGGCACAGAGCTCGGCCTTCCGGATGATATCGTATGGCGTCAGCCGTTCCCGGGCCCTGGCCTTGGCATCCGCGTACTCGGTGAAGTAACGGAAGAAAAGCTTGAGATCGTTCGTGAATCAGACGCGATTCTTCGTGAAGAAGTGGCGAACCACGGCCTAGAGCGCGACATCTGGCAGTACTTCACGGTTCTTCCTGACATCCGCAGCGTCGGCGTCATGGGAGATGCGAGAACGTATGATTACACAATCGGTATCCGTGCCGTAACATCAATTGACGGCATGACATCTGACTGGGCGCGTATCCCTTGGGATGTGCTTGAAGTGATTTCTACACGGATCGTCAACGAAGTGAAACACATCAACCGCGTCGTGTATGACATTACGAGCAAGCCGCCTGCAACGATTGAGTGGGAATAAATGAAGAAAAAAACGCCTCTTTTTAATAAAGAGGCGTTTTTTTTTATCTTTTTGAAACCGTTTTGCCCTGATTCATATCTAACAGCATAGGAGGTGGATAAGGTGAAGGAAGAACGATTGATCAAAAAGGCGAAAAAAAGTGATGCCTCAGCCTTTGAAAAACTGATCACAGCACACCAGGATACTTTATATAAAACAGCTTATCTCTATTTGCATCACAAAGAAGATACGCTGGACGCAGTGCAGGAAACGGCTTACAAGGCTTTTCTTCATATCGCGCAGCTGAAGGAGCCGAAATATTTTAAAACGTGGCTGATCCGGATTCTGCTTCATACGATTTTTGCGATGAGGAAAAAGCACGGAGACGTCATTCCGTTTGAGCCGCAGCACGATACGCGCGCGGAGAATAAGAACATTGAAGAATACATAGATCTTCGGAATGCTCTGGAAACGCTTGACGAACATATACAGCTGACCATTCAGCTTTATTATTTTCAAGATTTCTCGATTGGTATGATCGCTGAACAGACCGGAATGGCCGAAGGCACTGTAAAAACGCATCTCCACAGGGCGAGAAAAGCATTGAAGCAGGAGCTGGAAAAGGAGGATAAACACATATGGAAAAGCATCAAATGAAGCAATTGTATCAGAACATTGACGTGCCGAAAGCTGAATTGAAAAACGTGATACACAGCGCTGCTGTCCGTGCCGGAAAAGAAGGCGCCGTCAGACGGAGATGGGGACGAAAAGTGATAAACGGCCTTGCGGTTGCTGCTGCTTTGTTTATTCTGTATCTGTCCTCAGGCTTGTTCATGCCCTCCGTTAATACGGCTATGGGAAACATTCCTGTTGCCGGACAAATTTACAGTCTGTTTCAGGATAAGGCAGGTTCTGCGCTGTTTAAAAGCAATTTGGTGACAAAACTGAACGAAAAAGCGGAATCACGCGGAATCACGGTGACAGTGAAAAGTGTGTATTACGACAGCGGACAGCTCGTTTATAACTTTATCGTTGATAATTTGAAATCAGATGAGGAGAGCATCTCTTTTCAAGTTGATTATAAAGATCCACGGAATATGTTAGCAGAGGATTATGACAGCAGTGATATGAAAAAAATGAAAGACGGGCGGTACGCGGGGCAGCTTCGCCTGTTCACGGACGGCTCAAAGCTGAAAGACGGTGATAAGCTTCCGCTTGTCATTACACAAATCAAGGATATCCCTGGAAACTGGCGCTTTACACTTCCGATCAAAAAACAAAAGTCCGTTTCTCTTGAAGGAACGAAAGCTGTGAATGTAAATCACGGATTATACCGTTTTTTCGATATCCGGGCGGAAAACGGAACGATGGGATCGGCTCTCCTGTATTCTATCGACTTCTATGATGCAGCTAAAAATGATACCATCTCGATTGACGAAGCAACGGATGATGCTGGAAACCATTATGAAATGACGATGTCGAATATTGAACTTGGCGGCAGGAAGAATCTTCCCGGCGGCGGGAAAAGAATACGCGGCCAAACTCAATTCAGCAAACCGATAGACCCGAAAGCGAAAACACTTTTCATAACGGGTAATTTAAAATCAGAATCAGAGCCGGGAGAAATCGTGCCTCTGAAAACAAAACTGCCCGTCAGTTATAAAACGAAACATCATCATGTCGGCATTACCATCAAAAAGATCAAACAGCAAGACAGACGGGTAATTGTCGATTATCAATTCAGCGGAATTGATGTAAGCAAGGCGGATGAAGATCAGCTGATGAATGTCGGTGAATCAATCGGTCTCGGCAATACGAAAAAAATGAAAACTTGGCCATCGCTTAATGAGTATGAAAAAGGCTATTATCTGAAAGGGAATAAGGCGAAAGTCACGAATCTTAAAACGGGTGAAATGGAATCCGTTTTTGAATTGGATGATTCATCCGATAAAGACTATTCATTGCGCGATTTCTCATTCGATTCATATGCTTTGTACGTCAATCAAACGGTTATGAACTTGCTGGCGGATGACAAGGGGATCACATTCGCGGTGCCGGTTCGGCCTGCGGACGGAAAATAATGCCGGGAAGGCGGCTTTTGCCGTCTTCCATTTTTGGTCAATTAACGAATAAACCAAATTTTTTTAACGGGATTGTTCGTTTTTTTTATTGAGTTTTCAAAATTGAATTGATACAATAGACTCAGAAATCAAATATGCAGATATCGTATAATGGCGGGGATATGGCCCGCAAGTTTCTACCAAGCTACCGTAAATGGCTTGACTACGGATCAATCTCAATCGTTTGATATAAATAATCCATTCTTATTTATTCAGACTGAACGTATGTAGTCAAGCGTCCCAAAATGTTATTTGGGGCGTTTTTTATTTGGCGGATAACGGGCAGAATAAATGGGAGAGAATGAAGGAGGCAATTGGCTTGAAGCAATTTTTTCAGTTTGATGAGCTGGGGACAAGCTATCGTAATGAAATCATCGGCGGTTTAACGACCTTTTTGTCAATGGCGTACATTCTGTTCGTCAATCCGCTGACATTGTCTTTAAACGGTGTGAAAGGATTTCCCGAAGCATTGAAAATTGATCAGGGCGCGGTGTTCACCGCTACAGCCTTGGCATCTGCGGCCGGCTGTATTTTAATGGGGCTCATTGCAAAGTATCCGATCGCGATTGCGCCGGGTATGGGATTAAACGCGTTTTTTGCTTTCTCTGTCGTACTCGGCATGGGGATTTCATGGCAGGCTGCGCTTTCCGGCGTCTTGATTTCCGGAATTATCTTCGTGGCGCTTTCACTGACGGGATTGCGGGAAAAAATCATTAATGCGATTCCGCCTGAGCTGAAATTGGCGGTCGGCGCGGGTATCGGTTTGTTTATCACATTTGTCGGTTTGCAGGGTTCGGGCATTATTGAAGCGAACTCATCGACTTTGGTGTCTATCGGCAATATTCACAGCGGCCCTGTGCTGCTGACGGTTTTCGGTGTTATTGTGACGGTCATTCTGATGGTGCTTCGCGTAAACGGCGGCGTGTTTATCGGAATGCTTCTGACGGCGGTTGCCGGTATGATCTGCGGGCTGATTCCGGTTCCGACACACATTGTCGGCAGCGTGCCGAGTCTTGCGCCGACTTTCGGACAGGCGTGGATGCACCTTCCGGATATCTTCTCCGTACAAATGCTGATTGTCATTTTAACTTTCCTGTTCGTCGGATTTTTCGATACGGCCGGTACGCTGGTAGCTGTAGCGACACAGGCCGGACTGATGAAGGAAAACAAACTTCCGCGCGCGGGAAGAGCGCTTCTGGCAGATTCAACATCAATCGTTATCGGAGCCGTGCTCGGTACGTCTACAACGACTTCTTATGTTGAATCCAGCTCAGGCGTTGCGGCGGGGGCGCGCTCCGGCTTCGCGGCTGTTGTGACGGGCATTCTCTTTTTGCTGGCGATGTTTTTCTCGCCGCTTCTGTCAGTTGTCACCACGAATGTGACGGCTCCGGCTTTAATTATTGTCGGCGCGCTGATGGTGGCGCCGCTCGGTAAGATCGCCTGGGATAAATTCGAGGTGGCTGTTCCGGCATTTTTAACGATGATTATGATGCCGCTGACGTACAGTATTGCGACGGGGATTGCGATCGGTTTTATTTTCTACCCGATTACAATGATCTGCAAAGGAAAAGGAAAAAGCGTTCACCCGATTATGTACGGGCTGTTCGTCATCTTTATCCTGTATTTCATCTTCTTGAAATAACGGAAAAACCGGCTGAGGACAGCCGGTTTTTTGTTTTTGTCCTATTCCGTAAAACCAATACATACTATAAAACGTCATGTGGGTGTCCGGGTGAAGAAAACCGCTTGACTGTTTAAGGCCGCTTCGGTACCTTATATAAGTGTTTTATTTTCTTGCTTAACAAATTCCGCCGTATTTTTTTGATAGGAGTTGCTGACATGACGGAAGAAAGAAAAGAAACGTTGGAAGAAGAAAAACAGCATCAGGGAACTGATGAAGAACCGCTGTCGAGAATGTCCAGAAATGCGGGACGTTATCAAAAGCAAAAGAAAAAAGAAAAGGAACGGCGCCCGGCTCCGGCTTTTACAGAAAAACTCGCTTCTGCATGGGCCGCGGTCAAACGTTATTGCCGTTTCGCGCTGCGCATTTTGACATCACCGGTGAAGGTCGTTGGGGAAGATGGCTTTTCCCGCTTTAAATATGCTCTTATTTCAATGCTTGTATTCAGTATCTTTTTCTCAATCGGAAATTGGTTTCAGCTGAGGGCAAGCCAGCAAAGGCCTCTCGGATACGGGGAGCGGCATCATACGTTTTTTGACGGCTTTACCGTCGTTCTCGTGTACACGCTCGTCTTTTTTGCCGCTGCGGCGGGCGCGGTCTGGCTTGTATCACGTTATATGATGAAGCAGAAAATTACGATGCGGGATGCGGCCGCGGGGGTCGGATCGCTTTTGGTTCCGGCTGTCGCCTGCTCTATCGTGTGGATGATTTTCGCGATATTGAATCTGCCGGTCATCACCGTGGTGTTTACGGCGCTGACCTTGTTTCTGGCCGCCTCGGCGATGGTGCAGTTTGTGCAGATTCTATACAAATCGGCTGAAAAGCCTGCGGCTGACGTGATGTACTGTATTTCCGCGGCGGTCATCATCATGCTCGTTTTTACGGCTGTGACATGGCCGCTCATTTCCGAGTACTTTACTGCTTCGCTGATCCCTTTATAAGTCGAAATTTGTCTTTCACAATGTTTACAAATTTTTCTAATAAAGCGTGTTGTTTTGAGGACCCGGCCGAGATATGATGAGAGCAACAGCAATTCGAAAGCGGCACTACTCTTTATGATTCGGAAAGGGATGATGAAGATGGCCCCGTTGTTGCGAGAAGCCATTAATCGGAAAAAACAGCACCTGAGGACAAAACTGATCCGCTCTGGGTTTTATCAAGACCATGTTCAGGAACTGTCCGGATACACGCTGAGTGAACTTGAGAAGGAATATGAAGCCGTCAAACGATTGAAAAAAGCCGAGCTTCACTGATAAGAGCTTGAAAGTCTGCCTTGCGGGGCGGGCTTTTTTTTCTTTTGAAAATGATGAAAAGAGGGTAAACTATCCTTAATTGAAAGATTGGCTTTTCAAAGTCAGAGGAGGGGAATCAGTGATGCAGACAATTTTATCCAACAGTATAGGTATGGTTCTCATTATTCTCATCATTAACATTATATATGTCTCTTTCTTTACGATCAGGATGATTCTGACATTAAAGGGACAGCGCTATTTCGCCGCAGGCATCAGTACGATTGAAATCCTTGTGTATGTGACCGGCCTGAGTCTCGTTCTCGGCAATCTGAATCAAATTCAAAACGTCATTGCCTATGCGCTCGGCTACGGCCTCGGCGTCATAGTGGGAATGAAAATTGAAGAAAAACTGGCGCTCGGCTACATAACAGTCAACGTCATTACGAAAGAGCTTGATCTGGACCTGCCGAAACAGCTCCGGGAAAAAGGATACGGTGTTACAAGCTGGGTTGCGGGCGGACTTGAAGGAGACCGGACCGCCATGCAGATTCTGACGCCGCGCAAATATGAGCTTCAGCTTTATGATACGATTAAAACGCTTGATGAAAAAGCGTTTATCATCGCCTTTGAGCCGAAAACGATCCACGGCGGATTCTGGGTGAAAGCAGTGAAGAAGAGGAGAATTAAGGAATGACAAAGCCAAAAAAGAAACGGTTTGAAGTAACGGAAGATGAAACGATTGACACCATTCTCACTTTAATGAAGGAAGAGGGTTATATGCCCGTCCGGCGGATGGAAGAGCCGATCTTTACAGAAAAGAAAGAAAATGGATCAATTCAAGTCGTTCCTTGCGGGAAAAAAATCGTATTTGAAGGGAAATTGATCTAAACACGAACATTAAAAGAAAGAATTTTTATATCGTTCGATAATGTCGTTGACATTATCCAAGTCCGTTGTTAAGATAAACATGAAATCAAAACACGACCTCATATAATCTTGGGAATATGGCCCATAAGTTTCTACCCGGCTGCCGTAAACGGCCGGACTATGCAGGAAAGTGATAAACAGCTGACATGGATATCGCAGAAGCGAACGACTGACGATACGCGCGCCATGCCCGGTTTGTATTGCTTCCTCATAGTTGCAATATAAGCCGGGCTTTTTTTTCTGAAAAACAAAGCATGAGAAGGTGGGAACAGAATGCAGCCGCTAGCAGGAATCATCATGGGAAGCACCTCCGATTGGGAGACAATGAAACATGCATGCGACATACTTGACGAACTTCACATTCCTTATGAAAAACAGGTGGTATCCGCGCACCGGACGCCTGATTTGATGTTTGCATATGCAGAAAGCGCCAGAGACAGGGGCTTAAAAGTCATTATTGCCGGAGCCGGGGGAGCGGCGCATCTGCCGGGAATGACGGCGGCCAAAACGACGCTGCCGGTGATCGGCGTACCGGTTCAGACGAAATCGCTTAACGGGCTTGATTCTCTTCTGTCTATCGTACAGATGCCCGGCGGCGTGCCGGTCGCGACGACGGCGATCGGAAAAGCGGGCGCAGTGAACGCGGGTCTGTTAGCCGCGCAGATTTTGTCGGCATTTGACGGTGACATTGCGGATAAACTAGAGGCGAGAAGAAATGCGACAAAACAAACGGTGCTGGAAAGCAGTGATCAGCTTGTCTGATAAAAAAACGATTTATCCCGGCGCCGTCATCGGCATTATCGGAGGCGGACAGCTCGGAAAAATGATGGCTGTCGCCGCAAAACAGATGGGCTATAAAGTCGCAGTCGTCGATCCCGTGAAAGACTCGCCATGCGGACAGATCGCCGATATTGAGATTACCGCCCAGTATAATGACCGTGAAGCGATTCAAAAATTGGCCGGAGTCAGTGACATCATTACGTACGAATTTGAAAATATCGATTACGAGGCGCTCAACTGGCTCAAAGAACATGCATATCTTCCCCAGGGAAGCGAGCTGCTGCTCATCACCCAAAACAGGGAAACGGAAAAAAAGGCGATCCAGTCAGCGGGCTGTCAAGTCGCTCCTTATCGGATCGTAAACAGCGGACGGGAGCTTGAGGAAGCTGTTCAGGCCCTGGGGCTCCCGGCTGTGCTGAAAACATGCCGCGGCGGATATGACGGCAAAGGCCAATTTGTCATTAAGGAAGAAGGACAGACAGATGAAGCGGCCGCGCTGCTAGAAAACGGCACGTGCATACTGGAAAGCTGGGTATCATTCCGGATGGAGCTTTCCGTTATCGTGACGAGATCGGTGCACGGTGAGATTTCAACCTTTCCGGCTGCTGAAAATATCCACAAAAATAATATTCTGTTCCAAAGCATCGTGCCCGCGAGAGCGGAGGAAACGGTTCAAAAGCGGGCAGAGGCGCTTGCCGTTCAGCTCGCGGAGAAATTGGAGCTTGTCGGGCCGCTTGCGGTGGAAATGTTCGTCACAGAAGACGGAGACCTTTTGATCAATGAACTGGCGCCGCGTCCTCACAACTCCGGGCATTATACGCTCGACCTTTGTGAAACGAGCCAATTCGAACAGCACATCAGAGCAGTCTGCGGACTTCCTCTCGGCAGAACCGATCTTCTCAAACCGGGGATGATGGTGAATCTGCTCGGTGATGAAGTGAAGCTTGCGGAGGAGCATACGGAGCTTTTAAAAGAAGCCAAACTGTACCTGTACGGAAAACATGAGATTAAAAAAGGCCGCAAAATGGGGCATATGACATTTTTGCGGAAGCCTGATGAAACATGGATTCAGGACATCACGAACATATGGATGAAAAGAGACGGAGGACGAGCATAATGATCGAACGTTATTCAAGACCTGAAATGTCCGCGATCTGGACGGACGAAAACAGATACCAGGCATGGCTGGAAGTCGAGATTTTAGCCTGTGAAGCCTGGGCTGAGCTTGGCGTCATTCCGAAAGAAGACGTCAAGGTCATGCGCGAAAACGCGTCTTTTGACATCAACCGCATTTTGGAAATCGAGCAGGATACGCGCCATGACGTCGTTGCATTTACCCGCGCGGTTTCAGAATCATTAGGCGAAGAAAGAAAATGGGTCCACTACGGCCTGACGTCAACAGATGTCGTGGATACCGCTCTTTCCTATCTATTAAAACAGGCGAATGAGATCTTGCTCAAGGACATTGAGAGATTTGTTGACATTATAAAAGAAAAAGCGAAAGAACATAAATACACGGTCATGATGGGCCGCACGCACGGCGTACACGCGGAACCGACGACATTCGGCCTGAAACTCGCGCTTTGGCACGAAGAAATGAAACGCAACCTTGAACGTTTCAAGCAGGCAAAAGAAGGGATCGAAGTCGGGAAGCTTTCCGGCGCGGTCGGCACATATGCAAATATTGATCCGTTCGTAGAGCAGTATGTCTGCGAAAAACTCGGCCTGAAAGCGGCGCCGATTTCCACTCAGACATTACAGCGCGACCGTCATGCGGATTACATGGCGGCACTGGCTTTGATCGCGACGAGCATTGAAAAATTCGCAGTAGAAATCCGCGGTCTCCAAAAGAGTGAAACACGTGAAGTGGAAGAGTTTTTTGCAAAAGGACAAAAAGGCTCATCAGCTATGCCTCATAAACGGAATCCGATCGGGTCGGAAAATATGACGGGCATGGCGCGCGTGATCCGCGGGTACATGCTGACGGCATACGAAAATGTACCGTTATGGCATGAGCGTGATATTTCTCATTCATCAGCTGAACGCATCATTCTTCCTGACGCGACAATCGCGCTGAATTACATGCTGAACCGATTCAGCAATATCGTCAAAAACTTAACGGTATTCCCGGAAAATATGAAACGCAACATGGACCGCACACTCGGTTTAATCTATTCTCAGCGCGTGCTGCTCGCTTTAATCGACACGGGTCTGCCTCGTGAAGAAGCATATGACACGGTTCAGCCGAAAGCGATGGAAGCTTGGGAAAAACAAGTGCCGTTCCGCCAGCTTGTCGAAGCGGAGGAAAAAATCACGTCCCGCCTCACACAGGAACAGATTGCCGATTGCTTTGACTACAATTATCATCTGAAAAACGTCGACTTGATCTTTGAGCGTTTAGGTTTATAGAAGAAGCCAGCCGGAGGCGGCTTCTTCAGCCGCCGTAGATTGAATATTCCCAACATTCGGGTTAGGAGGCCTTCCGTGAATATTGTGAACAATAATCTTCTTTATGAAGGAAAAGCGAAACGAATTTATCAAACTGAAGACGAACAGATTCTCCGCGTGGTCTACAAGGATTCCGCAACAGCCTTTAACGGTGAGAAAAAAGCGGAGATCAGCGGAAAGGGCCGTCTGAACAATGAAATTTCAAGCCTGATTTTCAAACATCTGCACGCCAAAGGAATTGACAACCACTTTGTGGAGCGTGTTTCAGAATCAGAGCAGCTCATCAAAAAAGTGAGCATCATTCCGCTTGAAGTCGTGGTCAGAAACATTGCCGCCGGAAGCATGTCGAAACGTCTCGGCATCCCGGAAGGAACTGAGCTTCCGCAGCCGATTATCGAATTTTACTACAAGGATGACGCACTGGGTGATCCGCTCATCACTGAAGATCATATCTGGCTCTTAAAAGCAGCGGCTCCTGAGCAGGTCAAAACGATCAAATCGATTACAAACCAGGTGAATCAAGAGCTGCAGCATATTTTTGAAGACTGCGGCGTCAGATTAATAGATTTTAAGCTGGAATTCGGCTTAGACGCAGAGGGACGGGTGCTTTTAGCGGATGAAATTTCTCCTGACACGTGCCGTCTGTGGGACAAAGACACAAACGAAAAGCTCGATAAAGATTTGTTCAGACGGAACCTGGGAAGCTTAACCGACGCATATGAAGAGATTTTCAAAAGACTGGGAGGCATTTCATAATGTATAAAGTGAAAGTTTATGTCAGCTTAAAAGAAAGTGTGCTCGATCCTCAAGGAAGCGCGGTGCAGCATGCATTGCACAGCATGACCTACAATGAAGTGCAGGATGTGCGCATCGGAAAATACATGGAGCTGACGATCGAAAAATCTGACCGCGATCTTGACGCGCTCGTGAAAGAAATGTGTGAAAAGCTCCTTGCCAATACAGTCATTGAAGACTACCGATATGAAGTTGAGGAGGTTGTCGCACAGTGAAATTTGCGGTGATTGTGTTACCCGGCTCCAACTGTGATATTGATATGTTCCACGCCGTAAAGGATGAACTCGGCGAAGAAGTCGAGTATGTCTGGCACGAGGAAACAAGCCTTGACGGATTTGACGGCGTGCTCATTCCCGGAGGGTTTTCATACGGCGACTACTTGAGATGCGGCGCCATCGCCAGATTCGCAAACATCATGCCGGCCGTGAAAAAAGCGGCTGCCGAAGGAAAACCGGTTCTCGGCGTCTGCAACGGATTCCAGATTCTGCAGGAGCTCGGACTTCTGCCAGGCGCGATGAGACGCAACAAAGATTTAAAGTTCATCTGCCGCCCGGTTGAATTAATCGTGCAGAACGGCGATACGTTATTCACATCTTCATATGAAAATGGACAATCGATTACGATTCCGGTTGCCCACGGCGAAGGCAATTTCTACTGTGATGACGAAACGCTTGAAAGATTAAAAGAAAACAATCAAATCGCCTTCACATACGGCGGCGATATTAACGGAAGCGTCAGCGGCATTGCCGGCGTCGTGAATGAGAAAGGCAACGTATTAGGCATGATGCCTCACCCTGAGCGCGCAGTCGATGAACTGCTCGGCAGCGCAGACGGTCTTACATTGTTCCGGTCTATCGTGAAAAATTGGAGGGAAACTCATGTCGCTACTGCTTGAACCAAGTAAAGAACAAATAAAAGAAGAGAAACTCTATCAGCAAATGGGTGTCAGTGATGACGAGTTCGCACTCATTGAATCTATTATCGGAAGATTGCCGAACTACACGGAAATCGGGATTTTTTCCGTGATGTGGTCAGAGCACTGCAGCTATAAAAACTCAAAACCGGTTTTACGCAAATTCCCGACTAGCGGCGAACGCGTGCTGCAGGGTCCCGGAGAAGGCGCGGGAATCGTTGACATCGGTGACAATCAGGCGGTCGTGTTCAAAATTGAATCGCATAACCATCCGTCAGCGCTTGAGCCATACCAGGGTGCTGCGACCGGAGTGGGCGGTATCATCCGTGACGTTTTCTCAATGGGCGCCCGTCCGATAGCTGTATTAAACTCTCTTCGATTTGGTGAACTCACTTCACCTCGTGTGAAGTACTTGTTTGAAGAAGTAGTGGCGGGAATCGCGGGATACGGAAACTGTATCGGCATCCCGACGGTCGGCGGAGAAGTGCAGTTTGACGCTAGCTATGAAGGCAATCCGCTTGTCAATGCAATGTGCGTCGGCTTGATTGATCATAAAGATATTAAAAAAGGCCAGGCGAAAGGTGTCGGCAACACGGTCATGTACGTCGGCGCTAAAACGGGCCGCGACGGCATACACGGCGCTACTTTCGCATCAGAAGAAATGTCAGATTCATCTGAAGAAAAACGTTCTGCCGTGCAGGTCGGCGATCCTTTCATGGAAAAACTTCTCCTGGAAGCATGTCTTGAAGTCATCCAATGCGACGCCTTAGTCGGCATTCAGGATATGGGGGCGGCCGGTCTGACAAGTTCGAGTGCTGAAATGGCAAGCAAAGCCGGCTCCGGCATTGAAATGAACCTTGATCTCATTCCGCAGCGGGAAACGGGTATGACCGCTTACGAAATGATGCTTTCCGAGTCTCAGGAACGCATGCTTCTCGTCATTGAACGCGGACGTGAACAGGAAATTGTCGATATTTTTGATAAATATGATCTTGAAGCGGTTTCCGTAGGTCATGTTACGGATGATAAAATGCTCCGCCTCCGCCATAACGGAGAGGTTGTTTGCGAACTTCCGGTCGACGCACTGGCAGAAGAGGCGCCTGTATACCACAAACCGTCAGCGGAACCTGCGTACTACCGCGAGTTTCAGGAAACAGAAGTTGCCGCGCCTGAAGTGAAAGATGCGACAGAGACGCTTTTTGACCTGCTGCAGCAGCCGACAATCGCCAGCAAAGAGTGGGTGTATGATCAATATGACTACATGGTGCGTACAAATACGGTGGTCGCTCCCGGCTCTGACGCGGGAGTGCTCAGAATCCGCGGCACGAAAAAAGCGCTGGCGATGACGACGGATTGCAACGCCCGTTATTTATATCTTGATCCAGAAGAAGGCGGAAAAATCGCCGTTGCCGAAGCGGCGCGCAACATCGTATGCTCCGGCGCCGAACCGCTTGCGGTCACGGATAATCTGAATTTCGGAAACCCGGAAAAACCTGAAATTTTCTGGCAGATCGAAAAAGCGGCCGACGGCATCAGCGAGGCGTGCAATGTTCTCAGCACACCCGTCATCGGCGGTAACGTATCACTTTATAATGAATCGAACGGAACGGCCATCTACCCGACGCCTGTTATCGGCATGGTCGGCTTAATTGAAGATACCGCTCATATTACGACACAGCATTTCAAACAAGCGGGGGATCTTGTATACGTGATCGGCGAAACAAAACCTGAGTTTGCCGGAAGCGAACTGCAAAAAATGACAGAAGGCCGCATTTACGGCAAAGCGCCGCAAATCGATCTTGATATAGAGCTGTCACGCCAAAAAGCATTGCTTGACGCAATTAAAAAAGGCCTCGTTCAATCCGCGCATGATGTGTCTGAAGGCGGCTTAGGCGTAGCGATTGCAGAAAGTGTCATGACGACGGAGAACCTTGGCGCCAACGTGACTGTTGAAGGGGAAGCGGCATTATTATTCTCTGAATCTCAATCCCGCTTCGTCGTTTCGGTCAAAAAAGAACACCAAGCGGCGTTTGAAGCAACTGCGGCTGATGCGGTTCATATCGGTGAGGTAACGGCTGACGGACTTCTGGCGATTCAAAACCAGGACGGACAACAATTGGTTCACGCGCTAACGAAAGAACTTGAGCGCGCGTGGAAAGGAGCTATTCCATGCTTGCTGAAATCAAAGGCCTGAATGAAGAATGCGGTGTGTTTGGCATCTGGGGACATGAAGAAGCCCCGCAAATTACGTATTACGGCCTCCACAGCCTCCAGCACAGAGGACAGGAAGGCGCGGGAATTGTCGCGACTGACGGCGAAAAGCTGACGGCGCACAAAGGCCAAGGGCTGATTACTGAAGTATTTCAAAACGGCGAGCTCAGCAAAGTAAAGGGAAAAGGCGCGATCGGGCACGTTCGTTACGCAACGGCTGGAGGAGGCGGATATGAAAATGTTCAGCCGCTCCTGTTCCGTTCGCAAAACAACGGCAGCCTCGCGCTCGCCCATAACGGCAACTTGGTCAACGCCACACAGTTGAAGCAGCAGCTTGAAAACCAAGGGAGCATTTTTCAGACTTCCTCCGATACGGAAGTGCTGGCTCATCTGATTAAACGCAGCGGACACTTTTCGCTGAAGGATCAGATCAAAAATTCGCTATCTATGCTGAAAGGCGCTTACGCCTTTTTAATCATGACAGAAACAGAGATGATTGTAGCGCTTGACCCGAACGGACTCAGACCGCTGTCAATCGGCATCATGGGCGATGCTTATGTGGTCGCTTCAGAAACGTGCGCATTTGACGTCGTCGGCGCAACGTACCTTCGCGAGGTAGAGCCGGGCGAAATGCTGATCATCAACGATGAAGGCATGAAATCAGAGCGCTTTTCCATGAATATCAACCGTTCCATCTGCAGCATGGAGTACATTTATTTCTCAAGACCTGACAGCAATATCGACGGCATTAACGTGCACAGCGCCCGGAAAAACCTCGGGAAAATGCTTGCCCAGGAGTCCGCGGTTGAAGCGGATGTCGTCACAGGCGTGCCTGATTCCAGTATTTCTGCGGCCATCGGCTATGCCGAAGCAACGGGCATCCCGTACGAACTCGGTCTCATTAAAAACCGTTATGTCGGCAGAACGTTTATCCAGCCGTCACAGGCTCTCCGTGAGCAAGGCGTCAGAATGAAGCTGTCCGCCGTCCGCGGTGTTGTCGAAGGAAAACGGGTCGTCATGGTTGATGATTCCATCGTGCGCGGGACGACAAGCCGCCGGATTGTCACAATGCTCAGAGAAGCGGGGGCGACAGAGGTGCACGTCAAGATCAGTTCACCGCCGATCGCTCATCCGTGCTTCTACGGCATCGACACATCAACCCATGAGGAGCTGATCGCTTCTTCTCATTCCGTGGAAGAAATCCGTCAGATCATCGGAGCCGACACGCTTTCTTTCTTAAGTGTAGACGGATTGTTAAAAGGAGTCGGCCGAAAATTTGAAGACACCAATTGCGGACAATGCCTCGCTTGTTTTACGGGCAAATATCCGACGGAAATTTATCAGGATACAGTGCTTCCTCACGTAAAAGAAGCGGTGCTGACAAAATAAAATGTGAAAATGATATAAAGGCAGCGGGAATTCAGGCTGCCTTTCTCTTTCTGCCTTTTAAGGAGAAACGAATTGACAAGGAGTGATAGGGATGTCTGATGCTTATAAAAATGCCGGGGTTGACATCGAAGCCGGATATGAAGCCGTCAAACGAATGAAAAAACACGTGGAGCGCACGAAAAGGCTCGGCGTTATGGGAAGCCTGGGCGGTTTTGGCGGAATGTTTGATCTGTCAGAGCTTCCGTATCAAAAGCCTGTTTTAATTTCCGGAACAGACGGTGTCGGCACCAAACTGAAACTCGCATTTTCAATGGATAAGCATGACACGATCGGCGTCGATGCGGTCGCGATGTGTGTAAACGATGTGCTTGCCCAGGGAGCGGAGCCGCTGTTTTTCCTTGATTATTTGGCGGTCGGCAAGGCTGATCCGGTGAAAATTGAGCAGATCGTTCAGGGTGTGGCGGACGGATGCGAGCAGTCAGGATCAGCGCTTATCGGCGGTGAGACGGCGGAAATGCCGGGGCTGTATACGTCTGATGAATACGATATTGCGGGCTTTTCAGTCGGCGTCGCGGAAAAAGACGAAATCGTCACCGGTGAACATATCGAAGAGGGGCATCTCTTAATCGGACTTACTTCAAGCGGCCTTCACAGCAACGGATTTTCCCTGGTGAGAAAAGTGCTTCTTGATGACGGCGGACTTGATTTGGATACTGTCTATGAACCGTTTGCGCGTCCTCTCGGCGAAGAATTGCTGGAACCGACGAGAATATATGTGAAGCCGGTGCTCAAGGCGGTGAAAAGCGGTAAGGTGGACGGCATGGCGCATGTGACAGGCGGAGGATTCATCGAGAATATCCCGCGGATGCTGCCGGACGGATTGAGCGCGGAAATTGATCACGGATCATGGCCGATCCCGCCGATTTTTCCGTTTCTGCAGGAGCACGGCAAGCTGAAAGAAGAAGAAATGTTCAATGTTTTTAATATGGGCATCGGTTTTGTCCTTGCCGTTAAAGAAGAAAACCTGACAGACGTCATCGGCACGCTTGAAGCTCAGGGCGAGAAGGCTTATCTGATCGGCCGGGTCAAGCGGGGCGAAGGCATTTCTTTCGGCGGTGCGGCTCTTTCATGAAAAAGTTTGCGGTATTTGCTTCAGGAAACGGATCGAACTTCGAGGCCATTGCCAAACGCATGAGAGAAGAGAAGTGGGATGCGGAGCTCTCGCTTCTCGTGACGGATAAGCCTCAGGCAAAGGCGGCGGAAAGGGCGGAGGCTTTACATATCCCGTCATTCGCCTTTGAACCGTCATCTTTTGAAAACAAAGCGGCCTTTGAACGGGCCATTATTGAACAGCTGCGTCTGCACGGGGCGGAATTAATCGTTCTCGCCGGCTACATGAGACTGATTGGAGATACGCTGCTTGAAGCATACGGGGGCCGCATTATTAATATACATCCCTCGCTTCTTCCGGCATTCCCTGGGATTGACGCTGTCGGACAGGCGTATCGGGCCGGTGTGAAAGTGGCGGGTATTACCGTTCATTACGTCGACGAAGGCATGGACACCGGACCGATTATCGCGCAAAAAGCATTCGAAATACAGGAAAACGATACGCTTGAAGACATAGAGCATACAATACACGAGCTTGAGCACAAATGGTATCCGAGCGTTGTGAAGCGGCTGCTGGGACTAAATAACAGAGGTGAAAAGGCATGACAATCAAACGCGCACTAATCAGTGTTTCTGATAAAACAAATCTCGTACCTTTCGTAAGGGAACTGACAGAGCTCGGCGTCGAAGTCATTTCGACCGGAGGAACAAAAAAACTTCTTCAGGAAAACGGTGTGGATGTCATCGGCATTTCAGAAGTGACCGGATTTCCTGAAATTATGGACGGACGGTTAAAAACGCTCCATCCTAATATTCACGGCGGACTGCTTGCCGTAAGAGACAATGAAGAGCATATGGCGCAGATCAATGAGCACGGCATTGCACCGATTGACCTTGTGGTCGTCAACCTTTATCCGTTTAAAGAAACGATTTCAAAAGAAGACGTAACATACGATGAAGCGATAGAAAACATTGATATCGGCGGTCCCGGCATGCTGCGCGCCGCATCGAAAAACCATCAGGATGTGACGGTCATCACAGATCCGGCCGATTACAGCTCCGTGCTCAATGAGATGAAAGAACACGGCGGCGTTTCACTCAAAAGAAAACGCGAGCTTGCGGCCAAAGTATTCCGCCATACCGCGGCATACGACGCATTAATCGCTGATTACTTAACACGCGAGGCCGGTGAGAAAGACCCTGAGCAATTCACCGTTACTTTTGAGAAAAAACAGTCGCTCCGCTACGGTGAAAACCCTCACCAAGAGGCGGTTTTCTACCAAAGCGCACTTCCTGTCTCCGGTTCCATCGCGGCGGCAAAACAGCTTCACGGCAAAGAGCTTTCTTACAACAACATTAAGGACGCGGATGCGGCCGTTCAAATCGTCCGGGAATTTACAGAACCCGCAGCTGTTGCCGTTAAACATATGAATCCGTGCGGAGTCGGTACGGGAGCTTCAATTGAGGAAGCATTCAATAAAGCGTATGAAGCTGATAAAACTTCCATTTTCGGCGGCATCATCGCGCTGAACCGTGAAGTTGATCAGGCTACGGCTGAAGCCCTTCACGGCATCTTTTTAGAAATCATTATCGCCCCTTCTTTCAGTGAAGAAGCGCTGAACGTGCTGACGGCGAAGAAAAACCTTCGTCTGCTCACGCTTGACGTGACCGCATCAGGAAAGAAAGAAAAACAGCTGACTTCCGTACAGGGCGGTCTTTTGATTCAAGATTTAGACGTCCATGGATTTGATGACGCCGACATCAGCATTCCGACAAAAAGAGAGCCGAGCGAGCAGGAATGGGAAGATTTGAAGCTGGCCTGGAAAG
Organism: Bacillus sp. MT(2024); assembly: GCF_036362845.1. Classification (NCBI taxonomy): domain Bacteria; kingdom Bacillati; phylum Bacillota; class Bacilli; order Caryophanales; family Bacillaceae; genus Bacillus; species Bacillus sp. MT(2024). The sequence continues at coordinate 639,125 of NZ_CP143632.1, forward strand.
TCGTCAAACACGTGAAATCGAACGCGATCGTCCTTGCAAAAGACCATATGACGGTCGGTGTGGGCGCAGGACAGATGAATCGCGTCGGTTCAGCCAAAATCGCCATTGAGCAGGCCGGAGAAAAAGCAAAAGGCAGCGCGCTCGGATCAGACGCGTTTTTCCCGATGCCGGATACAGTCGAAGAAGCCGCAAAAGCCGGTGTCACGGCGATTATCCAGCCCGGCGGATCGGTCCGCGATGAAGATTCGATTAAAAAAGCGGATGAATACGGAATCGCCATGGTATTCACCGGCATCAGACATTTCAAACATTAAGGGGGGAACGAAGCGTGAATGTATTGATTATCGGAAAAGGCGGCAGAGAGCATACATTGGCTTGGAAAGCGGCGCAAAGCCCGCTTGTTGACACGGTGTACGCCGCGCCCGGAAATGACGGTATGGCAGACTGCGCGGCGCTGGTCAACATTGAAGAAAGCGATCATGCCGCACTCATTGCGTTTGCGAAAGAACATCATGTCGGGCTGACGATTATCGGCCCCGAAGTTCCTCTGATTGAAGGGATAGCCGACGAGTTTGAAAAAGCCGGACTGCTTGTTTTCGGACCGTCTGAAAAAGCGGCTATTATTGAAGGAAGCAAACAGTTTGCCAAGGATTTAATGAAAAAATACGGCATTCCGACGGCGGAGTACGAGACGTTTACTTCATTTGAAGAGGCGAAAGCATATGTACAGCAAAAAGGCGCGCCGATTGTCATTAAAGCGGACGGGCTTGCCGCCGGAAAAGGTGTCACAGTCGCGATGACGGAAGAAGAAGCGATTGAATGCCTGCACGATTTTCTTGAGGATGAGAAATTCGGGGAGGCGAGCGCATCTGTTGTCATTGAAGAGTTTCTCGCCGGCGAAGAATTTTCTTTAATGGCGTTTGTAAAAGGGGAGACCGTCTATCCGATGGTCATCGCTCAAGACCATAAACGCGCCTTCGATGGAGACAAAGGGCCGAATACTGGCGGAATGGGCGCCTACTCACCGGTGCCGCACATTTCCGATGATATCGTCAGAAGCGCAGTCGAAACGATTGTGAAGCCGGCGGCAAAAGCAATGGTGAAAGAGGGGCGCTCCTTCACGGGCGTGCTGTACGCGGGGCTGATTCTGACGGAAGACGGATCAAAAGTCATTGAATTCAACGCGCGCTTCGGAGATCCGGAAACACAGGTCGTCGTGCCGAGAATGGAATCTGACCTCATTCAGGTGCTCTTAGATCTTCTGCATGAGAAGGATGTTGACCTGAGATGGAAGGACACGGCCGCGGTCAGCGTTGTGCTGGCTTCAGAAGGCTATCCGGAAGGCTATGCGAAAGGGACGCCGATCGGCAGTTTGACGTCCGCTGAAGACGGGATCGCCGTTTTTCATGCCGGAACGAAAAAAGACGGCGGACAATTTGTTACAAACGGCGGCCGGGTCGCCAATGTCACGGCATTTGCTGAAACATTTGAAGCGGCGAGGGATAAAGTGTACAGCGCCGTTTCAGGGCTGACAAAACACGGACTGTTTTACAGAAGCGATATCGGCGCCCGTGCGCTGAAAGCATCGCAGCGATAAAGAGGAAACCCCCGCGTCTTAAAAGATGCGGGTTTTCTTCTGAATGACGACTAAGATTGTCGATTTGCCGTGAGAGATGGTTCTTCTCGGAATCGTGATAACAGGAGAAAATAAAATAACACGCCGAAACGGCTTGTTATTTTTCTTGCTGATGGCTGTCATCCTGATTCATTCCTGTCTGGAACATATATGTCACCGGACAGAAGCGGAGGATGCCGGACGCCGCTTTCATCGCGCCCATCATCATACAGAAGAGATGCATCTTGCACCAAGGTTTTCTCGTGTATTTCGCTGAAGCGGCAGACAAAATGGTGAGGCCGCAAGTGATGCGCATAACGGCATTTAATAAACTGATATTCGGTTTCATCATTTCAGCTCCCTAGAAAAAGTTTTTCATTCATCTTCAATAATTTGTAACGTTTTAGCCGTGCGATAATTGTGCGGATGTGATACGATGGGTCTAATATAAGCGAAGGAGAGTATGTGAATGTCCGAACGTACCTTTAACTGGAAAAATAAAGACATCAGATCACAGGCGGATGTTGTAGACTCAAAGCTGCTTCCAACGCTACTTTTACGGGATGCTCTCGTATTAAATCCTTTTTTAAAACAATGGCTGAAAAAAAACGTCTGGATTTACGGAGACCGAATTGTATATGTTGGTCATGAGCTTCCTGATGCAGCAGAGCACATTCATACCATAAATTGTGAAGGAAAATACATTGTGCCAGGTTACATTGAACCGCATACACATCCTTTTCAAATATATAATCCCCAAACGCTCGCCGAATATGTGTCTCAATTCGGAACAACGACGTTTGTTAATGATAACTTGTTTTTTCTTTTGCACAGCGGTAAAAAGAAAGCGCTTACTATATTGGAAGAACTGAAAAAACAGCCGGTGCAATATTTCTGGTGGTCCAGATATGATCTGCAGACTGAAGTGCTGAATGAGGATCAGCTCCTTTCTTTTGATGTCCGCAAGCAATGGATTGAGCACCCGGATGTCATTCAAGGCGGAGAATTGACCGGATGGCCGCGCCTCATGGACGGCGATGACTTGATGCTTCATTGCATGCAGGCGACAAAGAAACTGCGCAAGCGGATAGAAGGGCATTTTCCCGGAGCCTCTGAAAAAACACTGACGAAGATGAAACTGTTCGGGGCTGATTCTGACCACGAGGCGATGAATGGAGACGAGGTGATGAGACGGCTTGAATTGGGTTACTATGTCTCGCTCAGACATTCATCCATCCGCCCTGATTTGAGAACGATTTTGCAGGATCTCCATCAAAAAGGCTTCCGGCATTATGATCATTTCTTTTACACGACGGATGGAGCGACGCCGCATTTTTATAAAGGCGGCATGACGAATGAATTAATTAAAATCGCTTTGGAGGAAGGGGTTCCGGTGATTGACGCCTACAATATGGCCTCCTTTAATATCGCGAAGTATTATCAGATGGATGACTTTCTCGGTGTGATCGGTCCGGGCCGGCTTGCTTCATTGAACATTCTCGATGACCCGATGAATCCGGACCCGGTCACGGTGATCTCCAAAGGCATCCTGCTGAGGGAAGACGGCCGAAATATGAATGCGTTTACAGAAACAGATTGGAAAAAGGGCGGTCTTGTCCCTCTTGAGCTTTCATATGATATGACGATGGATGATTTACAGTTTTCAATGCCGATGGGTGTGATTATGCGCAACGCCGTCATTATGGAGCCGTATATGATTGCGATTGATAATTCTGTTGACCAGCTTTCTTTTGATCATGATGAATGCTATCTCACGCTTCTCGATAAGCATGGAAAATGGCGGGTCAATACGATGCTGAAAGGTTTTGCCGATCGGGTGCAGGGCTTTGTCAGTTCTTACACGACAACCGGAGATATTATCGCTGCCGGAAAAAATAAAGAAGATATCCTGCTCGCTTTCTCACGGATGAAAGAAATCGGCGGCGGAATCGTGCTTGCCGAAAACGGGAAGATTCTGCATGAGATCCCCCTCGCCTTAAACGGTTCTGCATCCGCGGAGAATTATGAAGAAGTGCTTGAGAAAGAGCAAAAACTGAGGACGTTGCTGGAGGAGCGGGGCTACCGATTCTGCGATCCGATCTATACGCTGCTCTTTTTGCAGAGCACACACCTGCCTTATATCCGCATTACGCCGAGAGGAATATTCGACGTGATGAAAAAAACTGTACTCTTTCCATCGATAATGCGTTAAAATATAAAAGCAGGGAGCCGACATATGAAAAGATGGAAAACCGTTTGTATGCTTTGTTTTGCGTTTTTGCTGCTTGCCGCCTGCCGGCAGAACAATGCCGATCAGGTGCAGCCGAAAGAAGCGGAAGCTCCTTTAACGGGGCTGAAAACTGAGCAGAAGCTTGCAGAACGCCGTCCGATTGCAGTCGCAGTGAACAATCATCCGAAGGCGAGGCCCCAATCCGGGCTGTCAAAGGCGGATGTTGTCATCGAAGCGCTCGCGGAGGGCCGGATTACGCGGTTTCTCGCGATTTTTCAAAGTGAGATGCCGGAAACGGTCGGGCCTGTGCGGAGCGCGAGGGAATATTTTGTCACGCTCAGCAGCGGGTTTAACAGCATATTTGTCCATCATGGCTGGAGTCCCGGCGCTAAAAAGCAGCTGGAGTCCGGAACTTACGATTATATAAACGGTTTGGATTTTGACGGAAGCCTGTTTTGGAGAGCCGATTTCAGCAAGCCGCCCCACAATTCCTACACGTCGTATGACAATATCAGGAAGGCGGCGGAACAAAAAGGATACAAGCTGAACGGAAAAACAGAACCGCTCCCATTTCAGACATCAGATGCAAAACCCGGAAACGAAACCTACAATATTCGGATAGATTATGGAACACAAAACGTTACAAATCTTGTCGAATACGATTATGATAAAAAAGCTGATGCTTATACAAGAAGCTCTGATGGTGTGAAAGCGACAGACCGGGAGACCGGAAAGCCTTTAGCCATGCACAACATTTTTATTGTTGAAGCCGGCCATCGCATGACAGACAAAGATGGAAGGCGGGCCATCGATATTCAGTCAGGGGGGAAGGGCCTCCTGCTTCAGCACGGCGATGTTATAGAGTCAGACTGGGAATATAAAGACGGCCGTATTCTGCCCGTAAAAGGCGGTGAGATTCTTCCGTTTGTGCCAGGAAAGACATGGATTAATATCGTGCCTGATCTCGATGCAGCTTCCATTAGTAAAGGAGAAGGTGTTTGACGATGCAAATCGATAAATTACGCGGAAAAGAACTGGACCAGTTATTTTTATCTATTTTATCGCTGAAAGATCTGGAGGAATGCTATCGTTTCTTTGACGATCTTTGTACGATTAATGAAATCCAATCGCTGGCGCAGCGTTTGGAAGTGGCGAGAATGCTCCGCGAAGGAAATACGTATCACAAAATTGAAAGCGAAACGGGTGCTTCCACAGCGACGATTTCCCGGGTGAAGCGCTGCTTAAATTACGGGAACGACGCCTATGAAATGGCGCTTGACCGCGTAAACAAAGGAGAATCCTCCTCAGCTACGTAAAAAACCGCTCTGCCGATGACGGCAGGCGGTTTTTTTTATGCGTGCTGATTCAAAAGGCCGGGAAGTTCCCTCAGGCTTCCGTCTTCCTCCCGGTATACGATGTGTTCAGCTGAGAAATGAATCGGCGAGCTGATACCCGCCGCCGCGGCAAGGTGAAACAGCCCTTCACGCAACGAGAGCACGTAGTTGCAGACGCGGTGCTGTTTATCCTCGATACTGAGCGCGCGCTGAAGTTTTGGATCGGTTGTCGCTACTCCGACAGGACAATGATTGGTGTGGCATACTTGAGCACGGATACAGCCGACTGAAAACATCATTCCCCGGGCAATATTGACAAAATCCGCGCCTAACGCGAGGGCAACGGCAATCTTATCCGGAGTGAGCAGCTTTCCGGATGCGAAAATTTTCAGCTTATCTCTTATACCGTATGTCTTCAAAAGGCCGTCAACAAGGGGGAGGCCGGTCAGAATCGGCAGGCCGACGGAATCCGCCAGTTCATGGAAAGAAGCTCCCGTTCCCCCTTCACTGCCGTCAATCGTAATAAAGTCGGGAAGTTTGCCTGATGAACTCATACAGGAAATAAGGTCTTCAAGGTCTTTGCGGCTGCCCGGGACAATTTTGATGCCGACCGGTTTTTCACCGACAGTTCTTAATTTCTCAATGAAATCAAGCATGTCCGGAACATTTGAGAATTCGTTGAAGCGGTTTGGGCTGTCAATGGATTGTCCGGGCTGCACATTTCTGATGGCGGCAATTTCTTCGGTCACCTTTGAACCGTCAATATGACCGCCTCTTGCTTTCGCCCCTTGCGCAAGCTTTAATTCAAAGGCTTTAATCTGCTCGAGGCGGCTTTTTTTCTTAAATTCTTCCCATGAAAATTCTCCATCTTCAGTGCGCACGCCGAACAGCCCGGGGCCGATTTGGCAGATAATATCCGCGCCGCCTTTCAAGTGATATTCAGACAGACCGCCTTCGCCTGTATTCATCCATGTGCCGCCGGCCTGGTGCAGCCCTTTTGACAGGGCGGTGATTGCCCGGTCGCCAAGTGAGCCGTAGCTCATCGCTGATTGTCCGATTAACCCTTTTACATAAAACGGTTTCTTGCACGTGTCGCGGCCGATCACTTGCACATCGTCCGGATGCAGGTAATAAGGGTCCGCTTTTGCTTTTTCACGGTGTTCGCTGCGTTTCAGCAGGTTGTCTTTGTCAATCTTGTATACCATCGTGTCGATCTTCGGCGTCTGATCTGTGCGCAGCTCCTCCCTTTGTTTCGGGAAGAGGGCGTTACGGATATAATAGCCCGGCTGATCGAAATCCCGTTCTGAGCCGAAGCCCATCATTCTGCTTTTATACTTTCCCGACATGACCGTCTGTTCATATTCTCTCCGGGAAAACGGCTGTTCTTCGTTATCATTGCTGAATAAATACTGCCGCAGCTCAGGTCCGATTTTTTCAAATATATAGCGCAGTTTTCCCGCTGCGGGATAATTGCGCAGCACTGAATGTTCTTCCTGCTTTTCGTCTCTTATGTATATCCAGAGAAACAATGCGGCGGGAACTAAAATAATAAAAATCAATATACAAATCAGTACGATAATGGCTTGTTCCATTGAGACCAGACTCCTTGCCTTTTTTCTCTTTGACATTCCACATATTGTCTGTTTTCAAACATAGACGTTTCCCGTCCGGCGGAGCGCAATCTTTTTTTGTGAATCAGGTGAATGACGTCTTTTTCCGTTTTTCCGGGCCAAACGAATTTGTTATAATGTTTAAATGGCAAGAAACGAATGGAGGAACGAAAACGCATGTACGATGTTAACGAGTGGAAGCATGTTTTTAAACTCGATCCGAATAAAGATTTACCGGATGAACAGCTGGAACGGCTTTGTGAATCAGGGACTGACGCCATTGTGATCGGAGGAAGCGACAATATCACCGAGGACAATGTGCTGAGACTGATGTCAAAGGTGCGGCGGTTTTTAGTGCCGTGCGTACTTGAGGTGTCGACGATTGATTCCATTGTGCCCGGGTTTGATCTTTATTTCATTCCGAGTGTGCTCAACAGCAAAAAGGCGGACTGGATTGTCGGCATGCATCATCAGGCGATGAAAGAATACGGAGAGCTCATGTCAATGGAGGAAATCGTGACGGAGGGCTACTGCATCGTCAACCCTGATTGTAAGGCGGCCGCTTTGACGGAGGCGGATACACATATAGAAACAGAAGATATTCTCGCCTATGCGCGGGTCGCGGAACATTTGCTTCATCTCCCGATTTTTTATCTGGAATACAGCGGGATGCTGGCGGACATAGAAACGGTGGAGAAAACGAAGGCTGTGCTGGACAAGTCCGTCCTGTTTTACGGAGGCGGGATTAAAGACGAGGAAACGGCGGAACGGTTCGGCCGTCATGCCGATGTCATCGTTGTCGGAAATGCCGTATATGAAGATTTTGATCAGGCGCTCAAAACGGTGGCGGCTGTAAAGACAAAGTAGCCAAGCGAACGAAATTGATTTATGATAGAACATATGTTTGATAGGCGGTGAACGGATATGAATTACATTAGCAATCAATTATTAAGCGGATTAAATCCCGTTCAGCAGGAAGCGGTCAAGACGACGGACGGTCCGCTGCTTCTGATGGCGGGCGCGGGAAGCGGAAAAACACGTGTGCTGACGCACAGAATCGCATACTTAATGGCGGAAAAACACGTGGCGCCATGGAACATTCTGGCGATTACCTTTACAAATAAAGCCGCCAGAGAAATGAAGGAGCGGGTGGAGAGCATTCTCGGACCCGGCGCGGATGAAATCTGGATTTCCACCTTCCACAGCATGTGCGTGCGGATTCTGCGCAGGGATATTGACAGAATCGGCATCAACCGAAACTTTTCCATTCTTGATACGGCTGATCAGCTTTCCGTTATTAAAGGGATTTTGAAAGAGCGGAATATCGATCCGAAAAAGTTTGATCCGAGAAGTATTTTAGGCTCCATCAGCAGCGCCAAAAACGAGCTGATCGAACCTGAGGAATTCGCAAAAACGGCCGGCGGCTACTACGATCAGGTCACGAGTGACGTGTATACCGATTATCAGAAAAAACTGCTGAAAAACCAATCGCTCGATTTTGATGATTTAATCATGACGACGATTAAGCTTTTCGATCGTGTGCCGGAAGTGCTTGAGTTTTATCAGCGCAAATTCCAGTACATTCACGTAGACGAGTACCAGGATACGAACAGGGCGCAATACCTGCTTGTGAAGCAGCTTGCGGCCCGCCTTGAAAATATCTGCGTCGTCGGTGACTCCGACCAGTCCATTTACAGATGGCGCGGGGCGGATATCGCGAATATCCTTTCCTTTGAAAAAGATTATCCGAGCGCAAACGTGATTCTGCTCGAGCAAAACTACCGCTCAACAAAGCGGATTCTGCAAGCGGCTAACGAAGTGATCAAAAACAACTCAAACCGCAAGCCGAAAAACCTGTGGACGGAAAATGACGAAGGCATCAAGCTTTCTTATTACAGCGGCGACAATGAATTCGGCGAAGGCCAATTCGTCGCGGGCAAAATTTATGAGCTGCACAGCTCGGGGCGGCGGAAGCTTTCCGATATCGCGATTTTATACCGGACAAACGCCCAGTCGCGCGTCATTGAGGAAACCCTTTTAAAATCCGGTCTGAACTACAATATCGTCGGCGGAACCAAGTTCTACGACAGGAAAGAAATTAAAGACATTCTCGCATATCTGCGCCTTGTGTCAAACCCGGACGACGACATCAGTTTTACGCGGATCGTCAATGTGCCGAAGCGGGGCGTCGGCGCCACTTCGCTAGAAAAAATCGCTTCATATGCGGCGATGAACGGAATGTCAATGTTCCAGGCGATCAAACAGGTTGATTTCATCGGCGTCAGCGCAAAAGCGGCAAACGCGCTTGACGGCTTTGGCGCGATGATTGAGAATCTGACGAACATGCAGGATTATCTGTCTATTACGGAACTCACGGAAGAAATTCTCGAGAAAACGGAATACAGAGAAATGCTGAAGGCCGAAAAATCAATCGAAGCCCAAAGCCGCCTTGAAAATATCGACGAGTTTCTTTCCGTGACGAAAAACTTCGAACAAAAAAGCGAAGACAAGTCTCTCGTCGCGTTTCTGACCGATTTGGCGCTTATTGCGGATATTGACCAGCTCGACCAGAAGGAAGAGGAATCAGGCGGAAAGGATGCCGTCACTTTAATGACACTGCACGCCGCTAAGGGGCTTGAATTTCCTGTCGTGTTCTTAATGGGCATGGAAGAAGGCGTGTTCCCGCACAGCCGCTCCCTGATGGAAGAAGCCGAGATGGAAGAAGAACGCAGGCTCGCATATGTAGGCATTACGAGGGCGGAAGAAGAACTGTATTTAACGAATGCCAAAATGCGAACCTTATTCGGCCGCACCAATATGAATCCGGAATCCCGCTTTATCAGGGAAATACCTGGCGATTTATTGGAGAACCTAAATGAGAAGAAAACACCTCGCATGCAGCCGGGACGAAAAGTGCAGCCGAAACGCGGGCCCGTATCCCGTCCCGTTTCCTACGCGAACAAAACAGGCGGCGACTCGCTCAGCTGGGCGGTCGGCGATAAAGCGGGCCATAAAAAATGGGGCACCGGAACGGTTGTCAGCGTAAAAGGAGAAGGCGAGAGCACCGAGCTTGATATCGCATTCCCGAGCCCAGTCGGCGTGAAGCGTCTGCTTGCAGCTTTTGCGCCGATTGAAAAGCAGTAACCTGAAGAGGAAAGGAAGAACATGATGGACAAAGAAACAGCGAAACACCGGGCAGAAGAATTGCGCCGCACCATCGATCAGTACAGTTATGAATATTACACCTTAGATGAACCGAGCGTGCCGGATTCCGAGTACGACAGACTGATGCAGGAGCTGATTGCCATAGAGGAAGAGCACCCGGAGCTCAGAACGCCTGATTCGCCTACACAGCGGGTCGGGGGAGCGGTGCTTGAATCTTTTCAAAAGGTGCAGCACGGCACGCCGATGCTCAGTCTCGGCAACGCATTTAACGATGATGATCTCCGCGATTTTGACCGCCGCGTCCGTCAGGCTGTCGGTGACGGCGTCGCTTACAATGTGGAGCTGAAAATAGACGGTCTTGCTGTTTCTCTCCGTTATGAAGACGGCTATTTCGTCAGAGGCGCGACAAGAGGAGACGGAACGACGGGCGAAGATATCACGGAAAACTTAAAAACGATCCGCAACATTCCGCTGAAAATGAAACGGAATCTTTCCATAGAAGTGCGCGGAGAGGCGTACATGCCGAAACAGTCATTTGAAGCGCTCAATGAAGAAAGGCTGAAACATGAAGAGGAGCCGTTCGCCAATCCCCGGAACGCGGCTGCGGGCTCACTCAGACAGCTCGATCCGAAAATTGCAGCGAAACGAAATCTTGACATCTTCGTCTACAGTATAGCGGAGCTTGACGAAATGGGTGTGGAAACACAGAGTCAGGGCCTGGATTTTCTGGATGAGCTCGGTTTTAAAACAAACCAGGAACGGAAAAAATGCGCCACGATAGATGAAGTCATTGAAATGATCGAAGAGCTGCAGGCGAAGCGGGCCGATCTCCCTTATGAAATTGACGGAATCGTCATCAAAGTCGATTCGCTCGACCAGCAGGAAGAACTCGGGTATACGGCAAAAAGCCCGCGCTGGGCGATTGCTTACAAATTCCCGGCGGAAGAGGTCGTGACAAAACTGCTCGATATCGAACTGAATGTCGGAAGAACGGGCGTTATTACGCCGACCGCCGTTCTGGAACCGGTAAAAGTCGCGGGAACGACGGTCTCAAGAGCATCCCTTCATAACGAAGATTTAATTAAAGAGAAGGATATCCGCATTCTCGATAAAGTGGTCGTCAAAAAAGCGGGCGACATCATCCCTGAGGTCGTCAATGTCTTAATTGAACAGCGGACCGGGGAAGAAAAAGAATTCAATATGCCGACCAGCTGCCCTGAGTGCGAAAGCGAACTTGTCCGCATTGAAGGGGAAGTCGCGCTGCGCTGCATCAATCCGGAATGTCCGGCGCAGATCAGAGAAGGCCTGATTCACTTTGTCTCACGCAACGCGATGAATATTGACGGACTCGGAGAACGTGTCATCACACAGCTTTTCCGTGAACATCTCGTCCGTAATGTCGCTGATTTGTATAAGCTGACGAAAGAACAGGTCATCCGGCTTGAGCGGATGGGGGAAAAATCAACTGACAATCTGATCAGCTCCATCCAAAAGTCGAAAGAGAATTCGCTGGAACGCCTGCTGTTCGGTCTCGGCATCCGTTTTATCGGCTCAAAAGCGGCCAAAACACTGGCCATGCATTTTGAAAGCCTGGAAAATCTGAAACAAGCCACGGAAGAAGAGCTGCTTGCGGTAGATGAAATCGGCGAAAAGATGGCCGATGCCGTTATCACCTATTTCCGCAAAGAGGAAATGCTTGAGCTTTTGAATGAACTTGAGGAACTCGGTGTGAACACACTCTACAAAGGCCCGAAAAAAGTAAAAGCGGAGGACAGCGACTCTTATTTTGCCGGCAAAACCATCGTGTTAACCGGAAAGCTTGAAGAGCTGTCCAGAAATGAAGCCAAGGCGCAGATTGAAGCGCTCGGCGGAAAGCTGACGGGATCTGTCAGCAAAAAAACAGACTTGCTGATTGCCGGAGAAGCGGCCGGAAGCAAGCTGACAAAAGCGCAGGAATTAAACATTGAAGTATGGAATGAAGCACAGCTATTGGGAGAGCTAAAGAAATAAGAGGAGTGTTTTCTATTGAAAAAGATGTTGGCATTGGCGGCGACGGCAACGGCGGCAGTACTCATGCTGTCGGCCTGTTCGCCGAGTTTCGGGGGAAAAAAAGAGGAAGAGATCACGCAGAAAACGGCAAAGTCTTCTGAAAAAGCGATCATACCGAAATATAATATCTCTGATTCCTACTATAAAATGGTGCTCCCGTTTAAGGCCGGAAAAGCGCGCGGCCTGACCGCGGACCGGCTGAACACGAGGCTGGACATCGATGAATTCGAGACGGGGCTGATGCGGCTCGCTCAAGACACGTTCCCGACGGATGACTATTTGTATCAGGAAGGCCAGTATTTAGATGAGGACACGGTACTCAGCTGGCTTGACCGCAAAAAAGAGGGCAGTGATCTGAAAAAGGCGAAAAAGGCAGACGCCAATTTCCAGAATCTCGGCTTAAACCCGGTGCTGCCAAGCTCGGGATCAGCAAAAGAGAAAAACGAAAACAGCCCGATTTACTTAGCGTCCATGCTTGAGCAGGATTACTTAGTAAGAAAAGATAAAAATTCCATCCAGCTTGGCGGTGTCATGATCGGTCTCGCTCTCAACTCTGTATACTATTACCGCGAAAACACAGGTGATCCGCAGCAGGAAGTGGAGCTCAGCGACAAAACGATCCGCAGCCACGGTGAAGAAATCGCACAGGAAGTCGTTAACCGCCTTCGGAAAATGGATAACCTGAAAAATGTGCCGATTACCGTCGCCCTTTATAAACAAGCGCCGAAAACATCAATCGTACCGGGGAATTACATTGCGAAAACAGAAGTCAAGGCCGGCTCATCCACCATTTCAAACTGGGATGATGTCAAAGAAAAGTACGTCTTCTATCCGGCGGATACAGACACGGCTAAGAAATACCCTGATGATTCCGAAGTGTTTAAACGCTTCAAAAACGCCATCGACAGCTACTTCCCGAATTACACCGGAGTTGTCGGAACGGCAATGTACGAAAACGATGAAATGAGAAAAATGAAGATTGAAATCCCGATGCAATTTTACGGGAAAAGCGAAGTCATCGCCTTTACCCAATACTTAACAGGTGAGCTGATGGATTATTATTCAAAAGGCTCAGTTGATGTCGAAATTAACATTACCTCGTCTGACGGGCAGGAAGCGCTGATCGTCCGCAATGCGGGTGACAAAGAACCGACCGTCCATATTTACGATTAACCAAGATGCCCTTGTTCATTTCTGTATGAGCAAGGGTTTTTTAGTGTGAATATCGTTGGAGAGAGGAATGAGGTATGTTAATATATTTGTATAATTAGGAATTAACAGGAAAACACATTGCATTTCTAAGCGGATGTTACGAATCTGCTGTGAAAAAAGAAGGGCAGGAATGTTGATGAATGACATTTGCTGAGTACACACACCGCCTACAAACGTTATGAAAAGGGTGAATCAGCATGCATAAAGATATTAAAGCGATTTTTGAGGAAGATAAGGTGCTCGCTGAAGCAGGTGAAATATACGGATTTACCAAGTTTCAATTTATCGCGGACGCAGAGAACTACGTATATGAAATTGTGAAAGATAACGAACCGTATATCTTAAAAATTACGCATACGATCAGAAGAACACCGGAATATATTCTCGGAGAAATGGAATGGCTTCATCATCTGGCAAAGGGAGGGCTTTCAGTAGCAAAGCCGATTCCTTCATTAAATGGCAAAGATGTCGAAGAAGTGCCGGACGGAAAAGGCGGAGCGTTTTTATTAAGAGTCTATGAAAAAGCGCCCGGACGCAAAGTGGAGGAATCAGACTGGAACGGAACTCTGTTTTACCAGCTTGGAAAGTACACGGGGAACATGCACCGGCTGACGAAAAGCTACCGTCTGAGCGATCCGGCATATAAAAGGCAGGAATGGGATGAAGAGGAGCAGCTGAAGCTGAGAAAATACGTGCCCGCAGATCAGCATCTCGTATTTGAGCGGGCGGATGCTCTAATGGAAAAACTGCGCCGTTTGCCGAAGAATCCTGAAAACTACGGCCTTGTGCACGCCGATCTGCATCATGGCAATTTTAATTGGGACAACGGAAAAATCACTGCATTTGATTTTGATGATATCGGCTACAATTGGTTTGTGAATGATATCAGTATTCTGCTGTACAACATGTTGTGGTATCCGGTCATCCCATATGAAGACAAGGCCGCGTTTACGGGTGAATTCATGACTCACTTTATGAAAGGCTACAGGGAAGAAAATGACCTTGATTCCGCATGGTTTGAACACATCCCGGATTTCCTCCGGCTGCGCCATATGCTGATCTACGGATTATTGCATCAGGCGTTTGACCTCAATTCACTCGGGGACGAGGAACTCGGGATGCTGAAAGCCTTCAGGCGCGATATCGAAAATGAAACACCGATTACGGAGTATCAATTTTCTGCATTCGTATAAATAGAAAAACGCCGGCTGAATCCAGCCCGGCGTTTTTTATAACGTATCACATTTCACTCCGACGACGCCCTGAATTTCTTTAATATCATAATAGACGTCAGTGGTGTAGCGGTTTTTATGAACACTGACTTTCACTTCCATAATCGGAAATTCTTTTTCACCCAGATCATCAATCCGGACGGAGTGAATGCGGAGCTGTTTGCTTTTCATTTCCTTTAAAATCTCGGTCATTTTGTCTTTATCGGAAAGAGACATTCTCACGCGGATATCCTTTTCCTTCAAGCGGTTGGGACCGATTTTTCTGATCAGCCACGGAAGAAATTCGACACTGATCAGGATAAACAAGAGGCTTGCGAACGCCTCTTTATAAAAGCCGGCGCCTGTAGCCAGACCCAGCCCGGCCGCGCCCCAGATGATAGCCGATGTCGTCAGGCCGGATATGACGTCATTGCTTTTACGCAGGATCACGCCCGCGCCGATAAAACCGACGCCGGAAATGATTTGGGCGGGAAGGCGGAGCGGATCCATCATGATACGGTAATATTTTGGGAAATGATATGCCGCATTAATGCTGACGATCGTCAGCATACAGGAGCTGACGGCGATGACGATACAGGTTTTCAGTCCGAGCGGTTTGTTTTTCAGTTCGCGTTCAAGACCGATGATCATGCCGATCAGCGTGGCAATGCCCAGCTTTAATAAAATGTCTGGTTCGATAGGCCAGCTCAATTTGCACAGCACCTCCGCAATTTTTCTTATAATAAATTGATATGATTTTCTCACAGTATTTATAGCAGGACAAGTGCGGAAGAAAAAAGCCGTCAGGGATAAAATCTGACGGCTTTTTGTCTATTTCTTGTTTTTCAAAAGAGCTTCCATCCGGCTGAACAGCTGATAAGAAGCATCGGCCGGTTTTTTGGTCAGCAGGCTGACGGCAATACCGGCAATCAGACTGAGGAAGAATCCCGGAATGATTTCGTATACGCCGGTTGAAGCGGCAAGCCCTGTGGTGATCCAGATTAAAACGGCCGCTGCCCCGGTAATCATCGCCGCAAGCGCTCCCCATTCATTCATCCGTTTCCAGTACAGACTGAGCAAGAGCGCCGGGCCGATAGCCGAACCGAAGCCAGCCCACGCATATCCGACCAGATCAAGAATGGTGCTGTTCGGATTCATGGAAAGCAGGATGGCGATAACGGCCACGATCAATACCGACAGGCGTCCGGTCATGACCAATTCTTTATCGCTCGCTTCCCGTCTGAAAAAGGCGCGGTATAAATCTTCCGTAATGGCGCTTGCCGTTACGAGAAGCTGTGAGGAAATGGAACTCATGATCGCCGCTAAAATCGCGGACAGCAGGAAGCCCGTAATCAGCGGGTGGAACAAAATTTTAGAAAAAATAATGAAAATCGTTTCCGGATCTTTTACGGAGACCCCGAAGTGATGAGAATACGCAACCCCGATAATCCCGGTCAGCAATGAACCGACAACTGAAATAACCATCCAGCTCATCCCGATTCTGCGGGCGGGTTTTAAATCTTTCACTTCTTTAATCGCCATAAATCGTACGATGATATGAGGCTGGCCGTAATAGCCGAGTCCCCATGCCAAATAAGAAATAATGCTAATGACGCTCGCGCCTTTAAAGATATCCAATAGTTTCGGGTTAACGGCGTTGATCGAATCAATCGTCGTTGAAACGCTCCCGAGCTGGGTAAAAGCAACGATCGGCACAAGCACTAATGCCGCAAACATGATCGCTCCCTGTACAAAGTCAGTCAGACTGACAGCGAGGAAACCGCCAAACAGCGTGTAAAGGACAACAACACCGGCCGTTAAAAACAAACCGAATTTGTAGTCGGCGCCGAATGCCGATTCAAATAACCTGCCTCCGGATACCATCCCGGACGATGTGTACAGTGTGAAAAAGATCATAATAATCACGGCGGAAACAATTTTCAGCAATGATGACGAGTGGCGGAATCGTTTATCGAAAAAATCGGGAATCGTAATCGCATCATCCGCAACTTCCGTGTAAGCGCGCAGCCTCGGAGCAAGCAGCAGATAATTTGAATACGCGCCGATCGTCAAACCGAGCGCCAGCCATAAGGTCGATAACCCCGTTGCGAACATTGCGCCGGGAACTCCCATCAGCATCCATGCGCTCATATCCGCCGCACCTGCGGACAGCGCCGTTACGAACGGGCCGAGCCCTCTTCCGCCCAGCATGTAATCATTAATATTCGTTGTCTTCCTGAATGCGTACCAGCCGATTAACAGCATGGCAGCAAAGTAAATGCCAAGAGATATAATTAATTCAATACTCACGTTTTTGGACCCTCTCTTCTTTCATGTAAATGTTGCATCACCTCTGTAGATTAGTAGTGCCGGAATATGCGCCGGCGATCCAGCCTTTAGTCATCATTCCATGCGAATCACATATTTAGTGCCGGCTATGGTTACTAAACCTAACAAAGTATCCCCGATCAATCAACTCTCGAAACCTGGCCCGCTCAAGGAAAAAATCCCCGCCAACATAGAACAGCTTAGAGATGAAAACGCTACCAATAAATTATAAAAGTAAAAATTTTCTGACATATAATTCGTTTCTCTTTCTCCCCGATTTAGGATAAAATAGAGAGGGTTTTATCATGCCTCAGAAGGCGGCGTTTTGTTGCTTTAGAGGGCTCGTTTTTGATATGATCAGTATTATATGACGAAACGGAGAATTATGCGGAGGTGGATCTTATGTCACGAATTTCTATAGAAGAAGTAAAGCATGTCGCTCATTTGGCGAGACTCGCCATTACGGATGAAGAAGCTGAAATGTTCACAGAACAGCTTGACAGCATCATCTCGTTTGCCGAGGAGCTTAATGAAGTGGACACGGATAACGTGGAACCGACAACACACGTGCTGAAAATGAAAAACGTAATGAGAGAAGATGAAGCGGGTAAAGGCCTTCCGGTCGAGGATGTCATGAAAAATGCTCCCGATCATAAAGACGGCTATGTCCGTGTGCCATCTATTCTGGATTAAAGGAGGGAGACAGTATGTCATTATTTGATCACAAAATCACAGAACTGAAACAAATGATACATAAAAAAGAAATCAAGATTTCCGATCTTGTTGATGAATCTTACAAACGGATCGCATCCGTGGATGATAAGGTGCAGGCATTTTTACAGCTTGATGAAGAAAGAGCCCGCGCTTACGCGCAAGAACTTGACGAAGCGGTTGACGGACGGTCTGAACACGGTCTTCTCTTCGGAATGCCGATCGGCGTCAAAGACAACATCGTGACCAAAGGGCTTCGCACAACATGCTCAAGCAAAATCCTCGAAAACTTCGATCCGATTTACGATGCGACAGTTGTGGAACGCCTTCAAGCCGCTGAAGCCGTCACAATCGGAAAGCTGAATATGGACGAGTTCGCGATGGGTTCTTCTACTGAAAACTCCGCGTACAAAGCGACGAAAAACCCTTGGAATCTCGATACGGTTCCCGGCGGATCAAGCGGCGGTTCCGCAGCTGCGGTTGCAGCCGGCGAAGTGCCGTTTTCACTCGGATCTGATACGGGCGGCTCCATCCGTCAGCCGGCTTCTTTCTGCGGCGTCGTCGGATTAAAGCCTACATACGGACGCGTGTCACGTTACGGTTTGGTCGCTTTTGCGTCTTCACTTGACCAGATCGGACCGATCACAAGAAACGTAGAAGATAACGCATTCCTGCTTCAGGCGATTTCAGGCCCGGACAAAATGGACTCTACGAGCGCCAATGTCGAAGTGCCGGACTTTCTTTCTTCATTAACTGGCGATATTAAAGGCTTAAAAATCGCCGTGCCGAAAGAATATCTCGGAGAAGGCGTCGGCAAAGAAGCGAAAGAATCGGTTTTAGCCGCTTTAAAAGTGCTTGAAGATCTCGGAGCGACATGGGAAGAAGTATCTCTGCCGCACAGCAAATACGCGCTTGCGACATATTATCTGCTGTCTTCTTCCGAAGCGTCTGCAAACCTTGCGCGCTTTGACGGCATCCGCTACGGCTACCGCTCAGACAATGCGGACAACCTGATCGACCTTTATAAACAGACGCGCTCAGAAGGCTTCGGCAACGAAGTGAAGCGCCGCATCATGCTCGGCACCTTCGCGCTCAGCTCCGGCTACTATGACGCGTATTACAAAAAAGCGCAAAAAGTGCGCACGCTTATTAAAAAAGATTTTGAAGACGTATTTGAGAAATACGATGTCATCGTCGGACCGACAACGCCGACACCGGCATTCAAAATCGGCGAAAAAACCAGCGATCCGCTCACAATGTACGCCAACGATATTTTAACGATCCCTGTCAACCTCGCGGGTGTGCCGGGAATCAGCGTGCCGTGCGGATTTGCGGACGGACTGCCGCTCGGACTGCAAATCATCGGAAAACACTTCGATGAAGGCACTGTATACCGCGTCGCTCATGCTTTTGAGCAGGCAACAGATCATCATAAAGCGAAACCTGAACTGTAAGGGGTGAAATGAAGTGAACTTTGAAACGGTAATCGGACTTGAAGTCCATGTGGAATTAAAAACAAAATCTAAAATTTTCTCAAGCTCACCGACGCCATTCGGCGCGGAAGCGAATACCCAAACAAGCGTCATCGACCTCGGCTATCCCGGCGTGCTGCCCGTTTTGAACAAAGAAGCGGTCGAATTCGCGATGAAAGCCGCAATGGCTTTGAACTGTGAAATCGCAACGGATACGAAGTTTGACCGGAAAAACTATTTCTACCCGGACAACCCGAAGGCATATCAAATATCTCAATTTGACAAGCCGATCGGCGAAAACGGCTGGATTGAAATCGAAGTCGGCGGAAAAACGAAAAAAATCGGCATTACCCGTCTTCACCTTGAAGAAGATGCGGGAAAACTGACGCATACGGGCGACGGCTATTCCCTCGTTGACTTCAACCGCCAGGGCACGCCGCTTGTCGAGATTGTATCTGAGCCGGATATCCGCACACCGGAGGAAGCTTACGCATATCTCGAAAAGCTGAAATCAATTATCCAATACACAGGCGTTTCCGACTGTAAAATGGAAGAAGGTTCACTGCGCTGTGACGCCAACATTTCCCTCCGTCCGATCGGCCAGGAGAAATTCGGCACAAAAACGGAGCTGAAAAACCTGAACTCCTTCGCGTTCGTGCAAAAAGGACTTGAGCATGAAGAAAAACGCCAAGAGCAGGTGCTTCTGTCAGGCGGAGTCATTCAGCAGGAGACGCGCCGCTACGATGAAGCGACGAAAAAAACCATTTTGATGCGTGTCAAAGAAGGTTCGGACGACTATCGTTATTTCCCTGAGCCTGACCTTGTCGAGCTCTGCATTGATGACGAATGGAAAGAACGCGTAAGAGCAACCATTCCTGAGCTTCCGGACGAGCGCCGCAAGCGTTATATCGAAGAGCTCGGTCTGCCGGCTTATGACGCAATGGTTCTGACGCTGACGAAAGAAATGGCTGATTTCTTCGAAGAAACGGTCAATAAAGGCGCGGAAGCCAAGCAGGCATCAAACTGGCTGATGGGTGAAGTCTCAGCTTACCTGAACGCCGAACAAAAAGAGCTTGAGGATGTCGCACTGACTCCTGAAGGCCTTGCCGGCATGATTAAGCTGATTGAAAAAGGAACCATCTCGTCCAAAATCGCGAAGAAAGTCTTTAAAGAATTAATTGAAAAAGGCGGCGACGCAGAAAAAATCGTTAAAGAAAAAGGCCTCGTGCAGATTTCTGACGAAAGCGTGCTTCTGAAGCTGGTAACAGATGCGCTTGACAGCAACCCGCAGTCAATTGAAGACTTCAAAAACGGAAAAGACCGCGCGATCGGCTTCCTTGTCGGGCAGATTATGAAAGCCTCAAAAGGACAGGCCAACCCGCCGATGGTCAACAAAATCTTACTTGAAGAAATCAAAAAACGATAAAAAAAGCAGCCGCCTGCAAGGGCGCTGCTGACACGGAGACCGGTAAGCGCCGGTCTCTTTTTTTATAAGCTGAAATAGGTTTCAATGGAAGCCCGCAGCGTTTCAATCTGCTCATTTCCGCTGCCTGCCAAGTTGGACAGCATTCCTTTAATAATCGGTTTTCGCGGCTCTTCCTTTGCGTATTCCTCTTCAATGACTTCAAGCGATACGAGGACGTCCTCAGGCAGCCCCTGCTGTGCTTTTATCTTTTGAATATCCGCAAGCAGCCTTTCTCTGTCCGCCGCGGGCTGAGTGAAGATATCCTCCGGCAGCAGCGGATCGGGATTGTCTCTTATCAGTCCCGTAATCAGATCATCGATTCTGGCAATCAGAAAGGCCGCCACGTTTTCCGTCCGGAATGCCGTATGTTCATTAAAAATCAAGAAATGAATATAGGAGCTCACTATTCCTTGCGCCATAACGGACGCATCCGCTATAAACGGTATGACGGCATCTCCGTAAACGGAGAGCAAAGCATCCCGATACAGCATGTTAAATTGAATATTGACCTCATGAAAATACTGTTTGACCTTTTGATTTTCAGGAATGACCTTTTCGCTCAGCAAGAGAATGATAAAGTCCTTGTGCTCCATAAATTCCTGGAATTGATAAGCGATTTGTTTTCGGAATACGTCCTTAGGCGGTTTATGCTGATGTTCTGTTTTGATTTTCTTTATTTCTTCCATAGACATGCCGATGTAATACTCACATGCTGAGAGCAAAAGGTCTTCTTTTGATTTAAAATGAAGATAGAAGGCCCCTTTTGAAATTCCGCATTCACCGGCGATTTCCTGAATGGTTGTTGAAGAAAACCCTTTTTTGGCAAATAAATGGATGCCTGTTTTTATGATTTTCTCTTTTTTTTCGTTCATGACGTGCTTCCCCTTAATCCTGAAAAATTTAGAAAAATTTACTGCCTTATTAGTTGACGATGTTGAGTTATACCGTTTAGTATTATATAGAATGACCAGTCAGTCAATAAAAATTAACGGAGGACATGATGAACCACATTATTAACTTTGTACTGAAGAACAAATTCGCAGTTTGGCTGATGACGATTATCGTTACTGTAGCAGGGCTGTATGCCGGTATGAATATGAAGCAGGAATCCATACCGGACGTCAACATGCCTTACCTCTCAGTAAATACGACTTATCCCGGAGCTGCTCCGAGTCAAGTTGCGGATGACGTGACAAAACCGATCGAGCAGGCGGTGCAGAATTTAGAAGGAGTGAGCGTCGTAACGTCCACATCCTCTGAAAACGTCTCATCGGTTATGATTGAATATGATTACAACAAGGATATGGACAAGGCGAAAACCGAAGTCGCTGAAGCGCTGGACAGTGTCAGCCTTCCTGATGACGCGAAAAAACCTGACATTTCCCGTTACAGCCTCAACTCTTTCCCGATTTTGACGCTCAGTGTGACAAGCGGCAAAAGCTCGCTTGAAGATCTGACTAAAAATGTGGAAAACACTCTCGTTCCTAAGCTTGAAGGCATTCAGGGCGTTGCGTCCGTACAAGTTTCCGGGCAGCAGGAAGAGCAGGTGGAATTCTCTTTCAAAGACAAAAAAATGAAAGAGTACGGACTTGATGAAGATACCGTCAAGAAAGTGATCCAAGGCTCTGACGTCAATACGCCGCTTGGATTGTACACATTCGGCAACAAAGAAAAATCAGTTGTCGTTAACGGAAATATTACGTCAATTAAAGATCTGAAAGAGATGAGAATTCCGGTCACATCTTCTTCTGCCGCTCAAGGTCAAGCGGGCGGAGCCGGTGCGGCATCTGCGGCGGATGCTCAGGCTATGCAGCAGGCACAGCAAAGCGCGTCAGCAGGGGTGCCGACAGTCAAGCTTTCTGACATTGCCGACATTAAAGATGTGAAAAAAGCTGAATCCATTTCCCGCACGAACGGAAAGGACAGCATCGGAATTAATATCGTAAAAGCCAATGACGCCAACACGGTAGAAGTGGCCGATGCGATTAAAGATGAACTGAATCAATACAAAAAAGACCATAAAGGGTTCAAGTACAGCTCGACTCTTGATATGGCAGAGCCGATTACAGAGTCAGTGGATACGATGTTAAGCAAAGCGATTTTCGGCGCGATTTTTGCGGTCGTGATCATTCTCTTATTCTTAAGAGATATTAAATCAACGATGATTTCTATCGTTTCCATCCCGCTGTCACTGCTGATTGCACTTCTTGTGCTGAATCAGCTTGATGTCACATTGAACATAATGACGCTCGGTGCGATGACGGTCGCCATCGGACGGGTAGTCGACGACTCGATTGTCGTGATCGAAAACATTTACCGCCGCATGAGGCTGAAAGATGAACCTTTACGCGGGAAGCAATTGGTGCGTGAAGCGACAAAAGAAATGTTTAAACCGATCATGTCATCAACGATCGTAACCATTGCCGTATTCCTGCCGCTTGCCATGGTCGGCGGACAGATCGGCGAACTGTTTATGCCGTTTGCCTTAACAATCGTCTTCGCGCTTGCCGCATCACTGTTGATTTCGATCACACTGGTGCCGATGCTTGCGCACAGCTTATTCAAAAAATCGCTCACAGGCGCACCTGTTAAAGCGAAAGAGCATAAGCCGGGCAGATTGGCCAATTTCTATAAAAAAGTGCTGAATTGGTCATTAAGCCATAAATGGATTACATCTATCATCGCGGTTCTGATGCTTGTCGGCAGTTTGTTCCTCGTACCTCTGATCGGCGCGAGCTACCTGCCTGCGCAAGCGGACAAAACGATGCAGCTCACATACACGCCTGAACCGGGCGAAACGAAAAGCGAAGCTGAAAAAGCTGCGCAAAAAGCGGAAGATATGCTGCTTAAACGCAAACATGTCGATACTGTTCAGTATTCTTTAGGATCGCAAAGTCCGCTCGGCGGAAGCTCAAACGGCGCATTGTTCTACGTGAAATACGAGGATGACACGCCTGATTTTGACAAAGAAAAAGACAATGTCTTAAAAGAAATCAAAAAAACATCGAGCCGCGGCGAATGGAAATCACAAAATTTCAGTTCGTCAGGCAACAACAACGAATTAACGTACTATGTGTACGGAGATTCAGAGTCTGATATTAAAGGCACGGTCAAAGACATCGAAGGCATCATGAAAAAGGAGAAGGATCTGAAAGACGTCAACTCAGGCCTTTCCAGCACATATGACGAATACACGTTCGTCGCTGACCAGGAGAAACTCAGCAAGCAGGGCCTGACGGCTTCGCAAATCTCCCAAGCCCTGATGTCCCAAACGTCACAGTCTCCTTTGACAACGGTGAAAAAAGACGGCAAAGAGCTTGACGTCAACATCAAAACAGAAAAAGACCAGTATAAGAGTGTAAAAGAATTAGAGGATAAAACTATCACATCGCCTGCAGGCCAAGAAGTAAAAATCGGCGATGTGGCGAAAGTGAAAAACGGCACGACGTCTGATACCATTTCCAAACGCGACGGCAAAGTGTACGCTGACGTAACGGCAACCGTCACTTCTGACAACGTCACGAAGGTGTCATCAGCCGTTCAAAAGAAAGTTGACAAACTGGATAAACCGGACAATGTATCAATTGATACCGGCGGTGTATCAGCGGATATTGCAGATTCCTTTACGAAACTCGGGTTAGCGATGCTTGCCGCAATCGCCATCGTATACCTCGTTCTTGTGATCACGTTCGGCGGAGCATTAGCGCCGTTTGCGATTCTGTTCTCGCTTCCGTTTACAGTCATCGGCGCATTAGTCGGACTGTATGTATCCGGAGAGACGGTCAGTCTGAATGCCATGATCGGTATGCTGATGCTGATCGGAATCGTCGTCACAAACGCGATTGTCTTAATTGACCGCGTCATCCATAAAGAAGCGGAAGGCCTATCGACGAGAGAAGCGCTCCTGGAAGCCGGCTCTACGAGATTGCGTCCGATTCTGATGACGGCGATCGCGACAATCGGCGCCCTGCTTCCATTGGCATTGGGCTTTGAAGGCGGAAGCCAGGTCATTTCTAAAGGACTCGGTGTCACCGTTATCGGCGGTTTAATCAGTTCGACTCTGCTGACCCTTCTGATTGTACCGATCGTATATGAAGTATTAGCGAAATTCCGTAAGAAAAAACCTGGAACGGAAGAAGAGTAAGACAGCGGGCCTTGGCTCCTTAAACGGAGCCGAGGCCTTTTTTCTTCTGGCAATTCCTGTACATATTGTTGCGATTTTCTCAAGTCATAGTATAATTAAAGGTTGTTAGTGTTAATAATGGATCGGATACTCTTAAGTAGGATGATGAGATAATGAAACGTGCACGCATAATATACAATCCGACTTCAGGACGGGAGCTTTTTAAGAAAAATCTTGCCCAGGTCCTGCAAAAATTTGAACAAGCTGGTTATGAAACCTCCACCCATGCCACCACATGCGCGGGGGATGCCACCCACGCCGCAAAAGAAGCCGCTTTGCGGGAGTTTGACCTGATTATCGCAGCCGGCGGAGACGGAACGATTAATGAAGTCGTCAACGGTCTTGCGCCGTTAGACAAACGCCCGACACTGGGCATCATTCCGGTCGGCACGACAAATGATTTCGCCAGAGCGCTGGGCATTCCGAGAGAGAATATACTGAATGCCGCTGATACCGTCATTAACGGCGTAGCCCGCCCGATCGACATCGGACAGGTGAATGGTCAGTATTTTATCAACATCGCCGGAGGAGGCCGTCTGACGGAGCTGACGTACGATGTGCCAAGCAAACTGAAAACGATGCTCGGCCAGCTTGCTTATTATTTAAAGGGAATGGAAATGCTGCCTTCACTTCGACCGACAGAAGTCGAGATTGAATATGACGGCAAGCTGTTTCAAGGCGAAATTATGCTGTTTTTAGTGACGCTGACCAACTCGGTCGGCGGATTCGAGAAGCTGGCCCCTGATTCCAGCCTGAATGACGGCATGTTTGATTTAATTATTTTGAAAAAAGCCAATCTCGCGGAGTTTATCAGAGTCGCGAGCATGGCGCTCAGAGGCGATCATATTAACGATCAGCACATTATTTACACAAAAGCGAACCGCGTGAAAGTCAATGTATCAGAAAAGATGCAGCTGAACCTGGACGGCGAATACGGCGGCATGCTGCCCGGCGAATTCGTGAACCTGTATCGGCATATTCACGTCATCATGCCGAAGGAGAAAGCGGAACAGCTGGATGACTAATACGCGGACAAAATCCTAAAACAGTATTCGTTTTAGGATTTTGTCATCTTTTCAGCGTGATCGGAAACCTTTGAAGGCTGACATTGAATTTGAAGGTTTGCCAGCACGCTGAAACAAGGCTTTTGGTAAAACGAGAGGTGATTATAGATGAAAATGAAACCCCCGATAGAAAAAAATGAATACTATGATGTGACATTTGAGGATTTGACGCACGAAGGAGCGGGCGTCGCAAAGGTTCAGGGCTTCCCGATCTTCGTGCCGAACGCCCTGCCTGAGGAAAAAGCGCAAATCAAAGTGACACGCGTCAAAAAAGGCTTCGCTTTCGGCCGCTTGATTGAGCTGAAGGAAGAAAGCCCGCACAGAACGGATGCCCCGTGCCCGATCTACAAACAATGCGGCGGCTGCCAGCTTCAGCACATGACCTATGAAGGCCAGCTCTTGTTTAAACAGAAACAAGTTAAAGACGTCTTGGAACGGATCGGCAAGCTGGACCTCTCAAACGTCACCGTCCACCCGACGCTCGGCATGGAAGACCCGTGGAACTACAGAAACAAAGCGCAGGTGCCGGTAGGAGAAAGAGAAGGCGGACTCGTCGCCGGATTCTATCAGCAAAGAAGCCATGACATCATCGACATGAGCGCCTGCCTGATTCAGCAATCCAAAAACGACGAAGCCGTTCAAGCCGTCAAAGACATCTGTGCAGCATACGGTGTCAAAGCCTATAATGAAGAACGCCATAAAGGCTGGCTCCGTCACATTATGGTCAGATACGGCGTCGTCACGGGCGAAATGATGATCGTCTTCATCACAAGAACAAGTGATTTTCCGCACAAAGCGAAGATCATCGAAGACATTACGGCGCAATTCCCGCACGTTAAATCAATCGTGCAGAACATCAACCCAAATAAAACAAACGTCATCTTTGGGGACGAAACAAACGTCATCTGGGGAGAAGAATACATCTACGACCTCATCGGAGACGTCAAATTCGCCATCTCCGCCAGATCATTCTATCAGGTCAACCCGGAACAGACAAAAGTGCTCTACGACAAAGCGCTTGAGTACGCAGAGCTGCAAGGAGAAGAAACCGTCATCGACGCCTACTGCGGCATCGGGACCATTTCTCTCTTCTTGGCGAAGCAGGCGAAAAAAGTGTACGGCGTCGAAATCGTGCCGGAAGCCATCGAGGATGCGAAACGCAACGCTGAGCTGAACGGCATCACAAACGCGGAATTCGCAGTCGGAGAAGCGGAAACCGTCATTCCAAATTGGTACGAAGAAGGCATCACGGCCGACACCCTCGTCGTCGACCCGCCAAGAAAAGGCTGCGACGAAGCCCTGTTGCGGACGATCATCGAGATGAAACCGAAGCGGGTGGTGTATGTGTCCTGTAATCCTGGTACGCTTGCAAGAGACTTGTGGGTGCTTGAGGATGGCGGGTATCAGACGCTCGAAGTGCAGCCTGTGGATATGTTCCCGCATACGAATCATGTGGAGTGTGTGGCTGTGCTTTATTCTAAGGGTGCAGTTCATTAACTGTTACTAAGAAGAAGGAGTAAAGATAATATATATCTTTACTCCTCTCATTTAAGAAAGTTGCTATTTTATAATCCTTAAGTTATACATGTAGCAGCCCTCGTTTAATTCCGTTCACAACTGCTCCAACTCTTGAGTTGGCATCCATTTTTTGAATAATAGAAGAAATATGACGTTCTACAGTTCTTTTACTTAACTTTAATGCAGAACTGATTTCCATATTTGTTTTATCCTCTGCTATCAACTTCAGTACCTCCAGTTCCTTATGAGTAAGGCGATCAACAGAAAGGTTTACAGCATGTTGAGGAAATACATGGTTTCCTGCAAAAGTTTGTTTGACTGCAGTTATTAGTTCATTAATTGAATTTTCTTTCCTTACATAAGCAGCAGCTCCGGCATTGTATGCTGCATATATATATTCATCATACTCATAACCGGATAATATTACAATTTTTAACTCCGGAAATGTTTTCTTAATGTTTCTTGTCAAGGAGATTCCATTAAAAGATTTCATCCTAATATCAATAATTAGAATATTCGGACGATGATAGTCAATTTCATCATATATCTCTGCAGGATTTGATAAAGTGCTAACTACTTTAACGACTCTGTCGCGTTCTAGCAATTGTTTAATACCTTGTACCATCATCATATGATCATCTAACAGCAATACTTTGATTTTCAACTGATTTACTCCATTCATTGAAAAAGTAGTTGTAACAATATTGTGTTAAAACGTTTTCTCTTTGGTTATAAATTAAAACAGAAAAGGATCGAATATAAGATATCTGCATTGGGCTTTAGTCATTTCTAAAATGATGTAGATTCTGATCATTGGGAAGAAGGTTTATAAACTTTTTTATAGATATATGTCTATAATATGGTCCTTATGGAATATTATATCATTTCCCTTGTTATTAATCTAGATAAAAGTATAATATACTAACCCTTTTTGTTACATATTTCTTAATAATTCATTTTTTTAATTACTCAAATTTCCTAAATTGATAATTGCCTCAAAAAAACATGCAATTAACAATAATAAGTTGGCGACATCGAGCCATATTTTTGGCGTGATTTACGGATTTCATCTGAGTCAATATTTTGATATTTTTATGTAGAGAAGAAAATATTGGTTAAAAAGAGGCGGAATATACTATTTTCACTGATGTTGTTTTTTGATACACCTCAAAAAATACTGTGATGCACTTCAGCTAAGGTGTAGACAGAGTAAACTTTTTAAAGAGTTACAGAGTCAGGATATAATCTTGAGACGGGACAAAGGGAGGGGTAATAATGTTTAAAGTAAAGATCTTAGAAACCGAAGAAGAGAAAAAAGAACTATATGCAACGAGATATAAAATCTTTGTTGAACAGGAAAAATCAGTACCTGCTGAAAATTATAAGGACGGTTTATTAAAGGACCATTCTGATGATCATGCTTACCAAATCGGTTGTTATGAAGGCAGTTTATTAGTTGGGTTTATGACTTTAATTGTGAAAAAAGATGATGAATTATTAGAGGTTGAACAAACTCATAATTTGAAACCGCAAGCTAATGAAAAATATGCAGAAGTCATGAGATTAGTCGTGTTAGAAACATCTTTTACTAAAACGATTTCAATGAAAGGTAAAGTAATGAACCTTCTATTTGATACAGTGAAAGATATTATTATCTCTGAAAATATTACTCATCTTCTCTTGCAGAGCAGAGAGAAATCTAAAAAAATGTACGAAAAAATAGGGTTTAAACAAATCGGTGATTATAAATTATACAGAGAAAAATCGTACCAATGTCCTATGAAACTTGACGTAATGAAAGTAAGCGAAAAGGTAGTAAATATATCGGAATTTATTTAATGAAAGGGATGGAGCAAATGAGTCTGGAAACATTAATTAGTGTAGAAAAAAAAGAAAAGCTAGTGGGAATGATCGCGGAAATCTTGGAAGTGGAACCAGAAGAAATAAAGGATGATACAGATCTGGTTGAAGAATTAGATGCTGACTCAATGATGGCTTTAGAAATCTTAGCCTGTGTCGAAAAGGAGTTTCAAATAAAAATACCGGAAGAAGAGTTACAAAACTTCACCACAGTAAATAATATTATTTCAATTATTGAAGAAAGAATAACGGAAAAATAATATGAATTCATTGTCGCATGATGAGGTTTTAGAGAAATTACCGCAGAGATACCCTTTTGTAATGATAGATCGAGTGATCGAGGCTAATGAAACTTACATAACAGCTATGAAAAATGTATCAGGAAATGAACCGTGCTTCCAAGGGCATTTCCCTGAAAAGAAAATATTTCCGGGTGTGTATATTACAGAAGCGATTGCTCAAACAGCTATTCTTTTGTTTTCACAGAACGAAAATTCTGCAGAAACAAAACAAACTCTTCCTCTCCTTTACCACACAAATGTGAAATTTAAAAAGCCAATTGTACCTGGAGATCAAATGATTATTACATTAAATATAATAAAGAAAATTAGTAAGGCTGCAATTGTGAAAGCTGAAGTGAAAGTAGATGATTCTAAATGTGCATCGGGAGAATTGACCTTTACACTTGTGGGAGATGAATAATTTGAAAAGAGTTGTAGTAACCGGTACAGGAGCTATTACTTCAATAGGCCTTAATTCAAAAGATTTTTGGAGATCTTGTTTGAGTGGAGAGTCCGGCATTTCACCTATTCAAAAAGACGGACTTCAATTATTGGATCCTAAATATGGCGGTCAAATTCATAACTTCAATGCTTCTGAATGGATTAAAGTTAACGATTATAAGTCAATTGGAAGAGGTTCTCAATTATTAATTGCAAGTATGTATGATGCAATCAAAAATGCTGAATTGAAGCCTGAAACTTATAAAATGGCAGATTTATATGTTGGAACCACTATGGGTGAAATATCCATTGAAAAAACTGACTATAATCGTCATTTGGAAGAAGCTAGCCCTCAACATCTTTTAGACCAAGGATTCTTGCATACGTTATTAGCAAATGCCTGCAGAGAATTTGAGTTGCAGGGAGAGACAATGCTTGTTGCAAACGCTTGTTCTGCAGGTAATTATGCAATTATTCAAGGTTATGAAAAGATAAGAAACGGAGAACAATCTATCTGTTTTACAGCAGGAGAAGATCCTTTCTCGACTATTGCTTATTACGGGTTTAACCGATTAAAGGCTATTGCAGCAAAAGAATGTAAACCATTTGATGCTCACAGAGATGGAATGCTTGTTGCTGAAGGAGCGGGCTGTTTAGTATTAGAAGAATTAGAACACGCCCAACAAAGAGGGGCTAATATCCTGGCAGAAGTTAAAGGGTATGGAGTTTCATGTGATGCCTATCATATCACTGCGCCGCATCCTAATTCGACAGGGATAATACAAGCCATGGAAAAAGCTGTAAAAAAGGCTGGTATTACAACTGATGATGTAGATTACATCAGCGCTCATGGTACAGGTACTCAAGCCAATGATAAAGCGGAGTCGTTTGCAGTTAACCAATTATTTAATAAAAAAGTGCCGATGAGTTCAATTAAGTCCATGATAGGTCATTCTATGGGGGCGGCAAGTCTTCTTGAAGCGATTGTATGTTGTAACGCTGTAAAAGAAGACGTTGCACCTCCAACAATAAACTTTGAACTAAAAGATATAAATTGTGATGTGGATTGTATTCCGAATAATAAACGGTCATTTCCTATTGAGTATGCTATGAATAATTCTTATGCTTTTGGTGGCGCCAATTCCAGCATCATTTTTAAGAAATTCAGAGACAATTGCTAAAAATGGAGATGAGTAAAAATGAATATTATTGGAAGAGGTAAAGTCCTTTCTGAAACAATAAGCGTGGAGAGCATAAGAAATAACGTAGAGATAAACGGTATTCTTGAACCTGAGAATTTTGATATAAAACAGTATGTTAAATATAAAGGACTCCGTTCATTAACAAAAGCAACTAATTTAGCAATTGCATCAATAAGTGAGGCAATTACAGATGCGGGAAGCAGATACAGTGAACATTCTCCAGAAAGAATCGGTGTTTTTGTGGGAAGTACATTAAACCCTTTGGATGCCGCTTATCACTTTATGACAGATGTCTATGAAGCTTCTCCGGATTTTGTGAGTCCGGTTAAATTCTCTAGTTCCGTATTAAATAATATTTCCGGATGGGCTTCCATTGTTTACGGGATAACAGGCTTAAACTCAACTGTAATTTCAGGAAATCTTTCTGGAATAGACGCTTTGAAAATGGCAGTTTCATACATAAATAATAATGTTATTGATGTTGCCATTGTGACTGCTGTTGAGGGAAACGAAGCAGGATCCATTTATCAACAAGGGAACCTTCAAAAAAAAGTAAATGCTGTTACAGGTGCAATTTCGTTTATTATAGAAAAAGATGAAAAAAACTATCCAATTATAGAAAATATAAATAGTTTCCAACATACTGAAGATAATAGAGATAAAATCATTATGAACTTAGAAAAAGATTTAAATGACGGAATAACAAAAAATTTAATTTATGGTTCAAATAATTGCAATGATGAAATCATTTTTAACTATTTAAAAAGCAAAAAATTTGACGATGAATTAAATATATTGGATATATCTCGAAGCTCCGGGATGTCCAATGCTTTATCCGGGTTTTTGAAGTTGCTGGTATCAATGGACATGGAAGGTGAAACATTAGTGATCGAGACGAATGAAGTTGGAAACGATAGCATCATTAAAATAAATTCAAAAATTAGTTGAGGATCAGATTATGAAAAAAATAGCCATTATAACGGGTGGTACCGGAGATTTAGGACAATCACTTATTGATAAATTTCATCATAATAATTATATTGTTTATTTTACGTATCTCGGAAATGTCGAGAGAGCTAAAATGATTGAAGAAAAATACCCTGGAACAAAAGCTATAAAGGTCGATGTCAGAGAATACAGCCTTGTGAAAGAATTTATCGAGCAAATATATAACACGCATGAACGAATAGATTGTCTGATTAATAATGCCGGAATTAATAAAGATAAAACAATTTCCTTTATGAATCAAAAGTCTTGGTCAGAAGTGATCGATACAAATCTGAACGGTACTTTCAATTGTTGTAAATTCGTCTCGAAATATATGATCAATCAAGGTTATGGTTCAATTATTAATATGTCCTCGGTTTCAGGTATAAAAGGTATTGAAGGTCAGACTAATTATGGTGCGGCAAAAGCAGGGGTTAACGGGCTAACAAAAACATTAGCGAAAGAGTTGGCAAAGTATAATGTTAGGGTCAATTCCGTTTGCCCAGGCTTTATAGAATCAGACATGACAAGTAATTTGGACGAGGACAGGATGATTAATCTTATCCCAATGCAGTATGTAGGAAGTCCGGATGATGTAAGTGAATTATCACTTTTTTTGGCGGAAAATAGATCCAAATACATCACTGGGCAAATGATTGCAGTTGACGGAGGACTAACAATCTAGCATAATTTAGTAATCTTACTTTTCGAGGTGAACAGAATGGGAGAAGAACAAGACATTATTACAGTAACTGATCTGCGCAAAAAATATGGATCATTTGAAGCAGTGAAAGGGGTATCCTTTTCTGTCAAACGCGGCGAGCTGTTTGCATTTCTGGGAACGAACGGTGCAGGGAAATCGACCACTATCGATATTCTCTGTACGCTGATTAAAAAGACATCCGGAAAAGTGGTAATAGATGGTTATACTCTTGGTGAGGGGAAAGAGAATAATCATATCCGCAAAAAGATCGGAGTTGTTTTCCAAGAGAGCATTTTGGATGAACGATTGACCGTTTATGAAAATATCATGAACCGCGGACAATATTATCATTTAAGCAAGGCACAAGTGCAAGAGAACTATCAGTTTGTAACAGACTATTTAAAATTGGATGATATTAAGGAGAAAAAATACAGCGATTTGTCAGGAGGACAAAGAAGAAGAGCGGATATTGCCCGTGCCATCATCCATAAACCGACTATATTATTTTTAGATGAGCCTACTACAGGTCTTGATCCGCAAACGAGAGTATTTGTTTGGAATGCGATTAAAAGGCTGCAGGAAGAAACAAACATGACGATCTTTTTAACGACCCATTACATGGAGGAGGCCGCTGTGGCTGATAACGTTGTGGTCATCAAAGAAGGACGCCTGATCGCAGAGGGTACACCGAGTCAGCTGAAAGATCAATATGCGTTTGACAGTCTGCATATGATGTTTAAGCAAGGCGTTGATCCGACGGCATGGTTTGAAAATAAACAACTGGATTTTACGGTTAAAAACTCTATTTATTCCCTTCGTGTAGAGTCCACTCTCCAAGCGTTTGACATACTGAAAGGTCTTGAAGGAAAAATTGAATCTTTCGAAGTGATTAAAGGAAATATGGATGATGTGTTTATCCATATTATCGAAGAACAAGGAAGCAGTTTGCCAGTAAAGGGGAGCATTGCATAAATGAAGTCTTTATCCAGTTTAATCAGCAGAAATATAAAAATATACTTCCGTGATCGAACGCTTTTGCTTCTCTCTTTGCTGTCAGTATTTATCGTCATTCTGTTATATGCCGTGTTCTTACAGCAGACACAACTGGACGCCATTAAGGCCCTGGTCGGTTCGACAGATGATTCCAAAGCAATGGTGAACGAATGGATGGTGGCGGGATTGCTGTCCATTACAGCTGTGACAACGACTTTAGGCGCTTTCGGAATTATGGTGAAAGATAAAGAAAGCAAGAGAACGTATGACTTTTTAACAGCTCCTTTATCAAGGGCGACCATCCAATTGAGCTATGTCATTCATTCATTTGTCATCGGCTTGATCTTTTCTTTCATCGCCTTTTTAGGCTGTGAAATTTTTCTCGTTTCAACAGGCAGCAAGCTTTTAAGCGGTACAGATATACTTGAAGTATTGGGGATCATTATTCTTTCAGTTGCACTCTCAAGTTCCATAAATTTATTTTTAACGCTGTTTATTCACACACAAAATGCATTTTCGACGTTAAGTACGATTGTCGGAACAGCCATCGGTTTTTTATGCGGAGTATATGTGCCGATCGGCGGCGTACCGGTGTTTGTGCAGAAGATTATTATGTATTTCCCTATCAGCCACACCGCCGTTCTGTTCAGAAAAGCGTTTATGACAGACTCAGTTGATAAAGTATTTAAACATGCTTCTGCGGACCAAATACAGGAATATGAAAAGCATTACGGGATCGTCTACAAGTTAAACGGCCATTTTATCAGTACGGCTGCGAGCTTGTGGGTCATTGTCATTACAGCCATCATATTTACCGTCATATCTATTTTCATATTTAAAAAACAAAATAAATGACCTCTTCAGACGATACATAACGATGTAACAGGCAGCATCCGTTTACTGGATGCTGCCTGTTTTGTTTATTATTATTCTTTTGTGCTCAATTCTTAATTCCTCAAAAAGTTCTCGGATTTCTCTTAAAAAAGTGTTGAAGATATCTTTATTTACACTGTATCAGGCTGGTAGATCTTGCGAATAAATCAGTTGACGTTTTTTTGGTGTCTTGAAGTGAAAGAGAACCATGGTAGAGTCATCTAATACTTCTGCATAAAGATACATTTTTGCCCATTCACAAGGTATGATGTCATTTAATTCTCTGATACAAATCTTACGTTTTTTTAGTTTCCAACCTTTTTCACCCTCAATCGTCGAGAGATCCCAGTTATAAAAAATAGCCCAGCAGTAAAGCGCTGAGCCATTATTGATTTATAGACCGAAGTAGCTTATTACAAACTGTTTATCATCCTCATCTTCAGGCAAAATCCCCAAGTTTTGATATTCCCATACCACTTGCCGTTGTGTTCCGTTTAAGTCTGAGGCGATGACATCGGTGTAATCGTAGTCAATTGAGAATTTACCGCTTCGTTCGAGATGCAAAGTGAGGTTTGTCCATAAGTCCTCGTTGTTTGTTTTAAATTGATCCCGTAACTCTTCAAAGTAATCATGCAATTCATATAGAAGTTCGTCATATATATCTTCATCAACATTAAAATGTTCAGGAATATCGTGTGAATATATATATTCCTGATTTTGTGGAGTAGTAAAGAAGAAGTAAACTTCTGAAGAAACATCTAAAATTTCGGCATAAAGAGCAACCTTCTCCCACTCAGAGGGGATAATTTCATTTATTTGCTCAGAGATTTTTTGATATAGTTCGCCCATTTTTTCAGTTTCCACAATATCAGAATCCTTTTTAATTTTTTTGCCGTTTGAAAGCTTATTATATGTTTAGATACTCTTCTATGAATTTTCTATCTTCCTCATCAGCTGGCAGTATGCCGAGATTTTGATATTTCCAAACATCTCGTCTTTGAAGGTCATCAAGTTGAGAGGATAAAACATCATCATAATTATAATCAATTGAGAACTTTCCGGTGTTTTCTAATTTTAAAGTGAGATTTGTCCAAATATCTTGATTGTCTAGTTTAAATTCTTCTTTTAGTTCTTCAAATAGCTCTTGAAGTTCAATCAGCAGTTGATCGTAAATCTCCTCGCTTACATTAAATTGTTCAGGTATATAATGAGAAAATAAATAATCACTGTTATTTGGTGTTGTAAAATAAAAGTATATATCCGCTGAGTCATCAAGTATTTCAGCATATAAAACGATCTTTTCCCATTGAGATGGAATCATTTCATTTAGATGTTCAGCAATCTTTTGATATAATTCACCCATTTTTTGAGTTTCCATTAGATTAACCTCCAGCTTTATTCTTAATGATTGTTCTAACAGGTTCTTTATCCCCAACTTTATATACAACAATAAATTTAGAAGGTCTTAAAGAATCACCCTCATAAATGTTGTTAATTTTAACTGTCACCTGTTTTGGTGGTTTTTGACTTAAAGCCTTAGACCATACTTGCTCCATGTTGTACCATTTCCCGCCGCTCCTATTAATCTGAGAATTCATCGGCACGATGTTGTCGAATTGGCCTGAGCCTTTGAATTGGGTGGCGATTAGGTGGCCTCCGTCGTCATCTGTCAGACGGTCTGGTTTACCTGCTTTTGATTGCGCATATTGGTTGCGTTTTGCTTCTCCCAGCTGCAAGTCTGCTTTGACACTTGTAATTCTACCATAGTTGTCAGTGGTGTACGTGTAGCCTTCTTTTGTTTTGTAAATGACATTCGGCTTCAATACTTTCTTTCTGGTCCATTTCGCAAAATGCTCGCCGTATTTGACCGTTACCGGCGGTACATGCGGTGCCGGTGTCCGCCTGCCGCTTGCGGAGGTTCCGTACGGTTTCGGCAGGATGACCTTGGCGAATTTCTGCAGTCCCTCTTTAAGTGTGACCCCGTTGACTGCGTTGTAAGGAACGCCTGCCGGCACTAAGTCGTGACGCGGATGATAGGGGAGAATATCAGCCAGGGTGAGATCTCCAATTTGATCTAACTTGGTTTTGACACGTTTTTTTGATACTTCTATGCCTGTGTTGACCTTTTGCTTGATGTGGTCAACGGTTTGTTTTGAGACCGTTATCGCTTTTTGAGCTGCGGCGGATTTGCGTGTTGCTGTTTTGACTTTGGTTGTCACTTTGGCGGCTGTTCCTGTTTTTGAGACGGCGCCGACGCCTTTTGTGCCGACAACTGATGTCACAACGGTGCCCACTGCATATGACACCCATCTTGCTCTTGAGTAGGTGTCGCCATTCACCATGTCTTTTTGGTACGATTCTTCGATTGCCGCTGAAATGGCTTCATACGTTTTGATCGGGTGAGCCACCGCTCCTGTAATGGCTTCAACCGTTCCGCCCGGATCTGTGACCATATCCCACAGGCCTGTGACCGCGTCTTTTCCGGAATCATAAAGGCCGACGGCAACGCCTTTGAAACCGTCTGTAAGTTCACGCGTGTTTTCAATTTGAGTGAAGTAGCGCTGCTGTTCTTTTGTCAGGTTTTTATAGCCGATCGTTTTGGCCATTGAGTAGAATTCATCAGCATTCGCATAATCGTAGTTTTTCAGTCTTTCTTTCAGTTTTTCAATCTCTCGTTCCTTCGCTTCCTCTTTCTTCATCTTCAAATAAGCATCCGAATGTCTTGCAATCTCGCCTTTTTTCTTATGGATGTCGCTTTCACGGTACGCCTTGGCGTTGTAGTGAAGCGGCGTGGCGCTTTTTCCTTTGCCCGTGGCGTTTTGAAGCTGCTGGAAGTCAGCTTGGATGAACTGTTCGTTCGCTTCCGTTTCTGCGTATTCTTTCGTTAGATCGTGATCAAGTTTGCCGAGTTTATGTATCGTTTCGCTTCTTTTTTTGTCAGCTGAAGACAGCTTTTGATCCGTGCTTTCCGTTGAAAACAGATCAAGCGAGATGATGTCTTCGATCTCTCTGAGGATGGACCCCATGTCCTTTTTTTGCCCTTCCATCATCGCCTTTGATTTGCTGAGGGCGTGGGTGAGTTCATGCTCCAGGAAAGATTCCTCCACATGCGAACTGGAAAGTCCGGCATCTTCGACCTTGCCGGGAAGGCTTGTGAGAAATGCGATTTTCATATCGATCAGATCAAGCCAGCTGTCTGTGACGCCGGCGTGATCCTGGAAAAAGGCTTTGATGTTGTCAGCGCCCCGGCCTGAGAAATCATTGTCACCAAGATCAGCCATACCTTGAAACGCTTTTTTCAGATTGACCATCTGGCCGCGCAGTTTTTTGTATTCACCCGCGCGCTGTTTGGCGGCGGCCAGGAGGGTGTTTGCTTCAAAAACTTTCATGACCATATCCTTTCTTTTGTTCGATATCAAAATTTTACCACGGGAGTCAGGATATACAGTGTAGGAAATAGGTAATAAGAATAAAATGAATCTTTTGACTTGCGACTTCCTTCCTGTATGAAGGGAGGCTTTTTTATGTTTTGTACAATAATCCTCAAATTCGGCTTACTGCGCTCCGGTGATTTTAAGCGTACCTGTTGTTTCTAATGTCTTACACTCGAAACAACCCAACCGCTGAGGTATAATAGAAGCAGAGTATTTATCATACAGATTCAATTCGTGAAAGAGAGTGGAACAAAATGGGCCGTAAGTGGAACAATATTAAAGAAAAGAAAGCATCAAAGGACGCAAATACGAGCCGGATTTACGCGAAGTTCGGCCGTGAGATTTATGTGGCGGCAAAACAAGGCGAGCCAGATCCGGAATCGAACCAGGCGTTAAAAGTGGTGCTTGAGCGCGCAAAGACGTACAGTGTGCCGAAAAATATTATTGAGCGTGCGATTGAAAAGGCGAAAGGCGGCGCGGAGGAGAACTTTGACGAGCTGCGTTACGAAGGTTTCGGGCCGAACGGTTCAATGATCATCGTTGATGCGTTAACGAATAATGTAAACCGCACGGCGCCTGAAGTGCGCGCCGCATTCGGGAAAAACGGCGGAAATATGGGTGTGAGCGGGTCTGTCGCTTACATGTTTGATGCGACCGCCGTTATCGGCGTTGAAGGCAAGACGGCGGATGAAGCGCTGGAATTGCTGATGGAAGCTGATGTGGACGTGCGCGATATTTTAGAAGAGGATGACAGTGTTATCGTATATGCCGAGCCTGATCAATTCCATGCCGTACAGGAGGCATTCAAAAATGCCGGCGTTGAAGAGTTCACGGTTGCGGAGCTGACGATGCTTGCGCAAAATGAAGTCGAGCTTCCGGAAGATGCGAAAGCTCAATTTGAAAAGCTGATCGATGTGCTGGAAGACCTCGAAGACGTACAGCAGGTTTATCACAATGTGGATTTAGGCGAATAAAGACAAAAAGGCCGGGACGGCATAAGTTCCGGCCTTTTTATTTTGCTTATGCGGCCGGCCTGTATCGTATTTCTCCGTAAGCAATTATTGATTATTTCACCAAAACTGGGCGGATGCCCATACGTTTCCTTCCGCATGTCATAAACTGGACTGTAACCTATGTGAAGGAGCGATAAATCATGAATGAAAGAAGACCGATTTACGGCGGCGGCTATGGAGGCTACGGAGGCTACCCGGGGTACGGTTTTGGCGGCTACGGAGGCTACGGTGGCTACGGCGGCTTCGGAGGATATCCGGGATACGGTTTCGGCGGAGGCTACGGCTACCCGGGATACGGTTTTGGCGGTTACGGCGGTTTTGGCGGCTACGGCGGCTTCGGAGGATATCCGGGGTACGGTTTTGGCGGCTATGGCGGAGGCTACGGCGGCTACCCGTTCCATCACCATCATCATCGGGACAGCCAATTTATCTGACCATTCGGGAAAAGCACTCTTGGAACAGCAAGAGTGCTCTTCTCATGTTCTTGCAGCTGTGTTACGATTGGAGCAAAATCATCAAGTACATATGACATTTCTGTAAATTATGAGCAAGTTGTTTATAAACTGAAAAGCATGATCTGTAAAAACTCTTTATCGGGAGGTTTTACATGTGAGAAGTGAAGACGAAATGATGAAATTGATTCTTGATATTGCGATGAAGGACGAGAGAATCCGTCTTGTCACTTTAGAGGGATCAAGAACCAATAAAAATGTACCGAGAGACAAATTTCAAGACTATGATATTTCTTATTTTGTGACCGATATGGACTCTTTCACATCTGACGAAAGCTGGCTGGATCAGTTTGGCGAAAGAATGATGATGCAAAAACCTGAAGATATGGAACTTTTCCCTCCGGAACTCGGAGACTGGTTCTCCTATCTCATGCTTTTTAAAGATCATCATAAAATCGACTTAACTTTGATCCCTCTGAGTCAAACAGAGGATTATTTTACACAGAGTGATGGTTTGGCGGAAATAGTATTAGACAAGGATGACCGAATCAACAGTAAGATGATTGCGAGTGATGAACAATATCATATAAAGAAACCGACTCCCAGAGAGTTTGATGATTGCTGCAATGAATTTTGGATGGTTTCAACCTATGTGATTAAAGGATTAATGCGTAAAGAAATACTGTTTGCGCTGGATCATATGAATGACATTTTAAGGCCTAATGTTTTGCGTATGATTGCGTGGAATATCGGGATAGAGAATCAGTTTTCATTAAGTGTAGGGAAGAATTATAAGTATATTCAACATTACATGAATGCGAAAGATTGGGAAATTCTGCTGAATACTTATGTCGGCAATACTTATGAAAGCGTGTGGAAGGCATTGTTTGACTGCCAAGGTCTCTTTAGAGCATATTCAAAGTCAGTGGCTGATTTATTGAGATATGAATATCCTGAATATGATCAACAAATTACGGAATATACATTGAAACATTATCAGCGTTTTCAAGCAGATTTTTAAATTATGGTTTTTTACTTCAAATTCCAGATGAGTTGCATTGAGTCCGTTTTTAACGGGCTTTTTTATTTTCTTACAGGGCATAAATGCCGATACGGATTCATACCTATTAAGGTCATGTGTTTAGGAAAGGAGGATCGTAATGAAAGAAAATCAGCCGTTTACACCGGTCAAATCCTATAAACCCTTCCACAGCCGGTTTGATCCCTGCCCGCCGATCGGAAGAAAATACTACAGAACGCCGCCGCATCTTTATATGCGGTTTCAGCCGTATCACTTGGAGCAGTTTTCTCCGATGGAGGCATTGAGAAAAGGAACCCTTTGGAAGGATCTTTACGATTTCTATGATAATCCTTATCGGGGGGGAATCGAATATGGCGAAAAAGATTGATGATGAATACTATCGGCTGCTGGAACAAATCCAGGCGGCGGACTTTGTCTTGGTGGAGCTGACGCTTTATCTGGATACGCATCCCCATGACCGTCTCGCGCTTCAGCAGTTTCATGAATATTCCCGGTACTCAAGGCAGCTGAGAAAACGGTTTGAACCTGAGTACGGACCGCTTCTGCAATTCGGCGTGAGTCAGGCCGGCGCTCAATGGGACTGGGGCCGCGGTCCTTGGCCATGGCAAGTATAAGGAGGGATCTGTAAATGTGGGTATATGAAAAAAAGCTGCAGTATCCGGTTAAAGTGAGTACATGCAACCCGATGCTGGCTAAGTTTCTCATTGAACAATACGGCGGGGCGGACGGCGAATTGGCCGCAGCGCTCCGGTACTTAAACCAGCGCTACACGATTCCTGATAAGGTGATCGGCCTGCTGACGGATATCGGCACGGAGGAGTTTGCGCATTTAGAAATGATTGCGACGATGATTTATAAGCTGACAAAAGATGCGACACCGGAGCAGCTGCGTGATGCAGGGCTCAGTGATCATTACGTCAACCATGACAGCGCGCTGTTTTATCACAATGCGGCCGGAGTTCCGTTCACAGCGTCTTACATACAGGCGAAGGGAGATCCGATTGCTGATTTATATGAGGATATTGCGGCTGAAGAAAAGGCGAGAGCGACGTATCAATGGATTATTGATATTTCCGATGATCCTGACCTGAATGATTCACTCCGTTTTCTGCGTGAGCGTGAAATCGTTCACTCTATGCGTTTCAGGGAAGCGGTTGAGATTTTAAAAGAAGAACGTGATAAGAAGAAAATTTTTTAAACGGCCCTCAAACATGACGGCTGTTTTTTTCCTTTCTGCGTTTGGTCTATAATAAAGGTGTCGAATATTCTGATTATAGGAGGATTTTATGACACCATTTACGATTACGGAGGAGAAGGCGGGGGCATTCCGGGTCACCTCCGCCCGGAAGGATGATGAAGAAGAGGTCATGGATCTGCTCGTGCAGGCGGCAGAATGGCTTCGCGATAAAGGGTCGAACCAGTGGAGCGGTCTTCTGCAAGGGGAAGATACCCACAATATGCGGGAGGCGATCGCCAAAGGGTATGTTTTTTTATTCAGGCAGAATGAAGAGCTGGCCGGCGTCGTCATGCTGCTTCCCGAAGCAAGCGGGTGGGACAGACGTCTATGGGGCGATGAAGGACATGAGGAGTCCGTATATCTCCACCGGCTGGCGATTAACAGGCGGTTTGCAGGCGCGGGGCTCGGCCGGACAATCATGACTTGGGCGGAGACGGGTGTGTCTTGTCCGGGAAAAACGAAAATCCGGCTCGACTGCGTGGCCGAAAACAAGGCGCTTCAGTCGTTTTACAGCGGAATGGGTTACGAATCAAAAGGGCTCGCGCCGGGTTATCATTTGTTTGAAAAAAAGGTGAGTAAATAAAAAGCTCCTTATGACGGAGGTGCAAAAGACATGGGGTTTTTTTATCTGATCTGTCTGGCCGCATTTTGTCTTAACTTTGCCGTATCGGCTGTGCTCCGTAAGAAATGGCCGAAAAAGATGTGGCCTGAGTGCCTTTTGGCGGTGCTGGGCCTGACTGCTTTCGGTACGGTTGTTTACAGCATTTTCGGTGTCGGCGGCTGGGAAGGAATGGGCTTAGGGCTTGCCGCGATGTTTGCCGGTTCCGGAGCGGCAGCCGGTTATGCCGCTGAGGTGTGCTTACGGGTCGTCAGATCGAATCAAAAACAGTAAGCAGAAGTGAAAAAAACGCAGCCTCGGCTGCGTTTTTTTGTGTATTGCCGGCCGCTGTATAGAAAACAGGCGGATGTCCATAATGGTAATGACTTTTAAGAAGAAGGTGCGAATATGGGACATTTACTTACAGTGGCTTGGGAGTTAGTATGCGGCTTGGGTATTTTATTTGTGATTTTAAAATTGCTTGGAAAAACCCAATTCTCGCAAATTACGCCGTTTGATTTTATTTCCGCGCTCATCCTCGGCGAACTGGTCGGAAATGCGGTGTATGATAAAGGCGTCAGGATTATTGAAATCATTTTTGCTTCTCTGTTATGGGGGGTTTTAA
This sequence comes from Bacillus sp. MT(2024), assembly GCF_036362845.1. Lineage (NCBI taxonomy): Bacteria > Bacillati > Bacillota > Bacilli > Caryophanales > Bacillaceae > Bacillus > Bacillus sp. MT(2024). Next base: position 682,033 of record NZ_CP143632.1, read on the forward strand.
TTTATCTCATCGAACTGATTACGCAGAAAGTAAAAAGCTCCAGAAAGCTGTTGGAAGGCGAGCCGAGTATTATCATACATAAAGGAAAACTGAAATATGATGTGCTGAAAAAGAATAAGCTGGACATTAATCAATTGCAAAGCCTTCTCAGACAGGCGAATTGCTTTTCCATACAGGAAGCGGAGTACGCGATTTTAGAAACAAACGGGATGGTCAGCGTCCTGCCGAAATTCCAATATGACACGACGAAAAACGGCGACATGCAAATAAAGCCGAAGCAGGTCTCTTTGCCGGTCACGCTGATTATTGACGGCGAAGTGCTGTATGAAAATCTGAAAGAAGCCGGGCTGGAAGAAAAGCAGCTGACTCAGGAGCTGAAAAAGCTGAACATCAAAAGAACGGAGGACGTGCTGTATGCGGAATGGAAGCCCGATAAACCGCTGTTTGTCCTGCCGTATGAGGAGAAAAATTAAAAAGAGCATTGCCCTGGGGCAAATGCTCTTTATTATTTTTCGTGTACGCCTGTTTTAACGGCTCTGACATGATACATACCGACATCCGTTCCAAGCATATAATCAGGTTTCGGCTTGCCTTGGTTTGCTTTGTGGGCCGCGATGTGGTCTTCGCTTTTTTCCCATTGTTTCCAATGGTCTTCAGACTCCCAGCGGATTAACACGACGACTTCTTCATCACCGCGGCGGACTTTTTTTTCCAGAACCGTTACGTCTATCAAACCTTCCTGCTTTTCAATCACGCCTTCTGAACTGAAGCGTTCGATTACTTTGTCGGCATGTCCTTCTTTTACGGTCATTTTTCTGATTTGCACAAACATCTGGCAGCTCTCCAATCATTTTCACGCTTTATCCAACATTTTAAATGAAAATGATTATCAAAGTCAATTGAGATGCCTGACGGATTACGATTTCAGGAGAAAGACATGACCATCCTCATCTTTAAATTGCACGAAGCTTCCCCATTCCATTTGTTTCGGTTCATCTAAAAAGGTGATGCCGTTCTTTTTCATCTGTTCGTATGCGGCAAAGACATCTTCACACTCAAATACGATAGAAGCCTTCATATGCTCGGCCCCTTTCATCATCGATTTCGGATAAATAACCAAATGAGTGGCGGCCCCTTTGGGCGCTACCTCAAGCCAGAAGGCGCCCGGTCCCATCGGATGCTCGGCAACGGTTTCAAACCCCGCTTTTTCCGTCCAGAATGTTTTCGCTTTTTGCTGATCATCAGTGTATACGGCGACTGTCGCGATTTTTTTGATCATCATACTGACCTCCTGTTTCATTTCTTTTATAGTGTATCCTCCTGCCGGAAAAAGCAATCAAAAGCTTTAATGTGCCGGCTTTTTTTAATTTCTCTAGTGCGATCGGCGATTCCGATTTATAATTTAGACAAAAGTACATTCTTGAAAGAGGAGACGGCAGTGAACAAAGACCAATTACTTCATGATTATATTATTACACATTCGGCAGAGCTGACGGAAAAATGGCTTAAGCTGAGACGGAAGCTGAGAGGGCGTTTTTATTCTGCGGATCAATTAAGCGAGGAAATGAAACGGCTGCTGATCGAGCAGCATACCTTTACAAACACGGTCATCGCAAGCGCTTTTTTGGAAGATCCGGCCGTTTTTCAGCATAATAAAGAAAAATGGGCCGCACAGGTAGCGAAAAGCAGAGTGGAGCAAGACGCGGAGGTTCATGAGGTCGTTGAGGCGATCGGCAATTCAAGAACTGTCTTTTGGGAGGCGGTCACCCGTTTTATGGATGAGCATCAGGACATCGTAACAAATGAGGATGCCCGCCGCTGGAATTACATTGTCAACGGCTCGTTTGATCAGCTGATGACGGATTTTACTGAACAGTTTCAGAAATTAATGATCGCGAGGCTGTCATCTCAGCAGGAGCTTATTTCCGAATTGAGCTGTCCGGTTATTTTGATCGCGGATACGATCGGCACTCTGCCGCTCATCGGCCCGATTGATACGAGACGGGCGCGTGTGATTTTGGAGTCGGTGCCGGAAAACTGTGTCGCCAAACGGATCACAAACCTTGTGATTGATCTGTCCGGTGTGCCCATTGTCGATACGATGGTGGCGCAGCAATTGTATATGCTGTCGAAAACGTTATTTCTCCTCGGCATCAGAACCGTGTTTTCCGGCATTCGGCCTGATGTGGCACAGACTTCTATCCAATTGGGGCTTGATTTTTCAGAGTATCAAACTTACGGCTCCCTGGAGCAGGCGCTCGCCAGCATGGGTGTCACATGTGTGATCGAGGAAGCAAAAGCATAGAAAAAAGGTGCTCCGGCCAGAGGCGGGGCGCTTTTTTTGTCAGCGGAAAACAATTTAAATATTCTAAAACTTAGTTGACAGCTAGGGATAGTTTGAATTATTCTTATACACATCGAACCGGCACAAATAGCTGATCGTACACAAACGAAAGCTGGCCGTTCTGCCCAAATCTGATACCGGTATAATTGCCCATCAGTCAACTGAAGGCATATTATTTCCCTTTTTTGAAAGGGGATAATATGCCTTTTTTTATGCGGAAAAAGAGAGGAGAAATCAGGCACATGAAAAAAACAGCGGCATTTTTAGTATTGATCTTATTGGCAGGGGCGCTGTCAGCCTGTCAATCTGAGTCCGGCAGCGCGTCATCAGACGGAAAGACCGTTCAGCTGCTGAATGTATCGTATGATCCGACACGGGAGCTGTATAAAGAGTATAATCAGGCCTTTTCTTCCTATTGGAAAAAGAAAACGGGTCAAGATGTAACCGTTCAGCAGTCGCACGGAGGTTCGGGGAAGCAGGCCAGATCCGTAATAGACGGACTCGACGCTGATGTCGTAACGCTTGCTTTAGGTTATGACATTGATTCGATAGCAGAAAAAGCCCGACTCATTGATCAAAACTGGCAGTCACGTCTGCCGGATCAATCAACTCCTTACACGTCAACCATCGTATTCTTAGTCAGAAAAGGGAATCCGAAACACATCACTGATTGGGCTGACTTGGTGAAAAAGGACGTTTCGGTCATTACGCCCAATCCGAAAACATCGGGCGGAGCCAGATGGAACTATTTAGCGGCATGGGCATATGCCGATGAAACGTATCATCATGACGACACGAAAATCAAACAGTTTATGAAAGACCTCTACGGCAATGTGGAAGTGCTTGATTCAGGGGCGCGCGGAGCCACGACCAGTTTTACAGAAAGAGGGATGGGGGATGTGCTGATCGCCTGGGAAAATGAGGCCTATCTCACACTGAAGGAATTCGGCAAGGAGAAATATGAGATTGTCAATCCTTCAATCAGCATTCTGGCTGAGCCTCCTGTCTCTGTTGTCGACAAAACCGCCGATAAAAAAGGAACAAAAAAAGCGGCTGAAGCATATTTGTCCTACCTCTACAGCAAAAAAGGGCAGGAGATCGCCGCGAAGAATTTTTACCGGCCCCGCGATAAAGAGGTTCTGAAAAAGTATGAAAAACAATTCCCGCAGATTAAAACGGTGACGGTCGAAAAGGAATTCGGCGGCTGGAAAAAAGCGCAGGAAACCCATTTCAATGACGGCGGAACCTTTGACAGCATCTATGAGAAATAGAAAGAGGAAACGAGTATGAGAACGTTACTTTTCAAAAAAACAAAACCGTCCGTGATTCCGGGGTTCGGATTAACGATGGGATTTACATTTTTATATATGGCCGTTTTGGTTATCGTGCCGCTGTCCATGGTGTTTTTTCATACGATGTCAATGGGGCCCGGGGACGTCTGGCATATCATTTCTGAGCCGAGGGCCGCGGCTTCCTATCGGCTGAGCTTCTTGACGGCGGGCTGCGCCGCTTTGATCAATGCGGTTTTCGGCGTTGTCATCGCCTGGGTGCTGACGAGATATGACTTTCCGGGGAAAAGGCTGGCTGACGGCCTGGTTGATCTGCCGTTTGCCCTGCCGACCGCCGTCGCAGGCATTACATTAACGGCAATGTATTCACCGGACGGCTGGATCGGACAGCTGTTTCCTTTCCGTATTTCCTTTACACCGATCGGCATTGTCATCGCATTGACGTTTATCGGGCTGCCTTTTGTCGTCAGGATGGTTCAGCCCGTCTTAGAAAATCTCCAAAAGGAAACGGAAGAAGCATCTGCGTCACTTGGAGCTTCGAAATGGAAAACCTTCCAAAAGGTCATTCTGCCGGAGCTTTTTCCTTCTATTATATCGGGTTTCGCATTATCTTTTGCCCGCGCCCTCGGGGAGTATGGTTCTGTTGTATTTATCGCGGGCAATATGCCGTTTAAAACCGAGATTTCCCCGCTGATCATTATGACGAAATTAGAGCAATACGATTATGCCGGGGCAACAGCTGTTGCGGCAGTCATGCTTGTCATCACATTTTTCATTTTATTCATCATCAATGGATTGCAATGGCTCACCGCGAGAAAATACGCAGGAAGGTAGGGGATATGCCATGCAGCTGGAAACAGCGAAAACAGCCGTGCCTAAGCGGGAGATACGGGAATCACCCGTTGTGAAATGGGTGCTGATCTCAGCAGTTCTGCTCTTTTTGTCCATATTTTTAATCATGCCGCTTGCATTTATATTTATTGAAGCTTTTAAAAAGGGAGCGGAAGCATATATCCTCTTTGTCACGCATCCGGATTCCCTTGCCGCGATGAAATTGACGCTCCTCGTCGTTTTTATCACGGTTCCGCTGAATACGCTGTTCGGCGTCGCCGCGGCGTGGGCTGTGACCAAATATGAATTCAGGGGGAAAAGTCTGTTTATGACACTGATTGATCTGCCGTTTGCCGTGTCTCCGGTAATCGCGGGCTTAATCTTTGTCCTTTTGTTCGGGCTTCACGGCTGGCTTGGTCCATTTTTACTTGATCACCAGATAAAAATCGTATTCGCAGTCCCGGGAATCGTGCTTGCATCCTTGTTTGTGACGCTCCCTTTCATCGCCCGGGAATTAATACCGCTTATGCAAAGCTTAGGAAATGCTGAAGAAGAAGCGTCCGTTACCCTTGGTGCTGGTGGCTGGAGAACGTTCTGGCATGTGACGCTTCCTAATATCAAATGGGGGCTGATCTACGGGGTGATTTTGAGCGCGGCCCGAACAATCGGCGAATTCGGCGCCGTATCAGTCGTTTCCGGTCATATCAGGGGTGTTACCAACACGCTCCCGCTTCATATCGAAATTTTGTACAACGAATATCAGTTTACGGCCGCTTTTGCGGCGGCCTCCGTCATGTCGGTTTTTGCGATTATGACACTGTTTTTGAAAAACATCATTGAATGGAAAGCCGGTTATCGTTCTGTCAAAGCCGGATGAGGAAGGAGTCATTATGGAGATTACGATCGACACTATTTCTAAGCATTACGGAAACTATCAGGCATTGCGGGATATCAATCTTCACGTCAATAATGGCGAGCTGGTTGCGCTTCTCGGCCCGTCAGGCTCAGGCAAAACGTCATTATTGAGAGTCATTGCCGGCCTCGAGCAGGCGGATGGGGGACGTGTCCTGTTCGGAAAACAAGATGTGACGGATACGCATGTAAAAAGCAGACATGTCGGTTTTGTGTTTCAGCACTATGCGTTATTCAGCAAGATGACGATTTTTGAAAATGTCGCCTACGGATTAAAAGTCCGTCCGCGAAAGCAGCGTCCCGCCAAAAAGGAAATTGCCGAAAAGGTGAGAGAGCTTCTGGCGCTTGTGAAACTGGAACCTTATGAAAAGCGCTATCCCTCGCAGCTGTCAGGCGGACAGAGACAAAGAGCCGCCCTCGCACGCGCCTTGGCCGTAGAACCGAACATTCTGCTGTTGGATGAACCGTTCGGCGCGCTTGACGCCAAAGTAAGAAAAGAGTTAAGGCAATGGCTCAGACGGCTTCATAATGAATTCGGCATGACAAGTATTTTCGTCACTCACGACCAGGAAGAAGCGCTTGATGTGGCCGACCGCATCGTCATTATGAATGAAGGTGCGATTGAACAGATCGGAACGCCGCAGGAGGTGTATGATCACCCCGCAAATCCGTTTGTGTACGACTTTCTCGGCAGTGTCAACGTATTTGAAGGAAGAGTGGAGGAAGGAAAGCTGATCACCGGAAACGCAGCAATACCTGTCGGGCATGCTGATCAGGACAAGGGGATCGCTTATGTGAGGCCGCACCATTTTACCGTAGAAAAAAAACCGTCCGGTCTGCATTCATTTGAAGCAAAGGCGGCTCATATCCGCGCCATCGGACCGTCCGTCAGATTGGAAGCCGTCCGTACCGACACAGGCCAGCACTTGGAGATTGAGCTCTCAAAAGAGCAATATGACGCCTTGGGGGCGGGCGTCGGCGACACGGTTTATGTCAAAGCGAAGGAAGTGAAAGTTTTCGCAAAGAAAACATATCCGAAAATTGTGTAAATGCTGTTGATTTCTGAATGAAAACATAATAGTATAATTATATATTTCTTATCAGAATAGTATGAATTAAAACGCTCATTGTCAAAAGACGAACGGCCAGACATAAAGGGGGAGCATGATGACGTCCAAAGGAAACGTAGATCCGCATGTGATCGAAAAGATTATCAGTGCGCTGGAAACGCTCGATTTCGGGACTGTTCAGATTACGGTTCATAATTCCCAAGTGACACAAATTGATAAGGTGGAGAAATATCGATTTTCCCTGAAGAGCAAAGAAGTAAAACAATCTTAAAAAACAGCCAATGACAGGAGGCGGTACATATGAAGCATTCAACTGTTCCTTTCCGGGAGAGCCGGTATCTGCACCTGCCCGAAGTGCGCTTTCTGCATTGGTGCACGAAGCAATACGGCATAAATAAAGGCGTGCTCAATACAATTGACGGCTGGTTTTATGATGCGGGCGTCATTCCGATTCCCGTCAGGCGTCTTTATGTGCTGGCATTCCTCGATTTCGTGAAAACGCCGGGGCAGAAGGGGAATATCCGATTCGGGCACGGCGGATTGACGAAAAAACTGCATGATTTCATGGATATGCAGGAGTGCGCAGCAAAACGTCAGGCCTGACATCCTTAAAATCTTCTTAAAATCATGCAAATTTCTCCCATTTTATTTATAATAGACCTATCACCATCATTTTTTGGGAGGACTTTTGACATGCAAACTGCTGCTTATGAGAGCAAACAATCTATTATGCAGCGCATTATCACGGTATTTGTGTTTACACTGTTAGTTGCGACAATCGGCCTGTATACGGGCCAGTTCATTCCGCCGGCATTGATGCTGCCGCTGTCGATCTTAGAGGTCGTCATGATCATCGCCGCCTTTTGGCTGCGCCGAAAAAAAGCCGTCGGATATGTGTTTGTCTTTTCATTCGCTTTTATTTCCGGAATGACGCTGTTTCCGATCATCAGCCATTATGCGTCCGCAGCCGGAGCCTATGTCGTATTGGAGGCATTCGGTTCTTCGTTTGTGATTTTTGCGGTGCTCGGCACGATCGGCGCTAAGACGAAAAAGGACTTGTCGTTTTTATGGTCCTTCTTGCTTGTCGCTCTTATCGCGCTTCTCGCAGTGGGGATCTTTAATATTTTCAGCCCGCTGAATTCCGCCGCCATGATGGCGTATTCCGTCATCGGAACGATTGTGTTTTCAATGTACATCTTATACGATCTGAACCAGATCAAGCACCGGGACATCACGGCTGACCTGATTCCTTTGATGGCATTGACGCTTTATATCGACTTTATCAACTTGTTTATCAACCTGCTTCGGTTTTTCGGGATTTTAAACAGTGATGATTAACCGCGCGAAAAAGGCGCCCTGCTGAGAGGGGCGCCTTTTTATGTTCTGTCTCCGGAAAACAGCAGAAGCTTATCAAATAAAACTTCAAGCATTTTTGTCAATTCCGCTTTTTCTCCAGCAGTGAAGCTTTCCATGACTGCTGAAATGTTGGAGAAGTGGCCGGGAAGAAACAGCATCAGCTTTTCTTTTCCTTCCCTTGTAAGTTCGATGCTGATTTTTCGTCTGTCACCGGTATGCCGGCTGCGGTTTACAAAGCCGTCCCGTGCGAGTCCGTCGATCAATCCGGTGATGGTCGCTTTGGTGACATTGGATTTTTTCGCCAGCTCCGTCGGACTCAGGCTGTGGCCGGGTGCGTCAAACAGAAACATTAAAATTTTGAATTTCCCTTCGGACAATCCGTGACTTGAGAAATAATGCTCCATGACCTGATTCATTTTTTTAGACATATCAAATAACGTCAAAAATGTTTTCAATGATTCAGCATCCATATCGGCGTAAATCTCAGCGCGTCCGGCAATCTGCGAGTAATCCGGCAAATGTCTCAACTCCATTTTGTAAGCCTCCGTACCATTTTAGTGATTCAAAGTATAAGCTTGCCGGATTCAAAAGGCAACCTATAAAGATTGACAGTTTTTCAGCCTATATAGTAAGGTGGCTAATAGTTAATTAATGATAAATAAATCGAGAAGGCGGTATCGTGATGAACCATGAAGTGAAAAAGATCATCATAGCGGGCGGAGGGATCGGCGGCCTGTCCGCAGCGATTTCTCTCGGCAGAGCGGGTTTTGAAGTGACCCTTTGCGAGGCGGCGTCCGACATGCGAAAAAGCGGAGCGGGCATTCTTCAGCCTCAAAATGCGCTTCGGGTGCTTCGGGAAATCGGTGTGTATGATGAATGCTGTCAACACGGCTTTCAAACGGATTGGCTGAAGCAGCATGATGAAAACGGAACGCTGCAGTTTAAAGTGAGTGAGGCGTTTTTAGATGATACATTGCCGGGGCGGAATAATATATTGCGGCAAACATTAAACGATATCCTCAGGAAGCATGCTGAAGCGGCGGGGGTCACGATTCTGCCCGGTAAAAAAGTCGTGTCTTACGAAGAAACGGCAGATGAAATAACGGTGCATTGTGGAGACGGAACCGCGATGACGGCTGACATTCTCGCCGGCTTTGACGGCATCCGCTCCGCTGTCCGCGATCAAATGCTGCAAAGGGAAGTGAAAACAGAGTATCTCGGCATGGGAGCGCGCAGATTTTACATTTCTTTTCCCGAGCCGGTTTTTCATGATTCAACACTGATGTATAAAAAAGGGCAGACGCAGGTCGGGGTCGTGCCGCTCTCTGAAAAAACAGGATACGTATTTATCATCCGGCCGTATGACGCTGACTTCAGGGATGACGAGGACACACGTTTTGAACGGGTGAGAGACTTGCTGCGCGGAATTCCGGGAGTAAAGTTTGTGACAGAGAATATGTCAAGGGAATATCCCGTTTTGTTTCATAAGATTGAGCAGATGGCGGTCAAAGAACCGTGGCACAGAGGCCGCGTCGTTCTGGGCGGGGATGCCGTCCATGCAGGAGCGCCGACATTGGCGCAGGGAGCGGCGATGGCGATTGAAGACGCGATTGTGCTTAGTGAAGAACTGCAAAAGCACGAAAACCATGAAACTGCATGTCAATCATACTTTGAAAGACGGGCGGAGCGGGCATTACAGGTGCAGAATCTCTCATCTGAAATCGTCCGCCGCGAGATAAAGGGAACGCCCGGCGTCCAAGACATCATCGGTGAATGCTATCGATTGCTCAAAGAGCCTTATTAAATAAAGAAAGTCCAGAACATGGCGTCTGGACTTTTGTCAGTCTTGTTCAGATTTATTCCGTATCCGCTCAATCACCTCATGCAGCCCCTCAGGCTTGTGAAACTCCACCGGCGAACTGCCTTTTTCAAACGAGATCGTCTCCGCCTCAATGAGCGCGACATAGCGCCCGTTCACTTTTGCGAGATGGATGGATTCGCCGAAATCAGCCAGTAATCCTTTAATCTCTGTTTCTCCGACTTTCATTTTCAGCTCGGCTTCCGGCGTGTGTTCAATGATCTGCGCGGATGCCTCGATGACTTGATGGGTGTCGAGGCGCTCCTGAATTTCCCGCTTTTCACTCGCTTCCCAAATTTCAATGTCGTGCTCAAACTGCTGAAGCTCTTCGCTGTTTTCTTCAAAAGTTTCATACACGTGCTCCTGCACCATGTTCATGACTTGGTTTTTCATGATTTCCGGCATCGATTCGCCATATTCGACAAATTTGAGAAAATCTTCGAAATAACGGGCGTGCGAGGCCTGGTGGATTTTCAGCTCATGCTCTTCCGTCATGCCTTCTTCCGGCACATACGGATATTGAATGCTTTTCATGTTTTTTGTCGTGATGGCCATTTCGACCTTTTTAATGAGAGACGAGGCGTCTGAGATGCGGGCGACCTTCGGCTCGAAATCGCATTTCATCATAAAGACGAATTTGTCCTCAAAATATTTGCGCGGAACGGCCGATGCCACGATAAAAACACCGCCGCGCACGGCGCTCGTGTCAAGATAAGTACGGACGAACTGCTCGCTTGCTTCGATAAATGCTTCCTTCGTATCCGCAAGTCTGGCGCGGTTGAAAAGGTTGTAATTCGGATTTGAATCAAGCTCATGGCCCGGCTCCGTGATAAAATGGCCGATTTTTGTGGGGACCTGCTCGGATTGCGGATGCCGTTCAGCTTTCCGTTTGACGATTTTCTTCAATTCCCCGTCAAGAAAATCCTTCAGCTCGCTTTCTTCAAATTCGTCTGTGTCAAGGGTCTGGAAATGTTTGAACTGTTTATTTGCCTGTTCGTCTTTTCCTTCCACTTGAATGACATAAAACGATAAAAACTTGATTTCAAAATCCATATGTGAACTCACCTTATTTCTGTATTTAACAAGCCTCTCCAGTATAGAAAAAACCGTTATTGATCGTCAATCCGGGGATTGATCCGTAACGGCGGATAATCGGCCGGTGAAAAGGGCACTGTAGTTGGAAGGAACGCATCAATGTGTAAGAAAGGGTGTTATTCATGAAGGAAACAGGTCCGATTCCGCAGCCGAAGACATTCGGTCCGCTCGGCAATCTTCCTTTGCTTGATAAAGACAAGCCTACAATGTCGCTGATCAAACTGGCAAACGAGCAAGGGCCTATTTTTCAGCTGCATACCCCGGCGGGCGCCATTATCGTCGTGTCCGGACATGAACTGGTGAAAGAGGTTTGCGATGAAGAGCGGTTCGATAAAAGCATTGAAGGGGCTTTGGAGAAAGTCCGGGCATTTTCCGGTGACGGGCTGTTTACAAGCTGGACGCATGAGCCTAACTGGCGAAAGGCGCATAATATTCTGATGCCGACCTTCAGCCAGCGCGCGATGAAAGATTATCATTCGATGATGACTGATATCGCGGTGCAGCTGATTCAAAAATGGGCTAGGCTGAATCCGGATGAGGCCGTTGATGTGCCTGCTGATATGACCCGCCTGACGCTTGATACGATCGGGCTTTGCGGCTTTAACTATCGGTTTAACAGCTATTACAGGGAAACGCCTCATCCGTTTATCAACAGCATGGTGCGCGCCCTTGATGAAGCGATGCACCAAATGCAGCGTCTCGATGTTCAGGATAAGCTCATGATCAGGACGAAGCGCCAATTTCATCATGACATTCAGGCGATGTTTTCGTTAGTAGACAGTATTATCGCAGAGCGCCGGTCAGGCGGACGGGATGAAAAGGATCTGCTGGCCAGAATGCTGAATGTGGAAGACCCGGAAACGGGCGAAAAACTTGATGATGAAAATATCCGGTTTCAAATCATCACGTTTTTAATTGCCGGCCATGAAACGACCAGCGGCCTGCTTTCCTTTGCCATCTACTTTCTGCTGAAACATCCCCGTGTTTTGGAAAAAGCCTATGAAGAAGCCGATCGGGTTTTGACCGATCCCGTTCCTTCTTATAAACAAGTACTGGAGCTTAGTTATATCCGAATGATTTTGCAGGAGTCATTGCGCTTATGGCCGACCGCGCCTGCGTTCAGCCTTTATGCGAAAGAGGATACGGTGATCGGCGGGAAATATCCGATCACGCCGAAAGACAGAATTTCCGTCTTAATTCCCCAGCTTCACCGTGATAAAGACGCGTGGGGAGACAATGCGGAGGAATTTTATCCGGAGCGGTTTGAACATCCTGATCAAGTGCCTCACTATGCGTACAAGCCGTTCGGAAACGGTCAGAGGGCGTGTATCGGTATGCAGTTCGCCCTGCATGAAGCAACTCTTGTTCTGGGGATGATTCTGCAGCATTTTACCTTTATCGATCACACCGATTATGAGCTCGATATTAAACAGACACTGACGATTAAGCCCGGCGACTTTCATATCCGGGTGCGGCCGAGAAACAAAGGAGCCGTTGCGGCAGCTCTCCCGGCGGCTGAAAAAGCGGCGGAAGACGTCGAAAAAGAAAAACGGGAAACAAAAGGCGCATCCATTATCGGGCTTGATAACCGACCGCTTCTGATTTTGTACGGCTCAGATACGGGAACCGCAGAAGGCGTGGCGCGGGAACTTGCCGATACTGCCGGGATGCACGGCGTCCGGACTGAAACGGCGCCTTTAAATGACCGGATCGGAAAACTGCCGAAAGAAGGAGCTCTCTTGATCATTACGTCCTCTTATAACGGAAAGCCTCCGAGCAACGCGGGACAATTCGTTCAATGGCTTGAAGAAGTCAAACCCGGGGAGCTGGAAGGTGTCCGATATGCCGTCTTCGGCTGCGGTGATCATAACTGGGCGGCGACATATCAGGCTGTGCCGAGACTGATTGATGAGAAGCTTGCCGAAAAAGGGGCGGAACGCTTTTCTGCCCGAGGCGAAGGGGACGTCAGCGGCGATTTTGAAGGAAAGCTTGATGAATGGAAAAAAAGCATGTGGACGGACGCCATGAAGGCATTCGGTCTCAAGCTGAATGAAAATGCCGAAAAAGAGCGAAGTGCGCTGGGTCTTCAATTTGTCAGCGGGCTTGGCGGGTCTCCGTTGGCACAGACGTATGAAGCGGTTTACGCATCCGTTGCGGAAAACAGGGAACTTCAGGCGCCGGAAAGCGGCCGGAGCACAAGGCATATTGAAATCACTCTGCCGAAAGAGGCTGCCTATCATGAAGGGGATCATCTCGGCGTGCTGCCGGTAAACAGCAAAGAGCAGGTCAGCCGTGTTCTCCGCCGGTTCAATCTGAACGGGAATGATCAAGTGCTGCTGACGGCCAGCGGACAGAGCGCGGCTCATCTCCCGCTCGATCGGCCGGTCAGGCTGCATGATCTTCTGAGCAGCTGTGTCGAATTGCAGGAAGCGGCATCAAGGGCCCAAATCCGGGAAATGGCCGCTTATACGGTCTGTCCGCCGCACAAACGGGAATTGGAAGATTTTCTTGAGGAGGTCGTCTATCAGGAGCAAATCTTAACATCGCGCGTCTCAATGCTCGATCTCCTTGAAAAATATGAAGCGTGTGAACTTCCGTTTGAGCGATTTCTGGAGCTTTTGCGCCCGCTGAAGCCGCGGTATTATTCGATTTCAAGTTCGCCGCGGAAACATCCCGGGCAGGCCTCAATTACCGTCGGTGTCGTTCGAGGCCCCGCCCGGAGCGGTTTGGGTGAGTATCGCGGAGTTGCTTCGAATTATTTAGCGGACCGCCGCCCTGAGGATGGTATCGTGATGTTTGTCCGCACTCCGGAAACACGATTCCGGCTGCCGGAAGATCCGGAAAAACCGATTATTATGGTCGGTCCCGGCACAGGAGTCGCCCCGTTCCGCGGATTTCTGCAGGCCCGCGCGGCGTTAAAAAAAGAAGGAAAAGAGCTGGGCGAGGCTCGTCTGTATTTCGGATGCAGAAACGATCATGATTTTATTTACCGTGATGAGCTTGAAGCTTATGAAAAAGACGGAATCGTGACGCTTCATACGGCTTTCTCCCGCAAAGAAGGCGTACCGAAAACGTATGTGCAGCACTTAATGGCGAAAGACGCCGGCGCTTTAATTTCCATCCTCGGCCGGGGAGGGCACCTCTACGTATGCGGCGACGGCAGCAAAATGGCGCCCGATGTGGAGGCAACGCTGCAAAAAGCGTATCAGTCGGTCCACGAAACAGACGAACGGCAAGCGCAAGAATGGCTTTTGGACCTCCAGACAAAAGGCATTTACGCAAAAGATGTTTGGGCGGGGATTTGACCGATGTGATGAAAAGGACTGGATGACTCCGGTCCTTTTTCCTTCAATAAAATGAATTGCTTTCCAATCGATATACATTCGGCTTGTCCAACCACACCTGGTCAAGATATCTTCCCTGCTTGACTCCCGGACCTTCTATTTTGGTCATTTCTAAAACCTGCAGAAATTGTCATCAGAAGTGTGGCTTAAAAGTTTTACCATATGTTCCTCCGTTAGCCAGAAATTCAGACAGCCATTGCATGCTATCTATTGAGTTGAAGATCAGCAGGCTTCTCTTTTTTATTAGGATGCTTATATAAAGGACGTCTCATGCTGTAATGGAAGCATACCGGCGCAAAGAGTCCCATCTGCTGTTCCCAAGACTAAATAGTTGCGCCTATTTTGGATAAAACCTCTTTACAAATATATGGAATTAGAATATACTCTGTTTCACAAAGTACTTTGCGAAAAGAGGAGCCTGTCTTATGTCAAATCAGAATTTTCGTGAATCAGAGATAGCTGAAAACTTATCTCATATCAAAGTCTTGACGAATTACAAGACTGAGTACTCAAGGCAAACCAGTCCATATTTCATTATTTGGGGCTGTATATGGATTATTGCGTATTCCGTTTCTTTATTTAAGGTACTTTCTGTAGTCCTTGCTTGTGTCTGGTTAATACTGGCAGTATTAGGATGGATACTGACTTTGAAGACATATCTTAAGCAGAAACAATTTGATCCTATGCCCACTTTCTTAAAGAATCAATTAAAATATGCTTGGATTGGATTCATATTAGTGGTATGCATTTTTGTTTTCCTGTTTTTAATGGGATTATTGCCGCGAACAGGAGAATTTCTATCGTTTTTGATTGTTTTAATGGTGTCTATTATGTACATATTCTTAGGCATCGTGTTAACAAAAGAGATTTTTGTTATGGGATTTTGGCTGAGCATACTCGGTATGCTTACATTCTGCCTATTTCCTGATGCAATGAATATTGTTTTTGCATTTATTGGCGGAGGCAGCCTATTACTTACAGGAATGATTTTGAAAAGAAAAGGGCAAGGAAATGAGTAATGTTAACAATATCAATGATTTAATACATGCCAAAGTGCGGTTGGGAATTATGAGTTTATTGATGACTTATGATCAATGTGATTTTACTTTCCTGAAAAAGTCATTAGACATCACAGATGGGAATTTAGGTTCGCATCTGAAAAAGTTAGAAGATGCAGCTTATATAGAACTAACCAAGAAGTTCGTATCCAAAAAGCCGAAGACTATTGTTCAGATCACGAAAGAAGGGAAAGCAGCCTACAAGGAGTACATTAATACGATTGAATCCATATTTAAAATAAATAACAGTGGGGGCATGGTGTAAATGCTGCAAGTTGAACATATAAGTAAGCGCTATGGCATGACTCTGGCTTTGGACAATGTTGCTTTAACAATTCCGAAAGGAGTCTGCTATGGACTTGTTGGACCGAACGGATCCGGCAAATCTACCTTAATTAAGATCATCTCGCGCATCATCCGCGAATATGACGGTAAGGTTGAATTTGTCGGCAAGGAAAATGGCAGGCTGGGTTATGTTCCGCAGGATATCAGCCTTGAAGAAAAATTAACCGCAAAAACCAATATGGAATTTTTCGGAAAGTTACACGGGCTGAATGGCTTAAAACTAAAGCAAACAACAAAAAAACTGTTAGAAGATATCGGGTTGTTAGAAAGGGCAAACGACGTTGTGGAGAACTTTTCTGGAGGAATGAAGCGCCGTTTAAATATCGGGTGTGCATTAATGCACGATCCAGACTTAATTATTCTAGATGAGCCGACGGTAGGTGTGGACCCGCAATCACGCCGCTACATTTTTAAAATCGTAAATCGACTCAAAAAAGCCGGTAAAACCATTATTTATGTGAGTCATTACATGGAAGAGATTGAAACTCTTTGTGACTATGTAGCTTTTATCGACAGAGGGCAAATTATCGATGAAGGAGAAATAAATGAACTGCTTAAACGACATGAAGAATCATCTATTATGTTTAACTCCTCATTGTCTCCTGAATTAATAAAGAGCCATGGTTTTGAGTTTTCAGTCGTTAATTCAGGGTTGATAATAAAAACCAAAGAACCTTTAGAAACCATGGAGCGCTTAATTAGGGTCAGTAAGGAAAACAATATTGTGCCTCACCAGTTGTTTTTATATAAGCCAAAATTAGAAGATGTATTCTTTAAACTTACCGGCACTGATTTGCGTGATGAAGAATAAAGGGGAAATTTATCATGTTACCGCTCGCTCAAATTGAAACGCTAAAACAGTTAAAGGATAAGTCTCTGTTTTTTTGGACGATTATATTACCCATTGTGTCCATCATATTGCTGATTGAGCTATTTACGACAGACAGTGCAAACAAAACTTTAGTAGCTTCTCAATCTGTAACCGGCATGAGCGTATTCTTTTCAACATTCATTATTATCTCCATCGTTATAAGTTTTGTAAAGGATCGGGAAAAAGGAATTGTATCAAGACTGGCAAGTACTCCTTTAAAGCCTTATAACTTCTTCTTAGGAAAAAGTATCCCTTTTTTAGTCATAACTTTTATGCAAATTCTTCTCCTTTCCGTTCTGGGAATATTTCTGTACGATATTGAAATTAATAATTTTCCGGCGTATTTGTGGGTTGTTGTGTTGATATCTTTACTAGTTACATCCTGGGGAGTTGCTATTTCGGTCTTTGCAAAGACTGAAAATACCGGCTTGGTCATGACAAATGTGATTGCATTAGGTACCGCTGTTGTATGTGGTTTATGGACTCCTTATGATCAATTGCCAAGCTATCTTCAAACTATTGGAATGCTCTTCCCTCAGTACTGGGCGCATCAAGGGTTAATTCAATCGGTCTCGACGATATCGGGAGGAGAAAGTCTAGTATGGGTAACATTTGTTGTACTGGGCTATACAATACTAGGATTTATAGTTTCTCTAATTGGATACAGACATTACATTAAAATGGCGAGAAATTAAACCTCCGTGAGAATTAAGATATTAAAACGCAGCTGGGACTAAAAGGAGAGCGGGAAATGATTAGTGAAAAACTAAAACTGTATGTCGAGGCTCAATTTAAAAAGTATGAAAAAAACTCGTTGTTGAACAGAAAAAAAACGGAGCTAATTCCTTTATTGGCGGGTTTGATGAAACCAGTTCACAATTTTTTTCGCTAATGAGAAACAGAAATTTGCAAGACGCCTTAAGGACCAGTGTTGGAGAACAGTTTAAGCAGTCACAAATGCCAGCTCTGCTGCATGGTTGGATTATAAAAAACAAAAGGTATACGTGAAGAAAGCATTTTTGTATATCTTTAGGGTCTAAGCGATAATTTGACAGGGAAAGGACTGGATGACTCCGGTCCTTTTTTTACCTCACAAAAAAAACCTTCAAGTTTTTCAGTCCCTTTGCATACAATAACTTCAGCCCGCCTGTTGGGCGGCTGTCTTTGATATTCATTTTTCGTTTTTAGAAGTTTGTGTTATTCTTATATTTGGTATCTCCTATTTTCAGACCGGGTCTGATACGGTACCTTTTAATGCCAGAAAAAAATGTGAAACGAAGAACGGATATCCTGCGTCTAATGGCTGGCGGGATAAGATGTTCAATGGGCATGACACGAATGATAAATATATCGTTTTTTAAAATGGTGTGTTTATGGGGCTGTGTGATGCTTTCGTTTTGCTTGGAAAGCAGGAATTGAAGCAAAAAGTAAGAATACAGATTTAAAGTGTTTAGGAAAGTAGAGGTTGCCATGAAGAAATTATTTTCTTACAGACTTAGTTTTTTTGTACTGGCTATTATTTTGTTTTGGGCCAAAACGTATTTAGCCTATCATGCTGAATTCAACCTTGGGGTGAAGGGTCCGACGCAGCAGTTTCTGCTTGTGATCAATCCGTTCTCAAGCGCCATTTTCTTTTTAGGACTGGCATTGTTTGCGAAAGGCCGCAAATCAGCGATTATCATGGTGATTATTGATTTCATCATGACGTTTATTTTGTATGCCAATATCCTATTCTATCGATTCTTCGATGATTTCTTGACATTCCCGAACTTAAAGCAATCCGGTAATGTCGGAAATATGGGAGACGGCATCTTCAGCATTATGTCCGGCCATGATATTTTATACTTTGTTGATATTATTATTTTAATCGCGCTTCTGGTGTGGAGACGTGAGCTGAAGGAATTCAAGCTGAAAAAACGGTATACGTCATTAATTATCGTGACGGGTATTGTGTTGTTCTTCGTGAACCTGGCGATTGCCGAAGAGGACCGCCCGGAGCTGCTGACAAGAACGTTTGACCGCAATTACATTGTAAAATACTTAGGCCTTTATAATTACACGATTTATGACGGCGTACAGACGGCGCAGACGGAATCACAGCGTGCATATGCCAGCAGTGATGACCTGACGAGCGTTGAAAACTATACATCGTCGCATTATGCGAAGCCGAACGCCGAGTATTTCGGCAAGGCCAAAGGCAAGAACATCATTAAGATTCACCTGGAGAGCTTCCAATCATTTTTGATCAATTACAAACTTGACGGAAAAGAAGTCACGCCGTTCCTGAATAAACTCGCCCGCGGCGGAGAGGACATGACGTACTTTGATAACTTTTTCCACCAAACGGGCCAAGGTAAAACATCTGACGCCGAGCTGATGATGGATAACAGTCTGTTCGGACTGCCTGAAGGATCAGCCTTCGTGACAAAAGGGGAAAACACGTATCAATCGCTTCCTGCCATCCTTGACCAAAGTGAGGGCTATACAAGCGCCGTTTTACACGGTGACTACAAATCATTCTGGAACCGTGACCAGATTTACAAACATATCGGCTACGATAAATTCTTTGACGCCAGCACATACGATATGTCTGATGACAACCTTGTCAATATGGGACTGAAGGATAAACCGTTCTTCAAAGAATCTATACCGAAGCTTCAGTCGCTGAAACAGCCGTTCTACGCGCATTTGCTCACGCTGACGAACCATTATCCGTTTACGCTTGATGAAAAAGACGCAACGATCGAAAAAGCGAAAACGGGCGACGCGACTGTGGATGACTATTTCCAGACGGCGCGTTATCTTGACGAAGCGCTTGAACAGTTCTTTAAAGATCTGAAGTCATCCGGTTTATATGACAACTCGGTGATTATGCTTTACGGAGACCATTACGGAATCTCTGAAAACCATAACCGCGCGATGAAAGAAATTCTCGGCAAAGAAATTACGCCTTATCAAAACGCGCAGAATCAGCGTGTGCCGCTTATGCTTCGCATCCCCGGCAAAAAAGGCGGGGTGAACCATACGTACGGCGGTGAAATGGACGTTGTGCCGACGATCCTTCACTTGGAAGGCATCGATTCTAAGAAATATATTAATTTCGGCACCGATCTCTTCTCGAAAGACCATGATGATACGGTGACGTTCCGTAACGGAGATTACGTCACGCCGAAATATACTTCCATCTCCAATGTCGTATACGATACGAAGACAGGAAAAGAACTGAAAGGCAATCAGGAAACGAAAAACCTGAAAGCCAGAGTCACAGAGCAGCTGAAGCTGTCTGACAGCGTGATGTACAAAGACTTGCTCAGATTCCACAAATTGAGCGACTTTACGCCGGTTGATCCGTCTAAATATCATTACGGCAAAGAAAAGCTGAATCAGGATAATAAATAATAGAAAGAGCCTTACGGAATTTCCGTGAGGCTCTTTTTTTGTGTGTATCTTCACCAATCTGAAAAAAGAGAGAGCTTTTGGTCACAAAGGGCGCCAATCTCTCATATCTTACAGTAGATTTTGAAACCGGTGATAGAGAATCGGACAAATTATCGGGTTGGTTTCTCTTATACGGGCGGTTTCGAATCCAATATTCACAGAGAAGAGGGGTAGAGATGAAAGCAGTCATTCTCTGCGGCGGAAAAGGAACGAGAATGAGCGAAATCACCAATGAACGTCCCAAACCGCTCGCCATGATAGGCGGCAAACCGATTCTATGGCATATTATGAAACTCTATCAATACTATGGCGTGAACGAATTTATCCTGCTTCTTGGTTTCAAAGGAGAGATGATTAAGGAATATTTCTTAGATTATGACTGGAAGAATCACAGCATGACGCTGGACAGCTCTACCGGAGAAGTGCGGATATTGGGAACATCCGAGCCGTGGAAAATCACTTTTTTAGACACGGGGGAACACACGCAGACAGCGGGGCGGCTTTTACAGGCGAAGGACATCATCGGTGATGAAACCTTTCTTATGACGTACGGGGACGGACTGGCGAACATCAACCTGTTTCATCTGATCAGCTATCATCAATCAAAAGGGGCTGCGGCGACCGTCACCGGTATAGAAAAGACCTCGCAATTCGGAACGCTGACGGTTGAAGACGGTATGGCGAAAAGCTTTTCTGAAAAAACCTCAAGTGACGGCATCATCAACGGCGGATTTTTCGTGCTCAGCCCGAAGGTATTTGATTATCTGCCGAAAGACAGGGACGTCATGTTTGAAGAAGAACCGCTGAAGGAGCTGGCAAAGGACGGCGAATTGGCGGTATACCGGCATTACGGTTTCTGGACGGCGATCGATACGTATAAAAACCTGCTGGAAATCAACAAGATGTGGGACCGGGGACAACATGTATGGAAGGTATGGTGATCAAGTTTGAGTTTCTGGAAAAATAAAAATGTGTTTGTGACGGGATGTACAGGTCTTTTAGGAAGCAGCTTGGTGAAGGAACTGATCGATCAGGGGGCTAATGTGACGGGACTTGTCCGTGACACTGTGCCCAAGTCGAACCTGTATCAGGGAGAACAAGTGAAGCAAATGAATATCGTGCACGGCGCGCTTGAAGATCTGGATGTGATTGAGCGGGCGCTGGGCGAATATGAAATTGACACGGTCTTTCATTTAGCCGCTCAGGCGATCGTCGGCGTCGCAAACCGCAATCCGATTTCCACATTTGAAGCCAATATTCTCGGAACATGGAACATCCTTGAAGCGTGCCGCAGGCATCCGCTCATCAAACGGGTGATCGTCGCGTCCAGTGATAAAGCGTACGGCGACCAGCCGACACTGCCGTACGATGAAAACATGCCTCTTCAGGGCAAACATCCGTATGACGTATCAAAAAGCTGTGCCGATTTGTTAAGCCACACATATTTTAATACGTACGGACTTCCGGTCTGTATTACGCGCTGCGGCAACTTGTACGGCGGCGGGGATTTGAACTTCAACCGGATTATTCCGCAGACGATTCAGCTCGTGCTGAACGGTGAAGCGCCGGAAATCCGCAGCGACGGCACATTTATCCGTGATTATTTTTACATCGAGGATGCGGTCGAGGCATACCTTTTGCTGGCGGAAAAGATGGAGGAGCTCAATCTTGCGGGAGAAGCGTTCAACTTCAGCAATGAGATTCAGCTGACGGTGCTGGAACTTGTAGAAAAAATTCTTAAGGCCATGGACAGTGACCTCAAGCCGAAAGTGCTCAACCAGGGAAGCCACGAAATCAAGCACCAATATTTATCAGCGGAAAAGGCGAGGAAGCTTCTGAATTGGACGCCCGCGCATACCATTGATGAAGGATTGGAAAAAACGATCGAATGGTATAAAGCCTTTTTTCAAAAGTAACAGAAACAGAGGTGAGAGAAAGACGTGACAAGCGCATATTGCACAGTTTTATCAAAAGGAAGGCTGTATCAGGCTATCGCTTTGTTCGGCTCATTGAAAGCGGTTCAGGCGGACGCCCCCATTTTTACTTTGTGTATGGATCAAGACACCTATGACGTGCTTCAGGCAATGCGGCCGGATAATGTCACCTTGATTCAGGTGTCCGCACTGGAAAATGAGGAGCTCCTTGAACTGAAGCGGACGAGGAATCAGAGCGAATACTGCTGGACGGTGAAGCCGGTATTTCTCGAATTCGTGCTGGACGGACATCCGGAATTAGAGCGTGTCACGTACATTGATGCCGATTTGTTTTTCTTCGCTGATCCGCGCGCGATTTTTGACAATCAGCCGGATTGTTCGGTGCTTCTGTCACGGGGCGATATCGTCATTCCCTCATTTGAAAAACAGGAGATCGACATGCTGCAGCGTCTTTTAGGCCGGTATAATTCCGGTTTTCTCAGCTTCAAAACCGACAGTGCCGGCACAGATTGTCTCAGATGGTGGAAAGAACGCTGCCTGGAAGAATGCAAAAATGCGCCGGGCGAAGGAAAATTCGGAGATCAAGGCTACTTGGATTACATGTCCGGCCTGTTCCCGAATGTGTGTGACATCACCACGCCCGGCGTGAATATCGGCCATTGGAATTACGGCCGCCACACGTTTTCATGGAAGGACGGGCGTCTTGTGCTCGAAGACGGAAATCCGCTGATTTTCTATCATTTTAGCGGATACCGGATCGTCACAGCCGGCGACATTCGGCAGATTCATGAGACGGACCGGACCGACCTGCCGTTTGTCCATCAGCTTTATCAGGACATTCTGAAGCGGGTGATCGGGACGGTCAGCGCCGTCTGCCCGGAGTTCAGCGGCTTTGCATCTGAGGATGATAACAAATAAATGATCATATACAGGAAGTGAACGAAAAGTGAAGGCAAGCGTCATTGTTCCCGCATATAATTCCAAGGAGAGGCTTTATAACAGCCTGCTGTCACTGAATGAACAGGAATGCACAGAGCCGTTCGAAGTGATTGTGGCTGACAACGGTTCGGAAGACGGAACCTTATCCATGCTTGAATCATTCAGCGCGAATTTTCCGCTGATTTTTGTAAGAATTAAAGAAAACAGAGGGATCGCTTACGGCCGGAATCAAGCGGTCCGCAATGCCAGAGGCGATATTTTGATTTTCCATGACAGCGACATGCTTGCCGAAAAGGATTTGGTGGCGAAGCATATCAAGGCTCATGAGAACCGGGACGATCTTGTCGTATGCGGTATGTTCTGGAAGCGGATTTACAGCTTTTATTATGACCGTTTTGAAAAAGAGCATAAGGAAAAACTCGCCGAACTGTATGAAGAGCTGCCGGGCGATAAAGAGGCGCTCCTTGATGAAAGTGACATCAGAGACGGAAGCTTTCTTGACAGATGCTTTGATTTAGATACCGACTTTATCCGGGTGCTGAAAAGCATTTTGGGAAAATACGGAGATGATTTGAACGGCTACCGTCTGCCGTGGCGTTTTTTCATTACGAACAATTCATCAGTTAAGAGGCAGCACGTGGAAGATCTCGGCCTGTTTGATGAAGGCATTGTCAGATACGGCTTTGAAGATTATGATCTCGGCATCAGGCTTCATCAGTCGGGAATGAGATTTCAGCTGCGGCGCGATATCATGAGCGTCCATCAGGAGCATCCGAGCAACTGCGCTTCCGTTGATGACATCAGGGCGAATATCGCGTACATGTGCGACAAGTATAATGACATTCATTCGCTTGACGTGCACCTCGCGTTTAACGGCCCGTTTGACGCGGAGTTAACCAACAGTATAATGGCAGACATCGAGGTGCTGCTTGATTATGAGAAATATGAAAGCCTGCTGCACATTTTTCTCGAGCTGCTGCACGCGGTTAAAGAACGCAACCTCGATCCGGACTGGAAGACGAAAAGCCCGCGGATCACGGCGAACAGCTTCCAGCTGCCGGAGGTCGGAAAGCTTTTGGCAAAAGCGGAAAAAAAGCTGGGCGTCACGCATTTTGCAAGGGCGTTCAAAGCGCTGACTGCTGATTTACTGCATGTGGATCTTAAATAAATTGGATGTGATATGGTGAGTAAATATCATTTTTCAACCATTGTTTCCAGAACGCATATCTTTAAACTGATGCCGATGATTCATTCTCTCCATGAGCATTGCCGGGATTTTCATCTGTATGTGCTGTGTGTCGATCAGAAAGCGTACGAACTGCTTCAGCAGGTGCCGTGGGAACATGTCACGGCGGTTCAGCTCCATGAAATGGAGGACCCGGAGCTGCTGGAAGCAAAGGGCGGCCGGACGTTTCATGAATATTGCTGGACGCTGAAGCCGGCTTTTCTGTTCCATGTGATGACGGAGTATGATGAAGCCGAATATTTTGCCCATTTGGACACCGATCTCTTTTTCTTCTCAGATGCGGGCGAGCTGTTTGCGGAAAAGCCGGATGCTTCCCTTTTTCTGACGGATCACCGCAATTCAGAACGGTTTGCGTCTTATTACAAGCTGACGGGGCAGTACAACACCGGGTTTGTCGGCGCGCGGAATACCGGGGAAGCGTACCGGGCGGTCTGGCAGTGGAGACAGGATTGCATCTCCTATTGTACGGTGGAGATGAATGAAGAAAAAAAGACATACGGTGACCAAAGGTATGTTGAAAAGTGGCCCGCGCAGTTTGAACACGTTCATGTCACGGAGTCGATCGGCGCGAATGCGGCGCTGTGGAATATTGAGCAATATGACGTCAGCCTGCGCGACGGGGCTGTATATGTCAATGACACCCCGCTGATTTTTTATCATTTTTCAGGCTTTACGCTCGTCACGGAGAACGAATTCAATCTCTGCTGGTACTATCACATTGATGACGAGGCGACAGTCAGTATGATTTACGTCCCGTACATCAAAAACGTAAAAAAATGGATTGATGAAATTCAAAAAGCGTTTCCTGATTTCAGAGACGGGTTTATTCCGAAATATGCGGTTCCTGACACTCATTTTTATACGGTTGAAACATAAAATCCCTGCCTTTTCGGCAGGGATTTTTTTATGAATGCCATTCTTTTAATGTTTTGTCGCTCGGCAGGACAAAGGCGAGCAGACCTAAAACGGGCAGAAAGGCGACGGCTGTCATGGTCGGCGTCAATCCCGCTGAATCAATAAGAGCTCCGAGCGCAACCGCTCCGATCGCGCCCATTCCGAAGGCGAGCCCGACCGTAAGCCCTGACATCGTTCCGATTTTGCCGGGAACAAGCTCCTGCGCGTAGACAACCGTCACGGAGAAGCTGGACATCAGAACAACGCCGATCAGCGCCAGTACGCCATAGGCGATGACAGGTCCCGCAAACGGAAGGAAAATCGTCAAGGGAGCCGATGCCGTCATGGAAACGATGATGACGTTCCGCTTTCCGAAACGGTCTGCAAGCGGCCCGCCGAGAAACGTTCCGACAGCTCCGAAAAATAAAAAGACGAAGATGTAGCTCTGTGCCTGCTGAATGCTGACATGATAGGCATTCATCGCATAGAACGTATAAAAGTTGCCGATCGCGCTCACATACCAGGAGCGCGCGAAAATTAAGAAGATAATCATGATAAGGGCGAGAATAATCGGTTTTGTAATCACGGTCTGCACAGCGGCGGCCGGTGATTTTTTACTTGCGGCGCGCAAATGAATCAGGCGGCCTTTATACCATTTGGCGATATAAATGAGAAACAGCACAGCGATTGCGGCGACTAGCGTAAACCAGACAGAGCCGAATTGACCGAGCGGAACGAGAATCAGCGCGGTAATCAAGGGCGCCATCGCCTGGCCGGTATTCCCTCCGACTTGGTAAATTGATTGCGCCAACCCGCGCTTTTCGCCGGCGGCCATGTAAGCGACACGCGATCCTTCAGGATGAAAGACGGCGGAGCCAAGGCCGATAAAAAAGACACAGCATAAAATCGTCAGAAAAGACGGGGCGAACGCGAGACCTAAAATGCCGAGCATGCTTGCGGTGAGTCCGAGCGGCAAAGCATACGGCATCGGGCGTTTATCCGTATACCAGCCGATGACGGGCTGCATCACGGAAGACACCATATTCAGCGTAAAGGCGATAATTCCGAGCTGCGTAAATGTAAGATTCATGGAACGTTCCAAAATCGGAAACATCGCCGGAATCACCGCTTGCAGTGAATCGTTCAGCAGATGACAGATCCCGATAATGAACAAAATAGAATACATGGTTGTCTCGGGACGATGGACAGGTTTTTCTTTAAGCGGGGCGGCAATTGCCAAAGTGATTCTCCTCCTTTTTATGTAAACGAAGCATACACCATATTATTCATAAGGTGAATGAATTATCAAGTGCAAAAAAGGCTCTTCTTTCTCAAACAGAAAAAAGAGCCTCCCTTTTTATTTATTTAACAAACTGTGTTTTCTAGAATACATCATATAAACGACGATCCCGGCGGCGATCCAGATGACAAAGGCGAGCCATGTCACGCCCGGCAGGCTGCTTGCGAGATACAGGCATAAGCATGCGCTGATGATCGGCACAAAAGGCACGAAAGGAACACGGAAGGAAGATTTGATCTCCGGATGTTTCTTTCTTAAAACGATGACGGCGATCGCAATGACCGTAAAGGCCGCCAAGGTTCCCATATTGACGAGATGCGCCAAGGTTCCCAGGTCAATAAAACCTGCGATCCCGGCGGCAACGATCCCCGTCACCCATGTGTTTTGAAACGGTGTTTTAAAACGCGGGTGAACCTTGGAAAACATGCGGGGCAAGAGGCCGTCTCTGCTCATCGCAAATGTAAGGCGCACCTGAGCGTAAAGCAGAGCGAGCATGACCGTTGTAATCCCGATAATCGCGCCGACGGAAATAATGCCTGCTATTTTGTTCTGGCCGACAAATTGGAGCGCGAAAGATACAGGGTCTCCGACATTCAGCTTGGTGTACGAAAGCATTCCCGTCAGGACAAGCGATACCGTAATGTAAAGGACGGTGCAGATGGCAAGCGCGCCGATGATTCCGACCGGCATTGATTTCTGCGGGTTTTTCACTTCTTCCGACGCGTTTGACACGGCATCAAATCCAAGATACGCGAAGAAAACGGTCGCGGCGCTCGTGATGACGCCTTTCATCCCGAACGGCATAAACGGCGACCAGTTTTCCGGTTTCACGTAGCCGAAACCGACGACGATAAACAGCAGAATGATCGCAATTTTCATCAATACAATGACATTGTTAAAGCGGGTGCTTTCTTTCACGCCCCTTGAAACAATCGCGGTAATGACCAAAATAATGATAACGGCCGGCAGGTTGAACACGGCACCCGTTTTGCTGCCGGGTGCGGCGGTCAGCGCCTCCGGAAGATGCAGCCCGAAGCCTGCAAGAAGCGACTGGAAATAAGATGACCAGCCGGTTGCGACGGCGGCGAGCGCGATAACATATTCAAGCATTAAGTCCCATCCGATTAAAAACGCGAGACACTCCCCGAGAGTGACATATGAATACGTATATACGCTGCCTGAAATCGGAATGGATGAAGAAAATTCCGCATAACAAAACGCGGCGAGCGCGCAGGCAAGGCCCGCGAGCACAAACGACAGAATCAAAGCCGGTCCTGCGCCTGTCGCGGCCACAGTCCCGGTAATCACAAAAATCCCCGTGCCGACAACACAGCCGATTCCGAGCAAAACCAAGTCAAAAGCGCTTAACGAGCGGGACAGGCTGGTCTGTTTGCTCTGGGCCTTTAAGTCGGCCAGCGGCTTTTTCCGAAATAGTAAAGACATATGGGTCCTCCTGAAAATTCATAATATTCTTATCATTATATACACTGACGTTTGTATTATATTGTCGAAATTTCTCGCAGTCAATTAAAGAATTTTCCACTTTAAAAGGACAAAGCTAAAAAGCGTCGATGCACGGAAGGAAAGGGAATTTTATTGTGAAATAGTTCAATTTTCTCACCTTAAGACCGATACAAAAGATGACTCATCAACTAATTTCAAGTTTCGATGAAAGGGAGATGTTTACATGTTTCAATATGAAGAACTAAATAAGCAGTTTATCGGCGGCCGATGGAGGGATGGAAGCAGCCGGAACGTATTGGAAAACAGAAATCCTTATACTCAAAAAGTCATCACCTCATTCCGAAAAGCGACGCCTGATGACGTGGATGCGGCATATCGCGCCGCGGCTCTTGCGAAACAAGAATGGGACAAAGTAAACCCTTTTAAAAAGCGAGCCATTTTGGAAAAAGCCGTTTCTTTCATTGAAGAGCACGAAGAAGCGATTATTTACTTAATCATGGAGGAGCTTGGCGGAACACGGCTGAAGGCTGAGTTTGAAATCGGACTTGTCAAAAATATGATAAAAGAAGCCGCAACATTTCCGGTGCGGATGGAAGGGAAAATTCTCCCGTCCACGATTGACGGAAAAGAAAACAGGCTGTACAGAATACCCGCCGGAGTCGTGGGGGTGATCAGCCCGTTTAATTTCCCGTTTTTCCTTTCGATGAAATCTGTTGCGCCGGCACTCGGCGCGGGGAACGGCGTCGTGCTGAAGCCTCATGAAGAAACGCCGATCTGCGGCGGAACGCTTATCGCGAAAATTTTTGAAGCGGCCGGCGTACCGGACGGGCTGCTGAATGTCATCGTGACGGATATCGGGGAGATCGGCGACAGCTTTGTTGAGCATCCCGTGCCGCGGATAATCTCATTTACAGGTTCAACCGGAGTGGGCAGCTATATCGGACAGCTTGCGGTCAAACACTTTAAAAAACCGCTGTTGGAGCTTGGCGGAAACAGCGCGCTGATCGTGCTTGAGGATGCTGATCTTGAATACGCCGTCAATGCGGCCGTATTCAGCCGGTTTACGCATCAAGGCCAGATCTGTATGTCGGCGAACCGCGTGCTCGTTCACACATCTGTATATGACAAATTTACAGAGCTTTACGAAGCGAAAGTGTCATCGCTGAAAGTCGGCGATCCGATGGACCCTGATACGGTTATCGGTCCTTTAATCAATGAGAGACAGGCGGAAGGTCTGAGACGGTCTGTCGAAAAAGCGATAGAAGAGGGAGCGGTTCCGGTGCTGTCCGGCCGATTCAGCGGAACGGTCGCTGAGCCCGTCATTTTAAAAGATGTGAAACCTGAGATGAGCATCGCGAAGGAGGAGCTGTTCGGACCGGCCGTCTGCATCATGCCGTTTGAAACGGAGGATGAAGCGGTAAGCATCGCAAACGCGACACCGTTCGGTTTAAGCGGAGCCGTGCATACGGCAAACGTGGAGCTTGGCGTTGAGTTTGCTAAGCGGATCGAAACCGGCATGATTCACGTCAACGATACGACCATTAATGATGAACCGAACGTTGCGTTCGGCGGCGAGAAACAATCAGGTCTCGGCAGGCTGAACGGCGAATGGAGCCTTGAAGAATTCACCACGCTGAAATGGATTTCGGTTCAGCATGAAAAACGCCAATTCCCATATTAAGAAGGAGTGAAAGAAATGAGTATACAGACGGAGCAGCAAACGCACAGCCTGCTTGACGCTTTTGTCAAAGTTGCGCCTTTTTTAAACAGCCTGATCCAAGATGACATCACCATCGGAATTTATGATACAGAAAAATTAATCGTGAATATTCCGGCTAAAACGTTTTCTCTTAATGTAAAGCCGGGAGATCCGCTGCAAAAAGGGGACATCATTACAGACGCGATCCGCATGAATCAGAAGAAGACAAGCATGGTGCCGAAAGAGCTGTTCGGATTTCCGCTGATCGCCAGAGCGATTCCGCTTCACGATGAAAACGGAAAAGTCATCGGCGGCGTCGGTCTCGGCACGAGCCTTGAAAAATCAGCCAAGCTTCATGATGTCGCTGAAAGCCTGTCCGCTGTCGTGGAACAGACCGCTTCGGCGATCGCGGATATCTCAGAATCCATCAGCGGTTTCTCAGCACAGATGACCGGGATTTCCGCTCAGGCGAAACAAGTCAGTGAAAGCGCGGGAGAAATCGCCGACATTTCCGTCACTGTCAAGGGCATCTCGGATCAAAGCAATTTGCTCGGTTTGAATGCGGCCATTGAAGCCGCGAGAGCAGGAGAATCCGGCAAGGGCTTTTCCGTGGTGGCGGATGAGATCCGCAAGCTTGCCACTCATTCAAAAGACAATGTCGGCCAAATTGACCAGATTACGAAAAAAATCCACAGCCTGCTGAAAGGGCTGGAGGACTCAATTGAATCCATCAACCAGAACACGGACGGCCAAGCGGCGGCGGTTGAACAAATTTCTGCCACGATGCAGGAGATTTCAGGAAGCGCCCAGCATTTAGCGAAAATGGCTGAAAACGTTCTCGGAGAATCATAAAAAAAGGGGAGCTTACGGGCTCCTTTTTTGTTTTCCCTTTATCAAGCGGAAACTGCACTTACACGTTTGATCCGTCATGCTAAAGGGGTACACATACGAATACATCACCAATGATAAAGGAGAGTCTTGTATGTCTGATGCAAATCTGCACAACCCGCTGACGAAATATGATCATGATGAATTTCCAAAACAATATCAAGAACCGCCCGGCTTGCAGAAAGAGATGAAGCCTGTGCCGGATTGCGGTGAAACAAGCTATAAAGGAGCCGGCAAGCTGAAGGGAAGAAAAGCCCTCGTCACCGGCGGCGATTCAGGTATCGGCCGGGCCGCCGCAATTGCTTATGCCCGGGAAGGGGCGGATGTGGCCATTAACTATCTGCCTGAGGAACAGCCGGATGCAGAAGAAGTGAAAGCGTTAATTGAAAAAGAGGGAAGAAAAGCCGTTCTGCTGCCGGGAGATTTAAGCGATGAAGCGTTTTGCGGAGAATTGGCGGAAAAAGCGTATCAAGAGCTTGGCGGTCTTGACACGCTCGCTCTTGTTGCCGGCAAACAGCAGGCAGTGGATGATATCAGCGATCTTACTACAGAACAAATCTATCAAACATTTGAAGTCAACGTATTCTCACTGTATTGGCTCGTCAAAGCCGCGCTTCCGTATCTGCCGGAAGGCGCGTCTATTATCACGACAACGTCCGTAGAAGGGTATAATCCAAGCCCGATGCTGTTGGATTATGCCGCGACGAAACATGCCATTATCGGTTTTACCGTCGGCCTAGGAAAGCAGCTGGCGAATAAAGGAATCAGAGTCAACTCGGTAGCGCCGGGGCCGATCTGGACACCGCTGCAGATTTCAGGAGGACAGCCCGGTGAAAACATTCCGAAATTCGGCAAGGAAACACCGGCCGTTCCATTACAGCGTGCCGGACAGCCGGCGGAGCTGGCAGGAATTTATGTCTTTTTGGCCTCAGAAGAATCGAGTTATGTGACATCCCAAATTTACAGTGTAAGCGGAGGAATTCCGACAGCGTAATCAAAAAGGAGCTGCCCTTCATACGGGGGCAGCTCTTTTTTTCGATGTTATGTGCCGAGGACGTTTTGATTATACAGGACACTCGGATGTGACGGATGATAGGAGGCGGCTTTGTCGTTATGAATCTTCGCTTTTTCTCTGTCGCCGAGCTGCCAGTGGCAGACGCAGAGCTGCAGATGGGGGTACCAGGTGGAATATTCGAGCTGGGTAAAGCCTGCATCACTGCTTTTGGCGGATAGGGCGAGCTCATACCAAAACACGCCCTGCCGGTATTGCCGTTTCTCCGCAAAATAGTCGCCGAGCCTGCAGCAGAACTCCGGCCGCGGACAATCGATCAGAAATGATTTTAAGAGAGACGTCATGGCGGCCTCTTCATGGCCGACCGCCCTGTAGCAATCGGATAGATATTGGCACGTTCTGATCTCGTCTTCGATCCAGCACTGTTTTGTGGAAAGAAAATGGTGATAATACGTGATGGCGCGCTGATACTGGCCGTGATCCTTTAATTCATTCGCGAAGTAAAACAAATCGCGCGGTGTCATCGTTTCACTGTTTTCCGCCATTTTCTCATAAATCTTCAAGTTGCGGTCTGAGGGAGGCGAGTGCTTTTTCTCGGATTTCCGGTGTGTGACGGCAATATCGGTTTCTATGATGTTTCCGTATACCTCAAGATACTCATGCACGGCTCCGATCCAGCGGAATCCTTTTTCACGCTTGACGAGTCGGTTGCGGCGGTATCTGAAGCTGACCTCTCCCCGATCATCAAAGCCGACGTGATAGTACATGGATACCGCGTCCACCTCTTTTGAAAGCGACGCCTTCAGTTCAATCAGCTTTTCACGGTCCTTTTCCGTCAGCATATCGTCGGCGTCCAGCCACAGAATATAATCCATTTCCGCTTTCGAAAACACAAAATTACGGGCGGCCGCAAAGTGATCGATCCATTCAAAATCATAAATCTTATCCGTATAACGGGCCGCGATTTCTTTCGTCCGGTCGGTCGAGCCCGTATCAGCAATCACAATTTCATCCGCAATGTCTTTGACGGAATCAAGACAGCCCGCAAGCACTTCCTCTTCATTTTTCACGATAACGCACAAACTGACGCTGATCATGTCATCACCTCTTCCCCTCCAGTGTATAAAAGGAGAGGCGGAAACATTCTTCGGACAAAATGATCTCTTCCAAGAAATTTGTCTGTCCTTTTACTAGTTTTATTCCAGCGCCTGATTTAAAATGAACACATGAACTTACGTGAGGATTGATAGGAACCATGAGCATCATAAAAGCGGAAAACCTTTATAAAACATACGGAGATAAGACATTATTCGACCATATCTCCTTTCATATTGAAGAGAATGAAAGAATCGGTTTAATCGGCCCGAACGGAACGGGGAAGTCTACGCTTCTGAAAACCATTGCCGGCCTTGAATCAACGGAGGAAGGCGAGATTACGGCTTCAGGAAACGTGCATATTGAGTTTTTGCATCAGGACCCTGAGCTTCCGGCCGGACAAACCGTTCTTGAACATATTTATTCCGGCGGATCAGCCGTCATGAGAACGATGAGAGAATACGAAAAAGCGCTTCAGGCGCTGAATGAAGAACCGGAAAATGACCAGCGCCAGAAACACCTGCTTGATGCGCAGGCCCGAATGGACGTGAATGATGCATGGGAGGCGAATACGTTAGCCAAAACGGTTTTAACCAAACTTGGCGTCACCGATCTGATGAAGGATGTCAGTGAGCTGTCCGGCGGCCAGAGAAAGCGCGTCGCGATTGCGAAAAACGTCATCCAGCCGGCTGACCTGCTCATTTTGGATGAACCGACAAACCACTTGGACAATGAAACGATTGAATGGCTGGAAGGCTACTTATCGCAATATCCGGGCGCCGTTATGCTTGTCACGCACGACAGATATTTTCTGAATAGGGTGACGAACAGAATTTACGAGCTTGAGAGAGGCAGCCTTTATACGTATAAAGGAAACTATGAAGTATTCCTGGAAAAACGGGCCGAACGGGAGGCGCTGGCAGAGCAGAAAGAAACAAAACGCCAAAACCTCCTGCGCCGCGAATTGGCGTGGCTCAGAAGAGGAGCAAAAGCGCGCTCGACGAAACAAAAAGCGAGAGTGGACAGAGCGGAGGCGCTCAAGGAGCAAAAAGGGCCGGCAGTCTCCGGATCACTCGATTTCGCGATCGGTTCCCACCGTCTCGGAAAACAAGTAATCGAAGCCGATAACGTCGCCATTACCTATAACGGCCAAGCGCTGATCAGCCAGTTTAATGAGCTTGTCATCCCGGGGGAACGAATCGGCATCATCGGGCCGAACGGAATCGGGAAAACGACACTTTTAAACAGCCTCGCCGGCAGAATTCAGCCTGACAGCGGTAATATCACCATCGGGCAGACGGTCCGGATCGGCTACTACACCCAGGATCACAGCGAAATGAACGGTGATATGAAAGTCATTGACTATATAAAAGAGACGGCTGAAATCGTCAAAACGGCGGAAGGCGATGTCATCACCGCGGAACAAATGCTTGAGCGTTTTCTGTTCCCGCGTCCGATGCAGCAGACATATATCAGAAAGCTGTCGGGCGGGGAAAAACGCCGTCTGTACTTGCTGAATGTACTGATGCAGGAGCCGAATGTGCTGTTTTTAGATGAGCCGACCAATGATCTGGACACAGAAACATTAAGCGTGCTCGAGGATTATATCGAACAGTTCCCGGGCGTCGTCATCACTGTATCCCATGACCGCTATTTCCTTGACCGCGTCGTGGACCGCCTGATTGTATTTGAAGGACACGGCATCATTTCCCGTTTCCAAGGTTCATACAGTGAATACATGGAACAAGCAAAAGAGAAGAAGACGGCGGTAAAACAGCCGGCCGAAGAGAAAAAGGCGGAAGAAGAGCCGAAGAAAAAGCGCAAAAAGCTTTCGTACAAGGATCAGATCGAATGGGACGGCATCGAAGACAAAATCGCCGGCCTTGAAGAAAAGCATCAGCGTCTGGAAGCGGAAATCGCTGAAGCGGGAAGTGATTTCGGAAAGATACAAGAACTGATGGCCGAACAGGCAAAAACGGCTGAAGAGCTTGAAGCGGCGATGGAACGCTGGACCGAATTGTCACTGATGATTGAAGAACTTGAGAATTAAGAAAAGCCGGTACGGCCCCCGAGAAGATGGCGGGTCATACCGGCTTTTTGTTTTAAACAAATGTCTCCCGGCGCTTTAAAGACAAAGGTTCCATCCAAGCCAAGTTTATTCGGCATAGAAAGTTTACGTTTACGTTAAGGTTCAAATAGTGTATAATAGAAACAGATACGACAAGAGGGGGATTCACCTTGGAATGGATGAAGATTGATCAAGTTGCCAAGCGAAGCGGACTGACAAAACGAACCATTCGTTTTTACGAGGAGATTGGTTTGATTCCTGCTCCTAAACGGACAGAAGGCGGCGTCCGGCTTTACTCTGAAGATGATATGGAGGAGCTCGAAAAAGTCACCAGCACTAAAGAAGTGCTCGGTTTTTCCCTTCAGGAACTTCAGCAGTTTATGGAGATGAGCCGTCAGCTGGAATTAAACAAAGAGGGGTACTTGTTGTCACTGGATCCGAAGGAACGGAAAGAAAAGCTGGAAGAGATTCAGCACGCTTTGAACCACCAGCTTGAGATGATTGATGAGAAGATCAGCACATTTCAGCATTTTAAAACGCGCCTTAACGGAATGAAAGAACAAGCTGACCGCGCCATTCAATCAATCGAATGATTTTGCTGTAAACGCTATGGATATAGCGTTTCTTTTAATGGATAAAACAGGAGGTCTGGTCAAATGGATACATCATCACAACAGAAAACAGGCTTATTCAGCCAGCCGAAAGCCGTTTGGGCGGTTGCGTTTGCCTGTGTGATTTCCTTTATGGGAATCGGTCTTGTCGATCCGATTCTTCCGGCGATCGCCGCACAATTACATGCTTCACCTAGTGAAGTATCTCTGTTATTTACAAGTTATTTGCTCGTTACCGGTTTTATGATGTTTTTCTCCGGCGCGATTTCCAGCCGGATCGGCGCAAAATGGACGCTGCTTCTCGGACTTATTTTTATCATCGTGTTTGCCGCTCTCGGCGGAAGCTCAAGTTCAATCGCTCAGCTTGTCGGCTATCGCGGCGGCTGGGGGCTTGGGAATGCTCTCTTTATTTCAACCGCGCTTGCCGTCATCGTCGGGGTATCTGTCGGCGGCAGCGCCAAAGCTATTATTCTGTATGAGGCCGCGCTCGGACTGGGAATTTCCGTCGGACCGCTTGCCGGCGGAGAGCTAGGCAGCCTTTCATGGCGCGCTCCGTTCTTCGGAGTGTCTGTCCTGATGTTTATAGCGCTTTGCGCGATTTCACTCATGCTGCCGAAGCTGCCGAAACCGGCGAAACGCGTCGGTGTGTTTGATGCGATGAAGGCGCTCAAATATAAAGGCCTTTTGACAATGGCAGTATCTGCATTCTTATACAACTTTGGATTTTTTATTTTGCTTGCTTATTCTCCGTTCGTGCTGGATTTAGATGAACACGGCCTTGGATATGTCTTCTTCGGCTGGGGGTTATTGCTGGCAATTACGTCAGTCTTTACGGCGCCGCTCGTGCACAAAGCGCTGGGCACAGTGCGTTCGCTCGTCGTTCTCTTTATCGCCTTTGCGGCCATTCTCGTTATTATGGGGGTCTGGACTGACCATCAGACGTTGATCATTACATGTATCGTTGTTGCCGGTGCCGTTCTCGGTATGGTGAATACGATCATGACAACCGCTGTGATGGGTGCTGCGCCGGTTGAACGTTCAATCGCGTCTTCAGCCTACAGCTCAGTCCGTTTTATCGGCGGTGCGCTCGCTCCGTGGATTGCGGGAATGCTGTCAGAACACTTCACCGCGAGCACACCATATACAGTAGGCGGGATCGTCGTTTTTGTAGGCATGCTTGTCCTTCTCATGGGACGCAAACATCTCGCCGGAATAAAAGCCGGACATTAAGAAAAAAAGGAACTTCCGCACGGGCGGGAGTTCCTTTTTGTGTTTACAGCACTTTCGTCGTCCAAGACTCACAATTCCATGTTTCCGTCGCGATATCCATGTAGAACTCGGGTTCGTGGGAAATCAGCAGAATGGAGCCTTTGTATTCTTTCAGCGCGCGTTTCAGCTCTTCTTTCGCATCGACATCCAGGTGGTTTGTCGGTTCGTCAAGCACAAGCAGATTTGTTTCTGAATTGATCAGCTTGCACAGTCTGACCTTCGCTTTTTCTCCTCCGCTGAGAACGGAGACGCGGCTTTCAATGTGTTTGGTCGTCAGGCCGCATTTGGCGAGGGCGGCGCGGATTTCGTACTGGGTAAAGGAAGGAAATTCGCTCCACACTTCTTCGATGCACGTATTGTTATTGGTTTCTTTCACTTCCTGCTCGAAATAGCCCGTGTATTGATGCTCGCCGCGCTCCACCGTGCCTTCCAGCGGCTGGATTTCACCGAGCAGGCTTTTTAACAGCGTCGTTTTCCCGATGCCGTTTGCGCCGTACAGGGCGACTTTCTGTCCGCGCTCCATTCTGAGATTGAGCGGGCGTGACAGCGGAGTATCGTAGCCGATGACTAAGTCCTTCGTTTCAAAAATGAGCTTGCCTGACGTTCTCGCAGGCTTGAAATGGAATTCCGGTTTCGGTTTTTCGGCCGCCAGTTCGATCATATCCATCTTATCAAGCTTTTTCTGGCGGGACATCGCCATATTTCTCGTGCTGACGCGGGCTTTGTTGCGGGCGACGAAATCTTTCAGCTCAGCCACTTCCTGCTGCTGTTTTTTATAGGCGGCTTCGAGCTGCTGTTTTTTCACTTCGTAGACTTCCATAAACTGATGATAATCACCGACATAACGCGTCAGCTCTTGATTTTCCACATGATAAATCAAATTGATTACGCTGTTTAAAAACGGAATGTCATGGGAAATTAAGATGAACGCATTTTCATATTCCTGCAAATAGCGTTTCAGCCATTCAATATGCTGTTCATCAAGGTAGTTCGTCGGTTCGTCCAACAGAAGGATTTCCGGCTTTTCCAAAAGCAGTTTGGCGAGCAGCACTTTCGTCCGCTGTCCGCCGCTTAAATCAGTGACGTCGCGGTCAAGGCCGACATCCTGCAGGCCGAGGCCGCGGGCGATTTCTTCAACTTTGCTGTCAATCACGTAGAAATCATTGTTTGTCAGGGCGTCCTGAATGACACCGACATCTTCAAGCAGCTGCTCAAGTTCATCAGGGTCCGCTTCGCCCATTTTGTTGTAAATCTCGTTCATTTCTTCTTCCATCGCAAATAAGTAATGGAACGCATCCTTCAGCACGTCGCGGATCGTTTTTCCTTTTTCAAGCACGGTATGCTGATCGAGATAGCCGACACGCACGTTTTTCGCCCATTCAACCTTACCCTCATCAGGCTCAAGCTTTCCGGTAATAATATTCATAAACGTTGATTTACCTTCGCCGTTTGCTCCGATTAAGCCGACGTGTTCCCCTTTTAAAAGACGGAACGATACATTGTTAAAAAGCACACGGTCACCGAAGCCGTGGCTTAAATCTTTTACGGATAAAATACTCATCATTACACCTCTATCGTTATCAGACACGCTTTTTTTATCATGTGTCTTTCTCATTTATGATTATAAAGGAGGAGACCGTTTGTTAAAAGGCTTGGAAGGAAAAAGAAAATTGCGTTTGGCGCGTGCATTTGAGATACTATGGAGTAGATTTTAAGAATTGAGGAGAACGACATGACCCAAACATGGCCATTTTTACAGCATACACAACCATTTATCGCCGAAAACTGGGAGACGTCAGGTTTTCAGGAGCCGACCGTTATTCAGGAAAAAGCCGCTCAGGTGATCATGGAAGGGAAAGACGTCATTGCCGAATCCCCGACGGGAACGGGAAAAACATTGGCGTACACGCTTCCGGTTCTGGAGCGGATCAACCCGGAACAGAAACATCCGCAAGTGATCATTTTAGCGCCGTCCCGCGAGCTTGTGATGCAGATTTTTCAAGTGATTCAGGAGTGGAAAAAAGGCTCCGATCTTCGCGCTTTGTCTTTGATCGGCGGGGCAAACGTGAAAAAGCAGGTGGAGAAGCTCAAAAATAAACCGCATATCATTGCAGGCACACCGGGCAGGGTGCTCGAATTGATTCAGGCGAAAAAGCTGAAAATGCATGAAGTCAAGACGATCGTTCTTGATGAAGCGGATCAGCTCGTGACAAAGGAACACCGCGAAACGATGAAAAAAATCATTAAAACGACGCTGAAAGACCGACAGCTTTTAAGCTTTTCCGCTACGCTGCAGCCGGAGACAGAAGAGGTGCTGAATGCCATCGCACATGAACCGGCCGTTTTGAAAGTGGAGCGGAATACGGCGGAAAAAGCGCGCGTCACGCATCAATATCTCGTCTGCGATCAGCGGGATAAAGTGAAGCTTTTGCAAAAGCTGTCACGGCTGAACGGCATGCAGGCGCTCGTGTTTGTCAGAGATATCGGAAATTTAAGCGTCTATGCGGAAAAACTCGCCTATCACCATGTGGATCTCGGCATCCTGCACGGAGAAGCGAAAAAAATGGAGCGGGCAAAGATATTATCAGCGTTTGAACGGGGAGAATTTCCGCTGCTTCTGGCGACTGACATTGCGGCGCGCGGACTCGATATCGATGATCTTCCGTACGTCATTCACGCAGACATCCCGAATGAAGACGGATATATCCACAGATCCGGCCGGACGGGGCGGGCCGGTAAAGAGGGAACCGTACTCAGCCTTGTCACGCCGATGGAAGAATCCAAACTGAAAAAAATGGCCAAATCACTCGGAATTGAGCTGAAAGAGGCCGTTTATTCAGGCGGAAAATTATCTGAGAAATAAGAAACGGAGGGCGGGAAGCCCTTCTTTTTTTTATTGTAAAATAATAGAAAAGGTTCGGGCGGGGGAGTGGGAAGATGGGTTCAATAGACCGATTTCAAATATTGAAGGTACGTGAGCTGAAAATACTTAAACACTGGTTTAAGAACGATAACATCAGACGGAGAATGGATGCGATGCTGCCATTAGACGCGTGGTATGCACGATTGAATAAAGATGAAGACGATACTGTCATTATGGCATATGACGGGCAGCTTCCGGCAGGAATGGTCTCTATAGAGTTTGTGAAGGAACGGGCGTATATCGGATTGATCGTCAATCCTTTGTACCAGCTTCAAGGGTACGGAAAACAGATTTTGCAAAAACTGCTGACTGATCCTGGGTTTACCGGCGTGCGGGAATGGGCGGCAAGCATCGAAAAAGACAATCAAATCAGTTTAGCCTGCTTTCAAGCAGCGGGATTCACTTTGGAAGATACGGAGCCTGATGAAGACGGCTTTCTGACTTTGATTCTTCGCGGCTGATGCGAAAAAGCAGAAAAGGAGGGGACAAAGCCCTCCTTTTTTCATCATCATGTTAACTTAGATCACTGACTTTGATGATCTGTTTGCCTTTGTTTTCTCCTTTAAACAGGCCGAGGAACGCGTCAGGAATATGGCTGAATCCTTCCGTAATCGTTTCTTCATAATGAAGCTTCCCGTCCTTGAGCCATTCGGCCAATTGTTTCGCGCCTTCGGAAAAGCGGTCAGCATAATCACTGACGATGAACCCCTGCATCAGCGCTTTTGTTTTGATCAGCTTCGGCTGGACGCGGGGGCCCATGTCTTCCTCTTCACTTTCGGTATTATATGAAGAGATCGCTCCGCATACCGGAATGCGGGCGAATTCATTCAGCAGGTTTATCACCGCATCTGAAATCGGTCCGCCGACATTGTCAAAATAGACATCGACGCCGTCAGGGCATGCCTGTTCAAGCGCTTTTTGAATATCATCCGCCGTTTTGTAATTAATGGCTTCATCAAATTGAAGCTCCTCTTTCAGGTACGCGATTTTTTCGTCAGAACCGGCGATGCCGACAACCCGCGCGCCTTTGATTTTGGCAATCTGCCCGACTGTTGAGCCGACGGCGCCCGCAGCCCCTGAAACGACGACGGTTTCGCCCTTTTTCGGACGGCCGATATCGAGCAGCCCGAAGTAAGCGGTCAGTCCGGTCATCCCTAAAATGCCGAGATACGCCTGGGCGGGTGCGATATCCGTATCCAACTTGCGGAGGGCGGACTCATTGACGGCTGAATATTCCTGCCATGCGAGATTTCCGATCACAACATCTCCTTTTTTCAGCTTATCGCCGTCTGTCAGAACTTCGGCAATCACTCCGCCTGTTATGGCTTCATCTAAAGCGAACGGCTCTACATATGATTTTGTATCCTGCATCCGTCCGCGCATGTACGGATCAACGGACACATAACTCGTTTTCACAAGCACTTCGCCGTCTTTCGGTTCGGGAACGGCAATCGTTTCAAAGCGGAAATCGTCATGGACGGGAACGCCTTTGGGGCGTCTTGCCAATTGAATCTGCTGCTGATTTTTCGGCATGATGCATCCTCCTTCAACATGAGTGTTTGTTCCAAATGTAACACGAACCATTTCCCGAATACAAAATCAAACCGTCCGCCGGCAACAAAAAAAGAAGGGCCAGGGCCCTTCTTTCCTTATATGCGTATTTAAAAGAATAACCGGTACACATCGGTGTTTTTCTCATGTTCCAAATATTCATAGGCATTCGTTTTTGAAGAATGAAGCATGTCAGCGGTAATCACGGGCTGAAGCGCGGTCAGATAAGAACCCAGCTTATTTTCAATTTCTTTCGGCAGAACGGATTCGATATCACCGATATTGATAATGATAGAGAAAACGAAATCGATATTAATATGAAAAGTATCTTCAGCAAAGACCGTAAGCTCTTTTATTCCATCCGGGCAGCGGGTATGCCGGCGGAATACCTGCTTCACTAAATCACTGACAACCCAAGCGTTAAATCGCTGTTCCGGTGAAAAGTAATGAATAGGAACCACCTCCCTGCTTAATCGGCTCATGAAGATTTTTATTTTTCTGAAAATGTAGCTTTCCCTACTGTAACATGTCCCGCCGGAAAATATCCACCGACAATCTGCCCGTTTTTTCCCGGAACTCTCTTTCTTTTGTTTGACCTTTGGTTGAGCGGGTAAACATCCAATATACAAAAACAAAAGGGAGGACTTATCAATGAAACCGGTAGTAAGAGAATATACAAATGATCAAAAACTGATGCAGGACGTAAAAGAGCTTCAGCAATTGGGTGTCGCAAAAGAAGACGTATATGTGCTTTCTCATGATGACGACAGAACGGACCGCCTGGCAGATAATACTGATGTCAATACCATCGGAGCGAAAGAAACGGGCATTAAACACGCGGTCGGCAATATGTTTAATAAAAAAGGCGACGAGCTCCGCAACAAAATTCACGAAATCGGCTTTTCAGAAGAGGAAGCATCACAATTTGAAAAGCGCTTAGATGAAGGAAAAGTTCTTCTGTTTGTCACGGATAACGAAAAAGTAAAATCATGGGCGTAAGCTGAACAGATCCCAAGGGGTTTTCGGTCCCTTGGGATTTTTTTGCGGTTTCCGCAATAAAACCGAAAGGCACATGCTGTACATTTTCGGTGCCGTTTCTCAACTGATTTGGTAGAATTCAATTGTAATAAATTGGAATGAAAAATCAGGAGGAGCACAATTCATGAAAAAAATGTTATTTATGCTGGCGGTTTGTTTATGTATGATCCCTGCGGACGTCTATGCCGCTGACCTGGGACGGCAGACGTTAGGAACAAATGACGGCTGGGGAGCCGCTTCCGGCGGGACAACCGGCGGCGCGAAAGCCTCTTCATCGAATGTATACACCGTATCAAACAGACAGCAGCTCGTTTCTGCATTAGGGGGGAGCGCCAACAGCACGCCGAAGATTATTTACATACAAGGCACAATCAATATGAATACGGACGACCGGAATAAAACGCTCGGCTTTAATGATTATAAAGATCCGGCATATGATCTCAACGCTTATCTGAAGGCGTACGACCCGGACAAATGGGGGAAAAAAGCGCCGTCAGGCACCCAGGAAGACGCCAGACAGCGATCTCAAAAAAACCAGAAAGCACGGGTCGTGATTGACATTCCTTCCAATACGACGATCATCGGTTCGGGTTCAAATGCCAAAGTGACAGGCGGAAGTTTTAATATAAAGAACGGCGTCGACAATGTCATCATCCGCAACATTGAATTTCAAGACGCTTACGACTATTTTCCGCAATGGGACCCGACGGACGGCAGCAGCGGCAACTGGAACTCGGAATATGACAATATCACCATTAACGGCGCGACGCATATCTGGATCGATCATTGCACCTTTAATGACGGATCGAATCCCGACAGCGGTTTTCCCTACTATTACGGAAGAAAATATCAGCATCATGACGGCCAGACGGATATAGCCAACGGGGCGAATTATATTACATTGTCCTATAATAAATATCATGACCATGACAAAGGCTCCGTCATCGGAAACAGCGACAGCAAGACGTCGGATGAAGGAAAACTGAAGGTGACCATTCACCATAACTATTACCAGAACATCGTCCAGCGCGCACCGCGGGTCCGGTACGGGCAGGTTCATATTTATAATAATTTTTACGCAGGCTCTAAAAGCGCCGCATACCCGTTCAGCTATGCGTGGGGCGCGGGCCACGCGTCAAAAATATATGCCCAGAATAATGTCTTTGAAGTGCCGGGACTGGCTGCTGATAAAGTCATCAGCGTCTTCAGCGGCGGAAAAGCGCTTCATGAAGACGGCACTCTTTTAAACGGCGCCGCAATTAATGCGTCAGCCGCCAACGGATTAAGTCAGTCCGTCGGCTGGACACCGTCATTGCACGGTTCCATCGGCTCATCATCAAATGTAAAATCAGATGTTATATCTAAAGCCGGGTCGGGTATATTAAAATAATAAACAAGAAGCACAAAGGAAAATATTCCTTTGTGTTTTTTAATTAACAAAAACGTTTATTAACTTAGTTAAGTAGTAAAATGGGATAGGGGATGGAAGACAACAAAATAGGAGGAGACCTGTAATGGCTTCAGAAAAAGACGCAAAAAAACAGCAGGCAGTAAAAATCATTCCTTTGCTTATTACTGTTGCTGTGGGATTAATCATTTGGTTTATTCCCGCGCCGTCCGGACTTGAACCTAAAGCATGGCATTTGTTCGCTATTTTTGTCGCAACAATTATCGGCTTTATCTCCAAGCCCTTGCCAATGGGCGCAAT
Source organism: Bacillus sp. MT(2024) (assembly GCF_036362845.1). NCBI lineage: Bacteria > Bacillati > Bacillota > Bacilli > Caryophanales > Bacillaceae > Bacillus > Bacillus sp. MT(2024). Next base: position 725,483 of record NZ_CP143632.1, read on the forward strand.
TGCAATTTTTGCATTGGCAGTCACCGCGTTAACGGGAACGCTATCTATTGAAAATACGTTAAGCGGATTTGGAAACAAGACAATCTGGCTGATTGTCATCGCCTTTTTTATTTCCCGGGGATTTATCAAAACCGGGCTCGGCGCCAGGATTTCTTACGTATTCGTACAACGGTTCGGGAAGAAAACACTCGGCCTTTCTTATTCACTGCTTTTCAGTGATTTAATTTTATCACCTGCCATTCCGAGCAACACGGCACGGGCGGGCGGCATTATTTTTCCTATTATCAGATCATTATCCGAAACTTTCGGATCAACGCCGGCAGACGGAACAGAGCGGAAAATCGGCGCTTTCTTATTAAAAACCGGTTTTCAAGGAAACTTGATTACGTCTGCGATGTTTTTGACGGCAATGGCGGCGAACCCGCTGATCGCCAAGCTGGCCCACGATGTCGCAGGGGTGGACATCACATGGACAAGCTGGGCAATCGCGGCCATTGTACCGGGATTGGCGAGCTTAATCATTACGCCGCTGGTCATTTATAAGCTGTATCCGCCGGAAATTAAAGAAACACCGGACGCGGCTAAAATCGCAACGGAAAAATTGAAAGAAATGGGTCCGTTTAAAAAATCCGAACTCTCCATGGTCATCGTCTTTTTATTGGTGCTTGCGCTGTGGATTTTCGGAGGAAGCTTAAATATCGACGCAACGACGACGGCCCTGATCGGATTATCCGTTTTGCTTTTGTCACAGGTATTAACATGGGAGGACATCAAAAAAGAACAAGGTGCATGGGATACGCTGACTTGGTTCGCGGCGCTTGTGATGCTGGCGAATTTCCTGAATGAGCTCGGCATGGTGTCTTGGTTCAGCGATATGATGAAATCATCTGTTTCCGGTTTTTCATGGATTGTGGCATTTATGATTCTGATTGTCGTGTATTATTACACGCATTATTTCTTTGCGAGCGCAACCGCGCATATCAGTGCCATGTATGCTGCATTTCTCGCCGTCATCGTGGCGGCAGGCGCTCCGCCGCTGTTGGCGGCGCTCAGCCTGGCGTTTTTCAGCAACCTTTTCGGTTCGACGACGCATTACGGATCAGGAGCGGCTCCGGTCTTTTTCGGAGCGGGTTATATATCGCAAAGCAAATGGTGGTCCATCGGCTTTATCCTGTCAATCGTCCATATTGTGACATGGCTTGTGATCGGCGGATTATGGTGGAAAGTATTAGGGTTATGGTAGAAGAAAAAAGGCAGACTCAGGTCTGCCTTTTTTTATTTCTGTAAGGAATGGGAAGGGCCTGCACATGATGACTTCAGTGCGAATAGAATATTGCCGGGGTGATATTATGAGCAGCGGCCGTAATCAATACATGATATTGAAACAGAAACCTTACAAATATATGAGCAGACATATGAAACGCCGGTATGAACAATTACCATGTGAACTTGAAAGTCCGGAAACAGGGACGGAAAAACGGTTTCCGTCTTCAGATGAAAATCGATCTGCCTTGTGCGTACCCGGGCTGCGAGGTCCCGAAGGCAAAAGAGGACCCGCCGGCTCCCGCGGTCCGCAAGGGGAGGCGGGTCCGCCCGGTCCGCCCGGTCCCCCGGGGCCTGAGGGTCCGCCGGGAGCGGTTCCTGCGGTAGCTTTTCAAAATACAGCAGAACTAATGACGATTCCGTTAGAAGGAACACCGATAAACGTGTTAAGCGCAGTGATAGCTGCGCCGACAGATCAATTGGTGAAAACGGATGCCGTCATACAAGTAAATGTGGAATTAGATCCGCTCGCGTCTCATTTCTCATTGGTCTTAGCTGTCGAGCTGCAAAGAAATGGCGTATCGATACAAACACAGAGACAAGAGAGGAACCTCTTTTCTTCAGGCGGGCAAATCATAGGAATTCCTTTTACGTACATCGACGAAATGAAGGCGGATGAAACAGCCGCGTATCAGCTCTATTTATCTGTCCTTTCTTCGAACTATGTAACACAAGTCGCAGCGGCAAACCGCTCCCTCATTGCGACGGGATTCCCCATTCAAGGATCGGATTAAGGTGATGAAAAGAAATCACCTTTTTTATTTAGGTTGTCAAAACACAGCCCGTATTAATATGCTGTCTTAATAAGTAAGACGGTCAACAACGGGAAGGAGAGGGAAAAAGATTGAATGAATAATCCGATTATAAACGGGAGCTTTGAAACAGGCACATTAGCGGGCTGGAGTTCGGCAAATACCCAGATTAACAGTTTGTTTGCACATTCAGGGAGATATTCTGCGCAATTTATTGGAGCTCAGCCATATGCTTACCTCAGTCAAATCGTTCCCATTTCAGCCAAGTCAGTGACTCTATTCGTATCACTCGCAACGCTTGGAAATGAGCCAAGTCCCCAAGTCACTCTCCAGATCATCTATGTCAGCGCAGCAGGTGAACAAATCAGTTCCATTCAAGAAAATATCACACCCGGAAATTTGCCGAACGTGCTCTTTCACACATGGTCTGAAATCTATAAAACAAGCAGTGTGCCTTCTGGCGCGGCCTCTGCCGTCATTGTATTAAGTAAAGTTTCTTCCGGCACGGTTTTAATAGACGATGTTTCATTGGCGCAAACCGGGGGTGAACCTGGCGTAACAGGAATTACAGGTCCCACTGGAGTGACGGGCCCCACAGGAGTGACCGGAGCAACTGGTGCAACTGGAGCAACTGGTTCAACCGGGGCAAGAGGAGCGACGGGTGTAACCGGCCCAAACGGAGTAACTGGTCCGACAGGAGTAACTGGAGCTACCGGCTCGACTGGTGTAACAGGAGCAACCGGAACCACGGGCTCAACGGGAGCAACGGGAGCAACCGGCCCCACCGGAGCAACGGGTGCATCCGGGGCGACAGGCGCAACGGGAATAACGGGAGTAACCGGCTCGACCGGTCCAACGGGAGAGATCGGCCCAACCGGAGTAACGGGTCCAACTGGAGTGACTGGCTCAACTGGTGTAACCGGCCGAACCGGAATAACAGGCTCAACAGGAACGACCGGCTCAACTGGTGCAACAGGACCAACTGGTTCAACCGGTTCAACAGGAGTGACTGGGGCAACGGGGATAACCGGAGCGACTGGAGCAACCGGCTCAACCGGAGTAACGGGAGCAACCGGAGTGACTGGTGCAACTGGAGTAACAGGCTCAACGGGTGCAGCCGGGAATACTGGCTCAACAGGAGTAACCGGTGCAACTGGAGTAACAGGCCCAACTGGGGCGACGGGTGTAACCGGCGCAACCGGAATAACAGGTCCAACCGGGCCAACCGGTTCAACAGGAGTGACTGGTGCAGCAGGATCAACTGGACCCACGGGAGAGATCGGTCCAACTGGATCGCCAGGCTCAACTGGGATTACCGGCGCAACGGGATCGACAGGAGAAACAGGCGCGACTGGCTCAACAGGTCCAACTGGTGTAACAGGAGAAACGGGATCGACAGGCTCAACCGGTGTAACGGGAGTGACTGGGGCAACGGGGATAACCGGAGCGACTGGAGAAACCGGAGCAACTGGCTCGACCGGGGAAACCGGAGCTACTGGAGTAACCGGCCCAGCAGGAGCAACGGGATCAACCGGCGCAACAGGGGCAACGGGGGTAACTGGGGGAACGGGAACAACCGGACCGACAGGAGCAACCGGCTCAACTGGTGCGACGGGAGTAACAGGAGAAACCGGCGCAACCGGGGGAACAGGTCCAACGGGTGTAACAGGAGGAACCGGTTCAACTGGTTCAACAGGAGCAACGGGACCAACCGGAGAAACCGGTGTAACAGGGCCAACAGGAGAAACAGGCTCGACAGGGGCAACCGGAGCTACTGGAGTAACCGGCCCAGCAGGAGTAACGGGCTCAACCGGCTCGACTGGAGCAACAGGACTGACTGGAGCAACCGGTGCAACGGGAGTAACGGGTTCAACAGGAGCAACCGGCGCAACCGGAGTAACGGGTCCAACTGGTGTAACGGGAGCAACCGGCTCAACCGGAGTAACGGGTCCAACTGGTGCAACAGGAACAACCGGCGCAACCGGAGTAACGGGTCCAACGGGAGAGACCGGTCCAACTGGAGTAACCGGATCGACTGGCATAACGGGTTCAACCGGCCCAACTGGTGAAACAGGAGCAACGGGAGTAACAGGAGGAACCGGTTCAACTGGTTCAACAGGAGCAACGGGACCAACCGGAGTGACTGGAACAACAGGAGAAACCGGGGAAACGGGCGCCACTGGAATAACAGGATCGACTGGTGTAACCGGAGTGACTGGTGTAACAGGGGCGACAGGAGAAACCGGTCCAACCGGAGCAACAGGTGTAACAGGAGAAACCGGAACCACGGGATCAACCGGAGTAACTGGGACAATGGGAGAAACCGGTGCAACTGGAGTGACTGGAGCAACGGGGATAACAGGAGCAACAGGCGCAACTGGTGTAACCGGGCTAACTGGAATAACAGGCGCGACGGGCCCAACCGGTGTGACTGGACCAACAGGGGTTACTGGCTCAACAGGAGAAACCGGTGCAACTGGAGCGACTGGCGCAACCGGTACAACCGGAATGACAGGCCCAACCGGAGAAACCGGTGTAACAGGCCCAGCAGGAGTAACGGGCTCAACCGGCTCGACTGGAGCAACAGGACTGACTGGAGCAACAGGACTGACTGGAGCAACCGGTCCAACTGGAGTAACTGGCTCGACCGGGGCAACCGGAGTAACCGGAATAACAGGAACAACCGGAGTGACTGGTGCAACAGGAGCAACCGGGCCAACGGGAGAGGCCGGTCCAACCGGATCAACAGGCTCAACCGGAATAACAGGCTCAACCGGTGTAACAGGGTCAACAGGAGAAACCGGAGCGACTGGTGCAACAGGAGCAACCGGTCCAACTGGAGTTACTGGAGCGACCGGAGAAACTGGGGCAACGGGAGAAACCGGTCCAACCGGAGTAACAGGATCGACAGGACCAACAGGGCTAACAGGTTTAACAGGATCAACAGGAGCAACCGGAACCACGGGTTCAACCGGTTTGACTGGGGTAACAGGCTCAACTGGAGCGACCGGAGTAACTGGAATAACGGGCCCAACAGGATCGACAGGCCCAACCGGAGCAACAGGTTCAATCGGAGAAACCGGAGCAACCGGCCCAACGGGAGAGACCGGTCCAACCGGAGAAACGGGTGCAACAGGATCGACAGGACCAACAGGGCCAACAGGTGTAACAGGATCAACAGGAGCAACCGGAACCACGGGTTCAACCGGAATGACTGGAGTAACAGGAACAACCGGTTCGACTGGTGTAACCGGTGCAACGGGAGAAACTGGCCCAACGGGAGAGACCGGTCCAACCGGAGCAACGGGTGCAACAGGATCGACAGGACCAACAGGGCCAACAGGTGTAACAGGATCAACAGGAGCAACCGGAACCACGGGTTCAACCGGAATGACTGGAGTAACAGGCTCAACCGGTTCAACTGGTGTAACCGGTGCAACGGGAGAAACTGGCCCAACCGGCGTAACTGGTGCAACAGGAGTGACTGGGTCAACAGGAATAACCGGTGAAACAGGAGCGACGGGAGTAACAGGCCCAACAGGAGTAACAGGTTCAACGGGAGAAACGGGACCAACCGGAGCCACGGGAGTAACTGGTTCAACTGGAATAACCGGATCGACCGGTCCAACCGGAGCGACTGGGGTAACGGGTGTAACCGGGGGAACGGGAACAACCGGACCGACAGGAGTAACCGGTCCAACTGGAGTTACTGGAGCGACCGGAGAAACTGGGGCAACGGGAGAAACCGGTCCAACCGGAGTAACAGGAACAACCGGATCGACAGGACCAACAGGGCCAACAGGTTTAACAGGATCAACAGGAGCAACCGGAACCACGGGTTCAACCGGAGCGACCGGAGTAACTGGAATAACGGGCCCAACAGGATCAACAGGAGCAACCGGAACCACGGGTTCAACCGGAGCGACCGGAGTAACTGGAATAACGGGCCCAACAGGATCGACAGGCCCAACCGGAGCAACAGGTTCAATCGGAGAAACCGGTCCAACCGGGGTAACAGGTTCAACGGGAGTAACTGGAGCAACAGGAGTAACCGGAACCACGGGTTCAACCGGAATAACTGGAGTAACAGGAACAACCGGTTCGACTGGTGTAACTGGAGAAACTGGCCCAACCGGCGCAACAGGGCCAACCGGAGAAACCGGAACCACGGGCTCAACCGGAGTAACAGGGGCAGCAGGAGAAACCGGTGCAACGGGAGTAACTGGAGCAACCGGCCCAACTGGAGAAACCGGTGCAACGGGAGAAACGGGTCCAACCGGAGCAATCGGCTTGACCGGTGTAACAGGCCCAACAGGTGTAACAGGCTCAACCGGAGCAACCGGTGTAACGGGAGAAACCGGCCCAACCGGCGTAACTGGTGCAACAGGAGTGACTGGGTCAACAGGAATAACCGGAGCGACCGGTCCAACCGGCCCAACAGGTGTAACAGGAGAAACCGGAACCACGGGATCAACCGGAGTAACTGGGACAACGGGAGAAACCGGTTCAACTGGAGTGACTGGCGCAACCGGTACAACCGGGTCAACTGGGGAGACTGGAGCAACGGGTCCAACAGGGTCAACTGGTTTAACGGGAGTGACTGGTTCAACCGGAGAAACCGGCCCAACTGGGGTCACGGGCTCAACTGGTGTAACAGGCCCAACTGGGGTCACGGGCTCAACTGGTGTAACAGGTCCAACTGGATCGACTGGTGCAACAGGAGTAACAGGCACAACCGGAGAAACCGGTGTAACAGGGCCAACAGGAGAAACAGGCTCGACCGGGGCAACCGGAGCTACTGGAGTAACCGGCCCAACCGGAGAAACCGGAACCACGGGTTCAACCGGAGTAACAGGGGCAACGGGAGTAACTGGAGCAACCGGAGAAACTGGCTCGACCGGGGATACCGGAGCTACTGGAGTAACCGGCGCAACAGGGGCAACGGGGGTAACTGGAGAAATCGGCCCAACGGGAGAGGCCGGTCTAACCGGATCGACAGGACCAACCGGCGCAACAGGGCCAACAGGTTTAACAGGATCAACAGGAGCAACCGGAACCACGGGCTCAACTGGTGTAACGGGAGCAACCGGATCGACTGGGGTAACTGGTGTAACCGGGGGAACGGGAACAACCGGACCGACAGGACCGACAGGAGCAACCGGTCCAACTGGAGTTACTGGAGCGACCGGAGAAACTGGGGCGACGGGAGAAACCGGTCCAACCGGAGTAACAGGAGCAACAGGATCGACTGGCATAACGGGTTCAACCGGCCCAACTGGTGTAACAGGTTCGACCGGAGCAACCGGCCCAACTGGAGTAACAGGTTCAACGGGAGAAACGGGTCCAACCGGAGCAATCGGCTTGACCGGTGTAACAGGCCCAACAGGTGTAACAGGCACCACGGGTTCAACCGGAATGACTGGAGTAACAGGATCAACCGGTTCGACTGGTGTAACCGGTGCAACAGGAGAAACTGGCCCAACCGGCGTAACTGGTTCAACCGGAGTGACTGGGTCAACAGGAGAAACCGGAGCGACCGGTGTAACAGGGTCAACAGGAATAACCGGAGCAACTGGAGTGACTGGAGCAACGGGGATAACAGGAGCAACAGGTGCAACCGGGCTAACTGGAATAACAGGCGCGACGGGCCCAACCGGTGTGACTGGACCAACAGGGGTTACTGGCTCAACAGGAGAAACCGGAGCAACTGGATCGACAGGCTCAACCGGTACAACCGGCCCGACTGGTGTAACCGGCGCAACCGGAGTAACAGGCCCAACCGGCGCAACAGGGCCAACAGGAGAAACCGGTGCAACGGGGGTAACCGGAGAAATCGGCCCAACGGGAGAGACCGGTCCAACCGGAGTAACAGGAGCAACAGGATCGACTGGCATAACGGGTTCAACCGGCCCAACTGGTGTAACAGGTTCGACCGGAGAAACCGGCCCAACTGGTGTAACAGGTTCGACCGGTGTAACAGGCCCAACAGGTGTAACAGGCTCAACCGGCCCAACAGGTGCAACGGGAGTAACTGGAGCGACCGGAGTAACTGGTGCAACGGGAGAAACTGGCCCAACAGGATCAACCGGATCAACAGGCTCAACCGGAATAACAGGAGCAACAGGTGCAACCGGAGTAACCGGAGTAACCGGAGTAACTGGAGTAACAGGTGCAACCGGCTCAACTGGAGTAACAGGAGCGACAGGTACAACAGGCCTAACGGGTCCAACTGGAGCAACGGGAGTGACAGGAGCAACCGGCACAACCGGCTCGACTGGTGTAACCGGGGCAACCGGAGTAACGGGCCCAACAGGCCCAACAGGCCCAACCGGCGCCACAGGCAGTACACCAACCTTGCTCTTCACAAGAACTAACGGGCCGCTCACTGTTTATCCGCCGTTAAATACAGAGGTTCCCATTGCTACGCTGGCAATCCCGGTTAACGCTTTGCAGAATGTAAAGCTTGATTATGCACTCAGTGTCGCGCTAACAACTGCAGCGAATTCAAACTTTGTTTTTGAAGTGAGATTATATAGGGGAGCAGTGCAAATTCATACAAGAACTCTGTCGCGAACTAATACTACCGCAGCTACGGATAGTTTTTCGATTGCTGATACAACAGTGGATACAGCGCCGACCGCAGGAACAAATACGTACCAGTTGAGAGTTGTTTTCACAACTGCAAATAATATAACAGCAGCGTCAGCTCTCAATATCGATTTTAACAGCATTCGTTTCCCGACAACCTAATGACAATAGCAGACTGATATTTTAAAGATGAAAGACCTGACTTATGCACAGTTAGGTCTTTTTTCTCTAAAAGCTGTGCATGGTGCAGCCTTAAGAACATTTGAAAATTCGCCCAATAGAAATGGGATTTTGCCACACCTTTTTCTTTTGCGGAAATATTATGCAAGAAGAGGTGGTGTAATGAGAAAAGGAGATACTTGGTATAACAGATACGACTCTTGGGATTACGACTGCCGGAATTGTAATGAGTGCTGCTGTCATTTTCAACATAAAAGAAGAAATCAAAGGCGCAGTTATCAAAATCGGGCCCATTGCTGTGAAGAATTCTGTTGCAAAACCTCTTGCTGTCATGAAAGATGGTGTCCATGCTGTCATCCAAATCATTTTCATGTAAGAGGATTCACCGGAGCAACGGGGTGCACCGGAGCAACGGGGCTGACCGGAGCAACGGGGTTCACTGGAGCAACAGGGCTGACCGGAGCAACAGGGCTGACCGGAGCAACGGGGTTCACTGGAGCAACAGGGCTGACCGGAGCAACGGGGTTTACCGGAGCAACGGGCTCGACCGGGAATACCGGCGCGACTGGGGTAACCGGTGCCACTGGAGCAACCGGCGTCACTGGAGATCCCGGCCCGACTGGAGCAACTGGCGCCACGGGAGTAACGGGCTCGACCGGAGAAATCGGCGCCACCGGAGTAACAGGAGCCACCGGAGATACTGGATCTACCGGAATAACAGGAGCCACCGGAGTAACAGGCGCCACCGGAGTAACAGGCGCTACCGGAGTAACCGGAGTAACGGGATCAACCGGAGTAACAGGAGCAACCGGAGTAACAGGAGCAACCGGAGTAACAGGAGCAACCGGAGATACTGGATCTACCGGAATAACAGGAGCAACCGGGGTAACAGGAGCAACCGGAGTAACAGGGGCTACCGGAGTAACAGGAGCAACCGGAGTAACAGGTGCTACCGGAGTAACAGGGGCTATCGGAGTAACAGGTGCTACCGGAGTAACAGGCGCCACCGGAGTAACAGGAGCAACCGGGGATACTGGAGCAACCGGAATAACAGGCGCCACCGGAGTAACAGGTGCTACCGGAGTAACGGGAGCAACCGGGATCACCGGAGCTACTGGAGTAACAGGCGCCACCGGGGTAACGGGAGTAACCGGAGCGACAGGAATAACGGGAGCCACCGGAGTAACCGGGATCACCGGAGTAACGGGATCAACTGGAGTAACCGGAGTAACCGGAGTAACAGGCGCCACCGGAGTAACCGGGGCTACCGGAGCGACCGGAGTAACCGGAGCTACCGGAGTAACAGGTGCTACCGGAGTAACGGGAGCCACCGGAGTAACAGGTGCTACCGGAGTAACGGGAGCCACCGGAGTAACAGGTGCTACCGGAATAACAGGAGCCACCGGAGTAACAGGAGCCACCGGAGTAACGGGAGTAACCGGAGTAACGGGATCAACTGGAGTAACCGGAGAAACGGGAGCCACCGGAGAAACAGGCGCCACCGGGATCACCGGAGTCACAGGAGTAACGGGATCAACTGGAGTAACCGGGGTAACGGGAGTAACAGGAGCAACCGGGGATACTGGAGCAACCGGAATAACAGGCGCCACCGGAGTAACAGGTGCTACCGGAGTAACGGGAGCAACCGGGATCACCGGAGCTACTGGAGTAACAGGCGCCACCGGGGTAACGGGAGTAACCGGAGCGACAGGAATAACGGGAGCCACCGGAGTAACCGGGATCACCGGAGTAACGGGATCAACTGGAGTAACCGGAGTAACCGGAGTAACAGGCGCCACCGGAGTAACCGGGGCTACCGGAGCGACCGGGGTAACCGGAGCTACCGGAGTAACAGGTGCTACCGGAGTAACGGGAGCCACCGGAGTAACAGGTGCTACCGGAGTAACGGGAGCCACCGGAGTAACAGGTGCTACCGGAATAACAGGAGCCACCGGAGTAACAGGAGCCACCGGAGTAACGGGAGTAACCGGAGTAACGGGATCAACTGGAGTAACCGGAGTAACGGGAGTAACCGGAGTAACGGGATCAACTGGAGTAACAGGAGCAACCGGGGTAACGGGAGTAACCGGAGCAACAGGCGCCACCGGAGTAACAGGTGCTACCGGAGTAACAGGTGCTACCGGAGTAACGGGAGCCACCGGAGTAACAGGTGCTACCGGAATAACAGGAGCCACCGGAGTAACAGGAGCCACCGGAGTAACGGGAGTAACCGGAGTAACGGGATCAACTGGAGTAACCGGAGAAACGGGAGCCACCGGAGAAACAGGCGCCACCGGGATCACCGGAGTCACAGGAGTAACGGGATCAACTGGAGTAACCGGGGTAACGGGAGTAACAGGAGCAACCGGGGATACTGGAGCAACCGGAATAACAGGCGCCACCGGAGTAACAGGTGCTACCGGAGTAACGGGAGCAACCGGGATCACCGGAGCTACTGGAGTAACAGGCGCCACCGGGGTAACGGGAGTAACCGGAGCGACAGGAATAACGGGAGCCACCGGAGTAACCGGGATCACCGGAGTAACGGGATCAACTGGAGTAACCGGAGTAACCGGAGTAACAGGCGCCACCGGAGTAACCGGGGCTACCGGAGCGACCGGGGTAACCGGAGCTACCGGAGTAACAGGTGCTACCGGAGTAACGGGAGCCACCGGAGTAACAGGTGCTACCGGAGTAACGGGAGCCACCGGAGTAACAGGTGCTACCGGAATAACAGGAGCCACCGGAGTAACAGGAGCCACCGGAGTAACGGGAGTAACCGGAGTAACGGGATCAACTGGAGTAACCGGAGAAACGGGAGTAACCGGAGTAACGGGATCAACTGGAGTAACAGGAGCAACCGGGGTAACGGGAGTAACCGGAGCAACAGGCGCCACCGGAGTAACAGGTGCTACCGGAGTAACAGGCGCCACCGGGATAACGGGAGCCACTGGGATCACCGGAGCTACTGGAGTAACGGGCTTGACCGGAGCAACCGGGATAACGGGAGTAACAGGAGCTACAGGAGCTACAGGATTAACGGGAGCAACCGGGGTAACAGGTGCTACCGGAGTAACGGGAGCAACCGGGATCACCGGAGCTACTGGAGTAACAGGCGCCACCGGGGTAACGGGAGTAACAGGAGCGACAGGAATAACGGGAGCCACCGGAGAAACAGGCGCCACCGGGATCACCGGAGTCACAGGAGTAACGGGATCAACTGGAGTAACCGGGGTAACGGGAGTAACAGGAGCAACCGGGGATACTGGAGCAACCGGAATAACAGGCGCCACCGGAGTAACAGGTGCTACCGGAGTAACGGGAGCAACCGGGATCACCGGAGCTACTGGAGTAACAGGCGCCACCGGGGTAACGGGAGTAACCGGAGCGACAGGAATAACGGGAGCCACCGGAGTAACCGGAGCAACTGGGATCACCGGAGCAGGCGCGATCATTCCTTATGCTTCAGGTCTTCCCACTGCCGTGACGACCATTGCCGGAGGATTAATCGGAACGGTGAGCCTTGTCGGGTTCGGCAATTCTGTGACGGGCGTCAATGTCGGAGGGGGAGGCGCAATTGATCTTACCGGGGCTGGAGGAACTCTGCTGAACTTTGCTTTTTCTGCTCCGAGAAGCGGAACCATTACATCAATTGCCGCCTATTTCAGTACAACCGCAGCATTGTCGCTTGTCGGCTCGACTGTTACGATAACCGCACAACTATACAGTTCTACTGTGCCGAACAATACGTTCACGCCGATCCCCGGAGCATCCGTCACTTTAGCTCCTCCCCTCACCGGCGTATTGTCAATCGGCAGCATCAGCAACGGAATCACGACAGGGCTGAACATTGCGGTAACTCCTCAAACCCGGCTGTTAATGGTATTCTCCGCCACTGCGACAGGCCTTTCGCTTATTAATACAGTGGCGGGATATGCAAGCGCGGGAGTTACAATTTCCTGATAGATTGCAGACTGACTTCGGTCAGTCTTTTTTATGTGTTATATCAATTGTGTAAAAGTAAATATATACCTATCATCACCTTTTTGGTAAGCCGCAAGAGAAAAAGATCACGAAAATTCTCAAAAATGAGAAATAAAGATTTGAAAAATGGTATGATTTTAGGAGGAAAGGACGGCTGGTGCTGTGTTGGAAGCGAAGCGGTTTTATGTCTCTCTGCAAATGAAAATCGCCGGATTAATTACGGCTTTATTAATACTTGTTATCGGAACGCTCACGGTTATATTTGCCTTTCAGCAATTAAAGGAAGGGCAGAAGCAGGCTGAACAGCTGGCGGTGCAAACGGCAAAAACCATTTCATATTTGCCTCCCGTAAAAGAGGCGTTCCGGCTTGCGGATCAAGAGGCTTTTACAAAGTTAGACGTCATTGAACAAATGAAAGAACAGGCAGGCGCGCACGCCGTCTACATCACTGATCAAAAAGGGCATGTTGCATTTCATTCGGCCCGAAGCAGTATTCCGAAAGAAAATCAAAATCTGCTAAACAAAACCGTCATGTTCGGCGGGTCTCCGGTTTCCGACGGAATGAAGGCCGTCCGGGGAAGCGCCCCGGTTATTTTGGAGGAAAAAAATCATAACGAAGTCGTCGGAACGGTGACAGTCGAGTTTCTACAAGATGAGATAGAAAAAGATATGAAAGCGCATCTGCGGCATTTAGGCTATTTTGCATGTTTGGTGTTTCTTATCGGCATCGGGGGAGCGGCGGCGCTCGCAAAAAGCATCCGTAAAGATACACTCGGCCTTGAACCGCATGAAATTGCAGCGCTGTACAGGGAACGCAATGCGATGCTCCTTGCGATGAAAGAAGGGATTATCGCCGTAAACAAAGAAGGCGCGGTAACCATGATGAATTTATCTGCGGCTGATATGCTGAATCTTCCGGAACCGATGATCGGAAGGCATATAAAAGAAATCATGCCGGGCGCAAAGCTCATGCCGGTGTTGGCAGGGGGAGAAATACCGCCGAACGTGGAGGTGCGTGCCGGAGATAAAGTATTTATCTTAAATGTGAAAGAAATGAAACAGACCGGACAAGTATACGGAGCGGTGATCAGCTTCCGCGAAAAAACGGAGCTCAAGAAACTGATCAACAAGCTGACTGAAATGAAAAAATACTCGGAGGATCTCCGGGCGCAAACGCATGAATTCTCGAATAAGCTTTACGCGATACTCGGTCTGTTAGAGCTGGGAGAATATAATGAAGCCATTGAACTGATAAAAGAAGAGTACGCCATCCAGAATGAACAGCATGAAATCCTCTTTCAAAACATTCATTCACAGCGGGTTCAGGCCATACTATTAGGAAAAATGGGAAAGGCGTCTGAGAAGAAAGTGAAGCTTTCAATAGATGAAAACAGCTTTTTAGAATCGCTGCCGGAGCATGTGGGTTCATCCCAGCTCATTACGATCATCGGAAATCTTATTGATAACGCTTTCGAAGCCGTCGCCGAAAAAGAGAAAAAAGAGGTATCCTTTTTCATGACCGATATCGGCAGGGATATCGTCATCGAAGTGGCGGACTCAGGAGACGGCGTGCCTCAGGAAAAAACAGAAACGATATTTGAAAAGGGCTACTCTTCAAAGGGGACTAGGAGAGGATACGGCTTAGCCAATCTGAAAGAAGCCGTCAGTGAATTGCAGGGATCGATAGAGATTTCGCAGCAAAAGAGCGGCGGTGCTGTATTTACGGTGTTTATACCGAAAGAAAGGCCAAAGGGGGAATCGGTGTGATTAACATCGCGATTGCAGAGGACGACTTTCGAATAGCGCAAATTCACGAAAAATTTATCGAACATCTTGATGGATTCAATGTCATCGGCAAAGCAATCAATGCCAAAGACACCATATCGCTGCTTGAGAAACGGCAGCCTGATCTGCTGCTTTTGGATATTTATATGCCGGATGAGCTGGGAACAGATCTGCTCCCGCTTATCCGCGGCCGTTTTCCTTCCGTTGATATCATCATTATTACGGCTTCTGCCGAAACAAGGCTGCTGCAGGAAGCGCTCAGATCAGGCGTTTCCCATTATGTCATAAAACCGGTGTCGGCACATAAATTTACAGAAGTGCTTTTGCAGTACCGTGAAAAAAGAGAATGGCTGCACTCACAGCCGGAGCTCAGCCAGTCTGTGATCGACATGTTTTTCGGAAGCGGTCAGAAAGAACAAAAACAGCACAATGATCTGCCGACAGGCATTAATTCGATTACGCTTCAAAAAATCAAAAACGCGCTCAGAACGGCCCAAAAAGGGATGACGGCTGAAGAACTGGGAGAAAAAATGGGCGCCTCCAGAACAACGGCGCGGCGCTATGCCGAGTTTCTCGTTTCTCGGGAAGAAGCGCTCGCTGAATTAGAGTACGGCATTATCGGCAGGCCGGAACGGAAATATTATTTAGCACATGAATAAGGGATGGGAGAAATGAAGCGGTTGGGAGTGCTTCTTGTCATGCTGGCGGCGCTGGTTTCTTTTGACGGACGGCAGATGGAGGGCTTCCGCTCAGCTGAAGGGCCGATTGAAATTGTCGTCCCGGCAGCGCCTCAAGGGGGCTGGGACGTAACGGCAAAAGCTTTGCAATCGGTAATAGAGCGGAAGCAAATATTAGGCCGGCCCGTAAAGATCATCTATAAACCCGGCGGAGGCGGAGACAGCGGCTGGAAATATGTAAACGAACGAAAAACGGATGTCATCAGTATGAATTCAAGTCTGCTGTTAAGCAATGAAATTTTGGGCCAAAGCCGGCTGAAGGCAGCTGATTTTACGCCTTTGGCCATTATCGCAAAAGAGTGGCAGACCGTCGCTCTTCCCAAGGATTCAAAGATAAAAAGCGGAAAGCGGCTGCTCGGCGATATTAAAGCAAATCCGGGCGGCATAAAAATCGGATTTGCGCCCGGCCTCGGAAATGATGACCAGCTCTCCTTTGCGAGAGCGGCGGAAATGGCCGGAATTTCTCCGTTTGATATCCGCTTTTTTCAATACGGAAGCAGCAATGAAGTCATTGAAGCTCTTATCAGTCACGAGATAGACGCCGCCTCAATGACCATTTCAGAAGCGAGAGACGCCTATCGGAAAGGGAAAATCACATTGGCGGCCGTTACGTCTGACAAAAGGCTCTCCGGCTTCAGCGATGTGCCGACATGGAAAGAGCAGGGGGTGCCGTTTGTCTTTGCGCACTGGAGAGGCATCATGGGGCCGAAAGACATGACCGAAGGCGAGATCGCCTATTGGGATCAGGCTTTGAAACAGATTACTTCATCCGCGGAGTGGAAGCAAATGTTGAAAAAACGGGATTGGGAGAGCTTTTATAAAAACAGCAGCGGCGCAAAACGCTTTTTAGAAGAGCAGACCGAGTTCTATAAAGAGATGATGAGCAGCGAAAAATAAGCCTTCCGCATATTTGCGGAAGGCTTTTGATTTATAAATGAACAAAATGAACGAAAAGGTTATAAAAAATTAAAAATCTTTAAAATCCAAAATATTTACTTCAATATCCAATTCTCATAAGATAGCAAAAAGGCGGATAAAGGGAATCGGGCCTTTAAAATGTAAGCGTATTCATAATAAGGGGGACATACTGTGTTAGCAATCTTAGGCTTTCTTATGATGCTTGTTTTTATGGTGCTGATTATGACAAAACGGCTTTCAGTGTTAACGGCGCTCGTATTAACGCCGATCGTGTTTGCGCTGATTGCCGGGTTTTCTTTTAACCGGGTCGGCGAGATGATGATCTCCGGTATTGAACAGGTGGCGCCGATCGCAGTGATGATTATGTTTGCGATTCTTTATTTCGGCATTATGATTGATACCGGTTTATTTGATCCGATGGTGTCGCGTATTTTAAAGCTGGTTAAAGGCGACCCGCTCAAAATTGTAGTCGGAACAGCCGTTTTGACCATGCTTGTCGCACTGGACGGAGACGGCTCGACGACGTATATGATTACGACAAGCGCAATGCTGCCTTTGTATATCATGCTCGGAATCCGTCCGATTATTTTAGCGGGAATCGCCGGTGTCGGCATGGGTATCATGAACACGATACCATGGGGCGGCGCGACGCCGCGTGCGGCGAGTGCGCTCGGCGTTGACCCGGCAGAGCTGACGGGGCCGATGCTGCCCGTCATCGCGAGCGGAATGGTGTGTATGATTGTGGTCGCTTATGTACTCGGAAGGATGGAACGGAAACGGCTCGGGGTGATCGAATTAAAGCAGCCGTCCCATACAAATGAAACGGCTGCGGCTGCGGAAGATGAATGGAAGCGGCCGAAACTGTGGTGGTTCAATTTACTGTTAACGCTTTCTTTAGTGGGATTTTTAGTGTCAGGAAAAGTGAATTTAACCGTGCTGTTCATCATTGCGTTTTGTATCGCGCTGATTGTCAACTATCCGAAACTTAACGATCAAAGGGAGCGCATTTCAGCCCATTCGAGCAATGTGCTTGCGATCGGTTCGATGATTTTTGCCGCAGGCGTGTTTACCGGAATTTTAACGGGGACGAAGATGGTTGATGAAATGGCCATTTCCCTCGTATCGCTTATTCCGGAACAGATGGGAGGTTTTATTCCGGCGATTGTTGCCTTAACGAGCGGTATCTTTACGTTTCTGATGCCTAATGACGCCTATTTTTACGGCGTGCTGCCCATTTTATCTGAGACCGCCGTGGCGTACGGTGTAGATAAGGTGGAAATCGCCCGCGCTTCGATTATCGGCCAGCCGATTCATATGTTAAGCCCGCTCGTGCCGTCGACGCATTTATTAGTCGGGCTTGCCGGGGTCACCATTGATGAACACCAGAAATTTGCGATGAAATGGGCGGTTCTTGCCGTTATCGTCATGACGGCCTTTGCGCTCATCATCGGTGCAATCACGATTTTTTAACATAAAACACCCGGTTCGTCGCACACTAAAGGCATCAGAGGAGGTGCCATGATGAGTGATCCGTTTATGCCGCTTTTTTCAGTGAGAAGCGGCGCCGGTTTTAAAGCGGCGGACGGCGTTTACGGACTGACCGTGCAGATTGCGAATGTTTACTTTATCGAAAATCCCTCAGCTCCGCGGGAAATCATTCTGGTTGACGCGGGAATGCCTCAATCGGCGGAGATGATAACAGAAGAAATGAAACGCCGATTCAAAGAGGGGTATGAGCTGAAGGCGGTCATTTTGACACACGGTCATTTTGATCATGTCGGTGCGATTGAAGAACTGCTTGAGCTTTGGGATGTGCCGGTTTACATTCATGAAAAGGAGCTCCCGTACGTCACGGGGAAAGCGGATTATCCGCCTGCCAGGCCCGATGCGAAAAAAGGGCTTGTCGCAAAGCTGTCACCGCTGTTTCCGCGCCATACGATCCGCATTCCGTCCGTTCAGGCACTGCCTTCAGACGGTACCGTTCCGTTTCTTGAGGAATGGAGGTGGGTGCATACGCCCGGCCACACACCCGGCCATATTTCATTATTCCGGGATAAAGACCGCGTGCTGCTTGCCGGTGATGCCGTGATCACTGTTGAACAGGAATCGCTTGCGGACGTTGTCATACAAAAGCAAGAGCTTCACGGGCCGCCCGCCTATTTTACAGCTGATACGCAGACGGCGGCCGCATCCGTTCAGAAACTGGCGGAACTGGAGCCGGAAGCGCTTTTGACGGGTCACGGAATTCCGATGACGGGAAAAAACTACCGTGAGGATTTGCTTACACTGGCTGAAAAACTGCATTCCGTTTTGTAAAACACCTGCGAAAATCACAGGTGTTTTTTCTTCGCAGTTTCCAGTATGATACAAAAAAACCATTGTGTTCACACCTAAAAACGATACAATGGGAAACAGATGTAAATTGAAGGAGAGAGTTTTTTGAAACATACGGAAATACTTTGGGATGAGGCGAAGGATTTTATTGATGTCTGCTATCAGGAACTCGGAATGGAATCGCAAATCAACGCGCGACTGCACGCGATAAAAGATGAGATAGAGCGGACGGGAAGTTACGTCCATACGGCGGAAGAGCTTGAACACGGGGCGAAAATGGCGTGGCGCAACAGCAACCGCTGTATTGGACGTCTGTTCTGGCAATCGCTGAACGTCATTGACCGGCGCAATGTGAACACGAAAGAAGAGGTGCGTGACGCATTATTTGAACATATTGAAATCGCCACGAACGGCGGAAAAATTAAACCGACGATTACGATTTTCCCTCCTGAGAAGAACGGGGAGAAACAAGTGGAAATCTGGAATCACCAGCTCATCCGCTATGCGGGATATGAGACTGAAAAAGGAAGAGTCGGTGATCCGGCATCATATGAGCTGACGGCTGTCTGCGAAAAACTCGGCTGGCGCGGAAAGCGGACCGATTTTGATATTCTGCCGCTGCTTTTCCGGATGAAAGGGGACGGGCAGCCGGTCTGGTATGACCTGCCTCAGACGCTCGTGAAAGAAGTGCCGATCACCCATCCGGATATTGAAGAGTTTGCCGATTTAAATCTCAGATGGTACGGGGTTCCGATTATCGCCGATATGAGGCTTGAAATCGGCGGACTGTCGTACAACGCGGCGCCTTTTAACGGATGGTATATGGGAACCGAAATCGGCGCAAGGAATCTTGCTGACGAAAAGCGGTATGATATGCTCAAAAAAGCCGCTTCGGTCATGGGGATTTCCGCCAGCCTGAATACCGACCTGTGGAAAGATCAGGTGCTGGTGGAACTGAATAAGGCAGTGCTCTATTCATACAAAAAACACGGTGTCAGCATTGTCGATCACCATACGGCGGCGAATCAATTTAAACGTTTTGAAGAACAGGAACAAGACGCGGGCAGAAAGCTGACGGGCGACTGGACCTGGCTGATTCCGCCGATCTCGCCGGCTTCCACCCACATTTTCCATAAATTATATGACGATACGATTGTGAAGCCGAATTATTTTTATCAGGACAAGCCTTATCAGTAACTGATGGAAAAGGTGCGGTACCCTTTCAGACGGTGTGATTCTTCGATGGTTACGTTTGTGACATTTGAGAAGGGGCTGCCTTTTCTGACCGCTTCGGCAAATTGTTTTAACGACTCTTCAGGGCCTTCGGCAAGGATTTCCACCCGGCCGTCATCACGGTTTTTTACCCAGCCGGCTATCTTATGTCTGTCGGCTTCCATCTGGACGAAGTAGCGAAAACCTACGCCCTGAACCCGGCCGTCTGCAATCATATGATACTGAAGCATGGAAAAACCACCTTTTTCTTACTATGATAAAGGAAAGATAGGATATTTCGCAAAGGATGTGAACGAGATGACGCAAGACTATTCTGTCTTATCTATCAATCTCGGAAAGCCCGCAATTCATGAATTTGCCGGCAGACAAATCAATTCAGGCATCATCAAGCGGCCCGCAGATTCTCCCGTCATGCTGTATAAAACCCATTTTGACGGGGACGGGCAGGCTGATCTGAAGCATCACGGAGGTCCCGATAAAGCGGTGTGCGTGTATCCCGCCGAGCATTATTCATATTGGGAAACAACGCTCGCGAGAAAACTTCCCGCCGCCGCGTTCGGAGAGAATGTAACGGTCAAAGGACTGGCCGAACAAGACGTGTGGATCGGAGACGTCTTTCAGCTGGGGGAAGCCGTCGTTCAAGTAAGCCAGCCGCGCCAGCCCTGCGTCAAACTCGCGCTCAAATATGGCATCAAAGATATGGTGCTCCGTGTACAGCAGACGGGATTTACCGGCTTTTATTTCAGGGTGCTTGAAGAAGGATATGTCGATCCGCGTCCCGTCCTCAAGCGTCTGTCGAGAGGCAAAGAAAGCATTTCCGTCTGGTATGCGAACGAAGTGAAATACCGTGATTCAGGCAATCTGTCAGCGATTGAAGAAATACTGCGGGAAGAAGCGCTGTCAGAAAGCTGGAGGGAGTCCTTCCTTAAAAAAAGGGACAGGCTCACTAATGTATAGAAAAAAAGCCGTGCTGCACTGACAGCACGGCTGATTTACGTTATGCTTGTTTCTTTGTTTCCAGCAGATTGGCAAGGAAGTACTTTTTGAAGCTTTGAAGCTTTCTTCCTTCATAGTGGGTAATTCCTTTTTTCTTTAACTCTTCTACATACCAGCCTTTACTGCCATAATGCATGTCAGAAAACTCCTTTCTCCGTTCTCCCGCTGGGGAGGTTTCTTCAGTTTTTGCCAAACTTTTGGCATTGTAACATCTATAAAAAGACGCTGAAAAGGGATAATGCAAAAACTGAGCCTTTCGATTCAGAGATGTAAAGCTTTCTTACATATATATGTAAAGGGCGGTCTTTTCATGCTTAATGGCCGGTTAATTTTAACAGCACCGTTCCGAGTGTCATGATTCCGAAAACGACGCCGAAATAAATCAGCATCCCCTTCTTTTTCTTCACCCCGTAAACGGTGAGAATGATGCTTTCAATAAAGAAAATAAACCCGAAGATAATAAACCACATGTTGAAAAATGGCTCCTTTCACAGACATATGTCCAGTGTAGCACAACTCTTATAACGGAGCATAAAAAAGCCGGGCACTGTATCAGTGTCCGGCAAGTTTGACGAGAAGCTGGGCCAAATGCTGTTTTTCATTATCATCCGCGATGTCCCACAGTTCTTGTAAGAGTTTTTCTTCCGCATTGCGGGGCTCCTCGTGTTTGGCGAGATAGTCCCCGAGGATGGCGGCGCTTTTAATGATTTTGCTGTCATCCAGACCCAGTTTTTTTCCGGCGGAAATTTTCTGATGAAGGTACGCCTTAAATTCCTCGAAATCCTCTAAAATCTGCTGTTTCGTTACGCCGTGCATGGCGTGTATTTCGTTTTCGATTTTGATTTTTTCTTTATCTTTTTTCATGCGTCTCCCTCCTTCGGGTTAGTTGTTGTATACCTGTTCGGGAGGGAGATGAAACATTACAATGCAGTTAAAATAATCGGTTTGTCTTTTGTGATCACGATGGTGTGTTCCACTTGGGCGACAAGGCTTTTATCCGGCGTTTTATATGTCCAGCCGTCTCCCGCTTCAACAATCGTTTCCGCTTTCGTGGAAATAAACGGCTCAAGCGCGATCACGGTTCCGTTTTTAAACAGCGCGTTATCAAACGGATCGTAGTAATTCATGATGTGGTTCGGCGCTTCATGGAGGTTTCTGCCGATTCCGTGGCCCGTCAGCGTTTTAATGACGGTAAATCCGTTGGAGCGGGCCTCATGGTAGACGGCTCTGCCGATCTGGTTTTGACGTTTGCCGGCTTTTGCCTGATCCAATCCTTTCTGAAATGCGGATGCTGCGCAGTTACAAAGCTTTTGCAGACGTTCATCGCCTTCTCCGAGCACAAATGAAATGCCCGTATCGGAATAAAAACCGCCGAACTCCGCCGAAATATCGATATTGACAAGATCTCCGGCTTTTAAGATTTTAGAGGCGCTCGGAATGCCGTGAGCGACTTCGTCATTTACGCTGATGCATGTCACGCCCGGGAAATCGTATTCCTTCTCCGGAGC
Organism: Bacillus sp. MT(2024); assembly: GCF_036362845.1. NCBI lineage: Bacteria > Bacillati > Bacillota > Bacilli > Caryophanales > Bacillaceae > Bacillus > Bacillus sp. MT(2024). The sequence goes on from NZ_CP143632.1 coordinate 747,821, forward strand.
GGAAGCGGCTCCGTGCTCGTCAAGCACCGCCTTTCCGATCAGGTCAAGATCTTTCGTGCTCATGCCGGGCTCGGCTTTTTTCTTCATTTCTTCACGCGCCAGCGCGACGATTCTGCCGATTTTTTTAAGGCCTTCTAATTCTTGATCGTTCGTTACAATCATTGTCATTCCCGCTTTCTATTTTTAATCATCTGATTCAAGCTTACCACAACTGGTTTATAAATAGAAAACCAACAAGCCTTATGTGAATAAATGAAGGAAAATTGGTATAGATCACTAGATAACTTATGTGGTATATTTAAGAAAAAAGAAGGGGGATGGGTAAAATGCTTCAATTTTTGCAAAAACTCGGAAAGTCTTTTATGCTTCCGATTGCCGTTCTGCCCGCCGTTGGTATTATTTTGGCCATCGGCAGAGAGGACTTATTAAATATTCCGTTCATTTACGCGGCGGGGACCGCGGTATTTGATCATCTGCCGCTGATTTTCGCGATCGGAATCGCGATCGGGATTTCCAAAGACAGCAACGGGGCCGCCGCTCTGTCGGGAGCCATTTCTTATATCATGCTGGACGCGGCTGTAAAATCAATCAATTCGACAAATAATATGGCCGTTTTCGGAGGGATTATCGCGGGGTTAATTGCGGGATACACGTATAATCGCTTTAAGGATACGAAGCTGCCCGAATATCTCGGTTTTTTCAGCGGGCGCAGGCTCGTTCCGATTGTAACGGCGCTGATTACCATTATTTTGGCGGGGATCTTCGGATTTGTGTGGCCGCCGATTCAGTCGGTGATTACGTCCTTCGGGGAATGGATGATCGGGCTTGGCGGGATCGGCGCCGGGATTTACGGGATTTTTAACCGGCTTTTGATTCCATTCGGTCTTCATCATGTGCTGAATAATATTTTTTGGTTCCAGTTTGGCGATTTTCACGGAAAAACGGGAGATCTGGCCCGCTTCTTTGCGAAGGATCCGACGGCGGGGACTTATATGACGGGATTCTTCCCGATTATGATGTTCGGGCTTCCGGCCGCATGTCTGGCAATGATTGCCGCGGCTAAGCCAAGTAAGCGCAAAGCGACGGCCGGAATGATGATCGGTCTCGCGCTGACGGCATTTATTACCGGAATTACAGAGCCGATTGAATTTGCATTTATGTTTTTATCACCGCTTTTGTACGGGGTTCATGCTATATTAACCGGGTTCTCTTTATTTATCGTGAATGTTCTCGGAATCAGGTCAGGTTTTTCATTCTCGGCGGGGGCGATCGATTATCTCCTCAGCTACGGCATTGCCGAAAAACCGCTTTTGCTGCTCGTTGTCGGGCTTTGTTATGCGGTGATCTATTTTGTCGTCTTTTATATGCTCATCAAAACGTTAAACTTGAAAACGCCGGGACGGGAAGATGATGAGGAAGAGGAAGAAGTGCTTAGTGAAGATACGGCCGGTTCCGTCGAAGAACATGCCATGCTCAAGGGGCTCGGCGGCAGGCAAAACCTCGAAACGATTGATCACTGTGCGACCCGCCTCAGGCTGACCGTGCAGGATACGTCTCTCATTAATGAGGTGGCGCTTAAAAAAGCGGGAGCAAAAGGGGTTATCAAAACGGGGAATAAAACGGCGCAGGTCATTATCGGGCCGAACGTCGAATTTGTCGCGGAAGAGCTGAGAGAGGCCGTCCGCCTTGACGATCAGAAGCAGACTTGAAAAATCCGGATCACCTATGTGATCCGGATTTTTTTGAACATATATCAAGTTTCACATAATGTACAAAAAACAATGTTTCCTTCTATGTTAAGATTCATGTAGAACAAGTATGGAGATGATGTAAGGTGACATGGATTGCAGTTGTTTCAATTGTTGTCATAAGCCTGATTAAGATTGTGCTGACATGCCTTCCTACCGGAGCGGTGGAATGGATCCTCCGCAAGTTTGAAACCCATTCAAAGCTCAGTGACGAGTCCGCTGCCGTTTCCCTCGGCGGAAAACGTCTGGAAGGCGAAGACAAACGACGGGTGATTGATGATTTTAACGAAGCCGTGTTTATCGAACGGCATTATATATACCCAGGGGATGAAGAGCGTTATCTTCATCCGCAAAACGGAGCCGATCCGCTTGTCATTAAGACGAGAAAAGGAAAAAAAGATGTGACGGTGTTTGTATACAGCTACGAAGATCATGTAGATGTCGTCAAGCAGCAGAAAAAGAAAGTCGTCGCTTATTCAGTTCTTTCCGACAGCCTGCAAAAGCGCACTATGGCCGCCGCCGGGAGCTGAACATAAAAAAGCCAGATCATTGATATGATCTGGCTTTTGTTTATTCTTTTTGATCGTCTGCTGAGAAATCTTCACGCTTCGTATAATCGAATTGTGACGGATCCACTTTCTTGAAGCCTTTCGGCTGATAGAAACGAAGCAGATCGCCGTTGATGATCTTATCAGACATTTCAAGCTCAGTCTTGACGAGAGAGTCTTCTTTTTTGTCGACTTCTGAATCATCTAAAAGTCTTCCGGTTTTCGTATCGTAATACTTGCCGGACACTTTCGTATAGTTCGGCGAGATGAAGTCTCCGTTACGGAACGGAATGACTTCTCTGTGCTCTTTCGATAAGATATCAGAACCTGACATGAGATAATCTTTCGTATCGACGCCGAGCAGATGAAGAACGGTCGGCGCGACATCGACTTCACCGGCAAATTTATGATTGCGGCCGCCTTTCACGCCGGGAGCGTGGATAAAGAGCGGCACCCGCTGAAGCTGGGCATTGTCGTATTCAGTGATCTCATCTTTGCCGAGCACTTTCGCCATCGCTTTATTATGGTTTTCGGAGATGCCGTAGTGGTCTCCGTACATCACGATAATCGACTTATCGTACAGGCCGTCTTTTTTCAGGTCATTAAAGAACTGTTCAATTGATTCATCCAGATAGTTCGCGGACTGGAAGTAATTATTGACGACTGAATCGCCAAAGTCTCCCGCCGGGAAGTCCGTGTCTTCTTTATCCATTCCGAACGGGAAGTGGTTGGACAGCGTAATGAACTTCGTATAGAACGGCTGCGGCAGGCTCTTTAAGAGCGGCATGGATTCTTTGAAATACGGTTTGTCTTTCATGCCGTAGTTTTTCGTGTTTTCTTCGCTCATGTCGTAATAAGCGGAATCGAAAAACTTATCGATGCCTTCCGATTTGTACATTTCGTTACGGTTCCAGAAAGTCTGCGTATTTCCGTGGAAAGCGGCAGACGTGTACTTTTTGCCTTTTAAGATCGCAGGAACGGACTGCAGCGTGTTTTGCGCTTTATTGACGAAAACCGAACCTTGCGAAAGCGGGTACAGAGAGTTCTCCATCATAAATTCCGCATCAGATGTTTTACCTTGTCCCGTTTGGTGGAAAAAGTTATCAAAGTAGAATGTTTGATTATCGTGCGCCAGTTTGTTTAAAAACGGCGTCACTTCCTTGCCGTTAATTTTGTAATCAATGATAAAGGATTGCAGAGACTCTAATGAGACGTAGATGACGTTTTTTCCTTCGGCTTTTCCGAAGTAGACGTTATTCGGCACGTCATAGTTGGCCTTCATATAGTTTTCCACATCCGTTACATCGCTTGAATCGGCAAGCGCGCGCTGGCTGTTTGATTTCACATTCTGCACGGCATCGTAAATCGTAAAGTTGTACGTGCCCAAGTATTTCACCAGATAATTTCGGTCAAATGAGCGTGTCAAAAGCTCGGGACGGTCGGATTCCGCGACGGCGAGGTTGATCAGGAACACAAGCACGGCGGAAGCCAAAACGATTCTGAATGATTTCTTCGCCGGTTTTTCAGCCGGTTTTTTCATCTTAAGGGCCAAAATAATCAAAATGACGGTATCCAGGAAGTAGAAGGCGTCTGTCCATCTCATTAACGAGAACGCGCTGTCTCCGAGCTGGCCGCCGTTTGTCTTTGCCTGCATCATGACCGGGATGGTAATGAAATCATTAAAGAATCTATAATAGACGATGTTTGCAAAAAGCAAAAAAGACAATAAAAAATGAATCACAATAATGGCTGTCTGCTGTAATTTTTTCTTGAAAAGAAGCCCAAATCCAAGAAAGAACAAGCTGGAGCTCAGCGGATTCACAAAAAGCAATATTTTCTGGATCGTGTTGTCTATGCCGAGGTTAAAGTTTAAAATATAAGCGACATATGTTTTCACCCACAATAACACGACCGCTATCAAGAAGAAGGCAAGTCCTCTTTCTTTTATAAATGTTTTCATTGTTACACTCCTTTTTTCCGATCACGGTTTACACGGAACGATAGAAAAAACGAACGTAATCAATATACCATGAAACCAGCAAATAGAAAAGGTGGAAAAGGCTCATCGGAAAAAGGGCGAAAAACGCTGTCGCAACAGCGGTTCATCTGTTGAATGACAGCTTTAAAAAACACAAATGGCACAAACTGGGATGTGAATTTCCGTATGATCACACCCGATTCTATTGAAGAAAGAGGTGAACAGTGATGGATATTGCCCATATCGTGGCTGAAGATAAAATCAAGCGCGCCATTAAGGATGGAGAGTTCGCCGGCATCAATGGAATGGGAAAGCCCCTGCCGAAAGACGATGCCGCACATCTTCCGGAGTCGCTCAGAATGGGCTACCGCATATTAAAAAACGCCGGGATCGCCGAGGATGAGGGCGCGCTGAAGAAAGAGCTGATGACGCTCGATTATTTGATCGCCAAGTGCCGCAATGAACAGGAGCGGGATCACCTGCGGAACAAACGGACGGAAAAACAAGTCAGACTCGACAAACTGACGGAGGAGAAAGCCATGTTCTCAAAACCCGCATCTTCTCATTATAAGGAGAAAGTATACAGACGGCTGGGCCGCCCGTAAGCCGGCTCTTTAGATTTTTTTCTGAAAAGGAATGTGCTCCATAAGGCGCGGGTAGGAAATGTGGAGCAGGCCGTTTACGCACTGCGCCTGTAACAGGTGGGGCTCAGCCGGTTCAGGAAGCTCAATCGTCTCATCGATTTCCCCGTAATACCGGTTTTGGCAGACGCCCATGTTCTTCGGAAAAAGGGGTGTGATGTTTCCTCTTATATGCAGCCGTGTTCTTGACAGCAGCCTCAATGTCAATTCTTCTTCGTAAACGCCGGGCATTTCCACAATGACAAATGTGTGCTGTTCATCCTGATAAATATCATAAGTCAGGGTGTTTTTTTGTAAGGAGAAAAAATCTTCGGGAGATTTCCGTTTCAGGACATTGGTCCAAAAGTCGCTGGGCTTGTGCTCGTTCGTAATCTCAAGCCACTTTCTCATTTTTTCGATATCCACTTCGGCAGAACCTCCCTATATTTGATTTGCGATCGGCATTGACGGGTTGGCGATCTGATCCTGGTCGCTCACGTCAGGGTCAAGATGGCCCGAATTCAAACATCCGGCGGCCGGCGAAAAATCCCCTAAAGAAAAGTTTGCGCCGACAAACTTGCTGTTGGCGGTGTGGCTGTTTTGTACGGTCTGACCGATATCGACGTTTCCGTTTTGCGTTGCTCCGTTTACTTTTATATTGACGACGTTAATTTGGTAAGGCATTCATAAAAACCCCTTTAATCTATAATGGGCGGCACCGGCGTAATATTTGCGGTATCTGCGGTTCCGATGGCTGTCTGGTCGTTGACATCAGGATCATTTAACAAGTTCTCCATCATCGATTCTATAGGTGACGTATCGCCGAATGAAGAGTTCAGTCCTTGTGATTTGTTATTTGTGGTGGGACTGTTGTATGCCGCTTCCCCAATCGTAATAGATCCGTTGCCAGAAATACTGTTAATCTTCAAATAGTACAGGTTGATAACAGTGGATGGCATCTCTTCACACCTCTTTAACTTAGTTGTACAGTACTGTATGCTTTTTGTGCTCCTGTTGTGAATTCCGCCCGGACATGTTCACGACCAAACAAGAAGTCAAGGCCCGGTTCCGGCGGGGCTTTTTTTGTTTCAGGGTCTTTCGCAGTATATTTGTGATGAAAGCGCTATAAAAATAGATTGACGACATGTATATACATCATTACAATAGAGTCATAAACATGTATATACAAGTTTGCGAGACAAAATGAAAACGGTTACGGAGGGGTTGGCATGGGTGAGTTTAACCGGGCTGCGCGGCAGATCGCTGAAGCTGTCGGCGGAATCGAAAATATTGAGGCGGCGACTCATTGTGTGACGCGTTTGCGGTTTGCATTAATAGATGAAACCAAGGTAAACCAAAAAATGCTTGATGCAATAGACATTGTCAAAGGATCTTTTGCGGTAAACGGGCAGTTTCAAGTCGTGATCGGGCAGGGGACGGTCAACAAAGTATATGCGGAATTAGTGAAGGAAACGGGGATCGGTGAAGCGTCCAAGGATGACGTGAAGAAGGCGGCAGCGCAAAACATGAATCCTTTGCAGCGTGCTGTGAAAACGCTTGCGGACATCTTTATTCCGATCTTGCCGGCGATCGTTACGGCCGGACTTTTAATGGGTCTGAACAATATCTTAACGGCGGAAGGTATTTTCTACAGCACGAAATCGATTGTCCAAGTGTACCCGCAATGGGCGGATCTCGCCAATATGATTAATCTGATCGCAGGGACGGCCTTCGCTTTTCTGCCGGCTTTAATCGGCTGGTCGGCAGTGAAGCGGTTCGGAGGAAGCCCGCTTTTGGGCATCGTGCTCGGGCTGATGCTGGTGCATCCTGATCTGTTAAACGCATGGGGCTACGGGGCCGCCGAGCAGAGCGGCGATATTCCGGTGTGGAACCTGTTCGGCCTTGAGGTGCAGAAAGTCGGGTATCAAGGTCAGGTGCTTCCGATTCTGCTGGCGTCTTATTTACTTGCCAGGCTTGAGCTCTTTTTGACGAAACGGACGCCGGAGGGCATTCAGCTGTTGGTCGTCGCGCCGGTGACGCTTTTGGTCATCGGTTTTCTATCCTTTGTTATCATCGGTCCGATCACCTTTGCGATCGGTAACGCGCTGACGGCGGGATTGATTGCCGTTTTCGGCCAATTCTCCGCCATCGGAGGCCTGCTGTACGGAGGGCTGTATTCGGCGCTTGTGATCACGGGGATGCATCATACGTTTCTCGCGGTCGATCTTCAATTAATCGGATCAAAGCTCGGCGGCACATTTTTATGGCCGATGCTCGCATTGTCAAATATCGCTCAAGGATCGGCGGCTCTGGCCATGATGCTGATTACAAAAGATAAAAAACAGCGGGGGCTTTCACTGACGGCCGGCATTTCCGCATATTTGGGCATTACAGAGCCGGCGATTTTCGGCGTGAATCTGCGTTACAAATTTCCGTTTGTGATCGCTATGATCAGTTCGGGGATCGCGGGGATGTTCATCTCCGTCAAAGGCGTTCTCGCAAGCTCGGTCGGAGTCGGCGGCGTGCCGGGGATCTTCTCCATTATGAACCGGTACTGGGGTCCGTTTGCGATCGGAATGCTGATTGTGCTGATTCTCCCGTTTGCGGGAACATACGGGTATGCGCGGCTGAAACGGCAAAAATAGAAAACCTGCGGGGCGCCTTCTAACAGGCTGTCCCTTTTCCCTTTCCATTCAAAACAATACAGGCGGTGAAGAAAAATGAAAACAGACAGCACACCATGGTGGAAAAAGGCAGCGGTATATCAAATTTATCCGAAGAGCTTTAATGATACGACGGGAAACGGGATCGGTGATCTGAACGGTATTATCGAGAAGCTTGATTATTTGCAGAAGCTTTTGATTGATGTCATTTGGCTTACGCCGATTTACGATTCGCCGCAGAATGACAACGGTTATGACATTCGCGATTACTGCACCATTTATGAAGAATACGGAACGATGGAGGATTTTGAACGCCTTCTCGATGAAGCGCATAAAAGAGGAATAAAGGTCGTCATGGATCTCGTCGTAAACCATACATCAGTCGAGCATCAGTGGTTCAAAGAAGCGGTTTCGTCACCCGACAGTCCGTATCGGGATTTTTACATTTGGAAAGACGGAAAGGAAGACGGCCGGGCGCCGAACAACTGGGAATCAAAATTCGGCGGTTCCGCTTGGGAGCTCGACCCGGCCTCAGGCCAGCACTATCTGCATTTATTCGATGTGTCGCAGGCCGATTTGAACTGGGAAAATGAAGAGATGAGAAAACAGGTTTACGACATGATGCATTTTTGGTTCCGAAAAGGGATCGACGGCTTCCGGCTGGATGTGATCAACCTCATTTCTAAAGACCAATTGTTTCCTGATGCCGAGGATGGTCGTGACGGGCGCCCTTATTATACGGACGGGCCGCGCGTGCACGAATTTCTTCATGAGATGAACCGGGAAGTGTTTTCGAAATATGACAGCATGACGGTCGGTGAAATGTCCTCGACAACGGCTGACCACTGCATCCGGTACACAAACCCTGAAAATAAAGAACTCGATATGACCTTTAACTTTCATCATTTAAAAGTGGATTATCCGAATGGTGAAAAATGGGCGCTCGCTCCGTTTGATTTTCTGAAGCTGAAACGGATTTTAGCGTTTTGGCAGACGGAGATGCAAAACGGCGGAGGCTGGAACGCATTATTCTGGTGCAACCATGACCAGCCGCGGGCCGTATCCAGATACGGAGACGACGGCGAATACCGGACGAAATCAGCCAAAATGCTGGCGGCGGCCATTCATATGATGCAGGGCACGCCTTACATTTATCAAGGTGAGGAGATCGGCATGGGCAATCCGAAGTTCGATGACATCGGCTCATACCGCGATGTCGAATCACTGAACATTTACAAAAAGATGAAGGAAGAAGGCGTGTCAGAAAAAGACATTATCGCCATTTTAAAAGAGAAATCAAGAGACAATGCAAGAACCCCCGTTCAATGGAACAGCGGACCGCACGGCGGCTTCACGACGGGAACGCCTTGGATTCCGGCGGCGGATGATTATCGGGACATTAACGCGGAAGCGGCTTTGCGGGACCCGGATTCAATTTTCTACCATTATCAGAAGCTCATCAAGCTCAGAAAGGAATATGACATCGTGACTGAAGGAACGTTTGAGCTGCTTGCTGAAGATGATCCGGCGGTTCTGGCGTACGTCAGACACGGCAAGGATGAAAAACTTCTGTGCATCAACAACTTCTACGGGAAAGAAGCGGACTTTACGGTTCCGCTTAAAGACACGGACGGCTGGCGGTTTACGGTGCTGCTGACGAATGATGAACCGAGGGAAGGGCGGCCGGAACGATTGACGCTCCGTCCGTATGAATCGATCGTTTATCATCTGACAAAAGCGTGATACACTAATCTGGGTGGTCATGAATGAAAGTGAATAAATATATCACAATCTATAAAGATATGGTGCGGCAGATTGAAAGCGGCCAGCGGAAGGCTGAAGACGTTCTTCCGTCTGAAAATGATTTGTGCGATCAATACGGCACATCACGAGAAACCGTCCGTAAAGCGCTCAATATGCTCGCGCAAAACGGCTACATCCAGAAAATCAAAGGCAAAGGCTCCGTCATATTAGACAGAGAAAAAATGCGTTTTCCAGTCTCAGGCCTGATCAGCTTCAAGGAGCTTTCGGAAACGCTCGGAAAAGAGACGAGAACGGAGGTTCACCGTCTCGGGCTGATCCTGCCTCCCTCAGAAGCCGCAAAAGAGCTTGGTACAGAAGCGGATGAAAAGGTGTGGGAAGTCGTCAGATCAAGACGGATTGACGGAGAACATATTATTTTGGACAAGGATTACTTTGTGAAAAAACATGTGCCTCAATTGACGAAGGCGATTTGCGAAGATTCGATCTATGAGTATCTCGAAGGAGAGCTCGGCCTGTCCATCAGCTACGCGCAAAAGGAAATTGTCGTGGAGCCGGCGGGGGAGGAAGACCGGAAGTATTTGGATCTCGGCGGGTTCAGCCATATGGCGGTCGTGAAAAACCGCGTCTTTTTGGAGGATACCAGCCTCTTCCAATATACGGAAAGCCGGCACAGGCTCGATAAATTCCGTTTCGTCGACTTTGCGAGAAGAGAAAAATAAAAACGGACTGCCGCGGCAGCCCGTTTTTTTGTCAGTATCAAAATGAATACTATCCAACAAAAATGTGCGTACTGGTACTTTCAAAAATAATGGCTACAATAGTACATAACGAGATGAAAAGGAGAGATCATGAATGTCAGATAAAAAACAGCAGATCATCGAAGCGTATCAATTCAGACACGCCACAAAGGAATTTGATCCTGAGAAAAAAATTTCAGAAAGCGATTTTGAATTCATTTTAGAAACGGGAAGATTATCCCCAAGCTCACTCGGTTTGGAGCCTTGGAAATTTGTCGTCGTTCAAAATCCGGAGCTTCGTGAAAAACTCCGCGAGTTCACATGGGGGGCGCAAAAGCAGCTGCCGACCGCAAGCCATTTCGTACTTCTGCTTGCCCGGACGGCAAAGGATATCCGTTTTGACGCCGATTATGTCAAAAATCACTTGCGGGAAGTCAAAAAAATGCCGGAAGATATGTATGAAGGCTATATCAGCAAAACGGAAGAATTCCAGAAAAATGATTTCAATCTGCTTGAATCAGATCGCGCGCTGTTTGACTGGGCATCCAAACAGACTTACATCGCCCTCGGCAATATGATGACAGCCGCTGCGCAGATCGGCATCGATTCCTGTCCTGTTGAAGGCTTCAACTACAAAGAAATCCACCGGATTCTTGAAGAAGAAGGGCTTCTGGAAAACGGAAGTTTCGACATCTCTGTCATGGCCGCATTCGGCTACCGTGTCAGAGAACCGCGCCCGAAAACAAGATCTGCCTCAAAAGACGTTGTAAAGTGGGTATAAGATAAAAAAAGCTGCCGGGCGTGTCCCGGCAGCTTTTAATGTTTATTTGGGTTTTGCTAAAAAACAGGCGGTGATCCAGGACGTAACGGGAATGATGATGCCGATCCCGATTCCGGCGCAGAGAATGGTGACGGCTTCCGCACTGAATACTTTTGAATTCACTATTTTTTCAGCTGAGTATGATAAGTCTTTAAACCAGATAATTAAAGCCAAATAGCTGCCGAAAAAAGCAAAGAATAACGTATTCGTATTCGTTCCTAAAATATCTCTCCCGATGCTTAATCCGAATGTGTACAGTTCTTTTCTGCTCATGGACGGATTATGACTGTAAATTTCCCGCATGGGTGAAGTAATGGAAATCGCGACATCGGTAATCGCCCCAATCGTGCCCATGATGATCATAGCTGCGGTAACCTTCACAAAATCCACCCCGACAAACAGTGTGAATATGCCGATATCCCCCAATTCTTCTTCACCGAATCCCTGAATCGAAGTATGTTTTGTTACGGCCATAATAAAAAACAGCAGCAATGCAATGGTCAGCATTGCAGAAATAAAGGCGGTTACGGTTTTGACGTTTCCTCCATTAATATAAAAAAGAGTAATGCTGCAAATCACGGCGGAAGAGAGCAATGTTAAAACAATCGGATTGATATGCGGGTCTGTCATGAAAATAATGGTGAGAAAGAGAACACCGAAATTTAAGAATAACGCAATAAAAGACCTCGCTCCTTTTTTTCCGCCGATGATGACCATTAATAGAAATAAAATCGCCGCGAGAATTACGATGACATTCATGAGCTTGCCTTCTTTCGTTTAATAAAAAAGACAGAAGCATACAGACTGGCGGGTATGGTTAATACAATTCCGATCCCCCCGGCCAATGCTCTGGCTATTTCCAAGGAAATGTTCATAGAAAGAGTGAATCCTATCGGGGAATCATTTTTCAAATACAAAAGCATCATCGGAATAGAGCCGCTTATATAAGCAAAAAACAGAATGTTGGTCATCGCCCCCATGATGTCTTTTCCGATCTCCATCCCGGAACGTCTGAGAGCTTGTAATGAGATACCCTTGTTTTCTTCATATAATCCGAAGACAGATGACGTCATGGTAATGGCTACATCCATGACCGCTCCCAGTGATCCGATAAATACCCCGGCCATAAACACCGTGTGATAAGGGCGGGTTAAATACTGCATTTCCTCATATCTGAGACCTTTCTCTCCGGTTGCCAGCATCACCAGATACGTAATCAGCAGGGAAACGAAAGTGCCTGCGAGCGTCGCGGCTATGGCGGCGTATGTTTTCGCGTGAAAACCGCTGACAAGCAGCAATGAGATGACCGTAAAGATGAGAATACAGATACCGCAGATGAAAATTAACCCCATATTAGGATGCTTCCTGTACAAATCTAATGCAAACGACAGTAAAACGGCGTTAAACATCAGGCTGACGATCGAAAAGAAGCCTTGTTTTTTGCCGACGATAAGCAAGGTGAAGATGAAAACCCAAGCGATCAGCAAAATCTGTTTATCCCGTTTTTTATCTATAATGCTTCCCGATATATCTTTGTTTGATGGTTTCCCTTTATCAATAGAAACGAATACTTCATCGCCAATCGAATATTTCTGATCATTTGCTCCGGATAAAGAATACTGATTGGACAAATGAATGAGCTGTCCTTTCTGACTTCCGTTTTCAAGTCTGGCTGTGATCGTCTGAGTGAAAATCTTATCTTTGTTTTTATGCATGTCCTGTACGTCAGACTGATGTTCCAATGTTGTTTTCGTCACTTTGGCAATCGGCCGCTCATAAAAAGAAGCGTTGTGAGTGACAAAAATGAGCGAGCTGATAAAACAAAGCGCTGTTATCACGTATAACAGCTTTTTCTTGTAAGACATGCGGATTCGTTTGTTTCCTGTAATCTTCAAAAAAAGTCCTCCAAACAGGCGGCGCCGTGTAAAAGAGAGGCCCCGCCGTGAAGTGTTAAACGATGCGGATGCAGTCTTTCGCGAATAACGTTCATATTTTATCACTCGGCCGTACGGCTGTCGACTCAGAGGGGGACCGGCAGAAAAAGCTCTCCTGATATCAGATCAGGAGAGCTCTTGGGATAAACCGCCCGATAAAAGCGGTCTTTTTATGCTTCGTTCACTTTTTTTGCTTTTCTTCTTTGGTACAGATACAGTGCCGTTCCGAGCGCGCTGATGAGTAACCCGGCAAGAAGGATGGAATACATCGTTGTGGCCGTATCAGGAAGCAGGCCGCCCGGCGATACTCCGTCCTGCGCAGGGCCGGATGACGGTTTTTGTCCGCTTGGCTGCTTTCCGGAGCCGTGATCTCCGCTTGTCGGCGGCGCGCTCTTCGTGTTTGCGTTTAATATGGTGTATTCACTGAAATGATTTGTATAGCCCGTGACGAGATCGTGTGAAACCGAACCGTTGTCTGTTTTTGTATAGACGTTCTTTTTCCGGTCTACATGATAAATGCCGGGCTGTTTCGCCTTTTTCATATTCTCAATGCGCAGGGTGAGCTTTACCGGCGCTTTGAATGTTTTGATGTCTTTGTTTTTCTGCTTCATTGTAAAGTCGTATACATTTGAAAGCGCCCCGCTAACTTTTCCTTTCGGCGCCACGCCGAATCGTGTATCAGCTGAAGCGGCGTTTGCCATCGGCATTTTCATGCTGAACTTGTCATGCAGGATCGTAAGGGAAGAATCCGATGTTCTGTCCTTTAACAGGCTGATTTGTTTTTTGGTCACGCTGAGATCAATCGGCTTTTTGGCGCCGTCATTCTTATCGTAATACACGATCGGCGTGTTGGCGTTTTTGGCATAGACGGCAAATGCGCTGTCATCTTCAAGCGTCCACGAACCTTTTTTTTGTTTTGTCGGCAGGTACACTTCCTGCGCGCGGCCGTCAACTTTCGGTTCCACCGCTTTTCCCGCTTTTTCAAGCTGCTCAACGAAGACCTCATAGTCGGCAAAGCCAAGGTCTTCTTTATGGGACGCTTCGTTAAAGACGGAATATCCGTCTCCGCCTTCACCGACAAAGTTACTGGTGGCGACTCTGTATGTCTTCTTATCAGAAATCGGCTTTACACTGCCGTCATCCTGTACGGCCGCAGCTTGAAGAACGCGGTGTCCCGGCTTTTTATTCAGTGTAAACGTGTATGTTAAACCGGCAACTTGAGGGAAGGCGCCGCCTTGAGCCTCAATTCCGCTTAATCCTTGTTCCAGGGCTTGTTTGATCTGTTTTCCGGTTAAATCCGCGACGTAAAGCGTGTTGCCGAACGGCATCACATTCAGCACGTCGCCGAGTGTGATGTCTCCTTTATCAATGCCTGCCCGGATGCCGCCCCCGTTTGTGATCGCGATTTGGGCGCCGGCCGCTTCCTTCGCTTTTTGCAGCATGCCGTCCGCGATGAAGTTTCCGAGATTGGTTTCTTTGGAGCGGACATGCTCGCGCTGGCCGTCAAGTGCGACCTTCGTTGAACCGACTTTTTCATTTTTGACTGAGACGAGCTCTTTTTTAAACGGATCAAGCTCTTTTTTTAGATCCGGGTCTTCTTTCGTCTGCTCATTCACCGGCAGCGCTTGAAGAGAGGATTGTTCCGGCAGGACGACGCCGTTTTTGTCAAATGCGACATCGACACGGCCTAAATATTCGCCGTATTCTTTTGCTTGGGCAACGATGGTCGGCTCTTCATTTTTGACAATTTCCATTTTATCTACAAGCGTATGCGTATGTCCGCCGACGATTAAGTCGATGCCTTTTACCTTTTTGGCAAGATCGAGATCACGCTGATGCCCGATATGGGTCAGGGCGATAATTTTATTGACATGTTCCTTGTTCTGTATTTCTTTTACTGTATCTTGTGCGGATTGGAAGGCATCATGAAAGACAATGCTTTTTCCCGGGCTTGATGTGACGGACGTATCTTCTGTCGTCAAGCCGAACACGGCGACTTTTTCTCCGTTTACATCAAGCAGAATATATGGATAGATGCCTGCTTTTTTCTTTTTCCCTGCCGTAAATGTGTCTGCTTTTTTCATGAATGGTCTGAGTTTTGACTCTTTGGACACATCGACATTTGAGCTGACGAGCGGAAAGTCAGGCGCTTGAAAATTGTATTTTCCGGACGGGTCAGACGCGCTCCCGTTACCGCTCAGAAAGCTGGCGAGAGCGCCCGGCCCTTTATCAAACTCATGATTTCCGAAGGTCATTGCGTCGTAGCCCATGCTGTTCATCAATTTTAAATCAGCCAGCCCCTGCCACTTTGTGAAATAGAGATCGCCTGAGAAAACGTCTCCCGCATCCAGCAAAATACTGCGGTCGGTTTCGCTTCTGATTTCTTTGATTTTCGTCATCCGCCTCGCCGCATTATCAAGGTGGGCGTGCGTGTCATTTGTATGCATAACGGTGAGTTTCCATGCGTCATCTTTCGGCGGATCTGTGCCCGGTTCATCATCTTTGAATTGGAGCTTGTACTGTCCGTAGCCCGCGTTTTGTGATTCACCGATATAGGCGACGTCATCTGCGCGGTCGGCAAACGGCTTTGCGGCCAAGGAAGATTCAAATGTCAGGTTTGTCCCTTTGACCGGAAGGATGGACCAGTTATGATCAGCCTGCGGATTAATCGTTTTCTGCTGGATGATGTAATCCATTAAGACCTGCCTGTTCTCATCGGCAGAAGAGTATACGATTTTATCATTGCTTAAGTGAGGGAATCCTCCGCCGCCTGAAGCGCGGTAATTATTTGTGACGATCAGAAATTCCTGCTTGGCGCTGACGGGCTTTCCTTGATAAGAAAGGTTGACGATCCGGCTTGCATCGGGATGAATGACTGTTCCGTTTTCGTTGTATTTCGCCGGTTTTGTGACATCGACCTGATAGGTGACACCGTCAATGACATCAAAATTGTATGAGCGGTAGGCGTCATTTAAAAGCGCTTGGCTGCCGCCTTTTGCCTGATCGATCTGATTAAATTGCCCCGCGGACATTTCGAGCCAGTCTTTCACTTCGCTTCCGTTCAGCTTGACGATCTGAACCGTGTTGTCATACAGGTACAAATCGCCGATGTTTTTGATGGCGAGGTCGCCCGCGGAAATGTTTGTATAGTAATTTGAGCCGTTCCGCCCGCCGGCTTTAAACGGGGCGCCCGCCGAGAGGATAGGCAGATCTTTGTATTCCGTATCCTTCATCTTATTTTCGGCGTACCATTTTTGCGCATCCGTTACGATTTGAATGGACGGATCATCTTTGACTTGGGCGAAGAAACTGTTGATATCGGCTTTTGTCTGGCCGACGGGTTCTCTGATGTATTTTAAAGTGCCTTCGTGCGCTTTTTTGACGGTATTGACGACGGTTTCGTTTTCCGAAGTCACATTACCGGCAATCGGCTCGATGCTGCCTTTTGCATCTTCCACATGCCACGCGCTGTCTGTTTTTTCAAGCCTAAGGTCGATGACGCCCGCATATTTGCCCCAGCTGCTTGACATAACAACGGGGATGCCGTTAATCGTGCCTTTATCGACGTCGAATTGAGCAGCGCCTTTGTATTCGGCATCAGGGAAAAGCCCGTGCTGATGGCCCGATACGATCGCGTCAATTCCGCTGACTTTCGTTGCCAGGTCAAAAACGGCGTTTTCCGCTCCGGAAGACTGCGCTTTTTTTTCGATGCCGCTGTGGGCGAGGGCGATGACGATATCGGCTCCTTCAGCTTTCATTTTCGGAACGGTTTTCTTTGCGGATTCCACAATGTCCTCGACCTGAACGCGGCCTTCGAGATTTTTCTTATCCCACGTCATGATCTGAGGAGGAACAAAGCCGATGTAGCCGACTTTTAGCTGATGCTTGCCGCCGTTTTCATCCGTGACGGTTTTGTCTTTTATGACATAAGGCGTATAACGGTTTTCGCCGCTTACTGTTTTCACATTGGCATTAACGATCGGATAATCAGCGCCTTTGATTGTCCCGTCCAGGAATTCAAGCCCGTAATTAAATTCATGATTGCCGAGTGTTCCTGCGTCATAATGCAGACTGTTCATCACTTCAATGATCGGATGGGTCTTTGCGCCTGAAATGATATCATTTTTCTCATATTTTACGGCATATTCTCCGAGGGGATTGCCCTGAATCAGGTCTCCGTTATCGACAAGCAGCGTATTCGGGTTTTCGCGCCTGTGCTTCTCAATAAGCTGAGCCGTTCGGGCCAGTCCGAATTCCGTTGTCGGTTTGTCGCTGTAGTAATCGTAGTCCATCATGTTAGCGTGAACGTCAGTTGTGGCTAAAATGCTGAGATTCACACTGGAGGATTTGTTTTCTTCTGCTTTAATGGGTGATGTTGGGAGGATTAGACTAAGTATCATAACTAGGGGCAGCAGAATACGGAGTGTCATATTGACGCTGCATCGTCTTTTCTGTATTCTCACCTGTTCTCCACCTTTCAACAAATTTTGTCATGCAGTACCATTGTAAGAATATTTTGTGAAAGTTTATATAGATTTCATGATGATTCTTGTAAAAAGATAAAAAATGAGGATAATGACCTATGTAAAACAGGCGGGCGGTAAACGCGTTACCTATGTTTGATGTTAGTGTGGCTGGGGTACATGGATTTATGTAGACTTCATCAAGCAGGAGGTAGTAACTATGGGTAAAAAAATTGCAGTTGTATTAACGGATTACTTTGAGGATGTCGAGTATACTGAACCTGCGAAAGCTTTTAAAGATGCGGGTCATGAATTAACCGTAATTGAACAGGAGAAAGGAAAAACAGTCAAAGGCAAACAAGGGGAAGCGGAAGTGAAAGTGGACGCGTCCATCGATGATGTGAATCCGAAAGACTTTGACGCATTGCTGATCCCGGGCGGATTCTCTCCTGACATGCTGCGTGCGGATGACCGTTTCGTCCAATTTGCCAAAGCGTTTATGGATGATAAAAAACCGGTGTTCGCCATCTGCCACGGACCTCAGCTTCTCATCAACGCGAAAGCATTGGACGGGCGCAAAGCGACAGGTTTTACTTCAATCCGAATCGACATGGAAAACGCGGGCGCGAATGTGGTGGATGAAGAAGTCGTCGTCTGCCAGAACCAGCTGGTCACAAGCCGCACACCGGATGACATTCCGGCATTCAACCGCGAATCATTAAAACTGCTTGCGTAATATAAAAGCGGAGCGCCGTATCAGGCGTTCCGCTTTTTTTGTGAAGATTCCCGGATGACCAGCTCAGGCGCCAGAATAATGCGTTGTTTTTTGTGCTGGGCATTGGTGATTTTATGATGCAGCAATTGAGCCGCTTCTTTTCCCGACTGCCGTGGAAAGGAAGAAACGGTTGTAAGCGGGGGATAAGAAATTTCAGCTTCCGGCACGTTATCAAAGCCGACAATGTCAATATCTTCGCCCGGAACGAGCCCGGCTTTTCTGATCCCTTGCATGACGCCGAACGCGACCAAATCACTGAAGCAGAAAATCGCGGTCGGGCGCTCAGACCGGCGGAGGAGCTCCGTCACGGCCTCACAGCCTGCTTCGCGGGTCGGCGCGCTGTCAATGACATATTCATTTTTCACTTCCAGATCCGCTTCACGGAGCGCTTTTTTAAACCCTTTCATACGCTTCGTCCATGTTGATGAGTGCTTCACGCCGCCCAGAAACGCAATCTCCTGATGGCCTTTCTCAATGAAATGACGCACTGCCTTATAAGTGCCTTCTTCATAATCGGCTCCGACAAAATCACAGTCTGCATCGGCAATCTCCCTGACGGCGAGCACGACCGGAATGTCAAGCTGCTCAAGGCGGGAAAGGGTTTCCTCAGCCGCACCTGAAACCGGACACAAAATCAATCCGCCGACCCTGTGCTCCAGCATGGTCGAAATCAGCTGCTCCTGCTTGGCGACGGAATCAAATGTCGTGCCTAACAGCACCGTTAATCCGACTTCCTCAAGCGTATTCTGAACGCCGATCAGAAACTCTGAGAAAAACGTATTGGAAATGTCAGTGATAATCAATCCTACCGTTGTAGACGTCTGTGATCGTAAATTCGCGGCGACCCGATCATATACGTACCCCAGCTCCCGCATGGATTGCAGCACTTTCTCACGGGTCGCTTCGGAAATTCGGGGATTATTGCGGACAATTAATGAAGCGGTGGATGTTGAGACGCCGGCATGTTCGGCGACCTGCTGCAATGTCACCCGGCGTTTTTTTTGCTGTTTCATACGTCGCATTCCTCACTTGGTTTTTATTCGTTACATCCATTATAAGCGTTTTGGCGCATGAGAAGAAAGAGAGAGGAGGGGGAAAAAGATAAGCGCCGGAAGACGGATTGTCCTTCGGCGCTTCTGTCACAATATGTTATTCAAACATTTGCTCTTTAATATACTGAACCGGCATTTCACGGCCTGTCCAATATTCAAACGCCATGGCGCCCTGCCAAAGCATCATGCCGAGACCGTTAATGGTTTTGCAGCCGGCCGCTTGAGCTTGTTCAAGCAATTTCGACGTAACGGGGTTGTAAACGACGTCTGTCACAATCAAATCCGGACGGAGCATGGATGTATCTTCAATAACGCTCAAGCCTTCAAGCGGTTTCATGCCGACACCTGTTCCGTTTGTGAAAATATCGCTTGAAGCGATTTCAGCACGCAGCGCATCTTGATCTTCGAGCGGGAAGACTTTCGCTTTACAAGAAGATCCCTTCATTTCTTCATTGATGATGCGGACATTTTCTTCCGCTTTTTCGAAAAACGCGTCATTGCGGGCGAAAATAGAGATTTCTCCGAGGCCTTCCAATGCGGATTGAATCGCTATCGGAGTGGCGGCCCCGCCGGAACCGACCAGCGTCATTTTTTTCCCTGTGATATCGATGCCGTGTTCTTTTAAGTTGCGGACGTATCCCATACCGTCAGTGGAGTGTCCGATCAGTCTGCCGTTTTCATTAACGACTGTATTTACCGCGCCGGTGAATTTCGCTGAATCCGCGAGTTCATCGAGATAAGGGAGAATGTTCATCTTGTTCGGCATCGAGACATTGAAGCCTCTGACGTTTAAGGCACGCATTCCCGTTACCACATCTTCCAGCTGTTCATTGCCGACTTCAAACGCGAGGTAAGCGTAGTTCAATCCTAATTTTTTAAACGCCAGGTTGTGCATCGCCGGAGATAAAGAGTGTCCGATCGGTGTCGCGAATAATCCGATAAGCTGAGTTTTTCCGTTAATCCGTCCTAATTCTTTCTTCATGATGTATTCCTCCGTTAGTCCATTCATTTGTTTTTCAACCCGCTTTGAGGGCAAAAAACGCTGATTACATATGTTTATTTAAAATGCTGAGTACGCTGCGCAATTCCTCAACGGGAATCTGCCCGGGCGCTGATGCTTCTTTACCCGCGCCGAACGTGCACGCTGAGCCGAAGACTTCGCCGGCCAGGCGGCTGATCAGGCCTGTTCCCGCCATTGACATCGTGATGATCGGCCGGTCCGCGTATTGTGTTTTCATCGTGTGAGTGGCATCCAATAAGACGAAAACATCTTCCGTGCTTTGCGGCATCACCGCGATTTTCGGAATGTGCGCGCCGTACGCCTGCATGTTCCGCAGCCGGGAAATGATTTCTTCTTTTTTCGGTGTCTGATGAAAATCATGATTGGACATGACGACATATACGCCGTTGTCTTCAGCGGTTTTCACAATTGATTTGACTTCCGCTTCTCCCGTAAACAGCTCAACGTCTGCAAGGTCAATATGTTTTGTTTCGATGGCGGTTTTAAGCAATTCAATGTAAAAGCGGTCATCAATAACTTTATTTCCGCCTTCTTTATGGGTTCTGAATGTGAAAAGCAGCGGTGTTGCGTCTGCGGCTTTCCGCAGCTTTTCAAGCATGCCTTTTACGGCGTCCAGGCTGTCAACATGCTCGTATACATCCGCCCGCCACTCAATGATATCCGGGCGAAGCCCGTTGACGGCTTCAATTTCTTCGAGCAGTTCTTTCTCTCCGGCCGCCATCAGCGGCACAATGATCTTCGGAAGCCCTTCGCCGATGACCGTGTTTCTGATCGTGATAGAATGCATGATAAATCCTCTCCCTTAAAAAATAGTCAGGCTTTCATCACTTGCTTAAAGCGGATTCCGATAAACAATGCGAGAAGGGCGCTGACGGCCGCAATTCCGATATCAAGCAGAAAAACAGGCGTCAGGCCGGCGGCTTTGGATATCGCTCCCGTTACAAGCGGAATGACAATAAAAGATAAGCTTGATGCTATATTAACAAAAGATGTGATCGTACCTTTATTTTTAGGGAATAAAACAGCCATAACCGTCATCGCCAATTGCAGAATGCCCGCAGTTGAAAGTCCGATGACAAAGGAACTGATGACTGATACGGCCGGCTGATGAATGAAAATCAGAGCAAGCAGCGCGATTGCCGCGATCACAGGGTACAGCACCATTACCGTAATCGGCTGAATCACTCTGTTTAACAGCACAGCCAGCAATAACACGGACACAAGCGCCCCGATACTGTAATAGCTCAACAATTTGACGGCCTGCACCTCAGGCATGCCCAAAACGGATTGCCCGAACTTAGGAAGCCATACTTGAACGAGCATAAACAGCGCCGTTGATGAAAAGCCTAACAGAATGATTGCGAGGCCTTCGCGCCATATCGACGGCTGTGATGTGAACGCGTCATCAGACGGAGAGGCTTCCGTCCGGCCGCCGTCTTCTTTTTGCTTATGATTCGGAAACGGAACTTTCAACAGGAAAAAGCCGTTCAGGAAGAAAATAATGCCCGGTACGAAAAACGTCCAGCCGTAAAACAAATGCCTGTCCGCAATAAACGCGATGAAAAACGGAAGCACCGTCGCGCCGATGGATACAAACGCTTTGATTAACACGGTTGCAGAGCTTGCGTTTTTCGGAAATCCTTCAATAAGCGCCGGATATGTCCCGGAATCCAAAAAGGAATTGGCGATCCCGGCGAAAATAGCGAAGATAAACGCGGCCGTATAGTTTGTCGAAAGCGGAATTCCGATTAGGAAAATCAGATACAGAAAGGCGCCCGACACGATAAACGGCCGTCTCCCGAATGTATCCGAAAGCTTCCCGGCAAACAGAAGCGAAATCAGCTTCCCGATCCCGATGGCGGAGACCAAATAGCTGACACCGGCTGCGGAAGTATGAAGCTGTTTTGATAATGCCTCCATATTGGATGCAATAATAATATTGATCATGCCCAGCAGGAAATAGTTAATATAAAGACCCGCTGCCATTTTGGTGTATATGTTTTTCATGATGACATCCCCTAATGCGGTTAATAAAGAATTAAATTATTTTTTTAATTGATAAAAGCACAGCACCATTCCCCTTTATTGAACCACTGCCTTTCTTTGAAAACTGGTTTGATAAAACGATTGCATAGACAAACTTGAATAACGCTGATATCACAATGAGTATATCGTTCTACTAAACAAAAAAAGATAAGCGGCCCGCTCATTTGGTATATCGTTCTACCAAGTTCACAGTTACTATACTCCTTCTTTTTATATGTGTCAAACCGATGAACTTTTATTTTTTACTTTTTTAAATAAAAAAAGACCTGCCGTTTTTCGGCAGGTCTGACATGGGTTTATTTTCTGAGAGAAGCGAGCTCCTCGGCAATGGCCTGCATTTCACTCGGGCTGAATGATGCTTTTTTCATGACCATTTGATGAAGGTATGTAAGATCTTCTATTTTTTCATCACTGAAATCTTCCGCTCTGATGACGCCGACATTGAGCATGTTGAGCTTTTGCGAAATGTCTTCAATCATTTTGTTTAACGTTTCTGTTTGTTGGCTCGGCAAATTCATGCATCCTTTCATGACCGTTTTCGTACCCTTTATTCTAACAGAATTCATTTAGAATAAAAGCTTATTTCCACAGCCGCAGAAAAATTGCTAAGATGTTGATAAGGTTTTTGATCCTCAAAATGCGGGGAAAGAATAGGGAGGTTATCGATATGATACATGTGCTGTTTGTCTGTCTGGGAAATATTTGCCGGTCGCCTATGGCAGAGGCGGTATTTTCTGATATGGTGAAGAAAAACGGGCTGAACGGGCAGATTAACATTGATTCAGCGGGAATCGGCGCCTGGCATGCGGGAAATCCGCCGCATGAAGGGACAAAGGAGATCCTGGAGAAGAAAGGGATCAGCGCAAGCGGCATCACGGCGAGGCAGGTCCGTGAGTCTGATCTGACCGATTTTGATTACGTCATTGCGATGGATGCAGAAAATATCGGACATTTGCGCAGCATGGCCGGTTATAAAAAAGCGGCGCCGCGTATTGCAAGGCTGCTTGATTATGTACCGGAGTCGGACCTTGCCGACGTGCCCGATCCGTATTATACCGGAAATTTCAGCGAGGTGTACGCTTTGGTCGAGTCCGGGTGCCGTCATTTGCTGGAGACAATAAAGAAAGACCATCATTTATAAGGGGGATTGACCGATGAAGCAGACACGCATCATGGCAAAAGCGATTCTGATCGGCGCTGCCGCCGGCGGAGCACTGTCCTTATTACATAAGCCGACGAGAGAGGCATGTTTCCGGAATATGGACGCGTGCAGGCGGCGTGCGGCATTTTACCGAAAACATCCTGAAGCCCTGAAACAGCAGGCTTCCGCAAAACTGGATCAAGTGAAAATCATCGCCAATACCGTATCGGACGATCTGAGTTTTTTAAACGGGCAGATCACCAAGCTGAAGCAGACGACACCGCAGGTCATTGACCTGTTAAAAGAAACGAAGGAGCATTTTTCGAAAAACGATCATTGAGGTGGGATGTCATGAGTTTTATAAAGGAGCTGTTTGCAAGGTTTTCTCTGCATGAAGGACAAAGTAAATCGGCGGAGCTGGCGTATTTTTTCCTGCTGTCATTGTTTCCGTTGATGATTTTCATGCTGACGCTCACCGCCTATCTTCCCATATCGGCAGAAGACGTGCTCGGGGCGGTCGATCAATACGCGCCCGACAGCGCCATGTCCATGGTGAAATCCATAACGGAGCAAACGCTGAACAAGCGCAGCGGCGGGCTTTTGTCATTCGGGATTATCGCCGTCATCTGGTCGGCTTCGAATGGTATGAACGCGATTGTCAGAGCATTTAACCATGCCTACGAAGTCGAGGAAAACCGCTCATTTATCATCATTCGCCTGACCTCAATTTTTTTAACCATTGCGATGGTGGTTACGATTTTAATCGCACTGCTTCTGCCGGTGTTCGGCAGAGAAATCGGAATGCTGGCCGCGGATTTCATCGGCGCCTCGGACCTGTTTTTGCAGGTGTGGTCGGTTGTCCGCTGGGGTATCAGTCCGCTTATCCTTTTAATCGTGTTTACCGCGCTTTACATATTCGCGCCGAATAAAAAGCTTTCCCTCCGTTTTGTCCTGCCGGGAGCCGTATTCGCGGCAGCCGGCTGGATTATCGTCAGTATGCTGTTCTCATTTTACGTCGGCACCTTTGCCAACTACAGCGCCACATACGGGAGCATCGGGGGGATTATCGTCCTTATGATCTGGTTTTACCTTACGGGAACCCTGTTGATTTTAGGAGGAGAAATCAACGCGCTTTTACATAAACGTAAAAAGCTTCCTGATGAAAATCCGTACCGCGGGAGCAAGCTATAGAGGAACGGATGACGTTCAAGCTGAAAAACGGAGGAATCGGCTATGACGAAGCATACGAAAAAAGGCGGAAGCCATAATAAACAAAACTCAAAAAACGGCCCGAAGAATAAAACAAGCGGAAGCGCCAACGGGCAGAACGGATACCACTAGAAAGAAGCCGCCTGGCTCAGATCAGGCGGCTTTTTTATGTGGCCGGAAAAGAATGGGATTCGGAAGCGGGGCTGTGCTTTGTTTTCCCGAAGACGAGCGCAAGCCAAATACAGACCAGAATCACCGTAATAAAGTAAAACAAGTTGGCGCTTTCAAACCGCTGCATATACCAGCCGCCCGCCACCGGGCCGATCATGCTTCCGAGACTGAAGGAAATGCCGCAGAGCAGGTTGCCCGCCGGCAGCAGATGGGACGGCAGCAGGTCGCTCATATAGCTGATGCCGAGGGAAAACATACTGCCGACCGCCATCCCCGCCGTGAAAAAGCAGCAGCCGATGACAGAAGGCGACGGAAACAGTCCGGCCGTCAAAAAGCAAAGGGCACCCGTTAATAAGATGACGAGCAGGACACGTTTTCTCCCGAATCGATCGCTTAATAAACCGAGAGGGAACTGGAATACAATACTTCCGATGGCAAAAGCGGGCAATATCAGCGCGACGGCATCCACGGATATGCCTAAACGAAGGGCGTACACGGGAAAGCTTCCGTTCAGCGCCGTTTCTAAAAAACCGTACCCGAAAGCCGGGAGAAAAGCGACCCAGCCGAAAAGAAGGGCGCGGTAAAACCGTTTTGCGCTGTTGTCTCCGGATGTTTCATCCGGACCTTGCGCCGGGTACTCGTTACGTAAGGCAAACACAAACAGCCAGGCACAAAGACTGATACAGCCGGATACGATAAACGGAAGGGACGGACTTGTTTTCACAAGAGGGACCATGAACGGGCCGACAGCGAATCCAAGCCCGAAGGACAGTCCGTACAGCGAAATGTTTCTTCCTCTGTTTCGGGGCGTTGACTTGGAAGTCACCCACGTTTGGGTTGAAAAATGCAGCATATGATCCCCGATTCCGATAAGCAGCCGAAGAAAAAACCATAACCATATGGATTGAAGCCAAATAAAACTGAATAAGCTGATGATAACAAGAAATCCGCCCATGACCATCAGAGGTTTGAATCCGAGCTTGCGCAGCGGGGCCTCCATAAACGGCGACGCCAGAAGCACGCCGATATAAAGGCCGGTTGCGTGAAGTCCGTTTATGGCTGCGGATTCTCCGTTCGTTTCAAAAATGACGGAGATCACCGGCAGCAGCATGCCTTGGGAAAATCCGGAGATGGAAACAAGCAGAACCAAAATAAAGAAGTACAGTCGTGACATCGCGTATTTCTCCTTCTTCAGTATCTTTCTTGATCGTACACGGATTTTCCGCGTCCGGCAACCTGAAAATGCCAATTCGGGCTGCCGAGGAAGTGTAATTGAGGGAGTTTTTGAGAAGGATATAAAAAGACTTATTCGAAAAAAGGAGCCAGGCAGATATGAATCGGATTTTTTTCTTTACGGCTGCGGCGGGAGTTCCGCTTTCAGTCATCGGCGGCCTGATGCACTGGCCGTCAGCGGTTTTGTTTATTATTTATTGCTTGACGATTATTGCGCTTGCAAGTTATATGGGGAGAGCGACTGAATCTCTTGCCATTATCGCGGGACCGCGGATCGGCGGTCTGCTGAATGCCACGTTCGGCAATGCGGTAGAACTGATTATATCGCTTTTTGCCCTAAAAGAAGGGCTGACGGGCATCGTTCTTGCTTCACTGACCGGTTCGGTGCTCGGCAATCTTTTGCTCGTCGCGGGACTGTCGTTTTTTATCGGCGGTTTGAAATATAAGCGGCAGGAATTCAATATTCATGATGCACGGCATAATTCAGGCCTGCTGATTTTTGCCATTATCGTAGCTTTTGTCATTCCCGAAGTGTTTTCCATGGATATGGGGGAGAAAAGCAAGCTAAATTTGAGTGTCGGCATCAGCATTATCATGATCCTTTTGTACGTGGCGGCTCTTTATTTCAAGCTCGTCACCCACCGCGGTGTTTATCAGCCGAATCAGCCGGAGGCAAAGAAAGAAGAGGAGCAGCCTGAGTGGTCAGGGAAAAGAGCGACGGCCGTCTTATTTATTTCAACTATTATTGTCGCCTACATATCTGAAAACCTTGTCCATACGTTTCATGCGGTGGCTGAACAGTTCGGCTGGAGCGAGCTGTTTATCGGGGTGATTATCGTCGCAATTGTCGGAAATGCCGCAGAGCATGCGTCAGCGATTATTATGGCGTACAAAGACAAGATGGATGTCGCCGTTGAAATCGCGGTAGGTTCGACTTTGCAGATCGCCATGTTTGTAGCCCCGGTTCTTGTGATCTGTTCTATCTTTTTTCCGGTCAATATGCCGCTTGTATTCACATTGCCCGAGCTTGTGGCGATGATATCATCCGTCCTTTTGATGACGATGATTTCAAATGACGGCGATTCGAACTGGTTTGAAGGGGCTACGCTCCTTGCCGCTTATGTCATCATGGCGATCGGTTTTTTCCTGCTTTAACCTGTAAAAAATGCGGATAACAACGATTGCGTAGGAAAAGACTAAAGGAAAATGCTATAGAAAGAGTGATATGATGAGAAAGCTGTTTCATGCCACATTGATTCTGCTGTTATCCTTTAGTTTTTTCGCAATGCCGTCTGCCGGTGCAAAGAAACCGTTTAAGGTTCCTAACTCTGTCGTAAGCATTTCAAAGGAAAATACGTATCCGAATGCTTCACAGGACCAGCCGATGCTTCAGCCGAGCAAACTGGCAAAGGAATTGTTAGATACATCCGAGATCAACATCGAAAATCCGCATCTGATAAAAATGCTGAATGAATCCTCGGTTTCCGGTTCACCGCTTGCCATCGGCTACCGGGCGACAATATTTCTCGGGAAATGGGCGCTCGGCTATCAATCGAACGAAACGGTCGCCAACTGGGAATATAAAAAAATCAATACGAACAGAGCGGATAACCGGGGCGGACAGCAAACCGCGGTTATCTCATACGCCCAAGAACAGCAATACAAAATCAAAGGCGGGCTCACAGCGAAGGTGCCGAACGCAGAAGACGTAAAAAGTATGATGATGCAAAAAGCGATGAAGAAAACAAAACTGCCGCTCGCTTTTGAAACGGTTATCGGCGCAGGCACAAAACGCGATCAAACCTACAAAATTTCTCCGCAGCGGCTCGGCTACCTGCACGCCTACGCTCCGGCCGTTAATGAAAAAGGAAAAGTAACATACGGTGAAGTGTATTTGGTGCTGAAAGGCAGCAAGCGGAAACTTGTCGTCAAAAATGTGACTTCGCAAGGAATCGGGGCTTGGATTCCGGTTCAGGATCACGTCACATTCGGTTTTCAAATGACAGCGCAGCCGAGATAACTAAAAAAAGCTGATTCCGGTTCGGGAATCAGCTTTTTTGTGTGTGATACATTTCCTCAAGCAATTGCACATTGTTGTTGTACAGCTCCCGGGCAAGAACGCGTCTCACCGCAAGGCTCGCCGAGAAGTATTCTTTATCTTGAACCATGCCTTTGACGGTAAATTCTATGCCTCTCGTCAATTTGTTCAGGCTCATGATTCCATGCACTTGAAACGGCTCCGTCGCATTGAGAAATTCATCCCGCTTCAGTGAATCGCGAAGCTCATCATTGAGCATGTCGCAAGCTTTTTCTAAGACGGCATATACCCGCTCGGGATCTTCTTTATAACTGATCACGACGGACTCGGTAATCCGCATAAAATCAATGTTATAGTTTTGAAGCTGTCTGACCTCACCGTTTGAAATGGTAAGCAGCTTGCCGGTCCACTCACGGATCTGAAGGGAACGGAGCCCGATTTCTTCGACTGTGCCGTTGAACAGATTGTTAATCGTCACGTAATCGCCTTTATGAAGCTGGCGTTCGTATATCAAAAAGACACCGGCCAATATGTCCTTGATTAACGACTGGGCGCCGAAACCGATGACGATACCGGCAACACCCGCCCCGGCTAAAATTCGGCCGAAATCATGAACGAATAACGAAATGACGTAAAAGATAAAACCGATCGTCGCCGTATACTGGGTGATGGATCGGACGAGGCTTTCAATCGTTTTCCCTTTCCGTTCCTCCAAGAAATCTATGCGTTTAAATAACACCTGGACAAAGCGGTTGATCAGAAAAACACCGGCGTAAAGAACGAGAGCGACGATGATGATCTCAACCACTTTGCTTTTCAAAATATCCGTAATTGTCGTTTCCATCTTCTGTTAACCTCTGGCTTTTCGTAATGAAAAATCCGTGTCCTGATAATAACTGTTTTTGACAAGGACGTTCGGTCCGAGGCACCGGACGTTTGTGCAGCGGCAGTTCAGCTCTTTGCTCAGCTTCGTCTGTCTCCACTTGTCATATGCTTCGGGAAGGCTGTCTGTTTTAATATTGCCGAGCGGCGGTGTATCGCCGAAATCCGTGACAATGATATTTCCGTCAAAAATGTTGACATTCAGGCGGGAGCGGCCGTCAGGGTCGTTTCGCACCGTAACGTTTTTCGCTTCCCGCAGGCGGCGGAGGAGCTTCTGGTCTTCTTCATCAGGGCTGCATGCGTAAAACGGGAGCGTGCCGAACAGCATCCATGTCTCTTCATCGCGAATGTCGAGCAGATGATGAATGGCCTGTCTCATGTCCTTCAGGCTGAGTGATTCAAGCGCGCTGGCGAAATCACTCGGATACATCGGATGGACTTCGTGCCGCTGGCATTTCATTTCTTCCGTAATCTGCCGGTGAATATGTTCAATATGCGGCAGCGTGCGTTTGTTCAGCATCGTTTCCGCTGAAACCATTACGCCTGCTTCGACCAGCGTGCGGCTGTTTTCAATCATTTTGTCAAAATAGCGCGCCCGCTGTTCAAATGTCGGTTTCTTCTCCATCATCGCAAATCCGATATCAGCAAAGTCCTCGACCGTTCCCCAGTTGTGGGAAATGTGAAGAACGTCCAAATAAGGAATAATCCGTTCGTAGCGCCCGATATCAAGCGTCAGGTTTGAATTGATCTGTGTGCGCACGCCGCGTTCATGCGCATATTTCAAAAGCGGGACGACGTATTCCTTTACCGATTTCAGCGAAAGCATCGGTTCGCCGCCCGTAATGCTGATAGAGCGCAACAGAGGAATTTCATCAAGCCGCTTTAATAAAAGGTCGATCGGCAGCGCATTCGGGTCTTTCGGCTGGAGCGTGTACCCGACGGCGCAGTGCTCGCATCTCATATTGCACAAAGTCGTCGTTGTGAATTCAACGTTCGTCAATTTCATATCTCCATACTGGTCGACATCCATGTACGCTTCCCAAGGATCGTACTCCGGTGTGATCGGACGCAGTGCTGTGTTTTGTGTCATGACTATCTAACTCCTTTATAAATGGGGCATACTAACGTCTGCCAACTGTTAATTTTAGACCTGATCTGCCAAGATCGCAAGTAGCGGAACCATTGAAAAACGCCAAAAAATACGCTACCATTATAAAAAATGAATGGAGTGGAAGTATGGGGAATGCAGTAAACAGCAAAGATCAGCAGCTTGATTACCTGAAGAACAGACTCGATATGTTTATGAATGTCATTGATTCATTAGACCCTGAATCAACGGACGTTGAAGATATAGATCGGCTCATCGGCATGCTTGATGATCTGGAAGCAAAATACGAACGCTTTAAAAAGGATTGGGAATAACCCCCGGCGGATGCCGGGGTTTTTCTTTTTCCATAATGCGGCTGTATAAAAGGGCAGGGCCAACTGCAAAATAAGGAAAAATGCAGAAGGAGTGCTGGTCATGAAATGGTTTTGTTCAATTTGCTGCATGGCCGTTTTACTTGCGGGAGGCATCAACAGCGCAGAAGCCGTGCCGAATGAACGGATAAACTGGGGATTTAAACGCAGCGTCAATCATCAGCCGCCGGATGCCGGCAGACAGCTGGACAATCTGGTCAAAAAATATGATGCCTTTTATTTGGGCAATACGAAAGAAAAGACCATCTATTTAACGTTTGATAACGGATATGAAAATGGGTACACCCCGAAAGTGCTTGATGTGTTAAAAAAACATCACGTCACGGGCACTTTTTTTGTCACGGGTCATTTTGTGAAAGAGCAGCCTGATTTGATTAAACGGATGTCAAAGGAAGGCCATATCATCGGCAATCATTCTTTTCATCATCCTGATCTGACGACAAAAACGGGCGATCAGATTCAAGACGAACTCGATTCCGTCACGGAAGCTGTGTACAACATTACCGGAAAGCGGGACAACCTGTATCTCCGTCCGCCGCGCGGCGTATTCAGCGAATATGTCCTCAAAGAAACGAAGCGTCTCGGCTACCAAACCGTTTTCTGGTCCGTCGCATTTGTCGACTGGAAGGTTAACGAGCAAAAAGGGAAACAATACGCCTATGATCACATGATAAAGCAGGCGCATCCCGGCGCGATCTACCTTCTTCACACTGTTTCAAAGGACAATTCAGAAGCTCTGGACGATGCCATTACCGATTTGAAAAAAGAAGGCTACACGTTTAAAAGCATTGATGACCTGATGTTTGAGAAAGAAATGAAGCTGCCGCGCCTGTAAAAAACACCTCTCCTGGTAATGGAGAGGTGTTTTGTTATTTGATACATTTAATCAATGCCGCCCAATCCAGATCTCCGAAGCCTTGTGCGATCCCGCTTTCAAAATGGCTCTTCGCCAGTTCGGCAAGAGGGAGTTTTGCGGAAATCTGTTCTGCGGCGGCGAGCGCCAGATTGGTATCTTTCAGCCCTAAAGACATTTTGAAACCGGCAGGCTCAAATTTTTCCTCAGCCATGATCGTGCCGTAATTTTGATAGACGGGAGAGCCAAAAAGCGCACCGGCGATTTCTAAAAATTGTTTTTGTTCTAAACCGAACTTTTCCATCATTAAGAATGATTCAGATAACGCCTCCAGCATAGAAACGAGCAAGAAATTGACGCTGATTTTCGCGGCATTGGCCGTTTTTGTTTCTTCACCCGTATCAAATACTTGCTGACTCAGGATGTTAAGCAGCGGTTCGGCCTTTTTCTTCGCTTCTGCCGGTCCGGCTGTGATGATGCGAAGCTCGGCCTTCTCGGCGGCATCGGGGCGGCCGAGGACGGGAGCGGCAATAAAGGACTGCCCTCTGCCCGAATGTGCGGCGGAGAGCTGTTCTGACAGCGCCGTACTGATCGTACTCATTGAAATATGAATGCCGTTTTCAGATAACCCGGCAATAATGCCGCAAGCTCCGAACGTCACGCCTGTTACGGCTTCATCGTCTGACAGCATTGAAAGCACGATGTCCGCATGTTCAGCTGCCTGGCGGGGCGTTTCGGCATATTCGGCCCCTTTATCCAGCAGGTCAGCCGCTTTTTCTTTCGTCCGGTTATATACAGTCAGGCTGTATCCGGCTTTCATGATATTTTCGGCGATGGGGCGGCCCATATTGCCGAGTCCGACGATGGCGATCTTCATTTGACAGTCCCTCCAATGAAAAGTTTTCCACCATTATACATGCGAAATGGTTATTCTGCTGTGTACAGGATTGCCACTTTCAGTTCAGGTTCTGAAGACCATCCGGAGTCTGAGGCGGCTTTCCCCTTATAAAATCCGCTAAACCGCGTTTTGATGATTGTTTTTGAACGGGGTTTTACAGTGAACGTTTTTGATTTGAATGTGACGTCCTTTATGTTTTCTGATAAATCCGGCGTGACAGAAATGGTTTGTTCCCCTTTTCCATAATGATTGATATAAAGCGTGCAGCTCATGCCCGCTCTTTTTCGCTCAATCAGATGGCTGCATTCGCTGCGGTGCTTCAAATATTCGACAGCCTCTTTTTCGGGCGCGAACTGTTTTAAGGAAAAAGCGGCATATTCGGTGGCAGGACTGATACCGGAAGCGGCCCCCATACTGAGAAAGATCAGAAACAGCCCCGCCGCGGGAAGCGTCCGCCTGAACGCGGCGGCACACCAGATTAACGCCGCAAAGTAAAGGACGACCCCGGGAATGACGGAGATATGGGCTCCGTCTTCAGACCAGGAAGAAAAGCCGAGCGACTCAAAGATGTAATCAGACACCGTACAGCCGTTATACAGCGGGGCAATGGACATAACACTGAATAGCAGGAGGACAGAAGAAATGATTTTGTGAGAAAAGATGGTAACGGCGCACACCTCTTTACGTTTTTTTCCAACATATCATGTTTTCTCAAAAAAAAGAACAGCCGGCAGCCGTTCTTACTTGAAAATATTAAACCAGCCTTTGCGGGCGAACCAAAACAGCATGGCGGCCACAAGAACGGCCATGACGCCCAAAACGATAAAATACCCGTATTTCCAATGAAGCTCAGGCATGTTATCGAAATTCATGCCGTAAACCCCCGCGATGAACGTCAGCGGGATAAAAATGGTCGAGACGATGGTTAATGTCATCATAATGGCGTTCATCCGGTTTGAATTCAGCGTCACATAGCTGTCCCGCAAATCTGACGTCATATCACGGTTTGACTCGATCAGCTCGGCCAGTTTTAACAGGTGGTCATAAATATCGCTGAAATATGCCTTCGTTTCACGGCTTTCTTTTACATGGTCAAGGCTCAAAATCCGGTACATTAAATCGCGCATCGGAATGATCGTCCGTCTCAGGTTCAAAAGATCAGTCCGCAATTCAAACACTTCATTCATTAAAGTGCCGTAAGATTTATGTGTTCTGCTGTCTTCAATTTCATTCAGCCGGTCTTCTATTTTGTACAGCACGGGGAAATATTCATCGACAAGCTGATCCATAATCATATAAGTGATGTGCCCGGGCCCTTTTTTGGCTAAACCCGGAGAAGCGAAAAACCGTTCTCTCACCCTTGAGACGCCGGGCGATTCGTGCAAATGGAAGCTGACGATGAAACGGTCGGACTGAAAAATGTCCACCTCTTCCATTTCCAGTGTGTCCGGGTTCAAGGCGTGGAGCACATAAAAACGGTAGCCGTCATAATGGTCGATTTTCGGCCGCTGCATGTGCTGAAAGCAATCCTCGATCGCAAGCGGATGAAAGTGAAAATAATCCCGCAGCAGCTCGGTTTCATGCATCTCAGCGCCGAAAAAATCAATCCAGTACCATGCGATGTCCGGTTGTTCTGTACGTGATAGGGGGATATTATCTAATATCTCATTATGTGTTGTGATTGCGGTTATATGTATCATAAACAACCCTCCGCCTGCCATTATATCATGCGGCGTTATGAAGAAAAGTATACGAATTGCCGCCCGGCCGCTTCATGATATACTTGGACAAAAAGGGGTGGAGCATATGTGGAAGGAAACGGTTTCGGTCACGCCGCCGTATCATTTTGATAAAGTCCTTGAAAGGCTGTCGCTCGATCCGCTGAATGCGGTCGATCTTCATGCAAGATCAATCAAAGTGCCGCTCAGAACACGGGACGGCAAACTGTCCGTCATCACGGTTCAAGCGGAAGGCACCGCCGCAGACCCGGTCTTCCTCGTCAGCGGAGAAACGGACCGCGAGGAGATGATTGAACGGATCAAACACATTTTTCAATGGGAACAGCCGCTTCAGCCTGTGCTTGATCATTTCTCAAAAACAAATCTGTCGGCGCTTTTTGAGGAGCATGCGGGAACCCCGCTCGTCTTGGAATATGACGTCTACAACTGTCTCATGAAATGCATCATCCACCAGCAGCTCAACCTGTCTTTCGCATTTACCTTAACGGAACGGTTCGTCCATGCCTTCGGTGAACAAAAAGACGGCGTCTGGTGCTATCCCGAGCCGAAAACGATCGCGGCGCTTGATTATCAGGACTTGCGGGAGCTCCAGTTCAGCATGAGAAAAGCGGAATATGCGATTGACATTTCACGCATGATTGCAGACGGAGCGCTCAATCTGGCGGAACTTACCCATTTATCGGATGAAGACATTATGAAAAAGCTGATCACCATCAGAGGCATCGGCCCGTGGACCGTCCAAAACGTCCTCATGTTCGGCCTCGGCCGCCCGAATCTGTTTCCTTTGGCGGATATCGGCCTGCAAAATGCCATCAAACGCCGCTTCGCCCTTGAGGATAAACCGTCAAAAGACGTGATGCTTCAGGTAAGCAGCGAATGGGCGCCGTATTTAAGCTATGCGTCCTTGTATTTGTGGAGAAGTATTGAATGAAAAACCGCTTTGATCATTTTTTGGAAACTTCCAGTGAAAAACATGAAGGAACCGCCGGCTGCATGTTATACTGAAAAGATGTGATATTTCAAATCAGCCGTTTTCCCAGGAGAAAGGCTTTATATAGAAACGGAGAGAAAAAAACGTGAATCAACATCAAAAAAAGGCGCCTGCCGAATTGAAAATCGGGCAGACATTTCCGCTGACCATCAAACGTCTCGGCATTAACGGAGAGGGCGTCGGCTATTTTAAGAAAAAAGTTGTCTTCGTTCCCGGCGCTCTGCCCGGGGAAGAAGTCGTTGCCGAAGCGACAAATGTGCAGCCGAAATTTTCAGAAGCACGCGTCAAAAAAATCCGCAAGCCGTCTGAACACCGCGTCACGCCGCCATGCCCGGTCTACGACCAGTGCGGCGGCTGTCAGCTTCAGCATCTGGCATACACCCAGCAGCTTCGCGAAAAACGCGACATCGTCATTCAGTCTCTGGAACGTCATACGAGATTCAATGTCGAAGAAATGAACATTAAAGATACGATCGGAATGGACAACCCTTGGAATTACCGGAACAAAAGCCAGTTCCAAGTCGGACGCTCGCAAAGCGGCAGCATCATTGCCGGCTTATACGGACTTGATTCCCATAAAATCGTCCCGATTAAGGAATGCATTGTCCAGCATCCGGCGACAAACAAAACAACGGGTATCGTCCGCCGTATTTTGGAAAAACACAACGTATCCGTTTATAACGAACGGACCAAAAAAGGCGATGTCCGCACCATCGTGACGAGAGTCGGTTTTGAAACAGGCGAAGTGCAGGTCGTGCTTGTCACTGCGAAAGAGACACTGCCGAATAAAGATGAGATCGTCAAAGCCATTCAGAACCGGCTGCCGGAAGTGAAATCGATTATTCAAAACGTCAATGGCGCGCGCACATCCGTCATTTTCGGTGACAAAACAAAAGCGCTGGCCGGAAGCCATGCCATTCAAGAAGTGCTCGGTGACGTGTCATTTGAACTGAGCGCCCGCGCTTTCTTCCAGCTCAACCCTGAGCAGACGGTCAAGCTGTATGACGAAGTGAAACAAGCGGCTCAGCTGACAGGAAAAGAAAAAGTCGTAGACGCGTATTGCGGCGTCGGTACGATCGGCATGTGGGTTTCAAGCGGCGCAAAAGAGATCCGCGGCATGGACGTCATTAAAGAATCAATTGATGACGCGAAGAAAAACGCCAAAAAACACGGCATCAAAAACGCGGCATATGTCACAGGAACAGCCGAACACTGGCTCCCGAAATGGACGAAAGAAGGCTTCCGTCCTGACGTGGTCATCGTCGACCCGCCGAGAACGGGCTGTGACAGAACATTTTTAGATACCATCAAAAAAGTAAAACCGAAACGCTTCGTCTACGTATCCTGCAATCCTTCCACACTGGCGAAAGACTTGCAGACGCTGTCGAAGGACTATCGCGTCGAATATATTCAGCCTGTGGATATGTTTCCGCAGACGGCTCATGTGGAAGCCGTGGCGAAGCTTGTGTTGAAATCGTCTAACTAAAATAAACAATTCGTAATCAGACCTGGATTCGGTATAAACATTTCCGATTTCCGGGTTTTTTTTATGCGGAGCCTTTGCCCTGGCTGTCTTTTCTAAACTTTATGTTTCTTCTTTTCTCGGAGATCTTTATTTAAACTGACGAAAAGAGTGAAAAACGTGTGGAAAAGCGAGTGAAAAACAGCCAATTTTGACCTCGTTTGTATAATGACGCTGTGGTGTATTATGACATTATTGGGATAATATAAATAATTTGATATCATTGGTTTGAGATGAAGTTGTAACATTATTCAACTGTAAAGTATTTATCATGCCAAAGTAAGTAGGTCTTTAATAAAAGATAAACAGGAGGTGAAACCGAATGAGAGATATTGGAATTTCAACAACTGAATGAAGGTTCTGAAGTAGAAGCTGTAAAAGGCAAGGGTGCTTACTTACACTAATCACCAGCGGCAGTTGGCACATCGATAAAAGATCAAACACACTAAAAAAGCATGTTTGGTCGTTATACATAATATGAAAGCCTAAACAGGAAAAGGACCCCAATTATTTCTCTTGTTCCAAAAAAAGGAATAAATATGAGGCGGAACCGCAAGAGATAACAACTCTTACAGTAATACCTGCGATGGTTATATTCTTAATAAGTAATTATTGCGACAATCATGCTTCATCATATAATGATGTTAGATTGACACTAGGCTAAAAAGTATTGCAGAAAAGGAAATGGATAATGAAATGGGTAAAGTATATAAAAGAAGTTGGTTTCACACGTTGTTGGCATTTTTAATATCACAGCTTTATTTTAATTTTGTAGAATTAACGGGATGGGGTCCGAACTATAGAGAAATGAATGGATTCCCAGCAAACATAGTTGAACTGGATTTCTTTCAAACATATCTTTCATTCTATGATAATCCATGGTTTAATATTGTCACTGTTTTCTTGGGGGTTTTCACTGTTATACAAATCATTACAGGTATAACAAAGAATATTCGAAATGAAAGCAATAACTTCTGACGCCTTATTTAATGATGAAAGAAAATGAACACTTTCTTATTAATCTTATGAATGAAGACTGCGGCACTTAGTCAGCAGTCTATTTTATTGGTTTTGGATCAGGATTACCGGATCGTAACCTTATACAAATATATATAGGTGATTGTATAAAGATATTAACATATGGGCTTTGAAAGCCGATCGACCCTTAGAACATATACTGTATAGAGCCAGAAGCCACTTGCTGCGTTGGTTATTTCTAAACCATGAGCAAATCCCAAAAGATCCAGATTGAAGTTTTTGAATTCTGTTAAGTTCGAGTTTATTTTCTCTTCCCATCCTCTTTACTTCATGTGATTCACAATCGGCAAGTTAAGGCTTTTTCTTTTTACATTCTCTTCAGTACTCAGATATACCCCCCCAGCCCCATTTGCTTAATCAACTTATTTCTTGAAATTTGTTTTATGGTAATAGGGAGAACTCATATGATATTCTATTTAGGTTGGACTCCTTTTTATCCAAAAAGAGCAAAAGTAAGGCCGCTAAGAAAGATGAAGGTCAGCGCTAATCTTAATAAACCACCATATAAATAAAAATTAGGTGTAGATAATCATCACACTTTTTTCTCTCTCAAACCCTTTTAAAGGTTAAGGAGTTGACTGATTTGATCAGAAATGAACGGTATGGGGTTAACTATAGCGGTAGTCTATTACGTTAACTCAATTAATGTGTTCTACTCCAGTTTGCTTTTTCACGTATAAAAAGTGAAATGTTCAAAATTTACTATCGTTTGATAAGAAGTGCTGACACATGCTATAAGTGTAAAAGAAGCATGGTCAGTTTTTAATTTTGGGATAAAGGTTTGGCTGTATCCCATCATGAAAGGATTTGGATTTGTTATGACAGATAATTTCTGGCGTGAATTACCGCGGCCATTTTTTGTACTGGCACCAATGGAAGATGTGACGGATGTCGTTTTTCGCCATGTTGTGAGTGAAGCAGGCAGACCTGATGTGTTTTTCACAGAGTTTACAAACTCAGAAAGCTATTGTCACCCGGATGGGAAGGATAGTGTACGCGGCCGTTTGACTTTCACGGAGGATGAACAGCCGATGGTTGCCCACATATGGGGAGATAAGCCTGAAAACTTTCGCCAAATGAGTATTGGGATGGCGGAATTAGGGTTTAAGGGCCTGGATATCAATATGGGCTGTCCTGTCCCTAATGTGGCGGGGAATGGAAAGGGAAGCGGCCTGATTTGCCGTCCTGAAGTTGCGGCAGAATTAATACAGGCGGCGAAAGCAGGAGGTCTGCCGGTAAGTGTGAAGACGAGACTTGGCTACACGGATGTTGACGAATGGCGCGGCTGGCTGACACACATACTGAAACAAGACATTGCGAATCTTTCCATTCATCTGCGTACAAGAGCGGAAATGAGTAAAGTAGATGCGCATTGGGAGTTGATCCCGGAAATTAAGAAACTTCGTGACGAGATTGCGCCAGATACCCTTTTGACGATCAATGGGGATATTCCTGACCGGGAGACCGGCTTGAAACTCGCTGAACAATACGGTGTTGACGGGATTATGATTGGACGAGGCATTTTTACTAATCCGTTCGCCTTTGAAAAGGAGCCGAGAGAGCATAGCAGTAAGGAATTGCTTGATCTTTTGAGATTGCATCTGGATCTCCATGATGAGTATTCAAAAGAAGAAGCTAGAGCATATAAACCGCTCCCTCGCTTTTTCAAGATATATCTCCGCGGGTTCCGGGGAGCAAGTGAATTAAGAAATCAATGCATGAATACAAAGTCAACAGATGAAGTGCGTGCATTGCTCGATGACTTTGAGAGAAAGTATCTTGATGGGATGGAGCAAGAGTGACATAAACAACTCTTCATCCGGCCCGGAGTTCGGTTTGAATTCCGGGTCTTTTTGTGTGCAGCTTTTACCCAGACAGATCCATGGCCGGTTTCGTCATGCAGAAATAAACGAATAATGGTACATTGATAGGACATACATCATAAAGGGGGAGAGAAAAATGAAACGACTGTGCATCATCCCCTGCGGCAAGAAAAAAATTTGGGATGTCCATTCAGATACAGGGCCGGTAAGGGCGGAAGACGCTTATCTCAGCCCGTTTCATCAGGCATGCGAGCGATATGCGAAAGCATTTTTCGATGAGTGGGTGATTTTGTCGGCGAAGCACGGATTCCTTCGTCCGGATGATACTGTTCCCGGAAATTACGATGTCACTTTTGGAACCGGTCACCCGGAGATCATGGCAGCGGACGAGCTGCGCCGTCAATTTCATGAAAAAGGCTTTTCCGACGTCGAAGAGCTTGTCATGCTTGGCGGGAAAAAATACCGAAGCGTTCTAAATGCCGTCATCGGAGAGCATCAGCATATCACCTGGCCTCTGTCATCGTATAAAGGCATTGGCTACATGCTTCAAGCGCTGAATCAGGCTGTTGAAGAAAAGGATGAACTGCAGCACGTGGATATGAAAAAAAGAGTGTAACCACTCAAACGCCGCGATAGACTGTATGCGGAAGAATGAAGCAATAAAAGATTTCCGAGGAAATAAATACGTCGATCATTGTCAAAGACAGGGTGATGCCCGGTCTTTTTTTATGCCATAAAACGAGACAAAGGGAACAGATCGAGACAAAATGAGACACCTGTCTCAAACTGTCTCCATTGTAAAAATAAAAACATTCATTTTACGGGCTTCAAAGGCTGGCATGCTTCTTGCATTTATAAGTGTGAACCCTAAATAGAAGGAGGCGCACAAAATGGAATTGTTAAAACGAGAAGGCTTGTCATTAACTGAGGAAAAAGCGCTGTGGATGTACCAAAAGATGCTGGAAATCAGGGGCTTTGAAGACAAAGTGCATGAACTGTTCGCGCAAGGAGTGCTTCCCGGATTCGTCCATTTGTATGCCGGTGAAGAAGCGGTAGCAGCAGGGGTGTGCGCTCATTTACATGATGGCGACAGCATTACAAGCACACACAGGGGACATGGCCATTGTATCGCCAAAGGCTGTGATCTGGACGGCATGATGGCGGAAATATTCGGAAAAGCGACCGGACTGTGTAAAGGCAAAGGCGGTTCTATGCACATTGCGGATCTTGATAAAGGCATGTTAGGCGCAAATGGAATCGTCGGGGGCGGATTCACGCTCGCATGCGGATCAGCGCTCACGGCTAAATATAAACAAACTAAAAATGTAAGCGTTTGCTTCTTTGGGGACGGAGCCAATAACCAAGGCACCTTCCATGAAGGGCTGAACTTAGCGGCAGTATGGAACCTTCCTGTCGTGTTCATCGCCGAAAACAACGGCTACGGCGAAGCCACGACATTTGAGTACGCGTCAGCCTGTGATTCAATCGCCGATCGGGCGGCTGCCTACAACATGCCTGGGGTCACGGTGGACGGAAAAGATATTTTAGCAGTTTATCAGGCAGCCGGGGAAGCGATAGAAAGAGCAAGAAACGGCGGAGGCCCGTCTTTGATTGAATGTATGACTTACCGAAACTACGGCCATTTCGAAGGCGATGCCCAAACTTATAAAACAAAGGATGAAAAGACTGAGCATCTTGAAGAAAAGGATGCTATCCAAGGCTTTAAAAACTATCTTCTAAAAGAAACAGATGCAAATAAATTGTCAGACATCGAACAGCGAGTCAGCGAATCGATTGAAAAAGCCGTCTCGTTCAGCGAAAAGAGTCCGTATCCGAAAGAGTCAGAGCTGTTGACAGACGTCTACGTGTCATATGAAAAAGGGGGAATGTGAGATGGCGAGAGTCATAAGCATGTCGGACGCGATCAATGAAGCAATGAAGCTTGCGATGAGAAGAGATGAAAATGTGCTTTTAATCGGTGAGGATGTCGCCGGGGGAGCGGCGGTCGATCATTTGCAAGATGATGAGGCATGGGGCGGTGTACTCGGGGTCACAAAGGGGCTCGTACAGGAATTCGGGCGCAGCCGAGTGCTGGATACACCGATTTCTGAGGCGGGCTACATGGGTGCGGCCATGGCTGCGGCATCCACGGGGCTGAGACCGATTGCCGAGCTGATGTTTAATGATTTTATCGGAACGTGCTTTGACCAAGTGATCAACCAAGGGGCGAAATTCCGCTATATGTTCGGCGGTAAAGCGCAAGTGCCGATCACCGTCCGCACCACATACGGAGCCGGGTTCCGGGCAGCCGCTCAGCATTCGCAGGCGCTGTATGGCCTGTTCACCAGCATCCCGGGTCTGAAGACGGTTGTGCCGTCCAATCCGTATGACGCCAAAGGTTTGCTGCTGGCGGCAATAGAAGACAATGATCCGGTATTCTTTTTTGAAGACAAAACGTCCTACAGCATGAAGGGCGAGGTGCCGGAAGATTATTATACAATTCCGCTCGGAAAAGCGGATATCAAACGCGAAGGCAGCGACATCACGCTGTTTGCGGTCGGCAAGCAGGTTAATACCGCGCTTGAGGCGGCTGCACAGCTTTCTGAGAAAGGCATCGACGCCGAGGTGCTTGACCCCCGGAGTCTGTCTCCTTTAGATGAGGAAGCGATTTTCACATCGCTAGAAAAAACAAATCGGCTGATCATCATTGACGAAGCCAATCCGCGCTGCAGCATCGCCACGGATATTGCTGCGATTGTCGCCGATAAGGGCTTTGATTTGCTTGATGCGCCGATTAAGCGGATTACAGCGCCGCATACACCGGTGCCGTTTTCGCCGGTGCTTGAAGATCAATATTTGCCGACACCAGACCAAATTGTCAGCGTCACGCTTGAATTGCTTGGCGAGCCGGCAATGAATTAAAGGAGGGATATAGAATGGCTGTAAAAGTAGTAATGCCGAAGCTGGGAATGGCGATGAAGAAAGGTGAAGTATCCGTCTGGAATAAAAAAGTCGGCGACCCGGTTGAAAAGGGAGAGAGCATCGCCAGCATCAACTCGGAAAAAATAGAAATGGAAATAGAAGCGCCTGAAAGCGGCACGCTTCTTCACATTAAAGTCAAAGAGGGAGAAGGAGTCCCCCCGGGAACGCCCATCTGTTATATCGGGGAAAACGGCGAAGAAGTGCGGGAGAAGGAGGCGCCGGCTCCTGAAAATGCAGGGAAACCGCAATCTGAACCTGAACATATTCCCGCTCCCAAAGCCGGGCAAAAGCGTAAACACCGCGTGAAAATATCTCCCGTTGCCCGAAAAATGGCGGAGAAAGCCGGGTTGAAAGTTGATACGCTGAACGGGACGGGGCCCGGAGGCAGAATCGTAAAAGCTGACGTCATCAAGGCCATGAAGACAGAAGCTGAACCGCAGTCTTCGGTTCAGACGGCACAGCCGGAGGGAAAACCGGCTTCAGCGATGAGAAAAGTGATTGCAGACCGAATGCACAAAAGCCTGCAAAACAGCGCCCAGCTGACGCTGACGATGAAAGCGGACATTACGGAGCTTGTGAAATGGCAAAAGCAGCTCGCCGACAGTGCGAAAAAGCGGAGCGGTGTTAAACTGACGGTCACACATTTCGTATCCCGGGCCGCGGTGCTTGCGCTGAAACAGCATCCTGAGCTGAACAGCTCTTATCAAGAGGAGCGGATCATCACCTATCCATATGTCCACCTCGGGATGGCGGTTTCTCTTGAAAACGGTCTCGTCGTGCCGGTGATCCGGGATGCGGAAAAGCTTTCATTTCTTGAGCTTGCGGATCACATCAGCACATCGGCACGCCGGGCGCGGGAAGGCAATGCTTCCGGAGATGACCTGCACGGATCGACATTTTCTATTACAAATCTCGGGGGTTACGGAATTGAGCATTTCACCCCGATTCTTAATCCGCCTGAAGCCGGTATTCTCGGAGTGGGCGCAAGCTATGAAACGCCGGCGTTTAAAGGAGATGAGCTTGTCAAAAGCACCATGCTGCCGCTGAGCCTTACCTTTGATCACAGAGTATGTGACGGCGCCCCGGCTGCGGACTTCCTGAAAACGGTCAAAGCGCTGCTTGAAGAGCCTGCCGGTTTGATTTTATAGAGAGAGGTGAAAAAATGAAACTAGCCATTATCGGCGGCGGGCCGGCCGGATATGCAGCTGCCGTGACTGCCGCGCGGAGGGGAGCAGAAGTCGTTCTGATCGACAAAGGGCCGCTCGGAGGCACTTGTCTCAATGAGGGGTGCATCCCGACAAAGTCGCTTTTGGAAAGTGCGAATGTGCTCGATAAAATCAGGCACGCAAATACATTCGGCATCGAACTGCCGCAAAACATTACACTCAATTGGAACCGCATGCAGGGGCGCAAACGGCAAATCGTCAGCCAGCTCGTGCAGGGAATTCAATACTTAATGAAAGCAAATCAGATTAAAGTCATCAGCGGGACAGCCTCATTTCTCACAGAGCAGACATTGCTTGTTGAAGAAGAAGGAGGCGCAAAAGACATTCTGGAAGCGGACCGGATATTGATTGCATCCGGATCTGAATCGGCGGAGCTGCCGTTTGCCCCATTTGACGGTGATTGGGTGATCGACAGCAAAGATGCGCTTTCTTTACAGAAAATCCCTTCGTCTCTGCTCATTGTCGGGGGAGGTGTGATCGGCTGCGAATTTGCCTCTTTATTCAGCCGGTTTAAAACGAAAGTGACGGTGATTGAATCGGCTGACCGGCTGCTCCCGGCAGAAGACGGGGAAATTGCCGCCGCTTTCGAAGACTCTTTAAGAGACAGCGGGGCTGATATTCAGACAAAAGCCGCCCTTCAGCGGATTGACAAAGAAAGGAAAACCGCCGTGTGGACAAAAGACGGAAAAGAAATTGAAGCTCAGGCTGATCACATTTTGGTTGCAATCGGCAGAAAGCCGCGTTTGCAAGGCCTGAATCTGGAGCAGGCCGGCATCCGGTATTCTCCGCGCGGGATTGAAGTCAATGACCATATGCAGACCAATGTGCCTCATATATATGCGTGCGGCGATGCGGCCGGAGGAATGCAGCTCGCGCATGCCGCCATTCATGAAGGAATCACAGCCGCCGCGCATGCCTCGGGAAAGGACAGCAAAGTCAATATGCGGGCGGTGCCCCGCTGTATTTATACATCGCCGGAAATGGCAGCTGTCGGGCTGACGGAAACACAGGCGAGAGAGACATACGGAGATGTGAAAATCGGAGAATGCTCATTTTCTGCTAACGGAAAAGCGTTAATTAAGCATCAGCACGGCGGCAAAATGAAAATCATTGCCGAACCGGAATTCGGAGAAATCGTCGGAGTGTCAATGATCGGG
This sequence comes from Bacillus sp. MT(2024), assembly GCF_036362845.1. Lineage (NCBI taxonomy): Bacteria > Bacillati > Bacillota > Bacilli > Caryophanales > Bacillaceae > Bacillus > Bacillus sp. MT(2024). The sequence goes on from NZ_CP143632.1 coordinate 792,372, forward strand.
CCGGACGTGACGGAATTGATCGGTCAGGCGGTCATGATGATGAACGGTGAAATGACGGCGGATATGTCGGAGCACTTTATCGCGGCGCATCCGACTCTGTCAGAAACGCTTCAGGAAGCCCTGCTGAATGTCACCGGACTTGCGGTGCATTCCGTATAACCGGAATACCCTTTCTCAGATGAGAAGGGGTATTTTTCGTTGAAAGCGCTTTACTTTTCCCCTACAATATATGAAAAGATGGTCTGAACAGGGGGGAGCGAATACAATGAATGTCATTCGGAATGATTTTAAAACCTGGAAGCGTTTTGTGAAAGAAGGCGTGCTCGATGAATCCCGTATTCAGAAGCGGGTGGCCGCCTCATGGCACCGCTGCAAAAAAGCCGACGTCAACCCTTATCTAGAAAAGGGACCGAATGTAATGCCGGCAGATCATTTAGAAAGGCAGGCCGAAAAGCATGCGTTATTTTTAGCAGCCTCAACGCCGCACGCAGAAAGAATGAAAACGGCGATGCGGGAAATGGAAATGATGGTTCTTCTGATTGATTCTGACGGCGTTGTCCATTCAGTTGACGGCCACCCGCGCACCATTCATGAAGCGAACCGCATCAATTTCTTAAAAGGCGCCCGCTGGACGGAAACGGCCGTCGGCACGAATGCGATCGGGACAGCTCTTTATACAAATGAACCGGTCATGATACACGGCTCTGAACATTATTCGCTCGCTTCTCATCAATGGAGCTGTTCCGCCGCGCCCATCCGTTATGAAGACGGGCGGCTGGCGGGTGTCATTGATATTTCCTGCCCCGCCGCCCGCGCTCAGCCTTTTATGCTCGGAATTGCCTCCTCCATCGCTTATACGGCGGAACGCGAGCTTGCCCTAAAGATCAAAATGACAGAACTTGACATGATCAGCAAATTCGCCGGGCTTACCCGGTCTCACGATCCGATCGTGCTTTGCAATGAAATGAGCCGGGTTATCGCCGCAAGCCGTCCCGTTCAGCATTTTACCGGACATATGCTGCGCGAGCTTGAGGAACAGGGCTATCACATCAAGCAGACGAAGCGGGAGGAGAACGGCTTCACATGCATTTACTTATCCAAACGGGAAGAAAAGCCGTCGTTTATATTTCATGGTGCGGCAGGCAAAAGCCCGTCATCCCGACATATGCTTCAGCAGCTGGAGCTTGTCGCCCGAACGGACGCAACCGTTTGTCTTACGGGAGAAACCGGGACGGGAAAGGAGATTGCCGCCCGGGCGATTCACAACAACAGCTCCAGGAAAAACGGCCCGTTTATCGCTGTCAACTGCGGAGCGGTTCCTGAAAAGCTGATTGAAAGCGAACTGTTCGGCTACTCGGAAGGCGCCTTCACCGGGGCCAAACGGAAAGGACATAACGGCGCTTTGCAAAAAGCCGATAAAGGCACGCTTTTCCTCGATGAAATCGGAGAAATATCACACTCCATGCAGGTCGCTCTGTTACGGGTGCTGCAGGAACGGAAAGTCACCCCGGTCGGCGGGACAAAAGAGATTCCCGTTGACATCAGAATCATCACTGCCACCCACACTGATCTGAGACAGCTTGTCGAATGCAAAAAGCTGAGAGAAGATTTATTTTACCGGCTTCACGTCTGTCCGATCCACCTCCCTCCATTAAGAGAACGCACCGAAGACATTCCCGGCCTCTTCCTTGAATTTCAGCGAAATCGCGGCTGGCGGGGGGAGCTTCCTGATGATTTTTTAGACCTATTAAAGAGCCGGAAATGGCCGGGGAACATCAGGGAATTGTTTAATGTATTTGAACGTCTTTCCGTCATGTTCCCGGACGGACGGCTGTCAGGGCGCCCCATCGCAGCCCTGCTTGAAGCGTCAGGTCTTAAAGAGGCGGCCGAGTCTTATGAACAGGAAGAAGCGTCCCCTGTCTCCATCCGGGAGCACATTCAGAAAAACATCATCGTAAACGCGCTTGAATCAGCGAAGGGGAATGTTACACAGGCCGCCAAAATGGCCGGAATCCCGCGGAGCACGTTTTACAAACGCCTCAAAAAATTCAAACTCACCGCCGGACAATTGTAAGAAACAAGCATACTTCTCTTGGCTGCCGGACACGTTATGTGTGAGGCCTAAAGGAGGTTTGAGACGTGAATACACAGCGTGCGAAAGACATTTCGGAATCCGCCGCCATGGCGTATGTGACGTATGAAGGAGTTCCGATTTATATTCAGCATGTCAACGAAGACAAGGAAACAGCCAGGATTTTTCCGATCGGAAATCCACAATTTGAGCAGGAAGTGCTGCTTTCTGATTTACAAGAGCATTTTTGAGAAGGGGTCTGCTGATGACAGCAGGCCTTTTTTGTACCTGTGGGAACTTTCCCGATTTTTGAGAAAAATAACTAAAAATGATCAAATGATCTAACTCCTCCAAACCCGGTACAGATCGGACCTTCTCATGATATAAATAAAATGTAAACGTTATCAGAGGAGGGCTTCACATGACAGACAAATCATTCTCAATCGTTATTGCAGGCGGCGGCAGCACATTTACCCCCGGAATTGTATTAATGCTTTTGAATCACCTGGAAGAGTTTCCGATCAGAAAGCTGAAACTTTATGACAATGATAAAGAAAGGCAGGAGCGGATTGCGGGTGCGTGTGAGGTATTCATAAAAGAAAAAGCGCCGGACATTGAATTTTTGGCGACTGATGACCCAGAGACGGCTTTTACGGATGTTGACTTCGTCATGGCGCATATCCGCGTCGGAAAATATGCGATGCGCGCGCTCGATGAACAAATCCCGCTGAAGTACGGCGTGGTCGGCCAGGAAACATGCGGGCCGGGCGGAATCGCATACGGCATGCGCTCTATCGGCGGTGTTCTTGAGATTCTTGATTATATGGAAACGTACTCGCCTGACGCATGGATGCTGAATTACTCCAATCCGGCGGCGATTGTGGCCGAAGCTACACGGCGCCTCAGACCGAATTCAAAAATATTGAACATCTGTGACATGCCGGTCGGAATTGAGGATCGCATGGCGAACATCCTCGGATTCTCTTCACGAAAAGAAATGAACGTCCGTTACTACGGCTTGAACCACTTTGGCTGGTGGACGTCCATCACAGACCGGCATGGCAATGATTTAATGCCGAAGCTGAAAGAGCATGTCCGTGAATACGGCTACGTTCCGAAGACGGAGGCCGAAGAGACTGAAGCAAGCTGGAATGACACCTTCAAAAAAGCGCGCGACGTACAGGCGGCTGATCCGGATACGCTTCCGAACACATATCTGCAATATTACTTATTCCCGGATGATATGGTGAAAAAATCAAATCCGAACCATACGAGAGCCAACGAAGTCATGGAAGGGCGGGAAGCTTTCATTTTCAGCCAATGCGATATGATTACGCGCGAACAATCATCGGAGAACAGTGAAATTAAAATTGATGATCATGCTTCCTATATCGTCGATCTTGCCCGGGCCATCGCTTACAACACAGGGGAGAGAATGCTGTTAATCGTTGAAAATAACGGCGCGATCGCAAACTTTGATCCGTCAGCCATGGTTGAGATTCCTTGTCTCGTAGGTTCAAACGGACCGGAACCGCTCTCAGTCGGGAACATACCGCAATTTCAAAAAGGCCTGATGGAACAGCAGGTGTCTGTCGAAAAACTGACGGCTGAAGCGTGGGAAGAGCGGTCATTTCAAAAGCTGTGGCAGGCGCTGATCCTGTCAAAAACAGTGCCGAATGCCCGTGTGGCAAGACTGATTCTTGAAGATCTGATGGAGGCTAATAAGGACTACTGGCCTGAGCTTGATGTAAGCCCGTCTCCTATTTCCTGATGACAATCTTCCCCGTTTTCTTTATCTGTTATTCTATATAATAGAAAGAAAACGGGGGGATTTTTGGGATGAGTCTTGAAGAACTGGTTAATCAGCATTACGCGAAATTAAATGACAACGATTTTTATATTTTAAAATATATATTGAATCATAAGCATACGTGCTACCATCTCGGTATCAATGACATGGCGAAAGCCTGCAATGTCTCTCGGTCTTCCATCCTGCGGCTCGCCCAAAAACTGGGCTTCAGCGGCTATAGTGAATTCCGTGTTTTTCTGAAATGGGAGGATCAGCCTGAAGAGGGCGAGAATATGACGTTTGAAAAGCTGCTGGATGATATTGAAGCCAATGTAAAATACGTGAAGTCAAAAGATATGACGGAGATGTGCCGGCTGATAGATGAAGCAAAACGGATTTTCGTTTACGGATCGGGGACGGCTCAGAGGGTGTGCGCCCGTGAGCTGCAGCGGATGTTTGTATCCCGGCGGAAGTATCTGATTTTAATTCAGGACATCACAGAGTTTGATATCATGTGTGATGATTTTAAGGTTGATGACGTATTCATCATTATTTCTTTATCAGGCGAAACACCCGAATTAATTCCGCAGGTAAGGACCCTGTCCGCAAAGGGAGTTCCGTTTATTTCAATCACCAATCTGAAAAACAACGTCCTGGCGCAAACGACGCCGTATAATCTTTATGCGACCAGCAAGCCGGTGACGTTAAGCGATAAAACGGAAATCGTCGCATTTGCCCCGTTTTTTCTGGTGGGCGAAGCGTTATTCCGTGCATATGTTGATTATAAAGAGCTCGAAAATTTTGATAAATAGCGGGAGGTCACGTGAAATGATGCAAAAAGTCCAGCGCTTCGGCAGCGCGATGTTTGTGCCTGTTTTATTATTTGCATTTTCCGGTATTATTGTCGGTCTGAGCACGCTGTTTAAAAATAAAACGCTGATGGGGCCGCTGGCTGATCCTGACGGGCTTTGGTATCAATGCTGGTACGTCATTGAACAGGGCGGCTGGACCGTCTTTAATCAGATGCCGCTCCTGTTTGCGATCGGCATCCCTGTCGCCTTAGCGAAAAAAGCGCAGGCGCGGGCTTGTTTGGAAGCGCTTACAGTTTATCTGACATTCAATTACTTTATCAATGCGATTCTAACGGTTTGGGGCGGGGCTTTTCATGTCGATATGACTCAGGAAGCCGGCGGAACGAGCGGGCTGACGATGATCGCCGGCATCAAAACGCTTGATACGAATATTATCGGCGCCATCTTTATTTCATCTATTGTCGTGTATTTGCACAATCGTTATTTTGATAAAAAACTGCCGGATTTTCTGGGGATTTTTCAAGGCTCTTCATACATCGTTATCATTTCTTTCTTCATTATGATACCGATTTCACTTGCGGTGGCATACGTATGGCCGATGGTTCAGTCCGGAATCGGCTCGCTGCAAAGTTTTCTCGTTTCTTCCGGGGCGATCGGCGTGTGGATTTACACATTCCTGGAGCGGATTTTAATTCCGACCGGCCTGCATCATTTTATTTACTCGCCGTTTATTTACGGTCCGGCTGTGGCTGAAGGCGGTATCGTCACCTATTGGGCCCAGCATCTCGGGGAATACTCTCAAAGCGTCAAACCGCTGAAAGAATTGTTCCCGCAGGGGGGCTTTGCGCTTCACGGCAACTCGAAAATCTTCGGCATTCCGGGAATCGCGCTCGCTTTTTACGCCACGGCTTCAAAGGAAAAGAAAAAAATCGTCGCCGGCCTTTTGATCCCGGTCACCTTGACGTCCATTGTCGCAGGGATTACAGAGCCGATTGAATTTACATTCCTTTTTATCTCGCCGTTTTTATTTGCGGTTCATGCTTTGCTTGCCGCTTCCATGGCAACCGTCATGTATATGGCCGGCGTCGTCGGAAATATGGGAGGCGGTTTGATCGAAGCTGCGACCTTGAACTGGATCCCGCTGGCGTCAAGCCACGGCTTGACGTATGTATACCAGATCATCATCGGGCTGTGTTTTACCGCTGTTTACTTTTTCGTCTTCCGTTTCCTCATTCTCAAATTCAACATCGCCACACCGGGCAGAGAAAAAGAGAAAGGGCAGGAAACAAAGCTCTATTCGAAAAAGGAGTACAGAGAACGGAAGCAGGCTTCAAAAGAAACAGCCGCGGCAGACGAAACACAGCGGGATACAGCCGCTTTGTATATTGAAGCGCTGGGCGGAAAGGACAATATTACGGAGGTCACCAATTGCGCCACCCGTCTACGCGTCACTGTCGCTGATGAATCAAAGGTCAAAAGTGACGCCGATTTCAGAGAGCTGGGAGCCCACGGCGTCGTCAGAAAAGGCAGGGCGCTTCAGGTCATTGTCGGATTAGGCGTTCCGCAAATGCGGGAGCGCATTGAACAGCAATTGGATCAATAAGGTCAAAACCTTCCCCTCCCCGGGAAGGTTTTATCTTTTTCGCTGATTATTGAAAAAACGGCACACCAAATTTCTTTATTCATTTGCCGGAAAGGCATAAAATAATAATATTGAACAAAGGATTTGGAGGCTTACACATGTCAAAGGCTTTATCATATGTAAAACCGTATTCCCTTTTGGCGGGAATCGCTCTGTTTTTCATGCTCATCGAGCTTGCGGTAGAGCTGATACAGCCCCTGCTGATCGGGAAAATCATTGACGAAGGAATTTTAAAGCAGGATCTCGGTACGGTTTGGCTGTGGGGCGGTGTGATGATCGGACTGACCGCTGTTTCATTCGCATCGGGAATTTTAAATTCATTCTACTCCGCCCACATCAGCCAGAGCTATGCGTATGATACGCGAAAAGGGCTTTTTCAAAAAATTCAATCCTTCTCTTATTCGACGTTTGCGCAATTCTCATCCACATCGTTTATCACCCGGCTGACAAACGATGTGACGCAGGTCCAGAATATGCTTTTCATGAGTCTCCGGTTTATGCTCAGGGCGCCGTTAATGATCGCGGGCGGCATTATTCTCTCGCTGACCGTCAATGCGAAACTCGGTTTTTTTCTGCTGATCACGGTGCCGATTTTGCTTTTGTTTTTGCTGTGGGTGCTGAAAAGAGGCGGCGCGCTGTTTCGGTCCGTGCAAAAGCGGCTTGATCAGGTCAACACGATCATGCAGGAAAACCTGACGGCGATCAAACTGATTAAAGCGCTCCTCCGTGCAAACCACGAAGTGAAACGTTTTTTGAAATCGAATACGAAGCTGATGGAAAAAACGGTCTCCGCTTTTCGTCTCGTGGAAGCGGCGATGCCGATTTTAATGCTGCTGATGAACAGCTGCATTTTGTTTATCTTATGGTTCGGCGCCAAAAGCATTGCTCAGGGCGGAGCGCAGGTCGGCGATGTCGTTTCCGTCATTAACTATGCGACGCGGATTACAGGTGCGCTGTCCGTCCTGCCATTTCTCATTATGGTATTTTCCCGGGCGAAGGCTTCCGGGGAAAGAATCGGCGAGGTGCTGGAAACAGAAGGCGGCGAGGGAACGGGGCACGACCCGGCACGGGCGCTAGCAGGCGGGATTGAGTTTCGCGAAGTGTCCTTCCGCTATCCGGACATGGAAAAAGACGCGCTGCATCACGTGTCCTTTTCAGCCAGCCCGAGAGAAACGGTTGCCATTATGGGCGCGACAGGTTCAGGGAAATCAACGCTTTTTCAGCTGATTCCGCGCCTGTACACGGCTGATTCGGGCAGTATTTTCATAGACGGCAAACCGATCGGTGAATTCTCCGCTTGCGGGCTGCGCAGGGAAATCGGCTATGTGCCGCAGGAAGTGCTTCTGTTTTCGGGCACAATCCGTGAAAATATCGCCTGGGGACGGGAGGATGCTTCACTAGATGAAGTAATGGAAGCGGCCAAAGACGCGCAAATCCATGACACGATTATGAAACTGTCAAACGGATACGACACGGTGCTGGGACAGCGGGGCGTCAATTTGTCAGGCGGGCAGAAGCAGCGGATTTCCATCGCGCGCGCTTTTATCAGAAAGCCGTCCCTCCTGCTGTTAGATGACAGTACGAGCGCGCTCGATCTTCAGACGGAAGCAAAGCTTTTACAAGCGATCAGATCCTATAAATGCACGACACTGCTTATTACGCAAAAAATAACAACCGCGATGAAGGCTGACACCATCTTATTGTTTGAAGACGGCGAACTGCTGGCAAAAGGCACGCACAAAGAGCTGATGGCACAGTCTCATCTGTACCGGCAGATTTATGAATCACAATTCGGAAAGGAGGGAGCTGACAGTGGAGAAAGACATTCGTAAACCTTTCCGATATCCGAAAATACCGCTCAAATCGAATGAAGGCAGAAAACGCGCGAAAGCAAAAGATACAAAAGGCACGCTGCGCAGAATCTGGTCGTATGTAGCCGAGAAAAAAGGGCTTTTAACCCTTGTGATCATCATGGTAGTCATAAGCGCCATATTCGGCCTGCTCGGACCGTTCGTCATCGGGAAAGCAATTGATCATTTTATCGTCGTACGGACGACGGACGGATTGGCGGGGGTGCTGTTCTTGCTGTTTGGGATTTACCTCGTGCAATCATTGTCCTTATGGTTTCAAAACTATTGGATGATCAATATTTCGCAAAGCACCGTGTTTAAAATGCGGAGCGAACTGTTCACCCATCTGCATGAGCTGCCGATACCGTTTTTTGATAAACAGCGCCTCGGCGACTTGATGAGCCGGGTTACCAATGATATCGAAAATGTCAGCTCCACTTTAAATACATCCGTCATTCAAGTGCTGTCGAGCGTCATTACATTCGTCGGCACAATCGCCGTCATGCTGTACATGAGTCCGCTTTTAACATTGATCACGCTTTTGATTATTCCGATCATGCTTTTGAGCATTAAATGGATCACCAATCGGACGGGACTCCTGTTTAAGCAGCAGCAGAAAAACCTCGGCGAGCTGAACGGTTTTATTGAAGAGTCGATATCAGGAGCGAAGGTCATTAAAGCCTATTCGAGGGAAGACCGCGTCATGGAGCAATTTTTAGAAAAAAACGCGGCGTTACAATCATCAGGGTTTTGGGCGCAGACAATTTCGGGATTCATTCCGAAAGTCATGAACTCTTTAAACAATTTAAGCTTTACGATTATAGCGGCGGTCGGCGGGCTGTTTGCGCTGAAGGGGTGGATTTCGATCGGTTCCATCGTCGTATTCGCAGAATACTCGCGGCAGTTCACGCGCCCTTTAAATGATTTAGCCAATCAGTTCAATACGATGTTATCGGCCATCGCCGGGGCTGAACGGGTGTTTGACGTGCTGGATGAAAAAGAGGAGCGGGAAGATGAAGAGCATGCGACGCACCAGCCGATCAAAACGGGAGAGATTGAATTCCGAGATGTCTCCTTCGGCTATCAGGAAGACAGCCTGATCTTAAAACATCTGTCCTTCAGCGTTCCGAAAGGACAGTCAATCGCCTTCGTCGGACCGACCGGAGCGGGTAAAACGACCGTTACGAGCCTGATCGCCCGCTTTTACGAGCCGAATAACGGGAAAATCCTCATCGACGGAACGGACATCAAAAAACTGACGAGATCCAGTCTGAGAAAAAACATGGGGTTTGTCCTGCAGGATTCCTTTCTCTTTCAGGGCACCATCAGGGAAAATATCCGTTACGGCCGTCTGGATGCATCTGACCAAGAGGTGGAGGCAGCCGCAAAAGCCGCCAATGCCCACGGATTCATCGAACGGCTCCCGAAAGGCTACGATACCGTCCTTACCCAAAACGGCGCGGGCATCAGCCAAGGACAAAAACAGCTTATTTCCATCGCGAGAGCTGTGCTGGCGGACCCTGTGCTGCTCATTTTGGATGAAGCGACGAGCAACATTGATACGGTGACGGAAGTGAAAATACAAGAAGCGCTCGGCCGTTTAATGGCGGGCAGAACAAGCGTCATCATCGCTCACAGGCTGAACACGATTCAAAAAGCCGATCAGATTCTTGTGCTGAAAGACGGCGAAATGGCTGAAAAAGGAACCCATGCCGAACTGCTCAGCCAGAACGGGTTTTACCGGGAATTATATGAAAGCCAGTTCCGGGAATCATAGATAGGGAAAAAGACCTCCGACAGAGTGCGGAGGTCTTTTTTTGCGAAGACAAATAGTACTTTTAAGTTATTTTCGTTAAATGTAACAAAATTACTTGACGTAAATAAGTTATGTATATATACTAGCTTACATAAAGTAAGTGATAATAATTTTCAAGGAGGATTTTATGAATAAATCATTCGAAACAGGAACACTGCTTTTAAGGGTTGTAACAGGTATTATCTTTTTTGTTCACGGTTTATCCAAGTTTCAAGGGTTGGAAGGAACTACGCAATTTTTCCAGAGCATCGGGCTTCCGGCCTTTATGGTCTATGTCATCGCAACGATTGAGCTTGTCGGCGGGGTTCTGATCTTTTTCGGTTTGGCGACGCGCATAATCGGCGTTCTGTTTGCCCTCACATTAGTCGGCGCCATCTTCACGGCGAAGCTTTCCTCACCATTTATGGGCGGATCGGAATTTGATTTCATCTTACTGGTTGCGTCAATTCACTTAGCGCTTTCAGGAAGCCGACTGCTTTCATTGGATCAGCTCCTTTTCAAATCAAAAAAGGGAGAAACTTTTTCAGCATAAGAAAGAAGGCGTTCAAATGACCGGCATTCATCAAGATACGGCAATCGGTTATGTCAAATTGACCATTAAAAATATGGAACGGTCGCTCGGCTTTTACCAAAATGTGATCGGCCTTCAAGTCATCTCGCAAACCGATCGTTCCGCAGAACTGTCAGCAGACGGAAAACGCGTCCTGCTGGTGCTTGAAGAAAATCCAAGCGCCGTCGTTCTGCCGGAGCGGTCTGTCACCGGCCTTTACCATTTCGCGATACTTCTGCCTGACCGGAAAGAACTCGGCATCGCATTGGCCAGGCTGATTGAAAACGGCATCGCGCTCGGGCAGGGGGATCACGCGGTCAGTGAGGCTCTTTACCTGTCTGATCCGGACGGCAACGGCATTGAAATATACGCCGATCGTCCCCGCAGCACGTGGCGCCGGGATGCAGAGGGCAATTATGTCATGCAAACGGCGCCCGTCGATGTGGACGGGCTTTTGGAAGAAGCCGGAGCTGAACGGAAAAGCCGTCTCCCGGAAGGAACCGTAATCGGTCACATCCATCTTCATGTGACGGATTTACAGGAAGCCAAAGCGTTTTACACCGATATCCTCGGTTTTGACATTGTCGGCAATTACGCGGGCATGTCCGCTCTGTTTGTTTCGGCGGGAGGGTATCACCATCACATCGGTCTGAATATATGGGCCGGAAAACATGCGCCGCCGAAACCGGGAAATGCAAGCGGGCTGGATTATTACACCATCGCGCTGCCGCATCAAAAAGAGCTGTCACGTGTGACAAAAGCGCTGACCGATGCCGGCTTTGAGATCGAAGAAAAAGAAGAGGGCGTATTCGTCAAAGACCCTGTATCAGGGGCGGATATCGCATTTACACTGTAAGAAACAACCCTTGCCGTCTCACCGGCAAGGGTTTTTATTTTTCTAAAGGCTCGGGAAAGAAGAACGTCGATTTGCAATATACACCCGGCTTTTGTGTGACTGAAGAGAGCGAACATCTCAGTGAGGCGCAAAAATGACGCGTGGAGCCTGCCATCGCCGGCCCGAACTCAGGGCATCCGCTGGATTGAAAATGGGTGTCCGTTCGGCGGATGAGGGAGCTGTATGGGCAGACTTTGAATAGAAAAAGGGAAAAGCCGCATCCGGTCACAAGATTGGCTTTTCATATACAATTTACAATTGTGTGAAAAATGCCCAAAATAAATTGTGCTTCCTGATTCTTCCTGATATGATAAGCCGAAAAAGGAGAACCTCCACAAATGAATTCAAATGCAGCACAGACGGAACAGTCTATGAAGCATAACGGAAACCGGATGACGGTCAAGGACTTTATCATTCTTGCCAAACCGGGGATTATCATCTCAAATTCACTCGCCGCATTGGGCGGATTTTGGATCGCGTGGCTTCAGTCGGAAAGGACGGGCGGAGGGCCCGGTATATTTGCCGCCATGGCGGTTGCCATGATCGGAACGGCGTTAGTCATGGCGTCAAGCACTGTTTTTAATAACTTCTTTGACCGCGGCATGGACGCAAAGATGGCGCGAACCCGCACCCGCGCCAGCGTCACGGGAAAAATACCGCCGACGGTCATGATCCTGTACGGCACATGTCTCGGCGCATGCGGATTCATCATGCTTGCTTCGCTTAATGTACTGACCGCCGTTCTTGGCCTGCTTGCATTTTTGCTGTATGCCGTCGTTTATACGCTTTGGTTTAAAAGACAATCCGTCTGGAGCACATTTGTCGGCAGCTTTCCCGGGGCGGCTCCGCCTTTAATCGGTTATTGCGCGCTGGCCGGGTACATTGATATGCCCGCGATTTTGTTATTCGCGATTATGTTTTTGTGGCAGCCGCCGCATTTCTGGGCGATCGGAATCAGGCGAAAGGAAGAGTATCGTGCCGCCGGCATTCCGCTTTTGCCGATCATAAAAGGCAATCGCGTCACAAAAATAAAAATGCTGCGCTATATCGCCGTTCTGACTGCGGTTTCGCTGCTCGTTCCTCTTTATATAGACGTCAGCCCGTTTTATACCGCAACCGCTCTCCTGCTCGGGGCCATCTGGCTGTACCGGAGCGTCAAAGGCTTTCAGGCGGCGGATGACACGCAATGGTCGAAGGGGATGTTTTTTTATTCGATTGTTTATTTCAGTCTGCTTTTTCTTATTTTAATGGCTGATTCGTTTATCAATGCGGTTCTCAGAACGTAAACAGGCGGCCTGCAGATACAGAGCCGCCCCGTTTTGTTTATGCTTTTTTGATGAGAGCCAAAATATCTTCAAGCCAGGAAATATAATTCCGTTCCCGCTCAAGCGCTTTTGTCAGCACGAGATAATGGCCGAAATCAGGAGAAGAAAATGAATCCGCCTCCGCGGACGATGTCATCAGTTCTTGATAACTGTTTTCCAGATCGGACAATTTCTCCTTACGCTTTACGAGCTGATCGGTGAATAGCTCATCCGCTTCTTCCTGCGTCAAAGCTGAGATGAAATAAGCCTTCAGCATAAATTCATCCTTCACCGTTTCCGGAATCGGGTCTTTTTTCGTCAGCCAGGCAGCAAGCTCCAGCTCTCCCTTGTCAGTCAGCGTGTACATTTTTTTCTCAAGCTTCGTTCCTTGAATCGCAGTGCGAAACGTAATAAATCCCTCAGCCGTCAGTTTTTTTAATTCCGGATAAATCTGGCTGTGCTTTGCGCTCCAAAACTGGCCGAGCTCTTCCTTAAAATAGCTCGATATATCATATCCGCTCAATTCGCCTTTTCGCAAAAGCCCTAAAATCGCGTACTTTAAAATTCTCATGTTGTCCTCCAAGCCCATTCATTTGACAGCTAGTATACCATACGGCCGCTTAAAAACGCAGAAGCGCCGGATGCTTGTCATTGAATCCGCGGCGGCAAAATCAGCAAAATATGCAGAAAGGGGTTATCGAAACGGCAGCAGAACTGGAAAAAGCTTTTCTCATGTCTTTGCCTCATTCATATGACATCATGATATAATCATTGTAAAAATTATTAAATACTGGGAGGGACATATGAAGACGGTGATTGTGTATGCAAACCCAGATGAGAACAGTTTCAATGCGGCTCTCGTAAAATACGTCGCCATGGCTTTAAAGGACAGCGGCCAAAGCTATACGGTCATTGATTTATACGCCGATCAATTTGATCCCGTGCTGAAGTACGGCGGCGAAAAAAAGCGCTCTGACATGAACCGGGACACTGAAACGAAGAAATACCGGAAACTGATGAAAGAAGCGGATCATCTCATTTTCATCTACCCGCTGTGGTGGGGAGGCGTTCCGGCGATTATGAAAGGCTTTTTTGACAGAGTGCTTGTCGCCGGAGAAGCCTACACATATGAAAACGGCCGCGTAAAAGGACTGCTCCGGGCAGAGACGGCACAGGTCTTTTATACGGCGGACTCCCCGGGCTGGTACTTAAAGTGGTTCCGGAAAAACTCGGACTGGATTACGCTGAAAAAAGGTATTCTGCAATTTTGCGGCATTCAAAAAGCCGAGCGGAACCTTTTTTCTGTCGTCAGAACGAGCACACCCGAACTGCGGGAAAAATGGCTGCGCCAAGCATACGCCAAAGTCCGGCGCGCTTGTGAAAAAGGAGCGGCCGCATGCAGATAAAAGAAATTTTCGTGATTCGCTGCCTGTCCTGTTTAAGTGTCGTTCTGCTTCACGCAGTTTCAATGGTGCTGATGATTCAGGAAGAGTCCTTAGCCAGTGCCGCCCATACGGTTGATGCGTTTCGGACCCTGTTGATGTTCAGCACGCCGGCGTTTATCTTTATTTCGGAATTTCTGCTTGCCAGGTCATACCCGAAAGGCGTTCCAGCGGGTTTTTTAAAGAAAAGGGGCAAAGTCATTTTCGTGCCGTTTCTGTTTATTGCCGCGGTGGATGCCATTTTAATGAAAAGCGTGGCGGAAGAAGGAGCCGGATTCGTTTCAGTGATCGGTAAATTTTTAGAAAATGTGTTTTTAGGAAACTTCATCGGCTACTTCATTCTTGTGATCTTTCAATTTTACATTCTCCATATGCTGCTGCACCGCTGGCTGAACAACACATCCCCCGTGTGGGTGCTGTCTGTTTCGTTTATCATCAACGCCGTCTATCTGGCTTACTTTTCGATCTTTCATCCGCCGGCATCATCGGGGCTTGATTCTATTTTTCCGTTCTTTTGGGTTCCGTTTCCGGGCTGGGTGTTTTATTTCTGTCTGGCATTTTATTGCGGAAAGGAATATCCGCGTTTTTTATCGCTCATCAATCAGTACCGTTATGCGGTTTACTTCAGTGCGGCCGTATCGGCAATATTGATTGTGGCCGTTTCATATATCAGCGGCGGCTCCATTTCCTCTAAGCGTCCGGATATTATGATTTACGCGGTCAGTATGATCTTTCTGTGTTTTCATCTGTTTTCAAAGCTCAAAAAAGTGCCCGCGATTGTGATGATGATCAGCAACTATTCGTTTTCAATCTATCTGCTGCACTCCTACTTTTTAATCAGCGGATATCTTCTGGAAGGCTATTTGCGGTCAATGCCTTTAGCGGCTGCCATTCTTCTTTTATTTTTGATCTGCACGCTCGGTCCCATTTTCGTATCGTGGGGGTGCAACCATTTCAGATACGGATACCTGTTTGTCGGGAAAGTGTATCAGCCGAAGCAGACCAAAAGAAATACGGCGGCGCATCAAGGCCGCACAGTCTGAAAAAAAGGCGGCGCTTCGGCCGCCTTTTTGATACGGGTCCGCTTTATCCGGCACGAGGACGGATAGTTGTACATCCTGCAAACAAAGCCCCCGCCTGCGGCTGTTTTGACGGATGCATTTATGACAAAATAACGCCATTGATTTTCTCCCTTGTGAAGACCGATATATTGTATACTTGTAGGAAATACTTTCAAAAAAAGTGAAAAAGAGAAAAACTGTGAGCTTGGATGAACGACTAAAAAGGAGCGGGGACATTATGAATGACTGTGTCAAAACATTCGGAGAACTTCCGGCCGAACTTTATTCCTTTGCGGGAGGAAAAGGAAGCATTCTCTCTAAAATGTATCAAAGCGGGTATCCTGTGCCTGAAGGGTTTGTGATTTTGCCGTCAGCCTTTCAGGACGGACAGCTCCGCCATCAGGCGAGAGAGGCTGTTGATCAATATGTGAATTCCATCCGCAGCCGCCATGCATCTGCGTTGTTTGCCGTACGCTCATCCGCGCTGAGCGAGGATTCCGCTCAGGCTTCCTTTGCCGGAGAATTCGATACGGTGTTGAATGTCAAAACAGATCAAGACATGTCCAGGGCGATTGATGAAGTCCGCCGGTCGGTACAGTCAGAAAGAGTAAAAGCGTACAGCGCCGTTCAGGGAATGGAAGATGAGCATGAAATCGCAATCGTCATCCAGCTGATGATACCGTCTGAGATATCCGGAGTGCTGTTTACCGCAGATCCGATTACGGGGAGCAGGCGGGAGATGACAGGCAATTACGTCTACGGTCTCGGGGAGCAGCTCGTTTCCGGGGAAGCCGATGCCTATTCTTTTAAACTGGCACGGCCCAAGAAAAAATATGACGGCCCCGGGGAATTTCGCAAATATGCGTCAAAGCTCTATAAACTGGCGAAAAAGCTGGAAAAAGATCTTGGAGGGCCGCAGGATATTGAATGGGCCGCCGCGGGCGGGACATTGTATATTCTTCAATCCCGCCCGATTACGACCTTACAAGCCGGAAATCTGGAAACCTATGAATGGAACGATTCTTTCAGCGGTGATTTTTTATGGACAAACACCAATATAGGAGAAGCGATTCCCGATGTGATGACGCCGCTGACATGGTCGCTCCTCCGGAATCTGGATGAAGAGTCGGGCATCATTCCGGGCTATTATGTCTGGTCCGGCAATATTTGCGGCAGAGCCTATAACAATATGAGCCAGCCTCTTTCCGTTCTCGCCGCTTTCGGTCTGAATCCGAAAGGCGGAAAAATTGGAAAAATGATGAGCGATACATTGGGAGAAATCCCGGCGGAAATGAAGATTCCTTTATATCCGTTCTCAAAGTATGAACTTTTGAAGATCATCCCGAAAAAACTGAAACCGTATCTGTCGAAAATGAAGCAAGCGAAAAAAAACATGTCCTCCTACTTGGACGAATCGCCGGAGTGGTGCCGGAATATTGAGGAAAAGCTGAAACGCGCCGAAACGGAGCGGGCATTATTAGCGATATGGAACAATGAGATCTATCCGTATTTATGCAACGCGTGGTTTGCGTTAATATCCGGCGGGCGTGATTCTGCGCAATCCTCTTCGTCGTTAACCTCTCAATTAACAAAACTCGCAGGCATAGAAGATGCGAATCTCCTGCTTTCCAATCTGAGGGGAAAAGGCGGACTGGCCAGCCTGGAGCCGATTATCGGCATTGATCAAGTCATGAAAGGCCGTATGAGCGAGGAAGAATATCTCAGGAACCAAGGCCACCGTGGTCCGCATGAATACGAACTTTCCATACCGCATCCGGGAGAAAACCGGGATTGGCTGACGAAGCAGATCAAAGAACACAAGGAGTCGGGTATTGATGCCGAACAACTGCTTTTGAAACAGCAGCGGGCGCATGAACAGGCCTTCCGAAGATTTGCAGAAAAGTATCCTCATAAGGTCAAATGGCTCAAAGCCAAAATGGAAAAAGCGTCAGAATACGCGAATATGAGAGAAACAACCAGATCCGAATTTGTCAGGGTGTACCGGACAGCCAGAGCATTCGCGCTCAGAGCGGCGGAAATGACCGGCATGAAGGACGATATTTTCTTTCTGTATCTGCATGAAATAACCGATCTGCTCGCGGGGAAAGAGCCGGCGGTTGCATCGATTCAAGCGAGAAAGCAAAACTATGAAACCTATAAAAAACTGCCGCCGTTCCCATCCGTTATTAACGGAAGATTCAATCCGTTTAAATGGGCTGAGGATCCTGACAGAAGAGCGGATTATTACGATGCTTTTATGCCTGCGGAAACGGATGATGCGCATACTTTAAAAGGTTTCGCGGGAGCGGCCGGGAGAGTGGAGGGCATTGTCCGTGTCCTTGATGTCCCGGAAGACGGGGATTCTTTTGCGGCGGGGGAAATTTTAGTGACGTCGACAACCAATGTAGGCTGGACCCCGCTTTTTCCAAGAGCGGCTGCCATCATAACGGACGTCGGCGCCCCTTTGTCCCACGCGGCGATTGTCGCCCGGGAACTGGGGATTCCTGCCGTTGTCGGGTGCGGAAATGCAACGTCAAAACTGAGAACGGGGGACAGGGTGGCCGTTGACGGCGGGCAAGGAATCGTTCAGCTGGAACCGCGGCAGACTCCGGTCACTTCTGAAGAGGAAAATGGTAAACTGATAGAATAAAATCAAGAGAAAGGAGCAACGCATGAATAAAGCAGTTATTAACGGGGAGCAAATCAGAAGTATGAGCGACCTGCACCAGACATTGAAAAAGGAACTTGCCCTTCCTGAATACTACGGTGAAAACCTTGACGCTTTATGGGATTGTCTGACCGGCTGGGTGGAATATCCCCTCGTTTTAGAATGGAGACAGTTTGAACAAAGCAAGCAGTTTACAGAAAATGGCGCCGAGAGTGTGCTTCAGGTCTTTCGTGAAGCGAAAGCGGAAGGCTGCGACATCACCATCATACTTTCATAATACGATCAGCGGGAGAGAGACAAAAATGGAAAAACAAACCCTCAGCTATCCGATTGGAGAATATCAGCCGGCTGAATGGATTTCGTCCGGACAGAAACAAGAATGGATCAATGCGCTGGAACACGCTCCGGCCAATCTGAAACAAGCTGTCAGAGCGATGTCGGACAGTCAGCTTGATACGCCGTACCGCGAAGGGGGATGGACTGTCCGCCAAGTGGTTCACCATCTGGCGGACAGCCACATGAACGGCTATACCCGGTTTAAATTGAGCTTAACGGAGAATGAACCGGAAATCCGTCCTTATGATGAAAAAGGCTGGGCCGATCTTCATGATTCCAAAACCGCCGCTTGCGGGGATGCGCTTGAGCTGTTAACAATCCTGCACAGAAGATGGGCCTCTCTTTTGCGCTCCATGACGGAAGCCCAATTCAAACGGGCATACTTCCATCCTGTATCTAAAGAGACGGTTACGCTGGAACAGGCGCTCGGGCTATATGTCTGGCACTCTGAACATCACATCGCCCATATTACTGAGCTTTCCCGGCGGATGGGCTGGCATCTGTCTTAGAGGATGCCGGCTTCCGGAAAAACGCCAAAACAGCCGCAGACACGATCGTGCATAATGAAATGACGGCGGCTGCCGTATAAAGATGGTGGTAGCCGCTGGAAATGCCCGCTTCAATCGCATCAAAAACCGCTTTTTTGACGGCGGGAACGGGGATTCGGCTTACCTGCTCCTGCAACGAAGAAAGTTCGCCGCCAATATCGGGCGTTTGCGCCTGATCAGCGGGAATGCCGCTTTTCATTAAGCGGTTTTTAATGTCCTCTCCGATCCGGTCAAAGCCCGCTGTAATGAAGCCGGCATATAAAGCCGGAGCGAGCGTCAGCCCGACCTGCCTTACGAGTGACAGCGTGCCGAGCGCTGTTCCTTTGTTTTGGCCCGCCGTTTCTGATACAAGCACATTCAGCGGAGCCCCGAGCAGAAATCCGAAACCGATCCCCGCAATGACACTCGCCGTGACAAATTCCCATTTATCCGTCACCCATAACGGAAACAGGCTGAATCCGGCAAAGGCGATGGCGCCTGATACAGCCGCGGAGAAGACCGGCCCTTTTTTATCCGTGACCGCCCCGCCGAGCCACGCTCCGATGCCTGACGCCAACGCAAGCGGCGTCATCCAATAACCCGCTTTCTCCGCCGATACGTGCAAATATTGCTCCGCATAAGAAGGAATAAAAATGACCGCAGCGAGCAGCCCTCCCGATAAAAATCCGATGACGAGCGTCCATTGAAACACTTTATTTTGCAGCAGCGAGTAGGCGAGAATCGGATCGCCCCCCCGGTTTTCAACCCGCTTTTCGACCTTAAGCAGCACCAGAAAGAGAAGTGCCGCTCCCAAAAGATACCCGTACACCTTTACGTCCATTATGCTTTCTGACAGCTTCGCCCCATCGAGATTCGTGATACCGATCATACAAGATAAGATCGCAAGAGACAGCAGCATTGTGCCGGCGAGATCAAGCCGTTTCGCCTCAGGCTCTTTCGTTTCAGCGATAAACAAACCGCCGCACACAACCAAAGCGGCGGCAATCGGCAGGTTAATCAAGAACAGCCAATGCCACGACCCGGTTACATCAAGCAAAAAGCTCCCGATATTCGGTCCGAGGACGGCCGCCATACCGTTCATCGCCCCTAAAAGCCCGAGAGCTTTCCCCTGTTTCTCCTTCGGAAGCACGGCCAGCACATGCGAACTCCCGATTATAAAAATTCCGCCGCCGCCAAGCGCCTGAATGAGCCGTGCCGCCAAAAACATCGGGAAGCTCTGACTGAGTGCGACAAGCAAAGAGCCGAGTCCGAACAGGCCGACTTCCATCATAAACAGTTTTTTCCGCCCGTATCGGTCCGACAGCTTGCCGACAATCGGCACACTGACACTGAGTCCCAATGTGTAAAGGGTCACTCCCCACGATCCCCATGAAGGAGAAACATCAAAAGAGCTGTTAATCGTCGTCAGAGCAGCGGAAATAATTCCGTTGTCCAGCGCCGCCATGAACACACCGATCGTAAAAAGAGTGATGGCCCGGCTCTGGTTTTTTTCTGTTTGCAATGGATCCGGCATACTGATCAATCCTTCCGTTTTAATTCACTTCGAATATATTATTCACTTAGAGTGAATTAAATGTCAAACAAAAAAAGGCCGCCGATACCGGCAGGCCTTTTTCATCTCTATGCCTGTTTGGAAGAATCAAGGGCTCTTGCCAAGATGGCAAGTCCTTGATTGACCGTTTGTTTTTCTTCAGCGGTCAGCGTTTCCAATGAACGCTTCAATTTCACATGTCCTTTTTGATAAAGGCTGCGGAAAATATCTTTCGCGTTTTCCGTTAATTGAACGACGACTGAACGGCGGTCTTCTTCTGACGGAGCGCGTGTAATGAAACATGATTTTTCTAAACGGTCAAGCAGCCCCGTCGTATTTGAAAGGGAAGCGCCCATTTTCTCCGCTATGTCACTCACCTTAAGCGTTCCGTGGTTGTTCAGAAGCATCAGCACCTTCATTTGCGGCATGCTCATATCCAGTTTCATCCACTCCGACACATCGCCGAGTCCCGCCGAGGTCATCACTTTCATGTACAGCACCCAAATATCCCGTTCCTCAGGAGAAAAAATATCGCCGCCTAATACCGTTGTATCATGCAGATTATAATCCATCGTCTCACTTCCTCATTCATACTCCTGCATACCATATTACTGATTTTAATCAGAGAAAGAAAGTTGCAGACGAGTTTTGTTTGAATGTGAGGTGGTAGTGTATAATATGTTGGAGATTATTGGGGGAATTATAATAAATAAGCTATTTTATGATGATTGGAGAGAACATTGCTGACTAAAAAGAATGCCTTATCGATATTAAAAGTATTATTTCCTATTGCAGTTTTGCTTTTAGTCATTTATCAGTCCAAAAAGGAATTGACAGACCTTTCTTTTAAACGAACGCTGTACATTATTAACGGGATTGAGCGTTACGATTTATTTATTCTCGTTCTGCTCGGTCTCCTTGCCGTCAGCGCGATGTCCTTTTATGACTTTGTGCTGAAACGGACGCTTCGCCTCAACATTCCGAATTGGAAAGTATTCAGGGTCTCCTTTATCGCCAATTCCTTTAACAATGTCCTTGGGTTTGGCGGTCTGGCGGGCGTCGGGCTGCGGACGATGCTTTACAAAGAGCATACGAATGACGTAAAACGCCTCGTCGCAGGCATCGCCTGGCTTACGTCCTCAGCGCTGCTCGGGCTGTCCGTCTTCAGTATCCTGACCATTGCCCGCATTCTGCCGGTCGGAGAGATTACAGGTGAGAAACCGTGGCTGTGGGCTGTTATCGCCGGAGTGGCGCTTATTGTGCCGGCAGCCTTAATCGCCGCTTGGATCAACAATAAAAAAGCTGGCGCAGAAGACGGTGAAGCAAAACCGAGGCATCCGGTTTTTTCTTACATCGGGGCATCGTTTGCCGAATGGTTTGCGGCGGCCGTCGTCATGTATTATTCCCTGTATGTCATGGGGATTCACGCGGATGTCCGCCATGTATTCGGTGTATTTGCCATTGCTGCTATCGGGGGAATCATCAGCCTTGTGCCGGGAGGATTCGGTTCGTTTGACCTTCTGTTTCTGCTCGGCATGCAGAATATGGGCTTTCCGCAGGAGGCGGTTGTGACATCCATCGTCATCTACCGGATTGTGTATTCATTTATTCCGTTTGTGTTCGGGCTGTTCTTTGCGGCCGGCGATTTAACGGAAAATACGCTTAAACGGCTGGAATCAAATCCGAAGATGGCGCCCGCCGTGGAAACGACGAACGTGCTTCTCGTATTCCAGCGCGCCATCTTAATCAGAGTGCTTTACGGTTCGCTGTCGCTTTTGGTTTTTATGGCGGGAGTCGTTGTGCTTGCGTCCGTCGCCCTGCCGATTGACAGGGAGACGGTCATCCCGCATATTCCGCGCCCGGCGCTCCTTGCGTTTAACGCGTTATCGTTAAGCGCGGCTTTGATTCTTTTAATCTTGCCGATTGAATTATACAAACGGACGAAACGTTCTTATTCAATGGCTGTTGCCGCGCTGGTCGGCGGTTTTGTGTTCAGTTTCTTAAAAGGATTGAACATCAGCGCGATCTTTATTCTGCCTGTCGTCATTGTATTGCTGGTGCTGTTAAAGCGGCAGTTTATCAGAGAGCAGGCATCGTATACGCTCGGCCAGATGATTTTTGCCGCCGCTCTGTTTATTATCGCCTTGTTTAACTACAATCTCATTGCCGGCTTTATTTGGGATAAAATGAATCGTCTGCTGCGCCACGATTATTTCGTTCATAACAATTCTCACATTACATATGCCACGATGACGGCCATTATTGTTGTGCCGCTGTTTTTCCTTTTGTTTACGGTCTTTTATCATAAAAGATCGAAGCCGATCGGAGAAAAGGCCGATCCTGAACGGCTGAAGTCCTTTTTGGCGGAAGAAGGCGGAAACGCCCTCAGCCATCTCGGCTTTCTCGGGGATAAGCGGTTTTATTTCTCAAGCGACGGCAAAGCGCTTTTATTGTTCGGCCAGATTTCCAGAAGGCTTGTCGTGCTCGGTGATCCGTCAGGACAGAGAGACTCTTTTCCGCTTGTGATTGAGGAATTTCTGAATGAAGCGCATAAGCAGGGGCTGAGTGTCATGTTTTATCAGATCGAACGTGAAGATCTGGCGCTGTACCATGACTTCGGCTATAACTTCTTCAAGCTCGGAGAAGAGGCGTTCGTGGATATGGAAGCATTTACGCTGTCAGGTAAGAAAAAAGCGGGGCTGCGGGCGATTAACAATAAATTTGACCGCGAAGGCTACACATTTCATGTCGGGGAACCGCCGTTTTCCTCCGAGTTTATCGCCAAGCTGAAAGACATTTCGGACGAATGGCTCGGACCGAAAAAAGAGAAAGGTTTTTCTCTCGGTTTCTTCGACCGGGATTATCTGGAACAGGCGCCGATTGCTTACGTGAAAGACGCGGAAGGGGAGATCATCGCTTTTGCCAACCTGATGCCGATGTATCAGGAAGGCGAGATATCAGTCGACTTGATGCGTTATCGGAAAAGCGCGCCGAACGGTATTATGGACGCGCTTTTCATCCGTCTGTTTCTCTGGGCGCAGGAAAAAGGCTATACCACCTTTAATATGGGCATGGCGCCTTTGTCAAACGTAGGAACGGCTTTTACATCTTTCTGGTCGGAAAGAATCGCGGCCGTCATTTTCAACAACGTCCGGTATATGTACAGCTTCAGCGGGCTGCGGGCCTTTAAAGAAAAATACAAACCGGAGTGGCGCGGGAAATACTTGGCGTACCGTAAAAACAGATCGCTGTCCGTCACGATGATTCTCGTCACCCGCCTGATCGGAAAAACCAAAAAAAGACGCCGTTAAAAGGCGTCTTTTTTTTGAAGAATTAACTAAAAATTCTAATTTTACTCTGTTATACTGAATAACATGATCATAAGGTGAAAGGAAGGCTGATGAATGAAACAGGCAACCGTGTTTAAATATGAAGCGTTTACCGATATTCCTGATTTGGGAAATCCCGCGGGAATCGTCTTTAACGGAGATGATTATTCAGATGAAGAGATGCAGATGATCGCCGAAATGGCAGGGTACAATGAGACCTCATTTCTCTGCAAAAGCGGAGAAGCCGATCTGCGCATCCGCTATTTTACACCCGGCCACGAAATGAATTTATGCGGACATGCTACCGTCGCCTCTCTTTACGCATTAATTGAAAAGGGAAGGCTTCAGGCTGATCAGACATATCAAATTGAGACAAAAGCCGGCATTCTTCCCGCAAAAGCCGCTGAACGAAACGGCCGGGTATACATCACGCTCAAACAGGCACCCCCGCAATTTCTGCCGTTTACGGGCGACAAAGAAAAGCTTGCGGCCTCGCTCGGGATTACGGCTGAGGATTTTCACAGCGAGCTGCCGATTGTTTACGGATCAACGGGGATCTGGACACTGATTGTTCCTCTGAGATCACTTCAAGCATCACGGAATATGGTGCCTGAAAACGCACAATTCCCCGCTGTTTTGCGCGATCTTCCGAAAGCGAGCGTTCATCCGTTTTCTCTGGAAACCGTTCATTCGGAAAGTGATCTGCACGGCCGTCATTTTTCTTCCCCTTTCTCCGGAACGACCGAAGATCCCGTCACGGGAACCGCTTCAGGCGTCATGGCAGCCTATATGCGGCAATACGGAGGCTCTGAAGCCGAATGCCTCACGATCGAACAAGGCCAGGAAATCGGGAAAGACGGAAAAGTGGAAATCAGGATTACAGAAGATAACGGAAAGATGAACATCGAGATGACGGGAACGGCCGTGTATGCAGAATCAATCAATTTTCAGCTTCCGTAACGGTTTACAAAAGACGGTCGTATCCGTTATATTATAAATGATAATCATTTTCAATTGAATAGGAAGGTGAATCGGCATGCCGAAAACCGAACAATTACAGCAAAACGAAAGTCTTGCACATACAATCAGAAACAGAAGATCCATCCGGTCGTTTAAACCGGAAACCGTACCTTCTGAAGTCATATTAGATATGCTTGAAACGGCCGTTTACGCACCGAACCACAGACTGACGGAGCCATGGCGTTTTATCTACGCAGCAAGCGAAGCGGGAAAAGCAAAGCTTGCGGACAGCTACGTCTCATTTTTCAAAAAAATAAAAGATGATTTCAACGAGGAAAAAGAGCGGAACATGAGAAAAAACCTCAGCGCCGTTCCGGGATTTTTGCTGGTCGTCTTAAAAGAAGATGAAAATGAATTTACGAGAAACGATGATTTCGCGGCGCTGAGCGGCATGATTCAAAACCTTCAGCTTCTCGCACATGAAAACGGCATCGGCATGGTCTGGAAAAGCGGCCGCATCATGTATGACAAACAGGTGCACCAAGACTTCGGCCTTGCAGACAATGAGCGCTTCGCCGCCATCATTCAAACGGGCTATCCGGATGAACAGCCTAAGGCGAAAGAACGGACGCCGGCAAAAAGCCTGTTTACCGAGTTGTAAAAAAATCCCCGTCTCCATACAGAGGCGGGGATT
This sequence comes from Bacillus sp. MT(2024), assembly GCF_036362845.1. NCBI lineage: Bacteria > Bacillati > Bacillota > Bacilli > Caryophanales > Bacillaceae > Bacillus > Bacillus sp. MT(2024). The sequence continues at coordinate 817,670 of NZ_CP143632.1, forward strand.
TCGTATTAGCGGGTTTTGCTTTTAGCTCTGTTGTCAGCGGCTTTCATCCGCGCCTGCGCTTCGCGGTCAGCGGAATCAGCAAGCTCGCTTGAATATTCCTCGTACGTGCCGTCTGTTTCGCGTTTCAAAGCATCCGGAACTTGAGGAAGTTTTTGTTTGTTTTTATCACGGTTTTTGTGAGTATGATTTCTGCCCATATCAATCGCCCCCTGAAAAAAGTGATATCAAACAAACATAGTATCTGCCCGGTCCCGATCTTTATTCAGTTTATTTCCGTTTGGCTGCTCTTTCCGCTTTTTTGAATTCACCGGAATAAAGGACTTCCTGCATTTTTTTCAGATTGGCTCCCTGCTGATGTTTTTCGCGCTTCTTTTCCATAAAAGAAGACCCTCCTTCAAAACAGAATACCAATAGGATTGGCTTTTATTTCCGTTTTTATGCAGATAAGAGATCCTTTAAAGCCAACTCAAGTTCTTCATACGTAAATTGAAAACCGGATGTCAGCGCCTGCTTAGGCAGGGCGCGCTGGCCTTTTACGATCAGCAGGCTCATTTCTCCCAAGGCCTTCTCCAGAAAAAATTCCGGTACGGGAATCCAATGGGGGCGGTGCAGGACGCTTGCGATCGTCTTTCCGAATTGCTTCATTTCTACGGGGTTCGGCGATGTCACATTCATGGGACCGGACAAGTCATCATGCTCCGCCGCAAAAGCAATAAGTTCCGCGGCGTCATCGACATGAACCCATGACAGCCACTGCCGTCCAGAGCCGACGGTGCCTCCGGCTAACAGCTTATAAGGAAGAACCATGAGCGGCAGGGCGCCTTTTTCACCGAGCATCACGCCGAATCTGGCATATACCGTCCGAATGCCGAGCGCTTCAATTTTCTGGCCTTCACGCTCCCACATATGAGCCGTATGACTGAGAAAGTCTTCATTTGACGTATCGGACTGCTCAGTGAACGTTTTCTCTGTGCTGGTGCCGTAAATGCCGACTGCGCTTGCCTGAATTAAAGCCCGGGGTTTTTTCGGCTGCTGCTTCATAATCCGTCTGACTTCTCTCGTCGCTTCTACCCGGCTTGAGATGATTTGTTCTTTCGTTGTGTCCGTCCAGCGGTCAAAGATGGATTTGCCGGCGAGGTTCACCCATACATCAATAGGGGGAAGCTCGCGCTCAGGCGCCGCGTTTTCGGCCAGCCATTGAACATATGTCACATTTTTTTGTTCGGTTTCTCTCTGTTTTCTTGATAAAATATAGACATGATGTCCCCGGCGGGTAAGCACACCTGTCAGATGCCGGCCCAGAAAACCAGTGCCGCCTGTCATCGCGATATTCATATCCATCTCTCCTTACACGTTGATACATATACTGTACCTCATTTGCCAAAAAGAAAAACGCCTAAACATCGGGGCGGGAAAGGAGACCGGGATGCCGTTTATTACAAAAATATCGACCCAAAAGAAAAATACCGAGCGCTTCAACATCTTTCTTGATGAGAAATATGCATTCAGCGTCGACGCCGACGTGCTTGTGCGTTTTGACCTGAAAAAAGGGAAAGAACTGGACGAGCTTGACATTCTTGAAATCCAGCACGGTGATGACGTGAAAAAAGCCTTTAACCGCGCCGTAGAATTTTTATCATATCGGATGCGGTCTGAAAAAGAAGTCCGGGATCACCTGAAGAAAAAAGAAACACCGGACATGGTCATTTCTGAAGTCATCCATAAACTGTACGATTACCGCTACTTAAATGACAAAGAATTTGCCGAAGCCTATGCGAGCACCCACAAAAAAACAAACGGTAAAGGCCCTGACGTCCTGTTCCGCGAGCTGAAAGCGAAAGGAATAGACGACGATACCATCAAGGAGACGCTCAGCGCGTTTACATTTGATGAGCAGATACAAGAAGCGCTGAAACATATCGGCAAAATCCTCAAAAAAGACAAAAAGCTGTCCACAAAAGAGATCAGACAGCGGGCGCAGATGCAGCTTCAGCGAAAAGGTTTCCCTTTTGACGTCATCAATGCCGCTCTGGAGCAGACGGAGTATGAAAATGATGATGAAGCCGAGATGGAAGCTCTGAAGGCTCATGCGGAAAAAGCGATCAGGAAATACCGCTATGACGGCAGCTATGAAAGCGGAATGAAGGTCAAACAGTACTTATTCAGAAAAGGATTCTCGATTGACGATATTGATCAATTCTTGCAGGAAGAGGAGTAAACTGAAATGGACAAACGATACAGTCAAATGACGCCTCATGAACTACAGACAGAAATTGCGGGACTGACGGAAAAAGCGCGAAAAGCGGAACAGATGGGCATTGTAAATGAACTGGCCGTGCTTGAACGGAAAATGACGATGGCCAAAGCTTACATGCTGAACCCGGAAGACTTTCGGCCCGGCGGGGTGTATCAGATAGAAGGTTCTGATGACACTTTCCGCATTGATTACATCAACGGCGTATTCGCCTGGGGACACAGATCTTCCCCGTCTGACGGGGAAGAAGCACTGCCGATTTCCGTTTTAAAAGAAAAATAATAACAAAAGAGGCCGGTTCCGGCCTCTTTTTCTTTTCGGGCACATTCGTTTCAACCTTTCAGTAAAAAATGATTGAATTCATTTTTGATATCTTTTAAGATGGAATTCGTTGTTTTTTAATAAAAAGGAGGCGATTTGCGTTGAATATCAAAATGAAACAGCCATCTGTGAAATTAATGATTTTTGTTTTAATGATTTGCACATTTTCCATCGGGTATACGGAATATGCTGTCATGGGTATTCTGACGTCGATTGCCGATGACTTTCATATACATGTATCTTCAGCGGGCATGCTTGTTACGGCGTACGCGGCAAGCGTCTGCCTGACGGGCCCGATCGTAACCATTATCGCGGTTAAGCTGCCGAGAAAGCCGGTGCTGCTAGGGTTGATGGGCATCTTCGTCCTTGCCAACCTGATGAGCGTCTTTGCGCCGAACTTCGCCGTGCTGGCGATTTCCAGAATTTTATCCGCATCCATTCACGGAGCCTTTTTTGCGATCGCCATGGTGTTTGCGAGTGAAATGGTGCCGCCTGAAAAACGTTCCGCCGCCGCGGCTTCCATGAACGGCGGATTAACCGTGGCGCTGATGCTCGGCGTCCCGTTCGGCTCTTATTTAGGGGATGCCCTTAACTGGCGGGCCGTCTTTTTCATTATTTCCGTTTTAGGCCTGATCGGGCTGATCGGACTGATGCTGGTCGTACCGAACCGGAAACCGAAAGTGATTCCGATGCTGATGAATGAATGGAGTGTCTTTAAGCATAAACAAGTAATTTTTTCCTTTGCGATCACCATTCTCGGCTACTCAGGCGTATTTATCGCTTACACGTTTATTGAGCCGATTTTAAGAGATTCAGCGGGGTTCGGCACAGTCGGCATCACAGGCGCGTTATTTGCCTACGGTCTCGGCGGAGTGGCGGGGAATTTCTTCGCGGGGAAAGTGCCGCTTAAACTGCTGACGCGCACGATGATCGGTGTGATGATCGGCCTGATCGGCGTCTTGGCGATTTTCCCTTATATCGCTGTCTTTCCCGCCGCCGCCGTTTCAGCGACATTTTTGTTCGGCGCATGTGCGTTCGGCACGCCGCCGCTTTTGCAGACCAAGGTTATTTCTTCCTCTGAAAACGGCACGACAATAGCCGCTGCGGTGAGCGTTTCCGCCTTTAACCTGGCAAACGCGCTCGGCGCCTGGATCGGCGGATTGATTCTCGGGGGAACGGGATCTTACTCATGGCTGTTTGCCGGCGGTGCGCTGATGACGGCTCTCGGCCTTGTGCTTTCCACGTTCGCTCATCTGTCTGAGAAGAAAGATGTTTATGAATACCAAGTGCATAAAGGATAACAAAAAGCTTGCAGGGGATATTCCGCCTGCAAGCTTTTTTCAGTGTTTCAATGTAATGCTGATCACCGTATGTTTATCACTCTCAGCTAAGGAAATATTCCGGGTTTCCGGTACTCCGTCTTTTTCAAAAACGACGGCATAGGTTCCTTTCGCGCCGCTTTTCCATGCAATATCGCCGTGGTGATCAGTCTTGCCTATTATCTCTCCGCGATCTATATTGGGCTGATGATCTGACTCCGCCGCTTTCATCACGGTAACCGTCACACCGGCAGCCGGTGAACCGTCTGCATCCTCAACATGGAGCGTAACGGGCATTGCCTTTTTGGCGGCGGAATCATCCGCTTTGCCGCATCCGCATAAAACGGCCGCCGCGAGAAAGATAACAAAAGCTTTATTGATTTGACCAATATTGAATGTTGTCGAATACACTGTTTGTCACCCTTGTTCCCAGATTGTAAGACGACCCGCCGTTTGTATGAATGGCAATGGCGGTCTGGCCGGTGTCGCTGTAATTGCGGTAAACGGGCGATCCGCTCTGGCAGCCGAACGTATCTGTCGTGTAAGTGAGTTTATATGTCTCGGCAGAACGTATCGGCTTGCTGTCCGACCACATGGAACCGGACACTTTGTCGCACGGATATCCTGTCACGGTTGAGGAAAGCCCGGCCGGACTGGAACTGTTGGTCGTCCGGTAGCCGTACCAGCCGACAGTATTCCCGGGCGATCCGTTTACTTTGATTGCGCCGTAATCATAGTTTGTGTCACCGTTTTCTGTCCACCCTTTGACACTGTAGAATGTCTTGCCTGAATAAGAGCCGTACGGGTACGATGACCCGTTGCGGCCGGGAGCTGCCGTAATTTTCGATGCCCAGCCGTTTTTCTGATCATACACGCAATGTCCCGCCGTAACGATCGTGTCGGCATTGACAAAAAAACCGGTGCATCCGTAGGTGCTTGTGCTGCCGCTGTATGTAACGGTCAGCTGTGCTGTCGCGCGATATGGAAATGATGTTGTGGGAGAAATTCTGATTCGTTCGTCTGTCCCAATAATACTGGAAGGCTTTAATGACTTGATGTCAGCTTTGCTGTTTTGTGCAAGCTGTCTTTTGGTGAGGCCCGTTCCTTCATAAGCGGGGGATGTCTGTGTTGTTTGTACAGGCTGATTCTGATTTGCGTCAAACTCCTCACCGCTGTTTGATACAGATGTCTGCGGGCTGCCCGCTGCTTCTGCTGAAACAGCAAATAATGAAACTGACAGTAAGAATGCGGTAAGGCTCAGCAATCGTTTTGAAACTGTCTTCATTTTATAAAACCCCTCCTTTTTTGTCTACGGCTTGCGGTTTAACATTTAACATATTATGGAATTTATTTAGCGTTATGACCGCACGAGGATGTTTTTTTTCGCAAAAAAAAGACCGGGTCATTCCCGGTCTCTTACGGTGTATGTTATCGTCTGCCTGAAGCTCTCATGCGCTCTTGCGGGTGCGAATTAATTGAACCGTCCGCCCGTTTAGAAGCGTAGTCATCCTTTGCCCGCGGTTCGCCTTCAAACTTATTATTGTTCTGATTAGGAAATCCTTTTGCCTTGTTCCGGACCATTTGTTTTCCCCCTCGGCCAATATCAAAAGGTTGCGCCTTCTGGACTGAAGACGTAAAGTTAGTATATGCCTGTGACAAGCTGCGTAAAAGCAGCAGGTTTTCCCAAGGAAAGGAGACAGAGACATGAATACATATATCGACAAACTGACGAATTTGCTGCTTGAGAAAAATGACATGCTCAGCTATTTGCAAGCGCGAACTTGGGTTGAGCTTTTATGGGGAGATTTCGAAGCGACTTACGCAAAAGCCGGCCGCCCGTATCAAGGAGAGCAAATGACGGAACGCGTCGTCAAGGAATGGATCGAATCATACGGCAGCAAGCTCCATATGTTCCAGAGCGTTCGGGAAGACGTTTCTCATTATTTGGATCAAAGCAGGGGTCTCCTGCATTAATATAGCAGTGCGCCCGCCGGATACCGTCCGGCGGTTTTTTCTTTTTATAAAAGAAATGGGAAAATCATGTTTGACGACCGGCGGAATGTGGAAATGTGTAATAACTTATAAAATAGCGGGGAGGAACCACAATGAACATGAAAAAGGGGTTAACCGCATTTATTCCGGCCGCAGGACTTTGCTTATTTTTAGCCGCAGGCACCGTTTTTTTTGATCCGGCAGCGAATGCCGCAGCAGTTCACCAGACAAAAATAGACACCGCAGCAGATACATATATCGTGAAAGCAGGAGAACTTAATGTCCGCAAAGAACCCAATAAACAAGGGCGGATTATCGGCACGCTTCGTTCAGAGGATTCCGTAAAGGTTAAACGGCTTCAAGGAGCTGAGTGGGCTGAAATTGACTACAAAGGTCACAAAGCCTATATTTCCACGCATTTTCTGATGAAGCAGCCGGTGAAGGCGGTGACCGCGAAACAAACCGATTTTTATACGCCGACTTTGGAAACCGGCAAAAAAGGGTCCGTTAAAGCGGGTGAAACCGTCAATGTGCTCGGCTGGGGGTTCAGCCATGACGGAGGGTTTGACCGTAAATGGGCGTACATCACATACGGCGGGAAAGCAGGTTATGTGAAAACGGCCGACTTAACTCAAAAATAAAGATTCAGGCAGGCGAATGAGCCTGCTTTTTTTCTGAAACCTTTCGCCTTTCCTTTCGTAAAAGATGAAAAGGAGAGTGATGGATATGATAATGGTGATCGGCGGCCTTCTGATGGCTGCGGCCGGCATTTCAGTCACATTTTTTCCGCCGAAGTCGATCAGCAGCCTATACGGATATCGGACGAAGCGCTCTATGGCGGATGAGTCGCAGTGGAAAGAAGGCAATCGATTCAGTGCGCTCCTCATGATTCTGTTCGGCCTTATTTCGGCGGCAGCTGGATTTTCGGGCAGCCTGCTTATCCGGCTGACTCAGCCGTTCGCCCTGATTGTTCAGGCCGTATTGTTGATTGCGATCAGCGTACTGATCATCGTCTTAACAGAAAGAAGATTGAAACAAACGGGGAGGAGAATCGATGAATGACATTACGTTTCACATGATCGAAACAAACGGAGTGACGCTGCACACGGCTTCAGCCGGTCCGAAAGACGGTCCTTTGGCGGTGCTGCTGCACGGGTTTCCGGAATTCTGGTACGGCTGGAAGAGTCAGATCAAACCGCTGGCGGATGCCGGATACCATGTTGTCGTGCCTGATCAGCGCGGCTATAATCTCAGTGACAAACCGGAGGGCATTGAAAACTATACCATTGATACGCTCAGAGACGACATTATCGGGCTGATCACTCATTTTACAAATGACAAAGCCGTCGTCATCGGACATGATTGGGGAGGAGCCGTGGCCTGGCATTTGGCATCCACGCGGCCGCAATACGTTGAAAAATTGATCACGGTCAATATCCCGCACCCGGCGGTTATGCGGAAGGTCACACCGTTCTACCCGCCGCAGTGGAAGAAAAGCTCTTATATCGCTTTCTTTCAGCTTCCGGAAAAGCCGGAACGGAGATTGTCTGAAGACGATTACCGCGTATTGGATCACGCGATCGGCTTATCCGAACGCCCGGCGCTTTTTTCACGGGAAGATGTCGACAGCTACAAAGAAGCATGGGGCAGAAAAGGAGCGCTCACGGCGATGCTGAACTGGTACCGGGCGATCAGAGCCGGCGGTTTAGGCCCTGCCGTTCCGCTTAAAATGCCCGTTCCGTACCGGTTAATATGGGGCGTCAACGACCGCGCGCTGAGCAAAAAGCTCGCCAAGGAAACAAAACGGATGATTCCAAACGGCGACTTAATCTTCATAGATGATGCCTCACATTGGGTCATTCACGAAAAACCGCGCATCGTCAGCCATTTGATTCATGAATACCTTCAGCAATAAAGTCTGTCCCGCGTACAGACTTTTTCTTTTTTTTCTCATATCTGCCGAAAAACATGACAAAATATAAACCATATGCAGAAAAAAATTTCTTTCCCTGTAACAAAAAAAGGGTTTAAACGTCATTAAAAAAAGGAAAAGCCTTACTGAAGTTTTGCGGACAATTCCTTTAAGGCCGTCCTAAAAAAAGAATAATACAAAGAAGGTGCCTTCATGAAACAAAGGTTAATCTCAATTATTATTCCGTCTTACAATGAAGGGAACAACGTCAAGCTCATCCATGAATCTTTAAAAAAAGAATTTCAGACGATTCATTATGACTATGAAATTTTCTACATCAATGACGGAAGCGCGGATGACACCCTTCAGCAGATTAAAGAACTGGCCGCCAGAAACCATCGCGTCAAATACATATCTTTTTCCCGCAACTTCGGGAAAGAAGCGGCCATTCTGGCAGGATTTGAACACGTGCAGGGCGAAGCGGTAATCGTGATGGACGCCGATCTGCAGCATCCGACCCATCTGCTGAAAGACTTCATTCAAGGCTATGAAGAAGGGTATGACCAAGTCATCGCGCAGCGCAACCGAAAAGGGGACAGCCCCGTGCGTTCCGTGCTTTCTTCCCTGTATTATAAATTTATCAACAAAGCCGTCGAAGTGGACTTGCGTGACGGGGTCGGAGATTTCCGCCTGCTGAGCCGGCAGGCCGTTGATGCTCTTTTGAAGCTGAGTGAAGGGAACCGTTTCTCGAAAGGGTTGTTCTGCTGGATCGGGTTTGACCAGAAAATCGTATTTTATGAAAATGTCGAAAGGAAGAACGGCACGTCCAAATGGTCATTCAGCAATTTGTTCAACTACGGAATGGACGGTGTCGTCTCCTTCAACAACAAGCCCCTCAGGGTATGCTTTTTCACCGGTATTCTGATATTGCTTCTGTCGATGGTTTATATTGTAACGACCTTTGTTCATATTCTGACACACGGCGTGTCCGTACCCGGATACTTCACCATTATTTCCGCCGTGCTGTTTTTAGGGGGCATCCAGCTTTTGAGTCTCGGCATCATCGGAGAATACATCGGCCGGATTTACTATGAAACAAAAAAACGCCCGCACTATTTAATTAAAGAAGCGAATATAACGTACGGAGAACAAAATGAAACGAATTATACAAAAAAGCGCAAGTGGAACCATTAAACAGCCGCCGCTGTGCGCAGGGTCTGGGGACATTGTATGAAAAAAAATAAATGGATCTTGCCGGCAGCCTGTGTGCTGGCTGCGGCAGCCGCTCATATTTTTTTCTTAAAAGAGTGGTCGGCAGGCCGCTATATGACGGGGTCTGGAGACGGGATCGCCCAAATGGCGGTCTTCAAAAAGCTGCTGTTTGATCAATATATGAACGGCAGGCTGTTTTACAGCTATTCGTTCGGACTGGGCGGGGGAGTGTACAGTCAGCTCGGCTATTATTTCTCTACTTCTTTTCTATTCCTGTTTATCTCCGCCGCTGTCCGCTTTTTGCAGCTTATTCAGCTGACGGGTGAGGCTGATGCGCTGTTTTGGGCGCAGGCCTCCGTTTTTATCAGCATCGCCAAGCAGAGTTTTATCATATTCACGGCGGCGTGTGTGTTCCGCTATTTCGTCAAACGGACGGTGCCTGCTTTTGCCGGCGCCGTGTTGTACGGGGTCTCGATTATCTACTTCCGGCATGAGGTGTATTGGGACTTTTTCACTGACAGTATGGTGTGGCTGCCGCTGCTCGTGCTCGGCGCGGAAAAAATCATCAGGGAAAAAAAGCCGGCGTGGTTTATCTTCGCCTGTGCGCTGACATTGATCAACAACTTTTATTTTGCGTATATTAATCTGATTTTCATCGGCATTTACATCTTATTCAGATGGATCATTCATCTTGAAGACAATGAAGCCAAAAAGCTCACTCAATGCAGAATGTTTATTCTGTCAGGCCTTCTCGGCTTCGGCATAAGCGCAGTCTCCTTTATCCCTGTCGTATACGGATATCTTCATAATCTGCGGCCGCCGTATTCAGAGCAGATTGCATGGCTTGATTTTTCCGACAACATTTTATTTTCAAGCCGGATAATCATTCTGCCGGCGGTTTTTTTACTTTTTCTATTTACATTTTCTTTATATAAAAACCGGCTGTTTCGGCTGTTTGCGGGAATCAGTCTGCTGTACATTCTGTTTCACTTCAGTCCGTTTGCGGCAAGCGCCTTTAACGGTTTTTCAGCTCCGCAAAACAGGTTTGAATACGTCCTGTGCTTCACGATTGCCGGAACGGTTGCAGCAGGGCTTTCTAAGCTTTCAGACATCAGCATGAAGAGTATGCTGATATCCGCCGTACTCGCCGTTCTGCTCTATTGGAGTCAAGTGAGACGGTTCAGCCTGGATATTTCTGATCAGGCCAACCTGCCTATCCTGCTCCTTCTGGGGCTGACCATTGCCGCTTTCCTTGCAGCAAAGACAAGACTGAAAGGCGCGGTGCCCGCCGTCTATGCCGTCATTCTCTTGACGGCGGTGCTGACGGCTAATACATATGAAAAATATGCGTTATCAGAAGGCGGGAAGATTTATACGGTATCGCATACCTTTATGACGGGTCCTGACTATAAGGGCAAAGAACAAACAGAGCTTATTCAGCGTCTGAAAGAAAAAGACCCTGATCCGTTTGCCCGTTTAGATTGGATGAACGGTGTTTTCAATAACACCCCGATCATTTACGGGTTCAACGGATTCAGCGTATACTCAAGCATCCTGAACCGCAATCTGCTGTCCTTTTACTGGAACGATCTCCGGATTGATATGGGCAGAGAAAGCGTCAGCCGCTATGCGACATTAGGAAACAGGGCTAATTTATACAGCCTGCTTTACGGAAAATATTATATGACGGAAAAAACAAACGAGGCCGGCGTGCCGTACGGGTTCAAAAAAATCATGGAATCATCCCATTATGCGGTTTATCAAAATCAATATATGCTTCCGTTCGTACGGACAGCTGATCGCATATATAACGAGGACGGCCTGAAAAAAGCGCCCGCCCTTGCCAGAGAACGGGCAATGCTTGACGGGATCATCACGGAATCAAGCGCAGCCAACACGAAAAAAGCGCCTGAGGCGAAAAATATGATCCGCCATGCAGAGATAGCGGCCGAACATGGCGATTATCATAACGGCATCCTGACGGTAAACGAAGACGGCGGCGGCCTGATCATTACGCCGCAAGCCGCTAAGATGGACGGCGGCGATTATTACGTCAGCTTTTATTTGAAGAATAAAGCGAAGGACCAGGGCTTTACATTAAAAGTGAACGATTACACGACAACGAGAAAATCGAATCAATCCATTTACAAAACAGGTGTCAACGATCTTACTGTCAGAGTGCCGAAAACAAAAAACATCCAAATCCGTCTGCCGAAAGGATCGTATCAGCTTGACAGACTGGCGCTTTACGAAGAACGGTACGATACGCTGAAAAACGCATACCGAAAAGCGGAAAAAGAACCGCGGGCCGATCTCAGATGGCGCGGAAATACGCTTCATATCTCGTATGAAAACAAAACCCGCGCACCGTATATCATGCTTCCGATTCCATATGAAAAAGGCTGGGAGCTGAAGATAAACGGCAGAAAAGAACAGATTGAAAAAGCGGATTATTCCTTTATCGGATTTAAAGCGCAAAAAGGAAAAAACGATATTCAATTAACGTATTACCCGCCGTTTTTTAAACCCGCGGCCGCTCTATCGGTGATCAGCCTCGTGTTTGCCGCTATATATGTGAGAAGACAAAAAAAGCCCGGCTCTTAAACAGAGCCGAGCTTTAATTTTTTCTGCAGTTTTTCCTCGCTGAAAATCCAGCCCGTGTAGGAAGAGAGAAGCTCTAAATCATGACTGAGGTGGACGATGGCGACAAAAGGATAGTGGCCTTTGCTCCGGTAGCGCAAATCAATAAAGCGCACCTCATAATGATCTTTAAAAGTATCGACCTCCCACCTGTAAACGGGGGAAAATGAAAGAAAGGCTGCAATATTTTCGTCCTGTTTCGCGGCCTTCATCACGTCGGTTTCCGGAACGGGCACGCGGTTGAATGTATCCAATATCACGACATGGCCGTCAAGGCTTCTGCCGACATAAAAGGCATGCGCCGTCGTCACGGCGATACGCCACTGCCTGAATTTCATCGTCGGCGAAATAATGATGGTTTCAATCTCCTCTTCAATCATTTCGCGCAGCCTTCGCTTTATCCGCAGCTGCATCAAAAACCGGACGGCGTAATATCCTGCGAGGATGATATAAAGCATCAGAAATGTCACGCCCGGATGACCTCCGATATACCACACGGCAATCGCGGCCAAGTGGCTGACGAAAATAAACGGATCAAAGGTATTGATTAAACCGAGAGCGATCCATTTTCTCGAAAACGGACGGATGGCCTGTGTGCCGTACGCGTTAAAAATGTCAACAAACACATGCAAAACGACAGCCAGAAGCGTCCACAGCCACAGGTGCAAAAAGTTCGCTTCCGGATAAAACATAAACAAAATGCCCGGAATCAGAACGGACCAAAATAATACGGCGGGAATGGAGTGCGTGAATCCTCTATGATTTCGAATATAAACGGCATTATTTTTCAGCTTCAATATGGTATCAATATCAGGTGCCTGAGAGCCGGCAAGCGCGGCGATCATAACTGCCTGAGACATGGGGGTGTGCATGCCGACGGCAGGATCAAGAGTTGCGATTCCGCCAAGCGCGATACCCATGACAACGTGAGTGCCAGTATCCATTGTTGACCTCCTAGCAGGCGTTAAAAATCAGCCGCCCGCATATTTCGCATTATAAGATATTCCCCATTTTCTGTTTGCCCAATCATGGCGTTTATCCGCCGTTCTCATATGTTTCCGCTTTTTCTTTATCACTATTTAATGTAACATATTATCGTAACGTGCCCTTAGTTTACACCAAAATACAGTGTCAAGAAAAGCGGAACCCGAAACATCTGAGGAGAAGATATGAACGCACTTGAAGAAAAAATGAAACAAAAAGATATAGACAAATTTCGCGAGGACTTAATTACATGGTTCGAAAGAGAACAGAGAATTCTGCCGTGGAGAGAAAATCAGGACCCGTATCGGGTGTGGGTGTCAGAGGTGATGCTGCAGCAGACGCGCGTAGATACCGTTATTCCTTATTTCTTGCGGTTTGTTGAGCAATTTCCGACCGTTTCGGCGCTCGCTGAAGCCGATGAGGAAAAAGTGCTCAAAGCCTGGGAAGGGCTAGGTTATTACTCCCGTGTAAGAAATCTGCAAAGTGCCGTAAAAGAAGTGCATGAGCGGTACGGGGGAGTCGTCCCTGCCGGGGAAAAGGAATTTGGCGGACTGAAAGGCGTCGGCCCTTATACAAAAGGCGCCGTGCTCAGCATCGCATACAACAAACCGATTCCCGCCGTAGACGGCAATGTGATGCGTGTCATGTCGAGAATTCTTTCCATATGGGACGATATCGCAAAACCTAAAACCAGAACCATTTTCGAACAGGCGGTATCCGCTTTCATTTCTCATGAAAAACCATCTGAATTCAATCAGGGTTTAATGGAGCTCGGCGCGATCATCTGCACCCCGAAATCGCCGTCATGCCTGCTTTGCCCCGTACAAAAGCACTGTTCGGCATTTGCGGAAGGGACAGAGCGGGAGCTGCCCGTTAAAAGCAAAAAGAAAAAGCCCGGAATAAAAACAATGGCAGCCGTTGTGCTGACAGACGAACAAGGCGATGTCTATATTCATAAACGGCCGCCAAAAGGCTTGCTCGCCAACTTGTGGGAGTTTCCGAATACCGAAACCCAGAAAGGAATCAAAACTGAAAGAGAGCAGCTTGAAGCCTATTTAGAAAAAGAGATGGGAATAACCGCTGAAATCGGGGAGCTGGAAGGCATCGTAGAACATGTTTTCACCCATCTCGTCTGGAATATTTCGGTCTTTTTCGGTAAAGTAAAACAAGTGTCGGATACAACGGAATTCATACGGGTCACAAAAGAGGAGCTCAAGGAATACGCATTTCCCGTTTCCCATCAAAAGATATGGAAAATGGCGGAAGAAAGCGGCCGCTAAAAAGCGTCAGTCATAGCTGACGCGAGTGCCGTGGCCGTAATCCGCTTCATTCCGTTTCAGTCCGCCGCGGGCTTCGATTTCCTGAATCAGTTCCCGGTATTTGGACTGGCCTTCTTCGTTTAAATACGGCATAATTTGCTGGAAGGCATGATGGAAATAGGCGAGCTCTGAATCTCTCCAATCTTGTTTGGGCATCATGGCCAATTCGCCCATATCACGTCCGACATACATATAAAAGACCCCTTTCAACAGATATTGCTTTTATTGTTTGTTGAATGAAAAGAACTATACACAGCAAGGAGCTGAGGAAAAATGGAACAAAATAAATGCGCACTGATCACGGGAAGCAGCCGAGGCGTCGGGAAAGCAGCCGCCATCAGACTCGCGGAAAAAGGATACAATATCGTCATCAATTACGCCCGCAGTAAAAAAGCGGCATTAGAAACCGCCGAAGAAATTGAAAAACTCGGCGTTAAAACGCTCGTCATTAAAGCTAATGTCGGCCAGCCGGCAAAAATCAAAGACATGTTTCACCAGATTGACGAAACATTCGGCAGACTGGACGTGTTCGTCAATAATGCGGCTTCAGGCGTGCTGAGACCGGTTATGGAACTCGAAGAAACACACTGGGACTGGACGATGAATATCAACGCGAAAGCATTGCTTTTCTGCGCCCAGGAAGCGGCAAAGATGATGGAGAAAAACGGAGGCGGCCACATCGTCAGCATCAGCTCGCTCGGCAGCATCCGCTATCTTGAAAACTATACGACGGTCGGTGTCTCAAAAGCCGCTTTAGAATCGTTAACCCGTTATCTGGCGGTTGAGCTTTCTCCGAAAAACATCATCGTAAACGCGGTGTCAGGCGGAGCGATTGATACGGACGCGCTGAAGCATTTCCCTAACAGAGATGAACTGCTGGAAGATGCCCGCCAAAATACGCCGGCCGGCAGAATGGTCGAGATTAAAGATATGATCGACACGGTGGAGTTTTTAGTTTCTTCAAAAGCGGACATGATCCGCGGCCAGACCATCATTATTGACGGCGGACGCTCTCTGCTCGTATAAGTTTTAAAAAAGATGAATAGCCTTATCGTCTCCTGCGCATTCTAAAGTGCGTGGAGGTGATAACAATGGCAAACTCAAAATACAGCAAAACAGACGTTCAGCAGGTGAAAAGACAAAACCAGCAATCAGCTTCCGGTCAGGGTCAATTCGGCACTGAATTCGCCAGTGAAACTGATGCGCAGCAGGTTAGAAAGCAAAACCAATCTGCTGAACAAAACAAACAGCAAAACAGCTAATCACTGAAACGAAAAAGCACTTCATCTTCGGATGGAAGTGCTTTTTTCTGTTGCCGAAACGACAAAACTTGTGATTCCTCTACAGAATGAGTCAAAGGGTTTTCCGGCGGAAAATCGAAATGGTAAGGAGTATCAACCTAAAAGCCTAAGGAGGAACCCGATGTCAGAGTTTGAAAAGCTTGTAAGTGAACAGATGAAAATCATGGATCAGCTTCTCGAGCTGCAGTCAGAACTTGACCGCTGCCGCCAGGTGGAAGCGGAACTTATCAGTCTGGAAAGAGATGCAAAGCTGGACAATGTACAGGACGAAATTGCGACAAAGCGAAAAGACCTGGCCGGCATACAGGAGTTATTCCAAAGGCAGACAGAGCAAGTCATCCAGTCTTATCGCAGCACGGAAAAGCCGTCTTCCTATGTGCAGAAATGAATGTGCCATTCCGGAAGCGGAGTGGTTCTTTTATTTTCATTTTTTAATTCGTAACGTTATAATAGTGAAAAGACTTGTCGGAAAGCAATTGCGGCTGCATTGACTGCAGGGCTTTACAGAAAGTAGGGGAGAAATATGGGATATCCCAAGGAAGGAGAAACCATTCAAATTCACAGCTATAAGCATAACGGGCTGCTTCATCGAATTTGGAATGAAACGACGATTTTAAAAAGTACGGAATTGTGTATCATCGGAGCCAACGACCGGACAATGGTGACGGAATCCGACGGACGGACGTGGGTGACGAGAGAACCGGCGATCTGCTACTTTCATGCCCGTCAGTGGTTTAACGTCATCGGAATGCTGAGAGATGACGGGGTACACTATTATTGCAACATCAGCTCGCCGTTCGCTTATGACGGAGAGGCCATCAAATATATTGATTACGATTTGGATGTCAAGGTGTTTCCGGATATGACATATAACATTCTTGACGAGGATGAATACGATGACCACCGCAAATCAATGAATTACCCTAAAGAGATCGACAGCATTCTGAAGGAGTATCTGAATACGCTGCTGCACTGGATTCATCAGCGGAAAGGACCGTTTGCTCCGGAATTTGTTGATATGTGGTATGAACGGTATCTGCGCTATACAAAATAAAGAATACAATAAAAAAACCTGTTGGGGTGTCAACAGGTTTTTCACATGGGCTCACACGCCTTAAAGAGAGAGGGGGATAAAGTGTGGGCGTAATCAGACGCTATATGCAATTTGTAAAACCTTATAAAAAACAAATTTTTATCACAGTGTTAATCGGCATTATAAAATTCTCCATCCCGCTGGCTCTCCCGCTTCTGTTAAAATACGTGGTCGATGACATTATTCAAGGGAGCGGAACGGCAAGCGCTAAAACTTCATCGCTATTCACGATAATGGGCATCATGTTCGTGCTGTTTTTAATTCTGCGTCCCCCGGTAGAGTACTATCGGCAATACTTCGCGCAATGGACGGGCAGCCGGGTGCTCTACGATATCAGGGGGGTATTGTTTGATCATATTCAAAAATTGAGCCTGAGGTTTTATGCCAACACGAGAACGGGCGAAGTCATTTCCCGGGTGATAAATGATGTTGAACAGACAAAAGACTTTGTCATAACGGGACTGATGAATATCTGGCTTGATATGATGACGGTGCTGATCGTCATCTGCATTATGTTTACACTCGATGTCAAGCTGACATTGATATCTGTCATTTTGTTTCCGTTATACGGAATTTCAGTGAAATACTTTTACGGCCGCCTCCGAAAACTGACACGTGAGCGTTCTCAGGCACTCGCCCAAGTTCAGGGACATTTGCACGAAAGAGTTCAGGGGATGCCCGTTATCAGAAGTTTTGCCATTGAAGATTATGAACAAGCCAATTTTGATGAAAAAAACGGACATTTTCTGGACAGAGCGATCCGTCATACGAATTGGAACGCAAAAACGTTTGCAGTCGTGAATACCATTACGGATTTGGCGCCGCTGCTTGTTATCGCGTTTGCGGGTTATTTTGTCATAAACGGTCCGCTGACGGTAGGGACGATGGTTGCGTTCGTCGGCTATATTGACAGAATGTACAATCCGGTCAGAAGATTGATCAACTCATCGACCACGCTGACCCAGTCGATCGCTTCGATGGACCGCATATTTGAATTTATCGACGAGCCGTATGAACTGACTGATAAACCGAATGCAGTAAAAGCTGACGACATTAAGGGCGAAGTTGAATTCCGAAATGTCTCGTTCCGTTATGAGGAAGGAAAAGAAACGATTTTGCAGGACGTTTCCTTAAAGGTGACAAAAGGGGAAACCGTCGCGCTCGTCGGAATGAGCGGCGGCGGAAAATCGACGCTTGTCAGCCTCATACCGCGTTTTTATGATGTATCCGGCGGCAGCCTGCTGATTGACGGCACAGATATTCGCGATTATGAAGCGAGAAGCCTCCGCAATCAAGTTGGAATGGTGCTTCAGGATACGTTTCTGTTCAGTGAGACGATTCGTGAAAATATCGCCATCGGTAAACCGGGAGCGTCTCTGGATGAGGTGGTTGCGGCTGCGAAAGCGGCAAATGCCCATGAATTTATTATGAACTTCCCCGAAGGCTACGAAACCAAAGTCGGCGAACGGGGCGTCAAATTGTCAGGCGGGCAGAAGCAGCGGATTTCGATCGCCCGTGTATTCTTAAAAAATCCGCCGCTGCTGATTTTGGATGAAGCGACATCGGCTCTTGATCTTGAAAGTGAACACTACATTCAGGAAGCGATGGACAAGCTTGCGAAAAACCGGACGACATTTATCGTCGCCCACAGGCTGTCCACGATTACGCATGCGGATAAAATTGTCGTCATGGAAAACGGCGCCGTCGTCGAAACCGGCACGCACGAGGAATTAATGGCCCGAGGCGGCCAGTACAGACACTTATTTACGATTCAGAATTTGAACTGATACAAAAACGTATGCCGTCCGAATGGGCGGCATACGTTTTTTTGAATGCAAAAAAACCCGGTTTTACGGAAGCACCGGGTTACTCTTCGTCTGTTTCTAATTCGCTGTCTTTCGGGTGGTATGTCTGAAAACTCGTAATTAATGTATCGAGATGCTCCAGCTGCTCGCGGTATTCCGCAACCGCAGCCATAATGCTGAGCATATTGTAATCAAGCAGTTCATCCTCGCAGTTCTGCTGATTTTTCAAGAAAGACTTCGTCAAAAGCTGTTTATATCTTATGCTTTCTTCAGCATCGTCATCATGCGGTTTGATCTTGCCGACCGTCCGCATCAGAATCCTTTCGTGCCAATGAAGCAGATAATCAATTTCTTCTGTCAGCGTCTCCTGAAATTCCTCCGGCATATGATAAATCTCGTTTTCATAGCGGTGCAGCTTTTTCAGCGTATCAAGCGCCCGATTTGCCGTAATAATCGCCTGTCTGAATAAAACAAGCTTGCGCGACTTTACATACGTCGTTTTCTTAAAGTAGCTTCTCTCCTCTTTATAAAGAAGGTACGTATGATCAAGCTTCATCATCTTTTCCTTCAGCTTCTCAATATCCTCTTTCAATATCGAGTGTTCCGTGGACTGACGCATCGTCAGCCTGATCCATTTCATGATCTCATCGGTATATTCAACCGTATGATGAGTCAGCTTCGTTTCGTATTTCGGCGGAAGAAACACAAGGTTCACAATAAAAGAAGACAGCACGCCTAAAATAACGGTGCTTGTTCGTATCAGAGCGAACGTCAGGAAGCTGTTTCCCGGTGTTTCTAAAATCGCGATAACTGTCACGAGCGCAATCGAAATGGTGTGTTCAATTTTCAGTTTTAACATGATCGTGATGACAATCACTGCGGTCAATCCGATCATAATCGGACTCGGTCCGAAAATCAGTCCGAATACCGTAGCGATGACAGCGCCGATGATATTTGCCTGAACCTGATCAATAATGATAAGAAAAGACCTGTAAATAGAGGGCTGTATGGCAAATATAGCTGCAATCCCGGCAAAGATCGGCGACGGAAGTCCGATCCATGATGCTAAGTAGAGCGCGAGCGTAATCGCAATCCCTGTTTTAAAAATGCGGGCACCAAGTTTCATTGGTTTGTGCGTGCATTCCTTTCTCTAATAAATTATGTGCCGAACGAACGGCTGACACTTACATTTCCCTGTCGGCTGATTTGCTAAACAATAAAGTAATATACAGGGATCATACCAATTATTCAAGGTCTTTTTTTGAAAAAACCATTATCTCACAAATCGGACAAAAAGAAAAAGCGGAAGCCCCGGGCTCCCGCTTGTTTCAGCAGTTATTTTTTCATATGTCTGAACGCATCTTCAACGGCTTGTAAAGTGGCGTCGATATCCTCTTCAGTATGTGCGGTTGTGATAAACCAAGCTTCATACTTCGATGGAGCGAGATTGATGCCGCGCTCAAGCATCAGCTTGAAGAACTTGGCGAATGCTTCTCCGTCTGTATTTTCCGCCTGCTCGTAATTGACGATCTTTTCATCAGTGAAGTAAACCGTGAGCGCGCCTTTTAAACGGTTGACGGTGATGGTAATGCCATGTGTCTCCGCATGGGCGAGAATGCCCTGCTCAAGTCTGGCGCCGAGCTCATCAAGCCGCTCGTAAACGCCTTCTTCCTTCAGCACTTCCAGGCAGGCGATGCCTGATAGGATAGATGCCGGGTTTCCGGCCATCGTGCCGGCTTGATATGCCGGGCCGAGCGGAGCAACCTGCTCCATGATCTCTTTTTTGCCTCCGTAAGCGCCGATCGGCAAGCCGCCCCCGATAATTTTACCGAGCGCCGTTAAATCAGGCTTCACTTGAAGAAGATCCTGCGCGCCTCCGTACATAAAACGGAACGCCGTGATCACTTCATCATAAATGACGAGCGCACCCGCTTTATGGGTCAATTCATTTACCTGTTCTAAAAATCCTTCTTCAGGTTCAACGATGCCGAAGTTGCCGACGATCGGCTCGACGAGAACCGCTGCGATTTCTGAACCCCATTTATCCAGCGCGGCTTTGTAGCTTTCAATGTCATTGAAAGGAACGGTAATCACCTCATTGGCGATGCTTTTCGGCACGCCGGCGGAATCAGGGGTGCCGAGCGTAGACGGGCCGGAACCCGCAGCGACAAGTACGAGATCAGAATGGCCGTGATAGCAGCCGGCGAATTTAATGATTTTTGTCCGGCCTGTATAAGCGCGTGCAACCCGGATCGTTGTCATCACCGCTTCAGTGCCTGAGTTTACGAATCGTACTTTATCAAGTGAAGGAATGGCCTCCTTCAGCATTTTGGCGAAAGTGACCTCATGTTTGGTCGGCGTCCCGTACAGCACGCCGTTTTCAGCCGCTGTTTTAATCGCTTCAGTAATATGCGGATGGGCATGTCCGGTAATAATCGGGCCGTAAGCCGCTAAATAATCGATATACTGATTCCCGTCTACATCCCAGAAATAAGCGCCATTCGCTTTTTCCATCGCAACGGGTGAACCGCCGCCTACCGCTTTATAGGATCTGGACGGGCTGTTCACGCCTCCGACGATATGCTCTAACGCTTCCTTATGAAGTTCAACTGATTTTGTATACAAAAAATGACCCTCCTAATATCTCCTTACATCATGTTCTATTGTAGCATGCTTCATTGCGAGCACAACGGGTTCATGCTTCCAGAAAAGAGCGGGGGGATAACGGTTGTAATCTTAACGTGAATTGGATACGCTTAATAAAAAACCCGGAGGTATAAGAAATGACGATTGAAATCGGACAAACAGCACCGGATATGAAATTAGTGAATGACAGCGGGGAAGAAGTAGCATTGACGGATTTTAAAGGGAAGTACGTCGTTCTCTATTTTTATCCGAAAGACATGACACCCGGATGCACGACGGAAGCATGTGATTTCCGTGATCAGCACGAAAGTTTCGCGGGACTTGATGCGGTTATCATCGGAGTAAGCCCTGACAGCCGTGATAAACATGAAAAATTTAAGCAAAAACACGATCTTCCTTTCCAGCTCCTCGTTGATGATGAGCACAAACTGGCGGAAGCTTTTGATGTGTGGAAGCTGAAGAAGAATTTTGGGAAAGAATATATGGGTATCGAGCGATCCACTTTTTTGTTAGACAAAGAAGGCCGTCTTGTGAAGGAGTGGAGAAAGGTAAAAGTGAAAGATCACGTTGCGGAGGCGCTTCGCGAATTGGAACAAATTGCGTCTAATTAATGGACAAATGCTGAACTCACGGGGTTTTCTTCAGATTACATTTGACAGGAGACCGGAAAAAGATGTACACTAATTATAAACATTATAAAGTAAGAATCTTTTTTAGAAGAGAGGTGCATGACGGATGGCTGCACATGAATTAAAAGAAGCCTTAGACACGTTGAAGGATACGGGAGTCCGGATTACTCCTCAACGTCATGCCATTCTGGAATATCTCGTGGATTCTATGGCACATCCGACAGCGGACGATATATATAAAGCCTTGGAAGGGAAATTCCCTAATATGAGTGTTGCGACAGTGTATAACAATTTGCGTGTATTCCGGGAAGCGGGGCTTGTAAAGGAACTGACGTACGGAGATGCGTCCAGCAGATTTGACTTTGTCACCTCTGACCATTATCACGCCATTTGTGAAAGCTGCGGAAAAATAGTGGACTTCCATTATCCCGGGCTTGACGAAGTGGAACAGCTTGCTGCTCACGTCACAGGGTTTAAGGTAAGCCACCACCGTTTGGAGATTTACGGCGTCTGCCAAGAATGTTCCAAAAAAGAAAACCAATAAACGAAGCTGACCGCTTTGATACGGTCAGCTTCGTTTATTTTACACTGTTTTTTCTGTTATAAGACTCATCGAACGCTTGGCCTTCCAATCCTTTATCCAATGTAAGCGGCTCTCTGCAATGCATGCACATATCCACTCTTCCCAGAATCTTCGTTTCTTTCTCGCAAGCGGGGCACATCACCCGAACCGCTTTTGTGGACAGCATGCCGATCCAAAAATAAACGGCGGTGCTGAGTCCGATCGACAGCAGGCCGAGAATCATAAACAAGCTGGCAAGCAAAACAGACTGCTTAAAGAACAGCCCGATGTACATAATGATAAACCCAACGAAAACCAAACTTAACGCAAACGTTCTGATCTTATTAATTTTGCTTGAGTATTTCGCCATGTCCATCCCCCTCTGGTTTAACTATAGCACAAAACAGATGGCATATTCTTCATGTTTTCGTAAGAAAAGGGAAGAATAAATATGGCACCTAAAAGGAAATTTGTTATAATAGTGCAATGTGTTTAGAAAAAAGGACTTTCATGTTTTATCATAGAAATGTAGAAACAATAGCTAGTGAAACAATCGCATTGGAGGAATCGTAATGGACAATCTTCTCCGTCCAATTTACCAAGAAAGAGCAAGTCATCCCGATACGCTGGCCGTCCTTATGATTGAGAGAAGGAGTAAAGCATCATCCATCACGGATAACTTTGATGCGGTCATGCTTGTCATTGTCAAACAGGCTGATGAACCTCTTTTTATAAAGCATTATGAATTCGAACACAAAACCGCTTCTTTACATATTGTAACGGATGCTCTGCTTCAGGAATGGATTCTGCTTGGGACAAATAGAAGAGTCATAGATTGGATCATCAACGGTAAAGTGCTGTTTGACCGCAATGAATATATATCTGAACTCAATGACCGGCTCAGCACTTTTCCTTTCGCCGAGCGGAAATTAAAGATCGGAATGGAATACGGCAAGCTGATCAGAAGATTTGTAGAAGGAAAAGCGTTTTTTGAAGCTGATCATTTTCTGGATGCATATTATGCGGTAGTGCACGCTCTTCACCACTTGGCCCGCATAGAAGTGATTGACCGGGGGTTTTATCCCGAAACGACAGTCTGGAACCAGGTCCGTCACATTGAGCCGCAGGTATATAAGCTATATTCCGAACTTGTCGAGAGTCACGAAAGCTTGGAGAAAAGGCTTGAATTATTATTCTTAGCAAATGATTTTCTCATCCATTCAAAAGCTGAAATCGGTTCTGCGCACCTTTTTCAAGTGATGAAAGAAAAAGAAATGTGGCAGTTTGGAGAATTGCTTCAGCACCCTGAACTGGTGCACTTCACCCAAGATCTCGGTGTCATGCTTGATTACCTGACGGAAAAAGGCTTTGTTGAAGTATCTCAAATAGAGACCAAAGGGCAGGAAGTATATCATCGAGGATATTCTTTCAAAAAAAGTGTTGACGCTGAATCATAGGCATGGTATATTATTAAACGTCGCTGATGCGCTTCACCAAAAAGCTCACAGCGGCGGAGAAATAAAAACAAAAAACATTTGACAGCAAAACGCTGAAATGTTATACTGAAAAAGTCGCCTCGAGATGAGGTTGAGATGATCTTTGAAAACTAAACAAGACAAAACGTACCTGTTAATTCAAAGTTTTAAATAAATCGCACAGCGATGTGCGTAGTCAGTCAAACTAAGGTCTGCATGATGCAGATCACACAGACGTTACTGCAGGATGCAGTGAACTTAGTCTGTGATCCATTTATCGGAGAGTTTGATCCTGGCTCAGGACGAACGCTGGCGGCGTGCCTAATACATGCAAGTCGAGCGGACAGATGGGAGCTTGCTCCCTGATGTTAGCGGCGGACGGGTGAGTAACACGTGGGTAACCTGCCTGTAAGACTGGGATAACTCCGGGAAACCGGGGCTAATACCGGATGGTTGTTTGAACCGCATGGTTCAGACATAAAAGGTGGCTTCGGCTACCACTTACAGATGGACCCGCGGCGCATTAGCTAGTTGGTGAGGTAACGGCTCACCAAGGCAACGATGCGTAGCCGACCTGAGAGGGTGATCGGCCACACTGGGACTGAGACACGGCCCAGACTCCTACGGGAGGCAGCAGTAGGGAATCTTCCGCAATGGACGAAAGTCTGACGGAGCAACGCCGCGTGAGTGATGAAGGTTTTCGGATCGTAAAGCTCTGTTGTTAGGGAAGAACAAGTGCCGTTCAAATAGGGCGGCACCTTGACGGTACCTAACCAGAAAGCCACGGCTAACTACGTGCCAGCAGCCGCGGTAATACGTAGGTGGCAAGCGTTGTCCGGAATTATTGGGCGTAAAGGGCTCGCAGGCGGTTTCTTAAGTCTGATGTGAAAGCCCCCGGCTCAACCGGGGAGGGTCATTGGAAACTGGGGAACTTGAGTGCAGAAGAGGAGAGTGGAATTCCACGTGTAGCGGTGAAATGCGTAGAGATGTGGAGGAACACCAGTGGCGAAGGCGACTCTCTGGTCTGTAACTGACGCTGAGGAGCGAAAGCGTGGGGAGCGAACAGGATTAGATACCCTGGTAGTCCACGCCGTAAACGATGAGTGCTAAGTGTTAGGGGGTTTCCGCCCCTTAGTGCTGCAGCTAACGCATTAAGCACTCCGCCTGGGGAGTACGGTCGCAAGACTGAAACTCAAAGGAATTGACGGGGGCCCGCACAAGCGGTGGAGCATGTGGTTTAATTCGAAGCAACGCGAAGAACCTTACCAGGTCTTGACATCCTCTGACAATCCTAGAGATAGGACGTCCCCTTCGGGGGCAGAGTGACAGGTGGTGCATGGTTGTCGTCAGCTCGTGTCGTGAGATGTTGGGTTAAGTCCCGCAACGAGCGCAACCCTTGATCTTAGTTGCCAGCATTCAGTTGGGCACTCTAAGGTGACTGCCGGTGACAAACCGGAGGAAGGTGGGGATGACGTCAAATCATCATGCCCCTTATGACCTGGGCTACACACGTGCTACAATGGACAGAACAAAGGGCAGCGAAACCGCGAGGTTAAGCCAATCCCACAAATCTGTTCTCAGTTCGGATCGCAGTCTGCAACTCGACTGCGTGAAGCTGGAATCGCTAGTAATCGCGGATCAGCATGCCGCGGTGAATACGTTCCGGGCCTTGTACACACCGCCCGTCACACCACGAGAGTTTGTAACACCCGAAGTCGGTGAGGTAACCTTTATGGAGCCAGCCGCCGAAGGTGGGACAGATGATTGGGGTGAAGTCGTAACAAGGTAGCCGTATCGGAAGGTGCGGCTGGATCACCTCCTTTCTAAGGATTTTAACGGAATATAAGACCTTGGGTCTTATAAACAGAACGTTCCCTGTCTTGTTTAGTTTTGAAGGATCATTCCTTCAAAACATAGGAACACCTGCTAAATGCGCCACTTCCTGTGGCAACGCATGTGTTAGCATGTCCTATGCGTTGTTCTTTGAAAACTAGATAACAGAAGTAATTCACATTCAATTGTAATGCAAGATATCACGTAGTGATTCTTTTTAACGGTTAAGTTAGAAAGGGCGCACGGTGGATGCCTTGGCACTAGGAGCCGATGAAGGACGGGACGAACACCGATATGCTTCGGGGAGCTGTAAGCAAGCTTTGATCCGGAGATTTCCGAATGGGGAAACCCACCACTCGTAATGGAGTGGTATCCATATCTGAATACATAGGATATGAGAAGGCAGACCCGGGGAACTGAAACATCTAAGTACCCGGAGGAAGAGAAAGCAAATGCGATTCCCTGAGTAGCGGCGAGCGAAACGGGACCAGCCCAAACCAAGAGGCTTGCCTCTTGGGGTTGTAGGACACTCTGTACGGAGTTACAAAGGAACGAGGTAGATGAAGAGGTCTGGAAAGGCCCGCCATAGGAGGTAACAGCCCTGTAGTCAAAACTTCGTTCTCTCCTGAGTGGATCCTGAGTACGGCGGAACACGTGAAATTCCGTCGGAATCCGGGAGGACCATCTCCCAAGGCTAAATACTCCCTAGTGACCGATAGTGAACCAGTACCGTGAGGGAAAGGTGAAAAGCACCCCGGAAGGGGAGTGAAAGAGATCCTGAAACCGTGTGCCTACAAGTAGTCAGAGCCCGTTAACGGGTGATGGCGTGCCTTTTGTAGAATGAACCGGCGAGTTACGATCCCGTGCAAGGTTAAGCAGAAGATGCGGAGCCGCAGCGAAAGCGAGTCTGAATAGGGCGAATTGAGTACGTGGTCGTAGACCCGAAACCAGGTGATCTACCCATGTCCAGGGTGAAGTTCAGGTAACACTGAATGGAGGCCCGAACCCACGCACGTTGAAAAGTGCGGGGATGAGGTGTGGGTAGGGGTGAAATGCCAATCGAACCTGGAGATAGCTGGTTCTCTCCGAAATAGCTTTAGGGCTAGCCTCAAGGTAAGAGTCTCGGAGGTAGAGCACTGATTGGACTAGGGGCCCCTACCGGGTTACCGAATTCAGTCAAACTCCGAATGCCGATGACTTATCCTTGGGAGTCAGACTGCGAGTGATAAGATCCGTAGTCGAAAGGGAAACAGCCCAGACCGCCAGCTAAGGTCCCAAAGTATACGTTAAGTGGAAAAGGATGTGGAGTTGCTTAGACAACCAGGATGTTGGCTTAGAAGCACCACCATTTAAAGAGTGCGTAATAGCTCACTGGTCGAGTGACTCTGCGCCGAAAATGTACCGGGGCTAAACGTATCACCGAAGCTGCGGACTGTTCTTCGAACAGTGGTAGGAGAGCGTTCTAAGGGCTGTGAAGCAAGACCGGAAGGACTTGTGGAGCGCTTAGAAGTGAGAATGCCGGTATGAGTAGCGAAAGAGGGGTGAGAATCCCCTCCACCGAATGCCTAAGGTTTCCTGAGGAAGGCTCGTCCGCTCAGGGTTAGTCGGGACCTAAGCCGAGGCCGAAAGGCGTAGGCGATGGATAACAGGTTGATATTCCTGTACCACCTCCTCACCATTTGAGCAATGGGGGGACGCAGGAGGATAGGGTAAGCGCGGTATTGGATATCCGCGTCCAAGCAGTTAGGCTGGGAAATAGGCAAATCCGTTTCCCGTGAAGGCTGAGCTGTGATGGCGAGCGAATTATAGTAGCGAAGTTCCTGATTCCACACTGCCAAGAAAAGCCTCTAGCGAGGTGAGAGGTGCCCGTACCGCAAACCGACACAGGTAGGCGAGGAGAGAATCCTAAGGTGATCGAGAGAACTCTCGTTAAGGAACTCGGCAAAATGACCCCGTAACTTCGGGAGAAGGGGTGCTCTGTTAGGGTGCAAGCCCGAGAGAGCCGCAGTGAATAGGCCCAGGCGACTGTTTAGCAAAAACACAGGTCTCTGCGAAGCCGTAAGGCGAAGTATAGGGGCTGACGCCTGCCCGGTGCTGGAAGGTTAAGAGGAGCGCTTAGCGTAAGCGAAGGTGCGAATTGAAGCCCCAGTAAACGGCGGCCGTAACTATAACGGTCCTAAGGTAGCGAAATTCCTTGTCGGGTAAGTTCCGACCCGCACGAAAGGCGCAACGATCTGGGCACTGTCTCAACGAGAGACTCGGTGAAATTATAGTACCTGTGAAGATGCAGGTTACCCGCGACAGGACGGAAAGACCCCGTGGAGCTTTACTGCAGCCTGATATTGAATGTTGGTACAGCTTGTACAGGATAGGTAGGAGCCTTGGAAACCGGAGCGCCAGCTTCGGTGGAGGCATCGGTGGGATACTACCCTGGCTGTATTGACCTTCTAACCCGCCGCCCTTATCGGGCGGGGAGACAGTGTCAGGTGGGCAGTTTGACTGGGGCGGTCGCCTCCTAAAAGGTAACGGAGGCGCCCAAAGGTTCCCTCAGAATGGTTGGAAATCATTCGCAGAGTGTAAAGGCACAAGGGAGCTTGACTGCGAGACCTACAAGTCGAGCAGGGACGAAAGTCGGGCTTAGTGATCCGGTGGTTCCGCATGGAAGGGCCATCGCTCAACGGATAAAAGCTACCCCGGGGATAACAGGCTTATCTCCCCCAAGAGTCCACATCGACGGGGAGGTTTGGCACCTCGATGTCGGCTCATCGCATCCTGGGGCTGTAGTCGGTCCCAAGGGTTGGGCTGTTCGCCCATTAAAGCGGTACGCGAGCTGGGTTCAGAACGTCGTGAGACAGTTCGGTCCCTATCCGTCGCGGGCGCAGGAAATTTGAGAGGAGCTGTCCTTAGTACGAGAGGACCGGGATGGACGCACCGCTGGTGTACCAGTTGTTCTGCCAAGGGCATCGCTGGGTAGCTATGTGCGGACGGGATAAGTGCTGAAAGCATCTAAGCATGAAGCCCCCCTCAAGATGAGATTTCCCATTCCGCAAGGAAGTAAGATCCCTGAAAGATGATCAGGTTGATAGGTCTGAGGTGGAAGTGTGGCGACACATGGAGCTGACAGATACTAATCGATCGAGGACTTAACCAATTTGAATGTATGCTTACTGTTATCTAGTTTTGAGAGAATTTTTTAAAAAAACTCTTGCTTTTTCTGAAATACATAGTATAATAATACATGTCACTAAAACGTCTGGTGATGATGGCGAAGAGGTCACACCCGTTCCCATGCCGAACACGGAAGTTAAGCTCTTCAGCGCCGATGGTAGTCGGGGGGTTCCCCCTGTGAGAGTAGGACATCGCCAGGCAGACTTCATTCCGCAGTAGCTCAGTGGTAGAGCTATCGGCTGTTAACCGATCGGTCGTAGGTTCGAATCCTACCTGCGGAGCCATTTATGGAGAGCTGTCCGAGTGGCCGAAGGAGCACGATTGGAAATCGTGTAGGCGGTAACCCCGTCTCAAGGGTTCGAATCCCTTGCTCTCCGCCACTAATTATCAATACATAACAAACGAAAAAATACCAGGGCCCGTTGGTCAAGCGGTTAAGACACCGCCCTTTCACGGCGGTAACACGGGTTCGAATCCCGTACGGGTCACTTATATGATGGAGGATTAGCTCAGCTGGGAGAGCATCTGCCTTACAAGCAGAGGGTCGGCGGTTCGAGCCCGTCATCCTCCACCATTATCATCGCGGGGTGGAGCAGTTCGGTAGCTCGTCGGGCTCATAACCCGAAGGTCGCAGGTTCAAATCCTGCCCCCGCAACCAAAAAAATGGTCCGGTAGTTCAGTTGGTTAGAATGCCTGCCTGTCACGCAGGAGGTCGCGGGTTCGAGTCCCGTCCGGACCGCCATTTATAAAAAGGCTCGGTAGCTCAGTTGGTAGAGCAACGGACTGAAAATCCGTGTGTCGGCGGTTCGATTCCGTCCCGAGCCACCATTTGCCGGTCTAGCTCAATTGGTAGAGCAACTGACTTGTAATCAGTAGGTTGGGGGTTCAAGTCCTCTGGCCGGCACTCTAAATGATGGAGGGGTAGCGAAGTGGCTAAACGCGGCGGACTGTAAATCCGCTCCCTCAGGGTTCGGCAGTTCGAATCTGCCCCCCTCCACCATTTTATAAATAGGGGCATAGTTTAACGGTAGAACAGAGGTCTCCAAAACCTCCGGTGTGGGTTCGATTCCTACTGCCCCTGCCACTATATTATTTATTCATCTTCAGATTATGGCGGTTGTGGCGAAGTGGTTAACGCACCAGATTGTGGCTCTGGCACTCGTGGGTTCGATTCCCATCAATCGCCCCATATTATCATTGGGCTATAGCCAAGCGGTAAGGCAACGGACTTTGACTCCGTCATGCGTTGGTTCGAATCCAGCTAGCCCAGTTGCATTTTTTTAAAAACAACAGCATAAGATGTATTAAGTTCTTTTACATGTTGCGGAAGTAGTTCAGTGGTAGAACATCACCTTGCCAAGGTGGGGGTCGCGGGTTCGAATCCCGTCTTCCGCTCCAATTACGGCGGCATAGCCAAGTGGTAAGGCAGAGGTCTGCAAAACCTTTATCCCCGGTTCGAATCCGGGTGTCGCCTTTCTATTGCCGGGGTGGTGGAATTGGCAGACACACAGGACTTAAAATCCTGCGGTAGGTGACTACCGTGCCGGTTCAAGTCCGGCCCTCGGCACCAATTTAACTTTGAGCGAATTATGTTAAATTGGTCATCAATTTTCTTATTATAAAACATATATGAGAGTGATTTGCATATTGCAGGTCGCTTTTTTTTATATAATAAAAGCGTGAAGACTATCAATATAAGTTTCTTGCTTGTATCGTATATACTGCATTACCATTTGAAAAAACTTTACTAAAACCATTGACACTTTATAAAATGCATGTTATATTTATATACGTCGGTTGAACACGACGCATTACATGCCGGTGTGGCGGAATTGGCAGACGCGCACGACTCAAAATCGTGTTCCTTCTGGAGTGCCGGTTCGACCCCGGCCACCGGTATACAAAGGCTTCTACATATTGTAGAAGCCTTTTTTGTTGTATGAAAATATCCTCCAAGGCTTGTGAAAACATGATACCTGCAGCAGGAGGAGCTGGATTCGGCGCACCGTGCTTATATTAAGGAAACACCGATTCGGCCGTGGAGTTTAATCTTTCCGATCGGCTGCTTTTGCTATTAACACTGTTTCTCAGCTGGTGGGGCTGCCATTCAAAAGCGATATGCTTGAGGTCATGTTAATCGCATTATTGGCAGCGGTTATTGCAGCATTAGCTCTTTTTATGTTTCAGCGCTTTCCTGCAGGCGAGCTTGTTACCCATTTTATTAAGGGCGGAAACGAATTGGTCAACGTTATTATTATGTTATCGCTGATTTGGGCCGTAACAGCAGTAGCTGAAAATCTGGGATTCTCGAAATATGTTACTTCTCATTTAACATCATGGATCCCTCATATGTTTATTGCGCCGTCTCTTTTTATACTGGGGGCTGTTATATCCTATTTTATCGGGTCATCCTGGGGGACTTGGGACGCTGGCGGTTCAGTTACATACCAGCTTATTATTAGCGATCGGGGCCGTGTTTGCGAGCGGAACATTTGGTTTGCTTCTCCCCTCAGTGATAATACGGTGTTGGGGATCAATGTTGTGAAGTATGCCCGTTCGAAGCTTGTTCCGGCGATTATCGCCGCGGGGATCTCCGTTATGTTATACGGTGCGTATTTCAGATAATAAATACTTTTTGAAGGCGTTATCCGAAATTGGGATAACGCCTTTTTAATGAGCTGTTATACTTGAGAAAAAAGAGGTGATGACATTGAAGCAGATTATTGCAATGGGCGGCGGGGGGTTTTCCATGGAGCCGGATCATCTTGTGCTGGATCAGTATATTTTAGAGCAGTCGGCGCGGTCAAAGCCGAAAGTTTGTTTTTTGCCGACGGCAAGCGGAGATTCGGAGAATTATATCAGCAGGTTTTATCAGGCCTTTCAAAAGCTGTGGTGTGAGCCGGATCACTTGTCGCTGTTTAAACCGCCGGGTTCTGATCTCAGATCCTTTCTCATGAAGAAAGATATTATATATGTCGGCGGCGGAAATACGCGCAATATGCTTGTCTTATGGAAAGAGTGGGGGCTTGACCTTATTCTTCGTGAAGCTTGGGAAAACGGCATCATCTTGGCGGGTCTCAGCGCCGGAGCGATTTGCTGGTATGAAGAAGGAGTGACGGATTCAGCGGGGGATTTGCGAGAGTTAAGAGCTTTAGGATTTTTGCCGGGCAGCTTTTGTCCGCACTATGACGGAGAAGCGGAGCGCCGGCCGGTGTATCACCGCCTGATTTCCGAAAAGAAACTCAGGGAGGGCTATGCCGCTGATGACGGCGCTGCGCTTCATTATAAAGACGGTCAGCTGTTCCGCGCTGTCTCTTCCCGGGAAACCGCAAAGGGTTATCGGGTTTTTAATACCGAAGAAGGCGTTCGGGAAACAGAGCTTATGACCGTCTCGTTATCTGAATTTTGATAATATGCTTTTTTTTGTACACAACTTATGTTACGATGAGAGCGAAATCAATAGTTACTGGGGGTGCCCGTCTGAGCGGGCTGAGAGAGAAGCGGCGGCTTCTTAACCCTTTGGACCTGATCTGGTTCGTACCAGCGTGGGGAAGTAAAGGTTTTATTATTGTTGATGAATGAAAACAATAATAGTTTCTTTCTGACTGCAAAACCGGGTTCTTCTTTGAACCCGGTTTTTTTGTGCTGGTGCTGAGCTTGGTTCTGTTATTCAAATGATAAAGGAGAGATTTGTATGCAAAATCAATCAGTACAGCAAGCGAACATTTCCATTATGTCGAGTTTTTCCGGCAGTAAAAAGGTTTATGCAGAAGGTTCTTCGCCCGACATACGAGTGCCGATGCGGGAAATCAGCCTGAGTGCGACTACGGGGGCATTCGGGGAAGAGGAGAATGCGCCGGTCCGTGTTTATGATACGAGCGGACCGTATACAGACCCGGATGTACAGATTGATATTCATGAAGGTCTGGGGGCGCTCCGCACAAAGTGGATTACCGGGCGCGGAGATGTAGAAGAATATAACGGCCGGACCGTGAGACCTGAAGACAACGGCTATAAAAAAGAGGGCCGTGCCGCCGAATACCCCGGCCTGCAGCGGAAACCGCTTCGGGCCAAGCCGGGGAAAAATGTAACACAATTGCATTATGCGAGAAAAGGCATCATTACGCCGGAAATGGAGTTTATCGCAATTCGCGAGCATGTGTCTCCCGAATTTGTCAGAGACGAGGTAGCCAGCGGCCGGGCGATTATTCCTTCTAACGTCAACCACCCGGAAAGCGAGCCGATGATTATCGGCCGGAATTTTCATGTGAAAATTAATGCCAATATCGGCAACTCGGCTGTTACATCTTCTATCGAAGAAGAAGTCGAAAAAATGACGTGGGCGATTCGCTGGGGCGCCGATACGATGATGGATTTATCCACGGGAAAAGACATTCATACGACGCGTGAATGGATTATCCGCAACTGCCCCGTGCCTGTGGGGACGGTGCCGATTTATCAGGCGCTTGAAAAAGTTAATGGCATTGCCGAGGATTTAACGTGGGACATTTATCGTGACACATTGATTGAGCAGGCGGAGCAGGGCGTGGATTATTTCACCATCCATGCCGGCGTACTGCTTCGTTACGTCCCGTTAACGGCTAAACGCACGACGGGAATCGTATCCCGCGGCGGGGCAATTATGGCGCAATGGTGCCTGGCTCATCATCAGGAAAGCTTTCTGTACACGCATTTTGAAGAAATTTGTGAAATCATGAAGACCTATGATATCGCTTTTTCACTTGGTGACGGGCTTCGTCCGGGTTCGATTGCGGATGCCAATGATGAAGCGCAGTTTGCGGAATTGGAGACTCTCGGAGAATTGACGGAGATTGCGTGGAAGCACGATGTGCAAGTGATGATCGAAGGACCGGGTCATGTGCCGATGCATAAAATTAAGGAAAACATGGACAAGCAGCTGGAAATTTGTAAAGAGGCGCCTTTTTACACGCTCGGCCCATTAACGACGGATATCGCTCCGGGCTATGACCACATTACTTCAGCAATCGGCGCGGCGATGATCGGCTGGTACGGGACGGCGATGCTTTGCTATGTCACGCCGAAGGAGCATTTGGGGCTGCCGAATCGTGATGATGTAAGAGAAGGCGTCATTACGTACAAAATCGCGGCACATGCCGCAGACCTTGCTAAAGGGCATCCGGGTGCACAGATCCGTGACGATGCTCTGTCTAAGGCGCGGTTTGAATTCCGGTGGCGTGATCAATTTCATTTGTCGCTTGATCCTGAAAGAGCAATGGAATATCATGATGAAACACTGCCGGCTGAAGGCGCAAAAACGGCTCACTTCTGTTCGATGTGCGGCCCGAAGTTCTGCAGCATGAGAATTTCTCAGGATATTCGTGATTATGCGAAGGAAAACGGACTTACTGAAGACGAGGCCGTCAATGAAGGGCTGAAAGAAAAAGCAAAAGAGTTTGCAGAGAAGGGAAGCCGCTTATATCAATAAAAGAAAAGATGAAGATGGAGTGTGTCCATCTTCATCTTTTTTAGAAAAACGGTGAACGGCGAAGCGGCGGAATGCTCTGCTCGAAGCGGAATATATTTTCCGGATCATATTTCGTTTTGATTTGACGGAGGCGGTGAACATTTTCTCCGTAATACGTTTGCAGCCAGTTTCTGATTTCTCTATCAGGCCAATTCACATAATCTCCCATCGTTTCTCTTGATAGGGACGTTCTCAGTCCTTCGATCCAGCGGACATTTTGTCTTTCTTCTTCAGCAGATGTCCAAGTTGTAATATATTCTTGGGCAATGATTGCGTTGCGATAGTAGAATGCCGTTTGGTCCGGAGCGATCCGTCCGGCCGCCCCGCCGAGAGATTGCTGCCAGACACTGGCGTTTTCGTTCGGAGCGTGCTCTAAATAGCGCTTTAAAGTGGATATTGCGCGTGTTGATAATGGTTTTTCAATAAAGGATCCTGACCGCTTCATCTTTTGCGGCTGATTGCCTCCCGGGCTGTTAAAAAAGGCTGCCGCTTTAATAAATGGCACTGTCTTGACCATGCCGCTTGTCGGTTTTCCCGCTTTCATTAACGGAGCCAGCAGTTCTTTCAGCTCCTCTTTTGTCCCGGTAAATTGACCGAGCGCTTCTATGCGGTTGACTTCCTTAGGCCAAAACTGAATTGATGAGGTAAGCCGGTTGTCTGTAAATGGAGCCCAGCGCTGCCACGTGTTAAATACTTCCTCGAAATCATCCCAGCCCCAAGTGACAGAAAAAACAGACACGCACGAGATCGGCACGGCTTTAAACATCATGGATGTGACAATGCCGAAGTTGCCTCCCCCTCCGCCCTGAGATGCCCAAAATAGATCAGAGTGCTTTGAGCGGTTGACCGTGATCAAGTCAGCACCCGCTTTTTCGTCCGCTATGATCATTTCAAGCTGGAGGAGACGATCGCAAGTCAGTCCGGCAGTTCTTGTTAAATATCCGATTCCTCCCCCGAGCGTCAGCCCCGTGATTCCCACATTCGCAATGGTTCCCGCAGGAAGGGTCAAGCCGTACCGCCAGAGTGTCCGGTAGACTTCCCCCAATTCGGCTCCCGCTTCAATCGAGACCAGCCGCTTATCCTCATTTACTCTTATTTTCTTCATTTCACTGAGATCAATGACTAGTCCGTCATTTAACAGAGAAAAATTTTCGTAGCTGTGTCTTCCGCCTCTGATACGGAAGGGCACATTGTTCTCACGTGCCCATCTCACCGCATTGAGGGCGTCATGTTTGTTTTGACAAAACACAATGATGTCTGGATATCTTTGCAGGCTTAAATTGATATTGGTTCTTGCAGCATTATAGTCCGGGTCATCTTTTTTGACGATGCGACCGGTCAATGTTGTCTTTTCCACATTCTCACTCACTTTCACTTGTAATCTGCTATGTTTTCTAGCATATGCGGAAAAATGAGAGAGTGTATGAGGAAAACCCCCGGAAGGACACGATATTTTAAATTATAGTTGACAGGTAGGGATTGTATGAATTAACATAATCATTACATATTTCCAAACGATGGCTGATCGGATCACCGAAGGCTCTTATCTATTAAACAGATAAGGGCCTTTTTTGCGTGAAAGTCATTGAATGAAATGAAAAGCGGAGGGATGAAAAGTGGCGTTAAAAAAGGTATCACATGTGCGCAAAAAGAGCAAAAAACGGAAAAAGTACAGAAAACACACATTGAATTTCGAACTGCTTGTAGAGAAAAACAAACGGGAGATTATGAGAAATGAGGAACAGATGGAGCAGATTTATATAAAGATAGATGAAAAGCATGCGGGGGTTCGATAAAGATGAAGGAGAGAAAATGGAGGATAAAAACAACGGTACTCGCGCTGTCGGTATCCATCGTGTTATCAGGGTGCGCGTTAGGGAGTGTCGGGGAAGAACCGTCATCTGCGGCTGATAAAAAGGAAGAAACACGTATCGCCCATGTCAAGACAAAGGAATTTAAAGCTTCTCATCCGGCGGCGATTCCCGCTAAATCGAAAGCCAGAACTGACACTTTTGTTGCTGGGATTTCCGCGCCGGGCGGCGTGTTTCTGCCGTACTTTTACGAAAACGGCTGGGATGGAAATGCGACAGATCCTATTTTTGAACCGTTAGTCAAACTGGATAAAACGGGGAAGCCTGCTCCGGCTCTTGCGGAAAGCTGGAAAATTTCCAAAGATCAGCTTACATACACGTTCCGTTTAAGAAAAAATCTCGTTTTCAGCGACGGTTCACCGCTGACCGCAAAGGATGCCGCATTCACTTTAACACTGCTGCATGATCCTGCATACGCGGGCTATGAAGATATCACCACGGCTTATATTAAAGGCGGTAAGGCTTACAAAGAAGGAAAGGCAAAGACGATAGAGGGCATTCGCGTCCTTGATGACAGAACCATTCAAATCACGACTGAGAAAGTCAGTGCGAAGTCGCTGCTTCTTTTGGGCGGGCAGGTGCTGTCAGAAGCTTACTACGGGAAGAAATATCAATTCGGCAAACTGGATTATTTAAAAGAGCTTTATGCCAAACCTCTCGGAGCGGGACCTTACCAATTTACAGAATACCTTCCGGGACAGGAAATACGCTATCAGGCTAATGAACACTATTATGCCGGAAAACCGAAAACGGAAAAGCTGATTTATAAAATTATCGATCCGTCAACTTCCCTTCAGCTGTTTGAAACGGGTGACCTTGATTACGCTTCTTTCTCACCTGATGATGATACGGTTCAGCATTTAAAAAGTCTCGGTTTTGCCAATATAAGCGTATCTGTCGTGAATGATTACGGGCTTGTATACGTCAATCACAAGCGTCCGCCTTTTCAAGATAAGAAAGTGTCCCAGGCGCTTATTTACGGACTTGACCGTCAAAAAATCGTCGATGTCCGCTTTAAACGCTACGGAGAGGTCGCGAATGTTCCGGTGTCTCCGGTTTCGTGGGCTTATGATGACAAGGGTGTCAATCGGTACGCGTTTAACCCTGAAAAAGCCAAAAAGCTTCTTGATGAAGCAGGCTGGAAAACGGGCAAAGACGGTGTACGTGAAAAAAACGGCAAAAAGCTTGAAATCAGCTATTACACGTCTAAAGCGGATGATGATTTCATCCCGATAGCGAAAGAAAATTATGCGGACATCGGAATCTCATTAAAACCGGAAGTGATGGATTTTAATACAGAAGTAGCGAAAATCAATGACAAACAATATGACCTTGCCGCCGTTTCCACCTCGCAGATCCTTGATCCGAATGACACGGTGGAAAAGCTGGCTTCCGGCCATCCCAATAATGTGACGGGGTATTCCAATCCGAAAGCGGACCGGCTGATAGAGAAAGGAACCGGCACGCTTGATATCAGCAAAAGAAAAGAGATTTATCACCAGCTGTACCGGGAGCTCGGGGAAAACCCGCCTTACATTCTGATTCATTACCGTCAGAGCGCAAGGGCGGTCAGCGGAAAAATAAAAGGGCTTGAACCTGACAATTATTCTGGAATCAGTTCAAGTCTCTCAAATGTCTCAATTCAATAGAACGGTTGGGCAAAATACCCGATGCATCCTGGGGATTTTGCCCTTTCAGCGGAAAGGAGGGGCTTTTTATGAAACGGTATGCCGCAGAACGATTCATTCAAATGCTTGTGATCTTATTCGGTACGTCCTTTATTATTTTTTTCTTATTCGCCATGCTGCCGGGCGATTATATTGATTCCAATGTAAACCTGACTCCGGAAAGAGCGAAGGAGTTAAAAGCGCTTTACGGGCTGGATCAGCCGATTTGGAAGCGCTATGTGACGTGGCTCGGAAATGTGCTCAGCGGAGATTTTGGGTTTTCTTTGAAATATCAGGAGAACGTCCTGTCACTGCTTCGGAAATATGTCTGGAATTCGTTTTTTGTCGCCTTTTTGGCGTTGCTTGTCACATGGTCAGCCGCGATGATAACGGGTGTCATATCCGCTGTCAGGAAATACTCATGGTTTGACGGGATCGTGACGTTTCTTGTTTTTGCTTCCATGGCGTTCCCGTCTTTTTTTATCAGCCTTCTGTTTATTAAGTGGTTTGGGGTGGATTTGAAAATATTGCCTGTCGGCGGGATGATTGATACCGGAAGCACGAGTACAGGTTTTTCGTACGTGCTTGAAGCCGCCAGACATATGATCCTTCCGGTCGTGATTTTATCTATGCTCGGCATCGGCTCGCTGACAAGGTATTTCCGCTCCGGCATGCTGGACGTGATCAGACAGGATTATATCAGAACGGCGAGAGCGAAGGGATTGAAAGAGCGCACCGTCATCTGGAAACATGCGTTGAAAAACGCGCTTATTCCGGCCATCACCCTGCTTGCTTTTGAACTGCCGGGACTGTTTTCCGGAGCCATCATTATTGAACAGATTTTCGGGTGGCCGGGTGTCGGCCGTATTCAGCTTGAATCTGTGCATTATCGTGATTATCCGGTTTTGATGGCGTTTACCTTGTTTTTGTCTTGTTTAACGATTGTGGGGAACTTCTTGGCGGATATCGCTTATGCCGCGGTTGATCCGCGGGTCAGGCTGAAATAGGGGGTGTTCGGAATGAAAAAACAAAAAGGGGTGCCGCCTTCTCTTTGGAAGCAGACGTACCGCCGCCTGCTGCAGCATAAGCTGACGGTCATCAGTCTTCTTTTCTTATGTTTTATGTTTTTATTGTGCTTTATCGGGCCGTCTTTTTCTCCGTACATAACAGATCGGACGGATATTTCAAATGCCAATCAGCAGCCGGGGGTTCATCATTGGCTTGGAACCGACCAGTACGGGAGAGATGTGCTGACGAGGCTGATGCTGGCGGGGCAGATTTCTCTGACCGTGGGGCTTGCTTCAATGGTGCTGTCGCTTGTCATCGGCTCTTTACTCGGGGCTGCGGCCGGGTTTTATCGGGGAGCCGCTGATATGATCATTATGCGCATTGCTGATATGCTCATGTCCATCCCGGGCCTGCCGCTGCTTTTGATTTTGGCTGCGGTGATGTCGGAGTGGAAAGTGCCTTCTGAATACAGAATGTACCTGATTATGATGATGTTAAGCCTGATCGGATGGCCCGGTTTGGCGCGGCTTGTACGCGGACAGATTTTGTCGCTGAAGGAGCAGCCGTTTATGATGGCCGCGGAAGTTTTGGGGCTTAGTGATAAACGGAAAATCCTCTATCATTTGCTTCCCAACACATTGCCGTTATTACTGGTAGCGGCGACTTTGCATGTGGCGGGAGCGATGCTGAGTGAATCTGCGCTGAGTTTTCTCGGGCTTGGCGTTGCTCCGCCGACACCTTCTTGGGGAAACATGATGGAAGCGGCGAATCATTTTATGGATTTTACACTCCGCCCGTGGCTGTGGATTCCGCCGGGAACGGCCATTTTTTTGACCGTTGTGGCGATTCATCTGCTTGGAGACGGTTTAAGAGACGCTTTTGATCCTAAGGTAAAACGGCAGGTGAAAATGAAATGAAAAAACCGCTTTTAGAAGTGAGGCATTTGGAAACGGCTTTTTATACAGAGGAGGGCGCGGTAAAGGCCGTGGACGATGTCAGCTTTACGATACATGAGGAGGAAACGGTTTGTATTGTAGGAGAGTCCGGCTGCGGGAAAAGCATGGCGTCATTGTCCATTATGCAGCTTATTCCCGAGACGGGGAGAATCGAACGGGGAGCGGTGCATTTTTCCGGACGGAACCTGTTGGAATTGAAACCAAAAGACATGCAGAAAATCCGCGGCAGCGAAATCGGGATGATTTTTCAGGAACCGATGACATCTTTGAATCCGGTATTTACAATCGGTGAGCAGCTGACCGAACCGATTCGCGAACATTTGTTGCTGAGTAAGAAAGAGGCATGGCGGAGGGCCGTTGAACTGATCACGTTAGTGGAGATCCCGAATGCCGAGCAGGTTATGCACCGATATCCTCATGAGCTGAGCGGCGGCATGCTGCAGCGCATCATGACGGCTGTCGCGCTAAGCTGCGATCCGAAACTGATCATTGCCGACGAGCCGACGACAGC
The DNA here is from genome assembly GCF_036362845.1 of Bacillus sp. MT(2024). Lineage (NCBI taxonomy): Bacteria > Bacillati > Bacillota > Bacilli > Caryophanales > Bacillaceae > Bacillus > Bacillus sp. MT(2024). Next base: position 857,654 of record NZ_CP143632.1, read on the forward strand.
GCTTGACGTAACCATTCAGGCGCAGATATTGGATTTATTGCGGGATATGAAAAAGCAATTTCGCACGTCTATTTTATTCATTACTCATGACCTTGGCGTGGTTGCTGAAATGGCTGATTATGTGATTGTCATGTATGCGGGTAAAATTGTGGAGGAAGGACCGGTTGCAGAGCTGTTTTCTGATCCGAAGCATCCGTATACAAAAGGGCTGCTCGCGGCCAAGCCGGTTATCGGTCAAAAAAGGGAGACGCTTTACACCATTCCGGGGCAGGTCCCCGAGCTTGCGGACCTGTCCGGATCGTCTTGTTATTTTGCGGAGCGATGTGAACACAGCACAGAAATATGCCGGAGATCAAGCCCGCATTTTACTGAATTCGGGAAGGGGCATCAGGCGGCGTGCTGGCTTTACAGAGAGGAGAAAGCAGATGAGTGATGTGTTGCTGGAGGTCAAGGGGCTGAAAAAATATTACGAGGAGCATGGGGGGATGAGAAAGACTCATAAAAAACCCGTAAAAGCGGTCGACGGCGTCAGTTTTACGATAGGAAAGGGAGAAGTGTTCGGCTTAGCGGGAGAATCGGGCAGCGGAAAGTCATCAATCGGCAAGACCATTTTGAGGCTTCATGAGAAAACAGGGGGAGAGGTGTTTTTTCAGGGGCGTGATGTGTTTCGGATGAGCCGGCGCGAGCTCAAAACTTTCAGATCGGAAGCGCAGCTCATCTTTCAAGATCCGTTCAGTTCTTTAAATCCCCGGCGCCGGATCGGAGAAGCCATCGGTGAAGCGATGATCGAGCATCAATTGGCGGTAAAGCGGAATGCGCGTGATAAAGCGGCGGAGGTTCTTGAAGCCTGCGGACTTTCCGCAAACTTTATCGACCGATATCCGCATGAATTTTCCGGAGGGCAGCGGCAGCGGATCGTGATTGCAAGAGCGATGGCGCTCAAGCCGCAATTTATCATTATGGATGAACCCGTGGCGGCGTTAGATGTCTCCATCCAGGCGCAGATGATCAATTTGTTCAGCAGCCTTCAAAAACAGCACGGGCTGTCATATTTGTTCATTTCTCATGATTTAAGCGTGGTGGAGCACTTATGTACGAAGGTCGCCATTATGTATTTAGGGACGATTGTGGAATACGCGTCAAAGGAGGAGCTCTTTTCACGGCCGCTTCACCCTTATACGAAAGCGCTGTTATCAGCCGTGCCTGTTCCTGATCCCGGAGCGAAAAGGGAGCGGATAATTTTAAAGGGTGATATACCGAGCCCCTCTGATCCGCCTTCAGGCTGTAAATTCCGAACGAGATGTCCGGCAGCCGAGAAGATATGTGCTGAGAAAAGTCCGGCGCTGTCAGAAAAAGGGCTTCATCATTTTGCGGCATGCCACTTCGTGTAATTGAGAAAAAAACGGTTTTATTGATAATAAACAGGAAAAACCTGCCGGGCAGACCGGCAGGTTTTTTGATGTTATTTTGGTGACGGCAGTCCGAGTCCTTCGGCAACGCGTCTGCCGTATTCAGGATCAGCCTTGTAGAAGTGGCCGATCTGGCGCAGCTTAATTTCTTCTTTTTCCACAGGTTTCATCGCACTGACAATATTGGCGACAAGGCGCGCGCGCTCTTCCTCGCTCATCAGGCGGTACAGGTCGCCGGCTTGTGTGTAATGATCATGATGGTTATAGCTTACACTGTCAGCGAAACCTGATACAGGATATGCCGCCTGTTTATCTTCAGGTGACTCTTTCGGGCCCCCGAAGCTGTTAGGCTCGTAATAGACGGAGCGGCCGCCGTTATCATCAAAACGCATTTGTCCGTCACGCTGATAGTTTTTCACTTCATTGCGGGAACGGTTGATCGGCAGCGCCTGATGGTTCGCGCCGACACGGTAGCGATGCGCGTCATGGTATGCGAACAACCGGCCTTGAAGCATTTTGTCAGGTGAGACGTCGACGCCGGGGACTAATGTGCCGGGAGAGAACGTCGCCTGTTCTACTTCCGCAAAGTAATTTTCCGGATTGCGGTTCAGAACCATGCGGCCGACTTCGATGAGCGGATAGTCTTTTTGAGACCATACTTTTGTGACGTCAAACGGATCAAAGCGATATGTGTTTGCATCTTCTAACGGCATGATTTGAACATATAATTTCCATGCGGGGAAATCGCCGTTTTCAATCGCATTGAACAAATCTTCCGTATGGTAATCGGGATTTTCGCCCGCGATTTTTGCGGCTGTATTAACATCAAGGTTTTTCACGCCTTGCTCTGTTTTAAAGTGATATTTAATCCAGACGCCTTCGCCTTTATCATTTGTCCATTTAAATGTATGGCTTCCGAATCCGTGCATATGGCGAAGAGTCGCCGGAATGCCCCGGTCTGACATCAGAATGGTTACCTGGTGCAGGGATTCGGGTGACAAAGACCAGAAATCCCAAACGGCCGTCGGATTTTTCAGATGTGTTCTCGGATCTCTTTTTTGTGTATGGATAAAGTCAGGGAACTTGATGGCATCGCGGATGAAGAACACGGGTGTATTGTTTCCGACGATATCGTAGTTTCCTTCTTCTGTATAAAACTTAACGGCAAATCCGCGCGGGTCGCGCACTGTGTCACTAGAGCCCAGTTCGCCCGCAACGGTTGAGAAACGGATGAAAAGCGGCGTGCGTTTACCGACTTCTGACAGAAATGCGGCTTTCGTATATTTTGTAACGTCATTTGTGACTTCAAAATAACCGTGTGCGCCCGCGCCTTTTGCGTGAACGACACGCTCCGGAACTCGTTCTCTGTTAAAGTGCGCCAATTTCTCAAGCAGATGGACGTCTTGTATTAAAGCAGGACCGCGATCGCCGGCCGTCATTGAGTTTTGGTTATCTCCGACAGGAGCGCCCCAGCTGGTTGTCAATTTATTTGAACTCATGTGATCACCTCTTTAGATTTATAAGAACATAATATCACCTATCAGTAAAAAGTCAATATTATTTTATAATGATTATAAAATAATTATTTTTATTATCGGAAAGAAAGTTTGGGTTTGAAAGACCACTTGACTGAGGGGAATAATAGGTTTAATATGAGAAAAAATAGAAACCGCTGACTTGGACACAAGAGGCTCTTATTCTTCACTGGATAAGGGTCTTTTTTTATTGTCAGGCGGTAAGGGAGGCGGCGATTGTATGCTTTTCCGGCAGCATTTTAAACCTGTCGATATTCACGGTCATCTGCCGTACAGCCTTAATTTCGGCAAAAACGATAAGACTTCTTCCGATTATAACCGGGAGCGGTCGGAAAGAATGAATCTCACTTGGGATTTTCCTGATCCGCATGATGTTGATGGCGATGACGGCGAAATCGCTTTGATGACAAGATGGGAGAAAGAATTAGATAAGTACGGCATTGATGTGCTGAATTTTTTAACTGCAGAGAGCAATGACCGGATGGCGGCGTTTATTCAAGCAAATCCGGCGAGGTTTACCGGATTTGCATATCATCCTTTGGAACAAAAGGATGCGTATGAGGAGCTGAAAAGAGCGGTTGAAGAGCTCGGTCTGAAAGGATATAAACTGTTCGGGCCGCTGACAGACATCGAGTTTCATGATCCGTCGCTGAAAAAGCTGTGGACGTATCTGGCTGACAAAAGACTGCCTGTATTAATTCACTTCGGACTTTTAGGGAGAGCGGGGGGCATTGTCAGCCATCGCAACATCAACCCGCTCTCCATCTATCGCGTCGCGAGAGAGTATGCTGATATACCGTTCATCATTCCGCATTTCGGCGCCGGATATTATCAGGAACTGCTGCAGCTGTGCTGGAGCTGCCCGAATGTGTATATTGACACGTCCGGCTCAAATCAGTGGATGAGGTGGATGCCGTACCCGCTTGATTTGGAAATTCTGTTTCGAAAGACATCTGAATTAATCGGTGCTGATCGGATCATCTTCGGGACGGATTCGAACGGATTTCCGAGAGGATATGTATACAGATATCTTCAGGAGCAGGTGAGGACCTGCCGGGAAATCAATATGCGGGAAGAAGATATAGAAAACATTTTCGGCAACAACGCGCGGACATTATTAAAAATCGCCCGGCAAGAAAAGGAAGTAAATACGTGATACAGCTGATGCGCTCTCTGGCAGGGTTATGCCGGAGGGCGTATTTTAATCCTTATAAAAAACAGTTGACAAGTCGGAATAATTTGAATTAACATGATATTCAAATTTAAAAACAAACGGGTTGCCGATCGGACCGCCGAAGGCTCCCATCTCTGCAAGCAATCGGAGATGGGGGCCTTTTTGTTTTTCGATCGCATGCGGCAGAAAGAGAGGGGAAGACAGATGGCTGTAACCATCAGCATACAAGAAAAAGCTTTTGAGCATGGAGGCCGGAAAACACCGGTGCTGAATGATATTGAGCTGTCAATTGCATCGGGAGAATTTTTGACTGTCATCGGGCCGAGCGGATGCGGCAAAAGCACGCTTTTAAAATTGATTGCCGGTCTTGATACCGATTATAAAGGCTCTGTCGCAATAAACGGCCGCCATGTGTCGGGACCGGGCATCCGGCAGGGATTTATCTTTCAGGAGCACCGGCTGTTTCCCTGGCTGACGGTAAAACAAAACATCGCTGCCGATCTCAATATGAACGACCCGGCCGTTCGGAAAAAAGTGGATGATCTGATTGAGGTTGTCAGGCTGCAGGGAGCGGAGAACGCTTATCCGCGCGAATTATCCGGCGGCATGTCGCAGCGGGTTGCCATCGCCAGAGCCCTTTTGCGTGAGCCGGAGGTGCTGCTTTTAGATGAACCGTTCGGGGCGCTTGACGCTTTTACGAGAAAACATTTGCAGGATGTGCTGCTTGATATATGGCGCGAGAAAAAAACGACGATGATTCTGGTCACGCATGATATTGATGAATCCGTCTATTTAGGCGATAAGCTGGCGATCCTCAGGGCAAAGCCCGGCCGGCTGCACAGCCTGATGCCGATTCAGCTTCCGCATCCGCGCAATCGGACATCAGCGGATTTTCAGGCCGTCCGGCAGAAGGTGCTTTCTGAATTTGAGAAAACGGAAGACCTCCGGTTTGCGGACGGGTCCGGGATATAGAAGGGACGAAGCGAAGTGAAAAAAATCATCATTCTTTTAGCCGCAGCAGTCATGATGTCAGCCGGATGCAGTGCAGACGGGACAGGAGGGAGCGGGAAAACGGTGAAAGAAATCCGGATCGGCATCCAGCAGAGTTTAAGCCCGCTTCTCATTGCCAAGGAAAAAGGCTGGTTTGAAGAGACCTTCAAAAAAGACGGAATAAAAGTAAAATGGGTCGAATTCCAAAGCGGTCCCCCGCAATTTGAAGGTCTTGCCGCCGATAAGCTTGATTTTTCCCAGGTCGGCAATTCACCGGTCATTTCCGGCCAGGCGGCAGGAATTGATTTTAAAGAGATCGGGCTGTCTCAGGACGGGTTAAAAGCAAACGGCATTCTCGTAAACAAGGACAGCGGGATTCAGAGCCTGAAAGAATTGAAAGGTAAAAAAATCGCCGTAGCCAAAGGGAGCAGCGGCTTTGATTTTCTTTATAAAGCTTTGGATAAAGCCGGACTTTCCGCCGATGACGTCACCATCATTCAGCTTCAGCCTGATGAGGCGGTTTCCGCTTTTGAAAACAAATCAGTTGATGCATGGTCGATTTGGGAGCCGTATTTGTCGATTGAAACGCTGCAGCACGGGGCGGAAATATTAGCGAACGGAGAGAGCACGGATTTATATTCTCCCGGTTTCACGTTAGTCAGAACGGGATTTTCCAAAGAACACCCGGATGAGGTTGTCCGTTTTCTGAAAGTGTTCAATAAAGCAGTTACATGGCAAAAGGAACACAAAGATGAAGCCGTCTCCTTATATGCGAAAATCAAACATCTTGATCCGAAAGTCGTCAGAAACGTGCTTAACAATACTGAGCCTCTCAATGAACCGATCAATGATGATATTGTCAAAGCCCAGCAGGAAACCGCTGATTTTCAATATCGAACAAAAGCGATTCGTAAGAAAATTCATGTAAAAGACGTTGTCGACAATTCATTTATTAAAAAAGCGCGTGAAACGGGGGATGGCAAGTAATGAAAGCAGAAGCACCAACGGCTGCCGGCGCAATAAGCCAATCAGAAAAGAAAGCTCTGGCAAGATCCCGGAAGTATTCATACCAATGGATGAAAGGGATTGTACTCCCGGCTGCGGTCATCGCAGTATGGCAGTTTATCGCAAGTCTGGGCATCGTCTCTGCAACGGTGCTCCCGTCACCTGTCGTCATCTTGCAGACGTTTCAGGAACTTCTTCTTTCAGGTGAGCTGTGGGGTCATTTAGAGATCAGTTTATACCGGGCGGCTGCCGGATTTCTGCTTGGCGCGGGCCTCGGACTTGTTTTCGGGCTGCTGGTCGGTTTCTCAAAGCGGACGGAAGCGTATCTCGATCCGTCTCTGCAAATGCTCAGGACGGTTCCGCACTTGGCGGTGACCCCGCTGTTTATTTTGTGGTTCGGATTTGATGAGACATCAAAAATTCTGCTGATCGCATTGGGGGCTTTTTTCCCTGTATACATTAATACGTTTCTCGGAATCCGCAGCGTGGACGCAAAGCTGTTTGATGTCGCCCGGGTGCTGGAGTTTAACTGGTATCAGCAGATGGCGAAATTGATTCTTCCGGCGTCTCTGCCGAATATCCTGCTCGGCATCCGGCTCTCTCTCGGTATTGCGTGGCTCGGCCTTGTGGTGGCGGAACTGATGGGATCGAGCGCGGGCGTCGGCTATATGATTATGGATGCGAGACAATTTTCACAGACAAATAAGGTGTTTGTCGGCATTATCATTTTTGCGGCTGTCGGCAAGCTGACAGATGCATTGGTCAGAATGCTCGAGCGGAAACTATTAAAATGGCGGAACAGTTATGAAGGGTAACCTATTAAAAAAGGAGAGATTCATATGGAGATTCTTTGGTTTATTCCGACGCATGGTGACGGCCGGTATTTAGGGACGCAAACGGGAGGGAGAACGGCGGATCATCTTTATTTTAAGCAAGTGGCACAGGCGGCGGACAGACTCGGGTATACGGGGGTTCTGCTGCCGACGGGGAGATCATGTGAAGACCCGTGGCTGACGGCTGCCGCTTTAGCGGGGGAAACGAGTGACTTGAAATTTTTAGTGGCGGTCCGGCCGGGACTGATGCAGCCGTCTGTCGCCGCGAGAATGGCGTCGACAATGGACCGGCTGTCAGACGGCCGTTTGCTCGTAAATGTCGTAGCGGGCGGAGATCCTTATGAACTGGCGGGAGACGGCATGTTTATCAGCCACGATGAACGTTATAAGGCGACTGAAGAATTTTTAACCGTCTGGCGCGGTCTCATGCGGGGCGAAACGGTGACATATGAAGGGGACCATATCAAGGTGGAAAACAGCAACCTCCTGTTCCCGCCAAAACAGTCTCCGCATCCGCCATTATATTTCGGCGGTTCATCACAGGCGGGAATTGAGGCTGCGGCGAAACATACAGATGTCTATTTAACATGGGGAGAGCCGCCGGAGCAGGTAAAAGAAAAGATTGAAACTGTTAAAAAACAGGCTGCCAAGGAAGGAAGGACGATGCGTTTTGGCATCAGACTTCACGTGATTGTCCGGGAGACTGAGGAAGAGGCATGGGAAGCGGCTGAACGATTAATCAGCCATTTAGACGAAGAGACAATTGCGAAAGCGCAGGCTGCGCTCCGGCGCGCTGATTCATCGGGACAAAAACGGATGGCCGATCTTCATAACGGTGACCGCTCGAAGCTTGAGATCAGCCCGAATCTCTGGGCCGGCATCGGACTGGTCAGAGGCGGAGCGGGCACGGCGCTTGTCGGTGATCCGCAGACTGTCGCTGATCGAATTTTAGAGTATCAGGCACTCGGCATTGATTCGTTTATCTTTTCAGGCTATCCGCATCTGGAAGAAGCTTATTATCTGGCTGAACTCGTGTTTCCGCTTCTGCCGTTTCAGAATGAGCGGACGAAAAAGCTTGAGCGCAGATTGGGTGAAGCAATGGGAAACGACCATTTTGCAAGAGGAAATAAAGCGACAGTCTGATGACGTCGCAAGGCGGATCATTGATGGCGGGTGCTTTCTGCGGTTTCATTTCCGGGGAAATGCCGGCAGTGAAGGCGGGTATTCACCCGCCTTTTTAAGCGCTTAGCTTGCACGATGCTCATCTGGATGATATGATACAAAACGTAATTATTACGATTTGTTAGGAGTGCTGAAATGGCAAAAAAATCAAAAGTAATCAAAGAGCTCAAGCGGCAGAAGCTTGTTGAACAATATGCGGACATCCGAAGAGAATTAAAGGCAAAAGGCGACTGGGAAGCGCTGAGCAAACTGCCGCGTGATTCTGCTCCGGCCAGGCTTCATAACCGCTGTACGGTGACGGGGCGGCCCCGCGGATATATGAGAAAATTTAAACTGTCCAGAATCGCATTCAGGGAGCTGGCCCATAAAGGCCGGGTTCCCGGGGTAAAAAAAGCGAGCTGGTAACATAAAAAACTCCGGATCTGTCATGAACCGGAGTTTTTGCCGTGCTTATGAAAAGTGAAAACATAAGCCAAATGCTGAATCATCATCAGAATGAAAATCAAAAGAATCGGAAAAAAAGGTAGATGCGGCTGAATCAGCGGATAAAACAAAAGCAGAACGGCTGCGGCCGGCAATGAGAAGTAAATGGCGATATACGAGGAACGGCAAGCTTTAGCCGTCATCATTTGTTCTCTTTCATCCTGTTCCTCAAATTCATCGGGCACAAGCCTGTGCTTTTTGCCGTTTCGTTTTTTCTTTTCGGCATAGATATACAATGCGGCACAAATGATAAACAGCAGAAACGGAGTGATATTCAGCTCAAATGAACTGCTCCCCTCCGTTTGGAAAAACTGAGCGATCCGCGGTGCCGCTTCCATAAAGGAAATAAGCGTCCAGCAGGCCAATCCGTAGAGTGCAAGGTGAAAACACGCTTTTCTTTTCAAACTCATTTTTTCTCCTCCTCCAGCCAGAAAACTTCCTCCATCGGCAGTGAGAAAGCCCGGCAGATGTTAAGCGCCAATAAGAGTGAAGGCACATAATCTCCTTTTTCAATCGCTGCAATCGTCTGTCTGGTGGCTCCGGCTTCTTTTCCGAGCGTTTCCTGAGAATAGCCGAATCTGGCTCTCAGCTCTTTTACTTTATTTTTCATCATCAGGGCGTACCTCAAGTTTTCTTCTTTTTTATATTGTATGAGATTCTTAACAAAATGTAAACCTAACTTAACATGTGGACAAAAAAAGAATTTTTTTCGACAAATTTTTTAACATTCCCTTGACGAAAAAAAAATATACATGTAATATTAGAAACATCAAATCGGTACTGACAAAAAACTTTGATGCGGGTGTAGTTTAGTGGTAAAACCTCAGCCTTCCAAGCTGATGTCGTGAGTTCGATTCTCATCACCCGCTCCATACATACGTTATTAACGCAGTGTTTCGTTTCTCTGATAAACGAAGTATTGCGTTTTTTTATGTGAAAAAAGACACGAAGGCGTGTCTTTTTATGAAAGCCAAGAGACGGTATGCGTGCCTCCGTGAATTTGTTCAAACATTTTGGTTAAAGATGATAGCAGCTCATCCGCCGCGTCGGCATGAAATGAAGGCGGGAAAAAGATCAGCTGCAGCATTTTCTTTGTGCCGGTTGTTACAGGGCGGGTGTTGATATGTCCGGTAAGGCCGCCGAAAATGCCGCCAGAGTCGGAGAAAGCAAGTACGTGTTCTTTTTCTCCGATTGTAATCGAAATCGGTTCATCTATTTCTGCGGCGTCATACGCCATGATGGGCAATGAATATTTCAAGGAGAAAAAAAGTATGGTATCATGGGCTGAATTCACACTTTCAATGAATCGTTCCCGGGAAATATCGCCGAGCATAAGCTCCATCGGCGTTTTTTGTCCTGAAAAGGCGGGACTGAGCTGTTCCATCATACGCGCCCACTCTTTAACAAAAGGCTGCTCATCTATACCGCCGTCAGCATAATCAAAGTAAAGAGATTCTTGAAATAAACGGAGGCGGCCTTTCAGCATTTGCGGAGCAGGCCCGACTTCGATCTGTTCATATAAGACGGCTGCCGCTTTGATCCCCGGCACCCGTTCAGCAATAAGTGGATCTAAACTGATGTTCAAGTGTGTTCACTCCATTTCGGGATGATAAAACTCTATTATACCCGTGCGGGAGCCTGATCACAAAGAAAGGAGGCTGTGCAAAAAATGAATATTCATAAACTGAAAGAGGAATTAATCGAATACGCCAAAAGCATCGGAGTTGACAAAATAGGGTTTACGACGGCTGATACGTTCGACAGTCTGAGGGACCGGCTGATTCTTCAGGAATCACTCGGCTATTTATCCGGTTTTGAAGAGCCGGATATTGAAAAACGGGTTACTCCGTCTTTGCTTCTCCCGAAAGCCAAATCAATCGTCGCCATCGCCCTTGCTTATCCTTCCAAAATGAAAGATGCGCCGAGGAGCACGAGGGACGGGCGGCGCGGCATTTTTTGCAGAGCTTCCTGGGGGAAGGATTATCATGATGTGCTGCGGGAAAAGCTTGATCTGCTGGAGAATTTTCTCCAAAGCAAACATGAGGATATCCGCACAAAGTCAATGGTGGATACAGGAGAGTTGTCCGACAGGGCCGTGGCTGAACGGGCGGGAATCGGCTTCAGCGCCAAAAACTGCATGATCACCACGCCTGAATACGGTTCTTACGTCTATCTGGCTGAAATGATCACCAATCTGCCCTTTGAACCGGATGTGCCGATTGAAGATATGTGCGGTACGTGCACAAAATGTCTAGACGCTTGTCCGACCGGCGCACTCGTCAATCCCGGACAGCTTAACGCCCAGCGCTGTATTTCGTTCCTGACCCAGACAAAGGGATTTTTGCCGGATGAGTTCCGCACGAAAATCGGAAACCGTCTGTATGGCTGTGACACGTGCCAGACGGTCTGTCCGATTAATAAGGGGAAAGATTTTCATCTTCATCCGCAGATGGAGCCTGATCCGGAAATCGCAAAGCCGCTGTTAAAGCCGCTTTTGACCATAAGCAACCGCGAATTCAAAGAAAAATTCGGACATGTATCGGGATCATGGCGCGGCAAGAAGCCGATACAGCGGAATGCGATTTTAGCTTTGGCTCATTTTAAAGATGCCTCGTCTCTTCCGGAATTAACGGCCTTGATGCACCAAGATCCGCGCCCCGTCATCAGGGGTACGGCCGCCTGGGCCATCGGGAAAATCGGTGATCCTGATTATGCGGAGGAATTAGAAAAAGCGCTTCAAAAGGAGCAGGATGAGGACGCCATACGGGAAATTGAAAAGGGACTGGAGCTGTTATCGGTTTCTGATAAGACTAAAACCGGCCGGTCCTGACATATGTATAGAGAAAAAGCACTTGGCCGGAGTTCAAGTGTTTTTTCTTTATAAAATCGTATGGTGGGTGGAGCGCTTGAAGCATATTATTGAAGATTTAGCGGAGGCCCGGCTTCATTATTTAATCAACGGAACCGAGATGAGGCAGAATGGGCAGGCCGGCGATCTTGAGGTCCTGACGAGAAAAAAAGAGCTGTTTGAAAAACGGAAAGTTGATATCGTGAAGGCGAAGGCAAAAGCCGTCATTGTCAAAAGCAGTCTTGAGGACGACGGCACGTTATGCGTCATGTACACGATTCATTTCGAATATTTGTGCAAGGAGCATGACGGACACCTTTACTTAGAAGAGCAGATTGAGGAACGGACTGCATTTCTCTATGATGAGCTTTTGATTAAAGACCGGGAAGTAAAGAAAAAACCAGCGGGATTTTCTGACGGAAACAGCGTAATTGAATATGAGCGGAGTGAACGGGAAGATTTCGGGCGGGCGTTTCAATACGACCGTCTGGCTGCCGTGCAGTACGCGGAGAAGTTTTGGAATAAACGAAATCCCGCTTATAAAAATTTCAGCGATAATTGCACCAATTTTATTTCCCAATGTTTACATGCCGGAAAAGCACCGATGCGGGGGCATCCGAACAGAGGCTCAGGCTGGTGGATGAAGGCAAGCTCGTGGAGCTACAGCTGGACGGTCGCGCATTCGATGAAGATGTATCTGGCCCAATCCAAGGCAGGGCTCCGCGCATTGCAAGTATCAAGAGCTGAAGAACTGATGCCCGGAGATATCATTTGCTATGATTTTGAAGGAGACGGCCGTTTTAATCATACGGCGATCGTGGTCGCAAAAGATAAAAGCAATATGCCGCTCGTCAATGCCCAAACGTATGACAGCAGAATGAGATATTGGTCATATGAGGATTCAACGGCGTATACTCCTTCCATCAGATATGCGTATTTTCATATTACGGATGATACGACAAAAGAGTAATTAATGATATAATGGTGGGCGGAATAAAAAACAGAGGTGAACATCGTGGCATTACATGTCGTTTTATATCAACCCGAAATCCCGGCCAATACGGGAAATATCGCACGTACTTGTGCGGCAACAGACACAACGCTTCATTTGATCCGCCCGCTCGGATTCTCAACCGATGATAAAATGCTGAAGCGAGCCGGACTCGATTATTGGGAGTTCGTCAACGTCGTATATCATGATTCATTGGAAGAATTATTTGAGGCATATGAGAACGGAAAGTTTTTCTTCATTACAAAATTCGGCCAAAAGCCGCACACATCATTTGATTACTCAAATACAGAGGAAGACTTTTTCTTCGTATTCGGCAGAGAAACGAGCGGACTTCCGAAAGAATTGATCGAAAACAATATGGACCGCTGCCTGCGTCTGCCGATGACCGAGCATGTGAGATCATTAAACCTGTCCAACACGGCCGCGATTCTTGTATATGAAGCGTTGCGCCAGCAAAATTACAGAGATTTGACGTGAGAAAAAACGCCCGCATCCGGGCGTTTTTTTATTGAATAAAAAAGACAGGCAGCAGCGGTTTACGGCATTTTTATATTTCCAGGCTTAACAACGTAACAGTGTTATGTTACAATACGTTCATCGAAGGAGCTGGATTCATGGAGGAACAACTGATTTCTAAAAAAGAATTGCTGGAAGAAACATCAATTTCATACGGGCAGCTGTACCGGTGGAAACGGAAAAATTTAATTCCTGAAGAATGGTTTATCCGAAAATCGACGTTTACAGGCCAGGAAACATTTTTTCCGAGAGCGGAAATATTAAAACGCATCTCAAAAATACAGGAAATGAAAGAAAATCTGTCTCTGGATGAAATGAGAGAAATGCTGTCTCCGCAAATGACTGATGTCAATATAACGTCTGCGGAACTGCTTCAAAAGGGACTGATTTCAAAAGCCGCGCTGCAAGTTTATGGCGAAGACGGCGTGACATTCACGTCCCGCGCGCTGCTGTCTTTATATGTGCTTGAAGGGCTTTTGCAATCGGGCAATATCAGCCTTGAGGAAGGAAAATTGGCGGCGGGGGTGCTGAAGACGTATGAGGCTTCCGAGCTGAAAGCGAATACGGAGCTTGTCATGCTCCGAAAGCTCGGCGTAACGACGTGCTTCATCGCAGACGCGGAACATATTTTATTTGAACCGACTGTCAAAGTGGTTGAACGGGTGGCGCTTGCTGCGGCATCGGAAGAATTAAAAACGAAATGGATGCAGGAGGACCATCAATGGAAGTAACAGATAAATTAATCATTAACGGTTCGGGAAGTTCAAAAGGAGGCCGTTTTCATACAGTGGAGATTAACGGAAGCGGCACGGTGTCGGGTGATGTGGAGTGCACGAGCCTTTTGTTTAACGGCAGCGGAAAAACAGACGGACATGTCAAGACGCAAACGCTGACGATCAGCGGTTCGGGGAAAATTTCCGGCAGCGCCGAAGCTGAATCCATCCGTATCAACGGAACGGGTGTCATTAAAGGTGATGTCAAAACGGAGCGGCTGAACGTCGCGGGATTTTCATCTTTCGGCGGCGGTGTGAAAGCTGATGATATTTTCATATCCGGGAAAGCCGGGATTGAAGGCGATTGCGAGACAGAGACGTTCCGTTCGGAAGGCAAATGCAAGATCGGCGGCCTGCTGAATGCCGATGAAGTCAGTATGAAGCTGGCGGCGGGAGAAAGCCGGGTGAAAGAAATCGGCTGCCGCCATTTGAAAGTGATGAGCAGAAAGAGCGTGCTTACGCGTTTTAAGCTGATGCCGGCCCCGGTGCTGACAGCAGAGCTGATTGAGGGTGACATCATTGAATTGGCGGACACGAACGCGAAGACAGTCCGCGGAAATCATGTGCGGATCGGCGCAGGCTGCACCATTGGGACTGTGGAATACAGCGGCGATTTTACATGTGATCCTTCCGCTTTGGTTAACAAAGTCGTGAAACGATAGGAGGAGCTGCGATGGAAACGACAAAAAAATTGAGTCATTTAAAAATGTACGGAGCCGGACACGCCTCCGGCGGTTCCTACCAAAATGTAAGCATTAAAGGGGAAGGAACTGTCGGCGAAGGACTTCAAAGCGAACGCTGCCGGATATTCGGCACGGGACTTTTTCTCGGAGATGCCGAGATCAGCAGGCTGAAAATTTTCGGAGAGCATGAAGTTGCAGGAGATTTATCAGCACATTCAGCAAATGTGATCGGCACATTGAAAGTCGGCGGCTCCATGCGTTTCGCCAGGATGAGGCTGAAAGGACTTGCTGAAATTGGCGGCGGGGCCGCGGGAGAGCAGTGTCATATAAAAGGCAGTCTCGCCGTCGGCGGCGATTGCGAGACGGAGCTGCTTCATGTAACAGGATGTATCAATGTGGCGGGATTGTTAAACGCAGGGGACGTAAACATCCATTTGCGTTATGACCGAAGCCGTGTGAAAGAAATCGGCGGCACATCGATCACCGTCAGACGGAAACCCGGTTTTCTTAAACGGAAAGCCGGCATGCTTTCTGCTGAATTGATCGAAGGAGACGCAATTTACCTCGAATACACGGAAGCGGACATTGTCAGAGGGAAGCGTGTGGAAATCGGCCCGGGGTGCAAAATCGGAAAAATCGAGTATCAAACAAGCTGCAAGTCTCATGAAAAATCAACTGTCCAAGAACATATTCAAATATGAAACATTGTTATGTTGTACAGGAAAGGGTGCTCTCCATAAAGAGCACCCTTTTGCCGTTATTTGTTTTCAGGTTTGCTGTCGTAACCCGCCGTAAAAATGGATACTAAAAAAGTGAGAATGACCCCAAGTAAAATGATCGTTTTCATCATGTCTCCTCCTCTTTGCTTTTCCATTTGATGTCCGAGTCTGGATGAAACTGTATTTCTTTCATTATGAACGGTGCACCGGACCCTTGTCAATGACGGCCTTATAACGTCTTTATTTTTAAGAAACGAAAAGCATGTATTATCACGTCACCGCATAGATTGTAACAAAGTACCTTATTTCTAGTGCATTAACCATGATAGAGGAGGTTCTTATGGATATATTAAAGAAAATTGAAAAGTACAGAGAGGAAGAGCAGCGTCTCAAATGGGAAGGGACGTTCGCTGATTATTTGGAGATCATAAAAGAAAATCCATTGGTCGCGCAGTCTGCTCATTCTCGCGTTTTTAATATGATAAAAGACAGCGGAATCGAAGAGGATGACGGGAAAAAGACATACAGCTTTTTCTCGAGGGAGCTGTTCGGCCTTGAGGAATCTCTGGAACGGCTCGTGGAGGAATACTTTCACCCGGCCGCCAAGCGGCTCGATGTAAGAAAAAGGATTTTACTATTGATGGGACCCGTCAGCGGCGGAAAGTCAACTCTTGTCACCATGCTGAAAAAAGGGCTTGAAGCCTACTCATTGACAGACAACGGCGCTGTTTACGCCATTAAAGGCTGCCCGATGCATGAAGATCCTCTCCATCTCATTCCCCATCATCTGCGCGACGACTTCTACAGAGAATACGGCATCAGAATTGAGGGCAGCCTTTCTCCGCTTAATGTCATGCGGCTTGAAGAAGAATACGGCGGCAGAATTGAGGATGTAAAGGTTGAACGTATATTCTTCTCGGAGGATAAACGTACCGGAATCGGTACCTTCAGCCCGTCTGATCCGAAATCACAGGATATCGCCGACTTGACGGGGAGCATTGATTTTTCGACGATTGCCGAATACGGCTCGGAATCAGATCCGCGCGCTTATCGGTTTGACGGTGAATTAAATAAAGCGAACCGCGGAATGATGGAGTTTCAGGAAATGCTGAAATGCGATGAAAAATTTCTGTGGCACCTTCTGTCACTCACGCAGGAAGGGAATTTCAAAGCCGGACGGTTTGCGCTCATCTCCGCCGACGAATTGATTGTTGCGCATACGAACGAAACGGAGTACCGCTCGTTTATTGCCAATAAGAAAAATGAAGCCCTTCACTCCAGGATCATCGTGATGCCTGTTCCTTATAATTTAAAGGTGTCAGAGGAAGAACGGATTTATGAAAAAATGATTTCTGAAAGTGATGTTTCTGACGTACACATCGCCCCCCATACATTAAAAGTGGCCGCGATGTTTTCTATTTTGACCCGGCTGAAGGAACCGAACCGCTCTGATATTGATCTCGTCAAAAAAATGAGACTTTATGACGGAGAAAGCGTTGAAGGTTACAATTCCGTTGATCTGGAGGATATGAAGAAGGAATTCCATGATGAAGGAATGAGCGGAATTGACCCGCGCTATGTCATCAACCGCATTTCCTCAACGATTATCAGAAAAAATATGGAATCCATCAATTCGCTTGACGTGCTGCGTTCCTTAAAAGAAGGACTCGACCAGCATCCGTCCATCTCCGCCGAGGACAAAGAGCGGTATATGAATTTTATTTCCGCCGCCAGGAAAGAGTACGATGACATCGCCAAAAAAGAAGTGCAGAAGGCGTTCGTCTATTCATATGAAGAATCCGCGAAAACTCTCATGGACAATTATTTAGATAATGTGGAAGCGTACTGCAATAAAAATAAGCTTCGCGATCCGCTGACGGGTGAAGAAATGAATCCTGACGAAAAACTGATGAGATCCATTGAAGAGCAGATCGGCATTTCAGAAAACGCCAAAAAAGCGTTCCGCGAAGAAATCTTAATCCGCATATCCGCCTATGCAAGAAAAGGAAAACGCTTTGACTATAATTCGCACGAAAGACTCCGCGAAGCGATTCAGAAAAAGCTGTTCGCAGACTTAAAAGATGTAGTGAAAATTACGACCTCCACCAAAACGCCGGATGAACAGCAGCTTAAAAAGGTCAATGAGGTAGTGGCAAGGTTAATAGATGAACACGGCTATAATTCGACAAGCGCTAATGAACTGCTGAAGTATGTCGGAAGCTTGTTAAACCGCTGATATTTGATTTCATCGAGAGGCCCGTCTGTAAAAGGACGGGTTCTTTTGTCTGTTTTTCGCAATTGTTTGTCAATTGGAGAGTCCGGCCGGCATAAGATAAAAATAAATCTTTTCGCCGGACTTGTTTCATAAACAGGACCAAGCCGGAATACACATGTAAAACGACCATAACGGTTAAGGAGGGGAATTCATGTCCCGTAATGACAGCGGAAATTTTTTGATTTCAGAGGAAGACTGGTCCCTCCATCGCAAAGGCTTTGACGACCAGCAGCGCCACCAAAAGAAAGTGCAGGAAGCGATAAAAAACAACCTTCCGGATCTTGTCACTGAGGAAAGCATTATTATGTCCAACGGAAAAGATGTCGTGAAAATCCCGATTCGTTCGCTTGATGAATATAAAATCCGTTATAACTATGATAAAAATAAACATGTCGGCCAAGGCGACGGCGACAGCGAAGTCGGCGATGTCGTCGCAAGAGACGGCGCAGATAAAAAGCAGGGTGCCGGAAAAGGCCAGGGAGCAGGCGATCAGGCAGGCGAGGATTATTATGAAGCGGAAGTTTCATTGATGGATCTGGAAGAAGCGCTGTTTCAGGAATTAGAACTGCCGAATCTGCAGCAAAAGGAAAGGGACAATATCGTCCATACCGATATCGAGTTCAATGATATCCGGAAAACCGGGCTGACAGGGAATATCGATAAGAAAAGGACGATGCTGTCGGCCTATAAACGAAACGCTATGACAGGCAAGCCATCGTTTTACCCTATTTATCCGGAAGATCTGAAATACAAAACATGGAATGATGTGACGAAGCCGGAATCGAAAGCTGTCGTTTTAGCCATGATGGATACAAGCGGTTCGATGGGCGTATGGGAAAAGTATATGGCGAGGAGCTTCTTTTTTTGGATGACACGATTTTTACGGACAAAGTATGAAACGGTTGATATCGAATTTATCGCCCACCATACGGAAGCGAAGGTTGTGTCGGAAGAAGATTTTTTCTCGAAAGGCGAGAGCGGAGGCACCATCTGTTCCTCCGTTTACCGGAAGTCTCTTGAATTAATTGATGAAAAATATGACCCCGCCCGCTACAACATCTATCCGTTTCATTTTTCAGACGGAGATAACCTGACTTCGGATAACGCCCGATGCGTAAAGCTCGTCAATGACATCATGAAAAAATCGAATCTGTTCTGTTACGGTGAGGTCAATCAATATAACAGGCATTCCACCCTCATGTCCGCCTATAAAAATGTCAAAGATGATAAATTTAAATACTACATCCTGAAACAGAAATCGGACGTATTTCAAGCGCTGAAAAGCTTTTTTAAAAATGAGGAAGCCGGTATAAGCAAAGCATCGTATTAAATATAAAGCCGAGTGAAGAATCGTGCGGCCGCGGTTCTTCACCCGGCTTTTTTAAATTAAAAATAAAGAGAAAAACCGGCATAAAAAAAATCCTTAAAAAATGAAACTTTTCTCTTTACAAACCTTCTTTCATTTATTAATATTTTATCTTGTGAACTATTATTAAGGGAATGAGGTGAAAATACGGTGATTGAATCAGAGCTCGCTTTGCTCAGTTTTGAACAGCTGTTTGATACTTCCAGATCGATTTACAAAAAGCAGAAAATGATTCTGGAGACAGTGCTTGAACCTTTTGATATTACAGTGCTGCAGTATCTGCTGATGTTCAAAATACATAAGAGCAAAAGCACGCAGCTTTCAAGGCTGGCTTTGTCGCTTGATCTGAAACCGGCGTCTGTCACGAGAATGACCGATATTCTGTATAAGCGCCGCCTAATGGTTCGGAGCGACTATCACGACGACCGGCGTGTTGTTATGATTCAGTTAACCGAAGAGGGGGAAGAACTTCTAAAGAAAGCTGCTGTTCAATATGCCGAAAAAGCGGCGGTCTTATACCGGCAGCTCAATACCGCTGAACTGCAGTACCTGCGCAAGCTTGCGGAAAGTTTAACGAAGCTTGCAAACGGCTGTGCAATGAAAAACGGAAAATAAAAAAATCCCCACATATTTTTATCATCATTCCACAAAATGATAGAGGAAGAAACGAAAGGAGAAAACAAAATGAACAGAGGACGTTTAATTCTGACCAACATTATCGGTTTGATCGTTGTTCTTGCAATTATAGGCGGAGGTGCTTACTACTATTATCAAAGCACACACTATGTAAAAACCGATGAAGCGAAAGTTGCCGGCGACATGGCTGCTATCACAGCTCCTGCTGCGGGTAAAGTAACTGACTGGAACCTTGATGAGGGGAAAGAAGTAAGCAAAAACGACGTTGTTGCAAAAATTAAAGGACAGCAAAATGCTGACGTAAAAGCCATCATGGATGGAACAATCGTGAAAAACGAAGTGAAAAACGGCCAAATGGTGCAAGCCGGTACGACAATTGCCCAAGAAATTGACATGAAACACCTTTACATCACTGCAAACATTAAAGAAACAGACATTAGAGACATTGAAGTAGGAAACAAAGTAGACGTAATTGTTGACGGCGATCCTAATACAACATTTGACGGAACAGTAGAAGAAATCGGTTATGCGACAAATTCAACATTTGATATGCTGCCTTCTTCAAACTCAAGCGGCAACTACACTAAAGTAACGCAAAAAGTTCCTGTTAAAATTTCACTCAGCAACCCATCTGACAAGGTGCTTCCTGGTATGAACGCATCTGTAAAAATCTCTGAATAATACAGATCAGTCATCAAACCATGAAGGGAGGTTGTCTTAGGTGGCTAAATCAGATAATCAAGTAAAAAGTCCTAAAACATTGCTTATTGTGCTTATGGCCGGGTTATTCCTGGCGATCTTGAACCAAACGCTTCTTAACGTGGCGATGCCGCACTTAATGACCGAGTTCGGTGTGAGTGCGACGACGATTCAGTGGCTTACGACCGGATACATGCTGGTCAACGGTGTTTTGATTCCGTTATCTGCGTTCTTAATTACCCGGTTCGGACAGAGAAGCCTCTTTCTCGTAGCCATGTTCTGTTTTACAGCGGGAACGTTAGTCTGCGGAATCGCGCCTAACTTCTCAACCATGCTGATCGGCCGGTTAATTCAGGCGGTCGGCGGCGGTATCCTGCAGCCGCTGGTCATGACAACCATTCTGCTTATCTTCCCGCCTGAAAGCAGGGGGAAAGGAATGGGGATTTTCGGTCTTGCGATGATGTTTGCTCCGGCGGTCGGACCGACTCTTTCCGGCTGGATCATCGAGCATTACACATGGCGCATTATGTTCTACGGCCTTGTTCCGATCGGGGCAATCGTTATTATCATAGCGTTTTTCCTCTTTAAGAACTTGGTGGAACCGCAAAAAATCAAACTCGACAGCTTGGGTGCGATTCTATCTATTGTCGGATTCGCCTCATTGCTTTACGGAGTCAGTGAAGCGGGCAGCGACGGCTGGGGAGATCCGATCGTGCTGTCTACCGTCATTGTCGGTGTCATCGCGATTGCCGCGTTTGTCATTCAGCAATTGCGCTCTGAAAAACCGATGCTCGACTTCCGGGTATTTAAATATGATATTTTCTCACTTTCCAGTGTCATTAATATCATTATTACCGTTGCGCTTTACACAGGAATGTTCCTGCTTCCGATTTACCTGCAGAACTTAGTCGGCTTTACGGCGCTGCAATCGGGTCTCTTGCTATTGCCGGGCGCGATTGTCATGCTGATCATGTCGCCGATTTCCGGTATTCTGTTTGACAAAATCGGTCCGAGACCGCTTGCGATTATCGGGCTGGTCATCACGGTCGCAACGACATTCCAGTACACAAAATTGACAATTGACACACCTTACACGCACATTATGCTTGTCTATGCCATCCGCGCATTCGGTATGTCACTGTTAATGATGCCTGTTATGACAGCCGGAATGAACCAGCTTCCGGCACGGTTGAACAGCCACGGCACGGCGATGAGCAACACGCTCCGCCAGATCAGCGGATCAATCGGAACAAGTTTGATCACAACGATTTATACGAACCGTACGACAATGCATTATTCGCAGATTGCGGATAAAACAAGCACGGCTGATCCAAGCTTCATGCAGTCGTTCCAAAGCGCGGTTTCGAATTTAATGGTCAACATGAACATGTCGCTTGATGCGGCGAAACAAACCGTTTATTCATATCTCTACAAAACAGCTTCACTTAATTCCAACGTTATGGGGATTAATGACGCGTTTATGTGGGCGACGATCTTTGCGGTTATCGGCGTAGTCCTGAGCCTGTTCTTGCGTGACGTACGGAAAGACAAACAGCGGGCGAAGAAAAAAGAGGAGCTGTCATTGCTTCCGGCCCCTAAAGAAGTGAAGGAATCTTAATCATCTGAATGGGAGGTTTCCTGAATGAAAATTTACGTAGTGTACGATAGTGAAGGCGAACACACAAAACACCTTGCTGAAGCCATTGCCGAAGGAGCACGAGAAAACGCTGAGGCTGAAGTCCTGATCGACCATGTCGATCAAGCAGACATCCGCAAGCTGAAAGACATGGATGCCATTATCTGGGGATGCCCGGGACATTTTGGCACCATCAGTTCAGGCTTAAAAGCGTGGATCGACAGACTCGGCTATCTGTGGGCTGAAGGCGAGCTGATTGATAAAGTCGGCGCTGTATTCTGTACGACGGCGACAACACACGGCGGATTAGAAATGACAATGCACAATCTGATTACTCCTATGTTTCACCAAGGCATGATTGTTGTCGGTCTTCCCGGCAACGTTCCTGAAAACGCGCTGTACGGCTCTTACTACGGCGCGGGCGTCACATGCCCGGTTGACAGCGATGTGCTGATGACGGAAGAAGGCCTTCAATTAGGCCGTGCGCTTGGCAGACGTGTCAGCCAGGTCACTGGTAATCTAACTGCCGGACGACAGTAAGGAGAGGGTTATATGGCCATTATTATAGCGGTTATTGCTGCTGTCATTGTGATTGCACTTCTTATCACATTCAATGTCCGCAGCACTTCTGCAGGACAGGATGTCAAAGAAGAAAAGAGAGAAGCGATCGGCACTACAGCCGAACAGCCGGAAAAGCATGATCCGGCCGAGGAGCGCTCAGCCGAGCATACTCCCGTCGTTGTAAAATCTGAATCTCCCCGTGAGAAAAAGAATACAATGGGCGATGATGTGTACCGTCAGGCGCTTCAGAAGTTTAAGACTTCTGAGACGGATCAGGAACCAAACGATCCTGATAGCGGCGGCAAAATGCAGGATAGCAGCTATCGTGATGCGCTGCTCTCCTTAAAAAACAAAAAGAAGTAATTGAAAAGGCAAATCCGCATAATGGCGGATTTGCCTTTTTTTTATTGAAGATATTGTAATACATGATGATCTAGTGTACTATGTTACTCATACACTTGATCCGAATGGAGAGAGAAAGAATGACAT
This sequence comes from Bacillus sp. MT(2024), assembly GCF_036362845.1. Lineage (NCBI taxonomy): Bacteria > Bacillati > Bacillota > Bacilli > Caryophanales > Bacillaceae > Bacillus > Bacillus sp. MT(2024). The sequence continues at coordinate 880,478 of NZ_CP143632.1, forward strand.
CGTTTTTAGGTTTGCTGAAAAAAGATGCGAAAGTTTCATGGATTTGGCTCGCGGTGTGGCTTTGCGGCATGATTTGCTGGGCGTTTGCAGCCCACGTCATCGCTGCCCGTCAGAAAGAACCGCTCGTCATTTTCGGCTTTTTTACGGCAATGGGGTTTTTTCAATTTCTTGTAGCGCCGCTTTTTATGTACTATCACCTTCATAAAGAAGGAAAAAACCAGCTGTGGCTTTACAATCCGAATGGGGGATTTTATCTGCTGGCTTCCAAGCTGACGGCCTCACTGCTGTATCAGTTGATCGGGCAGCTGGCGCTGACCGGTTACGGCATTTGGATGTACCGGATGCTTTCTGCAAAAGGAGTGCTGGAACACACCATTCCCCTGGCCGGCACATTAACCGGGCTGAATGCTTACCTGCTGATCAGTTCAGCGTACTTATCTGTGATTGTGGCCGTATTTTGGACTGTTTTTCACTCATTAAAACATTTTCCCGTCCTCCGTTGGGTGATCTGCATCGTGCTTGCGTTTGTCTGGACCTATATTGACGATAAAATCATTACGCCTTTCACTTCATCTCAACATGATTTATGGCCGGTAAAAGTGTATGCGAATTTTCATTTTCATTATACAAAATTGACCGGATGGACGATGGAGCTGAAAGCCGTCCACATTTCGCTTTTCAGCTTCCTGGCAGTGATCGTGCTTGCAGCGCTCTGTCTCGCGCTGGCCTCTATGCTGCTGAATCGAAAGGTTGAGGTGTAATGATGGAGAATGAATTTCGGTCATCCAAGCCGATTTATCTGCAGATTGCCGATCGTATATATTACCGGCTGATCAGAAGTGAGCTTTCACCGGGGGACAAACTGCCGTCCGTAAGGGAGATGGCCGTACAGATGAAAGTGAATCCGAACACGATACAAAGAACGTACAGTGAAATGGAAAGGCTGGGGATCGTGGAGACGAGAAGAGGACAGGGAACCTTTATAGCGGAAAGATCCGATCTGAAAGCAGAGCTGAAAGACAGGCTGACAAAAGACGTTTTCAAACGCTTTATTCAGGAAATGGCGGAGCTGGGGTTATCTCCTGAGGAAATGCTCGACGGGATCAAACAATATGCGGAGGAAGCAAACGATGAATCTTGATTTTGAACGCGTAACAAAAAAATACGGCCGCAGGATCGCGGTCAGCGATGTATCATTTTCATTGTCTCCGGGTAAAATCTACGGAATTTTAGGGCCGAACGGAAGCGGTAAATCAACAACGCTTAAAATGCTTGCCGGGCTTGCGTTCCCGACATCGGGCGCCGTCCGGATGGGAGAATGCAAAGTAAGCAGGAACATGCTGTTTCGTACGGCTTATTTAACCGAACATGATATGTTTTCCGCCCGGACGACCGTCGGTGATATGCTCACATTTTATCATTCGCAACCCGGATTTTCAGCTGGAAAAAGCACATAACCTATTAGCGGAAATGAATCTTTCAGCGAAGCAGAAGATAAAAGAGCTGTCCAAAGGCAGCCGGGGCAGGCTGAAAATCGTTTTGGCCCTGTCGAGAAAAGCATCGGTCATTCTGCTGGATGAGCCGTTTTCAGGTCTTGATCCGGCGGTCAGGGAGTCGATTGTCAACAGTCTCGTATCTTATATTGATTTTGACAGCCAGATCGTCGTCATCGCCACGCATGAGATCGGCGAGATTGAGACGCTGTTAGACGAAGTGATGGTTTTCATAAAAGGGAAAATCGCTGAACGGCGCGAGGTCGAAGAAATTCGGGAACAGGAAGGAATGTCTGTGCTGCAATGGTATAGAAGCGTCATGCAGGCGCACGAAATAGAAGGGGGATTCTAATTGGAAACGGTATTAGAACTGCAACAGGTAAAGAAAACGATAAAAGGACGAACGATTATTCATGATCTGAGCTTCTCCGTCCGGGCGGGCGAAGTGTTTGGATTTTTAGGGCCGAACGGAGCGGGGAAAACCACTACGATCAGAATGATGGTCGGATTAATGAAACTGTCTCAGGGAGACATCGTAATCTGCGGGGAATCCATTACGAAAAACTATTCAAAAGCGGTCAGGCACGTCGGAGCCATCGTGGAAAACCCGGAGCTGTACAAATTCTTGAGCGGCTATAAAAATTTACAGCAGTACGCAAGGATGGTAAAAGGCGTTACGAAAGAAAAAATAGATGAGGTCATCGAGCTCGTCGGGTTGCAGGACAGAATACATGACAAAGTAAAAACCTACTCTCTCGGAATGAGACAGCGTCTCGGCCTCGCCCAAAGCTTGCTGCATAATCCTAAGGTGCTGATTCTGGATGAGCCGACAAACGGCCTCGATCCCGCCGGCATCAGAGAAATCAGGGACCATCTGAAAAAGCTGACACGTGAAAAAGGAATGGCTGTCATCGTCTCAAGCCATCTTCTGTCAGAAATGGAGCTAATGTGCGATCGAATCGGCATTCTGCAAAAAGGAGAGCTTGTCGATATTCAAAAAGTAAGGGATGAAGGAAAAGAGGATAAAGATACATACTTCTTCCATATTGAACAAAGAGAAGAGGCTCTTGCCGTTTTGAGTCAGTTTGACTGTGTGAAGAAGACAAACGGCATTGAGATCCAGCTGTCCAAACAGGAAGTGCCTGATGTGATATCACTGCTCGTCCGTGAAAACATCCGCTTATATGAAGTGAAAATCATGACAAAATCTTTGGAAGACCGTTTCTTGGAAATTACCGGCGGGACGAAAGAGGAGGTTCAATATGTTTAAGCTGATCTATAATGAATGGATAAAAATTTTCAGCCGCGTCGGGACGTGGGCTATGATTGTGATTTTAGGCGTTTCGATGATCGGTTTTGCGCTTTTGTCAAACCATTTCACCTCGAGTGAAGCCAATCCGAATTGGAAACAGGAGCTCCAGGCTGAAAACAAAGAAATGAAACAGCAGATGAAGGAAACCGGAAATCAGACGCTCATTGATAACCTGAAACAGAATGTCGCGATAAATCAATACCGTATGGATCATAACATCCCCGAGGATACAGGGTACACAGTGTGGTCATACGTAGCTGATTCTTCGATGATGACTGTTTTGACCGGGCTGTTTACGATTATCATTGCCGCAGGCATCGTGGCGAATGAGTTCAACTGGGGGACGATCAAGCTGCTGGCCATCCGTCCGCTCAGCCGTTTTCAGATTTTGCTATCTAAATATATGACGGTGCTGCTGTTCGGACTGCTGATGCTTGTGATTTTATTTGCCGGCTCCGCTCTGTTGGGATTGATCTTTTTCGGTACAGGCGGAGATACTGCGGCTGATGTTCATCTCGTATACAAAGACGGCCATGTTTTTGAGCAAAATATCATCGCTTTCCTCGCTAAAACATATGTCTATGAATCTGTCTCCGCTTTTATGCTTGCGACGATGGCGTTTATGCTGTCTGCGGTATTCCGGAACAGCTCATTAGCGGTCGGATTTTCTATTTTTCTATTGGTTATGGGGAACACGGCGACGGTATTTCTTGCTGCGAAATTTGAATGGACCAAATATATTTTATTTGCGAACACGGATTTGTCGCAATATATGAACGGGACTCCTTTAGTAGAGGGGATGACGATGACATTTTCTGTTGTGATGCTTGTTATTTACTTCGTTATTTTTCTGGCGCTCGCATTCGGCGTCTTCTTAAAACGGGATATTGCCACCTGATATAAAAAAGCTGTTTTGCCTTTGCAAAACAGCTTTTCGTTTTAGATGAAAAAAAACTGCCGGCGTACACCGGCAGTTTTTTTAAAACAATTTATGCTTTTGTTACGTTAGCAGCTTGTGGTCCGCGGTTTCCTTCAACGATTTCGAAAGAAACAGATTGGCCTTCTTCTAAAGTTTTGAAGCCTTCGCCTTGAATAGCAGAGAAGTGAACGAATACATCGTCTTGACCTTCTACTTCGATGAATCCGAATCCTTTTTCAGAGTTGAACCATTTTACTTTACCTTCTAACATGAAATTTCCTCCTAAAGCGACATAACGCTTAAATTCACTATTCTTGCTCTAAAACAAACTTCCAAGACGAAAACTCTTACAAAACTTTCTTCTTAAAGATAGTTCGAACAAAAATAATTACCTTTACTCTACCAGTAATCCGAAGAAAAAACAACTGCTAAATGTAACTTTTTTCGAAATAACATGTTTTAAGAGGAAAATGCTCTGATACGGAAATCTGATTTGAGACCAGAACGGCCCATTTTCAGCCGATAAAAACCGCATTGCAGCCTCTTAAGGAAGCAATTGACAACCCTTTTTTTAATCGGTATTGTATGTAATCATGAGCCCGAATACCATGGTGCAGCTTCTGTACATAAAAATAGATAGGGAGTAGGTCAACTTGAATCTGCGGCTTATAAACAGTCTGTTTCTTTTCATTTTGATCATGTCACTTACTTCATGCCATTATCCTGATTGGAACCGGACCATTACTATCGGAATCAATGAATCTGATCAATCGATCTGGGAGTTTGTCGCGAAAAAAGCCGGTGAGGAAGGATTGCAGCTTTCTTTGGTAACGTTTTCGGATTATGCCGAGGCCGATTTGGCACTTGCCGGCGGGGATCTCCACGCCAATGCGTTTCAATCCGTTACTAATTTTAAATCTTTGCCGCCTCATGTGAAAAAGAAGCTGGCTCCTTTAGGAACGACATATGCGGCATCGCTGGGGGTGTATTCCAAGCAACATAAACGGCTGAAGGATATACCGGACGGAGCGGTCATTGCCGTGCCTGATGAAGCGGCGGCCTTCGGCAGGGCGCTTTTTCTCATGCAGGAGGCCGGACTGATTACATTGAAAAAGGGATTCAGCGGTACGGGGTCAACGGATATGATCAAGGACAACCCGAAGCATCTGACCTTAAAAACGGAAACAAAAAAGAACGCCTATCAGGCGGCGGAACATGCTGACGCAGCAGTTCTCAGTCAAAGCGAGGCGAAAAAAGCAGGATTTCATGCGGAGAAGGACGCGCTGATCCGATCGGCGCAAATGAAGGAAGCGTATATTCATCTGATCGCCGTCAGAGCTGAGGATAAAGATGATGAACGGATGCAAAAACTCCTGTCTTTGTATCAATCAGACGATACCGCGGCGTTGATTGAAAAAGAATATGAGGGCAGCCTGATTCCCGTTTTCCTGAGGGGCGGCTTTCTCACTGAAAAGAAAGAATGATTTCCTCTTCGGGCGATCATTCTTTTTTTTCAGTGCTGCACACTTGATTGCGCCCTGATGTTTTCGCTTTGTACAGCATCCGGTCCGCGATCAGGGGCAATGTCTGAGGATCCGGTGTATTTGTCGGATAATGCGCGATGCCGAGGGAAACGGTCACGGGAATTGTATCTCCGCTCGTCAGCAGAATCGGGTTCGCGTCAATCGTGTGCCTGATTTCCTCTGCGAGGTGAAGCCCTTTTGTATAGGTGCAATTGGGCATAAGCACGGCAAATTCTTCCCCGCCGATGCGGGCTGACGTATGAGAACTGCTGAGTAAGAACCTCAGGCGCGCGCCCAGTTCCTTCAGCACTTGGTCCCCTTCATAATGGCCGTATTGATCATTGATCTGCTTAAAGTGATCAATATCCAAATAAATAAGCGCGAGCTGAGACGAGGGGGATTGAGACGCCCGATCGTACAGAACGCGCGAGACGTCCTCGAATTTTCTCTTATTAAAAATCCCCGTCAGAAAATCATAATTCGCTTGAAACTTGTATTGCTTGAACAAAACGCGGGCATCGGCTTCGTGTTTGATGATATACAGTGACAGCATTCCGCCCAAGATGGAAATGAGCCAATAATAAACGAGGGCCCCGGCAGGCTGTTCAGGCATAAGAAACAGCAGCGTCAAGGTGAAAATAACATTTGAAAAAAGCAGCATAACGAACGCCATTTTGTGATCCGGCTTTTTTCCTCTGAGGACGGCCGCAGAAAGTATCGCAATAACCCCGACTGCGGCGATGGAAAAAATGGCGCTGGCATTGAAATTGATCAGGATACGGCCTGCGACGATAATCGCAAAGGCGGCTGCCGTAGACACCCAGCCTCCGTAAAGAGCGGCGATGATAATGGGGATATTTCTGAGATCAATGATGGAATCGGAGTAAGAAAAGCCGAAAACAATCAGAAAAACCCCTAAAAGCCCGCAGACCGTCCCCTTCAGTAATTGAAACATCGGACGGTCTTCTTTATACGAAAGCGACTTTTTAAAAAGAAGGGTGAACAGATAATTAAATGTGATTAAAATCGTTAAATTAAGAAACAGTTCCTTCAGCATAACAATCACCCTTATATAAGTTACTAGAGAAAGGGTGGAAAGAAAAGAGAAAAATCAATAAAAATACATATATTGTCAATCCTTACTTGACCGATCGGAATTGATATAATATAGTGTTAAAGGATAATGAGCAAGGGAGTGTTTACCTGTTTTGGAGAATTTATTTGTAGTCTTACATGTTTTTATTATGCTTTTGCTTATAGCAGGTCTGTTTGTCATGCAAAAAAAACACGTTTCCTTTTCTAAACGTGTCTTTACCGCGCTCGGACTAGGCATTGTATTCGGTTTTGCACTGCAATTGATTTACGGGCCGGCTTCACATATCGTGACACAAACGGCCGATTGGTTTAATATCGCCGGCGGCGGTTATGTCAAATTGCTTCAGATGATCGTCATGCCGCTAGTCTTTATTTCCATTCTCGGCGCATTTACGAAGCTGAAACTGACCCATAACATCGGGAAAATCAGCGGACTGATCATCGGAATTTTGATCGCCACGACAGCAATTGCCGCGGCAGTCGGAATTGTTTCGGCGCTATCCTTTGATCTGAAAGCCGTCCATATCGACCAGGGAAGCACCGAGTTATCAAGAGGCCAGGAGCTGCAGCAAAAATCTGAGGATATGACGGCCAAAACGCTGCCTCAGCAAATCGTTGAGCTTCTGCCGGGAAATCCGTTTCTTGATTTCACGGGAGCCAGACCGACTTCCACCATCGGAGTCGTTATTTTCGCCGCTTTCCTCGGCATCGCTTTTCTGGGCGTGAAACGGAAGCAGCCGGAGCACGCTGCGACGTTTAGCGGAATTGTCGATGCGGTATACGCGATTATTATGCGCGTCGTGACGTTAATTTTAAGATTGACGCCTTACGGGGTATTGGCGATTATGACAAAGACGATCGCGACAAGCGACATCGACAGCATTGCGAAACTGGGGATGTTTGTGATCGCTTCATACGCCGCGCTTATCGTCATGTTTATCATTCACTTGCTGCTGATTACGTTCAGCGGTTTAAATCCGATCACATACGTGAAAAAAGCATTTCCTGTCATGGTGTTTGCGTTTACGTCCCGTTCAAGCGCAGGGGCTTTGCCGCTTAATATTAAAACGCAAAAAAGCTTGGGCGTCCCGGAAGGAATTGCGAACTTCGCCGGTTCATTCGGTTTATCGATCGGTCAAAACGGCTGTGCCGGCATTTACCCGGCGATGCTCGCGATGATGATTGCGCCGACAGTAGGGCAAAACCCGTTTGAACCGGGATTTATCATCTCCGTCATCGCCATCGTGGCAATCAGTTCATTCGGTGTAGCAGGCGTGGGGGGCGGCGCGACATTTGCGGCTCTGCTCGTCCTATCCGCTTTGAACATGCCTGTCGCGCTTGCCGGGCTGCTCATTTCAATTGAGCCGTTAATTGACATGGGGCGCACCGCCTTAAATGTCAGCGGCAGTATGACCGCAGGGCTGTTAACAAGTAAAATGACGAAGGAAACCGATACCGCGGTGTACAATGATTCCTCAATCGTCATTGAAGCTGAAGAAGCTTAAGTAGCGCTAAAACGAAAAAATCCTTCAACGTTGAACGAATGAAGGATTTTTTTGTTTCTAATGATTTCCGGGTTCAATTTCTTCCAGCATATTCATCACGGTGCTGTCATTTAAAACATTCACCGCGCTTTCTTCGAAGTGAATCGGCTCGGTATAGTGAGGCTTCGGCGAAGTTTTTTTACTGCGGTCTGCCTGTCCGTCCGTATGGGATGAGCCGGAGTGGTTGCGGGAAGTCTGCTCATGCTGCTGTCCGCCGGATTCCCCGCCGAAAGCCTGTTTGATCAGCTCGGCAGGCTGCATGGAGCCGGTTTGTGAATGCCGTGCTTTGTCCGTGTGCTGCTGTCCGCCGGATTCCCCGCCGAAAGCCTGTTTGATCAGCTCAGCAGGCTGCATGGAGCCGGTTTGTGAATGCCGTGCTTTGTCCGTGTGCTGCTGTCCGCCGGATTCCCCGCTGAAAGCCTGTTGAATCAGGTCAGCAGGCTGCATGGAGTGTGTACCATCTTTATGCTGCATTCGGCCTGAAACCATTCCGGAGATTTTCCGGCGGATTTCGGGTGATAAAGCTGCGATCAGAATCGATGATCCGATCAGCAGCGCTGTCGGGCTGATGCCGCTTTTTTGTCTGAACAAGTTAAATCCCTCCTCATTCAATTGATTACGCTTACCTTTCCCTTTCCTTCTGATATTTATCCAAACCGCTCAGAATGCAAACGGCGTGCATAAATCCCGCCGAATAGAAAAACCTATACGTAAAGTGAGAAAGGAGGAATTCACATGATAAAAAAACAAGCAGTTATTTCTGCCCTTCTTCTGCCGATGCTGATTACCGCAGGGTGCAGTATGGGGAACCAGGGAGAAGGAAAACGAAATGACAACCGCACCCAGAATGTAAATTACCGCAACACACCTAACGACGGTGCGACAAATATGAATACAGTGAACCGTCATAACCAAAACACCGATCACAATGACAACCGTAACCTGAGAGTGGCTGATAAAGCCGCCGACAAGGTGACTGATTTAAAAGAAGTTAAAAATGCGACTGTGATCGTTGCCGGAAACAGCGCTTATGTAGCCGTTGTTCTGACAAACGGACAAAAAGGCGCCATCGCCAACCATTTGAAAAATAAGATTACCGATAAGGTGAAATCAGCCGATAAACATGTCCGGACTGTATATGTATCAGCGAACCCGGACTTCGTTGAACGTATGCAAGGCTACGGAAAACGAATCCAAAACGGCCATCCGGTATCCGGACTGTTTGATGAATTCGGCCAAATGGTACAGCGTGTATTCCCAAACCCCAATAAATAAATGAATGGAAAAGCCGCATTTGCTGCGGCTTTTTTATTTTATCTGCCGTCACGACCCAGCGCTCCTGAGCATAAAGTAAAGAATGAGATGAAAATTAAAGGATCGGGGAGGGGAGCTTGTTTGCGTGACGGCATGGGGAAACGGGCGGCATTCACTCTGATCCTGTGCGGAGTCCTTGTCATATTGGCTGTCAGTTCAGCCGTTTCAGTAAGTATGATGTACGTCCTGTCAGGCCAAAACAGCCGCTCTGTTCCGACGAAGGAACAAGTGACTGAACACATGAATAAAGAAATTTACAAACATACAGCGATTTATTATACGGCGGATGAAAAGCCGCTCTTGGATCTGACCAAGCTTACGCTGGACCATGCAAAGCGTATCAACCAAATCATTGTCGGCTATAAAGGAGCGGCGCCTCTGGAACTCATTTTCTTTTCGGATGAAGCTGAAATGGAGCAATACTCAGGATTGAAAAATGTAGTCGGTTTTTATTCAGAGCAGGAGCAGATGATGGGGCTTTTGCCAGAAGAGAAAAAACAGCTTTTGAAAAAAGATGAGCTGGCCGTTTTCATGTATAAGCAATTGATTATACATGAATATACACACTACGCGTTTCATCAAAAAACACGGCAATTGGGGACGGATACGTCTGTATTTCCGCTTTGGTTTCATGAGGGGCTGAGCGAGTGGGTTGCGCATTATGATGTGGTCATTGATCCGATTGCATTTTCCGTCGTGCCGTTTGATCAATTAACGACCGACCGAAAATGGCAGAAATCGCGTATGGAATATGAAACGGATGTCTATTTGCAAAGCTTCTATATGATAAAGGATTTAACCGAAACATTCGGAGAAGGCATTATCTTAACCATTATCAATAAAACCGCCGAAACACAGGATTTTGAAAAAGGCTTTGAAGCGGCTACGAAAGAAAGCCTGAAACGATTTGAACATGATTTCACAAAAGCATATGAAAAAAAGAAAACGGCATTGGAGAGTCAGGATTCCAACGCCGTTTTTTTCATTAATGGAGGTTTTGCTGCTGTTGTCCCATTTGTCCTTTAATCGGAGGCATTTGCGGCTGTCCCTGCGCCGGCGCAAATGAATTCAGCATGGTCTGCATATCTTGTGCATTGAGCTGAGGAACCTGATAATAACCGTGTTTGTTTTGGTATAAGAAGATTTCATACGCCATTTCGACATATTGCTGAATTTGGGCGGAGAGCACTCTTCTTGTGACGGGATTGGTCATTTCAAGCGAACTCATCGTCAAGAGAGAAGCTTGAGCTTTAATCAGGCCGAGCATATGGCCGCTTATTCCGAGATCTTTGACATCATTTAATGATTGATTCGGTTTTTTCGGCTGAGTCGGTTTTATACCGTAGACGGCCTGGTTCTGTTCCTCCATCATATATGTCGACGTTTCCTGAGAAGGCTTTTGGCCGGTCTTAAAGCATTCTGCCGTCAGATTATAGAGTCCGAGAATGAATTGATACTGGCGGTCAAGGATGTCGGCCAGCTGCTGATCCTGTATAAACTGTCTGAGCATCATAAATTGATCCAAAACGCCGACTGTTCCGGCCAGCACTTCATGCATATCGAAAAGCTCATGTCCTCCGTGATTCACTTGCGGTGAACCCGGAATCCCCTGATTTACTGGCGGCTGCTGCTGATTCTGCTGCTGTTCCACTGGTTGTTTTCCTCCTTCATGTCAAATCACATTTAAGATGTGAAAAAAGCCGATCCGTTATACATCAAGACATATTTCGTTACATGGGGATTATTTACTATTTTGCGCCAGCGAAGACAATCTTTACAAAAAAGTGATGTGATTTTTAAGAAAATAAGCTAACGTATTTCTTAGAAGACAGGGGGGAAATGAATGAAGAAAAAAAGGGGTTTGCGTCTTTCGTACTGTTTGCTGACGGTTTGTTTTATGATGTCCAGCGTGAAAGATGCGGAAGCAATCGGGCAAGCCGGATCACTGAATGAAGCTGGAACGGATAAAGCGTATAAAGAACGGCAGACTGAAGACTCCGGCCGTGTCCCGCTCAGAATCATCAGCATGAATGATCTGCACGGAAAAATTGATCAGCAATATGAGCTTGACCTTAACGGAGACGGTAAACCGGATGGCACTTTCGGACGGATGGACTACGCCGCCGCGTACATTAAAAAGGCGAAAGCCGAGAAAGAACACGCCTTTGTCGTGCATGCGGGCGATATGATCGGGGGCAGCTCTCCCGTGTCAGCCCTTTTTCAGGATGAACCGACAGTAGAACTGATGGAAGACATCGGTTTTGATGTCGGAACTGTCGGCAATCACGAATTCGATGAAGGAACGAATGAGCTTAAACGGATCATCAATGGAGGAGATCATCCGGACGGTAAGGGGACAAGCGGTTATGACGGCCAAAATTTCCCGCTCGTCTGCGCCAACTGTAAATTGAAGTCAGGGGAGTCCTTTCTGCCGCCGTATGAAATCAAATACGTTTCCGGAATTCCGGTCGCATTTATCGGGGTTGTAACCAGATCGGCCGCGGGCATGGTCATTCCGGACGGAATTAAAAATATTACGTTTACGGATGAGGTAAAGGCCGTCAATGACGCCGCCGCTGACCTGAAGAAAAAAGGAATTAAAGCAATCGCCGTGCTCGCCCATATGTCTGCTGAACAAAATGGCTCAGCCATCACGGGAGAATCCGCAAAGCTTGCAAGCGGAACAGACTCAGAGATTGACGTGATTTTTGCCGCGCACAATCATAAAGTCGTAAACGGAGAAATCAACGGCAAGCTGATCGTGCAGGCATTTGAATACGGAAAAGCAATCGGAATCGCCGATCTCGAACTTGATAAAGAGTCGAAGGATATCGTGAAAAAATCAGCGGAAATCCAATATATCGATCAAAGTAAAATCAAGCCTGATCCGGATGCGGCAGGCATATTAAGCAAATATGAAGAGAAAGTGAAACCGATTATCAGCGAAGCGGTCGGGGAAGCGGCCCATGATATAACGGGCGGGTATTCAAATGACGGCGACACGGCGCTCGGAAATCTGATTGCCGACGGTATGAAAGCGAAGATGAAATCCGATTTTGCGCTTATGAATGGAGGAGGCATCCGGGACGGCATAAAAAAAGGGACGATCACATGGGGAGACCTATATAATGTACAGCCGTTCGGCAATGTGCTGACGAAGCTTGAAATCAAAGGAAAAGATTTGCGGGAGATCATCAACGCGCAAATATCTCCGGTGTACGGACCGGATTACAGCATCAGCGGATTTTCCTATACATGGAACCCGGAAACTGGACAAGCGGTGGATATGAAGATGGCGGACGGCACAGACATACAGCCTGAAAAAGGATATACAGTAACAGTCAATCAATTTATGGCGACAGCGGCGGGGGCAAAATACGGTCCGATCGGGAAACTCGGCAAGAATCCGGTGACGGGGCCTGAGGATTTGGAAGCGACAGTAGACTATGTCAAAAGCTTTTCCGCACCGATTTCTTATCAAACCGACGGCCGCATCCGCACGGCATCAGCCGCCGAAACACCTGATGACACCGGCAATCAGCCGGGAAGCGGGGAAACACCGGGCGGCACCGGGCCTGATAAAGGAGAAAAACCTCAAGCGGAAAAACCCGCTAAAAAACCGGATGCAGCAGAACAGCCTGATCAAGCCAAAAAACTTGAACGTCCTGTCGCAGAAGAAACAGCATCCGATACAGTGCAGTCAATTCCCGAATCCCGTCCGGCGTCTGCTGCAAATTCGGAACAAAGCACAGAACAGACTGAAAGCGGCACACAAAAAGGCCGCCCATTGCCTGATACTTCAGCGGGCAGCCATCAGACGGCATTGGCCGGCCTGGTGATCACGGGTGCCGGCGTATATTGGCTTTTCAGAAAGAAAAGGGGAGCCCGCACACGATGAACAAACTGAAACATATTCCGCTTCTCGTCATCATCGCAGGTGTTATCATCACATGTTACGGAAGCTGGAAGATCATTGATTCACATATGAAAACGAACCAATCGCTTGAAGAAGCAAAAAAAGCAACAGAACCTGTCTTGGAAAAGAAAGAAACAAAAAGCGCTGTGCTGACACAGCGCAAAAAAGAATTTCACCCCAAAACGGGTGAGGCAAGCGGCATTTTAGAAATCCCTGAAATCGACGCTGAGCTCCCGATCGTCGAAGGGACTGACGCAGATGATTTAGCAAAAGGCGTCGGACATTATAAGGACAGCTATTATCCTGGCGATCACAGCCAAATTGTGTTATCCGGCCACAGGGACACGGTGTTCCGCCGGACCGGCGAACTGAAAAAAGGAGACAGACTGAACGTGATTTTGTCTTACGGCACGTTTTCTTATAAAATCAGCCGCACAAAAATCGTCAGCCGGGATGATACGTCTGTCATCACCCTTCAACACGAGAGGGAGGAACTGATCCTGACCACTTGCTATCCGTTTTCTTACATTGGAAATGCGCCGAAACGATATATTATATATGCCGACCCGGTTTAAGAAAAATACGTTTCGGTAAAATGAGCCAGATCAGCCGGCATCGGCGCCTCGGCAACGATTTCTTCTCCTGAGATCGGATGGACGACACTGACTTTTCTGGCGTGAAGCGCCTGCCTGTGAAACAGCGCCCTGCTTCCGCCGTACAGGTCATCGCCCGCCAACGGATGGCCGATGCTTGCCATATGCACCCTGATTTGATGTGTTCTCCCGGTTTCCAGTTCAAGCTCTGCCAATGTAAGCTGCGCACCGGGATGATAGCCTTTCACTTTGTAATGGGTGACGGCGGCTTGTCCGCCGGGTGAGACGCGCCGTCTGACGGAATGTGACCTGTCGCGGCCGATCGGCGAGTCAACCGTGCCTTTTTTCGGCGTGACTTTTCCTTCCGCCGCGGCGATATAGGTGCGTTTTAATGTTTTGGTTTCGAGCTGACGGTCAAGGATTGCATGGGCCAGGCGGTGTTTCGCAAAAACGACCGCGCCTGACGTGTCACGGTCAAGACGGTGAACGTGGCGCACTTTCGCCTGTTCGCCGTTGATTTGAAAATGGTAAGCGATCAGGTTGCTGAGGGTTCCCGTCTGACCCTCTTCATTTGGATGAGTCGGCATTCCCGCCGGCTTATTTGCAATCAGCATATGACTGTCCTCAAATAAAATGTCCGGCTCTCCGTATTCAGGAATCACCGAAGAACCCGTTTTTTCCTGAAGATCAATGAATAAGCGGTCTCCGGTTTTCAGTATGATGTTGTTTTTCGTGGATGTCCGATTCACCTGAATGCTTTTTTGGTTCATCCATTCCGTTATCACGGGTTTTGACGCCTGGAATTCAGATTTCAGGACTGAAAACAGCCATTGTCCGGCGTGTTTTTCCGTAATCAGGAGTTCCAGACCGCGGTCATTTTGTTTCATATCATAAAGCTCCTTTTCAAGCGGAAAGCGGCTGTTTCAATAGGAAACACTTACCTTAGCTTTCGCGTTTTTTTCTATGCTATTCTTGATAAAGATTAAGGATATTCACATGGCAAGAAAGGTGATTGATGTGAGAATTGTGAACGCAGCGACTGACGGACAAGAAAGCGCGATACAAGAGCTTTCCTCTGAATTGTTTCAAAATGTCTTTCCTCTTTATTTCTCCGAACTGGAAATTCAGCGCTTTAAAAAAAGGGGCGTATTGTCTTTACAAAACCAACGTTACCAAGGAACTTTAAAAGAAGCGTTTCAAATTATGGCTTGTCTGCAAACGGTACATATCATGCTGTCAAAGCCGCACCCCGTATATGACGTCAAAGAGCGGGCGCTGTTTGATAAAAATTGCGCTTTGCTGAATGAATGCGGAATGAATTTTCCCTTTACCTATGATGATTTCGAGACAGGGGCCGGATCAGAAGCCTGCGGTCACAGAAGGCTGATCTGACGGGTATAAAGAGCCTTTTGACAGGCTCTTTTTTGCTTCCTTGACATGATACCACAATTTCTTTCCTCTAACTCCCTTTATAATGAGTCAAACCCCCGAGCATAATAAATGGCGAAAGGGGTGCTTTACAATGAGTTCAATCAAACAATCAATGACTACCCACGTGGCTACCGTTTCTCCCAACCAAACGATCCAGGAAGCGGCTGCGCTGATGCACCAGCATAATGTCGGAGCAATTCCCGTCGTTGACGGAGGGGAATTAAAAGGAATGCTGACAGACCGTGATATCGCATTGAGAACAACGGCTCAAGGCCGCGACGGCCAAACACCTGTTTCACACGTGATGTCTTCTCAAGTTGTATCCGGAAACCCGGAAATGAGTCTTGAAGAGGCGTCACATCTGATGGCCCAACACCAAATCCGCCGCCTTCCCATTGTCGATCAAAATCATCTGGTCGGGATCGTTGCGCTTGGAGACTTAGCGGTCGATCAGCGTTCAAATGAGTCTGCGGGAGCGGCTCTTTCTAATATTTCCAGTCAAAACACACAGTAACGGATGAAGAGAGCTTGCACTCATGCAGGCTCTTCTTTCCGTGAGAATGTTACATTTTGAATGCAAAAGAAATTCACGGTATAGTGTATACATAGGTCAGTACGTTTAGCTAAAGGAGCTGTAACCATTGATAAAAGCATTAATCTTTGATTTTGACGGGTTAATTTTAGATACAGAAACCCATGAATATGAAGTGCTGCAGGAAATGTTTGAGGAACATGGTTCAACGTTGCCTTTATCCGTCTGGGGAAAGGTGATCGGAACGGCGGCGGGGTTTAAGCCGTTCGCATATTTAGAGGAGCAGCTGGGAAGAAAGCTCGATCATGATGAACTGACGGCGATCAGGCGCGGGCGCTTCGAACAGCGGATGAAGACGGAAACGGCGCGCCCCGGGGTGGAGGCTTATTTAGCCGCGGCAAAAGAATTAGGATTAAAGGTGGGGCTCGCTTCCAGCTCAGATTTTAAATGGGTGTCGGGCCATCTGAAGGAATTAGGCCTGTTTGATGAATTTGAAGTGATTCAGACGGCTGACGACGTAGAAGAAGTGAAGCCCAATCCGGAACTCTATCTGAAAGCTGCGGAACATTTAGGCGTTGAACCTTCTGAATGTCTTGCCTTTGAGGATTCGGTCAACGGCTCAATCGCAGCCAAACGCGCCGGCATGAAATGTGTCATCGTGCCGAATAAGGTAACGAGCGCCCTGTTATTTGAAGAATACGATCACAGACTGGAATCGATGGCGGAAATGGAACTTGAATTACTCTTACAGCGATTGAACGATCAAAACGAACCGGCAGGGGGAAGCAGCATTGTCTGAGAAACTTGATCTGACCCGTTTTGAAAAGAAAATGGTCATACGGAATATGGAAGAGAAAGATATCAACAAAATTATTGAGCTGCAAAAGGATTGTTTTCCGGGGATGGAGCCGTGGGAGCCTGAGCATTTAATCAGCCATCTCGCTCACTTTCCGGAAGGTCAGTTTTGCGCCGAGTATGAAGGGGAAATTATCGGTTCATGCTCAAGCCTGATCATCAATTTCGATGAATATGATGACCGCCACACGTGGCAGGACATTACAGACGACGGTTATATCACGAACCACAACCCGGACGGATTGAATCTGTACGGGATTGAGGTAATGGTTCACCCGGAATACAGACGGATGAAAATCGGACACCGGCTGTATGAGGCGAGAAAAGACTTGGCGAGACGATTGAATCTGAAAAGCATCATTATCGGCGGGCGGATTCCGAATTATCATAAGTATGCGGAAGAAATGACGGCGAGAGCCTATGTCGAACAGGTGACACGCCATCAGATTTATGATCCGGTGCTTTCTTTCCAGCTGATGAACGGATTTACGCTCATGCGGATCAATCCGAATTATCTCCCGGATGACACCGCGTCCATTAAATATGCGACATTAATGGAATGGAACAATGTCGATTATCTGCCGCAGTCAAAGCGCTATTACAAATCGGCATTTCCGGTGCGCATCTGCGTCATTCAATATGAAATGAAAAAGATTTACTCTTTCGAGGAATTTGCCAATCAGGTTGAATATTATGTCGATGTGGCTTCAGATGCGAGATCTGATTTCGCGGTATTTCCGGAGATTTTCACGACGCAGCTCATGTCATTTCTCGAGGAGCGTTCTCCGAGTCTGGCCATTCAGAGGATTACCGAATATACCGAGGACTATATCAGCCTCTTTACAGATCTCGCGGTGAAATATAATGTCAACATCATCGGCGGCTCCCACTTCGTTGAAGAAGAGGGGAAAATTTATAACATCGCCTACTTATTCAGACGTGACGGCACGATTGAAAAACAATATAAGCTTCACATTACGCCGAATGAGCGGAAATGGTGGGGCATCAGCGCCGGAGACAGGGTGCGCGTATTTGATACGGACTGCGGAAAGATCGCTATTCAGATCTGTTACGATATCGAATTTCCGGAGCTTGCGAGAATTGCCGCGGATCAAGGGGCGAAAATTATCTTTACGCCGTTCTGCACTGAAGACCGCCAAGGCTATTTGCGCGTAAGGTACTGCTCTCAGGCGAGAGCGGTTGAAAACCAAATTTACACCGTCATCTCAGGTACGGTCGGAAACCTGCCGCAAACAGAAAATATGGATATTCAATACGCGCAGTCAGCCATTTTTGCTCCGTCTGATTTTGAATTCGCCAGAGACGGAATCGTCGGTGAAACGAATCCGAATATCGAAATGGTCGTGATCGGGGATGTGGACCTTGAAATCTTAAGAAGGCAGCGTGAAAACGGAACCGTGCGCCAGCTGAAAGACCGGCGCAAAGATATTTACCGGATTACGCATCTGAAATAAAAAAATGCCCGCTCCGCTTAAGGGGCGGGTTTTTTTATAAAAACACTTGCGCCGGCCCCGGTTTCGGGATATGCTCTTGTAGCCCTTTCGCTTTCTGGGAGAAAGCGTTTTTTTAATTGCCGCCGCTTTATTGACTCGCCCATGCCGCGCCTTTATATTCTTATTAAGAGGAAAACTTCACCATGAGAATCGGCGTCAGAAGCCGGGCAGCTTTCGATACAGTGCAATGATATTGAAAGGGAGATGAGCGGTGTGGAACATGTACAAAAAAATCAGTCACTCAAACAAAAGGATAAAGAGCTGATTTGGCACGCGATGAAAGGGGCGGAGCCGGATGACAGCATAATCGTCCAAAAAGGGGAAGGCGCCTGGGTTACGGACATTGACGGCAGACGGTATTTGGACGGCATGTCAGGACTGTGGTGCGTCAATATCGGATACGGGAGAAAGGAGCTTGCCGATGCGGCTTACAGCCAATTGAAGGAGCTTCCTTATTATCCGCTGACCCAAAGCCATCAACCCGCGATTGAGCTTGCGGAAAAACTGAATGAATGGCTCGGCGGCGATTATGTAATCTTCTTTTCCAACAGCGGATCGGAAGCAAATGAAACCGCGTTCAAAATTGCCCGCCAATACCACATTGAAAACGGCGATCACAGCCGCTTCAAATTCATCTCCCGGTACAGAGGCTATCACGGCAATACGATGGGGGCGCTCGCCGCTACCGGTCAGGCGCAGAGAAAATATAAATATGAGCCGCTCTCACAAGGTTTTTTGCACGCGGCGCCGCCTGATCTCTATCGGAATCCCGGCGATGCCGTCACATTGGAAAGCGCGCATGAAATCGACCGGATCATGACGTGGGAGTTAAGCGAAACGATTGCCGGCGTTATAATGGAACCGATTATTACAGGCGGAGGGATACTGATGCCTCCGGACGGGTATATGGCAAAGGTAGAGGACATTTGCCGCCGCCACGGCGCGCTTCTGATCAGTGATGAAGTCATTTGCGGTTTCGGCCGCACGGGAGAGCCGTTCGGATTTCAGCATTACGGCGTTTCACCGGACATCGTCACAATGGCAAAAGGCATTACGAGCGCTTATCTGCCGCTGTCGGCAACGGCAGTAAAACGGGAGATTTTTGAGGCGTATTCAGGCGGTGAGCCGTACGGCCGCTTCCGGCACGTGAATACATTCGGAGGCAATCCGGCAGCCTGCGCCCTTGCTTTGAAAAACCTGCAATTGATGGAGGACGAAAATCTGATCGCCCGCTCCCGGGAGCTTGGAGAACGGCTGCTCCGTGAGCTTGAGCCGCTCAGAGAACATCCGGCGGTCGGCGATGTACGGGGCAAAGGCCTTCTTGCCGGCATTGAGCTCGTCAAGGACAAAATCACGAAGGAACCCGCTGATGCCGCTCTTGTGCAGCACGTCATCACCGCGTGCAGAGAAAAAGGCCTGCTTGTCGGGAAAAATGGTGATACTGTAGCGGGATATAATAATGTCATTCAGCTGTCTCCGCCTTTTTGCCTGTCCGACGAGGAGCTCTCTTTCATCATTTCGACCGTCAAGGAAAGCGTGCTGAGCATTGATTTTTAAAGTAAAGGAGTAAAACATGAGTTTTCACAACCAGAAGATTCTACCGGCTATCCGGAACATGAAGCAATTCGATGCATTTTTAGAGAGTCCGTTCTTATACGGCGTCATTTTAGATATCCACCTCGGTCAATTAAAAGGTGTCGTGAATGAAGCGAAAAAACACGGAAAACTTCTGATGGTTCACGTCGATTTAATTCACGGCATTAAGCATGACGAATACGGTGCGGAGTTTATTTGTCAGGATATCCGGCCCGCGGGCATCATTTCGACGAGATCATCAGTCATCGTCAAAGCGAAACAAAAGAAAATATACGCGATCCAGCGTCTGTTTCTCTTGGATACGAGCGCCATGGAGAAAAGCATGGAATTCGTCGGAAAGCATAAGCCTGACTTTATCGAGGTTCTCCCGGGCATCGTTCCGACTTTAATTAGAGAAATTAAAGAAATGACGGGGATTCCGATTTTTGCCGGCGGCTTTATCCGCACGGAGCAGGACGTTGAAAACGCCTTGCAGGCAGGAGCCACGGCCGTGACGACTTCAGACACCGAACTATGGGCTAAATATGAACATTCTATGACAAAAAAAGATTGACACCGCTTACACCCATTGTTACAATAGACCTAGGTTAATACTATGTGATGGAGATCCGGAGACCCACAACAGCTCTTTACGGAAGCAATAAAGCGTAAAGCGGTTTGTTGTGGGTTTTTTATTCTCTATAACTCTGTCAAACCTGCTATTTTGTCATTTAGGAGGAATGGTGATGACAGCATTTTGGGGAGAAGTAATCGGTACAATGCTGCTTGTTATTTTCGGCGGCGGCGTTTGTGCGGGAGTCAATTTAAAGAAATCGCTTTCATACCAATCCGGATGGATTGTTATTGTATTCGGCTGGGGATTGGGAGTAGCCATGGCGGCATATGCCGTCGGCAGCATCAGCGGCGCTCACTTGAATCCGGCTTTAACGATAGGCCTTGCGCTTGAAGGCAGCTTTCCTTGGAAAGACGTCCCTGTTTATATTGCGGGACAGATGATCGGAGCAATGATCGGTGCTGTTGTTGTGTACCTTCATTATCTGCCGCATTGGAAGGCGACGGATGATCCGGCCGCTAAACTGGGCGTTTTCTCGACCGGCCCGAGTATTCCTCATACATTTGGGAATATGATAAGTGAAGTCATTGGTACGTTTGTGCTTGTGCTCGGCATTTTGGCAATCGGAGCGAATGAATTTACAAAAGGGCTGAACCCGCTGATTGTCGGATTCCTCATCGTTGCCATCGGGATTTCTCTTGGAGGGACGACCGGATATGCGATCAACCCTGCGCGGGATTTGGGGCCGAGAATCGCTCACGCCTTTCTGCCGATCCCGAAAAAAGGGCCGTCAAATTGGAAATATGCCTGGATTCCCGTAATCGGTCCGATCATGGGCGGTGCGTTCGGCGGCGTATTTTACAATGCCGCGTTTAAAGGAAATGTGACACCTAGCTTTTGGTTTGTAAGCGTTATAATGGTTGTAGTGCTTTTTATACTCTATATTTATACCAAGAAATCTCAATCACAGAAAACATTATCAAATTCTGAATATATTTAAAAAGGAGAGCGGCATCATGGAGACCTATATTTTATCAATTGACCAAGGCACAACAAGTTCAAGAGCGATTCTTTTTAATAAAGAAGGAAAAATCGTGCATTCCGCTCAAAAGGAATTCACACAGCATTTCCCTCAGCCGGGCTGGGTGGAGCACAATGCGAACGAAATCTGGGGATCGGTGCTCGCCGTTATCGCGACTGTGATTTCCGAGTCCGGAATCAGCGCTGATCAAATTGCCGGTATCGGCATCACGAACCAAAGGGAAACGACGGTCGTATGGGATAAAGATACCGGAAAGCCGGTATACAATGCGATTGTGTGGCAATCGAGACAAACATCCGGCATTTGCGAAGAGCTTCGTGAAAAAGGATATAATGATACATTCAGAGAAAAAACGGGACTTTTGATCGACCCTTATTTCTCAGGAACGAAAGTCAAATGGATTCTTGACAATGTAGAAGGCGCGCGGGAAAAAGCGGAAAATGGAAATCTTCTGTTCGGAACGATTGATTCATGGCTCATCTGGAAAATGTCCGGAGGCGCGGCGCACGTAACGGATTATTCAAACGCTTCAAGAACGCTGATGTTTAATATCCATGAATTAAAATGGGATGACGAGCTTCTTGATATTTTAGGCGTGCCGAAATCCATGCTGCCGGAAGTGAAACCGTCTTCTCATGTGTACGCGAAAACGGTTGATTATCATTTCTTCGGTAAGAACATTCCGATTGCGGGAGCGGCCGGAGACCAGCAGTCTGCGCTGTTCGGTCAGGCGTGCTTTGAAGAAGGCATGGGGAAAAACACATACGGCACAGGCTGCTTTATGCTGATGAATACCGGAGAAAAAGCCATCACTTCTGATCACGGCCTTCTGACGACAATCGCCTGGGGATTAGACGGAAAAGTCGAGTATGCATTGGAAGGAAGCATCTTTGTCGCAGGTTCTGCCATCCAATGGCTGAGAGACGGCATGCGGATGTTCCAGGATTCGAAAGAAAGCGAGACATACGCAGAGCGTGTGGATTCCGCTGACGGTGTTTATGTCGTGCCCGCTTTCGTCGGATTGGGCACGCCGTACTGGGACAGTGACGTGCGCGGCTCAGTTTTCGGCCTGACACGCGGAACGACGAAGGAGCATTTTATCCGTGCCACGCTTGAATCTCTCGCATATCAGGCGAAAGATGTGCTTGATGCCATGGAGGCTGATTCAGGCATCTCTTTAAAAACATTGCGTGTAGATGGCGGAGCGGTAAAAAATAACTTCCTCATGCAGTTCCAGAGCGACTTGCTTGATGTGCCGGTCGAACGTCCGGAAATTAATGAAACGACGGCGCTCGGTGCCGCGTATTTGGCCGGAATCGCTGTCGGCTACTGGAAGGACAGCACTGAAATCGCCGATCAGTGGAACCTTGATAAGCAATTCAAACCGGAAATGGAAGATGAAAAACGCGATGAATTGTACGGCGGATGGAAAAAAGCAGTAAATGCAGCTATGGCTTTTAAATAAGATAAAATTATGGTATACTGAAAACAAGTTAATAGGAACGGTCCTGAGATGAGGAGAGACCACAGCACCAAAGTGATGACATGCGCTTTGGCTGTTGTGGTCTCTTTTTCTATACCGTGACAACAAGGAGGAAGCGTAATGATGAATCACCAATTTTCAAGTTTGGAACGGGATCATATGCTGGAAGACATGACTAAAAAAACATACGATCTGTTTATTATAGGCGGAGGTATTACGGGTGCCGGTACGGCGCTTGACGCTGCTTCAAGGGGAATGAAAGTCGCTTTGAGCGAAATGCAGGATTTCGCGGCCGGCACATCAAGCCGATCCACAAAGCTTGTCCACGGCGGTTTGCGTTATCTGAAGCAATTTGAAGTCAAAATGGTGGCTGAAGTCGGTAAGGAACGCGCCATCGTGTACGAAAACGGCCCGCACGTCACGACGCCGGAATGGATGCTGCTGCCGTTTCATAAAGGCGGCACGTTCGGTTCATTCTCTACTTCCATCGGCCTGCGTGTGTATGACTATTTAGCGGGAGTAAAAAAATCAGAGCGCAGAAGCATGCTGTCTGCTAAAGAAACGCTGCAAAAAGAGCCGCTCGTCAAAAAAGACGGCTTAAAAGGCGGAGGCTATTATGTAGAGTACCGGACGGACGATGCGAGACTGACGATTGAAGTCATGAAAGAAGCCGTTAAATTCGGTGCGGAGCCTGTCAACTATTCTAAAGTGAAAGAACTGCTTTATGAAAAAGGAAAAGTTGTCGGCGTTTTAATTGAAGATCTGCTGTCAGGCAAGGAATACAAAGTGTACGCCAAAAAAATCGTCAATGCGACAGGTCCGTGGGTCGACGAGCTGAGAGAAAAAGACCACAGCAAAAGCGGAAAACATCTCCAGCACACAAAAGGGGTCCATCTCGTATTCGACCAATCCGTATTCCCGCTTAAACAGGCGGTGTACTTTGATACGCCGGACGGCCGGATGGTGTTCGCCATTCCGCGTGAAGGAAAAACATACGTGGGTACGACCGATACGGTTTACAAACAAAAACTTGAGCACCCGCGCATGACGGTGCAGGATCGCGATTATGTCGTCAGCTCCATCAATTATATGTTCCCGGAACTGAACATTACGGCGGACGATATTGAATCAAGCTGGGCCGGCCTCAGACCGCTTATTCACGAAGAAGGGAAAGACCCGTCTGAGATCTCCCGTAAAGATGAAATCTGGACATCTCAATCAGGCCTGATTACGATCGCCGGAGGAAAACTGACGGGCTACCGTAAAATGGCTGAGCACATTGTCGATCTTGTCCGCGACCGCTTGAAAGAAGAGGGCGGCCAGGACTTCGGCGGCTGCAAGACGAAGACGATGCCGATTTCCGGCGGACATGTCGGCGGCTCTAAAAACTTCGAGTCATTTGTGGAAGCAAAGACAAAAGACGGCTTGAAAATCGGTTTATCACAGGAAACCGCTAAGCAGTTAGCCATCAGATACGGCTCTAACGTTGAAAATGTATTCAGCCGGATTGAAGGCCTGAAAGATGAAGCGGAAAAACGCCAGATTCCGGTTCACATTCTGGCGGAAGCGGCTTACAGCATCGAAGAAGAAATGGCTGCGACACCTGCCGATTTCTTCGTCCGCAGAACGGGTAGACTGTTCTTCGACATCAAATGGGTGCAAACGTATAAAACGGCCGTGATTGATTACATGAGCGACCGATTCCAATGGAATGACGAAACGAAAGAAAAACACACTGAGTGGTTAAATACGCTGCTGCACGACGCGGTTGTTCCGCTCGAACAATAATAACCGGAGGGCTGTGCCGAAAAGGCATGAGCCCTTCTTTTATCTTTTTACATAAAGCATTTGGTTAAGTTATCAAGTGACACGGGCAGCCGCTTCATATTAAAATATGGTCATAAGCTGAAATTATAGGAGGACGAACATGAGTTGGAGTAAGAGTTACGAACGCTGGAATCAGGCCGAACAATTAGATTCAGAATTGAAAAAATTATTGGCGGACGCAGAAGGAAACGAGCAGCTGCTGGAAGATTTTTTCTACAAAAATCTTGAGTTCGGAACAGGAGGCATGAGAGGAGAAATCGGGCCGGGTACGAACAGAATGAACATTTACACGGTCCGCAAAGCATCTGCCGGACTTGCGGCGTATATCGCGAAACAGGGGGAAGACGCGAAAAAAAGAGGGGTTGCGATCGCATACGACTCCCGTCATAAATCTCCTGAGTTTGCGATGGAAGCTGCAAAAACCCTTGCTTCCCAAGGCATTCAAACATACGTATTTGATGAGCTCCGCCCGACGCCTGAGCTGTCTTTTGCGGTGAGAAAGCTGAACGCTTATGCCGGCATCGTCGTGACGGCCAGCCATAACCCGCCTGAATATAACGGATATAAAGTGTACGGCGATGACGGCGCACAGCTGCCGCCGAAAGAAGCGGACATCGTCATTGCGGAAGTGAATGCCATAGAAAATGAATTAACGATTCAAGTTGAAGATGAACAGTCGCTGAAAGAAAAAGGTTTGATTAAAATAATCGGTGAAGAAATTGATAAACCGTATACTGAAAAACTGACTTCCATCTCCGTACATCCCGAGCTTTCGGATGAAGTGGATGTCAGCGTCGTGTTCACTCCGCTGCACGGCACGGCAAATAAACCGGTGCGCCGCGGTCTCGAAGCACTCGGTTACAAAAACGTCACCGTCGTAAAGGAGCAAGAGCTGCCGGACCCGGATTTTTCAACCGTCAAATCGCCGAATCCGGAAGAGCACGCGGCATTCGAATATGCCATTAAGCTCGGAGAAGAACAAAATGCCGATATTCTCGTCGCTACGGACCCGGATGCCGACCGTCTCGGCATTGCCGTAAAAAACAGCGAAGGCAAGTACACAGTGCTGACGGGAAACCAGACAGGCGCGCTTTTATTGCATTACCTGCTTTCCGAGAAGAAAAAACAGGGCACCCTTCCTGAAAACGGTGTCGTCATGAAAACGATTGTCACGAGCGAATTGGGCCGCGCTGTCGCTTCATCGTTCGGATTAGATACGGTTGACACGCTGACAGGCTTCAAATTTATCGGTGAAAAGATCAAAGAATATGAAAAATCAGGCCAATACACGTTCCAGTTCGGGTATGAAGAAAGCTACGGCTACTTAATCGGCGATTTCGCGCGTGACAAAGACGCGATCCAGGCTGCGCTGTTAGCCGTCGAGGTATGCGCCTTTTATAAAAAGCAGGGCATGTCGCTTTATGACGCGCTGCTGTCCATTTTTAAAGAATACGGATATTACCGTGAAGGCTTGAAGTCATTGACGTTAAAAGGAAAACAGGGAGCCGAGCAGATTTCCGCTATCCTGACTTCATTCCGAAACGATCCGCCGAAGCAGATGGCCGGAAAACAAATCACACAGGCTGAAGACTATTCAACGGGAAAACGGACTGTATTTGCCGATCATCATGAAGAAGATATTGATCTGCCGAAGTCAAATGTCCTGAAATATTTCCTTGAAGACGGCTCTTGGTTCTGCCTTCGTCCATCAGGAACGGAGCCGAAAGTGAAGTTCTATTTCGCCGTGAAGGGAACTTCTTTACAAGACAGCGAACAGCGTCTTGCCGCATTATCTGAAGCCGTCATGAAAACGGTGGATGACATAGTGGAAAAAACGAAATAAACAACAAACCGCCGGAAGCGACATCCGGCGGTTTTTTTATACGCCTCATCCGAAAGTATGAGGAAAATTCATGCTGAAAACAAAGGAATATACAGAAAAGAATTGATATAATATGGATAATTCTGATTGGCCGGAGTGAGGGAAATTGACGAAAACGACGGTAGAAACGTTAAAAACGTTAAAAGCGATTGCGGAAACCTTAAACCAAAACCACGATTTAAAGGAAGCGCTTGATAAAGTGCTCCGCGAACTGCTCAGCCTGACCGGACTGCAGACAGGGTGGATTTTTCTGATTGAGCCGGACGGGTCTTATACGCTCGCCGCATCCGCTTATTTACCGCCGGCTCTCGGTCAGCGGGAAAATGCACTCATGTGCAGCGGGGAATGCTATTGTCTGACCAAATTCAGCAATGGCGGATTGACAAAGGCCGTAAACATAATGAATTGTAAACGGATTGAATTTGCGGAACAGACGACGAACTGCCGCGATACGGAGGGCATTACCCATCATGCGACCGTACCGCTTGAGGACGGCGGCCGGAAGTTCGGTTTATTAAACGTCGCCGCAAGTGAAAAGACATTTTTCAACGAAGAAGAACTGCATCTGCTTGAAGCGGTTGCATTTCAAATCGGAACGGCGATTCAGCGGATGAAATTGGCCGAATTTGAGCAGCAGAACGCCCTGTTGATGGAACGAAGCAGACTTGCGCAAGACCTGCATGATTCCGTCAATCAGATGCTGTTTTCTGTCAGCTTAACGGCAAAAGCCGCAAAGAGCTTTACAGATGATGATCGGCTCCGGCAGATGATTACGTTTATTCAAGAGCTGTCTCAGGATGCGCTAACAGAAATGAGGGCGCTCATTTGGCAGCTGAAGCCGGAAAGCTTAACGAAAGGGCTGTATGCGTCGATCAAAAGCTACGCCGCTCTTATCGGCCTGGAAGCCGTTTGTGAAACGGAGGATGAGCTGGAGCTTACGGATGAACAGGAACACGCGCTTTGGCGGATCGCCCAGGAAGCCTTGAATAACTGTAAAAAGCATGCGGGAACGGACCGGGTTATCATTTCCGCCGTTAAAAAGCCGGGTTACGCTGAGCTTCACATTAGCGACCGTGGAGCGGGCTTCAGCTCTGATGCGCATGCTGTGCTCCCATCGCTCGGCGTGGCCGGCATGAAAGCGCGGGCTGAAGCGATCGGAGGCCGCTTTACACTGCAATCCGAGCTTGGCGCCGGAACGATTGTCTCCGTTCGGCTTCCGTTTCGGGACAGGAGGTCTGATTGATGAAAATTGTGATTGCTGATGATCATCATGTTGTCCGCAAAGGACTGCGCTATTTCTTCGCCACTCAGGAAGACATTGAAGTTGTCGGTGAGGCGTCCACCGGTGCTGAAGCGCTTCATCAAGCTGAAAAGACGGAGCCGGACATCATTCTGATGGATTTATCAATGCCTGATATGGACGGCATTGAAGCGGCAAAAATTGCGGCTGAACGATTTCCGGACATCAGTATCGTCGTTTTGACGAGCTATTCTGATCAGGAGCACGTCATTCCCGCCCTTAAAGCCGGCGCAAAAGCGTATCAGCTGAAAGACGCTCAGCCCGATGATTTAGTGAAAACGCTCCGGGAAGTGTATTCCGGACGTTACCGGCTGTCGGCGGATATTGTGCCTCACGTGCTGACCCATATGGTTCAGGATAATCAGGATAAGGAAAAATATTATCAGCTGACCCCCCGTGAAAAAGATGTTCTTCAAGAAATAGCCAAAGGAAAAAGCAATAAGGAAATTGCGGCGGCCCTGTTTATTTCAGAAAAAACAGTGAAGACCCACGTGTCCAACCTGCTGTCAAAGCTGAATCTTTCCGACCGGACGCAGGCGGCATTGTATGCGGTAAAATATAATGTTTTTGGAAAGGCGGTAAAATCATGAGCATATTAGTGATCAGCGGCACACCGAGAAAAAACGGGCGGACTAGAATTGCCGCTTCTTATATCAGAGATCGGTTTCATACCGATTTTATTGATTTGAGCGAAAGTGAACTGCCGCTTTATAACGGTGAAGAAGAACAGAACGAGCTGTCTTCAGTGCAAAAGTTAAGGCAGCAGGTGAAAAAGTCGGCGGCCGTCGTCTTATTATCTCCCGAGTATCACAGCGGCATGAGCGGCGCTTTAAAAAACGCCATCGATTTTTTAAGCAGCGATCACTGGGCATACAAACCGGTGGCCATCATTGCCGCGGCTGGCGGAGGAAAAGGAGGCATGAACGCGCTGGCGAATATGCGGACGGTCATGCGGGGCGTCTATGCAAATGTCATCCCGAAACAGCTGGTCTTAGACCCGATTCACATCGACATGGAGCGCCGGACCGTATCTGAGGATATGGCGGTCAGCCTGAAAGACATGATCGAAGAGCTGAATATGTTCACAAACACAAGAAATCCCGGCGTCTGACGCCGGGATTGTTTTATGTCAGCATGGCTAATTGATCTTCATAAGCGAGTTCTGTCGCATGATCAATATACCCGAGTAGGGAATACAGCTCTTTTTCAAGCACCGCATGATCGTATTCGAAATGATACGCGTGCAGAAAGTGCTCAATACGCTTTGATAATAAATCATCTTTTGTACGAACCATCAAAATTAATAAATTGTCCCATTGAGACCGGTGTGTGTAATACAAGGCTTTATCATAATCG
The DNA here is from genome assembly GCF_036362845.1 of Bacillus sp. MT(2024). Lineage (NCBI taxonomy): Bacteria > Bacillati > Bacillota > Bacilli > Caryophanales > Bacillaceae > Bacillus > Bacillus sp. MT(2024). Next base: position 909,558 of record NZ_CP143632.1, read on the forward strand.
GCATGATCCATCTTACGCTTCTCCTTTCAATGAGAAGTTCTCCGTTAGTTTATGCCGCCGAAGCCCGGATGCAACGGGGGAAAACTTGGTGTCCTTATCACTGCGGCATAGCAATATGAGGGAGACATAAAATAAAACCGCATATCCGTCTCTTCTTTGGACACGCTAAGATTGACAAAAAACGACTCAGGAGAACAAAAAGATGAAATCCCTTCCATTTGCGCTTGCCCTCTTGTTTTGCGGCATTCTCATTGCCTCTATCGCTGAAAAAGGGCATACAGAACACCTCGATCCGTCAGTTGAAAAATGGGAACAGCTCGCATGGAACCAGCTTGAACGTGAATACAAGGGGGCCGAGCTTACCGATTATTCGTACATGGGCCGTACAAAAGTGAACAGGGAACAGACGAAAGACGTGTTTCGCGTAACGGTGCAAACCGCAAAAGAAACGTTTTCATCCCGTGCTGAAGTGTATTTCCATCCCGTAACAAAACACGTGATCAGCATCAATATTTTCAGACTGTAAAAAAGCTGCACAGCCTTATGCGGCCGTACAGCTTATCAGATATCAGAAGAAACGTTTTGCGCCGAGGTAGCGCTGTTTCCAATAGGAATTGTTCATGCTGGAAATAACGACACCCGAATCGTTGGCATTTATAAACTGGCCATTCCCGAGATAAATACCGACGTGGGAAGGTCCGGCTTTATAAGTTGAGAAAAAGACAAAGTCACCGACCGCCGGCTGGCTGACTGATGTCATCGTATTCCAGTAGCCTGCGGCTGAAAGTCTGGATACTGAAGTGACCTTATTGAGAACGTAATAAATGAAACCGCTGCAGTCAAAGCCTCTCGGCGTCGTCCCGCCCCATACATACGGTACGCCCAGCTGAGCTTTTGCGGCATCGATCATTACATTAATCTTCGCGCTTGTTGAACCTGTGCCGCCTGTGCTGCCGGACTGATTCGGTGTCGTGTTTGTCTGCTGCCCGGTAATCGTCAGCTTCTGTCCGATTTGAAGAACGTCTGTTTTCAGATTGTTTTTCTCGCGGATCTGCTGGGCGGTTACATTGAACTTTTGGGCGATCACCCATAAAGAATCCCCGCTTTTCACGGTATATGTAGTGGTTTTCCCTGTATTTCCGGACTGGTTCGGAGCTGACGGTGAAGACGAAGAGCCGGAAGAAGACGTTTTGGTCAGCTTCAGCACTTGTCCGACCCGCAGCATGTCTGACGTCAGTTTGTTGATGCTTCTGATTTGCTGAACCGTCATATTGTATGCGTTTGCGATTTTCCAGAGTGAGTCTCCGCTTTTTACTGTATAGGAGGACGTTTGCGTCTGGTTTTTATTTTGGTTTGAATTGTCTTTTGACGGCGTGTTTCCCGAAGAAGACGTTCCTTTTGTTTTCAGGACTTGGTTTACGTAGATCGTATCCGTTTTTAAGTTGTTTAATACTTTGAGTTCCGCAATGGTCATATTGACGCTGTTTGCGATCTTCCATAGGGAATCGCCGAGTTTTACTTTATAGGTCCCGGAAGATGATGACTGATTTTTGCTGCTGTTTGAGCTGCTGCCCGGCGCGGTTTTTTTCTGATCGGTGCTTGAGGAAACTTTCCCCGTCACTTGCAGCTTCTGTCCGGCGCGGATTAAGTCGCTTGTCAGACCGTTCAATTTTTTCAGTTCCTGTACGGACATTTTAAAATCAGATGCGATCAGCCACAGCGAATCGCCGTTTTTCACTGTATAAACGCTTTTAGTCGTGCCGCTGTTCTTTGAAGATGGCTTTTTGCTGCCGGAATCTGATTTGCCGTTAGGGATGGTGAGCGTCTGCCCGATAGAAATAACGGTGGATTTTAGATGATTCGCTGATGTAATGGCATCCACGCTTGTATTGTAGTTTTGGGCAAGCTTCCATAATGAATCTCCGCTTTTAACCTTAATCGTTTGTGCTTCTGCCGGTGTTACAGCTAACGCAGACCCGACGATCGCAGATGCAGTCAAACCGACCGCTACCTTTTTTTTCATAGTGAATCTCCCTTTTCCTGCGATAATTTTTCTATCCCCATTCGTTGCAGCCGCAAGGTGAGGATATCAGTAATGATAATCTTTATATCGGCACTTGTCTGCAATCGTTTATCATATTAATAGAAATAGTCCTTTTTTCTTATGCCGGCATAAAAAAAGAAGGAATGCGGACATTCCTTCAGCTTCTGAGCAGTCTCATAATCTCCTCTTTGTTTTTGACCAGATCCCTTAACGTATATTTGTCTAAAACGGCCAGGTAAGCTTGCAGGGCTTCATTCAGAAGGTTCTTTAAGTTGCAGGCGGGAGATATGATACAGAGATTTTTTTTGGAGTCAAAGCATTCTACGATGTTAAAGTCGTCTTCTGTATTTCGAACGACTTCTCCAATGTTTATGTCTTCCGGTGTCATTCCTAATCGAATTCCGCCTCCCCGGCCCCGGATCGTTTCGACATACCCGAGCTGGCCGAGACGGTAAATGACTTTCATGAGGTGGTTTTTAGAGATGGAATAAGTATCTGCGATTTCTTTTATGTTGGAAAGTTCGTCGGAATGTCTGGAAGCCAAAAAAATCAAAACGCGTAAAGAGTAATCGGTATAGTTCGTTAATTTCATAGAATGACCTCGAAAAAAGAGATTTTGCTTCTGTTACAGTCTATCATATATGAATCTAAAATGAAAAAAAAGGAATTTGCCCCCTTAACTCAAAAAAAACGTGCGCTCCTTCTGAGCACACGTTTTTTTCGTTAAGACATCGGCGGCTTACGATCGTCAGCCGATTGATGTTTTTCAATTTTGCGATCCAATTTTGCGAGATAACGGGAGGCAAATTCTTTTCCGCCAAGCCCGAATGAAAGTCCGAAGGCAAGCGCGAAACCGCCCAGAATCAGAATAAACGCGGCATTTACGATCGTGTCGGCGACACCGAGCTGATCCAGCGCCATAAAGATTGAGAGAGTGATAATGGTATATTTCGCAAGCGGCGCCAGGAATCTGAATTCCTTTCCGCTCAGCATGCCGGCAAGCAGCCTGCTGACGAGCTGTCCGGCCAAAAGTCCGATTCCGAGAATAAATACAGCGGCCAGAACATTAGGCAGGTAAGCGATAATACCGGTTGCGATAACGACGAGAAATTCGAGATGAACAAGCTGCAGCGCCTCTGCCGTAAAGAGCAGGACGATGATGATCTGAACAATCATGCCGACCGTCTGAGAAAGCGTCAGCTTCGGGGTGCCCGCCTGTTCAAAGCCCATTTTACCGAGAAGAGAGTCGAAACCGGCCCGGTGCAAGAGCCCGGATACAATGCTGTTGACCCATTTTCCGACCCAGATGCCGGCGATGATCAGCACAATACCGATGATGATATTAGGTAGCATTGTGAAGACCGTGTGCAGCATGGCTGACGCCGGTTCAGAAATACCCGCCACATCAAGCCGGTCAAGCGCAGAGATAATCACCGGAATGAAAATCAGCACGTAGACAATCGTTCCGATGATTGCCGACAGGCTCGTATCCTTCAGATAAATAGAAAGCCCCATACGTGCGGCGAGCCTTTCCGTGCCGATACTCGCCAGAAAGTTTGTGACGATATCACGGACGAGACGGGCAACAAGCCAGCCAATTAAAACAATCAGCGCCGCGGCGAATAATTTCGGTATAAAGGACAAAACGCTTTGGATCATATTTGTAAACGGCCCTGATACTCCGCTGATTTGGAGAGCGGACAAGACGCCGGGCAGGAACAAGAGCAAGACGAAGTAAAAAACGATTCGTGAAGCGGCCGTAACGGATCTGCTCATCTCCGCTTCTTCAGACACCATTGTCCATTTTCTGAGCCGGGCGTTTTCAGCGAGTTTCATGCCCGCTTTTTTGACGAGATAGCTGAAAAGCGAAGCGGCCGCCCAGCCCACGAGCAGAATCAAGCCGGCTTTTAAGACGCTCGGCACAGCCGCCGTTATCGCCGACAGCATGCTGACAAAAGGCGAAGCCACGGTTGTCAGATGCAGAATGTTAAAGAATAAAATAAAAACGATGATTAATGCGATAAAATAAATGACTTTACTGATGACTTTTTCTGAGGAATAGCGCGCCGGCTTTTTTTCGGCAAAGAGCCTGTCGTCGATTTTTGTTTTTTGCAGGCCTTTGTATACGGCTTTTTCAATGATTTTGGCAATGCCCCAGCCGATAAGCAGGACGAGCAGTGCAATGATCAGATTCGGGAGTTTGCTGAGATACGTCGTAAGCATGTCTGCTGTATTCAAGTAGAATCGCTCCTTTTCTTTTTGGGGTATGGTGTGTGTTTTACCCACTTACATATAAAGCAAACGGGGCGGATGTGCCGAAAGTTTTCAGTCGGAAACCGGCCTGTTATTTCATCTTTTGAGAGGAGGAGTCATACATTATAAATAAGTCCAAGTAGGGGGGATTCGCTTGAACGCGGAGGAGACAAAAGGTTTACAGCGGGCAATTGAGGAAATAACCGATATTGCGAAGGGTTTCGGCCTTGATTTCTACCCGATGAGATATGAAATTTGCCCGGCTGAAATTATTTATACATTCGGCGCGTACGGCATGCCGACGAGATTCAGCCACTGGAGTTTCGGCAAACAATTTCATAAGATGAAACTCCATTATGATCTCGGTTTGAGCAAAATTTATGAACTTGTCATTAATTCCAACCCTTGCTACGCTTTTTTGCTGGACAGCAATTCGCTGATCCAAAATAAATTAATTGTAGCCCATGTTCTTGCCCATTGTGATTTTTTCAAAAATAACTGCCGCTTTCAAAATACGAACCGGGACATGGTTGAGAGTATGGCGGCTGCGGCGGAGCGGATTAAGCATTATGAAAGAATTCACGGGATAAAAGAGGTGGAGTCCTTTTTAGATGCCATTCTGGCGATTCAGGAGCATATCGATCCGTCGCTTGTCAGGCCGAAGCTGCTGTGGAGCGTCGATGACGAAGAGGAGGACGAAGAAGAAACCGCGGCATCGCCTTACGATGATTTATGGGGAATGGATAAGCCGAAGCAGGTGAAAAAGAAAAAAGGGAAAAAACCGTTTCCGCCCCGGCCGGAAAAAGATATTCTGCTGTTTATCGAAGAACATTCGCGGGAGCTTGAACCGTGGCAGCGTGACATTTTAACCATGATGAGAGAAGAAATGCTGTATTTCTGGCCTCAGCTGGAAACGAAAATCATGAACGAAGGCTGGGCATCCTATTGGCATCAGCGGATTATCCGTGAGCTTGACCTGACTTCAGATGAAGCCATCGAATTTGCGAAGCTGAACGCAGGCGTCGTTCAACCGTCAAAAACGGGAATCAATCCGTATTATTTAGGACTGAAAATTTTTGAAGACATCGAAGAGCGTTATGACAACCCGACAGATGAAATGAAAAAAACAGGGGTAAAGCCCGGGTCCGGCCGTGAGAAAATGTTTGAGGTCAGGGAAATTGAATCGGATATATCGTTTATCCGCAATTATTTGACGAAAGATCTCGTCATGCGTGAGGATTTGTATTTATTCCAAAAGCAGGGCAGGGACTATAAAGTGATCGACAAAGAATGGAAGGCCGTGCGCGACCAGCTCGTGAACATGCGGGTCAACGGGGGATTTCCTTATCTGACCGTCAATGACGGGGATTACCTGAAGAATAATGAGCTTTATATTAAACATTGGTATGAGGGAATTGAGCTTGATCTGAAATACTTGGAGAAAGTGCTGCCGTATCTGTACCAGCTGTGGGGCAGGAGCGTGCACATCGAATCTGTTCTTGAAGACAGAGAAGTGATGTTCTCGTATGACGGCAAAGGAGTGCACCGGAGATATCTGTAAAAGAAGAAAGGATGCGGGGAAACCCCCGCATCCTTTTTTATTTTCCGTGTTTCAGGATGTGAAAAATCTTTTTGGCCTGGTCCGTGTTGTTTAAAAGCCCCGTAAATGACTCTCTTCCCGGACCGTATGCGTAAACGGGAACTTCTTCGCCCGTATGATCGCCGGTTGTCCAGCCGCTGTTGGTTTTCGCATTAAAAAGCTTAATGATCGATTTGTAGACGCTCTTGTCAGTATCCTGTTTTGCGGCCGTTTCGATCTGTTTGATTTCCGCTTTTGACCATTTCAGGTCTGTAAAACGCGCAAGCACGGAAGATACGGATTTGCCCGCTTTGATTTGGTCAGCCATAAATGCCGGGGTTTTCTTGGCGGCAAGAATCGGTTCAACATGCCAGTTTTTATCGTCATTCGCGCCGATCGTCAATCCGCCGGTGGTATGATCAGCCGTGGCAACGACAAGCGTATGTTTGTCCTTTTTGGCAAATGCGATCGCTGCTTTATATGCTTTTTCAAAATCCTTCATTTCACTCATTGCGCCGACTATATCATTGTCATGTCCCGCCCAGTCTATTTGGCTGCCTTCGACCATTAAGAAGAACCCTTTTTTATTCTTGTTCAGCCTGTCGATCGCCGCCGTTGTCATGTCTTCTAATGAAGGGACGGCGTTTGACCGGTCGATTGCTTTGTCGAGTCCGCCATCGGCAAACAGGCCGAGAATCTTCTTGTTACGATCTTTTTTCAGCTCCTGTTTTGATGTCACATAGCTGTATCCCGCTTTTTTGAAATCCTTTGTTACATTGCGGTCTTTACGGATAAAGTTTGATTTGCCGCCTCCGAGGAGCACATCGACTTTTTGTTTTCCGTTGATGCGGTCATCAAAGTAGCTGCTTGCGATGTCATTCATGTTCTTTCGGGATTTGTTATGGGCTCCGAATGCCGCAGGGGTGGCGTGGGCAATCTCCGAAGTTGCGACAAGTCCGGTGGATTTCCCTCTTTGTTTCGCTTCTTCGAGGACGGATTTGACCCGCTTTCCTTTTTTATCGACTCCGATCGCCGCGTTATACGTTTTCACGCCCGTAGCCATTGCCGTGCCAGCCGCCGCGGAATCGGTAATATTGGAATCAGGATCGTCAGGATAAGTCATCATCATACCGGCGAGATTGGGGTCGAATGCCGTCAGTTTCATACCATCCGAAGGCTTTCCTTTGTTAATGACCGAACGGTAGGCGTTCATATAGGGAGCGCCCATTCCGTCGCCGACCATGAAGATGACGTTTCTGATCTCGTTTTTGTCAGGCTGTTTTTTTGCCGCAGCCTGTTCAGAGTGCTGAAACCCCGCGCCCGCAATCAGACCGGCTGTCAGCACGGATACGGCTGCCGCCGGCAGAAGTTTTGATCGAACCTGTTTAAATAGACTCATTCTCACTCGTCCTCCTTTAATCGTGTCTGCATGTCTAATGGTAGGGGGTGTTTGTAAAGAGCGCCTGTTTCTCCTGTAAATTTCAGGTGAAACATTGTTAGAAATGTAAATTCCGGTGTAACTTATGTTTTCAAGAAAGGGTGAAAACCATTCACTTTTTTGAAAAAGACGAGGATTTTTTTAACAAGGAGTTATTTGGAAAGTAAACTGCTTTGTTTTTCCAAAATACGAGGATCACAGGAAAAAAACATGACAAATTGACTCGTTTTTCGTCACGTTTGAAATCAAATTGAAATATTTAATACCCTTAAAAATTTTTTTCAAAAACGAATTAGTAAGAAATTTGTCACGGGAAGTCAAGTCTATTTCTAGTGGAAATTGAACCTTATAATAGGAAACAGATAAAAACTTTAAAAAAGAGACACATAAAATAGATAGAATCATTCGGGGAGGAAAATATGAAAAAGCAACTTGTTACAGCAACAACGGCAGTGGTTTTGGGGACGACTTTGTTTGCGGGCGCGGCGTCTGCGCAAACGATTAAGGTAAAAAAAGGCGATACATTATGGGGACTTTCAAATCGGTATGGAACGTCAATTAATTCCATTAAATCTGAGAACAAATTAAAATCGGATATCATTTACATCGGTCAGACGCTTTCGATCAACGGTAAATCATCTTCAGGTTCAAATTCGGGCAGCAAGTCATCATCGTCTACATATAAAGTCGTAAAAGGCGACAGCCTTTGGAAAATTGCGAATAAATATAAAATGACGGTAAACCAATTAAAAAGTTTAAACGGTTTAAAAACGGACCTGATCCGCATCGGGCAAGTGCTTAAAGTAAAAGGATCAACTTCCGGTTCAACGTCTTCAGGATCTTCGTCATCAAAGAAGCCTTCATCCAGCCATAATATTGCACAGACGAGCCTGAATGTAAACAAGCTGATTTCTGATGCGCAATCTTTAATCGGCACGCCGTATGTATGGGGCGGAACAACGACTTCCGGCTTTGACTGCAGCGGATTTATCTGGTACCTGTTAAACAAACAGACGAGTGTCGGCAGAACAAGCACTGCGGGATACTGGAGCTCAATGAAGAGCGTGTCCAGCCCGTCAAGAGGAGACTTCGTCTTCTTTACAACATATCAGGCCGGCCCTTCACACATGGGTGTGTACATCGGAAACAATAAGTTCATCCATGCCGGTTCTGACGGCGTCACAACAAGTGATCTGAATAACAGCTACTGGAAGCCGCGCTACCTGGGCGCGAAAAGATTCTAGCAGTGAGAGAAACCCGTTCATCCGAACGGGTTTTTTATTTAGACGGGGCAGAGCTCCATTTGTTTCACCTAAAAATGAAAATGTGATAAAAAATCTAAAAAGGTTTTCTTTTTTTCATTTTCATAGAGGGCGATGGCGTACGCGCCCGCGCTCGGCATCTGGGCGAATTCGCACGGAATTTCAATCATGCTGCCTGCGGCGAGTTCGGACCGTACCGCTGACAGCGGCAGAAATGAGACGCCCAGCCCCTCTTTAATAAATCGTTTCGTAATATGCGTCTGTGTCACCTTCATTGTTCTGACGAAAGGGAACTGTATTCTGACCTGGCGGAGCAAATCATCCCAATAGTCAGGATGGTTATGGGTCAAAAGCAGATATTGTCCGAACAGGTCTTTCACTTCATCCGTCTTCCCTGTCCCGGGTTTTCGGCCGGGTGGCGCGACGAGGACAACGGGGTCATTGTACAGGGGACGGCAAGTGAGGGAAGATGATTGCACCTTTAAGCAGCTCAGTCCGATATCGGCTGAGCCGTTTCTGATTTGAGAGGCGATTTCTTCCGATTCGAAAATGGTGACCGTCATTTCGGTTTCTTTATTGTCCTCTGTATAACGCTTCATGACAGACGGGAGAACGGTGTCGGCGATAAGCGGCGAAACAGCGAGTGTCAGCGTGTGCGAGTAGCCCTGGCGCACCCTGTGCAGCTCCGCCATGCTGTTTTCATAGTCTTCCAAAAGTCTCATGGCAAACGGCACGTATGCTTTTCCTTCTTCCGTCAATTGTATTTTCCGGCCGCTCCGCTGAAACAGCTTGCAGCTGATTTCTTTCTCTAATAATTTTATATGAACGGTGACGGTCGGCTGAGATAAAAAAAGCGTTTCCGCCGTTTTTCTGAAATTCTCGTATTTTGCCGCGGTGACGAAGGTGTGAAGCCATTTAAAATCCATAGATGCACTCCTCTGATTAAAAGTTTTAATTAATTCCCTTAAAAATATTCATTATTTTTTAAATATTATATTTACTATAATAACAGAAAGAGGATAAGGGGGAATGAAATTGATTTATCGTGGATTGAAAGGGATTACTTGTGCAGAAACGGCGATCAGCCACATTGACGGAGAAAAGGGGCATTTAATATATCGCGGCTATGACGCGAAGGATATCGCATTGCAATTCAGTTTTGAAGAAGCGGCGTATCTCATTTTGAACGGGGCGCTTCCTGATGAGCGGCAATTGCTTGCGTTTCAGGAAGAACTTGCAGCCGAGCGCGGGCTTCCGAAACATTTGATCGGCTTACTGGAAACGCTTCCGGATGAAATGGACGACATGGCGGTGCTGAGAACGGCTGTTTCGGGTTTGGGCACAGATTCATTTACATATCCGCCCAAGCCGGAAGAAGCGATTAAACTGATTGCCGTCACACCGACGATTATTGCGTACAGATACCGCCGTAAACAAGGGCAGGAAGCGCTGTCACCCGAGGCGCGATACGGACACGTTGAAAACTATTTGTATATGCTGACAGGCAGGCAGCCGTCCGCAGCCCAAAAGAAAGCGCTTGAGACGTATATGATTCTGGCGATGGAGCACGGGATGAATGCATCGACTTTTTCGGCGAGAGTCACCGTTTCGACTGAATCGGACTTAGTGTCTGCCGTCACTGCCGCACTGGGTACGATGAAAGGGCCGCTGCACGGAGGCGCTCCTTCAGGTGTCACGAAAATGCTTGAAGACATCGGGGAAAAAGAAAATGCAGAAGCGTATTTGACAGCGAAGCTTATGAGGGGAGAACGCCTGATGGGCTTCGGGCACAGGGTGTACAAAACAAAAGACCCGCGGGCGGAAGCGCTGCGCATAAAGGCTGAAGAAGTGGCAGGAAATGATCCGTCGCTTGACTTGGCGCTTTATGTGGAGAAGGAAGCCATCCGCTTGTTAGAGCAATATAAGCCCGGACGGAAGCTGTATACGAATGTGGAGTTTTACGCAGCGGCTGTGATGCAGGCCATTGATGTCGACAATGATTTATTTACGCCGACCTTTTCAGCAAGCAGAATGGCAGGCTGGTGCGCACATGTGCTTGAACAGTCCGCTGACAACATGATTTACAGGCCGTCTGCGAAATACACCGGCGCTTTTCCCGAAACGGCTCAGCAGCTTTAATTACCGGCATATTTGTCCGTTTAATTCCCCGCACTGCGTGGTATCGTCTCAGTAATACCAATTGCAGGAGTGTGAGAATATGAATCCGATGGACAGACAGACGGAAGGACAAAAGCCGCAGGTGCAAAACCGCCAGCCCGGCATTGAGTCAGACATGGAGCCAAAACCGCTCTTGGAGGACCCGGATGTAAAAGGATCGGGCAGATTAAAAGGAAAAGTCGCCGTCATCACGGGCGGAGACAGCGGCATCGGCGCAGCGGCTGCGATCGCTTACGCGAAGGAAGGGGCGGATCTTGCCATCCTGTACCTAGACGAACATGCCGATGCCGAGAGAACGAAAAAGCGTGCGGAAGAATACCAGGCCGAATGCCTGTTAATTCCGGGAGACGTCGGTGATGAGGCGCATTGTCAGAAGGCGGTCCGGCAAGTCTTAGATCACTACGGAAAAATAGATATTCTCGTTAATAATGCGGCTGAGCAGCATCCGCAAAACGGGATTCTTGATATTACGGCTGAACAGCTGGAGAAGACATTCCGTACAAACATGTTTTCTATGTTTCATATGACTAAAGCTGTGCTGCCTCATCTCAAAAGAGGGAGCGCCATCATTAATACAACGTCGATTACCGCTTATCAGGGAGACACATCATTGATCGACTATTCGTGCACGAAAGGCGGCATCGTTTCCTTTACGCGTTCAATGGCGATGTCATTGGCCGATCAGGGGATCAGAGTAAATGCGGTGGCACCCGGGCCGATCTGGACCGCCCTGATTCCGGCAACGTTTACTGAAGAAAAGGTGGAAAAGCACGGTCTGGACACTCCGATGGGAAGACCGGGACAGCCTGCGGAACACGCCGGAGCTTACGTGCTTCTGGCTTCAGACGAATCTTCCTATATGACGGGGCAAACCATTCACGTAAATGGCGGCAGGTTTATTTCAACATAATACGCAAGTCTTATCCCGCGCTTTTAAAAAGTGCGGGATTTTTATTTGATTACAAATGGAAGTCTCCAGCCGAATCACTAATGTTAATATTTCACAGCAGAGAATCCGCTGAGTTCTGTTTTATGAAAACTGAAATAATATATAGAATTTTCAAAAAAGTCATTTTCATTTTTATATTTTTCGCTATAATATGATGTAGGAGAAAGGAATGATGTGCTGAAACATTTCATGCGAAAAATAAGAATTTAGTCATTATTGCTATTGTTGTCTGAATATTCTAACATATATTGATTTACAAGGAGTGAAGCAGATGAAGGGGAGCATATTCAGAAAGAAAAGCATTCAGGACCTGCTTGCCGCAACGGGCGGGGAAAAGTCGCTGAAAAGAGAGTTAGGGGCCTTTGATCTGACCCTTCTGGGGATAGGGGCCATCATCGGAACGGGAATTTTTGTATTAACCGGAACAGGCGCTGTCACGGCGGGGCCGGGGCTGACCGTTTCATTTGTCATCGCCGCTCTTGCGTGTTTATTTGCGGCTTTATCATATGCCGAATTTGCTTCAAGCGTCCCGGTTTCCGGTTCCGTCTACACGTTTACTTATGCGACACTGGGTGAACTTCTCGCATTTATCATCGGATGGGATTTAATCTTGGAATATATGCTCGCCGTCAGTGCGGTTTCGGTCGGCTGGTCCGGCTATTTTCAATCATTCTTGGCGGGCTTCGGCATTCATCTTCCGACCGCATTAACGGCCGCGCCGGGATCTATTAAAGGCACGGTCACATTCTTTAATCTCCCCGCATTTGTTATCGTGCTTGCGATTACATTCCTCCTCTACTTAGGCATTAAGGAATCGAAGCGGGTCAATAATATTATGGTCATTTTGAAGGTTCTGGTTGTTCTATTGTTTATCGCCGTTGCGGCCGTATATGTCAAACCTCACAACTGGCAGCCGTTTATACCGATGGGGTTCGGCGGTGTTTTCAGTGCCGCGGCGCTCGTTTTCTTCTCTTTTATCGGTTTTGACGCCGTCTCTTCCGCCGCTGAAGAAACGAAAAATCCGGCGAAGGATCTGCCGAAAGGAATTATCTTTTCATTAATCGTCTGCACTGTGCTGTATGTGACCGTATCGGCGATTATGACGGGCGTCGTTCCGTTTGCCCGCTTTGAAGGCGTTGACCATCCCGTGTCTCTCGTCCTGCAGATGGCCGGACAGAATTGGGTGGCCGGGATTATTGATATCGGTGCAGTGTTGGGAATGACAACGGTGATGCTCGTCATGCTGTACGGCCAGACGAGGGTGATGTTTGCCATGTCCCGTGACGGTTTGGTGCCGGGGGCGCTTTCAAAAGTCCATCCGAAGCATAAAACGCCGCACGTGGTGACATGGGTGTTCGGCATCCTGTCGGCATTACTCGGCTCACTCGTCCCGCTTGATGAGCTGGCGAAGCTGGTGAACATCGGCACGCTTGCCGCATTTGTCCTGATTTCAGTAGCGGTTATCGTATTGAGAAAGAAACAGCCTGATCTGCCGAGAGCTTTTAAATGTCCGGGGGTTCCCTTTATTCCGATATTATCCATTCTGTTCTGCGTATTTTTAATTATTAACCTTGGCGCCACCACCATATTCCGTTTCTTTATCTGGCTGATCATCGGTCTGGTGATTTATTTCTTATATTCGAGAAAGCATTCGAAATTAAACGGGGATTTGTAAGGAGCGGCACCCGCCGCTCCTTTTTATTTTTCGGAATAATGAAACATATTGAAATAGACTTAAGTTATCGCAGCGAATAAGGGATAATATAGGGCGGAAGGGAAGTGGAAAGTCGTGTCTGACCAAAAAAGGGTTCAATGGGCCTCAAAAATAGGATTTATTATGGCCGCTGCCGGTTCGGCGATCGGCCTGGGAGCCATTTGGAAGTTCCCTTACGTAGCGGGTACGAACGGAGGAGGCGCTTTTTTTCTTGTATTCGTCCTCTTTACCGTGCTTTTAGGCTATCCGCTTTTGCTCGGTGAATTTATTTTCGGAAGACGGAGCCAGACAAATGCGATTGATGCCTACAAACAAGCCGCGCCGAAGTCGGTATGGCACCTCACGGGTTATGTGGGTGTGGCGGCCTGTTTTTTAGTTTTGTCTTTTTACAGTGTTGTCGGCGGGTGGATTTTGCTTTATGTGTTAAAAGCTGTTACGGGTTCTTTATCCGGGCTCACTCAGGAGCAGTACGGAACGGTGTTCGGGACGGTCATTGAAAATCCGATCCAGACTCTCGCCGCGCAGCTTGTATTTATGATCTTGACAGTGGCGGTCGTCGCAAAAGGCGTGCAGAAAGGGATTGAACGTGTCAGTGCGGTGCTGATGCCGGTTTTATTCGTGCTGTTTCTATTGCTTGTGCTGCGATCAGTCACGCTCGATCATGCCGTTGAGGGGATTAGATTTTTATTGGTTCCGCACTTTGAAGATTTGACGCCGGAATCCATCCTATATGCTTTAGGACAGGCGTTCTTTACATTAACGCTCGGCGTTTCGGTCATGGTGACATACAGTTCGTATCTGCCGAAAACCCAAAACCTTCCGGGATCGGCAGGTTCCATTGTTGTGATGAATGTGCTCGTCACGCTGTTTGCGGGACTGGCCATTTTTCCGGCGGTTTTTTCGTTCGGCTTTAAACCGGATGAAGGGCCTACACTGCTGTTTACCGTACTGCCGGCTGTGTTTGACCGGCTGCCGTTCGGCTCGCTGTTTTTTATCAGCTTTCTGGCGGTCTTTTTCTTCGCCGCGCTGACTTCGGCCTTTTCGATGGTGGAAATTATCGTAGCGACTGTCGGGAAAGGTGATGAAACGAAAAGGAAGAAGCTGTCGTGGACAAGCGGTCTGCTCATTTTCTTAGTCGGAATTCCGTCGTGTTTATCATACGGTGTGCTCGGTGATGTTCATTTGTTCGGAAAAACGTTTTTTGATCTAGCGGATTTCACAGTGAGCAATGTGCTGATTCCGCTCGGCGCTTTATTAATATCAATCTTCATCCCGCTGAAAATACCGAAGCGGGAGCTGTTCGCCGAGATGAAAAGCGGTTCCGCCATCGGCTATCGTTTCTTTCAGGTGTGGTATTTCCTTCTGAAATATCTCGTGCCGCTGGCTATCATCGTCGTATTGCTGCATTTAATCGGCGTTCTTCCATTTTAAAAAAACAGGCCCCCGTAAAAGGGCCTGTTTTTATGTTTAAAAACCGAATTGCAGATTCGTATCAACGGCAACGATCGTATATACACAGACAATGACGAAAAGGTTGAGGATGACACCGAGCAGTCCCGGGCCCGTCCGTCCTTTTTTAATAAACAGCTCAATGATGCCGAACGGCACGGCGGCCATCGCAAACGGCAGCATCTGATAAGAATAGAAAGTCACATTGCTGATGATTGCCACGTTCAACAGCAGCAGCGACAAAATCGCGGTACCGACTGATATCCAGCCGAAAACATTATGCTCTTTAAA
Organism: Bacillus sp. MT(2024); assembly: GCF_036362845.1. Lineage (NCBI taxonomy): Bacteria > Bacillati > Bacillota > Bacilli > Caryophanales > Bacillaceae > Bacillus > Bacillus sp. MT(2024). Next base: position 924,715 of record NZ_CP143632.1, read on the forward strand.
AATTCTTACCAATTCCATAATTCCACCTCACCGATGTTTGCTGCTTTTACTGTTTTGTTTTTCAGCAGACGTTCGATTTCTTTTGTCGGCCCCGTCACGACAGAGCCGTATACGTTCATTCCGTGATGTTCAACATAGTCGATTCGGCTGCCCAGATTCATGTCTTTGCGTTTCGATATTGCATGCGCCCATTTTTTATGGCGGGACATAAATTCAAGGGCATTGATAAATTGTTCACGGTCTGTCTGTCCTTGCGTTTCGAAAGAGGACACCATCTTGGAATCTTTCCCGGGAAATCCTAACGGCTCGGCATAAGGACTGTCTTTCAGATTTTTCTCCGTTTCGACCGCGTTCCATAAAAACTTCACATCGTATTTTTTAAAAGTTGAATATACTTGAGAAGAAGGGTAGGCCCGGTCATAAGAAAGATAGACCTCCGCCACGCTTCCTTCAGGCAATTTTTTTAATGTCTGTCCGGCTTTGTCAATCGTGCGTTCCTTTAAGCCCGAAGGATGGGCGAAATAATGCTTTGCCTGTGCCGCGTCTAGATCATAGTAGTTAACGGCAGGCGATTTGACCGTATCTAAAAACATTTCAATCCGTTCTCCGCCGACGGATTTCGTTTTTGTGCCGATCTGCTTTTGCAGCGGAAACTCTGTATTCATTCCAAACAGCTTCACCTGGCTTTTCAGTCCGGAGGTATCGACGAGGACGTTCGGCATGGTGGTCGCGACCGTCACGGCCGCGGTTTCCATTAATTGATTGCCGGTGCTTTCCTTTCCTCCCAGACCGTAATAGAGGTAGCTTCCCAAAGTGCAAAGCGGCAAAATCATCAAAGTGGAGATGACGGCGAGAACTGAAATCCGCAAATACGATTTGCGTTTTCCGTATGACAAAATGGCCTTCTGTTTTTCCGGGCTGATGCCGACGTCCCATTCCCGGTCGTCCTGCATTTCGCTTTCAATCAACTCCTGATAGACTTCCAGCTTTTCCAGCTCTTCTTCAAAGGCGGCCATTTCCCGGTCGCTCATTTCTCCATTTTTGTATTGGTAAAAACGCTTTTTAAATTCTTCATTCATCATTAACACCTCTATTATAAAGTGCTTTCAGCCGCTGTCTGGCACGAAATAAAACACTTTTAAAATTAGCCTCTGAAATATTCATAATATGGGATGCTTCTTTGTAATTCAGTTCTTTTAAATAATACAGTGTTAAGGCCTCCCGATAATTGTCGGGAAGTTCGGACATATACCCTGTCAGCACTTCCTTGATTTCAATCTGATGAGCCGGGCTTTGAACAGCCGTCTGAAAAAGGCTCCCAATTAAGTCATCGGAAATGGTCACTTCCTTTTTATGTTTTCTGACATAATCTATAAACGCATTTCTCGCCACTTGAAAAAGCCATGGCTTTACTTTGCTGTGGTCGTAGGAGTGAATGTGTATGTATGCCCTCATAAAGGTTTCCTGCAGCAAATCTTCAGCGAGATGCTTGTCTTTTGTCATGGAGAGCAGGAACCGGTAAACATCATTCATATACATTTGGTAAATTTCATCGATCGTCACTGCCTTTTCTCCCCTCTATGTTATACACGCATAAGAAAGGTTTAAAGTTGCACGTTCCATGCAAACGGCTTAAATTCATTTTCACCTCATCAAACACCATTTCTCTATAGTACCCAAAATCCGTCATAAAAGATAGAGATCGGCGGAGGAAAAATATATTTATTAGTACCAGGTAATAAAAAATATTGTTATAATAGAGAGAGAACACTTTTGATCATTACAACAAAGGAAGTGCGTTATGTATAAGTTTTGTGCAAATGCCATCAAATTCATTCTTTCTCTGCGCGGAGGAGTCAAAGTATACAATAAAGAGAATCTTCCGTCTGATAAAGGATTCGTTATCGCGTGCACGCATGCGGGCTGGGTGGACGTCCTCACGCTCGGTGTCGGGATATTGCCCCATCAGATTCATTATATGGCGAAAAAAGAGCTGTTTCAGAAAAAGTGGATCGGAAGTTTTTTAAAGAAGATTCACGCGTTTCCGGTTGATCGTGAAAATCCGGGTCCGAGCAGCATTAAAACGCCGATTAAGCTTCTGAAGGAAGGGAAGATTGTCGGGATTTTTCCGAGCGGCACGAGAACTTCTGAAGACGTCCCGCTGAAAAGAGGGGCCGTGACCATCGCCCAAATGGGGAAAGCGCCGCTCGTTCCGGCCGCATATAAAGGGCCGTCTACGGGAAAAGCGCTGTTTAAAAAGGGAAAAATGCGGCTTATCATCGGCGAGCCGATTTTTTTGGAGGACTTTTCCGATCTTGCGCCGAAGGAGAGGCTTGCGGCCATGACAGAAGAGCTGAATGCCAGAATTAAAGAGCTTGAGAAAAAACTTGAACAACTGTAAATGAAAAAAAGCTTGCCGTCTGTATCAGACGCGCAAGCTTTTTTGTTATGCTTCTTTTTGTTCGGCGGTTTCCAGCAGTTCATCAAACGCCAGTTTTTTCACTTCGATATATGCGACGTGGTGGCCGTCAATTTCATTAATGATAAATTCGCAGCCTTCTTCGATAATCGAGTCGTATTGTTCGACGTCGTATTTCTGGGTAAGGAACCAGCCGCCGATGGTGTCGACCTCGTCATTTTCTAAATGGATGCCGAGGAGTTCGTTCACTTGATCAATCAGGACCTTGCCGTCAAGCATGTAATGGCCGTCGCCGAGTTTGCGGATTTCATTGATTTCATCGATATCAAATTCATCACGGATTTCCCCGACGATTTCTTCAATAATGTCTTCAACGGTGACAAGCCCCGCGGTTCCGCCGTATTCATCCGACAGAATCGCCATATGAACCCGTTCCTTCTGCATTTTTACAAGCAGATCGTGAATCGGTGCCGACTCAATCACATGGATGATCGGATTGACAAAATCCGTAATCGGCGAGTCGACTGATACTTCGCCGCTGATGCAGGCGGTCAGCACTTCTTTAATGTTAATAACGCCGATAATATTATCTTTGTCACCCTCTTCGACAGGGTACCGGGTATATTTTTCAATCTGAATGATATCCATCATTTCAGAAATTTTGATATCATGCGGCAGACTGACGATTTCCGTACGCGGAATCATGATTTCTTTTGCAAGTCTGTCGTCAAATTCAAAGATTTTGTTCACATATTTAAATTCAGACTGGTTGATTTCACCGCTTTTATAGCTTTCCGATAAAATGATGCGCAGCTCTTCTTCAGAGTGGGCAAGCTCATTTTCAGACACCGTCTCCAGACCGAACGTCTTCGTTAAAAGACGGGCGGAGTTGTTCAGAAGCCAGATAAACGGGAACATGATGCGGTAAAACCAAATGAGCGGTTTCGAAAACAGCATTGAAACGGCTTCCGCTTTCTGGATGGCGACTGTTTTCGGCGCTAATTCTCCCACGACCACGTGTAAGAATGTAATGATCGCATAGGCGAGAATAAATGAAATAATATGCGATAATGAGCTTGGTACGTTTATCTTTGTGAAAAGCGGGTGAAGCAAGCGTTCAATCGTTGATTCGCCTAAGACACCAAGACCGATGGAAGTCAATGTTATGCCGAGCTGGCACGCCGATAAATACTCATCTAAATGCGTGGTCACTTTTTTGACACCGATTGCGGCTTTATTTCCTTCTGCTATAAGCTGGTCAACCCGTGAGCCTCTGATTCTGATTATCGCAAACTCAGATGCTACGAAAAATGCCGTCAGCGCGATTAAAACCGCGACTAAAATCAAATTCACAATGTCCAATTAGAACCTTCACTTCTTTTGGGAAGATGAAGGTAACACCTCCTGTTAGTAAGATAATGGTTTAACTTAACAGCAGCATAAATGATTGAAGCACTGCAAGCTTTTCAGGAGCCAGCCTTTTTTTCAGCTGGGCGCGCTCCTCTGGTTCAAGCTTTTCAAACCGATTCAAGATCCCGGAGATGTTTTGATTCATATGATCAATTTCCGATGCCAGATTTCCAACATCGTCAGGCAGGGCTGAAGAGGGAAACTGGTTCTCCAGTCGATCTTTTATATCAGACAGGGCCAATCGCTGCTTTTTACAAGCGACTATAAACTTTAACCGATTAAGTGCAAGTGTATCGTAGTAACGATAGTTCGAACAAGACCTGTCAGGCTTTAAAAGCCCGAGGTTTGTGTAGTAATCCACCGTGCGTTTCGTTACACCGGCAAGCTCTGCTAATTCACTGATGCGATAAGTCTCAGCCCCATCTAAATCCCTCCCCAACCATCACGTTATAGTTATGAGAATAGTTTAATATATGAAGGGGAGTTTGCACAAGTTTATTGTTTTCCGTCTTTCTCCTGAAACGGGGCGGCAGGCTGTCTGAAAAAGCGTTGACTGCGCCATGTAAATCTTTCATAATCATTGTAAATAGAAACGGCAGAAAAAGACAGAAGGGACAGATGACAGTGGCCGGTTTATCAAGGGAAGTGACACAGAATCTGGAGAAAGGTTCATGGATACGCAAACTATTTGATGAAGGCGCTCGGCTGAAAAAAGAGTTCGGCGCCGATAAGGTGTTTGACTTTTCGATAGGAAATCCGGTTGCGGAGCCGCCTGAAACATTTAAAAAGGCGCTATGCGAAGCGGCTGAAACAGGACGGCACGGATACATACAAAACCAAGGGCTTCCGGAGGCGAGAGAAAAGGTTGCCCGCTTTTTGTCAGAGCGGTTTCAGACAGAAATTTCCGCCAGGCATACAGTTATGACGGTCGGAGCCGGCGGGGCGCTGAATGTCGCGCTGAAGAGCATTTTAAACCCGGAGGAAGAAGTCATCCTTCTTTCGCCTTATTTTGCGGAATATAAAGCGTATGTTGAAAATTACCGCGGCAGACCCGTCATCTGCCCGCTGACTGACTCATTTGAGATTGATATTGAAGCGGTTAAAGGTGCGATCACCCCCCGTACGAAAGGACTGATCGTCAATACGCCGCATAATCCGACGGGGACTGTGCTCAGCCAGAAAAACCTTAACGAATTGGGCGCCTTATTAAAAGAAGCCGAAGAGCGGAACGGCCAAAGCATATTTATTTTATTTGATGAACCGTACAGCCAGCTGATTTACGGAGAAGAGCAGGCGAATCCGTTTCAGGCGTATCACCGCGTGATTTTAGTCAGTTCATTCAGTAAAGATCTCGGCATTGCGGGGGAAAGGCTCGGGTATATCGCGGCGGACGCCCAAATGCCTGAGGGCGATCTTCTGACGGATGCGTTCGTTTTCTGCAACCGGACGCTCGGCTTTGTGAACGCTCCGGTCATGATGCAGCGCGCCGTGGCGAAAATGGATGATCTTTCGATTGACGCTGAACCTTACAGAAAGCGGAGAGACCTTATGGTGGACATCCTCACAGAAGCCGGCTTCGAATTTGAAATGCCGAAAGGAGGCTTTTTCGTCTTTCCGAAATCACCGATTGAAGACGAGGTGGCGTTCTGCATGCATGCCGCACAGAAATACAAACTATTGATCGTACCCGGCAGCGGATTTGGAAAAAGCGGCTATTTCCGATTATCTTTCAGCGTGCCTTCGGAACAGATCAGACATTCGCGCGATATTTTCAAAGCACTGTATCAAGATTTTTCTTCATAGCTTCCAATACATAAAGATGGGAGAACGGACACATGTCGAGGAGAAATAATGGCACGTCAGACATCAGCATTACAGGAATCGGAGTCTTAACCGCGGTCGGACAAGGCAAGGAGGCGTTTCTCGCTGCGCTCATGGAGGGGCGGCACGCCTTTGATGTGATGAAACGCCCCGGCCGGCAGAAAGGCAGTTCGTTTATCGGCGCGGAGCTTAGCGAATTAACGCCGCCGGACGCGCTGTCGAAGCGCTTGTACCGAAGGGCCGCATTATCAGGAAAGACGGCGCTTATCGCTTTATATGAAGCGTGGCATGACGCTCAATTAGACGGCGCTGATCACAGCCGCACCGGTCTGATCATCGGCGGGTCGAATATGACGCAGCGCGAATTGCTGCAGGCCTTTGAGAAAAACGGTGAAACGCCGCAATTTGTAAATCCGACATACGGGCTTTCTTTTATGGATAGTGATTTGTCGGGGCTTTGCACGGAGCAATTCGGGATAAAAGGGCCGGCCTTTACGGTCGGCGGCGCGTCGGCAAGCGGCCAGGCGGCGGTTATCCAGGCTGCTCAAGGAATCATAGGAGGCCTGTTTGACCGGTGCATCGTGATCGGGGCGCTGGCCGATCTGTCGTACATGGAGTGTCACGCTCTCCGTTCTTTGGGAGCGATGGGCACTGATACATACGCTGAACGGCCTGGAGCCGCCTGCCGCCCGTTTGACCGGCATACGGACGGGTTTATATTCGGAGAGGCGTGCGGGGCGATTGTGCTGGAACGCGCTGAATCTGCCGAAGAGAGGGGCGCACGATCGTGGGCCGGCTTAAAGGGCTGGGGGATGGCTTCCGATGCGAACCGCAACCCGAATCCTTCAGCAGAGGGCGAAATGACGGTGATCCGCCAGGCGCTGGAGCGGGCCGGTCTTTCAGCGAAAGAGATCGATTACATCAACCCGCACGGCACTGGTTCGCCGATCGGAGATAAGACTGAATGCCGGGCGCTTTCTGAAAGCGGCCTGTCGCACGCGCGGATTAATGCGACAAAATCGATTACCGGACACGGTCTGAGTGCGGCCGGAACGGTGGAAATCATTGCTGTTCTCTTGCAAATGCGGGAAAACAAGCTTCATCCGATCCGAAACTTAACGGATCCGATTGACGATTCATTTCAGTGGGTGACCGACGGGCCGAGCGCCCATACCGTACACCATGCGTTAAGCTTAAGCATGGGATTCGGGGGGATTAATACGGCGCTTTGTTTAGAAAATCATTTCCGAAGCAGATAACGGCAGCCTTCTTTTTGAAGGCTGTTTTTATATGGTGAAAAATCTGAAAATGATGAAAGAATGGAGTTGTGATACAATAAACTATACAAATGACAATCATGCTTTGACTTAGGAGGTGGCAGGATGGGGCCCTCTGTGTAGTCAATCACCCATTTCGTTCCTCTCGCTTAAGAAAAAACGATGAAATCAGGAGGTGACGTCCTTATCCTTCAATTCGGGATAAGGTGAAATGGACGATATTGACAGTTTGATTTTAATCGGTGTGCTCATTGCGTTAACGGCGTTTTTCGTGGCGAGTGAATTTGCGATCGTCAGAGTGAGGAGATCCAGAATCGATCAGCTCATCTCAGAAGGGAACAGACGGGCGGTGCTCGCAAAGCGTATCATTACGGATCTTGATGAGTATTTATCCGCCTCGCAGCTTGGCATTACACTCACATCCATCGGGCTCGGCGTACTGGGAGAGCCTGCATTTGAGCGGATGCTTCATCCTGTGTTTCAGGGCATGGGGCTGCCGGATTCAGCCGAGCATGTGACTGCTTTTGCTGCGGCGTACGGGCTGATTACGTTTTTGCATGTCGTCGTCGGTGAGCTTGCGCCTAAAACGGTTGCGATTCAAAAAGCGGAAAAGCTGACGTTATGGATTGCCGGACCGCTTCGGTTATTTTACGTGTTCATGTTCCCGTTTATTTGGGTGCTGAACGGCTCCGCGAGAATTCTGACCGGTTTGGCCGGATTAAAGCCGGCATCTGAGCATGAAGGCTCCCACTCTGAAGAAGAGCTGCGGATCCTGCTGTCAGAAAGTTTAAAAAACGGAGAAATCAATCCGTCTGAATATACATTTGTGAATAAAATTTTTGATTTTGATAATCGGATCGCCAAGGAAATCATGATCCCGAGAAAAGAAATCGCGGCTGTTTCCACTGATATGGACGTGCCGGAAATGCTTGATATGATGCTGAAAGACAAATATACGCGCTGGCCCGTAACGGACGGGGACAAAGACAGTGTCATCGGCATGATCAATACGAAGCATCTCTTTTCAGATCTGCTGTTTATGACAGAAGATGAAAAAGCGGAAGTATCCATCACGTCTTACGTCCGCCCGGTGATTGAAGTCATCGAGACGATCCCGATACACGACCTGCTGATAAAAATGCAGAGAGAACGGATTCATTTGGCGATATTGTCTGATGAATACGGCGGAACGTCCGGTCTTGTGACGACCGAAGACATACTTGAAGAAATCGTCGGCGATATCAGAGACGAATTTGATGAGGACGAACAGCCGCAGATTCAAAAGCTGTCCGAACGCCATTATGTGCTGGACGGAAAGGTTCGGATCGATCAGGTGAATCATCTTCTCGGCGCAGAGATTGAAGAGGAAGTCGACACGATCGGCGGTCTTGTGCTGAAACGGAATATTGACATTTGTGCGGGTGAGTCGATACAAATCGGGGGATACACTGCCCTCATATTAGAAATGGACGGCCGGTTTATTAAACAGCTTGAACTCAAAGAAGAACAGGGCCGCCCGGGCGGTCAGGGGACAATAAACCGCCCGCTGCCCGTGCCGGAAACGGTCATGCTTCATAACGCAACCTTGAGCGAAAAATAAGCTCAAGGTTTTTTTAAATGGATATCATAACAAAGCCGCACCAGAATGCCAAAAGGCTTCCGGCTGCTGAAACAGCGATGTAGAGCAGACTTTCCTTTATGCGATTGTTCATCATCAGCTGCACGGCTTCAATACTGAAGGTGGAAAAGGTCGTAAACGCACCGAAAAAGCCCGTCGCGATGATGATGCCGGCAGAAGGATTATCCAGACCCAATCCGGTGAATATGCCGAGGCCGAAGGAGCCGAGCAGGTTGACCGCAGCCATTCCAAGCGGAATCGGAAAACCTTTTGTTCTTTCTGAAATTGTTTTACTCAGCAGAGACCGTAATACCGCTCCGATACCCGCCGCGATAAGCATCAGGACAATCGTCATGGCGTATCATGCCCCCTTCCCGCTGCGTGAAGGGCAATCCGCCGTCCCCAAAAAATGCCGGCGTATGCAAGGGCAAGACCAGCGAATAAAGTCGCGGCAGCATAACAAAAAGCCGCTGCGGGAGACGATTGCAGCAGAAAAATGGTTTCTTTTGCGAAGGTTGACATCGTCGTGAAACCTCCGCAAAAACCGGTTCCTAAAAAGGCGGTCAAAAGAGGGCGTTTAGCCCGAATGATGAAATAACCCGTAATAAGACCGAGTAAAAGGCTTCCCGCCGCGTTTTCGAGGAAAGTGGCACCCGGGAAAGATCCGCTGTGAATGTGCGCGCTCATTTCAAAGCGGAGCAATGCGCCAAGCGCGCCTCCGATAAAAATTGCGATGTATTGTTTCATATCAGCCATCCTTAGAAATAATATCCGGAAAATCAGTTACAATGCCGTCAACTGCCATCATTTGCAGCTTTTCGGCCGTCTTGTGATTTCTGACCGTCCAGGCAAATACTTTCAGGCCGTGTTTGTGAGCGGTGGAAATCAAGAACCGATTCAGGCGGGTATATTTAATATTGACATAATTTGCGGCTGATTTGTAAGCGGCCAGCTGGCTTTTGGAAAACATCCCGAAGCTGGGTCTTGCGATAATTGCAGTCGGAACGGACGGATACATGTCGTGAAAGGTCTGAATCGACTTGAGACTGAATGATTGAACGATAGGGTGGATGGAAAAGGTAAACCTGCTTAACAGCTGGCCGACTGCTTTTTCAAGACCGACTTGAGAAATGTGCCCTTTCAGTTCAATTAAAAAACCGATTTCAGAATGATAACGCTTCAGAACCTCTTCGAGCAGGGGAATCCGCTCCCCTTTAAACTCAGCCCCATACCAGCTGCCGGCGTCCAGAGACTGCAGCTTCTTCAGCGTAAAATCTTTTACAAAACCGGAGCCGTCCGTCGTCCGGTCGACTTTGTCATCATGGATGACGACAATCTGGCCGTCTTTTGTGAGCTGGACGTCAAGCTCAATGAAATCAGCGTTCATTTCGGCAGCGATATCAAATGCCGCAAATGTATTTTCGGGCGCGTAACCGGATGCGCCGCGATGAGCGATGGTATACAAGCTTGTCAGCTCCCCTCATGGGCATTTCTGTTATTATATCAGATTCGTATATGCACAGCGATTCAAACTGGTGAATGTGCAAAACAGTATTTTTTTGGAATAAAGATAGTGCTTTTTTCGGTTTACAATCCGCAGTGATGTTTTATAATGGCAAAAAGGAGGCGAGATCATGGGAAAAGGGAGATTGAAAGTGGAAGAAAGAATTAAGGCCGAAACCGATGCTGAAATCCAAAAAGCGACTCTCCTGAAACAGACACAATCAAAGAAGAAATAGTGCCTGACCCTGTTGTATCTGGCTGAAAGATGAACGAATGTGTGAAAAACCCCGGCTGTGCTCTGATGCCGGGGTTTTTCAGGCTGCCTAAAGACAATAAAACAAGCTGATGTCCGAATGTTTTAGTATAATAGATTTTCGACAAGACAAAGGAGCATATGCCATGATGACACAATTTCAGAGCTTTTTTACTCTTGACCATATTTTGCAGATCAGTATCAGCATCGGAATTTTAGCGGCTTTTCTCGTTTTGAGAAAACTGTTTGTCAAATACTTTTTTCAGCTCATTTACAAATTGGCGAACAAGCCGAAAACCGACATATTCAAACAGATTGCCGTAGCGTTTGACAAGCCGGCCAGATGGTTTTTCGTGGCGCTGGGTCTGTTTTTGGCGATTGAGTATTCGCCGTTTTTAGACGGGCAGATGGACATTGTCAAAAAAATGTACCGCTCTTTGATCATAGCGCTGATCGCCTGGGGGCTTTGCAATCTGACATCGGCGTCTTCGTTTTTATTTCATAAAGTCAATCAGCGTTTTGAGCTGGATATGGATGACATTTTGGCGCCGTTTTTATCCAAGGTGCTGCGCTTTGTCATTCTCGCGCTCAGCGTCAGTGTGATCGCGCAGGAATTCAATTATGATGTAAACGGGTTCGTGGCCGGACTCGGCCTTGGCGGATTGGCCTTCGCGCTTGCGGCTAAAGATACGATCAGCAATTTTTTCGGCGGCATTATCATCATTACGGAAAAGCCGTTTACGATCGGCGACTGGGTCGAGACGTCATCTGTGACGGGGGGCGTTGAAGATATCACATTCCGAAGCACAAGGTTCCGGACGGCGCAGGGGGCGCTTGTTACCGTACCCAATTCAACGCTGTCCATGGAAGCCATCACAAACTGGACGAGGATGACGAAGCGCCAGGTCACGTTTTCCGTTCGTGTTTCTTATGCGACGCCGATTGATCGTTTAGAGCGGTGTATCACAAGGCTCAGAGAAATGCTTCGTGAACATGAAGGCGTGCATGATGATACGATTATGGTTAACTTTGACGTGTTTGCGGACAGCTATTACAATCTGTTTTTCAACTTTTACACAAAGACCATCGTCTGGGCGGAAAGCCTGGACGTGCGGCAGGATATCAACCGCCGGATTATTGATATTTTTGCTGAGGAAGGCGTGGAGTTCGCCTATCCGGGCCAGAATGTATTCGTAAAACAGAAGAGCCACGATGATCCGGTTCATGTGAAGGATCATTCCGGAGAAAAAGAACGGGCATAACAGGCGCCGTTCTTTTTTCATGATATGATAAAAAGAAAAGGCGGTGGAAGAGTGGAAGCGTTTATAACATTGATCAATCAGGCTGAACGTATCCTGGTGCTGACGGGAGCGGGAATGAGCACGGAATCCGGCATTCCCGATTTTCGTTCGGCGGGCGGTATATGGACCGAAGACACCTCCAGAATGGAAGCGATGAGCAGGGAATACTTTGAACGCCGTCCGCGTGAATTCTGGCCTAAATTCAAACAGCTCTTTCAGATGAAAATGAGCGGAAGCTATGAGCCGAATGCCGGCCATACGTATTTGGCGGATCTTGAAAAGCGGGGAAAGCAGGTAGACATTTTCACGCAGAATATTGACGGGCTGCATAAGAAAGCGGGAAGCAGCAGTGTCTATGAGCTTCACGGTTCAATTCAGACCGCCGCATGCCCCCGCTGCGGAGCGCGCTACGGGCTTTCTCATCTGCTGAAGGACGAAGTGCCGGAATGTACGGCCGAAATCGGTGATCATGCGGTATGCGGCACCGTATTAAAAACGGATGTCGTGCTGTTCGGCGATCTCGTTCAGCATTTTGAAACCCTTTATGAAAAGCTTGATAAAGCTGATCTTCTTCTTGTGATCGGCACTTCGCTTGAAGTGGCGCCGGCAAGGTTTGTCCCTGAGGATGCGGACCGGATTCCCGGTTTGAAGCAGGTGATCATTAACCTTGAGCCGACATATTGCGACCATTTATTTGATCTTGTCATCCATGAGAAGATCGGTGAATTTGCAAAACGGATCAGCGCTTCGACATAAAAAAAGCCGGATCATATACAGATCCGGCTTTTTTTATTCATGGACGGGAATCATTTGATCCGTCAGAACATCAAAGGAGTAGCCCTGGGCTTTCAGTTTTTGAATCAGGCTCGGTAAAGCGTGCACCGTCGCAGGCAGATCGTGCATTAAAATGACATGCGGCCTGCTCGTATGAACGCTTTCCAAATATGCGAGCTGATTCAATACTTCCGGCACGTACCGTGCGTTTTTGTACTTCCAGTCTTCACTGTCTATCGTCCAGTCCCAGTACACGAATCCGCCTTTTTCGAGATTCTTAATCTGGGCATCCGTCAATGACGGTTTACTGCCGTAAGGCGTGCGGACAAGATCCGTTTTTACTCCAGTGATTGTCTCGAGCGTATCGCGTCCCTGCTGCATTTCGTTCAGCGGCGATGTCGGTGTTTGATAAAACAGGTGATTATCGTGCGTCACGCCGTGCAGGCCGAGCGCGATTCCTTCCTGCTTCGCTCTTTGCACGGAATGCTTATAGGCTTTCATCCGCGGTTCAAGCATAAAAAAAGTGGCCTTTGCGCCATTTGCCTTCAATACATTCAACAGCTGTTCAGTATATGGAGACGGCCCGTCGTCGAAGGTTAAATATACCGTTTTTTTCCCTGGGTCACGCTCTTTCTGCAAATGTTTCATTAAGACGTCGGGAGAATCATTTTTCAGCCGCAGGCTTTCTGCTTCATCCCGAAGCTGCCCGTTTGCGGTCACGGTGACCTGTTTGTTTTTTGCGGCGGAAGCGGAATATCCCATTATGACGATTACCAGAAGCAGTCCGCACAAAACTGCTAAACTCGTAAGTTTAAAAGCTAATGAAAACAGAGAAGGGGAAGCACCTTCTTTTGTGTTGCGCATAACAATCTCTCCAGTAGCATAAGTTTCTGCATAATGCCGATAACAGCGGAGGCTTGCGAAGTGCCATAAGTTAACAGCATATGTATGTCGAATCAAGTATACAGGAACAAAACTGGAAAAGACATAGAAAAGATGTCGAATAATAAGATTTTAAGAAAAAAATAAACTCCGCAGCCGGCTCGTTCAGTATGATAGAATAGTTGACAATAACAGCTGAGAATGCACATCACGGCAGATAACGATTAGGAGGGTTTACATGAAGACATTAGTAAACGGCCAGTTGATTGATCGTGAAGAAGCGGCAGTTGATATTGAGGACCGCGGGTATCAATTCGGTGACGGTGTGTATGAGGTCATCAGAGTGTATAACGGCGCCTTATTCGGTCTGCGTGAGCATATCGTCCGTCTTTTCAGAAGCGCCGCAGAAATCGGCATCACCCTGCCGTTCTCCGCAGAGGACATAGAATGGGATCTGCAAAAGCTCGTACAGGAAAACAAACTCATTGACGGCGGGGTCTATATACAGACGACGAGAGGGAAGGCGCCGCGGAAGCACCAGTATGACGAAGGTTTGGAGCCGCAGACGACGGCATACACCTTTTCAGTGAAAAAACCGGAAAATGAACAAAAAGCCGGAGCGCAGGCCATCACGGCGGAAGACAAACGCTGGCTGAGGTGTGACATTAAGAGTCTGAATTTACTGTATAATGTGATGGTAAAACAAAAAGCCTATGAAGCAGGCGCTTATGAAGCGGTGCTGATAAGGGACGGAGCGGTCACGGAAGGAACCTCATCCAATGTATACGCCGTCATAAACGGCACCGTCCGGACGCATCCTGCAAATGAGCTGATTTTAAACGGCATTACGCGGATGAAACTGTTAGAGCTGATGAAAGAAAACGGGATTGAGGTGCGGGAGAAGGCTCTTACCGAAGACGAACTCAGAGATGCGGATGAAATTTTCATCTCGTCAACGACGTCTGAATTAATCCCGATCGTAACCCTTGACGGAAAACCGGTCGGAAGCGGCGCGCCGGGACCTGTAGCCAAAACGATTCAGGAGGCATTTCAGTCGCACATTCAGCAGGAGCTCGGCGTTCAGTCATAAGCTGAAAAAAAGGCCGGAACACATCCGGCCTTTTTGCTTCAGTCAGATAAAAAGAGATTCGATATGCTGAACGAGCACACGGGAGATCTTCTCTTTTGAAAGACGATCAGGTTCAAGCATGGCATGCAGCGCCAACCCGTCGGCGATAGCGTACATTTTCTCCGCTTCGGTTTCTTTATCAAGATTTGGTTTCAGAAGCTTATTTTCATCCAGCCAGTCAATCAGGCCGCGGATATATGCCAAGATCCCGTCCTGCTGGGGTTGAAACTCTTCTCCCTTATGTCTGGCATAAGCTGTGAAAGCGAACCATACCTCCATTTCAGCCATCGTTTCTTCGTCTGTCGGGATAATTTCAAGCATCAGACGCACCGCTTTTTCTTTCGGCGGCAGATCTTTCATGGCAACTTCGTTAATTCTGGCGGCCGCTTTTTCTTTTACGAGTGTCATCGCATACCCTAAAAGCTCATCCTGGGTGGTGAAATAGTGCCTCAGCGCGCCTAAAGAAAGACCCGCTTCTTGGGCGATGTTTCTCACTGTCGCTCCTTCCATTCCCCGCTCCAAAATCGTCCGCCAAGTGGCTTCGGCTATTTGTTTTCTTCTTTTTTCATGATCGATTATTTTAGGCATGGTTCCAGTGTAACAGGAAATATTTTTTCTTGCAATTTTGTAATACAGTTGTATTAAATAAAAAGCAGTGATACAATGCATTTTAGAAAACGATAAGGGGGAACCGGATTGAACGCGATTGCTTGGTTGATTGTCATTTGTGAGGCTGCTTTTTGGGCGGCTGTCATCTTCGGATTGGCGGCGCGCTATATATTCAGGCGGCAAAAGCTCGGAATGTTTTTTTTCGCTCTCATTCCTATATTGGATGCTGTACTGTTTCTGGCGGCCGCAGCTGATTTATACAGAGGGGCGGCGGCGACTATGGCGCATGCAGTGGCGGCCGTTTATATCGGAGTGTCTGTCGCCTTCGGAAAAAGCATGATTCAATGGGCGGATGAGCGGTTCCGCTATTATGTGGTAAAGGAAGGGGCAAAACCGGTCAAGCGGTACGGACTGGATTATGCCAAACATTATGCAAAAGGATGGGGAAGACATGTATTAGCATTTGTCATCGGCGGCGTTCTTTTAGCCGGAACGGTATTTCTCATTCAGGACGCTTCCCGCACCGAAGCGCTCAGCGGACTGTTAAAGGGCTGGTCTGTCGTATTGTGCATCGATTTTTTGATCATGGCGAGTTTTTTTGTGATGCCGAAAAAAAGAAAAAACAGCCGGGAGCTGTAAAAAAAGCAGCTTTTGATTAAGCTGCTTTACAGAAAGAATTATTTTACGATCAGCACGGGAATATCGGATTTCGATGACAGTTTTTCACTGACGCTTCCGAATAAAAGTTTTTTCAGCCTGTTCTGGTCCCGGCTCCCCATGACGATCAAATCCGCCGATATACGGTCGGCATGCTCGATAATGGCATCAGCGGGATCACCTTCTAAAATGTCGATATCCCCGTCAATCTGGCTGTCGTTCATCAGCATTCTCGCTTCCGCAACGATTTCTTCCGTACGGTCTTCATAAATCATCGGATCAGGGGAGATTCTTTCCGCCTGGAGCGGGTCAGGAACGCTTGCAATCCCGCCGCCGATATACGTTGCCCCGGCTCCCGGCCTCGGGGGATCAACAATCGTCTGGGTATCTTTTGCATTGTGGGAATGTACGACCGTTAAATCCGCGTGAAACGTTTTTGAAAGGTCTATGGCTTTTTGGAGCGCTTTTTTACTATCATCACTTCCGTCAAAAGCTGCTATCAACCGGTCTGCGTGAAACATCAGCCTCATCCTTTCAGTAAAAAAGGTTTGTTTTACAATACCCGTGCAGCAGAAATGTAAAACCTGCATTGACAAAAAAAGGATTTGTTTATATGATGAAGGAACAATATAGGGAAAAAGGAGGTATGGATCATGTCAAAACTAAAGCTTGTCAACTCATCTTCAGCTGAATACCGGCGTGACTCCCATACAGCTTCCGTTTTCTGAACATTTGCTTAAAAACGGGGCAGTCGCGCATAAACGGCGGGTCTGTACCTTATTTATAATAATAAGAGGCATGGAGCTGAGGCTTCATGTCTTTTTTTATACAAAAAAATGAAAGAAAGACAGGTGTGATGCATGTGGCGGCATTAGCGAAAACAATGAAAAACAATCCGGAAAAGCTTGAGGGCGGCTGATTGATGAAAGGGGATGACGGTATTTGTTTACTGTATTAAAAAAGCTCGCGTGGTTTTTTAAAGCCTATTGGCTGCGCTATACGACAGCGATTGTTCTGTTATTGATTGTGAATGTCATTGAGATGTTTCCGCCTAAACTTCTCGGTAATGCAATAGACGATATGAAGGCGGGCGTGTTTACGAAAAGCGGGATGCTGTTTTACATATGTGTTTTTCTCGCATTAACGGCAGCCGTCTATTTACTGTCTTATTTTTGGATGTATCAGCTTTTCGGCGGGGCGAATGTCATGGAGAAGATTCTCCGATCAAAACTGATGGGAAGGCTTCTTCAAATGTCACCGCCGTTTTACGAGAAATACAGAACGGGCGATTTAATGGCGCGGGGGACAAATGACCTGCAGGCCGTCAGTATGACGACGGGCTTCGGGGTCTTAACGCTCGTTGATTCGACGATGTATATGCTGACGATATTTTTGACAATGGGGCTTCTCATCAGCTGGAAGCTGACATTTGCCGCGATTATTCCGCTGCCGATAATGGCGGCTGCGGTCAGCCTGTACGGAAAAAAGATCCATGAGCGGTTTACGGAAGCGCAGGATGCTTTCGGATCATTAAATGACAAGGTGCTGGAGTCGGTATCCGGCGTCCGGGTCATCCGGGCTTTCGTACAGGAAAAAAATGATGTCAGCCGGTTCGGTGATATGACGGCGGATGTATATGAGAAAAATATGAAGGTGGCGTTTATCGATTCACTTTTTGAACCGACTGTGAAACTTCTCGTCGGCCTCAGCTATCTCATCGGTCTCGGCTACGGCGCTTATCTCGTTTTTCAAAACCGGCTGACGCTGGGAGAGCTGGTATCGTTTAACGTGTACCTTGGAATGATGATCTGGCCGATGTTTGCGATTGGAGAATTAATCAATATCATGCAGCGCGGCAATGCCTCCTTGGATCGTGTCAATGAGACGCTTTCCTATGAGCCTGACGTGATCGGGCCCAAGCGCCCCGCCGGCATCAAGGAGCCCGGGCGTCTTGTTTTTGAACAAGTGACTTTCACGTATCCGAGCGGAGCGGGACCGGCGGTTTCCGATGTATCTTTTTCCGTAGAAAAAGGGCAGACACTCGGCATTGTCGGGAAGACGGGAAGCGGAAAGACGACGATCATTAAGCAGCTGTTGCGTGAATATCCGCCCGGGGCGGGAGCAATCACGTTTACAGGCGTTCCGATTCAGGAGATCCCGCTTGAGGAGCTCCGCGGGTGGATCGGCTATGTGCCGCAGGATCATATTTTATTTTCTAAGACTGTAAAGGAGAATCTGCTTTACGGACGGCAGGATGCAAACGAAGAGGAAATCGGCGGCGCGCTGAAAGATGCGCATTTTGAAAACGATATCGGCATGCTTTCCGACGGGCTTGAGACGCTTGTCGGCGAGAAGGGCGTGGCGCTCTCGGGCGGACAAAAGCAGCGCATATCAATTGCGAGAGCGCTTTTGACCGATCCTGACATTCTCATATTAGATGATTCGCTTTCTGCCGTAGACGCGAAAACGGAAGCCGCCATCATTGACAGCATCCGTAAAAAACGGCGGCATAAAACAACGATTATCACCACCCACCGGCTCTCGGCAGTTGAACACGCAGATCTCATTCTCGTCATGGATGAAGGCCGGGTATCTGAAAGAGGCACGCACCGGGAGCTATTGGAGCAGAACGGCTGGTATCGAAAACAATATGAGAGGCAGCAGCTGTTCTCTCTTGAAGAAGGGGGGACGGGCGCATGAAGACCGGGAGAAGATTATGGAATTACGCGCTTCAATATAAGAAGCTGCTGATATGGGCGGTCGTCCTGCTCATTATTGCGGTCGGCACTGAGCTGACCGGCCCGTTTATCGGAAAAAAAATGATTGACGACCACATTCTCGGCATTGAAAAAACATGGGTTAAAGCCTCTGCGGACGATCCGGGCGCCGTCAGGTTCCGGGGGCATGATTATGTCAGGGAGGACCGGCTCAAACCGGAGGCGGATAAAACCGGAGAGGCGCACATTTATCAAGTCGGTGCGGGCTACTATTTTGTTGACCGTCCCGTCAGTTTTGACGGAAACCGTTCGGTGGCTGACGACCGGCTGACCATATCAAACGGTAAAGAAAGCAGGTCATATCCCGCCATTAGGTTATCAAGACAGGAGATTTTTGGATTTTACCGTCCGGAAATAAAAGGATTGCTGACGTTGACCGCCATTTACGCGGGACTGCTCATGTTTTCCGTATGTTTTCATTACGGTCAGCATTATCTGCTGCAGATGGGAGCGAACCGGATCATACAGCGCATGAGGCAGGATGTATTTTCACACATTCAGAAAATGCCGATCCGCTACTTTGATAATCTGCCTGCCGGAAAAGTCGTGGCTCGTATTACGAATGACACAGAAGCGGTCAGGGATTTATATGTAACGGTGCTGTCGACATTTATCACAAGCGGCGTTTATATGCTCGGCATTTTTACGGCGCTGTTTATGCTTGACGTCAGGCTGGCCGCCGTTTGTCTTCTGATTATTCCGATTTTAATGATCTGGTCGGTTGTGTACCGCAAATACGCATCCGTCTTCAACCAAAAAATCCGTTCTATTAACAGTGACATCAATGCGAAAATGAATGAGTCCATTCAAGGAATGCCGATTATTCAGGCGTTCCGCCGCGAGAAGGAAACGATGAAGGAATTTGAAGAATTGAATGAAGCTCATTTCCGCTACAAAAACAAAATGCTGTCCTTAAATTCCCTCATGTCCCACAGTCTTGTCAATGTGTTGCGCAATCTGGCGTTTGTCGGGCTGATCTGGTATTTCGGAGGCGCGAGTCTGAGTGCGGCCGGAATTGTTTCGATCGGTGTTTTATATGCATTTGTTGATTATTTAAACCGTTTGTTCCAGCCGGTTACGGGGATTGTCAACCAATTTTCGAAGCTTGAATTGGCCCGTGTCTCTGCCACCAGAGTATTCGAGCTTTTACAGGAGGAGGAAACGGAAGAAGAAGGCGCTCCCGCAGACAGAAAGGCGGAAGGGACAGTGGAATTCCGCGATGTTTCTTTTGGATATCGAAAGGGAGAAGAGGTGCTGAAACACATCAGCTTTACAGCTGAAAAAGGGGAGACGGTCGCCCTCGTCGGCCATACGGGGTCCGGCAAAAGCTCCATCCTGAATCTTCTGTTCCGTTTTTATGATGCCCAAAAAGGGGATATCCTGCTGGACGATAAAAGCATATACAGCATGTCAAGACAGGAGCTGAGATCCCATATGGGGATCGTGCTTCAAGATCCGTATCTTTTCTCTGGAACGATCGGCTCCAATGTGACCCTCGATGATCAGCGTATTTCTTTGGAGCAGGCGGAAGAAGCGCTTCGCCAAGTCGGCGCCGCAAGTCTTCTGCAATCTTTGCCGAAGGGCATCAGAGAGCCCGTCACTGAAAAAGGCGGCACACTATCCTCAGGCCAGCGTCAGCTGATTTCTTTTGCAAGAGCGCTTGTGTTCGATCCGGCCATTTTAATTTTGGATGAGGCGACGGCGCACATTGACACCGAAACAGAAGCAGTCATTCAAAAAGCGCTGCAAGTCGTTCAAGAAGGGCGCACGACATTTATTATCGCCCACCGGCTTTCCACGATCAGACACGCAGACCAGATTCTCGTGCTGGAAAAGGGCCGCATCATTGAAAAGGGAAGCCATGACGAATTAATGGCGCAAAAGGGGCAGTACCATCAAATGTATGAATTACAGAAAGGAACGGCGAAATCCGCGGTGTAATCGGAAAGGGTGAATCAAAAAGATTCGCCCTTTTTTTCATTCAGTAAGCCAGTCCTACCCGTTTTCTGACAAACTGCGGGCTGATCAGCTCGCGGTACAGAAAATGCGCAGTGTCTCCGACTGTGATTTCGGCGCCGTCTTCAGGAAGGCGATCCTGTTCGAACCGGTAAACTCCGGCAGCGTCTCCGTCAGGAAGGTAGGTAGGGCAGATGATCGTCCAGTCAAGATCCTCTGCCAGCAGCATCTCGTATACGCGGGCGTGTTCCTTTGCGGCTCTTGTTGATTTTCGTTTTGATTCTGCCGATTCAAAACGGTATTGATCAGGCATAAGCCGTGATTGAAGGATACCCGCGGTGCCGATCGTAATCAGACGCTGAACATGATGCCGTTTCATGCCGTCTATTATATGGGTCATAGCGGCTGAAAGGGTATCGTCACCGTCCGTGCCGAGACAGCTCACGACTGTGTCCGCTTTGGAAATCAATCGGCTTACATCTTCCCGCCGCCTCGCATTCCCTGTTATGATCTGTTTTTCAGGAATGGGAAGGACTGTTCCGGCTGATCTGACAAGAGCGAATATTTCCATGTGTCCATGTTTCTGCGCTTCTTTTATAAAAGCCTGTCCGACTCTTCCCGTTGCTCCGAGTAAAGCGATGCTCATGTAAAAAACCTCCTCGCCGCTCATTATATCATTCAAAGCAGCGGGGAAAAGAATGCCTGTGAATAAACGGGAAATGGTGGGCAACATATTCATTGACCAAAGAAACACTTACGAACTGAAACAGCTCCCAATTGACTGAGGCAATGAATGACATGTTTTCCCTCCTTTTTTCCTAGGGTATGTGAAATAGGAAAAAAGGGTGACGGCATAAAAGAAGACGCGGTATCCCGCGCCTTCTGTAAGCCATTTATTGAGTTATTGTACGCCTTGGCCGCCCATGTTCTGCTGTGCGAAAGATACTAAACGTTTCGTGATTTCTCCTCCGACAGAACCGTTTGCACGAGAAGTTGTTTCTCCGCCAAGGTTTACGCCGAACTCAGAAGCAATTTCGTATTTCATTTGGTCGATTGCTTGAGCAGCGCCGGGTACTAATAGTTGGTTTGAAGAGTTGTTGTTTGCCATTTGTATGATCTCCTTTATTAAGTAGTATGGTTGGGTTTGCTGGAATTGCACCAGCCGATGATTTTCGGAATGAAAACCATTGCCAGCTCGGCTTCACCCAATGCTGTTTGCCGCTTTGTACTACGTATTATGGTGAATCAAACGGCATCTCATTCGGAAAACCGGGTGGTAAATAGCGGAAGGAAAAAGAAAAGCCCAGCCTGATGCGGCTGAGCTTTTAGCTTTCAGTCATATATGTGATAAAGCATTAATTCATGCAGCTCTTTTACGAGCGCCGGCTCTTCTTTTCCCGGATGTGTGTGTCCCCATTCAATGTCACCGGACTTATGGTAAATCCCTTCGTAATGCGTACCCTGCCAGTAAAATGAAATCCGCCATCCGGGCAGTTTCTCTTTTTTGAATAACGGTTTCCAGCTGAAGTGCGAAATCATGACGTTCACGCTCCTTGTGGGAAATGTTGATCTTGTTCATTGTAGCTCATCATTCTGTGCCTGTCCCGGGTAAACCCAAAAAAAGACAGCCTCACCGCCAAAGTTTTTCCGGGGCGGTGATGGACCGTTCTGATAAATAGGACGCGTATTCAAAATTTCTCCGTTTTGTCAGGTAATCGACCGATCTCAGCTTCGGATGGGAAAAAATGCTGCGCCCGGGGCGGGAATTGGCTTCAAACATCCAAACTTTCCCTGAATGATCGACGCCGAGGTCAAAACCGATTTCGCCGATAAAACCTTCAATGTGCTCATTTAACACGCGGCTGACCGCCAAGGCGGCTTTTGAAAGTTTCCGCATCATGCCGACTCTCTCTCTCGGATCGCCGTATAATTCAGCTAACGTCCTGACTTCTCCGCCGGTTGCCAGATGCGTCGTGATGCTGTTTTCACCGGAAATTTTTGCCGCGATGGCCGTCACTGTCCATTTCCCCTCGGCGTTTTTATTCGTGTGCACCCTGAAATCGACGGGGCGTCCATCCAGCCGGATCAGGTCAATGCCTTGCTGAATTAAAAATGCGGACGGGTCATTGTTTTCTTTAAATGATTTCATGAAGGATGCCGCATCTGAATACTCTGCCGTCACCACCGTTTTTTCCTCATTCGTGTGTTTGACAGATAAGCCGGCATCTGTTTTTTCCACCCTGTAAATCCCCGTTCCGAGTGCGCCGTCTGCAGGTTTGATATAGACGGTGTCAAATGTGTTGCATAACGTCTCTAACGCTTCTGCATTCGGGTGCAGGACAGATTTTGGCAGAAGTGAAGCGGTGAGGCTGTTTTTTTCCAGAAGCTTATGAATGTCCCATTTATTAAAGAATTGCGGATTAAACCACGGAATCTGATAGTCATTCATCAGCCTCTGTTTTGTCTGCTGTAAAAGCGGAACTCCTTCCGTTTTTCGGCTCGGGAGCCTGTCATATACGACATTCGGAAGCGGGACGGCCGTCCGTTTCCAGCTGTTTTCTTTATAAATCAGCGCTTGGACGGTGCCTTCTTCCCAGTTGATCTGATGAGCCCCGAAAACGAAACAATATCCGTTCGCCTGTTCATGAAGTGAGAGCATCTTGGAAAAGAAGGCTGTACGGTCTCTTAACGGGCGGGACGGCGATGATGTGAACCCGGCTGTGAAAACGCCGATCAGCGGTCCGATGTGCACCGTCTGGCCGTGTATGAGAAAGTCAGCCCGGCTTTTATACGGTATCAACAGCTCCTCAAACAAATCTTCAGAAAGGAGCGCGCTTTTTTCAAGTGATTGAGAAAAGGCTACACGGCATTTGACAACCTTGGTCCCGAAGGCAGCGGATAAAAGCCCTTCCCGTTTCATGGAGGAGGGGAGAAACAGCGTATTTTTGCTTTTTTTATCGATGCCGACAATCATCCCTTTATGATTCACGCGGTAATACTCCTTTCCTGCTTTCCTGTGACTGAAGTTCGCGGAAGCGTCTCAGCGGACCCGTATACAAATCCTCTTTCGCCTCCGGAGCCACGCTTAAAATAGCTTTCCGTCCCGGCTTTGAATTGACATCCAAAAGCCAGATGCGTCCGTCTTTGGCATAACAAATATCGAGCCCCAGCTCAAACAGCGGTCCGAACCGTTCATCAAGGAAATAAGGGACGGATTGGGTGATCGAAAAGACATCATCCAATAAAACGGCCTGCTGCTTTCTCGGAATTTCCTCAAACCATGTGTCAAACTTAATCGGTTCTGATCCTCCGGGCAAATGAGATAAAAGACCGTTCTGATAACCCCTTCTGACCGCTTTTCCGACCGTTTCCCAAACGCCTGACTCCGTTTTGCGCATGAAAATGCGGATGTCGCACGGATGCCGTTCTTTATCCTGGATATTTAAGTAGGATTGAAGCAAATAGCGGTGCTGCAGCACTTTTTTGCACCAAGATTTAAAAGACACGTGATTGGAAAATGATTTTGTTTGTTTGTTTTTTCCGATATAGTAAGTGGCCGTAATTGATTTTTTGCCTGTTTCAAGCAGGATGATGCCTCTGCCTCCCGCGCCGAAAGCGGGCTTAAGTATACATGCTTTTTCCTTGGCTAAGTATGATTGCACCTGTTCATAGCGGCTGACTTCGGCCGTTTCAGGAATATAGGGACTGATCAGATGATGCTTTTGGAGCGCATCCGTGACCGTCCATTTATCAGGAAGCCCCCGCCCGATAAATTCCGTTTTCGGATATTTTTTCAGCCATTCGACGATCGGTTTGGCTTTTTGCGCTTCAGCGGATTTTCCGTAAAAACAGCGGTCGTAAATATATTCGGGAATATCGATTTCCGTTTCGTTCCACTTTCCGCTTTGCGGGTGATAGACGAGCGCTTTCACGCGCAAAGAATCCGGAAATATATCAAACGGTGTAAAGCGGGCTAAGCGCACATTATATTGAGGCGCTCTTTCAGCCAATTCCCCGGCGTAATCTTCTTCGTGCCGGCGGGATACAGACATAAAACCGAGTGTTGTCATATTATTACTCCCCCTTTATTCAAAAAGCCGCTGATGGAACGGCCCTTCCATCCAATAAATATGCTAAGCGCATCATAAAAGATGATCTACTGTAAAGAGTACGAAACAGCATCTTGCCTTATTCCTCACAAACAACAATTCAGGTTCTTCATTTGCCCGCATGCCCGCCAGCCTCTATAATACGAATAGATATATCATCAAGAAAATAGAACATAAGATGGAGGCAGAAGAAAAGGAATGGGCATAGCAGGAACGTTTCTATTTATGATTGTGATCGGAGCCGCGATCGGCGCGGTGACGAATCATCTTGCCATTCAGATGTTATTTCGTCCGTACCGGCCGTATTACCTGTTCGGAAAACGGGTTCCGTTTACGCCGGGGCTGATCCCGAAAAGACGGGATGAATTGGCAAAACAAATGGGGCTCATGGTGACGAACCATCTTTTAACCCCGGAAGGAATAAAAAAGCGGCTTTTATCAGATACCGTTAAAAACCAGGCGCTTCTTTTCGCCGAACAATTCACGCAAAAAATGGCCGCTTCCGAGATGACGGTGCACGAAGCTTTGGCCGCCGCGGGCATCCGGAATCCGCAGGAAAAGACGGATGCCTGGATTGACCGTTTTACCGATGAAAAACTTTCGGACCTGTACCGGAAATATGAGCACCGCGCCATAAAAGACTGGCTTCCTGATGAGCTGCAGGAAAAGCTGGATGAAAAAATCCCGCTGGCCGCAGATTATATCCTGAAGCGGAGCATCGATTATTTTGAGAGCGAAGAAGGGAAAGACAGGCTCGGAAATATGATTGACGACTTTTTGAATTCCCGGGGGATGCTCGGCGGCATGGTGCAGATGTTCCTCGGCAATTCAAGCTTGGCAGACCGTGTGCTGCCTGAGCTGTTAAAGTTTTTGCGCAATGAGGAAACGAAAAAGCTTCTGGCTGATCTGCTTTCTCAAGAATGGGGCAAGCTCAAATCTTATACACTTTATGAGGCCGATGAAAAGTGGAATGCGAAAGATCTGCTGTTCAGCATGAAAAAGCGGGCTTTGGCCGCACTTCAAACCGCGCCCTTTTTCGAATGCCGGCTCGGTGACATCATCTCCCGTTATGAAGGGGAGATTACGGGGACGTACGCGCCGAAGCTGCTTGATGCGGCACTCGGCAGTATTGCCGCTCATTTGGAGGGTGTGCTGAAACGGCTGCGTCTTGAGGAAGTGGTCAAAGAGCAGGTTGATCAGTTTCCCGTTGAACGGCTGGAAGAAATGGTGCTGTCGATTTCCAAGAGAGAATTTAAGATGATAACGTATTTAGGCGGTCTGCTCGGCGGGATAATCGGAGCAATTCAGGCTTTGTTTGTCATTCTTTTCTAAGGAAAACATACGCCGATGATGAAAGTCGCTCCGCAGTCTGTTATAGTGGAGTGGTATGTCCGAAAGGAAGAAAGGAGCGGTTACTATGGCAGTTCATTTTTATGATGCAGCATATGATCTTGAAAAAGCTTTGCGAAACAGTGATGAATACAGCCGTCTGAGAGGGCTTTATGATCAAGTAAACGCAGATGAATCCGCAAAACGCATGTTTGATAACTTCCGCAATGTACAGCTGCAGCTGCAGCAGAAGCAGATGTCAGGTGAAGAAATCACTCAGGAAGAGGTAGAGCAGGCACAAAAAACCGTTGCTCTCGTACAGCAGCATGAATTGATTTCTCAGCTGATGGAAGCGGAACAGCGCATGAGCATGCTGATCGGCGAGTTAAACAAAATCATTATGAAACCTCTTGAAGAGCTTTACGGCAGCCCGCAATAAGCTTCAAACCCCTCCATCTATGAAATGGAGGGGTTTTTTTATTCAACAGAAAAATCAAGAGAACCTTTTACCGTTCCGTTAATGATGACAGACAGAGTGTGAATTCCCCGATAATGCTTGCGGGTGGTTAAATCTTTAAGGGAATGATGTTTGCTGAAGGCTTTTACGTCTCTGTTATCCATGGCGGACTCCGACATCTTAAACACCTTGCGGCTGCGATGCCCCCTTTTCTTTACAAAATCAATCGCGTATTCAACCCTGACTTTTTGCCGGGCGGATGAGCGGATCTGAAAAGAAAAATGTATGCTTGTTCCGATGGCGGCCGTTTCCGGATTCAGTGTAAAACGTTCCAATGAAATCCGGGAGGCGTCTTCAAACCCGAAAATCGCAAGCGCCTGTTTGTCTCCTCTTTTTAACAGTGTCCTGCAGGCGTGCTTCAAAATCCAATCCGTGTGCGGACAGCTTCCGAACCGCTCGGCTGCGATCTGTGCCAGAAGATCCGGATGTGTTTTGGAGATGTCATTCAGGTTATTCGCCACGCTTTTTCTGACATATAACGAGTCATCCTGCATCAAGCGGTCCAGAACAGGGAGAATCGGAGAAGGATCTTCAAGAAGAGCCGGAATGGAGCTTCCCCACGGCAGTCGCGGTCTTGAGCCTTCGCTGGCAAGCCTTCTGACATGTTCGTCCGGATGCTCCGTCCAGGAAAGGAACTCTTTGAACATCCGCTCCCGGTCAAGCCTGATATACGGGCGGACCGCAAATTCGGAAGTGGAAAAACGAGTGAAAAACTGAAGCGCCTTCATTGATTCTTCCCAGTGATCCGTTCCGTACTGTTGGACATAATCGGGAAAAATAATCCCGGCGAGCCCTGTGAAATGGGGAGCTGTCTCATATAAGACGTCAAGCGCCCGTATGTAATCCTTCGGCAGTGTTTCATATAAAGAGTCTGTGATCCGGCGCATCCGCTGTTTTAACGTCAGTCCGGGCCAATCTTCCTGAAATATCAGCGCCCGGCACTTGTCCCGCTCAAAAGCCGGGTACGCCGATTTGATTCTGTTCAGAAGTGCTTCTGCAAATTCTTCGTTATAAATATCTTTTAATAGAGACATAACAGTCACCGCTTTTTTTCTCTTATTATATGCGAATATACGTTCCCTTTCAACTTTATCATACATTCAGCACAGATATTTCCCCTGATTTTTTTAGTTAAAAAAACCCTTGTTTTTTAACAATATTATTGAGATAATAACTCTGAAAGCGCCTACACTTACAGATGATCTAAGGATACGGTCGCCTATACTGCCTGGTATGTTAAGGGGTAGCAACAGAGAGTAAGTGAAACGAGCGCATCAACGGTCAAATAAGGGGTTCCTGATATATTTCGTAAATAGAAATGCACATTGGGGAGAAGGCAGCAAATCGATCGTATCCCAACAAAACGACAGTTCAAAGTCTGCTTGAGGCAGGCTTTTTTGCTGCGGAGAAAAGGTTGTTCTAAACAAAGAGACAGGGTCATATCCTAATGACAAGTACAGTCATCAAGGAGGGGGACTTCTCTGTGTCAAAACAAATGCTGGCGTTAAATATAGACGGAGCGCTTCTTCGCTCCAACGGCAAACTTCATCAGACGACAAAGGATGCCATCGAATACGTCAAGAAAAAAGGAATTTACGTCACACTGGTCACAAACCGCCATTTTCGCTCCGCTCAAAAAGTGGCGAAAATATTAAAGCTTGATGCAAAATTGATTACCCACAGCGGCGCATACATTTCTGAAAAAATAGATGAGCCGTTTTTTGAAAAGAAAATATCAGAAGATCACACGTTTAATATCGTTCAGGTGCTGGAAAGCTATCAATGCAATATCCGGCTTCTTCACGAAAAATATTCGATCGGAAACAAGAAGAAAGTGAACTCCAATCTGGTCGGGAAAACGATGATTCATCCGTCTGATCCGATTTTTTATCCGGTGCAGTTTGTCGAATCATTAAGTGACCTGCTCCTTGATGAGCCGGTTTCAGCGCCCGTCATTGAAGTGCATGCTGAAGATGGCCTGCAGGCTGATATAACGGATACGATAATGAAAGCATTCCCGGCCGTCGATGTGATCCGCGTCAACGGAGAAAAACTGAACATCGTGCCTAAAGGGGTTTCAAAAGAAAGCGGACTTTCGATGGTCGCCGCTGATCTCGGGCTTTCAATGGAAGAGGTTGTAGCTATCGGCCATCAGGAAGATGATCTGCCGATGATCGAGCTGGCCGGTCTCGGCGTCGCGATGGGGAATGCCTCAAATGAATTAAAAAGAAAAGCGGACTGGGTGACAAGGTCAAATGATGAACAGGGAGTCGCCTATATGATTAAGGAATATTTCCGCATGCAGCACCGCAAAGGCTTTCTCGATAAGTTCCATATGAAACGGCCGTAATCAAGAGCCGCAGACGCGAAACGCCGGTCTGCGGCTTTTTCGCGGATTGATTTTAGCCTGTTCTTTCTGTACACTAAAGAAAGTTTTGAATCTGAAAAATAAGGTGATCACATTGCAAATAAAAATAGACGGCATAACGGATGACAGGCTGCATCGTCCGCTGCAAAACATCGCGAATTTATTTTTTGAAGAGTGTGTTCTTGCGTACGGCGAAACGGAGGAACCCTCTGATCTCGTCATCTCACTTGCCATTTCTCAAGATGCAGACAGCGTGTCGGTATCCGGAGAAATCAAAGGAACCGGCGAAAAGGAACATCACACGAAACCGCTTCTTGCCGGATGGAGCGAAAAAGAAGTATTTAAACAGGTGAAAAACACGCTGTCATATGTCTACTTAAATCTTCTTCAATCACATACGGGCATGACACAAAAATGGGGAATCTTAACCGGCATCAGGCCTACTAAACTTCTTCATAAAAAGCTGCAGAGCGGCCTGACAAAAGAAGAGGCGCATGCCGATCTGAAAAAAGACTATCTGATCCATGATGAAAAAATCAATCTGATGCAGGAGATTGTCGACCGCCAGCTCGCTGCGGTTCCCGATCTGTACCGGGTCAAAGATGAAGTCAGCATATATATCGGCATCCCGTTCTGCCCGACGAAATGCGCCTACTGCACGTTTCCGGCTTATGCCATTCAAGGACAGGCGGGAAGAGTCGGCTCCTTTTTATGGGGGCTTCACTATGAAATGCAGAAAATCGGAGAATGGCTGAAGCGGCATGATATCAAAGTGACGACCATTTATTTCGGCGGCGGCACGCCGACAAGCATTACCGCTGAAGAAATGGATCTTTTATATGAAGAAATGGTCCGCTCTTTCCCGGATGTCGCGAATATCAGGGAGATTACCGTTGAAGCGGGCCGTCCCGACACGATTACGGAGGAAAAGCTGGCCGTTTTAAATAAGTATAAGATTGACAGAATCAGCATCAACCCGCAATCTTATGAAAACGAAACGCTAAAGGCCATCGGCAGACACCATACAGTTGAAGAAACCATCGAAAAATACCATCTTTCCCGCAAACACGGCATGAATAATATCAACATGGACCTGATCATCGGCCTGCCGGGAGAAGGGACGGCTGAGTTCAGGCACAGTCTTGAAGAAACGGAAAAGCTGATGCCTGAATCTTTGACCGTTCATACGCTTTCTTTTAAACGGGCGTCAGAAATGACGAGAAACAAGCATAAGTATAAAGTTGCCGACAGGCAGGAAGTATCCCGCATGATGGATGACGCCGTCCGCTGGACAAAAGAGCACGGCTATACGCCGTACTACTTGTACCGGCAGAAAAACATTCTCGGAAACCTTGAAAATGTCGGCTACTCCTTCCCGGGTCAGGAGAGCATCTACAACATTATGATTATGGAAGAAGTGCAGACGATTATCGGTATCGGCTGCGGCGCGGCAAGCAAATTCATTCATCCGGAAACCGGAAAAATCACGCACTTCGCCAATCCGAAAGACCCGAAATCATATAATGACCGATTTGAGCATTATACAGAAGAGAAAATCAAATACTTAGATGAGATGTTCGTCAAATCTGCATTATAATATCAAAAACGGCACGGAATCAGCGTGCCGTTTTTTTATGTTTAACCGTCTGTAAAAACGGGAAAAGATCATCAGACTGTTATTCGCAAGAGGTGCATAATATGTATGATGTCATAGGAGCGGGAATCGGGCCGTTTAATTTAGGGCTTGCCGCATTGTTAGAGGATATACCCGGAACAGACGTTCTTTTTTTCGATAAAAAGAAAGAATTTGCGTGGCATCCCGGTCTTTTAATTAAAGGGACGGATTTACAGGTGGCGTTTCTGGCGGACCTGGTCACGCTCGCCGATCCGAAAAGCCGCTACACGTTTTTAAACTTTCTCCATGAACATGACCGGCTGTACCGGTTTTATACGTTTAATGAATTTGATATTCCGAGACGGGAATTTAACGACTATTTAAGCTGGGCGGCTTCAGAAATCAAATCATGCCGTTTCGGCTCAGAGGTAATCGGCGTGAAAAATGCCGGCGGACATTATGAAGTCAGCGTCAAAAACATTGAGGACGGAAGCATCAGTGTCTATCAGACGAAGCATTTCGTCATGGGGACGGGGTCTGAACCGCTTATTCCCGCAGAGATTGATGACGGGGCGCGTCAGGACACGATGGTCAGCACGGAATATTTGTTCCGGAAAGACGAGCTCGCCGGCGCCGAATCAATTACAGTGGTCGGCTCCGGACAGAGCGCCGCGGAGATCTTTTCTGACTTATTGCATGATGAACAATACCGCCGCAGCCGGCTGCAATGGGTGACACGCTCCGCCGGATTTCGAGAATTGGAAACCGCCAAGCTCGGGCAGGAAATGTTTACACCTGATTATGTGGAATATTTTAACCGCCTGCCTTTTAAAGAACGGCTGAACACACTCCCTGAGCTGGACGGACTGCGCCACGGCATTGATTCTGACACACTTGCCGCCATTTACGATGCCCTGTATCACAGATCGATCAGCGGAGGTTCGCCTGACGTGTATATTCAGCCGATGGCGGAGCTTGAAAAAATTGAAAAGCAAAACGGGCGCTGCGTACTGAGCTTTCATCAATGGCAGATGGATGAAACCTTTACGGCCGATTCAGAAAAAGTGATATTGGCGACCGGCTTTAAACCTCATATTCCGGAATGGTTTACGGCAATTGCCCCCGATATCGAATGGGAGGATGAGAAACGGTTTAAAGTGACGGCCGATTCCCGTCTTGTCTTTAAGGACGACAGGCGGCATCACTTTTTCACATTAACGAATCTTGATCATGCTCACGGAACGGGCGCTACGAATTTGAAGCTGTCTGTTTACAGAAACCAAAAAATCATCAATACCATTCTGGGAAAAGAGCATTTCTCCATTAATAAAAAAACGGCTTTTCAGCAATTTCTTCCCGCTCAAAAAAACTGACCTCTTATGAAGAGGTCAGCTTTTTTTTATGATTTCTGCGGCTTCTTTTCAGGCGTCTTCCATTTGAATACGCTGTTCAGCAGGAGATATATCCGCTTCGATTCTTTCGTGAGCAAAGGGCCGAAGATGGCCAGTATCAAAACATATAAGGCGGCGAAAGGTTTAAGTGAAGCGGACAGGCCGCCGGCGATGCCGAGGTTTGCGACGATAATGGAGAATTCGCCGCGGGACACAATGGTCAGCCCGATATTGGACGATGCTTTATGAGAAAGCCCCGCCCGGCGCCCGGCGATCATGCCGGCGATAAAGTTTCCGGCAATCGTCAGCAGAACGGCGCCGAGGGCGAGCCATACCGCATCTCCGAGTGAAAACGGATCAATGCTGAGGCCGAAGCTGAAGAAAAACATGGCGCCGAAAAAGTCACGGAACGGCACGACAAGATGCTCAATCCTGTCAGAATGGGCCGTCTCCGAAAATACGAGTCCGAGCAAGAGCGCGCCGATCGCTTCAGCGACATGAATCGTTTCGGAAAAGCCGGCAATGAAAAAGAGCGCGGCGAAAATGACGATGACAAATACCTCGTTTGAACGGATATCAAGCAGCTTGTTCAGCAGAGGCGGCAATTTCCGAGCGGCAATGAAAAACAGCAGCATATATCCGAAAGCGATCACGATTGACATCAGCGCGCCCCCGACAGACGTCGCGTCTCCCAGAACAAGCCCGGAAACGACGGACAAGTAAACCGCCAGAAAGATATCCTCAAACATAATGATGCCGAGAATCAGCTCCGTTTCCGGATTGGCCGTGCGCTTTAAGTCGACAAGCACCTTTGCGACAATGGCGCTTGATGATATCGTGATGACGCCCGCCAATACAAGCACTTCCAAAAAGGAAAAGCCCGTGATAAAGCCGTAGATCAGCCCTAAACTGAAATTAATCAGAATATAAATCGTTCCTCCGGCGGCGATTGAACGTCCGGATTTGACTAATTTTCCGACCGAGAATTCAAGCCCGAGGTAAAAGAGGAGGAACAGGACGCCCATCCGTCCGAAAAACTCAATCACTTCCCGGCTTTCGATAAACGTCAGGTCAATGATGCCCGCTTGGGGCGCGTGCGGCCCGACAAGCATTCCTAAAATGATCAGGAAGGGGATGATCGAGAATTTAATTTTATTGGCGATGACACTCGCAATGGCCACAAGAACTAACGCCGTACCGACTTCAAATACGAGATGATCCATAAACAGATCACACTCCGTCTCTGGAGAGGAAGTCTTGGATCAGTTTTTTCAGATGCTTTCTTTCACCTGAGAGGACGAGTGTATCGTTTGCTTCAAGGAGCGAATCAGCGCCCGGGTTTAAAAACTTTTTCTGGTCATGCTTAATGATGGCGATAACCGTCACGTCATAGTTTTGGCGCACATCCAGTTCGCCGAGCGTCCGCCCTGCCGCTTTTGCCCCTTTTTCAACTTTAAACCATTCGATAATCAGATCGCTGAACGCCATTTCAATCGATTCAAGCGCCTGCGGTTTGTACACCATCCCGCCGATAATTGCGGCAATCTGTCTTGCTTCCGCATCATCAAGTGAAATGCTTGCCAGAAGCTCATCAGGGTCGCGGTCATCAAATCTGTAAATTTCCCGCCTGCCGTCATCATGAATGATGATCGTCATTTTTTCATGATTTCTCGTTTCGATTTCGAATTTTTTCCCGATGCCGGGCAGATCGTTTTCTTTAATATTCATAAAAAATCCCTCCGGAATATACTGTTTTTACACCGTAAATACAGATTGGCAATGAGAAATGGTCTGATGCCGGAGGTAATTTGACTGGTATTGTATCGGAATGACGCATGTCCTTTCCATTGTGGAATCAATGAATTGATCAAGAGGTTTGACAGATAACAGGGAGATCATCCGGGATAACGCACCGTATCCTTTTGACAGGCCTTGCGGAGCGGTTTTGGTTTGAACCGGCGTCTTTGCCGATTCCGTTTCCTGCGGGTAAACCGAAATTTGTACATAGCTGTCTGTTTCTGTCACCAATTGGGAAGGAAGAGCGACATCCGAAGGGGGGAACAGCACCATAAAAAAGCTCAGTAATAAGCTGAGTATCACATATTTCATTATCGGTGTTTTTCCCCCCTTTTGTTTTGTATATCAATTTCACTATATAAAAATGTATGTTCAGTTTCAAATGATATGCATTTTTCGGTATCTGTTGACCTTGAAAAATAAAGGAGTTTCGCTTCGGGGGAAGGAATATATCATTTGAACAAAATATGTAAGCGGATTCAAGGAGGGAGTAAACATGCAGTATATTCGTTATGAAGAAAAAGGAAAGATCGCAGAGATTGTGCTGAACCGGCCTGACAATTACAACGCGCTGAATGAACAAATGCTCCGGGAATTGGAAAATGCATGCGTTATGGCAGCCGACAGTGAAGCGCTTATCGTCCTCTTGCGGGGGGAAGGCAGGGGATTTTCCGCGGGCGGTGATATCCAGATGATGACGTCTGATCATGATTCAGGAGAATATGAACGGCTCATGAAAATGATTGAATCCATTACGCTGACGCTCTATGATATGAAAAAAATTGTGATAGCCGCCATCCACGGAGCCGCGGCGGGGCTCGGGCTGAGTTTCGCGCTGTGCGCCGATGTGGTGCTCGCCGAAGAAAACGCCCGACTCGCGATGAATTTCATCGGCATCGGATTGGTTCCCGACGGTGGAGGCCACTATTTATTAATGAGACGCGTCGGTGAGATCGAAGCGAAAAAACTGATTTGGAGCGGTGAAAAATTGCCGGCTGAAAAAGCGGTGCGGCTTAAGCTTGCCGACGGGCTGTTCAGCGGCGGCCCTGCGGAGGGGGCACAACCGTATATCGACCGATTGCTGCATGCGCCGCTGTCAGCGATGATTGAAACGAAGGCTATTTATCAGAGCCTTCATATCAGCCGGTTAAAAGACGTTTTGTCTCTTGAACGAAAGGCCCAGGAAAATATGAGAAAAACGGATGATCATAAAGAGGGCATCCGCGCTTTTTTAGAAAAACGGACGCCTCAATTTAACCGGTAAAATACAGAAGCCGGAAAGCTTCTGTTATCTGTGGAATAAAATCAGCTTTCCGGCTTCATTTACCAAGCGGTGAGTACTGTGCTCAAGCTTTTTTTCCTTTAACAAAGCCTCTCCGGCGGCCTTCGCCTCCGCCTCATTATCTGCTTCGATCCGTTCATCCAGCAGCGTTTCTCCCGACGCATGGAATGCGGTCAATACATATTGTCCCATCATATCACCCCCTTTATAGAATGATATTCTGATAAAGAATTTAAAATCCTCCATTAATTTTTACCCATTATTAGTATATAATGGGTCAAGGAAGGAGTTGGATTCGTGCTTACAATTGAAAATGTAACGAAAACATTCGGCAGCTTTACCGCTGTTGACAATTTGAACCTGCAAATACCTGAAAGGGAAATGTTCGGGCTGCTCGGCGCAAACGGCGCGGGAAAAACGACGACCTTTCGGATGATTTTAGGTCTTTTAAGCCTGACTGACGGGCATATCACCTGGAAAGGGAAGCCGGTCAATTATTCCATCAGTGAAAAAATCGGCTATCTCCCGGAAGAGCGGGGGCTGTATCCGAAAGTGAGGGTGAGTGACCAGCTTGTCTATCTGGCGAGATTAAAAGGAATGAGCAAAAAAGAGGCGGAAAAAGAGCTCATGACATGGCTCGAGCGCTTCGGCATTACAGATTACAAGAATAAGAAAGTCGAAGAGCTGTCAAAAGGAAACCAGCAGAAAATCCAGTTCATTTCGGCCGTCCTGCATAAGCCTGAACTGCTGATTCTCGATGAACCTTTCAGCGGTCTTGATCCGGTGAATGTCGAGCTGCTGAAAGAAGCGGTTATTTCTTTGAAAAACAGCGGCGTTTCCATCGTTTTTTCAAGCCACCGAATGGAGCATGTGGAAGAACTTTGCGAGAATTTGTGCATTCTCCAGAAGGGAAAACCCGTCGTTCAAGGCAATCTTAAAGACATTAAGCGGTCTTTCGGCAAAAAAAATGTCACCGTTCATTCAGATGATGACCTCAGCTTTTTAAAAACGCATGAAGGTGTCGTGAAATGGAAGGAAACAAATGACGGAATCAGACTGCAGGTCGCGAATGAACCGGTTTCTCAGGATATTTTCCGGGCGCTGCAAGGGAAAGGTTTTATACGGAAGTTCGAATTGGAAGAGCCGTCACTGCATGATATTTTTATAGAAAAGGTGGGGGCCGTATATGAATAAATTTTGGATTATGCTGTTTCATACATATAAAAACAAAATCACGACAAAGTCATTCATTATTTCGACCGCTATTACCGTTTTATTAGTATTAGCGGTGACCAACCTGCAATCGATTATTTCCGTGTTTCAATCGGATGACGGCAAGCAGCAAATCGCGGTGATTGATGAAACGGGCGGGCTGTACCCGGCGTTTGCAAAACAGCTTAAAGCGGCCGATACAGACAATGATCTGCAGGCAATGGAGACGAAGGAGTCCGAAAAAGATGCCGTAAAGCGTGTCAAAGACGGTGAATGGGACGGACTGTTTATCATCAGACAAGATCAAAAAGGAACGATAACAGGAGCCTACAAAGCGCTGACCATTTCTGATGAATCAGCGTATAAACTTCTCAAACAGGCTTTAACCCAGACAAAAACCGCTGTCGAAACCGCCAAGCTCGGCATTTCGGCAGAAAAAGTCAGCAGCCTCTACACTCCGCCGGAAGTCAGCAAAAGCGCGCTGGAAAAAGGGGCGAAATCTGAGGAAGAGCTCGGTCAGGTAATGGGGCTTGTCTACATCATGCTGTTTGTCATCTACTTTTCAGTCTTCATGTACGCAAGTATGATTGCGATGGAAGTGGCGACGGAAAAATCGTCCCGCGTCATGGAAATTTTAATTTCAAGCATGCCGCCGATTCAGCAGATGTTTGCCAAGCTGTTCGGTATCGCGCTCGTGGGGATCACACAGTTTGCGGTGCTGATTGCAGCGGGTTATTTCTCACTGAAGCTGAACCCTCAAAATGATGCGTCGTCGCCGATCAGTGCATTTCTTAATTTTACGGATGTTCCCGTCTCGACGATTGTCTATGCCGTCATTTTCTATTTGCTCGGCTATTTTCTTTACGCGACGCTTGCCGCGTTTCTCGGCAGTGTTGTCAGCCGGATAGAGGACGTGCAGCAGACGATTCAGCCGATGATTTTTTTAATCATGGCAGGTTTTATGATCGCCATGTTCGGCCTCGGCAATCCTGACGCCGGTTTTATTACCGTTACCTCTTATATACCGTTTTTCACGCCGATGATTATGTTTTTGCGTGTCGGGATGCTTGATATCCCGTTTTGGCAGGCTGCGGCCGGAATCGCCCTGACACTGCTCACTATCGTGATCTTTGCGGCGGTCGGCGCGAAAATTTACAAAGGCGGCGTTTTGATTTACGGAAACGCCGGCGGATTCAAAGCGATCAAACAAGCGCTGCGCATCTCCAAAAAATAAGTGAAACAGCCCGGAACAGCCGGGCTGTTTTTTTATTTTGCAGAACGTGCATTCGTATAAAAACGGTGCTAAAATAAGGGTAATTCAATTTGCAGAAAGGGGAGGGCGAGATGGCTGATCTGACGTTTATTCATGCCGCTGACCTGCATCTGGACAGCCCGTTTTACGGCATTTCGAATCTGCCTGAACCGGTATATGCGCGTATTAAAGAAAGCACATTTCACAGCGTCCGCCGTCTGACGGACGGGGCACTGCGGGAGCAGGCAGATTTCGTGCTGCTTTCGGGGGATCTGTTTGACGAAGCCAACAGAAGTTTAAAAGCCCAGCTGTTTTTGAGAAAACAGTTTACGAGATTACAGGAAGCGGATATCCAAGTGTTCGTCATATTCGGCAACCATGATCATTTGGGCGGTAAGTGGACGCCGATTGAATGGCCGGAAAATGTACATATATTCACCTCGGGTACACCGGAGGAAAAATCTTTCTTTAAAAACGGAGAGCTTGCGGCAAGCATATACGGATGCAGCTATCAGGAAAGAAGCGTAACGGTCAATCAGGCGGCCCGTTACCGGAAAATGACCGGCGCGCCTTATCATATCGGCATGCTCCACGGCATGTTATCAGGAGCGGAAGGGCATGACCCGTACTGCCCGTTTACGAAAGAAGACCTTGAAAAAAGCGGCATGGATTACTGGGCGCTCGGACACATTCATAAACGGCAGGTTCTGTCCGCCCAGCATCCCGCCGCTATTTACCCCGGGAATATTCAAGCCCGGCATTTAAAAGAAACCGGGCCTAAGGGATACTATCTCGTCCGGGCGGCAAACGGTGAGATGTCTTGGGAATTCAAAGAAGCGCATGATGTGTTATGGGAGGAAATTGATCTTGATATCTCCGGAGCTGAACATATGACTTCACTTCTGAAAGCCGCATCGGATACATTCTCCGGCTTGCGCGCGGCGGGCCGCCCGGCATGTGTCAGGCTGGTGCTTCGCGGCGCGGCGCCCCGCTTTTGGACGGAGGCGCCCGCAGGCATCGCAGAGGACTTTCTTTCCGCTTTACAGGAGGAAGAGGCCGAAGAGGAATGTTTCGTCTGGCCGCTCGTGCTTGAGGATCGGACGGATGATACAGACAGCGTGCCGCACGATCCGTTTTTTAAAGGGCTGCTTCAGGATATAGAACAATGCGCGGACATGAGCGGTGTATTTGAAGCCCTTGAGCGTCACCCCGTATATCGGCGTCAGATCACTTCATTTACAGATGAAGAGATACTGGATATTAAGCAACAGGCTCAAGCCGTTTTAAGACGCCAGATGAAGGAGATTCAGCGATGAAAATAACGGCGATGCATATTTACCAATACGGAAAATTTTCCGACCGAAGTTTTCTGCTGTCAGATTCTCCCGTGCAAGTGATCTACGGATTAAATGAAGCGGGCAAAACGACGTTGATGTCCTTTATCAAAAGCGTGCTGTTCGGTTTTCCGAAATCAAAAAAATACGAACCGAAAAACGGCGGGGTTTACGGCGGCACTGTGGAATTGAAGCATGGCGATCACGGTGCCGTCAAAATCGAACGGACAAAAGGCACTGCCGAAAAAGTCAGAGTGTATACGGCTTCAGGCGAAATCAAGGACGGAGAATGGCTCAAACAGCTTCTTTCCGATACAGATCGGGCGCTGTACGAAGCGATCTATTCGTTCGATGTATTCGGACTGCAGGAGATTCAAGCTTTTAACCGGGACAAAATCGGCGAGTTTCTCCTGTATTCGAGCTTATTCGGGTCGGAAGCGGCGGCAAAGCTTGACGGGCGGCTGGCAAAAGAACTTGACAGGATGTATAAGCCGAACGGGCGGAACCCCCGCTTAAATCAGGAGTTGGATACATTAAAGCGGCTCAGCGCCCAGCTGAAACAGGCGGAAGCTGCGGAAGCGGGCTATCACAGCCTTCTGGAAGAGAAAAAAAGCGCCGGCGGCCGTTTGCAGGATGCTGAAGCACGATTGAAAGACATAACTGAAGAAATCAAAACAGTAAAATCGGCGATAGAAGCAAAGCCGCTCGCAGACAAAAAAACAGCCTTGGAAAGCGAACTTTCTTCTTATCCGGAAGCATTGAAGCAATTCCCGAAGGACGGGATGCATCAGCTTGAAAAATACGAATCGCATCTCCATCCGAAAGCGGCCCGTCTTGAGGGACTTCGGGCAAAAGCGGCTGAACTCAGGCGGCAGGCTGAGCTGCTCGCTCCAAATGAGGACTTGCTGCAAACAGAGCGGCAGCTGCAGGAGCTTTCCGGCGAGCAGCATATGTACGAATCGCGCGGTGAACAGCTTGCCGCCATCCAATCACAGATCCGGCAGACATCTGCCCGTGTTTCGTCAGGATTGCAGCAGCTCGGAAGACATGAGGAAGACGGCATTCTTTCGCTGAACACCGATTATGAATATGAATGGCGGCTGCAGGAAGCCGTGCAGAGCGCCGGACAGGCAAGAGAAAGAAAGACACAGCTTGATGCGATTTTCGAACAAGCGCGGCTGGAGCTGGAAGAAGCCGAACGAAAACATGCCTTGACGGCGGAAAACATTTTGGACCCCGCTGTCAGGAAAGAAAAAGAAGCCGCTTTACAATCATATAAGCAAACAGCTGATACAGAAGGAAACGAATGGCAGGCACATGTACAGCAGCTGGAAAAACAGCGCGCCAAACAAAAAAAGCTCTTTCTCGGTGCGGGCATTCTGTTCATTGCGATTTTCGCTATGTTAAAGGAATGGCTGCCCGCCGCCCTTTTTACCGGCGCTCTGCTGCTGTATATGCTGTCCGGCATACAAAAGCCGCTGCCGTCAGAAAGAGGAGGGCCCGGACACAAGAAAAAGAAGCCGACGATCTCCAAAGAAGCAGCTGATCTTCTGCAGGAAGAGCTTTGGCGTGACGGCCGGCACCGGCAGCAGCTGATTGCGGATCAAGCCGTGCTTGAACAGAAAGAAGCGGCATATGAAAGAGTCATCCGCCAATATGAAGAATGGGAGGCGGAAATGGCGCCGTCTGAAAAACAGGCGGAACTTTTTATGAAGGAACTGGGGTTTTCAGGAAGTCCTTCCCATCTTCTTGACGCATATCATGTGATGAAAGATGTCAAAAAAGAAATCCTTAACAAGCATGAGCTGACCATTGAAGCGGGCCGGCTGCAAAAGCTGCAAAGAGCATTTGAGGACCGGGTCAAAAAGCTGAGTCCTTCAGACGGAAGGGAGCTGTCCGTAAAAGAAAGACTGCGCGTTTTGCTGGCGCAGGCGGAACGGGCCCGTGAGGAAGCAAAACGAAAGCAGGCGCTCGAAACGGATCTGCTGCATGCACAAGAGCAAATGCGTGAATTAAATGAAGAAGTTCATTACTACGAACAGCAGGTCAAACAGCTTTTCATGGCGGCAGGCGCAAAAAACCGCGAACACTTTTGTGAACTCGCCAGGCTGAATGAAAGCCGCCGGGAAACAGAGCGGCAGCTGCGCGAAATCAAAACGCACTTGTCCGGCATAGGCGGAAAACAGCTTGAGCCGTATATGAGCCGCACAGTGTCCGAACTTGAACATACAGTCGTTCAGAAGGAAACAGAGAAAAAAACGCTTGAGGAAAAAAGCGCGCAGCTCCGTGAGAAAACGGCTTTATTAACGGTGAAACAAGAGCAGCTGGAGTCCTCGGGACTTGTATCCGATTTAAAACAGCAGACAGAAATGCAGAAGGAGCGTGTGAAAAAAACCGCTAAAGAGTGGGCCGCATTACAGACGGTCAGACACATCATCAGGGAAAAAATGGATCGGCATAAAAAAGTGACGCTTCCCCGTCTGTTAGAAACCGCCGGTGCATTATACGGACCGCTTACGGACGGACGCTACCACAAATTGTATTTCTCCGAGGCGGATGATTCCATTATGGTCATGCGGAAAGACGGAACGGTGTTTTCTGCAGGCGAACTCTCACAGGCGGCATGCGAGCAGCTTTATGCGGCGATCCGTTTCGCCCTTGCGTCAGAGAGGGAATCTGCGGTATCACTTCCGTTTTTACTTGATGACAGT
This sequence comes from Bacillus sp. MT(2024), assembly GCF_036362845.1. Classification (NCBI taxonomy): domain Bacteria; kingdom Bacillati; phylum Bacillota; class Bacilli; order Caryophanales; family Bacillaceae; genus Bacillus; species Bacillus sp. MT(2024). The sequence goes on from NZ_CP143632.1 coordinate 966,018, forward strand.
TTTGTCCATTTTGACAAGCAGCGGCTGGAGCGGCTGTTTGATGTGCTGAATCAGCTTTCAGAAGGCGGGCGGCAGATACTTTATTTCACCTGCCATGAGCATGTCAGCCGGTCTTTTCACAGCGGACAAGTCATGCGGCTCCTGTCATAAAAGAGTTTATTTTCAAAAAAGAGGTATGTGCTATACTGGTATTATGTAAGATATGGAGGGAGCTTTTAATAGAATGGCAAAAGGTATTATGCTGCACGAGGTCGGCGAGCAGGTCGATCAATACTTTCTGATTAAATCTTCGACTAAGGGAATCGCAAGCAACGGGAAACCATTCCTGACGTTAATGCTGCAGGACCAATCGGGAGATATCGAAGCGAAGCTGTGGGATGCCAAGCCGACTGATGAAGTAACGTACGCGGCGCAGACGATCGTGAAGGTGATCGGAGATGTCCATCACTATCGCGGACGAAACCAGCTTAAGCTGAGAAACATCCGGCCGGCCGGCGAGAACGAAAATGTCAGCATTGATGATTTTCTGGAAACGGCGCCGATTCCGAAAAATGAAATGATGGAAACCGTCACTCAATACATTTTTGAAATGAAAAATCCAAATATCCAGCGGATCACAAGACATCTGGTCAAAAAATATGCGGCTGAGTTTATGGATTACCCGGCGGCGGCTAAAAACCACCATGAGTTCGTCTCCGGGCTCGCGTATCATGTAGTGTCCATGCTGAACCTGGCAAAAGCGATTGCCGATCTGTATCCGTCTCTTGACCGGGATTTACTGTATGCCGGAGTCATTCTGCATGATCTCGGCAAAGTAAAAGAGCTTTCAGGCCCCGTCTCCACGACGTACACCGTGGAAGGGAATCTGCTCGGGCACATTTCGATCATGGTGACAGAGCTTTCAAAAGCGGCCGAAGAGCTTCAGATTGACGCTGAAGAAGTGCTGATTCTGAAGCATTTGATTTTAAGCCATCACGGAAAAGCGGAATGGGGAAGCCCGAAACCGCCGATGGTGAAAGAAGCGGAAATTCTGCACTACATTGACAATCTGGATGCAAAAATGATCATGATGGACAGAGCGCTGGAACGGGTGAAGCCGGGCGAATACACAGAGCGTGTATTTGCGCTTGAAAACCGTTCTTTCTACAAACCGACGTTCCATCAATAAGATAAAAAGGCCGATTCTCTATGATCGGTCTTTTTTACGTTCAGCTCTCATAACTTGTCTTTATCAAGCATAGCTTAGAATAAAGACTCTTGGTGAAAAAGGGAGGAAACCGACGTGCTATTTTTTCCTTGGTGGGTATACCTTTGCATTATCGGAATTATTTTCAGCGCCTATAAGCTTTTCACAACAGCTAAAGAAGAGGAAAAGCTTGACCAGTCGTTTATTGAAAAAGAAGGAAGGGTGTATATTGAACGGATGGAACAGGAACGCGAGCGCCGTATGGCGGCGCCCGTAAGTGAAAACGCGGATGCGGAAGAAAACTCCAATCATTCCATCGCATAAAAAAACTGTGCGGCTCTCCGAGAGCCCGCACAGTTTTTTTATTTAGATTCAGAAGAAGTTGAAGTGTTAAACGTGTCTTTTAAGTCTTTGTCTTCCACTTTTACGTCAGCTTTTTTCATGACTTTTTGAATTGCCGCCTGTACAGCTGAGTTGTCGTTTAATTTCTGTTTAAGAACTTCTTCTTTCAGTTCTTTTTTCATGTCATCATATTTGCCGCGTTCTTCTGTCTTTTTGATGATATGATAACCGAATTTTGTTTTGACCGGATCGCTGACTTGTCCGACTTTCAGACCGAATGCAGCTTTGCTGAATGTTTCATCCATTGACTTTTTATCGAACCAGCCAAGGTCGCCGCCGTTGTCTTTTGAGTTGTCAGTTGAATATTCTTTCGCAAGCGTTTCAAACTTCTCGCCTTTTTTCAGCTTTTTCTCCACTTCGTCAGCTGTCTTTTTGTCAGCGACAAGGATGTGGCTCGCACGGATTTTACCTTTTAAGCCGTCGTAATATTCTTTCGTATCAGCGTCAGTCACTTTGATGTTGTCTTTCGCCGCTTTTTGTGCAAGCAGTTCGTACTTCACCTGATCTTTCAGGTAATCTTCGCCGTACTGCTGTTTAAGGGCGCTGTACTGATCGCCGAGCTGCGTTTTGTACTCTTTCAGCTTGTTATCGATTTCTTTATCCGATACTTTGTATTTTTTTGCTAATACTTTTTCTTGTACGAGCTGTGTCAGCACACTTGCGCCCGCGGTTTTTTTCATATTCGTGTAGAGCTCGCCTTTTGTTACATTTCCGGCATCCGTCTTGGCAATCACGTCGTTGTCGCCGCTGCTGCAAGCGCTGAGAGCCAGGACGCTCGTTGCCGTAATAGCTGCTATCGCGATTTTCTTCATTCCTTTAAACACTCCTAATCATCCAAATTAAATTGCATATGCGTATCATAACATATTGTGGCTTTCTGTAAAAAGATTTTAAATAAAGGGCATTCGTCTAGTCAAACTTTTTCCTGATACATACAAATATATTGATCATGAAAAGGAGGTAATGAACCATGGGCGGAGGATATTCAAACGGTTTCGCACTGCTCGTAGTATTGTTCATATTGCTTATCATCGTAGGTGCAGCTTACATTTGTTAAGCGAAACGGATCGCTTTTTCTAAAAGCGGTCCGTTTTCTTACCCGGGCGCCTAATCGTTTCAGAAGTAAATTGCATATGATGTAATTGGAAAAATAAAACGTTTTGTAGGAGGTGCTTTTGGAGATGGGTGAAGTATTTGCAGGCGGTTTTGCATTATTGGTTGTTCTGTTCATCTTATTGATCATCATCGGCGCTTCTTGGCTTTATTAAGAAAAAAATATGGCTGTCGGGGGTCAGACCTCCGTCAGCCATATTTTTTTGCCTGTTTACACAGTAAAGGAGATCTCGACGAATGAAGAGATCAGTAAAATTAAAATAGATACATTAATAAAACGGAATACCTTATCCTGCCGGTCTTCAGGAATCTCTCTGACAAGGCATAATGTATTTGTGAGCCTGTTTATGAAATAAAGAATAAACAGGGCAGCCACGATAAAATAGAATAAAATGATGGGAGATTCCCCCTCTCTCTGAACTGCTCCCATATTACATTACCAAATATTTATTAAAAAAGATAGAATGTAACCTGAAAAATCAGCGGGATATCAAGACTCCGGCACTTTTTTTACTAATATATCAAAACCGTCGGATTCCTGGTCAATCAGACATGATTTGGGCGCTTTGACCAGGTGCAGCGCAAACAGAAGATCAGGCAGGCAATAACCCGCATGAATGCTCGAAATCATATAAAAGTAATGAGCGTGTCTCGGAAATGCCAGTCCGGCATAAAACAATAACGGCGTAATGAATAAAAACGGGCTGATCGTAGAAATCAGCATCGTCGTTTTCGGTATGCCTTTCCATGTCGGCATCCGCAAGAAGTACATTTTCATTTCCTTTTTTCTTTTTTTACAGATCATCGGCAGGACATGTATGACTTTATGTACAAATAAAGTAACAACGAGCAGAACACAAAAAGCAAACACGTGCCCGTCACTTAAACTGATATTCGGACGCAGCAGCCCGAATGCCAAGAAGTTGCATATAAAAAACAGGATCATAAAACCTACAGCAGTCAATAATAAACGAACCGCACCATAATCTTTGATCAGATTAATGGTTTTCCAGCAATTCATCAGAGTCATCCTTCCGTACAAAGATGGAATACAATCTCAAAATAATTTACTCTCTTCAGGAGAAAAAATCAATCCTTTTTTAAAGAAAAAAAATAACCCCGGAAAGGGAAGAACAGAAGAGCTCGGTGAAACATGGAAATGTACGGTTTAACCTTTCTTCTCTATTCATTATCAGCTAAAATAAGATTAAAGATAGAAAGAAGTGAAACGGATGGATTCAATGGATCAGCGTATCGGGCGTTTAGAATATTACATACAATTGCTGGTGAAAACGGTGGATATGGATAAGTACCCTTTTTATGCGATGATGATTGAAAAAGGGCTGACCGAAGAAGAAGGAGAAGAGGTCGGGCGGATCTGCCGCGAATTGGAGGACGAGCTGGAGTCGCAAAAAGCGCAAGGCTTTGTGACGTTTGACAAGCTCCTTGCGCTTTTTGCGGGACAGCTGAACGAAAAATTAGATGTTCATGAAACGATTTTTGCTCTGTATGAGCAGGGGCTTTATACAGCGCTGATGGAAGAATTTATTGAGATTATGAAGCACTTTGATTAACTGTTGATCGGTTCCAGCTCTTCAGCCGTTTCATGGACAGCCGATTCGTCCGTTTTTTTCTTCAGCCTTCCGTCTTCACTATCAAAATCATTGTTTATGTTTGTCAATGATTTCTCGAATATCTCCATAAAATCTTCGCCGTAAATGTGGCGGATGACACAGGTTAATTCTTCAACTTCCGGAAACTTCCCGAATAAGTGGTAGATCGGCTGTGAGCCTTTAAACACCGCGTTTCTCGACGGGTCAAACTCCTCAAGCAGGCTTTCGAATACATTTTCCCCTTCTTCTGTTAACTGAATGTACGTGTTCCGTTTATCATTCAGCCGCTTGGAAAATTTCAGATATCCCCGTTCTTCAAGCTTTTTTGAAAAGTTAAATGCAGTTGATACGTGCATAACGCCGAATTTGGCGATTTCTGAAATAGAAGCTCCTTTAAGCTGATAGGCAATCCATAATATATGATGCTCATTAATATTAAGGTCGTACGGCTTCAGCCAATTCTGCCAGTCTTTCTCGATAGATTTCCAGAGCGCTTTGGACAGCTGCGCCATTTTTTGGGTATAGATTAAAGCTTCTTTTAGATCGTAAGGCGGTTCAACACGATTCAATACAGATCACCTGCTTCACATTTTCTTTTCCTCTATTATGCCAATAAAATAAAGATTAATAAAGATGAAAATTTAAGAATTTTATAATAAATTCTTCATCCGTTGCTGTGAAAGGCTTTAAACCGCAAAAAAAAGTGCGGAACGCAATATGTCCGCACTTTTTTTGGTTGTATAGGATATTAGTTTTGTAAGGTTTTCTCCAGCTGTCTGATTTTCTCTTCAATATCAGCGATTTCCTTTTGGAGATCCTGCTGGTGCGGCTTGATTTCCTCCTGCCACCTTTTAATGCTGGTCTGAAGCTCTCCGCCTACGTCTTTAATGACTTCTGCGCTTTCTTTCGCCGTTTGGACAAGCTGGTCCTTAAGCGCCATTCCGTCTTTTTTTAACCGTTTGATTGTGTCCTCAATTGAATTGCAATTTGCTTTGATTTTGCCCCGCAGCTCTTTTCCGGATGAAGGAGCCGAAAGTAACACCGCTGCGCCTCCGATCAATCCGCCTACGAAAAGGCCTGTTAAAAGGGAACGTCCGTCAGCCATTTGAAATCACCCCGTTTTTTTTCTCATAACTTTTATCATTTTTGTTCAGAAGAATAAACTTCTATACATAGCTTGCTTTATTTTAGCATATTTTTTAAGGGAAAAGGAGGGAGAAGGTTGTCTGTCTTTATGATTGTTTTATCTTGTATGGCTCTTGTCTTTGCGGCGGGCGCCGTTTATTACCTGAAACTGCTCGGCCAGGCCGCTTCTTATCCGCCGAAGCGGGTCGTCCGCCAAAAGGCCATCGTCTGCTCAGCAGGAACCGCCCTCGCATTGTTCCTTATCTTTTTCACAAAACTTCTCGTATAAAACATGCTGAAACACATTAAAAAACCTCTTCCGGCCGGAAGAGGTTTCGGTATGCGGTTATTTCACCGTTTCAATCATATTGGACCGTTTTAAGATCGTCTGCACAATCGGATGCATAATGATAATGGCGATCGCATTCAGCGCAGCCGCCGGAAGGACGACCGCGAGCACCAAGGCGGTGAATCCGCCCGGCAGGCCGACAATCAGAAGGGCCAGCGCCAAAAAAAGCAAACCGGAGATGAAGGTGCCGGCTATCGTAATGACGGCGGCCGCCGCTGTCTTTACGCTCTTTTTCACCAAAAGCGCCAGCGCGAGAAACAGAAACGCCGTTACCGGTTTTTCAATGATATTCGGAAGCTGTCCGCCCGGAAAAGATGTCGTGAGTGCGGAAATAATTCCCGTTACAATCCCGATCATCAGCACGTTCTGCACACGGGGGAATAACAGAATACCCATAAACATCATCACAAGCATCATATCGGGTTTCATTCCGAATAATACCGGCGGCATAATGGAATGAAGCACCGCTCCGATTGCCGCAAACAGGGCCATAATGACTAATTCTTTTGTTTTCATACTAAGCTCTCCTCTGCTAAGCTTTTTCGCCATCCAATAATATGCTCGTCATTTATTGCGATGGCCGGAAAAATTGATATGCAAACAGTATATCAAAGGAACCGTTATGTTAGAAGAAATTTATTCGTTTTCCTGCTGGAACTTTTTCATAAACTGAGCCAGTTTTTCACAATCAGCCAGGCTGACGGCGTTGTAGATAGACGCCCTGCATCCTCCGACTGAGCGGTGGCCTCCGAGTCCGGTCATTTTAGCCGCTTTCGCTTCTTCAACGAATTTTTTCGTCAGACTGCTGTCGCGGAGGGTGAACGTGACGTTCATGTGAGAACGGCTGTCTTTTGCGGCATGCCCCGCGTAAAAACCGCCGCTTGCGTCGATTGTGCCGTACAGGACGTCGGCCTTTTCCTGATTGCGCCGTTCAGCCGCTTCGACACCTCCGTTTTCAGCCAGCCATTCAAGGACGAGGCTCAGCATATAAATCGCAAATGTAGGCGGCGTATTATACAGTGAATCGGCTTTTGTATGTGTGGAGTATTTCAAAATTTTAGGGACGTTGGCGTTTTCGTTTTCAAGCCATGATTTTTTCATGATGACGACCGTGACGCCGGACGGACCGAGGTTTTTCTGGGCTCCGCCATAGATGACATCAAACGTTTTGACATCAATTTTTCTGCTCAGGATGTCGCTTGACATGTCGGCTACGAGCGGGATCGGTGAATTCGGGAACTCTTTCCACTGCGTTCCGAAAATCGTGTTGTTGGACGTAAGATGCAGGTAGGCGCCGTCTTTGATTCCTGTGAGGTCCGCTTCCGGTATGTGGTTATGGTTTGAATCTGCGCTTGTTGCCGTGACAGATGTGTTTCCGAACAGTTTCGCCTCGGCGAGTGCTTTTTCAGACCATGCGCCCGTTACGATGAAGTGCGCCGTTTGCTGCGGCGTTAAAAAGTTCATCGGCAGCATGGAGAATTGAAGGCTTGCGCCGCCTTGAAGAAATAAAATATCATAATCGTCGGGAATATCCATCAGTTCTTTCAGAAGGCTTTTTGCTTTTTGATGCACCGCATCATATTCTTTGCTCCGGTGGGACAGCTCCATGACGGACATGCCGGTGTCATTGAAGTTGACAAATTCTTTCTGTGCTTTTTGCAGCACATCCAGTGGAAGGGCTGCGGGTCCTGCATTGAAATTCGTTGTACGTTCCATGTTTACGATCTCTCCCTGTTTTCCGCTTTAGTGTAAGAAATAATACAATTATCCTATCACAATTTTTTGATTTTTTTGATATGAAAAAATATAATTTTATGTTTTTTGTGTTACCGGACGCAAAAAAACCTCATCTTTAAGATGAGGCAAGCCGTTTTCTGACGGTTGAAGCGATCTCCTGAAGATCGTCAGGCGCATAGTCTTCGGCGTGGGTCTTCCAGACAGCCCCGAAACCGTCGCCTTTTCCGTAACGCGGAATGATATGCATGTGAAAATGGAACACCGATTGGCCCGCTTTTTCACCGTTGTTATTGAGAATATTCAGCCCGATCGGCTCGAATTCATCGCGGATGGCGCGTGCGATTTTTGGCACCGCTTCAAAATATTCTTTAGAAAGCTCAGGCGTAAACTCGTACACGTTTTCGATATGTGTTTTCGGGATCACGAGCGTATGGCCTTTTGTGACCTGGCTGATATCAAGAAACGCCACAACATGTTCATTTTCGTATACTTTTGAAGACGGAATGTCACCGGCAATGATTTTGCAGAAAATACAATCGTCCGCTTTGTGCATAGATGGGTTTCCTCCCTGAAAAGAAATATATGTATATTCTCATCGTACCACAAAAACGGCCAAAACAAAAAACAGGATGAACGGCTGCGCGTTCACCCTGATGCAGAAGTACGAGCTTTATCACAGAAAATTAAATATGCCTTTTGTAAGCACCTCATTTGTTTTTAAAATGAAGACTTATGGGTCTGCTTAATCATTCCTGGGACAAACACCTCATTTGATTATTTCATCATGAATGAAGAACATCATCAAAGCAGTGTGTGAAGAAATTGTAAGCACAGGACATGTTGATTTTCATCCAACTGTTCTAAGACGTCTTTTATAAACACCTCATTTTCAGTTGATTAAAGCTGTTTCCTTCTACATACATTATGATGTCCGCCAAAACGATAACTATGCACGCTTTTCACGTGAGAAAAAAAGGGAATCGTTTCAAATCAGACTTTATTTTTGGTACTATGAAGAAAAACGAATCAGAAGGGGAGAAATTATGTCTCTGCTATCGGTAAAAGACTTAACCGGCGGTTATACGAGAAACCCGGTCTTAAAAAATGTTTCATTCACCCTTGAGCCGAACCAGATTGTCGGACTCATCGGATTAAACGGCGCGGGCAAAAGCACGACGATCCGGCATATTATCGGATTAATGGACCCGCATAAAGGCTCGATTGAGCTGAACGGCAAGACGTTTTCGGAGGATAAGGAAAGCTACCGCTCGCAATTTACGTACATCCCCGAAACGCCGGTGCTGTATGAAGAACTGACGCTCAAAGAGCATCTGGAGCTGACGGCCATGGCGTACGGCCTTTCCAAAGAAACGCTTGAAAAAAGGCTTCCTCCGCTTCTGAAAGAATTCAGAATGGAAAAAAGGCTGAAATGGTTTCCCGCTCACTTTTCCAAAGGGATGAAGCAGAAGGTCATGATCATGTGCGCGTTTCTCGCGGAGCCTTCGCTTTATATCATTGACGAGCCGTTTCTCGGCCTTGACCCGCTGGCGATCAATGCATTGCTGGAGCGGATGGACGCCGCGAAAAAAGCCGGATCAAGCGTGCTGATGTCAACGCATATCCTGGCTACGGCAGAGCGCTACTGTGACGCTTTCATTATTTTACATAACGGCGAAGTGCGGGCAAGCGGCACACTGGAAGAACTGAGAGAGCAGTTCGGCATGAAAGACGCAGCTCTTGATGACTTGTATATTGAACTGACGAAGGAAGACGCCGGCCATGAATAATATGTCTACTATTTGGCAGTCCCGGCTTGAAGAGCATATAAAGGAAACCAGAATGTATATGAAATATATGCTCAATGATCATCTCGTCATTGTGCTGATCTTTTTTATTGCCGGCGCGGCGAGCTGGTACAGCAAGTGGGTCAAAGACATTCCCGTTCATTTTCCCTCATTTTGGGTGATGGCGGTGCTCTTTTCATTTGTGCTGACCGGTTCATACGTCCGGACGCTGTTAAAGGAAGCGGACCTCGTGTTTCTGCTGCCGCTTGAACCGAAAATGGGGACATACTTTAAGCATTCATTTAAGTACAGCTATCTGTCACAGCTGTTTCCGCTTATTGCTCTGTCGCTTGTATGCATGCCTCTGTTTTTCGCTGTAAGTCCGGGGGCGTCGCTTGCGTCGTATGCCGCCGTATTTATTCAGATGCTGGCGGTAAAAGCGTGGAATCAGGCCATGGAGTGGCGGATGACGTTTATGAATGACAGAAGCATGAAAATGATGGATGCGGTCATACGCTTTATCTGCAATATGTTGCTTTTATACTTCGTCTTACAGTCGTTTTATGTGTACGCTGCCGCCGTCTACATTGTGATGGCCGGCCTTTATGTGTATTTCACATCGGCCGCAAAACATAAATCATTAAAATGGGAAGCTCATATTGAATATGAATTAAGAAGGAAGCAGCGGTTTTACAGAATCGCCAATCTGTTTACCGATGTGCCTCACCTGAAAAAACAGGCAAAACGCCGGGCGTATCTCGACTTTTTGCTCAGAATGATTCCGTTTGAGCAGCGGAAAACGTTCTCCTATATGTATGCGCGGGCCTTTCTGCGTTCAAATGATTATCTCGGCATTCAGGTCAGGCTCACGATTATTTTTATCCTGATTATTATGCTCGTTTCCGCCAATCCGTGGATCACGGCGGCGTTAACCGTATTTACCGTCTTTATTACGGGAATACAGCTTCTTCCGCTGTTCGGGCATTTTCATCATCTTTCTCTGCAGGAGCTTTACCCGGTCAATCAGAAAGCGAAGCTGCAAAGTTTCTTTTCGCTGATGAAATCGGCATTAACCGTGCAGGCGCTGCTGTTCTGTGCAGCGTCAGCCTATGCCGCGGGAGTCAGCGGGGCGCTGTATGCGGCCGTTGCTTCAGCCGTTCTGATTTTTGTGATCATGCCTTCGTATATGGGCGGAAGATTGAAAAAGTACGGCAAGCTGTAATCAATCGGTAATCAATCGGGTTTTTGAAACCTCAATGAAAGAAGGAGACACAGATGACCGACGATCAGCAGCTGATACAGGAAGCACTGCAGTGGAAAGCGCGTTTTTTGCGCAAGGATTCCATGCTTGAACGCTTTTCTAAAGGAATGCAGGCGAAAATAAATGAGCGGATTCCCGATAAAATTCATGCCGTCATCACAGAAAGCATTAAAAAAATGACCGAAGCAACAATGACGGGTTCAAATCTGGTGAAAAGCAAGCGGGATACAAACGGTATGACGCTTGCTGAAAAAGATGCCCTCGCCAGACAAACCATCGCATCGTACCAAAAGGTCGCGGCAGCCGAAGGTATCGGTACGGGGGCCGGCGGAATTTTTTTAGGGATGGCTGATTTTCCTTTGCTGCTATCCATTAAAATGAAATGTCTGTTCGATCTTGCCTCCATTTACGGCTATGATGTGAAAGACAGGGATGAGCGATTGTTTTTGCTGTTTATTTTTCAGCTGGCTTTCTCAAGCGGTGAACAGCGGAAACGCATATACTCAATGATTGAACAGTGGGATTCGAAAAAGCATGATGTCGATTGGAGAGTTTTTCAGCAGGAATACCGCGATTATCTGGACGTGGTGAAATTGTTTCAGCTTTTGCCGGTCGTCGGAGCCGCCGTGGGCGGAGCGGCCAATTATAAACTGCTGTCACAGCTCGGTGAGACGGCAAGGCACGTTTTTCATTTAAGAATCACAACAGCCGGTACGTAATGTACCGGCTGTTTTTTATGTCAGCGGGGGTAGCTTACCGCGGCGCCGATAAGCACCTTGGCGGCCGTCAGCATCGCTTTTTCATTAAAATCAAATTTCGGGTGGTGATGAGGATAAATGGTTTCCGCATTTTCTGAAGCGGCGCCCGTAAAGAAAAAAGCGCCTTTTGTATGCTGCAGATAATAGGAAAAATCCTCTCCCGCCATCTGCGGCTCTCCTTCAATGACCTTCGTAACACCGTCTGTTTCCGCTGCGGCTGCCGCAGCGTGCGCCGCTTCCTCAGGATGATTGACGACGGCGGGATAGCCGCGTTTGAAACGATATTCATAGGAAGCGGAGTGCATGGAGCAGATTCCTTTTACGACGGCTTCTATTTCTGCTTCGAGCAGGCTGCGCACACTTTCGTCAAATGAGCGGACGGTGCCTGATATGACTGCCTGATCGGCAATCGCATTAAACGGATTTTCAGCGGTGAACGAGCCGGCTGAGATGACGGCCGGCTGCACCGGATTTACCCGCCGGCTGACGATATGCTGAAGAGCCGTGACGATTTGTGAGCCGATTAAAACGGCGTCTTTCGTATCGTGAGGGATCGCGCCGTGGCCGCCTTTGCCGATGACTTTAATCGTAAAGCCGTCAGCGGCGGCCATTACTGGGCCCGGGCGGCATAAGACCGTTCCGACGGGTTCAGTCGCCCATAGGTGTGTGCCGAAAATGGCATCGACATGTTCGAGGCAGCCGTCCTCAATCATTGCTTTTGCTCCGCCGGGAGATAATTCCTCAGCGTGCTGGTGGATCATCACAAATGACCCTTTCAGTTTTTCCCGGTTGCGATACAGCACTTTTCCGGCCGCGAGCAGAGCCGCCGTATGGCCGTCATGCCCGCAGGCGTGCATGACGCCGGGAATTTGTGAAGCATAGGGCACATCTTTTTCATCCTGTATCGGCAAAGCGTCAAAATCAGCTCTGAGTGCCACGACCGGTCCCGGTTCACCGCCTTCAATACAGGCTGTGACACCGTTGCCCCCGACATTCGTCCGTATGGGGACGCCGAGCTTTTCATAAAATGAGGCGATGAACGCCGGTGTTTTTTTCTCCTTAAAGGATGGCTCGGGATTCATGTGAAGGTGACGCCTGATTTCAACCATTTCCTCATACAGCCCGTCAAGCTGAGCGTTTAAGCTTTTTTGAAGTGTCGTTAACGTCAAAAGCGATGCCCCCTCGTTTGCTTTTCCCATGATTGTATAGAAAATGTCAGAAGATTTCAATCTTTTTGCTACGGGAGAATGATGATGGCGGCGATCGTCGTGACGATAAGTCCGGCCGCAACCGGGATAAAGTTTTTCCTGGCAAGCTCAAACGGGTCAACTTTACAAATAGCCGCAGCGGGAATCAGTGCCCAAGGGACCAATGTTCCGCCCCCGACCCAGATCGCTGAAATCTGGCCCAGCGCCGTTAAAACGGCCGGGTCCGTATGAAGCGCGGCAGAAAACAGCTTTGCCATCGAGCCTGCAAGAGATATACCGGAAAACCCAGACCCGTCGAGCCCGGTAATCGCACCGACTGCGGCCAGTGCGATGCCGGCGAATTCTCCGGACATCGGAAAAGAATGGGACAGGGCCAGTCCGAGGTCATTGACGATCCCCGCAGACCCTTTCGGCAGCGGGGTGTTCAAAATATTTTTAAACCCCGCGTCACCGAGATAAAAGAAGGCCGCGATCGGAATGACGGGGCCGAATACTTTAAAGCCGAATTGAAAACCGCCGATAAAATACTCGGTGATCTTTTCTAAATGCCGCTCTTTATATACAATGAAATGAATGATCAGGAGAATGCCGATCGCGGTTCCTCCGACGAGTGCCGTCGCATCGTTTCCTTGGAGGCGGTATACGATCATGCAGATAATATCGGCGAGAAAAACAAGCGGAATGAAAACCGCCAGGATCACCCTGAGTTTTTTCGGCAGATACATACTTGTGTCCAAAGAACCGGAGCTGTCCAAGGAGAGGGGGGCCTTCGTTTTTTTTCGATCCCGCATGATGAGGAAGAAAGCGGTGATTGTCGTCGTTAACCCCATGATCAAAACGAGCGGAATACTTGCCTGCATGACATCGCTCACGGGAATGCCCGCGGCGTCGGCCGTTAATTTCGGGGCCGCCTGAATGACGTAATCGCCCGATAAAGCGAATCCGTGGCCGAACAGGTTCATCGCCATAGCCGCGGCAATCGGAGAAAGGCCCGCCCGGATCGCTGCGGGAAGCAGCACAGCGCCGATCAGCGCCACCCCGGGTGACGGCCAGAAAAAAAGAGAGATGGCAAACATCAGACAGCCGATAACCCAATACGCGACAGCCGGCCCTTTCATCAGCTTTGCAAACGGAGAAATCATCGCTTCATTAATACCGGTTTCGGTCAAAATGCCGCTCATCGCCACGATAAAACAAATGATAAAAATCGTCGGCAGCAATTCTCCGGCGGCATACGTAAAGCTGTGAAACAGGCTGCTGACCGAAGCGGAGAATGAATGCGTCGTCCATAGCGCAATCACAAAAATGCCGGCGAGTGAAATAAAGGTTGTATCTTTTCTGAGAAGCATAAAAACGATAATGGCCGCGATAAAAGCAACATAAAGCAGATGTACCGAGTAGACGCCGATCCCCAATTGAACCACTCCGTTTATAAATAGGATTGCTACAGGGTATTCATAGGCGGGCGGAAGGTGCAAAGAAGGATGCGTAAAATCGGGACATCAAAAAAGCCGGAGAATCTCCGGCGGTTTTTTAGTCTATTGCGTAATAAGCGGTTACATAAGACGGACGGGAAAAAATAGACGTCGTGTCGATGCCGGCAGATGTTCCGCGTTTTTTATGAGCTTCCTGATAAGAGTTTGACTGCTGCCAATCCTGAAAGGCTTTTTCCTCTTCCCACAGGGTCAAAATGACATACGTATCGCCTTCGAGCGGTCTTAATACGCGGATGGCTTTAAAACCGGGTTCATTTTCCACTTTGCCGGCGCGGTTTTTAAACCGGTTTTCAAACAGCGGACGGCCTTCCTGGGTAACGGCGATGTTGTTGAGGACGGCGTAGCCCGGATTTTTGATTTCCCCGACGCTGTCGATGCTTTCATAGGAATGGGGCGCCTGAAAAACGGTTTCTCCATTTGTTTCATGAATTAAAACCGCATTATCCTCCCCCTGCATCAGCACCATATTCTCACTCGGGTGTTTCTTGGCAATCGTCTTTAAAAAATCGGCTGTCCCGTATGTAATATAAACCTTCATATCAGCCACCTCCTGCTTGCTAGTATATCAAAAGAGTGGTATAAGTTTCTATTGGCGACTCATTCTGACATAATTCGAAACAATATTTCCCATACTACAAGTTAAGAAAGGCGAGGTGACTTATGCTGAAAAAGAAAAAAAGATTCTTTATTCCGGCTGTAATTGCGGCGGCAACCGCTTTTCTCGCGTTAATCGGATACATTATCATTATATTTCTCGGCCATTATGTCATCGATGAAAAGAAATTAATACTGCACGCCTCTTCAAAAATCGTCGATCAAAACGGTGATGAAATCGCGAGCCTCTATACGGAAAATCGCGAGCCGGTATCCATTCAGCAGGTTCCGGAAGATGTGAGAGATGCCTTTATCGCCGTTGAAGATAAACGGTTTTACGAACATCACGGCATTGATGTGAAGTCTGTCGGCCGGGCGGTGTTCCGGGACGTTTTAGCAGGCGGCAAGGTGGAGGGCGGAAGCACGATCACCCAGCAGCTGGCGAAAAACATTTTTCTGACTCATGATAAAACATTTTTGCGCAAAACGAAGGAAGTCATTATCGCCATCAATCTTGAGCGTGATTACAGCAAGGACAAGCTGCTTGAAATGTACCTGAACCAGCTTTATTTCGGCCATGGCGTTTACGGCATTCAAGCCGCGTCCCACTACTACTTTAATAAAGAAGTAAAAGATTTAACCGTTGCAGAAGGAGCCGTTCTGGCAGCGATTCCGAAGGCGCCATCTCTTTATTCGCCGATTCAGCATCCGGATAAAAATAAAGAACGCCGCGATACGATTCTTGCAATGATGAACGATCAAGGCTATATCAGCGCCAAGGAAGCCGTCAGAGCCCAGGGCCGGACATTGGGGCTTAATGTCAAGAAAACATCAGAAACGCCTTGGTTTGACAGTTATATCGATCTTGTCATCAAGGAGGCGGAAGACCGTTATTCGATGTCAGGAGAACAGCTGCTTCAAGGCGGCTATACGATCCGGACGTCACTTGATTCCAAGCTGCAGAAAACGGCATATACCCTCATGAAGGAAAGCGGCTATTTTCCGGGGACGGATCAGGCGGCAGAGGGAAGCGCCGTCTTTATTGATAATAAAACCGGAGGCGTGCGCGCGGCGGTCGGCGGGCGCGACTATGTGGCAAAAGGATACAACAGGGTTACGGCGAAGCGGCAGCCGGGCTCAACGTTTAAGCCGATTGCCGTATACGGGCCCGCCATGCAGGAAGACAAGTTCAAACCATATTCGCTTCTCCAAGACAAACTGACGTCCTACGACGGGTATGAACCGAAAAATTATGACGGACAGTACAAGGGGGAAGTGACGATGCAGGATGCGATCACTTACAGCATAAATGCGCCCGCTGTCTGGACATTGAAGCAGATCGGCGTGGATACGGGAAAATCGTATCTTGAGAAAAACGGCATGAACATTTCTGACAACGGACTCGCGATTGCGCTGGGCGGTCTGTCTGAAGGCGTCACTCCGCTTCAGCTTGCCGGAGCTTATCATACCTTTGCGGCAAACGGAATGTATACGAAGCCATTTTTTATAGAGAACATCACGGACGAAGACGGAGAAACGTTATCCGGGCCTAAAAACGGCAAAACGCGCGTCTTCAGCGGACAGACGGCATGGAATATGACGAGAATGCTTCAGCAGGTTGTAAAAGAAGGAACCGCTTCACAAGGCAGCTATCAAGGTGACCTGGCGGGGAAAACCGGCACGACCACATTTACCGGCATCCCCGGCGCGACAAAGGACGCCTGGTTTGCGGGATACACTCCCGGACTGACGGGAGCCGTCTGGATGGGCTATGACAAAACGGATAAAACCCATTACCTGAAAGGCGGCAGCCAATACCCGGTCAGACTCTTTAAAGATATCGTCACAAAAGCGGGTGAAAACGGCCGGACATTCAAAAAGCCTGAAAATGTGAAGGAACTGGGCAGCCCGATTGAGCTGGAGGCGGTAAAATCCCTGTCGGCCCGTTATACATTTAAGGCGATGGGACTGATTACGGTTCAATTAAAATGGGATATTCAAAAGGATGATCGGGTTGTTTACCGAATATATGAGAAGAAAGACGGAAAAGACAAGCTTCTGGATTCGGTGAAAGGAAAAGGCAGCTTTGACATACCGTACGCCAATCTGTTTTCAGGGGCTTCATACAAAGTCGTTCCATATAATTCACAGACGAATCAAGAAGGAGAGGGAACGGAATACGTTCAGCCGAAGCTTTTTTCTTCTTAATCATGAATTCGGCGATTTTTTGAACATTAAGCCTCAATTCTATACCATTCAGAAAAAACAAGGTATAGTGTAATGGGCGAAGAACACGAACGTATGGTTGCAGGAGGAAAGGTGGAAATTCAGATGAGTAAACGAGAAGCGTTTAATGATACGTTTTTAAAAGCGGCACGGGGAGAAAAAACAAATCACGTCCCTGTCTGGTACATGAGACAGGCGGGGAGGTCTCAGCCGGAATACCGCAAGCTGAAAGAAAAGTACGGCTTAGTCGAAATTACGCATCAGCCCGAGCTGTGCGCGTATGTGACGAGGCTCCCGGTCGAGCAGTACGGAGTGGACGCTGCCATTTTATATAAAGATATTATGACGCCTCTTCCTTATATCGGAGTGGATGTTGAAATAAAAAACGGAATCGGCCCGGTGATCGATCAGCCGGTGCGCTCTGCTGCGGATATTGAAAAGCTCGGCGAACTGAATCCCGAACAGGATGTTCCTTACGTGCTGGAAACGATCCGATTACTCGTAAACGAACAGCTGAATGTTCCGCTCATCGGTTTTTCGGGAGCGCCTTTTACGCTGGCCAGTTATATGATTGAAGGCGGACCTTCTAAAAATTACAACAAAACAAAAGCGTTTATGCACAGTATGCCGCAAGCGTGGCAAATGCTGATGGACAAGCTGGCGGACATGATTATCGTTTATGTAAAAGCGCAGATTAATGCCGGCGCAAAAGCCATTCAGATTTTTGATTCATGGGTCGGCGCGCTGAACCGCGAAGATTACCGGCAGTTTATAAAACCGGTGATGGACAGAATATTCCGGGAGCTTTCAGCAGAGCAAGTTCCGCTGATCATGTTCGGCGTAGGCGCAAGCCACCTGGCCGGGGATTGGCATGACCTTCCTCTTGATGTCGTCGGTCTTGATTGGAGACTCGGCATAGATGACGCCAGAAAACAAGGCATTACAAAAACGGTTCAGGGCAATCTTGATCCGTCGCTTCTTCTTGCGCCTTGGGAAGTCATCGAGAAAAAAGCGAAAGCGATACTTGATCAAGGCATGAAAACGGACGGGTTTATTTTCAATTTAGGGCACGGCGTATTCCCTGATGTCAATCCGGCAACGCTGAAAAAGCTGACGGCGTTTGTACATGAATACTCCGCGGCCCAAAAAACGGAACAATCTTCCTGAGCAGATCGTTGGTTATAAGAAGATTTTCCTGTCAAACTGAGCAGATCGTTGGTTATAAGAAGATTTTCCTGTCAAAATCAAGGTAGACAGACCATCAAAAGAGGTGTTTAACTAAATGAGCAGCAAAAAGAAAATGGGACTTCTCGTCATGGCTTACGGAACGCCTTACAAAGAAGAAGACATAGAACGCTATTATACACATATCAGACGCGGAAGAAAGCCTGAGCCGCACATGCTTCAAGATTTAAAAGACAGATATGAAGCGATCGGAGGCATTTCTCCGCTGGCAAAAATCACGCAGGAGCAGGCGGAGAAGCTCGCACAGCGTTTAAATGAAATCCAGGACGACGTAACATTCAAAGTGTACATCGGATTAAAACATATTGAACCGTTTATTGAAGATGCGGTGGCGGACATGCATAAAGACGGCATTACAGAAGCTGTCAGCCTTGTGCTCGCCCCTCATTTTTCAACATTCAGCGTCCAGTCATACAACAAACGCGCGAAAGAAGAAGCGGAGAAGCTCGGCGGCTTGACCATCAAGTCTGTTGAAAGCTGGTATGATGAACCGAAATTCGTTGATTATTGGGTCGGCCAGGTGAAGAAAACGTATGAATCAATGCCGAAAGAAGAACGGGATGACGCGATGCTGATCGTCTCAGCGCACAGCCTTCCTGAAAAAATTAAAGAATACGGCGATCCGTATCCTGACCAGCTGGAGGAATCCGCAAAACTGATTGCCGAAGGCGCCGGAATTACCGATTACGCAGTCGGCTGGCAAAGCGAAGGGAACACCCCTGATCCGTGGCTCGGGCCGGATGTGCAGGATCTCACGCGCGAGCTGTATCAAAAGCATCCTTATAAAGCATTTGTATACGTGCCCGCCGGCTTCGTTGCCGATCATTTAGAGGTGCTTTACGATAATGATTATGAATGCAAAGCTGTGACCGAAGAAGTCGGCGCAAGCTACTATCGTCCGGCCATGCCGAACGCACAGCCTGAATTTATCGACGCGCTTGCAGCGGTCGTGCTGAAAGAGCTGGACAAGTAGAATTAAACGGTAAAGAAGGCGATAAAAATGAGTGGCGATAAAAAACATCTGGTCATCATCGGCGGCGGCATAACGGGATTAGCCGCCGCCTTCTACATGGAAAAAGAAATCAAGGAAAAACAGCTGCCGCTTGAGGTCACCCTGATCGAAGCGGGACCGAGAGCGGGCGGCAAAATTCAGACGGCGCATAAAGACGGCTACATCATTGAGCGGGGGCCGGATTCTTTTTTGGAAAGGAAAAAAAGCGCGCCGCAGCTCGTTAAGGATTTGGGGCTTGAGCATCTGCTCGTCAACAATGCGACCGGCCAGTCTTACGTGCTCGTCAATGAGACGCTTCATCCGATGCCGAAGGGCGCGGTGATGGGCATTCCGACCAAAATCGCTCCGTTCATCTCCACCGGTTTATTTTCTGTTCCCGGAAAAGCGCGGGCGGCGCTTGACTTTGTCCTGCCTGCGAGCAAACCGAAGGAAGATCAGTCTCTCGGTGAATTTTTCCGCAGACGCGTCGGTGACGAAGTCGTTGAGAATTTAATAGAACCGCTTTTATCAGGGATTTATGCCGGAGATATTGATAAGCTGAGCCTCATGTCCACGTTTCCGCAATTCTATCAGACTGAGCAAAAGCACAGAAGCCTGATTCTCGGTATGAAAAAATCACGTCCGCAGCCTTCGGGACAGCAGCTGACGGCCAAAAAGCAGGGCCAGTTTTTAACGCTGACGACAGGGCTTCAAACGTTGGTGGAGGAGCTGGAAAAGCAGCTTACGCTGACAAAGGTGATGAAAGGAACGAAAGTCACTCATATCGGCCGCGAGGAGAAGGGATATTCCGTGACGCTTGATAACGGCAAAGTGCTCTATGCGGAAGGATGCATAGTGACAGCCCCGCATAAAGCCGCGGCGAAAATGCTTTCTGATCTGCCGGCGGTTTCATGTCTCAAAGACATGCATTCTACGTCCGTTGCCAACGTCGCCTTAGGTTTTCCTGAGGGAGCCGTCAAGATGGAGCATGAAGGTACGGGATTCGTTATCTCAAGAAACAGCGATTTCTCCATCACGGCCTGCACATGGACGAATAAAAAATGGCCGCACGCGGCGCCGGAGGGCAAAACGCTTCTCAGGGCGTACGTCGGAAAGGCCGGAGATGAATCCATCGTAGATCTTTCAGATAACGAGATCATTAAAATCGTAATGGAAGATTTGAAAAAAGTAATGAAAATAAATGGCGAACCGGAAATGACCTGTGTGACCCGCTGGAACGAAAGCATGCCGCAATACCATGTCGGCCATAAGGAGCGCATCAAAGAGTTCAGAGATGCGCTGAAAGCTTCCTATCCGGGCGTATACGCGACGGGCGCGTCTTTCGAAGGGGTGGGCATCCCCGACTGTATCGACCAGGGAAAAGCCGCCGTATATGATTCACTGGCATATTTATTTGAAACGTACCAGCCTCCGTTATCGTAAAACGGAGGTTTTTTTGCATGTTCCCGTTCTGTAAAGGGAACACCAATAAAGAGAAAAAACATTTGAATCTTCTTTGCGACTGTGATAAGTTATCTTATGTACAAAATGACTAAAACGTTCAAACGGTCAATTTAACGAGGTGGGAAACATGTCCGTCGATCGGAAAAAGCTCATTCTGGAAGCGGCAACGAAGTCTTTTACACAATTCGGCTACAAAGCAACGACAATGGATCTGGTGGCAAAGCTTGCAAATGTGGGGAAGGGAACCATCTACACGTTTTTCAAAAACAAAGAAGAACTGTTTGATGATATTTTCACCACTATTTTAAGAGAAATGAAGGAACACGCAGACGAAGCGATGAAACCGGAGCTTTCATTTCACGAAAATGTTCACCGGGCGCTTGTCGCGATTTTGGAATTCAGAAAAACACACCAGCTGACTATTAAAATTTTTCAGGAGAACGCCGAGATTGGTACAATAGCCGTTCAGGATGTCATTGCGAAAATGGAGCGGGCCATTCTGTCATACATTAAAGAAAAGATAGAAACAGCCATTGAAAACGGAAGCATTAAACCGTGTGATCCGGAACTGACCGCTTTTGTGATGCTCAAGCTCTACATCGCGCTGATATTTGACTGGGAAAAAAACCATCCGCCTCTTGAAAAAGAGACGATCGCCGAATTGCTGGAAATGTATGTTGGTCAAGGATTATCTAAATAATAGATGATCCTTCACTTTTTAGGTGCCGTGACCGTTTTGTCAAATGAGTCAGTTTGCGGAAGGAGGCAACAGGGTTGAATACAATAAAAAGCCAGTGGAAAGACATTGTAACGAACAAGAAACTGTTAATCCCCATCATTGCCATATTATTCGTTCCGCTGATCTACAGCGGAGTGTTTTTGAAGGCGTACTGGGACCCGTACGGCACGGTGGATCAGCTGCCGGTTGTCGTTGTCAACCAGGATAAAGGGGCGGACTACGAAGGGAAACATCTTCAGATCGGTGACGATCTTGTGAAAGAGTTAAAGAAAAATGATAATTTTGATTGGCATTTTTCAAACGATCTTGATCAATCGTTAAAGGACTTATTAAATGCTAAATATTATTTATTGGTCGAGATTCCTGAAGATTTTTCTAAAAACGCCAGCACGGTAATGGATAAAAATCCGAAGAAGCTGGATCTGAAATATCATACGAATGCCGGATCAAACTATGTCGGCGCGACAATCGGAGAAAAGGCGATCGACAAGCTGAAAGCCTCCGTGTCGAAAGAAGTGACGGAGCAATACGCAAAAGTCATTTTTGACAATTTTAAAGATATTGCCAAAGGACTCGGCAAAGCCAGCAGCGGCGCCAAGAAAATAGACGACGGCACGAAAAACGCGAAAGACGGCAGCGCCAAGCTGAAGGAAAATTTAGCGAAGCTTACTGAAAGCACCGCCACCATCGGCGATAAAACGCAGCAGCTTGCAGACGGAGCGGCGAAAGTGACAAGCGGAATTCAAACGCTTGACAGCTCTATCGCAAAACTTCAGAGCGCAAGCGCCGAAATTCAAGATAAATCAGGACAGATTGCTTCAGGAGGAGGCCAAGTGGCCAGCGGGCTGAAAACGAGCCTTGACGCACAAAAGCAGCTCCAGCAAAAGCTTCCGGATTTAACGAATGGATTAAGTGCGTTAAACAGCAAGGCGCAGGAAGTGTCGCAAAAAGCGGCGGCATTTGAAGATGCGATCAATTCAGTCAACCTCTCAGATATTGAAAAAGCGGTTGGGGAGCTTGAGCAGACTGAAAAGGAATTGCAGCAGTTTAAGAAAAAGCTTTCTGATCTGAAAAACAGCCTGGATGCCCGGGATGACGCGGTCAAAAAGGTGATTAAGGACAGTGATTTCTTAACGGATGAGCAAAAAGCGAAACTTGTTCAGCTTCTGAATGAGAAGCTTCCGAAGGCTGACCTTCCGGATTTAGACAATATCGTCAGCCAGCTTCCGTCCGGCGGAGATATCCAGCTTCCGGATATGTCAGTCATAAAAAGCGCGCTGGCAGATGTAAAAGCGAAGGCTGATCAGCTGAAAGCACTGCCTCAGTCCACATCGAAACTGTATAACGGCGCGGCGGCGGTACAAGACGCGATTAACCAGCTGACGGCTGGAACTGATAAATTGTACAGCGGAGCGCAGACCGTCTTTGAAAGCCAAAACAAATTGACGGCCGGTATCGGCGAATACAACAGCAAGTTCGGACAGCTCAAATCAGGATCAGAAGCGTTAGTGTCAGGGAGCGGCCAGGTGTCTGGCGGCTTAACGAAACTGCTGGACGCGCAAAACAAAATCCATGATGGCTCGTCCAAAATTGAGCAGGGTCAAGCGTCTCTCGGCACCGGTTTAAGCAAACTTTTAGACGGCACCGGACAATTGTCCAGCCAGCTGAAAGATGCGGCTGATCAAACCGGGGACATTAAGACAGATGACAAAACGTACAGCATGTTTGCCGATCCGGTAAAAACGGACGATAACGCGATTCATTCCGTGCCTAACTACGGTACCGGACTGACGCCTTATATTCTCTCTATGGGCTTGTATGTCGGCGGATTGATGCTGACGGTCGTATTCCCTCTGAGTGAAGCTTCAGGGCGTCCGAGAAACGGTTTTGAATGGTTCCTCAGCAAATTCAGCGTCATTCTGCTCGTCGGACTGATTCAATCCGTAATAGTCGCCACGGTTCTGTTAAAAGGAATCGGGCTTGATGTGGAAAGCACTTGGAGATTCTATCTCTTTACGATGATTACCAGCATCGCGTTCCTGTCGATGATTCAATTATTGGCGACAACGATGGGAAATCCGG
The DNA here is from genome assembly GCF_036362845.1 of Bacillus sp. MT(2024). Classification (NCBI taxonomy): domain Bacteria; kingdom Bacillati; phylum Bacillota; class Bacilli; order Caryophanales; family Bacillaceae; genus Bacillus; species Bacillus sp. MT(2024). The sequence goes on from NZ_CP143632.1 coordinate 989,391, forward strand.
GACGCTTTATCGCTGTCATCATTCTGGTGCTCCAGCTTGGGGCAAGCGGAGGAACCTTCCCGCTTGAACTCCTGCCGGGATTCTATCAAGTGATTCACGGGGCACTGCCGATGACTTACAGCATCAACGGGTTCCGTGCCGTCATTTCAAATGGCGATTACGGCTATATGTGGCAGCAGGCATCCATTCTGTTGGGCATCGCCGTTGTCATGATCGCGCTGACCATCGTGTATTTTACGGTGCAAAGCAAAAAAGAACACAAAACGGAAGAAGAAATAACAGCATAAGAAAAAGAGGCGCTGAGCAGATGCTCAGCGCCTCTTTTTTTTGATTTCGATTAAAATCCCCATCTCACCAACAGTCCGGTATACGTCAATCCGCCGCCGAACCCGAACAATACCAGCGTCTGGCCTTCCGACAGTTTTTTTGCTTTCACAGCTTCATCCAAAGCGAGAATAATAGAAACCGATGAAGTGTTGCCGTAATATTCAACGCTTGTCAATGTCCGTTCAAGCGGGAAGGGCAGTTTTTCACAGATGGATTCGATCATCCGCATGTTGGCGCTGTGAGGAACGAACCAATCCAGATCGTCTTTTGAAAAGCCGGCTTTTTCTAAAAGGGCATTGCATTCCTCAGGCACGGTTCTGGCCGCCCATTTATATACTTCGCGCCCGTTTTGCACCATATTTCCTCCGCCTTTAAGCGGCTTGCCGTTTAATTCTGCGCTCAGTCCCGTGCGATACAGCACGTCCGCGCTTCCTCCCGCTGTTCCTTGCACGGCTGCCAAAAAGCCCGGCGCTGATTCGTCGCGTTCCACCAATAGGGCGCCTGCAGCGTCTCCGAAAAGAACGCAGGTCGTCCGGTCAGTATAATCCGTTACCTTTGATAATGTTTCACCGGCAATGACAATCACTTTTTGATGGGAACCGGCGGTAATTAATGCGTCTGCGAGCTGAAGGCCGTAAGTGAGTCCGGCGCATGTGGCGTTAATATCAAGCGCTCCCGTGTGCGGCCAGCCGAAGTAAGCCTGAACGCGTGCCGCGGTGCTTGGAAACGCATAGTCCGCCGTCGTTGTGGCGACAAGGATCATATCGACATCATCAAGAGTTCCGCTGTATCGTTCTGCAAGGTTTTTCACCGCTTCCACACACAAATCCGATGTGAATTCATGTTCGCCGGCAATGCGTCTTTCCTTCATACCGGTGCGCTGGACGATCCATTCATCAGATGTATCGACGATGCGCTCCAAATCCGCGTTTGTTAATCGGCGTGCCGGAGCATATGTACCGATTGCTGTAATTTTAGATTTTGACATGAAAAAATCACTCCTTTATATCAGATTATAACACCTGATATTATTACTTGGTACTAATTTTAATAAAAAAAACCCAAGCAGCATCCGCTGTTTGGGGAGCATGAGAAATTTATTTGTAAAACGGGTTTGTGTGAACGATTACCAATGACGGCAGCAGCGGCGGCATGAATGATGATGCTTCTTTTTGTCTTTCTTCTTTTTTTCTTTCTTCTTTTTACAGTGATCTTTTTCTTTTTTACAGCACCAGAAGGCTGCACCAGACCAATCATCCTCAAACCAATCCTCAAACCAATCATTATGAAACCTTTTCCGCTTGTGCGGTTTACGGCTGATCATACATTTCCCTCCTATGCTCATGCTCCCTTCATTCTATGAAAAAAGAGCAGGAAAAGATTGGACGGGTTATGGATCAAAAGAGTATATTTTAAGAAGAATAAAATTGATAGGAGGAATGACCTGTGGCAAATATGAAACATACGATGGAACTGATTAAAGAACTGGTGTCGATTCCGAGTCCGACGGGCAATACATACGAGGTTATCGCCTATACAGAAAGCCTTTTAAAAGACTGGGGCGTCTCCTCTTACAGAAACCGCAAAGGCGGTCTTTTTGTCACAATTCCCGGCCGTGATGACAAGAAACACAGATTGCTGACGGCGCATGTCGATACGCTCGGCGCGATGGTAAAGGAAATAAAGGCGGACGGCCGGCTGAAGATTGACTTGATCGGCGGCTTCCGATATCACTCGATTGAAGGGGAATATTGCGAGATCCAAACTTCTTCCGGCAAAACCTATACAGGCACCATCTTAATGCATCAGACTTCAGTGCACGTCTACAAGGACGCCGGCAAGGCAGAGCGGAATCAGGAGAATATGGAAGTCCGCCTTGATGAACCTGTCCGGACGAAGGAAGAGACGTCCGATCTCGGCATCAGGGTCGGCGATTTCATCTCATTTGACCCGCGTGTGCAGATTACGCCGAGCGGCTTTATTAAGTCCCGTCATCTTGATGACAAAGCGAGCGTGGCTCTGCTCTTGAATTTAATCCGCCGCATCACGGAAGAGAAAATCGAACTTCCGTATACGACGCATTTTCTGATTTCTAATAATGAAGAAATCGGCTACGGCGGCAATTCCAACATTCCTCCTGAGACCGTCGAATACTTGGCTGTTGATATGGGAGCGATCGGCGACGGCCAGTCTACGGATGAATATACCGTCTCCATTTGTGTGAAGGATGCGAGCGGCCCGTACCATTATCAGCTCAGAAAACATCTGGCCGGGCTTGCGGAGCGCTATGGCATTGATTATCAGCTTGATATTTATCCGTATTACGGTTCTGATGCCTCAGCAGCCATCCGTTCGGGCCATGACATCGTCCACGGGCTGATCGGACCGGGAATTGACGCTTCACACGCTTTTGAACGCACGCATGAATTATCGCTTCTTAATACGGCGAAGCTTTTGCACCGGTACGTTCTATCGCCGATGGCATAAAAAAACCCTGCGCGGAAATCATTCCGTGCAGGGTTTTCATTTTAACCTGAGATGGTTGTGTTTTGTTCTGTTTTGGCGAGGCTCATGACCTTCGCGCCTTTAACGGGATCATACTGGCCTTCCCATTTTGACATCACCACGGATGCCAGCGCGTTTCCGGTCAGATTGACGACCGTTCGGGCCATGTCCATAATCCGGTCAACACCGGCGATGAATGCAAGGCCTTCTGCAGGAACGCCGATTGTGCCGAGTGTCGCAAGCAGGACGACGAAAGAAGTCCCGGGCACGGCAGCCATTCCTTTGGAAGTGACCATCAAGACAAGCACAAGGGTAATCTGCTGCCAAATGGTCAAGTCAATGTGGTATACCTGAGCGAGGAATAAAGCGGCGATTGATTGGTACAGCACAGATCCGTCTAAGTTAAAGGTATATCCGATCGGCACAACAAAGGAAACAATACCTTTCGGACAGCCGATTTTCTCCATCTTCTCCATGATGCGGGGGAGTACGGTTTCGGAGCTTGACGTACTGAACGCCAATAAAATTTCATCCTTCATATAGGCGAGGAATTTGAAAATGTTTAAACCGGCAAGCTTTCCGACGATTCCGAATACAACAATGAGAAAGAAAGCCAAAGCTACGTATACTAAACCGACCAGTTTACCGAGTGAAAGCAGGGAACTGAGCCCAAATTTGGAAACGGTAACACCAATCAACGCAAAAACACCAAACGGCGCAACTTTCATGACGAGGTTCACAACATGGAACATCGCATGAGAAACACCTTCAAAGAAGGCTAATACGGGCTTTCCTTTTTCACCGATTGCCGAGATGCCGAGTGCAAACAGCACGGTAAAGCAGATGATGGCAAGCAGATCTCCTTCGGCTAATGATTGGAAGAAGTTTGTCGGTACGATATGCAGGAATGTGTCCGCAACGGATTTACCGCTTTGTTCTTTTTCTGTTTCAACATATTGACTGATATCTGTTTTTTGAGCTTCATGTATATTAACGCCTGCTCCCGGCTGAAAAAGATTCGCCAAAGCCAGCCCGAGAATAATGGCAAAAGTGGTAATGATCTCAAAATACAAAATCGTTCTGAAGCCTAATTTTCCGACTTGTTTTCCGCTTCCCGCGCCGGCAACGCCGATGATTAAGCTGGAGACGACAATTGGAATCACTATCATTTTGATTAAGCGTAAAAACAAATCGCCGATAGGCTGTAAATATGTTGGAATGGCAGGATTGCCGTACCAGATGACACCGACTACAACCCCTAGTATGAGTCCGACGAAAATTTGCGTCGCTAGTCCAAAGCGTAATTTTTTCATAGATTACCTCCCGAAGAAAAAAGTGCAATAAGTATCTAAAAAGATAGCTATTAGAACAAATTATAATAGAAAAGAAAACAATCCGTCTATAGAAAAATATAGATTGAAAATACTGAATCTTTTAAAACGTACAGATAATTGCTAATAATGGTGAATAACTCCCTATTCAGAAAGTATGATGACGGCCGAAAAAAACGGGCGCCGCACAACTTAGAATTGTGCGGCGCCCTATTGTCACATATCCTTAATTTTCAAGCAGTCATTGCACAAATTAATATGACACTCATACTGCTCAACAATCTCATTTCCGCATTCTTCGCATTTCTTACCGGGTAAATTTCTGAAAAAATCCGACATCTTTTCCAACATACCCATCCCTCTTTCATTGTTTTGTCTCTACATTGTATTATAACAGTTTCGGAAAATCAACGGCTGTTTTGGCACAATGTTTAAAACATGCAATTTGTACGAAAAATAGGTATATTGGAGGAAAGGATCTTTTTATCATAAACATTCGGAGGGTCATATGAAAGTTACAGTTATTGGATGCTGCGGCGGGTTTCCGGCCGCAAACGAAGCAACTTCAGGCTATCTGTTTCAGTCCGGCGGCTATTCTCTGCTCGTCGATTGCGGAAGCGCCGTATTATCAAAGCTGTTTGCCTATGTTCCGGCAGAAGAGCTTGATGCCGTCATTTTGTCCCATTATCACCATGATCATATCGCTGATATCGGGCCGCTTCAATTCGCCAAACAGGTCGGCTCCTTTCTCGGAAAAGGGACGCATGCACTGCCGATTTACGGGCATGATGCTGATATAGAACAGTTTGAGCGTCTTACATATAAAACGCATACAAAAGGAGTGGCCTATCAGCCGGACCGCCCGCTTTCTGCCGGGCCGTTCACCATTACCTTCCTGAAAACGGTGCATCCGGTCACTTGTTATGCGATGCGGATTACTGACGGTTCAGCTTCTGTTGTGTATACGGCTGATTCAAGCTACCAGGACGCGTTTATCCCGTTTGCGGAAAATGCCGATCTGCTGATCTGCGAGTGCAATTTTTACGCGGACCAGGACGGCACGTCAGCCGGCCATATGAACAGTTTGGAAGCCGGACGTATCGCGGAGGAGGCCGGAGCGGGGGAGCTGATTCTCACACATCTGCCTCATTTCGGCGAGCACCGGAAGCTGAAAGAAGAAGCGGAATCCGTGTTCGGGGGCGAAGTGACAATCGCCGCTTCCGGATTGAAGTGGGAGAAATAAAGGAGGAGCACCATGTTATTTATCGACAACCAAAACATAACCGACCCGAGGATCAACCTCGCGATCGAGGAATATTGCGTGAAGCATCTCGACCCTGAACAGACATACCTGCTGTTTTATGTCAATCAGCCGTCGATTATCATCGGGAAGAACCAAAACACAATAGAAGAAATCAATACGAAATACGTAGAAGATAACGGAATCATCGTCGTCCGCAGGCTGTCAGGAGGCGGCGCGGTTTACCATGACCTCGGGAATCTGAATTTCAGTTTTATCACCAAGGATGACGGCGACAGCTTCCACAATTTTAAAAAATTCACCGAACCCGTTATTCAGGCGCTGCGCCAGCTCGGTGTGGAAGCTGAATTAAGCGGCCGAAACGACATCGTCGCGGACGGCAGAAAAATTTCCGGCAACGCTCAATTTTCGACGAAAGGGCGTATTTTCAGCCACGGAACATTAATGCTGGATTCCGCCATTGATCATGTCGTGTCAGCCTTAAAAGTGAAAAAAGACAAAATCGAATCAAAAGGCATTAAGTCAATCAGAAGCCGTGTCGCCAATATCAGCGAGTTTCTTGATGACAAAATGACGGCGGACGAATTCAAAAAGCATCTGCTTCACCATATTTTTAATACAAATGATCTCTCCGAAGTGCCGGAATATAAACTGACCGATGAAGACTGGAAAGCGATCCGGAAGATTTCCGAAGAGCGCTATCAAAACTGGGACTGGAATTTCGGCAGGTCGCCCGCATTCAACCTTCAGCATTCGAAACGTTATCCGGTCGGATCGATTGATCTGCGTCTTGAAGTGAAAAAAGGAATCATTCAGGACTGCAAAATTTTCGGTGATTTCTTCGGTGCGAAAGATGTGAGTGAAGTCGAACAGGCGCTGACCGGAAAACAGTATGACAGAACCGCTATCAGGGAGGCGCTGGCCGGAATCGATCTGAAACAGTATTTCGGCAAAATAGAGCTGGAAGATTTCCTCGAGCTGATTTATTAGAACATTTGCCGAACGCATGATTTGAATCAGCGCCCGTTTTTGTGAAATGATAGAACCATAATGAATGGGGAGGGATCATGATGAAAGTATTTCTCATCGGAGCAAACGGACAGATCGGACAGCGTCTGACCGGGCTGTTTCAAAAAGACGGCACGCATACGCTGCGGGCGATGGTCCGGAAAGAAGAGCAGAAAGAAGCGCTTCAAGCCGCGGGAACAGAAGCCGTTCTTGCAGATTTGGAAGGAAGCACGGAAGACATCGCGAAAGCCGCTGAAGGCTGTGACGCGATTGTATTTACCGCCGGATCAGGAGGAAGCACCGGATACGATAAGACGCTTTTGATTGATCTTGACGGAGCGGCGAAAGCGATAGAAGCGGCAAAGAAAGCCGGCATCAAGCGGTTCATTATGGTAAGCGCCCTTCAGGCTCATAACCGCGACAATTGGAATGAAGCGCTGAAGCCGTATTATGCCGCAAAGCATTATGCGGATAAAATTCTTGAAGCGAGCGGTCTGACGTATACGATTATCCGGCCGGGCGGGTTATTAAATGATCCCGGCACGGGAAATATCAAAGCCGCAGCCGATTTAGAAAGAGGCTCCATTTCAAGAGACGATGTCGCCAAGACCGTTATCGCATCCCTTGATGAACCGAATACGTATGAAAAAGCGTTCGATCTGACAGCAGGCGGCACGCCGGTCAGTGAAGCGCTGAAACAATTATAGTTTCCGGTTTTCAGGCACTCGGGGCTTTTTGCCCTTGAGTGTTTTTCTATATTTTTCTATAATAAAAGTGAACGTTTATTCCGGAGAAATGAATGACTATTCATTCATTACATTTTTAAAGGGGTGGGAAAATGAATCTGGTTTCCAAATTGGAAGAAACGGCATCGCAGAAACCGGAAAAACCAGCTTGTCTGTTTCAAGATCAGTACATGACGTATGAGGAGCTGGCAGGTAAAATCAAAGCATTTGCAAACGGCTTGGAGGACAGGGGACTGAAAAAAGGGGATCATCTCGCGCTGCTGCTCGGAAATACGCCTGACTTTGTTATTGCGTTTTTCGGCGCGTTAAAAGCGGGAATTGTCGTCATACCTGTTAATCCGGCATACACACCTTCAGAAATCGCATACATGCTGAAAAACGGCGATGTCAAAGCGATCGCCGGCATCGACCTATTAATTCCCGTATTTGAAAGCCTGCACGGCTCGCTGCCGCTGCTGGAGCATATCATTATCAGCCAGACAGCAGAGAACGCTCCATCGACAGAAGACCCTCAATTGCGCTTAAAAATGACAACGTTTACAAAAATGTTGCGCCCGGCGGAGCGCAGCAGAACTTATCCGACATTGTCCAAAGACGATACTGCCGTCATTTTATACACCTCAGGGACGACCGGAAAACCGAAAGGCGCCATGCTCACCCATCAGAATCTTTTCTCCAATGCAAATGATGTCGCCGGATACTTAGGAATGAATGAGAAAGACAAAATTGTGGCGGCATTGCCGATGTTTCACGTTTTTTGTTTAACCGTTTGTATGAATGCGCCTCTGATGAGCGGAGCGTGTGTCTTAATCGAGCCGCAATTCAGTCCGGCTTCTGTGTTTAAACTGATTAAAAGCCGACAGGCAACCATTTTTGCCGGCGTTCCGACGATGTATAACTATCTGTATCAATACGAGCACGGCAAGGCGGAGGATTTTGCGTCCGTCAGACTGTGCATTTCAGGCGGGGCCTCCATGCCGGTCGCTCTGTTGCAGACGTTTGAACAAACCTTTGACGTCACCATTCTGGAGGGGTACGGACTTTCTGAAGCGTCTCCGGTTACTTGTTTTAATCCGTTTGACCGGGGGAGAAAGCCCGGCTCGATCGGGACGAATATTTTACATGTCGAAAATAAAGTCGTCGATACGCTCGGACGCGAATTGCCCGACCATCAAGTGGGAGAATTGATCGTGAAAGGGCCGAATGTGATGAAAGGCTATTACAAGATGCCCGAGGAGACGGAGCACGCGCTGAAAGACGGCTGGCTGTACACGGGTGATTTGGCGAAGCGCGACGAAGACGGTTATTTTTATATCGTCGACAGAAAAAAAGATATGATTCTCGTCGGCGGATACAACGTCTATCCGCGCGAAGTAGAAGAAGTGCTCTACAGCCATGAGGGCATTAAAGAAGCCGTGGTCATCGGCGTTCCTGACGCCAAAACGGGGGAAGCGGTGCATGCTTATATAGTGCCTGGGGACGGTGAGCTGACAGAGCATGCGGTTTTTGATTACTGTGAAACACATTTGGCAAAATATAAGCGGCCGGCGGAAGTGGTTTTTCTTGATGAGATTCCGAAGAACGCGACCGGGAAACTGCTGAGACGGGCGGTCCGGGACATGCTTCCGAAATGACGGACGAAAAGCGAAGCCGGGGGCTTCGCTTTTACATGCTGATCCGGTCAGCTCTGCGATTCTTCCTTGATGATGCTTTGCACAAGCTTCGTATCATGCCGGGTCAGTTTGTAATACGTGTTTTTATGCTTGTACATTATATAATTGCCGCTTTCGAGCCACATGCTGAATGAATCAAAACGGTCTTCATGGTATTTGACCGTTCCGTCGTAATCGGGAGACACGCTTTTGGTCAGTTTGACTTGTTTTCCTTGGTTCAAGATATCGAGCATATCTTTTACATTCTGCCTGTCTTTAATTTTGATTTCTTTTTTTCCGTGCTCTGACAGAATAATCAGATCTGCGTTGCTTGATGGAAACACATCGCCGGTCCGGCTGTATACATAGAAGAAAGCAATAACCAAAAGGGCGATTACTACAATAAACGCGATTATTTTTTTCATATTCATCACTCCGTCTTTTAGTCTTTCCCGCTTCCTGTTGTTCCATTCTTTTCTGTTGTGAAAAGATTAACATCCGTTTCGGAGGCTTGGTTCTATTTATTTGCATTTATGCTTACAATAGGAGTAAGTCATAAGGCTAAGGAGGGAGACTTCCATGCGCAAATGGATAGCGGCAGCGGGACTTGCCTATGTGCTGTATGGCCTTTTTTTCTATTGGTATTTCTTTATGACAGGAGACTCCGCCGTCCCGGAGGCCGTAAAGGGAACGAAAGCCGATCCGTCCTCGTTTATGGAGCCGGGCCGCCTGGCAGCCGCTGAAAACTTTTCAAATGTAAAGGATTTTTTATTTTTCATCGGAGCGCCGTTAGATTGGTTTTTATTTTTTCTGCTGCTCATTACGGGGCTTGCCAAAAAAATAAAGTATTGGCTGGAAGCAGCGGTGCGCTTTCGGGTGCTGCAAATCGTAAGCTTCGTATTTGTGATTTCACTCATCGTTACGGCGGCTTCGCTTCCGCTAGAGTGGATCGGATATCGGGTTTCGCTTGCGTATCATATTTCGACGCAGACAGCAGCAAGCTGGATAAGAGACCATGTCATTGATTTCTGGATCAGTTTTCCGCTGTTTGCCGTGTGTGTGCTTGTGTTTTACTGGCTGATCACAAAGCATACAAAAAAATGGTGGTTTTACGCTTGGTGTCTTACTGTGCCGTTTACCCTGTTTTTGTTTTTCCTGCAGCCGGTCGTGATTGATCCTTTATACAATGATTTCTATCCGCTGAAAGACAAGGAGCTGGAAAGCAAAATTTTGTCGCTTGCCGACAAGGCGGACATTCCGGCCAGCCATGTGTATGAAGTGAATATGTCGGAGAAAACGAATGCGCTGAATGCGTATGTGACGGGCATCGGTTCGAATAAGCGGATCGTTTTGTGGGATACGACGCTTAACAAACTGAAGGATCGGGAAATTTTGTTCATTATGGGGCATGAGATGGGGCACTATGTGATGAAGCACGTGTACATCGGACTGGCCGGGTATTTGCTGCTGTCATTAGCCGGGTTCTATATCATTGACAAGCTTTATAAGCGGCTGTCCAAATTCTTCGGCCGAATGCTTCATATAAAGGGGCCTGAAGATCTGGCCGCCCTCCCGCTGTTATTGCTGCTCTTATCTGTTCTCAGTTTTGCTTCTGATCCGATTACGAATGCCGTCTCCCGGTATCAGGAAAACGCCGCCGACCGTTACGGCATCGAGCTGACCGGAAACCGGGAAGCGGCGATTGAGACGTTTCAGGACTTGGCCGATACGGGACTGAGCCGGGTCAACCCGCCGTTTCTCGTCAAAATTTTCAGAGGGAGCCACCCGTCGATCATGGAGCGGATTGAACATGCGGAGGAAGAAAAATAATAAAAAAACCGGCGGGGCCATGCCCGACGCCGGTTTTTTATGTTTTACTGAGCTGCCGCCTGTACGTTGATCAGCCCTTTTCCGTAGTAGAAAGCATCACCAAGTTTTGTAGTGGTGTTTTCTAAACTGCTGCGGACTTGAGTGTTTGTCCAGTTCGGGTGCTTAGAAAGAATCAAAGCAGCCGCTCCGGCAACGTGCGGAGATGCCATTGACGTACCATTGTACGCGCCGTATTTGTTTCCAGGAAGCGTGCTTTGGATAGAGACGCCTGGTGCCATGACATCAAGCTCAGAACCTACGCTTGAGAAAGATGCTCTTTGGTTGCTGCTGTTAACAGCGCCTACCGCAATGACAGAAGGGTATTTACCAGGGTAGCCCACTGTGCTTGAGCCGCCGGAAGTGCCTTCGTTACCGGCTGCCGCAACCACTACGACGCCGGAAGCAACGGCTTTGTCAACTGCCGCTTTTAACGCTGCAGAACCAGAAGGTCCGCCGAGGCTCATGTTAATAACGTCCATATTGTTTGCGATCGCCCACTCAATTCCGTTAATGATCCAGCTGTACTGGCCGGAACCGTCAGCGCCGAGAACTTTTACAGCGTAAAGAGATGCGCTTGGCGCAACGCCTAATACACCGACTGAGTTATTAAGAGCCGCAACTGTACCGGCAACATGAGTTCCGTGAGAGTTGTTGTCTTGGAAAGGATTTGTTTCAGAAGGAACCATGCTGGCTCCGCCTGCTACCTTTAAATCAGGATGAGAAGAATCGATACCGCTGTCGATAACCGCTACTTTAACATTTGATCCGGTGAAGCCTTGAGAGTGCAGAGCAGGGGCTTTAATCTGTGATACGCCGTAAGGCACGGACTGCGCGTACGCTTGTGCAACGTGATCTTCTTCAACGTAAGCGACGCTAGGGTCTTTTTTCAGCTCTTTTACAGCTTTTTCATTTAATGTAGCTGAAGCTGCGTCTACATATTTGAATTGCTTTTGCACTTTCCCGCCTTTTTCAGAAATGACATCTTTTTTCTTGGCGGCGCTCATCGTGCTCATTGTCTGCTTAAATCCGACAATATATTTCTTTTCCCCGTTTGATTTCCCTGCAGCCTGGGCAGAAGTCGTGCTGCCGAACGCCATCGTAAAGATTAACGCTAAAGCAAACAGCAAACTGATCCATACCTTTTTGCCTCTCACTCTTTATCCACTCCTTTTTTCATTTGCAGAATAACCAATAGACAGATTATTCTGTGGATTAATTGTATAGTATGGAATAATATTTTAGTAGACCCAATTTTTTTCAGTTTGTTTTATTTCTATTTAGGTATATCATCTCTCTTTCGTTTAATAGGAACCCGAAATATTTAAATTTTAATGGAAAAAACCGATGGAAGGACATGAGTATTTGTACACAGCCGCAATCGCTCTCTTGTTTACTGGGTCGAACGGTTTGATTCCATTTTTGGAAGCTGCGGCAAAAACAGGATAAATGTCACCTTTTGTTGAATGCAGAAGTCTGATGGAATCGAAAGCGGAATGAAATAAAGCGGCCGGCATGAATCAGTCTTTGGCTTTCTTGACGGAGAAAGCTGTGAAACCATTTTATGAAAATAATGATATTGAATATCATTGATACTTATATTGTCAATGATATAATTGCGGAAAAACGAAAGAGGGGGAACAGATGAAACCAATTTTCAGTATGCTGATGATCTTATCCGTTCTCTTCATAACGGCATGCTCAGAACAGGAACATGAAACCGCCGTCAGGCACGATCTGGGGACGGCGCATGTGGCTGCGCACCCGCATCGCATCGCCGTATTGAATGAGGGCTTTATTGACACCCTCCATGATCTCGGCATAAAGCCGGCGGCCGCGGCGGATAACCGGAAAGAGCGAAACGACGGCAGTCTGTCCGTCGGGCCCCCGTCACATCCCGATTTGAAAAAGATCACTTCGTTAAAACCCGATCTCATCATTGCAGACTCAAGCCTGCACAGGGGGATATACCGAAAACTGACAAAGATCGCTCCGACAATCGCTTTAAAAAATGAAGCTGCGGATTATCAGGATGCGGTTGATGCTGCCCTTACCATTGAAAAGGCGGTCGGTAAAGAGGGCATCATAGAGAAACAATTGTCGGCTCAGGAAGAAAAGCTGAATGACATCAAAAGAAAGCTGGATGCAGAAGGCGGCACGATTTTATTAATTGACGCTGCAAATGGCAGCATTTCCGTAAAGGATGATCAGTTTTTTACGTCCCGGCTTTTGACGCTAGCAGGGTTTACATATGCGGTCCAGACAGATTCCGGCGGGAAATCAGACGCTATCAAAATGACGCCCGGGCAGCTTTTGCATATCGATCCTGATTACATCGTACTGCTGGACGGTGAGAAAGAACTCGAAAAAAATCACCTCTGGAAACAGCTGACTGCCGTAAAAAACGGCCACGTTTACCGCGCGGACAGGGCGGCATGGACGGAGCGCCGGAGCATTGACGGTGCGGACGCCATATTACATGATCTGGAGAAAAAAATGCTCGCCAAAAAGGCCCAAAACTGAATTCGGGCCTTTTTGTTATGATTCTGATAGGTGGCTGCTTACATTGTAATCTTTGACGCGCCACTTATTTTCAATTCGTTCGATATTGCTCAGGCACGCATTGACAAGCTTTGCGTTTTGTATGCCGGTATCACCGTCAGAAATAGCGGACAAGAGGGCGTGAATGGCTGCGCCGTGAGCGACGATCAGTACTTTTTGCTCAGGAAACCGCTCCTGAACTTTCACTAAACCGGCAAGCATTCTGTCTGTCAGCTCTTCTGCGGTCTCCATATTCGGATAGTTTTTATCCGGGTAGCGCTTCGACCGTTCCGGTAAAGACATTCCTTCCGCATCACCGTAGCTCCGTTCTCTGAAATCTTCCATGACGACAATGGGAAGATTCAAAAACCCGTTAATAATGTCAGCCGTTTTTCTGGCCCGTTTCATCGGGCTCGAGACGATGACATCCCATTCGGACCCCTTTAAGTACTCTCCTGTTTCTTTCGCCTGACGCTCTCCCGTCGCATTTAACGGAATATCCGATTTGCCTTGAAGCTTCTTTTGGGCATTCCAATCAGTCTCTCCATGTCTTACTAAACAAACGGCAGTCATAAAGTCTCCACTCCGATCATTTTTTATCGATATCATCTATTATACTGCCGTTACGTTAACACTTCAAAGAGAAGCGCCAGTCCGACTCCGCCTCCGCTGCCGATCGCTGCTGCTGCGTAGCGGGCATCCGGGCGTCTTTTTGCTTCATAAAAAAGCCGGGTGATAAGCGCCGCCCCGGAAGCCCCGTACGGATGCCCGACGGCCAGAGCGCCGCCCCGGACATTTATTTTAGAATACGGCACTTGAAGCTGCTGTGAAAAAACGCATATTTTGACGGCAAACGCCTCGTTGATTTCGTATATATCAATATCATCCGGTGACAGGTCCCGTTCCTTCAAAAGCTTTTTGACGGCATAAACCGGAGCTGCTGACGGATAATGCGGATGGACGCCGCTTACCGCGCTTCCGATAAAACGCAATCCCGGCTTTAAACCGAGAGACCGCGCTTTTTGTTCTTCCATCACACAAACTGCAGCCGCCCCGTCAGAAATTCCGCAGCTGTTGGCCGCGGTGACAGAGCCTCCGGACTGAAAGACGGGTTTGGCGCGGGCGATGAGAGGCTCCATGTTCCGCTTTTTCAGCATGTTTTCGTCAGCGGCGAATCCGTGACAGGGGAGAATTTCCCGGCGGTACAAGCCGTCTTCGTGCGCTTTGACGCTCCGTTCATAGCTGAGAAGGGCATATTCGTCCTGCATCTTTCTCGTTACGCCGTAAGCCTGTGCCGTATACTCGGCCGCTATGCCCATATCAGGATCGCCGATGTGTTCAGGAGAAAAGCGCGCCCGGGATGAGAAAGGGGAACGGCTGCTGCTCTCCGCTCCTCCCGCGATGTATGTGCTCCCCGCGCCGGCTTTAACAAAGTGGCACGCGATTCTCACGGCGTCCAATCCGGAACCGCACTGCCTGTCGATGGCCGTACCGGACACGCTCAAAGGAAGCCCGGCGGCCAAGGCTGACAGCCGGGCGAGGTTCCCGCCGCGGCCCGTCGCGTTTCCGATCAGGACTTCATCAATGTCTTCGGGCATGTTCCGGCTCAAATGTCGGATCAGCGGAGCTGCCAAATCTTCGGGGAGACAGTCTTTTAACAGGCCGTTTTCCCGGGCGAAAATCGTCCGTTTCGCATCCGTAATTACAGCTTCCATTCCATCATGTCCTTTGCCTGCTTTTGTACGGCGGCACGGGCGATCTTTCCGCCGGCTGTTTCCGGTATTTCTGAAAACAGCCATTTTTTCGGGATTTTATATGCCGCCAGCTGCTCGCGGCACTGTTTCTTCAGTTCCTTTACATTTGCATGTCCGTCGATCACCGCAACGGCGATGCTGCCCCAATAATCATCAGGAATGCCGATGACGGCCGCTTTTCTGACGCCCGGACAGCGGTTGAGCACACGTTCTATCTCTTCCGGGAATACATTCAGGCCGCCTGATACGATCATCCCGTTTTCACGTCCTTCGATATAAAGATAGCCTTCATGATCGATATATCCCATGTCATCAACCGTCATCCAGCCGGAATCATCAGGCTTTGCGCCGTTGATGTATCCGGAAAATTTCATCGGGCTGTTCACAAAAATCTTCCCCGTTTCGCCCGGCATGCAGCGTTCCCCGCCGGGCCGGCGGATTTCGATTGTAACATTTTCAAACGGACGGCCCGCCGCGTCAGGCTTTCGGGCGCTGTCTTCAGGCGATAAGAACGCCACGAAACTCAGCTCAGACGTTCCGTAAAAATCATACAACCGCAAATGGGGATAGCGCTCTGACAGCGCTTGTTTAGACGAAGCGGGCCAGTCTGCACCGGAAGAAATCACCTTGAGCGGTGTATCCGGAAACGCCTCTAGTGAGAGCAGGGCGTCCGTCATTGTCGGAACGGTATATAGAACGTCAGCTTGTCTGAGCCGGTCTTTCATTCCGGCCGGATTGAATTTTCTTTGAAGGAGGACGGTTCCGCCGATAAACAAAGTGCTGACAGCGCCGTATAAAAAGTGTGATGAGCGCAGCGTGCCCGGCACCAGCACTTTGTCATCAGGGGAAATGCCGAATTCACGTTTCGTACAAGAAAAGCTCTCCAGCCACGAACGGTGAGAGCGGGTGAAGGCTTTCGGCTTACCGGTCGATCCCGAGGTGAATCCGGTATAAAAGGGCAGGCCGGCGTTTTTGATAAAAGCGCCTTCCGCTTTTTCCGCCTCGATCAAAGGCCTGCATTCATCCCACAGGATGACAGGCGTTTTGACGCCGTCCAGTCTGCCGCTCAGCCGGCGGTCACAGATGACGAGATCGGTTTTGCTGATGTGCAGCTGGTCCGCGAGTTCCGCCGCCGCCGAGCGGGGATCTAACGGAACCGCCGTGCAGCCGGCATGCGCCGCCCCTGCGAAAAGTTGTAAAAATGGGATGCCGTTCGGCAGTAATATTGCAATGTTTTCCGGCTTATCTGAAAGGCTGCCAAGCCAGTTTGCGGTTTGGTTTACTAGCCTGTTCCAAGTTTGATAGTTGATCTGTTCTGTTTCTGTCTGAATCGCGATCTGTTCCGGCGCTTGTCCGGCTGTATCTGAATATGATGATGTAATCATGATGACTAAAATCAGCTTCCTTTCGTCGGCAAAAGCCGGCTAGCTTGAAGAGTTTTTCTGATTCTTACGGCTGCGAATGAGGCTGCGGCCGCTTTAAGCAGATCTCCGGGCACATAGATGAGGCTGAGCTTTACGGCAGTCAAGATATCAATGTGCATCATAAAAGCCTGAACGGGAATGCCGATGACATACAAAAACAGCACGCCGAACAAGAACTGTCTGATAAACAAATGGGGGACAGCAGCTGAGCGAAGGCCTTGGATGCTGAGGCTCAGCAGGAATGCCGCCAGCGGATATGCGATGAGATATCCGGCGCTCGGCCCGAAAAAAACCCCGAACCCGCCTCTTCCGCCTGAAAGGAGAGGCGCTCCGCATGCCACAATCAGCAAAAAAAGCAATTGGCTTAAAAACGCCGCTTTCGGTTTCAGGATGCTTCCCGATAAGAGCACACCGATCGTCTGGAGTGTAATCGGAACCGGCGTAAAGGATAAGAAAAGCGGCGGGAGCAGCCCCAAAAGTCCCATAATGGCGGTAAACACGGCAATATGCATCATTTCTGTCAATTTCATTATGTATTCCTCCAGCTTATCAAAATATGTTTATACAATAAAGCGAGTCTTTATATATGTCAACTCTATTATATTTTGAGTTGACAATAAAAAGACCGGCCCTTTATGAAAAAGGCCGGTCGGTTTATCTTTATTCTTCTGTAAGGATAACAAGTGAATCAACGGATGATGCAACGTGGGAAACGGCGCGGCTGACTTCTTGAAGGCCGCCGAGAAAGGCCTGCAAATCAACGTCGATTTTGCCTGTCTGGTCTTTGCTCGTTTTCATGCTTTGGACGATGTCATCAAACAGACGGTTGATCTGCGTCATTTTTTCTTTCGTTTCGCTTACAAGTCCGTTTACATCTTTGATATGTTTGGACACGATGTTGATTTGTGTATTGGTATTGTTCACAAGCTCTGATACGGTGGAAACGGTTTTTTTCGTATCCTCTGAAAGCTTCCTTACCTCCGTCGCCACAACGGCGAACCCTTTGCCGTGCTCCCCGGCTCTCGCGGATTCTATTGAAGCGTTGAGTGACAGGAGATTCGTTTGCTCGGCGATCCCCGTCACGATGCCGAAGATTTTTTCGATCTGTTGGGCGATGTCATTCAGCTTGTCCATTTCTTCTTCAATCTGCAGAAGGCTGGCGTCGATTTTATTCATCTGCTGCTGCTGGCTTTCAAGCTCTTTTTTCCCGCCGATTGATTTTTCTTCGACATGTACGGAAGTGACGGTGCCGGCTTTTGACGCCTCGGAAATGCCCTCGGATTTATCGACCAGCTCCTGCACGGCTCTGCTCGTTTCTGAAAACAAATCAGCGAGTGATCCAGATGTTTCCTGGATTTTCTGATGAAGACGGGCTTTCTTTTCCTCTTGTTCGTCACGCTGGCAGTTATATTCAGTCTGGAATGCTTCAAGGACGAGCTGCTGTTCAAGATTCAATATTTTCGTCGTCGCTTTGATCGCTTTTAAAAGCTCATGCAAATCCGGAATGGTTGCTTCATATATGTTCATCATCGACAGAAGCAGATCCTGAAACGCTCCCATATACCATTTCGGTTCAAGGCCGATCCGCAAGTGGATGGAAGCGATGCGCTGTCTTTTTTCAATGAATTCATCATCAATCGTGCCGGCGAACATCTCATGGATATGACGCCGTAATGTTTTTTTCAGGCGCTCGACCGTGCTGTGGTCGTTAATGATCGTCATTAATGATTTTTCGTGATCCAGATTTCGGTAAAAGGAATCGACGATTGTTGAGATATGTTCTTTAATTAACGGCTGCAGCTCTTCAAGCACATGAAGTTCTTCGTTTCCGAGCCTGACCATTTTCAGCTGTTTTTGGACATCTGCATATTGATTTGAAAGCGCGATGCGTTTTTTTCCATCGGCTTCTGAAAAATATGCTGTTTCTTTTTTACGGTCTTTTTTAAATAACAATATAAGTTCCCCCAGATATTCTCTTTTTCTTTTTATCGGTTTGGAAGGAACTTGAATGAAGGAATCTGATAAAAATATTTTAATGCGGAAAAAAATAAAACCATTCGTACAGAATGGTTTAGTCAATCTTGGGTGAGACGTTTCAGCGGCTTGATGGCGGGACCTTCGGCAACCCCGCCGTCGGGTGTGAACCGGGACCCGTGACATGGACAGTCCCACGTCCGTTCGCCGTCATTCCATTCAACCTCACAGCCTAAATGGGTGCATGTCGTATCGACAAGATGCAGACAGCCTTTTTCATCTTTATAGGCGCCGGCCCGTTTGCCGTTTACCGTTACGATTTTTCCCTCCCCGGGCCCAAGACTCTCAGGCGAAGCGTCCGGCCTCTCAAGTTTGCCCGAGATAAGGTGTTTGGCCACGTCGGCATTATAGGAAATCAGTTTTTTCAGTCCGGGATCTGCGTGGAAGCGTGACGGAATAAACAGGCCGGAAAACGGGTTCTTTTTGTTTTGGATATGATCAGCCAAAAGCTTCGCGGCGAGCGCTGAGCTTGTCATCCCCCATTTTTTAAAACCGGTCGCCGCCAAAATATGTTCTTCATCGCCTGAGATGGGACCGATGAACGGAATTTTGTCAATGGTGACAAGGTCTTGTGCAGACCAATGATATGGGATGCTTTCAACTCCGATTGTGTCTTCCGCAAATTGTTTCAGCGCTTCGTAATGCCCGGACATTTCTTTTCCTTGGCCTGTTTTGTGGCTTTCACCGCCGACAAGCACCAGTTTTTCACCGTTCAAATCGGTGTATCGCAGTGATCTGGACGGCTTGTCTATGCTGAGATACATCCCGTCCGGATACGCTTGTTTCGGTTTTACCGCGAGTACGTAGGATCTGCTGGCATACATTCTGGCGGCATAAAGCCCGCCTCCGTCATAAAAAGGAAAGTGGGAAGAGCAGACAATGTAGCTGCACTTGATGCCGTGTCTGTTCTTCGTGACCACTTCCGGCTGCGGTTCTTTTTTTATGTCGATCGCAGCCGTCTGTTCAAAAATCCGCGCCCCGTTTTTAACGATCTCTTTGACGAGCGCCGCACCATATAAAAGCGGATGGAATTGTGCCTGATTCTTCATGGCGAGGCCGAGCCTGCAATCAACGGGGACGGGAAGTTCTTTCACAAGCTCGTGTTCAATACCGAGCTTGGTATAAGCTTCCTGCTCACTGCGGATTTTTTTGACGCCTGATTCTGTATTGGTGTAAAGATATGCGTCTTGTTCAATCAGTCTGCAGTCAATCGAAAGGTCCTTGATGATCTGCTTCATGTCTTCCATGGCGCGGAGATGGGCTTCGAAATACAGCCTTGCGCTGGTCAGACCGATCTGCTGAATAAGATCGGCATAGATGAAATCATGCTGGGCGGTGATTTTTGCGGTCGTGCCCGCGGTCGTCCCGTTTAAAATCCGGTCTGCTTCAATGACAGCGACACGGAATCCTCTTTTCGTCAGTTCGTATGCCGTTGTCAGACCCGTAATTCCTCCGCCGATCACCGCAACGTCGCATTCCGTATCTTCAGTGAGGGCGGGAAAGGAAGGAATGTCAGCTGTTGCTTTCCAATAGGAAGCCGGTTCCTCGTTTGAAAAAGTAGTCAATTCAGATTTACCTCCTCTGTTGTATATTCTTAATTTTTCCAATAAGACTCTGTTCATACATGAAATTCGTATAAGATGCTCAAATTACTCATAATATAGTAATTAATGTAAAGGAGTGATCAAAATGGCGAATCAGAAGAAGAAAACCTTGCCGCCGCAGCATCAAAACCGGCAGCCGGGCTTTGAATATGTAATGGACCCGCGCCCCGTTTTTGACAAACCGAAAGCGGCGAAAAAACTTGAAGGAAAAACGGCGATCATCACGGGCGGAGACAGCGGGATCGGCCGCGCCGTATCCGTTTTATTCGCGAAGGAAGGCGCTAATGTGGTCATCGTTTACTTTGATGAGCATCAGGATGCCGAAGAGACGAAGCAATATGTAGAAAAAGAGGGGGCGAAGTGTCTGCTGATCGCAGGGGATGTCGGCGACGAAGCCTTTTGCAACGATGTCATCCGCCAGGCGGGCCAAGCCTTTCCTTCCATTGACATCCTGGTCAATAACGCGGGTGAGCAGCACGTGCAGCCGGGGATTGAGAAAATCACGAGCCACCAGCTCATCAGAACGTTTCAGACGAATATTTTTTCAATGTTTTACTTAACGAAAGCCGCGCTCCCTCACCTGAAAAAAGGAAGTTCAATCATTAATACGGCCTCCATTACCGCCTATAAAGGCCACAAAACATTGATTGACTATTCAGCGACAAAAGGGGCGATCGTCACGTTTACAAGATCTCTTTCCCAATCTCTTGTCACTCAGGGCATCAGGGTAAACGCAGTGGCGCCGGGGCCGATCTGGACGCCGCTGATCCCGGCGAGCTTCTCGGCGAAGGAAGTGGAAGTCTTCGGCTCAGACGTGCCGATGCAGCGCCCGGGAGAGCCTGTTGAAGTGGCGCCGAGCTATTTGTACTTAGCAAGCGATGATTCTTCCTATGTCACGGGACAGACGATTCATGTGAACGGCGGCACCATCGTAAACGGATAATGTAAAAAAAGCCAATCCATATGGATTGGCTTATTCACTCTGTTTGAGAGCGGCATATTCTTTTGAAAGCGTGAGGAACGCTTCTTTATTTTTATCATCAAGCGCCTTATTAATCTGCATTGTCAGCATGGCGATCCGGCGTTTATACAAGGATTCATCAAGCACCATTTGAATGTAAATATCGGCCATTGTCACATCGAATTCGTTTGCTTTTTCCGTGTTGCGGGACTTCATGAGCTCAGTGTACGACTTTTTCTCTTTCATAAAGAATCCCCCCAATGCCTTTTTTATAGTATATGGATAACGGCCGGAAAAATCAATTAATTTTTATAATCTTTAGACAACTAATACTTGGAAATATATCGACATATCCTGCAAATTGACGAAAAAACGAAAATGATCATTGTATAAATGAGGTGAAATGAAAAAGAAAAATAATATTTAAATAGTAATTTAAGACTAAATTACAGCTTTAAAAGGTGATTTTTAGCTATATTCAAAAAAAACCTGTCGTTTTCCAATGACAGATGATAGATTATTAGTATAAATTTTCAAGAAAAGGATTGGAGGCTGCACATCATGTGCCAGAAAACACACGCACCCTTAGAAAGCTACGAAGTAAATCGTTCAACCATCGCTGTTTTGCCTGAGGAAATAGACGGTAAAATGGGGTCGAAGGTCATTGAAAAAGACTGCATTCTGTATGTCAGCATGAAGCCGATTCACATCATCGACAGAAGCTGCCGCTACTTTGGCTCCAGCTATGCCGGGAGAAAAGCAGGAACATATGAAGCGATTAAAATTTCTCACAAGCCGCCGATTATGGTGGACCCTTCAAATCACATCTTTTTATTCCCTACACTTTCTTCTGCAAGGCCTCAATGCGGCTGGATATCTCATGTGCACGTTAAAGATTTTCAACCGACGGCATTTGATGACACAGCGGTCACGTTCTCAAACGGCAAAACGATGGAACTGGAAGTATCCTATCATTCTTTTGAAAATCAGGTTTACAGAACCGCCTATCTCAGAACCACTTTTCAGGACAGGATGGGCAGTCATATCCCGAAGCGGCAGGAATTCATGCTGTATCCGAAAGAAGAGCGGACAAGAATGATCTACGACTTTATTTTGCGGGAGCTGGGGGAGAGATATTAGAGAAAGCTGTGATGTGAAGGGACGGGCCCTTTCCTTTTAGGAAGGGCTTTTTTCGATTTACATGCCCGGATAGAGTTGTATCGTGTCCGTCTGTTGGCTATGATGATGTAAAGAGTAATGATATTTCATTTTAGGAGAGATGGGCATGGATGTGTTTGCAAAATATATATCAGGAATCGATAACCCGGATCACCGTCTCAAAGCAGAGGAAATTTTGTCGTGGACGGCTGACCAATTTCCGAACTTAGAAGCACAGATCAAGTGGAACAAACCGACATTTACCGATCACGGCACCTATATCATTATGTTTGCCGCGGCAAAAAATCATTTGAGCATTTTACCTGAAAAAGAGACGATGGAGCATTTTGCCGATGACATCGCCCAAGCCGGGTACAGCGCTTCTTCACGCCTGTTCAGAATTCGGTGGACTGATCCGGTGCACTATGATCTGCTTAAGAAGATCATCGAATTTAACATCAAGGAAAAAGCTGAAAATCCGGGGTTTTGGCGCTAGCGGACGTGATGTTGAAGGAGGAAGACATGGACGTTTTCAAAGACTATTTATCAAGTATCGACAGCCCTGATCATCGTCTGCGAATGGAGGAAATCCTGTCGTGGACGGCTGAGCAATTCCCGGGTTTAACACCGCAGATCAAGTGGAACACGCCGATGTTTACCGATCACGGCACGTTTGTTATCGGCTTTGCGGCAGCAAAGCATCATGTAAGTGTTTCCCCCGAAGAAGCTGGAATTGCGCATTTTGCCGACGACATTGCCCGTGCCGGCTACAGCGCTACTTCCCGTTTGTTCAGAATTCAATGGACTGAACCGGTGCATTATGAGCTGCTTGAAAGCATGATTCAATTCAATATCCAGGATAAGGCGGACTGCTCAGCGTTTTGGCGGAAATAATGAAAGAAATGTTAAAAAACAACCCTGAGGAGGGCTGTTTTTTATTAAACGTAATCCGAAAAATAAGGGATTTGCGTATCCGGCAGACCCTCACGAAACGCACGATGACAGAAATCGTGCGTCCAACATTCTTTATTTGACGACAGACATGCTGACGCTGCTGCCTGACACTGTCAATTTGGCAAAATCCTGTGTATCAATCACAGGGGTGACTGCTTTATTGTCGATCGTGATGTTCGTAAAGGCTGTTGAGAAGTTTGATTTGATGTAAGGGCGCTGATCCTCTGATGTGACCGCAACGGTGGCGAGCGCTTTCCATTTTGAGACAGAGCCTACATTTGTTTGGGCGAGTTCTGAGATGATGCGGCCGGTGTATCCGTCATTATTCGTGCCCCAATATGTGGCGCGGGTATTGCCGTTCAGATTTTTGTAAATGGTCAGCTGTACGGTGCTGCCGGGCCGGAAGCCTTTCGTATAAGTGAATTGGCTTTCTCCTTCCAGATACCGGATCTGGCCTTGTCCCTTTGAACCGACTTTCATGATCGGTTTCCATACATGATAGGTGTCACTGTACTGAAGCCCGATATCAGCCTCTGTGCCTCCGGTAAATCCTGAGTAAATATAGGCTGTCCCATTTGACACCTGAATCGAGCTTGGAAGCTGAATTTTCGTGACGAGAACTGAGCCCGTGCTGTTCAGATAGGCCCTTCCGCCGATTCCTTTACTGAGCTGGGACGCCGCTTCCGCCGTATTTGGACTGATCACCCCCGGAATATCCGCCGTACATGCGCCGAATAGAACGGCTGTAGTGAGAACACCCGCAACAAGCCCTTTTTTCATCATCATTTCTCCTCCTATCATCATAGTCAGATAGCGCTATCAATTCATATTATAAAAGGTTTTGGGAAAAATTCCATAAAAGATATACGGGCGGACATAAATTAAAACTATTTTCCTATTTATCTTGTAAATGGAGATTATTTGAACTATGATATGTTCAGCCATACAACATGATTCAGGAAAGGGGATAGGATAGAAATGAAAAAGACGGCAGCTATGCTTTTGTCTTTCGGCCTGGTGTTCGGTTGTTCATACGGGGCGGGGCAGACGGCAGAAGCGAAAACAAAGGTAAAAACGTATCAAAACTGCAAGGCGCTGAATAAGGTGTATAAAGGCGGCGTGGCCAAATCGTCGAAAGTGAAAAACAAGGGCGGCAGAACAAAGTACAAGCCGTATGTATCAAAAGCGCTTTACAATGCAAATAAAAGACTTGACCGGGATAAAGACTATATCGCATGTGAGAAATAAAAAAACAAGCCTCTTTAAAGAGGCTTGTTTTTTTAAATGGATTCGGCGGTGACGGCGGTTCCGTATCCGATTAATTCGGATGTGTTCTGTCCTGCGGTCAGTTCGAACCGCAGGCCGACGATGGCGTTCGCTCCGAGCTGCTCGGCCTCTCTGATCAGCCGCTCTTTCACCGCTTTTTTGGAGTCTTCCAGCATTTCGGTATAGCTTTTTAATTCGCCGCCGACGACAGATTTTAAGCCTGCAAGCAAATCTTTGCCGATGTGACGGGACTGGACGATACTGCTTGTCACCAAGCCTTTTACTTCCGTAATCTGTTTTCCGGCGACGGTTTCGGTCGTTGTCATGATCATGCGGCTTTCCCCCTTCATGTGTCTTACCGCTATTTTATCATTAAGCCGCCTTTTCGGCTGCGCTGATTTGTTTTTTTCTGACTGCGGCGCTGACTGCAAACATGACGGCAATGTTCAGAACCAGCGCGATGATGCCTGTATTCATATCCTTAACGATCTGCGGAAGAAACGGAAAGAGGGTTCCGACGGTTGATTCGGTCAGCGTAATGAAGGCCACCGTTCCGACCCCGGCCGTTATGCCGGCAAAAGCGCCGTGGCTTGTGATGAAACGCCGCTTCGGCAGGCTGAATAAGAGGGCGGGGAAAAGCTGGGTGACAAGGCTGTAGCCCATTAAAAGCAAGGTGACGATGGTATTTCCGCCTTTCAGCGTAAAATATACGGATATCAGCGCGATGACGGGTACGGCGTATTTTGCGAGCCGTGAGACTTTTTCGTCAGTCGTGCCGGGCCGAATGGCTTTGTACACATTTTTGGCGAACAGCGTGCTTGAGGCCATTAATATCATTGAACCGGGCACAAGCGCCGTCAGAATGCCCGCCGATCCGATCAGCCCGACAAACCAGGGATCAAAGGTTTTCACAGACAGCTTTAATAAGGCGAGATCCGTGTCCGCCCCTTTTAAACCGGGCACCTGCAGAATCGCCGCAAATCCGGTAAAGATGACAAACAGCAGGACGAGCTGATAAAGAGGCATGATGATCGCATTTTTCCGAAACACCCGCGGATGCTCCGCCGAATAGGAAGCGGCAAAGGTATGAGGCCACATATAAAAGCCGAGGGCGGTCAGCAAAACCGTTGAGCTGAACCAGGAAACGCTCTGTCCGGTTTCCGGCAGCGTGAGAAAACCGGGTTTTGCGGCGTCAATTTGTTTGAACATCTCCGTAAACCCGCCGTAATAATGAATGGGCAGATAAATGCCTAAATACAGGACGATGCCTAAAATCATGATATCTTTGACGACGGATATCCACGCTGAACCATGGATTCCTGAAATCATCACATAAATCGTGATGGAGACAGCACCGATCCAGACAGCGGCGGAGGGCGGAATCTGTCCGTATGACGTTGCTGAAACAATTAATCCGAGCCCTTTCAGCTGCAGGACGAGATAGGGGATGAGGGATGCGATGCCGACGAGCGATACGAGAATGCCGAGGAGCGGGCTGTTGTATTTTGAAATGAAAAAATCTGATTGCGACATCAGTTTGTGTTGTTTGGCGTAAGTCCACACGGCTGGCAGAAGCCAATATGACAAAATGTAGGCAAGGCAGCCGTACGCGATAATATAAAAGGCCGGGCCTCCTTTTCCGTAAGCCCATCCGCTTCCGCCGAGGAATGTAAAGGTCGTGTATATTTCTCCCGCCATTAATAAAAAGACAAACATCGTGCCGAAGCCGCGTCCGCCCACCGTCCATTGTTCAAGGTCCATATGTTTTCCTTTTCGGGCCCGGATTCCGAGATATACACAAAACAGGAGCACGGCGGCCATTACGGGAAATGCTGCGTTCATTCCGTCTCACCCGCCTTGTTTTCTTTGTCCAATTTGTAAACGGCGGCCATCAGAACGGAAGTCAGCACCGCCCAGATGACGACATATGCGAGAATGAAAGGCATTCCGAAAACATAAGGCGTCACCCGGTTGGCAAATGGAATGCCGGCGAGAATTCCGAAAAAGGGCAGGGCGGCGAGAACATGAATCAGTTTCATAACATTCCTCCTTTTCATTGAAAACAGCGTGTCCCGATTATAAAGAAAATCATGTCGAATGTATAGTGTGAATAGTCTGAAATTTATCAACTGAAAAGGAAAAGCAGTCCCGGCTGCTTTTTAAATGGTCGCAAGAGACAGGTAATATTCCAATAAGGCGGTTACCTGTTCCCGTATTCTCGGGTTGAAATAACGGTGTTTTTCTTCATAGCCGTTAATGGTGCATATATAAAGCGTAAATGCTTCGTCTCTTTCCGCTTCGTATATTTTAATTTTACGCTTTCTTAACTCTTTTCGAACATCACTCAAATCCTTTTGTGCTAATTTTAAAGAGCAGCTGATAAGCTGTTTATAGGGTTGTTTTAATTTGAACGGGCACGAATCAAGCGCTTCGAGGTCCCGGTTCAGGATGGCAGCCGCCATGGGCAGAAACAGCCCTTTTTCGATGAGATCGCGGGTGCCGCTCCGAATGTCAGGCATAAATACTCCTTCTTTCTTAAAAAAGAGAACATTTGTTCTTATTTTATACTCGCTTACACGATATTTCAAGTCGGAAAATCTCGTAAACATTTTCGTTTTTTGGAGATAATGTGTAGAATAAGGATAGACAAACTCGTTAAGGAGTATAAACGTTGGAGCAATTTTTATCATATTTGACTGAGGAACAGCTGACGGAATGGTTCCAAAGCTATAGAGCTTTCGGCCCGGCTGCTGCGGCTGTACTGCCTTTTATTGAAGCGTTTCTTCCGTTTTTGCCGCTCGTTGTATTTGTGGTGGCGAATACGAATGCATTTGGTTTGTGGGAAGGTTTTTTTCTGTCATGGCTCGGGTCTGCGTCAGGATCGATGCTGATGTTTTATGCCGTCCGCCGTTTCGGACAGAAGAGAGCTTTCGGTTTCATCCGCAGGCATCAGACCATAAGGCGGATGATGCTCTGGGTTGAGCGGCACGGTTTCGGTCCGCTGTTTATTTTACTTTGCTTCCCCTTTACGCCGTCCGCTGCGGTTCATATCGTTGCCGGTCTGTCACGGGTAGGGGCGCTGCAGTTTATATCAGCAGCCGCTATGGGGAAAATGGTTATGATCTTTATGATCAGTTTTATCGGGTATGATCTTCACGCACTCATTACACAGCCTTTCAGGATGGCGGGCGCCATAATGGTGATCGCGGTGCTGTGGTATGCCGGAAAGCATATCGAACGGCGTTTACAGACGAGAATCAGTCAGCATGAGAAAGACGGAGGGAGACAGGAATCTTGAAAAAACGATTTTGGTTTATAGCCGGCGTGCTTATCGTTGTTTTGGCCATACAATTAAAGAATGCCATTTTTATTGATTATAAAGTCGAAGGAATCAGCATGAATCCGACCTTTAAACAAGGAAATGAGCTGATGGTCAACAAGTTTTCCCATCGTTACAAAACGATCCGCCGTTTCGATATTGTTCTGTTTAAAGGCCCGCACCGCAAAGTGCTGATCAAACGTGTCATCGGGCTCCCCGGCGAGTCAATCGCATACAGGGAGGATCAGCTGTATGTGAATGGAAAACGGGTGGCGGAACCGTTTTTAAAACCGTTAAAGTCATCATTGTCCGCCGGGAGCCATGTGACCGGTGATTATACGCTGAAGGAAACGACCGGGCGCAAAAGCATACCGAAGGGACAATACTTTGTTATTGGCGACAACCGCATATACAGCCTCGACAGCCGTCATTTCGGTCCGATTAAGGATAAAGACATTGTCGGAGTCATCAGTGAATCAGACGCCAAGTGAACGGCGTCTTTTTTTCGGAAATGATTGTCAAAAAGCAGAGGAAAGACTATAATGAAAATTGTTACGCGCGAAACAAAAAAAGGATGCGTTTTATTTTTGATATTTTTGTTACGCACGCAACAAAAATATGAAAGAGGGCTGATGAAATGAAAACACAGGCTGCCATTATCGGGGGAGGTCCGGTCGGGCTTATGCTTGCATCAGAACTGGCGCTGGCCGGAGTGAAAACGACTGTCATTGAACGATTGAAGAAGACGGTGCCATATTCCAAAGCGCTTATCATGCATCCGCGCACACTTGAGCTTTTTGCCATGAGAGGCATATTGGAACGCTTTGCGGATCAAGGGACGAAGGTGTCTTCCGGCCATTTTTCCATGCTGGATACACGGCTGGATTTTTCTCGGCTGGATACGAAGCAGAATTATTCGTTAATGCTGCCTCAGGCAGAAACGGAGCGGATGTTGGAGGAGTATGCATCAAGTCTCGGCGCAAATATCATCCGCGGGGCGGAAGCGGTGGCTGTCACCCAGACGGATGACGGAGTGGAGACGGTGTTCCGGGACGAAAGCGGAATCCGCACTCTTCACAGCTTATATGCCGCGGGTACAGACGGAGCGGGGAGCATTGTCCGGAAACAGGCGGGCATCGCTTTTTCGGGCACTGATGCCGACTTAACAGGAACCCTTTGTGATGCCGCTTTGAAACATCCGCCCGAATCTTCCTTTTTTTCAACGTGCCGCCTGGAGGGATCGGTTGTGATTATCCCTCTTACGGACGGACTTTTCCGCGTCCTCATCGTTTCTCCGCACGTCCTGCAAAAGCGGAAGGAAGAGCCGGTCACCGAAAATGAGCTGAAAGAAGACCTGCGGCGGATATGCGGCACTGATTTCGGATTGAGTGATCCGGTATGGATGTCGCGGTTCGGCAATGCCGAGCGTCAGGCTGAGCAGTACCGCTCCGGCCGGGTTTTTGTGGCTGGGGATGCGGCGCACATTCATTTTCCCGCAGGCGGCCAAGGCCTGAATACGGGGCTTCAGGATGCCGTCAATCTCGGCTGGAAGCTGGCGGCGCAAATGAAGGGAAAAGCGGCGCCTCATCTTCTGGACAGCTATCATCAGGAAAGGCACAGCACAGGAAAAGAAGTGCTGCACAATATCAAAACGCAGATCAAGCTCATGGATTTTACCGAGTCGGGGATGGCATTAAGAGAAACGATGACCGCTTTGCTGGATTTTCAGGAGTCCAACCGTTTATTGGCGGGAAAAGTATCCGCGCTTGATCTGCATTATGAACCGGATGCGGAGCTGCCGCCGCATACCCTGAACGGAAAACGCCTGCCGGATATCGAACTGACCCTTCATGACGGGCGGCCGGCCCGGCTGTATGATTTTCTCCGCAAGGGCGGCTTTGTGCTTCTGTCATTAAGAGGGAGCATTCCCGCCGGTATTGATACGGAAAGCGTGGCAGCAGTCAGGGCGGAGCTTGCTGAAACACGTGCCGATTGGAACGACGTCCACACCGTTTTAATCCGGCCGGACGGCCATGCGGCATGGGCAGCCGGCGGATCGGGACGTGAAGCGGAAGAAGGCGTTCTGGCCGGTTTGGAGAGATGGGGATTATTCATCTGATAACCTTTTTATGCGTCTGTGTGATTGTTTCTTGTGTAACAAAACGTTATAGTAAAAGAAACAATCAATACGGAGGGGTGACTCAGCAGTTGGACAGAAGACAGCCAGACCATGCAAAACACATGATTCTTGAAGGGCTGACAGATATTTTTCACGAGCAGGAGAGGTGCCAGGAGGATATCAGGGCGTCGTTGGCCGGACGGATGGATGAACTCCGTGAAGAAAACGGGAAAAAGTTACAATTGACCTTGACGGAAATTCACATTTTGTCGTGTATCGGAGATCATGAACCGATCAATGTCACGTCAATAGCGGAAAAAATGAAGACGACAAAGCCGACCGTGTCGAGAAGCTGCGCGAAGTTTTTGGAAGCCGGCTTCCTGCGCAGAACCCGGCTGAGCGACAATAAAAAAGAAGTCTATTTCCGGCTGACTCCTGCCGGGAAAGAGCTGCATTCCCTTCATCATGAATATCATGAATTGATAAAAAAGCGGCTCTTGGCGTTTTTAGACCGCTATACAGATGAAGAACTGTTATTTGCTGAACGGCTGTTCCGTGATCTTTCAGCAAACTGGCGGTCTGTAAATGGCGGCGGAGAGCTGTTCAAATAAAAAACACGCATATGGATGCGTGTTTTTTTATTCGGATCATGTTCCTCTTTCTGCCCGGCCTCTTTCGCCGTGTGCCCGTTTCAGCTGAGAAAGGTGGTGCAGCAGCCGATAGAAGGGCGGAAGCATGGCGATGACGAGAACGATCCGGATGACCTGAACCGCGACGACGAAAGTCGAGTCTTCGTGCAGGGTAATCGAAGTCGCCGCCATCTCGGCGATCCCGCCGGGAGAAAAGGCGAGAACCGATGTAATCATGGAGATGCCCGTTAATTTAGAAACCGCAACCGCGCTCAGAATCATGGCGGCGATTAATCCGACGGAAGAAATAAACCCGACGGTCAGCACTCTCGTCACGCCGGTGAACATGCTTTTGTACATTTTTGATCCGATTGTGGCGCCGAGAAAAATTTGTGACAGCTGGTTCGCTTCCGGCGGCCACCAGGCCAGCATGTCTTTGCCCGCCAAGGCGGACACGCCGATTTCCGCAGCAGCAACGCCGATCATGCTGCCGAGCAGCCAAGGGGCGGGAAATTTCAGCCGTTTTGCGCCTTTGCTTGCAAGCCAGGCAGCCAAAATAAATCCGGCCGTTAACAAGACGGGAATAAGGCCCGGATGTGAAGCTCCTGCTGAAACGGCTCCGGCTGATGTCTGAGCCGCACCGTTTTGTTTGGTAAATAAGAAAATAACGAGAAACGGTATTGTCATGACGACCAAAAGGACGCGCGTCAGCTGAATAAGGCTTACAATCGCGGTGTTTGCGCCGACTTCCTGGGCGATACCGGGCATGGCGGATAAACCGCCCGGCGCCGTGCCTACAAAGCTTGTCATCATGTCCGTCCGGCTGAACCGAAAGAGCACATATCCGGAAACAAGCGCCATCACGATAGAGAAAATCAGCATGAAGCCTACCGGAAGCCAATGCTCCCGTAAAACCGACAGAACGGACAGGTTCAGTTTCTGGCCGAGTTCGATGCCGAGGATCATTTGTCCCGCTGCAAGCCATCTGCGGTGAATCCCTCTTCTGTCAGGCGCCATGAACAGCCAGCGGGGCCTCGTCATGGAGAGGATGCAGCCGGCGGCCAGCGTTCCGAGCATCCAGGCGATCGACATCCCTGTAAGCGAAAGAAGAAACCCCCCTGCCGCACTGATGAGAATAAACCAGATATCTGTAAGGAGATGTTTGTCTTTCTTCAATGAAAACCCTTCTTCCTGAAACATTCATATTAAATTGTTAAGCTCGTTAACCTTACTATTACTATAGTATAGATTTTGAGATAAATAAATAATGAATTATTTCTCATAATCCATTCATTTTTCTTATCGCAAACGCAAAAAAAGCTCCGGAGATGGGTGAGTGCACCCTACTCCGAAACCTCGCCCGCTTTTCCTTTCCACACAAGCGTCAATCCCAGACCGAGAAATAAAACCACACCTGCGAACAGAAACGGGAAGTGAATATTCATATCAAATAAAATACCGCCCAGAGCCGGGCCGAAAATGGTGCCCAAACTCGTGTATGTTGAGTTCATACCGGCAACAAACCCCTGCTGATTTCCTGCGATCTTCGATAGATAAGTAGTCAGTGCCGGGCGCAGTAAATCAAACGCAAGGAAAATGATGCAGGTGACAGCGAGCACGGGCAAAAACCCTGACATCACCGTAGAAACGAAAGCCAGCACAGCGCCGATGATCAGACAAAGCTGAATGACTTTTTTCTCTCCGAGGAAGTTGACAAGTCTGCCGAACGCGAGCACTTGAATGAGGACCGCCACAATGGAGCTGAACGTAATAATAATGGCGATATCCTTTGGCGTGAAGCCGAATTTATGGTTTGTAAATAAGCTGAATACCGTTTCGTACGCCGACAGCCCGAATGCCAAAACAAAGACGATGATAAAGGCGATCAAGTAGCTTGGGTGAATCGACTTTTTCAAATCTTTTAAGAAGGTTGATTCTTTGGCGCTTTCCATCTGCTTTGCGCGTTCTTCTTTAGTTAACGGCTCTTTCAGCATAAAGACAGAGGAAATCACTGCGATAAATGCAATTCCCGCTGCAAAGAAAAACGGCATACGAACGCCGTGATCGGCAATAAATCCTCCTATGCCGGGCCCGATGATAAACCCTGTGCTGATGGCGGCAGATACATAGCCCATCGCCTTCGATCTTTCCTGCACCGTCGTAATATCTGCGACATACGCTGTAACAGCGGGCATGATAAAAGCGGCACTGATGCCCCCCAGCACCCTTGCGAAATATAAAATGGAGACATGTGTGCCCAATCCGAAGGTCAGTTCGGATAATGCGAACAAAAACAGTCCGGCGAGAATCATGATTTTTCTGCCGAAGCGGTCAACCCATCTCCCCGCAATGGGGGATGCAATTAATTGCGCGACGGCGAAGGCAGCGACAAGGTATCCCATTGTGCTGCCCGTCAAGTGCATCACATTCATAAACAGCGGCATAACGGGAATGATCAATCCGATGCCTAAAAACGCAATAAATATGTTGCTTAATAAGATGATGAGTACAGCCTTTTGTTCTCTGATCGGTTTTTGCATGTTGTTTCTCCTTTGTCAGCTGTCATTCTGTTTATCAGCGTTGATCGACCCGTGAATAAACACGGAGATGGCTTCTTTTTGCAATTCGATTCTTTGCTGAATGGTATCGTTTTTATATAACACATCTAAACCGTAGAAGACGGATAGCAGGATTTTTACTTTTGATTCGACATGAGGAATGGACCAGCTGCCGTCTTGATTTCCCTCTTCTAAGATCTCTCTCATCACATCGTCATATTCAATATCAATTTTGTTGAGCCGCTTTACGACCTCCTCTGACGTAAACGCACTCGCATAAAACTCTTCACTTGCTCTCATAAGCGGGTAATTGATGCTCATCCGGCTCAGCAGCTCCGCAAAGCCCGTCAGCTTTTCGGCCGCATCTTTCAGATCGGATTCCATTTCCCTCCACGTCTCGATCATCACGCGGTGATCCTCTTCCATGATATGAAGAAACAGAAACTCTTTTCCTTTAAAATGGTGATATAGATTGCCTTTACTGATCTCGGCCGCTTCTAAAATATCCCGAATTGATGTTTCTGAATATCCTTTTTTTGCAAATAAGTCACGCGAAGCGGATACGAGCCTGTTCTTCGTCTTTTCGCTCTTTCCGGCACCGCCTTTTGTATTTGTCACTTCACACAGATCCTTTCCGCCTCGTTCATATCGTTGTCCCGGCAAAGCGGGGCTCGGTTCGTTTAAAACCGACCAGTTGGTTTATTTTATTATAAAGGGTTTTTGCTGACTATACAATGAAGAAGTTATCCATTGTTTAGTGGAAGTATAAAAACGGCTCGAAAAATAAACCCCATTCTCTCCTGTTGAAAGAACGGGGTTTGTCAGCCGTCTGAAGACTCCCGGCGGGGGAGCGTGATCTGCCTGAATCGTTATTTTCCGGTATTTACCTCGGTGTAGCTTGTGTTCGGCGCGTTTGATACCGTTCCCCCTGTATGGTGGAAAGGAGAGTGGGCAGAGTGGGCCATATCGTATAAAAACCAGACGGCATGACGCTGCTCATCAAATGCCGTGCGGGCAAATAACCGTTTCGCTTCCGGATGCACCGCTCTATCGGATGCCTGCAAATAAAAATCATTCGTTTTCTGCTCATCATAAAACGCCGCCCTCAGTCCTTCTCTGTATGTGTGCGGACAATGCTCCGTCTGTTTCGGCGTCAACTGTTTTCCGGTAATTGACGTATACAGTGAAGAGAAAGCGTGCATGTGGCGCACTTCTTCCTCTCTGATATGTTCGATTCGTCTTCTGATTTCTGCGGTTGGCGCTTTTTCGGCTAATATTGAGTAGCAAATCACAGCGCTGTATTCACCGTTTATGGATTTTACCAGATCCTTTATAAGCACAGAATCGTCACTGCAGATGGCTGTATAATGAAAAAAATTCTCGTGCATTGGACTCACCCCCGGATGTTTATAGGGTATTATACGGCGGCAGCCCGTGACATGTGCGGATGTCATTCTTATTCTTGATCCAGCGGCGATGTAATATGGTCGTCGTATGTGTCGACAAAAAGCCGGCCGTTGCTTCCGCGCACAGCGTATACGACGTCTTCCGGTTTGAGGTTTCTCTTGTCCAATTCTTCTCTCAGCCATTTTTCCGATACGTGGTTTTCTTCCAGATTTTTCATCACCAGCCGGCCGTCCATAATCAGCTCAACGGCAAAGTTCTTTTCATGTCCGGCAAAGATGCCGAGATCCTGTCTTGTAACGGGCGCAAATTCCGGTTTGACCTCCACTGACATGCTGCCGTTTGTTTCAATGATGGCAGTCTGAACCTGAGAAATGTCAAATACATCATTTTCACGAAGCTGCTGGTTCAAGTAGTCGAGGGTATAGCGCATCTTTTTCATATTATGCTCAAGTATTTTTCCGTTTTGAATGATAATGGTCGGTTTGCCTGCAAAGAAACCCCTGGCAGTTCTGTTTTTCATAGAAAGATATGCGACAAGATAAATGATAACCACAAAAATCGTGTAAGCACTGACAGTAAAATGAATCGGCAGTTTTGTATTAAACGACAGATTGGCTGTGATGGCGCCGAGCGAGATGGCCGCAATGAAATCAAAAAGCGTCATCTGTGAAATGGTTTGTTTTCCGAGTATACGGGCGCCGATAAACAGAATGCTGAACGACAGAATCGTTCGCACAATCACTTCGGGATATTCTGACATCATATTTAATCCTTTTTTTCTTTAATTTGGTCAAAAACGATATGTTTTAAAACAGTCATCCCGTTTTTACCAGCAGATGAGATTGGTCATTTTCGTCAACTTTCGATAAAATGTAGAAAGATAAAAAGAGAGGGGTCTTCTAATTTGGGTGTTGAGTTTTTAGTAGGCAGATCGGGGAGTGGGAAAACGAGGCTGATTATCGACAGCATTCAAGATGAACTGCGCCGGGAGCCGTTCGGGAAACCGATCATTTTTCTAGTCCCGGATCAAATGACGTTTTTAATGGAATATGAGCTTGCTAAAACGCCGGATATCGGAGGCATGATACGCGCTCAAGTGTTCAGTTTTTCGCGTTTGGCGTGGCGCGTGCTTCAGCATACCGGGGGCATGAACCGTCCGTTTGTGACGACGACGGGTGTGCAGATGCTTTTAAGGAAACTGATTGAAGAACATAAGCACGAGTTTAAAGTGTATCAAAAAGCGAGTGACAAAGCAGGATTCACTGAGCAGGTGGAACGGATGCTGACAGAGTTTAAGCGATACTGTATTGAGCCTGAAGACGTCCGCCGCATGGCGGAAAGCGGAACGGCGTCAGAGTATCGCGGAGAGCGGATGCTGTCTGAAAAACTTCATGACTTAGGCATTTTATATCAGCAGATGGAAAGAAGCCTCGCCGGACACTATTTGCATTCGGAGGATTATTTGACGCTGCTCGCTCAGCAGATTCCTTTGGCGGACGTTGTAAAAGGCGCCCGTGTTTACGTCGACGGATTCTATCAATTTACGCCGCAGGAATTAAGGGTGCTGGAGCAGCTGATCATGCATGCTGAACATGTCACATTCTCGCTGACGGCGGACAGCCCTTCGGCGGAACAGGCACCGGATGAGCTCGATCTGTTCAGAATGACGGGAAGCACATACTATAAGCTTTATCAGACGGCAAAGGAATTGAATGCCGATATTTCCTGCAAGGAACTGCATGGCACGAAGCGGCATCGGCATGTGCCGGAGCTTGCCTGTATAGAGTCGCAGTACGATGTGCGTCCCGCCGCGGCGTATACCGGCGGACAGGAAGCTTTTACCGTCATGCAGGCGCAAAACAGAAGAGCTGAGCTCGAAGGTATTGCCCGGGAAATTCAATCGCTTGTCCGGGACGGAGGATACCGGTACAAAGATATGGCGATTCTCATCCGTCAGCCGGAAGATTATAAAGATTTGCTGAAGGAAGTGTTTGCCGATTACGGGCTTCCTTATTTTATTGACGGAAAAGCTTCTATGCAGCATCACCCGCTTATTGAATTCATCCGTTCAAGCCTGGATGTCGTGAAGGGGAACTGGAGATATGAAGCGGTGTTCCGCTGTGCGAAAACCGAACTGTTATTCCCGCTTGATCAGCCGGAGCAGAACATAAGAGAGCAGGTTGATCAGCTTGAAAATTACTGTATCGCCTACGGCATTAAAGGGGAGCGCTGGACGAACGGCGAGCGGTTTGTATACAGGCGCTTCGTATCGCTCGATGAGGATTTCGCGCAGACGGATCAGGAAATCGAGATGGAACACATGCTGAATGAGACGAGAGAGTGGATAGCTGCACCCCTTGTCCGGCTGCAGAACCGGATGAAAAAAGCGAAAACGGTTCAAAGTATGGCGGAGGCTCTTTATCTCTTTTTGGAAGATACCGATGTTCCCCTGAAGCTGGACCGGAAAAGGCAGCGGGCCGAAGAGGCCGGAAACATGATCGAAGCGCAGCAGCACGGCCAGGCGTGGGATGCCGTTATCCAGCTTCTCGAGGAGTTTGCCGGCATGATGGGTGAAGATGAAATATCTTTAGCGCTGTTCCAGCAAATGCTTGAAACGGGAACGGAATCGCTTCATTTTTCTTTAATTCCTCCTGCGCTTGACCAAGTATTTGTAGGGAATATGGATCTCTCAAGAATATACGGCACGTCCTGCACATTCGTCATCGGGGCCAATGACGGCGTTCTTCCGGCGCGCCCGGATGAAAACGGCGTGCTGTCTGATGATGACCGGGAGTGGCTGAAAGCAGTCGGAGTGGAGCTGTCTTCCGCGGGGCGTGAGCGGCTGCTTGATGAGCATTTTCTCATCTATATGGCGCTGTCGAGTCCGTCTGACCGTCTTTATGTGTCATACCCGATTGCCGATGCGGAAGGAAAAACGCTCCTGCCGTCAATCGTTGTAAACAGGCTTGGCGAGCTGTTTCCCGATCATCAGGAAAAGCTGTCAGCGGCTGATCCCGAGCAGGTAAGCGAAGAAGAGCAGCTTCAGTATCTCGTCAATAAACAGGTGGCTCAGACGTATACGGCAAGTCAGCTCAGGCTGTGGACAAGAGAGTACGAGATCAGTGACGTATGGTGGAGCGCATACAATGTGCTGATGAAAGAGTCTGATCACCAGCGTGCGAAAAAGCTGTTTTCAAGCCTGTTTTTCCGCAATGAGGCGAAGCGTCTTGAACGGCCTGTTTCGCGCCAGCTTTACGGCGAGCATATTAAAGGAAGCGTCTCCCGGATGGAGGCGTTTAATGCCTGCCAGTTTTCTCATTTTGCATCTCACGGGCTGCAATTAAAAGAGCGGCAGTTTTTCAAGCTGGAAGCGCCGGATATCGGCCAGCTGTTTCACTCCAGTCTGAAGCTGATTTCAGACCGGCTTCGTGAGCAGAAGCTGGAATGGCGCGATCTGACGAAAGATCAGTGCCGGAATTTCTCCTATGAAGCGGTGGAACGGCTTGCGCCAAAGCTGCAAAAAGAGATTCTGCTCAGCTCAAACAGACACTTTTATGTGAAGGAAAAACTGCAGAAGATCGTCACGCGTGTTTCTGGCATATTAAGCGAGCATGCGAAGGCGAGCGGTTTCGTCCCGGTCGGTCTTGAACTCGGTTTCGGCGGAAGCGGACCGCTGCCTCCGCTCACTTTCACGCTGAAAAACGGCTGTACGATGGAACTCGTCGGACGGATCGACCGCGTGGATAAAGCGGAAAGTTCAAAAGGCCTGCTGCTGAGAATCGTTGATTATAAATCAAGCGACAGGGGGCTTGATCTGGCTGAGGTGTATTACGGGCTCGCTCTGCAAATGCTCACATATCTTGACTTATCGATTACACATTCTGCGGATTGGCTCGGCATGAAAGCGACCCCGGCAGGCGTTTTGTATTTCCATATCCATGATCCGATGATTCAGGCCAGTCTGCCGATGGGGCTTGATGAAATCGAGCAGGAAATTTTCAAGAAATTTAAAATGAAAGGCCTTCTCCTCGGTGACCGGGAGGCGATCAGCCTGATGGACACGACTTTGGAGGAAGGGCGTTCAAATATCGTCAATGCCGGTTTGAAAAAGGACGGGTCTTTAAGATCCGACTCAGCGGCGGTCAGCGAACAGGACTTTCATCTGCTGACAGACCATGTGCGGCGGACATTTGAACAGGCGGGCGAAGCGATAACGGACGGACTTGTGTCCATTACCCCGTATAAGCTGAAAGATAAGACGCCTTGTACGTACTGTGCGTTTAAATCGGTGTGCCAGTTTGATGAGTCGCTTAAGGAAAATGAATACCGCAGCCTGAAAGCGGAAAAAGACGGCACCATACTGGATTGGCTGAAAAAGGAGGCGGATGATGATGCAAATTCCTAAACCGAAAGACAGCATATGGACGGATGACCAATGGAGCGCCATCGTTTCTTCGGGCCGCGATATTCTTGTCGCTGCCGCAGCCGGATCAGGTAAAACGGCCGTGCTCGTGGAACGGATGATCAGAAAGATAACCGCGGAGGAAGATCCGGTTGATGTTGACAGGCTCCTTGTGGTGACCTTTACAAACGCCTCAGCAGCGGAGATGAAGCATCGGATCGCTGAAGCATTAGAAAAAGAGCTCGCCAAAAATCCGGGATCTCTGCATATCAGACGGCAGCTCTCTCTATTAAACCGGGCGAGCATTTCGACGCTTCACTCTTTTTGTCTGCAAGTGCTTAAAAAATATTATTATATGATTGATCTTGACCCAGGTTTTCGCATGGCTGACCAGACGGAAGGCGAATTGCTCGGAGACGAAGTGCTTGATGAGCTGTTTGAAGATGAATACGCAAAAGGGAATCAGGCGTTTTTTGAGCTTGCGGACAGATATACGACAGACAGGCATGATCTGGATCTTCAAGACCTTGTCAAACGGGTGTACGAGTATTCCCGGTCGCATCCTGACCCGGAAGCGTGGCTGCAGAGCTTTGTCCGCTTGTATGACGTGACGGAAGAAAGCAAAATGGAAGAGCTTCCGTTTTACCAGTATGTGAGAGAAGATGCGGAAATGGCGCTCTTCGGGGCAAAACAAAAGCTTGAGAAGGCGCTTGAACTGACAAAAGCGCCCGGCGGGCCGGCCCCGCGCGCTGATCATTTTCTGGATGACCTTCAGCAGATAGAAGAGCTGATCAGCTGCCGGCATGACTTCGATGCGCTGTATGAACGGGTCCCCGCAGTCTCATTTAAGCGGGCGAAGCCGGTAAAGGGTGATGAATTTGACAAAGCGCTTTTGGACGAAGCGACCGATTTGCGAAACGGCGCGAAGAAACTGATCGAAAAGTTAAAGACCGATTACTTTACAAGAAGTCCGCAAGATCACTTGAAGAGTTTAACAGATATGAAGCCTGTCATCGAAACGCTCGTTCAGCTCGTGATATCGTACGGAAAACGATTTGAAGCGGCGAAACAAGAAAAATCAATTATTGATTTCTCAGATTTGGAACATTACTGCCTGGCGATTTTAACTGCGGTTGATGAAGAAGGCCGGCGGGTGCCGAGCGAAGCGGCCGTTTATTATCAAGACCAGTTTCATGAAGTTCTGGTTGATGAATATCAAGATACCAATCTTGTGCAGGAGTCTATCCTGCAGCTTGTGAAAAGCGGGGATGAAGAGGCGGGAAATCTGTTTATGGTAGGCGACGTTAAACAATCGATCTACCGTTTCAGACTTGCTGAGCCGCTGCTGTTTCTCGGGAAATATAAAAGGTTTACAGAAAGCGGGGCAGGCGCGGGGCAGAAAATTGACCTGAACCAAAATTTCCGCAGCCGCTCCGATATTTTGGACAGTACGAATTTCTTGTTTAAGCAGCTGATGGGCGGAAAAATCGGCGAAGTGGACTACGATGAACAGGCGGCATTGAAGCTCGGTGCATCGTATCCGCCGAATGACGCGGCAAAAACGGAACTGCTGCTGATTGACAGCGCTGATGACGCAGACAGCTCCGAGGATGCCGAAGACTTTGAAACCGTGCACTGGGAAGCGAAAGCGATAGCCGGGGAGATCCGAAAGCTTGTCTCGTCTCCGTTTAAGGTATATGACGGGAAAACAAAAACTCACCGGAATATCCAGTACCGGGATATCGTGATTTTGCTGCGCTCCATGCCGTGGGCGCCGCAATTAATGGAAGAGTTGAAAAACCAGGGCATTCCGGTGTACGCCAATTTGACGTCGGGTTACTTTGAAGCTGTGGAGGTGGCTGCGGCGCTTTCAGTCTTGAAGGTGATTGATAATCCGTATCAGGATATTCCGCTTGCTTCCGTGCTGCGCTCGCCCATCGTCGGCTGTGACGAAAATGAACTTGCGCTGATACGCCTTGAAAAGAAAAAAGCGCCGTTTTATGAAGCGCTTAAAGCATATATAGCGAACGGTGACAGGCATGATGAACTGTATCAAAAACTGAGAACCTTTTATGACAGTCTGCAAAAGTGGCGGTCATTTTCGACGAATCATTCGGTGTCTGAGCTGATTTGGGAAGTATACCGCGATACCGGATATTTTGACTATGCAGGCGGCATGCCCGGCGGAAAGCAGCGCCAGGCCAATCTGCGCGTCTTGTATGACCGGGCGCGCTCGTACGAAGCGACGGCGTTCCGCGGGTTATTCCGCTTTTTGCGGTTTATTGAACGGATGCAGGAGCGCGGCGATGATCTGGGGACGGCCCGGGCGCTCAGCGAGCAGGAGGATGTCGTTCGGCTGATGACGATCCACAGCAGCAAAGGACTTGAATTTCCTGTCGTTTTCACCGCCGGACTCGGCAGAAGTTTTAATATGATGGATCTCAACAAATCATACCTGCTTGATAAAGAGCTCGGTTTCGGCACGAAGTATATTCATCCGGAACTCAGAATCAGCTATCCGACTCTTCCGCTTGTGGCGATGAAGAAAAAGATGCGCAGAGAGCTCTTATCCGAAGAATTGCGCGTATTGTATGTGGCGCTGACCAGAGCGAAGGAAAAGCTGTTTCTCGTCGGTTCCTGCAAAAACCGGGAAAAACAGCTGGCCAAATGGCAGGCCCAAGCAGACCGGGCTGATTGGCTTCTTTCTGAATTCGACCGCTATCAGGCGTCATCTTATTTGGACTTTATCGGGCCGGCGCTCATCCGCCACCGTGACATGGAGGCGCACAGGACGCCGGGACTTTCTTCGACTGAGGATATCTTGCGCGACCCGTCGCGTTTTCACATCCGGATGCTTCAGCAAAGTGAATTGCTGGAAGAGAATCCAAAAGAACGTGCTGAAGAAAAGAGCAAACGTCTCGAGGCGATACAGCAGGGCGAGCCGATTCCTGGTTCGTTTTCATTTGATGATCAGGCGCGCCGTCTGCTTGAATGGGAATATCCGTACCGAGAGCTGACGGCTATCAGAACGAAGCAGTCAGTTTCTGAGCTGAAGAGAAAGCAAGAGTACGAGGATGAATACAGCGGCCGCTCTCTCATCAAACCGTCAGGAGACACGCTTTTATACAGGCGTCCCGGTTTTATGATGAAAAAAGGGCTGACAGCCGCCGAAAAAGGGACGGCGATGCATACGGTGATGCAGCACATACCGCTGACGCACGTTCCGACTGCCGAAGAAGCAGAGCGGACGGTCCGGATGCTTTACGAAAAAGAGCTGCTGACAGAAGAGCAGCAGGAAGCCATTGATATAGAAGAAATTGTCCGGTTTTTCGGAACTGAAATCGGTAAAGACCTTCTCGGGGCGCTGCGGATTGACCGGGAAGTGCCGTTCAGTATGGCGCTTCCGGCCGGCGAGGTGTACAAGGATGCCGAAACGGCCGGTGAACCGCTGCTCGTACAAGGGATTATTGACTGCCTCTACGAAACTGCGGACGGTCTCTATTTGCTGGACTATAAAACAGATCGGATAGAGGGGAAATTCCGGAATGGATTTGAAGGCGCGGCTCCGATTCTGCAAAAAAGATATGAAACACAAATCGAATTGTATACAAAAGCGGTTGAACAAATTACAAAAACGAAAGTGAAAGGGCGTGCGCTCTATTTCTTCGATGGAGGTCACGTTCTTACACTGTAACGAGATCCGAAGCTCCTTTTTGGAGCGGATCTTTTTTTCTATCAAAAAGTGAGGTGAATGCGGTATGCGCATTTTACATACAGCTGACTGGCACCTCGGCAAAACGCTGGAAGGCAGAAGCCGGCTGAGTGAGCAGGCCGAAGTACTGGAAGAGCTGAATACCATTGTCAAGGAAGAAAACATTGATGCGGTCATTATGGCAGGGGATGTATTCGATACGGTCAACCCGCCTGCGCTCGCTGAACAATTGTATTACGAAAGTCTTTCCGCGCTTTCTGACGGCGGAAAACGCCCGGTTGTCGTCATTGCCGGAAACCATGACAATCCCGACAGGCTGGCGGCGGCTTCTCCGTTAACAAATGAGCGCGGCATTCATTTAATCGGCTATCCGCGGACAGAACCCGTCCATATTGAGGTGCCGTCGGCGGACGAGCTGTTAGCCGTAGCCGCGCTGGCATATCCGTCAGAGGCGAGATTAAACGAAGTGCTTTCTGATACGTTTGAGGAAAAGCTTCTTCGCGATCATTACGATGTGAAAATCAGAGAGGCGTTTGCTCACATGTGCGGGCTGTGCCGGAACGATGCCGTGAAAATCGCGGCGAGCCACATTTATGTCGCGGG
Organism: Bacillus sp. MT(2024); assembly: GCF_036362845.1. NCBI lineage: Bacteria > Bacillati > Bacillota > Bacilli > Caryophanales > Bacillaceae > Bacillus > Bacillus sp. MT(2024). The sequence continues at coordinate 1,032,532 of NZ_CP143632.1, forward strand.
GGGAAATCAGACCGATTCAGAGCGTCCGATTGAAGTCGGGGGCGCTTACACGGTCGCCGCTGACAGCCTGCCGGCTGATGCGGCTTACGTGGCTCTCGGCCATCTCCACCGTCCGCAAACGATCAAGCGCGCCAAGACGGCTGCCCGTTATTCAGGCTCTCCGCTCGCATACAGCTTTTCGGAAGCCGGTTATGCCAAATCGGTGACAGTGGTAGAAGCGAAGCCCGGCGGAGAAGCGAAGTGGGAAGAGATTTTCCTGTCTTCCGGTAAACCGCTCGTCAAATGGAAAGCGCAGGGGCTGAGCGAGGTTCACGGCTGGCTTGATGAAGGGCGTGACCGGAATGCCTGGATCGATCTTGATATCCATTTGACGGATCAGCTTTCTCTCGAGGAAATTCATCGGCTGAGAAAGGCGCATCCCGGCTTTATCCATATCAGGCCGGTTTTTGAAGAAAAAGAGACCGAAAATGACCGGATTGAAGTGAGACACATATCAATTGAGGACCGATTTAAGAAGTTTTATGAAAAACAAACGGGCGGCGGTGTGCCGGATGAGGAGATGGTCAAGCTGTTTTTAGAGCTTGCGTCAGCAGATGATGAGGAGGATGCGACATGAGGCCGATTCTGTTAACGATAAAAGGGCTCCACAGCTTCAGGGAGGAACAGACCATTGATTTTGCCGGACTGTCAGGAGCCGGGGTGTTCGGGATTTTCGGGCCGACCGGAAGCGGAAAATCGTCGATCCTTGATGCCATGACACTCGCTTTATACGGAAAAGTGGAGCGCGCCGCAAATAATACGCACGGCATCCTGAATCATGCCGAAGATCAGCTTGCCGTCTCATTTACATTCGCGCTTCAATCCGGCCACCGGGTTTCCTACAAGGTCGAGCGCGTTTTTAAGAGAACGGATGAAACGAAAGTAAAAACCGCCCTCTGCCGGCTGATTGAAATCAAAGATGAACAAACGGTGCTGGCCGATAAAGCGAATGAAGTGAACAAAAAGGTAGAGGAGCTTCTTGGCCTGACCATTGACGACTTTACAAGAGCCGTCGTGCTGCCGCAAGGAAAGTTTGCCGAGTTTCTGTCGCTTAAAGGCGCGGAAAGAAGACATATGCTCCAGCGCCTGTTTAATCTGGAACAGTACGGGGACAGGCTTGTCAAAAAATTGCGGCGGCGGGCGCAGGAAGCGGCAGCGAAAAAAAATGAAATGCTGGCCGAACAATCCGGCCTCGGAGACGCAGGAGAAGATGCGCTGAAGCAGGCTGAACAGCAGTTTCACGAAGCGAACGAACGGCTTGAAGCAGCTGAGAAGAAACGGGTCCGGGCAAAAGAGCGTTTTGAAAATCACCAGGAAATTTGGAACTTGCAGACAGAAAGAGATGAATATGAGCGCCGGGAGAAAAAGCTTGAGGAAAGACGCCCGTACATCACGGATTTGACTGAGCGTCTTAAAGAGGCGGAAACAGCTCTCGCCCTTGAGCCGTACGCAGACCGCTGCACCGAAGCCGTCCGCCGGAAGCAGCGCGCCGAACAGGAACACGAACTGACCAAACGGAAATCAGAGGCGGAAACCGTTTCATTTACCCGGCAAAATGAAGCCTATGAAGCATGGCGCGCCCATAAGGCCGAACAGGAGCCGAAACTTGTCAAGGAAGAAGAGCTGTATCAAAGACTTTCAGCCATTGAACAAAAACTGCTTGAAGCGAAAAAAGAAGCGGAAAAAACAAATGCGGAGCACAGCAAAAAAGAGGAAGAATACGAAGCCGCCTCGAAACAGCTGGCCGCAGTGAAAGACCGCCTGACCCGCGGCCAAAACAGGCAGAATGAGCTGAAAGAAGAGCTGAAAGCAGTTCAAGTGACCGCCGATGAACGGAAAAAATGCCAGACCGCAGCACAGCTGGCGGCAGGCTTTCAGCAGACACAGGAACAAATCACGAAAGAGCGGGCCAATCTGACAACGCAGCTGAAAAACGTGGAGAAGCTCAACGGAGAAAGCGAGTCGCTCACAGCGAAAGCGAAAACGGAAGAGGAAGACATTACGCGCGCTTATCAAACGCTGCAAACCGTTTACCATATGGTCTGTGAAACGGAACGTTCACTGAAAGCCGCAGCCGAACGGGCTGAAAAAACGCAAGCCGATCTCCGCAGGCGCTCAGAGGAAGCGAGAACGGCTGCATTAACAAAAGAATTATCGGAAAAACTGATCGAAGGAAAGCCTTGTCCTGTATGCGGCTCGACGCAGCATGACCGCCCGCGTTCCGCTCATGAAACATTCTCGCCTGATACGGCTGTGCAGGAACATTTGGAGCAGGTGGAAGCGCTGCTTTCTGAGGCGGCGGCTCTTTCTCAGGAAGTGCTGACAGCCAAGGTTTCATTAGAAGAACAGTCGGGGCGTTTTACCGAAGAATGTCCGTTTCTGCAAAGCGCCCGGGTTCCGGAGCTGGAAGCCGCTTCTTCCATCAGCGGACGCCCGCTTGATGAAGCGTTCAGCGCCGTCCGCTTGGAATGGAAACAAATGAAACAGGATATGCTGTCGGTAAAAGAGAAGGTCACAAGACTGATCAGCGCGCATCAGCAGACGGTAAAACAAGCTGAGCAGCTTGCCGAACGAATCCGCTACGAGGAAAAAGAAGCCGGCCGTCTCAGACATTCATTAGAAGAGCTTGAATCGCTGTCAGAAAGCCGATTGAATCAGTACAACGAAGTCTGCGGTGATATTCCGCCAAACCGGATTGACGCCTGGCAGGCTTCGATAGATGAGAAGGACAGGCAGGCAGAAGAATGTGAGAAGCGCATTGAAACAAGCATCGCATTCCTCAAGGAACATGAAGAGGAGAAAGAACGCCTGCAGGAGATGAAGCATCGGCTTGAACGGGAACGGCTCGAGCTTCACTATGCGTCTGAGCGCCTGCAGCAGGTGATTGACGGATATGAACAAGAGCTCGGAACAGCAGCTGAAGAAACATCAATTTCCGCAAAGCTTGAAGCGGTGCGGCAGGAATTACAGCTGTTAAAATCGAAAGAACAGTCCCTATTCGATGCGCTGAAGCAGGCGCAGCAATCACTGAATGACGCAAAAGGCAGGGAATCCGGGAGTCTCATGTCACTCAGGGATGCTGAGACCTCCCTTGAGAAAGCGCAAAACGACTGGCGCGTGAGGTCAAAAGACACCGGGTTTACCGAGCCGGACCAAGTTAAAAAAAGTCTGCTTCCGCAAGGGCGTGCAGAGGAAATGAAAAAAGAAATTGATGAGTTTCTGGACACCTCAAAACAGCTATCGGCAAATATCAGCCGTGTTACTGATAAATTAGCCGAGCGCCGGATATCGGAGGAAGAATGGACAGCATCGGTTTCTCTGCTGAAGCAGGCAGAGGCTGAGTCAGGCGCCGCCATGGAGGAAAAAGGGGCACAGGCAAAAGCCTTCGCGGTTATGCAAAAACAGCATAAGCGCTTTAAAGAGATTGAAGCCGAACTGAAAAGCTGGCAGACACAGATTGACAGGCTTGATAAGCTCCAGTCTGTATGTAAAGGCAATACATTCGTCGAATTTTTAGCGGAAGAACAGCTGGAAAGCGTGGCTCGAGACGCCTCTGCCCGTCTCGGAGCGCTGACAAGGCAGCGGTATGCCATATTAGTCGATTCAGAAGGCGGTTTCGTCATGCGTGATGACGCGAACGGAGGCGTCAAACGGCCCGTATCAAGCCTTTCCGGCGGGGAGACGTTTCTGACATCGCTGTCGCTTGCGCTTGCCTTGTCCGCCCAGATTCAGCTGCGGGGGCAATACCCGCTGCAATTCTTTTTCTTAGATGAAGGATTCGGGACTCTTGACCAAGGGCTCTTAGACACCGTTGTCACAGCGCTCGAAAAGCTGCAATCGGACAACTTATCCGTCGGAGTGATCAGCCATGTGCAGGAGCTGAGAGCGCGTCTGCCGAAAAAATTAATCGTTCATCCGTCCGAACCGGGCGGGAAAGGCACCCGGGTCACATTGGAGATCATGTAGAAAGGAGAAGGAATTATGGCCGATTCTGCCGAGGGCACATGTGAATTATGCGGCCGCCATCATGTGCGGCTGACGGAGCACCACTTAACGCCTAAGGAAGAAGGCGGGACATTCCTTCCGACCGCAATGCTCTGCATCCCTTGTCATAAACAGATTCACGCGCTCTATACGAATCAGGAGCTTGCGGCAAGGCTCGCGGGAATAGAAGAGCTGCGGCGTGACCCGAAACTCGCGCGGTTTGTGAAATGGATCAGAAAACAGCCGCCGGAAAAGCTTGTAAAAACAAAAAAAGCAAATGAACGAAAATAACGCTGAACCAAAAGCAGCCCTCTTCTGAAAGAGCGGCTGCTTTTTAGGCGTTTCCGACCACATTTTGATCGCTGACATCGGGGTCTATATAGTTTGTCGCATTGACAACGTTGTTTAATAACAGGAAATCTCCGGTATTGCCTGCTCCCGAACCGAGCGCAGATTTAGAAGAGCTTTTTGGAGAAAGGTAAAAGGAATCACCAAAGTTTACGACTCCGCCCGATATGGAATTGATAGCTATAGGTCCGGTAATTGCTGGCATAAACGACACCCTTTATAGAAGTCTCACCGTCATTATATGTCAGGGCTGCTGTGATTGTGAGCTTGGCGTGAAGATCTGCCTAATATGTTTCAGCCGCGAATCTCCCAGAACGATCGACGTCGATCCGATTTGAACCACGGACGCTGACGATACCCCTTGAACTTTCACATTCCTTACCCGAATTGAAGGATTTTCATGGCAGAATGCGCTTTGGACTCCCGTTTCCGGTAACGGCATGACGGCCGGCTGCCGAAAGATCTGGTACTCTTTTTTGTTAAATGAGCCTTCATCATCTCTGTATACAGCAAGACTACGCTGATCGGCCAATACTTTGATCCGCATATTGATTTCATTCGTATCGCCTGCTTGAAAGACACTCGCAATCCCGACTGAATTGATTTTGGCGTTCCGGAGGCGTGAAATGCGCTTTAACATTATTCCGGCGCCAGCGGCACATAAGGCCCGATAATAAGAGATTCCGGAGGCGTGTCAAAGATGGAAGACAGATAGACGGAATCGGTGTCGCCGATTAATAATAAGGAAGAACTGGATACACCGGTAGACCGGATGTCTCCGACTTCAATATTCCGGTTAATCACTGTAAAAATCATGACGGATCATCACCTTTCATTTCACCAGGTATGTGTTTAATAAAGTGCTCGACGGCCCTGACAATATCACGCTTCACATGTTCGGCAATCTGCTCGGTATATTGCGCGGGCGCCGTATTTTCTTCTTTCGGGACATGGGACAGATAATACTGAATCCGGCTGTCCATCTGCTTTCTGATATCTTCAATAATATGATATTTGTTCGTTTCGTCCAGCCTGCTCTCATACTGAGTTTCGAGCTGCTCTAAAAGCGCGGGGATTTCTTCATTCAGGTACATATCGACGTTTTGACGGATTTGCTGCATTTGCTGGCCCGCCTGTTCCTGCTGCATCATTCCGACCTGCGGAGATGTCTGGCCGACTTCGAAGTTTTGCACGGCATTCGGATCAGTCGGATTCAACCCGATATTCAGCGTTCCTTCCAGCCGTTCAATTTTCAGCTGATCAAATTTATACTCGAGCCGATCGATTCTTGTAGATGGCTGCTGCTTCAGCGTTGAAATTTCATTTTGGAATTCTTTCAGCTGCCGTTCGAGCTCCTGAATCTGCTGCGCCTGCTGCTGGACGAAAGAATTTAAATTCTGCAGGTAGGATGAAACGGATTGATCATACATGACATTCACCTCGCGTCTCGTTTCCTTCATTAAAACTACCGGCTTGGCGGCTGGAGCGGTACAAATGATGAGGTGCCGGGACCTCCCCCTGTTGTTACAGCCTGCTGCCCCGCGGTGACAGGCGGCGCCGGCTCAACATAACTCCCTGTGTTGTACAGATTGGAAAGAGATTTAATTGAACCGGCGCTTCCGATTTGCAGTATGGAGGAATTGCTGACAGATTCTACACGCATGTAATTGATATGGATCGACTGATTGACGTAAAAATTCATACGGCGCCTCCTTTATGCGTTTCCTGCCATCGGCTGATCGATTACATCATTATCGTACACATTCGTTGAATTCCTGTAATTCGTCAGTGTGAGATTGTCTCCGGTATTGAAGCTGCCCGCTCCGGCAAATGTCTTAACCTCTGCTTTTGGAGAAATGGTGATGCAGTCGCCTATATGAACGACTCCGCTCGTACCGACGGCATTAATTTTAAACGCTCCGACAATTGCGGGCATACGAGCACATCCTTTTCGTGAAGATTTTCATGACTGCACTCCAGGAGCTTATCTGGGCTGCCTGCCTAAAATAGCTTATGACAAATGCACATTTTTGTGAGCGGAAAAAACTTTAGACGTAAAAACACCGGCGCTTTACGCATGCCGGGTCTTATACATAAATGATACAGATTTATATACATATCACGTTTATGAGAAAGCCTCTTTTTTTTCTCGGCCGTGCTGAATCTGTGCGGCCGGGTTCGGCCCGCTGTCTTTCGTTTGTTGGATGAGCCCGCCCCGGCACCCGTTTAAAAGGCTGTCCAGCTCCTGGCTGCACCTGATGGTCTCCGTCGCATTGATTCCGAATTTTTGCGCTGTCTCGAATAAAGTTAATCTTTTTTCTTCAATTTTGTTCATCGTGTGATCTCCAATTCTCGATTATTTTGGAAAACATAGGATGATAATAGTATAACCCATTTTGGCCAAGAAGGTTTTATTTCGTCAATATGACTAAAAAAGTGACAATTTTTGATACTCTTTTACACTTATTTTCAGCCTGTTTAAAAGAGGGATTTCCCGCCCGGAGGAAGAATACATAAAGGAATGCCATTTAAAAATGATGGGGGATTAACATGAAATTTGCGACAGGGGAACTGAACAGCCGAAAATTTGTCGGTCTGATTATTGATGATGACAAAATCTTAGATCTGCAAAAGGCTGAAAAAAAATTGTTTGAACTTGAGACGATTCCGGGTTCGCTGATCGAGTGCATTCAAAAAGGAGATAAGTTTGTCGCGCATGCCGGACAGCTTGCGGAATGGGCGAAAAAACCGAATGACGAATCAGGTTCATTTATGTATGCGCTGTCTGACGTAAAGCTTTGCGCGCCTATTCCGAGACCTTCAAAGAACGTGATCTGCATCGGGAAAAATTATCGTGATCATGCCGTTGAAATGGGGAGTGAGGCGGATATACCCGAGCATCCCATGGTTTTCACGAAAGCCCCGGCTGCCGTTACAGGACACGGAGAAACAGTGGACAGCCACTTGGATGTAACGGAGCAGCTTGATTATGAAGGGGAGCTTGCGGTAATCATATCAAAAAGCGGATCGCACATCTCCAAAGAACATGCGCTTGATCATATATTCGGCTATACAATTGTAAATGATATCACAGCGCGCGATCTGCAGAAAAAACATAAACAGTTTTTTATCGGCAAAAGCCTCGATACGACATGCCCGATGGGCCCGGTCATTGTACATAAGTCGGCCGTCAGCGATCCGCAAAGCCTGAAAGTTGAAACGCGGGTGAACGGTGAACTGCGCCAATCAGGATCAACGGGTGACATGATATTTCCGATAGCTGAATTAATCGAGACGCTGTCAAAAGGAATGACGCTTGAAGCCGGTGACATTATAGCGACGGGGACGCCGTCCGGTGTCGGAAAAGGATTTAAGCCGCCGAAATTTTTAAAGCCGGGGGACCGTATTGACATTACAATTGAACCGATCGGCACGCTGTCGAACCAAATCGGATAATTGTGTGTCTTTGGCACGATTGATAATGCTCCGACCGGCTTGTTGTGGTACCATAAGTGAGGCAGATTGATCTGATAGGGGGAATTGAACATAATGACACATTGGCATATTACTTCATGGGTCGTTGCGCTTATCCTGGTGTTTGTCAGCTACGGGCTGTACGGTGCCGGAAAAGCGAAGGGCGCAAAAATTACGCATATGATTCTGCGCTTATTCTACATTATTATTATTCTGACCGGAGCTGAGCTTTTTGTCCGTTTTGCGAATTGGAACGGAGAGTACGCCGGAAAAATGCTGCTCGGCATCATTACCATCGGACTGATGGAAATGCTCGTCATCCGTAAGAAAAAAGGCAAATCAACCGGCGGACTGTGGATCGGTTTTATTATCGTGCTCGTCCTGACGGTGCTGCTCGGCCTTCACTTGCCGATCGGCTTTCACGTATTTTAATCAATCGCTTGAAAAACCCGGATGCATCCGGGTTTTTTTAGTTGCGCAACTGTGCCGCTGAATGAGAAATGCCGTGACAGGGGGATGGTGATGAGGCGAAGGAGATGTGCAGGATGCCAAAAGCATCAATCACTCTTGTTGCCGTAAAAGCTACGGCTGTGAAGGGTAAAAGCAAACGCCGGCCGTCAATCAGCGTGAAAAACAAAGCTGAATACATCAGGCGGCACCTATTTAAAAGGTGCCGCCTGTTTGTTACGCGGTGCCGTCTTGTCTTGCCGCTGAATACATAATGGAGCGCCGCCCGTCAGATGCCGTCCATTCAAATCTGTCGTGTTTACCCGGGCTGCCGCGGTGATGCTGCAGGGCGCATTGTGCGTCATCCGCCGAGAAGTGATAAAACGAAACGCCTTCACCGGAAAACAGCGCCTGATTGTAGGAAAATACGCAATCATATACAGACAGGCCGAACCCGTGCAGATGGCTGAGAAACAGCAGAAACGTTTCATCGTCCAGCGAATCGAGCAAGGTTAACAGCGGCCGTTTGACCGCCTTTTCATAACGGATTTCTTCCCCGCCGAGCAGGGGGATGGTGTCTGCGCCGATTTCGGCCGAACCGCCGCAAATCCGTGCCGGCTGCCATCTGCCGCCGCGTTTCATCAATACGTCTGCGTTTCCGAGACTGTCTGCAAGCAGGATATCGCCTTCATCGTTTTCGACGAGGCAGATGCCGTCCTCTATCATCAGTGTGCCGCACCCCCATTTGTTTTTTTCTGAGAAAAGCTGTTTTCGTTTCATAACCGTGCCGGTCTCCTTTGTTTGTTTCTTCTCTTCCGTTCTTTCCAAATCGGGCTTGTCTCATACAACTCTTAGTGGGACAAATCAACTATCTGCGTTTCTTTGCATAAACTGGGTAAAGTGCTGATAGAAACGAATTTGATACCGACAGAAACGGGATTGGAGCTGATATCACATGTGTGGAATTGCGGGTTGGGTCGATTTTCAAAAGCAGCTCGTCCAAGAGAAACATATTATGAACAATATGATAGACACTCTTTCAAAACGAGGGCCTGATGATTCAAACGTCTGGGGAGAGCCCCATGTTTTATTCGGACATAAAAGACTTTCGGTCGTTGACATTGAAGGCGGCCGCCAGCCGATGGCCTGCACGCATCAAGAGGAAACGTACACCATCATTTATAATGGCGAGCTGTATAACACGGAGGAATTGCGGAAGGAGCTTCAGGCGAGGGGCCACCGTTTTGAGAGGACCTCTGATACAGAAGTGCTGCTGCACAGCTATATTGAGTGGCGGGAGGAGTGCGTGGACCGCTTGAACGGTATTTTCGCTTTTGCCATCTGGGATGAAAAGCGAAAGCGGCTCTTCGGGGCAAGAGACCGGCTCGGCGTCAAACCGTTTTTTTATAAAGAACACGGCTCTTCCTTTCTGTTTGGGTCGGAATTGAAAGCCATCCTTGCTCATCCTGATGTGAAAGCCCGCACAGACAGCGGCGGACTTGCGGAAGTATTCGGACTCGGGCCGTCCAGAACTCCGGGCTGCGGGGTGTTTAAAGGAATTCACGAGGTGCGTCCCGCCCATGCGTTCACTTTCTCAAAGGACGGTTTGTCCATATGGCGTTATTGGAATGTAAAGAGCGAAAAGCATACAGACAGCTTCGATGAAACCGCGGCTCACATTCGGTACTTATTTCAGGATGCAGTGACACGCCAGCTCGTATCTGACGTGCCGGTTTGCACGTTTTTATCAGGGGGGCTTGATTCGAGCGCGATAACCGCGATAGCCGCCGCTCATTTTGAGAAACAAGGAAGAGATCCCCTTCATACTTATTCAATTGATTATGAGGAGAACAGCAAATTTTTTAAAGCGAGCGCCTTTCAGCCGAATGATGACGGCCCGTGGATCGATAAAATGACAAATGCATTCGGCACACAGCATCATAAGTGCGTGATTACGCAGGATCAGCTGGTTGAACATCTGGAGGAATCCGTTCTCGTCAGAGACCTGCCGGGCATGGCTGATGTTGATTCATCGCTATTATGGTTCTGCCGGGAAATTAAAAAAGATTTTGTCGTGAGCCTTTCCGGAGAATGCGCGGACGAAATTTTCGGCGGATATCCGTGGTTTCACACCGCGGCAGAAGAAGACGGATTTCCTTGGATGAGGTCGACTGAGGAGAGGGTCACGCTCTTGGATGAAAAGTGGCAAAAACGGCTGAATCTTAGAGAATACGTGAATGCGAGATATGAAGAAACCATTGCGGAAACGCCGCTGTTAGACGGTGAGACGGGAACAGATAAAGCGAGACGGCAGCTGTTCTACTTAAATATGCTTTGGTTTATGACAAATCTGCTCGACCGCAAAGACCGCATGAGCATGGGCGCAAGTCTTGAAGTACGGGTGCCGTTCGCCGATCACAGACTTGTGGAATACGTTTGGAATATTCCTTGGGAAATGAAAATGCATGGCAGCCGGGAAAAAGGCATTTTGCGGAAAGCGCTTGAAGGACTGCTTCCTGAAGATATTTTGTACCGCAAAAAAAGCCCTTATCCGAAAACGCATCACCCGAAATACACGCAGGGGGTCACAGAATGGCTGAAAACGATTTTGCAACAGAAAGATTCCGTGCTTCACACCCTGCTTGACAGAAAGAAGCTGGAAATGCTGCTGGAGACAGAAGGTTCATCTTTTCAGGTGCCGTGGTTCGGCCAGCTGATGAAAGGCCCGCAGCTGATCGCCCATCTTGCCCAGATCCATACATGGTTTGAGGCGTACCGTATCGATATAGAAGAATAACAGTGCCGCGACCGGTTTCCGCTGAAGGATATCGGTCTTTTTATTGTGAAACATATGGTACACTAAAAAACAGAGGAGTGATACCATGACCGAATATGAAACATGCGCCCAGCTTGCCGAGGCGCACTTTCCTTTATATAAACGGACTTTCTCATCCCTGCCGCCAAAAAACAGGCGGGCCGCATGGGCGGTGCTTGCTTTGTTTCACGAAGCTGATCGGCTCGATGTGCAGGAACTTGGGGGATTTGAACAGGCGGCACAAGACTTTCTGAACGGGGCACGCGCCGACGGCTTTTTGTGGGAGGCGCTCACCGATGTGCGGCAGCAATTTGCGCTTGAAGAAGAGCCGTTGCGTGAGTTTATCGCCGGCCACATCTCTGACAGAGAAAAAGTAACGTATCAAGAGTTTGATGACCTGCTGATGTACGCGGGCCAAACAGGCGGAGCCCTCGGCCTGCTTCTGCTGCCGGTTTGCGCGCGCCGGAACCAAGAGAAACTCCGCCATGCAGCCGTTTCATTAGGAGCAGCCATTCAGCTGACCCGGGTGCTTCTGGGGATTCATACGGACGAGCTGGCGAAAAAGCGTCTCCCGCGCCAGGTGATGAAGCAATTCGGCTATACGGAAGAAGAGCTGGAGAGCCATACCGTCAACAAAGCTTTTATGAATGTATGGGAGTACATCGCATTTGAGGCCGAGGCGTATTTCGAGGAGGCGTCTGAAGAGCTGGAGCTGTTTCCGTTATACTCAAGGCCTGCCGTTACCGGTTTGCTGGCACATTACCGGTCAGAGCTCGGTGACATGAGAAAACGGCTTTCGCAAGCATAAAAAAAACGCCCGGCTTCTTAACGAAGCTCCGGGCGTTTATGCAATCCCTTTTTGAATCCAAATCCGCGACCGCCATCTTCTGTACATAAGAATGCCTCTGACCCATTCATCCGCGATAAATGAAATCCAGATGCCCATAAGCCCCAATCCGAAATGGATGCCGAACAGATAAGCGAGAGGCAGTCCGATACCCCACATGGAAATCATCGCCATGTAGACGGGGAATTTTGCATCTCCGGCAGCCCGCAGCGAGTTGATGATAATGACATTAAATGAACGGCCGGGCTCAAGAATGATCGTCATGGCGATCAGCATGCTCGCCGTCGCAATAATGTCAGGGCTGCTTGTGAAAATTCCGATCAGCTGCTTTGAAAACAAGGTCATGATCACGGATGTCAAAGCGGCAATGCCAAGCGCCCAGTACAGACTTTTCATGCAGCGGTCATAAGCGTCGTCAAACCGTTTGGCGCCGATATATCTACCGATCAAAATCTGTGTGCCCTGGCTGATCGCCGTTCCGAACAGCAGGATAAACATGGTGATGTTTTGTGTATAAACCTTTGTTGTAAGCGCCTGAGCGCCCATAATGGCGATAAAATAAGTGACAACCATTTGTGAAATGTTGTAAGACAGCTGTTCGCCGGCAGACGGAATCCCGATTTTCAGGAGTTTCCGCAAGTGCTCTTTATGGACGTGAAAAATCTTTTGCCATGTCAGACCGAGTCCGATGCGTTTTTTGACGATCACAATCATCGCGATGAGCCCGATGATCCGCGCAAAGGACGTTGACATCGCAACACCGGCGACGCCTAACACCGGAAGGCCGAGCGGCCCGAAAATGACAAGAAAGTTTCCGGCAATATTTAAAAAATTCATCCCGATCGTAACGAACATTGTATCCTTCGTATGACCGTAGCTTTTTAAAATGGCGCTGAACGTCATAATCAAAGCCTGAATGAAGGACAGCCCGCCGACCACCTGCAAAAAGACTTTGGCATCCGGCATCAATTCATTGGAAAGACCCATCACATGAAGCAGCGGAACGGCCGCAAAAAATATGGCGGCGCTGATGGCGAGACTGATGACAAAGTTCGCTCCTATTGATACATAAGCCACTTCCTGCGCCTCTTTTTTCTGTTTAGATCCTAAAAACTGTGAAATCACAATTGTCGTACCCGTTGCGATAAAGCTGAACATCACGATAATTAAATTTAAAATCTGATTGCTGACACCCACGGCCGCCACACTGTTGTCAGAGTATTGGCTAAGCATAAGAGTGTCGGCGTTTCCCATAAACATATATAATGAAACCTCAATAAATATCGGCCAAGTCAGCGCGTATAATGAGAGTTTGTGATCAGAGGATTGTTTGAATGCAGCCCGTTTTAAAATCGCTTGTTTCATTTCTTTTAACCCCTTTCCTGAAAAAATCAACGTTTAAAAGTGTACCTCCATTTTCTTATAATAAAAAGGGAGAGAAACGAAACTTCTTGCAAAAATCCGACTTAAAAAGGAGGGCCGGAAATATGTCCTTTCTCGAGTTCACAGTCCCTCCGTTCCCGGTCTTTATCGCTGCGGGAGAAGGAGTGTTCAAAAAAGGCGAAACCCATGTGAGACGGGTCTTCCCGGTGTTTGATCTGCTGTATGTGAAAGAAGGCGTCCTCTACATTACAGAAGACGAAAACGCCTTTTCCGTTGAAGCGGGAGAATATATTCTGCTTTCTCCCGGGCTTGAACATTACGGAACAAAAGGCAGTGAAGAAACGACATCCTATTCGTGGCTTCATTTTGAAGGAGCGGATTATGAGGTGACGGAAACAACCGGGAACAACTGGTCGGAGCTGAGGCGAAAAAAAGGGAGCTTTGAAGAGCCGTCCCGCTACCGGCTGTCCCTGCCGCAAAAAGGGAAGGTGAGACGCCCGCAGTTTATGGCCGGGCAATTCAGTGTGCTGACAGATGACAGCGCCGAGAACTTCGACCTGCCGCTCAGAAAGCAGATTCTGTTTGAAGAGCTGCTGCTCCATCTTCAGAAAGAAGCGTTCCAAATCCCGTCCGCAAAGGAAAGAGTCGCATGGGAGGCCGCCCGGTACCTGCAGGAGCACTATCAGGAGAAAACAACCATCAAAGCGCTCTCTTCGGCTCTTCATTACAACCAAGACTACGTGACCCGCTGCATGCAGCAGGTGCTCGGCGTCACGCCCGGCCAGTATACGAACAAAGTCAGAATGACGGAGGCGAAACGTCTTTTGTCCGCAACCAATGACAAAATGGGGGCGATCGCAGACGCCATCGGCATGGAGGACCCAACCTATTTTTCCAAACTGTTTAAACAGATTGAAGGCATTTCGCCGCTTGAATACCGCAAATTCGTAAGCCGGAAAACGGACTGACCTAATACCAGAGAACAGAAGAGGGATCGGTAAGCATGAAAATGACAATTTACGACGTGGCCGAAAAAGCGGGCGTCTCCATCTCGACCGTCTCGCGGGTCATCAACAATACGGGGAGGATCAGTGACAAAACCCGCCGGATGGTGCTCCGTGTCATGGAGGAGATGGACTATCATCCGAATGTTCACGCATCCGCTTTGACGGGCAAAAAGACGAATATGATCGGCCTGATCACCCCGGACATTTCAAACCCGTTTTTCGGGGAACTGGCGAAAAGCATTGAAGACAGCGCCGGTGTACTTGGGTTTCATATCATTATCTGCAGCACCGATTATCAGCCTGAAAAAGAAACGAAGTATTTTTCGATGCTGCGGCAGAAGCAGGCGGACGGCATTATATTCGCGACGGGACTTGATCATGATGACAGCGTCACGGCGCTTGATGATATTGTGAAATCGGGCATCCCGCTTGCGATGATTACGCAGGATAAACCGCTCGCGCCGATGGACGTCGTCATTATCGATGACTTTCTCGGCGGCTATACGGCGGCTGAGCATCTCATATCTTTAGGCCATGAAAGAATCGCCTGTATCGTCGGAAACGGCTCGACCACGGGTGAAAGAGACAGAATCAAAGGTTTTCAAAAAGCGATGCGGGAAGCGGGGATGACACTAGATGAATCGCTGATCATACCGACGGAATATTCGCTGGAAAGCGGAAAACAGGCAGCGGGCGAGCTGTTTGACAGAGACCTTCCGACCGCCGTTTTCGCCTTTAATGATGTCTTGTCATGCGCGGCGATACAGGCGGCGCGCTCCCGGGGCATTCGAGTGCCGGAAGACTTGTCCGTCATCGGCTTTGACAATACCATTCTCGCTGAAATGACGGCACCGCCGCTCACGACGATTTCTCAGCCCATCCGCGAAATGGGGCGGCGTGTCGTTGAACTTCTCATTGATGAGATTCAAGGGAAGAAAAAAACAAAAAGCAAAATCATTTTATCTCCGGAACTCGTCATCAGGCATTCTACGGCACCGGTAAAAACGCGCCCTCAGCAATAAGGCGCGTTTTTTTCTGTGAAAAACATTGTCAAACGAGCGAAAAGCATTGTAAAATTAAAACAGCTTTTGGGAAAGCGCTTGCGCAAATACTGCGGATTGCAAGCAAAGAAAGCCAACAGCTTGAGTTGTAAATAAAGCGCTTTCAAAATAATAATTTCTGTTTAATAAGGGAAACCGCTTGCGCCATTGCGGCATGCGGCCTCAAGAAAAAAGGAGCGGTGATAGATGACAGATCAAGTCAGATGTGCGGTGCTGGGATTAGGACGATTAGGGTATTTTCATGCGAAGCATTTAGCCGGCGAAGTGCGGGGAGCCGAGCTTGCGGCCGTCTGTGACCCGATGAAGGGGAAGGCGGAAGCGTGTGCGAAAGAATTAGGAATCGCCAAATGGACGGAGAATCCGTATGAACTGCTGGAAGATCACACGATTGACGCCGTCATCATTGTCACGCCGACAAGCACACATGCGGAAATGATCATGAAGGCTGCTGAAAACGGCAAGCATATCTTTGTTGAAAAGCCGCTCACCCTGAGTCTTGAGGAATCGATT
The DNA here is from genome assembly GCF_036362845.1 of Bacillus sp. MT(2024). Lineage (NCBI taxonomy): Bacteria > Bacillati > Bacillota > Bacilli > Caryophanales > Bacillaceae > Bacillus > Bacillus sp. MT(2024). The sequence goes on from NZ_CP143632.1 coordinate 1,048,447, forward strand.
AAAGTCATGAAAAAAATCGAAGAAACGGACGTCATCTGCCAGGTCGGTTTTATGAGGCGGTTTGATCCGGCATACGCCGACGCGAAAAGAAGAATCGACGCCGGGGAAATCGGCAGACCCATTTATTATAAAGGATTTACAAGAGATCAAGGCGCACCGCCCGCGGAATTTATCAAACATAGCGGAGGGCTTTTCATTGACTGCTCGATTCATGATTACGACATCGCAAGATATCTCATGAATGCTGAGGTTACGTCCGTGAGCGGGCACGGGAGGGTTTTAAAGCACCCGTTCATGGAGGAGTGCGGCGATGTCGATCAGGCATTAACGTATCTTGAGTTTGATTCAGGCGCGGCCGGCGATGTGGAGGCAAGCCGAAATTCTCCGTACGGCCATGACATCCGCGCCGAAATAATCGGGACGGCGGGAAGCATTTTAGTCGGCACGCTGCGGAACAGCCATGTCACCATTTTAACGGAGTCAGGCAGCAGCTACGAAATTATTCCGGATTTTCAAGCCCGCTTTAAAGACGCTTACCGTCTGGAGCTTGAGCACTTTGCCGAATGTGTGAAAAAAGGGGAAACGCCGATTGTGACAGACATCGATGCCGCGATTAACTTAGAAATCGGGATCGCCGCGACGGAATCTTTTAAAACCGGAAGGCCTGTAAAGCTTACCCCGGGCGCCCCCAACTATGCCGGATTATGATAGATTCGAAGTGAAAAAGCAAAGGCACGGGAGGCCTTTGCTTTTTTATGATTCGTATGAGAAAAAAATGTAGTCAGTCGGCACGCCTTTATAGCCCATTTGGTGAAGCATCGCACTTATATTGCCGCGATGGTATGTGCCGTGATTCACAATATGCCGGATCACATCGGCATATGTCGTCCGGAGCGTTCCCATGCGCGGATGAGAAATGGAGATCGGGCCTTCCGTGTTCTCCAAGTCTCTTAAAAATTCGCTGTATTCTTTGTCCAGTTCAGTCATTCTATGTTCAACCGCCTCAAAATCTCCGTCAAGCTTTTCAAATTGATCAAACTGCGAGACGATTTGTTCGTAAGTTTCTCCGTAAAGCACGTGAAGCCAAATGTAATCCGCCCGGTATATATGCACAAGCACGGCGTTCACAGTCGGAAAAACACTATCCAGTTTCTGCTGTAAGCTTGCCGCGGGCAGGCTCTTCAGATGCTGAATAACTTGCTCATTTGCCCATCTGTGGTAGTGATACAGCTTTAAAATGTCTGACATTCCAATTCCCCCTCTTCCTACCGGTACATTCAACATGACCTGGCCGAATTCCTTTTATCGAAACAAAAGCGCCGCAAAATAAAAAGCAGCACCCCACATCACCAATGCCGAGCATTGATTCAGGATGCCGAGGAGCCGGCCGCCTGTATCCGCCGTTTGGACGAGCCGTCCCGCGAATGCCAGTCCGGCGAACCATACCCAGGAAACCATGATACAAGCACCGGCAAACAGCCATTTATCAATTCCCGGATAGGCGGCGGAGCTTGTGCCGATGACACTGACAGTATCCAAAATCGCATGCGGGTTCAAAAGGGATACCATGGCGGCCGTGACCGCCTGTTTTTTTGCCGTGAAAACTGTTTTTTTCGCCTGTTCGGCCTGCGGTTTGCTTCTCCAAGTCTGCCAGCCTAAAAAACTGAGAAACAAAAAGCCGCCTATAAGCATGACGGTCTGAAAAACGGGAATCTCTGCAATAATCATTGACACGCCTGCGACGGCCGCGCTGATGAGAATCGTATCGCATACCGCCGCGGCAATCACTGCGGGAAACGCCTGCCACACATGTTTTTGCCAGGCTCCCTGCTGAAAAATAAACACGTTTTGCGCGCCCAATGGCAAAATAAGGCCGAAAGCGAGCATCACTCCGTGAAGAATGGCATTCATATCGTAAAACCCTCCAATCGTCAACTACATCTCATTGTAGCCGCACTGTGTGCTGATGTCTCCGGCCATTTGGCTGGTACTTAAACCAGCCAAATGTATAATAAATAAAGAAGGAGGGATGACGTATGAACAGCTGGCGTCCGGATCGGGAGTCGCACATACCGCTTTATCTCCAGATCGAACAGCATATAAAAGAAAAAATACTTCATGGCGAATGGACCATTGGCACGAAAATTCCCTCACAAAGAAAGCTCGCCGAGGAGCTTCAGGTCAACCGAAGCACAGTGACGGCAGCAGTTGATGAGTTAATCGCCCAAGGTCTTCTGGAAGGAAAAAGAGGGGGAGGCACAAAGGTCGTCAACAATACGTGGAGCATCATGGCAGCGGCTAAGCCCCTTGATTGGAGCACGTACGTTACATCGGGGAGTCATCAGCCGAATTCATCCTTGATTCAGGCCATTAATCAAAACGAGCCGCGTCCGGATCTGATCAGGCTGGGGACGGGTGAGCTGAGTCAAGAGCTGCTGCCTGAGCAGGAGATGGGCGAACTGTTCCGTGAAGCGGGAACTAACATTTTTGCGCTCGGCTATGAAGAACCGAAGGGCAGCCTGCAGCTTCGGCAAAGCGTCGCGGAACATTTGAAAACAAAGGGGATTCACGCGTCCCCGGCATCCATCGTAATCGTCTCAGGCGCGCTGCAGGCGCTTCAGCTCATTTCAATCGGGCTGCTAAAACCAAACTCCGTCATGCTGACTGAAAACCCGTCGTATCTCCATTCCCTGCGTGTGTTTCAATCAGCGGGCGTCAGGCTTAAGGGAGTGCCGATGGATGAGAGCGGAATCAAAACGGATCATCTTCCCGCTTACCGTCGGCAATACGAAGCGGGGCTGCTGTACACCATTCCGTCATTCCATAATCCGACCGGAACGGTAATGTCACTCAAGCGGCGGAAGGAACTCATCGCGCTCGCAAGAAATCACCGTCTGCCTGTCATTGAAGATGACGCATACGGTGATATATGGATCGATAAAGAACCGCCGCCTCCGTTAAAATCCATGGACGGTGAGGGGAATGTACTGTATATCGGTACGCTGTCAAAAACCGTAAGCCCGGGTCTGCGCATCGGATGGGTCGTCGCCCCTGAGCCGGTTGCAGACAGGCTCGCCGATATTAAAATGCAGACGGATTACGGCTCCAGCGCTTTATCTCAATGGGCGGCATGTCAATGGCTGTCAAGCGGCCGCTATGAAGAGCGTCTTTTGCGTCTCAGAAAGGAACTCAAAATCAGGAGAGATGCGGCATTGCGTTTTCTTGAAAGATACGCGGGAGATATTGCGGAGTGGCGTGTGCCGGAGGGGGGCTTTTATATTTGGGTCACCTTCCATAAAGCATTCACCGTTCAGACGCTTTTCATCCGTGCCTTGGAGGCCGGCGTGCTGATCAATCCGGGAGCTCTCTATCTTCCCGAAGACCGGCAAAGCCTGCGTCTTTCCTATTCGTACGCATCTTTACCGGACTTGGAAAAAGGCATTCAAACGATAGCGGACATTGCCCGCCGTTTCGTTTAATAAAAGATCACGTCACAATGGCGCCGAGCGCTTCTGCGAATGTAACGGCATGCGCCGGAGAGATGCGGCATCCTTTCAGCTTATCAAGCGAGACATGCAGATGATCAAATGTGCACGTGCTGATATCCATATTAAAAAGAGACGTGCCGATGAAGTTTGCGCCGTTCAAATCACAGACGTCAAGATCTGTGTATTCAAGAACGGAATCATTCCACTCACTTTCTGAAAGGCCGCACGAGTCAAAACGGACATGCTTCATATTGGAATAGCTGAAGGAGCTGTAATTTGCGAGGCAGTCTTCAAACCGTACATGACGCATGGCGGAATCCGCCAGATTCAAGCCGAGAAGTTTTGAATGCTGAAACGCCGTTCTATGGATGATGCTTCCGCTGAAATCAGCGTTTGAGACATCGCATTTGTCAAACAGGACATCCGTACATTCCATATGTCTGAAAGAGACATCCGTAAAAACGATGTTTCTGAAAATGACTTTTTCGGCACGCAGGCCGTCCAGTTTGCCGTTTACGATGCCGTTTTCAATGATGACTTCTTTGAGCTCCTCATCCTGAAGCGCTTCAGTGAAAGAAAGCACCGGCAATTCTTTCGGGATTTTCGGTTTTTGGATCGTATTCATCTCATACTCCCTTTTCTAAACATAATAGCTGAAATCGGCAATTGGCAGATATCGCTTTCTGCCTGCCAACCTTGCTGTTGCGTAATGTACAAAGGGTATTAAAAAAGCGGGAGGGCGTCAATAGTGTCGCATATAAAAGCAGACGTGACATTCAAGGTAATGCCCTTAGAGACATGTCCCCAAGGGCTTTTGTCTGTTTCAGGCGAGTTCTTTATACATGATCACATGCGGGCCGATGCCGGGTATGTCAAAGGGGCTGCCCGTGCTTTTCCAGCCGAGCTTCTCGTAATATCCCTTCACGTGACATCTGGCGTTGCACCAGACAAGCGCCGCCCCCATATCTGCCAGTTTTCGTTCCGCATAGGCGATTAACGTGCTTCCCGCTTTTTGCGTCCGGTATTCTTCAAGCGTCGCCATGCCGCGCAGCTGGTAGGCGGGCGCCGCCTGTAAAGCCTGCTGGTTCTGCGGGTAGAAAGAAGCGATGCTGATCAATGTCCCGTCGTAAAAACCTCCGAGATGAAATGCTCCTTTGACGCTGTCCTGATCATATTTACAATCCTCAATCGTCTGATGGGGGCGCAGCACGCTGTGTCTGATGGCGTATGTGTCTTCTGCGGTGATGGGTTTTACTTCAACCATAAAAAATCCTCCTTTGTTTGATTCTTTTTCTGTATCGTACCATGAAAAAGCCGCCTGTCATATCAGGCGGCCTCTTCCGCGTCAGTGCAAATATACATCAGCCCGCTTTTCATCCTTTTGCTTAATATAAGCTGCAAGCTCTGATGTCAAATCAGAACGGAGAAACGGGGTGATTAAATAAATTCCGTTAAACAGTTCGCACGCCGTGTCGAGAAGCGACTTGGCGATGGCGAGGCCTTCGGCTTTCTGCTTTTGCTTGTCTTCGCCTGCGAGCGCCATTTTTTCCCGGATGCTGTCTGACAGCTTAATGCCCGGGATCTCATGATGAATGAACTCTGCATTGCGGCTGCTCGTTAACGGCATAATTCCGATATACACCGGTGTTTTGAGGTGTTTCGTTTCATGATGAATGTCAATGAGCTGCTGCTCCGAGTAGACAGGCTGGGACACGAAGTAGTCAGCTCCGCACTCGATTTTTTTCTCTAGCCGTTTTACTGCTTTATCAAGATGGCGGACATTCGGATTAAATGCTCCGGCTACGGAAAAGTTCGTTTTCTTGCCGAGCGGTTTCCCTGATAAAGAAATGCCCTCGTTGAATTGCTTAATCAGCCTGATCAAGTCAAAGGACGTTAAATCATAGACGGAGGTAGCCCCCGGAAAGTCGCCGATTTTTGAAGGATCACCCGTGATGGCTAAAATGTCGGTGAGCCCGAGCGTATCCAGCCCCATTAAATGTGACTGAAGGCCGATGATGTTGCGGTCTCTGCATGTAATGTGAACGAGAGAACGGATATCAAGGCGTTCTTTCAGCAATGAACCGCAGGCGGCATTGCTGATCCGCGGTGTCGCCAATGAATTGTCGGCGAGCGTCAGCGCTTCTATGCCGGTTTCTTTTAATTCAGCCGCCGCTTGCAGAAATTTGTCAAAATTCAATTTTTTCGGCGGATCAAGCTCTACGATAATTGACCGTTTTTGAGCGGCGATTTCGTTTAAACCAGGCTCGGTCCGTTCATTCCGGACGGAGATGATTTCTTCTTCCCGTCTGATTTTCACTTCTTTATCAGTGACGGGAGAAAGTCCGCGGACCGCTTCAGCCATGGCTCTGATATGGTTTGGCGTCGTACCGCAGCAGCCGCCGATAATGCGCGCGCCCTGAGTGCGGAACTGTACGGCGCTCTCCCGGAAATAGGCATCGTCCGTATCATAAACAAGCCGGCCTTCTTCTAAAGACGGAAGGCTGCTGTTCGGATAGACCGATAAATAAGCGTCACGGAAAATCGGCACTTCGGTGAGCGCTTCAATCATGTGGTACGGGCCGAGCCTACAATTGATTCCCGTTATGTCAGCGCCGAGATCGGCAATTGACCTGAGGGCTTCCCGAAGCGGCGTTCCGTCCTGCAGCACGCCCTGTTCGTGCATGGATACGTTCAGCATAATCGGAAGTTCCGTTTCTTTTCTCGCTATCTTCAGCACTTCGCGCGCCTCTTCTAAATCATAGTATGTTTCCAGGAGCAGACCGTCCGGCTCTTCGTGAAGCAATAAATAAAGCTGCTCCCGAAAGCTGCGTTTAATCTCCTCCAGGCTGTAGGCGTTTTTGTTAAAGGTGCGGATGCCGCCCATCGTTCCCAATACATAAGCGCCGTCTGAGGAAGCGCGCGCGATTCTGACCGCCTCCTGATTGATTTTTTTCGTTTCATCCTCAAGTCCGTATCTTGAGAGCTTAATAAAATTCGCGCCGTACGTATTTGTCTGGATGATGTCTGCCCCGGCTTCGACGTAAGCCTTATGTATCCGCTTGACTTCCTCGGGCTTTGATACGTTCAGTTCCTCAAAACATCTGTCAATGCCGTAGGAATAGAGGAGAGTGCCCATCGCGCCGTCTCCGATTAAAATCCGTTCTTTTAAGTCTTGTAATAGTCCCATTGTTTGCCTCCTTCGTCACATTCAGCAAGGAAAAAAGAGAAATAAAAAAAGTCTTCTTAAGAAGAAGACTTTGTAATCATTTGTCTCTCTTCTTATCTTCCAAGCTGTTTTTAGCTTGCTGGATTTAGCACCTTGGTCATGGTTTGGGTTAAACCATTACACCGGTTGCTGAAGCGTCGTCGGGCCAGTCCCTCGGCTTCTCTTGATAAGAACGTTCATATAATTGTCATGGGTTTCCAAAACTTAACTGTGAAAATCCCTTTCTCCAAATTTACCGAAAATAGAGACAATAATCAATAGGAATCACATAATTTATCTAAAATTAATAAATTGAACGTCAATCGGCAGGTCTGCCCCGCGGACGGCTGCAATAATCTGCTGCAGATCATCTTTATTTTTTCCGGTGACGCGCACTTGGTCGTCCTGAATCTGAGACTTGACCTTCAAGCCGGAGTTTTTAATCACAGCGTTGATTTTTTTGGCGTTGTCTTTATCAATGCCCTGTACAAGCTTCGCGCGCTGGCGCACCGTGCCCCCTGAGGCATTTTCGATTTTGCCGTATTCAATGTTTTTCGTCGGCACGTCCCGTTTGATCAGCTTGCCGCTCAGCACATCTTTGAGCTGATTCAGTTTAAACTCGTCATCAGAAATCAGGACAAGTTCTTCCTTTTCTAAAGTTACATCGCTTTTCGATCCTTTAAAGTCATAGCGCGTGCCGATTTCTTTCAGCGTCATCTGAATCGCATTCTGCACTTCGGGAAATTCAACTTTGGATACAATATCAAAAGAACTTTCTTTTGCCATGAGAAAACCTCCTATAACATTTCACTTATGAGTTGATTATAGTAGAATAAAGAGAAATGTCCAACAGCATAAAGCATGAATTTATGCATATTGGAAAAAATGAGAAAAACATCAGCCCCATACGGGCGAATCAGGAAGGACGATAACATGAGACCAGGGCAGCAGCTCACGCTTAGTATAGATCACCAAACCGATTTCGGTTATTTTTTAACCGACGGCGAGGATACGGTTCTTTTACATAACAGTGAAATTACAGAGGATATTGAAGACAGAGATGAAGTGGACGTATTTATTTACGTCGATCATCAGGAAAGACTCGCGGCGACGATGAAAAAGCCGCTCATCAGCTTTTATGACTACGGATGGGTGGAAGTGACGGACGCTGTGGAGGATATGGGCGTATTCGTCGACGTCGGTCTGTCAAAAGACGCGCTCGTCGCAACGGAGCACCTGCCTCCGTACAAATCCGTCTGGCCGCAAAAAGGCGACAGACTGTATTGCATGCTGAAGGTGACAAGCCGCGGACGCATGTTTGCCAAGCCGGCGCCTGAGGATATCATCAGTGAATTATTTACGGATGCAGAGGAAGACGTCATGAATAAAGACCTGACAGGCACGGTGTACAGACTGATCGCATCAGGCTCTTTTCTGATTACCGATGAAGGCATCCGCGGGTTTATTCACCCTTCAGAAAGAAAAGAAGAGCCGAGACTCGGCAGCCGCGTGACGGGGCGTGTTATCGAGGTGAAGGAAGACGGCTCCGTCAACATGTCCCTGCTGCCGAGAAAGCAGGATGCGCTTTCGGTTGACGCGGAGGAGATTCTGACCTATCTGAGATCAAGAAACGGCGCGATGCCTTACGGAGACAAAAGCGATCCTGACGATATCCGCGAACGGTTTCATTTAAGCAAAGCCGCCTTTAAGCGGGCGCTCGGGCACCTGATGAAAAACGGCAAAGTGTATCAGAAAGACGGCTGGACATACGAAAAACAATAAATTTTCTGCAAAAACATCGGTGAACCAAAACCGGTGTTTTTTATTTTCTCAAAAGCTCCTATATCCCTCATTTGTTTATCAACCTGCCGAACATACATATTTTATTGAAATAAAATATTCTGACATCCGAACCGATATATAACTATAGAAAAAAACAAAAGGAGAGTTTCAATGAGAAAAATGGCGATATTTGCGGCTGTACTGCTGCTTGCGCTCAGCACGGCGGGATGTGCCGGCAAATCCGAGGAGACGGCGGCCGAAAAAACGAAAACAATCGGCATCATGCTGACAGACAACGGCCTCGGCGACCAATCATTTAATGATTCAGGCTTTCAAGGTTTGATGAAAGCAAGAGACGAGCTCGGCATCACATTTGATTACAGAGAAATAAAAGACACCGGTAAGTACGAAAAAGGACTGACCCAGCTTGTCCGGGAAGGCAATGATCTTGTTGTGGGGCTCGGTTACAGCATGCAGGCGGATTTAGAAAAGGTCGCCAAAAAATATCCGAAGCAGCGGTTTGTGCTGATTGATTCCGTATCAGACCTGGATAATGTCACCTCCGTCACGTTTAAAGAGGATGAAGGAAGCTTCTTAGCCGGAGCGCTGGCGGCTATGACGAGCAAAACCGGCACGATCGGATTTATCGGCGGTTCAGATGCCGACGTCATTAAACGGTTTAAGAAAGGCTATCTGAAAGGCGCGGAATCAGTCAAACCGAACATCCGCGTGCTGTCGGAAATCAGCGGTACGTTTGATGATGATAAGCTCGGGAAGCGCATCGCCCAAAACATGATCCGAAAAAAAGCCGATGTCCTGTTTACGGCGGCCGGCTTCACGGGTGTCGGCGCACTGAAAGAAGCGGAGGCGCGAAAAGTATACGCCATCGGTGTTGACAGCGATCAATATTACACCGCCGAGCACGCCGTTATCTCTTCTTTAGTGAAAAACGTCGACCATGTCATCTATGAATTGGCGAAAGATTTAAAAGACAACAAGGAGATCAAAAGCGGTGAGATCGTTTACGGACTGAAGGAAAACGGCATGGACTTAGCCAAGATCAGAGTTGTCAAAAACGCAGGCGGGCTGACGAAAAAGATCACGGATATGAAAAACAGTCTGATTGAAAAAGGAGGCGATCTGAAGTGACATTACGGACAAGGCTGCTCGTTAACGCAGCCGTTACGATGATTTGCTTCGCCGCCGTCATCGGCTTTACCATCGTAAACATGATGAAGATTCAGGCTTCAAATGAAGATGAAGTGGACACGCTGTTAAACGTCCAGGAAGCAAAAGCTGACCTTAATACGTTAAAAGAAAGCATCACCGGCTATTCCTATACGCTCGCAGACGCCCAGAAAGAAGATGTACGAAGCTATATGAAAAGCAGCTCAGACAAACTGGCGGCGCTCAAAAAAACGATGAGGGACAATGCGGACAAAGCCGCTTATGACAAACTCGCCAAAAAATACGAATCATGGCAGGCGGAGGCGGACGCTGCCCTTGATTCGAAAAGCCCGGCTGAAGCGACAAGGACGGCGGCCCGCATCAACGGTCTCCTGAATGATATTTATATGCTGAATCTGAAAAGCCGGGATCACTATGAAGACATGCAGAAGCAGACGGCTGACCAGATTCAGTTTATCGTTTACAGCGCAGCCGTGCTGACCATCGTGATACTTGCCGTCACCGTCATATCTTCCATCAGGCTGACGAAGAGAATTGCAGGGCCGATCCGCCGCATGGCTGAAAATGCCCGCCGTATTGCAGGAGGGAACCTTGCTGTTGAAATGCTTGATTATAAAGGGAAGGACGAACTGAAAGAGCTGAATGACTCATTCGGAATGATGGCTGAACAGCTCCGCACCTTAATTCAGGCGATCGGAGAGGTCGGCCGTGAAGTCGAGACTTTTGCGGAAGGTTTGACGAAGGAAAACCAGACGCTGAAGGACATGACCGAGCAGGTGTCCGTATCGACGGAAGAAATGGCGCAAGGCTCCCAAACCATTTCAGAAGATCTGCAGCATGCGGTGCAATTCATTGAACAAATGGATGATCATTCAAAGGCGAACGCCGAACGTTCAAAACAAACGACGAGAAGCAGCGAAGAGACGATTGCTGCGGTGGCTGCGGGGCGAGGTGCTTTAGCCGAGACCAAGCAAGCCATTGATAAAAGCAATGAGACATCAAAAGAGATTTCCGAAGCCGCCGATCTCTTCATAGAGCATGCGGCAGGCATCAGTATGATGGCGCAGACCGTTTCCGACATTGCGGGCCAGACCAATCTGCTGTCCTTAAACGCCGCAATCGAGGCGGCCAGAGCAGGCGAGGCCGGAAAAGGATTTGCCGTCGTTGCCGAGGAGATAAGGAAGCTCGCAGACGGATCAGCCAAAGCGACCGCGCAGATTTTCGATATGGTAAAGCAAATTGAAGACGGCATCACATCCATTACCGGAGCTGTCACGACCGGCGTCGCTTTGGCGGACAGACAGCAGGAGCTGATGGAGAAAACGTCAGAATCATTCGCCCATATTGAACAAAAAGCCGCCCATATTAAGGCGGAGCTTACTCAATTGGACGGACGGATCATCGAATCGAAACAGCTTGGTGAGCAAGTGCTGCATCATGCCGAAAGCATCAGCGCCGTCGTTCAGGAAACGGCTGCAGGAAGCGAAGAGATTTCTGCCTCCGCGCTTGAGCAGCTGTCTTCTTTTCATAAAATGGCGGAAAGCGTCAATAATCTGGTGAGCCTGACAGAGCGGTTAAATGATCAGGTCCGCCGGTTTACTTTGTAACAGACATCCGTGCGCAAAAAACAGCCCTCTTTCTTCTAAGACAAGAGGGCTGTTTTGCTTTTACAGATGGTCCGGTTTTTTGGAATTCTGGTTTTTTCCCGCCTGCCGGTTTTTTTCGGCAAGCCGGTTCTTTTTCTGATTTACGGCGTTATTGTCCAACGGTTTTTTGTCATCATCTTTCATGCGGCAAAGCCTCCCTTCTGTCCGTTAGGATGCCCGCCCGCATTGAAATTATGGCTTCAGGAAAAAAATCGCGAGCGTGCCCGGCCCGGAGTGGGCGCCGATCGCAGAGCCGATTGAATGAAGAATGATCTCTTTCGGATGGAACGCTTCTTCAATCATTTCCTTCATCCCAATCGCCGTCTCTTCATTATCTGCATAGCTGATTCCCACGGTTTGATCCGCCCAATCGCCGCCTTCTTCCTTCATCATTTCTATAATCCGTTTAAACAGTTTCTTCTGTCCGCGCAATTTTTCGAGCGGCACGAGCCTGCCGTCATCCACATGCAGAATCGGTTTGATGTTCAAAAGCCCCCCGACAAAAGCGGACGTTTTTGAAATTCTGCCGCCCCGCGCGAGATAAGCGACGTCATCGACCGTAAATATATGTTTCATCCGTGCGCAAAAGTTCTTTACAGACGTTTCGATTTCTTGTATTGTATTCCCGTTAACACAGAGTGTTTGCGCGTGCATCACCGCGAGGCCGCAGCCCAGTGAAGCGCATTTGGAATCTACAATCCGTAAATCAAAATCGGGAAATTCCTCTTTTACTTCATTGGCGATCATTACGGCCGTCTGATAGGTGCCGGAAAGACCTGAGGAAAAGGCGATGTATATCGCCGGTTCTCCCAGTTCCGCGTATTGTAAAAATACTTTTTTTATCGTATCCGGTGATGCCTGGGATGTTTTCGGAACTTTCCCGTCCCGCATCGCTTGAAAGATATGATCCGCCTGAATGGTGACTGCGTCCTCATATTCGTTTCCGTCAAGTGTTACGTGCAGCGGAATGAACCCGATCCGGTTTTCTTCAATATAAGATTTCGGCAGGTCAGAGGCGCTGTCAGCAATAAGGTGAACTGTCATCATAATTCCCTTCTTTCCGGTTGGTGAGAGTATGCCAACTATATCATATAAATTTGGCAAAATAGTGTTCAAAACTTTATTTTAAGGGAAAAGCTAATAATGAAAATGAGCGGAGGAGCAAGCCATGGTACTAGAACAAGTAAAAAAATTAGCAATCGTCGTCATCGGCGCGTTTCTGTATGCGGCGGGACTGAATTTATTCCTGATACCGGCGAATGTATATGCCAGCGGTTTTACCGGTGTCGCCCAGCTGCTGTCAAGCGTCGTTGATCAATACGCCCCCTTTTATATTTCGACAGGAGTTCTCATGTTCCTCTTAAACATTCCCATCGGTGTGTTAGGGTGGCTGAAAGTCGGCAGATCATTCACCGTGTACAGCATATTAAGCGTAGCGCTGACGTCCGTCTTTATGGGGATTCTCCCGGAAATGAGACTGTCACACGATATTCTTCTGAATACCGTATTCGGAGGAGTCATCTCAGCTATCGGCATCGGTTTAACGCTGAAATTCGGCGCTTCGACAGGCGGTCTTGATATCGTGTCGATGGTGCTGGCCAAATGGAAGGATAAACCGGTCGGCACATATTTCTTCATTTTGAACGGGATTATCATTTTGACGGCAGGATTATTGCAAGGATGGGAGAAAGCATTATATACCCTTGTCGCTCTGTATGTCACAACAAGGGTGATTGACGCCATTCACACGCGCCACATGAAACTGACCGCCATGATCGTTACAAAAAAAGCTGATGAAATCAAAGAAGCGATTTACGGGAAAATGGTCCGAGGCATTACGACGGTGCCGGCAAAAGGCGCTTACACAAACGAACAGAAAGAAATGATGATCATCGTCATCACGCGGTACGAATTGTATGACCTTGAGAAAATCGTGAAAGAAGTCGACCCGAAAGCCTTCACAAACATCGTGCAAACGACGGGGATCTTTGGTTTCTTCAGAAAAGACTGATAGGAGCGGATAGAATGAAGTGGCTGTTTGGCCTGTTATTGCCGGTCATTTTATTGATCGGATGCAGCAGTCAATCCGGGCAGAAGGAGCCCGCTGAGGAGGTATCCGGAGAGATGAATGAACAGCAAGCGGAATTAGCCGTAAATCCTGTGCAGACGGATCAGCAGATCGAATTTCAAATGTCTTTAAAAAACAAAAGCGAAAGCCCGATCGATTTCACATTCAGCTCAGGGCAGAAATTCGAACTGACCGTACATGACCAACATCACAAAGAACTGTACCGCTATTCAAAAGACAAAATGTTTACTCAGGCGTTTCAGACCGTGACCTTAATGCCGAATGAAACGTATGACTTTTCAGATGTGTGGAAGAACGTGCCCGGTCCGGGAACATACACGGTGACGGTGACGTTTTTAGGGAAGTCCGATCAGATCGGAAAAAGACTGAAAACGGTAAAAACATTTGAAGTAAAATAAAAAAGCGGCGCCCTCATCTCAAACGGGGCGCCTTTTTTTATTGCAATTTCTCCAGCTGATTCTGAAATTGGTGCAGCTGCTGACGTTCTGCATCCGTCGAATTGGCGTACGCGGAAGACACGGCATTTTTGGCGCGTGAGACAGCTTTTTCCTGGTCGCCGTCCTCGAAACCGTTAGCAATCATGACGGCCTGCTGGACAAATGACTTGGCTTGAGAAAACAGTTCGTTTCTCATTAAAAGTCAACCTGCCTTTCAGCCGAATCTTTTGCTGCATCATGCTGTGCTTCCTCTAATGTAGACCGATATGGAAATCTTGCGTCATGAAGACTGACAGAGTCCTTGCCTTGCTGAATAAACCGTTTTGATTTGTTTCGTTTACCCATTGCAATGTCCCCCTTCCATATTTAGACGAGATGAGTCGTCTGTTTTAGTATGGGCGGAAGGCTTTTTGTTATGAGCGGGAAAACCTTACAGGGAGAAATAGGATTTTAAAAATTCGGCGATTCCGTCCGCTTCATTTGAACCCGTGACGCGATCGGCGGCCTGTTTGACTTCATCCGTGCCGTTTCCCATCGCTACGCCGCACCCGGCAAATCGGAGCATTTCAAGATCGTTGTCTTCGTCGCCGAACGCGATGATCCGTTCTCTCGGCACTTGGTAATAGTCGCTGATTTTCTTCAGGCCGACCGCTTTATTCATCCCGTGTTTAATAATTTCAATCACATGCCAAGGAGCCGCCCATCTTCTGTGGTCAATGACCTCGGCGTGCACATCGGATAAATGCGCGCGTATGTCCGCGACGTCCTCTTCCTTCGCGTGAATCAATACGGACGTCACATCCTCTTTGACCGTTTCGCGCAGATCGCCGAATGTGACATTCGCCGTATTCATATGAAACGCCTCAATTAAATGCTCATCATGATAATGGAAGTACACATCATCAATGATCTCAGCGAGCACATTATGTATTTGGTAGGTCTCTGTAAGTTCGGCAAGCTGTCTGACCACATCGACAGATAAAGACGTGTGGTAGCGTCCCCATGACTCGTCTTTCGGGTGGTGGACAAACGCTCCGTTAAAATTGACAATCGGCGTTGTCAGCCCAAGCTCGTCATAATACATCGAACTGGAACGGAAAGGGCGGCCGGTTGAGATGCAGACATGATGGCCCGCTTCTTTCAGCGTCTGAATCGTCCGTGCCGTTTCAGGGGAAATGGTTTTATCATCTTTTAATAAGGTTCCATCCAGATCTAAGGCGATGAGGTAAGGTTTTGTCTCCATAATAACTCCTTTTGTCATATAATTTGCTGTTTTTCTCTTATGTACAGTGTAGCTTTTTACCATCTTTATTGTCTACATGTTACACTTATGATTATGGTTATCCTAAGGAGGGAGTCAACGTGATTCTTATTGATCATCAAACCGTATCAGGCATTCCGTTTTTACATATTGTAAAAGAAGAAAATCGGGACCGTCCCGCTCCCCTTGTTTTCTTTATTCACGGTTTTACAAGCGCGAAGGAGCATAATCTTCATTTCGCTTACCTGCTTGCTGAAAAGGGTTTCAGAGCCGTGCTGCCGGAAGCTCTTTACCACGGTGAACGCGCTGAACAGCTGTCAGCAGAAGAGCTCGCCGTCCATTTTTGGGACATTGTCTTAAATGAAATCGAGGAGCTTGACGTGCTGAAAAAGGATTTTGAAGCGCGCGGTCTGATTGAAGACGGGCGGATCGGTCTTGCGGGCACCTCAATGGGCGGAATTACGACATTCGGCGCGATGGCCGCGTATGATTGGGTCAAAGCCGGCGTCAGTCTGATGGGAAGCCCGAACTATACGGCATTTTTTCAGCAGCAGATTGACCACATTCAAAAGCAGGACATCGACATTGACGTCACAAAAGAACAGGTCGATGAACTGTTTGCGCGGCTCAAACCGTTCGATCTCAGTCTGGAACCGGAAAAACTCCGCAGCCGCCCGCTGCTGTTCTGGCACGGCGTTCAAGACAAAGTCGTTCCGTATGCACCGACCCGCGGCTTTTATGAAACGATTAAACCTCATTACAGCAGCCGGCCTGACCATCTTCAGTTTCTGAAAGACGAACGGGCTGATCATAAAGTCCCGAGGTATGCCGTTTTAGAAACCGTCGCCTGGTTCGATAAGCATTTATAAAGCACAAAGGTGTTAACAAAACCCGCTTTTACGTTATACTGAGGAAAAAGGAGTGATGGAACGTGGAAGAAGCATTAAAAGAAAACATCATGGGCGCCTTGGAGCAGGTTGTTGACCCTGAGCTCGGCGTCGATATCGTCAATCTCGGCCTTGTATACGACGTTGATATGGATGACGACGGCCTGACGCACGTTACGATGACACTGACATCAATGGGGTGCCCGCTCGCTCCGATCATCGTCGACGAGGTGAAAAAAGCGCTCGCCGACATTCCGGATGTAAAAGAGACGGAAGTCCACATCGTCTGGAATCCGCCGTGGACAAGAGACAAAATGTCACGCTACGCAAAAATCGCATTAGGGATTCAGTAATAAGAAAATGCACCCCGGATTTTAGGTACATCCTAAAATCCGAGGTGCTTTTCTTTTGTCTGCATATAAGCGACAGTGAGGGCTTGTTTTGGATCGCAAACGAACCCTTATATATAAAATTTCATATGAGGTTTATCTTTTTTGTAATAGGACAGTCTGTCCTGGAGTGTACCTGTGTGGAATTCAAACTTATGTCCATCGGGATCAGTAAAATAAATTGACTTTTGATCTTGCTTATCTCTAGGACGCCCATTTAATATATTTACATTTAGATTTTTTAACCTTTGAAGTATTGCATCAAAATCTTTTGGGTCAATTGTAAAGGCCGTATGCGTATAGGATTTATGTATTTCATTTCTTGGTATATCCGCCTCTAAGTTAAGTGCAAGCCAAAGCCCGTTCAGATCAAAATATGCTGTCTTTTGTCCTTTAACCAGAAGTTGTGCATGAAATACTTTCTCATAAAATTCTATTGATTTTTCCAAATCTGAAACAGAAAAAAGAAGATGATTGATCCCTTTTATGTTCATTTTCCCCACCTCATTTAACATCTTTGTTTTAAACAATCCCTTTGGTAATACATCTGCATATATATCGATTATATACTGACTAAAAATCATTTTAAGGATTTCTGTGTATTTTTTATGCCCGGTGTTTTCCGGATGACCGTTTCGAACTGTACTAAACATGATTCTTTCTGGCGCCGTTTTGTCTGCTTTGTCGCTGCAGACCGGCGTGCGGAAAGAAGGGCGAGTCACTAAAAAACCCGAGTTTCCCGCCATTCGGGGTTTTTTGCGGTATCGGGTTAAAAAGGAAAAAAACGGACGTGAGGCATGATATAATAGACCGGCTGCATGCGAGGGAGGAACCCATGAAGAAAAAATTACTTCTCATTATCCTTAGCATTCTTGTTTATACGGCGCTGTTCGCTGTTTCCGCCTTTCACAAAGAGCCGGAGCGGCAGGCAGGGACAATGACGGATGTCAGCCGTCTCATGCCCGTGAAAATTAAGCAGACGGTCAAAGGAAAAGAGAAAGAAACATTGGTCGAAACGATTAAGGAAGCAAAGAGAAAGCATTTGAAGATCTCAATCGCAGGCGCCCAGCACTCAATGGGCGGCCAGACGTATTATGAAGATGGTATCGTTCTCGACATGACGGGCTACAACAAAATACTCGGTCTCGACCGAAAGAAAAAAATCATCAGAGTGCAGGCGGGAGCGACGTGGAATGATATTCAGCGCTATGTCAATCCGTACGGGCTCGCGGTAAAAGTCATGCAATCGCAAAACATTTTTACGATCGGGGGCTCACTGAGCGCCAACGCCCACGGCCGGGATATCCGGTACGGTTCGCTGATTGATACGGTCAAATCGTTTCATCTTTTAAAGGCGGACGGCAAAGTCATCACCGTTACTCCGAAAGATGACCTGTTTTCAGCCGTCATCGGCGGCTACGGCCTGTTCGGCGTCATCCTTGACGCGGATATTGAGCTGACGGATGATGAGCTTTATGAAATGAAAACGAAACGCATGAACGCTGATACATACAGTCAATATTTTACGCAGCATGTTCAGCGCAACCCCGCCGTGCGCATGCATCTCGCGCGGATCGCAACAGGGGATAAAGGCTTTTTGCACGATATGTATGTGACTGATTACACACTCTCAGACAATCAGAAAGAATTAAAGCGGCACAATGAACTGAAAGAAGATGAGCATCCGGCGCTGACGAAATTCGCGCTCGGCCTCTCCCGCCGGTATGACTGGGGAAGAAATTGGTTCTGGTCAACCCAGCAGTCTTATTTTCTCAGTCAAAACGGCGTGAAAGTCTCCAGGAACAATGTCATGCGGTCAGAATCGAAATTTTTGGAATATGAAAACACGGACAACACCGACGTGCTTCAAGAATACTTCGTGCCCGTCGGCGAATTTGCACCGTACATTCATGATTTACGCAAGACGCTGTCACATGAAGATCTCAATCTCGTAAATATTACGATCCGCTACGTGCAAAAAAATGAAAAAGCCGATCTGTCATACGCAAAGGAAGACATGTTTTCACTCGTTCTTTTAATCAATGAAGGGTTTTCAAAAGACAGCCAGGCGAGTGCAGCGCGGATTGTCAGAAAAATGACGGATACGGCATTGCGCCACCGCGGCAGTTATTATCTGCCGTATATGCTGTATCAAACGAAAGAGCAGATGCGCGAGGCATATCCGAAAAGCGATACGTTCTTTCGGAAAAAACACAAATATGATCCCGATGACTTGTTTATGAATTATTTTTATCAGAGGTACAAATCATGAAACACAACCATTTAAAATGGCTGATCCTGTCTCAGAGCAGTGTCTTTTTTGCCGGCAGCCTGATCTTTCCGTTTTATATTTTATTTATTAAAAACATCGGTTCCAGCTACACGCAATTCGGTCTCTCATACGGCTTGTTCGGCCTGAGCGGCGCATTGATTCATCCGCTGCTCGGCCGGCTGTCGGCAAGACTGGATCCCCGCTGGTTCCTGATGGCGAATTCGTGGGGGATGGCGGTGCTTCTTCTGACGCTCCCGCATATTACCGGCGTGCACCAGGTTTATGTTGTGCAGGTGCTTTTGGGCCTCTTCGGCGCCATGCAAAAACACGGCGAGAAAATCATGATCGCCGATTACACTGACGGCGGGGAGCGGGGGAAAAAAGTCGGCAGCTATCATTTCTGGACGGCCGTATTTTCAGCTGCCGCCATTATTCTCGGCGGGTTTCTCGCTGATTTCTTTACGGTTTATATTATTTTTTACGCCAGCTCCGTGCTGTTTTTTATAAGCGGGCTGATGATGCTGAAAAAAACAGGCTGATCCGATCAGCCTGTTTTTCTTATGAAACCCCCTCGATCGAGAGGGGGTTTTTTGTCAGCGAAAACAGATGGAAAATGAATGAAAAAATATTAAATATACAATTGAATTAATTTTTATTCATGTTATAATGTTAAATAATTTCACAAAAACCAAGAAGGTGAACCCATTGAAAATAGGTATTATAGGCGCGACTGGTTATGGAGGCGCCGAACTTGTCAGGATTCTTAACCATCACCCTTATGCAGAAGATTGTATATTATATTCATCGAGCGACGAAGGAAAAGAATATGCCGCTTCATATCCGCATTTGAGGAATATAGCGTCACAATCACTTCAGCCGCTTCATATAGAAACGATTCGAAACGAAATTGATGTCATGTTTATAGCCGCGCCGCCCGGCGTTTCCGGAGAGTGGTCGCCCAAGCTGGCGGAGGCGGGCATCCCGGTCATTGATCTATCCGGTGATCTGCGGATTCAAAACCCGGCCGTGTATGAAAAGTGGTATAAGCGGAAGGCCGCGCCGAAAGGAACGCTTCAAAGCGCGGTTTACGGTTTAGCCGAACTGCAAAAAGAAGAGATTCAGACTGCTAAGCTGATTGCCAATCCGGGATGTTTTCCGACGGCTGTGCTGCTCGGGCTCGCCCCGCTGGCGAAAAATAAGCTTTTACAAGATTCATTTCTGATTGTTGATGCGAAAACAGGCGTATCCGGTGCCGGCCGAAAAGCATCCATGGGCACTCATTATTCTGAGCTGAATGATAATTTCAAAATTTATAAGGTTAATGAGCATCAGCATACTCCGGAAATTGAACAGCAATTGGCGGCATGGCAGCCCGGCACAGGTCCGATCACGTTTTCCGCTCATTTGGCGCCGATGACAAGGGGCATTATGGCGACGATGTATACCGACGCCCCTCCGGGTATGTCTGCTGCACAGGTAAGAGAATTGTATTCCGAATTCTACAAAGATTCATATTTTGTCAGAATCAGGCCGGAAGGTGAATTTCCGGCGACGAAAGAGGTATACGGCAGCAATTTTTGTGATATCAGTGTCACCGTGGATGAGAGAACAAACCGTGCCACCATCGTTTCTGTCATAGATAATCTGATGAAAGGCGCCGCAGGGCAGGCGGTTCAAAATTTAAATATCATGAATGGCTGGCAGGAAGAAACGGGACTTACGATGACGCCAGTCTATCCATAGAACGAAAGAGGGATTCGAAAATATGATTCAGCTGAGTGAGGAAATCACGAAAATAAAAGGCGGCGTATCCTCGCCGAAAGGGTTTGAGGCAAAGGGCGTGCACTGCGGCCTGCGCTATTCAAAAAAAGATCTCGGAGCGATTATCAGCGAAGCGCCTGCAGTCAGTGCGGCGGTATATACGCAGAGCCATTTTCAGGCAGCGCCCTTGAAAGTGACGCAAGAGAGCTTAAAAAAAGAGGCCGTGCTTCAGGCGGTTATTGTCAACAGCGCGATTGCCAACGCCTGTACGGGAGACCAAGGATTAAAGGACGCCTATGAAATGCGGGACGGCTTCGCGAGCCAGCTCGGCATTGAGCCGGAGCTTGTTGCGGTTTCGTCAACCGGGGTGATCGGCGAGCTTTTAGATATGAAAAAAATTCAGGCGGGCATTGAACAGCTCGGTCAAGCGCCGTCAGTGTCCGGAGCATTTGAAGAAGCCATTTTGACGACGGATACAGTGACGAAACAGACGTGTTATGAACTGGTGATCGGCGGAGACATCATCACGATCGGCGGAGCGGCGAAAGGCTCCGGCATGATCCACCCCAACATGGCGACAATGCTCGGCTTTGTCACAACGGACGCGGCCGTGGAAGAACAGGCGCTCAAAAACGCGCTCAGAGAGATTACGGATGTTTCATTTAACCAAATCACCGTTGACGGTGAAACATCGACGAATGACATGGTGCTTGTGATGGCGAACGGCTGCGCGGGGAATGATTGCCTGGCGGAGGATCACCCTGACTGGCCGGCTTTTAAAAAGGGATTAAAGCTTGTATGCGAAGACCTTGCCAAAGATATTGCCAGAGACGGTGAAGGAGCGACGAAATTAATTGAAGCCAGAGTCGAAGGCGCGAAAAATAACCTTGAGGCGAATATTATCGCCAAAAAAATCGTCGGCTCAAGCCTTGTGAAGACTGCCGTTTACGGCACAGACGCCAATTGGGGGCGCATCATCGGCGCAATCGGGCACAGTGCGGCAAGCGTAACAGCCGAACAAGTGGAAGTTTTCCTCGGCGGTCAGTGTCTGTTTAAACACAACGAACCTCAGCCATTTTCGGAAACTGATGCCAAGGAGTACTTATCAGGTGATGAAATTACGATTGCAGTCCGCCTGCAGGAAGGCTCCGGCAGCGGCCGGGCATGGGGCTGTGACTTAACCTATGATTATATCAAAATCAATGCGAGCTATCGCACATAACAAAGGGGAGCGGCATGAAGAAAACGATCGTTTTTAAGTGCGGCGGAAGCGTAATCCGCGAGTTATCCGCCGATTTTTTTCAAAATGTAAAAGAGCTTATGCAATCGGGCTGGAACATTGCCGTCGTGCATGGAGGCGGCCCGGACATTTCAAGAATGCTGAAAACATTGCAGATTGAAACGGAATTTGTCGATGGACAGCGGAAAACGACCAAACCGGTGCTGGAAACAGCGGAAATGGTCTTGTCAGGGACGATCAATAAATTTTTCGTAACCGAACTCGCGAAAAACGGGCTGAAAGCCGCGGGAATATCAGGAAAGGACGGCGGTCTCCTTCAAGCATCTTACCTTAATCAAGATAAATACGGAGAAGTCGGTGAAATACAAAAAACCGATCCGTCAATCATCCACGCATTAATGAAAGAAGGCATCATTCCCGTTATCGCTCCGCTTTCCATGACAAGTGATTTCGAAACGCTGAACGTCAATGCAGACGCCGCGGCATCGGCCGTCGCTTCAGCCTTACACGCCGATAAACTTTTATTTGTCACGGATGTCGAAGGAATTATGGACGGAGAGAGCAGGCTGGATACTTTGACGCCGCAAGAGATTCAGGCCCTCATCGATGACGGCGTGATTTCAGGGGGGATGATTCCGAAGGTAAACTCGGCATTATCGGCACTGAGTGAAGATGTCGCGGAAGTGATGATCGTAAACGGAAAAGGAGCGTTTTTCACCAATCAAGTCTTCCGAGGAACAAAAATCGTCAAAGAAAAGGAGAGCGTGTCATGAGCAGCCTATTTCAAACCTACAGCCGCTGGCCTATCGATATTAAAAAAGCGAAAGGGACAATCGCAGAGGATGAAAACGGAAAAACGTATCTCGATTTTATTCAGGGCATCGCCGTTTCCAATCTCGGCCATTGTCATGATGCGGTGACAGAAGCGGTGAAAGAACAGCTTGACAGCGTATGGCACGTTTCCAATCTGTTTGAAAATGATCTTCAGGAAAAAGCCGCGGCAAAGCTTGCCGGACATAGCGAGGGGGATCTCGTTTTCTTCTGCAACAGCGGAGCCGAAGCGAATGAAGGCGCCATTAAACTTGCCCGTAAAGCAACGGGAAAGACAAAAATCGTAACATTCCATCAATCCTTTCACGGACGGACCTATGCGGGGATGGCCGCCACCGGACAAGACAAAATCAAGACCGGTTTCGGACCGATGCTTCAAGGCTTTCACTATCTTCCGTTCAATGATCCGTCGGCATTCAGCACGCTTTCAAAAGAGGATGATATCGCCGCCGTCATGCTTGAGACGGTGCAGGGAGAAGGGGGAGTCAATCCCGCCGATCCGGAATTCATCGAAGCCTTACAGACATTTTGCAAAGACAAACAGGCGCTGCTTATCGCAGACGAGATTCAAACCGGAATCGGCCGGACGGGCAAGGCATTCGGCTATGAGCACTTCGGCATCTCTCCGGACATTATCACTGCTGCGAAAGGGCTTGGAAACGGTTTTCCCGTCGGAGCCGTGATCGGCAAAAAGAAGCTTGGCGACGCCTTTACGCCGGGTACGCATGGTACGACTTTCGGCGGCAATAAGCTCGCCATGGCAGCTGTGAAAGCAACTTTGGACATTGTGTTTCAGCCGGACTTTCTCCAGGCGGCGGCAGACAAAGGCTCTTTTTTAAAAGCGCAGCTGAACCGTGAACTGACAGGGCCTTTTGTAAAAGAAATCCGCGGAAAAGGGTTATTAATCGGCATTGAATGCGCAGGTCCCGTGTCCGGCATCATCGGAGATCTGCAGGAACGCGGGCTTCTCGTGCTTCCGGCCGGACCGAATGTCATCAGGCTGCTCCCGCCGCTTACGGTTTCTGAAGAAGAAATGCTGTCGGCCGTCAGTATGCTGAAAGCAGCGATCGAAGCGCATTCGGCAGTGAAACGGTAATTTTTTTCGATATAAAGGTATAAAAATTCATATTTTTAATTAATTATTCATCAAGAGGTGGGCTTTAGATGAAAGGCTATTTAGTATTGGAAGACGGAACATCATTCGGCGGTGAACTTGAAAAAGAGGCCCGCTGTGTTGGCGAAGCTGTTTTTTTCACCGGAATGACGGGCTATCAGGAAGTGCTTACAGACCCGTCATATAAGGGTCAGATCATCGTCTTTACGTATCCGCTGATCGGAAACTACGGAATTAATGAAAAAGACCTTGAAAGTAAAATTCCACAAGTCAAGGCTGTTGCCGTCTATGAAGCGTGTGAACATTTTTCTCACCATGAAGCAGTCTCAAGCTTGAGAGAGTATTTAAATAAATGGAACATCCCGCTCTTAACCGAAGTGGACACACGGGCCGTCGTCAAAGCCATCCGCTCCGGCGGCACGATGAACGCTGCTGTGTCAACAGCAGGAGAAATTCCCGCAGCATCCGGAACACAAAATCCGGCGGAGCTGGCGCAGTCTGAAGACATCACTTCAATGGGGAACGGAGACCGGCATATTGCGCTGATTGATTTCGGTTATAAAAAATCAATCGCCTCGTCACTTGTAAAGCGCGGCTGTAAAGTAACGGTCATTCCGTATCAGCAGATGAACGCCGTTTATGACATTCAGCCTGACGGAATCGTGCTCTCAAACGGCCCGGGCGACCCGAAAGCGATTGCGCCGTACATGAACCGGATTACATCTTTACTCAGTGATTTCCCTGCACTCGGCATTTGCCTCGGGCATCAGCTGATTGCCCTGGCTTTCGGAGGAAATACGTATAAGCTGCCGTTCGGCCACAGGGGTGCCAACCATCCCGTCATTGACCGGAAAACGAAACGGGTGTTTATGACAAGCCAGAACCACAGCTATGTCGTCGATGAAGCGTCAATTGACGAAAACGAACTATCGATCAGATTTCATCATGTCAATGATACATCAGTGGAAGGGCTCATTCATAAGCGCCTTCCCGTATTAAGCGTCCAGTTCCACCCTGAAGCTCACCCCGGACCGGCTGAGAGCGAGTGGATATTTGATGAATTTCTAGAGAAAGTGATACCAGCAAGGAGAGAAATCGCTCATGCCTAAAGATACAACCATTTCCAGCATATTAGTCATCGGCTCCGGCCCCATCATCATCGGCCAGGCGGCAGAATTTGATTATTCAGGAACGCAGGGCTGCATGGCTCTGAAAGAAGAAGGATACCGCGTTATTCTAGTCAATAACAACCCGGCAACAATTATGACGGATGAGGCGTTTGCCGATGAAATATATTTTGAACCGCTCACAACCGACAGCATCGAGGCCATTATTGAAAAAGAAAAACCCGACGGTCTGCTTGCCAATTTGGGCGGCCAGACGGCATTGAATTTAGCCGTTAAGCTTGAAGAAGCAGGCGTGCTGAAGAAGCATCACGTCAAGCTCTTAGGAACATCGGTGGAAACCATTCAAAAAGGCGAAGACCGGGAGCAGTTCCGCGCTCTGATGAAAGAGCTCGACCAGCCCGTTCCGGAAAGCGAAATCGTCGATAACGAAGAAGACGCCCTCCGCTTCGCTGAGTCTATCGGATTTCCGGTTATTCTGAGACCGGCGTACACGTTAGGCGGAAAGGGAGGCGGAATCGCGAAAACGAAAGAAGCGTTTCAGACGCTTATTAAACAGGCGCTGTTAGCAAGCCCGATCAGCCAATGCCTCGTCGAGAAAAGCATCGCCGGATTTAAAGAAATCGAATATGAGGTCATGCGCGACAGCAATCATACATGCATCACCGTCTGCAATATGGAAAACATCGATCCCGTCGGCGTGCATACAGGAGACTCTATCGTCGTCGCACCGTCCCAGACGTTAACGGATGAAGAATATCAGATGCTGCGTTCAGCAAGCCTGGCGATTATTTCGGCGCTGGATGTGGTCGGCGGCTGCAACATTCAATTTGCGCTGGATCCGTTCAGCAAACAGTACTATGTCATTGAAGTGAACCCGCGTGTCAGCCGTTCATCGGCCCTCGCGTCAAAAGCAACCGGCTACCCGATTGCCAAAATGGCGGCGAAACTTGCTGTCGGCTATACGCTCGACGAACTGAAAAATCCGCTGACGGGCTCTACTTATGTAAGCTTTGAACCGGCGCTTGATTATGTCATCGTCAAATTCCCGCGCTGGCCGTTTGATAAATTTAAACATGCCGACCGCACGCTCGGAACGAAGATGAAAGCGACGGGAGAGGTCATGGCGATCGAAAGAAATATGGAAGCGGCCATTCAAAAAGCGGCGGCCTCCCTTGAGCTGAAAACGATCGGCACCCGCCTGCCTGAACTCGGCGGCTGTACGATCAATCAGCTGTGGGAATTAGCGGTAACGCCGGATGACCGGAGATTTTTCGTCGTCATGGAACTGTTAAGCCGCGGTGAAACGATAGAAGATATCCATGCCAAAACGAAAATTGACCCGTTTTTTCTCCATGTATTCCGAAATATCATCACATTGGAAAACAAGCTGATGGAAGAAGGGGATCATCTGTCTGTCCCGCTTTTAAAGCAGGCGAAGGTAAAAGGCTTCACGGATGTCATGATCGCATCTCTCACGGGAAAAACGGAAGAAGACATCCGTGCTCTCAGAAAGAAATCAGGCATCGTCCCGTCGTTTAAAATCGTAGATACATGCGCCGCTGAATTTGATGCCAAGACGAATTATTTCTACTCCACCTACCTTGGGGAAAGCGACGGAGATGTCAGCCGAAAAGAGAAAAAACGCGCACTCATCATCGGCTCAGGCCCGATCCGCATCGGTCAGGGAGTGGAATTTGATTACAGCGCCGTCCACGGCGTCCTGACCCTGCAAAAGCTGGGATATGAAACGATTATGATCAATAACAATCCGGAAACAGTAAGCACGGATTATGAAATCGCCGACCGGCTTTATTTTGAACCGCTGACGACAGAACATATTTTAAACGTGGCGGAACATGAAAACATTGATTTTGCCATCGTCCAGTTTGGGGGACAGACCGCGATCAATGCCGCTGAACCGCTGGAAAAAGCGGGCATTCCGCTGCTCGGAACATCCTTTGAAACCCTTGATGCGCTGGAGGATCGGGATCTGTTTTATCAGCTGCTTGATGATCTTGATCTTAAACATGCCAAAGGCGAAACCGCTTATTCAAAAGAAGAAGCAACGGAAAAAGCAAGCCGGATCGGCTACCCCGTGCTGATCCGTCCGTCTTATGTCATCGGGGGGATGGGCATGATCGTCGTTCATTCAGAAGCGCAAATGTCAGAGCTACTGGAAAAAGAAGCGGGCATGCCGTACCCGATTTTGATTGATCAGTACATTACAGGAAAAGAATTGGAGATCGATCTGATTTCCGACGGACATGAAGTATTCGTGCCGACTTACACAGAGCACATTGAACGGGCCGGCGTCCATTCGGGCGACAGTTTTGCGATTCTTCCGGGTCCGTCTGTCACACCTGATATGCAGCGGAATATAAAAGAGGCCGCCGAAAAAATCGCGGTAAAACTGGCTTTTAAAGGCATTATGAACATTCAGTTTGTCATTGATGACAAAGGGGATATTCTCGTTCTTGAAGTGAATCCCCGGGCAAGCCGCACGGTTCCTGTCGTGTCTAAGGTGATGGGGGTGCCGATGATCCCGCTTGCCGCCAGATTGCTGGCCGGCGCTTCCCTTAAAGACATCAAGCCCGAGGTTCAAAATCAGCACGGAACTGCAGTGAAATTCCCGGTTTTTTCTTCTCACGCCATTCAGGATGTGGACGTAAAGCCCGGGCCGGAAATGAAGTCGACCGGAGAAGGCATGTGTGTCGCGTTTGACGCAGAAAGCGCACTGAAAAAAATCTACGCGCACGTCTGGGAGAAAAAAGGCAGCATCTATCTGGAAGGCTGTGATGCGGAATTGGAACGTCAGGCTCAAGAGGCGGGATTTACCGTATGCAAAGATGCGTTCCCGGCATGGGCAGAGCGAAAGGATAAAGCGGTCCATATTAATTTCAATCACTCTGAAGAAGCGCGTAAACAACGGATCGAAGCCATGACGCACGGTGTGACGGTCTTTACTGAACCGGAAACCGTAAAGGCATTTTTAGCAAGCGGCTCCGGCAAACCTCAGCCTGTATCGCTCAAAGATCTTTATCAAAAGGAAGTGGCATCATGCACACAATAAAAGCGGAACACACATTAACCCATTTGTACGGCAAAGATTTTCTTTCATTAAAAGATGTCAGCCCGTCAGACATCAATGCGCTTCTGACAGAAGCTTCATTATTAAAACAACATCCGATACAGCCGATTTTCCAAGGGAAAACATTGGCGATGATTTTTGAAAAATCTTCAACCCGCACACGTGTGTCTTTTGAAGCGGGAATGGCCCAGCTCGGGGGAACGGGACTATTTCTTTCAAGCAGCGACCTGCAGCTTGGGCGGGGGGAGACGGTCGCGGATACGGCGAAGGTGCTGTCCGGCTTCGTTGATGCCATTATGATCCGCACCTTTGAGCATGAAAAAGTCGAAGAGCTTGCTGAGCATGCAGATATTCCCGTCATAAACGGGCTGACCGACCGGTATCACCCGTGTCAGGCACTCGCGGATCTGTTAACGATACAAGAAATAAAAGGAAAATTAAAAGGAGTAAAAGTCGCCTATATCGGTGACGGAAATAATGTCGCGCATTCACTTATGATCGGCTGCGCAAAAATGGGCTGTGACATTGCGGTTGCTTCGCCGAAAGGCTATGAAGCAGAGGAAGAGGCGGTGAATGCCGCGAGAGAAGCGGCGGCTGTTTCCGGAGCGAAAATCACCCTTACCGAAAATCCGCAGGAAGCGGTGCGGGATGCAGACGTGATTTACTCTGACGTCTTCACGAGCATGGGGCAGGAGGAAGAGACGCAGCAGCGGCTGAATGTGTTTGCACCGTATCAAGTCAACGCCTCACTCGTCAGTCTCGCCAAACCCGACTATACATTTTTGCATTGCCTGCCGGCGCATCGGGAAGAAGAGGTCACGTCCGAGATTATCGACGGTCCGAACTCGGCGGTATTCCAGCAGGCGGAAAACCGGCTTCACGCGCAAAAAGCGCTCCTGAAAGCTCTTCTTTACAAACAGGATGAACAAAAAAACCGCTGAATCTCATTCAGCGGTTTTTGATATTTCTCCGCATACAAGCGCATACTACATAAAAAAGAAAAAGGAGGAAATGACGTGGGACAGCAGCATCAATTCCGACCGGGACAAAAAGCGCCGAATAACGGTGTGTACGTTGAAATCGGCGAAACGGGAAGCATGGTCAAAAACCCGCAAAAAATCAAGCTTACGGTGGGAGAAATGTTCCCTGAAACTTCAAACCACAACAGATTGTGGACGTACCAACGAAAACCGTGAACACAAAAAAACCTGCTGAATAGCAGGTTTTTTTATTTAATGCTGGTTTGCATCCTGTTTGACAGGCATGATCTCCGCAAGAACAAAGACTAGCACCGCAATAACCACGGCAATAACGGATGATTGCTTGAAATTGTACGCCGCGCTGTTCATGGAGGCGATCAAATAACAGGCCATATGTGTTAAAAGGAACGTCCAAATAAAACCGATAACTAACCGCACGTTTCCACCTCGTCCTTCATTTTATTCTACGTTGTATCATACCATACATAAAGCGCGGGCGGAAGGTCATTTTCTCATCAAAAAGCGCGCCTGAAACTGACATGTGCCCGCCTGTCCGGCCGTCTGACGGAAAATTCGGTTCCCGTGCTTGGGATAATAGCCAAAACATAGCAGCAAATAGGAGTTTATCCGATCCGTTTTCATTCTTCTTACATATGATAGCCAATAGAGAGATTAGGAGTAAAAGGAGGCGGGCAGGCATGGGGATAACGGAAAGATTTTTCCAATTCGGATCTGAGCTGAACGTCATCCATCTGCCGTATCGGCCGAACGGCTTCTGTGTCTTTATTCTGGGGGACAGAACCCACTTTGTCAGCCGGGACTCAAGCTTTTGGCTCGAACATGAAGGGAGAAACCGGCTGTTAAATACGCTGCTTGACAGAGGGTACACCATTTTCAACAGCAATTTATACGGACGGCATTGGGGTTCGGAAAAAGCCGCCCTTTACGCCAGACAGCTGATTCATTATGTGCTGAAACAAGAAACGCTCAATCCGAAAATACATTTGCTCGCAGAAGGCATGGGCGCCCTCATCGCCGATCAATTGCTGCAGTCTTCACCGGAGCATATCCGTTCAGCCGCAATGTTAGATCCTTGTCTTGATCTTCAAGCCCATTTTGAATCAGAGAAAGAAAATAAGTTTTTTTATAAGCAGTTTCTGAGGGAAACGGCACAAAGCTTCGGTGTTTCTGAAAAAGAGGCAAGCTCACTGAGCTATCAGACCATTACCGGCTGCCGCACCCGCGTGCCGGTACATATATGGCAAAGAACGACCGGAGCGCCGTACCCGTACACCCTGCATGCGAACGCGTATAAAGAAGCCCGGGAAAAGACCGGAAGCAAGACTGATATCACGTATCACCTGCTTGAGAACCCTGCTCGTATTTACAGAGCCATCTGCCGGTTTTTCCGCAGTCATGAAAAAGACCTGTAATGAATAGAATACAACAGCCATCTCTTTTCAGAGGGCTGTTTGGCTTGTGTGTGAATGAAAAACCGGAAAGGCGGCAGATGTGATGAAAACAGCGCTGATCATTGGAGCAGATGAATTTCTCGGCCTTTCATTGTGCGAACGGTTGATGGATGAGGGTGTGCACGTTGATGTCATTTTGGCAGAACCGGAGGACAAAACGAGGCAGCTGTATTTAGAAGAACGTTTAATGTGGCTCGCGAGAAACGGGCTTTTTCAAATAATAGAGGAAATCGGTGAAAAGGAATACGATCGTATCTGCGTTCAATACGGGAGCGGGTGTCTGCCCGAAGAAAGGGCTGAGCCTTTATATTGGATTGTTTACAGTGAGGATCACGGAGACTGGGAAAAAAACGGTCAGCGGGATACGGCAAAAGCGATTATCCTTCCTCCCCTTTACGGTCCGTGGACGGAAGCAAAAGAAGATGGCGAAAGCAGAATCTTTTTAGAAGACGCGGTCTGCGGGCTGATGAATAAGCTGGAGGCTGACGGCACAGAAGACGAAAATCAGATTATTACCCTGGAAATAAAAGAAAAAACGCAAAAAACAGAAGCGGAAGAAAAAATTAAAGAATGGAAAAGACAATTTTCATCAATATTCGACATTTTTTAAGAAATACCTTCCATGTTATGTGCATTACCGCTACAATAAACGTATATCAATTATATATGTTATGAGTTTGAAAAGGGGTTGAACATGGCTTGATCACCAGGCTTGTCATGATCTTTTCTGTCCTCCTTTTATTGAGCGGATGCGCACAAACTCCGTTTAAAGGAAAAATTGAGAAGGTCGGAATGCTTTTTCCCGATACCATCAGTGACTTGGTATGGGGCACAAAAGGTTACAAAGGTTTATTAGCGATACAATCTGAATTTAACGTTGACGTTTATTATAAAGAAAATATCAGATCCGATGAAGATATTTTAAAAGCGATAGATGATTTTCATAAAAAAGGAGTCAATCTTTTATACGGGCACGGAAATGAATACGAGGAAATCTTCAATATGATCAGCAAGGATTATCCCGACATGGAATTCGTCGTCGCAAACGGAACGGCGAAAAGCGATAATGTCACAAGCGTTCACCTTATGGGAGAAGCAATGGGCTTTTTCGGGGGAATGACGGCCGCCCATATGTCAAAAACCAATGAGGTAGGTGTCATCGCCTCCTTTCTGTGGCAGCCTGAAGTAGACGGCTTTATCAAAGGGGCGAAATATGAAAAGCCTGATATCACCGTCAATACGGAATTTACGGACCACTGGGATAACGGCAATGAAGCGCTGCATCTTTACGAGAAGTTAAAAGCGGAAGGCACGGATGTTGTATATCCGGCCGGAGACGGGTATAATGTTCCTGTCATTCAGCAAATCAAAAAAGACGGGCTTTACGCCATCGGCTATGTCGCCGAGCAATCGAATCTCGGCAAAAACACGGTGCTGACAAGCACGGTGCAAAACGTAGATAAAGCCTATACATTAATTGCCGAGCAATATAATAAAGGTACGCTCAAGAGCGGAGATCACGACTTTGATTTCAGGGAAGGAGTCGTTGAAATGGGGACGTTCAGCCCGCTGGTGGACAAAGCGTTTCAAGACAAAATCTCAGACCTTGTAAAAACGTATAACCAAACAAATGAACTGCCGTCAAATGAATAGAGGTGGATACACATGCAGCATGAAAAGTCTCTTGAATTTATGCAGATCGCGATGAAATACCTGCCGGAAGCAAAGGCGGAGCTTGAGAAATCCGGCATAGATCTGTCTATGGAAATGATTCAGCCGTTTATGGACCTGTTTACATCGGTCATGGCGGAAGCGTATGAGCTTGGCAGATCTGATGCCGGGGAGCTGAATAAATAAAGAGAGCCACTTTTTCATGAAGTGGCTTTTCACATGATTTTTTTCTTTATGGCGGACACCATCGGCGCAAAGTCTTTAAATACGGGCTTTAATTGATCCAGGGAGTTCATGATGGACCCCAGCTGATTCAACACGTGGTTGTAATCGATCTCTTCTTCGTTTTCAGCCTGAGGCTGCTCCGGGTTTTCTTCCGGTTCTTTATCCCGGTCTCTGGAATCGCCGAACATCATTTTGGAGAAAATATCCATAGTGAAGCCTCCTTTCGTCTTCCTTTTATTCTATGAGGAGCAGCGTCCGATAGTTTAGACGAATATATTGCCAACAGAAAAAAAATAGGGTAGAATTAGTACCTGATACTAATAATTGATCATAACTAATTAGTTTTAAATTCATTATAAAAAAGGAGTCTTTCCCATGAAAGCTGGAATTCTTGGCGTCGGCCGTTACATCCCGGAAAAAGTGCTGACAAATCATGATCTTGAACAAATGGTAGATACATCGGACGAGTGGATTCGTACGAGAACAGGTATAGAAGAAAGAAGAATCGCCGCGGAAGATATGTATTCATCCGGCATGGCCGCCGAGGCTGCGCAAAAAGCGCTTGATCAGGCCGGCATTTCCGCAGAAGAGCTTGATATGATCCTCGTGGCGACGGTTACTCCTGACCAGTCTTTCCCGACCGTTTCCTGTATGATACAAGAGAAGCTCGGGGCCAAAAAAGCGTGCGCGATGGATATCAGCGCCGCATGTGCGGGTTTTATGTACGGTATCGTAACCGCCAAACAATTCATTGAATCGCAAACATACAAACATGTCCTCGTGGTCGGCGTGGAAAAGCTCTCAAGCATTACCGACTGGGACGACCGTAATACGGCTGTGCTGTTCGGAGACGGAGCCGGAGCGGCGGTCATCGGACCGGTCAGCGACGACAGAGGCATACTGTCATTTGAGCTCGGAGCAGACGGTACAGGCGGTCAGCACTTGTACTTAGATGAAAAAGGGCATACAATCATGCATGGAAGAGAAGTATTCAAATTCGCCGTCCGGCAAATGGGTGAATCGAGTGTAAATGTTATTGAAAAAGCCGGCCTCTCCAAAGAGGACGTAGACTTTTTGATTCCGCATCAGGCAAACATCCGCATCATGGAAGCGGCACGGGAACGTTTGGAGCTTCCGGTTGAAAAGATGTCTAAAACAGTCCATAAATATGGAAACACATCCGCAGCATCCATTCCGATTTCATTAGTAGAGGAACTGGAAGCAGGCAAAATTAAAGACGGCGATGTCATCGTCATGGTCGGTTTCGGCGGAGGATTGACATGGGGCGCCATAGCAATACGCTGGGGACGATAAAAAAAGGTGAGGTGCACACAAGATGAGTAAAAAAAGAGTAGTCGTTACAGGGCTTGGAGCCTTGTCTCCGCTTGGAAACGACGCCGAAACAAGCTGGAAAAATGCAATCGGCGGCGTATCCGGAATCGGACCGATCACACGTGTGGAATCGGACGAGTATCCGGCGAAAGTAGCTGCTGAACTGAAAGATTTCAATATTGAAAATCACATGGATAAAAAAGAAGCGCGAAAAATGGACCGCTTCACGCAATATGCAGTCGTAGCCGCGAAAATGGCCGTTCAAGATGCCGGTCTGAACATCACAGACGAGATCGCGCCGAGAGTCGGCGTTTGGGTCGGATCCGGAATCGGCGGTCTTGAAACGCTTGAATCCCAATTCGAAATCTTCCTGACAAAAGGGCCGAGAAGGGTCAGCCCGTTCTTTGTTCCGATGATGATTCCGGATATGGCGACAGGCCAAATCTCAATCGCTCTCGGAGCAAAAGGAGTCAACTCCTGTACGGTGACGGCATGTGCGACGGGAACGAACTCTATCGGTGACGCGTTTAAAGTCATTCAGCGCGGCGATGCCGATGCGATGATTACGGGCGGAACGGAAGCGCCGCTGACAAGAATGTCATTTGCGGGCTTCAGCGCAAACAAAGCCCTTTCTACAAATCCTGATCCGAAGACGGCAAGCCGCCCGTTTGATAAAAACCGTGACGGCTTTGTCATGGGAGAAGGCGCGGGGATCGTCGTGCTTGAAGAGCTTGAGCATGCCCTTGCCCGCGGTGCGAAAATTTACGGGGAAATTGTCGGCTACGGCTCAACGGGTGACGCCTACCACATTACCGCGCCTGCCCAAGACGGGGAAGGCGGTGCGAGAGCGATGCAGGAAGCAATCAAAGATGCGGGCATCAAGCCTGAAGAAATTGATTACATCAACGCTCACGGCACAAGCACGTACTACAATGATAAATACGAGACAAAAGCCATTAAGACCGTTTTCGGTGATCATGCGTACAAGCTTGCCGTCAGTTCGACAAAATCAATGACGGGTCATTTGTTAGGCGCTGCCGGAGGAATTGAAGCAATCTTCTCCGTCATGGCAATTAAAGACGGCATTATCCCGCCGACGATTAACATTGAAACACCTGATGAAGAGTGTGATTTAGATTATGTACCGGACAAAGCGCGCGAGCAGGATGTCAACATCGTCCTCAGCAACTCGCTCGGCTTCGGCGGACATAATGCCACTTTGATCTTTAAAAAATATCAATAATACAGTTTTTGACCGGCTGCCTGAAAAAGGTGGCCGGTTTTTTTGTGCGTGCATATGATAACAACAAGAGGAGGCGAACCGGTATGAGCGTCAAGCAGACATATCAATGGATGGAAAAGGCGGCATCCGTAAATGACCTGGCCCCGCATCTTTTGCCGCTTTTTTCAGGGGCCGATAAGAAAGAGTGGAAGCCGATACTCGGGATGCTGCAAAACCACGGCATGTTCCGCCATCTGAAGGACGGCGTTAGGACCAGTAAACGGCTGAAAGAAAAAGGATGCTACAGCCATATTCAAAAGGAGGAAGCCTATTTAAAGGAGAAGTGGAACGGGCCGGACGTGCCGATCGTAGTTTTGCCCGTCGATGAACGAAACCGGAAAATCCGTCAGGAATTCGGATCAAAATCCGGTCTGGCCTTTCGGGACAAAATGTTCCTCTTTCTATCGTCGGATAGTTCCAATTCAGCTGTATCCGCCCTTATGACACATGAATATAATCACGTCTGCCGGTTAGAACATGTGACAAAGGACGAAAAAGATGAGACATTTCTTGATACAATCATGATGGAGGGGCTGGCAGAATATGCTGTATATGAGCGGTTCGGCTCAAGTCTTACGGCGGAATGGACGTCCTACTATACGCCTGAGCAGCTTGATTTTCTGTTTGAAAAAAGAGTCAAGCCGAACCTCCGATTAACGAGAGACAGCAGAATGTTTTCCCAGCTGTTATACGGAAAAGGATACTTCCCCTCAATGCTCGGCTATGCCGTCGGATTCAATATAGTAAAAAAATATTTAACCGATCATCAAAAAACAGTAAAAGAAGCATTGGCCATCCCTTCCAAAACCTTTCTGGAAGCAACGCTTTAATAGATTAAAAGAATGGAAATTATTTAAGGATATTACATTTATCCTAAAAAATTCTTGCTTTTGTAATAATGATGTAATAATATACAACTATAAAATTTTTCGACTATTCTATATTTTGTGATAGCGAAACGTATGTTTCCCTCTGCTTCAGCGGAATGAGAAAGGGGCGTATCATGAGCACACTATTAGAAGTGAATAATTTAAAGACCTATTTTTTCAGAAAGAAACAGCCGATACCCGCAGTCGACGGGGTTGATTTTCACATTAACAAAGGCGAAACCGTCGCTCTTGTAGGAGAATCCGGCTCGGGCAAAAGCATCACCTCGCTTTCTATTATGGGACTTGTCAAAGGCTCGGGCGGAAAAATTATGGACGGCTCGATTAAGCTGGAAGGCAGGGACCTGGCCTCCTTCACCGAAAACGAATATTGCAAAATCCGCGGAAATGACGTCTCTATGATCTTTCAGGAGCCCATGACTTCCCTGAATCCGGTGCTGACCATCGGCGAACAAATTACCGAAGTGCTCGAATACCATAAAAAAATGAATAAAAGAGAAGCGGCTAAAAAAGCCGTTGAGCTTCTGGAACTCGTCGGATTCTCCAGAGCGGAACAAGTGATGAAAGAATATCCGCACCGTCTTTCCGGAGGGATGAGACAGAGGGTGATGATCGCCATTGCGCTCAGCTGCAATCCGAAACTTCTGATCGCTGATGAGCCGACGACGGCGCTTGATGTGACGATACAAGCCCAAGTATTGGAGCTGATGAAAGACCTCTGCAAAAAATTCGATACTTCCATTCTGCTGATCACTCACGATTTAGGTGTGGTTTCCGAAGCCGCCGACAGGGTGATCGTTATGTATTGCGGACAAGTCGTAGAGAGTGCGAGTGTGGAGAACTTATTTTTAAACCCTCTTCATCCGTATACCGAAGGGCTGTTAAACTCCATACCGGTGATAGATGGAGAGATTGATACATTAAAAGCGATCAAAGGCAGTGTCCCGACACCGGATAATCTTCCGGAAGGCTGCCGATTCGCCCCGAGGTGTTCAAAAGCGATGGACAAATGCAAAACAGGGCAGCCGGAGCTGATAACGCATGAAAGCGGCCGTTCTGTAAGATGTTTTTTATATGAGGAAGAGGGTGCCCAATCAAAATGACAGCTGCAGACCAAGAAACGATTTTAGAGCTGAAAGACGTAAAAAAATATTTCCCGATCCGCTCCGGTTTTTTTCAAAGGAAAGTCGGTGATATAAAGGCTGTTGACGGCGTTTCTTTTTCACTGAAGCGCGGGGAGACGCTCGGCATCGTCGGTGAATCAGGATGCGGCAAATCAACGGCGGGAAGGACGATGATCCGTTTATACAAGCCGACAGACGGCCGGATTCTTTTTAAGGGTCAGGATATCTCCGGCTTATCTGAAGAAAAGCTGAGAAAAAGCGTCCGCAAAAACATCCAGATGGTCTTCCAAGATCCCTTCGCATCCCTTAACCCGAGGAAAACGCTGCGTTCCATTATTAAAGAGCCGTTCCAGACTCACCATATGTACAGCATGAGCGAGCGGAACGAGCGAGTGGAGGAGCTGCTGGCGAAAGTCGGCCTTCACCCGAGCTTTGCAAACCGCTATCCGCACGAATTTTCCGGAGGCCAGCGCCAGCGGATCGGGATTGCGCGGGCTCTGACGTTGAATCCCGAGCTGATTATTGCGGATGAACCCGTTTCCGCACTCGATGTCTCCATTCAGGCCCAAGTCATCAATTTGATGGAAGAACTGCAGGATGAATTCAACCTGACCTATTTGTTTATTTCTCATGATTTGAGTGTTGTCCGCCATATCAGCGACAGAGTCGGCGTCATGTATCTGGGAAAAATGATGGAGCTGACCGATAAACACGAGCTGTACGGCAATCCGCTTCACCCTTATACGCAAGCGCTTTTGTCTTCAGTGCCCGTCACGAGAAAAAAAGACGCCGTCAAGCGGGAACGAATCATCCTGAAAGGAGAACTGCCAAGCCCGGCAAACCCGCCGAAAGGCTGCGTGTTCCACACGCGGTGCCCGATGGCCAAACCGATCTGCAAGGAACAAATCCCGGCATTTGAAGAAGCCGCTCCCGGCCATTACGTCGCCTGCCATTTATATGCCTGAAATGACAAGCATCGAGAGGGGGTATGCCGGATTACATAACCAGTTTGCTGCATATATATCACAAAGGGGGAATTGATATGAAATTACGTAAAAGCGCACTGATGATGCTAAGTGTTTTTATGGCGCTCGCCATCTTCCTGTCAGCCTGCTCCGGCTCGAAATCCACAAGCACCGAATCCAAACCGGCAGGAAAACCGCAAAAAGGCGGAGATTTGGTTGTCGGGTCAACCGGGGAACCCACACTTTTTAATCCACTTTATTCTACCGATGTTGCAAGTTCTGATATTGAAGGCATGCTTTACAGCACATTATTGGAAACGGATGAGAAATTAAACGTCAAGCCGTCGCTGGCTGAAAAAGTAACAGAAGCTGACGGGGGATTAACGTATGATGTAAAACTGAAAAAAGGCGTTAAATTCCATGATGGAAAAGAGCTGACGGCCGATGATGTTGTTTTCACCTACAGCATCCCTCTTAACAAGGATTACAACGGTGAGCGTGGCTCGGGTTTTGAGTCCCTTAAATCCGTGACGAAAAAAGGAAAATATGAAATTCAGTTTAAAATGAAGAAAAAAGATGCCTATTTCTATAATGTCGTTCTCGACAGTTACGGCATTTTGCCAAAACATATATTGGGTAAGGTGCCGGTTGCAGATCTGGGAGAGAATGAATTTAACCGTAAAAATCCAATCGGCTCCGGTCCGTTTAAGTTTGTTGAGTGGAAAAAAGGTGAGTATGTCAAACTGGAAGCAAATGATGATTACTTTGGCGGCAGACCTTACCTTGATACAGTGACAGTCAAAACAATTCCTGATTCTAACGCGGCCGTGGCCCAGTTAAAAGCGGGAGATATTGATTTCTTCGTTGTGCCGGGCACAGATTTTGATACGGTTAAAACGTTTGGAAACGTGAAGGTCAAATCTGATCTTGGCTTAAACTACAGCTATATCGGCTGGAATGAGAAAAAAGAGCTTTTTAAGGACAAAAAAGTGCGTCAGGCATTGACTTACGCTCTTGACAGGCAGGCAATGGTGGATCAAGTGCTGAACGGAGACGGTAAGGTAGCGGATGTTCCTGAGAGTCCGCTGTCATGGAATTATCCGAAGTCTAAAGTGCCGACATTTGATTATAACCCGAAAAAAGCAAAGCAGCTGCTAAAAGAAGCCGGATGGGAAGACCATGACGGTGACGGCTACCTTGATAAAGACGGAAAAAAATTCTCATTTGAAATTAAAACGAATCAAGGCAATAAAATTCGTGAAGATTTAGCTGTTGTCGTTCAGCAGCAATTAAAAGAAGTGGGAATCGAGGCTAAACCGCGAATTGTTGAATTCAGTGCGTTAATCGAACAGACAAGTGCCCCTAATTGGGATTATGACGCTCTTCTTCTCGGATGGAGTCTTGCAACGTTCCCGGATCAATTCTCTATCTTCCATTCAAGCCAATCGAAAAACGGGCTGAATAATATCTGGTATAAAAACCCGAAAGTCGATAAGCTGCTTGAAGAAGCGAAGACAATTACAGACAGAAAAGAATACCAAAAGAAGTATGAAGAGATATACAAATTGATAGCTGAAGATCAGCCGTACAGCTTCTTATTCTATTACAATTACCACAGAGCGATGCCGAATAATTTACAAGGCTATGTATTCCACCCTAAAAATGACTTGTACAATATTGAAAAATGGTGGCTGGATCAAAAATAGCAAAAGCCCTGGAGAGGGAAGGAGGTTCCTTTCCTCTCTTATCCTATTTAAAAAGGGGACAAGAATATGGTTACATATATTTTACGGCGAACATTAATGTCCTTGCCGATTCTCTTAGGCATTACAATTTTGTCGTTTGCCATCATGAAAGCAGCGCCGGGAGACCCGATGTCACTTATGATGGACCCTACAATCAGTCAAGCGGACAGGGCGAAATTCATTGAAAAATACGGGTTGAATGATCCGGAACCTGTTCAATATGTGAAATGGCTGGGGAATATGCTGCAAGGGGATTTTGGGACTTCTATCGTCAAGAAAGGCACTCCGGTTTCTGAACTTATCTTATCCCGCTTACCGAATACGATTGTGCTTATGCTTTTCTCAACCCTTGTCGCTCTTCTTATTTCTATTCCATTTGGCGTTCTGTCAGCGAAACGTCCTTATTCAAAATTGGATTACGGGATAACTGTTACTTCATTTTTAGGGCTTGCCATTCCGAATTTTTGGTTCGGTTTGATTTTAATCATGGTTTTATCTGTAAATCTGGGGTGGTTTCCCACTGGCGGAGTAAGCACTTTGAATGCTGACTTTAACATATTTGACCGATTGCATCACTTGATTCTGCCTGCTTTTGTGCTCGCCACGGCAGACATGGCAGGGATAACGAGGTACACAAGATCCAGTATGCTTGATGTGTTAAAACAGGATTATATACGAACGGCGCGTGCGAAAGGATTCCGAGATAATAAAGTGATTTTTAAACACGGTTTGAGAAACGGACTTCTTCCTGTCATCACTATTTTTGGTTTGATGATACCGTCATTTATCGGGGGAGCGGTAGTGGTAGAACAGATTTTTACTTGGCCGGGTCTCGGCAAATTGTTTATTGATTCAGCCTTTTCGCGGGATTATCCGGTTATCATGGCCATGACGGTCATTTCAGCTGTTTTGGTTGTAGTGGGGAATTTAATTGCGGACATCTTATATGCGCTGGTTGATCCCCGCATTGAATATTAACAAAGAGAGGTGAGAGGTCAAATGTTACAGCCAAATACCGGCACACCCCCCAGCGAAGTAAAATTAAAGGAAAATATTCAATCCAAACCGGAAACAATGACGAAGATTTTTTTCGAAAAGTTCTTTCAAAATAAACTAGCTGTAATCGGAGCCGTTATATTAACCATCATTATCTTGTCAGCTTTATTCGCTTCGGTAATCGCTCCTTACTCTCCGGAGAGTCAATCTCTCATCAATCGTTTGAAGCCGCCGAGCTTAAAACATCTAATGGGAACTGATAAATTCGGAAGAGACATCTTTACGAGGGTTCTGTACGGGGCACGCGTCTCCTTGCTTGTCGGATTCGCTTCTGTGATCGGCGCGATTACAATCGGGACAGTTGTCGGAGCTGTTGCCGGATATTTTAAAGGGTTTGTCGATGCCGTTCTCATGAGAACCGTTGATATCGTATTATCCATACCTGATATATTTTTGCTTATTACACTTGTTACGATTTTTCAGCCCGGAATGGATAAATTAATTTTAATTTTCTCCCTTACAGGCTGGACAACAACGGCACGCCTTGTCCGAGGGGAGTTTTTATCGCTTCGTTCCAGAGAGTTTGTATTAGCTGCAAAGACGATCGGTACAAAAAATCATCACATCATCTTTTCTCATATATTGCCGAATGCGCTCGGACCGATTATCGTCTCAGCCACATTAAAGGTGGGAACGGTTATTTTGGCGGAATCTACATTAAGTTATCTCGGTTTCGGGATTCAGCCCCCGATCGCAAGCTGGGGCAATATGCTTCAGGATGCACAGAACTTTACGCTTATGATTCAGGCTTGGTGGTACCCGTTATTCCCAGGTTTGTTGATCCTTCTTACCGTATTGTGCTTCAACTTTGTCGGAGACGGGCTGCGTGATGCGCTTGATCCGAAAAATGTAAAATGATCTCCCGGACGGAACGGGAGATTTTTTTGTTGCAATGCAGTCGGAAATCCAGCTCCGTAATACGGAAATCTCATATTGAAATGGAATAATTTATCTATCCCTTGCCTATACTGTGGACAACAGTTTTTATAAAGTGAGGGGTCGAATATGTTATTTCTTCATGATGTATGGGTCAATTGGTTTGAAGGGGAAGAAAACGGCTACAATGTATGCCATTTTCACGAATGGCGGAAGGAAGACACGGTTGAGCTTTTGGATCAGACGCCGCTGCTCAGAGTGCCGTCGGTATTATTTCATTACATAGAAAACGACTTATCAGAGCTTCCGAAAGAGCTGCTTGACCAAGTCCACCAGAAGTCATACGTGCGAAAAAATCACGAGCGGACAAAGCTGGAGTACTGTTTTGTCGTGACAGACGGGATCGGCATCATTGCCGTAGATACGATCGGGTATACCATTCCGGTCAGAAAGAGCCGCCTGATTCCGAGACAGGAGCAGCTTGTTTATGAAATGGTAAAGGATGTAGAACCGGAATCATTTCAATTTGAGCCGTCGCAATTGGAGTCTTCAAAGGAATATCACATTTTGTCATTGGCGCCGGAGCATGTCAGAGGTCTGACGAGAAAAGAGCGGCAGATCAAGCAGCTGATGTTTATGGCGCTCGACCAGCTGAAAGGGCTGAAAAACCGTGCGGAAATTGTGTATTGGTACACGGAATGGAATCCGCATATGTATGAACAGATCAAACGGATGAGTTTTGAAGAGATCTGGGACATGCTTTACAATGAAACAATTGAAGGCTGGTCGGATAAACATCTTGCGTTCTGTGAAAATTTGATTAAAGGGCAGCCGTTTTTCGAAAAGCTTTGGGAAATGGAACAGGAATCAAAAGTGAACTAAAAAAAGAGGCGGGGATTCTCCCGCCTCTTTTTTTTATCTTCTTTTCCGTCCGAGACCCATGGCGTTTTCCATTTTCTTCACCATTTTGCCGGCCGTTTTGTTTGCGCGCGCCGCCCCTTCGTCGAGAATGCGGTCAAGCTCGTCGCTCTCAATTAATTCACGGTAGCGCTCTTGGATCGGTGTCAATGCGCCGATAACGACTTCGGCTAAATCGCTTTTGAATTCACCGTACCCTTTGCCTTCATATTTAGCTTCTAATTCTTCAATTGATGTGTTTCCTAAAATAGAATAAATCGTCAAAAGATTAGAAACGCCCGGTTTGTTTTCTTTATCATACTTTACAATGCCTTCAGAATCAGTCACGGCGCTCTTGATTTTCTTCTCGAGCTGCTTCGGCTCATCAAGCAGCGTGATGAATGCCTTTTGGTTCGGATCTGATTTGCTCATTTTTTTGAGCGGATCAGCCAGTGACATGATGCGCGCGCCTGATTCAGGAATTTTCACCTCAGGAATCGTGAAGATGTCATTGTATTTTTTATTAAAGCGTTCCGCCAGGTTGCGGGTCAGTTCAAGATGCTGTTTTTGGTCTTCTCCGACCGGAACAAGATCCGTTCCGTACAGTAAAATATCGCCGGCCATCAGCGGCGGATAGGTTAACAGTCCGGACACGACGGCTTCTTTGCCCTTTGACTTATCCTTA
Source organism: Bacillus sp. MT(2024) (assembly GCF_036362845.1). NCBI lineage: Bacteria > Bacillati > Bacillota > Bacilli > Caryophanales > Bacillaceae > Bacillus > Bacillus sp. MT(2024). The sequence goes on from NZ_CP143632.1 coordinate 1,091,449, forward strand.
AATTGAGTCATCCGCTCAAGCTCGCCGATATATGCGACGCATTGGAGCATCCACCCCGCCTGGGCATGAGCGGGAACTTCCGACTGGATAAAGAGGGTCGCTTTCTCGGGATCAAGTCCGACGGCCAGATAAAGAGCCGCGAGATTGCGGATGTTCTTCCGCAGCTCAAGCCGATCCTGCGGAACCGTAATCGCATGCTGATCGACAATACAGAAGTAGCCGTTGTAGTCATGCTGCAAATCAACAAATTGCTTCATTGCGCCGATGTAGTTGCCGAGGGTAACGGAACCGCTCGGCTGAATGCCTGAAAAAATCGTTTTCTTCATAGTTCTTACCTCATTTCTTAAAACATAATAAAAAAAGCCCATTCTTCCCGTAGAAAAAAGGGACGAATGAACCGTGGTGCCACCCTGATTATTCCATTACAATGGAATCGCTCGAGACGTTGGTAACGGAGGCTGCTCCGGCTGGGCCTACTAACGTTCGGTCAGCTGCTCAGAAGTCCATTCCACATCGCCCGTTACCTGCTCCCAGCACCGCAGACTCTCTTCAAACGGATGAAAATGTGTACTACTCTTCATCATCGCAATCACAACAAATGTATTTGATTGATCTATTATAAATCAATTATAGCCAAATGTCATCAGAGGAATACAAGCTTATTTCCAGTTTACTTTAGGGGTGGAAATCCTCAAAAAGAACTGAAAATGCTTAAATGATAACGTATATCAACATTTCGTATAACGAATATTATATGTAAAAAGCAATATGAACTGGAAATTACATTAAAAAAATTTAGTTAGGTCATGCTTTAAACTATAGAAGTGTATCACCTTTTTGACAGAAAAACTGACCAAATTTAAATATTTTAAATTGAGAAAATAGTATTGCAATAAATTATTCATTTCATTATAATGAACTTGTTCACTCTATTGTTACAGCTTCTTTACATAAAATAATCAGAAAAGACGGAACACAATTAAAGTTTAGAAAAATATTAAGTTATTTTGTCTGATATTTCTGAGTATTTAGTAGTAAAGGCTGAAAAATTTGATTAGGGGGTTAGTGCATGAAAAAGCGTTGGTCTATTGTAGGTTTGATGCTTATCTTCTCGCTTGTATTAAGTGCGTGCGGCGGATTCAGCGGCGGATCAGGCGGCGGTAAAAAAGACACCAAAGGACAGACTTCACTTAATATCAATATTAAAACCGAGCCGTTCTCACTGCATCCGGGTTTAGCGAATGATTCCGTGTCAGGAGGCGTAATCCGACAGACTTTTGAAGGATTGACACGCGTAAACTCCAAAGGTGAGCCTGAAGAAGGAATGGCATCTAAAATTGAAACAAGCAAAGACGGAAAGACCTATACATTTACGATTCGTGACGGTGCGAAATGGTCTAACGGCGACCCGGTGACGGCGCAGGATTTTGAATATGCATGGAAATGGGCGCTTGACCCGAACAACGAATCACAATACGCTTATCAGCTCTACTACATCAAAGGCGCTGAAGCTGCCAATACAGGAAAAGGCAAGATTGATGATGTAGGCGTAAAAGCCGTAAATGACAAAACATTAAAGGTTGAACTGAATAACCCGACACCTTATTTCACGCAATTAACTTCATTCTATACGTATATGCCGATCAACAAGAAAATCGCGGAAAAACATAAAAACTGGAATACAAATGCGGGCGAAAATTATGTGTCAAACGGCCCGTTCAAAATGACGGCCTGGAAACACAGCGGTTCCATCACGCTCGAAAAGAACGATCAATATTGGGATAAAGACGCTGTGAAATTGAAGAAAATCAATATGGTGATGATTAACAATAACAACACCGAACTGAAAAAATTCCAGGCCGGTGAGCTTGACTGGGCAGGAATGCCGCTCGGCCAGCTTCCGACTGAATCTCTGCCGACATTGAAAAAAGACGGATCTCTTCACGTTGAACCGATCGCAGGCGTGTATTGGTACAAATTCAACACAGAAGAGAAACCGCTGAACAATGTCAACATCCGTAAAGCCCTTGCTTATGCGATCGACCGCTCGTCCATCGTGAAAAATGTAACGCAGGGCGAACAAATCCCGGCCATGGCTGCGGTGCCGCCGTCAATGAAGGGATTCAAGGATAACACAAAAGGTTATTTCAAAGACAATGACGTCAAATCAGCTAAAGAATTCTTAAATAAAGGACTGAAGGAATTAGGCGTCAAGAATGCCTCTGACCTTCCGGCGATCAAACTGTCCTACAATACGGATGACGCGCATGCGAAAATCGCGCAGGCCGTACAGGAAATGTGGAAAAAGAACTTGGGCGTCAAAGTTGAGCTTGATAACTCCGAATGGAATGTTTACATCGACAAGCTGCACAGCCAGAACTACCAAATCGCGCGTATGGGCTGGCTCGGCGATTTCAACGATCCGATCAACTTCCTTGAATTGTTCCGTGATAAAGAAGGCGGAAACAATGATACCGGGTGGGAAGATCCTGAGTTTAAAAAGCTGCTGAACCAATCTCAGCTTGAAACGGATCCGGATAAACGTATCGAAGAGCTGAAAAAAGCAGAAAAGATCTTTATGGACGCAATGCCGGTCGCGCCAGTTTATTTCTATACGGATCCTTGGGTGCAGGATAAAAACCTCAAAAATGTGATCTTGACAGGAACAGGCGAAGTTTACTTCAGAAACGCTTCTTTTGAATAAAAGCCGGTTCTGAGAACAAAAGACCCAAGGTATATGGGGAGGATGTCCCCATATACCTTTCTTACTGATTACGTATAAAATTGTAAAAAACATGGAGGTGTTCACCTTGCTGAAATATATCGGTAAACGATTCATTTACATGATCATCACATTGTTTGTGATTGTGACCGCCACGTTCTTCTTAATGCAGGCAGCGCCGGGCGGACCATTTTCCGGCGAAAGAAAGCTGCCGCCTGAAATTGAGGCAAACTTAAACGAACACTATGGTCTGGACAAGCCTCTTTTCGTTCAATATGTCAGCTACTTAAAATCTGTGGCGATGTGGGACTTCGGGCCTTCTTTTAAATATAAAGGCCAAAGTGTTAATGATTTAATCAATTCAGGCTTCCCCGTCTCATTCACTCTCGGTGCAGAAGCTATTCTCCTCGCTTTAGCGTTCGGTGTGCTTTTCGGGGTGCTTGCTGCCCTGTACCATAATAAATGGCAGGATTATACCATTGCGATTTTAACGATCTTTGGGATCTCAGTTCCGAGCTTTATATTGGCGACGATTTTGCAATATATTTTCTCAATTAAATTAGAACTGTTCCCGGTCGCAGGGTGGGAATCCTGGGCATACACCTTTCTGCCCTCCATTGCGCTCGCTTCCATGCCGATGGCGTTCATTGCCAGACTCTCCCGTTCAAGCATGATTGAAGTGTTAAACAGCGATTACATACGGACTGCAAAAGCTAAAGGACTTTCCCGTCCGTCAGTCACCGTGCGCCATGCGCTGCGAAACGCGCTTTTGCCGGTCGTGACATATATGGGGCCGATGGCGGCTTCCATTTTAACGGGAAGTTTCATCATTGAATCCATTTTCGGAATTCCCGGTTTAGGCGCGCATTTTGTAAACAGCATTACAAACCGTGATTATACGGTCATTATGGGAGTTACCGTGTTTTTCAGCGTGCTCCTGCTTCTATGCGTATTAATTGTAGACGTGCTTTACGGATTAATCGATCCGAGAATCAAGCTTTCCAAAGCAAAGAAAGGAGCCTAGACCATGCAGAACATTCCTAAAAATATGTTTGAACCAGCTTCAGCTAATGCCGGCGATGCCGAAAAAATAAATAAAAAAAGCCTTTCCCTCTGGAAAGACGCCATGCTCCGCTTCCGCAGCAATAAGCTTGCGATGGTCGGGTTCGTACTGATCGTTCTTATTATTCTGATGGCGATTTTTGCGCCTATCTTTTCAAGATATGATTATGCCACTACCAATCTATTAAATGCGGATAAAGCGCCGTCGAAAGATCATTGGTTCGGCACGGATGACCTTGGAAGGGATATATTCGTCCGGACATGGGTGGGCGCGCGGATTTCTATCTTTATCGGTGTCGCAGCTGCCGTGCTTGATTTATTGATCGGCGTAATCTGGGGCAGCATTTCCGGATTCCGCGGCGGACGCACAGATGAAGTGATGATGCGCATCGCCGACATTCTGTGGGCTGTTCCTTCATTATTAATGGTTATTTTGCTGATGGTTGTCCTGCCGAAAGGATTGCTCACCATTATCGTCGCCATGACGATCACGGGCTGGATCAATATGGCGAGAATCGTCCGCGGACAGGTGCTGCAATTAAAGAATCAGGAGTATGTGCTTGCTTCACAGACACTCGGTGCCAAAACCGGCCGGCTTTTGTTTAAGCATATCGTTCCGAACGCGATGGGCTCTATCCTCGTAACGATGACACTGACGGTTCCGACGGCGATTTTTACAGAAGCGTTTTTAAGTTATTTGGGCCTCGGCGTACCTGCGCCGCTTGCGAGCTGGGGAACGATGGCTTCAGACGGATTGCCTGCATTAACCTATTACCCTTGGCGTCTGTTCTTCCCTGCCGGCTTTATCTGCCTGGCGATGTTCGGCTTTAACGTTGTCGGCGATGGGTTAAGAGACGCGCTGGATCCTAAGTTACGCAAATAAGGAGTGATATGAGTGACACGTTTGCTAGAAGTAAAAGACTTAGCCATTTCATTTAAAACATACGGCGGAGAGGTACAGGCAATCCGCGGCGTGAATTTCCATTTGAATAAAGGAGAGACACTGGCGATCGTGGGGGAGTCGGGTTCCGGAAAAAGTGTGACCTCCCAAGCGATTATGAAGCTGATTCCGATGCCGCCGGGCTATTTTAAAAGAGGACAGATTCTTTTTGACGGACGCGATATCGTGCCGATGTCCGAAAAAGAAATGCAGACTATAAGAGGAAAGGACATCGGAATGATTTTCCAAGATCCGATGACCTCTCTGAACCCGACGATGAGAGTCGGCAAACAAATTACGGAAGTGCTTTTCAAACATGAAAAAATCTCAAGTGAAGCGGCGAAAAAGCGCGCCATAGAGCTGCTTGATCTCGTCGGAATTCCGATGCCCGAAAAACGGATCGGCCAATTCCCCCATGAATTTTCAGGCGGGATGAGACAGCGTGTCGTCATCGCGATGGCGCTTGCGGCAAATCCGAAACTGTTAATTGCCGATGAACCGACAACAGCGCTTGATGTGACGATTCAGGCACAGATCCTTGAGCTGATGAAAGATCTGCAAAAGAAAATTGATACGTCTATCATTTTTATCACGCATGATCTCGGCGTTGTCGCCAATGTCGCCGACCGGGTCGCCGTCATGTACGCGGGTCAGGTCGTCGAATCGGGCACGGTGGATGAAATCTTTTATGATCCGCGCCATCCGTATACGTGGGGACTGCTTGCCTCAATGCCGAGTCTGGACAGCACCGATCAGGAAAAACTGACGGCCATCCCGGGCACGCCGCCTGATCTGACGAATCCTCCGAAAGGGGATGCATTTGCGCTCCGCAGCTCATATGCGATGAAAATTGACTTTGAACAGGAACCGCCGATGTATAAAGTGTCTGACACGCATTTTGTGAAATCGTGGCTTCTGCATCCTGATGCGCCTAAGGTCGAGCCGCCTGAAGCGGTGAAGGCTAAAATCCGTCAGCTTCCGAATACGTATCAGCATCCTGTTTTAATGAAGGAAGGTGAAAAAAATGACTGAGAAACTTCTCGAAATCAAACACTTAAAACAGCATTTTTTCACGCAGAAAGGAACGGTAAAAGCCGTAGATGATTTGTCATTTGATATTTATAAAGGTGAAACGCTCGGCCTTGTCGGAGAATCGGGCTGCGGTAAATCAACGACGGGCCGCAGTATTATCCGGCTGTATGAGGCAACCGGAGGGGAAGTTCTCTTTAACGGGGAAAATGTCCACGGGAAAAAATCCCGCAAGAAGCTGCTGGAGTTTAACCGGAAAATGCAGATGATTTTCCAGGATCCGTACGCATCTTTAAATCCGAGAATGACAGTCGCCGACATTATTGCCGAGGGAATAGATATTCACCGCCTGGCAAAAACGAAAAAAGAGCGGATGCAGCGGGTTCACGAACTGCTGGAAACGGTCGGTTTAAATAAAGAGCACGCCAACCGCTACCCGCATGAATTTTCGGGCGGACAGCGTCAGCGTATCGGAATCGCCAGAGCGCTGGCGGTTGATCCGGAGTTTATCATCGCGGACGAACCGATTTCGGCGCTTGACGTCTCCATTCAGGCGCAAGTCGTCAATTTAATGAAAGAATTGCAGAAAGAAAAAGGGCTCACTTACCTGTTTATCGCCCATGATTTATCAATGGTCAAATACATCAGCGACCGCATCGGCGTCATGTATTTCGGAAAATTGGTGGAGCTTGCGCCGGCGGATGAGCTTTACGAAAACCCGCTTCACCCATATACGAAATCATTGCTGTCCGCTATCCCGCTTCCTGATCCGGACTATGAAAGAAATCGCGTGCGAAAGAAATACGATCCGGCAGTTCATCAGCTCCAAGAAGGAGAAAAAATGGAATTCAGAGAAGTGAAACCGGGACATTTTGTCATGTGCACAGAAGCTGAATTTAAAACCTATCTATAAACGTATCATCCTCCAAGACTCAGTCTTGGAGGATTTTTTTGCGCACATTCAAGTTTATTAAGCCTGCTCCCGTTTTTCTATAATGGAAAAAAAGGGGGAGATCAGTATGAAAACCATTTTGTGCGCCATTTGTGCGGGACTGTTTATCAGTGCAGCCGCTTATCCGGCCCATGCCGCTGTGAAAGAGGAGCAGCCGCTTGTAAAAATAGCGCTGGCTGAAAAAGAACTGCCGAAATCAAATGCACGGTTCGCTTATCCGTCAGGGCTGCATTTTTCACATCCTGATAAGGTGCGGGGCATTTACGTCACAGGACATTCAGCGGGAGGAAGCAAATTCGGGGAGCTGACAGACTTTGTGGACAAAACGGAGCTCAATACAATGGTGATTGATGTCAAGGACGACAACGGAAACCTCACCTTTAAGCCGGACAGCCATTCTGAGTATGCCAAAATCGCCAAGCCGTACATCAAAGACCCAAAAAAGATGATGAAAAAGCTGGAGGAAAAAAAGATCTATCCGATCGCGCGTATTGTCGTATTTAAAGACAGCGAACTCGCGAACAAAAAGCCCGAGTGGTCCTTTAAAGAAAAAAACGGAAGTGTCTGGAAAAACGGCCGCGGCGAATCGTTCGTCAATCCGTTTATAAAAGAAGTATGGGATTACAATGTAAAGATTGCAAAACAAGCTGTAAAGATGGGGTTTCAAGAAATTCAGTTTGATTATGTCCGTTTTCCTGAAGGATTTGAAAAACGTGATGACGAACTGACATACGGACACGGCGATTACGGAAAAACAGCAGACAGCAATGTGCAAAAACGCGTTCACGCCGTCACCGATTTTGTCGGTTATGCGAAGAAAAAACTCAAGCCGTACGGCGCGGATGTGTCGGTTGATATTTTCGGCTATTCAGCCACGCTGCCGGAAGCGCCTGGTATCGGCCAGAATTTCAGCAAAATTTCAGACCAGGTCGATGTCATTTCATCCATGATTTATCCGAGCCATTGGACAAGCTATTTCGGCATTGATAAACCGGATCTTGAGCCTTACAATGTCGTCAAAGAATATGCGAAGGTGGAAAATAAAAAGCTGTCTAAGCTGAAACACCCGCCTGTATCGCGCCCGTGGCTTCAGGACTTCACGGCATCATATCTCGGCAGCGGAAATTATCAAAAGTACGGGAAACGCCAGGTGGAAGACCAGGTTAAAGCGCTGCATGATGAAGGAATTGACGAATTTTTATTGTGGGATGCGGCAAACCGTTATACCAAAAACGTCGATTACACACCATTTTAAAAAAATTGAAACCATGTTAAGGGATCACACGTCTTAATAGATGTAAGATTGTTTAAACAATCGGAAATGGGGTATATCTAAAAGTGTGAAGACAACGAACCCATAAGGAGCAAATGAATGAACTGGTACGAAAAGCTGAGTGAATATTTTCCGATTGAAGAAATGAAATCAAAAGCGCATATGGAAGCTCTGTTAAAGGAGCAAAGCGATGTTTATCATAAAGAAGAGGGGCAGTACCACGTGCTGATGTATGCGGAATTTGACTCTTTCATCTTTATTGATTACCTGTTTGTGTCAAAGAAATCCAGAGGACAAGGCCTCGGAAGCAAGCTGATCGGCAGACTGAAAAAGAAGAACAAGCCGATTCTGCTTGAGGTGGAGCCTGTTGACGAGGATGACACGGATACACAGAAACGCTTGCGTTTTTATCAAAGAGAGCATTTCAAGCACGCGCAGTCAATCGGGTATCGGCGCCGGTCATTGGCTACGAATGAAGTGAACAAAATGGAGATTCTGTACTGGTCACCTAAGACGGAATCAGAAGAAGAAATATTTGAAGCGATGAAACAGACATATGAAAACATTCACACTTATAAAGATGAAAAATGGTACGGAGAATCATACGAAAAAACGGATGAAGTTCTCAAAGTCATTGATGAGAAAAAACAAAAAAACATTTTCGATCAGCTGAGCTAATTGAGAATGGGGAAAAATCCGCCAGCCGTAAATTTGCCGGATTGACACATTTTTTTCTCAGGAGACTGTTCACACTTACTTTTTTATAGTATAATACCTATAAAGATTCCTTTTTTAAAGTCATTTCAATTTGAGAATACAAATATGTTCATCCTACTAATTAGAGGAGTGAAGATTAATGGTTACATTATACACATCACCTAGCTGTACGTCATGCAGAAAAGCAAGAGCTTGGCTTGAAGAGCACGAGATTCCGTTTGTAGAAAGAAACATTTTCTCCGAGCCGTTATCAATTGATGAGATCAAGCAGATTCTGCGTATGACTGAAGACGGTACGGATGAAATTATCTCTACCCGTTCTAAAGTATTCCAGAAACTGAACGTAAATGTTGAATCTATGCCGCTTCAAGACTTATATACTTTGATCAATGAGCATCCGGGACTGCTCCGCCGTCCGATCATCATTGATGAAAAACGTCTGCAAGTCGGCTATAACGAAGATGAAATCAGACGATTCCTGCCAAGAAAAGTGCGTTCTTTCCAATTAAGAGAAGCACAGCGTCTTGCCAACTGATATAAGCTTACGATAAGCATGGAAAAAGCCCAAAACCATCGCGGTTTGGGCTTTTTGTTATTTTTCAGTCTGCTGGTAAATCATACTGGCGAGGATAACAAAAACGACGGTCAAAATCGGCAGCATCATCTGTATCATGCCGTGTTCTGCCATGAAAAATGACAGCTTGCTGTCTCCGGCAATCATTTCACCGCCGGTAAATGCGAGAAGGCCGCTCCCGGCATACATCAATAAAGGCATTTTTTCCATGGCGGCATGAACGAGCTTACTGCCCCAAATAATAATCGGCACCGAGATGAAGAGACCGATCACTACTAGTGTCAGCTCACCGTGAGAAGCGCCGGCTACTGCGATGACATTGTCAAGCGACATAAAGATATCAGCCAGAACGATTGTGCGGATGGCTTTCCAAAGAGAAGAACTGCTTTTTACATGCTGCGCATCTTTCTTCTCAATCAGAAGCTGATAGCCGAGATACAATAAAAATACCCCGCCTGCGCATTGTAAAAAAGGAACATTCAATAAATAGACCGCAGCGCTCGTCAGAACGATTCTCAAGACGACTGCAATAAATGTTCCGAAGATGATCGCTTGCTGTCTTTGTTTATGGGCCAGATTCCGGCTGGCCATCGCGATGACGACGGCATTGTCACCGCCGAGAATAAGGTCAATCCCGATAATAAGCAGAAGGGACAGCAGGTAATCGTGCGGCATGGTAACACCTCGCTTATAGATCGATTGCTTGTACAGCTAATATATGAAGCAGTGCGCTATTTATGATGGGAACCGGGAGAAAGCCTGTTTTTCAGTGTGAAAATGCTTTTTTATTTCTTTTATAACTGTTTTATCATAAAATAGAAATATAAAGAATTTGCGCTGTCTTCTATAAGGTTAAGATGTGGACGGAATGGGTAAAGTGTAGTAAAGTACTATTCATCGGGAGCTTAGATGTCCCTTCAACATCTTATAAAGAAGGGAAGGTTGGCAAAATGGAAATAGAAAGAATTAATGAGCATACTGTAAAATTTTATATGTCTTATGGTGATATTGAAGATCGCGGTTTTGACAGAGAAGAAATCTGGTACAATCGCGAGCGCAGTGAAGAACTGTTCTGGGAAGTCATGGATGAAGTGCATGATGAAGAGGAATTCGCTGTCGAGGGTCCTCTTTGGATTCAGGTTCAGGCATTGGACAAAGGACTGGAAATAATCGTAACAAAAGCCCAGCTTTCCAAGGACGGACAAAAACTCGAACTGCCGATCCCGGAAGATAAAAAACAAGAGCCGGCAGATGAAAATCTCGATGCTTTACTTGATGATTTCCAGAAAGAAGAGCAGGCCGAGAGCCGGGAAGATAAGGAGCAAAAGCTTCAGTTCACTTTGCGGTTCGATGATTTTGAGGATCTCATCTCGCTATCAAAATTGAATCTTAACGGAATCAAAACGACCTTGTATTCGTTTGAAGACCGATATTATTTATATGCAGATTTTTATGAGCAAACTGATGAAGAGGTTGAAAATCAGCTAAGCATCCTGTTGGAGTACGCGCACGAATCATCAGTCAGCATTCACCGTCTTGAAGAATACGGCAAATTGGTGATCGCTGATCATGCGTTATATACAATAAAAAAACACTTTGCATCATAACAAACCGATTTCTCTCAGCAGAAATCGGTTTTTTTTGTTCTGAATGACAGGATGAACGGCTGAAAACCGTATAACGGCTCTCATCCGCAAACAGGATTATGCCTTCTTCCTGCTGAATACAACAAGATTCAGGAAAGGAGAAGATGCAACATGTTCAGTGCTGTGACTGCCGACGGACGGCTCATTCAGCTGGCCGGAAGCTATTCAAAGGAAAAAGCGGCCGAGCTGAGAAAGAAACGCTGGTTCTGCCCCGTCTGCAAAAGTGAGCTTGATATCAAACTGGGACGGGAGAAACTGCCGCACTTCGCTCATAAAAAAAGCAGGCTGTGTCCCGGGGAATCCGAACCTGAAAGCGAATACCATCTGGAAGGAAAAAGACAGCTTTTTCTCTGGCTGAAGACACAAGGGTGCAGCGTCAGCCTGGAACCGTATCTGACTTCCGCTGGACAGCGGCCTGACTTGACGGCAGAAAGCGGAGAAGAGAGGCTGGCTTTTGAATTTCAATGTGCGAACCTTTCGGCGGACTCTTTAAAGAGCCGGACGGCAGGCCTGAAAAGTGCCGGGTACCGGCCGGTCTGGATCATCGGGGCAAAACGGTTAAAACGGATGGCTGCGCAATTTTTCCGGCTTTCTGCTTTTCACTGGCAGTTCTTTGAAGTCAATTCATTTTCCTCCTTAATGTTTTACTGCCCCGACGTCCGCTCCTTTTACAGGCTGCATTCCATCACTCCGTTTTACACCGGCTATTCTTATGCCGGCTTAACCACAATCCCTCTTCACAAAGCAAACCTGAAAGACATTTGTCATCCGGAAGGGCGGCACAGCGTCAGACTTCCCTCGTGGGGGCGTGCCGTTGCCGGCTTCCGCAACAAAAGCGGGCGGTTTTTATCAGAAGATGCCGGTCTTATCCGGCGTCTTTTTTACGAAAGACATCAGGTTGCATTTCCATTTCTCCCCTCTGAAGTGTTTATTCCCGTTTCAGCGGGCTTTGTGTTTGCAAGTCCCGTTTTTGTGTGGCAGGGCCATTTATACTTGCGGCTTGCGGAACTTTTTGAAAAAGGCGCTCCGATCCGATTATCCGGCATGGTTCATGATTTACGGCAAAAAATCAGGCATAAGGAGATCCGGATGCGGTATGGTTCACAAGACAGCCTTATCGGAATGGCGGTAAAACAATATGCTGATTTCTTATGCTTGCAGGATTTTTTAAGGGAAATTGAGAATGAAGTATATATGCCCTCATCTCAGCAGAAGCGCCCTCAAACGGCAGAAGAGCTGCGCCGGCGGGACCTGCTCTTTTTTGGGGAATGAGAATGCTTCATTTCGTTCACCCTAACGTCAAGGTGGTGGCGAATGTGAGGGGCGTACAAGCATTTTGTTTTCGTTTTTTCACTGTATTATTGGTATGCTCGGTCTTATATGCCGCATATGATTTGACAAAAGGCAGTGAAAAGCCGGAAGATAATCACAACACAAGTTTTTGGAGAAACAATCGTTTTTTCAATTGGCTTGAAGTAAAGAAAACGAGGGGGATCACCATGACTGAGGAAAATAAAGCAGCACAGCTGCCTGACAGAAGTGAAGTAAAGGCAGAGCATACATGGAGACTAGAGGATATTTTTCCTAGTGATGAGGCCTGGAATAAAGAATTTCAAGCAGTTAAAGAATTAATTCCGAATTTATCTTCTTTTAAAGGCACGCTTGCTCATTCGGCTGATAATTTATACGCGGCGCTTACGGCACAGGATGAAGTGACGAACCGCCTTGGGAAACTTTATGCATACGCACATATGCGCTCAGACCAGGATACGGGAAATTCTTTCTACCAAGGGCTGAACGACAAAGCCGCAAGCCTGTATTCTCAGGCTGCCAGCGCGACTGCTTACATTGAACCGGAAATTCTGGCGATTCAGGAGGACAAGCTGCACCAGTTTATTCTGGAAAAAGAGGAGCTTAAGCTTTACTCCCATGCAATTGAAGAAATTACAAAACAGCGTCCGCACGTGCTGAGCGAACAAGAAGAGGCCCTGCTTGCGGAAGCCTCTGAAGCGCTGTCGTCACCTTCCAATACATTCAGTGTTTTAAATAACGCCGATATTACGTTTCCGTCGATTAAGGATGAAAACGGCAAGGAAACTCAAATCACACACGGCAACTTTATTAATTTCCTGGAAAGCAGCAATCGTGAAGTCCGCAAAAACGCATTTGAAGCCGTATATAAAACATACGGACAGTATAAAAACACGATGGCGACTACACTCAGCGGCACTGTGAAAAAAGATAATTTTTACGCCCGTGTGAAAAAATATAAATCAGCACGGGAAGCGGCTTTATCCAATAACAGCATCCCTGAAGAAGTTTACGATAACCTTATTAAAACGATCAATAAACATCTTCCGTTATTACACCGTTACATTGACCTGCGGAAAAAGGTGCTCGGCCTTGATGAAGTCCATATTTATGACCTGTACACACCGCTTGTAAAAGATTCGGGAATGAAGGTCACATATGAGGAAGCGAAAGATTATATGCTCAAAGGACTTGCTCCGCTGGGCGAGGAATACGCGTCTATTTTAAAAGAAGGACTTGAAAACCGCTGGGTCGATGTATACGAAAACAAAGGAAAACGCAGCGGTGCTTATTCGTCCGGTACATACGGCACGAATCCGTACATCTTGATGAACTGGCATGACAATGTCAATAATCTGTTTACGCTCGTTCACGAGTTCGGCCATTCCGTGCACAGCTACTATACGAGAAAATATCAGCCGTATCCGTACGGTAACTACAGCATTTTTGTCGCTGAAGTCGCTTCAACGACTAATGAAGCGCTGCTCGGTGAATATATGCTGAACAGCTTAAAGGATGAAAAACAGCGTCTGTACCTGCTCAACCACATGCTTGAAGGGTTCAGAGGCACAGTGTTCAGACAGACGATGTTCGCTGAATTTGAGCATCTGATTCATACGAAAGCGCAGGAAGGCGAGCCGCTAACGCCTGAACTGCTAAACGAACTTTATTATGATCTGAATAAAAAGTATTTCGGTGACAACATGGTGATTGATAAAGAAATCAGTCTGGAATGGTCAAGAATTCCGCATTTCTATTACAATTATTATGTGTATCAATATGCGACAGGCTACAGTGCGGCCCAAGCGCTGAGCAGCCAGATCTTAAAAGAAGGTAAGCCTGCGGTGGAGCGCTATACCGAATTCTTAAAAGCGGGAAGCTCGGAATATCCGATCGACATACTGAAAAAAGCGGGAGTCGATATGACATCGCCTGAACCGATCGAGGCGGCCTGCAAAATGTTTGAAGAGAAACTGAATGAAATGGAAGAGCTTCTTTCGAAAGTGAACCCTTCGTAATTCAAAAAAGCCTGTGCATAAGATGCGCAGGCTTTTTCTAAAACCCCTTAAACGTTTTTCGGTGATTCAGCCGGTACAGGGCAAACAATATGGACAGAAACAGCAGGGGAGATGTAATGTAAATCGGCAGCATGTGCATCATAGCCAGCAGGTTTAAAAAGAAGAAAAACACAATCATTCCGATGATCAATACGGTGCGGAGCATTGATTTCCCTCCTTGTTTATGATTGATATATTCTATGAAAACAAGCAGTCAGTTATGTTTTGTGACAAAAATATGAACATTAATCTTATGGCTTGTCAAAACTCGACAAGATTTGATATGATAAGGATGTGAAATTGATCACAAACAAACATTACCCCTTTGTTTGACCGTGAAAAATTTCTCCCATCCCCTTTGTTGTCGTTAAGACATATGAAACCGCGCTTATCCCGGCGCGGTTTCTTTATTTGCACAAAAAAAGCCGGCTCCGTAAGGAATCAGCTTTTTTTAAGGATCACAACAGGTGACATCCTCCTGGGTGCCGGCCAGAGATTTCCAAAACAGACCATGCTTTGCTTCCACTCTGGCGACCTTTTTGGCGAATGCCAGTTTTTTCATTTCTTTTTCAACTTCTTCTAGACTCAAATCATAAACGAGTGCGATTTCTTTCGATGCGACAAACCGGAAATATTCAATGAAACATTCCAAAGGCGGCGTTTCAGAAGGCTTCGGTTCATCCCCGAGCATTTCGAATAGGATCTCTTCGTATACGTCATAAGAATAGTTGCCGGGAACCTTCAGCCCTTCATCATCATGCAGACTGTTAAAGAACGTCAATGTCGGGTTGACGGTGACGTCCATTTCCGCCGCGATTTTCATATCGCACTGAAGCGCTTTTACCGCGCTTTGCGAATGGAGGTCGCGCTTGAATTCTTCAACATCCAATTTCGTCTTTTCGGCAATTTCTAAAAGAACGTCTTCATCCGTAATATTCTGCTTGGAGACAAACAGGCTTTCCTGCATGCTGCGGAGAAACAGAATGCCCGCTTTTCTTCCCTGCAGTTCGGCCGCTTTTAAAGCGAGTGCGGCAAGGTAGGGCGATGAAAGAGGCTGATCCTGCTCAAGCCAAAGGCTTCCGTCACAGGGCATCCCGGAACGGTTCGCAATTTTTTCCCAAGCTTCGGCAAGAAGGTGTTTTTTCCGCTTTTGCTTATTCAGCGATGTAATGCTCGCGGACACAATGATCCGCAGCGTAAAAAAACGTCCGTATTTGATTTTTAATTTTTTTATGGCGGGCTCCAGCGACCAGCATTCAGGACATAAAGGGTCGACAAACATGTAAATTTCGAGCGGTTTTTTTGGATGTCCGTGGCAATGGGCGAAGTATTGCTCATGCTGATAATTCGTCAATATGATCGATCCTCCGCTTCTGACTGGTTTACCATATGCCTGGCCGTCAGTTCCAGACGCCCGTACAGAAATTCACGAATATCGCCCTCCAGCCCGACCTGATCCATCGCTTTGCTCATACAGCTTAGCCACGCATCAGCCCTCTCGTCCGTAATCGGAAAGGGGAGATGCCTTGCCCTGAGCATGGGATGTCCGTGCTCTTCAGTATAAAGAGGAGGTCCGCCCAAATACTGGGTTAAAAATTGCTTTTGTTTTCTGGCCGTTTCAGTCAAATCACTTGGAAATATCGGCTTCAGCAAGGGATGAGACGAGACACGCTCATAAAAAGTATCAACAAGTTGCGATAGAAGTTCCTCTCCAATCGCTTCATATGGTGCGTTAAACGATTGTCCCATGTTGACTACTCCTTTATATGGCTAATAGGAATCATAATTCCCATTGCGAATTTATCTTTCAGTTTTACTATCTTCAGTTACTGTATATTTTAGCAATAACATTTTATTTCTACAAACAAAGTGCCTTTCTGTCAGGCGCTTGTATTTCATATCATATCACATCGCCTTCATTCATGTGTAAGATTTCACTCCGCAAAAAAACCAGAGGGCGAAGGAAGCCTCTCTGGTTTACGCGTAATACTGCCGGGTTATGTTTTTGACATATTGCTGTGTTTCCTTAAACGGCGGAATGCCTCCGTACCGATCTACGTTGCCGGGGCCTGCGTTGTAGGCGGATAACGCGAGAGATACATTTCCGTCGTATTTCGTGAGCATCTGCTTTAAGTACTTTGTGCCGCCCTCAGCGTTCTGGACGGGATCAAGCGGGTTTGACACCCCGAGTGATTCTGCCGTGGAAGGCATGAGCTGCATCAGTCCCATTGCCCCCGCACCGCTGACAGCTTTCGGATTAAAGCCTGATTCCTGTTTAATAACCGCGCGGATCAGCTTTTCGTCCACTCCGTATTTTTCGGCCGCTTTCTGAATGGCGCTGTCTATTGAAAAGTTTCCGGTGCTGATATCAGAAGCCGCATCCGGAGACTTTATGCCCGCGGAAGCGGTCTGTGAAGCAGCCGCGGTACCGGATGAAACGGGAATTCTCGGTGAATATGAAGCGTGAGCGGTCCGCACACCGTTTAAAATTCCCGATTCCGGCTGCTGCCGTACGGCTGTGTCCGTATACTGGCTGAGCAGCGCGCTGAAATTGGCAAGCGGGCTTTCTGAAGATTGTCCGCCTGAAGCCGTGCTTGTATGAGATATTGATTGCAGCGCCATTGACTGCAGCTGGAGAAGGGCCGCCCAATTCGTTATATTCACTGTGTCATTCCACCTTTTTCTGTTTCTGTTCATAAAAACGCTGGATTTTATTTTTCGTGATCCGCTCTGGGATGCCGAATTGCTTGAGCAATTGTTCAAACGCCCGTTTTCCTTCATCCCAGTCAGCAGCCTCGAATTCCAATTCAAAGTCTTCTTTCTCTAAATATCGGCTGTGATCTAAAATGATTAAGCCTTTTTCTGATTCTTTTTCCGCGCGTGCGGTCGACAGCGTTCCGAAGCAGCAAATGTGTTCTGAACGGATTCCTAGACCGTCCAGCTGCCGTTTGACGGGGCCATCCGGAATCTTGAAGACGTCAAGATCCGGTGCCGCCGCAAGCTGTTGGTGCGTTTCCAGCAGACCGACCGCGGCAGGTTCTTTTAACGTCAGAACGAACGAGCCGTCTTTTTCTCGGATGCGGAGTGCTGATTTTTTTTGTTTCAGAGAAAAATCTTTCGTGTCGAAATAATGATTGACCTGCTGTTTAAAATCATGTTCTTTCATGCAGAGTGCTTCACTCAGCTTCAGAAATTCTGATTTTGTCAGCAGGTTTTTGAATTCAATTTCTATTTCTTGGGTCATGACAGTCTTCCTTTCAGGACGAAAAATTGTATAATTCCCATTATCTCTTTAGAGGTTACGTTTATCAATATCGACCTTGATATGATAAAATAAATGCTGTACTTTGTTAAAAAAGGAGAACATTATGCAAAAGAGAATTGAAATCCAGAATGCATCATTAACAGAAGACGCGCTCCGCTTGAAGTGCGGAGAAGACTTAAGCGGAGCGGAACGCAAAGCCTCAGGTCAAATGCTTGTTGATTCCGATCACTTTGCTTTTGTATACATACTTGAATCAGCTGACTCTTTTGAATATGTCATTATAAAAGAACATGTCTGGCCGGATCTGAAAGAAGCCTTAGACCAAGGAAAACCGGCGGTCCTTGAGGCCGGCGGGAAAACGGTTGAACTTTCAGGGCTGCATGAAGAACTCGATTATCTTCTTGAAAATATTAAAGATAATGCAAACTACGGAGATATGGAAGAAAAAGTGAAAAACGTATTTCTTTAGAACAGGTTCGGAATTGGGGGATGTACGATGGATGACAAACAATGGGAGCAATTTCTAGCGCCATACCGCCAGGCTGTTGAAGAATTAAAGGTGAAGCTGAAAGGCGTCAGAACCCTTTATGAGTATGAAGATGACCACTCACCGATTGAGTTTGTGACTGGCCGCGTGAAGCCGGTGGCGAGCATACTTGAAAAAGCGAGACGAAAAAGCATACCGCTTCATCAGATTGAAACGATGCAGGATATCGCGGGGCTGCGTATTATGTGCCAATTTGTCGATGATATCCAGATCGTCAAAAATATGCTGTTTGCCAGAAAAGATTTTACCGTTGTCGATAAGCGGGATTACATAGCAGAGCATAAGGAAAGCGGATATCGGTCTTACCACCTTGTCGTTTTATATCCTTTACAAACAACGTCCGGAGAAAAGCACGTTCTTGTGGAAATACAGATTCGGACGCTTGCCATGAACTTTTGGGCAACCATTGAGCATTCACTGAATTACAAATACAGCGGGAACATTCCCGAAAAAGTGAAGCTGAGGCTGCAGCGGGCCTCAGAAGCCGCATCCCGGCTCGATGAAGAAATGTCAGAAATCCGCGGAGAAATCCAGGAAGCCCAAGCCGCGTTCTCGCGAAAGAAAAAAGCGGGAGACCGCCAGTAGGAAAGGAGGGGAATGGCATGAAATTTGCCGTTTCTTCAAAAGGAGACGAGGTTTCAGATACACTGAAAAGCAAAATACAGGCGTATTTACTCGATTTTGATATGACCTTGGATGAAAAAGAGCCGGAAATCGTTATTTCCGTCGGCGGTGACGGAACGCTTCTTTACGCATTTCACAGGTACAGCGACCGTCTCGATAAAACGGCGTTTGTCGGAGTTCACACGGGGCATTTGGGTTTTTATGCCGATTGGGTTCCGCAGGAGATAGAAAAGCTCGTTCTGGCCATTGCCAAAACGCCGTATCATACCGTGGAGTATCCCCTTCTTGAGGTGATTGTCACTTATCATGATGAAGAGCGTGAGGAGCGGTATCTGGCTTTGAACGAATGTACGATCAAAAGCATAGAAGGCAGTCTCGTCGCTGACGTGGAAATTAAAGGCCAGCTGTTTGAAACGTTCAGGGGAGACGGTTTATGTCTGTCCACGCCTTCCGGAAGCACGGCTTATAATAAGGCGTTAGGCGGCGCAATCATCCACCCTTCCATAAGGGCGATTCAGCTTGCGGAAATGGCATCTATTAACAACAGAGTGTTCAGGACTGTCGGCTCGCCGCTTTTGCTTCCCGATCATCATAACTGTGTCATCAAACCGAGAAACGACGTCGACTTTCAAGTCACAATTGATCATTTAACCTTGCTGCATAAGGATGTCAAGTCCATTCTATGCCGTGTGGCAAATGAAAAAGTCAGATTTGCAAGATTCCGCCCTTTTCCGTTTTGGAAAAGGGTGCAGGATTCCTTTATCGGAAAAGGCGAATAGAAAGAGGAAACGGATTGGACAACTTTTTTATCCAAAAGAACATGACTGCCCGGGAAGCCGGCATGACGGTAAAAGAATATACGGCGCAGCTCGGCATTTCAAAGCGGCTTCTCGCTGACATTAAATTCGGCGGGGGAGACCTGCTTGTGAACGGAGAGCATGTAACCGTCCGCACCGTGTTAGCGGAGGGAGACGTGCTTAAGATTGAATTTCCGAAGGAGCATGTGAGTGAAACGCTTTTGCCTGAGCCGGTTCCGCTTGATATTCTTTATGAAGATGACCATGTGCTTGTGGTCAATAAACAGCCGTATGTCTCCTCAATTCCATCAAGAGAACACCCGTCGGAAAGCATCGCTAACGGAGTGATCAGCCACTACCGAAAAAGCGGCGTGCCATCAACGGTTCATCTTGTCACCCGCCTTGACAGGGATACATCGGGGGCGATGCTCATCGCCAAACATCGGCTTTCCCATTCTCTTTTGTCGGCAGCGCAGAAAAAGGGGCTTGTCAGCAGGCGGTATCTCGCTGTCGTACACGGGATCATGCTGCAGAAGGAAGGAACGGTGGACGCGCCCATCGGAAGAAAACACGACAGTATTATTGAGCGGATGGTAACGCCGGATGGACAACGAGCGGTGACGCATTTTCAAACGGAAAAAGCGGGACATGCGTTTACGCTTGCAGCCCTGCGGCTGGAAACGGGGCGGACGCATCAAATCCGGGTGCACATGAGCTACCTCGGCCATCCGTTAGTCGGTGATACACTGTACGGCGGAAAAAATGAGGGAATTGCCCGGCAGGCTCTTCACAGTGAGCTGCTTTCATTCGTACACCCCATGACCGGAGAAACGCTCGTTTTTCACGCCCCGGTGCCTGACGATATGAAAACATTAATTGAACACATGTAAAGCTCGAACCGTTTACCGGTTTCGGGCTTTTTTTTCATGCCTGCCTGCCGTGATCCTCGCGAAAGCGTGAAGCATCATAGGGCATTGAGCTTTCCACAGAGACGGTTTCATGCTCCGGAAAACGAAAGCCTGTCAGCTGATTGCCGAAGACGCAGCCTGTATCAATGTTGATCGTATGGTTGACGATCCGGGGGCGTTTTACCGGGGTATGGCCGTACACAACCCACGCCTTGCCTTCATAGTCGGCAGCCCAGTCTCTTCTGACGGGTCTGCCGTCGGGATGCGTTTCACCCGTAATATCGCCGTACAGAACAAATTCTTTTACCTTACGCGAGTATTTACCGATATCGTCAGCTTTTATGCCGGCGTGGGCGACAACGAGATCGCCATTATGTAAAATATCATAAAGCGGCGCTGACTCATATAATCGGATAAATTGTCCGGAGACTTCCGTTCTGTCGGCGGGAGACAGCTCTTTCAGTTCGGCTGCCGTCGTTTCCAGTCCGTGCATCACTTTTACGGGGTTTCCTTTTAAGTAACGATACAGTTTGTTGCAATGATTTCCCGGGACATAACGGACGGCTCCTTTTTCATATGCTTTTGCCACAAAACGCATCACTTCTACGGATTTTGGGCCTCTGTCCGTTAAATCCCCCGCAAAGACAAGCGTTCTGCCTTCAGAATGGACGGGCGTTCCGTCTTTCACTTCATATCCGAGCTTTTGCATTAAGGCGATCATTTCGTCATAACATCCGTGTATATCGCTGATGATGTCGTAAGCCATTCGTGTCAGCCTCCTTATTAACGGTTTTTTATTTATTATGGGGCTAATTCCTATACCTAATTACGCTGTTTTTGCACAAATTAAAAAAGAATTAAAGAAATAAAGCCTTATCACTTTTTTTTCGCGTTCAGCCTTGTTAGAATATGCGTTATGTTTTTAAAAAAAAGTAAGGTTTCGCCCGCTTAAAGCGGGCTTTTATAACCCTTGTTTTAAGGAGGTATTTACAAATGGAACACACATCAGTCGCATCTTTAGTCGTCGTTTTGATCGTCGCTTTTTTGACGCCGCTCCTTTTACATCGGTTTAAGCTCAGCATCCCCGTCGTCGTCGCGGAGATCATCATGGGGCTTATTATCGGAAAAAGCGGCCTGAATCTTGTCGTTCAGGGAGATACATGGCTGGAGACGCTGTCTGTTCTAGGCTTTATCTTTTTAATGTTTTTAAGCGGCTTGGAAATTGATTTTTCATCATTTGAGAAAGGGAAGAAAAAACAATTCCTTCCGAACGGCAAGGAAGCGCCCAACACGTTTTCTGCCGCACTGATTATCTTTTTCGGCATCTTTATTTTATCATTGCTGCTGTCCTATGCCTTTGTATTAGCCGGTTTTATACAAAACGCATTTTTAATGACGCTTATTATTTCGACGATATCACTCGGTGTGGTGGTCCCGACTTTAAAAGAAGAACGGATCATGAACTCCAATATCGGCCAGATTATCCTGCTTGTCGCCGTTATCGCGGACTTGGCTACAATGATTCTGCTCGCTTTCTTCTCTTCTCTTTACGGAGAAGACAGCGGAAATATGTGGCTTCTGTTGATTCTCTTTGCCGCGGGGGTCGTGCTGTATTTCTTCGGCAGGATCTTTAAACACCGTTCATTTGTGCAGTCGATGTCTAAAGGCACTGTGCAGATCGGCACGAGAGCCATTTTCACACTGATTATCGTGCTTGTCGCTTTATCGGAATCTCTCGGGGCGGAAAATATTCTCGGCGCGTTTTTGGCAGGCGTTCTGGTATCGCTTCTGTCTCCGAATAAAGAAATGGTGGAACAGCTGGATTCCTTCGGCTACGGGTTTTTAATTCCGATCTTTTTCGTCATGGTCGGGGTGAAATTGGACATTTGGACGCTTTTCCAAGATCCGAAAACATTAACGATGATTCCGCTGCTTCTGCTTGCGCTGTTTATCAGCAAAATGTTCCCGGTGTTTTATTTAAAGAAATGGTACGACAAAAGAACCGTGTTTGCTTCGGGCTTTTTGCTGACGTCCACGCTGTCGCTTGTTATCGCGGCGGCTACGATCGGAGAAAGGCTCCACATTATCAGCGCCAATATGTCCGGCGCGCTGACTTTAGTTGCGGTTATTGCCAGCATCATCACGCCGATCGGCTTTAAGAAATTATTCAAACGGCAAAGCGCGCCGCAGGAAAAAAAGCGCATTACATTTATCGGCGCCAACCAAATGACGCTCCCGGTTACGCTGGAATTGCCTGAAGAGGAATATGAAGTACGGGTCGTCCATGTGTATCAGGAAAATGCCGGGGAAACGCTTGCGGAATCCGTTTTTTCAGTTGACACGATTTCTGATTACGAGCCCGGCACGCTTGAGTCGCACGGTATTTTTAAAACGGATATTCTTGTCGTGGCGACGGGAAATGAAGATGTGAACGCTGAAATCGCCTTACTAGCGAAAGAGAAAGGGACTGAGCGTATCATCGCAAGCGTCGGCTCGGTTGAGCATGAAACAAAACTGAAAGAAGAGGGCATCAGTATTTTTTCTATCCTTCTGTCTACAAAAACGCTGCTGCGCGCGTTAATTGAGGCGCCGGGCGTGATGAGCCTCCTGACGAATGAGGAGTCTTCGTTATATCAGATCAATCTGGAAAACCCGGCGTATAACGGCATCATTCTGCGGGAATTTCCGCTGATGGGCGATGTGATTTTCGTCCGGATTTTCAGAGGTGTGGACAGCATCGTTCCGCACGGAGACACGCGGCTGAAAACAGGAGACCGTCTCATCGTCACGGGCTCGCGCAACTACGTGTCGGAACTGAGAAAAGTCCTTGAAGCTTGACCAAATTCCAATTCGTGATAATATAGAAGGCATAACAAATAAATCATTAATCGTATGACCACTAGGGGTGTCCTTCATAAGGGCTGAGATAAAAGTGAGACTTTTAGACCCTCATAACTTGAACAGGTTCAGACCTGCGTAGGGAAGTGGAGCGGTATTTTTTTGGGGTTCCTTTTATCCATTTAAATTCCAAACCACTTTTCCGATGCGGGAAAGTGGTTTTTTTATTTTATCAGGGGGGAAGACATGATGACATTTTCTGAAGAATGCAGACAGGCGGCTGCCGAATGGTGGGACGGAAGTTTTGTTCATCCGTTTGTAACGGGAATCGGTGACGGAAGCCTGCCGATAGACCGTTTCAGCTATTACGTGCTGCAAGATTCCTACTATTTGACGCATTTTGCAAAAGTTCAGGCGTTCGGCGCCGCATATGCCGAAGACTTGTTTACGACGGGCAGGATGGCGGGCCACGCTCAAGGGACATATGAAGCGGAAATGGCGCTGCACCGCGAGTTTACGGAGCTTTTAGGGATTACGGAAGAAGAGCGTGCGGCATTTAAACCGGCACCGACCGCCTATTCTTATACGTCTCATATGTACAGATCGGTGATGAGCGGGAATTTTGGAGAAATATTAGCTGCGCTTCTGCCCTGTTATTGGCTTTATTATGAAGTCGGCGAACACTTAAAAGAGTGCAAACCGGAGCATCCGATTTATGAAAAATGGATCGGTACATACGGCGGAGACTGGTTCAGACAGCAGGTCGAAGAACAGATCAGCCGTTTTGACGAGATTGCTGAAAACAGCACAGAGGAAATCCGCGCGAAAATGAAAGAGAATTTTGTGATTTCAAGCTATTATGAATATCAATTTTGGGGAATGGCTTATCAAAAAGAAGGCTGGTCCGAGAAGGACGGAAAAGAGGTGGAATCCTTTGGAGCTGCACGCGGTAACTGATAATCGCAAACCCGTTGCCGAGCTGGCCGAGGATATTCTATCGATTCAGCGCGAAGTAAGCTTTATCCATATCCGTGAGCGGGATAAAACAGCGGGAGAGATCATGCAGCTTTTGTCCCTTTTGAAAAAGGGCGGTGCGGATAAGGACAAATTGATCATCAATGACAGGGCGGATATCGCGCTTTTTGCCAACATACACCGTGTTCAGCTTCCGTCCCGCAGCTTTTCCGTAAAGCAGGTGCGAAGCAGATTTCCCCATCTTCATATCGGACGTTCGGTCCATTCGCTGGAAGAAGCCATCCAAGCTGAAAAGGAAGATGCGGATTATGTGGTGTTCGGCCATATATTTGAAACCGAATGTAAACAAGGACTTGAAGCAAGAGGCATCAGCCTGCTTTCAGAGATCAAACGCACGCTTTCCATCCCCGTTATCGCAATCGGCGGAATGACACTGCAGACGATCGGACACACAAAGCAGGCGAAGCCGGACGGAATTGCCGTCATGTCAGGCATTTTCTCTGCTGAAAATCCTGAGGAGGCGGCAAAACGGTATACACGCGCGGTAAGGGAGGCCGATTATGAAGAAGCACTATGATACGGCGGTGATCGGCGGCGGAATTATCGGGTGCGCCATTTCTTATGAGCTGGCGAAGACGCAGCAGAACGTTGTCTTGTTTGAAGGCGGAGAAGTCGGCCGAAAAACGACAAGCGCTGCCGCGGGAATGCTGGGCGCTCATGCAGAATGTGAAAACCGGGATGCGTTTTTTGATTTTGCCATGCACAGTCAAAGGCTGTATGAAGCGGCGGGGCAAGAGCTTGAGGAAGTTTGCGGCATTGACATCAGGCGCCATAACGGCGGAATGCTTAAACTGGCGTATACCGAAGAAGATATCGCCCGTTTACGGAAGATGGATGATCTGCCTTCCGTCACTTGGCTTTCAGCGGAAGATGCCCTTGAAAAAGAGCCTTACGCTTCAAAAGACATTCTCGGCGCCAGTTTTATAAAAGACGATGTCCATGTCGAACCGTACTATGTTTGCAAAGCGTATGCAAAAGGGGCGCGGCGCTATGGCGCTGACATATATGAGCATACACAAGTTACTTCCGTAAAACGGGTGAACGGAGAATACTGCATCACAACGTCCGGCGGGGATGTTTATGCTGACAAAGTCGCAGTTGCAAGCGGTGTATGGAGCGGCCGGTTTTTCAGCCAGCTCGGCTTGGGACAGCCTTTTTTTCCTGTGAAAGGAGAATGCCTTTCCGTGTGGAATGACGATACCCCGCTGACCAAAACCCTTTACCATGATCATTGTTATGTCGTCCCGAGAAAAAGCGGCCGGCTTGTCATCGGCGCCACGATGAAACAGGGTGACTGGAGCGATACGCCTGACATCGGAGGAATTGAGGCCGTCATTGCAAAAGCGAAAACCATGCTTCCCGCCATCGAACATATGAAAATAGACCGGTTTTGGGCGGGGCTCAGGCCGGGAACAAAAGACGGCAAGCCGTTTATCGGGCGGCATCCTGAAGACAGCGGCCTCATCTTCGCCGCCGGCCATTTTCGGAACGGCATCCTGTTGGCGCCGGCAACGGCTGTAATGGTGCGGGATATGATCTTGGGGCAACAAGTCAAACGGGAATGGGAAGAAGCGTTTCGAATCGATCGCAAGGAGGCTGTTCATATATGATCCTTCAGCTGAACGGAAAACAAATTGATTGGAATCGAAAAGAGGGGACGGTTCAGGATTTGCTTGAATCGTACCAGCTTGATCAAAGAATCGTAGTTGTGGAGAGAAATAAAGAAATCATTGAAAAAAAGAATTATGAAAATACAAGTTTGTGTGACCGCGATGTCATAGAAATTGTCCATTTTGTAGGAGGCGGATGAGGATGTTAACAATAGGCGGAAAACAGTTTCGGTCAAGATTGCTGTTAGGAACGGGAAAATATCCGAGTTTTGAGATTCAGAAAGAGGCGGTGGCCGTCTCGGAATCAGATATTTTAACCTTTGCGGTGCGGCGGATGAACATCTTTGAAGAGTCTCAGCCTAACTTTCTCGAACAGCTTGACTTGTCTAAATACACGCTTCTGCCGAATACGGCCGGCGCCGCAACGGCTGAAGAGGCGGTCCGAATCGCAAGGCTTGCCAAAGCTTCAGGGCTTTGTGACATGATAAAAGTAGAAGTCATCGGATGCAGCCGGTCACTTTTGCCTGATCCGGTTGAAACGCTGAAAGCATCAGAACAGCTGCTCGAAGAGGGATTTATCGTGCTTCCGTATACGTCAGACGATGTCGTGCTCGCAAGACGTCTTGAGGAGCTCGGAGTGCATGCCATTATGCCGGGCGCTTCGCCGATCGGTTCCGGTCAGGGAATTTTAAATCCGCTGAATCTTTCTTTTATCATTGAACAGGCGAAGGTGCCGGTCATTGTCGATGCCGGCGTCGGATCTTCAAAAGACGCCGCCTACGCGATGGAGCTCGGGGCTGACGGCGTGCTGTTAAATACCGCTGTATCAGGCGCTGATGATCCGGTCAAAATGGCCCGGGCGATGAAGCTTGCCGTAGAAGCGGGCCGTCTTTCTTATGAAGCCGGGAGAATTCCGGTGAAAGATTACGGAACTGCAAGCAGTCCGCGAGACGGTCTTCCGGTATGACGGACAGATATTCCAGACAGGAGCTGTTTCAGCCGATCGGTCCCTCCGGCCAAGAGAAGCTCCGGTCATCTCATGCCGTGATTATCGGCGCGGGTGCGCTTGGGACGGCAAGTGCGGAGATGCTTGTCAGAGCAGGGGTCGGGAAGGTAACGATCGCTGACAGAGATTATGTGGAGTGGAGTAATCTCCAGCGCCAGCAGCTTTATACCGAAGACGATGTCAGACAGGAAATGCCGAAAGCCGCGGCGGCTGAAAAACGGCTTCGGTCTATAAATAGTGATGTAGAGGTCGAGGGATTTGTCATGGATGTCACTGCGGAAAACGCACCCGGATTGATTCGTGGCGCCTCCCTCATCGTGGATGCCGCCGACAACTTTGAAACGAGACTGATTGTGAACGATGCTGCTGTGCAGAAAGGGATTCCCTTTCTGTACGGCGCCTGTGTCGGCAGCTACGGGCTCTCTTTTACCGTCATTCCCGGTGTCACGCCGTGCCTTCACTGTCTGCTTGAGACATTGCCCTTAGGCGGTATGACATGCGATACGGCGGGAATCATCAGCCCGGCTGTATTGCAGACGGCCGTTTTTCAGGCAGCAGATGCGCTGAAGCTGTTAACGGGCGGATCTATCGAGCATGTTCTCCGTTCCTTTGATTTATGGAAAAATGAACGGTCAGAAATAAACGTCGCCCGTCTTAAGTCGGCTGATTGCCCAAGCTGCGGCACAAACGATTTTCCGTTTTTATCCTATGAAAATCAGACAAAGGCGGCGGTTCTGTGCGGACGGAACACGGTGCAGATCAGAACGGGGATTTCCGAACAGTTTGATCTGCAAAACCTTGCGGGACAGCTCAGACGGGCAGGGCTTGATGTTTCAGCCAACCCGTATTTAATTTCGTTTTGCACAGACAATTTCAAGATGGTACTGTTTCGTGACGGCAGAGCATTAATACACGGCACAAGTGATATCAGCAGAGCGAAATCCTTTTATCATAAATGGATCGGATAATGCGAAAGGAGCGAAAAACATCATGAGCATATGCAAAGCATTGACGATTGCCGGATCAGATTCAGGAGGCGGCGCCGGTATACAGGCGGATCTCAAAACCTTTCAGGAGCTCGGCGTTTTCGGAATGTCAGCCATTACAGCGGTAACCGCCCAGAACACGTTGGGCGTTCACGGCATTTATCCGCTCACCCGGGAGGCGCTGGGCAGCCAGATTGACGCGGTGGCGGAAGATTTGCGGCCTGACGCTGTAAAAACGGGAATGCTGTGGAGCGCGGAAATGATTGCGGAAATTGCGGAAAAAACGGATCAGTACGGGCTTGATCATCTCATCACCGATCCCGTCATGATTGCCAAAGGAGGCGCTTCCCTGCTGCGTGAGGAATCTCAGGCCGCGTTAAAAGAGCTGTTAATTCCGCGCAGCTATGCGGTGACGCCGAATGTTCCGGAAGCTGAGGTATTGACGGGGATGGAAATCCGCACGTTTGAGGACCGGAAAAAAGCGGCCGAACGCCTTTGCAAGCTTGGGGCAAAGCATGTCATCATAAAAGGCGGACATCAGCCTGAACAGGGGAGAATCGTTGATTTATTATTTGACGGTTCGTCTTTTACCCAAATCAGCCACGCTTATATTGACACGAAACACACCCACGGAACAGGCTGCACGTTCGCAGCCGCGCTGACGGCGGAAACGGCAAAGGGGAAAAACATTCAGACCGCGTTTGAGACAGCCGTCAATTTTGTGCGGGAAGCCGTGGAACATACGCTCGGCATCGGAGCGGGACACGGCCCGACCAATCATTTTGCCTTTAAAAGGAACAGTCTGCAGACGAGATAAAAAAGAGGCCGCGTCAACATCCGCGGTCTTTTTCCCATGCTTTCAATCTGGACAAGGTTATGATATGATAAAAATTAAGATCAGGTACTAAAACTATGTCTTTAAGACGATTACAGGAGGCTTTATACATATGAATTTCTCACTTGAAGGCCGCAACATCGTTGTGATGGGCGTTGCCAATAAACGCAGTATCGCATGGGGAATCGCCCGTTCGCTGCATGAAGCCGGAGCGCGCCTCATTTTCACTTACGCGGGAGAGCGCTTGGAAAAATCAGTTCATGACCTTGCGGCTACATTAGAAAGAAATGATTCCATCATCCTTCCGTGTGATGTGACAAATGACGCTGAGATCGAAACTTGCTTTGCAAGCATTAAAGAGCAGGTCGGCGTGATTCACGGCATCGCGCACTGCATCGCGTTTGCAAACAAAGAAGAGCTTGTCGGCGAATATTTAAATACGAACCGCGAAGGATTCCTGCTTGCGCATAACATCAGTTCTTACTCTCTGACAGCGGTCGCAAAAGCGGCGCGTCCGATTATGACTGAAGGCGGAAGCATCGTTACACTCACTTACCTCGGCGGAGAGCGCGTCGTTTCAAACTATAACGTAATGGGTGTGGCAAAAGCGTCTCTTGATGCGAGCGTGAGATATTTAGCCGCTGACTTAGGAAAAGAAAACATCCGCGTCAACAGCATTTCAGCAGGGCCGATCCGTACGCTGTCTGCAAAAGGAATCAGTGATTTCAACTCTATCCTGAAAGAAATTGAAGAGCGCGCGCCGCTGCGCCGCACGACAACACCTGAAGAAGTGGGCGACACGGCTGCATTCTTGTTCAGTGACCTGTCAAGAGGCATCACGGGCGAAAATCTTCACGTGGATTCAGGATTCCATATTACCGCACGTTAAATAACAAGCAGTCCCTTTCAGGGATTGCTTTTTTCTTTCTTCTGATTTTAATCATTCCGTCATATAAATAAAACATGACAGAATCGGAGGGATGAAGATGTCAAAACAAAACAGAAACGCGGAAAAAAAACCGCTCATGTATATTGTTCAGGCGGATTATTCAGACACGCAATCATCAATGCAGGACATATTAATCAAAAAAAGGAAAGCGCCGCAGCCGCCGGAAGAAGAGCCGATGCATGGAAAGCGGGAGGAAGAATGTAAAACTCAGCCTGAAGGAGCAGTGGCTGTCGAACCAGAAAAGCAAGTACCTGAACAGCACAGCCGGTCAGAAGAAGCCGTTCAAGAAGTTCCGGTGCAAGCGGAGCAGGACACTGCCAAGCCTGACGCCGCTAAAAAAGAGCCTGATGCCGCTGAAAAAGAGCCTGAAGCGGTTCACAATGCCGCCCCAGAGGAAAAGGTTCCGCCAAAGCGCGTGAAAAAGCCGATGAGCAGAATGTCCATTCTTGAAAAAATTGATTTCTTAACGAAGCTGCCGCATAATATGCCGCGGACCCTTTGTCTGATAGAAGCCAACGGAAAAACCTACAGAGGCGTAATCGTCGGCAGAAAAAATAATGCGATCTTCCTGCGGACGACAAGCAACGGAGCGCCGGCAGAACTCGCAATAGACGATATCACCTCGCTGCATCCGCTTGGATTTTAACCATACAAAAAGCTGCCTGAATTCTTTAATCCGGCAGCTTATTTTTATGCTTTTTGATTTAAGAATGTGTGCGGTTGATCAGTCTCGGGTTCAGGCAATTGATGGCGCAGAAGCTATGGAGATCGACTTCAACGCAATAGTTCGTTTTTTCTAAACGGAATACATCGCAGAGAGAGTCTTTATCTGTAAAATCAAGAATGTGCTTATGCTCGTCAAAAGCAATAAGCAGGCTTAATGTGGCACAGCCGTCACAGACCCTTTCAACTCTGAAAAAAACGGTGTTAAAACACGGACCGTTATCCAGCTCGCCGACATTTCCGAATGCGGTAAACGGTGATGATTTAGAAGTGAAAAGCACAAACGGCACTGTATCGCCTAATGAAAAACCCGGCGATAAAAGGTTGGAATAGCATCCGGCCGGGCAATCTTCCTCGACCGCATTTTGCAGGTCTTCAATATTTTCTACCGCTTCACGCACACAGTATGTTGTATGCTTGCTCATAATATCCCTCCTGACTTCACGTTTTATATACCGGATTAAACGATATCGGAGAGTCAGCCGCCCGGAAGTCCGGGCGGGCTGATGATTGCATCTGTAATAGAAGGTTGGAAGGGGATTCTTCTTTAGGAAAGATGCGAATCAATGACTATCCGTGATGCTTTTTCTCTTTGTGCGGCTCAGGCCGGTCAACAAGCTCCGGTGAAAGGCATTGAATGGCGCTGAAGCAGCTCAGATCAACTTCAATGCAAAAATCTGTTTTTTCTAAACCGAAGAAATCCGGGTCACAAGGATGGCAGACGCTGAGGGTGTCGCCGTGCACATCTACGGGGCGCAATACTGACAGCGTCGCGCAGCAATCACAAACTCTTTCTGCCCGGAAGAAAATAGACTCGAAGCACTGGCTGTCATCCGCAAATCCTCCGACGTTCCCGAATGTGGAGAACAAACCGCCTTTTTTATCAAACAAGAGAAACGGGATGGTATCTTTACCGGTAACCGTCGGGCTTAACAGATTGGTATAGCATCCAGTCGGGCATTGTTCTTCAACAGCCTCTTGTTCTGCTAAAATCTTCTCGACTGCATCGCATACACAACTTTCATCTCGGCCATGGTGTTTTCCGCAGCTCATGGATTTCAGCTCCTTCTTTTAGGGTATTTGACTTTTGTCTTTAACAACATATGTACGCGAGCCTCACTTGGTGTGGGTGAACGTCTATATATTCATCATATGCGGAGAAAATAAGAAAAAGCAGAGCATTTTTAGCTCTGCTTTTTCTTTTTAGAGGACGAGGGTGATGACTAAGACAGCAATCAGTAAATTTGTGGCTGTTGAGATCAACACTGCGATATCGGCATCTACTGTTGTCACGTTTACGCCGCGGGAGTTTTCGATGAGCAGTTTTTGACGGTTGATTTGTTTGTTAGCTGTTAGCTGCAATAAGTCTTGTGCGACCAATTCGGCGATGACTCCGTCAGCAATTGAAGTGAGAGTGGCCGTTACGACTGCTGCATTAATCGCTGTCATGACTGAAGCGACTGCTTGAACGTCTGTTGACGTCACGTTAATATCACAAGAGTCTCTGATAATAATCGCTTCTTCAGAAACTTGTTTGTTGAGATTCGCCTGAGCCAGGTCTTGGTCAAGGAAGGCATTATCTTCGCCAAATCCATGTCCGTTACAGCAAACATTACATCTTCTTCCTTCTTTTTCTTCTTTTTCTTCTCGCGGATGTTCGCATTCAGGATCAAGTGCAACCCAAGAGTATGGTCTGCTTTCCATATCTATTCCTCCTTTTCTTTTACTATTATTAAATGAGCCGGCCTCTTATTTTGACTCAGGCATCTATCCTGATAAAAATCACTATTTTTTAGTTATTGACCGGGATTTTGGCGTCTTTGCCGGAGCTGTTCGATTAATTGTTCTCTGCGGGTTTGCGGATTTGTCTGCTGTTCTTGCGCTTTTTCCTGCTCTTTTTTCTGTTTCTGGCTTTCAAGAAAAGCTTCTGTTTTTGCCTGCATGTCTTTGACTAATGCGATCAGCATTTCTTTTTCTTCATCAGGTATTTCCCGCATTTTATCCTTTGTCACGCCGTGTTTTTTGAAGACATTGCTGACAAGCACCTTTAAAAGCGGATCCACTTCTGGTAGATTTTCGAGTTCTTTTTTTAATTTTTCGTTATCTGCCATTTGTTCTCACCTCTATTTAAATATTTGAAAAGAAAGGTTAAAGGATGTCTAGTTCAGCAAAAAGTATATTTAATAATTGAAACAAAATTTGTACAAAGGCCATGATATCGTCTGCTGTCAGTGTGATTTTAATATTGCGGCTGTTCAGGACTTGAATGACGGTCCTCTTTTTTATTTGGCAATCATCCAGGATCAGCAGTTCGGTTGCGATTTGGTCGGCTGTGTCTTCATCTGCGATCGCGAGCTGTGTCGCGAGGATAATCGCCGTAGTAACTGAGGCTTGTATAGAAAGAGCGGCCGTTATATGTGTTGTATCTATTGTGACATTTTCGCAATCAATCACTTCGATCGTCTGCTCGAATTCGTTGGATAATTGTTCGTATATTTGCGGTTGCAGTGTTTCGACTTTTTCTTCAAACGACATAACCTTCACTCCTTTCTCATTCATACTCTATATAATGCAAATGAAACGCCGAGCGGAATAAGAAAAACAACTAAACCGCACCTATTTTTTTACCGGACAAGGTGCGATTCATGAAGATCAGGGTTTTCGCATATGTATAAAGAGGTCAAGTTTTGAAAAGGAGTGAACAGGTGGTTATCAATTGGCTTTCATTTATTCTGTTATCGTTTGCCGTTTTCCGGCTGGCCAGGCTTTTCGTATTTGACACCATTATGGCGCCGCTTCGGAGCCTTTTTCACGAGGAAAAAACAGAAACCGCACCCGACGGCACGACAGAAACCTACATTGTCATAAAAGGAAAAGGCATCAGGGCATTTATCGGTGAACTTCTCAGCTGCTATTGGTGTACGGGCGTATGGTGCGCCGCCTTTTTAATTGCGGCGCAGATTGTGATCCCCGAGGCCGCGCAATGGCTGATTTTGCTGTTAGCCATAGCCGGCGCGTCCGGGATCATTGAAGCTGCGGTTTCTCGTCTTCTGCAGGAATAAGGCGGTTCCACCAGCAACTTACCGTCACTTTCGGCATAAACTGGCATATATGACATAAGGAAAGGAAGGATCACCATGAATCAATCAAGCAAACCTTCCCAACACTCTCCATACAAATCAACTGTGCATCAGCCTTACGAAAAAAAAATTAAGAAAAAAGGCTGCGGCTGCGGCCAAAAGAAAAAACCGAAATAGCCGTTTTCTAAAAAACCGGAGCTTCCGGTTTTTTTTGTTTTTTGCCGAACGCCGGCCTCTGTCCGGCATAGATCATAGGAGGAGGGGATGTTATGAATATATTTGAATCATTCATAAACGCTAAATACCGCCGGCACAATCAAAATCAGCGGGAGCATGACAACTATATCTTATCTATTGAAAAACAGCTGTCTGAGTTTGATGAAGCGGGATCGCGCTTTGAGGAATGGATAGATGTGTTTGCCGCCGAAACAGAAGCGAAACTGAAGAAAAATGAGCATTCTCAATAAAATGAATGAAATCCGCACCGGCCCTATGCATTTATCCAAGCCAAATAAGTCGGCTCACATAGAGTATAGAGAGTAAAGGAGGTGCTTAGATATGGGATTCGGATATGGCGGATTCGGCGGCGGCTACGGTTACGGCGGCTGCGGCGGATACGGAGGCGGCTATGTCGGAGGCGGCTACGGCTCAACATTTGTTCTTGTTGTCGTATTGTTCATCCTTCTGATCATTGTCGGTGCATCCTTTTTTGGCTAAACCTTAGCAAGACTTTGGATAAGCGCGGGACCGTTCAGTCCCGTGCTTCCCTGATGTATGAAGGAGTATAGAGACGGGGCACTCTGAATTTTTTCCTTGTCTTACGGGCACATGTTCCGCTCTTTATTCATACAATATCGTATTACTCCACAAAAGGAGGCACACCATGGATAATCAATTTTTCAAAAATATTGAGAAGAAAACAGGCGTCAGCATGAAGGATGTCATGAACCTTGCAGGATCATTGCAAAATGCCAATTTCAAAGATGAAAACACGGTGAGAGGCGTCATTCAGAAGGTGTCCCAGCTGGCTAACAAGCGTGTTCCGAAAGAATTGGAAGACAAAATCGTTCAATCGATTACAAGCGGTAAAGAGAAACTTGATTTTGGCACCATTTCTAAAATGTTGAACAATAAATAGGCGTCAGCCGGCCTTGCTAAAAAGGCCTTTTTATGTGAGAAAAACCCGGCAGTGATCTGCCGGGTTCTTTATATCCTGAGTGCGCTCCGTCTGTCCGTCCGGAGAAGGGGCTCGAGAAATCTTGAGCTGCGCGCTGTTTTTCCCCGCCTGTACGCGGGACAAGATACATATAAATGCTGCATGGCCCTTGTCATTGCGACATACAGGAGCCGTCTTTCTTCTTCGAGCGGAGCGGGATCGCCCTGTCTCGCCGTCTCAAGCGCGAAGTCATGGGGGATCGAGCCGTCAGCCGCGCCTAAAATATAGACCGTATTGAATTCAAGACCTTTAGAGCGGTGAATGGTCAGCAGTTCGACGCCGTTTTCATCGGTTTTCTGATTCTCAGCGGCGCGCATATGATCGACATGCGCAAGAAAATCGGGAATGGTTTTGAATTTTTTGGCGGCCACTTTGACATCCCTGAGATCATCAGAGCCTTTTTCCAGTTTGTTTCCCTCATTGCCCCGTTTTTTTAAATACTCGGAAAAACCCATTTTGCTTTCTGCAAAGGTGATGGCTTCAACCGGCTTCATTGTCCGGATGCTTGCGAAAAACGGAACGATCTGCTTGATCTTCCCTATTTGAAAAGGCTTCAGGTCAGGCAGTTTCGTCAGTGCCTTAATCATCGTGCAATCTTCCGTGATTGACAGCGCCTTTAACGTTTGCAGGGCGGATTGCTTTAAAAATAAGGCGGGCAGCAGGTCTTTCACCGCATCCGTATCATCTTCATTCTGACTCGCATATAAGTAGGCGAGGATCTGGCGTACGATTCTGCGGCTGTAGAACGTCTGCACGCCACGGTCGGCATGATAAGGAATCGATGATTGGTGCAGTCTTTCATAAATGGCCCGTCCGGCGCTGTTTGTCCGGTAAAGCACGGCGAAATCGTCAGGGCTCGCCCCGTTTTGAATCTTCTCTTTCATATCCGAAACGATCATGGTCGCTTCTTCTTCTTCATCGTAAGGATAAAATATCACGGGATTGTGAACGCCGTCTTTGACGGCAGAAAGTATTTTTTCATACCGTTTTTTATTTTTCTTTACGACGGCATGAGCGCTTGAGACGATCGGATGCGGCGAGCGGTAATTTGCCGTTAAGTAAATGGTCTTTGCTGCCGGATAATCCTTTTGAAAATCAAGAATGAAAGACGGGCTGCTGCCGCGGAACGCATAAATGGATTGGTCGTCATCACCCACGCAGCACAGGTTATTCTCCGGGCTTGCGATCATTTGCATAATGTTGTACTGGACAGGATTAATATCTTGAAACTCATCAATCAAAATATGAGAAAATCTGTTTTGGTACTGCGCGAGAATATCAGGCCGGCTTTGAAACAGTTCATAACAGCCTTGGGCCATGTCATCAAAATCAAATTGCCGTTTTTCCCGCTTCTGCCG
The DNA here is from genome assembly GCF_036362845.1 of Bacillus sp. MT(2024). Lineage (NCBI taxonomy): Bacteria > Bacillati > Bacillota > Bacilli > Caryophanales > Bacillaceae > Bacillus > Bacillus sp. MT(2024). Next base: position 1,127,509 of record NZ_CP143632.1, read on the forward strand.
TTCGTAATGTTCGTAGAGCCGGTACACTTTTTTCTCCCAGTCGTCCGCAAGCGGAATGGTCTCATGGGGGAGATACGTGTTTTTCCAGCAGCCGATAAGCTGTAGCGCCTGGTCGACGGGAAACTCTTTTTCATCCAAATTTTCTTCATAAAGCGCCTTTTTCACATATTGCTCTTTTTGCCACTCCATTTTTAAAAGCTGGCTGCCGTTCCATTTTGAAGAATCATAATGATAGAGTATTTTATAGAAAAAACTGTGGAATGTTCCGGTCACGAGACGGGAGACTTTTCCGGCTGCCAGCCCGTACTCATTCGCCATCCGCTCTTTCATTTCGGCGACGGCTTTTGTCGTAAAGGTCACAAGCAGCATATTCTCAGGTGAAATGCCGAGGTGTTCAATCATATGGGCGGCGCGGGCTGTCAGCACCCTCGTTTTTCCGCTTCCCGCTCCGGCGAGCACCAGCAGGGGCCCGTCCGTTTCAGTAACTGCCTTCATCTGTTCGCGGTTCAGGCCGATGCCGGGGAACAAAGATGTATCAGCCGCCTCGGATGTTGGTGAAAACGGTTCGGCCCCAGGCACTTTTTTCGGGCTTTTCCATTCTGAGACGATAGGTTTCGGATTCTCTGAAATCGCTTTTCCTTTCGGCAGGCGGAACATGCCTGCCTCCTTATACTCTTCTTTTTCTTTCTCCGCTTGTGGTTCCTCGGCCGCGCATGCTTTTTCACAGGCGATGAAGTCTCCCTTTTGCCGATGATAAAATGCCGGCTGTTCTAAAATCGAAAGCCGCATCAAGACGGGCTGGTCACAATGTGCGCAAAAAATATTTCCTTTCTGAGCTTCTTCAAAAAGGAATTGGTAATGTTCTCTAGAATATGTATGTAAATGTATCGTTCGGTTATTCAGTCGGGCGCATTTCAAAAAGGGGTCCTCCCATTAAAAGGTGTTCATCCATTTGATAGACAAAGAATATCATAACAAAAGAACCGCGTTTCAAAAAGTAAGATTAAGGGAAATAAAAAGCGAAGGGGAGGGGTACATATGATTTATGCAGGACGGATTCAAAACCAGCAGTATTCTCAATACGCAAACCGGGCAGCAGGTTATAAGCCTGATTACGCCGGTATTACAAAAGCGGCCGCCCTCGCCAATGACAGGGTGTACAGAGAGGTGGAGCGCCGCCAGGAAAACACCGCAGCCGCAGCAAAGAAAGTGCATGAAGAAAAACGTAAGCGCTCTCTTTCCCGTCTGCCGCAAATCATGGGAAAAGGCCGGTTGATAAATCAATACGTGTGAAAAAGCCCGGAAATGTCCGGGTTTTTTTGAGCCGTATATATGAAAGATGCGGAAAGGAATGATTCAATTTGAGAAAGCTTTCATTATTAATTGCGGGGTTATTTCTATTCGGCCTCTTTACTGCCGGAATGAAACCGGCACACGCGGCGGAGAGCTCCGCAGCAAAAGATGTCACTCTTACACAGCTGGCGCCGCATGTCTGGATGCATACAAGCATCGGTACGGCAGACGGAAGTCCCGTCCCTGCGAACGGATTGCTTCTTGAAACTTCCAAAGGAATCGTACTGATTGATACTCCGTGGAATGACAGTCTCACAGAGCAATTAATGACAGAAATAAAACAGCGGTTTCCCGGCAAAAGGATGACCGATGCCATTGTGACACACGCCCATGACGATCGCATCGGCGGGCTGAACACACTGTACAAATACGGTGTAAAGGTGCACAGCACGAAGCTGACCGCCGACTTCGCCCGGCAGCAGGGATATCACCGGCCGCTCGGAGATTTGAAAAACGTGACAAAGCTGCAGTTTGGCGATATGAAAATTGAAACGTTTTATCCGGGAAAAGGGCATACGGAAGACAATATTACCGTCTGGCTGCCTGAGGATAAGCTCTTATTCGGCGGTTGTTTAATCAAGGCTTTAGAAACAAAGGAAATCGTGCCAACTCCGGGCTTTTATCCGGATCAGTGGCCGCGCGCCGTCCGCAAAGTCATGAAAAGATATCAGGACATCAGCATTGTCGTTCCGGGCCATGGCAGTCCGGGGGATGACCGTCTGCTGCCGCATACGATAAGCCTTCTGAAAGAAACGTAAAAAAGAAGACCGGCGCTCCCATTACGGAGTGCCGGCTTTTTTTATCTCTTCCTGATTTTCATAAAACTGAGGAAAGCAAGTGCAAGCGCCAAAACGGTATATCCCGCTATCGGCCAAATATGCTGATGAAAGGAAGAATAATCTCCGGATATGACTTCCTGGGCCAGCTCGATCGAGTGAACAAACGGTAAGGCATAAGCGATATGTTTGAATGTGTCACCGAGCAGGCTCACCTCCATCCAAGCTCCGCCCAGAAATTGCACGAGTGTAATATAAATCGTTCCGATACCTGAAATTTGTTTGTCCGTAAACACAGCCCCTAAACATAAACCGAAGAAAACGGACATCATCGCAATCGGCAGCAAGACAGCGATACCTGCGAGAAGATTCATCCACTCGGCGGATAAACCGGCAGCAGCAGCTGCGATAAAACAAATGATGATTTGTAAAATGGCTAACGGCAGCATCGGCATTGCGTAACCGATAACATAATCGGCTGTTTTTAAAGGGGAAGCAAACAAACGGGTCAAAAGGGCGGTCTGTTTGTCTTTTGCGATCAGCAATGCAGAGAACATCGTAAGGAAAGCGAAACCGAAAACAATGAGTCCGGGTGCTAAGTGCTGAATTTTAAAGGTATCAAGTGGCGCATTTTTTTCAATTGCCGTAAACAGAAACAATAGAATAACAGGCAGTGCGATTCCAAGGATAATAGACAGGGGGTCACGAAAAGTCTCTTTGCGGTTGCGAATGGCGAAATCAAGCATAAAGACCCGCCTCTCCGTCACAAATCGCTAAAAAGGCATCTTCAAATGTGGCTGAATGAGTTTGTTTTTTCAGATCCTCCGCCGTGCCCAATGCTTTTAGAGTCCCATTTTCTAAAATGCAAATACGGTCTGCCAGGGCTTCAGCCTCTTCTAAATAGTGTGTTGTTAAAATAATCGTCATGTCTCCCTTTAATGTCTCAAGATTTTTCCACAACTCGCGGCGTGTACGGACGTCCAGCCCTAATGTCGGCTCATCTAAGAAATAAATATCCGGTTTTGTAATCATGCCCATTGCGATGCTGAGACGGCGCTGCATTCCTCCTGATAATGTTTTGGTTTTTGCTCTTTCTTTCTCTTTTAATTGAAACAATTCGAGCATCTCATCTGTTCTTTTTTTTGCTTCTTTTTTCGGAATTCCGTAGACTCCGGCTATAAACTCTAAGTTTTCCCGTACGGTTAGATGAGGAGCGATGGCTGTTTCCTGCGGGGACATATTCAATTTCGGTTTTATTTTATCCAAATCAGTCAAAATACTGTGTCCAAGCACTGATGCATCACCCTCATCCGGAGAAAGAAGTCCGCAAAGCATACTGATTAATGTCGTTTTTCCGGCTCCGTTCTCACCGAGTAAAGCGAAAAATTCCCCTTTCTCAACTGAGAACTCAAGACGGTCAACGGCGGCGGTTTCTTTATAATGTTTCGTTAATTGCTTCAGCTCAATCGCGTGCATTTACTCATCCTCGCTATCTGCGTCGATTTGCTTAGCGTTTAAAATATCTTTTGCAAACTCGAAAAAGAGTTCTTGTTTAACAAGTGCGATACCTTGCTGGTCATCCCCAAGCATAAGCAGTGAATCCCCCGGATTTATATCGAAAACATCTCTTGCTTCTTTAGGAATGACAATCTGTCCTTTTGTGCCCACTTTAACAGTCCCGAATATGTGTTTTCCTTTTGGTGCCGTCATGTTTATCCCTCCGAAATATGAATTGTATTTTTTGTATGAATTGTAATACTTAGTATACTAAACATACATTAACCTTCCATAAAATGCAATAAAATTCATGAAATGGTATGATTTTCATAAAAAAAGCACTCCTGCCATATCAACAGGAGTGCTTTTGATTTTATTGTTTGTATTCCTTTATCATTTCCAGATGGGGGATGCCCGCATCGAGAAATTCTTCGCCGGATGTGACGCGGTATCCTTGTTTTTCGTAAAACGGAACCGCCTGCGTCTGCGCATGTAAGATAAAGCTGCCGGCACCCTTGGCTGCAGCCGCTTTTTCAAGCGCCTGCATCATGATGGCCCCGACGCCTAAAGAACGATGGCTTTTCATTACGCAGATGCGCTCTAATTTTCCATGCCCGTCTTTCAAGCGCCATCTGCCGGCTCCGACCGGCTGGCCGCCGTCATATATGACTATATGCTCTGACGTGTCTTCGAATTGATCAATCTCTTCTTCTTCCGGAACGTGCTGTTCTTTCACAAAGACCTCTTTTCTGACGAAAAAAGCGTCGTTCAGCTGTTTTTCAGTTTTTACGATGATGGATTCCAAGCAGTTATTCTCCTCCGCCTAATAAAAATGTTTCGTACACAGTCCATGAGCCGTTATCCAGCTGATAGAGCAGGTGAAAACGGTCGATGACTTCTTCGTGGGAAATGTCTTGCATTTTCAGCTGTCCGAGTACGTCGGAATGTTCATCTGACGACAGCTTCTGGCCGACCGTGACATGCGGAACGAAGCTGTATTCCGGCTCGCCGGATAATGCTCCTGAGTAGCATTTCTCACTCAGAGATTTTAATTCCTCTGTCGGCTCTGCTTTCATATATATCACATTATTCACAGGAGAAAACGAGCTGTATTTTGTGATTTTCAGAACGAGCGGATGCGACTCTTTCGCCGTCTGTCTCAGCTGTGATACGACCTGCTCGATTTCCTGTTCTGTCGCTTCAAACGGATCTCTTACCGTCAGATGCGGCGGAATGAGCGCGTAGCTCGGGTCGTAGCGTTTCCGGTACGAATTTGCGAGATCCTGTAATTTTTTTGATGGAAATAAAACAATACCGTATTTCATGAAAGTTCCCTCCTTAAATGAATGGTTACAGCATTTTTTTCAGCGCCGGCGTGATGAGCGGCTGCCAGTATGTCCATTTATGATCCCCGTCAAAGGTTTCATACGTGTATTCAGACTGTTTGCTTTCCAGCAGCTGTTTGAGCTCTTCGTTCGGCGCGGTGAAATCAAGCACCTGGCCGTCCGTCGTGTGGACGGCGGTTTCTTTTTCTCCGATTTGATGATAAACGGAAATCTGTTTGAGATCCTCCGACTGCCGGACGGCATCCAGCACGTGCCCGTCAACATACGGAGACTGCATGATGACGTTTCCAAACATGTTCGGATAGTCAATCGCCGTCATGAGCGAGACGGTTCCGCCGAGGGAATCCCCGATCATGGTGCGGCCGTATCCGACTTGATAAGTCGGGTATTCTTTGTCGATAAAAGGAACGAGCTCATTTGCGATAAACCGTTTATATGAGGCGAACTTAGAGCCTTCGGGATGGTATGTGTTTCTTCGCTCCCGCACATTTTTATATGGGACGCCGATAATGATGCAGCGGTCAATTTCCCCTTTTGACATAAGCTCTTCCGCCTGACGCCCGATTCTCCCTAATCTGAAATAATCATGGCCGTCCTGAGCGATGACCGTATGATATTTATACAGGGGGGAGAAGGTGGCGGGCAGATAGACCAAAACGGTCATTTCCTCTTCAAGCTCATGGGAGAAAAGTGTTTTCTCATGAATGATTCCGTTTTTTGATGCCACTTCGCATTCCTCCAGGCCGCGTCTTGTCTTGATGGTTTTTTCCTATTGTACCATGAATTATTAGAAATTTCTTTCTTCAGATGCACTTCTTGCGAGAGTTCAGATAAATAAAAAGTTGTTGAAATCCATTTTATAGTGCGTTAATATAGAACAATCAGAAAATACAAAACAATATTCTTATCACGAGAGGTGGAGGGACTGGCCCTTTGAAACCTCAGCAACCGGTTTGCTTTGCCGCGGGAAGGCAAAGTGCCAAGGTGCTAAATCCAGCAAGCGATTCACATGCTTGGAAGATAAGAGGAAGAGAAAAGCTCCTTCTTCTTATGAAGAGGGGGCTTTTTTATTTTTGAAAAGGATGGTGCTTACTGATGACGCAGCATGTTGAAACAAAATTAGCCCAAATTGGAAATAGAAGCGAAGAAGCAACGGGAACGGTCAGTCCGCCGATTTATCTGTCCACCGCTTACCGCCATAGAGGAATAGGAGAATCTACAGGTTTTGATTACGTGCGCACGAAAAACCCGACACGCCAGCTCGTCGAAGACGCCATCGCCGTGTTGGAAAACGGTGCGAGAGGATTTGCTTTCAGCTCGGGAATGGCAGCCATTCAAACCATTATGGCTTTATTTAAAAGCGGGGATGAATTGATTGTATCCTCCGATTTATACGGAGGCACGTACCGTTTGTTTGAAAACGAATGGAGAAAATACGGCTTAAGCTTTATTTATGATGATTTCAGCGATGAAGACTGTTTACGCTCCAAAATAACGGAAAACACGAAAGCGGTATTTGTTGAAACGCCGACAAACCCGTTAATGCAGGAGGCGGACATTGAAAAAATCGCCCGGATTACGAAAGAAGCCGGCCTGCTTTTAATTGTGGATAATACGTTTTATACTCCGGTGCTCCAGCGCCCGCTTGAACTGGGAGCGGACATCGTCATTCACAGCGCCACAAAATATTTAGCGGGGCACAATGACCTCCTTGCCGGTCTGGCTGTCGTTAAGGATGAAGAGCTCGGCGACATCATGTTTAATCACCAAAATGCGATCGGCGCCGTTCTCCCGCCGTTTGATTCGTGGCTTTTAATGAGAGGGATGAAAACACTCGGACTCAGAATGCGCCGTCATGAAGAAAACGCCCGTGAACTTGCAGAATTTTTAGAACAGGAAGAGGAAATCGCCGACGTGTTATATCCCGGAAAAGGCGGGATGCTGTCTTTCCGGCTGCAAAAAGAGGAATGGGTCAATCCGTTTTTAAAGGCGCTGAAAACGATCTGTTTCGCAGAAAGTCTCGGCGGGGTGGAAAGCTTTATTACATACCCCGCGACACAGACGCACATGGACATTCCGGAAGATATCCGTATCGCAAACGGCGTCTGCAACCGCCTGCTGCGTTTTTCAGTGGGCATTGAACATGCAGAAGATTTGAAGCGGGATGTAAAGCAGGCATTACAGCAAGTAAAAGAGGGGGCCGTGTCATATGAGTAATCACAATTGGACGCTGGAAACCCAGCTCGTGCACAATCCATTTAAAACAGACGGAGCCACCGGAGCCGTCAGCGTGCCGATCCAGCATGCTTCCACATTCCATCAGTCTTCATTTGAAGAATTCGGGACATATGATTACAGCCGCTCCGGCACACCGACAAGAACAGCGCTTGAAGAAACGATCGCAGGTCTTGAAGGCGGAACGAGAGGTTTTGCTTTCAGCTCCGGTATGGCGGCGATTTCGACGGCATTTCTGCTCTTATCCCAAGGCGACCATGTTCTCGTCACGGAGGATGTGTACGGCGGAACATTCCGCATGGTGACTGAGGTTCTGTCCCGTTTCGGAATCGAACATACCTTTGTCGATATGACGGACACAGAAGCGGTCGCCCGCGCCATCCGTCCGAACACGAAAGCCATTTATATGGAAACACCGTCAAACCCGACGCTCGGCATCACGGATATTAAGGGCGTCGTCAAACTGGCAAAGGATCACGGCTGTCTGACATACCTTGACAATACATTCATGACGCCTGCTCTGCAGCGTCCGCTTGATCTCGGTGTAGATATCGTGCTTCACAGTGCGACGAAATTTTTAAGCGGCCACAGTGACGTGCTGTCAGGCCTTGCTGCCGTAAAAGATGAAGAGCTCGGCAATCAGCTGTATAAGCTGCAAAACTCGTTTGGAGCGGTGCTCGGCGTTCAGGATTGCTGGCTCGTATTGAGAGGCTTAAAAACATTGCAGGTCAGACTGGAAAAAGCGAGCCGGACGGCTGAGCGGCTGGCTGCCTATTTTGACGGGCATCCCGCCGTCAAAAACGTTTACTATCCCGGCCTTGCCGGACACCCGGGAGCCGATACCCATAAACGTCAAGCGAGCGGAGCGGGCGCCGTCCTGTCCTTTGAATTGGAAAGCAAAGAAGCCGTCAAAAAGCTGGTCGAAAACGTATCGCTTCCGGTATTTGCCGTCAGCCTCGGCGCCGTTGAATCCATTCTCTCATACCCTGCAGCCATGTCGCATGCCGCCATGCCGAAAGCAGAGAGGGAGAAACGCGGCATCACAGACGGCCTTCTGCGCCTGAGCGTCGGAGTCGAAAACGCCGAAGATTTAGAACGCGACTTCGAACAGGCATTGAAAAAAATAACCCCCGCCCAAGTGAGATCATAAACGAAAAGGGCGCCGTCAATTTTGCGACGCGCCCTTTTTTATTTTAGATAAAAAAAGTGTTGACGAATGAGAAATCAGGATATATAATTATAAATGTCAGAGAGACAACAACATACCCAGCAACACATACATATCATGATTCCGTAGCTCAGCTGGGAGAGCGCTACCTTGACAGGGTAGAGGTCGCTGGTTCGAGCCCAGTCGGAATCATAGCCGAAACCCTTGCGTAGCAAGGGTTTTTTATTTTTTATATTTATTGGTTTTCTCACCACTAATCCATTTTGGGACGAAACTTTTTTGAGCTGATTTTGAAGTACATTCGCTGTATACTGCAAGGGAGATGGACATTGCCTTTAAGGCGGCGGTCTTTGCCGAAACCTGTTCATTACAGAGAAATCCAGAAATTCCGTATCACTGAACGGCTAAAGTGATAACGATCAGCAGTTATATGACCGGTAGCACTGAATCAAAAGCTTTCATTTTGCCGTCGATGATAAAGAAGTGATTCAGGGCATTCTGGAGACGGTAAAAATGGAACCGTGTCTATCGGCGCTAGAGTCTGCTACAGCAAGTCGGCGGAGCGGGATAGCTGGCTATCAAAATTTGTGGCGCAGCTTTTAAAAGAGCTGGGCTGGGGATTGACAGAGTCAGAAAGCATCAGGATTGGAATGGGGAATACTGCCTGCGTCGGATTTTGTTTGAGGGACGCTGGGATCAGGGAAGGGCGGCCAGTGCTGCAAGAATTAGAACGATTTAGCGGTGAAAAAGCATCTTCTCCTGCAAAAACAGAAACAAAGGCTAGCGGGGCGACGTACACCGTCAAGAGAGGCGATGCCCTTTCTGTAATTGCACAAAAAACAGGCGTAAGCATGGCAACCCTGCTAAGCTTGAACGGCATCAAGGACCCGAACTTGATTAAAGCCGGTCAAGTATTAAAGCTGACCGGATCTGCCGGTTTTCCATCCGGCGGCAAAAAATCATTCTTCCGCCTGCCTGCGGGCATTTTTAAAGTCACAAGCCCATTGACCCGAGGGGAGGCCGTAAAACAGATACAAACGGCGCTGGCGGCTCTTCATTCTTTCCATATTCGTAGGCAGGCCTTTTTTATACCTTAAAACATCCCATTCCAAACTCCTGAAATCGTCTTACTGCATACGGCCTTTTTCAGCTTATAGACTGAGGATTTGTTGCAGTATTTCTTCAATTTGATCATAATAGTTGCAGCAAATGATAATTTAAAAAGCATAAATGTAAATTGTAGAGGATATGTTCAAATTTTAAATTGAGTTCACTTATAAGTAATTGATAAATTCGAAATCGATGTATAGAATATGGAGTAGTAGGTGATAATATGAAAAAGCTTGATGATAAAGAAATACGCTCAACTCTCATTTCTAGACTAACCACTTATAAAGACTGTAGAGTTTTCGAAGAGGTAACTGTCCCCTCTGGAAAAGCCCGGGCAGATATAGTAGCTGTAAATGGACATGTGGTTGCATACGAAATAAAAAGTGACTTTGATTCAATAAAACGACTAACTACGCAAATACCCGAGTATGACAAGAACTTTGAGATGAATTACGTAGTAGTGGGGCAGAAGTTTGCAGAATCAATCACTATGTTCGTACCCGAACATTGGGGGATTATTGTAGCTGAAAAAACCAGAGTAAATACTGTTCGTTTATCCTTTATAAAGAAGGCAAGATTAAACCCGAATCTTTCTTTTAAAGACTTTATATCTTTGTTATCTTCGGAAGATGTGAAAAAAATAGCTTTGATGGATGATTACCTTGGGAGAAAACTTCCAAAAAGGAAAATAAGAGAGCTTTTTAAACAAGAAGTTATAAAAAGGTTAGACGAAACAGTTCCTAACTCACTTAAAAATAAGCTTAAGAATAGAGTGCGACTCTTACTGAAAAATGTATAAAAACAGGTGATAAATCACCTGTCCCCTTATAACTCATTTAAACAAGCCACGATATGCTTGTTAATTCCTATTGAGGTCCACACCGAAGGATTACCTTTATTTACATTTTCATCGACTACAGATTGAATGAATGAATCCCCCCAACAATTTTGTTGATCAAAATCAAAGGAATTAGAGATTTCTTTGCAAACATCCACAAAGTCGTAATTTCCACGACGTAACCCATTTCTTACAAACCAGTAATCATCTTTAAGAGTGTATTTTATTTGCACAATAGCTCTTCCACCAGTTGAGAGAATTGGACTAACTGAAGTGTAGTCACCGAAGTAAAGTTTAGAATTGGTTGGTGCTAGAGCTTCAATCTTTTTAAAAAGGTCTTTTTCAAAACGTCTTAGCGTGTAGTTCTCTTCCGAAGAGACTGGTATAGTTTGTGGAACAGCACCACTCATAATGATAATCTCGTGTTTCTTTAAAGATTCTAGCACCGATTTGAACTCGGATATTTTTGAACTTTCGCTGTCTATAAATTCAAAGTCTAACATAACTCTGTTAGGCAAGGAAGATTGGTTTTGATTTAACCATTTAATAAAGAACTGGTTAACAACAGACTCGTCAATCCGGACATATTTTTTGTCTTCTTTTCTGTTATCATCCACTATGTATTCCACTGGATACATGATTTCAAAATCTTTATTTAAATTGTTTTCAAGAAGCTCTTCTAAAACAACTATGTCTTCTGGTTCACAATCTCTTACATCTAGCAAAACAAATCCCTTGTAACTCTTTCTAATATCATCTAAACAATCTTGGTTCGCATCCTTAATAATTATATTAGGTACGAATTTAGATATATCATTTCCAAACTCTTCAAGCTGCTTTAAAGCTCTGCATTCCCCTTGTTTTTGACGAAGTGTTGCATAGTACATTAATATCACCTCATGAATTATTATAATTTTCCCACAAAGTATATAGTTGGTTATAGTGGGAAATATTATAATGATTATTACATAATTTAGTTTAGATTGAAATGATTTCGTTACATATTTATATATATATTGAAAGAAAATTGTGCAAATAGACATAGATTCTCCAGATTTCAAACTTTTAATAGAAAGGTGACTAGGTCTATACAGTGGAAAAAGAATATATTATTAGAGAGCCGAGTAGTCTGAACGTCCGCCAGTGCTCTGTTTAATTTAAATAACATCAGGAATCCAAACTAGATTTACGCTGGGAAAAATTGTTTTATGATTTAACTTCAGATGGGATGCGAACAAAGTATGATTATTACCTTTTGGGATCAAACTTTTCATTTTTGGTCAAAAAAGATAAATTTTCATCAGAATCACTTGAGAGAAAACCTCTGTTTCTTTCAGAAGGTAATTGCTACCTTGACAGGGTAGAGGTCGCTGGTTCGAGCCCAGTCGGAATCATAACCAAAACCCTTGCACAGCAAGGGTTTTTTACATATCCGTTTGCCGATGAAACTTTTTTGAGCTGATTTTGAAGTACATTCGCTGTATACTGCAAGGTTCTTTGCCGCCAGCCTGATGCTGATGGGATCTACGGACTGAAGAAAGTCTATCCTATTGAAAACACAGATAAAGCCCTCTTATGAGAAAGGCTTTAACATCTTGGTCTCTGGGAAATTTGAATACCGGCTCAATAAAGGTTAAGAACCAAATTTCACCGCGTAGAATAATGAATGTACTTAACCTTTAAATATCTCAGGAATTTTGTTTCTCCATATTAATAATAGCTCTTTAAATTGGTCTGTTTCTATTGAGTTTTTATAAGGGTCGTCGATCAAAAAAGGGTTTTCAACATCGGTAACATCTTTTTTTATCAATACACTTATCCCATTTAAATCAATTTCAAAATCCTCATGTATCCCATTTAAAACATTCTGAATGTATTCTATATACTCATCAGTTTGTTCTATTGTTGTAATATTTTCAATGAAGTCAGAGAAAAGACTGATTTCTTCTGGTAAAACTATTTTTATATCACCAAATGGATCTTTATCAAACCTGTATGAATATTTCATGTGTCACGGTCACCTTTAAGTTTATTTTTTATATAACGGATATGCTGTTGCTATTGTTCCGTCACTATTTAAATACATTTCAATTTTAATTCCTGTTGAAGTGATTCCCCTATACTTATTTGAACGTACTTGTTTTCTAGTATGATAAGCTTCGTCAATTGCTTTTAATACATCAGCGCGGTTCCATTCCCTTGGAAAGAAACTTGAATCCGCTATCTTTTTTACAGACCCGACTTCAACTTTCGCCATATACACTCCATTTTTGTCAGGTTTCTTTTCTGTACCTGGTATAATCTTCCCACCCATCATGCTTTCATGGTGGTAGCCAACTGCTTTACCGCGTTTATTAACTTCTCCATGATAAATATGTTTCATTGTACCGGCGGTATACTTGCTTTTTCCTGTACTAAAATTTGAAGTCACAGATTTACTGAGAACACTTTCTTTCTGATCTTCAATAATACTTTTCAACAAAGGAGTATTCTTCACATTGTGAGTATTTTCAATATCCTGTGCTATTCCGGCAAGCGCGGGTTCGTACTTGTTTTTCGAAACGGAATTAATATAGTCTTTTCCTTTTTCAATCCCGGTTTTCACATGTTTTGCAGCCGCTTTTTCACCGGCTTCCAAGACGTTATCCACTTTGACGGCGCCTGTTTTGGCGAGCTTGCTTGATACTTTTACAGCTGAGCCGGAACCTTTTAGTCCGACGATGCTCCCGATGGCGTAGGTGATGTAATGGGATCTTGAATACGCATCCCCGTTAACCATTTTATCATTCCATGAATCCGCCAGGTTTGTCCATATGATTTTTGCGTAGGAGGGCGTGTTCAATACAGCAGATATGGTTTTAGCGACTTTTTGTTCATCGGAGAGATGGTAAAAATCCCATGCGCCGACAGCGAGATCTTTGACGCCTGTTATGGTGTCTTTTCCCACATCATAAAGGCCGACGCCTATTCCTTTGACGATATCCCAAGCCGTTTCTCCGACTTCTTCGAGCTGTTTTGCTTGTTCAAGCTGCAGCACATATTGCACCTGAGCGGGTTCAAGGTTTTCATAGCCGATCTTCTTCGCGATTTCCAAATACTCATCCGGATCGGTGACACCATCAGCCAGCTTTTTCTTCAGATCCTTGATTTCACGCTCTTTCGCTTCTTCCTTTTTAATCGTCAAATAAGCATCCGAATGTCTTGCAATCTCGCCTTTCTTCTTATGGATGTCGCTTTCTCGGTATGCCTTGGCGTTATAGTGAAGCGGCGTGGCGTTTTTTCCTTTGCCCGTTGCGTTTTGGAGCTGTTGAAAGTCGGCTTGGATGAACTGTTCGTTCGCTTCGGTTTCTGCGTATTCTTTCGTTAGATCGTGATCAAGTCTGCCGAGTTTATGTATGGTTTCGTTTCTCTTTTTGTCGGCTGATTGGAGCTTGTGATCCACGCTTTCGGTGGAAAAGAGATCAAGCGAGATGATGTCTTCGATCTCTCCGAGGATGGAGCGCATGTCTTTTTTCTGCTCTTCCATAATCGCCTTTGATTTGCTGAGGGCGTGGGTGAGTTCATGTTCCAGAAATGATTCCTCCACATGCGAATTGGAAAGTCCGGCATCTTCGACCTTGCCGGGAAGGCTTGTGAGAAATGCGATTTTCATATCGATCAGATCAAGCCAGCTGTCTGTGACGCCGGCGTGGTCCTTGAAAAAAGCTTTGATGTTATTTGCGCCCCGGCCTGAGAAATCATTGTCACCAAGATCAGCCATGCCTTGAAATGCTTTTTTCAGATTGACCATCTGGCCGCGCAGTTTTTTGTATTCACCCGCGCGCTGTTTGGCAGCGGCCAGGAGGGTGGTTGCTTCGAAAACTTTCATGACCATATCCTTTCATGCGAAATACTTCAACAAGATATTACCATGGAAGAATGAAGGAAAAGCCAAATAAGTATTTTGAAAGTGCAAAATGATTAATTTGTTCTGGGTAAATTTACTTATTTTAAGATCGGGAATTGGGGTAGAGTTAGCTTTGGGTTGAATCGGTTGTTAGAACATCATGTGACGCACCTCCTTTGAAAAGCATACACACATATTAGAGGGCTGAAATTCACCCGAATGAATTGGGATACGGCGGCCCAAACCGCTTTTCGCATGGAATCAACCTGGGCAACTGGTCAACAGCTTTAAAAACTTCATCATAACAGGGAAATGCGGCGGGCATTGGGAATATAAAGGAATATAGGCTTACAGATATGAAGGATGTATGAAAATCCGTCAGATGGCGAAGGAAAGGCAATCTCTATGTGTCGTGAAAGTTCGAATGCGGGGGTATGGAACTTCCCATTCATCCGGAGCTATGTCAGAGGGAAAAGCGACTTTTTGAGGAGGAAGCGGAATGATTAAATTTACACGGCCTTCACCTATGAAGAAAACATGTACGATGCACCCGGAAAAGGAATCTGTCAGATCGGTTTCGTTTACTGATTTTAACGGCAATTCTGTAACAGTAACCCTTTGTCAAATGTGTCTGGCTGAATTAAAAATGAAAGCCGCGACTGAATACAGGAGCATGACCGAGGAGCGGGCCAAACTGAATCGTTTCAAGATTGGTGATCATGTGTATTTAGAGCATTTGGGAGTCGTCAGCGAGATAAAAAACATGGAAGGCGCTCAAGTGGCAAACAGGACAGACACAGACGGAGTCCGGAAGGCTACCCCTAAGGAAATCGCAGAATATAAAAAGCAGGAGGAGCATTAATTAAAAAACTATTCAAGTCAATCATTCTATCAGCATTATTACTTCCGGGAGCGGCGGCCGTTGCGCCGCCTGCTTCCGCCGCATGGTCCAGATGGCAAAATGAATCCGGGTAGAGCGGCCGGGTGTTTCCGGATGCCGCGACTTACACGGCCGGCGTATACAAGAAGCGTAGCGGCGACGGGCTGACTGATACGAATTTAGTGCAACGGGGCAGATTCAAAACGGCAACGCCTCTGAAATCATTCAACGTGAAAACGATCCGGAATAAGACCGGAAAGGGAACCTATGTCATCCAACTTGACTGCTATTCTGATTCCGGCAAGGGGAACTATATCGGAACATTTGAATCAGTCAATTGTCAAATCAAATAAGGGGGATTCGATGGCGCTGAGAATAGTTTTGGGGCTGAGGGGGTAGGATTCTGGTTTTATTTCCAGTACGAATACAGACCGGACATGAAAGCGAACATCACGTTAATAGGAGCAATCATCGCATTCACGGCCGCGGCGTTTTTTCAAGATATTGATAAGTATATAGAGGAGCGGGAAGGTAAATAAATCCGATTTAAATAGTGATTTCCCTAAAAGAACTAAATAAAATCCATAATTTGCCGATTCTAAAAAGAGACTATTAGAAGAGGAGGAAATGTTATGGATGTTGTTGGATTGTTTAAGAGTATTGGGATACCAGGTTATATAGCTGCTGCAGGTATCTTAGTTTACGGGTTAGTTGTAACATTTAGGCCAATAACTACTTTAACTGCCAATATATTTGAAAAGAAGCTTTTTTCTAAAGAGAAATTGTTTACTATAATGATTTGGCGGCACTTTTGGCAGACAGTATTTTGGACAGTGGTTTTTCTTACTATATTAAGTTTGAGTAATTTACCAGAATGGACAGTTAATTTCAATACATCTACGACTGTTGGTACAATAACTGCTACGATTGGAGAAATAATATTTGCAATCATATTGTTTATCATAGAATTTGAGGACATGGACTGGGGATTTACGAATTTTTTCAAACCATATTGGATAAGGTTTAGCGTTGTTATTGTTTTTGTAACATGTTTAATATTGTTCTATGTTGCGCTTGATGGTTGTATAATCGGAAGTATCAAAGGCGAGAACCAGTTAATTAAACTAATTTATATTCTAGGTCTTCCTTTTATTTTTTCTTTACCAGTTCCATTTTTAATGAGGCCTGTTTCCAGATTAGTCGAATGGTCAAAAGATAAATATATTGTTATAGATAGATCCGAACAAGAACGTCATCCTTCAACAAATGAAGAGAGTGATGACTGTTGGTATATTTTACATGCCGTCAGCAAGGAACTTATTTTGTTAGGAAATGAACCAAATCCTAAATTATGCACGGAAACAAAAATAATAAAATTAGACGAACTATGTGATAAAAAAATGTTTATAGAAGACAAAACTTGATATAGCCAAGACGGAAAGCCTGCGGACACTGATCATTGAACAGAATTACTGTGCTCTGATTGGTGTCCGTTTTTTATTTGAATGGAGGCATGACATAAAGCAGGAAAAGAAAAAGCCCAATAAAAACACGCAGGAGCGATCTTAACGCTTTTGGCGGCAACAAGGCAGGCAAACACTTAACGAGGTAAGTGTGGCGCATTAAGGGAGGAATAGAATGTAGGATTTAATCATTGAATACAAACGAGCATTAAGAGAAACAAGAAAAATGTACCGGCTCTACAAAGATACGGCTGAAGTCAATCTAACGGCTGAACAGATCAACGACAAAAAGATTATCAGTAGCATGATCAGCGATATTGAATTCACTCTTGAATGGCTGCAAAACGGAAGACAGCCCGGCGCCCACCGAGGTGCTGACAGAAGAGACGCATATCAAAGGAAGATTCTTGCTGATCCGGGCTTAATTGATGCGCTCCCGGAAGAATACACAATTGTTCAAGAGGTTGAGGGAGAGATAAGTGATTGGGATAAGGATAGAATCGCTGATGCCCTTTTTTAAAGTGGAAGATTGTTGGTCAGCTGTTGTCCAAACAGATTCAAGCGGGTGCGCTGGCGGCTATCTATCCCAATCCGAATAAAAAGGTAAAGAATTTGGATTGCTGGTGGTAATGTTCTGAAAAACGGAAAAATGCGTATAGAAGGTTTCAGGTCTATAAAAAGGTAGGTAGCTGAACTAATACTTTACAAAGTAAAGATCAAAGATCATTCTTTATAAATAAATTTAAAAATTTACCGATAATAGTATTGTTCTTTTCTAGATTAACTTTTCGGAGAGTGATTTTTTTGAAGAAAAACATAATTATAGTTTTGTTTCTTATTTTTTTAAGTGCGTTACTCACTACTACTGCATCAGTAGAAGCTCAAAATGCAGATCAAACTGAAGTGAAAACTTGGGAAGGTAAAGAGGATTTACCAAAGGAACTATCTCTTTTTAGTACTGCGGTTATTGACGGTAAAATCTATGTAATTGGTGGTAATAATAACGGCAAAGTTCAAAACCAAATTTATGTATATGATCCTAAACAAAATAAATGGATTGAAAAAGTTTCTATGAATGAAGGGAGAGAAGGTGCAGCTATTGCAGTTGTTGATCATAAAATCTATGTAATCGGAGGTTATGGCGAGGATAATTCTGGTTCGAAGACCTATTTAAAAACTGTTGAAGTATATGACATTAACACAGATTCATGGACAAAAGGTATAGAATTACCTAAACCTCTAACGGGATCATCTGCAACAGTTATAGGGAAGGATATTTATTTAATAGGTGGATTTAATCCTAGTGAAGGTCCAACTTCCAACACTTATATTTACAATACTGATACTAAAACCTGGTCTGAAAAAAGTTCTCTGCCGATTCCATTAAGAGCTTTAAGCACAGCAACAGTAAAAGAGAAAATTTATGCTATTGGTGGCGAAAATAAAAGTGGTTTTAGTAATAGCATTTTTGAGTATGATCCCAAAACTGATAATTGGACCTTTAAATACTCTTTGAGGGATAAATTAAGCTATATAGCTTCTACGGTTTACAATAATAAAATTTATTTAATGGGAGGATCAGATTCAAGTAAAAAAGCATCAAATAGTTCAGTAATTTATGACCCTGTTGCAAATACAGTTAACGATTTTCAAAATCTAACCAGTTCTCGAGTGGCTGCAGGTGCGGCGACAATAAATAATAATATTTTTATTATCGGGGGAACTACTAAAGGTGGCTCTATTGCTGTAGATACATCAGGTATGGTGAAAACAGTTCAGGTGTATACAGAGAAAAACCCAGATGATAACTTGGGAGATCCGAGTTCTGGTGGCAATATTCCTGAGGAAGGGCACGCTGATCGAGCTATCCTTACTATAACAATGACAAACGGACTTGAAAAAGAATTTGATCTTTCGATGGAAGAGTTAAATAGTTTCGTTAACTGGTACGATCAAAAAGACTCGGGAACAGGCCCTTCTAGATACGAGGTGGACAAACACGACAATAATATTGGTCCGTTTGAGAACAGAAAAGATCATGTTATTTTTAAGAATATCCTTACTTTTGAAGTGAATGAGTATTCAACGAATAAAAGCAGTAATCAGAGTGACAAAACCTCTTAACAAAAAACAGATTTACATAAAATCACCTCAAATTATTTGTTAAATGGTTAATGCTTTTTTGAGCCGAGGATCTTTCCTGTTAGAGTATTATCTATTAATCTAACGTTAAATTGCGGGCTTTGACCGCCTCCGTGGGGGCAGTAAACATTTCTGCTCGGTTGATTGACTCTGGTTGTTTACCGTCAGCGAGTGTTTTAATTGAAAATTTCAGCTGCTTTCTTAACTGTCACGGAAAACATCTCACAGGAAATATATTGACTTTCATCCTGTTTGTAATGTTAATTAGAAGATGTATACAAAAACATTATAATGAGGAGGTCTGGATGTGAAAAATAAAGCGAGAATACAATTTGGACTATGCATTGGGCTTTTATGTTTAAGCTTTACCGGTTTCAGCCTTTTATTCGGCTCTACGCACGCTGAAGCCAAATCCATAGAAGACACAAAAATGACAAGCTGTACAACGAACAAAAAATTTGTTCAGCTTGAGAAAAAATTTGATGCCAGGCTTGGGGTTTATGCGATTGATACAGGTTCAAACAAGACAATCGCCTATCGGCCGAATGAACGGTTTGCTTACGCATCAACCTATAAAGTTCTGGCTGCAGCTGCTGTTCTGAAGAAAAGCTCAAATGAAAAACTTAATGCCATCATCCGCTACAGTAAAGATGATCTTGTTACATATTCTCCAATCACAGAAAAACACCTGGATACAGGCATGAGCCTGAAAGAAATCTCCGAAGCCGCTGTCCGTTACAGCGATAATACTGCCGGGAACCTATTGCTGCAGCAGCTTGGCGGCCCTAAAGGTTTCGAAAAATCACTGAAACAGATCGGGGATCATGTAACGAAAGCGGATCGATTCGAGACGGATCTAAACTCTGCGATTCCCGGGGATCGTCGTGACACAAGCACAGCAAAGGCACTGGCAACTGATCTTAAAGCGTTCACTTTAGGTAACACTCTCACGACTGACAAGCGCACGATCTTAACGGATTGGATGCGGGGCAACGCTACCGGCGACGAACTGATTCGGGCAGGCGCTCCTGCAGGATGGGAAGTCGGCGATAAATCCGGAGCCGGAAGTTACGGGACGCGAAACGACATTGCGATCGTGTGGCCGCCTGACAGAGCTCCAATCGTTTTGGCAATCCTGTCAAACCGATTTACGGAAGATGCCGATTATCATAATGCTCTTATCGCTGAGGCTGCAAAAGTCGCTCTTAATGATCTTAAATAAACATTGCCGTTCATTTTTTATGGACGGTTTTTTATATGTTGAGAATGCGGTATGCCGGTTTCGATGTTATAATGTAAAGCCATAAAATGATGGGAAGAGGGGGAGTTTCGATGCATTACATAACGGCATGCTTAAAAATCATCAGTGATAAAGACCTTAATGAAATAATGAAGGAATTCAAAAAACTTGAGGAAGAAACGAACAAAGAAGAAGGCTGTATTCAGTTCCATGCTCATCCGCTCGAACCATCAGAACGCAAAATTATGCTTTGGGAGATTTGGGAAAACGAAGAAGCTGTTAAAGTCCATTTTACGAAAAAACACACAAAAGACGTTCAAAAACAAGAATTAACGGAAGTAGAATGGTTAATGAAAAGCAATGTGAGTGAGTAAAAGGCTTTGTCTGTTGTTGGCTGACTCTGCCGGTAACAATCATCAGTTTCATTCATTAAAACCCTTGCTGCGCAAGGGTTTTTTACTTTAAAAAGTTCTTTATATCGCAGTGTTTTTATGGGTAAGGAACAGACTTGGAATGAAGATGGCCGCAAGGATGATGACGGATACTAAGAATCCGGCATGGTAGCCTTTTAAACTGTTCGGAATCGTTGGCTGCAATCCTTGTATGACAGTTGCGGTAACGGTTGCGATCACAGCTGACCCAAAGCTGGAACCGAGGTTTTCAATCATATGAATACCGACACCTGCTTCCGGAAGCCGTTTGCTGTCAAGACCTGTATAAGCGTCACTCATTAATGGGAGCATAATTCCTCCAAAACTGGTGCCGCGGATAAATAATACGACGGAAATCCAAATCATACTTGTGTTATCGGTGATAAAAATAAGGGGGATAGATCCGATCAGCGAAAGAACAAGACTGACCGTAACCACGTATTTCGCACCGATCTTATCAATCATTTTTCCGATCAGCGGACGAGTCACGAGCATTCCGACTCCTTGAGGGATTAAAGCTAGTGCTGCTCCGACTGCCGTGAACTGACGAATGTTTTGAAAAAACAGCGGAAGTATTAACATCGGCCCCATGATGGCAATATTCGCTAAGAACAACCCAATTGAAGAAGCTAAGAAGCTCTTGTTTGCAAACAAATTCATAGGCAGCACGGTTTGGTTTTTCTTGATCAGATTATATACAAGATAAATGACTGCTGAAACAAGACCGATGCCCGCCCATAAAATGGTGTCGCTATTGTTAAATGATGCATGATCCGCCGCTTTCGTAATACCGTACATCAATGCCGCGCTCATTAATGACAAATTGATAATCCCGAAAATATCGAGTTTACGATCTTTGTTGAATGGTTCAAAGTCTGGAATGGTTTTCATCATAAGCGGTGCGGCAATCAAAGTGATGAACACGTTGATGTAAAAAATCCAATGCCATGAAGCGCCTTGGACGATGAAGCCTCCGATGACAGGTCCTAAGATCGGGCCGAAGATCATAGGGGTGCTGACAATTGCCATCACTTTTCCCAGGTTTTCCGGACCTGCCGTTTTAACCAAGAGTGTTGACATAAGCGGAGTGATAATGCCGGCGCTGAATCCTTGAAGCAAACGGAAGAAGATGAAGCTGGAAACGTCACGGCTCATTCCCGCAAAAACAGAAATGACACCAAAGGCGATGACTGAGCCGATGAAGATTTTCTTACCGTTATATTTATTCATAAGCCAGCCGGATACGGGTACTGCAATCGCAAGTGCTAACATATAGCCTGTAACGGACCACTGAATGGTATCCAATGTTGTGTTGAAGTCTTTGGTCAGTTTGGCGATGGCGATGTTTACCATCGTAGAGTCAAGCATTGGAGCAATTGCTCCCAGTGCAATAGCCCAGGCGGCTGTGAGAACTTCTTTTGGCAGCCGAAGTTCCTTTCTTTTATGTGTTGACATATAATTCTCCTCTCAAAATTGCTGTATTTGTTTCCTTGTCAACAAAATAATAGAGTGATTTTGTTTCTTTGTCAACAATAAGAGGGATATAAAAAGGCAGCCCGTTTTCATGGAGCGGGGCTGCCTATGGTTTTATTCATATTTATTCCGATTTCATGTCTGCACCAAGTTTCTTTATTTCTGAATCCAAATGCCTGCTGTATGTTTCCACGAAGCTCAGCATTGTGTCAAATTGTTCATCGGTTACTTGTTCAAACACGATTTTGTCCCGTTCTTGAAACTCTTTATGCAATTCCTCGTGAATTTTATAAATGACTTTTCCTTGCTCGGTAAGCCTGAAATAGATTTCTTTCTTGTTAAGCGGCTTCTGATAGCTTTCGATAAGGCCTTTATTGATAAGCTTCTTCGTTAATTTACTTATAGCGCCTCTTGTCATATAAAGGGACTCCGCAAGTTTTGTCACATTGGCGTCTTCAATTTTTTCGATGAATTCGATGCAATGCACTTCAGAAGGTTTATGCCCCTTAAGGCTTTCTTCCATCTTCAGCCTATTCAGCCACACCATCTTGTTAAAAAAGTCCCTGAAATCCGTGAGGAGCTGTTCTTTTTTGTCCATGGCCCGTCCTCCTGCTCGGTGGTGCTTACACAATATTATAAAATGTTTGTTTCTTTTTCAACAATCGTAAAGTTATTATTTAGGAACTGAGAGATAGTGCGCAGAAATAAGAAGGAGGGGGAACAGAAGAAGTTTTTTATTTAAAAAGCGGTTTTTTAACCGAAACGTTTTTTTTCGGGTATGTTTCTTTCCGTATTCGTTACTAGCTCTTCATAACAGGCTAACTCTGCAGCCTTACAAAAAAGCAGGCTGCGAAAAGAGCCTGCTTTAGAATTGCATCAATCATTTTCCTGTTGCGGCGTCATGAAAAGCGTCAATTGCGGTTGTGTATTTCAAGACGTTTTTAGACACTTTGGCGGTTGCGCCTAATGGATACGCGTCTGACAGAACGCTGGAGTGAGCTTCGGGTTCCCAGTAAAATACGCCGGTTCCTTTGCCGTTCGGAACGGCTTTCACCAGTTTTATGGTGTCTTTTATGGTCCAGTAGGAATCTTTCGGATTATTTTCATCTCCGCCCAGTTCAACCACCATGACTTCCTTGTTATAGCGTGAGGCGATATCATTCAAATTAGATGATAAATGGCCGGTGAGCTCCCAGTACGGCTTACCTTCCCAATAGGGATAGAACGAAACGCCGATGATGTCGGTTTTTCCTCCGTTTTTAAAGAATTGATCAAACCACCATCTGAATAGGCTGTTGTCCGTGCCGTGTGCCAAATGGCTGATTACCTTGGTGGCCGGGCTGACGGATTTCACGGCGTCATAGCCTTTGTTCAGTAAGCCGGTCAATTTGCTGAAATCGCTCGTGCTGCCGTCGGGCAGTAAAATTCCTGAATTCATTTCATTTCCTACTTGCACCCAATCAGGGGAGATGCCGTGATTTTTAAGTTCTTTCATGACATCGTACGTATGGTTATACACGGCTGCCTGCAGCTGGCTGTTTGAATAGCCGGTCCATTGGTTCGGCTTGATCTGGTGGCCGGGATCAGCGAACACGTCACTGTAATGGAAGTCTACCATTACTTTCATTCCTAACGCTTTTGCCCTTTTGGCCCCCGCAAGTACGCCCGCTTTGTCACTATAGCCGAGCATGGTCCATGTTGTGCCGTCTTTCAGCCAATAATAGCTGCTTGGCGGATTCACAAACACTCTCAGTCTCACGGCATTTATTCCGTGATCTTTAAGAATCTGCAAGGCATCTTTCTGTTTCCCGCCGTCATCCAGCCAGCGCACACCTTCATCCTCCATTTGTTTCAGCCATCCTATATCAGCGCCATAGGCAAACGGGGCATCCGCTTTTGCTTTAGGAGACTTCTCAAGAAATGTAAAAGCGGTGAAAATGAGAGAAAGACAGATTGCGTTTACAAATACACGTTTCAATCGGTTTTTGAACATCACAATACCTCCTGATAAAAAAGATTGTTGATTGATTTCACTCTGAATGTTTCAGATGCCATTCTCCAATAATGTCGTGAAACGCTGAAACGCCTGAATTCCTTCGGGTGTCATTTTAAAAACGCCTGCATCGGTCAGCGCGCGTAAAAATACATTCGCGGTTTCTTTTTGTAAAACAGCGGCTGCATTTTCCGGTGTCACGTCTTTATCCGCTTTGATGTTTTCAGCCCACGGAAGATGAATGTCTTTGATGTCATGAGGTTCATTCAGTAAATACTTTTTCACTTCTGCCAGCTCATCTTTCAGGCGGGGAGGTAAAACGGCGAGTCCCATCACTTCAATCAGACCGATATTTTCTTTTTTGATGTGATGGACATCCTGATGCGGGTGAAAAATGCCATCCGGATAATCTTCGGAGGTGCGGTTGTTTCTGAGAGCAAGATCGATTTCAAAATCCGTTCCCCTGCGTCTGGCAATCGGGGTGATGGTATTATGGGGTTCATTTGTCTTCGCGATGATGCTGACGGTTTCGTCTGAATATTCCCGCCACTTTTCAAAAACATAAGCAGCGGCATCTGTCAGCAAATCCGGATCTTTTGCGCGAAGGCGGATCACTGATACCGGCCACTTCACGGCTTCGGCCTGAACGTCTGGAAAATGACGCAGATGAAAAGGGTAGAGGGAACCCGATTTTGCCATCGGAAACTCATGGGCGCCGCCTTGATAATGATCGTGTGAAAGAATGGAACCTCCTACGATCGGCAAGTCTGCGTTTGATCCCGCAAAATAATGTGGGAAGATTTCCGTAATGGCCAGAAGCCTTCTGAAGCTGTCGCGGCTGATGTTCATCGGCTTGTGCACGCTTGAAAGAAAGATGGCATGCTCGCTGTAATACGCATAAGGAGAGTATTGAAACCCCCACTGTTCTCCCGCTAAGTCAAGCCTGATGATGCGGTGGTTTGAACGGGCGGGGTGATGCGGTGTTCCGGCATACCCCTCGTTTTCCATACAGAGCAGGCATTTCGGATACCGGTTTTCCGGACTGTTTTTTACCGCGGCGATGTCTTTGGGGTCTTTTTCTGGTTTTGATAGATTAATGGTGATGTCCAATTCCCCAAAAGGTGTTATTGAGCGGTACACGATATTTTTTCGAATGGCCCGCGTCTTAATATAGTCGTTGTTTTGGCTCAGTCGGTAAAAATAATCTGTTGCTTTTTTCGGGCAATCTGATAACAATTCGCTGAAGGCGGCATTGATCAGAGAAGGGGCCGGTGTGATTACGTCCATGATTCTGCTTCCCAGCATGTCTCTTTCAGCAGGCGTATCGTTTATGATTGACCGTTTTACCGCGTCTTTCACCATTTCGTCCACATAGTGAAGCCTGTTTTGTTTCTTGATATGTTTCGGTTCTGCATAATCCGTCAGTCCGAGCAGATCGAGAAGTCTGTTTCTTGTATAAATCACATCTGTTTCATTTATGTCGCCTAAGACAGTGCTTTCTTTCAGAAACCCTGCCACTGATTCAAAAACGTCAATGACCGCCGCCTCCATTTCATTTGTCCTTGTATCCGTTAGGATGATGCCGATGCCAATTCCATGCTGACGCAATGATTTCCGATATGTCCGTTTGTTTCGGATTCCAGCCGAGAATGTTCCGCGCTTTATCGCTGGAAGCGATGAGGGCGCTTGGATCACCGGGTCTTCTTGCAGCCGCTCTTACTTTTATGTCTCTTTCGGTCACTTGCCGGGCCGCTTCCGCCATTTCTGATACGGAAAACCCGCTGCTTGAGCCTAAATTGAAAATGCCGCTGTCTCCGCCGTTTTGCAAATATTCCAGAGCGAGAATATGGGCATCGATTAAATCGGAAACATGAACATAATCGCGGATGCACGTGCCGTCTTTTGTATCATAGTCAGTGCCGAATATCAAAACCTCCTCGCGCTGACCGAGCGCGGTTTGTAAAAGGATAGGGATAAGGTGGGTTTCCGGATGATGATCTTCTCCGATGGAACCGTCCGTTTTCGCGCCGGCAACGTTAAAATACCGAAGCGAGACATATTTTATGCCGCAGGCGGTTTCACACCACTTCAGCATTTTTTCTGCCATGAGTTTTGATTCGCCGTATGCGCTTTCCGGCTTTTCCGGCATGTCTTCTGTGATGGGCGCTTTTTCAGGTTCGCCGTAAACAGCGGCGGATGAAGAAAACACAATGTGTTTCACCCCGAATTCCTGCATGACCTCCAGCGTAATTTGCGTACCGTACACATTATTATTGAAATATGAAAGAGGGTCTTTCATTGATTCGCCGACAAGGGATTGAGCGGCAAAATGGAGAACGCCTGTTACGTTCTCCTTCGCAAACACAGAGCGAAGAAACGGTTTGTCACGTATATCTCCATGGTAAAAAACTGCTTTTTCATGAACGGCTTTCCGGTGGCCTGTCTGGAGATTATCCACAGCTATCGTTTTAAATCCTTTGTTTACTAATTGATCAACCGCATGAGAACCGATATAGCCGGCACCGCCGAGAACGAGAATCGCCATGATTTATTTTTCCCTCCATTCAGCCGCGCCATCGCTTATATCCGCGATGTAGAAAGAAGCTTCAAGACCTGTCCTGCTGCGGTATTGAGATGAAACGGCGGGGATAAAGCCGGCGGTTTCTTCACTTTCCACAATGGCTATGGCGCAGCCGCCGAACCCCGCGCCCGTCATCCGCGCTCCGAGTGCTCCTTCTTTCCAGGCTGCTTCAGCGAGCGCGTCTAATTCGTCACCGGTCACTTCATAATCATCGCGTAACGAACGGTGGGACGCATTCATCAGCTCCCCGAACGTTTTCAAATCATTCGATTTAAGAGCTTCCGCCGCTGAGAGGGTCCGCTCGTTTTCATTGACCGCGTGCCGGGCTCTTTTACGCAAAGTTTCACAGGAGAGAAGGGGTTCGAGTTTGTTGAATTCTTCTCCCGTCAATTCCGCAAGTGATGCGATATTCCGATATTGCCGCAGTTCCGTGAGAGCCGCGTCGCATTCGCTGCGGCGTTCATTATACTTTGAAGCCGCCAGCTCCCGGCGTTTGTTCGTATTCATAATGACGATTTTATATCCGTTAAAAGCAGCCGGAATCATTTCGTGCTCAAGCTTATCGCAGTTTAAAAGAATGGCCATGTTCTTTTTGCCTTTTTGCACTGCGAATTGATCCATAATCCCTGAATTCACGCCGATAAATTCATTTTCGACTCTTTTTCCGATAAGCGCCAGTTCAGTATCGGAAACATCCAAGCTGAATAACTTTCTTAAAATGGAACCGGTTAACATTTCAATGGAAGCAGAGGAGCTTAAACCGGCTCCGTTTGGAATCGTACCGTGAAAAAGAATATCCATTCCGCTGTCTATTTGACCGCCGGCTTCAAGAAGGTAATGGATCATCCCCTTCGGATAATTGGCCCAGCCGTCTTCTTTTTTGTATGCTGTGGCGGAAAGATCAAGGCAGACAATGCCGCTGTCAGGAAAGTTTTCTGAGTATAACCGGATCTGGTGATCTTCGCGTTTTGCGCATACGGCATATGTTCCGATCGTGATCGCGCAGGGAAGAACGTGACCGCCTATATAATCCGTATGTTCCCCGATCAGGTTGATCCGGCCGGGTGCGAAAAACAGTTCTCCGTTGCTTCTCTTGAAAATGTCTTCGAATCTCGATTTCAAAAGTTTGGCATCCATGATAAACCTCCGATTCTATTTTGGGGTATGCTCCAGTATGAACTGAATGGCTTTTTGTGAATTTCTGGTGAGGCTGATATATTCCGCTCCTTTCGTTGCGATGAGTTTCACATGCAGGCGGTCCGCATCTTCTTTAATGTCATCATAATAAGAGCCGACTTGCGGAGCCAAAATGATCATATCGAAGTCTTTCATGATGTCGTAATGGGATCCGTAGGCGCCTGCTGAGGCGGTGATCGGCACGTTGTATTCTTCGGCTCCTTCTGTCAGTGCGTTCGCAAGCATGGCGCTCGTTCCCGCTCCGGCGCACAGCACTAACACATTGGTGCCGTGTTCCAAGGCGGATGAGGATTCCTGAAAATTTGTGCTGATGACGGAAGCCGCGTCTTCTGAGGCGCCGGCTATTACGGGCTGTATCTCCCGGGATTTTTGCGGCGCGGTTTCAGGCTCGGTGTGTTGGGTTTCTTCCGCCGCTAATACTTTGTCATAAGCTTTACAGAATGGCAGGTATATCAGGAAATCGACAATGATTAATACAGCCGTCAGAACAAAAGCCGAGAGCCCCATGCCGGTTCCGAGAATCAAGCCGGCGGGCGCCGGGGTGGCCCACGGAAGAACATACATAAAACTGTTCATTCCGATGACATCCACGAAAAATTTAAACAGACAGACATTCACCATCGGCGTTACAACAAACGGAATGAAAAAATAAGGATTTAAAATGATCGGCGCAGCAAAGAGAAGAGGTTCGTTTACTGCGAAAGACACCGGAACTGCGGATGCTTTTCCGACTGCTTTCAATTGCTTGGATTTTGCGAAAAGCAGAAAGATAAACGGAACAACAAGGGTTGCGCCGGTTCCTCCCATTGTGCCGACGAAGTTCCCGAGTCCGACGGTCAGCACGTTGGACGCCTGCTCACCGGCATTATGAAGCTGCAGGTTCGCCTCCACATTTGCGTAAATAATAGCTGCTATGGCCGGCTCCACAATAGAAGGCCCGTGAACGCCGACAAACCAGAACAGCGCCATCATTCCCCAAATGACACAAATCCCAAGATAACCGTCTGCGGCGGTAAAAAACGGCGATAAGAGAGAGGAGAGAGCCTCTGCAAAAGATACGTTCAGCGTGTTCCTGATCAATAAATCAATGATTACCATGGCCAAAACGGAAAAAGCGAACGGAAAAACATCTTTAAATGTTTGTGAAATGGTACCCGGCACTTCTTTAGGCATTTTAATCGTAATATTTTTCAGCACGCAGAATCTGTAAACGTTCACCGTTATGAAAGCGGATACAAAAGCGGCTAAAAGACCTTTTGTGCCGAGATATTCCGTGGAGAATCCGCCGTCGATTTGAGTGACGCTTAAAATGAGAAACCCGACGACTGAAGCAAGCATCGCTGAAACGGGGTTGATCCCTTTGTTTTTCGGCATTTTTCGGTTCATTGATTCACTCAGGCATTTCGCACTTGTTGCTGCAACGATCAGACCGAGGGCGCCCATTGAATAGTTATAAACTTTCCAAAGCCATTCAGAAACACTTTTAGGCCAAGTGAAACCCAACACTTCCGGCACAGCGGCGGTGAGGATGAAAATGCTGGCGAATAAAATAACCGGCATGGCAGTTAAGAAGCCGTCGCGGATCGCGCCTAAATAAATGTTTCTTGAGATTTTTTCAAAAAACGGTTTTCCCTTTTCGATTTGCTTGATGATACCGTTCATTTTTCCACTCCTTATCGGCGGCTTCGGTAGAGTTCTATAAAATCCTGAATAAGATCACGGAGCAAAAGGGTTGTCATCAAGTGGTCCTGACCGTGAACGAAAATAAACCCTAATTCCATGTCCTTGCCGTCAGCTTCTTCAGCTAACATTTTCGTTTGCGCATTGTGGGCGAGGGTTAAATTTTCATCGGCGCTTTTCAATGCTGCTTCCGTGTTTTCGAAGTTTCCGGCACGGACTTCTTTCAGGACTTTCAATAAAGTGCTTCTGGCGTCGCCGGCATAGGCGACGATTTCAAAACCGAGCATCTGCAATTCTTCCTTTGTCATGAAAAAAACCTCCTAAAGACGGCACACATGATGAAAAGAGATTCTTTTCACCATGTGTGATCGTTAAATGATTGTTTTTGTTTCACTTACAAGTTTGTACCAGTAGGCCGATTCTTTCGGATACCGTTTTTGGGTGTCGAAGTCGACGTAAAAAAGACCGTAACGTTTGTTGTAGCCGTTGGTCCATGAAAATAAATCCATTAAGGACCATAAGAAGTACCCCTTTACATTGACTCCGTCGGTAATCGCTTTACTGACGGCTTCTAAATATACTTTTAAATAGTCGATTCTTGCCTTATCCATAATGATGCCGTCTTCAAACTCATCTTTATAGCCCATGCCGTTTTCGGTAATGTAAATTTTGTTATATTGCGGATAGTCCCGTTTGATGCGCATCAGCATGTCATACATGCCTTCAGGATAAATGAGCCAATCCCAATCGGTCCGCTTCAGGCCTTCTTTGTAAATTCTTTCGCCGATTCCTTTTACTTTATAGACCGAAGTGCCCTTATCGCCCGTTCCGTTATGGTGAATAACGGTTTCTCCGTCGTACGCTTTGACGAAATGGCATTGATAATGATTGATGCCGAGATAATCATTGCGCGTTGAGGCTTTTTTCATCACGTCAAAGTCACTGTCTGAAAACTCGTATGAAGCGCCGTTTGCCTCACAGATTTCATCCAGAGCACGCATGGTTTCCTCAGAATAATAGCCGAGGTAGGTGGCATCGAGGAGGAATCTCACTGATAACGCGTCATCCAGAAAACAGGCGTGGCGGTCTTCTTCTGTGCCGCTGGCGGGATATTTTGTTTCCAATGAATGGACGACCCCGATTTCTCCCGGATAACCGCCGTCTTTAAAAAGATTGACGGTCATCGCATGCGCTACCATCATGTGATGGAGGCATTGAATGACTTTTGTGATATCACTTTTAACAGATGGCGGGAAAACCCCGAGTAAATACTGGTTGGTGGCTGTGGGATAAATTTCGTTAAACGTGCTCCAATATCTGATTTCGCTGAATTCTTTAAAGCAAAACTCCGCATAGCTGACGAACGCTTCTATTGCAGCGCGGTTGAGGAAATCTCCCTGATCAAATAATCCTTTCGGTGTATCGAAATGATGCAGCGTGACAAAAGGGGTGACGTTGCGTTTATGGCACTCTGAGAAAATACGATGATAGTAGTCAACACCTTCCTGATTGATTTTGCCCGTGCCGTCAGGGAAAATTCTCGTCCAGGCTATAGAAAGGCGGATGCCGTTTATTCCGAATTTTTCACATAGTTTAATATCTTCCGGAAACTGGCGGTAAAAATCACTTGCCGGATCAGGGCTGAATCTTCCCTGTTTTTCAAGAAATTCATCCCAGGCCACAGGCCCTTTGCCGCCTTCTTTTGTGGCGCCTTCCGCTTGATATGCCGCAGTCGCTCCGCCGAAAATAAAGTCATGAGGTAATTTGAGCATTACTGAATCCTCCTTCGCCAATGTGTGAATTGTAGTTTATTAATGTTTGTAATTGTTATCTTTTGTTTAATAGTAAACGCATACATTTTTGTTGTCAATAGCTTCATAAAGAAATAACATCTGTATTTATAGGGGTTATGTAAGTTTGTCGTTGTTTTTTATGTTGATTGTGTTGTTTATTAGTGTTTGTTTTTGTTGACCGGATTGCCGCAGTATGTTAGATTGTGTGTAAAGTTGAGGGGATGATTGAACATGTTAAAAAAAGAGCGGCTTTTAAAAATCATCGATATTGTAAACTCGCGGGGGTTTATTACGGTGAGTGATATTATCGATGAACTGGAAGTTTCTGATATGACAGTGAGAAGAGACCTGGACGAGCTGGATAAGGCCGGAAAAATCGTACGTATTCACGGAGGCGCACAGAGCATATCTTATTCCATTGATCACGAATTATCGCATAATGAAAAACTGGGTGTTCAAATGGAGGAGAAGGGGAAGATCGCGGAACTCGCAGCTTCCTATGTAAATGACGGCGATACCGTTTTTTTAGGGCCCGGCACGACGATTGAACTTTTAGCCAAACACCTGCTGCATAAGCGAATCAGGATTATCACAAACAACTATCCCGTATTTGATATTTTGAAACATGGCGACATTGCGGATACCATCCTGATTGGAGGCGACTTCCGAAAAAATACCGGTGCCTTCGTCGGCCCCATCGTGAACGGCAATCTGCAGAAATTCAATTTTACGAAGGCTTTCATCAGCGCCAACGGCATACATAATGATGAGATTTCTTCTTACAGCATTGAAGAAGGGGAAGCTCACCAAATCGCGCTGAATAATTCGCGGACGAAATTTTTGCTGGCGGATAATAAAAAATTCAACCGGGAAGATTTTTACGTGTTCTATAACTTGCACGATATGGACTATCTGATTACGGATGATAAAGTCATGAAAGATGTTCAAATTCATTACGAGCAATATGTAGATGTCAAAATCGCAAAAAAATAAAAAAAGGCGGGCGGTTCGATGAAAGGGGTTATTTTTGATTTCAACGGCACGATGTTTCAAGATTCGCATCTGCACGAAAAAGCATGGTTTTTCATGGTGAAAAAATACGCACCGAAAACCATTTCTGATGAAGACATTTTCGTTAACATTCACGGGAGAACAAACAGTGAAATCCTGACGTATTTTATTTCCGGCGATTTAACAAATGAAGAAATCAAGAAGCTGTCTTTTGAAAAAGAAGCCTACTACAGAGAATTATGCCTTGAAAACAAAGACGAGTTAAAGCTGACGAAGGGACTGACCGGCGTATTGAACCATCTGAAAAAATCGGAAACACCGATGACCATCGCCACGGCTACGGTAAAGGAAAATGTCGAGTTTTACTTTGACGTCTTTCATTTGGATCAGTGGTTTGATTTTGACAAAGTCACGTTTGATGACGGGAGCTTCCCCGGAAAACCGGCGCCGGATATTTTTCTCATCGCATCGGAAAAATTAGGCCTCAAACCTGAAGAATGCTTAGTCATTGAAGATGCCTTTTCAGGGCTCACAGCGGCAAAAAAAGCAGGTGCGGGCAAGATTATGGCCATTGACCCGCTCGGAAAAAACCGCGCGCTATTTGAAGAAAAACAGCTGGCGGGTGACGGGATACTGACAGATTTCACCTCGTTTTTTGAGGTGATTGCCGGACATTCTGTTTGAGAGATCAGCCGGTTTTCATGCGGGTATGGCTGTACAGGCTGCAGACTCCGTTCGCAACACGGGATGTTTTTGTGTTTGGCGCTTCTCGTGAAGAAAGGAGTTTCGCTTTTTATTCGGAGTCACTTTTAAGACAGGGATATCCCTGTCTTTTTAATTCCTCGTATTTCTTCCAAAGAAGCGCCAAGGTGCCTATTGCTGACTGTTTATATGTTTCACGATAAAATCCTGAGCATACAAGAAAACCAGCCATCCTGTAAGTCCAAGCCCTGATGCGGCAATGAAAGACAGTGAATGGCGAAGGGCGATGCCGATAATGACCAGCATAATGACTGTAGAGGGGATGCCGGAAGCCACGCTGAATGCAAAATGACTTAATGTCTCCTTCGTTTCGCCTTGGATGTACAGCCAAATCATGCTCAGCATACTGACAATTGGTAAAGCCGCTATAATACCTCCATAACTCGGGCTTCTTCTTGATATTTCAGTGATAACCCCAATAATAGCAGCGGAGACAATGATTTTAACGATCGTAAACATCTTCAGCACGCTCCTTCATCAAACTGAATGCTTTTAAGACAAGTGTTCGTTCTTCATTATTCATGTTGTCAAAAAGAAGCTGTTTAAGCTTTTCTTCATCAAGACCGGAATGCCGGTAAAGGACATCCGCCCCCAAACTGGTAAGTTTTAAAATGACTTTCCTCTCATCTTCAACACTTCTGGTTTTATAAACATACTTTTTCTTCAGTAACCGCTTTATATGTTCCGAAGCGGTATTATGCGATACTTGAATCGCTCCGGCAATGTCTTTTATTCCGACTGCCTTCTCTTTTTGAATGACTTGCAGAATCCGTACACCTTGGTGAGTGATTTTTTCATGGTGCTGATAACGGAGCCGATAGTAAATATCTGTCCAGAGGTCATTTAATCGTATAATTTCGTTAGACATCATAAGCCACCTTTTATCGTTTATTAAGATTATATCTTATATTACGATATATTTTCGCGGATTGAAAGCAATTTTTGAGCATGAGGGAGCGGCATTCGTTCTGTTTTTAGAAGATTGGAAGAGACAAGCGGCCGCAGCTTCAACGAATAAACTTATTTAATATACTCTCAATAAGTCATTTTCCTTATTTTAAGAAACGGCAGCTTAATACCTTCCGCATATAAATAAGAGCACTGACAATATGATAAAGAACCAAAGTATATATTCAAATGCAGTTTTTTTCAGCAGGGCAGTCCTGTGCTGATTGAAAAAGATACGGGGGATAAAAAGCGGGTAAGAAGATAAGGAAAGGAGAGAGACGGATGGAACTTGATTTTGTGATTCGTCTGGCGGTTGCGGGTCTGCTTGGGGCTCTTATTGGATTGGAGAGAGAATTCAGGGCGAAGGAAGCCGGTTTGAGGACGCATTTTTTAGTGGCCGTCGGCAGCGCCTTGATGATGATCGTTTCCAAATACGGCTTTTTTGATTTGTTATCCAACAGCCATACGTCCTTTGATCCGAGCCGGGTGGCGGCGCAGGTCGTCAGCGGTGTCGGATTTTTAGGAGCCGGCACGATTATTTTGCAGCGGCATGTCGTGCGGGGGCTTACGACGGCAGCGGGGATTTGGGCTACGTCGGGGATCGGGCTGACGATCGGGGCAGGTATGTATGTCATCGGCATCAGCGGCACGATTTTGGCGTTAATCGGGCTTGAACTGTTAAATTTTCTGTTTAAACCGGCGGCGCATTCTTTGTCTGTCAGTTTCAGGATTGAAGAGAAAGCCGTCATGCATGATATTTTAACTTCTCTTGAGGAAAAAGGAATTCTGATTACGTCCTATGAATTGAATAAGGCGGTGCTTGAAGTGAAGGGAAGGGTGAAAAGCAAAAGCGGGAAAGCAGCGGTAATGGAGAAAGTTCAAGCCCTCCCGTATATCCTGTCGGTCAAAGTTGAATAGCAGACAGGGGAAGCCTCCTGTCTGCAGTCATTTCTTTTCAAACATTAATACCAAGGATAGAACGGGATATACGGCCGCGGATAGTATGGGTATGGTCTGGGGTAATAATAAGGCGGCCGCGGATAGTATGGATATGGTCTGGGGTAATAATAAGGCGGCCGCGGATAATGATATGGCACCCGTTCGTGGCTCTCGGCTGTGTATTCATGATCGAAAGGATCGTACAAGAGGAAAACCTCCTTTTCAAATGTTGGTTCCGTTTACCTTATTCCTGTATGCCCGGTACGGTGTATGTACAACGGGCAAAAAAAAGACGCCGGTTATCATCCGGCATCTTTTTTTACACTTTCACATCAATTGAATGGCCGGCAGTCGGGTGCTGGGACGGCAGCATTTTCACTGTTTCTTCCGCCGCAGCCTGTGCATGCTGCATGACCGTTTTTGTTAAAGCGATATTTACATTCTGCGCCAGAGATGCCTGATGCATTGCGATTGATAACGCAGGGATATCCATAGCTTCCACCTCCTTATCCCTTCATATCGGCGGCGTGCTCTGATTATGAAGAGGGCTGGCGGTTTCTTTTTACGGCCCATTCTAAAAGTGCGGAAGCGCATACCCCGAGGGTATAGGCGAAAATGTCACTCCAGACAAATTGCCAGCCGAGGATCAGCCCGCCGAGCGTGCTGCTTCTGATCTCGTCAATCCATGGCGCGTGATACAGCTGGCTGCATTCAATCAGAAAGCAAAACGAGAGGCTCAAAATTGCGGCTGTTTCCGTCCGGATGTGCCGAAACAAAAGCCCGAATCCTGTAAAAATCATGGCCGCCCACAGGGCATCTCCTAAATAAGCGTTTATGATGCCGGGCAATAGGGCGGTGATGTATGCGGTTCTGGACAGCAAACCGAGGGCGATGATAAAAACGGTACATATTCCGTATGTCAATGGATGTCTATTCACTTCACACTGTTCCCCTTTTTTTGTACTCCCATGTATTGTAAGGAACGACGGAGAAGCTGTCTATGAAAAAAACGGCCCGGAAGGCCGCTTTTTTTGCGTTATCTGGCTTTTAGGTTGACATGATCTGCTTTTTGATCACTGCCGATGACGAAGCGGAGCTCATACTGCCCCGTATGGTAGACGTAATCTGTTTCGCCCGTTTTTGGCACTGTCAGGATTTTGTCAGCGCTGCCGATTTGTTTGCTTAAGACGTCAGGTGTGACGCTGCCGAGGTTTAAGCGCCGCTCGACCCCCGTTCCGAAATAGCGTATTTCCGAGATTTTTCCGTTTTTATGATAGGAAAATCCGTAGCCGGGGTTTCCCATGTTCCAGCTGTATAAATCAAATGGATTGCGGCTGTCTGCTTTTTGTTCCGGCTCGCCGATTTTATCGTAAACGTCCTGTCTTGTGCTTTGGTTGATTTTCAGGCCTTTCACATTTTGCGGCATTTCCCCTTTAAATGCCGATTGGTAAAGGCTGTTCACCAGTTCTTGTGCACGCTGGTTTTCCGTTTTTGAAGCGGCTGCGGCATGGACGGGCTGTGTATCCGAAAATGCTTCTGCTCCGAAAGCGCATCCCGTGAGCATCACTGCCGACAATCCCGTGACGAGTGTTTTTTTCTTCAACATGTGAACGCCTCCTTTTTACCGCTCATACCCGTATGTTTCCTGAGATAAACGAGATGTTTTAGTGAAAGGCCGGTTGGGAATCATAGAGGATGTATAGAGGGGTACAGAAAGGGGAAAAGAAAATGGCTGATACAAAGAAAGTTACAATCAATGGGGTTGAAATGGAAGCGCCGGACGGCCAAACCGTTTTGCAGCTTTTGAACAATAGTTCAATTGACGTGCCGCACGTGTGTTATCACCCGAGTCTCGGGCCGATTGAAACGTGCGATACCTGTATCGTCAATGTTAACGGGGAACTGGTGCGTTCGTGTTCTGCGCAAATAAAGGACGGAGATGTCATCGATACGCTTTCGTCCGATGTAAAAAAAGCGCAGGTTATCGGCATGGACAACATTTTGCACAACCATGAATTGTACTGTACGGTCTGTGATTACAACAATGGGAGCTGCGAAGTACATAATACCGTAAAGGAAATGAAAATCAATCATCAAAGCATTCCGTTCGATCAAAAACCGTATCCTAAAGATGAATCAAATCCGTTTTACCGATATGATCCCGATCAGTGCATTTTGTGCGGACGCTGCGTCGAAGCCTGTCAGGACGTACAGGTAACCGAAACGTTAAGCATTGATTGGGAGCGGAAACGCCCGCGGGTCATTTGGGATCAGGATGTGCCGATCAATGAATCATCATGTGTTTCCTGCGGACATTGTTCGACGGTATGTCCGTGCAATGCCATGATGGAAAAAGGCATGGAAGGCGAAGCTGGGTATTTAACAGGCATTAACCAAGAGACGCTTCGGCCGATGATTGACATCACAAAAGGCGTCGAAACCGGATACGGATCAATTTTAGCCATATCGGATATGGAATCGGCCATGCGGGATGAAAGAATCAAGAAAACGAAAACCGTATGCACATACTGCGGTGTCGGCTGCAGTTTTGATATATGGACGAAAGGAAGAGACATTTTAAAGGTCGAGCCTCAGGCTGAGGCGCCCGCAAATGGAATTTCGACGTGTGTGAAAGGGAAATTCGGCTGGGATTTCGTCAATAGTGAAAAGCGCCTTACCAAACCGCTTATCCGGGAAGGAGACTCGTTTCGGGAGGCGGAATGGGATGAAGCGCTGCAGCTGATCGCTGATAAATTTACCGATATAAAAGAACATTTCGGCCCGGACGCGCTTGCTTTTATCACATCTTCCAAGTGCACGAATGAAGAATCATACGTGATGCAGAAGCTTGCAAGAGCCGTTATCGGAACAAATAATGTCGACAACTGCTCACGCTACTGCCAGTCTCCCGCCACGGCCGGATTGTTCAGAA
This sequence comes from Bacillus sp. MT(2024), assembly GCF_036362845.1. Taxonomy (NCBI): domain Bacteria; kingdom Bacillati; phylum Bacillota; class Bacilli; order Caryophanales; family Bacillaceae; genus Bacillus; species Bacillus sp. MT(2024). Next base: position 1,165,183 of record NZ_CP143632.1, read on the forward strand.
CGGTCGGATACGGCGGCGATTCAGGATCAATTACAGATATAGAAAAAGCTGAGCTCGTGCTGATTATCGGTTCAAATACATCTGAGTCTCACCCCGTCCTGTCCACACGCATTAAACGTTCTCATAAGCTGCACGGGCAGAAGCTCGTCGTTGCTGACTTGCGAAAACACGAAATGGCCGAGCGCTCCGACGTGTTTTTCCAGCCGCGTGCCGGATCAGATATTGTCTGGCTGAATGCCGTATCGAAATATCTGCTTGATCACGATTTGGCGGATACTGCATTTCTGAAGGAGAGAGTGAACGGATTAGATGAATTCGTGAAAAGCCTTGAACCTTATACGATGGAATATGCGGAAAAACATACCGGTGTGGACAAGGATACCTTAATTAAAGTGGCCCGGATGATTCATGAAGCCAAAAGTGTATGCGCACTGTGGGCGATGGGGGTCACCCAGCATATCGGAGGAAGTGATACGAGCACGGCCATTTCCAACATGCTTCTTGTGACCGGAAATTACGGCAAGCCCGGCGCAGGCTCATATCCGCTTCGGGGCCATAATAACGTGCAGGGAGCCAGTGATTTCGGCAGTATGCCTGACAGCTTCCCTGGCTATGAAAAAGTAACGGATGAAAAAGCCCGCAAAAAGTATGAACAGGGCTGGGGAACAGACCTGCCGAAAGAAATCGGAATGACAAATCATGAAATGATCGAGGGCATCCACTCGGGAAAACTGAAGTGTATGTATGTAAAAGGGGAAGAAATGGGGCTTGTCGACTCCAATATCAACCATGTTCATGCCGCCTTTGAAAAGCTTGATTTCTTCGTTGTGCAGGATATTTTTCTCTCGCGGACGGCCGAGTTCGCCGATGTGGTGCTCCCGGCAAGCCCGAGCCTTGAAAAAGAAGGAACGTTTACGAATACGGAACGGAGGGTGCAGCGCCTTTACGAAGTGTTTGAACCGCTGGGCGATTCAAAGCCTGATTGGCAGATCATTACGGACATCGCCAACCGGCTGGGCGCTGATTGGCGCTATGAACATCCGGCAGACATTATGGAAGAAGCGGCAATGCTTTCGCCGCTCTACGCAGGCGTCACTTACGAACGTCTCGAAGGCTACAATTCACTGCAATGGCCGGTTGCAGCGGACGGAACCGATTCACCGCTTTTATTTACGGACAAGTTCCCGTTTTCAGACGGCAAAGCGATTCTATATCCCGTTCAGTGGACCGAGCCGAAAGAATTTGGTGAAGAATATGATATCCATGTGAATAACGGGCGGCTGCTCGAGCATTTTCACGAAGGGAATCTGACTTACCGATCAAAAGGAATATCCGAAAAAACACCGAGTGTGTTCCTTGAGGTCTCGCCCGAACTCGCCGAAGAAAGAGGGCTGGAAGACGGAACGCTTGTCCGTCTGACATCACCGTACGGAAATGTGAAAGTCAAATGCATCATCACAGACAGGGTAAAAGGCAAACAAGTCTATCTCCCGATGAACGATTCAAAAGACGCCGCCATTAACCTTTTGACAAGCAGCTATGCGGATAAGGATACGGATACACCGGCTTATAAAGAAACATCAGCGAAGATGGAGATTTTGAAAAAAGAAGGCGTTAATCCGCTTCCGAAAATCAATTTCCGTTACGGAAACCCGCAGCCGCAGATCGGTGTCCGGGTTGATCGGAAATGGGCGCGTCAAGATTATGTATTTCCGGGAGACGCCGTAAAAAGGGGGAAACAGCAAAATGGCTAAAGCAATCAGCGGCATCCGAAAACAGACCGTCACAGAAGAAGACAAACGAAAAAAGGACTTAGAAGAGATCGAGACGGCTCTTTTACGAAATAAAGACGCGATTTTGGAATCTCTGCACATTCTTCAGCACATGAACGAGCGCGGCGTTTTGGCGCTTCTGCGCGGGCTCTTCGGCCAAGGAGACAAAGTGATGGATATCCTGGTGAAGAAGGCGAATACGCCGGAAACGGCCAATATGCTGAAAAATCTCCTGCTGTTAAGCGGCGTTCTCGGCATGCTCGATGTAAAACAGCTTGAGCCGTTTATCGTTAAAATCAATGCGGGCGTCACAAAGGCCGTCGAAGAAAAAGACAGCGGCAGGAAGACGGGGTATTTTGATATCGTCCGCGCTTTAAAAGACCCGGAAATCAACAAGGCCGTCACTCTGCTGTTTTCTTTCCTGAAAGGCATGGGCGCTGATACGGACGATATGGAAAGAAATACGCAGCCTCCTGAAGACCAAAAGCAGCACCAGAAACCGCAGACGAATGAGTGAGCATTTCTCCCGAGCCTGGCCGAAGGCTCGGGTTTTTTGTGCGCTTCTGCTGTTTTCTTGGGAGAAATTTCACCTCCGGATTCATGACTTTTGTTGTGTTATGTTAATAGTTAAGGTTATGAATAGAAAAAAATTGAAAATATGTGCTAGGATAAAATTCAAGGTACGTCAACTATTCAAATATGAAACAATCAGGAGTGATGTAACATGAGTAAGCTGAGGAGCACGAGACAAGCCATCCAAAGAACCCTGATGAAAGGAAAAAACGGCCTGGACGTATACAACCCTTTTCCTTGGTATGAAAAAATGAGACGGGAAAGCCCTATATACTTTGATGAAGAAACGAAGGTTTGGAGTGTGTTTTTATACGATGATGTCAAAAAAGTCATCAGTGATAAAGAGACGTTCTCAAGCCGCATGACTGATGTGAAAAGCTCGATTGCAAAGTCCATGCTGAATATGGACCCGCCGAAACATACCCAAATCAGATCTGCCGTCAATCGCGCTTTCACTCCCCGCGTCTTGAAGGAATGGGAGCCGAGAATTAAAGACATTACCGATCATCTCCTGAAACAGGCAAAGAACAAAGGGCGGATTGATATCGTTAAAGATCTCTCTTACCCTTTGCCGGTCATGGTGATTTCAGAATTATTAGGCGTTCCGTCCGAACGTATGGATCAGTTTAAAAAATGGTCGGATATTCTCGTCAGCATGCCGAAAGATGCGAGTCCTGAAGCGGCGGAGAAAAATCAGCAGGAACGTGACCAATGTGAGGCGGAGCTGGCGGCGTTTTTTGCGGGAATAATAGAAAGCAAACGAAAACAGCCCGGCCAAGATATTATTTCTATTTTGATAAAAGAGGAAGAAGAGGGAGAGAAGCTCACGCCAGAAGATCTGATCCCGTTTTGCAATCTGCTTTTAGTGGCGGGAAATGAAACAACGACTAATCTCATTTCAAATGCGGTTTACAGCATATTAGAGACGCCCGGCCTTTATGAAGAGCTGAGACAGGACCCTTCTCTCATCGCGCAAACGGTGGAAGAAACGCTGCGTTTTCGCGCTCCCGCTCCGTTTGTCAGAAGGACGGTCCGGCACGACACTGAGCTGCGCGGACGCCGCTTGAAAAGCGGGGAGATCGTTCTCTGCTATGTTGCATCTGCCAACCGTGATGAAAACAAATTTGAGAAGGCGGGCGTATTTGATATTCATCGCCAATCGAATCCGCACCTTTCCTTCGGATTCGGCGTACACTTCTGCTTAGGCGCTCCGCTTGCCAGACTTGAAGCGGAAGCCGCGCTGAAAGGAATTGTAAAAACCTTTTCACACCTTGAGCCCGTCCGGATTGAGCCGATCCGAAACAGTGTCATGTACGGGCTGGAGTCTTTAGAAGCGGAGATAAACGAAAATGAAGGAGAAGAAAAAAGATGAGAAAAACACACATCGCCATTATTAATGTGGCCGCTCACGGTCATGTCAATCCCACGCTGCCTGTGGCCGAGGAACTTGTCAATCGCGGGTATAAAGTGACATTCGCTACGACTGAGGAATTTGAAGCTTCCGTTGCCAAAACGGGTGCTATTCCCGTTTTATACCGCACAAGCATAAAGGCGGACCCGAAGACGATAAAAGAACGGGTAAATAAAAGTGACGCGTTTGTAATGTTTCTGGAAGAAGCGGTTGAAGTGCTTCCGCAGCTGGAAGAGCTGTACAAAGACGACCTTCCTGACATCGTCCTGTTTGATTTTTTAGCGCTTGCCGGAAAATTGTTTGCGGATAATGGCGGCATCCCGGCCGTAAAGTTCTGCCCAAGCTATGCAATGAATGAGTATTTTCAATTAGGAAGAGACGAAGAAACGATGGAAGCGGCCAAACAGGCGATAGAAGAATATCAGGAGAAAATTGAAAATGAACAAGTGAAACGGATGACAATGGAAGAATTTTTCATGCCTGAAAAATTGAATATCGTCTTTATGCCAAGGGCCTTTCAGCCGAAACAGGAAACCTTTGATGAACGATTCTGTTTTGCGGGTCCGTCTCTTGGAGAACGCACAAATACGGGAAGTCTGGAAATTGATGCAGCCGATGACCGTCCGCTTATGCTCATCTCACTGGGAACGGCGTTTAACGCCTGGCCTGAATTTTACCGGATGTGTATTGACGCGTTTCGGGACTCGGACTGGCGGGTTATTATGTCAGTCGGCACAACAATTGATCCGGAAAGTTTTTCGGATGTGCCCGATCACTTTATCATCCGCCAGCACGTTCCGCAGCTTGATGTGCTGGAGAAAGCAAAGCTGTTCGTATCTCACGGCGGGATGAACAGTACAATGGAGGCGATGAATGCGGGTGTTCCGCTCGTTGTCGTTCCGCAAATGCACGAACAAGAGGTTACCGCAAAGCGTGTGGATGAATTGGGGCTTGGCGTGCATCTGCCCCCGAAAGAAGTCACTGTGGCCCGTCTGCAAAAAGACGTTCAGAACGTATACGGCGATAAAAACATCCTCAGCCGCGTGAAAAGCATGCAGGAGAAAATAAAAGAAACCGGCGGCCCCAAACAGGCTGTTTGCGCCATTGAAGAATTTTTGGAAAAGGCGTCCGTCGAAAATTGATTAGGAAAACAGGCAGCACCGGACGGCTGCCTGTTTTGTTATATATTTTTCTTCATGCCGCATCTCCGGCATTCCCTCAAAAATTTTCCGCCCTTCACTGAACTTTTAAACAGCGTGTAATCGCAATTGTCACATCGGCCGCTGTGAACATCAGGATATTCATTGAACTCATAAATGACCGAAGTATCGTATCCTTTTGTCTCGAACTCTTTTTTTGTTTCCATGATTGAAAGTCCCTCCGCGAATCAAATCGTTCTGCCCGGTTAATGATACAGCAACTGCACGGGGGATTCAACGGGAGCATAGCTTGATTTTCCCGGCTGATTGCGTAACAATAATAGAAATAAATGACGGCCTGCCATAGGGCGCCCGGCATCTGAAGGGAAGAAGAAAACAGCGATGGGAAAAGGATTGAACGGGAAACGGATTGCCATCGGCGGTTCGAGGAAAACAGAAGAGATCACAAAATTAATAGAAAAGCAGGGCGGAACGGCAGTCATCCGTTCCCTCCAAGGAACCGTATACCTGGCGGAGGATCAAATGGAACCCGACGTAAGAACATTTGCCGAGCAAAAAGCCGACTGGGTGATATTCACCACAGGCATCGGTACGGAAACGTTATTGTCGGTATCGGAAAAAATCGGTCTGAAAGAAGAATTTTTAGCGGCCGTTCATGAAGCGAAAATCGGCTGCAGAGGCTATAAAACATATGCGGCCTTAAAAAAGCTCGGCATCACACCGCATGCCTCAGATGAAGACGGTACAACAAGAGGGCTGATCCGCTCCTTGGAACGATTTGACTTTAAAGATAAAAAAGTCATGATACAGCTTCATGGCGAGAAAGCGCCGGTTTTAACGGAGTTCCTTGAGAAAAACGGAGCGGAGGTATTCCCTGTTCTGCCGTATCAGCATATTCCGCCTGAAAGAGAGACGGTCGATAAACTGCTGGGAGAGCTGTTAAACGGAGAGGTCGATGCCGTATGTTTTACGACAGCCATTCAAGTGCGCTCTCTCTTTGATTATGCAAAAGAAAAAGGATCCGCAAAGGAATTGCAGCAGGCATTCGAAAAACACGTGCTTGCCGCCGCAGTCGGCAAAGTGACGGCTGAAGCGATCCGGGATGAAGGGGTAAAGAGGGTCCTTGCTCCGGACATTGAGCGGATGGGAGCGATGATTATTGAATTATCCCGTTACTATGAATCTCTGACCTTGTCATGAACCACCATTCAGCAGGGAAAAAGCTTACGCTTCCCTGCTGAATTTTTTTAATTGCCAGTGTTCCGTGAAAAGGGAAGGATATGTCAAGGCGCTGAGTATGATACATGTAAGAAGAGCGGAGGCCATCGTTGTAAAAACGATCAGCAGCTGAAAGCGCACCGCCTGTATCGGATCAGCCCCCGCTAAAATCTGCCCCGTCATCATGCCGGGAAGCTGAACGAGACCCAATGTTTTCTGGCTTTCAAGCGTCGGGATCATACTGAGCTTCATACTGGACGTCAATATCTGCCGGACGGCCTGCTTAGGCGTTCCTCCAAGAGAGAGAATCAGCAGGATTTCTTCTTTCCGCAGGTCTGCTTCCGAACTGATCCGGCTTAAAAACAGGCTTGAGAGCACCATGGAGTTTCCGATGACCATGCCGCTTATCGGAATGACATATCTTGAAGTGAACGGAATGATGTGAAGGGTCAGTAAAAGTCCCTGCGTCACGGTTTCCGAGATCGCCAGTGTCAGAAAAACGCGCCAAAATGAGCCGATCCGCATTTTTTTCCGTTTGGCGACATTGTGCGAAGCGGCCGTGAGCATGAGAAGCACCATTAATATGATAAATATCGGGTGATCACCGCGAAAAATCAGCGACAGCACATAGCCGATGATGAGAAGCTGAATGACGGCCCTGACGGTTGCGACGATCATATCCTTTTCGACGCCGGCTTTAAAAGATTTAGACAGGAATAAAGCGATAATGACAAATATACTTGTTAGTAACAGTGAAAGATCATTCATATCAGCACCCGCTCCCTTGTAAAAGCGCCCGGGCCTTTTCGTGTTTCGGTTCCTTAAAGAACGTTTTCGTTTCCGCGGTCTCTAAAAGCCGTCCCTCAGCCATAAACCATACCGTATCGGATAATCGTTCCGCTTGTTCAAGGTTATGGGTGATCCACAGGATTGTCAGCTGTTTTTGCCGATGGAGTTTCGTAATCAGTTTCTCAATGGTGAGAACGGATGAGGGGTCGAGCGCCGAGGTGATTTCATCCAGCAGCAGGATGGACGGCAGTCCGGCGAGAGTTCGCGCTAATGAGAGCTTCTGCCGCTGACCTCCGGATAATTCCTTTGCATTCCGATCCAGAAGCCCGCGCGGAAGGTCTGTAAAATCTGCGAGCTCTTCAGGGGTATAGTGCTGCGCCCCGTGGAGTTTTTCTGCGAGCAGAAGGTTGTCCCGCACCGTGCCCTCCGTGACGGGAGCTGATTGAAATGCAAGGCCCGCGGTTTTTCTGAGCTCCCTGATATCCCAGCGCCTTATTTCTTTTCCGAATACAAGCACTTCCCCTTCATCAGGTGTATTCATCAGATTGCAAAGTGACAGCAACGTGCTTTTTCCCGCGCCGGAAGGCCCTATCAACGCCGTGATAGAACCTTTTTGAATATGTCCGGTTACACGGCTCAGGACATCAAAGGACGTATTGTTTTGTTCAAAGCGTTTGCCGGCTGACAGAAAAGATATTGCCGGAATTTCTTCTTTCATATGGGATGACACCTTTCGTAAAAAATCAGGAACCGGTGAGATTGGCTGACGTTTGCTCCGCCGTTTTCTGGTCTGTCTGCCGGGAAGCGAATGTATGCATGACCATTCCCCCAATAATAATGAACAGTCCGGCAAATGAAAGAAGTGACGGAAACGCTGCGGATAAAAAGACGATTTCGCCGATCAGTGCAAAAAGAACCTCTCCGGACTGTGTCGCTTCAACAGCAGCGAGCTTCTGCGGCTCATTCCTCACCATATCGGTGGCGCGGAAAAATAATACTGTTGCGATAACGCCCGAGCTGAGTGCGACGATAAAGGATTGGAATGTCTGTCCCATTGAGGGAAGCCCGTCTCTATGCCAGCCGAAAGCGGCGATCAAAAGCCAAAACGGAAGGCTTGCGAGCGTCATGCCGAGCACCCGCTGAAACGTATCGAGTTTTCCGCCGTATTGTTCCAGCATTTTGCGGTTGCCGAGCGGATAGGCAAACGCCGCGATGACGACCGGCGCCACGCTGAATAGTATCGTGCGGCCGGACAGAGAACCCGCATGCTGAAGCTGAATCAGCCCGGCTCCGATCAGGATGATGACGGAAGTAACCAGCGAAATCAGCGGGATCTTTTGTCTGACGGAAACCGGGCCCGCCGGTGAATTTTTTGTTTCATAGAAAAACGGCGACAGAAGCACACCCGCGACAATTGTAATCTGCCACGTGCCGGCGATCAGCCAGCCAGGCCCATATGCCGCCGCAAACGTAATCGGGGCATAAAAAAGCACGAACCCGGTAAAACTCCACTTCAGCCAAAAAAACGGTTTTTTCCGGATTTCATGCCAGAGCGGCGCCCATTTTCCTTTCGCATAAACGATCAAAAATAAAAACGGAATCATAAAAAGAAAACGCAGGGAAGAGCTCCACATCCAGCTTCCGCCGGAAAGCTCCATCGCCCTGTTTAAAATAAATGTGACTGCAAAAAACAGAGATGCCAATATTCCGATCACGATGGCTTTCATTAAATCCCTCATTTTGACACATATTTTTTTTATACTATACTATTCACCGGCAGGCTTCGCAATGGAATATGAGAAAATAGCGTTTTAATAAATGATGAATGGGAAACAGACATATACGGAGGTGAACACAATGCAGAAAGAGGATATTCAAGTGCTTTATTTCGAAGATGACGGCCGCATTCCGAATAACCCGAATCTTCCGCTTGTTATTTATAAAGCGGTATTTAATGAAGAAACGGTACAGAAAGCAGAGTCCGTCCTCAGCCGGCACGATTGGTCGAACAGCTGGACGGGCGGAGTATTTCCGTATCATCATTTTCACAGCACCACGCACGAAGTTCTTGTCGCGGTAAAAGGAACCGCGGTTTTGAGGTTCGGCGGGGAACAAGGGGCGGACGCCGTTCTTCAAACGGGAGACGCAGCGGTCATTCCGGCCGGCACCGGACATAAAAAACTGTCGGGCAGTTCTGATTTTACCGTGATCGGAGCTTATCCGGGCGGCCGGCAGTACGATACAAAAACGGAGAAAAATGATAGAACTTCAGAAGAAATCAGCCGTGTCCCGCTCCCGGAATGTGACCCCTTTACGGGAAAAACGGGCCCGCTTTTAAAACTGTGGGAAAAATGACAGGGGAAAAGCGGACGGTCTGTAAAAAAATAGCCTAAAAGAAACGTTATTACACCCCCGCCATATAAATAATTTCATAAACGAAACAATTCACGTTCAAATTTTGTTCAAAAAGTGTTATTATATAAGAGTAAATCAAATTGGGGTTTTTTATGTTTGCTATTTTCAGAGAGGAAAAAGAAATTTTGACTTATTCAATTGTTTTTGTTGATATAAAAATAATACTGGATATGGCAAAGTGAAAAACTGGGTAGTAAACATTTATTTTTGTAAATGATTGTGCATGAATTCACAATCTTGCTTTTTCATGCTTTTCTGCATGAAGGGGGAAAGGCTACCCTTTCCAAAAAAAATCAGCATACTGCTTATAGTAAAGGAGAATCGGATATGCCAGAAACAATCGATCAAACAAATGCATCTGTCAGCCAAGGCCAACGCGATCTTATTGATCAGCTGCTAAAACCTGAAGTTCAAGAATCACTGACTGTTTTAGTGGATCAGCTTCCAAAACTGACTGAGTTAGTAAATATTTTAACGAAGTCTTATGATTTTGCACAGTCTGTAGCGACAGACGAAGTATTGAAGAGCGATACAGTGGGTGCGCTTACAGAAATTCTTGAGCCGGTGAAAGAAACAGCGAAAGAAGTTGCGGCTACTGCGATCGAAGCAAAAGACCGCGCGGATGCAAGCAATGAAACGATCGGACTTTTCGGCCTGCTGCGCATGCTGAAAGATCCTCAAGCTCAAAAGCTGTTCCGTTTTGCTAACAGCTATCTTGAAATCATGAACGAAAAACAAAAATAATCTCAGATTCAAATTGATATAAAGGACGGAGGATATACGATGTCAAAACATATTGTCATTTTAGGCGCTGGTTACGGCGGAGTTCTTTCTGCTTTAACCGTTCGCAAACATTACAGTAAAGATGAAGCACGCGTAACCGTTGTGAACAAATACCCGACTCACCAAATCATTACGGAACTGCACCGCCTTGCAGCCGGCAACGTGTCTGAACAGGCTGTTGCTATGCCGCTTGAAAAACTTCTGAAAGGAAAAGACGTCGACATTAAAATCGCAGAAGTCAATTCTTTCTCAGTTGATAAGAAAGAAGTTGCCCTTTCTGACGGTTCTAAGCTGACTTATGACGCGCTTGTTGTCGGACTTGGTTCTGTTACGGCTTATTTCGGCATTCCTGGACTTGAAGAAAACAGCATGGTGCTGAAATCTGCTGCTGATGCCAACAAAGTATACAAACACGTGGAAGACCGTGTGCGTGAATACTCTAAAACGAAAAACGAAGCTGATGCAACGATCCTTATCGGCGGCGGCGGCTTAACAGGCGTCGAGCTTGTCGGTGAGCTTGCTGACATCATGCCGAACCTTACGAAAAAATACGGCGTAGATCCGAAAGAAATCAAACTGAAATTAGTAGAAGCAGGTCCGAAAATTCTTCCTGTTCTTCCTGATGACCTTATCGAACGCGCGACAAAAAGCCTTGAAAAACGCGGCGTTGAGTTCTTAACAGGTCTTCCTGTTACAAATGTTGAAGGAAACGTTATTGATCTGAAAGACGGTTCAAAAGTCGTTGCCAACACATTTGTATGGACAGGCGGCGTACAAGGCAACCCGTTAGTCGGCGAATCCGGCCTTGAAGTGAACCGCGGCCGTGCGACGGTTAACGATTTCTTACAATCTACTTCTCACGAAGATGTATTCGTTGTCGGAGACAGCGCTGTATACTTTGCGCCGGACGGCCGTCCGTACCCGCCGACAGCGCAAATCGCTTGGCAGATGGGTGAACTTGTCGGTTACAACCTGTTCGCTTACTTAGAAGGAAAAACGCTTGAAACATTCAAGCCTGTAAACTCTGGTACGCTTGCAAGCCTTGGACGTAAAGACGCAGTTGCCATCATCGGAGCGAACTCTACTCCGCTGAAAGGCCTTCCGGCATCTTTAATGAAAGAAGCAAGTAACGTACGTTATTTAACACATATCAAAGGATTATTCAGCCTCGCTTACTAATCCTTAAGATCACACAGAAGACATTGCCGGACTTTTCTCGGCAATGTCTTTTTTGCATGAAAATGTTAACGGATGCAATTTTCTGAAAAATAAAATAAAAATGATTGATATGTGAGAAAGAGGAAGCTAAAATAAAAAAGAACCATTTTGTTAACGTTAACATTTTATAAGAGGGAGGATGAAAGTGTGAAAGCTTTTATGGGTGATGACTTTTTACTGGATAGTAAAACGGCCGTAAAGCTGTACCGGGAATACGCTGAAAACACGCCGATCATTGATTATCACTGTCACTTAAGCCCAAAGGAAATCTATGAAAATAAAACCTTCGCAACCATTACGGAGGCATGGCTTTACGGTGACCACTACAAGTGGCGGATCATGAGGGCCAACGGCATTGAAGAGCGCTGCATTACCGGAAACGCTTCAGATGAAGAGAAGTTTTTCGCCTGGGCAAAAACGGTGCCGATGGCGATAGGCAATCCGCTGTACAGCTGGACGCATTTAGAGCTGCAGCGCTGGTTCGGCATTTATGACGTATTGAATGAAAAAACGGTCGCGGCAATTTGGAAAAAAACGAATGAGCTCTTGCAGGGAGACGGGTTTGGCGCAAGGGATCTCATTCTGAAATCAAATGTCAAAGTCATTTGCACAACGGACGATCCTGCCGATGCGCTGACATACCACGAACTGTTGAAAGAAAGTGATTTTCCGGTTCAAGTGCTGCCCGGATTTCGGCCTGACAAAGGACTGGACATCAGCAGCCCGGGTTTTGCCGATTGGGTCCGGTCGCTGGAGAGCGCTTCCGGAATGGCTGTCACCACCTACCAATCGTATTTGGGTGCGTTGGAATCCCGCGTCCGCTTCTTTCACAGTGCCGGGGGAAGAGTGGCGGATCACGCATTAGATCAAATGGTTTATGCCGAGACGACCGAAGAGGAAGCGGCCCGGATTTTTGCCGCCGGATTAAGCGGAGAGCATGTGTCTTTTGAAGATGAAAAGAAATTCAAAACACGGACGCTGCAATATCTTTGCGGTCTTTACGCCGAACTGGACTGGGCGATGCAGTTCCATATTAACGCGTTAAGAAATACCAATACAAATAAGTTCAGCAGCCTCGGTCCTGATACGGGATATGACTCGATTAATGATGAACGTATCGCAAAACCGCTTGCCCGGCTGTTAGATTCCGCCGAAAAAAAGCGGCAATTGCCTAAAACGATTTTGTATTCTCTGAATCCGAATGACAACTATATTATCGCCAGCATGATCAACAGCTTTCAGGATGGGAAAACACCGGGGAAAATTCAATTCGGCACAGCCTGGTGGTTCAATGACACGAAAGATGGAATGCTTCAACAAATGAAAGCGTTATCAAATACAGGCCTGTTCAGCCGTTTTATCGGGATGCTGACGGATTCAAGAAGTTTCCTGTCCTATCCCCGCCATGAATACTTCAGGCGGCTTGTCTGCACGCTGATCGGCGGCTGGGCGGAACAAGGCGAAGCGCCCTGCGATATGGAGCTTTTAGGGAGGATTGTCGAGGGAATTTGTTACCGGAATGCTGAGGAATATTTCCGCTTTTAAAAAATGGAATGAAAGAGGTGGCCTATGAGTAATGTGCCTGTCGTGACAGCACCTGCCGCAAAAGTGAAGGAGCATAAGCTGAGTCTGAAAGAAAAAGTATCCTATGGTTTCGGAGATTTTGGGAACGGATTTATGTTTGATCTCGGGCAGATCTATTTGCTGAAGTTTTTCACAGATGTCGCAGGCATTCCGGCAGCGTTCGCCGGCAGTATTTTTTTGGTCAGCAAGCTGTTTGCGGCTTTGACTGATCCGATTGTCGGCTCGGCCATTGACTACAGAAAAAAGATCGGACCCCGGGGGAAATTCAGGCCGTACTTATTATTCGGAAGTATTATTCTTGCGGTCATGACCGTATTGATTTTTGTGTCACCGGACGTGAGTGTCACCTGGAAGCTTGTGTACGCCTATGCTTCTTACATGCTGTGGGGGGTCGCTTATTCTTTCGTCAATATTCCGTACGGCTCCCTCGGTGCAGCCATTACACAGGATGCGGAGGACAGAACGGCGCTTTCCGCATTCCGCCAGATCGGCTCTCTCGGCGCGCTGCTCATTACAAGTGTCATCGTCATCCCGATTCTCGTTCATTTTGATAACGTTCACATCGGCTACCCGGCAGTTATGGGAATGATGGCCGTAATCGGAATCGCGGGATTTATGATCTGCTACCGAAACTGCATAGAAAGAATTATCGTCCGTGAAGCGCCGAAAGAAAAGCTGTCCGTCATGTCGGTTTTCAAATGCTTTATCGGCAACAAACCGCTTCTGACTGTCGTTTTCATGACGATTTTCTCAATATCGGCATACAACATTAAATCCGCTATGCTTGTTTACTTCGCCCAATACAATCTCAACAATGCGGAGCTGATGTCCTACATGAGTTTTATCATCATCGGCTCTTCATTTTTAGGTGTGTTGTTTATGCCGAAACTCGTCAAACGCTTCGGAAAAAAGCAAACGGTGATGATCGGTTTTGCCGTCAGCGCCGCGGCTGATGCGCTGAATTTCTGTCTCCCGTCAAATGTATATATCTTTACGGCGTTAGCGAGCATTGCTTTTATCGGGATCAGCATACCAAACGGCATTACGTGGGCGCTTGTGTCGGACATTATTGATTACGGAGAGTGGAAGACGGGTGAACGGAAGGAGGCGACGACATATTCGCTTTTTAACTTCTCCAGAAAACTCGCCCAATCTTTATCAGGTTTTCTTTCAGGCATCGGGCTGAGCGTTATCGGCTATATCCCGAATGCCTCTCAGACAAAAGGCACGTTAATCGGGATTAAAGGGCTTCTGCTGCTGTACCCGGCTTTCGCTTTAGCGTGCGCCATGCTGATTATCGGTTTAATGTATAAACTGACGGACCGGCAGCATGCCGAGCTCGTTCAGGACTTACATCATGCAAAACCTCAACTTTAGTGATTTTATGGACTGTCCGTTAATGGTACAATAGAAATAAATGCCAGCATACAGAAAGAAAGGAAAAACGATGGTAACCATAAAAGATATCGCAAAACTCGCCAACGTATCCCACACAACCGTATCCCGGGCACTTAACGGCAGCCCCCACATTAAAGAGCATACAAAACAGAAAATATTAGAGCTCGCTTCACAGCTGAATTACACACCGAATGTAAATGCAAAAAGCCTTGCCATGCAAAAGTCCCATACGATCGGACTGTTTTTTACAAGCATCACCAACGGAACCTCACACAGCTTTTTTTCCGATACCATCAAAGGTGTAAACCGCACAATCAGTGAGGAATACAATTTGTTCGTCCGCGCGATTGACGATCTGAAAAGCTTTGAAACCATTACGCCCATGAGATATGACGGAATCATTTTAATGAGCCAAAGCGACAGTGATAATTCATTTATTTATCATATCCGCGAGAAAAACATCCCGCTCGTCGTGCTGAACCGGGACATTGATGACCGGAGCATCACGAATATCCTGTCAAACGATAAAGAAGGCTCCAGACAGGCGGTCGACTGCCTGATCGCAAACGGACACAGAGATATCGCGATCATTGAGGGAAAGGAAGGATTCAGGTCAACTTCTCAGCGGAAAGAAGGCTATTTGACATCTTTAATTGATCATTCTATCCCGATTAAGCATGAATACAGTGTAAAAGGCCGCTATGATATGGAAAGCGGCAGTCAGGCGATGGAAAAACTCTTGTCGCTTCAATCACCGCCTACGGCTGTTTTTTGTTCAAACGATGATATGGCAATCGGGGCGATGAATACCATTTTCGCCAAAGGCCTGAACGTTCCGGAAGATATATCCGTTATCGGGTTTGATGACATCGGCATTTCCCAATACATGACGCCGAGGCTTTCGACAGTAAAACGCCCGGTTGAAAAAATCAGCATACTCGGCGCAGAGAAGATTTTGGCGCTTATCACCGACCCGGATACGGCGGCGGAAAAAATATACGAAAACACCGAGGTGATGATAAGAGACTCAATTAAAAAACTCACATAACAGCCAGTCTGAATATCCGGGTTTTCGTACGGGAAAATGTTAACGTGTGCATTAATGCAGAAGGAGGCGGACAGCTTGCGGCAGCTGAATAAAAAGATGTGCGGTGAATACATTCAATATCCTGAAAAAGTCCTTCAGTTCGGCGAAGGCAACTTTTTGCGGGCCTTCGCTGACTGGCAGATCGATCAATTGAATCAATTGACGGATTTTAACGGAAGCGTTGTCGCCGTACAGCCGAGAGGCTCTGAGAAAATCAAACGTTTAAACGAACAGGACGGTTTGTTTACGCTTTTTTTGCAGGGGATAAAGGATGGAAAACCGGCTGAAGAACACACGATCGTCAAATCCATCAGCCGCGGCATTGATCTTTTTTCTGACTATGATTCCTTTAAACGGCTGGCAGCACAAGAGGATATTCGATTTATCATTTCCAATACGACAGAAGCGGGAATTACGTTTGAGAAAGGCGACCGGCTTGAGGATAGACCTCAAAAAACATTCCCTGGGAAATTAGCGGCGTTCCTTTATTTCCGCTATAAGGCATTTGCGGGTGACGCCGAGAAAGGGTGCATTGTGCTTCCATGTGAACTGGTCGAAGAAAACGGACGGAAACTGAAGGCGGCCGTGCTTCAATATGCCGGGCTGTGGGAGCTGGAGCCTGAGTTTACTCAATGGATTCATGATGCGAACATCTTCTGCAATACCCTCGTGGATCGGATTGTTCCCGGATTTCCTGTTGATACCGCGGAAGAACTTACCGATTTTCTCGGATACGAAGACCGTCTGCTTGTGGTCGGTGAGCATTATTATTTGTGGGTGATAGAAGGGCCGGAACAGCTTCAGAATGAGCTTCCTTTTGCTGATGCCGGGCTGAACGCACTGATCACGTCTGACCTTACGCCTTACAGGACAAAAAAGGTGAGAATCTTAAACGGCGCTCATACGGCATTGGCGCCAGTGGCTTTATTATACGGACTGCAAACCGTCCGGGAAGCGGCTGAGCACGAGGTGACGGGCAGATTCATCGAAGAGCTGATCAATGAAGAAATCCTTCCCGTGCTGCAAATGGAGGGTGTCACCCAGTATGCGGCAGATGTGTTACACCGGTTTAAAAACCCTTATATCCAACATTATCTGCAAAGCATCAGCCTTAACGCCGCCGCGAAATTCAAAACAAGAAACCTGCCGACGCTGAAGGCTTATATCGAACAGGAGGGCCGGCTTCCTGAGAGGCTGGTATTTTCATTCAGCGCCATGATCTATTCATACTGGAACGGGCTGAACAAACCGGCAGATGGCGAGGAGGTTCTGAACCGTTTTCAAATGGCGCGGTCCCGTTGCAAAGATGATATGTTTCAAGCGGCATTTTCTATATTAGGAGAAGAGCGATTGTGGGGAAAGAATCTGAACCATCTTCCGGGGCTGACTGAACGAACGGCTTTTTTTCTCTCTGTCATTCATAAGCGGGGGATGAAGCATGCGTTACATGAATGCTGCGGCAATAAGGGGGAAGTGAAATGAAAGAGGTCATAAAAATCCATAAAAACGATAACGTGCTTCTCGCTATGCGCCATTTTAACAAAGGGGAGCGGCTGCATACAGACGGACTGACGATTGAAGTGAAGGACCTTGTAAAGCGGGGGCATAAAATCGCGCTGCAAACCATTGAAGAAAACGGCAGCATCATTAAATACGGTTTTTCGATCGGGCGTGCGATAAGGCGGATTTCGGCCGGCGAGCATATTCATACCCATAATCTGCAAACGAATTTATCCGATGTGCAAGAATACACGTATTCACCGCGCTTCGAGGACAATCCTTTTACAAATGAGAACCGGACATTTCAAGGCTACAAAAGAGAAAACGGTACATCCGGCGTCCGGAATGAACTGTGGATCGTGCCTACAGTCGGCTGCGTAAACGGCGTCGCTGAGAAAATCCTGCAGCGCTTCGTAAAAGAGGCGAAAGACATTGCCCCCTTTGACAATGTGCTGGTTTTAAAACACCAATACGGCTGCTCCCAGCTTGGCGATGATCATGAGAATACGAAACAAATACTGATTAACGCCATTCGCCATCCAAATGCGGGCGGTGTGCTGGTTTTAGGGCTGGGCTGTGAAAATAATGAGCTGGCGGCAATTAAGGAAACGCTTTCTGAAGTGAACGGAGATCGGGTGAAATTTCTCGAATCACAGGCTGTCACAGATGAAATTGAAGCGGGGACAGCGCTTCTTAAAGAGATACACCTTGCGGCAAAGGGAGATAAACGTGAGGAGATTCCGCTGTCAGAATTGAGCATCGGATTGAAATGCGGCGGGTCGGACGGTTTTTCCGGCATCACCGCAAACCCTTTATTAGGGAGATTTTCAGATTACTTGATTGCACAGGGAGGGAGCACGGTCTTAACGGAGGTGCCTGAGATGTTCGGCGCTGAGACGATTCTCATGCAGCGTGCGGCGAGTGAAGAAGTGTTTCATAAAACAGTCCGATTGATCAATGATTTCAAGCAATATTTTATGAAGCACGAGCAGCCGATTTATGAAAACCCGTCACCAGGGAATAAGGAAGGCGGCATTTCAACGCTCGAAGACAAGTCGCTCGGCTGCACCCAAAAAGCCGGTCTTGCACCGGTTTCTGATGTGCTGACATACGGTGAAACACTGAAAACAAAGGGATTGACACTGCTCAGTGCGCCCGGCAATGATTTAATCGCTTCTTCAGCGCTCGCCGCGGCTGGCTGTCACATCGTGTTGTTTACAACCGGAAGAGGCACGCCGTTCGGCACATTTGTCCCGACTGTGAAAGTATCAACAAATACCGATTTATTTCAATCAAAACCGCATTGGATTGATTACAACGCGGGGAGATTGGCGGAAGACGAAACAACAGAAGATCACATTGTAAGAGATTTTATTCAATACATTATTAACGTTGCAAGCGGACAATTCGTCAATAACGAAAAAAACGATTTTCGGGAGCTTGCAATCTTTAAGTCCGGTGTGACGTTATAAGGGAAAAGGCGATCTGACAACAGACCGCCTTTTTTAGATTAATTTTATCCCGCTGATTAAAATAATCGCCGCCATCACAAACTGCAGCGGGCGCGGTGAGAATTTCGGCGAAAAGAAGCTGCCGAGAAGCACACCCGGCACAGAGCCGATCAACAGATTCAATACAAGCAGGTAATCGACGCTTCCGAAGCTTGCGTTTAACAGACCGGCAACAGTTACGAGCAGAAAGGCATGTGCGATATCCGTTCCCACCACTTCTGCCGTTTTCATTCTGAACAGGTATAACATGGCGATCGCAAATAATGAGCCGGACCCAATAGATGTCAGGCCGACGATGAAGCCGAAAATGACGCCGATCAGTATCATGAGTGTCCGCTTTTCTTCAAGTGTTTTTTGCTGCCAGCGGTTCGGCCGCAGTTTTTTATCGAAAAAAAGGCGGGCGATAATGGAAATAGCGACAAGGGTCAGCACGTAGCCGAGCGCCTGTTTGATAATCTGCTCCTGATGCTGGTGAAAAGCGGGAAACAAGTGAAGAATACCGATGGCGGCTGTTGCGCTGGGAATGCTCCCGAGCGCCAAGTAGCCGACAAGTTTAAATTGAACGGTGCGCTGTTTCCAATGAGAAACGACACCGAACAGTTTGGTGATGGAATTATATAAAAGGTCAGTGCCGACGGCGATTGAGGGGTTGATCCCTAAAACGATCAGTAAAGGAGTCAAAAGCGCCGCTCCTCCCACACCCGTCAATCCGACCAGCGTTCCGACAAAGAAACCCATAAACACAATGCTTACAGTCATCTGTGTGCCTCCTGAATAATCCTACTATTTTTATCAGATTATATATGATTAAGAGGCGGTAATCAATTAAATTTTCGGAAAATTTTATACAGAACAAAAAAATCCGCCTGCCTGCTGTTATTTCGCAGATCGGCGGATGATGGCCGGATTATGATTTTTGCTGATAAAACGGAAGTTCCGTGTGGCCCATTTCTCTGACATACACGAAAAGATTGCCTTTATGATGAATTTCATGCTCCATGGCAAGCTGAAGGAGAGCCGCGCCGGTTATTTTTCTGCCGAAAGAGGCAGTCAGGTCAATTTCGCGGTTCAGCTGCTCTTCAGTCAGCTGTGACAGGATGTTTGTCGTTTTTTCAGTACATGCTTCAGCCAGTTTGACGAGGTCTGTTTCCGCTTCTTCTTTCGGTTTGTTCTGGATAGCTGATCCGTTTCCGTCGTTAATGACGTTTGCAAACATAAGAAAAGAATAAACGATGTGTTTTACAAGTTCCTGAGCGGACATTGATGTCTCCGCCGGCTTGTAGTCGTAATGCTCGCGGCTGATTTTTTCCGCCAGCTCAATCGTCACGTTTCGATGTGACAGAAAGTGGCTGACCAATTGATTTTGTGCTGTCATGTGAAAACCCCCATTTAATACAGAATAAAAGCTGCAAGGATATGCTATATCAACGGCACGGAAGAAACAAGCAATAAGCTTGTGATGAAGATAAATCGTTGCGGATATCCGAAATTCGACAATTGCGGTCTTTTTGCGTTCTTCTTTTTCTAGCAATTATGATAAAATATGACATATCTCGGTCATTCCAAAAGGGGGGATTTATTGAGGATGAAGCAGACTATTCCGTCCTCTTTTGTCGGGCTCAAAATTAATGAATGGTATACCCATATCCGGCAGTTTCACGTCCTTGAGGCGGAGCGCGTCAAACGTGAAGTAGAGAGAGAGATTGAGGATATGGAAGAAGATCAGGATCTGCTGCTGTATTATTCATTAATGGAATTCAGACACCGCGTCATGCTGGATTACATCAAGCCCTTAAAGGAGGACCCTTCTCAGCCTGAGTTTTCAGAATTATTGGAAGACATTGAAGGCAACCAGTATAAACTGACAGGACTGCTTGATTACTACTTTAATTTTTTTCGAGGAATGTACGAATTTAAACAGAAAATGTTCCTAAACGCCATGATGTATTACAAACGGGCTGAAAAAAACCTTGCACTCGTTTCTGATGACATCGAGAAAGCTGAGTTTGCTTTTAAAATGGCCGAGATTTTTTACAACCTGAAACAAACCTACGTCTCCATGAGTTATGCCGTTCAAGCCCTTGAAACGTACCAATCGTATGAGACGTACAACGTCCGCAGAATCCAATGTGAATTCGTTATTGCAGGGAATTATGATGACATGCAGTATCCAGAAAGAGCATTGCCCCACTTAGAACTTGCTTTAGATCTTGCAAAACAAGAAGGCAATCCCCGTCTTATCAGTTCAGCCTTATATAATCTCGGAAACTGTTACGAAAAAATGGGAGACCTCTCTAAAGCAGCCGAATATTTTGAGACATCCGTTTCCATTTGCAGGTCAGAAAAGTTCGATAATCTTCCGCATTCTATTTACTCATTAACACAGGTTCTTTATAAACAGAACACTACAGCCGAAGCAGAGAAGCAATATCGCCTCGGGCTCAGTATCGCCCGCGAATACAATGATGAATTGTTTGTCAATCTGTTCCAATTTTTGCATGCGTTATACGGCAAGGAAATGGATAACGCATCCGTCAGGCACACGTTTGATTTTCTGGAAGAACACATGCTGTATCCGTATGTGGAAGAATTGGCGCATGACGCTGCCAAATTTTACATGAAACACGGACAGCCTGAAAAAGCGCTCACGTTTTATGAAAAAATGGTGCACGCCCAAAAACAAATCCAGAGAGGAGATTGTCTATATGAAATCTAAACTATTGTCAGGATTGCTGCTTGTTGCTGTCGGGTTCAGCTTTACACAGGTGATCGGCCATGAAAGCCATTTGGAAAACCAAGCGGACGGCACATTCCATATTGCCGCGCGCAACCAAACATAACATAAAGACCCTTCTTTGGAAGGGTCTTATTTTTTGCATGCGTATCCATTCCATTTTTATCCGAATGCAGGGTCTATATACTCAGTTATCTGTCCTACGAATGCCACCTATTGATGAAAAAGGCATAAGGAGAGATGAAGAGTGGGGATTGAAGTGAAAAAACGGCTCGTATCGGCTGATAAATATGCGTTAAAATGTCCGAATCCGATGACGCCGGAGTATATTACCATTCATAACACGGCAAACGACGCATCCGCCGCTAATGAAATCAGCTATATGACGGGAAACAGCGAATCAACGAGCTATCATTTTGCGGTTGATGACAAAGAAGTGATCCAGGGAATTCCGTTGGACCGGAATGCCTGGCATTCGGGAGACGGCACGAACGGCACCGGAAACCGAAAGTCGATTGCTATAGAAATCTGTTACAGCAAGTCAGGCGGCGAACGGTACAGAGCCGCAGAAGAACTGGCGATTGCGTTTGCGGCGCAGCTTTTGAAAGAACGGGGCTGGGGGATTGACAGAATCAGAAAGCATCAGGACTGGAACGGAAAGTACTGCCCGCACCGCATTTTGTCTGAAGGCCGCTGGGATGAAGTGAAGGCGAAGATTGAAAAGAAATTAAGCGGAAGTATGCCGGCGAAAAAAGCCTCTATTTCTTCTTCCGCGTCTGAGTACCATGTGAAAAAAGGCGACACCTTATCGGAAATCGCCGCATCGCACGGTGTCAGCGTAAAATCGCTGCAAAGCATCAACCATATCACCGATCCGAATCACATTACAGTCGGACAAGTGATCAAGCTCGCTCAGACGGGTTCTTCTTCAAAAAGTCAGGCTGTGTCTTCCTATCCGCTTCCATCCGGTGTGATCAAAGTGACGAAACCGCTGACGAAAGGGACAAACGTAAAACAAGTGCAAAACGCTTTATCCGCTCTTTATTTTTATCCCGATAAAGGAGCAAAAAATCATGGGGCGGACGGCGTTTACGGCCCGAAAACGGCAAATGCCGTAAAACGTTTTCAATCCGTCAGCGGATTAACGGCAGACGGAATTTACGGCCCGAAAACGAAGGCGAAAATTGAAGAAAAACTGTAATCAAGAAAACGGAAGCTCCCCGGGCTTCCGTTTTCTTCTTACATACAAACTGCGGCAAGGGCCTTTTGAATATCATAAATGCTTTCATCTTTTTTAAACTGCTTTGAGACAGCGGGAAGTTCCGCGCCTGAAATCCAAATTTTCAGCTCTGAATCAAGGTCAAAGCGGCCGGCGGTTTCTACGCTGAATCTGGAAATGCTCTTGTACGGAATGGATTGAATCTCCGTTTTCTTCCCCGTTAGTCCCTGTTTATCAACAAGAATAAGACGCTTATCCGTAAAGACAATGATATCTCGGACAAGCTTAAATGCGGCGTTGACATTCTCGCCTTCCAGCAAAATACGGGCCAGTTCTGCTTTTGCTTCAGCCGTCGATATTGTCGACGCATTGCCCAGCAATCCGTTGATGAACCCCATAATATCTCCCCCTGATACGTATTCTATCAAATCATACTATAAAAAGGTTTCCATTCCCAGATGAGTAGAGTAAACTGGTGCTGACTGGAAAAGGAGAGCATGTTACACATGAAAGACAGATATGACAATTTCGCAGCCCTTTCTGCTGCTGAATCGGAATACAGAATTATTTATGAAGAAAAAGAGGGAAGTAAATGTATCGTCCTCGCACCCCACGGCGGCAGGATTGAGCCGGGTGTCAGTGAGCTGGTGCAGGCATTTTCTGACTCAAGCTCAATTTATATATTTGAAGGGATGAAGCGGTGCGATAACCGTTCTCTCCACTTGACAAGCACACGCTTTGACGAGCCTCTGGCTTTAGAAAAAGTGACCGCCCATCATTACGCATTGGCTTTTCACGGGTATCATGATCTGAAAAAGGCAAATACACTCGTCGGGGGCGCGGATCTGGAAAAAGCAAGACTGATTTGTGATCTGCTGCGTGAAGCGGGATTTGATGCCGAGCTGACAGAGAAGAATGATCGGCTGGCAGGTGTAAATCCCGGCAACATTGTCAATCGGACAAAAAGGAAAGTGGGGCTGCAATTGGAAGTGAGCACGGCGCAGAGACACGCGCTGTTCAGCAATTTTGGCTGCCGGGGAGAAAAATACACGCCAACCGATCTGTTTTTTCGGTATGTAGAAACCGTGAAGGCCGGTTTTTATGATAAATGAACAGGGGGCCCGTTCTTACATTCACTGGAGCTATGCGGCGCATGAAGTGCTTGGCGGGCAGCACGGTGATTACAGCGTCATGATGCAAAAACCTTTTCTCCGATGTCAAAATGATGACATTCTGCCGGCTGTGTTCTAAGCCGGCGGAGAATCGCTAATTTTCAATAAAATACGGCGTTTTTTCTTCAGCGGCATGCAAGTGTGTCTGTCCGCTTCCATAATACACATTCGGCCGCTTGTCGGATAACAGACAAGCGAGCCGCTTCTGAAATTGAATACCTGCTTTACGCCGTTCAAACAGCTCGAGCCTTTTTTCCGCAAATGATGCCGTCACCCGGAAAGCGGCTGCGATTAAAATAACGGCGTGGCTCCTCCGCTGGGGCAGCTCCATGTTTAACAGCATAAAGGTCGGCACACAGAAGTGGTACATAAAATGGTTGGCCTGAAATTCCTGCAGTTCCCTGAACAGCTTGTTCATATGAAAATGGTTCCCGGTATGCTTCAGCACATGGCACAGTTCGTGCGCAAAATCCTGCCATTGCTCTTCGGGTGACTTTTTTTGATTCAGGACGATGCTGTACATGCCGTCCCGCTTCAGCATCATACTGTGCGTATCTTCAAAATGAATCCAAATGTCAAGCTCCTTGGCAATCATCTGCATATCAATATGGAGAGGGGCGGTCATTCCCATGCGGCAATATAAGTTTTTGACGTATTCCTCAAGATGTGTTAAAAAATCGCCCAATTGAATACACCCTTTCGAACGTATGTTCTTTTTTAAGCGAGAAAGAAAAGCCCTGATCGGACTTTGAATCAATTCCCTTTTCTTTTAAAAATAAACATTCAGCTTTTATATCGGCTGAACGTTAAGCAGTTTAAAGGAAAAGAGCGGATTATTTATGTTTCGGCCTGCGGTTTTTCTCTTTTTCTTTTAAATAATTAATGAATTCAATGGCCTGCTGCTTGCTTTCCGGGGAAAAGTCCTGCATGTCCCGATATGCGATCTGCAGGTCGGGATCGGCAAACATGTCTTCATCTGAAGGTTCTTTTCCGGTTAACAAATAATCAGTCGACACTTTGAAATAATCCGCAAGCTTTTGCAGCGTGTCGTAATCGGGTTCAGATCGGCCGTTTTCATAATGAGAATATCTGGCGCGCGAGACACCGATATGATTTGCGACTTCTTCCTGCGTTTTCTTACCTCTGAGACTCTTTAATCTTCCGCCTATCATCCGAAATGACCTCTCTTTTTTCAACACCCTAAGTTACTTATGATTATAGATACAAAATGTATCAAAAGAAAGAGATGATAAAAAAAGTATCAAAAAGGTCTTGATGATACGAAATGTATCGTATATAATCAACATCATAGAGATACAAAATGTATCAAAATGCGATAAGAAATTGATCAGGAGGGTGAGAGATGCAGCCGATAATCATCCGTTTCAGCAGCAATCCGGCTGACCAGAGATGTTTAGGAAAAGCAGGCGGTTCGATATCTTTTACCGCTTGCGGACTACCGGTATTCCGATTTGATAACCGATTGCAGTATGAACGCTATATAGGTCTGAAGAAAAATGGAGATGTCCCTTATGAATCGTAAAAGCTGCCCGTTTTTCATCTATTCCGGATTATTGAATTCAGAACATTATGACAAAATAGGGTCCGCCATTTGGCTGTTTTTATGGTTCATCAGCTCAACGACAAAGGAACATGTAAAAGACGGCGTAAAGTGGGGGATCGTCCTCGGACATAAGCCCGTAAAAGCAAGAGAAATGGCCGATGTATTCGCGGTAAGTGAAAAAACCGTCAGGCGGTGGCTTGAGAGTTTGGAACAGCATGAGTATATCAAAACCGTCCGCGCCCCTTACGGACTCATCGTCTCCGTAAAGCACTCGAAAAGATTCACGCCGAAAAAGACATTGACCCGCCCGGAAGCAACTGACCGGACAATATCGGCGGATCATCGGGACAAAAATGTCCGGAGAGAAATAGATATAACAAAAAATCATACTGCTGAAGAAGCGATTAACGACATTGCCGCCCATTTTATCAGATTAAGGTCTGCACAGGAGGGGCGGAGCGTATACCCGTCGCCCCGGGATTATCAGGCCATCGCCCGTATTGTTTCCCTCGGTGCATCAGCACAAGAAGCAATCAAATGGCTCGGCGAATGCTTTACCGCTTTTGAACAGCGGCGCACCTCTTCAGCTGAAACGATCAAGGCTTTCAGCTATTGCGCCAAGTTTATGGAAGACCGCTTGAATGCACGAATTGCGGGAAGGACAATCACAACAAAAAAAGAGAGGAATACGATACATGACAAAACGAACGATCGAGCAGATTCTTGCAGACCTGAAAAACGGAAAACGTCCATTACTGGCGGACAGACCGGAAGAATCAGACAAAAGCCGCTTTGACTGCCCGCTCTGTAAAGATCAGGGCGGTTATCTCAAAAACCAGCTGGGAATGGAAGTGTGGGTTAAGTGCCGCTGCGCCGCCGAACGGAAAGTAGAACGCATTCTCGGCGCAAGTGAGATTACAGATGCCTTTCGGAAGCTGGATTTCAAAGGATTTATCACGCGGGGCAAGCCTCAGGCAGTCGTCGACGCATATGAGTGCGCCCTTGAATATGTTGAGAACTTCGACAAGATGAAAAACTGCCGGAAAAACAGCATTGCCCTTTTAGGGCGTCCGGGATCGGGAAAAACCCATCTTTTGACCGCTCTCAGCAATTATGTCATGAGACAGAAGCAGACACCGGTGCTGTATTTTCCTTTTGTGGAGGGCTTTACGGATTTAAAAAATGATTTTGATCTGCTCGATGCAAAGCTTGGCCGTATGAAACAGGCGGATGTGCTTTTTATTGACGATCTGTTCAAACCGCTGAACGGAAAACCCCGGGCGACCGATTGGCAGATTGAACAAATGTACGCCGTCGTGAATTACCGCTATTTAAATCATAAGCCGGTTCTTATCTCGAGCGAGCTGGCCTGTGACGGATTGGTGCAGGTTGATGAAGCCTTGGGCACAAGAATTTATGAGATGTGCAGCGATTATTTAGTCATCATTAATGGCAATTCATTTGACGTAAACCACAGATTAGAGGGGGCGAGATAATGTGTAAGCTGTGCGGGCCGAAGAAGGTCATTGTAACGGAAACGGATTTCGGCGCTGTCTTTCACCCTTGCCCGAACTGCAAAACAGGCACTGATTTAACGCCGGTCATTAAACGGCTTGAACGAATGGTTCAAGACGCAAAAGCGAGGCTTGATGCACGTGTGTAAATATATCAAATGGCTTTTTTGCCTGCTGTTCAGGGCGAAACGGATAGAAAAGCAAATTGAAGCATGGCATGAGGCTGATGGAAAGTGAGGATCACCATTGCAAGAAAAACACAGCCCCGCTCCATGGCGGGCCGTACACAGCGGAGAAGAAAAACCCATTTACATTTATTCCGCTTACAGCGAAGCGGATAAAGAGAAGTTCCCTTATTCAAACGGAAGGCTCATCGCGGCCGTTTTCAACTTAAGTTCATACTCACAGCAGATCAACGCGGCATTGATGGCGAAAGCCCCGGAACTCTTTGAGGCGGCCGAAACGGCTCTCCGCCTGCTCCGGGGAGAAAGTTCTGAAGAAAAAGAAGCGTTCATAAATAAGCTCGGAAGCCTCATACATGAAGTGAACATTTTGAAAAAGACGGAGGACGTAAAACATGAATCCTAAAAAACTGACTGACATTGAACATACAACATTAAAAAGCCAGCTGGAAGAAGGCAAGGTTCGGGTGATTATAGTAGACGGACTGAAGAAGGAAGCATGGCTCGCCGAAGCGCCGGAGCACGGCAAAACGCTTGTCGAAACGCGAAAAGGGGATCTGGCCCGGGTCGAATATGAAATCGGCTTTAAATTGAATTAATCGAAAAAAACAGAATACGTCCAAGACGGAAAGCCTGCGGACACTGATCAATCGCGCACATGCTGCGCATTGGTTGGTGTCCTTTTTTTGTTCCGAAAAAGAGGAGGATCTACATGGAAGACTTACTATTTGAATATAAACGCACGCTGAAAGAGACGAAAAAGTGGTACAAGCAGCTGGAGGCAGCCGATGAAACGGTGCTTACTTCAGAAGAACTGAAAGATAAAAAAATCATCAGAACGATTATTACAGATTTGGAGTATGTCATCGAATGGCTTGAAAAAGGCCGGCAGCCCGGCATAAGAAGAGCGATAGACCGCAGAGACGCTTATCAGAGAATGCTCATTAAAGATCCGAGAATCATAGAAACCTATTCGCAGGCGCTGATGTTTGAACCGTCCGCAAATGTGACTGAAGAAGACAGAATCAGACTGTGGGACGCATTAGCCGTTTTAACGGATAGAGAAAAAGAAATGCTGCTGCTCCACAAAGCGGAATGCTTTTCGTATGAACGGATCGCCGCCTTGCTGAATGTAAAGAAATCAACCGTACAGACGACGGTCAAACGGGCGCTTCTGAAAATTCAAAAACAGCAGGAACAAAGAAATCAATCGCCTGCTTCATAAGTTGTCATACGTTTGCCACCTAGAAGTGAACAGACGATCACAAAAAGCGGCCCGATTAGAAGCCGCTTTTTATTATAGACAATCATGTCGGAGGTGGCGGTGATGCCGTAGCATGAAAAACGCAAAAAGAGAACAGGCATTTACAATCTATCAGTCTCATAAAGGCTGCATCACAAATCGCGCCCTTGCCGGCAAATCAGGCGTATCCGCAAGAACGATCGGCAGATGGAAAAAAGAAGGGCGCTGGGACGAGGCGCTTAATAAGAACGCGGAAAGCGGCGGAAAAAACACCCCGGGCGAAGGTGATGAGTTAAACGAACGCCAGCGGCTGTTTTGTCTTTATTATGTGAAAAGCTTTAACGCCACCCAATCTGCGATAAAAGCCGGGTATTCACCGGAAAGCGCGCATGTGACGGGAAGCAGGCTGTTAAAAAACGAAAAAGTCGCTAAAGAAATCAGCCGCATGAAAAAGGAAATGGTCAATAAAGTGTTTGTCGAAGCGATGGACGTTCTTCAAGTCTATGTGAAAATCGCTTTCGCCGACATTACCGATTATGTAACCTTCGGAAAAAAAGAGGTTCAGGCCTTCGGAAAATCAGGGCCGCTCTTTGACGAAAATGATAATCCGATTATGCAGGAGATCAGCTACGTTGACGTTAAAGATTCGCACCTTCTGGACGGAACCATCGTCACGGAAGCAAAACTCGGGAAAGAAGGCATTGCAATAAAACTTGCCGACAAGATGAAGGCTCTTGAAAAGCTGTCCTTGTACTTTGATCTTTTCCCCGATCAATTTAAACAAAAAATCGAAAATGAAAAATTAAAGCTGGCTCAGCAGAAGATGGAAAAAACAGAAGACAGCCAAAAGCCGATTGACATTGTCATTACGCGGAAAGAGGAACGGACATGATTGAAAAAGCGGTCAACCCGCGCTTTGAAGATTATTTGTTCAATTGGAATGAAACGTACCAATTTCTCGTTGGAGGCTACGGCTCGTCAAAAAGCTATCATACCGCGCTGAAAATCATCCTGAAGCTGCTTCGTGAAAAGCGGACGGCCCTTGTCGTGCGAGAAGTATTCGATACGCACAGGGATTCTACTTTTGCCTTGTTTGAAGACATTATCGGGGAGCTTGAGCTGGGACATGCCGTAAAGGCCGTTTCTTCGCCGATGCAGCTGAGATTTTCAAACGGAAGCCGGATTATGTTTAAAGGGATGGACAACCCGGCCAAATTGAAATCCATTCATCATATTTCACTGATTTGGATTGAAGAATGCTCTGAAGTGAAGTATGAAGGCTTTAAGGAGCTGATCGGCCGTCTGCGTCATCCCGAGCTTTCGCTGCATATGATATGCACCACAAATCCCGTCGGCACCTCCAATTGGACGTATCGGCATTTTTTTCGTGATGAGCAAAAAAAACGGTTCGTATTGGATGATCAGACGCTGTATGAAAAAGGCACCGTCGTTAAGGGAGATACGTATTACCACCATTCCACAGCGTGCGATAATCTGTTTTTGCCGAAAAGCTATATTAAGCAGCTGGACAGCTTACGGCATTACGATCCCGATTTATACCGGATCGCCCGCAAAGGACAGTTCGGCGTCAACGGCATCCGCGTGTTTCCGCAGTTTCAGGTCATGGAGCACAACGAAGTAACGGAGCGGATTGCGTCCATCAGGCGCCCCCTGTTTCGGACGGGCATGGATTTCGGTTTTGAAGAGTCATACAATGCGGTCATCCGGCTTGCCGTCGATCCGGATCAAAAAGAGCTTTATATTTTCTGGGAGTATTACAAAAACAAAATGACCGATGATCAGACAGCTGAGGAGCTTCAAGAATTGGCGGATCAAAAAGAGCTGATCAAAGCGGATTCGGCTGAGCCGAAAAGCATCCAATATTTCCGCAGGCAGGGATTTTGCATGGTCGCGGCCAAAAAGTTTCCGGGCTCAAGACTTCAGTATACAAAAAAGCTGAAACGGTTCAAACATATCTATTGCTCAGACAGCTGTGAAAATACGATCCGCGAATTGCAGAACTTAACGTACGCAAAAAACAAAAACGGCGTTCTGCCGGAAGATGAGTTTTCAATTGATCCCCACACACTTTCAGCCATTTGGTATGCGCTGGATGACTATGACGCGGCGGATCTGAAAGATGCATCACAAAAACGGAGACGTCCGAATCGGGAAAGGAGGAGATAGGCGTTGCCTAACTATCAAAACGTTAGAGCCACCGTCTTTAAATCAAAAATGGCCGCGCCGCAGGCAAGGCAGATGAACGAAGATCAATTTGCCGATCTGTACGGCGAAGACATCATTTCACCGCCCTATAATCTCATTGAACTGAAAACAATCGCCGAATACTCGACGATTCTTCAGCAGTGCATTGACGCGTATCGGGTCAATATTACGGGTTTTGGGTTCGATGTGGAATATACCTTTGATGTAAATAGCCCAGATTGCTCACCGTCTAAAAAGGCCCGGGCCGAAAAAAACTGGATGAAGCTGGAGAGCTTTTACAAATGTCTTCATTTTGATGAATCGGCCGAGACGGTCCTCGGATATGCGATAGAAGACCGCGAAAAAACGGGCAACGGTTTCCTCGAAGTGCTTCGGGACGGCGCGGGAAAACCGGCGGGGATTGAATATCTGGATGTAAAACATATGCGCGTCTGCGGTGTGACTGATCCCGTTGAAGTTACATTTTCATATGAAGAAAACGGCGCATCCAAAACGATTAAAAGGCAAAAACGGTTCCGTAAATATGTTCAGATGCTGAACGGTCGGAAAGTGTTTTTTAAGGAATACGGCGATCCCCGCATGATGGACATGAGAACCGGCGAATACGTAAAGACCCTGTCTGAAGAATACCGGGCAAATGAAGCCATTCACTTAAAAATCGGCAGCGGCACTTACGGCATTCCGCGCTGGGTCGGCAATATCGTCAATCTGTACGGCGCCCGGAAAGCGGAAGAACTGAATTTTATGTATTTCAAGCAGGGCCGTCATGTGCCGGCCGCCATTACGGTTGAAAACGGCATGCTGTCAGAAACCTCGTACAAAGAGCTTCAGGATTATATGAATGACCTGGAAGGGGTGGAAAACGCCCACAAATTTCTGCTGATTGAGGCGGAAGGCATTGCGAAGGAAAAAGACCTTCACGGAGGCGAAGACATTACGCCCGTGTCTGTGGAAATTAAATCACTTGCGGAAATTCTGCAGGATGATGCGCTGTTTCTTGAATATGACGACAAAAGCAGAAATAAACTCCGTTCCGCTTTCCGTCTCCCGCCGCTTTATACGGGAGAGGCGCAGGAATACAACAAAGCCACAGCCGATACGGCACGGAAAATCACGGAGGAGCAGGTGTTTCAGCCCGAGCGGAAAACGCTGATTAATAAGCTCAACACGTTATTTTTGCCTGAACTGGGTCTCCACGATGTACAGCTCACATTAAAAGGGCCTGATTTTCGCGATCCGCTTGAAATTGCGAAGGTGCTTACGCCATTTATTTCCGCCGGCGCGGTCTCTCCTAATGACCTCCGTGATCTGGCGGGAAGAGTGCTCGGCAAGACGCTTGAGGAATGGCCTGAAGAGTACTACAGCAGGCCGGTGCTGAAAGGGAAAAAGGAGCAATCCTGAAAGGGGGTGAAAACATCTCGTGCCGAGAGAATTGAGAAATGCCGTCATCAGTTTTGTGAGCTATGTCGATAAGGCGGCGAACCAAACGGAATTCTTTTTTACAAAATCAGCCGGAGGCCTTCCGTCATTTGAAAAAAAGGTGCAGGTGTTTACAAAAAACGAATCGGATGAGCAGAAGCTTGTTTACGGCATCGTTTACGAGCCGGATGTCCCCGATGCACATGGCGATTATATGACGGCTGAAGAGATTGAAAAGGCCGCTCACGGTTTTTTGGCGGACGCCCGCAACATCGATACAAATCATAACTTTGAAGGCGGGACCGGCGAGGTGGTGGAGTCGTACGTCGCCCCGGATGACTTTGAAATCGGGAATGCTGTGATCCGGAAAGGATCTTGGGTGCTTGTCACCAAAGCTTCCGATGAAGTATGGGATCAGATTAAAGCCGGTATCATTACGGGCTACAGCATGGCGGGAACCGCTGACGTTTACGAAGAGCCGGCAGAAAAGCAAGCCGGCTTATTCGGCGCGGTCAAGCAATTTCTCGACCGTGACCGCAAATCAAGAAACCGCAAGGGAGAGGACTTGAACAAGATGAGAAAAGAAGACGTAAGAGAATCGATTGAACACGCGCTGCACCCGCTTTTAAAGCGGCTTGACAGTTTGGACCAGAACACGGAAGACAAAGACGGGGCGGCTGCGCCGTCTGATGAAGAAAAGCTGAAAACGCTTGTTGAGGACATGCTGGCGCCGATTATTAAACGCATTGAAGCGCTTGAAAAAGTAAGAGGCGCATCAAAGCAGCCGGAAGAAGAGACGGGCGGCCAAGAGCCTGTTAAAAAATCCATTTGGAGCGGACTGCTTTAAGCCCAGTCAGAAGGAGGAACTGTAGAGTGAGAAATCAAGATATCATCAGAAAGGCGGAAATGTCACTTTCCGCTTTAAAAAGCGGCGGTTTAATGAACCCCGCACAAGCTTCAGCATTTATCCGCATGGTGCAGAACACGCCGACCATTTTCAGCGAATCGCGTGTGATTCAAATGGAAAATGACTCGCAGAAATTTGAAAAAATCGGTTTCGGCCAGCGTATTCTGCGTGCCGCTGAGGAAGGAAAAGCCTTAACTGACGATCAGCTGACCGTCCCGGCAACAAGTACGGTGCAGCTGAATACGAAAGAAGTCATTGCGGAAATTAATATCACCTATGACACGCTTGAAAACAATATTGAAAAAGACGGCCTGCAGCAGACGATCATGCAGATTTTGGCGGAGCGGGCGGCAGTCGATATTGAGGAGCTTGTCGTAAACGGCGATACATCTTCTTCTGATCCGTACTTGGCACAGCTTGACGGAATCCGTAAGCAGACTGTATCTCACGTCATTGACGGAAACGGGGAAGAGCTGTCCAGAGCGACATTTAAAAAAGGCTTAAAAGCCATTCCGGCAAAATATTTGCGCCTGCCTCAGGAATTCAGATTTTACACATCTCAAGGCATGGAGATTGAATGGAAAGACCGTGTGGCTGACCGTCAGACCAATCTGGGAGATCTTGCGGTGCAGGGCGGTTTGTCTTCAGCATTCGGCGTTCCGGTCAAAGGAGTGTCCAATCTGCAGCCGTACTCAGTCGGAGAAGGTGATTCCCAGTACGATGCGTCTGACATCATTCTGACTCACCCGAAAAATATCATTCTCGGTTTTTCACGGAATATCCGAATCGAAGTAGATAAAGATATTCGCAGCCGCAAATTTATTATCGTACTGACGGCTAAACTTGACAGCAAATTTGAAGAAGAAGATGCAAGCGCCAAAATCGTAAACGTTAAAGAATAAGACGGGGGTGGCAGTTATGTTAATTCAGCCGTCTGACGTTGTTTCATATTCAGTTTATGATCAAGTCAAAAACAGGCCGGAGCAGCTTCTTATACAGGACATTCTGGAGGCGGAGGCGGAAGCGGCCAGAATGGCGGGGCATTCGTTCACTGACCCTGTTTACTCACCGCTTCCCGAAAAGATTAAGCTTGCGTTATTAAAGCTTTCTCAATATTTTGCGCTGATCAACCAGAATGAAGCAGCCGCTTCCGCCTATCAATCTGAAAAGATAGGCGACTACTCGTATACGGTGGCAGGTGAAGGCGGAATCAGAAAACCGGCGGTGCACCATCTGCTCTGTGAATATATCGCGCCGGGTTATTCCCCGGTTTCTGCACACGCAAAGGTGAGACCTTTATGAGCTACGAACGGCTGCTCACTGACAGATGCGATATTTATCATGAGACGGTGTCAGTTCCGAAGGCCGGACGCTTCGGGATTCCCGCCGAAAAGCTCCAGCCTGTCTTTTCTTATCCGGAAGTGCCCGATGCTGAAGACGTGCCGTGTCTGTTTGTTGAAAAACAGCAGCAGCTTATTCAGCTTGAGCCTGATCATAAGGTATATCAGCGGTTTCTCGTTCATTTTCCGAAAGAGGCCGTTGTGCGTGTCAATGACAAAATCATTTGGGAAGGACAGGCGTATATTCTGGAAATGCCGAAGAAAGCAAGACAGCACCATTGGGAGGTTATTGCTGTGAGAGATGACAGACTATGAACATAAAAAACCTTGAACAATGGAATCGGTCGCTGCAAAAGGCGTCATCCGGAGAATTTGCCCGTCAGGCAGGCGAATGGCTGGAACAGTCAGGAGAGGATTTTCTCGACTTGGTACGGGAGGAGCTTATTCATTCGGGCGGGATTGATACAGAAAGCCTGCTGTCTTCTTTCCGAAAAGGAGCGCAGGATCACGTATGGATCATTGAAAACGGGGGACTGACCCTTGAAATCGGCACCAATGTAGAGTATGCCTCATTCATAAATGACGGACATTGGACCGTCTCAGATGAAAATGTCAGATGGGTGCCCGGGTATTTTCAAGGCTCCCGGTTCATCTATGATCCGTCAGCTTCAACGGGAATGGCGCTCAAAAAACAGTGGATCAGCGGAAATGGGTTTTGGGACAAAGCCCTTCTTTTGTATGAAACACTCTTCGCCGAATCGCTGGACAAGTGTTTCAATCAGTGGCTTAACACGTTGGGGGGAGATATCGGATGAATCGCGAAACCGGTTCAATCGCCGCTTTTTTGTATCAGCAATGCGGCGTGCCCGTATATGAAAATGAACTGCCTGAACAATTTCAGGTGCCGTCACTTTACATCCCGCCCCCGTACGCTTTTGACGAGAATGACACAGTCTCCACCTTTAAGAAGACATACAGTCTGAATGTGAAGCTGTTCCATGCCGACTCGGTGCAGGCGCTCTATGCAGCCGACCGGATCGCCGATGCGGTGAGAGAATCAAGACAGCTGATCCCGCTGCTTACGGAATCAGGGGAGGATACCGGTGATTTCGTCCGCATCAGCCGTATCGAAACAAGAGTCGGAGACAAAGGCGAGGCAGTGATCACCATCCGCTGGACGAGCCGCTACTACTATCAGAAACAAACATCTCCCGCACTGCGGGATGTGGACATTAACAGCGGGGTGAAAGAAAAGTGAAACAATATAAAAAGAAAAACGCCGCAACTGCGGAACGAGCGGTTCTTTATGACACGGCGGATTTAACAAAGCACGCGAAGGAGCTTTTCGGCGTAAAACCCGAGATTCTCCAGGGGGCTTTATTCGGCGTGAAGCAAAAACAAATGACAAAAGCGCAAGCCAAGTCTTACATTGAAGCATTTTTAACCAAGGAGGTCATGCAATAATGAACGGCGGAACATTTACGCAAGGAAAAGAAAAAGAACGTGCCGGAATCTATTTTAACTTTAAAACAACCGCCCAGGAGCGGGTATCGATCGGTGAACGCGGGATTGTCGCCCTTCCCGTCGCATCCGGCTGGGGGGAAGCGAAAACATTCGTTTCCATTTCAAGCATTGAAGATTTGAATAAAAAAGTGGGGCTCAGTATTGAAGATCCGTCACTGATTCTGCTTCGTGAGGCGAAAAAGAAAGCAAAAACCGTTTTGATGTACCGTCTGACAGAGGGAATCAGAGCGAGCGCAGATCTTTCGCAAGGGGTTAAAGCAACCGCTTTGTACGGGGGTTCAAAAGGAAATGACATCATCATCCGCATCAGTGAAAACGTCCTTGATCAGACCGCTTTCGATGTGACCACTTACATGGATGAAGCGGAAGTTGACAAACAAACGGTGAAAAAAGCCGAAGAATTAAAAGCAAACGGCTATGTCACATTTACGGGAACGGGCGAACTGTCGGCTTCCATCCCGCTGACAGGCACTGAGGAAGAATCCGGGGAAACGTTAAACCCGCAGGCAGGCATCCGTCTCGCGGGAGGAACTGATAAAGCACCGGTCAACTCAGACTATACGGATTTTTTAGCTGCGGCTGAAACGGAGAATTTCGATGTCATCGCTCTTCCTGTCGCGGAAAACGATCAGCTGAAAGCGACATTTGCCGCATTCATTAAACGCCTTCGCGATGGGCAGGGACAGAAAGTGCAAGGGGTGACCGCCCATTACAGCGGGGATTATGAAGGCATTATCAATGTGACTGAAGGTGTGCTGCTGGAAGACGGAACTGAGATTAAAGCTGAAGATGCGACCGCCTGGGTGGCAGGCGCAAGTGCCAGCGCCGCATTTAATCAATCCTTAACATTCGTTGAATACGAAGGCGCCGTCGATGTGCTGCACCGCTTGACTCATGATGAAGTGATCGAACGTCTTTCCAAAGGTGAATTCCTTTTCTCTTACGATGCCCGTGATAAGTCAGTCAGCGTTGAAAAAGATATCAACTCATTGGTGACATTTACGGCAGAGAAAAACAAAAAGTTCGCGAAAAACAAAATCGTCCGTGTGCTTGATGCGGTGAATAACGATTTGACACGTGAACTGAAAGCCTTAATTAAATCGAAAAAAGGCACCGGAAGCGATCTTCCTGCGACAAATGACGGCCTTCAATTCGTCAAAACGATGATTATTCAATATTTGACAACGCTCCAGGATGCGGGCGGCATCGCTAACTTTGATTCAGACAAAGACATTACAATCGGGCTGAATGAAGACCGCGACGGCTTTTTAATCGATCTCGCCGTACAGCCTGTGGATGCGGCAGAAAAATTCTACTTTAATGTGGAGGTAAACTAAGATGGCATTAAAAGCGCAAAACACGATTTCAGGAAAAGAAGGCCGTTTATTTCTCGACGGAGAAGAGATGGCGCATATTAAAACCTTTGAAGCAAACGTGGAAAAAAACAAATCAGAAGTAAACATCATGGGCCGCCGTATGACGGGACATAAAACAACAGGCGCCAACGGAACGGGCACGGCAACATTCTATAAGGTCACATCCAAATTCGCCGTCCTTATGATGGATTACGTCAAAAAAGGCAGCGACCCGTATTTTACGCTGCAAGCCGTTCTTGACGACAAATCATCAGGCCGCGGAACAGAACGCGTCACCCTGTATGACGTCAACTTTGATTCTGCAAAAATCGCCGGACTGGACGTAGACTCAGAAGCCCTCGAAGAAGAAGTGCCGTTTACCTTTGAAGATTTCGATGTGCCGGAAAAGCTTTCTGAAACGTTTTAATCAGAATCATTATGAGTGAAACAGGCCTTTAACAGGCCTGTTTTTTTATAAAAAAAAGAGTAAGGGAGTTTTCATCATGAGCGAAAAAAACGAACAAGTATATGATCTGTCATTCTTTATGCCGGGTAAAACAGTCGAGGCTGAGGAGATTCGGGTTCCGCTTTCAAAGCGTTTTGTCGATAAAAAAGGAAACATCGTGCCTTTTATTTTTAAAGCCATTACGACTGAGCGCATTGACGAACTGGAGAAGGAAAGCACGACATATAAAAATGTGAAGGGCAGAGGCCGCGTAAAAGACTTAGACAGCCAGCGCTTCTATGCGCGGATCGCGGTTGAATCTACGATTTACCCTGATTTCCGGTCTAAGGAGCTCCGCGACGCTTACAAAACGGCAGATCCGGTCGAAGTGGCAAAACGCGTTCTTTCAGTCGGCGGTGAGTATGCAAATTGGCTGAATAAAGCGATTGAGATCAACGGTTTTGAAGATGAATTAGAAGATCTGGAGCAAGAAGCAAAAAACTGATAAAAGATGGGAATAAGGAAGCCGTGTATCTCTATTACGCGATGCATGAGCTTCATTATTCTCCATCAGAACTGAAAGAGTTATATGAAGCACCGAGACATTTTAAGGCGCTGTTGTACGGTTTAATCGGTTACAAGCTGGACATTCTT
The DNA here is from genome assembly GCF_036362845.1 of Bacillus sp. MT(2024). NCBI lineage: Bacteria > Bacillati > Bacillota > Bacilli > Caryophanales > Bacillaceae > Bacillus > Bacillus sp. MT(2024). The sequence goes on from NZ_CP143632.1 coordinate 1,203,100, forward strand.
GAAAAACAAGCGAAGAAAGGGGGAGCGACATCATGGCAAAGCTGACCGCCCGTTTTGAATTGGAAGATCGGGTTTCAAAGAAAATAAGGAAAATCCAAAATGGCTTCAGAGCGTTTGAGAAATACAGGAAAATGACAAAACGCCAAAGTGAAATTGATATACGCAAAGAGAGTAAATCTGTTTTAAGAACAATTGACCGCATCCAGCGCTCTATGAAAAGAAAGCTGGGCGCACAAATGATCTCTATTTCAGCTGAAGACGGAGCCAGTGCCGTCATTCAAAAGGTGCAAGCCCAATTAGCGGGTCTGCCTGCGTCTTTAACCGTTAAAATAGGAGCAAAAGACAGCGCGACAGCGGCATTTGAGAGATTGCGGGATCTGGCTGCCGGTTTTAAAGGATTTACCGTTTCACTGTATGCGTCAGACGAAGTGACTCCTGCCATGGAACGTATCAAACGCTACATGCAATCTGCGTTAAAGAACGGGTACTCTGTCACTATACGCGTCATAGATCACGTCATGAAAACAGTCGGCCGAATTTCAGCGGGGATGGATTCGCTGACGGGGAAAAACAATGTCATTCAATTATCGTTAAACGAAAAGGTGACAGCACAGCTGGCTGCAATGCAAAAGAATATGCCGGACGTCGGAAAAGCTTCTGCATCTGCTGCTCCTGCTTCGCCGAAAAATGATTTTTCAATGCTTGACTCCATTGCAGACACCTTCATGAAAAAAGTCAATGACATCGCATCCAAATTTTATCCGGAAACAATCATAGCGGAACTGGATAAATTCGCTGCAAGCTTTATGAAGAAAGCGGACGAAATCGCAAGCAAATTCAGCCCGGAGACAATATTAGCAGAGCTGGATAAGTTCACGACCTCATTCATGGGGAAAGTGGATGAAATCGCAAGCAAATTCAGCCCGGCAACGATATTAGCCGAACTGGACAAGTTCACGACGTCATTCATGGGAAAAGTGGACGAGATTGCAAGCAAATTCAGCCCGGAGACGATATTAGCCGAGCTGGACAAGTTCACGACGTCATTCATGGGGAAAGTGGACGAGATTGCAAGCAAATTCAGCCCGGCAACGATATTAGCCGAACTGGACAAGTTCACGACCTCATTCATGGGGAAAGTGGATGAAATCGCGAGCAAATTCAGCCCGGCAACGATATTAGCCGAGCTGGACAAGTTCACAACCTCATTCATGGGAAAAGTGGACGAGATTGCAAGCAAATTCAGCCCGGCAACGATATTAGCCGAACTGGACAAGTTCACGACCTCATTCATGGGGAAAGTGGATGAAATCGCAAGCAAATTCAGCCCGGAGACGATATTAGCAGAGCTGGATAAGTTCACGACCTCATTCATGGGAAAAGTGGACGAGATTGCGAGCAAATTCAGCCCGGCAACGATATTAGCCGAGCTGGACAAGTTCACGACCTCATTCATGGGAAAAGCGGACGAAATTGCAAGCAAATTCAGCCCGGAGACGATATTAGCCGAGCTGGACAAGTTCACGACGTCATTCATGGGGAAAGTGGACGAGATTGCAAGCAAATTCAGCCCGGCAACGATATTAGCCGAACTGGACAAGTTCACGACCTCATTCATGGGGAAAGTGGATGAAATCGCGAGCAAATTCAGCCCGGCAACGATATTAGCCGAGCTGGACAAGTTCACAACCTCATTCATGGGAAAAGTGGACGAGATTGCAAGCAAATTCAGCCCGGCAACGATATTAGCCGAACTGGACAAGTTCACGACCTCATTCATGGGGAAAGTGGATGAAATCGCAAGCAAATTCAGCCCGGAGACGATATTAGCAGAGCTGGATAAGTTCACGACCTCATTCATGGGAAAAGTGGACGAGATTGCGAGCAAATTCAGCCCGGAGACGATATTAGCAGAGCTGGACAAATTCGCTGATTCGTTTATGAAAAAGGTAGACGGGGTCGTGAGTAAATTCAGTCCGGAAGCCATATTGAAAGAACTGGATAAATTCACTGATTCATTTATGAAAAAGGTAGACGGGGTCGTGAGTAAATTCAGTCCGGAAGCCATATTGAAAGAACTGGATAAATTCACTGATTCATTTATGAAAAAGGTTGATGACGTTGTCAGCAAATTCAGTCCGGAGACCATATTGAAAGAGCTGGATCATTTTACTGATTCGTTTATGAAGAAAGTCGACGACGTTGTCGGTAAATTCAGTCCTGATAAGCTAATCGACCGTGCTGAACAATTTGTAAATGACACGATTGACCGAATTTCTGAGAAATTCGATTTTCTCAATCCGGATAAGATTTTGGAAAAAGTGGAGCAGTTTACTTCCTCACTGTTCGGAGGCATTGATAAAAAGTTCGGCAAATTCAGTCCTGATGCGATCATCGAAAAAGCTGAGGCATTTGTTGATAAAATTGTCAGCAAGATTGCCAAGAAATTTGAGAAATTCAGCCCGGACAAAATCATCGAAAAAGCCGGGGAATTAATAGAAAAAATATTTTCAGGAATCGCTGAAAAATTAGGCAAACTCAATGTCGGCGGATTATTAGGAGGCGGCACGAAAAAAGAAAAGAGTAAGGGGAGCCTTTCTGCCGGCGGCACCAACAGCCCGAAGCGTCCTGATCTGACAAAGGGTCCGCAGCGCACGGGACCATCACCGAAATCTTCAGGAAGGTCAGCCAAAAAAACAGGCGGGGCTTTGGGGGGCGGCTGCTGCTGTACCGGAGTGACGAGGGGCAAAAGCAGTAAAGTCGAAGGGCGGAATAAATCTTCGAAAAGAGGTTCCTCCGTAAAGGAAAGCAAACAGGCATCCGTAAACACGCCGAAAACAAAAGGGGCAGGTAAAGGCATCGGCGGGCTTTTGAAAGGCTTAGGGAATTCAAAGGCGCTGAAAGGCGGTATGAAAGGGTTAAAAGGTGCCGCTAAAGGAATTCCCGGCATAGGTGAATTGTTATCACTTACTGATTTAGCCGGCATCAATAAAGATAATGCAGGAGAGAAGGTCGGCTCAGCAGGCGGCGGTCTTGCAGGAGCCGCGGCCGGAGCGGCAATCGGCAGCGTTGTTCCCGGAGTGGGCACATTAATCGGCGGCGCGGTAGGCAGCATCGCCGGCAGTCTAGGCGGTTCCAGCTTGGGAGAGGCCTTTGATTCAGGGGCTTTGAAAGACACATGGAATGATATTTCCGAAGCGGCGCAAAGTGCTTGGACAACAATACAAGATACTTGGGGAAGCGTTTCATCCTGGTTCATGGAAAATGTATGGACGCCGGTTTCATCGGCTGTCGCCGGAGTGGCGACAAGCATCTGGTCAAATATCGTGAATGCGTGGACGACGATTCAAGGGATTTTCAGCACGGTGTCATCCTGGTTCATGGAGAATGTATGGACGCCGGTTTCAACGGCTGTCGTCGGAGCGGCGACAAGCATCTGGTCAAATATCGTGAATGCGTGGACGACGATTCAAGGTGTCTTCAGCACAGTATCCGGCTGGTTTATGAGCACTGTCTGGGAGCCCGTAAAATCGGCTGTCGTCGGAGTGGCGACGTCCATTTGGAGTAAAATCACAGGAGCTTGGGATAAAATTAAATCTGTTTTCAGTACGGTATCCGGCTGGTTCATGGATATTGTCTGGAACCCGGTGAAAAACATGGTGGAAAAAGTCGGAAAAGGAATATCAGACGCTTTCACGACTGCTTTAGATACGGTAAAGGATATATGGAAAGGGTTAAGCGGCTGGTTTGAGAAACATATAAAAGAACCTCTTGTCAAAGTGGGAACAGCCATATCAGATGCTTTTTCTGCAGCATTCGACTGGGTGAAAAAGATTTGGGATAAAACCGGCGGCAAATTGATTTCAGGCGTAATGGACTTCGTCACAGGCGGCGGAGATAAAAAGAAAAAACCGGACAAAAACGCCACGGGCGGCTACATTACAAAGCCGACCATTTCCTGGATCGGTGAAGCCGGAAAAGAATTTGTCATCCCCGTCGACAACAATCGCGGACGCGGAAAGATGCTGCTTTCACAAGCTGCGTCTAAGCTCGGCATGCGTGTTGTCGATGATATGGGTGCGGCTTCGGCTCAGTCTTCCGCTGTGCCGGCGGGAGCGGGCGGTGTTTCTTCTTCTGCATCTGTATCGGCCGCAGCGTCTGTAGAGGCATCCGGACTAGGCGGGACGGCTTCATCACTCGGCAAACAGTTTAATGAAGGCTTTGACAGCGGAATCAGCAATAAAGCGGTGGATATGGACGGCTGGAAAGAGAAAAACATCGGTACGCCGTTTAACGCCCTTATTTCGTCTTCGCCCGATTACGGAAAGCAAGTCGCTGCGGGCTATGCCAAAGGTCAGAATACGTCACAGACGGGCACCGATTCATTTTTAAAAACAAAGGTGAAAACACCTTATCAATCGGCGGTTAATCAATCGTCATCATGGGGCGCCGCCACAGTGAAAGGATATTCGGCCGGACAGAATGCAAAAGATACGGGAACGTCGCAATACGTAAGCACACATATCAATGAACCGTTTGTGCAATCAAGAGATTCCGCGAACGGCTGGGGGTCAGGCCTGATCGGACACTTCGTATCAGGGATGACTGCAAAAGGAAGCGAAGTCAAACAGGCGGCCAAAAATATGGCCAAAAAAGTCGAGGACGCATTCAGGGAAGAGCTTGATATTCACTCTCCTTCCCGTGTCATGATGAGTCTCGGACGCTTTGCTTCAGTCGGCGTCGTCAAAGGCCTCAGCTCAGTTGACGTGAAAAAATACGCCGAAAAACAGGCAGGCTCGCTTGCAGCAGCCTTTTCCGGCATGGGTGCAGCGGGAGGAAGCGTCAAAGAATGGCTTTTGGCCGCAATGAAAGCAACCAATACGCCGATCAGCTGGCTTCCGGGATTAATGACGATCGCACAGCATGAGTCAGGCGGCAACCCTAATTCCATTAATCTATGGGACAGCAACGCCAAAGCCGGACACCCGTCACAGGGGCTTATGCAGACGATTCCGAGCACCTTTGAAGATCACAAAGCGCCGGGCATGAATGATATCAGAAATCCAATCCACAACGCCGCTGCCGCTATCGGCTATATTAAAAGCCGATACGGCTCGATCAGCAATGTCCCCGGGATTAAAAGTATGGCTCATGGCGGCCCGTACGTCGGTTATGCCAATGGGGGTCTGATTACCAAGGAGCAGATCGCCCGTGTCGGCGAAGGGAACAAACGGGAGTGGATCATCCCTGAAGAGCGGGGCATCCGCGGCCGTTATCTGCTGCAAAAAGCGGCTCAGGCGCTCGGCATGGAAGTGTCCGATCCGTCCCAGACGGAACCGGCGGCGCTTTCAGCCGGCACGGTATCCGCAGCCGTTAAAGGCGGCGGACAAACCGTTCAAAAAACGGGAACAAAAGAAATTAAAATCGAATTCAGCGGCGATCAGCATTTCCATAACGGACAGGACGCCGACAGCCTCGCCGCCAAAATCAAACAGGCGCTGATTGATGAACTGCAAAAAGACATTTATACCGGAGCAAAGGGGGCCGTTGCTTTTGACTAAATCTGTTTACGAATTTTGGCTGTCTCAGGGGAAGGACAAGCTCCGGCTTCCCGTTCTGCCTGAAGCGATTGATATCGCAAACAGCGTGCAGAATGATTCCGTGAAAGTCACCGGACTTGGAGAGGTGACGTTTATCGAAGAACCGGGAGCGAAAGAAATTTCGTTCTCTTCTTTTTTTCCGAAACGGTACAGCCCGATTGTCGAATATCAAAGCATTCCTTCACCGGAAAAAGCCATTTCAGCCATTGAAGCATGGATGAAAGCGAAAAAACCCGTTCAGTTTTTGATTACAGGGACAAAAATCAATGTCACATGCAGTATTGAAAGCTTTAATTACAGCGAAGGTGACAATGCAATCGGCGACCGGAATTTTGATATCGTACTGAAAGAATATAAAACCGCTTCGCCAAGAAAAATCAAACAAAAGAAAAAAACGAAAGCGAAGCGCCCGTCCAAAGCTTCACCCAAAACATATACCGTCAAAAAAGGGGATACGCTTTGGGACATCGCCGGCAGGTTTTACGGAAAACACACAGAGTGGCGGAAAATCTGGAACGCGAATAAAACCGCCATGATTAAGCGCAGCAAACGGAATATCCGGCAGCCTGGGCATTGGATCTTCCCGGGGCAGAAGCTGAAGATACCGCAATGAAACGGGTGAAAAGATGATTGAACTATTTGTCATAAAAGAAACGGAGTGGCTTGAGCTTGTCACAGAAAGCGTAACGCTGGAAGGACACAGATATCAGGCGCCCCGCTCCATCGAAGCGACGATTGTCGTAAAGCAGGGCAGCCAGACGTATTACGGCGTATCAGAAGGGGATACGGTTTTGTTCAAATGGAACGGAAAAGAGCTGTTCCGCGGCATTGTTTTTGCAAGAACGCCCGATGAGCATACCGTCGCCTTCACCGCATACGATATGCTCCAATACCTTGTGAAAAACCAGGACGTTTACGTGTTTTCCAACAAGCGCGCCGATCAAATATTAAAAAGGATCGCCAGCGATTTTCAAATTCCCGTCACATCCATTGCCAACACAGGCCATACCATTAAATCACTCGTTTTTAAAAATGATACAAGCCTTTACGATATGATGATAAAAGCGTTAAAGCAGACAAAAAGCCAGACGGGGCGCAATTATCAGCTCTATTCAGAAAAAGGCAGGCTCGGCTTGCGTGAATGGCCGGAGCCGTCTGACATATGGGTGCTGGAAACAGGAGTTAATATTACAGGGTATCAATACAGCACCTCAATTGATGACACCGCAACCCGTGTCGTCATGCGGCTGCAAAAAGACAATAAAACGATAAAGGCTTCTGCCTCAGACAGCGCCGGCATGAAAACATTCGGCGTTTTGCAGTATACCGAAACAGTTTCTGACGACATTAACGAAGCCCAGCTGAAACAGCGCGCAAAAGTGAAGCAGGCTGAGAAAAAAGGCATTAAGAAAGAGCTGAAAAATATACAGGCGATCGGTATTCCTGGGTTGGAAAGCGGATTGCCCGTCTATATTTCAATTCCGGAAATCGGGCTGAAGAAAACCTATTATGTAGATACGGACCGCCATGAATTCCAAGGAACAAAACATACCATGACGATTGACGTCACGGAGAAAAATTCACTTCCGGAGGGGACAGCCTGATGAGATTAAGTGATGCCATTAAACATTTAGCCGTCGGAGCGGTTGACGCTGAAGCGCCGGTGGAGCTGATGCCGGCCGAAGTGACCTCCGTTTCGCCGCTCGAGCTGAAACTGAAAGATCACGACAAACTTTTGATTCCGTCTGATGCACTCATTGTGCCGAAGCGGCTGAGAGCCGGGGGAGAGGATCAGCTCCAGGCGGGTGATCGGGTGATGACCGCCGCTTTAACAGGAGGACAGTCTTTCTTTGTACTGGACAAAATTTAACCGTCATCCGGACGGAGATATACGAGAATATCAGCCTATTAAAGCCGCTTCATCTGCCGAAGAGGGCTTTTTTACATGAACAAATCTAAAAGGAGCGGGTGCAATGGCCCTGACACCGGAAATCGAATTTGAAGATTTGGAGGATGCGAGTGAGGCCGTTGAGACTTCACAAACCTACCGAATTGATTTTGAAAACAACCGGATTACCAATGAACTGATTAACGGACTGGACGCAATCAGACAATTCGTCTATATCGCTCTTCACACAGAACGGTATTCATATTCGGTTTTCAGCCATGATATCGGAAACGAACTTCAGGAAGTGCTTTCAGATCAGAACACGACGGATGCTTATAAAAAAATGGAGATTCCAAGACTGATAGAAGAAGCCTTGCTGTATGATGACCGGATTTTGGCCGTTACCAATTTTGAGATTGAGAAAAAAGATGATGCCTTCACCGTCTCTTTTACCGTTGAAACTGATGAGGGCATGCTTGAGATAGAGGAGGTGCTGGGTGAGGATGTTTGAAGCTCAGACGTTTGACGACATTATGGACAGAATGCTGGCGCGCGTTACGGCGGACATTGATACGAGAGAAGGCAGCGTCATTTACAATGCGCTCGCGCCTGCGGCCGCTGAGCTCGCAAAGTCTTATATTTGGCTGGATACCGTGCTGGAGCTCGTGTTTTCCGATACGGCTCAGGGAGAATTTCTGGACAGGCGTGCTGCTGAAGCGGGAATTGAACGAACACCTGCCACAAAAGCGGTCAGAGCCGGAGAATTCACAGCGGGCATCACCATTCCGCCAGGCTCCCGTTTCTTCGTTGATAACCTGTATTTTCAATATACGGGGGATGGAACGCTTGAATGTGAAACAGCCGGTGAAGCGGGCAATGCCGGCATTTCAGGGCAAAACCTGCTGCCGCTTGATACGATACCCGGGCTTGAGAAAGCAGTCGTGCGCGATATATTGATTCCCGGCCGTGAGGAAGAAGACGACAACAGCTTAAGGGCGCGCTATTTTACCCGTGTCCGCCGGGAAGCAGTCAGCGCAAATAAACAGCATTATAAACAATGGGCCGAAGAGGTTGACGGCGTCGGCAGGGCGAAAATCTTCCCGCTTTGGAACGGAGACGGAACGGTGAAAGTTGTCATCACAAATGCGAATTTGGAACCGGCATCAGATATTCTGATCAAAAAAGTAAAGGATTATATTGATCCGGACGAAGGGCAGGGAGAAGGACAGGCGCCGATCGGAGCGGCAGTAACGGTGGAAAGCGCCGTATGGAAAGAAATCGAAATCTCCGCTTCCGTGCTGCCTGAGCTGAACAGCTCGATCGATGACGTAAAAGCGGAGATTGAAAAAGGCGTCCTGAATTTATTTAAGAAAATGGCCTTCGAAGAAAACACCGTCCGTTTATCACAAATTAACAACATCGTTTATAACTCGGCATCCGTCAGTGACTACGCCGATATCAAAATGAACGGTGCGGCGGAAAACCTCGTGCTCAGTGACGTGGAAATTCCTAAACTCAAAGAGGTGAGAATCCTTGAGCAGACTCGATGAGATGACGGCGTACCTCCCGCCGTTTTTAACCCGATTAAAAGAGATGGCACAACTGCTTGAGGCGGAAGCTCCTGAGTTTGAGCGGCAGAATAACGATATTTTCGATTTGACCGATCAGCTCTTTATCACGACGGCGACATGGGGGCTTGACCGCTGGGAAAAAATATTAAAAATACCGCGGGAATCAGGTGACACGGAGGATATGAGACGGCTCAGGCTGATTTCGAAGATGTCGAATATTCCGCCCATCACCCATCAAGCGATCGAGCAGGCGCTAAACCGTTTTTTAAAACATCCGTCAGCTTATGTTCGGATGTTCCCGGGGCAGTATCGTTTTTATGCCGATATCGGGCTTGATGACCTGCAGCACATGAACGAGCTGATTGAAACGCTTGAAAAAATCAAACCCGCTCATTTGGCGTATACACTGAGAGCCGCATTAAACGAAACACTGGAAATCAAAGACCGGGTCATTCTCAACAATCGGAGATACCGAAAAGTCAGTGAACTGAAGGTCGGTTATTCCGTCACACTCAACAATAACGAGGTGGTCTTACCATGATATCAGCCGCTTACAGACAGCGTGCCGCAGCCGATCTGAAAAACAGGATCACAAAAGTGCTGTTAAACGGCAAAGAAACTCCGATTGCGGACATTTCCGTAAAAGATGCCGCAGTCACCGTTCTCACACGCAGGGAAGAAGACGTCAAACACATTGAAACCGTGCAGATGCTTGACGAAACAGGAAGCGTCATTACAGAACGAAAAACAAATTTAGATCTCAGCAATAACAGAACGCTTGATTTAAGATTTACCTTTGAGGTGGTGTAACGATGGCTTACGAAGAAAAAACAGACTGGCTTCCGGACGATCCGATTAATGAAGATGATGTCAACCGCTGGGAAAAAGGCATAAAAGACGCCCACACGGATCTGGCGGCCCATAAAAACGACATGAACAACCCGCACAAAACGACAAAGGCGCAAATCGGCCTCGGAAACGTGGACAACGTCCAGCAGGCAGCAAAAAAAGATTTCGACCAGCACAATCAAGATCTGGACCGGCATGTGACGAAAGAAGAGCGGGCTGTTTGGAACGGTGCTCAGCTTTCTAAAATCACAAAAGATAATGGCTCCGCTTTTATTAATATCTCTGACGGACAGGATTTTCATCAGACCGCTGCCAGCCAGAATAAGACCTTTACTTTCTCGGCAGCTGCAACTGGAATAAATACCCCGCCTAAACCGTCAGAGGGTATATACCTTTATTCTTCAAAGAATAACGGAGAGGCGGTCGCTTTCTCAGATGACGGGGGATTTTGGAGAAAAACGCTGAAAAACGGCATCTGGACGGAATGGATGCCATTTGAAACAGCTGCCGGAGCACAAGCAAAAGTAAATGAGCATGCCGACAAAACAGATCTTCATGTAACCAAATCTGACAAAGACAAATGGAATGCAGGGCAGTTATTCAATCTGACTGACAATGACGGGAATGCTAAAACGGTAACGGAAACAAACTTAGACAATATAAAAACGTCCGGCATCTACTATATATCAGTTCAGCATACGGAAAATAAGCCTGCGGAATACGGACAATTAATTGTCATGCAAAGAACCCGCGGAGCATCACCGACTTTTGTCCAAATGTTTATAGACACAGTGGCCGCCGGAAATCCCATATACGTCCGAAGTTTCAGCACTAAAGGCGTATGGTCGGAATGGAGCCAACAAGAAACAGATTCAGGCTCTCAAGCAAAAGTAGACGCTCACGCCAATAAAAAAGATATTCATGTCACACAGGCGGATAAAGATATGTGGAACGGCGCACAGCTTTCGAAAATAACAAACGATAACGGCGGCTATCTTCTGACAATTGGTGATGATGATAACTTTCTTGAAAAAATCGTTAAAAACGGCAGGGCGTTCGGCACCTTTTATTCAACCGGCAAAGCGGCAAACAGTCCGAGCAACGCTTCAACCCGCGGCATGTTTCATTTTACCTCTCTTGACAGTGAGGGGAAAGGAACGTTTGGGTATGTCCTTGCCGTCGATTATAAAAATAATATGTTCACGAACTATTTGGATTTGAACTTGGGCTGGCAGGGCTGGCGTCGCCTCGTTACCGAACTTGATACTGAGAATGTACCTTGGATAAATGTTCCTTATAAAAATGGGGCTAAATCAGGAGACAGGCCGCTTCAATACCGCAAAGTGGGAAACACCCTTCACCTGAACGGACACGTTCTTACGGACAGAGAAGTGGTGTTCGGGAGTGTGCCGTCCTCTTGTGCGCCGGCCAAAGGCGTTGTGACTATGGTTGCAGCCAGCGGCACCACCGGTTACAGCAAATTTATTATCTATTCTAATGGAGATATGAAGCTGACGGGAATTATGGCCAATATAGAAAATAACGTGAACGGCTATTATATTGACCTTGTTTTGGCACTCACGTAAAGGAGCGAGAATATGAAATTAATATTTCCGTATGACAATGACAACATTTATACAGGCACTCCGGTTGAGCTTTATCCGGATTCTGAGACAGGAGATTATATGATGCCGCCTAACGCTGCGGACTTTCCGCCGGAAATAAACGGCGAAGGCATGTGGCGCCCATTTTTTGATGAAGAGAAACATGAATGGGTGGAAACCGCTGACGAAGCATATAAAGAGAGCTTAAAAAAAGATACGGCTCCCGATTCAAACCAGCTTGCGGGCCTCGGCGGACAGCTGGCGAATGAGAAATTGGCCAGAAAAGCAGCCGAACAAGCGCAGCAGTCACTCGGCAGGCAATTAGCGTCTTTAAAACTGGAACTCTTACACGTAAAAGGAGAATGAAAAAATGAAAAAGCTTAACTTTTGGGTTTACGCCTTGTTTTATGAGTGGGCCTCAACAGAAATGGTAAAACAGGCTATGGGCTATGATGACTGCTCTGCCGAAGATCTGGCTGAAGGTGTGGCCGCGAAGTATATCACGCCTGAGGAATTTCAAGAAATAACGGGTGAAACATACGAAAACTATAAAAATGCTGTGTCATAAGCCAAACGGCTTTTTTTATTTGTCATTTTTAATAAATGAGAAAAGGAGGACGGCCGATGAAAAAGCATTCATTTGAATTTCCCGCCGATCAACTTGGCAGGCCCGGCGCCGTAAAAGCTTATCGCGGTAACAAAAACGATTATGTCACACCGATTGCTGATTTGTCCGGAATGGCAGAGCTTCTTACCAATACGCCGCTAGAAGCGATTGAAGTCTACAGCCAATTCGGACAAGACCGTTTAGGAGCCGTCTTAATAGACAGAGCACAGGGGTGGGCTTATTCGGACCGCAGCGGAACTCTTTTTATCGAAGAGAGCGAGGATAACAATTCGTGGACAGCTTCACATTCTGTCGCAGTAAAAGGCGGAGTGCTGACCGCTTCGGGGTGGGTCTGCCTGACAAAAAGATATTACCGGTTCCGTTTTGAAAATGGAAATCAAAAACAGTCCGAATTTGTTTTATACCAATCTGTCGGTTCGGGCGGTGATATGGCGTTTTCATATACAGACGTGATTTTTCATGAAAATGCAGCAGAGGCGGGCGAGGGAAGCATCTTCTCAGCGGGCGCTTGGAAAAAACTTCTCGTCGAAATCACCGGCACGGCTGAGTCGGGCCATGTCGCGTTTTGGGGGAGATCCATCTCGGGAAAAAATGTGCCGATCAGAGGAATCAGGTCTGATGACGGGACATCAGCCGCCGGTACGTCAGGCACAGAAGAAGTGTGGTCATTTGATATTGCCGGCTTTAAGGAAATCCTCATGGAAATCAAAAGCATTTCCGGCGGGAGCCTTTCTGTCAAAGGCACGGCATTTTCTTAAGAATGAAGCTTCCGAAGGGAGGTGAGAACAATGTAAGAGGGGGGAGCGGAAGTGCTTCTGGATGAACAAGCGGTGCAAAAAGAATTCGCAGGCATCAAAGGTGAACAAAAGGTGCTTGAACAGCGGGTAGCCGTATTAGAGCGGGTATCAGACCGGCAGGGTCAGCAAATCATGACGCTGAATGAAAAACTGAACAAAATTGACGAAAACACAACATGGATTAAGCGGACCATTACAGGAGCGATCGTGACAGCAATCTGCACGGGCGTCATTGGCGGAGCCATCGCCATCATGTACAATCTGCTGCAAAAGTAAGGGGGAAACCGATATGAAATTCGCGGACAAAGGCACGGTCGTCAGGACGGTGCTTCTTTTGCTTGCTTTATTGAATCAAACTTTGCTGATGTTCGGCAAATCGCCGCTGAATATTCAGGAGGACCAGGTCAGCCAGCTTGCAGATACGCTGTATGCCGCCGGGTCGGCCGTTTTTACAATCATAACGACTGCCGCCGCCTGGTTTAAAAACAATTATGTTACAGCAAAAGGGAAAAAACAGCAGGCTTTATTAAAAATAAACAATTTATCGAAATAGGAGAGATGAGAATATGGTAAAAATCACACAGGATTTTATCCCGGCAGGAAACAATAACCGCCCAGGCTATGCAATGACACCGATTTACATTACGGTGCACAATACAGCCAATACCGCAGTCGGAGCTAACGCCAAAAGTCACGCAAGCTATGTGAAAAATCCCGATACACCGACAAGCTGGCATTTCACAGTCGATGATACGGAAATTTATCAGCATCTTCCGCTGAACGAAAACGGCTGGCATGCCGGTGACGGAAACGGGGACGGCAACCGTAAATCCATCGGTATTGAAATTTGTGAAAACGCAGACGGCAACTTTTCACAGGCCGTGGCAAACGCCCAATGGCTCATCCGCACATTAATGACGTCGCACGGCATCCCGCTTGCGAATGTCGTTGCGCACAAGCATTGGTCAGGAAAGCTTTGTCCGAGAAGACTGCTGGATACATGGGATGAGTTTAAAGCGGGAATCGGTTCTGAGGAAAGACAGACGTATACCGTCCAAAAAGGAGATACGCTGTCGGCGATCGCGCGGAAATTCGGCGTCAGCGTGGCCGATCTGCAGAAATGGAATAACATCGCTGACCCGAACTTGATTAAAGTCGGACAAGTGCTGATCGTCAGCCCGCCGGTTGAAGCACTGTATTCTCTTCCGGACGAGGTGATCAAGCTGACAGAGCCGTACACGTCCGGTGAAAAGGTATACCAGGTGCAAAACGCGCTCGCAGCGCTTTATTTCTATCCTGAAAAAGGAGCTGTCAATAACGGCATTGACGGTATCTACGGTCCGAAAACGGCAGATGCCGTGGCCCGCTTCCAATCTGTAAACGGACTGACGTCTGACGGCGTCTACGGTCCCGCTGTAAAAGCGAAAATTCTGATGCAGCTTTAACAAAAAAGGCTGAGACCCGTTCACATTGCGGGATTCAGCCTTTTTTCTTTTTTAACCGGTTCAATAGCCCGAGATTCCTCGCCCGCATCCTCAGCGAATAAGCGGAAAGCCCGAAGCGTCCGTAATCCACAAACTTTACACGCCTGACAATTTTCTTCACATCATCACCTGTCGCATCTCTTTGTTGGTTTTATTATATGAAAGATAAGGAAAAAAGGAATAAGGACAAGAGCCGTGTCTCCTGTCCTTAGTGTAATCAAGCTTTTTTTTGTTTATACTTGTCAATCAGCCGCTCGTTTTCTTTGAAAATTCTGGCGGTATGAGGGCTGACCTGGTAACTTGCGATACTTGTCATTGAACGTTTTTTAAACATTTTGAACGGTTTCGCTCTTTGTTCCGGCTGCCCGTTTTGAAATGCCTGCTCCATTTAACCGTCACCTTCCTCTTCTATTGGCAGCATTAAATCATAAATGCTCGTTAGCGATGTGAAAAGCAAATAATCGAATTCCGTCAACAGGTTTTCCGACGTGAGTTTGATCACGTAATGGCGGTTCTGGACTGTAAACGGAATAAGCACAAGCCTGCCTTTTTGATCATAGTAGACGTCTTTACGGTTAAGACGGGACTGAACGTCCGCCGCATCAGGCATATGCTCCGTCAAGCGGTCCTTATCCGATTGTGCGGAATAGTCGCACAAGGAAGCCGTGACATTCATTTTTTCTCCATAAGCGGCCAGCAGTCTGCTGATGCCTTCCGCATAAGCTTCTGTACTTCCATAATATACATGGATCGGTTCATTTTTCAACAGATATTGATAGGTTTTCAGTTTTTCAAGATAGGAGTGAAGCATTTCGTTATTTTCTTCTAAAATTTCCCGCGTATCCGTCTCTAATTCATTGCCGGCGAGCTTTTTGATATACGCGCTCAAAAAGATAAACGCATCAATAAGGGCAAAGCAGACGGCAACAATCAAATATTGTCTCCATGCGGCAAAGAGCGATTCGGGATCATATGTCCAATAGACCATGGCGCCTACTACAAATAGTAAATACCACGTTTTACGGATGGCAAACATTTTTTCTTTTACCTTTGCCTCATACCGCCAGGATGCGTACACATATAAAATGAGTGCGGCCGCCATCGTCCACACCATGATCTGAAAAAACAAAAGCATGAGCATCCCTCACAATTCGAAAAATGGTCTGCTATGTTCATTCTATGTCATGACATCATTTTCCTGTCACAAAAAAAACCGCTTCTGTAAAGAAGCGGATGTCATCAGAAAAAGAGATCTAAGATGAAAAAGGCGATGGCGCCGAGTGTACCTGCAATCGGCAGGGTGATGACCCATGTAATGAGCATCCGTTTAGCCGTTCCCCAGTTTACGCCTTTTACGCGGTGGGAAGCGCCCACACCGAGAATGGAAGACGAAATGACGTGCGTCGTGCTGACAGGGAGATGAATAAACGTGGCCCCGAAAATAATGGCTGCGCCGGTTAAGTCGGCAGATACGCCGTTTACCGGACGGATTTTCATAATTTTTCCGCCGACGGTTTTAATGATTTTCCAGCCGCCGATGGATGTGCCGAGACCCATTGCCAGGGCACAAGAGAGCTGCACCCAAAAAGGAATGGCATCACTTTTATGTAAATTGGCCGTCATAAGCGCCATCGTAATGATACCCATCGCTTTTTGCGCGTCGTTCGTTCCGTGTGTATAGGACTGAATGGCAGCCGTCAAAATCTGCACTCTGCGGAAGCGTTTATTTGTTTTCGCCAGATTGCTGTCTTTAAAAATCAGCTTCACGATCGAATATACGATAAAGCCGAGAACAAAGGCGATAATCGGCGATAAAATAAGTGCTTCGATAATCTTAATGAACCCTTTATAATTAAGCGTCGCAAAACCTGACGCTGCAATGGCCGCTCCGGCGATCGCTCCGATAATCGCATGTGAAGAGCTGCTCGGAATGCCGAAATACCATGTGATCAAGTTCCAGGCGATTGCGGCGAGTAGAGCCGCCAGAATGACAACTGACCCGTTGTCTAATGTATAAGGATTCACAATGTCCTTCGTAATGGTTTTCGCCACACCGGTAAATGTCATCGCTCCGAGAAAGTTCATGATGGCGGCCATGACGATTGCGTGCCGCGGCTTCAGCGCTTTTGTCGAAACTGAGGTGGCGATTGCGTTTGCGGTATCGTGAAATCCGTTAATGAAGTCAAATACCAAAGCGCATATGACAATTAATATCGTTAAAAGTAATAGAGTATCCATTATAACCCCTCGTTACGCGTTTTTCATAATAATGGTTTCAAGGTTATTGGCAACGCTTTGGCAAGAGTCGGCAATTTCCTCAAGCGTTTCGTAAATCTCGCGGTACTGAATCACTTTAATCGGATCGGTTTCTGTGCCGAACAGATTTTTTAATGATTTACGGTGCAGGTTATCACAGCTGTGCTCGTATTCCTTAATTTTAATGGCGTGAGGGTGAATGTCCTTCAATCGGTTTTCTGCAAGCAGCTCAATCGTGATTAAAATTTCCTTCGCGCACTCTCTGATGTATCCGCTGAACTTATCGATATGCTCATCTGAAGAAGTGATCGAGAAAATCTCCATCATTGCAGAAAAATGTTCGATTCCGTCAAGCACGTCATCGAGGCTGTTTGTCAGCTCAAGGATGTCTTCACGTTCAATGGGAGTGATAAAAGCTTTGTTCAGCTCTTTAATCATGACATGAACATGATTATCTCCTTTTGTTTCAAACTCTTTTAACGTATCGGCAAATTCCTTTAAAGTCGTCTGGTTCGTCACTTTAAAGTTGACAAAGTATTCTGCGGTTTCGTCTATGTTTTTTGCGATTTCTGTTAAAAGGAGTGAGAACTTATCTTTTTTTCTTTTTATCATTAAAAACCCTCCATTGTTTGAATGAGACAATGCACACATCAAATTATTATATAGCCTTTTGTCGAAAAAAAACAGATAAAGTCGAAAAAAACGCCTCTTGATTTTTTCGTAAAAACGTGTCTCATCCTGTTTTTCTTATGTTACCCACTTCGCCAAAAAAACGTAACATACTTCGAATTCAGACATCTTGCTTAAAAAGTATAACAAAAGATGTGAATTTGCTGTCAACTTTTGCACGTGATTTTGCCAGAAAAAAAACGGCTCCCGTAAAAGGAACCGTTTTTATCAGTTTTTTCTGCCGTTTTTCAGCCAAAAATAAAGCGGCAGCCCGGCGAGGCCGATCAAGAGGGACAGCGCGCAGCTGAGTGTATCTGTAATGATCGTACTGATCAGCACAAACAGTGAACCCGCGATGGCCAAAACAGGAATGATCGGATACAAAGGCACGCTGTAGGCGCGCGGTTTTCCGCCGCTTTTTTTTCTGAGAATAAACACGGCGAAAAAAGCCATGACGTAAAAAATATAAATCATGAAAATAGAGATTTCAGACAGCTTATCGGGATTGCTGGCGATCATGAAAATAATGGCCAGCGCGATCTGAAATGACACGGCAATCCACGGAGTGCGGAACGTCGGATGCACCCGCGAAATCTGTCCGGCAAACGGCAGCTGTTTCCGTTCCGCCATTGCAAACGAGACACGCGGAAAAGCGAGAATCTTTCCGTTTAAACAGCCGAAGATGCTGACGATGATTCCGACGCTGATCAATTTTCCCCCGATGTCGCCAAACAGCATTCCGGCAGCGGTGCCGGTCGCATTTTCACCGAGTTTGACGATGTCGGTCGCAGGAAGAATGTGCAGCAGCGCAAAGTTAATGAAAAGATAAATGGCGGTGACGACCAAAAGTCCGCCCGTCATCGCTCTCGGGAGCAGCTTTTCCGGATTTTTCATTTCGCCGCCGAGTGCCGCAAGCAGAATCCATCCGTCATAAGCAAACAAGGTGGCCAGTATGGCAGCGCCGAAATTCATTTCCGACATGCTGCTTGTGACAGCTGTGAAAATATGCTGATCGCCTTTCCAAAGGCCGAACACAATCATGCAGATAATCGGAATCAATTTGCCGACAGTCGTAATTCCTTGTACGATGCCGCCATATTTCGTTCCGATAATGTTAATGATGCTTAAAAACAAAACGGCTGAAATCCCGATCAATTTAGACCAGCCGGAATCCCAATTGAACAAGTGCGCCATCAAAGAGCCGAAATACAAGCCGATTGCTCCGATAATGGCGGGGCCGTAAATGATAATTTGAACCCATCCGCACAAAAAGCCCCAAAATTCGCCGTACACTTCTTCGAGATATGTATAAAGTCCGCCCGTTTTCGGAATCTGAGTGCCGATTTCCGCAACGGTCAAGCCGCCGGCAAGCGTCAAAATGCCTCCTAACAGCCACGCGATAAGCGCGGTTTTCGCATCACCGGAGTAGGCAAGCACGGCGCCTGGTTTCATAAATACGCCGGAACCGATGATGGTGCCGATAACAAGTGAGAGGGCGATGGTAAGGCCGATCTCTTTTTTAAGTCCGTTCTCTTCAATCTGCATATCCTTTCCCTCCAGATGTAAAATCGTCATGCTGAAAAAACTATTTTCCATATTGTAAACCCTAATTGCTGAAACACGAATAAAATAAATTTTCTGATTTTAGTTTTTTGCCTAAAAGAGAGAGGTTTCTGCTTTTGAGAAGGAAAAAATCCGGTTTTAAAAGCGAACATTAATGGTTTTTTAATTTCAAAAGTTCGTTATTTTGAGAGCGGCAGTCTGCAGACCGTCTGTGAAGCAGATGGGTTGACTTTACGATCCGGATAACATAAATTGTATATATAAAATATCTCGAAATCGAGATAATTGACTGGAGGATAATATAATGAAAGTTAATGGAATACACCATGTATCAGCATTGACGGCTGATGCGCAGAAAAATTTAGATTTTTATCGAAATATCCTGGGGCTGAAGCTTGTGAAAAAATCGGTAAACCAGGATGAACCGACGATGTATCACTTATTTTACGGTGATGAATCAGCCAATCCGGGATCGGAATTGACGTTTTTCGAGATTCCGCGGATCGCGCCGTTCCATGCGGGGACAAACAGTATTTCTTCAATCGGCCTGCGTGTTCCGGATGCACAAGCGCTTCAATATTGGAAAAAACGATTTGAAGAGCATCAGGTCTCTCACAGTGAGATCGTGAAAATAGCGGGCAGGGACACACTCGCTTTTCAGGATCATGAAGGACAGCGGCTTGTGCTGACAGCTGACGAAAAAGGAAAAGACATCGGTGAAGCGGTGAAGCAAAGCGGCATACCGGAAGAATATTCTTTCCGCGGTCTTGGTCCCGTTGAATTAACCGTCCCGTACGCAGAACCGACGCTGCGTGTGTTAACCGATGTGCTGGGCTTCACTGAAATCGGGAAAGAAACACATGAAGACCGGGGCACGGTTACGGTGCTCGAATCCGGAAACGGTGGCGCGCGTACAGAAGTCCATCTCATTGAAAGAAACGATCTTCCGCGCGAGCGTCCGGGAAAAGGCAGCGTGCACCATGTGGCCTTCCGTGTTCAGAATGAGGAGGAGCTTGCTTTATGGCACCGCATCATTACGAAAGAAGGTTTCAGCAACTCAGGCATTGTAGAGCGTTATTATTTCAAAGCGCTGTACTTCCGGGAACCGAATGGAATTCTGTTTGAATTGTCAACGGACGGTCCGGGATTTATGGTTGATGAAAAACCTGAAGAGCTAGGCAAAACGGTTGCGCTCCCGCCTTATCTCGAACACCGCCGTTCTGAAATAGAAGCGCGGCTGAAACCGATTCAGTAAATCAGAAATAATGAAAGATGCCTTCCGGCTTGACGGGGGCATCTTTTTTTTGCTTTTTTACCCGTTTTGTCATTCTTTTTACCTATTTGTAAACGGCAAAATAATTGTCTTTGTTTATTAATAAATTTTTCACATTTGGTTGTTACACTTGTTCAAAGTTAAACAAAAGGAGTGAAAACACAGGTGAAAATGAAAAAACGCGAGATAGACGCGGTCTTAATCCTCATTTTACTCGCTTCCGCATTCTTGAATATGTACAACATCTGGAATGACGATACGGTGAATCCTTATTACACCGCAGCGGTAACGAGTATGCTTCAAAGCTTTCATAATTTCTTTTACGCTTCATTTGACGCAGCCGGATTTATCACGGTAGATAAACCGCCTGTTACATACCAGATTCAAACGATCAGCGCGCTGATATTCGGTATGCACGGGTGGAGCGTCATCCTGCCTCAGGCATTGGCGGGGGTAGGTTCAGTTCTATTCATGTACTTATTAATAAAGCCGACGTTCGGAAAAACGGCGGCGCGCATCGCTTCGTTTGTCATGGCGTGTACGCCGATTGCTGTAGCCGTAGCGCGCACAAACAATGTCGATGCGTTACTGGTCTTTTTCCTCTTGTTCGCCACATGGCTTCTCTTTAAAGCGATTCGAAAAGGAAAACTGATCTGGCTTTTGGCGGCATTTTTTGTCGTCGGAGTAGGCTTTAACACAAAAATGCTTCAGGCTTATATGATCTTACCGGCCTTCTTGCTGTTCTATATGATGGCGGCAAATACCACGATTAAGAAAAAAATCATTTCACTGGTAAGCGCGCTGGCCGTATTAGCAGCCGTTTCATTGTCATGGCCGCTCATTGTTGACAATATTCCTACAGACAAAAGGCCATATGTCGGAAGCAGCCAGACAAACTCCGTATTGGAATTGGCTTTCGGATATAACGGGATTCAGCGGCTGACGGGGCAAAGTTCCGGCGGCCAGGGCGGGCCCGACGGAAACGCATCGAAAGAGATGTCTTCTTCCGGCGGTTCTTCACAAATGCAAAAACCGCCCGGCCAGTCAGCAAGCGGAGACAAATCACAAACCGGCAGTATGACGGCACCTCCATCTAACGGCCAAATGCCAAGCGGCGGTCAAGGAGGCCCTCCAAGCGGCGGAGATGGCGGCAATGGCGGTCCTGGCGGAGGAAAAAGCGGTACAGGCACCGGCTCGAAAATGCAGTCAGGTTCAGGAATGTTCGGTACGGGAACACCCGGTCCGCTGAGACTCTTCCAACAAGAATTATCAGATCAGATCAGCTGGCTCCTGCCGTTTGCGATTTTTGGATTGGCCGGTTTATTGATCGCCGGGGCGAGAGAAAGAAGAAGATTATCAGCAGAACAGAAGGAAACGATCTTTTGGGCAGCGTGGCTTGTGCCGATTGCCGGATTCTTCAGTGTGGCGGAATTTTTCCACCATTATTATCTCATTATGCTGGCGCCTCCGATTGCTGCTCTTACCGGTGCGGGATGGGTCGCCCTCGTTCATCTGTACCGCGAGCAGACAGGCTGGAAAACTTGGCTTCTGCCGGCCGCTATTTTTGTGACAACCGGATTTGAGCTGTTTATCCTCAGAAACTACAATGATCAAATCGGCGCGGGCTGGAGCATCGGAGCAGGTGTTATCGGCGCAGTGGCTGCAATCGCCCTGTTCGTGTTCAAACAGCGTCAAAAACCGCTCAGTTACTATGTTTCACTTGCAGCCCTTCTCGTCTTGATGGTGATGCCGATTTATTGGGCGAGCACACCGCTTCTGTACGGAGGCAACAGCTCATTGCCTGAAACAGGCCCTCAGCTTGCGTCAGCAAGCGGAAAAGGCATGGGAATGGATAACGCATCTGTCAATACAAAACTGATCAACTATTTAGAGAAACATAACGCCGGAGCAGACTATCTATTTGCTACAACCGATTCCAACACAGCGGCGCCTTACATTATAAAAACGAAAAAAGCGGTCATGGCGATCGGCGGATTCAGCGGGTCTGACCCGGCCATTACGCTGACTCAATTTAAAAAGCTCGTAAAAGAAGGGAAAGTAAAATACTTCTTAACATCCGGAATGGGCAAAGGCGGAAACAACGATATTGTTGAATGGGTTGAGAAAAACGGAAAGAAAGTATCTTCAGACAAATGGCAATCAAGCACAGATCAGAAAACGAAAAATCATGATGCAGCTGATACAAAAAGCAGCAAGGCTGCGGGTAAAAACAGCCGGATGAGCGGCGGGCCGGGCGGAATGAATCAGTCAGCTTCACTATACGAACTGCAATCTGATGAATAGGAGGAAAAAACATGAGCAGACATATTCAATATTCAATAGTCGTCCCGGTTTATAACGAGGAACTCGTCATTCAGACAACCTATCAGCGCCTGAAAGAAGTCATGGATCAAACAAAAGAGCATTATGAATTGATCTTTGTCAATGATGGGAGCAAAGACCGCAGTATTGAGATTTTAAGAGAGCAAAGTCTGATTGATCCGAGAGTGAAAATTATTGATTTTTCCAGAAACTTCGGACATCAGATCGCGATCACAGCGGGCATGGATTATGCAGAGGGGAATGCAATCGCCGTCATTGACGCCGATTTGCAGGATCCTCCGGAATTAATCCTTGATATGATTGAGCAGTGGAAAGAAGGCTACGATGTGGTGTACGCCGTCAGAACGAAACGAAAGGGAGAAACCTTTTTCAAGAAACAGACGGCTTCTCTGTTTTACCGGCTGCTGCGGAGCGTGACTGATATTGATATTCCGCTCGACACCGGAGATTTCCGCCTGCTGGACAGAAAAGTCTGTGATGAGATGAAAAGATTAAAAGAAAAAAACCCTTTTGTCAGAGGACTCGTCAGCTGGGTCGGCTTTAAGCAGACTGCTGTAGAATATGAACGAGATGAGCGGCTTGCGGGGGAAACGAAATACCCGCTTAAAAAAATGCTGAAGCTTTCCATGGACGGGATCACAACGTTCTCTCATAAACCGCTCAAGGCGGCAAGCTATGCGGGAATGCTCATGTCCGGAGCGGGTTTTCTCTATATGTTTATCGTTTTATACATGAAGCTTTTTACAGACAGCACCATTACGGGCTGGTCCTCTCTGATTGTGATACAGCTGTTATTCAGCGGCATCGTTCTATTAATGCTCGGAATGATCGGCGAATATATCGGAAGGATTTATGACGAAGCAAAAGACCGTCCGCTCTATATCGTGCAAAAAGCGTACGGTATGAAAAACGAAAAGATTTATCGGGACCAGCATATGTCTTAACAAACACCCTGTCCGGCCGGCGGACAGGGTGCTTTTATGTAAAATAAAAGCCGCGGGATGACAGAATGTCCCGCGGCTTTTTTCATTCATCTGCGGCCGGTCTGCGTGTGCAGAGAGCGCATGATCAGTCCGGTTCCCGAAAGGTTCAGTAAAATGCTTGCACCAAGCGTCATTCCCCAAGCAGCGTTTTGCTGAGGAAGCTGAATGCTCAGCTGCAGCAAGATCAGGCCGGTAACGACCAGCAAAAGTCCGGTTTGTTTCATGTGTATGTATCCTCCTTTGTACACTGAGTCATACGGCTGATCCAGGCCTAAAGTTTCAGCTGTATATAAAAAAATCCAAGGCGGCTGCCTTGGATTTTTGTTAAGAAGATGTTTCTTCTTTTTGAGTCAGTTTCATTTTTTTCGTCATTTCCTTGCCGTTTCTGATAATCTTCACGTCAACGGTGCTGCCGACTTTCGTATTCTTGTAGAGAATATTGCGAAGTTCGCTGCCCGTGTCAGTTTCTTTCCCTTTTAAGCTGATAATGATGTCTTCTGCTTTTAATCCGGCTTTGGCAGCAGGGGATCCCTGCGCCACTTCGCGAATGTAAACCCCTTTATTCAGCTGTTTGCCGAAGAGGCCGAGTGTGCCTTCCTGATAGTTTTGCGGCACTTGTTCCAAGTCGATCATGCTCACGCCGATATAAGGGCGCTCCACCTGTCCTTTCGTGAGAAGCTCTTCGGCGATCGGTTTTACATCGTTGCTCGGAATGGCAAAGCCGATGCCTTCTACATCATTTTCGCTGATTTTCATGCTGTTGATGCCGATGATTTTGCCGTCTGTATTCAAGAGCGGTCCGCCGCTGTTTCCGGGATTGATGGCGGCATCGGTTTGGATGACGTTGATGCTTGACTCACCGGCTGACGTGGAGATCGAGACGGTTCTGTTTAAGCCGCTCACGATGCCCTGTGTGACGGTGCGGGAAAGGTCTTTTCCGAGCGGATCACCTATGGCGATGACGGATTCACCCGTTCTGAGAGCGGATGAGCTGCCGAAGCTTGCCGTTTTTGTTACGTGTTTATCACTGATTTCTAAAACGGCCAAGTCTGTCAGAGAGTCGCTGCCGACGAGTTTAGCTGTTACATCGGTGCCGTCATATAATGACACTTTAAGGGAAGAGGCGCCTTCGACCACGTGGTTATTCGTAATGATATACGCTTTGCCGTTTGCTTTCTTAAAAATAACGCCTGAACCCGATCCCGTTTCCGCATCATCACCCGATGAATTAGAGTTTGAATCTGAGCTTGATCCGAATCCGAATAAATCGGAACTGCTTTGCTGCTTTTGCAGATTAGTGATTCCGACGATCGCCGGTGAAATGTCTTCCACCATATTCGAAATGCTGCTTGAATTTGCCGATGAGCTGTTTGCCGATTTGCCGCTGCCGGATTCAGAAGATGTCTGCTTAGCGGTTACCGATGACGTTTCCTGAGCGGGAGCCGGATTGGAAGTATCTTGAGTCTGATGGTCTCCAAGCGGCGTAAATGTATAGATGCCGAGGGCGAGCCCTCCGCCGATCACTCCACCGAGAAGCGGTCTGAACCAGCCGAAGCTTCGTTTTTTCTTGTCCTCGTCCGGCGCGGAATATCCGGCCGGCTGCGGGTTTTCTTTTACTAAAAGGACTTCCTGTTCTTTTTGGTCTGTCCGATTTTCATCACGATAGTTATCCATCATGTTCACTCCGTTTCTCTATTTCATCATAGCATGATTTGCCTATTATTACTGACTCCATCTTAAACAAAAAGTGTGGGATAATAATGAAAAGATTGTGGGAAATTGTGAAAAAGACGAAATCGGACGGCGGCGCTTTATATTGACAATTTCCATCGGATTTGAAATAATAAATGAGATATTATGTTCAATCCTTCACATGAAAAGATATGAAAAATTCTGTTAAGCTAATGGGGGAAATCTGTTAGCTTTTTCACTTTGTCAAATAGTAAGAAAGGAGCTGTCAAATGAAAGAAAAACATCACTGGATCATTTCTCTGCTTGCTGTGCTGGCGGTCGGGCCGGGGCTGATGTCGAATACCGCTCTTTCGGCTGTCCAAAGCCTTGTCCGGCAGACGGTCGGCGGGGAAAACTTTGACTCTCTTCATCCGATTATTATCGGTAATATGGCATTTGCCTTATTCGTGCCGGCGGGGCCGTATTTAAGAAAAAGATTCGGCTCCCGGCCTGTCTATATGATTTCGATGGCCGCGGGTGTCATCGGAGCGCTGCTTGCTGCTGTGACAAATGATATTTATCCGCTCGCCGCGGGCCGTTTTTTACAGGGAGCTGCGGCGGGCACTATGCTGATGATTATGATTCCGATGCTGGTGCTTTCGTTTCCGATTGAACGCCGGAATTACGCATTATTTGTGTTAATCGGCGGATTTTACGGGTCCGTCATTATGGGGACCGTTTTAGGCACGGCGGCGGCAAGCGCCGGCCATTGGCATTGGCTGTTCGGCATTTTTGGCCTGCTGTCTTTTTTCGGCCTCATTTTCAGTTATATGTGGCTGAGGGATGACGTTCATAAAAATGCTGAAAAATCTCCATTTGACGGCATCGGTTTTCTGTTAGCGGGTGTATCAGCTGTGCTGACCGCCTATACATTTATTCATCTGCCGAAATGGGGCTTTTCATCATGGCAGACATTGGCGGGATTTGGAGGAAGCATCGTCATTCTTCTGATCTTGCTGATTATGCAGTACAGAAACGAACATGCGCTGATTTCGATTAAACTTATGCTGATTCCAAAGCCGATTTTGGGTGTTTTCATGATCGCTGCGGGCAGTATTTCCATAGCGGTCAGTCTTTCTGCATTTCACGGGGAGCTTCAGACCGCATATCACATGTCACAAACTCAACAGATATTCCTTTATGCGAGCCTTTTGGGAGGCGTGGCCATCGCCGCTGTTATCAGTGCATTAGCATATGATAAAGTCGGTCCGGGCATGCTCGGCATAACAGGCTCTGTTATACTGGTGTTCGTGAATTTCCAATGGATGACGGCGGATCATCATATACCCCTTATTCTATTTGCGGGGCTTTTCGTGATGCTGGCGGCCGGGACAGGGCTTATCGTGGCAGCCGGACTGATGGGAGCCGCGTTGGGCGGACCGCTTCCGGAACTGGTGAAACGCATGACGGCCGTTCAGTTTTTGAGGCTGTTCATTTATATGGGCGCACCTGTTTTAATAGGGTATTTTACGAAAAGAGATGCTTCCGGCATGCTTCGGGGCGCGCGCGGCACACAATCGCCGCATGACCTGCTGATGGGGACATACAGCGATTTGTTTCTTATTGCTTTCATCTTAAGCTTGCTTTTAGTGTGTTTATCATTTGTCATGAATGCGACCGGCATGGGACATAAGCTGGCGCATAAACCGCATGCCGTCCGTAAGCAGGCGGCTGAAGAGCCTTCGCCGCAGGCTCCTGGACCGATCAGGCATCAGGTCATTCCCGATCGCGAATACAGAAGTGCGGTCAGACAGTTTCGGGGTCACCCTATCAACAAAAACGGTATGTAACTTTTTCTATCAGCAAACCCTTTTCCCGGTGAAAAGGGTTTGTTTTTTCCTATAATGGCAGAATGGTATATTGCATGTTTCATCCTTTTTTAATATAATTTGTTAGAATATTCATAATTTAATATCGAAATTTTAAGTAAAAAAGGAGGCATTACATGAAACTGTATCTATCTGTGGATATGGAAGGGATTTCCGGACTGCCTGATGAAACATTTGTCAATTCCCGCATGCACAATTATGAGCGCGGCAGGGTTCTGATGACCGAAGAAGCAAACTGGTGCATCGCAGAAGCGTTTAATAACGGATGCACGGAAGTGACCGTGAATGACAGCCACTCAAAGATGAATAATCTGCTCGCGGAAAAACTTCACCCTGAGGCAGAGCTGATTACGGGGGATGTCAAGCCGTTTTCCATGATGCAGGGGCTTGATGAATCGTATTCAGGTGTGATGTTTATCGGCTATCATGCGAGAGCGTCGATGCCGGGCGTCATGTCGCACAGCATGATATTCGGCGTCCGCCACTTTTACATAAATGATAAGCCGGTCGGTGAACTGGGGTTAAATGCCTATCTCGCCGGATTTTACGATGTCCCGGTCATCATGGCTGCCGGAGATGATTGCGCCGCAAAAGAGGCGGAGGAGCTGATCCCAAATGTGACGACTGCCGCCGTCAAACAAACCATTTCAAGAACTGCGGTCAAATGCCTGTCTCCTCAAAAAGCCGGACGGCTCCTGGCGGAAAAAACAGCCTATGCGCTCAAAAATAAAGATAAGGTCAAACCGCTGACTCCGCCTGAAAGACCTGTATTAGGCATTGAATTTGCCAATTACGGACAGGCTGAATGGGCCCATTTAATGCCGGGCACAGAAATCATCCCGGGAACGACAATCGTTCAATTTCAGGCAAAAGACATGCCGGAAGCCTATCAGGCCATGCTCGTCATGACAGAACTCGCCATGAGAACAACATTCTCTTAAAGGGGTGAACGGCATTGCTGCGGTATTTTATCAAACGTTTTATCGCCATGATTATGACCGTCCTCGTCATCACCACTCTGACATTTGTCATGATGAAAGTGATACCCGGCTCGCCTTTTAACGAAGAGCGGGGCACAAACGAAGCGGTCCAGCGAAATCTCGAATCCTACTACCATCTGAACGAACCTCTTATCACTCAATACGCCATCTATCTAAAATCCATTCTTACCTTTGATTTCGGTCCTTCAATCAAAAAACCGTCAGACAGTGTAAACGCCATGCTTGAACGCGGATTTCCCGTCTCCTTCGAGCTTGGGATAACGGCGATCATCATCGCTGTGATTTCCGGACTCGCGCTCGGCATAACGGCCGCTCTCAGGCGCGGCGGCTTTCTCGATTATGCGGCCATGAGCCTTGCGGTGCTCGGGATTTCCATTCCGAATTTTATTATGGCTACGCTGCTGATTCAGCAATTTGCGGTTCATCTGAAGTGGTTTCCGGCAGCTACCTGGACGAGTCCCGTTCACATGGTTCTGCCGACTGTTGCGCTTGCCGTCGGTCCCATGGCCATTATCGCGCGGCTGACAAGATCAAGCATGGCCGAAGTGCTGACTCAGGATTACATCCGCACGGCAAAAGCAAAGGGGCTTTCTCCCGTCAAAATTGTGATCAAACACGCATTGAAAAACGCTCTTATGCCTGTTGTGACAGTGCTCGGGACGCTTGCCGCAAGTATTTTAACGGGCAGTTTCGTCATCGAGAAAATTTTTGCCATACCGGGAATGGGCAAATATTTCGTAGAAAGCATCAATCAGCGTGATTACCCGGTCATCATGGGAACGACCGTATTTTACAGTGTGATTCTGATCGTCCTGCTGTTTCTGGTTGATTTAGCATACGGCCTGTTAGACCCGCGCATAAAACTTCATAAGAAAGGGTGATCCTGATGAATCTCCCGCAAGAAACGGTAAAACACACAGAAGTGCCTGATGACTGGTTTCAGCCGGGCGCGGAAAGAAAGGGTGAAACCGAGTCGGTCAAGCGTCCGAGCCTGTCTTACAGTCAGGATGCGTGGCGGCGGCTTAAAAAGAACAAATTGGCGATGGCCGGACTTGTGATATTATGCTGCCTGTTTCTAGCGGCTGTGTTCGGCCCGCTGATATCACCGCACAGCGTGACAAGGCAGACGCTCGCCGAGCAGAATCTTCCGCCGTCTTTTTCACACTGGTTCGGAACCGATGAACTTGGCCGGGACGTGTTTACAAGAACGTGGTACGGAGCGAGAATCTCTTTATTTGTCGGTGTGATGGCGGCACTGATCGACTTTTTGATCGGCGTTATCTACGGAGGCGTCGCCGGCTACAAAGGGGGCCGGACAGACAGCGCCATGATGAGAATCATCGAGGTTCTCTACGGTTTGCCTTATCTGCTCGTTGTCATTTTGTTAATGGTGCTGATGGGGCCGGGGCTCAGTTCCATTATCGTCGCTCTGACAGTGACGGGATGGGTCGGCATGGCGCGGATTGTGAGAGGGCAGGTGCTGAGGATGAAGCATGATGAACACGTATTGGCATCGAAAACATTTGGAGCGAAAACATTTCGGATCATTAAGAAAAATCTGCTGCCGAATACGATGGGAGCCATTATTGTCCAAATGACGCTGACGGTGCCGGCGGCGATTTTTGCGGAATCATTTTTAAGTTTTCTCGGACTCGGGATTCAGGCGCCGTTTGCAAGCTGGGGAGTTATGGCAAATGACGGGCTGCCGGCGATTTTATCAGGCCATTGGTGGCGGCTGTTTTTTCCCGCTTTTTTCATTTCCTTAACGATGTACGCGTTTAACGTGCTTGGAGACGGCTTGCAGGACGCGTTAGACCCGAAACTGAGGAGGTAGGAAAAATGGCGCAGCAAGTTCTTTCCGTTCAAAATCTGCATGTTACTTTTTCAACATACGGAGGCACTGTAAAAGCCGTAAGAGGCGTCAGCTTCGATTTATATAAAGGTGAAACGTTTGCGATCGTCGGTGAATCGGGATGCGGAAAAAGCGTGACGTCACAAGCCGTGATGGGTCTTCTTCCGAAACATTCGGCAAAGATTGAATCCGGAAGCATACAATTTAAACAGAAAGACCTTTGCCGAATGTCGGATCGGGAAATGCGGGGAATCCGGGGGCGCGATATTTCTATGATTTTTCAGGACCCGATGACGGCGCTCAATCCGACTTTGACCATAGGGGATCAGCTTTCAGAAGCGCTGTTGGAACACCGCGCCATGACAAGAAAACAAGCTGAATCCGAGGTTCTCGCCATGTTGGATCTGGTCGGTATCCCGGACTCGAAATCCCGCCTGAAGCAGTACCCCCACCAATTAAGCGGGGGCATGCGGCAGCGGATCGTGATCGCGATGGCTCTGATCTGCGAGCCGGAAATTATGATCGCGGATGAACCGACAACGGCTCTTGATGTGACAATTCAAGCACAAATCCTTGAATTATTTAAGAAGATTCAAAGAAAAACAGGCGTGTCTATTATTCTGATCACCCATGATCTCGGCGTCGTCGCTCAGACCGCCGACAGAGTTGCCGTCATGTATGCGGGGAAAATCGCCGAAATCGGCACGAGGCATGATATTTTTTACCGTCCGGCTCATCCATACACAAAGGGGCTGCTTCGTTCAGTGCCGCGGCTGGATATGGAGGATAGTGAGCTTTCGCCGATTGACGGGACGCCGCCTGATTTATTCGATCCGCCGGCGGGCTGCCCGTTTGCCGCCCGCTGCCCGGACAGGATGATCGTCTGTGAAAAGGTATACCCGGCAACAACCGTGAAATCCAAAAGCCATATCGTCAACTGCTGGCTTCAGGATCACCGTGCAGAGCGGCTGAAGCAGCAGCTGACGGCAACAGAGGAAAAAGGGGGATTGAAATGAAAAAGAGATGGGCGATCGGTGTGATTGCTGTTGTTTCGTTTGCTCTGATGGGCTGTACAGCCAATGAACAGGCGGGGACAGAACCCGGCAAAGCAAAAGAACAGGAGGGTGAGACGGTGCTGCGGCTCAATAACGAAAATGAGCCGACCTCACTTGATCCGCCGATCGGATTTAATAATGTTTCCTGGCAGCCGCTGAATAACATCATGGAAGGATTGACGAGGCTCGGAAAAGATAATAAGCCTGAACCGGCCATGGCGGAAAGCTGGGAGGTGTCCGCTGATAAGCTGACATATACCTTCAATATCCGTGATAACGCCGAATGGACAAATGGCGATCCCGTCACGGCGGAAGACTTCGTGTACGCCTGGAAGCGGATGCTCGATCCGAAAACGGGCGCATCTTCCGCTTTTCTCGGCTACATGATCAAAGGCGGAGAAGAATTTAACAGCGGAAAAGGCAAACGAGAAGACGTGAAAGTCACGGCAAAGGATAAAAAAACGCTTGTCGTCACATTGGCGGCCCCGCAGGATTATTTTTTGAGCGTCGTGTCCAATCCGGCGTATTTCCCGATTAATGAGAAGGTCGCCAAGGCTGATCCGAAATGGTTCACTGAAGCAAAAACTTTTGTCGGCAACGGGCCGTTCAAACTGACGGAATGGAAGCATGACGACAACATGACGATGGTCAAAAACGAGACGTATTGGGATAAAAAGACGGTGAAACTGGATAAAGTGACATGGGCGATGGTCAGTGACCGGAATACCGACTATCAGATGTTCCAGTCGGGGGATTTGGATACCGCCTTTGTGCCGGCAGAGCTGAGCGAGCAGCTGATGGGAGGAAAAAATGTCCGCACGTGGGATCAGGCCGGACTCTATTTCTATCGTTTTAACGTTAAAATGGAGCCGTTTCAAAATGAAAAGATCAGAAAAGCGTTCGCTGCAGCGATTGATCAGAAAGAAATCACGGATTATGTGACCAAAAACAGTGAAAAGCCGGCACATGCCTTTGTATCCCCGGGATTTACTCAGCCTGACGGGAAAGATTTCCGCGAAGCGGGCGGCAGTTTACTAACTCCGGATGAATCAGAAGCCAAAAAACTGCTGGAAAAAGGCATGGCAGAAGAGCATTATGACAAGCTGCCCGCCGTTACATTGACATACAGCACAAAACCGGAGCATAAGAAAATAGCGGAAGCGATTCAGCAGAAGCTCAAAAGTGTGCTCGGTATAGACGTTAAGCTCGCCAATATGGAATGGAACGTCTTTTTAGAAGAGCAGAAAGGACTGAAGTTCCAGTTCTCTCAAAGCTCATTTTTGCCGGATTACGCAGATCCGATCAGTTTTCTTGAGGCTTTCCAAACGGATAATTCCATGAACCGCACCGGCTGGGGCAGCGCGGCATACGACGGCTGCATCAAGCAGGCAAAACAGGAAGCCGATGCCAAAAAACGTTTTGCGCTCATGCATAAAGCGGAAAAGCTGCTCATGAACGAGGTTCCGATCATTCCGATTTACTTTTACAATCAGGTGCATCTGCAGAACAGCGGCGTGAAGGGCATTGTCCGGCACCCCGTCGGGTACATTGATCTGAAATGGGCGGAAAAGTCTTGATCTTACAGCGGAAACATATGCCGCTCTTTTGCCGTTAAAGGAGCGGCGTGTTTCACTTTTCAATCCGGAAAGGAGATTGAAAAAGTCATGAACCATAAACCGAAAGCACTGCAAAAAGGCGACACGGTCGGTGTGATTGCGCCCGCAAGCCCGCCTGAGAGCGGGACGCTGCAAACCGCGCTGCTGTTTTTAGAGAATGAGCTTGGCCTTCAAGTGAAACTCGGCCAGGCGCTGAAGACCCGTCACGGCTATTTGGCGGGAGAAGATCGGGCGCGCCTCGATGATCTCCATGACATGTTTAGTGATCAGAATGTCAAAGCGGTGATATGCGCGTGCGGAGGATTCGGCACGGGCCGCATTGCCGCCGACATCGATTTCGGCTTAATCCGCCGCAATCCGAAAATTTTCTGGGGATACAGCGATATTACGTTTTTACATACCGCCATTCATCAAAATACGGGGCTCGTCACATTTCACGGCCCGATGCTGAGCACGGATGTCGGGCTTGAAGATGCTGATCCCCTGACAAAAGCATCGTATCATCAGCTTTTTACAGAAACGGAATTCACCTATACGGAGGACATTTCTCCGCTGGAGGTGCTGACAGGCGGAAGGGCCGAGGGAGAGCTTGCGGGCGGCAATCTGTCGCTCATTACATCCACACTCGGCACGCCGTTTGAAATTGATACGAAAGACAAATTGCTGTTTATCGAGGATATTGATGAGGAGCCGTACCAAATCGACAGGATGCTGAATCAATTAAAGATGGCCGGAAAACTGTCAGACGCAGCCGGAATACTGGTCTGTGATTTTCACCAATGCGAACCGAAGCATAAAGAAAAGTCGCTTACTTTAGAGCAAGTGCTGAACGATTACATTGTCAAATCAGGGAAGCCCGCGCTTAAAGGCTTTAAAATCGGCCATTGTTCACCGAGCTTCGCCGTTCCGATCGGAGCCCGCGCAGTTATGGATACGGCGGCCAAAGCGGTAACGATTGAATCGGGGGTTTCCGGAAGGGAGTGATCAGGCGTGAGGATTACAGATATTCAAACGGGACGGATGTCCGTGCCGCTGAAAAAGCCGTTTAAGACTGCGTTGCGCACGGTTTACAATGCTGAATCGGTCATTGTGAAGCTCACTTTTGACAACGGTCTGACCGGCTGGGGCGAGGCGCCGCCGACGGTTGTCATTACAGGCGACAGCACGGACGGTATTGAAAGCGCCGTCCGCGATGTGCTGAAGCCCGCTCTCTTGGGGCGGAGCCTTTCCGGCATGGAAGCTGTTTTGTATGATATCAGCCGGCTGTTGGAAAGAAATCAAAGCGCAAAAGCCGCGGTGGATATGGCTGTATATGACGGATGGGCGCAAATGCACGGACAGCCGCTTTACCGGCTTCTCGGCGGCTATCGGAATACACTGGAAACAGATTTTACCGTCAGCGTCAATTCTCCTGAGGAGATGGCGGGGGATGCAGACCGTTATGTGAAAAAAGGATTTCATATTTTAAAGATAAAAGTCGGCATAGGTGACATATCGGACGATGTTGCCCGGATTCAGGCGATCAGATCACGTGTCGGCGGAAACGTCAAACTGAGATTGGACGCCAACCAAGGCTGGACGCCGAAAGAAGCCGTGACTGCGATCCGAAAGATGGAAGACGCCGGCCTCGGCATTGAGCTGGTCGAGCAGCCTGTTCATAAAGACGATATCGCCGGGCTGAAGCAGGTCACCGATGCCGTAGACACGCCGATTATGGCGGATGAGAGCGTCTTTACCCCCCGTCAGGCCTTTTGCGTGCTGCAGACGAGAAGCGCCGATTTAATCAATATTAAGCTGATGAAAGCGGGCGGCATAAAGCAGGCGGAAACAATCAATGCGATGGCCGAAACATGCGGCGTGGAATGCATGGTCGGCAGCATGATTGAGACCAAGCTCGGCATCACCGCCGCGGCTCATTTTGCCGCGGGCAAACGGAATGTGACAAGGTTTGATTTTGATGCGCCGCTTATGCTGAAAGATGATTTGATTAAAGGCGGCATCACATACAGCGGCAGTCAGATTACGATTCCCGATGAACCGGGTCTCGGCATTACCGGGGTGTCGAAACAAGAGGAGGCGAAAAGATGAGAGCAGCCGTTACAGCGGCGGCAGCCAACGTATGGACGCTGCCGTCATCTCCCCGTTCGTATGATGCGCCGATGCTTGAAAACCCGCCGCAGATCAGAAAATGGTTAGCGTCTATGGGATATGAAGAGCGGCTGCAATTATGTACAGACAACCTTGTCCAAACGCAAGCGCTTTTCGGGGAAGAGGTGATCATTCTCAAAGAGGAAGGGGAATGGGTTTTTGTTGCCGTTCCCGGCCAGCCTTCAAACAAGGATGCGCGCGGATATCCGGGCTGGATGAAAAAAAGCCAGCTTTCAAAAGACGGCTTTTATACATCTTCCCCCGCCGTATGGATGACCAAACCGACAGCTTTTTTATATCACACAAACGGCGAACCGGACTTGGAAGTAAGTTTCTTAACGCGTCTTCCGGCATCAGGACGTGAGAAAGGCTTTTTACGGGTTGTGACGCCTCTCGGAGAACGGTTCGTAAATGAAGCTGACGCAGACGAGTGCCGGCATACGGAAGGACGGGCAGCCGATGTCATCGAAACGGGCATGATGTTTCTCGGGCTTCCGTATTTATGGGGAGGACTGAGCGGTTTCGGGTTTGACTGTTCCGGGTTTATGTATTCGATATTTAAAGCAAACGGCTATACCCTTCCCCGTGATGCAAAGGACCAAGCAAAAGCCGGGTGCGGCGCGGCGGTAAACGATATCCGGCCGGCTGACCTTTTGTTTTTCGCCTATGGAGAAGGAAAAGGCGCGATTCACCATGTCGGATTGGCGCTGGGAGACGGCCGAATGCTGCACTCCCCGAAAACGGGAAAAACAATCGAAGTGCTGTCTTTGGAAGGAACCGTCTATGAAAAAGAATTATGCACCGTACGCCGCTGTATAAGCGAAAAGGGGGAATAGAAAATGACGGCATCTCCGCTCCTTGAAGTCAGCGGGTTGAAAATGCATTTTGACGCAGGAAGAAAGAAAGCCGTAAAAGCAGTCGACGGTGTCAGTTTTCACATTAAAAGAGGGGAAACATTCGGACTTGTCGGAGAATCGGGATGCGGTAAATCGACGCTCGGAAGAGTTATTCTCCGTCTGTATGACCCGACGGCCGGTTCGGTATCATATGAAGGGACGGATATACACCGTGCCGCGGCAGAACAGCGGTCGGTCTTCTTCCGCAAGCTGCAGATGATTTTCCAAGACCCTTACGCCTCGTTAAATCCGCGCCTGACCGTAAGGGAAATTATTTTAGAGCCGATGGAAATCCACAATCTTTACAATACAAGAAAAGCCCGTCTGATGATGGCGGATGAACTGCTTGAAGCTGTCGGGCTCCACCCGGATTTCGGCAGCCGGTATCCCCACGAATTCAGCGGCGGACAGAGGCAGAGAATCGGAATTGCCAGAGCGCTCTCTCTGCATCCCGAATTTATCGTGGCGGATGAGCCGATTTCCGCGCTGGATGTGTCGGTACAGGCTCAGGTCGTCAACCTATTAAAAAGGCTTCAGAAAGAGAAAGGGCTGACATTTTTATTCATCGCCCACGATTTATCAATGGTCAAGCATATCAGCGACCGGATCGGCGTGATGTATTTGGGCCGCATGATGGAAATTACAGAAAGCGCTGCGCTTTACCGGGAACCGCTTCACCCTTATACGAAGGCGCTTTTATCCTCAATCCCGATTCCTGATCCGCTTCTTGAGGACAAGCGTGAACGGATTATTCTGAAAGGGGAGCTGCCGAGCCCCCTTAACCCGCCGAGCGGCTGTGTATTCAGGACGCGGTGTCCTGAAGCGATGGAGCTCTGCGGTAAGATAACGCCTGAGCTTGAAGAAGTGAAGGCGGGGCGTTTTGTCGCCTGCCATTTATACAAAAAAGAAAGCTGACAATATAATGTCAGCTTTCTTTTTGATTAAACCTGATGCAGAAATGACACGCAGACCGGATACGGAACCGGAATGTCAGATTGAAGCAGAGTCAATTTGCCTGTTTCCGGATCGCGTTCAAACAAAACCAGATTTCCCGTTTCTTCGTTTGACGCGACAAGGAATGTCTCGGAAGGGTCAAACGCGAAATCACGCGGCCAGTTGCCTTCTGTCGGCACCCATTCAATAAGAGACAATTCACCGGAATATTGGTTGATCTTAAAGATGGCGATGCTGTCATGTCCGCGGTTGGCGGCATAAAGAAATCTGCCGTCTTTAGATATGCGGATTGCGCTGCCTTGCGATTTGTCCGTAAAGCCTTCAGGCAAAGCGGAAATGACCTGCAGCTCTCTGAATTCACCTAAGGTCGGGTTGTATTCAAGCGCGATGACTTCATTGCTGATTTCCGTCATGACATAGGCGTATTTTTCCGCCGGATGGAAAACGATGTGGCGCGGCCCTGAACCCGGTGCGAAAGAGTGAGTTTTCACCTCTGTGAGCGAACCGTTTTTCATTTGGTACGTATACAGCGTATCCGTCCCTAAATCGACGGCTGCAATGTAGTTATGCTCTGGTGTATAGCCTGCGAAATGGGTATGCGGTTTCTCTTGTCTTTCATGAGGACCTGTTCCCGTATGAGCGGCTTCGGCAGCCGGCTCCTGCAGACTTCCATCCTCATTGACGGGAAAGGCGTGCACTTTTCCGCTGTGGTAATTAGCGGTTAACACATATTCATGTTTATCATCAATGCTGACGTGGCATGGAGAAGGGCCTTCAATCAGCTGGTGGTTTACAAACGTTAATTCCCCGCTGTTCTGATGAATCTGATAGGCTGCGACGCCGCCTTTTCCGTCTGCCTTTTCAATGGAATACAGCATGCTGTTATCAGAATTCGGAGTGACGTATGTCGGGTTGCCGAGCTTTGCTGCCAGCTTCGGCCGGCTGAGCCTTTTCGCTTCTGTATCAAGTTCAAAACAATAAATGCCTTCGCTTCCGCCTTTTGTATATGTTCCCGCGTATCCTATGTACTTAGCCATTCGGTTTCCCCCTTTAGAGTCTTGTCTTCTCTATATTAACGTATCTTGAAGGAAACTGCCTTGTAAATGTTTAAGATGTTCTGACAAGCGGCAAGGTGCAGCAGCGGAAGGAACCGCCTGATTTGATAATTTCGGAAAACTCGGTTTCGATGACCGTATAACCTCTTTTTCTGAGCTCGCGGTTCGTATGACGGTGCTGCGGCAGG
The DNA here is from genome assembly GCF_036362845.1 of Bacillus sp. MT(2024). NCBI lineage: Bacteria > Bacillati > Bacillota > Bacilli > Caryophanales > Bacillaceae > Bacillus > Bacillus sp. MT(2024). Next base: position 1,240,933 of record NZ_CP143632.1, read on the forward strand.
CTGATGATTGTCTGATTCCCGATAGACAGGATATTCGGGCCGAGCGTGAATTGCTCTTCTTCAGGCACTTCTATCATCTCAAAACGTTCGGCGAGAAGATCAATTTCTTTCTGCCGCAAGCCATTTTTGCAGTATAGCGCTTCCGTTTCCGAGATCATATTAAATACACAGTCCAAATGTAAGAAATCCTCCTTGAGAGGGATCGGCACAACATTCATCTCCGGCAGCGCCTCCCGCAGCTCCCGGACAGCCGTTTTATCCGTGCGCTTGCTCAGCCCGGCGTAAACGGTGCCGTCTGCGATCAAGATGTCGCCGCCTTCAATGTTCGCTTTTTTCAGTCGCGTATAAGGGATTTTCTTATTGTCAAGCAGGTCTTGAAACACTTTTTCTTCTCCCTGCCGGACTGAAGCCGCCATGTTTGAAATAAACGCCGTCTCGCCTAAGACAAATCCGATATCCCGGGTGAATACCTGCTCAGGCAATGCGGGATCGGCAGGCAGCAGGACGACTTCAATCTGATGAGATCTTAAAATGTCAATAAACTCACTATGCTGTTTGAGGGCAACGGGTATGTTAATATTTTCTTGTTTGAAATGTTTCTGCGTTCCGTTAATAATATCCTTGATGGTCATGTGTTCCGGCCGGCATAAGATGACTGTCTGCAAAGCATCAAACTCACTGCGGCAAGCCGGTTTCCGCGTGGATTTGGGAATGGATACGTCCATGTGATATCCTCCTATCGGTATTCAATGTGCGTTTATTATTCCCGGATGTGATGAATAATGAAACATTTCTGATAGAATATCTAACCAACTTAATATTTAAAATTTTAGACAAAACGATCAAAGTATTGTTTAATAGGGTACAGATGAAATGTCAAAACGACCAGACACCAAAGGGGAGTTTAAATAATATGAAGTTGCCAGAATCAAGATTTTGCAAAGAAACAAGGGTTGTCAAGACAAGCAGGGTTTTTCCGCTTGATACGAATAATCACAATACGCTGTTTGGCGGAAAGCTGATGAGCTATATTGATGATATCGCTTCAATTTCCGCGGCCCGCCACTGCCGGTGTGAAACAGTCACGGCCTCAATGGATTCTGTAGATTTTTTGCGCCCGATCGGCCAACAGGATTCCGTATGTCTTGAATCTTACGTCACGTGGGTCGGCACATCGTCTATGGAAGTGTTTGTCAAAGTCATTAAAGAACATCTGATGACGGGTGAACGCGAGCTTGCGGCAACGTCGTTTCTGACATTCGTCGCGCTCGATTCAAATGGGAAATCGGTGCCCGTTCCGCGAATCGTGCCGGAAACCGAGGAAGAAATCATGCTTCACAATACGGCCGTACAGCGCGCCGGAGAACGAAAAAACCGCTTAAAACACAGCAAGGCCCTGGCCGAGGCGCTCGGAACAGATAAGCCTTGGTAATCGTCAAACCGCTTTTTTAAAAAGCGGTTTTTTTATGCTGAAAAAGGACTTTTCCTGCCGGGTCCATAATTTATTACAGGGAAAGGAGACGTGGCGTGCATGATGAAACATAAGTCTTCCGGCACCATCCTGACAACCGGGCGTATCCGTCTGCGGACTATGCGGGATGACGATGAAGACAATTTGTACGGGCTGTTTACCGACAGAGAGGTCATGAAATATTATCCTTCTCTTAAAAGCAGACGGGAAACGAAGGAATGGATTGCCTGGAACAAACGATTGTCAGCAGGATACGGCGTCAGTCTTTGGATCGCAGAGGATAAAGAGACGGGCGCATTTCTCGGTCAATGCGGAATCGTTCCGCAGACGATAAGCGGAAACACTTTGATGGAAATCGGCTATATGTTTGCCCGCCGCCGCTGGGGCTGCGGCTATGCGACAGAGGCGGCGAACGCCTGTCTGGACTACGGTTTTCATACGCAGCAATACGGACGCATAGCGGCGCTGATTGATCCGGAAAACGCTGCCTCCGTCCGCGTCGCGGAAAAAATCGGCATGGTGCCCGGTGAGACCGTTACCAAATGGGGGAGGCGGCTAACGGTATTTGACATCACATCTGACGTTGAACGTTTCGGCGAAATGTAGTATGATACGAACAGACATGTTTTCTAGGGTTCCGCATGTTCATACATGGCCTGGTCCGAGAGAAAACACATATGCGGACATATCCCGCATATGCACACGGAGGGAAAAAAGCCCGGGAGAGTCAATCTCATGTGAGACGACTATTCCGGGCTTTTTGTATTGTCCGGAAACAGAAAGGATGAAGAACATGAAATGGGGTTTAGTGGTCATAGCGGCCGTATTTGAAGTGGTATGGGTCACCGGCCTGAAACATGCTGATTCAGCACTGACGTGGAGCGGTACGATTACGGGAATCATCATCAGTTTTTATCTATTAATCAAGGCGACGGACAGCCTGCCCGTAGGAACGGTATATGCGGTCTTTACCGGACTCGGGACAGCGGGCACCGTGCTCAGTGAAATCCTGCTTTTCAAAGAACAGGCCGATCCGGTGAAAATCTTGCTGATCGGCGTTTTGCTGATCGGTGTCATCGGATTAAAGCTGGTCACACAGGATAAGCCTGAGACGAAGGAGGAGAAGGCGTAATGCATTGGATCAGCCTGATAGCCGCGGGTCTTTGTGAAATGCTCGGGGTCATTTTAATGAATCAATTTCAAAAAGAAAAGAAATTCAAGTGGATTCTCTTCATAATCGTCGGATTTGCGGCTTCTTTTTCCCTGCTTTCTTATGCGATGGAGACGATTGCGATGGGCACGGCCTATGCGATCTGGACCGGTATCGGCACGGCGGGCGGCGCTTTAGCCGGCATTCTTTTCTACGGCGAGCAGAAGGATGCGAAGCGCATCTTTTTCATTGCGCTTATTTTGTGCGCAGCCGTAGGGCTGAAAATTCTTTCGTAAATTGATTTTTATCAAATTTTCAGTATAATCTATAATAAGTTACGAATTATGAAGATACGAGGGATTAAAACAGATGAATTCATATATGACACAGCGGCTGAAAGAATACCGCCGCGGGAATGAGGAAAAAGGGCGCCTGCTTGTCAGCTGCCCCGATCAGCCGGGAATTGTATCGGCTGTGTCCGCGTTTTTGTTTGAACACGGCGCGAATATTATTGAATCAAATCAATATACGACTGACCCTGAAGGCGGACGTTTTTTTCTCAGGATCGAATTCGACTGCAAGGGCATTCGTGAGAAAAAAGAGGATTTAAAGCAGGCGTTCGCCTCAATCGCCCAGACATTCGGCATGACATGGAGCCTCTCTCTGGCAAGTGAGCTGAAGCGAGTGGCGATCTTTGTATCCAAAGAGCTGCACTGCCTTCATGAACTCATTTGGGAATGGCAAAGCGGCAATATGATGGCCGAAATTGCGGTCGTCATCAGCAACCACGAAGAGGCGAAAGAAGTGGTCGAGCCGCTGAATATTCCGTTCCATTACATGAAAGCTAACAAAGACATCCGCGCCGAAGTGGAGCGGCGCCAGCTTGAGCTGCTGGAGCGGTATAAGATTGATGTGATCGTTCTGGCCCGCTACATGCAGATTTTGACGTCTGAATTTGTATCTGCCCATCCGAATCGGATTATTAACATCCACCATTCATTTCTGCCGGCCTTTATCGGCGCTAATCCGTATAAACGGGCTTATGAGCGCGGAGTGAAATTAATCGGCGCGACCTCTCACTATGTGACGGACGATCTTGACGAAGGGCCGATTATTGAACAGGATATTGAACGCGTCGATCACAGAGATCACGCAGAGGATCTGAAGAATATCGGCAGAACGATTGAGCGGAGCGTGTTGGCAAGAGCCGTAAAATGGCATCTGGAAGACCGCGTCATCGTTCACGGAAACAAAACGATCGTATTTAATTAATGACGGTCCGCCGGGGAGGCGGGCTGTTTTTTATGGATGAAAATGTCTTGACAAGAACCTGTTTTCTTTGCATAATATAAAAAAATCATTGAGCGTTGAAGAGGATCAGTACGCAGAACTTTCTGTGACAGAGAGCAAAATGGCCCGCTGAAACATTTTGCCGCATGAAACCTGCCGAACCTGCCTTGGAGTCCTGAGGGGAAAACTCAGGCGCGATACCTGGCGTTACAGGAAAGCGGGACGCGTGAAAAACGCGTTCAAACAAGGTGGTACCACGGAAAGCCCATTTCGTCCTTATTTTTCAGGACGGAATGGGCTTTTTTTATTGACGAGAGCCGGTTTGGATTGATTGCCACGGAGGAGAAACGATGAAAAAACAAAGAATTGTTGTGAAAATCGGGAGCAGCTCGCTCACCAACAGTAACGGAAGTATTGATGAAGCAAAAATCAAGGAACATACGGAAGCCATTTCTTTATTAAAAGAAAACGGGCATGAAGTGATCCTCATTACCTCAGGCGCGGTGGCAGCGGGTTTTTCCGCTCTCGGCTATCCGTCGCGACCCGTTACGATAAAAGGAAAGCAGGCAGCTGCCGCAGTCGGCCAGACGCTTTTAATGCAGGAATATATGGATCATTTAAAAAGATACGGTCTGACGCCGGCACAAATTTTATTAACAAGAAATGATTTCTCAAAAAGAGAGCGGTACAGAAATGCCTATGCCACCGTAATGGAACTGTTGGAGCGCGGCGTCGTGCCGATTATTAATGAGAATGATTCCACATCAGTCGAAGAGCTGACGTTCGGTGATAACGATATGCTGTCGGCGCTTGTAAGCGGTTTGATTCATGCAGACCAATTAATGATTCTCACAGACATTAACGGGCTGTACGATGCCAATCCGAATGAAAACCCGGACGCAAAGCGGTTTGACTATCTGAATGACATCACACCTGAATTGCTCGGATATGCCGGGTCAGCAGGCTCAAAGGTCGGCACCGGAGGCATGAAGTCAAAACTTCTCGCCGCTCAGACCGCATTGTCGCTCGGGGTGAAGGTGTTTATCGGAACCGGCTCCGGACGTGAAAAACTGATGGTGATTTTAGACGGAAAAGGCGACGGCACTTATATCGGCGATAAAGATCTGTCCTCAGTGAATAATACACGGCAATGGATCATGTTTCATTCTCCGATATCAGGGGAAATCATCATTGACGGGGGAGCGGAGCAGGCGATGATCCATAACGGGTCAAGTCTACTCCCGGCCGGCGTCGCCGATGTCTGCGGCAGTTTTCCGAAAGGAGCCGTAGTGGAAGTCAGAGGGCCCGGCGGCATTATCGGCAAAGGGCAGACGCAGTACTCATCCGATGAAATTTTAGAAGCCAAAGGGAAGCGGAGCGACCAGCTTTCAGGAACGAAGCAGGTGGAAGTGATTCACAGAGATGATTGGGTGAATTTATTTGACGAGGGGGAACACAAATGAGTGAAGTATTGCAAAAAGCAGCTTTGGCAAAAGAAGCGGCTGCCGAAATGGTCATGAAAACGACGGCTGAAAAAAACGAAGCGCTCCAATGTATTGCAGACGGCCTCAGAAATGAACGGCAGCTGATTTTAACAGAGAATCAGAAAGATATTGAAGCAGGACAGAAAAGAGGATTGACACCTGACATTATTGACAGGCTGACGCTTGATGAAAAACGCCTGCTCGATATCGCGGACGCCGTGGAACTGCTAATCGGTCTTGAAGATCCCGTCGGTGAATCATTGGAGACCATTCAAAAAGAGAATGGATTATCTATTGAAAAGATCCGCGTGCCCCTCGGAGTAGTGGGCATGATCTATGAGGCCAGACCGAACGTTACCGTAGACGCGGCCACACTCTGTCTGAAAACCGGAAACGCGGTTGTGCTCAGAGGAAGTTCTTCCGCCATCCACAGCAACATAGCGCTTGTCAGTGTGATGAAACGCGCACTTGGGCTGTCAAAGCTTCCGATTGATGCCGTTCAGCTCATCGAAGATACAAGCAAAGAAACCGCCAAACAGCTCTTTACATTAAATGATGGGCTGGATGTATTGATCCCGCGCGGCGGTAAAAATTTAATTGACCTTGTGGTCAGGGAATCAACCGTACCCGTTTTAGAAACCGGAGCGGGCAATTGCCACGTGTACATAGATGAGTCAGCAGATCCCTTTATGGCAAGCGAGGTCGTCATCAACGCCAAAACACAGCGTCCTTCGGTCTGCAACGCGATTGAATCTCTTCTGATTCATGAAAAATGGGCCGAAGAACACGGACGAAAGCTGCTGAATCAGCTGACAGAAAAAGGGGTGGAGCTCCGAGGAGACCAGGTGATTTGCGGACTGGAGCCCCAAGCGAAACAAGCAGAAGAAGCCGATTGGGGAGCGGAGTACCTGGCGCCGATTCTCAGTGTAAAAACGGTGCAGGACGTACAGGAGGCGATCCGCCACATTCAGCAGTACGGCACAAACCATTCAGAAGCCATTCTGACGGAGAACGCCGAGCATGCGGCTTACTTCCAGACCGCCGTTGACGCCGCCGCCGTGTATCATAATGCTTCAACCCGGTTTACGGACGGTTTTGAATTCGGATACGGAGCCGAGATCGGCATCAGCACGCAAAAGCTTCACGCGAGAGGGCCGATGGGACTTCCGGCGTTAACATCTACAAAAATCATCATCAAAGGAAACGGACAAATCCGGGTATAATCTTTTAAGCTTATCCTTCAAAAAGGGTAAGCTTTTTTTATGCGGAAAGATTGACGGTTTCCATTATATTTCGTAAAATTAGATTGTACACAATATAATAGAGGTGAATTTATATGACAAAACCATTATTTACTGCAACCGTTTCAGCCGCAGGCGGACGTGAAGGGAAAGTCACGTCTTCTGACGGGGTGCTGAATCTTGATGTTGCCATGCCGGGAACGCCAAGAGCAAAAAAGCTCGAACAAGCCACAAACCCTGAACAGCTGTTTGCCGCAGGATATTCAGCCTGCTTTGACAGCGCTCTTCAACTCGTAGCAAGAAAAGAGCGTCTGAGTATTGAAACAGAGGTCACTGCGCATGTCAGTCTGCTGAAAGATGAAAGCGACCAAGGATATAAACTCGGCGTCACCCTTGAGGTCAAAGCATCCGGCATTGAGAAACAGGAGCTTGAAGCCCTTATCCAAAAAGCGCACGGTGTGTGCCCGTATTCAAAAGCGACAGCGGGAAATATTGAAGTGAAGCTTCTGGCAGCAGAATAAAAATAAGGATGCCCATTCGGGGCATCCTTATTTTTTGCCGTGCAGCGTTTTCAACACCTCATAAAGCGACTGTTTTACCTGCTTTAATTCCTCTTTTGACAGTCCCGTCTGTTCCAGCATGGCAATGGGGATATCCGCCGCTGTATTCTGCAAGGCCCGTCCTTCATCTGTGAGCCTGATCGTCACGGATCGCTCGTCTTCAGCCGACCGCTTTCTCATGATGATTCCGTGCTGCTCCATCCGTTTCAGCATCGGTGTCAGCGTTCCGGAATCCAGGTGCAAAAGCTCACCCATCCGTTTCACATTCAGTTCTTCGTGCTCCCATAATAAAAGCAGCGCCAAATACTGGGGATAAGTTACGTTGAGCTTATCAAGCAGCGGTTTGTACCGTTTCGTCATTTCCCTTGAGCTTGCGTACAGCAAAAAACATAGCTGATTCTCCAGTTTCATATGTTCAAAATCTTTTTCTGCCATTACTTCTTTCACCAACTCTTTTTTGTTAACGTTACCCCTATTGTAGCCGAAAAACGGCCCATTTCCTATTGCAATCATGTTTAAAAATATGAGCAGGGGCAATATATACAGTAAGTACAATGAGGAGGCTGATAATAATGGCATTATTTACTTCAAAAGCGACCGCAGTCGGCGGACGAGCAGGACATATTAAATCCGAAGACGGGGTGCTGGATTTTGACATCATCATGCCGAATGCAAAAAAAGACGGAGAAACCGGCACAAACCCTGAACAGCTCTTTGCGGCAGGATATGCCGCCTGCTTCGGGGGAGCGCTTGAGCTCGCCGCCCAAAAACAAAAAATCGACATGACCTCTGAAATTGAAGGACAGGTCAGCCTTTTAAAAGATGAGAGTGACGGAGGTTACAAAATCGGTGTAACGCTCGTCATTGATACAAAAGATCTTGATAAAGAAACGGCGGAGAAACTTGTGCACGCCGCTCACGAGTTCTGTCCGTATTCAAAAGCAACAAGAGGAAATGTAGACGTCAAACTTGAATTGAAATAAAGAAACGAACGAATATCCCGGATTTCATATCCGGGATATTTTATTAACGAAAACATCAGTAATGATCTCTTCCCTCCCGGAATAAGAATACGATATAGCACTTTTGCATAATGACACCAAGAGAAAAGAGGGAGAAATCGATGTCTCTTCCAAACATACCGAACATCACCCCCGACATTACACTCTCCAGATGTGAGACCCTGAACCTCCTTCTTTCATCCGTGGCTATGGAAGAAATCGGACTATCCCATATTTTGCAGGCGGAAGCGGAAAGGATTCAAATGTTTCTCAGCGCTTCCGGCGATCCCTCCTTAGGGGAATTATCATCAATCAATAGAAGCACTGAACGGCTCCTGCGCACCGTCATGAAATCACAACTCCTTTTGCAGACGAAGCTTGAAGACATTATCTACTTACAGGATGCTGAAGCCTGTATAGACCCGGACGATCCAAGTAATCCGAGTGATCCAGGCGATCCTGATGACCCGTGGAATCCGGATGATCCAAGTAATCCGAGTGGTCCGGGTGATCCTGATGACCCGTGGAATCCGGACGACCCAAGTAATCCGAGTGATCCGGGCGATCCTGATGACCCGTGGAATCCGGACGATCCCAGTGATCCGGAAGATCCGTGTGACGACCTGTTTTACGGCCGCATTGGCTGCTGTGAGTGCGGGGATTGTGAGGAATGCGATTGGAAGAAAAAAGGCGGGGAGCGTTCATAAAAAAAGACGGGTGAAGCATATGCCGTATCAAAGCATCTCAAAAGCGAAACAGACATCTTTTGAAGCCTTGCATTGTCTCACGATGGCGCTGTTAAATATATTATCTGTGACCGTGGATAAAAGAAGGGGTTCAAATTACAAAGAAGAAATCAGGCTGTTCTCCGCATTGTGCCGCTGGCAGATGGAAACAGGCGGCCGGCTGTTTTTAATGATCAGCTTGGAAGAAGAACAGAAGCAGATGTATGAGCGGCACTTTCATGAAATGAAGACAGTGACGGAACGAACGAAAAAATTCATTTGTGAAAGCCCGCGCGAATTTCGGGCGCATCCCATTACGAAGCGGGCTGTCAGGCAGCTTCAGGAATGGGATGCAGAATCAACTGCCGAACCTGCCGTCAGATGGGTGCGGCCTGTCATCATAACGATGAACGGCACTCCTGAACGGCCTTGGTTCAATCAACAACTCCAAAATCGGGAAAGGTGAGAAAATGAGCGGAAATGCTGAATGTAAGCTGACTCTTTGCATGATTGTGAAAAACGAGGAGAGATACATCTCCCGTTGTTTATCAAGTGTACAAGACATCGCTGATGAGATCGTCATCGCAGACACCGGATCACAAGATAATACAAAAGATATATGCAAAAGCTTTCAGGCAAGAGTGTTTGATTTCGAATGGGAGAATGATTTCGCAAAGGCCAGAAATTACGCCCTTCAGCATGCCGAAGGGGATTGGATTTTAGTGCTTGACGCGGATGAAGAGCTCGATCAGGAGACGGGCCGTTTTTTAACTTCGCTGCTTCATGACGGATTACCGAGCCGGGGACTTTTGAAAATCATCAATTATACGGGGAAGCAGCTCGATGAAAACGAAGCGTTTGAAAGCATGCAGCCGAGACTGTTCCGCAATCATAAAGGCCTTCTGTATCAAGGCAGAATTCACGAGAATATCTCGGCTCCCAATGAGGAAGAAAACAATGCTTTTTTCACGCTCCCATGTGTGATTCATCACTACGGCTACTTGGAGCAGGAAGAAAAAATCAAGCAAAAACATAAACGGAATATCAGCATATTAAATGAAGAACTTTCAGAGGAAAATCCTGATCCGTGGCTAGTCTATCATTTGGCAAGTGAATGTTACAGAATAAAAGACTATGAAAAAGCATTACATCTTGTCAACGGCTCGATATTTCAATTTTTAAGTGAGAAACGAATGCCTCCGTCTCTTCTGTATTTTCTAAAATATACAATATTGCTTGAGCTCAAGCGATATGAAGAAGCCGAACAAGGGATTGAAAAAGTGCTCAAGCTTTATCCTGATTACAGCAATCTTCATTATTATAAAGGCCTTGTATTATATCATTTGGAAAAGTACAGAGCCGCAATCAAAGCATTTGAAGCCGGAACGCAGGTTGAAGGAGAAAACGCTGATCACTTCATTTTAAAAGGTGCCGGCGATTTCAGAGCTTTTTATTATATGGCGAAATGCCATGCTGCATTAAACCATGATATGACGGCCATCGCTTACGCCAAAAAATCCGTGAAGTTCAATCCGCAATTTAAACCCGCGCAAGAACTTCTGTCTCAATTAAAAAAGGATCAGCGGACAAACGCCTGATCCTTTTTTTGCATGTTCCATTAAGATAATCGAATAATGTTTAAAGCTGCGCCGGCACTTCCTCCAAGCAATGTGGCCGCACCCAATAATCCGAACAGCTGGAGCTGAATGGTGCTGCCTGCTGTCAAAGTCACAATAAAGGAGTTATTGAAGTTTGCCAAAGACGCGACCGGGGCAATAATCGAACTTGCAGCCGGAGTGCCGTTGATTAAGATGCGCGAACTTACTAGCAGGCCGGCCGTTAAATTAATATGGTAGGAAATATAGTACCGTCCTGCCGGAGCAACGGTGAATACAGTATTTGCGGCATTAGCGGTAATATCCGCTGAGAGGTTTTGTTCATTCGGTAAGGAAATGGCCGTGCCGCCGTTAATAACTGCGACAACACCGCCGCCCGTATTGCTCGCATAGCCGGAAGTGGCTGTCAGACTTGTTCCGGTGCTTCCCGGAGGCCCTGTAATGCCGGTAGCCCCGGTAACACCGGTCGGTCCTGTAACGCCAGTAATTCCAGTTGATCCAGTACCGCCAGTAACCCCGGTGACTCCGGTAGGTCCTGTGGAGCCAGTAGCGCCGGTGCTTCCCGCCGCAGCTAAAAGTGTATAGTCAGCTGAGGTTTCAGGGGTTCCCGACGGGCTGTTTACGTTTGCGACATAAGAGCTGCCGTTATACAAGACAACCTGTCCGGTCGTGTAAGTAGGGGCGGTCAGCGGATTAAAAGCAACAATCCCTTGAAGACCCGCACCGGTGACCCCTGTCGGCCCGATCGGTCCGGTTGGCCCCGTCGCTCCGGCCGGGCCGATTGCTCCCGTCGGCCCCGTGGCACCAGTCGGCCCCGCCAGTGTAGGGATATTTGAGATACTGTCCAATTTTGAACCGAGAAGAAGCTCCTGTTTCATTAAGCTGTCAAGCGTATCCCGGACGCTCTCATTCAGATTAAGAATATCCGCAAGACTTGACGGGGGTCCTGTTAATCCGGGAATCGTTCCGAGCGCGTACTGGATTTTTTCCCCTTCCGCATTCAGAATATGTGCCATTCCCAGCTCTTCCATGGCAATTGACGAAAGAAGAAGGTTAATGGTATCGTCTCTGGAAAGTGTAACGACAGGGGTGATATTGGGCAAATTAGGCTGTGACACAATGTCCCTCCTTATGAGTTGGCTGAAAATCATTTTATTACGAACAAAGTTCCCCCAAATGAGCGTAAGCAGTACTGTATCATTATATTCACTGATTCTGTCCAAGTTTCTGAATGGATTCCCTTAATAAACCAATTAAGCATACAAAAATAAACCTGCAATTGAGCAGGTTATACCACTGTTTTTGATTTCATCATATATGAAGGAAATACTTTAAATATAGAGAAAATACATCGTACAGCATTCGCAAATCGGTCAAAATGACAGCGGGGCATGTGATCGTCTATAAAGCGATGGCTATATATCTTGTGCGTTTCCTGCAAAAACGCTCTTTTTCATTTCAAGTTTTCTGTATAAAAGGGCGAGAAGCATGGACGGTATCGTACAAACAATCATTCCGATAAAGGCATACCGGGGTTCAATTTCATATAAAAAACCTCCGAAAATAGTAAATACCGCAGTGCTCCAGCTGAGAGCAAGCGCTGAATATATGCCTTGGGCTTTCGGGATTTGCGCGGGTGAAATATTTTTAATTAAGTATTTCATAAATGCATAGTGTCCCATCGCGAATGAACAGGCATGCAGCGTCTGCGCAATACAGAAAATGATGACATGCGGGAAGGCAAATACGAGTATCCAGCGTACGGTAGCACCAAGCGCCGCCAGGGCGAGCAAAGAGCCTGCCGTAAATTGATGAAAGTATCGGTCAGCGATTGCAAAGAAGATAATCTCCGCGATAACGGCGATGTTGATGATGATTCCGATGGCATATGCGGGTGCATCGATTTCCTGCAAAAAGAGATAACCGTAATTGTAGTAAGATGCATGTGCCGCCTGCAGTAAGATAACGATTGCGAGCACCAGACCGAAATATTTGATGCGAAATAAGGCAAACATGCCCTCTTTTCTTGCACGGTCTGTTTCCGGCCGTTTTGAAAGAACAGCTGGCGCATGCATAAAGCTGAGGCATGCGAATATCAGGGCGCCCAAAAGCAGTGCCCATAAAATCGCTTGATCTCCGAATATACCTGTAAAGACGGACAGGATGACGCCGGCTGAAACAAAACCCGCAGAACCCCACTGTCGGCTTGTCCCATAAGCCTTTAATTCGTTATGCTGTACAAGGACGCCGCAAGCGCTGTCTAAAGCAGGCATTAAAGCCGGGTAAAACACATGCAGCACTAATGTGACAAGAAGCAGGCTTTGAAAAGAATCAGCGGGAATATAACATAAAAGTGCGAGAAGCGTCCCGATTCTGGCGCCGTTTAATAAGGCTTTGCTGCTGAATTTTCCTGATAAATAAGGGAAGAAAAATAATGTGGAAATCCCTCTTGCCGCCAGGCCCAGACTCATAATGAAACTGGCTTCGGATACGGAAACCCCTTTTATATGCACCATCCATCCCGTCCAATAGGGCAGAAAAACACCCCATGTCATAAAAAAACTAAAAAAATGCAGACTCATCCAGCGATATGCTTTCATTCCCGTTCCTCCTTTCATTGGCATGTTATCATGTAAGGACATAAAGACAATATGAGATATCTCATATTTTTGGGGTGGACGATGGAAATTTATAAAGGCGAGAAAAAGCGGCATCAGTTAGAAAAACACTCAATCGCGCATTTATTCTCTTTCCCCGCTGAAGAGTTTATGGAAGTGCGCGAATATGAGCGGGACGAATGGATTATTCAAGAGGGCAGGAGACCTGACTTCCTGTTTTACGTGATTGAAGGAAAAGCGAAAATATATGTAACCCACCAAAACGGGAAAGTTTCTTTAATTAATTTTATCAACAAAAATGATTACATCGGAGAGATGGAACTATTACATGAAGGGTATTACACAAAAGGAATTCAAGCCTCAGCGAAGACTGTTTGTTTTGCTCTGCCTATTTACCACTGCCGCGCGCAATTGCTGCAGGATGCGAAATTCCTGCGTGAGCTGGCTAAGTTTTTAAGTGCTAAGGCAACGCTTATGGCTTCGAAATATTCACAAAGTCTGGCGTTCCCGCTTGAAAACCGGCTTGCTGATTTTATTTTGCAGACGGCTTATAAAGGGGTTTATAAAGAGAAGCACGTAACGGTCTGTGATTATTTGGGTGTATCTTACCGTCATCTCTTGCATGTGCTGACGCAATTCTGCCAAAAAGGGTATTTGCAAAAAGAAGGGCGGGGCTATCAAATGAAGCAGTATGATTCATTGTACGAACTTGCAGAAGCGCTGCAGAATAAGTAGCACGCCCAGAAAAAACAGCCATCCGCAAATTACGGATGGCTGTTTTCATTATACAAGCTGAGCTTGTTTTTTTCGTGCCTGTTTCGCGGCGTCGACCATATTTTTTAATGCCGCAACGGTTTCTTCCTGCTGTCTTGTTTTCAGTCCGCAGTCCGGGTTTACCCAGAAGCGGTCAGTCGGACACACTTCAAGCGCGTCATCAATAATTTGATAGATTTCTTCAGTTGCCGGCACACGCGGGCTGTGAATGTCGTATACACCGAGTCCGAGGCCTTTCACGTAAGGATGTTCTTTCAGGTACTCTAAAAATCCTCCGTGGCTTCTGCTGTGTTCGATTGTAATGACATCCGCGTCAAGATCATTGATCGTATCTACGATATCTTCAAAGTTGCTGTAACACATATGCGTATGAATCTGCGTCTCGTTTCGCACAGAAGATGTCGTTAACCGGAATGCTTCTGCGGCCCAAGTTAAATATTCATCCCAATCCTGCGTTTTTAACGGCAGTCCTTCGCGGAGCGCGGGTTCATCCACTTGGATAATCTGAATACCGGCATCTTCAAGCGCTTTTACTTCTTTTCTGAGGGCAAGCCCGATCTGGAAGGCGATTTCTTTTCTTGAAATATCCACACGCGGGAATGACCAGTTTAAGATGGTGACAGGTCCCGTCAGCATGCCTTTCATGTGTTTTTCCGTCAGCGATTGGGCGTAGACCGTATCTTTTACCGTCATCGGTTCGATAAATTCGACATCTCCGAAAATGACAGGCGGACGTACGCAGCGTGAACCGTAAGACTGCACCCATGCATATTTCGTAAAGGCGAATCCGGCCAGTTTTTCACCGAAGTATTCGACCATATCCGTCCGCTCAAATTCTCCGTGAACGAGCACGTCTAAGCCGATTTCTTCCTGAATGTCAACCCAGCGCTTCGTTTCCGCATTAATAAAGGCTTGGTACTGTTCATCCGTCCAATCTTTTTTCCGCCATTTTTGCCGTGCGCTCCGCACCTCGGCAGATTGAGGGAAGCTTCCGATTGTCGTCGTCGGCAGAAGAGGAAGACCGAGTGATTCATTCTGCAGCGCCAATCGTTCTTCAAAGCTTGCCGGACGGGAGAAGTCTTTTTCCGTCAGCTGATTCAGCTCTTCTTTTTGAGCTGAGTTCGCTCCTGTTGCGAATGCTTTTAAAGCCTTAAGTGCCGCTTTTGATTCTTCGATCTGCTCATTGACGGCCGCTTTGCCGGACAGAAGCCCTTCTTTTAAGACGCCGAGTTCCGCCAGTTTTTCTTTAGCGTATGACAGGCCGTTCAGCAAATCCTTTTCAAGATGCTCGTCAGGGTGTTTCGCCACCGGCACGTGCAGAAGACTGCTTGAAGGCTGAATCCATAACTCCTCAACATCAGCGTGGCTGAGGATATCCAAAGCTGCATCAAGGCGTTCTTCAACATCGATTTTCCAAATGTTCCGGCCGTCGACCACACCGGCTGCCAGCACTTTATCTTTCGGGAAGCCGTGCTTTTTCAATTGCTCAAGGTTTCTGCCTTTATCATGCACGAAATCAAGTCCGATTCCTTGTACAGGATAAGAAACGAGTTCTTCATATGCATCAACCGAATCGAAGTATGTCTGCAGGAGGACATTCAGTCCTGAAAGCTCTTTTGTGATCGCTTCATAGAGGTCTTTGGCGGCGCGGACATCTTCAGAAGAAGCTGTCACAAGGGCAGGCTCATCAATCTGAACCCATTTGACGCCTTCTGCTTCAAGCTCTTTCAGCAGCTGCACATAAAGAGGAACAAGGCGCTTTTGAATCGCTTTCGCTTCTGATTCTTCGTATCCTTTCGCAAGCGTGACGAATGTATACGGACCGACGATGACAGGTTTCGTTTCCGCTCCGAATTCTTCTTTGATCCGGCGGTAGTCGTCAAGCTGTTTGTTTCTCGTCAGACGGAATTCAATGCTTTCGTCATATTCAGGAACGATGTAATGGTAGTTGGTATTGAACCATTTCGTCATTTCACTGGAAACGGCGTCTTTTACACCGCGGGCAATCGCGAAATATGTATCAACGGGATCCGTGATGCTGCGGAATCTCTCCGGAATCCAGTTAAAGCTGACGGCGGTATCAAGCACATGGTCATAATGGGTGAAATCAGAGACCGGCACGATATCGATATGTTGGTCAAGCTGGGTTTTGACAGCTGATAAGAATAAGCCGTCAAGCTCTTTAAGAAACGTTTCTTTATCAGTGTTTCCTTTCCAATAAGCCTCAAGTGCTTTTTTCCATTCTCTGTTCAAGCCGATTCTCGGAAAACCGAGGTTCGAAGTTTTGATTGTTGTCATTAAGTCTCCTCCTTTAAGTGAGATGTAACAAAAAAGCCTCTTTCTCATGAGAGAAAGAGGCTTTAACTTCAAAATGCAAGCCTCTCTTATCTCTCAGATCACGTCTGATGGAATTAGCACCGTGCCTTATGAGACAATTGTCTCGGCGCAAAAATCACGCGCCCCATTTCACAATGGAATTACGGTCGGTTGCTGTTGGGGTCAAAAGGCCAATCCCTCGCCCAACTCTCGATAAGAGAAAGTATTTCAATTTTTTTGAAAAGTTACATCATTTGTTGGTTATCTTATCAGCTTATTCAGATCACTGTCAATAGAAAATCTCACAATTTAAAAATTGGTGATGTGACAAACTGATCAATCATTATACGAGAAAAATATCAGAAAGACAGCAGCTGTGCCTGTTCGGCTCTTTCCATCAGCACTTCAGGTGCGTCTAAATACAGAAATCCGTTCCCGGCCAATGTTTTGGCGATGTCCAAAGGAAGGGTCCGCCGCACGAGCTGGGCGTAGACTTCAGCCTCAGAAAGCGTCCGCTGAAACGCGTCCTGTTCAAGCCCTTTTATTAAGGCAAGCGCACCGCTCACATGCGGGGCGGCCATTGAAGTGCCCGTCAGCTTCCCGTATTTATGGTTGGGAAGGGTGGAGAGAATATTTTCTCCCGGAGCCACCAGGTCAATCTCTTTATTAGCGTTTGAAAATTCAGACGATTTACGGGCGATTGAGACTGATCCGACTGCGATTACTTCGTTGTAAGCGGCCGGATATGACAGTTCCTCTGTACGCTCGTCTCCGTCGCCTTCGTTTCCTGCCGCGCAAACGACCAGAACACCGCTGTTTACCGCATTTGTGACGGCTTCTTTCAATTCAGGCACATCGTTCGGCCCGCCGAGTGACATGGAAATAATGTCCGCCTTTTGTTCAACGGCGTAGTTGATGCCGTTAATGATCCATTCGTATTTGCCGCTGCCGTTTTGACCGCCGAGAACTTTAACGATTAAAAGGCTTGCTTCCGGCGCGACACCCGAAATTCCGCCGTTTGAATCATTGGCGGCAATCGTTCCGGAAACGTGTGTCCCGTGTCCGTTGTAATCGGAAATCACGTCTTCTTTGCCTCCGTCATCATCGGTGAAGTTTTTCCCGCCGACAATCCGGTCTTTCAAATCAGGATGATTGATGTCGCAGCCTGTGTCAAGCACCGCGATTTTAATATCCTTGCCTTTAAACCCTTTTGCCCACAACTTTGGCGCCTTAATCACTTTAATCCCCTCAGGAAGCTCGTTCACATCCATGATCTGTTCATCCGTGACATAAGGAATCAAATGCATTTCACCATTCATAAAAAAGCCCTCCTTTTTTATGCTTGCGAGTGGATACAAGGGTGTTGCTACTATTTTATGGCAGAGCATGCCGGCCGGAAAGAGTCATTTGAAGCATTTTCATAAAAAAGGCGTAATCTATCGTACTAAAAAATTTCAAATAAATGGATAGTTTAACAGCTTTCATTTTCATTCATGACCCGCTGACGCTATAATTGGAAATGGGAAAGGAGAAGAGATATGAAGATAAGTGAAGCATTATACAGCTATTTTTCAGAACAAGTGGATCAAATTGCGAAAGAGTGGATCGAAACGATGGAAGATTCGGATCCTAATTCGATTTATTCTTTGACAAATCCCGTCATCACAGAAGAACTGACGGAGCAGGATAAAGAATTTTACCGGCATATTAATAAAATGTATATCATGCCGGAAAAAGAATTTTTAGAAGAGTTCGAGCGGTGGGTGATTGAGCTTGCGAAAGACCAGAAGCATCTGGATACTCCCGTCCAGTATGTGGTCCGTGAATTCATGAGAAACCGGAGACTATACATCAGTTATTATGATGCGTTTGCCGATAAACATGAATCTTCGTTTGCTCAGGGAGAAAGGAAGAAATGGGAGAATTTAATTGCACAAGTATTTGATTTTACGATTTACACGTTTGTCGATCATGCTGAGCATAACTCAAAAATGCAGCTGAATGCGCAAAGAGAAATGATTTTGGAGTTAAGCTCGCCGGTTATCACGCTGAGCAAACGGACGGCGCTGCTGCCGCTTGTCGGCGATATTGACACGGAGCGCGCCAAATTCATTCTTGAGAATACGCTGAGCACATGTGCAAAACGGCTGATTGAACATCTGTTAATTGACCTGTCGGGTGTAGTGGTTGTCGATACGATGGTGGCGCATCAGATTTTTAAATTAATTGAGGCGCTGAAATTGATCGGCGTCACGTCCACTTTATCCGGAATCAGGCCGGAAATCGCTCAAACCGCCGTACAGCTCGGCATTAATTTCTCAGATATTACGGTCAAGTCCAATCTCGCTCAGGCTCTCAATTATCATCAATAACATACATAACAAAACAGGCTGCCGAATCACTCCGGCGGCCTGTTTTTATACAAACAACAATGAAATGAGCCAGCTTGCGCCGAATAACAGAAGCACGAGCAGGAAAAAGCACCAGTCGGCGCGGCGCACAGTAACAGTTCTGTAAAACGTGCGGTTTCGGCTCCCCGTAAAGCCTTTAGATTCCATCGCGATCGCCGTGCGTTCCGCCTTTCTGATTGCGCCTGCCAATAGCGGAATGGTGAAGCGCCTGAAGGCGGAGAGCTTTTCTTTCAGCCCGGAATCAGACGCCGCACCCCTGATTCTGTGCGCCTGCCGGATGATCAGGATTTCATCTTTCAGAAGAGGGAGAAACCGGAATCCCGCGATAACGCCGTATGCAAGCTTGGGCGGCAGCTTACACTGCTGAATCAGACTGAGCATGAACAGAATCGGATCGGTTGTAAAAAGAAACATCATCGACAAAGCAGAAAAACATAAAATACGAAACGCGATAGAAATCCCGAGCGCCGCATTATCACTGTTGACGGCAATCGGCCCGAGCTTAAACAGCAGATTGCTTCCGGTTGTCGGGACGTTTCCGAATACGGCGGCTGTCCATAAAGAACCGAAGGCCAGAATGACAAACGGAATCGTGAACAGCAGCCATTTTTTCAGCGGCACACGCCCCGCTGAGAGGACGCCTCCCGCAATGATGATATAAAACAAAGCAGGGGTGTACGGATTATAAATAAACGACAGCATAATGACGCATAACAATACAGCCGCCGCCTTTATTGACGGGTTAACAGCCTCCAGCCGCAAGTTCATTTCTCCGCCTCCTGTCGTGTTTCATCCATTCATACCGCAGCGGCAAAGCCAAATGTGCCTGCTCGGCGATCCCGATGTTATCAGAAAACAAAGCGTCGGGAGTTCCCCGGAATACCAGTTTCGTGCCGCAGAGCACAAGGATCGTGTCGGCATAATCCGAGACGAGTTCCATATCGTGTGTCACCATCAAAACAGCCGTTCCTTCCTTTTGAATCTCACGGAGCATTTGCATACACTCCCGCGCCGTTTTGGCATCCTGTCCGAAAGTCGGTTCATCAAGCATCAAAACGTTCACATTGTGCATAAGCATCGTCGCGACGCTGAGCCGGCGTTTTTGTCCTTGGCTTAAAGAAAACGGATGCTGTGAGGCATGGCGTCTCAAGCCGAATCGGGTTAACAGCTGAAGAGCTTTCTCCTTTGCGGCTCTGTTGCTTTCAAAACCGAACATCAGCTCTTGAATGACGGAATCTGTGACAAACTGGTGTTCAGGATTTTGGAAAACATATCCGATCTGTCGCCGCAGCTCTTTTTCAGAATAGGAATCAATCGGTCTGCCGCCTATTTTGATGTCTCCGCCCAGCGGACGGATGAGCTTGGCCGCGGCAGAAAGGAGCGTGGATTTTCCTGTTCCGTTAGGGCCGACAATCGCGGTGATTGACCCTTTTTTTACGGAAAAGCTCACATCCTGAAAAATGACGTCAGCTCCTCTTGAGAATGACAGCCCGTGAACGTTCAGCGCGTCTTCTGCTGAAAGCGCAACGGGCCTGGGTTGGGGCAGTGATGGTACAGGTTCGTGAAACAAATTTTCTTTACACAAGGTAAAAGGAATGCTGACGTGCTCCTGCAATGAGATTACACGCGGAATCGCAATGCCGAGCTGCATCAGCTCTTCAATCTTTGTTTCAAAGATAACGTCCGTCTCTCCGTCCATCACCTTCTGACCCGTTTCGTCAAGGACAATCGTCCTGTCCATCCACGGCGCCCAGTGATCAAGCTGATGTTCGATAACGAGAAGGCCGAAGCCTTTTTTTGCTTGAAGATCTTTGATCAGCCGCACTAATTCACGTGCAGAATATGGATCAAGCTGTGCCGTCGGTTCGTCCAAAATAATGAGTTCCGGTTCCATCGCAATAATACAGGCAAGCGCCACTTTTTGTTTTGAACCGCCTGACAGCGAAGCGATCGCTCGCGTTTTCAGATGAGTGATCTCTAATTTTTCTAAAACGTCATCGATAATCGCGTCCATATCTTCTTTTGTATATTGCAAATTTTCCAGACCGAAGGCGATTTCATCTTCAACCGACAGCATGCAAAACTGCTGGTCCGGATCTTGAAACACGACGCCGATGGATCTGGCGGCGGGTTCTGTCAGATGTGAAAGAGGTGTTCCGTATAAAGAAACGGTTCCCGATTGAACCCCATCGCATGCTTCCGGGTACAGACCGTTTAAACAGAGAGCGAGCGAGCTTTTGCCGCATCCGCTCGGCCCGAGCAATAAAGCCCGCTCTCCTTTGCGGAGCTGAAAGGACACGTTTTGAAAAATCGGCTTTTCATCCTGATCATAAGAAAAGGTAAGACAGCTGGCCGATAGAAGGGGTTCAGATGCCTGCATCTTGGTTCACCTGTTTCTTTTTCTTCTTGAATTGTTTTCCGAGCGCCATGCCGTTCAGCACTCCTGTGTAAGCCAGCGCATCACTGATTGCTTTGCCGAGAAGGCCGGCAAGAAGCGCACCTGAGACCAGACGGATGAGAAGCATGACGGCTAATAAACCCGGATTCAAAACAGAGTATCCGGAAACGAACAAGTCATAAATGAAGCTTGTCACAGAAGACCCCATACCGGATAAAAGAAGCACGGGCAGGGTATACACCCCCCAGCGTGTCGCTAAAAAGACCGCTTCCGCACCGATTCCCTGTGCGATCCCGATCAGAATCACCATCGGTCCTGACGGATTTCCGAGTAAGCACTCCACAAACGCGGCGATGATTTCAGAAACGAGAGCCGCTCCCGGTTTTTGAATAATGTACGCGGCAATCACCGAGACGATAAACCAGATACCGTAAATCGGTTCATAACTCATCCGGCCGAAAAATCCTGCCGCTATATTGCTTGCATGAGTTGATACTAAATAAATGACAGCAAATACAACACTGATGACGGACATGACGACAATTTCTCTCATTTTCCAATTTTTCATTGTGATCTCCTGCTTTCTTATCGGATAGTTGTTTGTATGAAAGAGTTGATTTTACGAAAGACGATTGATCGTAAGTTTCATATTGCGGTGTCCTCCCCCGTTTTTTAATGAAAAATAAAAAACTGCATATCCGAGGGAATATGCAGCAGCAGAACGAAAACGCATGGGGAAAAACCCTGCGCTCCGGTCAATCTGCACTTCCCCACGCTGGTATTATCCAGATCGGGTTATAAGGGATCAAAACACGCTTGCCGCATGTTTTATCTCAGCCGATAACAGCACCCCTAGTGCGTTTCCTATACAGTTTTTTATGATGACATCATCATAGTTGATCATGTCTGATTTGTAAACAGCCTTTCTCCGAACAGAGTTTGGAATCGGACCGGAGGATCATTCATAAAGATAAGAAGAGCCCTTTTGATCAAAAGGAAACGGAGGACATCTATGTTTGTTCATACAGTGCAGTCTGGCGACTCGTTATTTTCCATCAGCAGAAAGTACGGATATCCTGTTGACAGCATCAGAAGCGTCAACGGGCTTGAGGAAACGAATATCGTGCCGGGACAGGCGCTTTTAATCCCCCTTAATGAATATACGGTTCAGCCGAATGATACGTATGCCGTTATCGCAGGTAAGGCTTATGTGCCGCAGATGCAGCTGATGCAGGCAAACCCGGATATTCCGCCGAACCGGCTGCGGACGGGTATGAAAGTGAAGATCCCTGATATCTCTAACTATCTTGCGGGAACCCTGCAATTTTATGTCATTCGGACGCCTGAAGCGGATAGAGAGCTCATTAATGATTTTGCGCCGTATTCTTCGGCGATTTCTTTGTTTGAATATCATTTCGGCCCGAACGGAGATATCATGAACGATTTAAACGACAGAACCGCAATAGAAACCACATGGCAGAACAGAGTGCGCCCGCTTGCCGTCATTACGAATCTGACAGAAGGGGGATTCAGTCCGGAATTAGCCCATCAAGTGCTGCAAAATCCGGCGGCAAGAACGAATCTCGTCAACAATATCGTCTCCTTAACCGTAAGAAAGGGATATGGCGGTGTAAATATCGATTTTGAACGGGTCAGAGAAGCTGACAGGGATCTCTTCACAGGATTTCTCCGGCAGTTAAAAACCCGGCTTTCAGAGCATCAGCTCGCGTTAACGATATCGGTTCCGGCGAAAACAAGTGATGCAGTGCCGTGGCTGAGGGGATATGATTACGGCGGAATCGGAGCCGTCGTCGATTATATGTTCATTATGGCGTACGACTGGCACCACGCCGGCAGTGAGCCGGGACCCGTGGCGCCTTTGACAGAGGTCAGGCAAACGATCAATTTTGCCATCAGCAGGGTGCCGAGAAGAAAAGTGATTCTCGGTGTTCCGCTGTACGGGTATGATTGGGTGATTCCGTACCGTCCGGGAACGATCGGATCCGCCATCTCCAATCAGCGCGCCATGGAAACGGCGATGAAGCATCAATCAATGATCCGTTATTCCCAGCAGGAGCGTTCCCCTTACTTCCGGTATACTGATGAAAATGGAAGAACGCATGAAGTGTGGTTTGAGGATGTACGGAGCATGAGTGAAAAAATGGTTCTCGTTCGGGAGTTCGGACTGCAGGCGATCGGCGCGTGGCAATTAACGCTCGGTTTCAAACCGGGCCCGTGGCTGCTTAGGAACTTTTTCACGATCCGAAAAATATAGCTGCATGTCCCTCTCCGTAAGTGATTTTTTCTTTCCTATGATAATGGAGCTTCTTTTGGACAATCTAAAATTGAAAAGGAGGTCTGTCATATGAAGAAAAGGGAAGAGCAGTATATCAACGAGGCTGAGTATGTACCGCACCCGACGAAAGAAGGGGAATACGCGCTCATGCTGCATGAATCCTATCATTTCCTTTCAGAAGAGGATGAAAGCGATTTGCCGGAATAAGGGTTTTATGCCTTTATTCCGTTTATTTTATAGGCATGTGCTGAAATCACAAATTTAAGGTTGACACATTCCTTTTTTTTCTGTAATCTCAGTGTGTCAATTCAAATAAGAACTTCGTTAGGTGAGGCTCCTGTATGGAGATACGCTGCTGCCCAAAAATGTCCAAAGACGCCAATGGGTCAACAGGAATCATCGACATAAGGTGATTCTTAACGCAGCTGGATGGCTGTCCTATGCCATACAGTGCTAAAGCTCTACGATTGGAGGCTCCGCACGTTTATTTGCCGTGCTTGTTTTCGCCTTCATATCGGAAGGTTTTTTTTATGCCTCAAAACGTACACGACTGAGCATGATAAGGAGGTGCGGAGTATGGATTCTCCCCATTCGAGTATGTCAGAAGAAGTACCCATATACAGCCAGATAACCAGTGACGACATGATGAGGAGACAAACCGCCGCACTTCCCTTGACGGACGGCGCGTCTCCGTAAAGGAGGTACGAGTCCCGATGGTCCAAAACATGACCTATGACGAACTCATATTACGCATTATCATTTTATTGCGGGACGGAAAAATAAAAGAATTCCGAAACATGATAGATGAGCTTCAGCCCTATGACATGGCATTTTTATTTAAAGAAATGCCGGAAAAGCACCGAGCCCGCTATCTGTCATATATGACGGTTGATGACATCACCGACATGATCGGAGAGCTGGAGCGGGAATTTCAGCTTGCCGTTTTGCATAAAGTCGGTAAAACGAAAGCCACTCTCGCAATGAATAAAATGGATAACGACGATCTCGCCGCATTGCTGGAAGAGATGGATGAAGAACTGAAAGAACAGCTTTTATCCAGTATGGAGGCTGAGGAATCAAAGGCCGTACAGCTTTTGATGAACTATCCGCAAGAATCGGCGGGCCGGATGATGACGAACCGCTTCGTCTGGATTCCGCAGCATTATACAGTAAAAGATGCGGTCGTGAAGCTGAAAAGCTTTGCGGAAATCGCAGAATCAATTAACTACTTGTACGTGATTAATGACAGCAAGCAGCTTGTCGGAGTGCTCTCTTACAGAGATTTAATTCTCGGCGAGCCTGACGATAAAGTGCAGGATCTTATGTTTACGCGTGTCATCTCGGCCGGGGTGCTCCAAGACCAGGAAGAAGTCGCCCGGCTGATCCAGCGGTATGACTTTTTAGCCATTCCCATCGTGGAAGAAAATAATGTGCTTGTCGGTATTGTCACTGTCGATGATATTATCGACGTCGTGATCAAAGAAGCCGATGAAGATTACGAAAAATTCGCAGCCTCCGGTAAGGCGATTACATTTGATACGAAAGCATACGTGGCGGCGTACAGACGTTTGCCGTGGCTCATTCTGCTTTTGTTTATCGGATTGATTTCCGGAAGCATTCTGAATTATTTTGAAGATACATTGCAAAAAGTAGTCGCCCTCGCGTTTTTCATGCCGATGATCGCGGGAACGACGGGTAATACAGGCACACAGTCACTCGCCGTCGTCATCAGAGGACTGGCTAAAGAAGAAATGAATAAAAAAACCATCTTTAAACTGATTTTCCGTGAATTAAGAACCGGTATCTACATCGGCATCGTCTGTGCGATCGCGATAACGATTGTCGCAACCGTCTGGCAGAAAGACTTAACGCTCGGTTTTGTCGTCGGTTCATCGCTGCTTGCAACGTTGATTATCGGTACGATGGCCGGAACGATCGTCCCTATTATTCTTCATAAACTGAACATTGACCCGGCGATTGCGTCAGGCCCGCTGATTACGACACTGAACGATATTTTGTCCTTATTAATTTATTTCGGCATTGCAACTGCATTTCTTCATGCTTTATAAAAAAAGTCCGTCTCACAGGAGGCGGACTTTTTTGATCAGCGGTTTTTATACTTAAAATGAGCATTAAGCTGTCCTTCCAGCATTTTTTTGCGGAGCTGCGGGTCGTTTTTGAGAGCCTGTTCTTTTTTTCGCATGTCTTTTAAAATCTCGGCCGTCTGCACGCCGTCTTCCCGTTTGTTGGCAATATCCATCAGCCGCTCAACGTCCGCGAAGGAATACTTTCTCGTTCCCCGTGATGATCGCTGCGGGTAGATTAATTTCCGTTCTTCATAGTATCTGATCTGTCTGACTGACAATCCGGTTAATTCGCTTACAATGCCGATCGAGATTACTTTTTTATCTTTGTAAGATTGTTCGTCTGTCGTCATTTTTCCACCCCTGGATGTCTTTTACTCATATTATATAAGAAAAAAAGAGAAAAAACCTGACGCTTGTCAGGTTTTCTGACGCGGAATAGAAAATTTTAGAAAAAAAGCGGCAGAAAAATTGACAAGGTTAATGCATGGTCCTGTGCCCCGTTTTATGCTTATTATACAGATACAATGAGGAGGAAGGATAGGAATGGAGAAAGAAAAAGCGGTTTCGCTGGCAAAAGAAATCATTGAATTAGATATGAAACGAGATGAAATGCTGGAGGCGTTCATGCAGCTTGCCGGGGAACACGCTTTTCCGCTGCTCAGAGCCGTCCAGAACGGACTTTACCGAAAAACATCATAATCTACAGAAGTTTTACAATGGCTTTATACATCTTTGATATAAAAGCGTTATTCTGATCATAGAATAACGGAAAACAAAGGAGGCCGTCATGAGTCGTTTGCTTCAAAATGCATTGGATAAAGAGAGAAACCATTATTCCAAAAAGCTTCTGCAGATCGGAGTCTATACGAAAGAAATACTTAATTCCATGACAATTACGGAGCTGAGAAAGGAATACGCGTATTTTTTTCGGAACATTCCCTATAAAGAACGGAACCCTTATACAAATTAAATGATGTATAAGGGTATTTTTTTATATAAAAAAGAAGGAATTCTGAAAAACGGCACGAATAGAATATAAAACAAAGAACGACTCTTATGAATTGTAAGGGTTTACATTATTTTTTTATAAAAATCTTAAATACGGGGTAGATATGATGAGATTATCATTTAACGAAGAAGAAGTGATGCGTTCGATGAATTTGTACAAAGTTTTTGCAAGGGCTTTCAAGAGTGTGTCTGAACACAGTATCCGCGACAGTAAAGAACACGGTTTTAATCCGACTGAATTTGCCGTTTTGGAGCTGCTCTATACGAGAGGACCGCAAAAGCTTCAGCAAATCGGGTCGCGTCTTTTGCTTGTCAGCGGGAATGTCACCTATGTCATCGACAAGCTTGAAAGAAACGGGTTTTTGGTCAGAGAACAAGACCCGAAGGACAAACGGTCTGTTTACGCCCATTTAACTGATAAAGGAAACGAGTATTTGGATAAAATTTATCCGATTCATTCATTGAGAATTGCGAGAGCGTTTTCAGGACTTATGCCTGAGGAACAGGAACAGCTGATAGCCTTACTGAAAAAAGCGGGAATTCACAGCCAGCATTTGCTTTTCCGTTAAAAGAAAGCGGATACAGACACTCTTCTTCACGAAGAGTGTTTTTTATGTTCCGGACAGTAGAGCCTGACGCGGTTTTTGCATAAGCTGATACAGGGCGGCATCATTATTTACCAATCATAATGTGACATGCCCCATGCCAAAATATGAGGGTGCTTTGAATATAAAGAAGGTGAACATGTGAGAAGCTGTCTGCTGTCTATATGGTACTTACTTGATCCGCTTTATTTCTTCTTTACCCGGCTGACGCTGATTGATAAACGGCAATCGAATGTATTCCGCGTCCGTTTGACTAGATATAAAGGAAAAGAAGTCATCCTGAGCGACGGAACCAGAATTAAAAAAAACGACGTGTTAGTTAAGATCCATCTTCATAATGTCAAACTCCTGAAAGAGCTGCAGCCTATTGAAAGCGCGGTCAGAAGGGGGATTATGCTATATCAGAAGGTATATCAATCCATGCCTCATTTAGCGGATTATATTAACCAGCATAAACGGAAAGACGAGATTAAGGGAGTCGTCGGCATTACAATGCTTCATAAAGGAGCGGCGAGACTCGGTTTTGATGTGATAAAACCGTCCAGCGGCTGCTACAGGCTGTTTAAGAAAGCGGCCCATCTTCCGATTTTATACTTTACTGCAAAACAGCTCACCCTCAAAAACATTCCTTACTCCTGCTATTTATTTATTTCCAAAGAAAAATTGATGTGCACGTATCAGACTGAAAAGAGCTGACCAAAAGCGTCAGCTCTTTCTCTTGATTTGCTCAAGCACGATTGAAAGCGGGCCGTCCTGCGGATTCCGGTAAAAATCATAAAACGGATCTCCCTCTGTCCTGACGCGGTTCACTACTGTATCGATCGTATAATCATCAGGTGTTAAAGAGGAGTTGACTTCGCTCCAATAAAGGGGAGCCGCAACCGTTCCCAATTCGTTGCCCCGGGTCGAATAGGGGGCGATAATGGTTTTCCCTTCGGCATGCTGCAAATAATCTAGGTAGAGCCTGCCGTTTCGGTTTTTGATAAACCGCTCTGTCGTAAAAAGATCCGGGCGCGTCCTGACGCAATAATCGGCGATGAGCATTGTGAACGCACGGGTTTCTTCATAGGTGAATGCTTCCGGTGAAAGCGGGATGTAGAGCTGAATGCCTTTATTTCCGGAGAGCTTCGGGAATGACGTCATGCTGAATGAGTCAAACAGCTGTTTCAGCACATGCGCAGCCTCCACTGCCATAGGAAAATCATTCCTTGACGGAGGATCAAGATCAATGACGATTTCTGCGGGCCTTTCAGAATGCACTGTCTGAAACGGAACGTGAAATTCAAGCGCCAGCTGATTAGCCAGCCATAGAAGTGACGGTATGCTGCTGCATACGATGTGCTCGTGGCTCCCGTCAAACACGCTTGAGACAAAGTCCGGCGTGTAGTCCGGTTTGTTTTTTTGAAAAAAAGATTCGCCAGGCGCGCCATGTGGATAACGGATCACCGTGACGGCCCGATCTTTAAGAAAGGGCATCAGAAAATCGCTCATTTTCACCATATAACTAAGGAAATCTGCTTTCGTTTTTTCACGTTTTTTAAAAACGATCTTATCCAGGCTTGTGAACTGCAGCTTCGGCGGCAGCGTTTTAGAGCGGAGGATAAGCTGCTGATACGTGCATTCCATCCAATCCATTTCAAACTGAAAGGACACAAAAGATACTTCACGCAGCGTGTCCTGCAATATGGTTAAATACTGCACGGTCATGCAGATAGAAGGCTCAAGTGTATACTCGCCGCTTTTTTGTTTTTTTCCGTAGGTCTCCATAATGGTTCTGACGGCGTTTTTTTCTTCCGCCTGCATGCCGTGGGAAACGGAAGCGATCGGGACGACGATGCCGTCTTTTAAAACAGAGGCCGTCACATACCCGTTCTTCGGATTGAATCCGGTTAATAGCACGTGAGCCGTTTTCATATGTTTATACTTCTGCCAGTCGGGAGAGCGTTTATTTTCCGCCCATCCGCTGGAAGCCCTTTTGGCTACGATACCTTCTCCGTCATGGCGGACGACCTTGTCCCAAAGCGCATCAAAGTCAGTGTGCTCCGGAATGTATTGAATTGCTTCTTCCGCTAAGTGATGAGGGCAGGCGGGAAGATTTGCTTCTTTAAGCAGATTGGAAAGGGCGCGCTTCCGTTTCACATACGGTAATGAGACGGTGCCGGCGCCTTCCAGAACGAGGAGATCAAATGCCAGAAAGCGGCACGGCCGTCTATCAGCAGTGCTTTTAATTGCTTCGGTCCGTTTTAAACGTCCGCGGATTTGAAGATGCTCAAAGTCCGCCCTGTATGGATTGATTAAATAGACAAGCTCTCCGTCAAGCGTAATGGGGAACCTGTCTTTCATGTGCTGAAAACACCGGGCCGCAAAAGCCGTGATTTCCGGAAATTGATTCGTCAGCGTCTGTCCGTTTCTGCTGGTTAATGTAACGCCGTTTTCGTCTATGCGGAGAAGACAGCGGAATCCGTCATATTTTACCTCATAGCGCCACTCACTGCCTTCAGGCGGTACAGAGGTCAAAATCGGCTGCATCGTCAGCACCATGATTAAGACGTTCCGGCTTTTTGTCTGGTCGTCTTCTGCTTTTTGCCTCCGCCGCCAGCTGACGCTGTGTCTTTTGTCCGTGCCGGTGCAGCCTGTTCGCGATTCGGCCGCTTCGTCCGGTCAATGCTTGCCTGAAGCGCGCTGACAAGATCAATGACATCTTCTCGCGGGCCGGCAGGAGCAGGTGTCACGCCCGCTTCTTCATGTTCGAGCTTATCGTTAATTTTGGCGAGAAGGGCTTTCCGGTATGTGTCTTCGTATTGTTCCGGGTCAAACTCGGTTGTCAGCTCATTAATTAACGTGATCGCCGTCTGCAGCTCTTTTTCATTAACGGCTGTCTGCTCAGGAACGCCCGGCACATGTCCGGCATTTCTGACTTCATCCGGATAATGAATGGATTCCATCACGATGCAGTTGTCATACACGCGAAGAATCGCAAGCTGCTGTTTAGAGCGGATCGTAATGGAGGCAATCCCGATTTTACCCGTCGTCCTCAGCGCTTCCCGCAGAAGTGTATAGGCTTTTGTGCCGTTATCTCCCGGACCGACATAATATGACCGGTTAAAATAAATCGGATCGATTTCCTGCAGCTGGACAAAGTCAACAATCTCAACCGCTTTTTCTTCATGTTCCTGTTTTACGTCTTTCAAGTCTTCGTCTGTCATAATGACGTATTTCCCTTTTACATACTCATAGCCTTTCACGATTTCATCAGGCTCCAGACTCTTTTCACATCCGGTGCAGATTTTTTCGTATTTAATCGGCGCATGGTCTTCTTTATGAAGACTGCGGAATTTTATATCTTTATCTTCAGTGGCCGCAAAGAGCTTGACCGGGATATTGACGAGGCCGAAACTGATCGAACCCTTCCACATCGTGTGCATGAATAAAAACTCCTTTTTGTCTTTATTGTGGATAAACGGGTCCGTTCCATGTGTAGCAACTTATGGGTGATGCGGCGTTCATGGAGCGGCTGTTCCATTTCCTCATGCGGTAATGGCCGGCTGAAAAGGAAATCGCATGTGAATCGGTAAGTTCTTTAAATCGCTGAAGTCCCCGAAAATCATCAATGGTTGATCAAAAAGATTATACAGAATCATTCCCCGGGAAATGCCCACGCATTTCCATGTAGTGACTGAGAGAATTTCCCGCTCCCATAAAACAGATTCGGCGATGGCAAAGATCCCGGCAAAACGCACTGCCCATATGAACTGAATTCCGGTCAGCCGCCGCTTACCGCGAAGGGTAACTTTTCCGGAGATCTTAAGTGATGTAACCGCCGCCAGGAGCAATCAGGAGAAAGGCGGGATGTTGTATTGCGCATGTCATTCCCTCCTTGCTATACCGATCCGAAACGACTCACATTTATAACGGGCATGTCTAAAAGATATTTCAGCCTCAAGGTTTTGTGTTAAAATCATTCTTAAGTTTCAGAATATAGACGTAAGCCGGGAGTGATAGATCATCGAAGATTTCATCATATCAATAATTGAAGCGTTTAAAAGCTTATCTTACGCCGGAATTTTTTTGGCGCTCAGTATAGAATTCATCCCGGCGGAAATTGTTCTTCCGCTTGCGGGCTATTGGGTCTCAAAAGGGGATATGACGCTTGCCGGAGCCGTGTTTGCCGGTTCGCTCGGCGGTGTTTCAGGTCCGCTTGTCTTATATGGGATCGGCAGGCTGGGCGGTCGGCCGTTTTTGCTGAAATATGGAAAGTATATATGGATAAAACCCGAATCCCTGGAGAAATCAGATGATTTCTTTCAGAAGCACGGAGGTTTGGTAGCGTTCAGCGGCCGTTTTATACCGGGGGTCAGGACGCTGATTTCTTTGCCGTGCGGCATTGCAAAGATGAATATCTGGGTGTTCTCTCTCTATACATATGCAGCGATGCTGCCGATTACATTTGCTTACGTATACCTCGGAATGAAACTCGGGGAAAATTGGAAAAGCGTCGGTTCCATTCTCGATCAATATATGCTGCCGCTAGGTATATTCATTGTGTTGCTTCTCGTTCTTTGGATGTTTTTGAAGAGAAGAAAACAGCGGATCAAAACAGAAAAAATTTCTCAATTTGTTAAAAAAGTTAAGCGTTGACAAATGATGAAACAGGCTTTATCATGAGCGTATAAACAAATATTTCTTGAAATCCCAAAGGGGAGTAGCGTCCGGATATTCCGGAAACAAAGTCGTCAATTCATGGATCATATCCATCGGCTTTGTTGGCATGCCAATCATTCATGTCTAGCAAGACCTTTGCCTTATATCGGCAAAGGTCTTTTTTGCGTAAAAAAACCGCCGGTATAAGCTCGGATGATAGAAAAAAGAAACGGAGGGAATGGATTGGACTTTGCATTATTATTGGAGTATGGATGGGTTCTTCTCGTTTTAATCGGGCTGGAAGGGATTTTGGCGGCGGATAACGCGCTGGTGATGGCTGTGATGGTGAAGCATCTTCCAGAAAAACAAAGGAAGAAGGCTTTATTTTACGGATTGGCGGGCGCATTTATTTTGCGTTTCGGGTCGCTGTTCGCCATTTCATTTCTGGTGAATGTTTGGCAGGTCCAGGCCGTCGGCGCTTTATATCTGTTTTACATTGCGGTCAGCCATTTGCTGAAGCGGTATGTATTCAAAGATAACGCCGGTCAGAAAAAGCAGAAAGAAAGCGGGTTTTGGCAGACTGTCTTGAAAGTGGAGCTCGCAGACATCGCTTTTGCCGTTGACTCCATTTTAGCGGCGGTCGCGCTTGCCGTAACGCTCCCGGGAACACGGCTTCCCGCCATCGGCGGCTTGGACGGCGGTCAGTTTCTCGTTATTTTAGCCGGCGGCGTAATCGGTTTAATCATTATGCGTTTTGCGGCATCAATGTTCGTATCCTTACTGAAAACCAGGCCGGGCCTTGAAACGGCGGCATTTGTGATTGTCGGATGGGTAGGCGTGAAGCTCGCTCTTTATACGTTGGCCCATGAGGAACTCGGTATAATTCCGGCAGATGTCATCCATTCGGCGGCCTGGAAAATCATTTTCTGGGCGGTTCTGGCTGCCATTGCGGTTTGCGGATGGTTTATGTCAGGAGCAAAACAAACAGAGTCCGGCGCGGCATCGGAAAAAAGAGAACACGCGTAAAATGATCAAAAAGGGAGTCTGGCTTTTTAAAAAGCAGGTTCCCTTTTTTGTTTGAAACGCTTACATTTAAGACATATGATAACAATTTTATAACAGCATTGTTACAAAAAACACAGAGAAAACCCCCTTAATTATGCATGGGGGCACGAAATCATGTATAGTACGTCTTATTGGCTTGTCATAATTGAGACAAATGAAATCGATTTCTCTTTTTCTTCCTTTGCGAATCCCTACTAAATTAGCTATGATTATGAGTAGTTATAGGGAGGAACTGAGGTGAAACCAGTGCTTAGCCTTTTGTTTAAATTGGGAAAAAAGAAGCAAACGCTTGAAACATCTGTTGAAAAAATACAAAAAGGCGACAAAGATCTGCAGAACGATTTAATACAGCAATATAAGCCTTTTATCGCGAAGACGGTTTCATCCGTTTGTAAACGATATATAGATGAAAAAGACGACGAATTCAGCATCGGGCTGATCGCGTTTAACGAAGCCATTGAAAAGTATTCGGCTGAAAAAGGTAATTCGCTGCTTGCATTTGCAGAGCTGATTATAAAAAGAAAAGTGATAGACTATATCAGAAAAGAAGCAAGAACCGCTCAGCATATCAATATGGATGTGCAGGAGGGCGACGATCAGGAATCTTCGCAGAGCCTTATCGAAGCGGAGCTTTCCATTGATGAATACCGCAAACAGATAGAACAGGAACAGCGCCGGGAAGAAATTCTTTTTTTTCAGAAGCAGCTGAAAGAATACGGCCTGTCTTTTAAAGAGCTGCTGGAACAATCGCCGAAGCATACAGATGCGAGGCAGAATGCGATTAAGGTAGCCTACACGCTTGTTGAAAATGAAGAGCTGGCGTCCATTTTGCACCAGAAAAAACAGCTTCCTGTCAAACAGCTGGAGCAGCTCGTGTCGGTCAGCAGAAAAACGATCGAACGGAACCGAAAATATATCATCGCCATGAGTATTATTATTACAGGTGATTATATTTATTTAAAAGATTATCTTAAAGGGGTGTTGCACTCATGAGAAGAGGGATCATAGTAGAGAAAAATAAAAAATTCGTCACGTTGCTAACCCCTGACGGACAATTTTTAAAAACAAAAAATGATCACCGCACTTGTGAAATCGGAGAGGAAATTACGTTCGAAGGCGAAACGCGTATGGGAAGAAGGGCCAGCTTTTTTGATTTTCTGAAACTGCGCCCTTTTAAATTGGGAGTGTTTACGATGACTGCTATTATTTTGTTTATTTTAATTTTGCTCCCGGTTTTTTCTGATAACAAAGCTTACGCGTATATGACGCTTGACATTAATCCCAGCATTGAAATGGCTTTAAACAGCAAATATGAAGTCATTGAACTGACACCGCTGAACCATGACGCCAAACAGGTCATCAGTGACATCGGAGATTGGAAAAGCAGCGATTTTAAGGAAGTCATCAGTAATATTATTACCGATTGCAGCAAGCATGGATATGTAAAGGAATCAAAAGAGATTTTAATTTCCACGGTTTATGAAAATACAGATGACAATACATATAAAAAAGGCGTTAAAAAACAGCTGGCTGACATGACTGAAAAATATAAGGGCACCTACCAGGTCCAATCTCTTGAATCTGATATGGAAACAAGAGAAAAAGCAAAACAGGAAGGGATGTCAACAGGCAGCTACATAAGAAGAAACGAAAAGAAAACAGAAGAAAAACAGTCTGAAAAGCAAACCGACGGCAATGAAACAGATCAAAAAGATACCGAAACAGACGCTGATCAAAGCAAGCAGCCGGACACAGAAAAGCCGGCGGCTGATGAAAAGACAGCTCCTGATGAAGAAAAGGCAGCAGAGAAGCCGGAAAACAATGAAACAACGCCCGGCACGGAAGAAGCGAAGCCGGACAGTCAGGACGGCAGTCAGCAAACCGACAAAAATGCAGCTTCCGGATCAGAAGAAAACACACAGAAGGAACAAGATGGGGAAACAGAGCAGCCCCCAACACAAAATCCTCAGGAAAACGGAAATGACAAAGAGCCTAAGCAAAAGTATTACAATCATTACTGGAATCAGCGGAATCATGATCGCAATGAACATTGGGACTCCTATCGGCATCATGAAGATTCGTCAGACCGCAGGAATCCGAACGGCTACCGGCACGGAAAGGAGAATGCCGATAAATATCAAAATTCGCCGAGAAGTCCCGGCGAATAAGCTGCATTATTGATTTTTCCCGTTTAATTGTGATTGAGCCTGCTGTACAAGACGTTTTGTCATTTCCCCGCCTACAGAGCCGTTTGCGCGTGCTGCTGTATCAGAGCTAAGGTTCACGCCGAATTCTTGAGCCACTTCGTATTTAAATTGGTCAAGTGCCTGCTCAGCCCCTGGAACTAAGAGTTTATTTCTGCTCGCCATCTTTTTCATCTCCTTTTCTCTGGCAAGATGTGTTTACGCATTTTAGTTTCAAACGGAACGGTATTGATTATGCTGGCAATTGTTGTACAGCAAAAAACCCCGGCGCAGACACCGGGGCGAAGAAGCGTTATGAATTATAATAAATGGCTGGTCATTTTGTAGGCTGAGGCTTGAATATGGAAAGTCAAAACGGAGAGCACCGTGACCGCGATGATGGATCTGATATCGTTCCATTGTCCGCTTCCGAGTTCTTTAAAGCAGCCTTTGAGCTTGTCCGTCTGCTCTTCAACGAGCTCCTGCAGGCTCGTTTCCTTCATCGGCGGGTTTGCCTTATGATGAAGATAATCAATCACTTGGGCGCAGCTTTCATAGTAGCTGATCGGGCTGATGACGTCGTCTGATCTGTCTGTGATCGTGTTAAAAGCGATTTTTAATATGCCGCGTATATGTTCGAAGTCATAAATTGATTTTAAATCACGTACAATGAGAAGGATGACAGCTTGTTCAATTGTATATTTTTTGCCGAGTAAGGGGTGGCCGATTAAATCTTTAATATCGCGTTTCACCCAGTTTTGGACGGCGGTTGATTTTAAAGACGTCAGCTCGCACAGATTTCCCAGCTCGACAATCTCGTTAGTTGAAAGCCCGTATTCCTTTTTCTCTTTTTTTCGTTCGAATCTCGTCAGAAATTCAGGGATATGCAGACGGCTTTCCGCTTCATCCAATGTCATATCCGCTGATTGCAATAAGATTTGGAGAGGAGTTGCGTCTCCTTGGCCTTTTAACGCGTAAAGAAGCCGGACCATATCAGTTCGGGTCAGTTTAAACGTGTTCATGGTTCACCTCTGATTGATTACGTGTTCACTTTCTAATATCACTGAGAATTACATTAACATCATACGTCGAAATTGTTGCATTTTCAAACAGATCATTTATAATTTAATTAAATAAGTTCTTTTGATCTTAAAAAAGACGGAGGTAATTATGGCGAAAAGAATATTTCTGTTTATTTTAACGAACCTTTTGGTCATTACGACAATCGGAATTGTGCTTACGATTATTACAAGCGTTACCGGTGTCGGCTCGTATATACAAAATGGCCGCATTGATCTGATGGCATTGCTCGTGTTCAGTCTTGTCGTCGGTTTTGTCGGTTCTTTTATTTCTCTCGGAATGTCCAGATGGATGGCCAAAACGATGATGGGCGTCCGGGTGTTAAATCCGAAGAAACAGTCACTCAGCTATGAAGAACAGCAATTGGTTGACCGTGTGCACAGATTGTCCCGTGCCGCAGGGATGACGAAAATGCCTGAAGTCGGCATTTATCATTCCCCGGAAGTCAATGCTTTTGCGACCGGACCTTCTAAGCGCCGTTCGCTTGTCGCGGTTTCTTCAGGTTTATTGCAGCAGATGGATGATGCTGCGGTGGAAGGGGTTCTTGCCCATGAAGTCGCACACATCACAAACGGTGATATGGTCACGATGACGCTGCTGCAGGGAATCGTCAATACGTTCGTCGTATTCCTTTCCCGAATCGCGGCATGGGTTGCAAGCCGCTTTGTCAAAGAAGACCTCGCACCGGTCGTGCATTTTATCGCGATGATCGTATTTCAGATTATCTTTTCCATTCTCGGCAGTCTTGTCGTCTTTGCCTACTCGCGGCACAGAGAGTTTCACGCTGACCGCGGCGGTGCAGACCTTGCCGGCAAGGATAAAATGATTCACGCTCTGCGTACGCTGAAGTCTTATACAGGACATGTGAATGAAGAAGACCAGACGGCGGTGCAGACGTTAAAAATTAACGGCAAAAAGCATTCGTCACTGTTCTCCACACACCCTGATCTCGATGAGCGTATCCGCAGGCTGGAAGCAAAATAATAAACAAAACCTCTGACAATCGTTTCAGAGGTTTTTTTGTTTAAAGATCGGCAAATTACATAAGGTAATGAAAAATCTTTCTAAAAAGACCTTTAAAAATTCTCCCAATATCATTAGAATAATTACGTACTACATTTGAGAGGCAGAAGGAACTATCTTATGAAATTAAAACTGAAAAAATTCATACAGATCTTGTCGCCTGCACAGCTGATTGCATTATATTATTTTCTTGCTGTGACGGTGGCATTTATTTTGCTAAGTCTGCCGGCCGCCCACAAACAAGGGGCCAGCTGGTCGTTTATAGACGCGCTGTTTACGGCTGTCAGCTCAGTCAGTGTCACCGGTTTAACGGTCGTCAACACGGCTGATACATTCAGCACGGCCGGGATTGTCATTTTGGCTTTCGTGCTTCAATTCGGCGGAATCGGCATTATGACGCTTGGAACATTCGTCTGGCTCATTATGGGCAAACGGATCGGTCTGCGGGAACGGAAGCTCATTATGGTGGATCAGAATCAATCGCAGTTTTCCGGTATCGTCAACCTGATGAAGCAAGTGCTGTTTTTGATTTTATTAATCGAGTTTTTAGGCGGCATCATCTTAGGAACATATTTTTTAACGTATTATGATTCGTTTGAACAGGCGTACTTGCACGGATTCTTTGCGAGCGTCAGCGCCACGACAAACGGCGGTTTTGATATTACGGGAAATTCACTCGTTCCGTTCAGACATGACTATTTCGTGCAGTTTATTACGATGCTTCTGATTATTTTCGGTGCGATCGGTTTTCCGGTGCTCGTAGAAGTAAAAGACTTTTTGTTTTCAAAACAGCGCAGATACTCATTCACGCTGTTTACGAAAATTACGACCGTTACGTTCGGAATGCTCGTTTTGTTCGGAGCCGTGGGCATTTACGCGCTTGAAGCAAGCCATGTTATGAAGGGGAAAAGCTGGCATGATGTTTTATTTTTATGTCTCTTTCAATCAACCGCTACACGAAGCGGCGGGCTTGCAACAATTGATATCAGCCAGCTGTCGGCGCCGACATTATTTTTCATCTGTGCCCTCATGTTTATCGGCGCATCACCGAGCTCGGTCGGCGGCGGAATCCGTACGACGACGTTTGCGCTTAACCTTCTTGCTCTGTTTCATTTTGCCAGAGGGAATAAAGCGGTCAAGGTCTTTAAACGCGAGCTTCATCAGGCTGATGTCATGAAGTCGCTGGTCGTTACGATGATGGCGATTCTGCTCGTGTTCGGGTCGACGCTGATTCTTTCCGTGACGGAGACAAATCAGACGCTGCTCGGGCTGCTTTTTGAAGTGTGTTCCGCTTTCGGAACGACCGGCCTGTCGCTCGGGATTACTCCGCATTTAAGCGACATCGGAAAATGTGTGATCATGATTGTGATGTTTATCGGCCGGATCGGCATTTTGACGTTCCTTTATTTGATCGGCCGAAAAGAAATCGAAGCAAATTATCATTATCCGAAGGAAAGAATAATTATCGGCTGACACCGCTTTTCAGAAAGCGGTGTTTTTTTATTGCCGTAAAATGGATGAGTGGAAACAGTTTCTTTGGAGATTCTACTTGTAAAGAGGTGACGTCATTGTTTGCCGTATTTTGGAAGTCGGTAGTTATGATAGCGGTCGGTACCTTTTTATTGCGGATTGCCGGACGGAAATCAATCAGCCAGCTGTCGGTGACCCAAACAGTCATCATGATTTCGATCGGCTCGATTATTATTCAGCCGTTTATTGAACATAATTTATGGGAAACCATTTTCGCGGCGGCGATTTTTATTGCGGTACTGATCCTGATGGAATATTTAGAAATCAAATCAAGCTTTTTTGAGTTTTTATTTTCAGGAAAAACCGTCGCCGTTGTCAGAAACGGAAAAATCATCCCGGAAAACTTAAAAAAAATGCGTTTTACCGAAGACCAGCTGTCAATGAGGATCAGGCAGGAAGGCCTCGGAGACATTCAAGATTTTAAATATGTGCTGCTTGAGCCGAACGGACAGATCGGCTATGAACTCATTGATGAGGCCAAACACGTGACAGTGCGCGACTTAAAAAAAATGCTTAATGAATTCAAAACAGATTTGCTGACAGAAGGAGGAAATCAAATGAAACGCAAAGCAGCAAAGAATGAAGCTTTGACCAACAACAACACACCGACTGAGAGCATGGACAAAGATGCATACAAAACACAATACGACGGTGATCCCGGACTGAGAGGCGCAAACCGCAAATCAAAACACGGCAAACAAGGAGGCGAGTAACATGACGAAAAAAAACCGCCACAGCAAAGACATGCAAAACCATAAAAAGCCGATGGACCCTAAATTGCTTGAAGAAGAGTTTTCAAGCGAGCTCGGTGATTATAACGCAGGAAAATGGATTGAAACGCTTGAACAGACGAAGCCGAAGAAAAAAGAAGACGGCAAAAAATAAAAAATACCTCTTAGGCGGCAACGCTTAAGAGGTATTTTGCATTATTTCGAATAAGCACCGTTTCTTGTTCCTTTCACCGCTTCAAGCAAGCCTGTTATCCGCAGCTCAATAAACGGCTGTGCGGCCGTTTTCACCGCATTGCTGGAGAGAATGGACGTAAGGGCTGCCGTTAACATTAAGAGTATGACTAAATTCTGATAATCAGACAAGTGATCTTCAAGCCCGATCTGCCGCAGCGTTTTTATAATGAATCCATGCAGCAGATACACGTAAAACGTTCTCGTACCCCATTTCGTAAAGAAATAACGCTTTTGCGGAACGAGCGCCAAAAAGCTGAAAGTGGCGGCAAAGGCCAAAACATACCAGCCGATCCGTGACAGACCGCTCAACAGCGACACTGTGCCGAATGTAGAATAAGGCTCCGATCCGAACAGCCACGAGTAATCAAAATCAATGCACCAGCATAAGAGGAAAACAATCCCCAGTACGCCCGCGGCAATCTGCCTGCCTCTTTTAGCCCGAAGTAAATCAAAGTGCTGTTTTTTCAAATAAAACCCGACGAGGAACATCGGAAGAAAGACAAACGTCCGTGAAAGACTCAGCGTGCTGCTGATAAAATCAAGATACCCAATCATGACGGCAAGCCCGCAGCTCACACCAAGCGCCCACATTTTCGGCAGCTTCGTAAAGGGATAAAGCAGCAGATTCCAAAAGAATAAGCTGACTAAAAACCAGAGAGACCATTGCGGATCAATCGGATTGACGCTTGTCATGCTTTCATCCTGAATCAAGTAGTAAAAAACCGAGTAAATGCCCTGAAAAATCAGGTACGGAATAATCAGCTTCACAGCCAGCTTCTTCACATAACCTTTCCGCTTAAAGTTTTTTGCGAAATAGCCGGAAACCAGGATAAAGGCCGGCATATGAAAAGTATAAATGAATTTGTAGAGATGGAGCATAAACTCATTTCCGTTAATAAATGACCGGAGGATATGGCCGAACACCACCAGAAAAATCAAGATAAACTTGGCGTTGTCAAAGTAACTGTCTCGCGATTTTGTCATAGCATCACCTTCTCTTCAAAAATCATCCACTGCATGATTATTTCCTGTTGGTGTTCATTTTAAAATAAAAAACAAAAAATTGAAGGAGGACAAAAGGGATTGTTAGGATGATGTAACGGGGAGGTAAGGATCGTAGAAAAAGACTTTAACTTGTCATATCATTGAAATTTTCTGAAATGTATAGGGCGAATGAAGGAAGATGAGGTATTTTGTAGAAATATTGAAGGATAGGTTTTTGAAGAAGGAGTGTACTGAATGGCTGAAACTCTGGATTTGCAAACAAACGAGTCGCTGAAAGAGCAGCTGAAGCGGATGAAAGAGGAAAATGACCGCCTGAAGAGTGAATTGAACCGGTATCATGTGATTATGAATAACACGCTTGATGCCATTTTTATATGCCGTAAGGAAATGAAAATCGTCCAGGCGAACGAGGCTGCGGCCCGGATGATGCAGATTGAGGCAGAGAGCCTTATTAACCGCTCCGTCCTGGACTTTTTATATTCCGTGCCTCAGGAAGAACTGAATAAGGCCGTGAAAAGGTTTTTAAAAAAAGGCCATCTGTGGAAAGAGGTGCCGATTAAGCTTGACAGCGGCGCGACGAAATACATTGAATTCCTCGCCAGAGACGGAATTGGGGAGGATTATTTTTTTGTGGTGATGAGGGACATCTCCTCTAAAAAAATATTAGAGCGCGAATTCTCCATGAACGAGCAGCTGTTTAAAGATTTGTTTGACAGGGCTGTCGACGGCATCGTGCTGTTTGATAAGGACGGCGGGTTTATTGATGCGAACCTCTCTTTTTGCAAAAGCTTTGAGATCGGCCAGAATGAATTGTCCCATCTGTCGCTCCGCCATTTTACCGACGGAGAAAACAAAAAGCATCTGAAAGAAATCTGGGAAACCCTCCGCAGAAAAGGAAACGCCAAAGGAGAACTGCCCGTCAAGCTTCGGTCCGGCGAAGAGAAGCTGTTTGAATTTACGATTACGTCCAACTTAATCAGCGGGTTCTACATGTCCATTATGAGAGACATAACAGAGAAACGGTTGATGGAATTGAAACTCTTTAAAAGCGAAGAGCGATTCCGCGAAATTTTTGAAAACGCCATGGACGCGATTGTCATTTGGTCTGATGACGGAAAGATTGCCAAAGCAAACGAATCGGCGTGCCGCATTTTCGAACTGCCGATGGATAAGCTGGTGGAGACGAATTTATGTACGTTTATCGTTGATCCGCAGAAAAAATACAAGCAGATTAAGAAGAAATATGAAAAATACGGGGAAATCCGTGAAGAAATGCTGTTTCAGATGGCAAACGGCCAATACAAAGAGCTTGAGTTCACATCAAAACGAACCATACTTGAAGGTCAGCATTTAACCATTTTAAGAAATGTCAGCGATCGTAAGCGGATGGAAAAAGAATTGCGGGAAAGCGAGCTGAAATTCAGAAAAGTATTCAACGGCTCAATGGACGGCAAGGTCTTATTTGACAACCAATTCCGTATTATTGACGCGAATCCTCTCGCAAGCCGTATACTCGGCATGCCGGATGAGGAGCTGAGAGCGTACACCGTTCCGGATATTCTTTCTTTATTTGATATTGAAAACGCGGGTGTTCCCGCCAGAAAGATTGATTTAGAAGGAATGGATAATGAAATCCCCTTCCTGTTAAGCAGCAGTGACAGCCGCAAACTGGAATTCTCCTTCAAAAGAAATATCATTCAAAATATGAATCTGGCCATCTTTAAAGATGTCACAGAGGCCAAAGAGCTTGAAGAGAGGCTGCGGAAATCCGACACTCTTCATGTTGTAGGGGAGCTGGCGGCGGGCATCGCCCACGAAATCAGAAACCCGATGACGGCGCTGAAAGGGTTCATTCAGCTTCTTCAAGGAAGCATTGAAGGCGAATATTCTCTGTACTTTAACGTCATTACCTCAGAATTAAAACGCATCGAGTCTATCATCACTGAATTTTTAATTTTAGCGAAACCTCAGGCGATATTATATGAAGAAAAAGACGTGACGCAGATTATGAAAGACACGGCTGATCTTTTGAATGCCCAGGCCAATCTTGTCAATGTGCAGATTCATCTGAACCTGACCGGAAACATCCCGCCGATTTACTGTGAACCGAATCAATTAAAACAGGTGTTTATCAATATTTTAAAAAACGCCATTGAAGTCATGCCGGGCGGCGGCAATATCTATGTGACCATCCAGCCTTCTGATCAAGACCACATTTTGATTTCTTTTCAAGATGAAGGAACAGGTATTTCCGAAGA
Source organism: Bacillus sp. MT(2024) (assembly GCF_036362845.1). NCBI lineage: Bacteria > Bacillati > Bacillota > Bacilli > Caryophanales > Bacillaceae > Bacillus > Bacillus sp. MT(2024). Next base: position 1,283,734 of record NZ_CP143632.1, read on the forward strand.
CAAATTAAAACGTCTGGGCGAGCCATTTTACACGACAAAAGACAGGGGAACGGGCCTCGGTCTGATGGTCAGCTATAAAATCATCGAAGAACATCAGGGACGCATTCATGTGGAAAGTGAAGAAGGGAAGGGCACGGTTTTTCATTTGACACTTCCGATCCGGCAGAATACGGAAGAAAGAAGGAGCGGGGAATGATCTGTTTTACAAGTGTAAAAGCGCCATTTGGAACCGTTATCGTAACAGAGGAAGAGGGATTTATTACCGGCCTGTTTCTCACCGGGGAAGATTTTGAGGAATGGCAAAAAGACGCGCCCGGCGTAAAGCCGTGCGAAACCGCTTTGCTGTCGGAGGCGAAACAGCAGCTGGCATCATATTTTTCAGGAGAAAGAAAGCAATTCTCTCTGCCTCTGAGACAAAAAGGCACACCCTTTCAGGAAAGGGTGTGGAACGCGCTGACGATGATTCCTTACGGGGAATCCCGAAGCTACGGCGATATGGCTGAAGCGATCGGAAAACCGAAAGCGGTGCGCGCCATCGGACAAGCCAATAAACGAAACCGGCTGCCGATTTTTGTCCCGTGCCATCGGGTAATCGGCAAAAACAGCGCCTTAACGGGATACGCGGGCACGAAGACGGATGTAAAAGCGGTGCTGCTGAACATCGAACAAATATCCTATAAAGAAAAATAAAACATATGGCACGTTCCGTTTTTTCGCGTCCGACATATCATTTTATTAAGTAAAAAAAGTTGGTCTGGTGAAAAAGGAGGACGAAGCCTGATGAAAATGAGCCGTCCGCAAAAGATAGCCGGTTATGCAGAGCTGTTTTTTAAAATGCATCTGATTTCAGCTGCCCAAAAAGATGAAGTGATTACATTATGCAGACAAAAAAACCGCTGACATTGCCTGAGGCAACATCATCAGCGGTTTTTCAGCTCAGCTGGCAGGCAGCGAATAATTGTTCAATTTCTTCCGTGTAAGAACCGGTCACAATTCCTTTCTCGGTGATAATGCCTGAAATCAGGCTGCCCGGTGTGATGTCAAAGGCCGGATTGAAGACCGGCACATCTTCGGGAGCGGTGCGTATGCCGGAGATCTGTCTGACTTCATCCGGATCTCTTTCTTCAATCGGAATCTGATCGCCGTTTTCAATCTGCAAGTCAAAGGTCGAAAGCGGTGCGGCCACAAAAAACGGAATCTGAAAGGCGTTTGCCAAAATAGCGAGGCCGTACGTTCCGATTTTGTTGGCCGTATCTCCGTTTTTAGCAATTCTGTCAGCGCCGACAATGACTGCTGAAATATGTTTTTCCTTCATTGTATGGGCGGCCATGCTGTCCGTAATGAGTGTGACATCAATTCCGCCCTGCATCAGCTCCCACGCCGTCAGCCGGGATCCCTGGAGAACGGGTCTTGTTTCACATGCGTAGATATGAAGGCCGAGGTCTTTTTGTTTCGCTAAGTAAAAGGGAGCAAGCGCCGTACCGTACCGGCTTGTAGCAATCGAGCCCGCATTGCAGATGGTCATGATCTGGTCGCCTTTTTTAAAAAGGTGCAGCGCATTTTGGCCGATCATTCGGCAGGTTTCTTCATCCTCAATCTGAATTTGAATAGCTTCATGAACGAGCGTTGTTTTCGCTTCATTGATTGAGATTGCATCCCTGATGGAATCCGTCAGTCTGTCAAGCGCCCACGCGAGGTTGACGGCAGTGGGCCTCGAACTGTTTAAATACGCTTTGACATCCGCGAACTGACGTCGGAAATCTGAAAGATCGCGGGCTTCAAATGACTTGGCGGAGAGCGCGAGTCCGAATGCCGCGGTTATACCGATGGCCGGGGCGCCCCTTACTTTCAGCGTGACAATCGCGTCGAATACATCTTCCTTTGTTTCAAGTTCCACATACTCAGTGACGTCGGGAAGCTTTTGCTGATTTAAAATGCGGATGTAGGTTTCTTTCCATTCCACAGAACGGGGGATGGCAAATTCATTGGTCATGCTGCATCATTCCTTTACACGGAGCTTAAATTGGTTCAGAACCTCGGTGATATGCTTCAGTTCTTTTCTGTTTTCGATATAATAGGCGCCGATCTCAAGCGCCAGCTTCTTCCGTTCGATTCGTTTGTCAAACGGAGTGATTTCATCTAAGTCAGCCACATGGGCGAGTCCGATCGTGCGCCGGATCAATTCGCATCCCGCAAAACCGACCGCTTCTTCAAACGCGTTTTTCAGTGTGTCTTCCAGCAGGTGTCTGCGGGAAGGCAGGCAGTCTTTCTCCCATGCTTCACTGAATGTTTTCACAAATGTATCCCATACGGCGGCAGTATGGTCATATAACGGCTGTCTGTCGTCACCGTCGCGGCTGAGGGCGTTTAACAGCAGATTGGCGATAAATTGGCCGATGTCAAACCCGATCGGTCCGAAGAAAGCAAACTCGGGATCAATCACCTTTGTTTCATGTTCATCGGCGAAGATGCTTCCCGTGTGCAGATCGCCGTGAACCAATGTTTCCGCGGAATTCAGAAAGATGGCTTTCAATTCGTCAGCGCCTTCTTTCAGCCGGGAATTGTTCCAAACTTTTTCTGCGTATGGGCGCAGCTCCTCTTCAAAATCGTTTGTCTCATGGTCGAGAAACGGTTCTGTAAACACAAGCCTTTCTGTAATATTGCAAAGCTCAGGATTTGTAAACTGCTTTGCGAGCTGCTGCTTTACTTTCGCATCGAGCGCATAATCGGATGAGTAAAAAAGCGTTTTCCCTAAAAATTCACCGATATGAACCGATAAGTTCGGATAATGCTGCCCTTCCAGCAGCCCTTTTCGTGAAATCTGCAAATGTGAGAGGTCTTCCATTACCGTGACGGCCATTTCAGTATCGGAATAGTAAACGGCCGGAACGAGGTGCGGCACGTGTTCGCCCTGGCGGATGAGGGCGCTGCTTTCGATTCTCGCCCGATCAATTGTAAGCGGCCAGCTTTCACCGACGACTTTCGCGTAAGGAATCGCCTGTTTGATAATCAGTCCTTTTTGGTTTTCTTTATCGTAAACATGGAAGACGTAATTTAAATTGCCGTCGCCGATTTCACGGCATGTCAGAGTGCTTTTGCTTTGGAATAAGCCGAGCTTGACGGCTAACGCGGCGGCGGAGCTTTCTGTTAATTGTTCATAAAGACTTGTTTTAGTTGCTGACATGGATTTACCCTCCAATTATGTAGTGGCAGTAAGAGATCGTGACGGAGAATACGCCCGAAAAAAAAGCCTCCTTCTCTGAAAGAGAAGGAGGCTGAAACAGTGCAGTCCGCCTCTTATCTCTCAGATAACATCTGATGGAATTAGCACCGTGCCTTATGAGACAATCGTCTCGGCGCAAAATGTACGCGCCCCATTTCACAATGGAATTACGGTCGGTTGCTGTTGGGGTCAAAAGGCCAATTCCCTCGCCCAACTCTCGATAAGAGAAAATATATTGATTTGTATCACAATTCGGATTAATCAGTTGATGAAAATATTAGCAGGTGCCGGATATTCTTGTCAACATTTTTTTGAAAATTAATATAAATCACGCCGCAAGTCTTGGAAAACCGGAATGGTTCCGCGGACGGCCGCGCTTTCTGACACATCAATTTCCGCCCGGACTGCGCCTTCCGTCCGGTCTCCTTCGGCTAAAATCCGGCCCCACGGGTCAATAATCAGGCTGTGGCCGGCAAATTCATTATCGGGATTGGACCCCGTGCAGTTAGAGGCTGCGACAAAACATTGGTTTTCAATTGCTCTGGCGACAAGCAGGCTTCGCCAATGATCAAGGCGGGGCAGAGGCCATTCTGCAGAGATAAACAGGACATTCGCGCCCTGGGACGTATGCTTTCTGATCCATTCGGGGAAACGGATATCATAGCAGATCAGCCCGGCGCACTTGAGACCGTCAAGCTCAAAGGAACCGTCGCTGTTTCCTGCTGACAAGTAAAGGTGTTCATCCATCAGCTGAAACAGATGGGCTTTCTGATACCGCTTCACGATCTGTCCGCTGTTATCGGCGATGTACATGGTGTTATAGACATTTTCGCCTTCTTTGACCGCAAAAGATCCGGCAACGAGGTGTACGTTGTATGTTTTTGCCGTTTCTTTAAGCCACTGTTCCGAAACTTTGCCGTTTTCATCCGCCAGCTGGTCTAGCCGTGTGAGATCATAGCCGGTCGTCCACAACTCAGGAAGCACGATTACATCCGCATGGCGGCTTTCTTGCTCAATCAAAGATTCTGCTTTTTTAAAATTTTCTGAAGGATTTCCGTATGAAATATCAAATTGCAAACAGGAAACGGTCCATTTCATTTTTTAACACCTCTAGTTTCTCTTTACTTTTTTTATTTAACCATATATGATGATGGACTATCATTTCAAGACATTTTTAGAAGGTGAAAAATATGAACTTTGAAATCTCAGATGTACTCAAACAGCTGCCGGAACAATTTTTCGCATCATTGGTGCAAAAAGTGAATCAAAAGCTGAAAGAAGGCAGAGACGTCATCAATTTAGGGCAGGGAAACCCTGATCAGCCGACGCCTCAGCATATCGTTGAAGAAATGAAGCGTGCCGTCGAAAGGCCGGAAAATCATAAATACTCATCATTCCGGGGCGCTTACAGCTTCAAAAAAGCAGCCGCTGCATTTTATGAAAGGGAGTACGGGGTCACGCTTGATCCGGAAACGGAAGTCGCCGTGCTGTTCGGAGGCAAGGCGGGACTTGTTGAGCTTCCGCAATGTCTTTTAAACCCGGGAGATACCATTCTGGTGCCTGATCCCGGATATCCTGATTACTGGTCGGGCGTCGCCCTTGCGAAAGCGAAAATGGAAATGATGCCGCTGACGGAAGAAAGAGGGTTTCTCCCTGATTACAGCGTAATTCCTGAAAAGGTGCGGAGCGAGGCGAAGATGCTGTATCTCAATTATCCGAATAATCCGACCGGCGCTGTGGCGACAGAGGCGTTTTTTGAGGAGACGGTCGGTTTTGCGGAACAAAACGGCATTTGTGTCGTTCATGATTTCGCGTACGGAGCCGTCGGTTTTGACGGGCATAAACCGCTGAGCTTTTTGCAGACGGAAGGCGCAAAAGAGACCGGAATCGAAATCTATACCTTGTCCAAAACGTATAATATGGCGGGCTGGCGGGTCGGATTTGCCGTCGGAAACGCTTCTGTTATCGAAGCGATCAACCTTTATCAGGATCATATGTTTGTCAGCCTGTTTCCCGCGGCGCAGCAGGCGGCCGCAGCCGCTCTTTTAGCGGATCAGGCATGCGTCGCAGCGCAAAATGACAGATATGAATCGAGACGCAATGCATGGATTGAAGCCTGCCGCGGTATCGGCTGGGATGTGACGGCTCCGGCGGGCTCCTTTTTTGCATGGCTCCCTGTGCCCGACGGTTATACGTCACAGTCGTTTTCAGATCTGCTGCTCGAGAAAGCGGATGTCGCCGTCGCTGCCGGAAACGGGTTCGGAAAATGGGGGGAAGGCTATATAAGAGTCGGTCTTCTGACAAGTGAAGAAAGACTTAAAGAAGCTGCGGAACGGATCGGGAAACTGAATCTTTTCACCTGAAAAAGCATTGACATATCAGGATAACAATGCGATAATTCAAAATACTTTATAAAATCATTATTCTTATCAAGAGCAGGCAGAGGGACGAGCCCGATGAAGCCCGGCAACCGACTGATAAAGCACGGTGCTAATTCTTGCAGCAGGAGCTGAGAGATAAGATTCGGACATAACACGAAGCCTCTTTCTGCTCATACGGAAGAGGTTTTTTTATGTTTTGTGAAAGAAAGAGAGGCGTTCACGCATGAGCGAAGTATTGGCAACATATCTTCTGACAGACACAACGGACGGTGAAAAGCGGGCGGAACAGATTGCGGCGGAACTGACGGTAGGCTCCTGGACTGACCTGCCCCTGGTGAAGCAGGAACAGCTCAGAAAACATAAAGGCCGGGTCGTAAAAGTTGAGGAGAAAGAAGGAACCTCAGAAAACGAAACACAATCCGTCATCACCATCGCCTATCCCGAGGCGAACTTTTCAAGAGATATTCCGGCCGTCCTGACGACGGTATTCGGAAAGCTGTCACTGGACGGAAAAATAAAATTGACTGATCTTGAATTTTCCGAAGGGTTTAAACGCTCCCTTCCCGGGCCGAAATTCGGTATATACGGCATCCGCAAACTGCTGGGCGAATTTGAAAGACCGCTTCTGATGAGCATATTTAAAGGCGTGATCGGACGGGATCTCGCCGACATTAAAGAACAGCTCAGACAGCAGGCGCTCGGCGGCGTGGATCTGATTAAAGATGACGAAATTTTCTTTGAAAATGAACTGGCTCCGTTTGAAACCCGCATTATCGCAGGAAAACAAGTCCTGAAGGAAACCCGGGAGGAGACGGGGCATAAAACGCTGTATGCCGTAAACCTTACGGGAAGGACCGCTGAACTGCGGGATAAAGCGAGGCGCGCGGCAGAACTCGGGGCGGACGCGCTTTTATTGAATGTGTTCGCTTACGGTTTAGATGTGATGCAGAGCCTTGCCGAAGACAGGGAAATCCCGCTTCCGATCATGGCGCATCCGGCAGTCAGCGGCGCGTTCACATCATCTCCCGTTTACGGCTTGTCGCATGCGCTTTTGCTCGGCAAGCTGAACCGCTATTGCGGCGCTGATTTCAGCTTATTTCCGTCACCTTACGGATCCGTTGCTCTTCCGAAGGAGTCCGCGCTTGCAATCCATGATGAATGTGTAAAAGACGATGTCTTTCATCCGTCGTTTGCCGTCCCGTCAGCAGGCATTCACCCCGGTATGGTGCCATTGTTGATGCGCGATTTCGGCATCGATCACATCATCAATGCCGGCGGTGGCATTCACGGCCATCCGAAAGGAGCCGAGGGCGGCGGAAAAGCGTTCCGCGCCATCATTGATGCGGTGCTTGAAGCGCAGCCGATTGAAGAAAAAGCCGCGTCGTGCAAAGATCTTCAGCTCGCATTAGACAAATGGGGAAGGGTGGAAGCCGTATGACCCGCACACCGCTGATTATTTGTGATTTCGACGGCACGGTCACCATGAACGACAACATTGTCAGCATGATGAAAGAATTCGCGCCTCCTGAGTGGCTTGAATTAAAAGACGGTGTTCTGTCTAAAAGCATATCAATCCAAGAAGGAGTCGGCCGGATGTTCGGACTGCTGCCGAGCAGCTTAAAAGAAGAACTGACCGGCTTTATTCTGAAGGATGCGAAAATACGGGACGGCTTTTTGGATTTTGTCTCGTTTGTCCGGTCAAACGGCCTCCCGTTTTATATCGTAAGCGGGGGAATGGACTTTTTTGTGTATCCGCTTTTGGAAGGGATCGTAGAAAAGGAGCGGATTTTCTGCAATCATGCATCCTTTGACAATGAATATATTCATATAGACTGGCCGCACGCCTGTGACGGAGGCTGCACCAATCAATGCGGCTGCTGCAAACCGTCAGTCATCCGGAAGCTGTCCGATCAGCAGAAATTTCTCATTATGATCGGTGATTCGGTCACGGATGTCGAGGCTGCAAAGTTATCCGATATGTGTTTTGCGAGAGATTATCTTTTGACTGAATGCAAAGAACTCGGCCTCCGGCATCTGCCTTTTCAAGATTTTCATGAGGTGAAAACAGGAATTGAAAACATCGGGGAGGTGCAGGCATGGCTGCAAAAGAAGAACGCTGGCGCGAACTTGCCGAGGTAAAGCGCGAGCTGGCCGAAAGAGACTGGTTCCCGGCAACGAGCGGGAATCTTTCCATCAAAGTATCCGACGCGCCGCTGACTTTCCTCGTTACGGCGAGCGGAAAAGACAAACGAAAAGAAACAGACGAAGATTTTCTCTTAATCGATGAGAACGGGAAGCCCGCTGAGACCGGCCATACTTTAAAACCTTCAGCGGAAACGCTTCTCCATACTTACTTATACCAAAAGACAGACGCCGGCTGCTGTCTGCATGTCCATACCGTCAATAATAATGTCATCTCAGAGCTTTACGGGGATGAAAAACAAATCACGTTTCAGGGGCAGGAGATGATTAAGGCGCTCGGATTATGGGAGGAAAACGCGTCCGTGACCGTTCCGATTATTGACAATCCGGCGCACATCCCGGCATTGGCCGAAAACTTCGCGCACCATGCGGCCGCCGGCTCAGGCGCGGTGTTAATCCGCAATCACGGCATTACGTCATGGGGGCGGACCGCATTTGAAGCGAAAAGGGTGCTGGAAGCCTATGAATTTTTATTCAGCTGTCACCTCAAGCTTCTGTCACTTCGGCCGCAGCTAGTAAAATAAAAGGAGGAATAGAAAATGGCGACCATCAGAATTCATGACGAAAAGAATACGCTCATTGAAAATCAGGAAGAAGTAGCGCGCTTTTTAGACGAACAAGAGGTGATCTATGAGCAGTGGAACATTGAAAAACTTCCGTCTGAGCTTTCGGAGAAATACAATCTGACAGAAGATGAAAAAGAACGGATTCTCGCAGTGTTTGACAAGGAGATTCAGGATATTTCAGCCCGGCGCGGATATCAGTCTCAGGATGTCATTTCTTTATCAGATACCACGCCGAATCTTGATGAATTATTAAAAAATTTCCAAAGAGAACATCACCACACAGATGATGAAGTCCGCTTTATCGTCAGCGGACACGGCATCTTCGTCATTCAAGGCAAAGACGGCACATTTTTCGACGTCCGTTTAAATCCGGGAGATTTGATTTCAGTTCCGGAGAACATCCGCCACTACTTTACGCTTCAGGAAGACCGCCGGGTCGTCGCAATCCGAATTTTCGTGACGACTGAGGGCTGGGTGCCGATTTACGAAAATGAAAGTGTGCAAAACTGATAGACGCCCGAACCTCTCATGCCCCCGCCGGCATGAGAGGTTTTTTATTGTAATATAAAGTCAGCTGTGGCTGTTTTTTAAATCTTGAATATGCCGCATTCTGTTTATATCATTACCTGAATGGGTATTATTCTCGTATTCATGCTAAAGATTCCAATATGAAATGAAAAAATAAGTTATTTAGTAAAAAAATGTTTACAAATAAAGTATAATCTGTAATAATGCTCAATAACCCAATCAAACTTGTTTCCTATTCTTTTAGCGGTGAGGGGTGAAGTGAATGGGCAGTTATTCTGAACAAGAAAAATTGCTTGTATCTATTGATAAAAAAAGAAAAATGATGATAGATGCGGCTAACAGACAAGGGTTTACAGGATATGACACGATCAGGCACAGCCAGGAACTGGACTGTCTGATGAACGCGTATCAGCAGCTGGTAAACCGTGATCGCACACATCACCAAGGAATACAGGGCCTTGTGAAGAAAATAGGCTTGTTCTCCCGCGGTGACGTCATGCCTGCATATGAAGCAAACAAATGATTGATGATAAAACAGATAACGAAGACTGAATGCGCTTCCTGATCAAGCGCCGCATCCGAAAGATGACCGCGTACAGTCAGCAGATTTTTCCGCTGGCACGGCTCACGAAGCGCCTCGTACTATCTGCCGGCTATGATGCCGTTCCTCTGGTATATCCTCTTACACATATTCTTCTTTAAATAAAAAACACCCCGATCCAGGGTGTTTTTTTCATCGTGAAGCGGCAGGGAGGGTAATGGTGACCTCTGTCCCCTTATCGACTTCGCTTTGAATGTCAATCGAACCGCCGTACATCAGCATGATTCGTTTACATACGACAAGGCCGAGGCCGGTGCCTTTTTCCTTTGACGTTACAAACGGAAGAAAAATGTGTTCAAGCATATCTTCAGAAATGCCCATTCCGTTGTCGGCCACCTTAATGACTGCTTTATGGTCGCGGGCTTCTAAATAGATGGACAGCCGGCCGCCTTCCTGCATGGATTCCAGTGCGTTTTTTGCGACATTTAAAATCACCTGTTTAATATGGTCTTTCGTACAGTTGACCTTGAGCGGCCGATTGACGAGAATCTCCACATTCACTTCCACATTATACAGATTCCCTTCAGAATAAATAATCGGCATAATCTCATCAAGAATATCCTGCAGCGAGTTCACTTCCAACCGTTCAGCAGTAGGTTTTCCAAGCACTAAAAACTCACTGACAATCTGATTGATCCGCTTAATCTCCTGCTCAATAATTGAGAAATACAGCTGATCTTCCTCCGATTTGTATTTTTTCTGCAAAAGCTGAATGAAGCCGCTGATCCCTGTAAGCGGGTTGCGGATTTCATGGGCGGTGCTGGCGGCAAGCGTTCCGATCAGCTCCAATTTCTGCGCTTCATTTTGAGCGCGCTCCAGCTGGGTCTTGCGCTTAAGCAGATAATATTGAACGAGGATGAACAGAATATTCAGCAGCACGGCAATACTGGACATCGGCAGCAGCACGCTTTTGGTCAGCTCGTTCAGCTCAACCGGTTTCGGATAAACATTGATATTCCAATTAATATCATCCAGATAGCCGCTGACCGGTTGCACCCCTTCTGATTGATCAGCCCGTCCGCTGGCAAATATCACTTTATTCTGATTGGTTGCCTTGACATAAACGTCAGGGCTCAGCATATTGATCATATTTCTCAAATAATCGACTTGGATGGCGGCTACTAAATAATCCGTGACTTCCCGTTTTGCGTCTAACACCGGCACGCAGATCGTAAAGATGCGCTGGCCTGTAATTCTGCTGGAGTAGTCATTTGTGATAACCGTTTTTTTCGTCTTTTTCGCCTTCGTAAAATACGGTCGGTCGGCCAAATTCACCTTTGATTTCAGATCAGTCGTGCTTGCGATGACATCACCTTTGGAATTCAGCATATACAGACCGCTGAATCTGGGTTCATCCTCAAAAGCCTGATCGAGAATATCAATGATCTTTTCTTCATTGACAGGCTTATCGACAGCGATCGCAAGTGTTGTCATCCGGGCTTTTGTTTCACCGATTAAATAATTGAGCTTATTGCGGTGAAGGTTGAGCATCATACTGGCTTCCTGTATGTGTTTATCGGCTATTTTCTGCTTTTCTTTTTCATAAATGAAAAAGCTGATAATAAGTGCCGGGATGATCACCAATATGAGATAAAGCTTGATCTTTCCCCGGGCACCTTTAAATGTATTCACTCTGCATCGCTCCAACATTACACTTGAATAGAGGTATTATATCATTTTTATACTTCTTTAATAAGAAAAAATAACCAAAATGATAGAAAAACAAATTATTTTATTAAGGCCAGACAAAAAGAAGAGAAATTTTGGAAACATTTTTGTTGACATTTTTCATTTTGTTTATTAATGTTTCTCTGTAACGGTTTCTTTTGTAAAAGGATGATTGAATGTATGACGGATAAAACAGAAAACTCATTGAAATTATTTATTGTACTGTCACGTGCGTACCGATCTATTAACGACCATATGAATAAACATATTCATAAGCACGGTCTGAACCCGACCGAATTTGCGGTGCTTGAGCTGCTGTACCACAAAGGCAACCAGCCGCTTCAGCAGATCGGCGACAAAATTTTATTAGCGAGCGGAAGTATTACATACGTTGTTGACAAATTAGAGAAAAAAGAACTTCTCATCAGAAAAGCCTCGCCGACTGACAGAAGAGTGACTTTCGCACAAATTTCCGAAAAGGGAATCCGTCTTTTGGACGATATTTTCCCCGATCATGCTGAAGAAATTAAAGAAATGATCAGTGTGCTGAGTGATGAAGAGATAGAAATGTGTACGGAAATGCTGAAAAGAGTGGGGTTAAACGCTAAACATTTTCATCAGAAATAAAAAAGGAAGCCGTTTGAAAGGCTTCCTTTTTTATATTACTGATTTTGGTCAGTCGCGGCGTTTCTAGGCTGTATCAATACCTCGACGCGCCTGTTTTTGCTGCGCCCTTCAGCGGTTTTGTTCGACACGGCCGGTTTATACTCTCCGAAACCTTTGGCGCTGAATACTTTTGCGTCAAGTTTCGGGTTTTCCGTGAGAATAGCCATGAAGTTGACGGCCCGCATGACGCTTAAATGCCAGTTAGATTGATATTGTGAGTTTTTAATCGGCACATTGTCCGTATGTCCGCTGATGATAATGTTCCTCGGCGGATTCAGCACAAGGAGATTCGAGATTTCCTTGGCAAGCGGAATATCTTCCTGACGGATATCCGCCCGTCCGGAATCAAAAAAGATACTGTCTTTAATGGTAATTAAGAGTCCTTCTTTAGTCATCTTTGTTTCCAGCTGAGTTTCAAGCTTTTTGTTTTTTATAAATTGATTGACTTGCTTTTGCACGCCTTCAAGTTCTTCGCGGTCGGCTGCTTCTCTTTCTTTCTTTTTCTGTTCTTTATCTTTTTCCTTGTCTTTTTTTAACTGATCAATGCCGTCTTTTTCGTTTTCAGGAGGGGTGACGCTTGAATATTCAAGAACACCCGTGCCTCCGGTAAACACGGCGTTAAATGATTTAGACAGCATTTGGAATTTCGCCGCATCGACCGAGCTCATGGCGAACAATACAATGAACAGAGCCAAAAGAAGGGTGAGCAAATCCGCGTACGGGATCAGCCAAGACTCATCCACATGCTCGTCATCATGCTTCTTCTTCTTTTTTCTCGCCATTGTTTGCCTCTCCTTCTTGTTCAGCGACTTTTGCGCGTTCATTCGCAGGAAGATACATGAGAAGTTTTTGTTCGATCACTTTCGGGGCCTGTCCTTCAAGCACTGACAGAACGCCTTCGATCATGATTTCACGCAGTTTGACTTCCTGCTTTGATTTGCGTTTCAGTTTGTTGGCGAAGGGATGCCAAAGTACATACCCTGTGAAAATCCCGAGAAGGGTGGCGACAAACGCCGCACTGATGGCATGTCCGAGCGCCTCGGTATTGTTCATGTTGGAAAGAGCTGCGATAAGGCCGATGACCGCACCCAAAACGCCGAGTGTCGGCGCATATGTGCCGGCTTGTGTAAAGATGGCTGCGCCGGCCTGGTGTCTGTCTTCCATCGCTTCAACTTCCTCAGTCATAATATCTCTGATAAATTCTGCGCTTTGTCCGTCAACCGCCATGCTCAGGCCGTTTTTCAAAAATGCGTCATCCACGTCTTCAATGCTTGCTTCTAATGCGAGCAGACCTTCACGTCTGGCGATTTGCGCCCATTGAGAGAACATAGGAATTAATTGCGCAATTGTCAGCTGTTTGTTTTCTTTAAACAGCACTTTAAAAAGGGCAGGCACTTTTTTGATTTCTTTTCCGGGGAATGCGATGATCACCGCAGAAATCGTACCGAACAAAATAATCAGAATAGCTGCCGGGTTAGCGAGTGCGCTTAAGCTGACCCCTTTCAGCACCATGCCCACGCTTAAAGCAATCACGGCGAGGATGATACCGATAATCGATGTTTTATCCATAGTTTTCACCAAATCCTTTATACTAGCTTTCTATGGTTAATATCGGTGGCAGTGCATGGAACTTTAGGGTGATTGAGAAATTGTTCCCGAATTCTTCACAGTTTCTCCCTTCCGGCATGGAGAAATAACAAAAAAGCGGCTCCCCGCGAGGAGGGAACCGCTTTTTTGTTATTGTGCCCGGACTTTGATGCCGTCCTCTTCCATTACGACATGGAAGGCTTTGATTTCGTTATCATCCAATAAGAGATCTGTCATTTCGTCCTCGATCAATTCTTGGATGGTTCTTCTGAGCGGGCGTGCTCCGAAAGCGGGGTGGTAGCCGATTTCAGCTATTTTTTCTTTCGCATCATCGGTGACGCTCAGGCTGATGCCGCGCTCTTTTAACGTGTCTTCAAGCTCTGTGAGAAGCAGGCTGACGATTTTCACGAGATGTTCTTTTTTCAGGGATTGGAATTCAATAATGCTGTCAAACCGGTTTAAAAACTCCGGTTTGAAGAACGCGCTCAGTGAATCAATCAGCGTTTGTTCTTCCATGACGCTCTCTTCAGATTGGAATCCGACTTTCACCTGTTTTTCACCGGTTCCAGCGTTGCTAGTCATAATCAAAACGGTATCTTTGAAGCTGACCGTTCTGCCCTGGCTGTCTGTCAGACGGCCGTCCTCCATAATCTGCAGAAACATATGCTGGACATCAGGATGGGCTTTTTCAATCTCGTCGAGCAGCACGATGCTGTACGGATTGCGGCGCACTTTTTCCGTTAATTGACCGGCTTCATCGTGTCCGACATATCCCGGCGGTGAACCGATAATTTTTGATACGGCGTGTTTTTCCATGTATTCACTCATATCGAGACGGATAATGGAATCTTTTGTACCGAACAGTTCATCTGCGAGTGTCTTTGATAACTCGGTTTTTCCGACTCCGGTCGGTCCGACAAAGAGGAAGGAGCCGACAGGTCTGTTTTTGGATTTTAAGCCGGCGCGGCTTCGTCTGACCGCTTTCGCCACTTTTTTCACGGCTTTTTCCTGACCGATGACACGCTGATGAAGATGCTCTTCAAGTTCCTTCATTTTGACTTGTTCATCAGCCTGGAGTTTTCCGACCGGAATGCCTGTTTTCTGTTCAATGATGGCTTGAATATGCTCCGCACCGATTTCAGGTGAAGAGGCCGGTGTTTCATGCGCCAGCTGCTTTTCCAAAGCAGCTTCTTCATCACGCAGTTTCGCGGCAAGCTCATAATTTTCTTCCCGAAGCGCTTTTGTTTTCTCCGCGTCAATTGCTTTGAGTCTCTCAGCCGCATCTTCTTCATTTACGGTATCAAGTTCCAGGTTCGCCTTAGAGCCGGCTTCATCTAATAAGTCGATCGCTTTATCCGGCAGGTGGCGGTCCTGAATGTAACGGGATGAAAGCGTAACACAGGCGTTTATCGCTTCATTGCTGAATGTGACGCCGTGGTATTTCTCGTATTTATCTTTAATGCCTTCCAGAATGCTGATGGCTTGTTCTATTGTAGGCTCGTGAACCATGACAGGCTGGAAGCGTCTTTCAAGCGCCGCATCTTTTTCAATCTGGCGGTACTCTTTCAGCGTTGTCGCCCCGATGACCTGCAGCTCGCCTCTGGCAAGCGCCGGTTTCAGGATGTTCCCGGCATCCATTGATCCCTCGGCAGAGCCGGCGCCTACAAGAAGGTGAATCTCATCAATGAACAAGATGACATTTTTCCGTTCTTTTAATTCGTTCATTAATTGTTTCATTCTTTCTTCAAACTGGCCTCTGATCCCTGTATTGGCGACGAGAGAAGCGACGTCAAGCAGGTAAAGCTCTTTGTTTTTCAATTTGTTCGGCACATCGCCTTCAGCGATTTTAAGCGCGAGGCCTTCTGCAATAGCCGTTTTACCGACGCCCGGCTCACCGATCAGCACCGGATTGTTTTTATTCCGGCGGTTCAAAATTTCAATTACGCGCGCCACTTCATTATCGCGGCCGATCACAGGGTCAATCAGACCTGCTTTTGCGCCGTTTGTGACGTTTTGAGCGAGCTCGTCGAGCTTGCCTTTTTCAGGGCCGGCCTGCTGTTTATTTTGATTGGGAGCGAAACCTTGCTCAAACGGGAATCCGAATGATTGCGGCCCCATGCTCATAGACGGTTTTCGGGTTAATTCTGTATAACATGTTTCACATAAAACGAATTGTTTTTGAATGGAATTGACTTGCATGTTCAGGCGAATCGTCGCCTCGTTTTTCTGACAATGTTGACAACGCATTTGCCAAAACCTCCTCGAAAAATGTTTGATCATCTTTGACCAAATGGGTTAGAAAATAAGGCCGAAACTTTGACCTTCTTTGATTATTAGTATACTCTGACCTTCTTTGACTTTCAAGTATTTTGTTTCAAACCCCGAAAAATAAATGTTTACAGCATGATAAGTGATATTCGTGAGGTTTGATTATTTTTGACCAATATAGTCGGAAAGGAAATGAAATGCTTTGACCTTTCTTGATGAAGAGTATACGCCGGCCCTTTTTTTCTTTCAATATTTTTGCTTAGAGGAGAGAGCTGAATCTGTTTTTTCCGGGGAAGGACGATTTGTTCGTCTTTTCGGGAGACTTGTCTCATAAGCATATATAAAGGCCTGGACAAATCTGCGTTTAGCCGGAGGGTGAAATGGGACAAACAAAAGGTTCTGCAAGTCAGCTTGCATTTGTATACGTAGGCACGGTTGTAGGAGCCGGTTTTGCCACGGGACGGGAAATCGTTGAGTTTTTTCTGAAGTTCGGCTGGATCGGTCTGTTCGGTATCGTGGTAAGCGGTCTGATGTTTACCTATTTAGGCGCCAAAATCATGATTATTTCCAAACGGATTCATGCAGCATCTTATCAGGAATTGAACACATATTTATTCGGCCAGTCCATCGGCCGCGCCGTGAACATGTTTATGATGTTTATATTGCTGGGAGTGACCTCTGTCATGCTGTCCGGAGCTGGAGCGCTGTTTCATGAACAGCTTGGCTGGCCCGCACAAGCCGGGATCCTTCTGACGATCGTACTGAGCTTTGCCGTCATGACAAGCGGTGTTAAAGGTGTGGTCGGCGTCAATATATTGGTTGTGCCGCTTTTAATTTCTTTCTCTTTTATCGTGACAGCTGATTCATTTGTATTTACAAGCACGAGAAACGCGGACGAATGGGTATGGCCTGATAAGTGGAACTGGCTTTTGTCCGCCGTCTCTTACGGCGCGTTAAATTTATCGCTCGCCCAAGCCGTCCTTGTGCCGCTTGCGAACGAAATGTCTTCAGAGAAGGTGATCAGAAGGGGAGCTTATTTAGGCGGCGTTCTGTTGACACTGGTGCTTGCCGCGAGCTTCTTATCATTATCGGTGCTGCCGGATGTGCTGGAGTTTGACATTCCGATGGCTCAAGTTGTCTATTCGTATTCGCGTTCGCTTCATATCATTTATTTGTTTATTATTTTCGGGGAAGTGTTTACGTCGGTTATCGGCAATTTATACGGATTGGAAAAACAATTAAACAGTTTTCTTCATATAAAAAGTACATATATTTACGGCGGCATTTTGGCGTTTGCTTTCATTATCAGCCAAATCGGTTACGGACAGCTGATTTCCACCGTTTATCCGGTGTTTGGGTATGTGAGCCTCGCTTTCATCGGCGCATTGATTTGCAAAAAAATCCCGAAAGAAAAATAAGGATATAAGGAAAATGTCTGTATTTTTTGGGAATTCCCCTTCTTTTTTCCTGCCATTTCTGTATAATGAATTGGGAAATGATGGGGAGGAGTAAGAGATGAAGGCTCGACGTGTATTATTGGGATTTATTTTTATTTGTATCGGCATTGCGTTTTTTTTACAGAAGGCGGGAGTTATACATATATCCGCAGGTTCGGCGTGGCCGTTTCTTTTCATTATAATGTCCGCAGGATTTCACGCCGGATTTATTTTTGCGAAAAAAACGCCTGAACAGGCGGGACTGCTCGTTCCCGGCGGTATGTTTCTTGTGCTGGGCTGCCTGTTTTGTTTTGAGACCGCAACGGGATGGACGTATTCAGGCGTGACGTGGCCTGTTTATATATGGGCGCCTGCTCTCGGTCTGTTTGAGCTGTGGTATTTCGGCGGGAGAAAGATCGGCGTATTGATTCCTGCTTTCATCCTGACAGCCGCGGGAGCACTATGCTTTGCCGGTATGCTGATGCCGGGGCTGTGGCCGCTTTTGATCATCGCAGCCGCGCTTTTGTTTCACGCCGCTGCCTTTATGCAGCCGAAAAAAAGATCGGGTCTTCTTATTCCGGGCGGCATTTTGCTTGTGACGGGCGGCTTGTTATGGTTTGAAACGCTGACGGATTGGACATACGCAAATGTGACATCGCCTGTCTACCTCTTTGCCGTTGCGTTCGGCCTGTTTGAAGCCTGGCTGTTCGGCAGAAGGCAAAGAGGGCTTTTGACTGCTGCGGCGGTTCTGTGCGCCGCGGGCATTTTCGGCATATTCACCAATGCAAATGAAGTCATCAGCGAACGCGGCTGGCCCGTTCTCATTCTGTTGCTGGGCGCCGCTTTTCACATTCCGATTTTCGGCCGGAAACCTGTCAAAAACGCGGGGCTTCTCGTACCGGGCGGCATCTTATTGATTACGGGGTTCTTGTTTGTCTTTGAAACGGCAACCAATTGGTCCTACTCCGATGTGACATGGCCTGTTTACCTGTTGGCAACGGCATTCGGTTTATTTGAGCTGTGGCTGTTCGGCGGGAAACAGAAGGCGCTGCTCATCCCGGTTGCGGTGCTGACCTTGACAGCACTTTGCTTTATGATGACGTATCAGCCGATTATTCCGGTTTCTGTTTTCTGGCCTGCTTTATTTGTTCTGATCGGGATTGCGCTGATGGTATTTCCGGGGAAAAAACGCGGGGCTTAAATCCGCTTTTGCAGCCTGACACAGGTTTCAGGCTGTTTTTTTATTGTCACGGGAAACAATATTATGGTATGATAGCAAAAGTGAAAAAAAAGAAGAAAATCCGTATTGATGCGGGAGAGGTTCTAGCTACACCCTCTATAAAAAACTAAGGACGAGCTGTATCCTTGGATACGGTTTTTTTTATGTTTTTTAGGGCGCCTTCTCCGAAAAAGGCGCTTTTTTTATGGAATGATAGATAAGGGAGAGAAAGACATGAAAAAAGAAAAAGCAGTTGTGGTGTTCAGCGGAGGCCAAGACAGCACGACTTGTTTATTATGGGCTTTGCAAAACTTTGAAGAAGTGGAAACTGTTACATTCCATTATAATCAGCGTCACCAAGAAGAAATCGATGTGGCAAAATCGATTGCCGAAAAGCTCGGTGTCAAAAACCACTTGCTTGATATGTCTCTTTTAAATCAGCTTGCGCCGAATGCGCTGACAAGAGATGATATCGAAATTGAAGCGAAGGACGGGGAATTGCCGACAACCTTTGTACCGGGACGCAACCTTGTATTTTTATCCTTTGCATCGATTCTTGCATATCAAATCGGTGCGCGCCACATTATTACCGGTGTTTGCGAGACTGATTTCAGCGGCTACCCGGACTGCCGTGACGAGTTTGTCAAATCCTGCAATGTCACCGTCAACTTGGCGATGGAAAAGCCGTTCGTCATTCATACGCCGCTTATGTGGCTGAACAAAGCAGAAACGTGGAAACTTGCGGATGAGCTCGGCGCGCTTGATTTTGTAAAGAATAACACACTGACTTGCTATAACGGCATCATTGCGGACGGATGCGGCGAATGCCCGGCATGCCTGCTCCGCAATAAAGGATATGATGAATATATGAAAATGAAAGGAGAGCGGAACTAATTGCTTTCTCAAATTTACCCGCAGGTTCAGCATCCTTATTCGTTTGAGTTGAATAAGGACATGCACATTTCAGCCGCGCACTTTATTCCCCGCGAAAGCGCCGGAGCGTGCAGCAGAGTCCACGGGCACACGTATACAGTAAATATTACAGTTGCGGGGGATGAACTGGACGATTCAGGCTTTCTCGTGAATTTCAGCGTGCTGAAGAAATTGGTGCACGGCGCTTATGACCATACATTGCTGAATGACCATGAGGAATTTTCTGAAGATGACAGATATTCACTGCCGACGACCGAGGTCGTGGCCAAAACGATTTATGATAAGGTGCAGTCCTACCTCGAAACACTGGAGAATCAGCCGGTCTGCGTGCAGGTTTTTGTCAGGGAAACCCCGACAAGCTATTGCGTATACCGCCCGAAAAAAGGTGATAGGAATGGCTAAAGGAATTCCGGTATTAGAAATTTTCGGCCCGACGATACAAGGGGAGGGCATGGTTATCGGCCAGAAAACCATGTTCGTCCGCACGGCGGGCTGCGACTACTCCTGCAGCTGGTGCGACTCCGCTTTTACATGGGACGGCTCAGCCAAAAAAGATATCCGCTGGATGACGGCGGAAGACATTTACCGCGAGCTGAGAGAAATCGGCGGAGACGCCTTTTCCCATGTCACCATCTCAGGAGGAAACCCGGCGCTGTTAAAGCAGCTTGACGCGCTGATTCTGCTGCTGAAAGAGCACGGGGTGCGCGCCGCTTTAGAAACGCAGGGAACGGTCTATCAGGATTGGTTCACAATGATTAACGACCTGACGATTTCACCGAAGCCGCCAAGTTCGGGGATGATAACCGATTTTGCAAAGCTCGATCACATTGTGTCTTCGCTTGATGCGGCAGAAAGGCTTAATGCGGTCAGCTTAAAGGTCGTCATTTTTAATGATGAAGATCTGCAATTCGCGAAAACCGTGCACAAGCGGTATCCGAATATTCCGTTTTATCTTCAGGTCGGAAACGATAACGTCCATACGACGGACGACCGGGCATTGATCGCACATCTGCTCGGAAAATACGAAACACTTGTTGATAAGGTTTCTGCCGATTCGGATCTGAATCTCGTCAGAGTCCTGCCTCAGCTGCATACATTGCTTTGGGGCAATAAACGGGGAGTTTAATAGAAAGGGAGATTTATATGACAAGAAAAGAATCAGAATTAGAAGGAGTTACGCTCCTGGGGAATCAAGGGACAAACTATTTATGTGAATATGCGCCGGAGGTTTTGGAATCATTTCCGAATAAACACGTGAACCGTGATTATTTCGTTAAATTCAACTGCCCGGAATTTACGTCGCTTTGCCCGAAAACGGGACAGCCGGATTTTGCAACCATCTACATCAGCTATATTCCGGACGAAAAAATGGTGGAAAGCAAATCGCTGAAGCTGTATCTTTTCAGCTTCCGCAACCACGGAGATTTCCACGAGGACTGCATGAACATCATCATGAATGATTTGATCGAATTAATGGACCCCCGCTACATTGAAGTATGGGGCAAATTCACGCCAAGAGGCGGAATCTCCATTGACCCGTATACAAACTACGGCAGACCGGGAACAAAATATGAAAAAATGGCCGAACATCGGATGATGAATCATGATATGTATCCGGAGACGATTGACAACCGTTAATTTCAGACGGAGTACGGTCTCGGAATATAACCTAAATACCCCCGCCTTTTAAGCGGGGGTATTTTTCGTCTCTGCCACGCAGCCAAAAAGGTGCATGATATTCGCACAGAACTTCTATAAGGAAAAGAGAGATCATTTGGAGAAAAGAAAAAGACGAGTAAACCCGGGGGGAGTGTACTCGCCGCTTCAATACGTGACGGGTGCTGGATGGCAGCTCGTCTGTTTCATTATAAAATAGGGAACGTATGTTTGTAAAGGCTTGCGCTGTTTTTTCTTATTCGGAGCGGATCAATTGTAAAGGAATGGCCAGCATGGTAGCATGTCCTGTAAAAAGAAGGAGTGTTCGTTATGGAGCCGTTAGAGTTAAACGGTGTAAGGCTGAAAATGTATGATTGTAAAGAAAGTGCGGGTAAAAACGGCCGTATGATTTCATTCGTATTGAAGGTGACCTCTGAAACGTATCATGATATTGCCGTCCTTTTGTACGAAAAAACATTTGACATCAAGGCGCCCGAGCGTGGGCTTGAATTCCGCGGTAAAATAACCAACTGCTATACATCCGTCACAAATCTTTACAATAAAGATGAGACCGGTGATTTTTTTGTGGAAATGACTGAGATCTGAATTCATTTGAAAAAGCTGCCGGGCGGCAGCTTTTGTGCGGGATATGTAAATGGTTCGGATTGTTCGGGGGGTTTAATAGGAGTCTCTGATGATTTTATAATTCTTATGGTTGACGACAGTGAGGGAATCTAATTCAAGGTCACGATAATTATCCATGATGGTTACATCAACGATGACGGAGTTTTCATTTACTTTTTCAACAATACCGGTTAATCCGTTTTTAAATTCAATGACGTTTCCAACCTTAGCAATTTTCACGAGCTTCCTCTCCTTTATCATAAATCCTGTTTGAAAATATTTTGCAGTATTTTCTTTAAGAAGTAAAGCGATATGGGTATCAGCCCGCTCAATCATTGTCCCGGCGGGGGAAAGATGGTATATTGTTTTTCGGGAAAAAGCCGAGAAAAGGAGGCTGTATTCGTTGCTGCCTGAGGAAATTTCAGAACGTATCAACCAAATGCGCACCGGTGAAATCAAAGAATTCAGGGTGCAGAAAGAACATTTTCTTGCATTTCGAGCAGTTTTATCGAAGCAGGAAGATTTTAAGCATTTCCGCGGTATTGCCCAGCAGGGCGGAGATGTTATCTTCCAGTATTTAGAACAGCCAAGAAGCTGACGGCTCCTCGCCCTTGAGGAGTCTTTTTTTGGTTTCAGTTTCTCATTTCATCTGGCTGTAACAGATGTAAACAAAATGTAAAATCCCTCCGATGGATACTTTTACTGCTATTTGGTTAATGTTGTGAAAATGACGGCTGTTTTCCTGCCAATAACAAGGATGTTAACAAACTTCTTCCATTATAAAAGCTGATTGGGAGCACTGGAAAATCTTTAAACGTGAATTTGCGCACAGCTCTTGTTAAGGTAGTGAAGTATTTAAGGAGGAAATCGTATGACGACAAAATTTGCTGCCTTGGCTGTCTTTTTTCTATGTTTTATGCCTGCATCAAAAATTGAACATACAGAAGCTCTGTTTACTTTTGCGAAGAAGCCAAAGCAAGAACCCAGCACACTGGTTGCTGATTTAAATAAAAAAAGCCCGGTTCCGAAGCTTTCAAAAACGGATCATAAGCATTCTATCCAACCGATAAAGCTGTCATCTCACCAAGAGAAGAAAGCAAAACCGGAAGAGACGGCTTATCAGCCGCCGAAAAAAACGTATTCCCGCGCTGACAGACAACTTCTGTCACGTCTCGTTCACGCAGAAGCGAAAGGTGAATCTTATAAAGGGAAGGTTGCGGTAGCCAGCGTAGTGCTGAACCGCACTGAAAAAAACGGTTTCCCGGATACCATTCGGGGCGTGATCTATCAAAGGAATGCATTTGAACCGGTAGCAAACGGAAGCATTAATCAAAAGCCGGATAAGGATTCCATCGCCGCCGCAAATGAGGCGCTTGACCATCCGGGCAGAGAAACGAATGCGTTGTTTTTCTACAATCCGAAAACGGCATCTGATCACTGGATCCGTTCCCGAAAAATTATCGAACGGATCGGCAGACACGTATTTGCGATGTAAGCATAGCGGGATCAAAAATATCCCCGCTATGCTTTTTTCAATTTTGAGAAATCGAAAATATTTTCAGGACTTGTCTCATATGATGATGGAAGAACGAGAGACAAGGAGAGACACCATGAATCGATTTGTGAAAGGGATCATTCTTTTATCCATCGCCGCCTTTTTCGCGGAATGTCTGGAATTTGTCGTGAATATGATACTGGCGCGGGAGCTTGGCGAGCATGGGATGGGGCTTTACATGAGCATTCTGCCCACCATCTTTTTAATTATCGTGATCGCCAGTCTGGAGCTTCCGATCTCTATTTCAAAATTCATCGCGGAATCCAATCAGAAGCTGCATGAAAGCATGCTCCGGCATGCCTTCAGAATGACCGCCGTTTTTACCGCGTTTTCAACCGCGGCCGCAAGCGTCGCGCTGCCGTTCATTCCTGTATTCGATACGTATCACCCCTTTATTAAAGGGATTGTCATCGGGCTGATTCCAGTCGTCGCTTTTACATCCATCGCCAGAGGTTATTTTATGGGTGTGCAGCAAATGGGAAAAATCGCGGTTGCGAATGTCTTGAAAAAAATCATTCAAGTGCTTTGTCTGTTTATCTTTTTTCAATGGTACTCTTTTGAAATTGATATGGCCGTGCTCATTTCGTTATTTGTGCTGGTCGCAAGCGATGTTGTGGTGTTCGTTTACTTGTATACGCAGTTTATTTTGGCGCGGAGGGCGCTTTCCGGCCATCAGCACATTCATCTTCGCGGGAAAGACGTGCGGAAACGCCTCCTGGCCGTATCCATCCCGACAACGGGACTTCGTATATTTCATGCGGTGACAAACGCAGTTGAACCCTTCTTGGTTAAAGGAGCGCTGCTGGCGTCCGGGGCAGCCGGGACAGCCGCGATTGATCAATACGGCATGCTTGCCGGTGTAGCGATGACAATCGGTTCGTTTCCCGCATTTATCGCCCATTCGCTGATGGTCGTCATGATTCCCAGCATTTCAGAAGCATATGCGCTGTCCCAATATGATATTGTGCTGAAACGGCTGAGACAAGCGATTTTTATTACATTCGGCTACGGCATTCCGGCGGTCTGGGTCATGTTTCAGTTCGCGGGCCCGCTGACCCATTTGTTTTTTCAGTCTCCGGAAGCGCAGTATTATTTGCAGCTTTTGTGGCCGTTTTTTCTTTTTCATCTGTTTGTGATGCCGCTTCAAGCCTGTCTGATCGGCATCGGCCACGTGAAAACGGCGTTTTATCATAACGTATGGAGCAGCATTGTAGGGCTTTCGATGATGTATGTGCTCGGTTCTATGCCGGAATTGCAAATGCTCGGCATTATACTCGGTATGAATACCGGCATGATTCTTCTGACAAGTTTACATTACGCGACGATCTGCAAAGACCTCGGTGTCTCCGTGTTTTTGACGGGCGGCGGAAGAACAGCGCCCCGGATCGAAAGCTGAAAAGGCTGATACATTTCAATAAGGAAGGGCAAGCTATCCGAAACGCGTGAAAGGAAGATCATATGCATAAAACCCGCCTAATTGTATGTGCAGTCCTTTTGATAGCTGCCGCCGTCTGGATGCCTGAAGCAAAAGCCTCATCAGAAAAACAGGCAGTTCCCGCCGTGTTTCTGATGAAGACGATTGAAGGAGACGAAATATCGATTCCGAATAAAGGGCAGAAAACGATTTTACATTTTTGGACATCGTGGTGTCCGCCGTGCAAAAAAGAACTGCCGCAATTCCAAACCTATTTTGAACAGCATCAGTCCGATGATGTAAGCCTTGTAACGGTAAATTTGATGAATGCCGAGCGAAATAAAAATACCGTTCAAAACTTTGTCAGTCAGCACCATCTCACATTCCCGATTGTTCTTGACACGAAAGGCGAGCTTATGAAGGAATACGATGTCATGACGATTCCCACGTCATTTCTGCTGAATGAAAAAGGAGAAATCGAAAAAAAGATCGTCGGTCCGATGACCGCCTCACAATTAAAAGAATGGTCAGAGAATTAAAAAGGCGCGGGAGGAATTCCTCCCGCACCTTTTTTTGCATATAATGAACAGCTGAAGAAACGCTAATGATAATTATTATCAAAAAGAAATTAAAACAATTATAATTGAAATCTTCCGCCGGCATGCTATAATAAAGAAAACACTGCGATAACACTGTGAAAATGCTGCCTGTCAGGCGGCTGTTTTACTTTTATCGGGGAATTGAAGATGATTTGCGTTCTCAATTAGAGAGGAGAATTCATAATGAATGAACAAGTGATGACACAAACCCATTCACAACAGCAGATACAAGAAGAGCGGGCCGGAAAAAAGTGGCTCCAGCATGCAGAACTCATTGCGGCGCTCGTATCCGGCGTCCTTATTCTTGCGGCCTGGTTTTTTACCGAAACAAAAGGCCTGTCCGTCACTTTGTATATCCTTGCCTTCCTGATCGGGGGATTTGCAAAAGCGAAAGAGGGAATTGAGGATACCATTGAGACGAAGGCGTTAAATGTGGAACTGCTGATGATTTTTGCGGCTGTCGGCTCCGCCCTGATCGGTTATTGGGCGGAAGGCGCTGTTCTTATCTTTATTTTTTCGTTAAGCGGCGCGCTCGAAACATATACGATGAATAAAAGCAGCCGTGATTTAACCTCCTTGATGAAACTGGAACCGGAGGAAGCGACCCTGCTTGCGGACGGACGGGAAAAGCGGGTGCCGGCTGCTGAACTTAAGATCGGTGACATGATCGTCATTAAGCCGGGCGAACGCGTAGCGGCAGACGGGATCATTGAGTCTGGCGTGACGAGCCTCGATGAATCGGCGCTGACGGGTGAGGCGATGCCGGCGGAAAAAACAGCAGGAGATTCTGTGTTTACAGGAACGGTAAACGGAAACGGCTCCTTAACGGTCCGTGTGACGAAAACAAATGAACAGTCTTTATTCAGAAAAATCATCCGGCTGGTGGAATCAGCCCAAAACAGCGTGTCACCGGCTCAGGCATTTATTGAGCGATTCGAAAGTGTCTATGTCAAAGGCGTGCTGTTAGCCGTGGCTGTGCTTTTATTCGTTCCTCATTTCGCTTTAGGCTGGAGCTGGAGTGAAACCTTTTACCGGGCGATGGTGTTTATGGTGGTCGCCTCCCCGTGCGCGCTTGTCGCTTCTATTATGCCCGCTGCGCTTTCCCTTATCTCAAATGGGGCCCGCAACGGATTATTGGTTAAAGGAAGTGTGTTTTTAGAGCAGCTGGGAAGCGTACGGATGATCGCATTTGACAAAACCGGCACGGTCACAAAGGGACAGCCGGCAGTCGCGGCATTTCAAGCAGCGGAACATGTGAGTGAAGATGAGATCATGCAGGCGGTGTATGCGATAGAAAAGCAATCAAGCCACCCGCTTGCAAAAGCGATAGCTGAATTTGCCGAAAGCCGGGGCGCCGCGCCCGCAGGCCATCTATCGATTGACGAGACGTCGGGATTCGGCGTTCTGGCTGAAATAGAAGGCGTCAAATGGATGGTCGGAAAAGCGGGATTTGCAGGTGAACATGCGGCAGATGCTTTTTTGCAGACATCGGGAAAAGAATTAAAGGATAAAGGCTTTACACTGGTCTTTGTTAAAAAAGATGACCGGATTGCAGGCTGCTTCGCATTAAAGGATCAAATCCGCCCTGAAGCCAAAGCTGTGATGGCTGAGCTTGAATCACTGGGCATTCAAACAGCCATGCTCACCGGCGATCAGTCTGAAACTGCGGCTGCCATCGCGAAAGAGGCGGGCATGACGACGGTTGTTGCCGATTGTCTGCCGGACCAAAAGGCAAAAGAAGTGAAGAAGCTGAAAGAAACGTACGGCACAATCGCCATGGTCGGAGACGGCATTAATGACGCGCCCGCTCTGAAAACCGCTGACGTCGGTATTGCGATGGGCGGGGGAACGGACGTGGCTCTTGAAACGGCTGACTTAGTCCTTATGAAAAATGATCTTCACAAGCTTGTGAAAATGTGCAGACTCTCAAGGAAAATGAACCGGATTATTAAGCAGAATATTGTTTTCTCGCTCTCGGTCATCTGCCTTTTGATCTGCGCTAACTTTCTGCAGGTGATGGAACTGCCGTTTGGCGTAATCGGGCATGAGGGGAGCACGATTCTGGTCATACTGAACGGACTGAGATTATTAAAATAAACATGACAGCCGCACATCGGGCGGCTGTTTTTTTAATGTTCGTTCACAGCATAAACGCCGGAAAACTGATAGAATGAATAAAGAGTCACTTTGGTAAGGAGGAAAAGCAAAAAATGAACAGATTAGAACGTGTTTCATCTTGGCTGAAAAAAGAAGGACATGATGCGGCGTTTATACATACAAAGGAAAACGTATTTTATTTAACTGATTTTTACACGGATCCGCATGAGCGGTTAATGGGATTGTTCCTGTTTCAGGAACAGGAGCCGTTTTTCGTTTGTCCGGGAATGGAAGCCGGACAAGCCCGAAGCGCCGGATGGGAGCATGGTATTATCGGCTACGGCGATCACGAAGATCCGTGGGAGCTGATCAAAGCCGAGCTCACAAAACGAAATGTGCCGCTTGATTCCATCGCGGTTGAAAAGGATTCGATCTCTCTTTCCCGCTCAGAACAGCTCAAACAAGCTTCAGGGGGCGCGGCATTTGTTTCGGCAGAAGAAACGCTCAACCAATTCCGTCTCGTGAAAGATGAGAAGGAAATCAGCATTCTCAGGGAAGCGGCAAAACTCGCGGATTACGGAGTTGAAGTCGGTGTCGCGGCGCTTAAAGAGGGTGTGAGTGAAACCGAAGTACTCGCACAGATTGAGTTTGAGCTGAAGAAAAAAGGTGTGCAGGGCATGTCATTTTCAACGATGGTGCTGTTCGGGGAAAAATCAGGCCAGCCCCATGGGAATCCGGGTGCAGACCGGTTGAAAAAAGGCGATTTTGTTCTGTTTGATCTGGGCGTTATTCTTGACGGCTACTGTTCAGACATTACGAGAACATTCGCATACCAATCAATCAGCCCGAAACAGGAAGAGATTTACGAAACGGTGCTTAAAGCTGAACAGGCGGCGCTTCAATTAAGCAAACCCGGCGTCAGAATCGGTGATCTTGATTTAAAAGCCCGCGGCATTATTGAAAAAGCCGGATACGGAGACTATTTCCCGCACCGCCTCGGCCACGGACTCGGGATTTCGGTTCACGAATATCCATCAATGAGCAGCGCGAACGACACACTCCTCAAAGAAGGCATGGTGTACACGATAGAACCGGGGATTTACGTGCCGGATGTCGGCGGCGTGCGCATAGAAGACGATGTGTTTGTCACAAAAGACGGCGCCGAAGCATTAACGCAGTATCCAAAAGAATTGACGATTCTGAAATAGAAAGCTTTGTGATAAAAAAGGAAGGTTCTGGAACGCAGCGTCCTTTTTTATCACCTTTTAAATGAAAAAATCATCAAAATGCTGAAATGGTTTGATGTCATGCTTTTCATTCAGGGGCCGCAGGGCAAGGTAACTGCCGCCGAGTATGGCCAGACACAAACCGATTAAGCAAAGAATCCCCATCGCTGTTCTTCTCCTTTCAAACGAATAGGATGTATCTGTTTCTAGCTTACTGTATGAAACGCATTCCAGATCAAGGGAAAAAAAGAAAGGGGACGCCATGGCTACGATCAGAGACATTGCCGGCGCTGCCGGGGTTTCCGTTACAACGGTATCAAGAGTTTTAAATGATCATCCTTATGTAAGTAAGGACAAAAGAAAAAGAGTGAAAAAAGCGATGCAATCGCTCGGATACACGCGCAACATTCATGCTGTGCATTTATCCAAAGGTTTTTCCGATATGATCGGCGTTGTGCTTCCGTCGGTGAATCTTCCGTATTTTGCAGACCTTGTTGCAGGTATTGCCGAGGCTGCCGAAGCGTCAGGCGTGCATCTTTCTTTATACCAGACAGATTATCAGCAGCAAAAAGAACGTTTTGCTTTATCACAATTACAGGAGCGCCAAGTGGACGGCCTGATTATCTGCTCCAAAGCAATTCCTGATGAGCATCTGCTTACCGTGAAAGAACCGCTCATCCTCTGCCAGTACACTGATGCGGCGGGGCTTTCCTCCATCAGTAATCCGCATCGGGAAGCATTTCGGCACGGTCTGGATTATCTGATAGAAAAGGGACACCGGAAAATAGCGATCAGCCTGGCCAGAAAAAAGGGAAAAAACAGTCAAGTCCGCATCGCCGCATACAAAGAGGCGCTGAAGAAGATCGGGCAGCCTTACAGGGAAGAGCTGGTTGTGGAAAAGGTGCTGACGCTGCTTGACGGGAAAGCCCTTTTTCATAGATGGAAGAGCTGGGATGACAAACCGACTGCACTGTTTGCGGCGAATGATCAAGTATCCGCAGGTCTTTACCTTGAAGCCAAGGCAAACGGGACGCGCATCCCGGAAGAGCTTGCGATTTTGAGCATCGACAATCATGATATCAGCAAGATGTTAGGTATTTCCACAATAGATATACAAACGAAAGAAATGGGAAAGCAGGCTTTTCACATGCTTGAGGACCGGATCAGCGGCGGGCCTCCGGGAAGGAAAGTTCTTGATTACCGCCTTATTGAACGATCAACCGTCTAAAAAAAGAATTGACGCGCTTTCCGTTCGTTTTGTACGATATGAGGTATTGAATGACAAAGGAGCTGAGGATCATGAAGGGGTCCTTTACAGTTGAAAAGGTATTAAATAACAATGTGCTCATCGCAACACATGATAGATACAGTGAGGTCGTCTTAATCGGAAAAGGGATCGGCTTTGGAAAAAAACAAGCGGATGTCATTGAAGATAAAGGGTATGACAAGATGTTCATCTTAAAGGATGAAAAAGAACAAAAACAATTTAAAAAGCTCCTCGGTTATGTGGACGAGACACTTGTCGACATCTCCAATGACGTCATTTATCATATCAAGAAGCGGACAAGCCAACCGTTAAATGAGCATATCCATATTGCGCTGACTGACCATATCGCCTTTGCGGTAAAGCGGCTGCAGCAGGGGTTTGACATTAAAAACCCGTTTCTCATGGAAACCGAAACGCTTTATCCGGAAGAATTCCAAATTGCCCGTGAAGTCGTCGGCATGATTAATGAAAAGACGGGAATCTGCCTTCCTGAAGGAGAGATCGGCTTTATCGCTCTGCATATCCATTCCGCCCTGACGAATCGGCCCCTTTCAGAGGTCAATCAGCATTCACAGCTGATGTCCCGCCTCGTTCAGGTGATTGAGGAATCTTTCCAGATGAAAGTGAATAAAGAAAGCGTCCACTATTTGCGGCTGATCCGGCATATCAGATTTACCATAGACAGGATTAATCGGGAAGAGCAGACAAAAGAACCAGAAAAGTTAATGTTATTATTGAAAAATGAATACCCGCTATGCTACAATACTGCTTGGAAACTGATAAAAATCTTGCAGCAAATACTGAAAAAACCAGTTCATGAGGCGGAAGCGGTTTATCTCACGCTTCATTTGTACCGATTAACCAATAAAATTTCATAATTTCAGTTGAAACCTTAAAAACGTGTCACTGATTCGATCAGGCATGAGTGATTGAGGGTAAAAAACGGGAAGAACGATCCCGTTATTTTGCACACCCTTTTTACTCATGCCTTTTTTGTTGTGTAAAAGGGCAAATGTAAACGGTTAAACTGAAGACTTGCGCCAGTGAATTCGTTGTCATGAATTTTCGCTGTAAGGTCACACTAGCTAACAGAGGAGGTACATCTTTTATGTTTAAAGCATTATTCGGCGTTCTCCAGAAAATCGGCCGTGCTCTTATGCTTCCGGTTGCGATTTTACCGGCTGCGGGGATCTTGCTTGCGTTAGGGAATGCCATGCAGAACAAAGATATGATTCAAGTCATGCATTTCTTAAGCAATGATAACGTTCAGCTTGTGGCGAACGTCATGGAAAGCGCCGGCCAAATCGTATTTGACAACCTGCCGCTTCTTTTTGCAGTAGGGGTTGCGATCGGTCTTGCCAACGGAGACGGTGTTGCCGGAATCGCGGCCATTATCGGATACCTGGTCATGAACGTATCCATGAGCGCCGTGCTTATGGCGAACGGCAGTATTCCGTCTGACAAAATTGAACGGGCAAAGTTTTTTGCGGAAAACCATCCGGCCTATATTAACATGCTGGGGATACCCACTTTGGCGACGGGCGTGTTCGGCGGTATTATCGTCGGGGTTCTGGCCGCGTTATTGTTCAACAAGTTTTATAAAATTGAACTTCCGCAGTACCTCGGATTCTTTGCGGGTAAGCGGTTCGTCCCGATTATCACATCAATTTCCGCATTAATTCTCGGACTTATTATGTTAGTGATCTGGCCTCCGATCCAGCACGGTCTGAATTCCTTCTCCACGGGTCTTGTGGAAGCGAATCCAACCTTGGCGGCCTTTATTTTCGGGATGATTGAGCGGTCATTGATTCCGTTCGGTCTTCATCACATTTTCTACTCGCCGTTCTGGTATGAATTTTTCAGCTATAAAGATGCGGCCGGAGACATCATCCGCGGAGATCAGCGGATTTTCATGGCTCAGATCAAAGACGGCGTACAGCTGACGGCGGGAACATTTATGACGGGGAAATATCCGTTTATGATGTTCGGTCTTCCGGCGGCAGCGCTTGCAATCTATCATGAAGCGAAGCCTGAAAAGAAAAAACTTGTAGCCGGAATCATGGGTTCTGCCGCTCTGACAAGTTTCTTAACGGGAATTACCGAGCCGCTTGAATTCTCATTCTTATTTGTGGCTCCTATCCTGTTTGCGATTCACTGCGTATTCGCGGGACTTTCCTTTATGGTTATGCAGCTGCTGCATGTAAAAATCGGTATGACGTTCTCAGGCGGTCTGATTGACTACTTCCTGTTCGGAATTCTGCCTAACCGGACGGCTTGGTGGCTTGTCATTCCGGTCGGCTTAGGACTAGCACTCATTTACTACTTCGGTTTCCGGTTTGCGATCAGAAAGTTCAATCTGAAAACGCCGGGCCGTGAAGAAGAGGCTGCGGATGAAGGTGCGGGCGCCTCAGGCGAAGCCGGCGACCTTCCTTATGAAATCCTGCAGGCAATGGGTGACCAGGAAAACATTAAGCACCTTGACGCTTGTATCACGAGACTCCGCGTTACGGTCAACGACCAGAAGAAAGTGGATAAGACTCGTTTGAAACAGCTTGGCGCCTCAGGCGTTCTTGAAGTCGGAAACAACATTCAGGCCATTTTCGGCCCGCGTTCTGACGGTTTAAAAACACAGATGCAGGATATTATCGCCGGACGCACGCCGCGACCTGAACCGAAAGTATCCGCGCAAGAAGAAGTCAGCCAGCAGGTTGAAGAGGTTATCGCAGATCCGCTCCGAAACGAGCAGGGTGAAGAAGTGTTCGCTTCTCCGATCACCGGCGAAATCCATCCGATTACCGATGTGCCTGACCAGGTGTTCTCAGGAAAAATGATGGGTGACGGTTTTGCGATTCTTCCTGAAGAAGGAATCGTCGTATCGCCTGTCCGCGGAAAAGTGCTGAATGTTTTCCCGACAAAACATGCGATCGGTCTTCAGTCTGACGGGGGAAGAGAGATCCTGATTCATTTCGGAATCGACACAGTCAGTCTGAAAGGCGAAGGATTCACTTCTTTTGTTTCTGAGGGTGACCGGGTTGAACCGGGGCAAAAGCTGCTTGAAGTTGATCTTGAAGCGGTTAAACCTCATGTTCCTTCATTAATGACACCGATTGTCTTTACAAATCTTGCCGAGGGTGAAGCGATTTCCCTTTCGGCCGAAGGTACCGTAAAACGGGAACAAAAAGATATTGTGAAAATCGGAAAATAAGCATATAAATACGCCGTGCTTGTCAGATGACAAGTACGGCTGTATGATATAATATTGTGTAGTAAAATAGCTTTAATTTAAAGGAGAATGATAATCATGGCACAAAAAACATTTAAAGTAACAGCAGATTCCGGAATCCACGCTCGTCCTGCGACAGTTCTTGTACAGACTGCAAGCAAATACGATGCTGACGTAAACTTAGAATATAACGGCAAAACAGTAAACCTTAAGTCAATCATGGGCGTTATGTCTCTAGGTATCGCTAAAGGCGCTGAAATCACAATTTCCGCTTCAGGCGCTGACGAAAACGATGCTCTTAACGCTTTAGAAGAAACAATGAAAAGCGAAGGACTCGGCGAGTAATGCAAGAATTAAAAGGAATAGGCGCTTCAGCCGGAATTGCGATTGCGAAAGCATACCGGCTTGAAGAGCCGGACTTAACGGTTGAAAAGAAAAACATTGCTGATGCTGCGGCTGAAGTAAGCCGTTTTGATGAAGCGATTGTACGTTCTAAAGAAGAGCTTGAAAAAATTAAAGAGCATGCTTTAAAAGAACTGGGACAAGACAAAGCTGACATTTTCTCCGCGCACCTTTTAGTTCTGAGTGATCCTGAGCTGTTGAACCCGGTAAAGGAGAAAATCAGCACAGATTCAGTCAATGCTGAATTCGCTTTGAAAGAAACAGCTTCCATGTTCGTTACTATGTTTGAATCAATGGATAACGAATACATGAAAGAGCGTGCGGCGGATATCCGTGACGTAACAAAACGTGTGACGGGGCACCTGCTGGGCGTGGAAATTCCGAACCCGAGCATGATCTCAGAAGAGGTTGTTATCGTGGCTGAAGATTTGACACCGTCTGATACGGCGCAATTAAACCGCCAGTTTGTAAAAGGTTTTACAACTGATATCGGCGGACGCACTTCACACTCCGCGATCATGGCCCGTTCGCTTGAAATTCCGGCTGTTGTCGGCACAAAAGCGGCTACAGGGACAATTGAAAACGGTGTTACGGTAATCGTAGACGGCATCGATGGTGATGTGATCATCGATCCTTCCAGTGAAACGTTAAAGAAATATGAAGAAAAGCACAGTGCTTACCTGGCGCAAAAAGCTGAGTGGGCGAAGCTCGTCAATGAACCGACTGTTTCAAAAGACGGCCATCATGTAGAGCTTGCCGCAAACATCGGCACACCTGACGATGTAAAAGGCGTTCTTGAAAACGGAGGAGAAGCTGTAGGGCTTTACCGTACGGAATTCCTTTACATGGGACGCGACCAGCTTCCGACAGAAGACGAGCAGTTTGACGCTTATAAAACGGTTCTTGAGCGTATGGAAGGAAAATCAGTTGTCGTGCGGACATTGGATATCGGCGGTGACAAAGAGCTTCCTTACCTGCAGCTCCCTAAAGAAATGAACCCGTTCTTAGGCTACAGAGCCATCCGCCTTTGCCTTGAAGAGCAAGAAATCTTCAGAACTCAGCTTCGAGCGCTGCTTCGTGCAAGTACATACGGAAACTTAAAAATCATGTTCCCGATGATTGCGACAGTAAACGAGTTTAAACAGGCGAAAGCGATTCTTCTCGAAGAAAAAGAAAAACTCGTCGAAGCCGGCGTAGCGGTTTCTGACGATATTGAAGTCGGTATGATGGTAGAGATTCCGTCTACAGCCGTTATCGCAGATCAGTTTGCTACAGAAGTTGACTTCTTCAGTATCGGAACAAATGACTTGATCCAATACACGATGGCTGCTGACCGCATGAACGAGCGCGTAGCTTATCTGTATCAGCCATACAATCCGGCGATTCTCCGTCTGATCACCCTTGTTATTGAAGCCGCTCACAAAGAGGGCAAATGGGTCGGCATGTGCGGAGAAATGGCGGGAGACGAAATTGCGATTCCGATTCTTCTCGGCTTAGGCTTAGATGAGTTCTCAATGAGCGCTACATCCATCCTTCCGGCAAGAACGCAGATCAGCAAGCTTTCTAAAAAAGAAGCTGAATCATTCAAAGAAACAATCTTGTCTATGAGTACGACAGAAGAGGTTGTCGCATTCGTTAAAGAAACATTCAATAAGTAATACAACAGCCAGACGGTGTAAGCCGTCTGGTTTTTTTCATATTCCGAAAAAAGGGGGGAACAATAACGATCAACAGGAGGGATTATCATGACAAAATCATTTGCAGCGGGGGATACGGTCTATGTGATTTACCGCAATCCGCATGCCGCCAATGTTGCCCATATTAAAGAGGCGGAGATCGTCCATCACCCGTATCATGAGGGAGAACTGTCTCTGTTTTTATACGAAACCTATCATCCGCTGGCCGAAGATGACGCGGTCTTTTCGACATATGAGGAAGCGGAAGCGCTTTACAGCGAGCTTTTTGAAGAAGACCGGTACCATTGATCAAAGGAAATGTTTACAACGCATATTCACTCTCTTTTAAACGGAAAGTAACAACATGAGAAAATGTAAAAAGGGAGTGTCAGTTCATGCTGAAGCCGTTTGTGCCCCAGCTAGTTTATATAGAACCGAGAGCGCTCGAATACCCGTTAGGACAAGAGCTGAAGAATAAGTTTGAAAACATGGGGCTTGAGATCAGAGAAACAACATCGCATAATCAAGTCCGGAATATTCCGGGGAAAAATCACTTGCAGCAATACCGGAACGCGAAATCAACATTGGTAATCGGCGTCCGGAAAACATTGAAATTCGATTCTTCAAAGCCGTCCGCCGAATATGCCATTCCATTTGCGACGGGCTGTATGGGGCATTGCCACTATTGCTACCTGCAGACGACGATGGGGTCAAAGCCTTACATCCGGACATATGTCAATGTGGAAGAGATTCTGGATCAGGCTGATGAGTATATGAAAGAACGGGCGCCGGAATTTACAAGATTTGAAGCCTCTTGTACGTCTGATATCGTAGGAATCGATCATCTGACACATACATTAAAAAGAGCCATTGAACATTTCGGACAAAGCGAATTGGGACAGCTCAGATTCGTGACTAAATTTCACCACGTCGATCATTTGCTCGATGCAAAACATAACGGAAAGACTAGGTTCAGATTCAGCATCAATGCGGATTATGTCATTAAAAACTTTGAACCGGGAACTTCTCCGCTCGACAAACGGATCGAAGCCGCCGTCAAAGTCGCTAAAGCGGGCTATCCGCTCGGTTTCATCGTGGCGCCTATTTATATTCACGATGGCTGGGAGGAAGGCTATAAGGAGCTGTTTGAGAAACTGGATGCGGCGCTTGATGAAGACGTTCGGCATGACATCACATTTGAACTGATCCAGCATCGTTTTACAAAACCGGCCAAACGGGTGATTGAGAAGAACTATCCGAAAACAAAGCTTGAGCTTGATGAAGAAAAGCGCAGGTACAAATGGGGACGCTACGGAATCGGCAAATATATATACCAAAAAGACGAAGAACATGCCTTAAGGGAAACACTCGAATCTTATATCGAAACCTATTTTCCGAAAGCAAAAATCGAATATTTTACGTAAGGCGGAGCTGTCGGCATGACGGCTCTTTTTTTTGCTGCGCCAAATGACGGAAATGTTTGATATTTATTTCAAGATTTATTCATTTTCTTGGCCGAAAGACCGATATAACTCTCAGGAGGGGATGGTTATGTTTAAAAAAATGCATATCAAAATTGCTGTGTTTGTCTCGGCAATGCTTATTGTAACGGTTGTTTTTTTAACGGTTTCTTCATATTTGACATTAAAGCCGATGATGACGGAGGAAGCAAAACGTACGACAGAGAATGTCACCAATTCACTCGGTCAGAACATTGAGCTTCAGCTGAAAAATGATGAGACCGTATTAATGAGATTAGCAGACGGTGAATTGTCCCGGTCTTTTCTATCAGATGGGAAGAAAGAAACCGCGCGGCTTTTTAACGATGAGTTAAAACAGATCGGACAGAATGACAAATATGTCGCGCTTGCGTACGTCGGAACCGTAAACAAACAAATGTTTACATATCCAAAGGCTGATTTTGCCAAAGACTATGATCCGACAAATCGAACGTGGTATAAGATGGCGGCTGAAAAACCCGATAAGGTTGTCTGGACTGACCCTTATAAAGATGCAGTGACGGGAGACATGATCGTGACGGCGTCAAAAGCCATTCAAAACAGCGGAACCGTCGTCGGAGTGGCGAGCTTAGATTTGAAGCTGTCCTCTATTCAGAGCATGGTCAACGAGCAAAAGGTTCCGTATAAAGGATTTGCCTTTTTAGCGGATGAAAACGGCTCTCTTCTGGCCCATCCGGCAAAACAGGGAAAAAATATTTCGGAAGATCAGACGTTAAAAGACATCACTGCGGACAAAGAAGGCATCAAAGAGCTGCAGGGGAACATGGTCGTCTACCAAACGGTAAAAGAAACAGGGTGGAAAGTCGGAACGCAGTTTGAAAAAGATCAGCTGATGGGAGTAGCCGACAAAATGAACACGGTGAGTATTTTTATGTCACTGATCGCCCTTGTGATTACGATCGGACTCAGCTATTTCCTCGCAAAAACGATAACCGGGCCGATTCAGCAGCTGATCGCAAAAACAAATTCAGTCTCAGCGGGAGATTTAACCGTCCGCGCCCAGACGAAATCAAAAGATGAAGTAGGCGAGTTAACAAAAGACTTTAACCAAATGGTTGAAAATATGAAAGAGATGGTCGAACAGGTCAAGGCCTCCTCAGAAAATGTGTCTGATACATCTGACCAGCTAACCGTCATCTCACAGGAGACAAATGAAACGAGCGGACAAATCGCAAAAGCGATAGAGGAAGTCGCCGCCGGAGCGACAGAGCAAGCGTCAGAGGTTGAGACGATCAACGAAAAATCGGAAAATCTCTCAGTCAAAATAAAAGGAATCGCAGATCGCGCAGGCAGCATAAAACAACTCTCAAAGTCTTCAGAGGATGCCAGCTACAAAGGACTGGACGCGCTCGGGCAGCTGCTAATGAAGTCAAACGAAGCCAATTCAGAAACGAAAAAAGTAGAGGCAATGCTGAATGACCTGGAAGAACAAACGAAAAACATAGAAGAAGTCGTGACGGCAATATCCGCTATTTCAGACCAGACGAATCTCTTGGCGCTGAATGCGAGCATAGAAGCCGCTAGAGCGGGAGAAAGCGGACGGGGCTTTGCCGTCGTCGCTGAAGAAGTCCGCAAGCTTGCTGAACAATCAGCTCTTTCTTCCGGCCATATCAGTGAGACGGTCCGTCTGATTCAATCTGAGACAAAAGAAGCGTCACACGCGATGATTGAGGCGAGCAGAATGAATGATGAACAAAACAGCGCCATTCATGAAACGGGTGAGGTTCTCAATCTGATCACGACGGAAATGCAGTCTCTCGTTCAAGGTATAGATCATATTTACAATGACATTCAAAAAATGAGTGAAGAACAAGCCGCGATTCAAGAAGCGATTCAAAGCATCTCCGCCATTTCTCAAGAATCAGCGGCAGCCGCGGAAGAAGTGAATGCTTCTACTGATGAACAGCTCGTTACGCTTGAAAAAGTGAAGCAATCGACTGATATGTTAAAGAGCGCAAGCGAAGATCTGATCAGCGCTATTTCTAAATTCACCTTGTAACGCGGACTCTATCAGCCTATAATATGGTAATATAGACATGAAAGAGTGATATATGAATCGCATCAGGGGAGGAAAGCGCAGTGAACAAAACGGTCGGATTTATCGGTTTAGGCGTCATGGGAAACAGTATGGCATCGCACATTTTAGAAGCGGGCTATCCTGTTTTAGTCTACACACGGACGAAACAAAAAGCGGAAGAGATTCTGAATAAGGGAGCGGTCTGGCAGGAGACGGTCAAAGACCTTTCGGAAAAAGCAGACATCATTATTACCATGGTCGGCTATCCGAGTGATGTCGAGGAAATCTATCTCGGTGAAAGCGGCATTCTCCGTCATGCAAAAGAAGGGGCGTTTGTCATTGACATGACGACATCAAAACCGTCTCTGGCGAAGAAAATAGCGGAGAAAGCCAAAGAAAAATCCATTCACGCCCTGGATGCACCCGTTTCCGGCGGAGACATCGGCGCGAGGAACGGAACGCTTGCCATTATGGCCGGAGGAGAAAAAAAAGCGTTTGAAGCATGCCTGCCGCTTTTCTCCGTTATGGGGGAAAACATTCAGTATCAAGGACCGGCCGGCAGCGGCCAGCATACGAAAATGTGCAATCAGATCGCGATTGCAGCGGGGATGGTCGGAGTGGCTGAAGCGATGGCTTACGCGGAAAAATCCGGTCTGAACCCGGAACAAGTGCTGAAAAGCATTACAACCGGAGCGGCTGGCAGCTGGTCATTGTCCAACCTCGCTCCCCGTATGCTGAAAGGCGATTTTGCGCCCGGATTTTACGTGAAACACTTTATTAAAGACATGGGCATTGCCCTTGAAGAAGCGGAGCTGATGGGAGAAGAAATGCCCGGATTGGCGCTTGCCAAATCATTGTACGACAAGCTTTCCGCGCAAGGTGAAGAAAACAGCGGAACTCAAAGTATTTATAAGCTTTGGGTGAAATAAAAAAAAGATTGCCCGCAGGGGCAATCTTTTTTATTATTTATTTTCCGATGAATTGCTGTGTCCAGATGTTTCCTGATTCTACGTAACCGACACCGATTTGAGTGAACTCAGGATTCATGATGTTCTTTCTGTGTCCTTCACTGTTCATCCAAGCTTTAACGACAGCTTCAGGAGTCGGCTGTCCTTTGGCGATATTTTCACCGGCGGTTTTATAAGTGATTCCGAAAGACTTCATCATATCGAAAGGTGAGCCGTAAGTAGGACTTTGGTGATCGAAATAGTTTTTGTCTTTCATATCTTGTGATTTTGCGTGAGCTGATTTGCTTAATTTTTCATCAATCTGCAGAGGTTTTAAGCCTTGCTTTTGTCTCTCTGCATTTGTCAATTCAACGACTTTCTTTTCATACGCACTGACTGATGAAGGAGTTTTCTCGCTGCTGTTGTTTGTGTTATCTGTCTGCTTTGCATTGTCAGCCGTCTGGTTTTGATCGGCTTTCGGTTTTTCGGCAGCTGTCGGGGCCGTTTTTGCCGGTGTTTCTTTTTGAACGTCTTTAACTGTCATATCAGAATGCTTTGCGTGTTTTTGCAGCAGCTGAGTCAGTTCTTTCTCATTTTTAACGTTCAGCTTTTTCACGCTCGTTTTCATATGTAGTTTTTCAACAGCCTCTTGAAGAGTCAGATGCTGTACAGTGTTTCCTTTTTTCACGGTAACGACGTGCTGGCATGACAGCTCTTTGGCAGATGCCTGCTGAATGCCTCCGAATGTAATCAAACTGACTGCCGCGGCGGCAGATAAGAGAAATGCTTTTTTCATAGTTAATAGCCTCCCAGAGAAGTTTTTTCTACATGAAAAATCTTATCACAGCTTTTTTGTCATAATGCAGCCAGCCATTTCCTTTGACAACAAACTCTTGTCATAATTGTAATTGAGCGCAGAAAAATGGCTCTATACCGGGAAAAACGATCTGTATTTATTTTTTAAAATCCGTTACATCTCTTCAAATTATTTGAAGTGTTAGATATATTTTAAGATAATTTGATCTTGACAGTTTTTTTTACCCGTTTTCGCTGTAACAACTTTTACAAAAATGTTACAATTAAAATCTGTTTATGTAAATATATTCAATGATTTGAGAGGTGTAACAGAAAGTGGCTGAAGTCGCGCGCGAACCAAAGAAAAAAACGAAACGTTACAGAGCGCTGAGAATGAATCTCTATTTTTTGATTGTTTTTCTTCTCTTTACGGCACTGATTTTTAAACTCGGCATCGTCCAGATTGTCGAAGGGGATAAACACCGCCAGGATGCGGAGAAGGCAAATGCAAAAACCGCCTATTATCCGACACCGCGGGGAAAGATGTATGACAAGCGGAACAGGGTGGCGGTTGATAACCAGGCTGTGCCTGAAATTGTATATGTATCCACCTCAAAAACCTCGGCAAAGGACAAATTGAAAACGGCAAAAAATCTCGCCGCACTGATTCATATTGATACTGAATTTATGAAGGATCGAAATATCATTGATTACTGGCTTGCCGCACATCCGAAGAAGGCGGAAAAGCTTATGAAGGATTCAGAAAACAGCCTGAAGCCGCAAGAAGTGTACAAACGCCAGATTGAACGCGTCCCAAAGCAGGAGATTGACGCGATCAAACAAAATAAAAAAGAGCTGGAAATCGCGGCGATTTATACGCGTTTTTCAAGCGGCAACGCCTATCAGCCGCAAGTCGTCAAATCAATGGACCCGAATAAGCTG
Organism: Bacillus sp. MT(2024); assembly: GCF_036362845.1. Lineage (NCBI taxonomy): Bacteria > Bacillati > Bacillota > Bacilli > Caryophanales > Bacillaceae > Bacillus > Bacillus sp. MT(2024). The sequence continues at coordinate 1,324,972 of NZ_CP143632.1, forward strand.
AACGGAAACGGAAACAGCGGTTCACTGCTTGACGAGCATGACAACAACAAGCAAAAACCGAAAAGCGACCTGACATATGAAGAAGTTTCCGTCGTATCCGAGCACCTGAAAGAGCTCCCCGGCATTGACGTAATCAATGATTGGACGCGGAAATATCCGTACGACAAAACACTGTACTCTCTGTTCGGCGGTGTGACGACACCGGAACAGGGATTGTTGGGCGAACGGAAAGATTACTATGTCACAAGAGGCTACTCACTGAATGACCGGGTGGGTAAAAGCTACATTGAATATCAGTATGAGGACTATTTAAACGCGCATAAAGAAAAAGTAGAGTATGTGGAAAACAGCAAAGGTGAAGTCGTCAGCCAAAAGCCCGTCGATGAAGGCAGCAGAGGCTACGATCTGCAGCTCTCGCTCGATATGGAATTACAGTCGAAAGTCGAAAAAGTCATTGAAAAAGAGCTGAGAAGAAGCCGCGCTGCAGGCAACTATATGGTTGACAGAGGGTTTGCCGTCATGATGGATCCGAACAACGGGGATATTCTCTCAATGGCGGGGAAACGCATCGATCTCGAAACGAATAAAACACAGGATTTTGCGATCGGAGCATTTACGACCCAATATGAGATGGGCTCTTCTGTTAAAGGAGCGACTGTTCTTGCGGGTTACCAAAGCGGCCTCCCGCATTATAAAACGTTTGTCGATGCACCGCTTAAGTTTAAAGACGGCACGGAAAAGCGCTCGTGGACACAAATGGGGACCATTACTGAGCTGACCGCGCTGCAAAGAAGTTCAAACATATATATGTTTCATGTGGCCATGCATATAGCGGGCATTACCTACGTTCCGCACGGCACGCTGCCGGCCGGATTAGACGATATTAAAAAAATGCGCAACTACTACGCTCAATTCGGTTTGGGTGTGAAGACCGGGATTGATCTTCCGCAGGAATCAGCGGGCATGCAGTCAAATCCGCAAATGGTCGGGGGGTTGCTGCTTGACTTTGCGATCGGACAGTTTGATACGTATACGCCGCTTCAAATGGCTCAATATATTTCAGCCATCGCAAACGGCGGGTATCGCGTCCAGCCGCGGATCGTCACAAGCATTCATGAACCGGACAGCAAAAACAAGATTGGAAAAGCGATTGAACAGCGCGATATTAAAATTTTGAACAAAGTAAATAACAGCCCGAGCGATTTTGACCAAGTTCATAAAGGAATGAAGTTGGTCACAAGCTCACCTCAAGGAACGGCTTATTCAACATTTCAAGGTTCAGGCGCTGATGTATCCGGTAAAACGGGAACCGCGGAGACGCACTATTACGGCACGAACAAAAACTGGTGGGGGAAAGACACGTATAACCTGACCTTTGTCGGCTATTATCCGTCAGAACATCCACGAGTGGCATTCAGCGTCGTCGTTCCGTCTGTTCGAGATGATAAAGATCATATCAGTAAAAACATTGCCAAAGGAGCAGTTGACGCTTACAAAGAGCTTGAAAAGAAATACAATAAAAAATAACAAATGAAAGGGCGGCCGAACATATCGTGCGCCCTTTCTTTCATTCAGGAAAATTGACGTTCACAATAAGAATAGAAGGAGAATGCTCATTTTTTAGCGAATCAATCTAGTGGAATTTCTTTTTATATCAGTCCGTGTCCAGCCTGCAGTGCGAGTATAATGCAAAGGAGGGATTCTGTGGAACAGGATACTCAGCATGTCAAACAGTTTCAATCGAAAACCGATCTTCATGCCGTTTTGACGTCTAACGGGCGTATTATGTATATTTCTGCAAACTGCAAATCGTATTTCAGTTATTCTCAGGAAGAGATGATCGGGTCATTTCTCAAAACGTTCCTGCATGAAGAAGATCAATTTTTGGTTGAAAGTTACTTCTATAATGAGCATCATTTGATGCCTTGCACCTTTCGTCTTATTAAAAAAGATCATACCATTGTATGGCTTGAAGCGGGTGTGGAAATTGTCACACCGCAAATGGAGGGGACGGATCGGGAAATCATCCTCAAAATCAAGGTGCTTGAGGAGAAGACGCCCCGCCGGCCTTATATGTATGAACAAAAGAAGCAAATGGCAGAACAACAGTCTGAAGATGCGGCTGGAAACGGTGAATTTGAGCGTCTTGTCGAAATGCTGCCGAATCCTTTATATGTCAGCATCAACGGCACAATCGCCTACGCCAACAACGCGATGCTTGCCATGCTGGGAGCCGAAAGCAAAGACGAGGTAATCGGCAGGCGCTCTTATGAGTTTATTGAAGAAGAGTATCACGACATTGTGAAAAACCGAATTGTGCGGATGCAAAAAGGAATGGAAGTCGGAATGATCGAACAGACGTGGAGAAGGCTCGACGGCACGCCCGTTCATTTAGAAGTGAAGGCGGCACCGACGACATATAAAAATCAGCGGGCGGAATTGCTGCTTCTGATTGATATTTCTTCACGGAAAAAATTCCAAACGATTCTGCAAAAAAGCAGAGAGCGTTATCAGCTCCTCATTCAGAATTCAATTGACACGATCGCCGTGATTCACAATGATAAGTGGGTATTCATGAATGAATCGGGCATTTCGCTGTTTGAGGCTGAAACATATGAAGATTTAATCGGGAAAAACGTCTATGATCAGCTTCATCCCTGTGATCATGACGGAGTGAAACAGCGGATCCAAAATATTATCAACCGAAAGACCGAGTCAGAAATTATTAAGCAATCGTGGTTTACCTTTAAAAACCGGCTGATCTACACGGAAATGGTCTGCATTCCGACGACGTTTTTCGGAGAAACGGCCGTGCAGGTCATTCTGCGTGACATTTCTGAGCGGAAGCAGACGGAGGAATTAATGCTGAAGTCGGAAAAGCTGTCTATCGCAGGGCAGCTGGCAGCGGGGATCGCTCACGAAATCCGCAATCCGCTGACGGCGATCAAAGGATTTTTACAGCTCATGAAGCCGACGATGGAGGAAAACGAACATTACTTTGAAATTGTGTTTTCTGAACTGAGCAGAATCGAATTAATTTTAAGTGAGCTTTTAATGCTTGCCAAACCTCAGCAAAACGCCGTGAAAGAGCGTGTAAACTTAAAGAAAATTATAAGTGAAGTGACCGCTCTTTTAGAGACGCAGGCGAATCTTAAAGGGATTTTTATCAAAACGGATTACGAACATGACAGCATGTATATTAACGGTGATCAAAATCAGCTGAAACAGGTGTTTATCAATCTGATTAAAAATGCCGTTGAGTCGATGCCGGATGGGGGAACGGTTCACATCATCATGACAGAAGATGAGTATTCCGTTAATGTGACGGTGAAAGACGAGGGTGACGGGATACCGGAAAACGTGCTGAAACGAATAGGCGAACCGTTTTTGACAACGAAAGAAAAAGGAACCGGCCTGGGGCTGATGGTCACATTCAACCTTATTAAAAACCATCAGGGAGCCATCCAAGTAGACAGCAAACCGGACAGAGGCACGGCCTTTCACATTACATTCCCGAAACAATAAAAAAACAACGGCGTTATGCCGTTGTTTAAATAGTCTGCATGGATTCTCTCGTTTTTAAAATAAATGCTTCCAGCCGGTCCAAGCCTTCTCTCAATGTATCCAGTGAATATGCGAATGACAGCCTCACATACCCTTCACCCAATTTTGAAAACGAGCTGCCGGGCACAAGAGCCACACCTGCATCCTCTAAAAGAGCCATACTAAAATCAAACGATGACATTCCGAATGACTTAATGGAAGGGAAGATATAAAATGCGCCTGACGGCTTTACGACGTCAAGCCCCATTGAGACAAGACGGTCATATACATAGTCAAGCCGCTTTTTATACTGTTCTCTCATAATAAGCGCATCATCAACACCGTTTGTCACCGCTTCAAGAGCCGCTTTCTGAGAGATTGAAGACGCGCATGTCACACTGTATTGGTGAACTTTTAAGATGTGCTTGGCAATTTCTTTCGGTGCGAAAATGAAACCGATTCTCCAGCCCGTCATGCTGTGTGATTTTGACAGGCCGTTGATGACGATCGTCTGGTCTCTCAAATAAGACGCGATCGAATAATGCGGTCTGTCATAGGTTAATTCGCTGTAAATCTCATCAGACAGGACAAAAACATTTCTGCCCTTCAGGACGGCTGCGATGTTTTGCAGCTCTTCCTCAGACAATGTCACTCCGGTCGGATTTGACGGATAAGGAAGAATGACGCATTTTGTTTTTGGTGTCAGCGATTCTTCAATGAGCCGCGCCGTCAGCTTAAATCCGTGAGTCGTCGTATCTACATGGACCGGAACGGCGCCTGACATGCGGATGATCGGTTCGTAGCCCGGATATATCGGGCCGGGGAGAATAACTTCATCGCCTGGAGATAAAATCGTCCGCAAAGACGCGTCAATCGCTTGGCTTGCCCCGGTTGTGACAATGATTTCAGTTTCAGCCTCATAATTCAAATCAGCTTTTTTCTTCATATAAAGCTGTACGGCCTGTCTCAGCTCATGGCCGCCCGCGTTCGGAGTATATGCCGTTGCGTTCTCGTCGATTGCCTTTTTGGCAGCCGCTTTGACATGGTGCGGCGTGAAGAAATCCGGCTGGCCGATCGTAAGCGAAATGACATTGTCGTGCTGAGCTACAAGATTTGAGAATTTGCGAATTCCTGAAATTTCAATTTCTTTTACATTCGGATTAAGCAAATGTTCCATAATTCATCACCTTATACTATATATTGAGTTTATCCTATTTTACCACTAGCTGAGCATTTGTCATCTTTTTATTAAACTATCCCGAGTATATGTCCGATATGTGAAAACATACCTTCTTTCAGAAAAAAATAAGACAACCAGCTGAAATGATTGTCTTCATTGTATCATGATCTATCTATTGTGATATGTGGCGAATGTCATTAATACCCGTATTCAAAGCTGACGTCTTCCCGCCATAAGATGTATGGAGCAGGCTTGTCGGGACGATCTTTCGCCTCTTTTTTCATTTGCAGGTAAGCCGTTTTGCTGATATCTTCTAACACCATCATTTGATCTTGGTCGAATATGACTACTGTACCCATTTATTACACCCTTCTTCCTGAAAAATCCTTGACTATTTTACCACTCGATGTCAAAAAGTCAATGGGATATCAGAAAAAAGCATCTTTTTATAAAGAGTTCATGGCCAGTTGGCCCGAATACATTCACTTTTTCCGTTTACAGCCGATATATACAGTACAATACTGAATGCGGATAGCGAGGGATTGAATTGTCTTTACAACAATACGATATTTTATTGGATTCAGGCACAAACGAATTAGAAATCGTCAAATTTGAAGTAGGCGTCAATACATTTGGCATAAATGTGATGAAAGTCCGGGAAATCATTCAGCCGGTAGATGTCACATCTGTGCCTCAGTCTCATAAAGACGTAGAAGGGATGATTAAGCTGAGAGGCGAAATTCTTCCCGTCATCAGTCTGTATACCTTTTTCGGCGTTGATGCCGAAGGAGCAAAAGACGATAAATATATCGTAACGGAATTCAACAAGCGGAAAATCGTCTTTCACGTCGGTTCCGTTTCACAAATCCACAGGGTGTCCTGGGAGGCGATTGAAAAGCCGACTTCCCTGAACCAGGGCATGGAGCGGCACTTAACGGGAATCATCAAACTGGAAGACACGATGATCTTTCTGCCTGATTATGAAAAGATCATTTACGATATTGAATCAGCATCCGGTGTTGAGACTTATCATGTCCATCAGGAAGGATTTGATGAAAGACGGGCGGGTAAAAAACTGATTATCGTTGAAGACTCGCCGCTTCTGATGCGTCTTTTGACGGATGAGCTGACTGAGGCGGGGTACAGTGAAATCGTTGCGTTTGAAAACGGAAAAGAAGCGTATGATTACGTCGTGGAACTGACGGATAACGGAGCAAACCTGTCAGATCATATTGACATGATTATCAGTGACATTGAGATGCCGAAAATGGACGGGCATCGTTTGACGAAGCTCCTTAAGGATAACCCGCAAAGCTCTGATGTACCGATTATGATTTTCTCGTCCCTCATTACGGACGACCTGCGCCACCGGGGCGAAGTAGTCGGAGCGGATGAACAGATCAGCAAGCCTGAAATCAGCGAGCTCATTAAAAAAGTGGATACGTACGTGATTGAATAGAAAAAAGCCGATGCATGACGCATCGGCTTTTTTGCGGCGGAATTAAAAATAACTCTCACCAAGTTTTTTAAATACGGGTTTATGATAAGCGGGCTGCTGCCTGTTGGCGGCAAGCGGTTTTTCCTTTAAGCCCACATATTTTTGCAATACGTTTTTCGCTTTTGTCAAAGACATTTGTGCTTTAGGATTGCGGTACGATTGATTTAACGTACCTAAATGCGGAAGATGCTGGAAGTCTTCTTTTGTTGGAGGCATGTGAAAATAGTAGTCTCCGATAGAGATAAGTACGTCTGACTGCTGTTGGCTAAACCTGGGATTATTTGAAAAGTGAAGCCCTATTTTTTTCCCTTTGCCTTCTTTCACAAGCTTTTGTAATGCCCGTTTTTTCAGCAGATAAAGGTATTTAGGGTTGGGGGCGGTTTTTGCATGGCGGTTCACAGTATAAACAGCTTTTGAAAGATTCTCGATGGTTGGCTGCAGCTCTTTCGAATAAGCGTGGTCGTCCATTATTTCTCTCCTTTGCATTGATCAAGTTCATATATAGATTATACTTTTTTAGCGTTGAAATGCAAATATTGATTATAAAAATACGCCTTTTTCTGATGAAAAGGGCGCATTTTTTTCCTTTATTAGACAGGTTTCGCATGTTTTTCGGAATCAGCCTTTAATGATTGCTGCACATCGACCTCTGCTGCCTCGGCGCTGTATTTCGGAAGAGCGATAAAATAGAACACAAATACCGCTAAAATCACAATTCCCATGCCGTAATAAAGGTAATCAATATTGGCAACGAATTTCGGAAATAACAGGGCAACCAGTCCGAGTGTAATCGATTGGGCAAACATCATAAAAGGGTCCTGCCAGCCGCTGACCCGGCCCATTATTTTCGGATGAACGATTTTCGGCATCCAGCCCCCGATGGCGATATTGACGGGGCCGATGCACATGCCGAGGATGAAAGCCGCCGCATAATAAATCCACAGCTTATCCGTATAGCCGAGGACAAAAATGAGCAGTCCGGCTGCCAAAATAGGAATCGACATCAAATGATGCGGTTTGACTTTTTTTGCGATCATCGTTCCGATCACACTTCCTGCAAGCAGGCCGAAGCCGAGTGCGACGGTGAAGATGGAAGTATGTGATTCGTAATGATCCGGCGCAAGTCCGTATTTCATCGTAAACATCGGCAGTACGGCAAAGCCGCCGTTGACAAAACCAAAGATAAAAAAGCCGAAAATAAGGGAAGCAAGCAATTTGTTTTTAACAATATATACGATCCCTTCCTTAAAATCAGCGACCGAGTCTTTCAGAAACGAATCTCCCCATTTAAAAGGGCCGTTCGGCTGACGGGCTTCTTTCGGAATGCGGCAGGCGCGGATCAGAAAGCCTGATACAATAAAGCTGACAAAATCAAGGATAATGGCTCCGTGCATACCGATCGTTTTATACATAAACGCGCCCATACCGACGCCGAATACCATAAAGATGCTGAACAGTATCTGGTTAAGTCCCGCCGCTTTCGCATAATGCTCCTTAGGCAGAATAGCTTGTACAAGGCTGGCTTCCGCCGGGAAAAAGAACTTGGTCACGGCGCTTCTGATGAACAAAATACAGAACACGAGAGGGATGCTCCCAGTGTATAATGCGGCAAACAATATGATCGTCAGTCCGGCTCTGATCCAGTCACAATTCTCTGCGACCTTTTTCCTGTCAAGCCGGTCAGCTGCGACACCGACAATCAGAAATACGAAAACTGTCGGCAGTGAATACATCAGCTCAGCCAAAGTTGTGTATGCCGGCTGGTTTGAAAAATGGTCCAGCAAGTAAAAAGCGAAAGCCATATTACCTACAGTCGTTCCCATTTGAGAAGCGAGTGCTGCGAAAAAGAGACGGACAAAATTGCGATTTTTAAATATATCCATAAACACGCTCCTTACCCTAAAGGTCCCACTGTAATATATTATCATCAGCTCGTTCCATTAACAAATAAGATCTTTCTATCTTATAATGGTCACCCTTGTTCCATTAGGCACGGTAGCGGCAAGTTCAGTGACGTCCTGATTATACATCCGGATGCATCCTTTTGATACCGCTTTGCCGATGGAGGAAGGATTATTTGTTCCGTGAATGCCGTAATGAATTTTAGAGAGGCTGAGCCAATAAGCGCCGAACGGGCCGCCGGGCTTAGGCTGGCGGTTCACAATGTAAAATTCTCCGGTCGGCGTGGTCGTCAATATTTTTCCGACTGCGATGGGGTACGTACGGATGAGCCTGCCAAGGCGGTATAACTCCAGTTTCTTCGCTCCGATATACACGACAATGGAATAGGGGATGGTGGATGGGTCGGGAAGATTCGGTATGATAATATGCTGTCCCGCGTATATGACCGATTGGATTGAGGGATTTGCCTGAAGGAGAGCAGCAGTGCTTATTCTGAAGTCTTGCGCAATGCTTGAGATGGTTTCTCCTTGTTTCACTTGATATGTCAGCAGTTTCATCACCCTCCTTTTTGCTCTTTTCCATATACATATTACGGAGGGGGTGTCTGTGCATCGGGATAAAAGTCTTATTTTTGTACGGTTTTCAATGTGAACAGCGTGATTTCCGGTCTGGCTAAAAATCGATACGGCAGTCTTGTCGTACCGAGCCCGCGATTAACGTAAACGGTTGTGTCATGCAGCGTATACATGCCGTCGGTATACGTTTTTCCGTATGGAGGCGTAATGAGAGGGCCGAAAAACGGGAGCTGGACCTGGCCGCCGTGAGTGTGTCCCGACAGCTGGAGGTTTACGGGATATCCGCCGATCTTGAGAGCGGCATCAGGCTCGTGGACGATTAAAATGGAAAACGCATCTTCGGAAAGGCGGGACAGGGTGCCTTCATAATCGGGTTTTCCGAGCATTACATCATCCAAAAACGCGAGTTCAATCCGGCTTCCGTCTGTCAGCTGCACCTGATGGCAGCCATTTCGAAGCACTTGAAAATCAGCCGCTTCCATCAGAGCCTTGTACGTGTTCGTACCGTAGCCTCCGTGGTCATGGTTTCCGTAAACACAAAGTTTGCCGAAGGGAGCTTCCAGATTTTGCAGCACGGCGAGTGCTTGCTGGTGATCATTAAATAAATGCGGCTTATCAATTAAATCTCCCGTAAAGATGAGCAGATCGGGTTTCAGCTGATTGATCTTTTCCGCTGCTTTATTCAAGTCACCGGATGTAAACACATCACTGAGATGCGTATCGCTGAATTGAACGATTTTAAAATTGTCAAAGCCGCGGGGGATCAGGCGGTTGGTGATTGTATGACGGGTGATCTCAATCATGCGCGGTTCAATATACCGGGCATAGCCGTAACCTCCGCAAGCCGTTGCAAGAGTTGCACCCAAAATGCCGAATCCTCTTTTTAAAAATGTTCTTCTCGTCATTTTCTCCATCTGTAAAACCAACCTTTGTCAGAGTTGTTCTATTATATCATCAGCCTGGCTGAAAAATCCCTTCTCAGCATGTAATGACGCGGAAAGACATCTATGATAAGATTATGAATGATTATTCATTCAATATAAGGGGGGTTTGTTATGGATAAGAAAGCGGTAATCATTACAGGCGGTTCAAGCGGCATGGGAAAAGCAATGGCGAAAAAACAGGCTGAATTAGGATGGCACGTCATGGTGACAGGGAGGAACCGTGAAGCACTTGAGGAAACAAAAAAAGAAATTGAGACCTTTGAGGGGCAGGTCGCCTGTTTTCAAATGGATGTCCGTTCTGATTCCGCCGCTTCAGACATGATTACAGAAGCGAAAAAAGTCTTTGGCCGGCTCGATGCGCTGATTAACAATGCGGCCGGCAATTTTATTTGCCCGGCAGAGAAGCTGACGCCCAATGGATGGAAAGCTGTTATTGAGATTGTTTTAAACGGCACATTTTTCTGCAGCCAAGCCGCGGCAAGGCATTGGATCGAGCAGGAGCAGAAGGGCGTCATCTTAAATATGGCCGCTACATACGCATGGGGAGCGGGAGCGGGTGTCGTTCATTCCGCTGCAGCCAAAGCGGGGGTATTGTCACTGACAAGAACGCTGGCCGTTGAATGGGGGAGCAAATACGGCATCCGCACAAACGCGATAGCCCCCGGCCCGATTGAACGGACAGGCGGTGCGGAGAAGCTGTTTGAATCGGAAAAAGCGGTGTCCCGCACTATGAACAGTGTGCCGCTCGGCCGTCTGGGGACACCGGAGGAAATCGCCGCTTTGGCAGCGTTTTTGCTATCCGATGAAGCATCCTATATAAACGGGGATTGTATCACAATGGACGGGGGGCAATGGCTGAATCCTTACCCGTTTTAATTTACATGACATATTTTGCGAAGCAAGCGAACGTTAAAGGTGAACGTTCGCTTGTTTTATTTTTCTATTCAAAATTATGATATAATTTTTAAAGATTAAGAGGTGAATAAGTGAAGAAATTATTAAAATGGTTCGTTGTACTATTTGTAAGCAGTTGCGTTATCATCTTTAATATTTGGTACTTTATCATTTGCGCTTTTACTCCGGAGTATTATCAAAATACCAATCTTACATCTGATGAAATAATCAGATTTGAAAAGCTATATCATATAGATTTTCCTGATGAAACGAAATTTATTAAAGCCAGGGAGTATTTGAGTGGGCTCGGAGGCGATACATCGGCTGTATGATATGTGTCTCTGCCAACCAAGCTGGCGGAAACAATTTTATCTGATTATACGTATATGCCAATAAATCATACTGATCATGCCGGTTCAATGTATGGAGTTGACGTTTCCAAGAGTGCTGGCGGGTTAACAACTCTTACATTTGGCACTTTAGATAAAAAAGGAACTTTCTTTCAGTTGAAACATGATGATGATTGGATATTTAACAGTACTGATTGGAGCCATTATTTTTGGACAGCCGCCGGTTATAATGCTCTTATATTTATCCTTTTATTTGTGATGGTGAAACAAATGAATAACGTCCTTAATTAACCGGTCTGAAGAGTGATCTTAAAAAGTTTTCCCCTTTTATTTTAAACTGCTGCCATACTGCCTCCTTTTTCCCCTAATCTAAACATTTGTGGTGCTGATATAATTGTGTATAATCAGACAAAGATAGAGAAGCAGGTGATAACATGTTGGACCCACTTGATATACTGACGAATATTGATGATGTCATTCCGTATTACCAAGCGATTTTTAACGCTGAGGAACAAAGAGTCGTAGGCTACGAAGTGCTTGGGCGGATTTTGGCAGATGCGGAGATTGAGAGCCTCGGGCCGTTTTTCTTAGATTCCGGCATTCCGGAAGAATATAAGCTTGAGGTCGATGACAGAGTCATCAGGCAGGCGCTGGAGCGGTTTAAAGAAGCTGATCGCGATCTGTTGATTTTTATCAATCAGGATGCGAATGTATTGATGCTTGACCACGGAGAAAGCTTTCTTGAGCTTTTGAAAGAATACGAAGAGCAGGGCATTGAATTGAACCGTATTGTGCTTGAGATCACCGAGCACAATTTCGAAGGCGACATTGAACAGCTGTACCATATGCTTGCCTACTATCGTACATACGGCATTAAAATCGCGGTGGACAATATAGGTAAGGAGAGCAGCAACCTGGACAGAATCGCGCTCCTTTCACCGGACCTTCTGAAAATAGATTTGCAGGCGCTGAAAGTATCTCAGCCGTCACCTTCGTATGAGCATGTGCTGTACAGCATTTCATTGCTGGCGAGAAAAATCGGCGCCGCGCTGCTGTATGAAGATATAGAAGCTGATTTTCAGCTCCAGTACGCATGGAGAAACGGAGGCCGATTTTTTCAAGGCTATTATCTGCAGGCGCCGAGCGGCGATTTTATAGACCGGAGCCTGTTAAAAGCACGCTTGAAAACGGAGTTTCAGCAATTTATCACGAGAGAAAAAAAGAAGCTGGAGACAGTATACGAACACTCTGAGAATTTTTATAAGCGGGTCAATCAGGCAGTTTCCGAGCTGAAGAAAACCCATCAGGCGGACGATGAGTTTATTAAAAAACTGGCGGAAAACCTGACCGACTGCTGTTTCAGAATTTATATGTGTGATGAAGAAGGCTATCAGCTGACGGGAAATGTGTTCAAGCAGTCCGGCGAATGGCTTTATCAGCCTGAATACGTGGAGAAAAACTGGAGCTGGCGTCCGTACTTTTTAGAAAACATTATGAAGATGCGGAATTCAAGAAAAGGCTTTTTCAGTGACCTGTACAGTGATATTGAGACGGGTGAGATGATCAGAACCTTTTCATACCCGATGGATGACAATATGTATTTATTTATCGATCTGCCTTACTCTTATTTATATGAACAGGACGGGTTACTTTAAAGCGGCTGCTGTATGCCGCTTTTTTTTATAAATGTGAAAAAGTTTTAAAAAACGATTGACAATGATAGTGATAATCATTATCATTTAGTTATAGAGAGAAGTTACTCTCTGTTCCCCAACCCCTCTATCAGATCAAGATCCGAAAAAGCTTGGCGCTACCCCCGCCAAGTTTTTTTATGCTGTCTCCTCATAAAAAGGCTTCTCCTCACATACATCTGACAATGGCGGCTCAAAAAGCGAAAAATTATTTTTGAAAGGTGTATGACATTCCGAAAAAAGCTTCAAACTATTCGAAAACACAGTTTTCCCGTTTATTTTCTTATTGAAAATCCAGCGGGAAAATGCCATCCCGGTCTACTTTATGGTATGATGCTCTGTAGGACTTGTATTATAATAAATACTTGTTGATTTGAAGTTGTTTTTTGAAAGGAGTCTTTTTTTAGAATGTCACAATTAATGGGTATCATCACGCGGCTGCAAAGTCTGCAAGAAACAGCGGAAGCGGCTAACGAGCCGATGCAGCGTTATTTTGAAGTTAACGGCGAAAAAATTTGCAGTGTTAAATATTTCGAAAAAAATCAAACGTTTGAACTGACGGTTTTCCAAAAAGGTGAAAAACCTAACACGTATCCGTTTGATAACATTGACATGATTTCTATTGAAATTTTTGAGCTCCTTCAGTAATGTGATTTGATTTTTCAGGCTGACCAAGCTTCCGGTCTTCCGCAAGCGGAGCTTTATTAAATCATGCAAAGGAACGTGCTTGTTCGTTTGGTTGTAGACTCTGGAAAGAGGAGTGTCCGTACATGGCTGATTCTTTTCTGTTTTATAATCTTTCTGAGGCACAGATGACCTTTCAAGACGTGACGGAGCGGCTGAAACGCTTTGTCAATAAAGACCCCCGTTCAGCATACGTGCTGTCTGTAGGGACTGATTCACAAGTTTACCGCGACTTCACAAAGTTTATTACGGCTATACACTTGCACCGTACAGGCAAGGGAGCTTGGGGCTGTTTGAAAAATCACGACCTTGCAAGACCGATACATAGCCTTCGCGAAAAAATCTCGCTGGAAACCGCGTTCAGCCAGGAGATGGCTGCGCATATCCTCGACGGCCGTCTTATGGAACTGACAGATTTGCTCTTGCCTTTTGCGGATGAAGGGGCGGATCTTTCATTTGAAGTGCATCTGGATATCGGTCAAAAAGGGCTGACAAAAGAATTGATACAAGAAATGACCGGCCGCATTACCTCAATGGGCATTGAAGCGAAAATCAAGCCTGATTCCTGCACAGCATTCAGTTATGCCAATCGTTACACAAAATAATATTTCATACAGAATCCGCAAAATGTCGAATTATGCGGTTGACGATTTTTTTCTGTTTACTTATTCTAGCGGTAGAGCTGAAAGCAAATTTCACCTTGCTTTCGGAGGTATTCAGTTAAAAATAGGGGGCCTGATTACGTATGAGTCTTATCGGTGAACGATTTACGGAAGAAGAACAGAAACTTCTGCTGAATATCCTGATCAATCAAGAATATGCCATTGAGCTTTTGACCAGCGAAATCAACGATATAGAAGCAGGGTCAAAAAGCGTTGATGGAACCACTTATAAAAAACTCGTAACGCTCTATGACCGTTTTCGGAACGAAAATTAATCAGCGGCCTATAAATTGATACTCGATTGCAAAGAGTATCTTTTTTATTGACGGAAACTTTTCGACAAAAAATGATAATGTTTATATTATTGCAATATAGGGAATACATGCTTTGATGAAAAATGTAAAGGGGTCGAAGTGACATGATTAGCTTACAATCAGATCAGCTTCTTGATGCAACAGTCGGACAATTTATGATCGAGGCGGATAAAGTGGCGCACGTTCAAGTCGGAAACAACCTTGAGCATGCTCTATTAGTGCTGACGAAAACCGGCTATACCGCCATTCCCGTCCTTGACGCTTCGTACCGTCTGCACGGTTTGATCGGGACAAATATGATTATGAACAGCATTTTCGGACTTGAACGGATCGAGTTTGAGAAGCTGGATCAAATTACGGTTGAGGAAGTCATGCTGAAAGACATTCCCCGTCTCCACATCAATGATCCGATTATCAAAGGGTTCAGCATGGTCATTAACAACGGCTTTGTCTGCGTTGAAAATGATGAAGGCGTCTTTGAAGGCATTTTCACGAGAAGAGTCGTATTAAAGCAGTTGAGCAGTCATATCAGATCATTGAATAAGTAGGCTCGCACGATCAGCCTATTTGTTCTTTCGCATGCCAGAAAAAGAAAACGCATACATATGAGTGGCGCTTGCCTCGGCAGCCTTTATTTGATTAGAATGGTAGATAAGAAATATGAAAAGGCATTGAAAAGGAGGACGACATGCAGCTTCAAGAGCTTCATATGCTCGTAGTTTTAGCTGAGGAATTAAACATGAGGAAGGCTGCCGAACGGTTATTCGTGTCACAGCCGGCTCTGTCCCAGCGATTGCAGACCATTGAAAAAGCCTGGGGAACAAAGATCTTTCTTAGGTCTCAAAAAGGACTTACGGTAACGCCGGCAGGAGAAAAAATCATACAATTTGCAAATGACGTCACGGATCGGCAAGAAAGAATCAGAGAAAACATTGATGAACTTGAGGGTGAGATTCACGGCACATTAAAGCTTGCCGTCGCCTCGATTATCGGGCAGCACTGGCTTCCGAAAGTGTTAAAAACATATGTGGAACGATATCCGAATGCAAAGGTCTCTCTCATTACAGGGTGGAGCAGCGAAATGCTGAAAAGTCTGTATGAAGATCAGGTACATATCGGCATTATCCGGGGAAATCCGGAATGGAAAGGCCGGAAAGATTATTTAATGACCGATCATTTATATTTGGTCGATACGGAAATTTCCTGTATTGATGATATTGCCCATACCGATCGGCCGTTTATTCAATTCAAAAGTGACAGTACATATTTTCAGGAAATTCAGCATTGGTGGCATCAAAAATTCAAAACTTCGCCGAAACAGACCATCCTTGTCGATCAGATTGAAACGTGCAAGCAGATGGCGCTGCACGGGATCGGTTATGCCATTCTGCCGTCAGTCACCTTAGAAGAGGAAGACAAAGTAAATAAAATGCCCCTGCTTGATACAAAGGATCATCCGATCGGCCGTGACACATGGCTGCTCGGATATGAGCCGGCATTTGAATTAAAACAGGTGCAGGCTTTTGTTTCTGTCATTAAAGATATGCTGAAACAGGAACGGCCATTTTAGAAAGACAGCAATCATGCTGTCTTTTTTTATTTTTTATTGACAATGAAAATCATTATCATTTAAAGTGTTATATATGTTAATGAAAATCATTATCAATTACGAGGTGATCATATGCAGAAAGCATTAATGATATACGCAAGCATGTCGGGGAATACAGAGGATATTGCCGGCATTATTAAAGAAACACTGAGCGGGCATCAGATAGCGGTTGACAGTCTTGACATGGACGAAGCAGATGCGGATTCACTCAAAGCATATGATTATGTTTTTGTCGGCACATACACATGGGGGGATGGTGATCTTCCTTACGAAGCGGAAGATTTTTACGAAGATATTCTGCACAGCCAGCTCAACGGACTGAAAACGGCCTGTTTCGGTTCAGGCGATCACGCCTACCCGAAGTTTTGTGAAGCGGTCACGCTGTTTTGCGATGCGTTTGAACAGGCCGGAGCCAATTTATACCCGGAAACGCTGAAAATTGAGCTGGCGCCCGAGACGGCTGAAGATCAAGAATGCTGCAAAGAATTTGTCCGCGGTTTTCTTGCATGGGCCGCTCACCACGGAGACCGGTGCCATGTTTCATAAAGGCGCGACGGCTGTCATGGCATCAGTATCTTCGGGATTTTTTGTCGCTGTGAAAGACGAAGGTATTTTTCATTTTTCGGCGGAAGAAGGCTGGAAAAGACTATTCCGAGTGAAAAGCAGGATTCATGTGCTGACTTATATAGGGCCCTACATATTCGCAGCTGGAGAAAAAGGCGCCGTCCTCAGATCGGCCGATCAAGGAAAGACTTGGACGGCCTCCCGATTTCCGACCAGCGCCTCCATATGGGCCGTTGCCGGGCGGAATGACGGATTTGTCTGTGCGCACGGCACATACTGCCTCTACTTATCTGATGATTTCGGCGTCACTTGGCATGTGGCTAAGCCCTTTTCACAATTAAAGGAGCCGCCTGTCATCCGTTCGCTTTGTTTACACGGTCAGACGATTTATATCGGCACCCGGATTCATATGAATCATGGCGGCATTTGGGCGTATGATCTGACGGAAGGCCGCATCCGGCGTATAAGCCGCGAAAGGCAGCGCATGACGGCTTCAATGATGATATATCAGAATGACTGGCTCATTGCAGCAAAGGGCGCGGCAAAGGGAGAACGGGGGGAGTTTGCCGTCCGAAACGTGCGGACGCATGAGGAGTTTGCCATTACAGCCGGGGACGCTGTAAGGGAAAAGTCATTTCTCGACGTTTCTGAGGATAACGGGACTATTTATGTCACATCGTCACAGGGTGAAAGCGGATTTTCGCGTATTTATCAAGCTGATCTTGCCGCCGGTGAATTAAAGTGGTTTGATACGATCCGCGGTCACGGATGGCGGGTGGCCAACCGGGAAGAAAACTTTTTTTGCGCGGGCCTTTACGAAAGTAAGTTTGTCAGACCGTATGAGGCGGTTCGGCTCGCACATTAGTTTTTATGCATAAAGGAGAGACGAAGATGGGGAATGTATTGCTTGTTTACGCTACAATGTCAGGAAACACCGAGGCGATGGCGGATTTAATTGAAAAAGGGCTGATCGAAGCACAAGCATCCGTAGACAGATATGAAGCGATGGATATTCATGCCGAACTTTTTAATGATTACGAGTATATTTTATTAGGCACATATACGTGGGGAGACGGGGATCTTCCTGATGAAATGCTCGATATTGTAGAAGATATGGAAAACCTGGAGTTTACGGGAAAAACATTTGCTTTGTTCGGTTCCGGAGATACGTCCTATGAGTTTTTTTGCGGAGCGGTTGACGAATTGGAAAAAGTAATCACGGCCCGCGGCGGACGGGTGGTGCTGCCGTCGGTCAAAATTGAAAACAACCCTGAGGGCAGTGAGGAAGAAGAGCTCCGGGAATTCGGAAGACAGTTTGCTGCGCTGTGCAGCCAGCCGGCAGAATAAAGGCTTGTTCCTTTTTTTCTTGTCTTTGTATCCTTCCTTTGTTACAGTAATGAGGTAGAAAATCAGAGGAGGACAATACATATGAAAATGATGGATGCAAATGAAATTATTTCATTTATTCAAAATAGTACAAAATCAACGCCTGTAAAAGTGTATGTAAAAGGCGATCTTGAAGGAATCAGCTTTGGCGATTCCGCTAAAACATTCCTGAACGGCCAATCCGGCGTCGTTTTTGGCGAGTGGGCTGAAATTAAAAGTGCAATCGAAGAAAACAAAGACAAACTTGAGGATTACGTCATTGAGAATGACCGCCGCAACTCTGCGATCCCGATGCTTGATTTAAAAGATGTTAAAGCGAGAATCGAGCCCGGCGCTATTATCCGCGACCAAGTCGAAATCGGCGACAATGCCGTTATCATGATGGGTGCATCTATTAATATCGGTTCAGTCATCGGCGAAGGTACGATGATTGATATGAACGTTGTTCTCGGAGGGCGCGCGACTGTCGGCAAAAACTGCCATATCGGAGCGGGTTCTGTATTAGCGGGCGTTATTGAGCCGCCTAGCGCTAAGCCTGTTGTCGTAGAAGACGACGTTGTGATCGGCGCAAATGCGGTTGTGCTCGAAGGCGTAACAATCGGTAAAGGCGCGGTTGTCGCCGCCGGAGCCATCGTTGTAAATGACGTCGAGCCGTATACCGTTGTAGCGGGAACACCAGCGAAAAAAATCAAAGATATCGATGAAAAAACAAAAGGAAAAACAGAAATCAAACAGGAATTACGCCAGCTGTAAGGAATGGTTTGATAGAATGGGCGTGGATGATAAAATCCACGCCTTATTCTTATCTCAAGGAGGAATACATATGGAAAAAGAGCGGCTCATTGCCATCCGAAGAGATCTGCACCGCATTCCGGAGATCGGCTTTCAGGAATATAAAACCCAGCAGTACCTGCTGAATCTATTAAACCAATATCCGGAAGAAAGAATTGAAATCGAAACTTGGAGAACCGGCATCTTTGTCAAAGTCAACGGCACGGCTCCGGAAAAAATGCTCGCCTACAGAGCGGATATAGACGCTCTGTCGATTGAAGAGCAGACGGGGCTTCCGTTTGCATCTGAGCACCCCGGTTTTATGCACGCATGCGGCCACGATATGCACATGACCATCGCGCTCGGCATTATTGATCATTTTGTCCATCATCCCGTCAAACATGATCTGCTCTTTTTATTCCAGCCGGCTGAAGAAGGACCGGGCGGAGCGGCACCGATGCTTGAAAGCGATGTGCTGAAAAAATGGACGCCGGATTTGATCACCGCCCTCCATATAGCACCTGAGCTGCCGGTCGGCACCATTTCCACCAAAAGCGGATTGCTGTTTGCCAATACGAGCGAGCTTGTCATCGATCTTGAGGGGAAAGGCGGACATGCGGCATATCCGCATACAGCAGACGACATGGTCGTTGCCGCGAGCACGCTTGTCACGCAGCTCCAAACAGTCATATCCAGAAATACGGATCCGCTTGACAGCGCTGTAATTACTGTCGGAACGATTACCGGGGGCACGGCGCAAAATATCATCGCAGAGCATGCTCATTTGGAGGGAACCATCCGGACGCTTTCCGAGGAATCAATGCGTATGGTGAAAAAGCGGATTGAAGAGCTTGTCAAAGGAATTGAAATCGGCTTCCGATGCAAAGGAAAAGTCACGTATCCGTCCGTTTATCATCAAGTTTATAATACAAGCGGCCTGACCGAAGAATTTATGCAATTTGTCAGCGATCATCAGCTTGCTGACGTGAAAACGGCGAAAGAAGCGATGACCGGAGAAGATTTCGGATATATGCTGAAAAAATATCCCGGCTTTATGTTCTGGCTGGGGGCCGATTCATCCCACGGGCTTCATCACGCCAAGCTGAACCCGGATGAAGATGCGATGGAAACCGCGGTAAATGTCATGGTCGGATATTTTTCGAAGTATGCCAATTAAATCCGAAAAGAAGAATAATCTAACAAAAATTGAGCATTCTACATAACGGAGGTGTTCAATATGACGAAAAAAATTGGAATTGAACAATCTTTATCGGATGTAGAACAGGCGTTAAAACAAAAAGGATATGACGTAGTGATGATGAAGACTCCTGAGGATGCGAAGAATTGTGACTGCTGTGTCGTAACCGGACTTGACAGCAATGTTCAAGGAATTGCCGATACGTCAACTCAGGCTCCCGTCATTACGGCTTCCGGAATGACCGCCGACGAAATCTGCAGCGAAGTAGAAAAAAAATTTCATTAAAAAGAAAAAACCGAAGCTTACGCTTCGGTTTTTCTATTCGGCGGAAGCGGCGTTTTTAAAACGGTCGAGCGCGATTTTTATTTCTCTCCGCAGTACGCGTTCAACCCGCCATTGCTCCATATTTTCTGTTTTGGCAATGATTCTGATCACCATTTCTGACGTGCTTAAATCTTGAACTCCGATGACGTCCGGCCCTTCCTTAATCTGCGGGAGCTCAGCGGCTGCTTTGTCACACGCGGTTTGCAGGATTTGAATGGTTTCATCAAGATTTTTTTCAAGCGGCACTTTAATATCGACAAGCGCCTGCATCGTTCCGCGGGAATGGTTGCTCACATTCGTGATGCCCCGGTTGGGAAGATAGTGAAGCGTGCCGTCAAAGCTCCGGATTTGCGTCGTACGGAGACCGACCTGCTCGACAATGCCGCTGTAGCCGGCAACCGTAATATAATCACCGACGTCAATCTGTTTTTCCAAAAGGATAAAAAATCCGGTGACGATGTCACTGACAAGCCCCTGAGCCCCGAAGCCGACTGCGAGACCGACCACGCCGGCGCCGGCAATGAGAGCGCTCGGATTGTAGTGAAATAAATCCAAAATCATCACAATAAAAACGAATATCAGGATGTATCCATACACATTGAGCGCGAGGCTTCGCAAAGTATAAGCGCGGCCCGTGGAGAGGTTGTTTTGTTGCTCAAATTTCTGAAACAGATGCTTGATCAGCTTTTTTCCTGCCGTCCGGAAAATAAAGTACGCTAAAATAATGAGAGCCAGCTTTATGATGAAAATCCCGGCAGATGTGAGAAGCCCGGCCCAATCAAAGTGTTTTAAATCAATCATAGTGATGTCTTCCTTTCAAGTCTATTGCGGAAAAAGCTAAAAGTGATATACCCGTTTTTTAAATAAGATAAACCTTTTCATAGAAACCAGTTATTACATTTATGGTTTGTTCATATTGCCCCGGTTTCAATATCTTCATTTTTGTGAAGATAAGTACTAAAGAATCTCCACACTCATTTTAACATGGTGATTCAGCCAAATCATATCCTTTGGAGAGAAAACAGGAGGACGTTGCCCGGCGGACTGAAAGCCCCGGCAAAAAACTTTTTCATAAGGAGGGAAATGAGATGAAATTACATCAGCAAATGCCTGAATTGTCCGGCGCTAAAGCATGGATTAACAGAGAAGTCACGAAGGAACAGCTGGTCGGCGGAAAGCCGGCACTGATTCACTTCTGGTCCGCCAGCTGCCGCATGTGTAAAGAAGCGATGCCTGAGGTGAACGGGTTTCGTGATAAATATAAAGATCAGCTGAATGTGTTGGCCGTCCACACGCCCCGTTCCGAAGACGATCTTGATCTTGAGAAAATCAAGAAAACAGCGGCTGAGCACGATATCTCTCAGCCGATTTACGTCGATAGCGATCATACGCTGACTGACGTATTTGAAAATGAATATGTGCCGGCTTATTACGTTTTTGATAAAAACGGACAGCTCCGCCATTTTCAAGCGGGAGAGAGCGGGATGAAAATGCTTGAAAAACGCATCAGCCGGGTACTTTCAGAAACGGAGCAGGCTTCTGAGTAATCGGGACAATCTCCGTCGGACTATTGTCTCGGTTCTGCAAACCCTTTGCCGTTAGGTAACAGGGTTTTTTTGTGTCTATTGGATAAAAAATTCCAATATGGCATGTTTGGCTTAAAAATAAGAGAAACAGCCGTAAACACGCTGTACCGCTTGTTTTATCCATATCATTATCTTTTACATATTATAGTCGAAAATTGTAGATATCACGCTAATTTTCATTAAACAAGTAATTTCAAGTTATATTTTGAAATGGTTGAATAAATTGGAACTTTGTCCAGAATCCCCTATATGATAAGGGATTTTTGTATATAAAGTACCATTTTCAGAAAATAAGCAATTTTTCATAGAGTAAATAAAATAGTAAAATGATAAAATAATAGTTGATAAAATTACTTTTGTAATCTAATATCTTAATAAAAGCGTTTAAATTTTTGACAGGGGGTTTTACACATGTTTAATGAAAGAGAAGCGCTGCGCTTACGTTTAGAACAATTGAACGAAGCAGAGGTAAAAGTCATTCGTGAATATCAAATAGAACGTGATAAAATATATGCAAAACTGAGAGAATTAGACAATACGGGCAGCCTGTCCGATACAAAAAAAGAGTTTCGTCCGGAGAAAAAAAATGACTCCCTCCCGGTACTTGCAGAGCTTGCAGCACAGGAAATGAGAAGCTATCAAAAGCCGCAGACACAGCCTCAATCCTCCCAGCAGCAGATGCAGTCTATTACGTCTCTTCCCGCAGGCATTCCAGACGGTTCTACAAGAAGAAGAAGAGGGACGGCGAGACCGGGATCGAAAGCGGCAAAACTGCGCGAAGCAGCGATTAAAACATTGAAACGCCACAATGCAGCGATCAAAAGTTCCGAACTGCAAAAGGAAATTGAAAAGGAAAGCGGCCTTGAAATTCCTAATATGACAACATTTATGCAAAGCTTAATTAAAATGTATCCGGAAGTGAAAAAACCATACCGCGGCCAATATATTCTTGAGGGAGAAATTTCTCAGGAAACAGCAGAAACGGCAAATGATACGGCTGCTGAATAAAACAGTAAAAACTGCTTGCGTTACTCAAGCAGTTTTTTTGCGCTTTCCCGCTTATTCTGCGGAAGTGACGCATCTTTTCCAGGCTTTTTTTCAAGCTTGACAACATATTTTTGGAAAGGCTTTTCGCCGTCAGCGCGTTCTTTCAACGCATCCAGTTTTTCATCAAACGACTGATCGCGGGACTCTGATTGTACAAATTGTTTTTGCAGGGAGATGACTTGTTCGGTAACGGCTGTAAGCAAGTCTTCTGCCTGAACAGTCTCTTTGGAAACGGAAGGGATTTCCAGAGTTTGTTCCGCCGGTTCCGCCGTGCGGCTGTCAATATCAGCAAAATGGCCGGCAATCCAAGCATCACTTTCGTCCAGCTGCCGTTTATACGAAAGAATGGTTTCTTGAAATAACTTTTCTTTCGTTTTTTCTATTTCTACAAGCCGTTCTTTTGTTTCTAGTATTCGATCTCTCATATGATTAATTTCTATTTTAATATGTTTGAGCTGGTATTCTTTTTCTATCATTTGTGTTTGGAGCCGGGTATTTTCGTCTGCAGCGGCATGATAACGCTGTTTCATATCTTCGTGAGAAGTCCGTTCGGTTTGAATGGCGGTCTCAAGTGAGCGGATGCGGGTATGTAAGTTTTTATTTTCTTCTTCAAATTTTATATTTGTAAGATGCAGACGATGCTTTTCTTCCATCTCATTTTTCCGCCGAAACGTTTCCTGCTGAAGCAATTCTTGCAGAATGACGATTTTATCGAGCAGCCCGGCTCTGATTTCATGCAAAGAACGCTCCGTGTCACTTGTCTGTTTGTGTTTTTGAGCCATGGCTTCCAATTCGTCAGAAAGCTTGTGAAGCCGCTCTTTAATATTGGCGTTTTCCTCCTGAAGCTTATTATTTTTTTGATGGAAGTAGCTTGCTTCAAATTCTGAAATTATTTTTCTGCATCTGGAAAGTTCGGATTTCAAGTAAAGGTTCTCTTGAGAAGTGTCGTGGAAAAACGGACCTGATATTTTCATAAGAACCATCTCCCTCATGATGTTAACACTACAATATGGGAAAGGAACAACGGCTATTCCTCTTAATTAAACAGACAAGCAACGTAATATTGTATTTCGGCTGAGGCGTTTGCTATGCTTTTATATAGAATGGGAGAGAGATGACATGAAACGGGTGAATGTAATATTAGCGGGGGGAGCTTCCCGAAGATTCGGAGAACCGAAAGCTTTTGCAAAGTGGAAGGGCGGCATGTTTTATGAACAGGCGAAAAAAGCCTTCGGCGGCGGAGAAACGGTAATTATCAGCCGCCCTGAGCATATAAAAAAGTTCTTATCAAACAGGGAGCGGCATGTTTTTGCCGATGAGCCGCGGTTTCGGGGAATGGGCCCGCTTGCCGGCATATATACGGCAATGGAACAAACGGAAGGCGAAACATATACGGTCATATCCTGTGACACGCCGCTCGTGACAAGAAAAACGATGGCTGCGCTTGAAATGAAGCTGACCGGAAACCTGGACGCTGTCATACCGGTTTGTGAAAACAGAGAGCAGCCCCTCTTGGCGGTTTACCATAAACGGGTGCAGGATGTGCTTTTTGATCAGCTGACACAAAACAAACTGAAAATGACAGACACGCTGAAACGGCTGTCTGTCTGTTATGTGCAGGCTGAAGACATCGGCGCCGGGCCGGAGGAGTTCGCTAATGTTAACACACGGGATGATTACACCAGACTTTTGGCGCATGTCGAGTCTTCAAATCAGGACTGATCGGGAAGAAACATGGTATGATGGAAATAAAAATGCAAGGGGACAACACAGATGGAAGAGCGCTATTCGCGGCAGACAAGATTTAAGCCGATAGGGGAAAAAGGGCAGCAGGCGCTGGCTGACAGCAGTGTCCTGATTGTCGGAGCCGGAGCCCTCGGAACAGCCGCGGCAGAGGGCCTGGCAAGAGCCGGAGCGGGCCGTATGGCGATTATTGACCGGGATTATGTGGAATGGAGCAATTTACAAAGACAGCAGCTGTATACAGAAGAAGACGCGAGACAGCGCCTGCCGAAAGCAATGGCGGCCAAGGCGCGTCTTTTAGCGGTAAACAGTGATATACATATCGATGCTTACGCGGCGGAAGGTACGGCGGAAACACTTGAACCGCTGATCGAACAAGCGGATTGCATCGTGGATGCGACAGATAATTTTGAAACGAGAATGGTCATCAATGATCTGGCGCAGAAAACGAAAACACCTTGGATTTACGGTGCCTGTGTCAGCAGTCAGGGAATGTGCATGACGATTATTCCGGGGGTTACGCCGTGTTTATCCTGCCTGTTTGAGCAAATGCCCGTAGGCGGAGCGACATGTGATACAGCAGGCATCATACCTCCGGCGGTTCATATCGTCTCCGCTTATCAGCAGGCGGAGGCGCTGAAATTGCTGACAGGAAATCATGCGGCGGTAAATCGGCGCTTTTTCACGTTTGACGTGTGGAATAACACCAATATGAGCATAAATGTGGATCAGATCAAACGGGATCATTGCCCTTCCTGCGGCGCGGAGCCCGTATATCCGTATCTGCAGCCTGAAAACAGGCCGAAAGCAAGCGTGCTGTGCGGAAGAGACACCGTTCAAATCAGATCGGAAGCCTTAAAGAGGCTGGATAAAGAAGAGCTTGTCAAACGTCTGAAGCAGATCGGTAAAGTGGAAGCAAATGAATTTTTGCTGCACATGGCGTACGAGCGCTTCAGAATCGTTATTTTTCAGGACGGACGGGCTCTGATTCACGGTACAAACGATATAAAAGAAGCGAATTCAGTTCTGGCCAGAGTGATCGGACTGTAGGAAGGGGATGTATTGCTATGCTTGAAAAAAGAACGCCGATTCAGGTGGACGAAGCAGTCCGCCGGGTGAGCCGGTATAAAAAACAGGGGGATACCGAATGGGTGGCGCTCGAGGACAGTCTCCACCGCTATTTGGCGGAGGATGTTAAGGCGGATCATGATGTGCCGGCCTTTAACCGTTCCCCGTATGACGGGTTTGCCATCAGGGCGATCGATTCAAAAACGGCTTCCCGTGACAATGCCGTCACCTTTGAAGTCATTGACCATATCGGAGCCGGCGCCGTGTCAGAAAAAGAACTCGGGCCTTATGAAGCGGTCCGCATTATGACGGGGGCGCAGATTCCCAGAGGCGCCGATGCCGTAGTGATGCTTGAGCTGACAAAAACGTTTTCTGAAAACGGCACGAATTACATGTCAGTGAAACGCCCTTTTCATGCGGGCGATAATATTTCATATCAAGGAGAAGATGCGAAAAAAGGCAGCTCGCTATTAAAAAAAGGGACGAAAATCACGCCGGGCGTAACCGCTCTTTTAGCAACCTTCGGCTATGCTTCCGTTCCCGTGGTCAGAAAGCCGGTTGTCGGCATTATCGCAACGGGAACCGAGCTTCTTCATGTCAGCGATCCGCTTGAGCCGGGGAAAATCCGCAACAGCAATGCTGCCATGGTGTATGCCCAGGTCATTGAAGCGGGTGCGGTACCGCTGAACTTAGGGAAAATTTCCGATGATTTTGATGACAGCTATGCTGCGGTGAAGGAAGCTATGAAAAAAGTTGATTTTCTGATCACGACCGGCGGCGTGTCAGTCGGCGATTTTGATTTTCTTCCGGACATTTATAATAAGCTCGGAGCGGAAGTTCTTTTTAACAAAGTGGCAATGCGCCCGGGGAGCGTGACAACTGTCGCCCGGGCCGATGACATGCTGCTGTTCGGCCTTTCAGGCAATCCGTCCGCATGTTATGTCGGATTCACCCTGTTTGTCAAACCGATGATTCAGACGTGGCTTCTGAATGAAAAACCTCATTCCGGATGGGCGGAAGCCGTGTTAACAAACGACTTTCCGAAGCCGAATCCATTTACGAGATTTGTGAGGGCGTTTGTTTATCATAAGGACGGAAAAATGATGGCGTCACCGGTCGGTCTCGACAAATCAAGCTCAGTCACATCTCTTGCCGAAGCAAACGCGTTTATCCTTCTGCCGGGAGGAACGAGGGGATATGAAGCGGGCCGGACGGTTCACGCGCTCCTCATCCGTGATGAGAATGGAAGTGAATGGCCGTGGTCAATTCTTTCCCGATCGTCCAGATCGTAGGTTTTCAAAACAGCGGTAAAACAACGTTTATTGAACGTGTGCTGAAAGCGGCGCCGAAAGAGTGCGATATTGGATGTTTAAAACATCACGGACATGGCGGAGAACCGGAACCTTTTTCTGACGGAAAAGACTCGGAGCGTTTTTCAAAAGCCGGAGCCGCGGTTACGGCAGTAGAAGGGGACGGCGTCCTGCAGCTTACGGCGCGAAAAAAATGGGATCTGGCGGGTTTGATCAGTCTGTATGAATGTCTGGGAATTGACGGTCTTCTCATAGAGGGGTTTAAACATGCACCGCATCCGAAAATCATTATGATCAAAAACAGCGAAGATTGGCAAAAGCTGAAGCATTTGGAGCGCGTGATCGCGGTTGTCAGCAGAAATACGGAGCATATGCCGACAGATGCAGGCAAGCCCGTATTCCATGCGGACGATCCGGCTGCCATTATGTTTGTGCTTTCGCAGCTGAAAGGGGAATCTGCTTAAATGGAACGTTTTCAAATTACAAGGGAACCTATCATTGCGGAAAATATCGTAAAAAAAGTTGAAAAGCGTGAAGCCGGCGCCATCACAACGTTTATCGGCACGGTCAGAGAGTGGACTGCAGGACGGCGGACAGTGCGTCTAGAATATGAAGCGTATGAACCGATGGCTGTTCAAATGCTTTCTCAAATCGGCAGTGAAATCAGCGCGAAATGGGAAGGAGCCGAAGCTGCAATCACTCACCGTGTCGGCGTCCTTGATATCGGTGAAGCAGCGGTCGTAATCGCCGTGTCTTCTCCGCACAGAAAGGCGGCATATGAGGCGAATGAATATGCAATTGAACGGATAAAACAGATTGTGCCGATATGGAAAAAGGAAATCTGGGAAGACGGGGAAGAATGGATAGGCGATCAGCTGGAAACAACACCCTATCCGAACGGAAAACCGGATTTGGATAAAGGGGAATCGCGATGATTAAAGTATTATTATTTGCCGGGCTTGCGGAGCAGGCGGGAACACCGGTCATTGAACTTGACGAAAAAGAGACGGCGGCGTCTGCTGTAAAAACGCTGTTAAAGGAACGGTACGGCCTTCAGACGATTGACAATGCCATGATCGCAATCAATGAAACATATGTAAAAGACAACAGCACCGTAACAGAAGGTGATACCATTGCCTTTATCCCTCCTGTAAGCGGAGGGTGAAAAAAGAGCCGGATGTGCATCATTGCCATCCGGCTTTTTTGTTTATAGGCGCTGAATTTCAGAGAATATTTAAATGGGATTTAAAGGGTTTTTCAATTGAGGCGGTTTTCACTGCATGAATAGGCTGATAACAGTGCCTTTACAAGGTTTTGAGCCACCCGTCATACCGGTCTGACGATGCTTTTTTTTACATAATTATGGAACGTAAAGCTGAGAATTTGTGTTACAATTTAGCATAAATACGCAAACGGCAAAAAAATTGAAACTTCTCTCAGCCTAAAGCGTACGTATAAACAGAATAATACATAGGAGGCATCAGCCATATGGAACCAAACCTGGAAAAAAGCAATACGGCAGTCACGGAAAAGCCGTCAATTTTCGGCGTCATTACAAGTCCTGTTGTGCAGTTTAAAAGATTAAAAGAAAAGCCGGTCATCGGCATTCCTCTCCTGATTGTCATCATTCTCATCGCGGCCGGCAGTATTTTGCGCGGGCTCGGAATGAATTATGAAGAACTGCTGAACAGCTCATCTCTTGACGGATTGACCGATGATCAGATTGAAATGACCAAAACCATTGCGAAATTCGGCTCGATTTTCGGAGGGATTTTCGGAGGCATTATCGGTCTCTTTATCGTTCCGCTTATTTATTGGCTGTGCGTCAAAATTTCAGGCGGCGTGACAACTTATACAAAAATGCTCTCACTCGGCCTCTTTACTGCATTTATTACTAACATCGGCTTAGTCATTAACGGACTTGTCATTTATTTTACCGGTGCGGGCTCACTGTACCCTGTCACATCTTTGGCGAGTGTCATACCGGCCGGAGACGGCGTATCGGTCTTTTTAAGCGCGATCGATATTTTCAGCATCTGGAGCTATATTCTGCTCGCTTTGGGACTTCGCTATACAGGCGGTATTTCGAAAAAAGCGGCCTGGACTTCCGCGATTGTCCTGTTTGTTATTATGCTTTTGGTTTCGGCAGTCGGAGGACTGTTAAGTTCAGTGACAGCAGGTGTATAACATGAAAAAAATTTGGATCGGAATCGGCATCGCCGTAATTGTTGCAGTATTCATCGGTATCAATATTTATAAGTCTGCCGCTCCCGCGGGCGGCAGCGCCGGAAAAAAAATCGAAACCGGAACCATGGAAAACAGAGAAATCTCATCTACGGTTATGGTTCCGGGAACACTTAAATTCTCTAAAGAACAGTATGTTTTTTATGAAGCAGATAAAGGAACTCTTGATAAAGTGAAAGTAAAAGAAGGCGACAAAGTAAAAAAAGGGTCGTCGTTAGTCACTTATACAAATGAGCAGCTCAACCTTGATAAAGAACAAAATGAGTTGACAGAACAATCAAAACGGATGCAAATCGAACAAGTTGAAGAAAAACTCAGAGCATTAAACAGCAAGGAACAAGATCTGGCAAAACAAGTGGGAGAAGCGGAAGCCAAAAAACAAATTGAATCCGAACGGACTGATCTGCAGCTTCAGCAAAAAACGGCGGAAATCGAATTAAAGCAATCTGATTTGCAAAAGCAGTCTCTTGAAAATCAAGTGTCGAATCTCAATGTTAAGAGTGAGATGGACGGGACGGTTATCTCGGTAAATCAAGAAGCGGCTTCTAAAAAATCGGATATTCAAGAACCGGTTATACATATAGGAGACCCGGAACACCTGGTCGTTGCCGGCAATTTGTCCGAATACGACACGCTGAAAGTGAAAAAGGGCCAAAGCGTTACAATCACCTCAGACGCCATCCCCGGCAAAACGTGGAAAGGAAGAGTGGCGGCTGTCGGCCTCGTTCCGGATCAAAAGTCAAGCGCTGCTTCGGGGGAAAGCACGGAACAAGCCGTCCAGTATCCGTTTCAGGTTAAGCTGATCGGAAACCTTCCGGAAGGCAAGCCGGGATTTAAATTAATTATGAACATTGAAACCGACAAACGGAAAGCTGACACGCTGCCGTCCTCCGCAGTCAAAAAAGACGGAGATGAGCACTGGGTCTTTACGGTAAAAGACGGGAAGGCCAAACGCGTGAAAGTTAAAGTCGGCGATACCGCAAATCAGCTTACGGAGATAAAAGAGGGGCTTTCAAAGGATGATAAAGTCATTCTGAATCCGGCTGACGGTTTGACTGACGGAACGGATGTGAAAGCATAGATGATTCAGCTTTCAAAGGTGAAAAAAAGCTATCAGATCGGCAAGGAGACGTTTGATGTTCTCCGTTCAATCGACCTGACGATTGAAGAAGGAGAATATGTGTCAATTATGGGACCGTCGGGATCGGGAAAATCTACGATTATGAATATCATCGGCTGTCTGGACAGACCGACGTCCGGCAGTTACAGTCTTGCGGGCGAAGATGTTTCTTCATGCACCGAAAAAGAGCTTGCGGCGGTCCGGAACAAATCAATCGGATTTGTCTTTCAGCAGTTTCAGCTGCTGCCGCGATTGAATGCAAGAAAAAATGTCGAACTCCCCATGATCTATGCCGGTATCGGCAAAAAAGAGCGTGAGGAACGGGCTGAGCACGCGCTGGAAAAAGTCGGTTTGGCGGATCGGATGCGTCACATGCCGAATGAGCTGTCCGGCGGCCAGAAGCAGCGTGTCGCGATTGCAAGAGCCATCGTGAACGAACCGAAGCTCATTTTAGCTGATGAACCGACCGGCGCGCTGGATACGAAAACAAGCATTTCCATTATGGAGCAGTTCACAGAGCTTAATGCAGAGGGCGTGACCGTGGTGCTTGTCACTCATGAGCCTGAAGTGGCGGACTGTACAAACAGAGTGATTTTCGTCCGTGACGGAATGATCGTTTCCCGCGATTCTGAGCAGAGGAGAGTGGGGGAATGAGCCTGTCAGAAAATCTCCGGATGGCCCTCAGTTCCGTAAGAGCTCACAAGCTGAGATCGATTCTGACAATGCTCGGAATCATTATCGGCGTCGGTTCAGTAATCGTTGTTGTGGCTGTCGGCCAGGGCGGAGAGCAAATGCTGAAGCAATCCATCAGCGGGCCGGGCAATACGATTGAATTGTTTTACCTGCCGAGTGATGAAGAATTAACAGCCAATCCGAACGCCTTACAGCAAGCGAGTTTTACAGAAGAAGATATTAATGGATTAAAAGGAGTGGACGGCGTAAAGCAGGTTGTCGCTTCCGCGGTAAAATCCATGACGGCCCGTTACCATGAAGAAGACACGGATATTACGCTGAACGGCATTAACAGCGGCTACTTGGACGTAAAAAAGCTGGACGTTCAAGATGGACGGACATTTACGGACAATGATTTTCTTTCCGGGAAAAGAGCGGGAATCATCTCGAAAAAAATGGCTGAAAAGCTGTTCGGGAAAACGTCTCCGCTCGGAAAAATCGTCTGGGCCGGCGGACAGCCCGTAGAAGTAATCGGCGTACTGAAAGAAGAGAGCGGCTTTTTATCGTTAGGACTCAGTGAAATGTATGTGCCGTTCAACATGCTGAAAACGTCTTTCGGTATTAACGACTACAGCAACGTTTCCGTTCAGACGGAGTCCGCTGATCAAATCAAAACAACAGGAAAAGAAGCGGCCCGTCTCTTAAATGACAATCACGGTACAAAAGAGGCCTATCAAGTCATGAATATGGAAGAAATCGCGGCGGGAATCGGTCAGGTCACAACCGTTATGACGACGATCATCGGTTCGATCGCCGGTATTTCTCTCGTTGTCGGCGGGATCGGGGTCATGAATATTATGCTCGTATCAGTGACGGAACGGACAAGAGAAATCGGCATCCGCAAATCGCTCGGTGCCACGAGAGGACAGATTCTGACACAATTCTTAATTGAATCTGTTGTGCTTACTTTAATCGGCGGCTTAATCGGAATCGGTCTCGGCTACGGGGGAGCAACACTCGTTTCCCTTATCGCAGGCTGGCCGTCGCTCGTTTCCTGGCAGGTGGTTTGTATCGGCGTGCTGTTCAGTATGCTGATCGGTGTCATTTTCGGCATGCTGCCCGCCAACAAAGCATCACGCTTAGATCCGATTGAAGCGTTACGGTATGAATAACCGGCGCCCCATGCAGTCTGCATGGGGTTTTTTGTGTTTTAATGATTGAATGAATATAATAGACTTTTTTCATTTATGATAAAAAGAAAATGTCATACAATTGTCCCCCTTTTTGTCGAATTTACAGTTTACAAACCCTATGTACATACGTTAATATGAACAAATGTGAAAGATTTTGATAGTTATTGAATGAATTTGAGTGATTTTAGTTGCTTGAAGTAAAAAAAGCGTTTACAATTATCTTGCAGCCGAAATGAATACGTTTTCAAAGGAGGCGGAATATGCTCACTCCTGAAAGGTATCAGCTGATTATGGATCAGATTGAAAAGCGAGATGTGGTGAAGATTCAAGAGCTGATAAGCATGACAAACGCTTCTGAATCAACGATCAGAAGAGATTTATCAACACTTGAAGAGCGCGGGTTTTTAAAGCGCGTTCACGGCGGGGCGTCTAAACTTTCCAACAGCAGGCAAGAACCCGATATGCTTGAAAAATCCTCCAAAAACCTTCAGGATAAACTGAAGATCGCTGAAGAAGCGGCATCTTTATTAGAAGAAGGTGACTGTATTTACCTTGATGCGGGAACAACTACATTGCACATGATTGATTTTATAGATCATACAAAGGACATTGTGGTTGTCACAAACGGGGTTATGCATATCGACGCTTTAATAAGGAAAGGGATTCCTTTTTATCTTCTCGGAGGATATGTGAAGCATAGAACAGGTGCGATGATCGGCGGCGCCTCATTAACGGCGGTCAGCCAGTACCGTTTTGACAAAAGCTTTCTCGGGGTGAACGGCGTGCACATTGAAGCCGGCTTTACAACACCCGATCCGGATGAGGCTCTTCTGAAGACAAAGGCTGTGAGACAGGCGAAAAATGCGTATGTTTTAGCCGATCCTTCTAAATTCGGCGAGATTTCTTTCGCAGCGTTCGCCGCCTTGGGCGATGCAGCTATCATTACCACTGAAGCTGAAGAACTTGCATTCGATAATTACCAAGAAAAAACTGTCGTAAAGGTAGTGAAACCATGATTTACACTGTAACCCTCAATCCGTCTGTTGACTATATCGTTCACGTTGAAGATTTTGCCGTAGGCGGTTTAAACCGTTCCAGCTATGACACGAAGTATCCCGGCGGAAAAGGCATCAACGTTTCGAGATTACTGAAAAGACACCATGTGCCGTCAAAAGCATTGGGGTTTGTCGGCGGATTTACCGGAAATTATATCACGTCATTTTTGCAGCAGGAAGGTCTGGAAACGGCTTTTTCTGAGGTGGATGAAGACACGCGTATAAATGTAAAACTGAAAACGGGCGATGAAACGGAAATTAACGGACAGGGCCCGACGATTTCAGACGAAGTGTTCAATGCCTTTTTAGAACAGTTCTCCGCTCTGGAAGAGGGAGACATCGTCGTTTTAGCGGGAAGCATCCCTTCTTCCCTGCCGCATAACACGTATGAAAAAATTGCTGAGGCATGCAGAAAGCAGAATGCCCGGGTAGTGGTGGACATCTCCGGTGAAGCGCTGATGAAAGCGACTGAAATGAAACCGTTTTTGATGAAGCCGAATCATCATGAGCTTGGGGAAATGTTCAATACGGTCATTGATTCAGCCGAAGCTGCCGTTCCTTACGGTAAAAAATTAATTGAACAAGGCGCTGAACACGCGATTGTTTCGATGGCTGGCGACGGTGCGCTTTTATTTACGAAAGAGGCGGTTTTCCTCGCCAATGTTCCTAAAGGAAAGCTTGTCAATTCGGTAGGGGCGGGTGATTCCGTCGTCGCGGGATTCCTTGCGGGAATTTCAAAACAGCTGCCTTTGGAAGATGCGTTCCGTTTAGGAGTTGCTTCCGGAAGCGCGACGGCATTTTCTGAAGAACTCGGAACTGAAGAGTTTGTACAGCAGCTTCTTCCTGAAGTTAAAGTCACACGTCTATAGAGGAGGAAAGAAAAGTGAAGATAACTGAGCTGTTAACAAGAGATACAATTCATCTCAATATAGAAAGCAAAGAGAAAGAAAACGTTATCGATGAAATGGTGACAGTGCTTGACAAAGCCGGCAGATTAAATGACAGAGAGGCTTACAAAGCAGCCATTTTAAATCGTGAAAGCCAAAGCTCGACGGGAATCGGCGAAGGCATTGCCATTCCTCACGCGAAGACGGCGAGCGTCATTAACCCGGCCATCGCATTCGGACGTTCAAAAGAAGGTGTGGATTATGAATCATTAGACGGTCAGCCGGCACACTTGGTCTTTATGATTGCGGCAACCGAAGGAGCAAACAATACGCATCTTGAAGCATTATCAAGACTTTCAACGCTTCTTATGCGTGAGGAAATCCGCAAACAGCTTCTTGAAGCTGAATCAGAAGATGCGATCATTGACATCATCAATCAGCATGACAAAGATGACGATGAGGAAGAAGAGCAGGAAGAACAGGCAGCGCCGTCAGGAAAAGGCAAAATCCTTGCTGTTACGGCATGCCCGACAGGTATCGCCCATACGTTCATGGCAGCTGACGCACTGAAAGAAAAAGCGAAAGAGCTCGGCGTTGACATTAAAGTCGAGACAAACGGCTCAAGCGGTATTAAACATAAGCTGACGGCTCAAGAAATTGAAGACGCGCCTGCGATTATCGTAGCGGCTGATAAACAGGTTGAAATGGAGCGCTTTAAAGGCAAACATGTTCTTCAAGTGCCTGTAACGGCCGGTATCAGACGTCCACAGGAACTGATTGAAAAAGCCGTTAACCAAGATGCGCCGATTTACGAGGGCAGCGGCGGAGGATCTTCCGCTTCAAATGAAGACGGTCCGAAACAGAAATCAGGCACAAGCATCGGAAGTACTTTCTATAAACACTTAATGAGCGGTGTCAGCAACATGCTGCCATTTGTCGTCGGCGGCGGAATTCTCGTTGCGATTTCATTCTTCTGGGGAATTCATTCAGCTGATCCGAAAGACCCGACATACAACACGTTTGCTGCAGCACTGAACTTTATCGGTGACGGTAATGCGTTAAAGCTGATTGTTGCAGTTCTTGCCGGATTCATCGCAATGAGTATTGCGGACCGTCCGGGATTTGCGCCGGGTATGGTCGGCGGATTTATGGCTACGCAGGCGAATGCCGGATTCTTGGGCGGACTGATTGCCGGATTCTTAGCCGGTTATGTCGTAGTCCTTTTGAAAAAGCTGTTTGTTTTTATTCCTCAGACTCTTGACGGATTAAAACCTGTATTGATTTATCCGCTGCTCGGTATTTTTATCACCGGTGTCCTGATGCAGTTTGTCATTAACACACCTGTAGCAGCGTTTATGAATTTCTTAACAAATTGGCTTGAAAGCCTTGGAACTGGAAACCTTGTCTTAATGGGTATTATTTTAGGCGGTATGATGGCTATCGACATGGGCGGCCCGCTCAATAAAGCGGCGTTCACTTTCGGTATCGCGATGATCGATGCCGGAAACTATGCGCCGCATGCGGCCATCATGGCGGGCGGAATGGCTCCGCCGCTTGGAATCGCACTGGCGACAACATTCTTTAAACACAAATTCTCTAAACGTGACCGTGAAGCCGGTATTACGTGCTACTTCATGGGAGCAGCTTTCGTTACAGAAGGCGCCATTCCGTTTGCAGCGGCTGATCCGCTTCGCGTCATCCCTGCAGCGGTTGTCGGTTCTGCGGTAGCGGGCGGACTGACAGAGTTTTTCCGGGTAACGCTTCCTGCACCGCACGGAGGAATATTCGTTGCATTCATTACGAACCATCCGCTGCTTTACTTAATGAGCATCGTGATCGGAGCGATTGTAACGGCGGTTATCTTGGGAATCATCAAAAAACCGGTAGTAGAGAAATAAGCGAAAAGCGTCCTTTACGGGCGCTTTTTTCAATCATATGCGCATAGAAGCGTTATGTATTTTGTGATGAGTTGTGATAAAGTAAAGATGGTACATGAACCGAAACAGTGATCGTCTAGGAGGAACCACGTTGACTGAAGAACAAAAACCTACTTCTGAAAAATCGGTAAAAAGAAAATCCAACACATATTGGGAATGGGGAAAGGCCATCATTATAGCGGTTGCACTTGCGCTGTTAATCCGCCATTTCCTGTTTGAACCGTATTTAGTGGAAGGATCATCAATGTACCCGACATTACATGACGGTGAAAGACTGTTTGTCAACAAAAGCGTCAATTATATCGGAGAAATCGAGCGGGGGGACATCGTCATTATTAACGGCGATACGTCGAAAGTCCATTATGTAAAGCGGCTCATCGGAAAACCTGGAGAAACGGTGGAAATGAAAAATGACACGCTTTATATAAACGGCAAAAAAATCGCAGAACCGTACCTCGCGAGCAATAAAAAAGAAGCGAAAAAACTGGGAGTCAACCTGACGGGAGATTTCGGCCCCGTAAAGGTTCCGAAAGGCAAATACTTCGTCATGGGCGACAATCGGCTGAATTCAATGGACAGCCGGAACGGCCTCGGCTTAATAGCCGAAAACCGGATCGTCGGCACCTCGAAGTTTGTGTTCTTCCCGTTTCATGATATGCGTCAGACAAAATAAAAACGCCGCGCTGCCCGATTCGGACAGCAGGCGTTTTTTATTTGGCAAACGAGGCCGCGACGGCGATGAACAATACCGTGGCCAGCACTGATCCGACAATGGCCAGAACGCTGAAAAAAAGATTCACCTGCTTCTTCTCTTTGCCGCGTTTTTCAAGCATCCGTTTTGAAAAGAGATGCGAAAACGTATAAATGAGGGCGATTCCGACGTACAAGCCGATGTCACGTGCCGTAAAGCCTGTGACGGCCAGAAAAACCCCGGTGAAGAAAATCATAAGACAGTATTCTGTGAGTGTTAAAAGCTTCAACTTGTTCCTCCGTGATGAATATGTATATATATCTATTGTATCACAGCGCTCCGGGTTTGACGTCTGCATCTTTTCAAACCCGTATATTCGCAGGGAAACATTTCTCTTCCCCTTTATTCATGGTATACTTTTAATGATGATAGACACGATGGAGGATTCTAAATGATTGCTGTAAATAATGTGAGCTTGCGTTTTGCGGATCGCAAGTTATTTGAAGATGTCAATATTAAATTTACGCCGGGCAACTGCTACGGATTAATAGGCGCAAACGGTGCCGGAAAATCAACATTTTTGAAAATTTTATCCGGTGAGCTGGAGCCGCAGACCGGCGATG
The DNA here is from genome assembly GCF_036362845.1 of Bacillus sp. MT(2024). NCBI lineage: Bacteria > Bacillati > Bacillota > Bacilli > Caryophanales > Bacillaceae > Bacillus > Bacillus sp. MT(2024). The sequence goes on from NZ_CP143632.1 coordinate 1,362,237, forward strand.
TCCATATGAGTCCGGGCGAACGTCTTGCCATTCTGAAGCAGAACCACTTTGAATATGAAGACTGTGAAGTGCTGAAAGTCGTCATTATGGGACATAAACGTTTATACGAAGTCATGCAGGAAAAAGACGCGATTTATATGAAGCCTGATTTTTCAGATGAAGACGGCATCCGTGCCGCTGAACTTGAAGGAGAGTTTGCGGAATTAAACGGATGGGAAGCTGAAAGTGAAGCCGCTATTTTGTTAAAGGGGCTGGGCATCTCTGAAGACCTGCATACGAAGAAAATGGCCGACTTAGGCGGTTCAGAAAAGGTGAAAGTGCTTTTGGCCCAGGCGCTGTTCGGCAAGCCGGACGTTCTGCTGCTTGATGAACCGACCAACCACTTGGATCTGAAAGCGATTCAGTGGCTGGAAGAGTTTTTAATCAACTTTGAGAACACAGTCATCGTCGTATCCCATGACCGTCACTTTTTAAATAAAGTGTGCACGCACATCGCCGATCTTGATTTTAATAAAATTCAAGTGTACGTCGGCAACTATGATTTCTGGTATGAATCAAGCCAGCTTGCTTTAAAGCTTTCTCAGGAAGCCAACAAGAAAAAAGAAGAGCAGATTAAACAGCTTCAGGAGTTCGTGGCCAGATTCAGCGCCAACGCCTCTAAATCAAAGCAGGCGACATCAAGAAAGAAACTCCTTGATAAAATCACGCTTGATGATATTAAACCGTCATCACGCCGTTATCCTTATGTCAATTTCACGCCGGAACGCGAGATCGGAAATGACGTGCTGCGGGTTGAAGGCTTAACAAAAACGATTGACGGGGTTAAGGTGCTTGATAACGTCAGCTTTATTATGAACAGAGAAGACAAAATTGCATTTACGGGCCGCAACGAACTTGCCGTTACGACATTGTTTAAAATCATTTCCGGGGAAATGGAAGCAGACAGCGGCACATTTAAATGGGGCGTGACTACATCTCAGGCGTACTTCCCTAAAGACAACAGCGAGTATTTTGACGGCAGCGATGCGAACCTTGTCGACTGGCTCCGCCAATACTCGCCGCATGACCAAAGCGAAAGCTTTCTGCGCGGTTTCTTAGGACGCATGCTGTTCTCAGGAGAAGAAGTCAACAAAAAATCAAACGTCCTTTCCGGAGGAGAAAAAGTACGCTGCATGCTTTCAAAAGCGATGCTTTCCGGCGCGAATATCTTAATTCTGGATGAACCGACAAACCACTTAGATTTGGAATCCATTACGGCGCTTAACAACGGCTTAATCAGCTTTAAAGGCGCTATGCTGTTTTCATCTCATGACCATCAATTTGTACAGACAATTGCCAACCGCATCATTGAATTAACGCCTAAAGGCATTGTTGACAAACAAATGTCTTATGACGAATTTCTTGAAAACGCGGATGTGCAGAAAAAGCTTGAAGAGCTATACGCGTAATAAAGAAGCAGGGGAGACTCTGCTTTTTTATTTATGAAAAAAGTTTTCAATCTTCTGACTTCCCGTTACAATAAAGGAATACATAAATTGAAAAGAGACGGAGGAATGCATCATGAAGTTTTTAGTTGTCGGAGCTGGGGGAGTGGGCGGATATATCGGCGCGCGACTTGCAGAAAAGGGAAATGACGTTACGTTTCTCGTCCGTCAGAAGCGGGCGGAACAATTAAAAGAGACGGGATTGACCGTCAAAAGTGCAAATGGTGATGTTTCAATCAAGCCGAAAATAATCATGGCGGGCGAAGATGGAGAGTTTGACGCCGTTATCATCGCATCAAAAGCGTATTCTTTGCAGGACGTCATTGGGGATGTCAAACCGTTTGTCAAACCTTCGTCGGTCATTATTCCTTTTTTAAACGGATACAGGCACTATAACCAGCTGTTTGAAGCTTTTTCAAAACGGCAGGTGCTGGGCGGCCTCTGCTTTATTGAGAGCGCCCTTAACGACAAAGGGGACATTCTTCATACGAGCGCTGCCCACCGCTTCATTTTCGGTGAATGGAGCGGGGAACGCACGGAACGTATAAATGAGCTGGAAAAAGCGTTTGCGGGTGTGAAAGCGGATGTCATCATCAGTCGGGAGATTGAAAAGGACATTTGGAAAAAATATATGTTTATTGCCGCGCAGGCGGGCGTGACCACTCTGTTTCAACAGCCGGTCGGACCGATTTTAGAAACAGAAGGCGGCCGCAGCACGGCAAAGCGCCTCTTTGCTGAAATCGGAGCCATTTTCAAGGCTGCCGGCATCCCGAAAGATCCTGGTCTGGAAGAAGAGAGTTATCGCACATTGACAAGCATGTCTTACCATATGAAATCGTCGATGCTGAGAGATATGGAAAAGGGCAGGGTGACGGAAGGTGATCATTTACACGGCTTTTTGCTTGAGAAAGCGAAAGGCTTGTCAATTGATACACCTGTTTTGGAAACCGTCTGCGCCAACTTGCAAATGTATGAAGCGAAATAAAAAGGAGGCCTGATCGCCTCCTTTTTTTATTAAAATGCCCAGTTTCCGTTTCTGAAGATCGGTTCTCTTTTCCCGTCCGCGGTAATACCGTCGATATTCATGTCTTTGGAACCGACCATAAAATCTACGTGTGTAATGCTTTCATTTAAGCCCTCTTTAACAAGCTCTTCCCGTGTCATTTGTTTGCCGCCCTCAATATTAAAGGCATACGCACTGCCGATCGCCAAGTGGTTAGAGGCGTTTTCATCGTACAGTGTGTTGTAAAATAAAATATTTGATTGTGAAATCGGTGAATCGTAAGGCACTAAGGCCACTTCACCGAGATAGTGTGAGCCTTCATCGGTTTCGACGATGCCTTTTAAAATCTCCTCGCCTTTTTCAGCTTTCACATCGACAATGCGGCCGTTTTCAAAGGTAAGAGTGAAGTTATCAATAATGTTGCCGCCGTAGCTCAGCGGTTTCGTGCTGGAAACCGTGCCGTTCACCCCGTCACGCTGCGGAAGGGTGAAAACCTCTTCTGTCGGCATGTTGGCCATGAATTCGTGACCGCTTTCATTCACGCTTCCCGCGCCTGCCCATACATGTTTTTTCGGCAGTTCAATGGTTAAGTCTGTTCCTTCAGCCTGATAATGCAGGGCGCTGTAATGTTTTTTGTTCAGGTGTTCCACTTTTTCATGAAGATTTTGATCATGTTTTTTCCATGCTTCCACAGGGTTTTCTTCATTTACGCGGGTCGTTTTGAAAATTTCTTCCCATAAAAGCTGAACGGCTGTTTCTTCCGGCTGATCCGGGAACACTTTTTTCGCCCAGCCTGTTGAAGCAGCTCCGATCACCGTCCAGCTGACCTTATCTGATTGAATATATTGTCTGTATGTATGCAATGCTTTTCCGGCGGCTTTTTGGAACGCTGCAATCCGTTTGCCGTCAGTGCCTTTTAACAGGTCGGGGTCGGATGAGACGACAGAAATAAACGCAGCCCCTTTTTTCGCGAGCTCTTCTTTTCCTTTTGCTTCCCATTCAGGATACTCTTCAAACGCTTCAAAAGGTGCCATCTCGTATTTTAATCTGGACAGTTCATCGTCCTGCCAATTTACGGTGACGTTTTTTGCGCCTTTTTCATAAGAATGTTTGGCAAGCAGTCTGACAAGTTCCCGGACATCAGTTGAGGCATTGATTACGACATGCTGTCCTCTTTGGACATTGACGCCGACTTCTACCGCCAGCTGAGCATATGTATTTAACTTTTCAGTAAACGAACTCATCGTTCATTCCTCCTCATCGGTTTTTCTCATCATATCAAATAACGCCTCATAAAGGAAAGAAAGGAGCACAAACGAAAAAGACACAGCTTTTGCTGCGTCTTTACGGGTGATTCAGTTTTACGGCGCCGCCGGCCGGAGAATGGGGCATATTGGCCAGTGAAATGCTCATACCCCCCAAAATAATTCCGCTTAAAATGACGGCTACTGCTACGCGTCTTCCCACATCTCTAAGCATATGCTTCCTCCTTAATGTTTCTCCAGTTCTCACAATATGAGCCGGCCGGAGAAAAAAGAAGCACAATCTTATTATTTAATCGCTTTTTGCAGCTTGTCGATGACGTCTAATGAACGCCCAGTGCCGATAGCCACTGATTCAAGCGGATTTGCCGCCAAATGAACGGGAACGACGATTTCATCTGTCAGCCATTCTTTCATCCCGTTTAAAAGGGAGCCTCCGCCGGTTAACACGACGCCGCGGTCAACGATATCACCGCTGAGCTCCGGCGGACAATCTTCAAGCGTCGCTCTGATCGCTTCAAGAATATGCAGGAGCGACTCACGCATCGCGTGCTGAATTTCATTAGACTGCAGTCTGATTGTCTTCGGCAGACCGGTTACAAGGTCACGCCCGCGGATTTCCATCGTTTCCGGCACATGTTCGATCAATGCAAATCCGATTTCCATTTTCACTTGTTCTGCCGTGCGTTCCCCGATCAGCAGGTTGTATTTTTTTCTGACGAACGAGGCGATATCTTCATCAAGCTGGTCGCCGCCGATTCTGATCGAATGGCAGGATACGACTCCACCGAATGAGATGATGGCGACTTCAGTCGTACCGCCGCCGATATCTACGACGACGTTTGCGACCGGCTCGTCAACAGGGAGGTCGGCCCCGATTGCAGCGGCTACGGGTTCTTCAATCAAGTGAACGTTTTTCGCTCCGCAGTTTTTGACAGCGTCACTGATGGCGCGGCGTTCAACGGCTGTTGAGCCTGAAGGCGTGCAGACGACGACATTCGGTTTGCGGAAGGTCATTCCGATTTTTTTTCCGGCTTTTTTCATAATGTGTTTTAATAAGTCAGTTGTCATATCATAATCAGCAATGACACCGTCTTTCATCGGCCGTACGGCGACGATTTTCCCCGGCGTCTTTCCGATCATGCTTTTGGCATCCGTTCCGATGGCAAGCACCGCTTTCGTTGTTGTATCTACAGCGACAACGGAAGGCTCGTTTAAAATAATACCTTTATTTTTACTGTAAACAAGTATATTAGCGGTTCCTAAGTCGATTCCGATCTCAGTTGATTGAAACATGTTTTCACCCAATCCCTATCCTGATTTAATTGATTCTACATTTAAAGTTTCTGAGAAAAACCACGATTTTTGGGGGTTTCCGCCGGGAATGAAATGTTTTTGTAAAAAAGGAGGGAAAGTCTGTATCCCGTATTTCAAAAGGCTTTTTTTCTGTAAAAAACATTCATTTCCGGATGCTGAGAAACTTTTGCTCCGTTCCTTTCGTCTACGTTTATGAAGGATTTTCCTTGGACATAAAGAAGAGACATTAAAGGAAGTAGGGGATTTCTATGAAATCAATTGGTGTAGTAAGAAAAGTAGACGAACTCGGGCGTATTGTCATGCCGATTGAATTGAGAAGAGCATTGGATATCGCTATTAAAGATAGTATTGAATTTTTCGTTGACGGAGACAAAATTGTCTTAAAAAAATACAAGCCGCACGGCATTTGCTTAATGACCGGGGAAATTACCTCCGAAAATCAGGAGTACGGCAACGGCAAAATTATTTTAAGTCCTGAAGGAGCGAAAATGCTGCTTGAGGAAATCGAGGAAGCGTTAAAAGATAGATCATAATCAGCAAAAAGGGCGGGGCATTATTCCGTCCTTTTATTATGAACTTGTGCAAAAACTCACGGGAAAAGTAAGCGAACCTGCTCAATTAATTGGGAATAGTTATCATTTTTTAGTCAATAATGCAGTCAACAATGTTACAATATATGTAGAAATGCTAGCGGCAGGTGGGACTATGGGAAAATATCAAGCGCGTATCATTTCCTTAATCTTGGCAATGATTTTTATTATGTTTTGGGATTATTTATTTTATATGATTGAACGGAATCCGATTAACTGGCCCGTTGACATCACCTTTACCGCCGTCACATTAATCAGCGTCTGGCTGCTGGCTTATTATGTGGACAATAAAAAGCAGCTGCTGGCGGAGCTGAAGGACAGCGAGCAGAAAGCAAAGGCGCTTTCAGATGAGAAAAACCGGATCATGGACAATTTGCAGGAAATCGTTTTTCAGACGGATTCACAAGGGAATATTACATATTTGAATCAGGCCTGGACGACGATTACGGGCCACTCCATCAGCGAATGTATGGGCACGATGTATAATGATTATTTTATAAAAGAAAAACATATCATTGATTATATTATCTCCCAAATCAAGCAGCAGTCCCCGTCAGGAATGTTTACGGCCAAATATATTAAAAGAGACGGCACGATTTTTTGGGGGGAAGTCCATTATAAGCTGTATTATGACCGCAGACAGAAATTTGTCGGGAGCCTGGGGACGATGTCTGATATCAGTGAACGGAAAAAAGCGGTCGACGAGCTTCTGGAAACGAACGAACGCCTTGCCATGCAATCTCAAAAGCTGGCCATTGCCGGAGAGCTTGCGGCAGGAATCGCCCATGAAGTAAGAAATCCTTTAACGTCAGTCAGCGGCTTTCTCCAGCTGATGAAAGCCCAGTATCCGGAAAGAACGGATTATTTCGATATTATTTTTTCGGAGATTAAAAGGATTGATCTCGTGCTGGGGGAGCTGCTTCTGCTCGCCAAGCCGCAGACCGTGACGTTTACCGCTCATCATCTCAACCATATTTTAAGGCAGGTGGCGACGCTTCTTGACACGAACGCGGTGCTGTCGAACACTGTGATTGAGAAGGATTTCAGGCAGACTGAGTCCTGTATGGTCAACGGTGACGAAAACCAGCTGAAACAGGTATTTATCAATATTATTAAAAATGCGATTGAAGCGATGCCTGACGGCGGGAATATTCATATTTATACAGAACGGGATGAAGAATACGCGGTGATCAGCATACAGGATGAAGGAAACGGCATGTCGAAAGAAAAGCTTGAAAACATCGGCAAACCGTTTTTCTCAACAAAAGATCAGGGAACGGGTCTCGGGCTTCCGATTTGTTTACGAATTCTGAAGGAGCATAATGGTAAACTTAACATTAAGAGCAAAAATGGAGAAGGCAGTACGTTTCAGGTGATTCTGCCGTTAGAAGCGGCTGCTGTCCAAAAGGAGGAAAAATAACTTGCTTCTTTTTGTATACGGTTTGTTACGGAAGCGTGAAGAAAACCATGAACTGCTGAAAGGCGCTCCGTGTGTGTGCGAGCAGGCCGCGATAAACGGTGTGCTGTACGAAACGGATAAAGGTCAGCCTGCGGCGTCTTTAGCAGAAACAGCTTTTGTGTACGGGGAATTGTATGAAACAGATCATCAGATGATCCGTAAGCTGGATATGTATTATGCTGATTTTGACCGGAAAGAGGTTGCCGTGACGACGGATGCCGGGAATAAAACCGCCTTCGCATATGTCGTAAAGCCCGACCAGTGTGCCTCATTCAGCCGTATCAAAAGCGGAGACTGGAAAGAATACCGTTTTATGAAACGGGAGGATGACAGTCCGGTTTATTATTTCGCTTACGGCTCCTGTATGGACAATGCCCGGTTTAAACAGGCGGGGGTCGACCACTTCTTTGCCGAGCCGGTCGGAGGGGCGGTTGTTGAAGGATATTCGACGAGATTCACGTTAAGGCGTCCTGACGGTTCCAGAGCCGATCTTGTTGAAGACGGGGGACGAACTGAAGGCGTGCTGTACAAGCTCCCGTTTGAAGCGGCAACCTATCTGTACAAAAGAGAAGGTGTTGATAACCACACATACCGTCCCGCGTTCATAGAAGTGTGTGCCGGCGGCCGTGTATACAGAGGCGTCCTGACGTTCCTGGTTCTTGATAAAGCTGAGGAAATTGCGCCTCCGGGTCACTATCAGGAAGAAATCGAACGCGGAGCGGACCTGTATTTATCACCCGCCTTTTCAGAAAAGCTCAAACGCTATATGAATTCATTGCCGAAAATGTGATACTATTCCTATTAGAGATATTGTTTAAAGGAGTACTGTTATGAGAAAAGAGTTTGCCGTTATCGGTCTCGGACGCTTCGGCGGAAGTATCTGCAAAGCATTAAGTGAAGAAGGCCTTGAGGTCATGGCGATGGATATTGATGAAGATAAAGTAAATGAATACGCCAAAATCGCATCACACGCGGTCATCGGCGATTCAACCGATGAATCGGTGCTGAAAAACTTAGGGCTGCGCAACTTTGACCACGTCATTGTGGCAATCGGCGAAAATATACAGGCGAGCATTTTAACGACGCTGATCTTAAAGGAACTCGGCGTGAACACGATCACGGTTAAAGCGCAGAACGATTATCATGAGAAAGTGCTTGCGAAAATCGGGGCCGATCACATCGTCCACCCTGAACGTGACATGGCAAAACGCATCGCCCACAACATCGTATCAAATAATGTGCTTGATTATTTGGAGCTGTCCGACGAACACAGCATTGTGGAGATCGTGGCCAACAGCAGGCTTGCGGGCAACACACTGCTTGATCTGGACATCCGGGCGAAGTACGGCATTAATATCGTGGCGATCAAGAGAGAAAAAGAAGTGATCGTATCTCCGCTGGCGACTGAAATGATTCAAAAAGAAGATATTCTCATCGTTATCGGCTCTCTTACGGACATTTCCCGATTTGAAAAAAGAGTGCTTCATACAAAGTGAAAAGCCGTCCGTAAAAGGACGGTCTTTTATTATGTCAGAATAGAAAGACATTTATCATGTAAGCGGTATATTCTGCAATTTTTATTGACTATGATCAGGCGATCCGATAGCATATTGTACCATATAAAGAAAAAGAGGAGGCCTCATTTTGAACAAAGAAACACTGGCTGAACGGCTGAATGCATCAGCCGGCAGACAAAAAGCCGATACCGTCATTAAAAACGGAAAAATCATGGATGTATTTAACCAGGAATGGATCTCTGCAGATATCGCCATTACGGACGGAGTGATCGTCGGGCTGGGCGAATATGAAGGGGAAGAAGTCATTGATGCAGAAGGCCAAATGATCGTTCCGGGCTTTATTGACGGACATGTTCATATCGAGTCCTCTATGGTTACTCCGATTGAATTTGCTAAAGCCGTCCTCCCTCACGGAGTGACGACTGTCATTACTGATCCTCACGAAATTGCGAATGTTTCCGGAGCAAAAGGCATTTCATTTATGATAGAGCAGGCGAAAAAGGCGCCGCTGAACATCCGTTTCATGCTTCCTTCCTGTGTTCCCGCCGCTAGTTTTGAACGCTCAGGAGCTGTATTAAAAGCCGAGGATTTAAAGCCTTTTTATCAGGAGAAAGAGGTGCTCGGGCTTGCGGAAGTAATGGATTATGTGTCTGTTGCGGAAGGTGAAGAGGATATGCTTCAGAAACTGCTTGATGCCAAGCGTCACGGAAAACGGATCGACGGGCATTTAGCCGGACTGTCTTCAGATATCATCAATATATACAGAACCGCAATGGTGTCAAATGATCATGAAGTGACGACAAAAGAAGAAGCGCTGGACAGAATCAGACGGGGAATGTACGTCATGCTGCGCGAAGGATCGGTGGCCAAAAATACGCTCAATGTGCTGCCGGCGGTGAATGAAAAAAACGCGCGCCGCTTTTTCTTTTGTACGGATGATAAGCATGTAGATGATCTGCTTTCAGAAGGAAGTGTGAACCACCAAGTCAAAATGGCGATAAAGGCGGGACTTGATCCATTCCTTGCGTATCAGCTCGCCAGCTTAAATGCGGCTGAGTGCTACGGCCTTGAAACAAAAGGGGCGGTAGCGCCGGGTTTTGACGCAGATCTGCTGTTCATTTCAGATGTACGGGAGGCTGCCGTCACGAAGACCATGGTCGCCGGCCGGACCGTTGCCGAGAACGGGCGAACGGTTGATGAACAGTCTGCCGGTTCCTATTCGCCGGACCAGGCACTGTTGGATACAGTGCGGCTGAAATCGCCGCTGACTGAATCTGATTTTCATATACCGATTCAAGAGGGCAGGAAAATGAAAGTAATCGAAATGATACCGAATCATTTGGAGACGAGAAAAAAAGAAGTGCCTGCACCGTCTGCTGACGCGTTTCGTTCTGATACAGATAATGATTTATTAAAAATCGCCGTCGCAGAGCGGCACAGCGGCGAAAAAATGATAGGACTCGGGATTGTACATGGGTTCGGGTTAAAAGAAGGCGCCATCGCCACAACCATTTCTCACGATTCCCATAATATCATCGCCGTCGGTACAAACGATGCCGATTTGGCAAAAGCAATCAACAGGCTCCGTGACACCGGGGGCGGATTAACAGCCGTGAAAAACGGAGAATTGCTTCACTCCGTTCCGCTTCCGATCGCCGGGCTTTTGTCTGATAAGTCGGCGGAATGGGTCAATGACAGCTTGGGCGTGCTTCATGAAAAGCTTCCTCTGCTCGGATTCACCGGTGATTTCAATCCGTTTCTCACCTTATCGTTTTTAGCCCTTCCGGTGATTCCGGATATTAAAATGACGGCGGCCGGTCTGTTTGATGTCAAAGCCTTTCAGCATATTCCGCTGCAATAAAAAAACTGCACTCGTAATGAGTGCAGTTTTTTTTAGACCTCCATAATGATCGGAAGGATCATCGGGCGGCGTTTTGTTTTTTCGTATAGGAACGGAGCAAGCGTATCGGTAATTTCGTTTTTAATTTCGGACCACTGCGTTGTTTTCCGATCCATTACTTTCTCCAGATGGTTCGAAATGAGCTGCTGCGCGTCATTGATCAAATCACCGGATTCTCTCATGTATACAAAACCTCTTGAGATTAAATCAGGTCCCGCCGAAACCTTAAAGTCGTCCATATTGATGCTGACAACAACGATAACAAGGCCTTCTTCTGAAAGAATGCGGCGGTCGCGGAGCACGATATTGCCGATATCACCGATTCCGCTTCCGTCAATGTAAACGGAGCCGGACGGAATTTTGCCTGCCACAGCGGCTTCTTCGCCTTTGAGGGCCAGCACTTCGCCATTATCCATGATAAAGCAGTTTTCTTCAGGTATGCCGCAATCAGTCGCGAGTTTGACGTGCATTTTCTGCATTCTGTACTCACCGTGAATCGGCATAAAGAACTTCGGTTTGATCAGGCGGAGCATTAATTTCTGCTCTTCCTGTCCGCCGTGTCCGGATGTATGAATGTCATTCAATGAACCGTGAATGACTTCTGCGCCCGCACGGTACAGCTGGTTGATGGTGCGGCTTACGCTGATTGTGTTTCCGGGTATCGGAGAGGAAGAAAAGACGACTGTATCTCCGGGATTAATGGAAATCTGCCGGTGCGTCCCGTTAGCGATGCGTGATAACGCCGCCATCGGTTCACCTTGGCTCCCCGTACATAAAATCGTTACCTTATTGGCAGGCAAACGATTGATTTCGTTATGCTCAATAAACGTATTTTTAGGACAGGTAATGTAACCGAGATTTTGTCCGATTTCAATAGCCGATTCCATACTGCGTCCGAATACGGCAACTTTTCTGCCGTTTAAAACGGCTGCTTCAATCACCTGCTGAAGACGGTGTATATTCGAAGCGAATGTCGCAAATATAATTCTGCCGTCCACTTTTCGGAAAATATCGTGAATGCTTTCGCCTACGCGGCGTTCTGACATGGTGAAATCAGGAACCTCACTGTTTGTACTGTCAGAAAGCAGGCACAAAACGCCTTCTTTCCCGATTTCAGCCATCTTTGTCAAGTTGGCCGGTTCGCCTACCGGTGTGAAATCGAACTTAAAGTCCCCGGTATGTACGATATTGCCCGGCGGTGTTTTGACGACGATTCCGTATGAATCCGGAATGCTGTGTGTCGTTCTGAAGAAGGATACAGACGTCTTGCGGAACTTCACGATGTCGTCTTCACCGATGATGTTTAATTTGGTCTGTCTTAACAGCCCGTGCTCTTCAAGTTTATTCCGAAGTAAGCCGATCGCGAGTTTACCGCCGTAAACGGGAATATTTACTTGTCTGAGCAGGTACGGAATACCGCCGATATGGTCTTCATGACCATGGGTGATAAACAGACCTTTAATTTTATCTTCATTTTTTACTAAATACGTGTAATCGGGGATTACGTAATCAATGCCGAGAAGTTCATCTTCCGGGAACTTGATTCCCGCATCAATCAGTACAATTTCATCCTGAAACTGCACCCCGTACGTATTTTTCCCGATCTCGCCCAATCCGCCGAGGGCGAAAACGGCAGTCTGGTCATTTTTTACAAATTTCATTCCGCTCATAACTCCAATACTTTAAAATTTTCGCTCTGCTTCTCATATTCTAAAAAAGCACCGTCCACAGGCTGAACAAATTCAATGTTGTATTTCTGATCTTTCAGTTTCGTTCTGACGTCCCGTTCTGAAACGCCCTCAATGTAAAGTGAATCTGTTTTTTCCCGAACAGGTACTTCGTCAGCCTTCTCTTGATAAAATACCTTATAAATCATCCAAATCTCTCCTTAAATGCCGTATGTTAGACTCGCTCATTCTATTATATTCGAAAACGGATTATAAGGAAAGTCTCGAGCAAAAAAGGGACTTTCAAAAACCGAAAGATCCCTTCTACGCGATGACTTTTTTCCGGAGCATTCCGCCCCACTGTCTTCTGAGTTTCTTCCGTAATCGGCGCAGCATTGTATACCTCCTTTAAAGCCCTTTATAGCAGTAGTATGCGGAAAAAATGAATTTGTTTTCGTGGGTAAAACTGGAATTTGATCAAGGCGGTTTTCCGGAAGAAAAACTTTCTGTATGATGATATTGAAAAAGACACGACTGATAAACGGGAAAAAGGAGAAATTGACATGAATCCAAAACTGATCTTTTTTGATATTGACGGCACGATCTATGACCATGATAAACATATTCCCGATAGCGCAAGAAACGCCGTGACGGCGCTTAAAGAGGCTGGGCATCACGTTTTTATCGCCAGCGGAAGGTCCCCGTTTATGGTAAAACCGATTCTGGAAGAGCTTGAGATTGAATCATTTATTTCATACAACGGCCAGTATGTCGTATTTGAAGGTGAGGTCATTTATAAAAATCCTCTTCCTGAAGATGCGGTTGCGCGTTTATTAAAGCAGGCGGCAGAAGGGGAGCATCCCGTCGTATTTATGGCGGAAGACACGATGAAAACGACCGTCCCCGGACATCCGCACGTCTCGGAAGGTATCGGCAGTCTGAAAGCGCCTTATCCCGAAGTTGATGAAACATTTTATAAAGGAAAAGAAATTTATCAGCTGCTTTTATTCTGCCGCGGACATGAAGAAAAAGCATATGCCGCTTTTCCGGAGTTTGATTACGTCCGCTGGCATGAATTGTCCACGGATGTGCTTCCGAAAGGCGGTTCAAAAGCGGAAGGCATTAAAAGAGTGCTTGAGCGGCTTCCGTACGGCGTAAGTGACACTTATGCATTCGGCGACGGACTAAATGACCTTGAGATGATCCGTTTTGTCGGCACCGGGGTGGCGATGGGAAATGCGGTTCCGGAATTAAAAGCTGCCGCCGATTTCGTCACAAAGCCGGTGGATGAAGAGGGAATCAGCTGGGCCGTCAAAGAACTGGGCCTTTTGTAATAAAGAAAACCGGCACTTTGGGAAGTGCCGGTTTTTTTTAACGGTCAATGGCAATGGCGTTTTCAGGTTCTTTGAACGGATCTTCTTTATCGATATGGTCGTAAAACATCACGCCGTTCAGATGATCGATTTCGTGCTGAAACACGATGGCCGGAAAACCTTTGAGGCGGATGTCAATCTGTTCTCCTTCAAGCGTCACTGCCTTCACGCGGATGCGGGCGTAGCGCGGCACATAGCCGGGAATGGGTTCGTCTACCGACAGGCAGCCTTCTCCGCTCGTCAAGTAGCTTTTTTCCACTGAGTGGCTGACGATTTTAGGGTTAAAAAGAGCATAGCTGTATAAAGTGCCTTTCGCATCTTCTGCATGGACGGCGATCATCCGTTTTTTTACGTCTGTTTGCGGAGCGGCAAGACCGACGCCCGGACGAAGCTTGTATTTCTCGGCTAATTCAGGATTTTGGCTGTTTTTCACAAACTCAATCATATCAGCAAGATGCTGTTTTTCTTCGTCAGAAGCGGGAAGCTGAACCTCTTCAGCGATCTCTCTGAGCGCGGGATGTCCGTCGCGTACAATATTTTCCATAGTAATCAAGAAACTTCACTCCTAAAGCTTAATATGTAAATTATAGCGAATTTCTTTATCGCGGCGCAACGAAACAATTGGCCGGCCATAGCAGGCCGGCCGATTTTCATGGTGTATAAGGTCAGCAGCCGCAGCCTAAATAAGCGGCACCGACGATGATTAATAAGATAAACAATACGACGATTAATGCGAATGTGCGGCCATATCCGCCGCCGCAGCCATAACCGTAACCGCCATAACCGTATCCGCCGCCGCAGCAACCGCCGCCAAATCCGCCGCCAAATCCATATCCGTACATAAAAAAACCTCCTCTTTTAATTACGCTGACCCTTTGTCAGCAGGGCCGGCGTCTACTATAAACTATGTAAAAGCCAAAAAGATGTATGGTCATCCGCCCTGTTTTCTCAATTTTTTACGCAAGTATTCTTTGACATCACCGTAAGCGTCTTTTTACCCGGTCATGCCAATTACAGCTCAGCTATTGTCAAAAAGCGTTCGGGCTTCTATAGTGGAAATTGTCAAGATTGGGGGATTTTAAGTGAATATGATTCAAAAAAAGGTAATAGCAGGAATCGGAGCGCTCGGCGCCGCAAGTATGCTGCTTGCGGGCTGCGGGGGAAAAGATCCGGTTGAATCGCTTCATGACTCGATGGAAAAAGCCGTTCAAGCGGAAAAACCGTTTCAAAAAGAGCAGAAAACATTGGAAAAATTGGAGAAAAAAGAGCACAAGCTTTACGACAGCGCGGTTAAACTGAATATGGATGATTATCAGAAAATCGTCACACTGTCTGATCAGGCTCTGAGCAATGCAAATCAGCGAAAAAAACATCTGAAAGCAGAAAAAGACAGTATTGATGATTCAAAAAAAGCATTTGAATCCGCAAAAAAAACTTCTCAAGAAATAAAGGATAAGAAAGTAAAAGAAAAAGCCGGGCATGCTGTCGCTTTAATGGAGAAAAGATATGCATCTTATGATCTTTTGTACAAAAAGTACGAAAAAGCCATTTCACTTGATAAGGACCTTTATAAACTGATTAAAGATAAAAAGCTCACATTAGCGCAGCTGGAAGAGCAGATCAGCAAAGTAAACTCAGTTTACGAAAAGGTGCATAAACAAGCAGATGAGTTCAATCAATTTACTAAAGACTACAACAAAGAGAAAGAACTATTATTCCGCGAATAGTATAGTGAAGGCATATCGGCATGGGCTGATGAACTGATAACAACCGAGTTCAGCCGCCTGTAAAATGGCGGCTGAAGAATTGGTATATACGTGTGTTTCCCATTGACAACATGTAAATCATGGTATAGTATTTATTTAGGGAAATATTCACATAAAACCAATCGTTGTTTCGGCACGTTGGAATGTTTTTATTATATTGATATATAAAAAACGGAATGAAAATGCGGTTTTAATTATCAGAAAATTCTATCTATTTATATTTGCGGCAATATGATATTTGTACATGTTTTTGCTTTTAAACCTTTATCCGGCATAAAGGTTTTTTTATTTTGCTTCGTATTGCTTATTAAGTAAATGACAATTTTAAAATTGAAGTGAAAAATGTTAATCAAATCACAATCGGAACGAAAAGAAACGGCAGAAATACGGAACAAGGAGGAAAACAAATGCTTGCTTACGTCTTTCCCGGACAGGGAGCGCAGTTTAAAGGAATGGGCAGAGACTTATTCGATGAATTCAGTGAGCTCATTAAAAAGGCAGATCATATTTTAGGATACTCCATAAAGGATTTATGCCTTACAGATGAAAAAGAGAGGCTCACTGATACGAAGTATACACAACCTGCAATTTATACAGTGAGCGCACTGCAATATTTAAAGGGTTTAAAAGAAGGTCATACACGCCCTGATGCTGTTGCAGGACATAGTCTGGGTGAATATACTGCGCTTTTTGCGGCCGGCGTTTTTAATTTTGAAACAGGTCTCCGGCTGGTTGCTAAAAGAGGCGAGTTAATGAGTGAGGCTTCCGAGGGCGGAATGGCTGCCGTGATCGGACTGGATGAGCATCACATAAAAAAAATACTTCAAAAGTATGAATTCGGCCAAATAGATATCGCCAATTACAATACATCTTCACAAATTGTGATAGCAGGGGCTGCAGAAGAGATAAAGCGGGCAGCCTCTTTTTTTGAAAAAGAAGGGGCGAAAGCTTATATCGTATTGCAAGTCGGCGGAGCTTTTCATTCTCGTTTTATGGAAAGTGCACAGCGTGAATTTGCGGAATTTATCGAGGAGTTTCATTTTTCTGAATTGAATTTCCCGGTCATCTCTAACTATACGGCAAGACCTTATAAACAAGAAGATATCAAACGGAATTTAATTGAACAAATAACAAACTCGGTCAAATGGACTGAAAGCATCAGGTACTTAATGGGACAAGGCGTCACTGTGTTTGAAGAGATCGGTCCCGGAAACATTCTGACTAAATTAATTCAAACCATACAAAGAGATGAGGAACCGCTTAATATTAGTGCGCCGGAAGACAGTCTCTTGTTTTCTGAAGGGAACAAGGACAATTCGGAAAGCGGGAAAGAGAAGGGCCTCTTGGCCGAAAATATAGAAAGCAGTGCGGCTTCACCGGTGTCCCGATTGGGTGATCAATCTTTCAAAGAAGATTACGGTTTGACATACGCGTATTTGGCAGGTGCGATGCATAGAGGGATCTCTTCCGCTGAAATGCTGATCCGCCTCGGGAAGAAAGGAATGCTGGGGTTCTTTGGCACAGCGGGTTTAACTATAAGGGAAATTGAACAGGCCCTTATTACTATTAAGAAGACACTCAAAAATGGCCAGCCCTACGGAATGAATCTGCGATTTGAGCCGGATCATCAAGATAGAGAAAAGGAATTGATAGATTTATATATCAAGCATGACGTACGGGTAATAGAAGCGTCTTCGTATCTTTCCGTCAGCGCGCCATTAATTTATTACAAAGCGCATCAGTTGAAGATGGACAAAAGCGGCAGGGTCATACCTCATAAACGGATCATTGCCAAAGTTTCACGGCCGGAAGTTGCGGCCGCATTTCTGAGTCCGCCTCCTCAAAGTATCGTAAAGAGAATGTGTCAGCAGGGTATGCTGACGGAAGAGCAGGCGGAGTGGCTCAGCCGTGTTCCGGCAGCAGACGATATCATTATTGAAGCAGATTGCGGCAGTAATACCGAACAGGGCTCATTGACGGCGATGCTGCCGTTTTTTGTTAACCTGCGGGATGAAATGATGGAAACACACAAATACGCAAGGAAGATCAGAGTCGGGGCCGCGGGAGGAATCGGAACTCCCGAGTCTGCGGCGTCTGCTTTTTTAATGGGCGCTGATTTTATTATGACGGGATCCATTAATCAATGTACAGTTGAAGCCGAAACAAGCGGTTTTGTTAAAGAAATGCTGAGTGAGACAGGAATATGCGACACTGCTTATGCGCCTTCGGAGACCCTGTTTGAGTTCGGAACAAAGGTGCAGGTGCTGAAAAAGGCCACGCTGTTTCCGGTCAGGGCAAATAAATTATTTCAAATCTACCAACAATATGAGTCTTTGAGTGAGATAGATGAAAAGACAAAGATTCAGCTCGAAAATGACTATTTTAACAACACTTTTGATGAAATCTACGAAAGCATAATAGATAAACAGCCGAACCTGGCCCAAAAAGCTGAGCGCAATCAAAAATATAAGATGCTGTTACTATTTAAGTGGTATTTGCAGAGAGGATGTCTGCTTGCTTTGGAAGGGCAGGAAGAACAAAAGGTGAATTTCCAAGTTCATTGCGGCCCGTCTTTAGGCGCTTTTAATCATTGGGTAAAGGGCACGGATTTGGAATCATGGAGAAACAGACATGTCGATGACATTGGTGAAAAAATGATGAATGAGACCGAAAGTCTGCTAAGGCGCAGATTGGATACGTTATTTCTACACTAAAGAAGGGGCGGGTGGAGGCCAATGGTTCATTTGAATAAACAGAGTGCGGATATCGCGATAATCGGGGTTGCTTGCAGATTCCCCGATGCAGATCATTATCATGAATTCTGGGAAAACATAAATAGCGGCAAAGATTCCATCCGGGAAGTGCCGATTGAACGGTGGGATCCCGATCTTTATTATTCAGCTGATATCAGTATACCGAACAAAACAATCAGCAAGTGGGGAGGTTTTATTCATAAAGCTGACCATTTCGACCATAAGTTTTTTAATATCTCTCCCCGGGAAGCGAAAAACATGGATCCTGAGCAAAGAATCCTTTTAGAAGAAACTTGGCGGTGCATCGAAGATTCCGGGGTCTCTTTGCGGGATCTCCAGCGTAAAACCACTTCTGTTTTTGCGGGTATTATGAATTCTGACTACCGGCAGACAGGCCATGCTGAATCGGAAATCGACAGTTACGCCTGTTTAGGAAGTTTCGAAGCTATGCTCTCCAACCGGCTTTCATACACATTCGGTTTGACCGGAAAAAGCATGTCTGTAAATGCCGCTTGTGCATCGTCGCTTGTTGCTTTACATGAAGCGGTTAAGTCATTGCGGACAAAAGAAAGCGATTATGCAATCGCATCGGGAGTAAACTTGAATTTCCAACCCGGAAAATATATTTCTTTTTCTAAAGCCAGAATGCTGAGTCCTGACGGCAAATGTAAAACCTTTGACGCAGCGGCGAACGGGTACGTTCCCGGAGAAGGGGCAGGCGTTGTATTGCTGCAGCGCCTTGGTGATGCAGTAAAAGCCGGTCACCATATATACGGGATCATAAAAGGGACAGCTGTTAATCATGGCGGTAAATCCCGTTCCATAACCGCTCCCAGAGCAGAAGCGCAGTGCCGGGTCATCTCAGAAGCTTTACACAACGCTTCTGTCGATGCTGCGACGGTTTCTTATGTAGAAGCACATGGCACGGGTACATCTCTGGGCGATCCGATAGAAATAGAAGCATTGACAAAAGCGTATCGGCAATATACTGAGGATACTCAATATTGCAGGATCGGAAGTGTGAAAACAAATATCGGTCATACAGAAGCAGCGGCGGGAATGGCTGGATTGATAAAAGTTCTAATGATGATGAAACATCGGAGGGTGCCGAAAAGCCTGAATGTACATACGGTAAATCCAATTATACAGTTTGAAAAAACACCGTTTAGGCCGGCGCTTGATTCAAGTGATTGGAAGGCGGCAGACGGGGCTCCGCTCAGGGCGGGAATCAGCTCCTTCGGTTTTGGGGGTGTTAACTCTCACGTCATTATCGAAGAATTTATACATACAAATGACGAAACTGACAGAAAGGGAAGGGTTCCCTTCCTTTTTTCCGCTAAAAGTGAAGAAAGCATGAAACAAATGATACATAATTGGAGAACCTTTTCTGACGATTCTGAGGAATTTTGCAAAATATCAAATGAAGTGATCAGCAGCACCCTTTTAACAAGGGCATCGTTTGATTACAGGGCTGGTTTATTGGCAGGCAGCAAGGAGGAATTTAAAAATCAGCTTAGAGAGGGATTAAGTTTTCGGAGGAAACAAGATTCTGAATGGGCGCTTGCCATCGGTGACTTCAAATGGGAAAGTTATAAACAATTTGCCGTTTTGAAACGCGTGTTCCCTGATTTAGAAAAGAACGTAAGGTCGGTGCTGAAGGGTATACCAACATTGCACAGTTCATTTAAAAGAAAATGGACGCCTGAGAAAATCCGCTTGTATTCTTTAGTTATCAATACGGAAATCATAAAAAGTATCCTGGCATCCGGTTTTAAGCCAAGCCTCATTACAGGCGCCGGAGACGGATATTACGTCGCTCTTGCAGCAGCGGATATCATCAAAATTGAAAAGGCCATTTCTGTCATCACAGGCGCTGAAAAACCTTCGCACTTATCCTGTGAGCCGCCGTCCATTCCATTTGTCAATCCGTACACTTCAAAAACGTACCCGCCGGTTCGATTAAATGAAGAATATGTAAGGATGCTGCTGAACGGTCTGAGCTTCCCGGCTGATTTTACAGACCGTCTGTACGGGAAAACACGGCTGCTTCTTGAGCACCAATATACGTTTAAAGGGTTTTTAGAAGAGTGGGATAAAGCGGGAAAGACTCAGGAAATCGAGATTTTATCTTATATTGTGAATCGCACGGCGGATAAAAGAAACGCATTGCCGGCTGATGAGGAAGCGGCGATCATGGCTATCCTTGCCTCTATGAGAAGACTGTATAAGAGATGGGATTTAACAGATTATGATGGATTCTTTGATAATG
The DNA here is from genome assembly GCF_036362845.1 of Bacillus sp. MT(2024). Classification (NCBI taxonomy): domain Bacteria; kingdom Bacillati; phylum Bacillota; class Bacilli; order Caryophanales; family Bacillaceae; genus Bacillus; species Bacillus sp. MT(2024). Next base: position 1,382,597 of record NZ_CP143632.1, read on the forward strand.
ATTATGTTCTGGAAATATTAAATTTACTGGATGAGGGAATCTTGTCTAAAGAACTTTTTCTGAGCATGTTATTGAAAAAGCAAGACGGAATTAAACAGGCTGTTGCTTGTATGAATGAGCAGCCGGCAGGTTTTTATGATAAGGCCCGTTTTCCGCTGATGACAGAATACAATCAAATGGATGCCGTGTCTCAGGAGATAGCTGACCATATGCCGCTTTACACGGAAGAAAAGGGAACGGAGCCGGATGTAAATATCTCTGATTTTTCAGTTTTTCAATTCGGATCGCTCCCTCCATCAGCAAAACTAAACAAAGCGGCTGCTTTTGAAGCGGACAAACCAGCTGATGAGGCTCTTTATCATTCATTTATGCAAATGTGGCTTTCAGGAGAAGAGATTGAATGGGCGAAACTAGGTGATTATCATAAAAGAAAAGCCCCGCTTCCGCCTTATCCGTTTGAGCGCTCTCAATTTTCTTTAAACCCTCAGCCGGTAAAATCAGACGCGGCTTTTTCAGAAAAGAAGAATCAGGCACTTTATACGCCGGTATGGAAAGAAACCGCACTTGAGAATGAAGCGGGCAGCGGACAAGCCTGTACTATTTTGTTGTTCTCCGGGAATAAAGACTATTTTGAAGAGCTGAAAAAAAGAGAGAATACGTCCGCATATCTTATTATGCCCGGTGAGCGTTTAGAGCAGATAAGCGACAGTGTTTTCACCATCAACAGGCAGCGTCCCGAAGATTATCAAGGTGTCATTCGTCTGTTAAAGGAAAAAGGCGCAGCGCCCGATGCAATTTTGCATACTTGGTCTGAAAAACAGCCTGAACTGGAAGAAACACTCGAATCAGGAATTTATTCCGTGTTTTATCTGACTAAGGCTTTAATCAGCGAGAACCTTATAAACAAAGTAACGTTCATTTATACATTCAGCGCAGATCAAAAAGAAAAATTGCCGTATTTTGAAGGTGTGAACGGTTTTTTAAAATCGGTAAAACAAGAGTACCCGCAGCTGCATTGTAAGACGGTTTGCTTTGAACATGATTCTGCATTCGTTTCATGTTCAGAGAAGGCTGACATTCTTTATAAAGAAGTAAACACAGCGCCTGATCGGCATATTCATATCACTTACAGAGGCTGCGTAAGATATGTACGGATGTTAGAGAAGCAGAGAGAAACAAACAGAAAGACCATTCAATACCCTGAAAAAGATAAAGTATATTTAATTACAGGGGGATTTGGGGGGATTGGCAGTAAAATCGCTGAATATTGCGCGAAAACTGAAAGATCCACCATTATCCTATCGGGGCGATCTGTTTTAAACGGAGATAAGCAGAAACATTTAGAATACCTGAACAGCTTTAAAGCAAAGGTTTATTATATACAGGCGAATATATCCGATAAAGAAGCGGTAAAAAAAATGATTGACGGTATTACCGATCAGCATGCAGGTCTTCATGGCGTCATTCATTGTGCAGGAGTTATCAGAGACTCGCTGCTTTTTCGAAAAACAAAGCATGAACTTTCAGAGGTGATTGCTCCGAAAGTTCATGGCGCATTGAATCTTGATCATGCAACGAAGTCGCTCGAATTGGATTTTTTCGCCGTTTTTTCTTCAGTCGTCTCTATTGCAGGGAACGAAGGACAGTGTGATTATGCATATGCAAACGGCTTTTTAGATCATTTCGCCGAATATCGGGAACAGAAACGGCAAAATTCTCTGCGCAGCGGCCGCACCCTGACAATCAATTGGCCTTTATGGCAAGACATCGGAATGGGGGCGAACCTGTCAGGTCAAGGGCGGACGTCTCTTTTTCATGGTTCAGGGCTTGAAGAACTTCCTGCTGAAGACGGAACGCAATGGTTTTCGCGGATTGTAACTTCGGGTCAGCTGCATAATATTGCAGTTTGCGGTGATCACGAACGCTTTGAACAATTTATGCAGCAGAGATTTTTGACGGACGAAACAGAGACAGGCAGTGCCGTTCCTTTGGCTCAAGGCGATATTTTGGATCAGACAGTTTTGTTTTTAACCAATATCATCTCCTCTGAGGTCGGTGCAGAACGGGAAGAGATCGATCAAGATGTGCATCTGGCTGAATATGGAATGGATTCGGTTATGATTCATCAATGCAACACAAAGCTGGAGCAGTCACTGGGAGCAATTTCGAAAACGCTTTTATTTGAATTTCATACAATCAGAGATTTAGCAGATCATCTTGTAAAGGAATACCCGGATCGGCTGGGGCGTTTATTTTCACGGGAGGAAAAAGGAAAACAGAATCAGAGCATTACCCCCGCCAGGCCGGAACAAAACATCACTGCACCTGCGGCGGAGGAAAAAGAACATCTTGACGGGATAGCGGTAATCGGTATCAGCGGCCGTTATCCCGGAGCTGAAAATATCGAAGAATTGTGGGATCTTCTATCAAAAGAGAGAACCGCAATCACAGAAATTCCGAAAGAACGATGGAATTATGAGACCTACTATGATCCAGACCCCGCTAAAGCGCATGAGGGAAAAATTTATTGCAAATGGGGCGGATTTTTAAAGAATGCTGAATCATTTGATTCTTTGTTTTTCCAAATATCGCCGAGAGAAGCAGAAGCGATGGATCCTCAGGAACGAATATTTCTCGAAACTGTATGGAAAGCATTTGAAGATTCGGGATATACCATTGAAGGGTTGAGGAAGCAGACCGAAAAACATGTCGGTGTATTTGCGGGAGTTACAACCAATTCTTACAAGCTGCTCGGCGAAAGAATACCGACGGACAAAAACGATGTACTTCCAAATTCGTTCCCATGGTCTCTCGCGAACAGAGTGTCTTACACATTTGATTTTACGGGTCCCAGTATCCCTGTAGATACGGCTTGCTCTTCATCCTTAACGGCAATTCACATGGCTTGCCAAAGTTTAAAAAAAGGTGAGTGCTCTGTTGCGGTTGCGGGAGGAGTAAATTTGTATCTTCATCCTTCTGACTATTTATACCGGTGTCAGATGGGAATGCTTTCAAAATCGGGAAAATGCAGAAGTTTTGGAGAAGGCGGCGACGGTTTCGTCCCCGGGGAAGGTGTCGGGGCCGTTATTCTTAAACCGCTTAAAGATGCCGTACGTGATAATGATACTGTGTACGCCGTCATAAAAGGAACGGCAATTAACCATGGCGGAAAGACGAATGGCTATACGGTGCCTAATCCTGCCGCACAGGCGGATTTAATCCAAGGAGCTCTTAAAGCGGCCGGTTGGAGCGCCAGAAGTGTCAGCTTTATTGAAGCCCACGGCACGGGAACGCCGCTGGGTGACCCGATTGAAGTCCGAGGCCTGACCAAGGCGTTCAGAGCTTATACCGAAGATGTTTCATATTGCTCTCTCGGATCGATTAAATCTAACATCGGTCATCTCGAAGCGGCCGCGGGAATTGCCGGCCTGACAAAGATTATTTTACAAATGAAGTATAAAAAAATAGCCGCAACACTGCATGCTGAACGGGTGCATCCGGATCTTTATCTGGAAGAGACACCTTTTTGTCTCCAGCAGGAAACCGCCGACTGGATAAAACCCGCGAATGAAAAACATTCTGACAGCAAATATCCGCGGCGTGCGGGATTAAGTTCTTTCGGAGCGGGCGGGGCAAATGCTCACATCCTTGTGGAAGAGTATGAGTCTGCTGCTGACTGTCAAACGGGGCGTGAGGAAAGTGAAGAACTTATCGTACTCTCAGCCAAGCATTCACTGAGTTTACGGGAATCAGCTAAACAGCTGGAGGAATATCTTCAAAAGGCTCGTCATAAGCAGGGCGAGTGTTTACAGCCGGCGGGAACAAATAAGCCGCTTCACCTTTCTGATATTGCGTATACCCTTCTTGAAGGGCGTGAAGCCATGCCGGAAAGGCTTGCTGTCATTTCAAATAATATCGATGATCTGATGTTGAAATTAAATCACTTTTATAATGGAATTGACGATCACGAAATATTCAGAGGGAAAAAACCGAATCATAAACGCGGACAGCGGCAATCAGATCTTCCGCTCAAATCCGGCAGAACCACATTAGCCGAAATGGCTGAATTCTGGGTATCGGGAGGGAATTTAAGCTGGGAAGATTTCCGCACCGGCAGAAAACCGGCAAAAATTGCGCTGCCGACTTACCCTTTCTTAAAAAACAGACTGTGGGTGTCAAATAAGGCGCAAACAACATCAGCAGCCGGTACAGCTCCTTTATTTGATTTTTCTGCAGGTGAGTGCCGATTTTATAAAACGCTTTCAGATTCTGAATATTATTTAAAAGACCATGTTGTGCATGGGAAAACGGTTCTGCCCGGAGCGGCAATCATCGAAGCGGCCAGAGAAGCGGGAGAGAGGCTGTACGGAAAATCAGTCATAAAACTGAGTCAAGTTGTATGGGCGGTTCCGATAACCGTTGAAAAAGAAAAGACGATAATGATAAATCTGCTGCCGAATCAAAAAGACGGCAGATTTGTGGTGAAAACCGATATGCAGCCTGAAGCGGCAGTTCATTGCCAAGGAAACATTATCACATGCGGAGATAAAGACGCCTCTCATACAGAGCATTTTAAATTGGACAGCTGGTTAACCGGACAGAAAAGATTAATCAGCGGCGCTGAGTGTTATAGGAACTTCCGGCAGAGCGGTTTGGACTATGGAGCCGGCTTTCAGGTAATAAAACAGCTGTTTATCCATGAAAACGCTGTTCTTGCACGAATATCACTTCCTGAGAGCATTCATAAAAAATCCGGCGCGCTGCTGGAACCGTGTTTATTGGATGGCATTTTTCAATCCACAATCGGGTTTACGTCCACTCAGGAAGACGATCACACCGCATATTTGCCTTTTGAATTAGGTGAGCTGGAAATTCTTCAACCACCTTCGGCAAACGGCTATGCTTACATTACTGCTGCAGATGAAAGACAACATGATGATGTCAAAAGGTTTCATATACTATTTATGGATGAACACGGATCTGTAAGTCTTAAAATAAAAAACTTAGCGTTGAAGGCATTAAGGGTTACACCGCAGACTCAAAATGAGCGGCATTCAGCTAAGTATTACACTGATATGTGGAAGCGGGCCCCTATGCTTCATCAGCCTGAAGCCAGCGGTTTAAACAGCTGCCTTGTGATTTCACTCCGTCGGGATGTATCAGAACCGCTGATCCGCAAGGCATATAAAGATATCGGCCTGAACATGATCTTTGTCCGCCATGGCGGCAGTTTTCAAGAAAAAGAAGCTGATTCCTTTGAATTGAACAGCGTCAAACTTGAAGGCTATAAGAAATTGCTGGCGATTCTTAAAGAAAGACAAGTGACAATTGACCGCGTCATTTTAATCGGGATGAGCCTTGAAACGGGAATTGAGCATAACATTCATGAAAAGCTGGAAAAGGCTGTTTTGCCGGTTTTCAATGTAACGAAAGCTCTGTTAGCAACAATTCCAAGACATAAAATCCTGATATCACATGTATTTTTCACAAGGAACAATCAAATCTTACCTTATCAAATGGCAATGAGCGGCTTTTTTAGGTCGCTTCATTTAGAACATCCAATGTTGTCCGGTAAAAATATTGAAATACACAGCGATGGAATTCAGTTACAGCTGAACACCGGTCTGCCTGAATTAAAAAACCTTGTGAAAGAAACAGTCATCAGCGATGATGCTTCAGAGATCAGATACAGAGATGGAATCAGGCAGGTGAAACACTCTGCAGAAATTGAAAGGGCAGAGCCCTCCAAAAAGATGGAAGTAAAAGAAGGGGGAGTTTACCTTATTACAGGAGGAACAGGCGGCCTGGGCCTGATTTTTGCCAGACATCTTGTGCGAAAAGGGAGAATAAAACTTGTGCTTATCGGCAGGTCAGAGCTTTCTGAGGAAGCCGTAAGCAATGTAAAAGAGCTCGAAAAAAACGGATCAGAGGTTTTTTATGTAAGAACCGATATTTCTGATAAGGAAAATGTCAACAACCTGATAAAACTCGTCAAAAACAAATTAGGTCCTGTTAAAGGAGTTATTCACAGCGCCGGAGTGATAAAAGATTCATTACTCATCAATAAGCGTGAAGAGGATCTCGATTCAGTCTTGGCCAGCAAGGTTTACGGAACGATATGGCTTGACCGGTATACAGACAGAGAACCTCTGGACTTTTTTGTTATGTTTTCATCTATCAGCGCAATAATCGGGAATGCCGGACAAACTGACTATGCTTATGCAAACCGGTTTATGGATTATTTTGCGGAAATGAGAGCGGCGGAAAATAAACCTGGAAAAACAGTCTCGATTAATTGGCCTTTATGGAAAGAAGGCGGTATGCAAATTGACATTCATTCAGAGAAGTTCCTTTATGACCGTTTCGGAATGCTGCCTCTGGAAAAACGGGAAGGCCTTGCAGCATTTGATCAAGCAATGACAGGGTGTGAACATCAAATAATGGTATTTAGCGGTAATGAATTAAAGCTGGAACGAATGATAACGATTGACAGCGGAAAAAGTGACCCGGCAATCGCCGACGAAAATCACGAACCGAAAGAGCTGTCAATAACTGAATCTTTAAAAAGCACTTTGACGCGCATCATCACCGGCGTATTAAAAATTGAAGAACGGGAATTTGATTTTGAACTGCCGATAAGCGAATACGGATTTGATTCAATTATGTTTACAATGCTGGGCAACGAATTAAACGAAACATTAGGAATATCAATGATGCCGTCAGATTTTTTCGGTCTTACTGATTTTAATGAACTTCTTGAGTTTTTAAAGAGTGAGTATTCCGAAGAGCTTCATCTCTGCGGATCTTTTTCTTCAGATGAATCTGCGGCGAAAGACAGGAGAGAAAATCTGATTGAGGGCATCGCAAAGATGATGTCAAGTATTTTAAAGATTGACAGAAAGGAAATAGAAGAAGAGACTTCATTCGGCGAGTACGGATTTGATTCTATTACGTTTACCAGACTCGGAAATGAAATCAATCAACAATATGGTACGGAATTATTGCCGTCCATTTTCTTTGAATGCAATTCACTGGATGAACTGACTGATTATGTAATCGAGCAATACGGAGAAATCCTTTTTGCTGAGACAGAACCTTTTTCTGCAGCAGACGAAAAAACATTGTACAGCACGCCTCCGCCCGAATCCTATGAACATTCCCCTGAGCCTGAAAACAAAACCAGGCAAGAGGAAAGACATATGAATGAGCCGGTTGCAATAGTGGGAATAAGCGGCCGTTTCCCCCAAACAGATACGCTGGAAGACTTTTGGGAAGGAATTGAAAAAGGGCGGGATATGATTACAGACATTCCTGAAGACCGTTGGGACTGGAAAGAGTTTGACGGCGATCCGATCAGGGACGTCAATAGAACAAAAATAAAAAAAGGCGGGTTTATCAAAGGCGCGGACAGTTTTGATCCGTTGTTTTTCGGGATTTCTCCCGCCGAAGCAGAATTAATGGATCCCCAGCAAAGAATTTTTATGGAGACTGTATGGAAAACAATAGAAGATGCGGGCTATAAGCCGTCTGATTTGGCAGGGACGAAAACTGCGGTGTTTGCAGGGGTCGCCACAACGGACTATGCGGAACGTCTCAATGAAAATGGCGTCTCTGTTCAGGCGCAGACCGCAACCGGTTTAAATCATTGTATATTGGCTAATCGTATTTCTTACCAGCTGAACCTGACGGGTCCGAGTGAACCGATTGATACTGCCTGTTCAAGTTCGTTAGTTGCACTCCATCGTGCGGCTGAGGGGATTCAAAGAGGCGATTTTGAAATGGCGATTGCAGGCGGAGTGCATATTATGACAAGCCCTACTCTGTTTATAGCTTTTGATAAAGCAGGTATGCTTTCCAAAGACGGAAAGTGCAAAACGTTTGATAAAAGCGCTGACGGCTATGTAAGGAGTGAAGGGGCGGCTGCAGTATTGCTTAAGCCGCTCAGCAAAGCACAGGCAGACGGTGATCATATTTATGGTTTGATTAAAGGGTCAGCTGTAAATCACGGCGGCCGCGCCAATTCTTTGACAGCTCCGAATCCGAACGCACAGGCGGACTTATTAACCGAAGCTTGGCGGAAGGCGGGGGTCAGTCCCGCCACTGCGGGATATATAGAAGCGCATGGCACAGGGACAAGTCTTGGCGATCCGATTGAAGTAAACAGCATCATAAAGGCATTTAAAACGTTATATCAAGAATGGGACATTCCTTTTGAGAAACAGAAAAGCTGCGGAATCGGGTCTGTGAAAACAAACATCGGCCATCTCGAAACCGCTGCCGGAATAGCCGGAGTGCTGAAAGTATTACTGGCTTTTAAATATCGCAAACTTCCGGGACTCGCCCATTTTTTAGAACTCAATCCATACATCAAACTGGAAAATACGCCATTTTATATCACAGAAACCGCTCAAAAGTGGAATCCGATAAAAGATGAAGAGAACAACGATCTGCCGAGGAGAGCAGGTATCAGCTCATTCGGATTCGGCGGTGTGAACGCGCATATTGTTTTAGAGGAATATAGGAAACCTCAAAAAGAAGTGCCGGAAAACAACGGTAAAACACACATTTTTGTTTTATCTGCGAAAACCAAAGATCAATTACTTGAGTATATCCGGCTTATGGTTCAGTACTTGGATCGCGTGATTGCCGGTGACATGACCGTTAATGCCAGTGACATGGAATTTACATTGCAAAACGGCCGGGAAGCAATGAACGAGAGAATTGCCGTATGTGCAGTGAGTCTGACTGAGCTGAGAGATAAATACGTCAGCTTTCTTGATAAAAGCAAGGTGCAAAATGGCGTATTTATAAGCGAAAACACTGTAGAGCGCGCAGCTGTCTCTGAATATATGATTCAGGAGGCTCTTCAAAGCGGAAAAGAGGAGCTTCTCGCGCAATGTTGGGCCAATGGAGCCGAGTTTGAATGGAAGACAATCGGCAATAAGAAATTGAATAGAGTGCCGCTGCCGTCTTATCCGTTTGCAAAAGAGAGTTATTGGTTTACTCCGAAAAAGAACAAAAGCGAGGTTAATAGCAAAAGTCTTCACCCATTAATCAGCGAGAATGTCTCAACATTAAAGAAACAAGCATTTAAAACTGTTATTTCCGGAACTGAATTTTTCGTCACTGATCACCTTGTTTCAGGAGACTATGTGTTGCCGGGAGCCGCTTCGCTTGAAATGGCTCTTGTTTGTGCGGAAATAAGCGGAGAAAGTAAAGTATATAAAATAAAAGACGTGATGTGGAACAGACCTATATTATATAAAGGAAAAACGCTGCACATTTATACCGGCTTGGAAATGAAACAAGATAAGTTGAACGTAACGATATGTAAAGAGGGCCCGGATGGCGTGCAGCAAATCTGCACACAATGTGAAACAGTATTCGGAGACATAAACAGCAATCCTGAGTATGTCGATATTGATAAGTTCATACGCAGCAGTAAAACGGTCATAAGCCGGAAAGAGTGTTATCACCGCTTCAGTCGTATGGGCCTGACATATCAGAGCGGTTTTCAAACGTTGAAAGCCGTATATCGCGGTGATGTGGAGTTAATGGCAGAATTGGAGCTTCCGGATCATTTAGCGAACGGGTTTTCACATTTTACACTCCATCCTTCATTAATTGACGGCGGTTTTCAAGCGGCGGCATTTTTGTTAAGAGAAAATGAGAAAGACGGCTTATTTGTTCCTTATTCACTTAGAGAGCTTCACATTAAGAGGGCGCTTACTGCCCGATGCCATGTTTCGGTGAGAGAAACCGGTTTTTATACGTATAACATTGATTTTATTAACGAGAGCGGCGAAATAGCCGTGAGCATGAAAGACTTCTCTGTCAGAAAAGTGACCGGGGGAGAATTAACCGCAGGTCATAAAAATGAAGATCAGGAAATTCTCTTCTTATTGGAACAATTGAAAAACGGTGAACTTTCTGCTGACCAAGTTTATCAGCTGCTGGAGGGAAAATAGTGCAGATCAAACAAATACTTTCCTTAATTGAAGAACAGCAAATGTCTCCTGATGCAGGACTGGAGCTAATTCGCACTTACAGAAAAGAACAAATGGAAAAAAAGGCGGAGCCGGGATCACAAGCTCCGTCCCCAACCATTTTTTTTAAGACCGATTGGGTAAGGACAAATCACATTGATATGCCGAATCAGCAGGCACCGGGGAATATGCTGATTTTTGATCAGGATAACCGTCTCTTTCAGCATGCCGAGATGATGAATGGAGAACATAACCGTGTCATTCTCGTAACGCCCGATTCTGATTACAGAATTGAACGGAATAGATGCACAATCAATCCTTCTGATGAAAATCATGTCGAAATGCTGCTGTCTGATTTGGCTGAAAACGGATTTACACCTGATGTCGTGCTTTATTTATGGGACGGAGAAATCAGAGAAATCACTGAAGAATCCGTTAATGAAACTCTTCGCAGAGGGATAAACTCGCTCTTTTTATTATCAAAAGCTTTAATGCGAAGAAACGAACCTGTTACGTTATTGCATATTTATTGGACAAGCGGTCTGAATCAGCCGTTTCATGAAGCTGTCGGAGGGTACATGAAGACGGTAAACATGGAAAGCTCCAAGCTTAAAGCGAAAACCATACAGATACGCCACGAGGATTCTGACATAAATCCTCCGGTTTCCGAGATGTGGGATGCTGCAATCAGTGAAATGCAGCGCTTTCAAACGGATGAATGTGAGGTTTTAATAGACTCATATACCCGTTATGTGAAAGGGCTGCAGCCTATTGATATTCCGGAACACGATCACGGATCTGTAACGTATCAAAAAGACGGCATATATATCATTACCGGAGGAGCCGGAAAACTCGGGCTGCTGTTTGCGGAACACATCGCTAATGAAAACCAAGCCGTGATTATACTTACAGGCCGTTCTTTTTTAACAGCTGATCAAAAAGAACGGATCAGTAAGCTTAATGAGAGCGGCTCTATTGTTGAATATCAGCGGACGGACATAACAGATCGAACAGAGGCAGAGCGATTCATTTTCGGCGTTAAACAGCGGTACGGCAGCATAAACGGGATCATCCATGCTGCCGGCATCCTTCGTGACTCATTTCTTGTAAATAAAAGTCTCAGTGATTTTACGGACGTACTGAAACCGAAAGTTTACGGGACAATCTGGCTGGATGAGCTGACAAAAGACGAAGATCTTGATTTTTTTGTTCTCTTTTCTTCTTTTTCCGCTTACGGAAATGCCGGCCAAAGTGACTATGCGTACGCAAATCATTTTATGGACAGTTTTGCAATGCTTCGATCCCAGCTCTCTCGAAACGGAAAAACACTATCAATCAATTGGCCGTTATTGAAAGATGGCGGAATGAGTCTCGACAGCAATGGAATCATTCAAATAAAAGAAAAATACGGAATGACTCCGATGCGAACTTCCTCTGTTCTGGAAGCGTTTCTGAAAATGCTGGGGTCTTCATTTACCAGCTTAATGCCTGCAGAAGGTGAGCGGAATAAAATGATAAAAGCGCTTTCGATTCAAAGAAATACAGCTGCAGCAGATCAAGATACACTCACGGCGGAATACGATGAAGAAGAGGAATATGCTGCGAAAGAAAAAGTCAATGACTATTTAATCAAGATCATCAGCGGTGTCTTGAAAATCCAAGCTCATAAAATAAATGCGAAAGACTCTTTTGAGAAGTTCGGAATCAACTCACTTATGATCATGTCACTTATTTCAAAGCTTGAAGATACTTTCGGGGATCTTCCGAAAACAATCTTTTTTGAATATCAGAACATTGAAGAGCTTTCAAACTTCTTCCTAACATCTTTTAAAGAAAAAGTCCTTAAGGCCGCAGGGGCAGCTCCGGTAACAAGAGTGCAGAAGAAAAGAGAAAATCCGAGTAAAAAACAGCACCGGCAGCAGAAGGATACACCTGCACCGAGCATGGTTCAGCCGGGTGAGGATATTGCCATTATCGGTGTGAGCGGAAGATATCCGAATTCCGATACTCTTGAGGAGTTCTGGGAAAACATTGCCGGAGGGAAAAACTGTATTATTGAAATCCCCGAGGAACGTTGGGATTTCAGATCAATTTACAGTCCCGACAGAATGGAGAAGGGGAAAATCAACAGTAAGTGGGGCGGTTTTATCAGCGGTGTTGATCAATTCGATCCGCTGTTTTTCCATATTTCTCATAAAGAAGCTGAGCTGATGGACCCTCAGGAGCGAATTTTTCTCGAAACCTCCTGGCATACGTTTGAAGATTCAGGATATACAAAAGAGAAGCTTAACGGTATGAAAGCCGGTGTGTTTGTCGGAGCCATGTACGGACAATATCAATTATTCGGCGCAGAAGAAACTGCGCGGGGCAATCCGATTGCGCTCAGTTCCTTCTTTTCATCTATTGCGAACAGGGTTTCATACTTTTTTAATCTCTCCGGCCCGAGCATTGCACTGGATACGATGTGTTCATCATCGCTGACGGCCATTCACTTGGCATGTGAGAGCATTAAAAGAGGGGAAAGTGAAATTGCGCTTGCGGGCGGCGTTAATGTGTCCATACACCCCAGCAAATACCTTTGGCTGAGTCAAGGTAATTTTGTTTCCACCGAAGGATTGTGCAGAAGTTTCGGAGAGGGCGGAGACGGCTATGTCCCGGGAGAAGGTTCGGGAGCCGTCCTGTTGAAACCTCTGGAAAAAGCAATTGCTGATCAGGATCATATATACGGAGTGATTAAAGGAACATCTGTAAATCATGGCGGAAAAACCAATGGGTTTACGGTTCCGAATCCGAATGCACAAGCTGAGCTGATTGCTGAAAATTTCAAGAAATCGGGCATCAGTCCGCGATCCGTCAGCTACTTGGAAGCACACGGAACGGGTACCTCGCTCGGAGATCCGATTGAGATCGCAGGATTGACAAAAGCTTTTGAGAAATTTACGGATGATAAACAATTTTGTGCCATAGGTTCAGTGAAGTCTAATATCGGACATTTGGAGTCTGCCGCAGGTATAGCAGCCCTTACAAAAGTTCTTTTGCAATTTAAGCACCAGAAATTGGCGCCATCCATTCACTCGGAACAGCTGAACCAAAATATCCGATTTGAAAAGACGCCTTTTTACGTTCAGCAGAAAGAAGAAGAGTGGCGGAAAGAATCAGGCGCCTCTAACAGGAGAGCAGCAATCAGTTCGTTCGGAGCGGGAGGAGCAAATGCCCATGTCATTGTGGAGGAATATCAAAACCATGCGGACACACAAACAATAAGCGGGCCGTTTGCCGCAGTTCTCTCTGCCAAAAATGAAGACAGACTGAAAGAATACGCCCGGCGCCTTCTGCAATTCACAGAGCGGGAGACAAAGGCCTCGGCAGCTGATATCGCTTTTACATTGCAGACATGCAGGGAGCCGATGGAAGACAGACTTGCTGTTGTAGCTTCCGATTTGCCGGAACTTAAGCAGAAGCTGAGAACTTTCTGTACTGAAGGAACAATTGGAGAGGGCGTATACAAAGGCAATGTTACGAAAGATTTTGATAAAGTCTTTATCTTTCATGATCAAAAGATGAAAGATAAATTCCTCGAGGTGATGATGGAGACAAAGGACTTGAATCTTCTAGCAAAATTATGGTCTTTCGGGGCTGATATTCAATGGAGAGAGTTATATGAAGAGTATACCCCGCAAAAGGTCAAGCTTCCTTTATATCCATTTGCTGAGGAGTCTTACTGGGTGCCTCGAAATCAAAGTGCAATATTTCCGGAAATATTGCCGCAGCAGTCTTCACTGCACCCGCTTCTGGATTCGAATGAATCTACTCTGGAACAGCAGTTTTTTAAAACGACATTAAGAGAAAAAGAGATTTGGTTAAAAGACCACATCGTAAAAAACAAGAGCATTCTCCCGGCCGCTGCTTTTCTTGAAATGGCATGCGCAGCGGGAACGCGGTCATATCGAAAGAAAGAGGTCACTCGTTTAAAAAACGTGATATTTGCAAGACCGGCCATGCTTTTGCAAGAGAGCCTGACCATTTACACTCACGTTTCCGTAAAAGACGGCAAAATATTATTTAATATGTCATCTGACGAGGATGCTGCTGTAAGGACTGGATTTGTGACGGGGGAATTAGATTATGATCATCATTATGGTGATGATGATATAGAGAATATCGACAGACAAGAGATGATAAACAGAAGTGCTTTTGTCCGTGAACAAGATGAATGTTACAAGTATTTTCGGGAAAACGGGTTCCTGTATGGGCGCGCTTTTCAGCCGATTCAACGTTTATGGGGCGGAAAAACAGAAGCGGTTGCACACTTATTGCTGCCAAAAGAAGCCGCATATGCTCTTGAAAATTATACATTGCATCCGTCTTTAATTGATGGGGCTCTGCAATCTTTGTTCGGGATTACGGACGGAAGAGAAGAGGCATCTGTTTATGTTCCTTTTTCAATAGGTGAGATTACGATTCGGAAAAAAGTTTCAGCAGAATGCTGGGCTTATGCGCGTAAAACAGGCCAAAAAGGTCAATCCGAGCTTATTTACGATATTCAGCTGCTTAATGAACAAGGAGAAAGACTTGCAGGTTTGAAGGATGTAACCATTCGTAAAAAAGAAACGTTTTCCGCGGAGGCACAGACTCGTGCAACAGCGGATTCCAATGGAAAGAACGAGAGAGTAAAAGAGCTCCTCAGACAATTAAAAGCGGGCGAACTGACTGCGGAGGAAGCTGATTATGTGCTGGAGCGCATGCAGGATTAGTTTATCATTTTGCGGAAGTGCCATTTGTAAAGGGGATGAAGATTTTTATGAAAGAAGCCCGTCATATTAGAAAAAAAGTACTTTCTGACATAGAAAGCGGCAACATTTCTTTGGAAGAAGGAGTAAAGCGGATACAGCAGCTTGGTTTTCATTCCGCAGGGGTTAACGGACAGGCGATATATTATCAGACGGTCTGGCAGCGGACAGATCTCAGCATTCATGTAAAAGGCGGCCGGCGTGAGGGCAGCCTTTTATTATTTGATAAAAATGAAGATGTGAGTAAAGAACTTGCTGCATTGCATGATACAAGGGTTATTTTGGTTAAGCCGGGGAAAGAGTTTCGAAAAACCGGGGACGGTGTATTTGAAATCGACCCCCGCTCTGAAAAAGATTACATAGACCTGTTAGGATGGCTTATAGAAGAAGAAAAGTCAGATATACGGGAAGCGGTGCATTTATGGTCAGACATGCCGTTTGAAAAAACAGAGAGAGCGATTCGTGAACAATGCGACAGCGGAGTCTATTCTTTGTTTTTATTACAACAGGCGCTCTTCAAAAATAACTGCCGCAAACCGATCAAGCTGTTATATGGATATTTTTCGCATCTTTCCGGAGAACAGCCTCTTTACGCGGCGGCAAGCGGATTTTTGCGGACATTGCAGCTGGAAAATCCGTTAATCTCAGCAAAAAGCATTGAAATGGAACAGTCAATTGCAGCCGTTCACGCAGCTGATATCATACGCAATGAGCTGAGTGATTTCCAGCCTTCAGATGTAGAGATCCGTTATAAAGACATGCAGCGTTATGTCAAACAGCTCAAAACGTATGAACCCGAAAAAAATTCCGGAAGCGGAGATGTGCCGCTGAGAGAAAATGGAGTATATATTATCGCGGGCGGCGCGGGCGGATTAGGATTTACCTTTGCAGAATATTTGGCTTTTCAAACAAAATGCTGCCTTGTTTTAACAGGAAGATCTCCGCTTTCAGACCATATAAGAAAACAGCTGAGGCGATTGGAGGATGCCGGTTCTTCAGCTGTTTATGTTCAGGCTGATATTACCAATAAGGAAGAAGCCGAATATGTAGTCAAAAAAGCCAAAACTTCTTATGGAAAAGTAAACGGGGTCATTCAGGGCGCGGGAATCATCCGTGACTCTTTCCTTCTTAACAAGTCACGAGAGGAATTCGATCAGGTAATCAGACCGAAAGTATTGGGTACGATGTGGCTGAATGATGCTGTTGAGAAAGAAAATCCTGACTTTTTCATTTGCTTCTCCTCTACTTCCGCAGTGTTGGGAAATGTCGGGCAATCTGATTACGCGTTTGGAAACAGCTATATGGATCATTTCATGAATATGCGTTCTGCCCAGCATTCTGATACGATTTCTCTCTCTCTGAACTGGCCGCTGTGGAAAGAAGTCGGCATGCAAGTGGATGAGCGCACGGTAGAGACAATGAAAAAGGCGGGTTTTTATCCTTTAGAAAAAGAAGAAGGTAAAAAAGCGTTTGCAGTCGCAATGTCCTCCGGTTTTTCGCAATTTACTGTATTTTACGGAGATGAGCAAATTGACAACCATGTTACTCAATTATATGAACGAAAAGACAGCATTCAGGCAGATGAAGGAAAAGGGAGAAATATCGAATCATTTGATTCAGAGAAACTGACAGCTGAAACATCTGATTTTATCATAAAAATAATTGCTGCAGAATTCAGGATGCCTGCGGACAAAATAGATGCAGAAGAGGCATTGGAAAAATACGGACTTGATTCCGTTATGATTATCAATATGACGAATGAGCTTGAAAAACATTTCGGCGCGCTCTCAAAAACGCTGTTATTCGAATATCAGACTGCGGCAGAATTGTCACAGTATTTCGTTGAGGAGCACAGGGATACTCTTCTTCATAAACTCCGGTTAGGAGAAAACGGGAGCGGCACCCCATCTCAGAAGAAAAAAGATAATAAACAGACAGCCGATGTTAACGGGAAACAGAAAATCCAGATGAAAAATCAGGTGCAGCAGGAGAAGTATCATGACAATGATATCGCTATTATCGGTATCAGCGGACGTTACCCGATGGCAAATGATCTTGATACTCTGTGGGAAAACTTATTGAACGGTAAAGACTGTATAACTGAGATACCTGAGGATCGGTGGGATTCGGGGCTGCACTATCAGCCTGCGGCGGGCGACGAAGTAAAAAACCAAAGCAAATGGGGGGGATTTATTGACGATGTGTATCATTTTGATCCGTTGTTCTTTAATATTTCTCCTGCCGAAGCTGAATTAATTGATCCGCAGGAGAGACTGTTTTTAGAGACGGTTTGGCACACCATAGAAGATGCCGGGTACGCAAAGAAAACGCTTGAAAGAAAAAACGTCGGTGTTTTTGCAGGGGTTATGTACGGCCAATATCAGCTGTACAGCGTTGGTCACGAAGCGGCCGTTTCTTCCTCATATGCATCAATCGCAAACCGGGTATCCTACTTCTTTAATTTCAGCGGGCCAAGTATTGCTTTGGACACGATGTGTTCCTCATCATTAACGGCTGTTCATTTTGCCTGTGAAAGTTTAATCAGGAATGAATGTGAAATTGCAATTGCAGGAGGCGTCAATTTATCCATTCATCCTCATAAATATGAACTCCTGACTCAAGGCGGATTTTTATCCAGTGATGGCCGGTGCAGAAGCTTCGGTTCAGGAGGAGACGGCTATGTGCCGGGAGAAGGGACAGGTGCCGTGTTGCTGAAACCTGTAAAAAAGGCTATTGCCGACGGTGATCAGATTTATTCAGTTATTAAGGCAACAGCGATCAACCACGGTGCTAAGACGAATGGATATACCGTGCCGAATCCAAAAGCTCAAAGTGAGGTCATTGCGAGAGCCTTAAAAAAAGGATGTATTGATCCAAAAAGCATCAGCTATATAGAAGCTCACGGAACAGGCACCGCGTTAGGAGATCCGATTGAAATCACCGGTCTGACCAAAGCATTTTCAGGTGCCGAACGCGATAAGAAGACATGCGCGATCGGATCGGTTAAATCAAATATCGGACATCTTGAGGCTGCTGCAGGCATAGCGGGCATTACGAAAGTTATTCTTCAAATGAAACATAAAACGATTGTTCCGTCACTGACTCATTCTGCTGAATTGAATGAAAATATACCGTTTCAAAAAACACCTTTTTATGTACCGGGCAGTGCAGAAAAATGGGAGTCATCCGTTCCCAGGCGTGCCGGAATCAGTTCTTTCGGGGCAGGAGGAGCTAATGCCCATGTTATTTTAGAAGAATTTACGGATGAGGCTTTCTCTTCTCTCCCGGCTGAAGAACCTGAACAGCTTTTATTTGTTTTTTCTGCAAAAAATGCCGACAGGCTGGCAGAATATGCAAAACGCGCAAAAGAACATATAGCAGCCAGAGATTATCCATTAGAAACACTTAGAAATACAGCATTTACTTTACAAACCGGCAGAGAAGAAATGCCGCACAGATTGGCTGTTATCGCCTCCACAAGAGATGAATTGCTTAAAGGGCTGACAGACTATACTCTCGGAAACGCGAGGGATCATATTTTTACAAGCGGCAAAGACACAACAGAAGCTCAAAGGATGAACAAAGCTGAGATTGAAGAAGCAGCCGCAAACAGGGATCTTGTGAAGATTGCTGAATACTGGGTTGGCGGTAACGGAGTAGATTGGCCGTCACTTTATAAAGATGTCACTTTGAGACGGGTATCAGCACCCGGATATCCATTTGCCAAAGAGCTATGCAGAATAGATGCGCAAAATACGGGAAGCCGCCGGATGAACATTAATAACGATCTGCATCCTTACATTTCATGCAATATATCTGATTTTAAAGCACAGAAGTTTCTTATCAATGTAAGCAATACCGATTTGTATATAAAAACAAAGTATCAAGACAAGGAAATGTTTCCGTTTCTCAGCCAGATTGAAATGGCGAGGGCTGCCGGAGCGATGGCTTCAGGAAATCCGGTTATTAAATTAACTGAGCTCTCCTTTAGAGAACCGATATTACAAAGCGAAAGCAATGAGCAGATCCGGATTGTATTAACCCCGGATAATCAGGGTGCATCGTATTCTATAGAAAAACAGAGCGACTCATCCATTTATTCCTCAGGGCGGATCGAATTAGAAGACGGGGCGTACGAGAACGGAAATATTCATCTTGAGCCGTTTCTGTCTCAGCGTGCAGACCGGATACCGTACGAAGCGTTTTATCAGCGGCTTGCCGAATTCGGATACAGCTGCAGTGACAGTCTGAAAGCGGCAGAGCACTGCGTCAGCAGGAACGGACAGATGCTTTTAAAGATAAAAGCAAAGGCCGGGCCGAAAGGGTGCATAATCAAACCGGAAGTGATTGAGAGCGCATATCAAGCCGTCATATACCTTGCGGGGGAAAATGCCGGAGAGACCCCGGAAAATATTAAAGAATGTACGATTTTTGATCATGAGACTGAACCCGTTTATGTATATGCAGAACAAACTGAAGAAAGCGATTCGGCTTATGATGTGTATGTATTAGACAATGCCGGCGGGATTTTGATGGAATTGAGCGGGCTGGTTTTTGGCGAAAAGCCTAATAAAAATGTACGTTTTTATGAGCATAAGTGGGATCAAAAAAACCCTCTGATTGAAATGAAAGATAGGGAGCCAAAAACAATTCTGGTTTTTGCAAAAGATGAAGCATTGGCTGGAGCTCTGAAAAATCAATCAGACAGCCGTGTCATTCTCGTCACGCCGGATCAGCGGCAGACCGATCAAAATCTGCTGACATTCTGTATAAACCCGGAAGTGACGTCAGATTATATTCGTTTATTCGAAGAATTGGAGAAAAAGGGGTTTTCTCCTGATGTCATCTTGCACACGGGAGAAACATTTTACGCGGGTGACCGCCTTCTCAGCGGCCTGGAATCAATTTTTTATTTATTAAAAGCCCTGAGCGCCCGCAGTGACGCCTCTCTTTATCTTCATTCTTTGCTTCTTGTTCACTCTTTTAAAGAAGGCGTGAATGATCCGTATACGGGCGCTCTTGCAGGCTGTTTAAAAACGGCAAATATGTTGGTGCCATCCGCAGAGAATGTGAAGTCAATCGGTTTTTCAGAACGTATATCAATTGAAAAAATGGCTGAATTTTGTCTTAACGAAATGGTTTCAGGCGTGGAACGGCAGGCGGAAGAAGTTAAATATATAAATGACAAGAGGTATGTTAAGACATTAAAGGAGTATGTATTCAATCATACAGAGCACTCTCATCAGCTGAAACAGAAAGGGATTTACCTCATAACGGGCGGTTTGGGCGGTCTGGGCCTGATTTTTGCAAAATATTTAGCCTCTCAGTATCAAGCAAAATTAGTATTGACGGGAAGATCACCGTTAACAGCTGATAAACGACATAACATTGACCGGCTGCAGGCGCTTGGAGGAGACGCGGTATATTATCAAGCTGATGCCGCAGATCAAAAGACGATGGGATGGGTCATAGAAGAAACGAAACGGACTTGGGGCTCCCTTCAAGGCGTTATTCATTCAGCTGGTCATGCCGATGATCGGTTATTTACAGAGATGAATCTGACTGATTTTACGGAAGGCATGACTGCTAAAATTGAAGGAACGGTATGCTTAGATGAATTAACGAAAGATGAGCCGCTTGATTTCTTTATCGTATTTTCTTCTATTTCTTCGGTCTTCGGAGATTTTGGACAGGTTAACTATGCGTTGGGCAATTATTTTCAAGATCAATATATAAATTGGAGATCCGAACAGAGCCGCCGGCAAGAGAGACAAGGCAAGAGCATTTCGATTAACTGGCCGTTGTGGCGTAAAGGCGGAATGCATTTAAACAAAGAAGCTGAAGACGCATATCTTTCCGCATCCGGGTTTGATTATTTGGAAACGGAAGAAGGGATAGCGGCTTTTGAGACAATTTTGGCAAGTGACTGTCCGCAAATTTCGGTTGTTACCGGGGATGCCGGAACAACACCAGCAAAAAAAGATCTGCCGTATCAAAAAGTAAATACGCTTCCGGTTCGTCAAGAGGAAAGTTCTTATACAGGACCGGATTCTGCAGACAATGTCCTTGAAGAACTGAAGCAAATGGTGTCGGAATTATTGAAAATTAACATTGAACAGCTGGATACGGCAGAGAATTTCGGCAATCTCGGCTTTGATTCTATCAGTTTGAAAACATTAGCTGTCAGACTGAATAAAAAATACAAGCTTAAGCTGACACCTGCCGTTTTCTTTACTTACAGCCATATAAAGTCTCTTTCAGAATTTCTAAGCAGTGAACTGCGTACTGTTGCAAAAGGGAATACAGATGCAGAAAAAAACATTTCTGAAAAAAGGAAAGTGCACGCCGGGAAAACCGCAGGGAAAACCGTGAAGCCGCCGCGAAGTTTTCCGTTTGAAAAAAAGACAGCAAGACAGGCTGACCATCATCCGGAGAAGCAGCCGGTTGCCATTATCGGGATGAGTTGTGTTTTTCCGGGAGCAAAAAATGCAGATGAGTTTTGGATCAATTTAATCAATGAAAAAGATTCGATTCAGGAAATTCCCCCGGATCGATGGGATTGGAAAAAATACGCCGAAGGCAAAGGAAGCAGCGAAGTACATTCGAAATGGGGCGGATTTATCACAGATGCCGATAAATTTGATGAGGCGTTTTTCAATATTAATCCGCGGGAAGCAGAACTCATGGATCCTCAGCACAGAATTTATTTGCAGGAAACCTGGAAAGCGATAGAAGATGCGGGTTACAAAGCTTCAAAGCTGTCCGGCAAACATATCGGGGTGTTTACGGGCATTCAATTTAATGATTACCGCCAGCTGCTGATGAGGCATTCGGACGGGGCGCATGCGTTTGCGGGAACCGGAAACAGCCAGGCGCTCATCAGCAATCGTGTATCCCACTATTTTAATTTCAGAGGTCCGAGTGAGTCCATTGATACAGCCTGCTCAAGCAGTCTTGTAGCAATCCACAGAGCTGTGCGCTCGATTCAAAATGGTGAAAGTGAGCTGGCGGTAGCAGGCGGGGTTTCGCTGCTTTTAGATCCAGTCACGCATATGTATACCGATAAACTCGGTATTTTGTCTAGGGACGGCCGGTGTAAGACGTTTGATAAACTTGCCGACGGTTATGTCCGCGGTGAAGGTGCAGCTGTTCTGTTATTGAAACCATTGCAAGCGGCAATGAATGACAGAGACAATATTTACGGAGTCCTGAGAGGAACCGGAGAAAATCACGGAGGAAGATCTGCTTCATTGACCGCTCCGAACCCGGAAGCTCAGGCAGAACTGTTAACGTCTGTTTATAAAAATGCCGATATTCCTGTTGATACGATATCTTATATTGAAGCACACGGAACCGGAACAGAACTGGGAGATCCGATTGAGATTGAAGGCTTGAAAAAAGCGTTTGGATCTTTTGAGCCGCATCCAGGAAAGAATCATGACCAATATTGCGGCATCGGTTCAGTAAAAACGAATATCGGTCATTTAGAGCCCGCCTCTGGAATGCCGGGGCTGATTAAAGTATTACTATCCATGAAGTATAAAACATTGCCTGCCACACTTCATGTCAAGGAACTGAACCCTTACATTCAATTAAGCGGAACACCGTTTCATATTGTCAATAAAACTATGAAGTGGGCCAGATTAAAAGATCGAAAAGGAAATGAAATTCCGCGCCGTGCCGGAGTCAGTTCCTTTGGATTCGGCGGGGCAAATGCTCATGTCATCGTGGAAGAATTTGAATACGGACAAGATAAAGCAGT
Source organism: Bacillus sp. MT(2024) (assembly GCF_036362845.1). Classification (NCBI taxonomy): domain Bacteria; kingdom Bacillati; phylum Bacillota; class Bacilli; order Caryophanales; family Bacillaceae; genus Bacillus; species Bacillus sp. MT(2024). The sequence goes on from NZ_CP143632.1 coordinate 1,405,135, forward strand.
AACTGCCGAGCGGGATCAAATCATTGTTCTATCGGCCAAAACAAAGGAAAGGCTGATGGTTAAAGCCAAAGAGTTAACAGCGTTTTTACATGAAGAACTATCAGTTCAATTCAGTCAGCAAGAGGTGCAGGAACGTGATGTGCAAGAGGCGGTTCGGGAAGCGGCAGCGGGTATCCTGCGTTTAGATACCGCAAATATAGATGCAAAGACACCTCTTTCGGAATTCGGATTTGATCCGTTGGCTTATTCCGAATTAATCTCTTTTATAAACCAAATGTACGGCACAGAAATATCACTAGACATATTTCAGGAATTAATGACCCTGAGCGAGCTGTGCCGCTATATCAGCAGCGTGCGGAATCGATCAGCTGATAAACCGTATAACGGCAATTTTAGAGAAAAGTCCGGAATCGGTCTTGAAGAAATAGCATATACGCTGCAAACCGGAAGGGAACCATTTGAATGCCGCCTTGCGATCACTTGCTCGAATATCGGAGATCTTCTTGAAAAATTAAACGGTTACATTCAGGGGAGCAGGCTGCAAGGTGTTTATGAAGGAAATGTAACGGATTTTGATAGTCTGTACGCTCCTTTATTCGGCGGCCCCGAAGGTCATGCATATGTTCAATCACTGATTCAGCAAAACAAGCCGGCCAAACTGGCTCAGTTGTGGACGATCGGTTGTGAAATCAGCTGGGAAGACTTGTATGAGGAGGAACTCAAACCGGTTAAACTGTCTCTTCCTCTTTATCCTTTCAGCAAGAACAGACATTGGATTCATTTAAATAAAGATGAAGCGCAGAAGGCTGAGGCTTTCTCGAACACTGAGCTTCACAACTCAAATAAAGATACAGCAGATGGAGAAATCATGTCGCTTCTTGAAAAAGCACAAACAGGTGAGATGAATACGAAAGAGACGTCAGAGCTGATAGAGGAGTTGCTTTTCCATGAATGAAAAAACGATGCAAATTGAGCAAATCGTGAAAAAGGTGAAAGAAGGCAGCCTGACGCGTGAAGAAGGGCTGGAATTAATTAAGAGCTTGGGGAAAACCCATCTATATGAAATGGTATGGGATAGACATGAATTTAAAGGCAGTGAAAAATTCCCGCATACGAAAGAGCCAATTTTATTTTTTTGCAAAGACGACAGCATGTATACCGTAATGAAGAGACAGCTTGAAGGTTATGAGGCGCCTTTCATTTACGTGACTTCCGGCGAGCGTTTCGAAGATTGCCGGAACGGTCGTTTTAAAATGAACTTTGCAAAAGATGAGGATTATGATGCGCTATGCGGGGTTCTGCGTTCTCAAAATATAAGACCCCGCCATATTATTCATTTTTTAGCTGCCGGGCTCTTCAAAAATACAGAAGATGCAATGAGAAAGCAGCTCAATAAAAGTCTGTTTTCCTTGTTTCAAATGTTTCAGGCCTTCATGGCGAACAAACTTTGTCCGAAAGCAGAAATTTTGTATCTGTATGAAAATGCCGAGGGCGAGGTTCAGCCCATTTATAACGCGGTTGAAAGTTTTCTTAAGACCGTACAGGCCGAAAACCCGAATTTCACATGTAAGGCTGCAGAGCTGAAATCAATGTTTGACGAGCCGTTTACAAAGCAGCATATTGCAGATGTCATCTCTTTTGAATGGAACAATCAATGCAAGACGGACCACTTTACCTGTTATGAGCCGAGGCATTATTATAAAAGGCAGCTTAAAAGAGTAAAAAAAGAAGATGGGGAGAAACATAGTTTCAGTGTAAAAAAGAACGGTGTGTATTTAATTACGGGAGGAGCCGGCGGTCTCGGGTATCTGTTTGCGGAATATCTGGCGAAACAGGCAGAAGTCAAGCTGGTATTAACCGGGCGTTCCCCGGCATCCCGTGAAACGGCGCAAAAATTGAGCGCTCTTGAAAATCTCGGCGCTGAAGCCTTATATGTCCCGGCAGATATTTCAAAGGAAAAAGAGGCGGACGCGTTAATTAAGCACATTAAGCAGACATTCGGAGAATTAAACGGAATTTTGCACAGTGCCGGACTTGTTAAGGATGCATTTATCATAAAAAAAGCGAAAGAAAGCATAGAAGAAGTTATAGCGCCTAAAGTATTCGGAACCGTTTGGCTGGATAAAGCAGCTGAAGAAGAGCCTCTTGATTTCTTCGTTATGTTTTCATCCCTTTCGGCCGTTCTGCCTAATGCGGGTCAGAGCGACTACGCCTTCGCTAACGGATGTATGGACGGATTCACCCAGTATCGAAGCATGAAAGGACGTCCCGGGAAAACACTCTCTATTAATTGGCCTTTATGGGATGCGGGGAATATGACAGTTGGTCCGGCAGAGCTGCAGGCTTTAAGACACACGGGGCTGGAACTTTTATCTGCCCAAGCAGGGCTTGCCGCTTTTCAGGACAGTATGAGCCGTTCTGCTTCTCAGCTGGCTGTTATCAGCGGAGACAAAGATAGAATAAGTGAATTACTTTCAACTGACCATAAAAAGATAGAGACTGTGCCTGAAAACAACAGTCTGCCGCAATTAAATGAAAAAGATCTGAAAAAGCAAACGGTCCGTCTATTGACAGAGATTGTCGGTGCGGAAACGGGAAGACCGGCGGACAGCATTTTACCCGAGGATACATTTGACCGTTACGGAATTGATTCTCTAACGATTTTAGGTCTTAACTCCCGTCTGGAAAAGTATTTTGGAAGAGTGTCTAAGACTCTTTTCTTTGAATACAGCAGTGTTGAAGAGCTGTCAGAGTATTTTCTTGAACACTATCAACATGAGTTGAAGAAGGCGTTTTTACCGGCAGCCGAACAGCGAATTGATCATTCGGCGCCGGCGAAACGGGAGAAGCTTTCCGTTTCCCGCATACCATCCGCACCTTCCGAGGAAGATATTGCAATTATCGGTATAGCCGGCCGCTACCCGATGGCGAAGGATGTGGAACAGTTTTGGGAAAATATTTCTTCCGGAAAAGATTGTATAACGGAAATACCGAAAGAGCGCTGGGATTTTCGGAAATATTATCACACAGGTGACAATGCCCGTCATGACAGCAAATGGGGAGGTTTTATAAAAGACGCTGATAAATTCGATCCGCTGTTCTTCTCAATTTCGCCTCGTGATGCCGAGTTAATTGATCCTCAGGAACGGTTATTTTTAGAGACAGCATGGCACACGTTTGAAAATGCGGGTTACACAAAGAAAAAGTTGAAACGGCATAAGACAGGGGTATTTGTCGGCGTCACCTACAGCCACTATCAGTTATTTGCAGCCGGTGCTTCAGATGATGAGGGGCGTCAGGCGCTCTTGTCTTCTTATTCGTCTATCGCAAACCGGGTGTCATATTTCTTTGACCTGCGCGGACCCAGCCTTGCAATTGATACAATGTGTTCTTCTTCACTTTCTGCTGTTCATTTTGCATGTGAAAGTATAAAAAGGGGAGAATCCACCCTCGCCATAGCCGGAGGAGTGAATTTATCCTTACACCCGGATAAATATACTTTACTTTCTCAAAATCATTTTGTTTCAAGCGATGGGCGCTGCAGAAGCTTTGGAGCGGGAGGAGACGGATATGTGCCGGGAGAAGGAGTCGGGGCCGTTCTTTTGAAATCGCTTTCTGCCGCAAAGGCTGACGGGGACAGGATTTACGGTGTGATTAAGGGAACATCTGTAAATCACGGCGGAAAAACAAACGGATACACTGTGCCAAATCCGGGCGAGCAGGCAAACGTCATCAGTGAAACTCTTGATAAGGCGGGGATTGATGCAGACAGCATAAGTTATATTGAAGCGCATGGCACCGGGACATCTTTGGGAGACCCGATTGAAATTTCAGGTTTAACCAAAGCTTTGCACAGCTCGAAAAGCGATTATCGTTGTGCAATTGGTTCGGTTAAGTCAAATATCGGACACCTAGAGGCCGCGGCGGGAATTGCTTCTATCACAAAAGTGCTGATGCAAATGAAGTATAAACAACTTGCTCCTTCTCTTCATTCCGATAACTTAAATCCTAATATTGATTTTGAGGAAACACCGTTTTACGTGCAGTCTGAACTGACTGATTGGAAGACGCCGCAAAATCAAGCCAGAAGGTCGGGCATCAGTTCGTTCGGCGCTGGAGGATCTAATGCCCACATTATCATCGAAGAGTATAAGAATGAAGAAAAGATGGAAACGGTACAGAGCAACAAGACGCAAATTATTCTGCTTTCTGCCAAAAATGAAGAACGGCTCAGACTCTTGATTGATGCATATATAAAAGAACTGGAGCCAAAAACGTCACTAGCTGATGCCGCGTACACCTCGCAGACCGGGAGAAACGCTATGGAAGAGCGGCTCGCTGTTGAGGTTAGCAGCATTGACGATCTTCGCAATAAGCTGACGACGTATTTGCGGTCAGATCATAAGTTAAACGGTTTATATAGGGGAAAGGCCCGCCGAGGCTCTGGTCAAAAGGATGCCCTGTCAGCCGCTCACTTTGAAAATGCAAGAGAAATGGCCATTCACTGGGTGAACGGAGGAGACGTTGAATGGGAAGAGATGTACACTGCGGAATTACCGAAGCTTATCTCTCTTCCTGCATATCCTTTTGAACGGAACAGATATTGGGTGCCTGCCGCAAAAGCAGCACAGAAACAGAAAAAAACAGGTGTACCGCAGAGTCTGCCCCATGCACCGACTGACTTATCATTTGATGTATTAAAAAAATCGTGGAAAAAACAAAAGGCTGCGCCTTCCGCTTTTACGAAAGGACAGGTGATGATCCTGGCTAATAGTGAAAGTGAGCGGCTTGCATTCGAATTGTTTGATTCAGATCCTCTGATTGAATCCGCTGTCATTTGCGCAGATAACTGGGATCAATCGGATGGGGAAGCCAAAAAAACGGCTCTAGCAGTCATAGAAGAAAATCCGGAAATCATCGGCATGATTGACCTGTCAGATTTGCGGAGTGATCAAAACGGGGCACGCACCGGCACAATCGGGAAGCTGACACTGCTGCAGGAAATCATAAAGACACGTAAACAGCTTTTCGTTTTACATGTGACAAGAGGGCTGCAGACATTTCTGAATGACAAGCCGTCGTTAGCCGGAGCCGAAACAGCCGGACTATATAAAATGCTGAGCGCGGAGTATCAAAAGATAAAATCAAAAACAATAGATGTAGACGGGCATGTCGGGACTGCGGCGGAACTGAGACAGGTAATCACAGATGAAGCTTGCGCTGACGGGCTGTATAGTGAAATCTGCTACCGGAACGGTGAACGTTATATTCCATACGTCGAGAAATTACATGCAGCGGAAATAAACCGGAAACTATCCGGTCTGCCGGTCTGCCGTACGGATCAAACCTTGGTTATTACAGGGGGAACAAGAGGGATCGGGGCAGAACTTGCCAGACATTATGCCGGCAAGGGAGTCAAAAAACTTGTGCTGATGGGAGTAACCGACCTTCCGGAATCTGATAAAATAGCCGGCATGTTAGAAGACACCGATGAAAAGTCACCTCTTTATTCGAAATTACAACTGCTGCATGAGTTGGATCAAAAGGGAGTTCAGGTGGAAGTGTATTCCGGGCCGCTCACGGAAAAAGAAAAATTACATCGCTTCTTTTCAGAGGTGAGAATGAAGTTCGGCAAAATCGGCGGGGTGATTCATTGCGCTGGTGCAGCCAATCATTCGAATCCGGCTTTTATTCATAAATCTGATAAAGAAATAAGAGAAGTATTTGAGCCAAAGGTGCAGGGGATGCAGGTACTTCATGACATTTTTATTGATGACGAACTTGATTTCTTCATTTTGTTTTCATCTGTTGCGAGCGCTTTTCCTTTATTAGGCGCCGGAACAAGTGACTATGCCGCGGCGAACGCTTTTATGGATTACTTTGCGGCGTATCAGCATGCAGCCGGCAGAACATATTATCAATCCATTAACTGGCCGAGCTGGAAGGACATTGGAATGGGCGAGGTGACAAGTCCATCATATCAGGCACTCGGTTTACTTTCACACTCAACAGAAACAGGTATTTCCATGCTGGATGAAATCAGGACGATAAACGGATATCCATGCCTTATACCGGCAAAGACACATCCGGAGAAATTCAAGCTGCAGCAGCTGCTTCAGACAAGAATTCAAGCTGCTAAAAATAACCCGGATGCTGAGGAAAAAGTGATCTCTGGTCATGGAGACAATGAAGCTATGATCAGGAAGTTAATGGAGATTTTTTCCGCAGAGCTGAAAATACCTTACGGGAAATTAGATCAGGATACGTCTTTTGCGGATTACGGAGTTGATTCAATCTTACTGGTTCAGCTTGTCAAAAAAGCGGAAGATGCATTTCAAATAAAAATTGAACCTTCGGCTTTTCTGGAGTATCCGAGTTTTTCACAACTGGGCGCCTATTTGAACGAGTTATTTGCAAGTGAGGGGATCAGTCCTCAAATTAATTCAGAAAACATTGAGGGTCGGAAAAAAGAGCAACATATAAATCAAAATGCTTCCGAAGTACGGGACAGCGGATCTCAAATGCAACAAACCAGTCTGAACCAAATCGCTATTATCGGAATGGGCTGTGAGTTTCCGGATGCTCCGGACACAGAAACGTTCTGGAGAAATTTGAAGAAAGGACAAAATAGTGTCCGTGAAGTCCCGGCGTCGCGATGGGATATTTCTTCATACTACTCTGACACCTATGAAAAAGGAAAAAGTATCAGTAAGTGGGGCGGATTTCTTCAAGATATTGAGTCTTTCGATCCCGCGTTTTTTAATATGAACAAAAGTGAAGCATCAGAGCTTGATCCGTTAATCAAAAAATGCCTTGAGGTCAGCGTCCAGACATTGAGAGACGGCGGCTATACAAAAGAAGAAGTATCAAACAAAGAAGTCGGCGTTTTCATCGGTTCGCGGACCGGGACGTTTATGTCCAAAATAGGTTCACCTTCAAAAAATACGATCGTGGGTATAGGACAAAATTTCATAGGCGCGCATATCTCACATTTTTTTAATCTGAAAGGACCGAATCTGGTTGTAGACACGGCATGTTCTTCCTCATTGGTCAGCGTCCATCTCGCTTGTCAAAGCCTGATGTCAAAAGAGTCAGATATGGCGATTGCGGGCGGGGTTGACATTTTGCTGGATCAAAAGCCTTACGTCATGCTGAGTGAGGCTCGGGCGCTTTCACCTGAAGGAAAATGTCATACATTTGATGAAAAGGCAGATGGATTTGTACCGGGAGAAGGATGCGGCGCAGTCCTTTTGAAAAGACTTGATGACGCCCTTGCCGAAGGTGACAGAATTTACGCGGTAATTGACTCATCCGCGGTTAATAATGACGGACAGACAATGGGAATGACAACACCTAATCCGAAAGCGCAAAGCGCAGTGATAAAAAAAGCCCTGAAAAAAGGCGGAATTGATGCAGATACTCTCAGTTATGTCGAAACGCATGGCACCGGGACGATGATAGGAGATCCGATTGAATTAAAAGCGCTGACTGAAGTGTTCCGGGAGGTTACGGAAGAAACGCAATTTTGCGGAGTAGGCAGCGTAAAAACGAATTTCGGACATTTAATGAGCGCAGCGGGGATAGCGAGTATTATAAAGGTTGCCTTATCCATAAAAAATCAGATGCTCCCGCCGACATTACATTGTAAAACGCCAAATCCGCGTTTTAAATTTGATCAGTCGCCATTCTTTCCGAACACGTCTTTAAAAGAATGGCGTCCCAGAAAAGGGGTTTTGAGAGCCGGAATCAGTTCTTTTGGATTCGGGGGCACGAACGCACATATGATATTGAGCGACAGCCATCTCACGTTAGGATATGGTGAGACAAAAAGACACCCGCTTTCTCCGGTTATATTCAATAAGGAACAATGCTGGATCGACAATGGAGAAACTCCAGAAAAGGAAGAGTCAGAATTGCTGATTCCTTTACTTGATTTCAAAGAATTATAAAGAAAAGAAAAGGAATGAGACAGGTGGCCAGTAATCAAAACTATCAGTTCACATTAACAATTAAACATACGGACTATATTGTCAGGGATCACCGGGTGCATGGCACCCGGATTATACCCGGTGTCACATTTTTAGATATGATATACCGTATGGCGCTGAGCAAAGGTTTGCCTATTGAAGAACTCGAGTGTCAGAATATTTTGTATTTGGAACCCGTAGCAACATCGGATACTTTTGACAGAGAAATCCGCATCCGTTTTCAGGGATTGGAACAGGGATGGGAAATTCAGGCGAAGAGCAGAAAGGTAAAAGATGACCGCATTCTGGATGAAAGCTGGGATGAGAATATGAACTGCAGGCTCATGCAGAAATTCCCGGAAAGCATGAGTTCAATTCATATCGATGAAATCAAACATGCCTCCGTCCGTGAAGCCGATATGGAGATATGTTATGACTATTTAAAAAAGGTTGATATAGCGCATTTTGAATTTATGAAGAGTCTGGGGAAGGTTTATGCGTCTGATCATTCTGTACTTGCAGAGTTGTCGCTCAGCCAAATTGCCAAACAATATACCGGCTATTTTCAATTGCATCCCACTTTTCTTGATGCGTCTACCATCATATCGATCCTTTATCAGGCATGTCCCGAATATTTTACACAAGGATCTCCGGCAAGCCGGATGAAAACGTATATTCCCATTCATATTGAATCTTTCCGTATGACGAAGCGCCTGGAAGACAGGTGTTATGTGTACATAGAGAAGCAAGACCAACATCATGATTCAGGGGATGTCATCCAAGTCAGTTACGGTTTGTACGATGCACACGGGGAGATGATCGCTTATTTTACGCGGCTGTCTGTGAAACATATTCGCTCAAAAGATTTAATTGAAAATCTGAAGCAGACTCGTTTGGAAACTGAAGCGGCTTCTCAGCCAAAAGACGGCCTGATCAGAAAAGATTCCATCATAGATCGAAGCGAAAGCATTGAGACACACCTTAAAGAATTAATATCCGGGGTTTCAAATCTAGATCTGCGTGACATAAGGACAGACATTGGTTTTTATGAACAAGGCCTGGATTCCGCTTCTTTGCTTGCCATTGTCAAAGAACTTGAAAACAAAACAGGGGAACAGCTGTATCCTACACTCCTGTTTGAGCAGAAAACGATCCGGGAACTCGCCGCGTATATTAAAGAAAATCAAAAAATGTCCAGTTATTTCTTAACGCAAAATCAACCGGCTGAAAAGCCTGACATGAAAGAAAGTAAGAACGAAAATCTTTCCGCTCTTATAACAGAAGGAGACATTCAGCAGCTGATCGCAGACATCAAAGGGACTGCCCCTGAAACACTCTCTGTGGTAAAAGGTTTTTATGAACAAGGCCTGGATTCCGTAACACTTATGCAAGCCGTAAAAGCATTGGAAGAGAAAACAGGCAGGGAACTGTACCCTACTTTATTGTTTGAGTATCCGACGATTCAAAAACTTGCAAATTATTTTGCGGAGAGCGGCGAAAAGACTTCCGTTGACAAAGACCTCCCTCTTCATCATGGAGAGAATCATACGGCTCTGACCTATTTAACGCCGTATTGGAGACAAAAGGCTGCCGCTTGGGACCCGCATTGCGGAAATAAAAAGAAAAGAACATGTCTGCTGTTTCAATATGACAGAGAGCTTTTTCATTTTATGCGGGAAAATGCTGAAAATGGATTCGAAAATACACAGATCATTCTCGTTTTATCAGGGAATCGTTTCTCCTATCACGGAGACGGTGTTTATGAGATAGATCACAGGGAGGAAGCCCACTTTGACAGGCTTGCAGCTGATCTGAAAAAAAGGGGGCAAATGCCCGACACCGTGGTGTACGGGTGGCCGGAAGGATCATTTGCCGGCCCGGAAAAAATAAGTGAACAGCTTTCTAAAGGGGCTTACCCGCTATTCTTTTTCAGCCGGGCATTGATGCGCAGCAAGGCGGAAAAAAAGGTTGTATCGCTTTTCCTTTATCCGGCGGATCATAAAAATGATCAGCCGCTTTACGCTTCAGTCCATGGCGCAGGGCGGTCTATTTTGCTTGAGAATCCGAAACTGGCCCTTAAGACAATCGGGATATCAGTTTCAGACAAGTCATCGTTGCCGGCTCTTACAGCTGAAATCATCAGATGCGAATCAACTGAAGCGCATCCGGGAGAAACCGATCTTTATTATGAAGGAAATGTGCGCTGGGTCCGTGCCTTACGGGAAGCAGAACCGGCTCAAAACTCAAGTTTCTCCTTTAAAGAAAACGGAGTATACATGATTACAGGAGGGGCCGGCGGCTTAGGCCTTATATTTGCAGAACATATCGCAGCGCAAACGAAAGCCAATATTATTTTAGCGGGCCGTTCTGAACTGACGGAAGACAAAAAGAACAAAATCAGCCGAATGAAAGCAGGCGGTTCTTCGGTTCAATATATAAGAGGAGATTTTTCAGATAGCCGCGATGCAGAGCGAATCATAAAAGCCATTAAAAGGCAATTCGGAGAAATCAACGGTGTGATACACAGTGCCGGTGTGACGCACGACGCTTTATTGATTCAAAAAACAAAAGATGAAATTCAGGAAGTGATCGCTCCGAAAATAAATGGGACGGTCTTATTGGACAGCTTGCTGCAAACCGAACCTTTGGACTTCTTTGTGATGTTTTCATCAAGCAGCTCGATGTACGGGAATATCGGACAGACGGATTACGCATTGGCCAACCGGTTCATTGATCTTTTCGCTGAGTGGCGTGAAGGAATGAGGCGGAAAAAAGAACGCTCCGGCGTCTCAGTAGCCATCGGCTGGCCCCTATGGGAAGACGGCGGCATGAAAGTGGATAAACAAACTGAAAAATGGATGAAACAAAAAATCGGTATGGTTCCCCTTAGTAAAACCAATGGGATCAAAGCTTTTCAAGATTCACTCTCTCTGAACGCATCACAGCTGATCGTGTTTGAAGGTGACAAAGAAAAATTGGAATCTGCACTTCAAGATACCTTCATAGAGGATAAAAGCCGTGAGATCCAAATAAATGAAACGGCTGATATAAGGCATCAAGACATTGCCATTATCGGATTAAGCGGAAAGTATCCGATGGCTGAAGACTTACCTGAATTTTGGGAGAATTTAAAGAGCGGAAAAGATTGTATTACAGAAATCCCGCCTGACCGCTGGAATATGGATGATTTCTTCAGCGAAGACAGAGATATGAAAGGGAAGTCTTACAGCAAGTGGGGAGGTTTTATCAGCGGAGCCGATCAATTTGATCCGCTTTTCTTTCATATTTCTCCAAGGGAAGCAGAACTTATGGATCCCCAGGAAAGGCTCTTTTTAGAAACGGCCAAAAATTGTTTTGAAGACTCAGGGTACCCGAGAAACATGCTGGAAAAGATGAAAGTCGGTGTATTTGTCGGTGCAATGTGGGGCCAATATCAACTATTTGAAGGAGAAGAAAATGGAGTGGCTTTCTCGCCGGCTTCCGTCTATTCTTCAATTGCCAATCGGGTGTCTTATTACTTTCATTTAAAAGGTCCGAGTTTGGCTCTGGATACAATGTGCTCTTCATCACTGACCTCTATTCATTACGCATGCCAAAGCATACATTGCGGAGAGAGCGATATGGCATTAGCCGGCGGAGTGAATTTGTCAATACATCCGAATAAATATAAGTTCCTCAGCATGGGACAGTTTCTATCAAGTGACGGCAGATGCCGGAGTTTTGGAAAAGACGGAAGCGGTTACGTTCCCGGTGAGGGAGTCGGAGCCGTATTGTTAAAATCATTGAAAAAAGCAATAGAAGATCAAGATCAGATATACGGTGTGATTAAGGGAAGCGCCGTTAACCATGGAGGAAAGACGAGCGGGTATTCCATACCGAATCCGGATGCACAGGCGGAGGTCATTTCAGAAGCGCTTCGTAAAGCTGACATTGATCCGAACACCGTCAATTATATTGAAGCGCATGGAACAGGGACGTCATTAGGCGATCCGATTGAAATTCAAGGACTGAAAGATTCCTATCAATTGAACCATCCTTGCGCCATCGGTTCGGTGAAATCAAATATCGGACATTTAGAATCTGCGGCAGGAATCGCTGCGGTAACGAAAGTGCTTCTCCAAATGAAGAATAAGCAGCTTGTTCCTTCTCTGCATTCCGATATTGTTAATCCGTTTATAGATTTTGATCAGGTTCCTTTTCAAGTGCAGCGAAAAGCGGCTGAATGGAATATTCCGCAAAACAGCCATGCTGTTCATCCTTTGAGAGCCGGGGTAAGCGCTTTTGGGGCAGGAGGAACAAACGCGCATCTTATATTGGAAGCGTATGAACCGCCAAAAGCTTTTGATCATCAAAGCGGCCGAGTGATCTTTGTTTTATCGGCTCAAGACAAACAACGGCTGATAAAATATGCGAAGGTTATGGCTGATTTTCTATCAGAAAATGAATCGAAGGATAACAATCATAAACTGCGTCTTCAGGATATTGCCTACACACTTCAAACGGGACGCGATCATATGGAAGAACGGCTGGCGATAGTGGCAGATTCCGGGCAGGTCGTTGCTGAAGAGCTTTCAGCTTATATCAGGGGTGAAAAAAGCAGCTTGAGCTATACCGGTAATACATTCGAATCAGAAGTTCACAATGAAATGCCTCACGTTTGTTCAGATTACGCCGAAGCAGCATCCAAATGGGTAAACGGTAGAAAGATAGATTGGGAGACTTTTGAGGTGAATCGGAATGCCCGCAGGGTTTCTATTCCGGGACAACCGCTGATCAAACAGCGGTATTGGATAGCGGAAAAAGGGGAAGCACTTGTTTCAGCGGATGTGAGTAAGCCGGGTCACCCTTTCTTGGGGAGTAACACGTCCGATTTTAATCAGTTCAGTTTCACGAAAAAAATCAGCCGTAATCATCCGTTCGCACTAAGTCTGTCTGAAGGAAACGTGTCCTTTTTCCCTTATGCATCTTTGGCTGAAATGGCTATCGTCAATGCAACGGAGGCATTTGGACAACCAGTTCAAACATTGACCGATTTATTGTGGACCGAAAGCATGAACGGAATGACTGATATACGGGAACTGATGATTACGCTGACGCCTGAGCGTGACTTTGCGCGGTTTGACATATATGCAAACACAAAAAATGAGAATAAAGTACGTCTTGCCAGGGGAAATGCGCATATTGTTAAGCCTCAAAGCGGTATGCTTCCTGAAGCGCTTGATATTGCTGAAGTCAAATCAGAAATGACTGAACATCCGGCTGAAGCGCCTTTTGTCATTGAATCAGCGAAAAACAGTTACGGAATGCTGTCGCTTCATTCATTGCCGGATGAGCTTTATGCAAAAAGAGAAAATTGTACGATTTCACCTGAAGCGCTTGAGTCCGCGATTCAAGCCAGTGCATTTTTTGTCAGCGGAGAAACCTTCCCGGAATTGATCGGAATGGGAGCGGCGGATGTCTATCAGCCTCTCGCTCAAAATTTTTATGTTTATACTCAAAAAGTGAACCGGCAGAACAGCCGTGATGTAACGTGTCATATGACATTTACAGATGGAAACGGAAGCATTCTGGCGGAGTGCAGAGATGTGAGATTCAGATATGGTCATGAAAAAGACACTGTTCAGACGGACGATGAACTCATTCGTCTCCTGCGTCAATTGGAAACCAATGATATTGATCAGAAGGCTGTATTGAAACAATTAATGGGGGAAGAATGATGAACGGAAAACGTGAACAAATCAGCGATATTCTTGATCTGATTCAAACAGGACAAATGTCGGCTGACGAAGGCTATGCCCGTGTGACATCCATTCAGAATCAAAAATCACGGGCATCGAACTATCCGCTTTTATATTACAAGCCGGAATGGATAGAATCGTTCATTCCGAGTACGAAGAGCGTGTCCTTGACGGGATTGCTCCTGATTTTTGCAGAAAATGAACGTCAAATACAAGAATTGAGCGGTTTGTTTAAGGACTGCACTCTCTTGTTTGTCATCCGCGGAAAAGAATTTGCTGTTTTACATGATGATACGATTTGTATGAACCACGTGAAAAAAGACGATTATCTAAAGCTGTTCCGATACATTCATGATCATTATCAGCCGCCCGAAAAGATTCTTCACTTGTGGTCTGATTCTCAGGCTGACATGAGTAAGGGAGGTATACAGAAACAATTGGAAAACGGATTGTTTTCTCTTCTGTATATTACACAGGCGCTGATTGAACTGAAATGGAAAAATATAATAAAACTGACGCATATTTTTCAAACAGAGAATAAAGAACAACTGCCGCTGCATCATGCTCTCGGCGGATTGGTGAAAACCGTTCACCAGGAACACCCCAATTTTCACTATCAGATTATCAATATCACTCAATCAGAGGGTGCGGGAGCCGCTCTTCCAGCAATAGCTGATATATATCAGAGAGAGTGTGACGAAAAACGGGATAGCCATTTTGAAGTGCGCTATGAAAACGGCAGACGTTTTACGAAAAGCTATAATAAAGCCAGCTCATTCGATTTAACCCAGCCGCTGAAACATCATGGGAATTATCTGATTACAGGAGGCCTGGGCGGTCTCGGTTATATACTGGCAAAACATCTGTCGGAAAAATGGAAAGCGAATCTCATATTGACAGGGCGCTCTGATTTAACTGAAGAGCAGAAAAAAAAGATCGAATATTTAAGAAGCTCAGGTTCAACAATTGAATACATCCGATCTGATGTTTCAAAACAAAGTGATGCTGAACGGATGTTTGCTTTTGCAAAAGAGCAGTTCGGCACCTTACATGGAGTATTTCACAGTGCCGGCGTACTCCGTGACTCTTTTATCTTAAGAAAGACAAAAGAAGAAATCGATCAAGTCACAAGTTCGAAAGTTTATGGCACGCTCTGGCTGGCGGAAGAAATCAAAAAAATGAAAGTTGAATTACTTGTCTTGTTTTCATCCACATCGGCAGTCTTCGGATCACCCGGCCAATGTGACTATGCTTTCGCCAATGCCTTTTTGGATCAGTATGCAGCAGTTATGACCGCAAAAGAGTCTGCCGAAAGGGTGGTGTCAGTCAATTGGCCGCTATGGACTTCCGGCGGGATGAATATTGACGATGAAGGAATATCCTACATGAAACAGGAACTCGGCCTTGACCCGCTAGATGACGGTGACGGAATACAGGCTCTGGAGAACAGCTTGTGTCAATCATCTGAACAGCTGATTGCCCTGAAAGGCCGAAAAGAAAAGATTGAGGATGTGCTGAAGCGTGCCGGCACAATCAGCTTACATTCAGACCAGCAGGAAGATGCCGATTTGCAAAGCGATGAATTAAGACAAAATATCATCAGTTATCTGAAAAATATAATGTCAGAGGAATTGAAATTACAGGCCTCACTCATAGATGAAAAACAATACCTGGAGAAATACGGCATTGATTCAGTGATGATCATGCGTCTGACCAAAAAGCTGGAGCAAAGTATCGGCAGATTGTCGAAAACATTATTTTTTGAATATCATTCAATATCGCAGTTAGCCGAATATTTCCTGAGTCATCACAGCGAACGAATGATGAAACTGCTGAACCCGGCCGGCAGATCTGAACTTGTTTCATATCAAAAAAAGCAAAAAAGAAAACCGGTGGAAACAAAAGCGCCGGCACGCTCTGAAGGAGAAGATTCAAAAGAGCACATTGCGGCCGATCCCCTCTCTGCTGATATAGCCATTATCGGTGTCAGCGGCAGATACCCGGGTGCGGAAAACATCAGGGAGTTCCAGAATGTGCTGATGAATGGACGGGATTGCGTAAGCGAAATTCCTGATGACCGGAAGGAAATGCTCGAGGGAAGCTGCTATAAGTGGGGAGGTTTTCTGAAAAATCCAGACCGGTTTGATCCTTTATTTTTCCGGATATCACCGAAAGAAGCGGCTTTTCTTGATCCTCAGGAACGTCTCTTTTTAGAGACAGTGTACAATACCATAGAGGATGCGGGTTATAAACCTTCAGATCTGACCCGCAAAAAGGTCGGAGTATTTGCAGGCGTCACATATGGAAGCTATCAATTTTTCGGCGTTGAAGAATCACTTAAAGGAAATGAACTGGCCGTCGGGTCTCCATTTTCTGCAATAGCAAACAGAATATCGTATTTCTTTAATTTTAAGGGGCCGAGTATGGCGGTGGATACAATGTGTTCATCCTCTCTTAACGCCATTCACTTAGCCTGTGAAAGTATACGGAGAGGGGAAAGCACACTTGCTGTTGCGGGCGGGGTCAATCTTACACTTCATCCGAATAAATATACATTATTAAATCAAAGCCGCTTCTTTGCAAGTGATGGCCGATGCCGTACATTCGGCGAGGGCGGTGACGGTTATGTACCGGGAGAAGGAGTGGGCTCCGTACTTTTAAAGCCGGCGGCGGAAGCGGTAAGGGACGGAGATCATATTTATGCGCTGATTAAAGCGACAGCGGTCAATCACGGAGGGAGAACAAACGGTTTTACGGTTCCTAATCCAAATGGTCAGTCTGAACTGATACAGGACGCGCTTCAGAAAGCTTGTATTGACCCTCGTACAATTAGTTATATTGAAGCTCACGGAACGGGAACCGCACTGGGAGACCCGATTGAGATCACCGGATTAACAAAAGCGTTTCGGGAATTTACGGAGCACACTCAATATTGTTCAATTGGTTCTGTCAAATCAAATATCGGCCATCTTGAGGCCGCAGCGGGAATTGCCGGTTTGACAAAGGTTCTTTTGCAAATGAAATTGAAAAAACTGTTTCCTTCCATACATGCGGAGACTTTGAATCCAAATATTGATTTTAAAGCATCTCCCTTTTATGTACAGCGGTCATTGCAAGACTGGAAGAAACCGAAACTGCAGGAAAACGGAAAAACAGTAACTGTTCCGAGAAGAGCGGGAATCAGCTCATTCGGAGCCGGAGGAACGAATGTTCATATCATTATAGAAGAATATGAAGAAACAAACGTCTCAACAGAACATGTTGAGAACGAACCGCATATTGTCCTGTTATCTGCCAAAGACAATGAACGTCTTCTTGAGTATGCCGAAAACATGAAAGATTTTATTCAGCGTTCACTAAGTCCTGAAGTAAAGGATAAACAGCCTGATATGAAAGAAAAGGTGAATGAAGTACTCAAACCGTTTGTTTCGGAATTGCTTCATATCCATCCGGAAGAAATTAATATTTCTGATCACCTGAGTGAATTTGGCGTAGGGCCTTTGGAATTAAGCCGGATGGCGGATTTTATTAACGAAATGTTTCATATTGAACTCACGATGTATGAATTAACGGATTGCCCCTCTATTCAAGCGGTTACTGAATACTTACTGAAGGAATATGCCGGAGCGATAAGAGACATGTTCCCGAATGAAGTGATGGAAGGCGGCCAATCGGAAAGCGTCGTTTTACGGGATCTGGCATACACTACACAATCGGGCAGAGAAGCGATGGAGGCCAGAGCGGCGATTACCGGTACCTCTCTTAAAGAAATGAAAGATAAATTATCTGAGTTTTGCCGCGGTGACAAGCAAGTTCCAGGCGTATATGTTAATCAGCAATCAGATGCATTTGCTGAAAAAATGAAGGCGTTAACAGAAGGCAGAGCAGGTGAATTGTTTGTAAAGACCATTATTGAGAACGGTGAAGCGGAAAAGCTGGCTCAATTATGGGTTTGGGGGGCGGATATCGACTGGAAATCCGTTCATCAACATTTACAGCAGCCGGGTAAACGGATCTCAATTCCGACTTATCCGTTTGCAAAAGAACGTTATTGGGTTCCGTTCAGGACTGAGAGGGCAGAGATCCCTCAGCATTCTTTTCAACATCACTTGCAAAAAAAATGGAGGGAGAATCCGTTTGTAAATCCTTCCGAAACAAAAGAGTACGGACTGACAGTTGTATTTGTGAATCAAGACACAGAATCAATTGCCCGCACCATTTGTTCGGATATAGATCAGGAGAATCTGATTGTCATAAAACATCACTCTTCATTTATAAAACACTCTGATCAAATGTTTGAGTGTTCTTTATTAGATGAAAACCACGCATACGACGTTATCTGTGAGGTCTTTTCGGGCGGTGAGCGGCAGGTCGAAAATATATTTGATTTCTCAGATATCGGAAACCAGAGTGAAAATCAGAACGGCATCCCATATGGTAAATTCTTATTTATACAAGAAATAATTAAGCGGAGTAAAAAGGAAACACCATTATCCATTTTACAACTAACCAATGGCTTGCAGGTATTTAAAGCGGAAAAACCAAAGCTGACGGGTGCAGAATCAGCTGCTTTTCTGAAAGCCCTTTCTGCGGAATACGGCTTTGTTCATGTGAAAACAATAGATATAGACAGCATGAAAGAAACGCATAAGCTTAAACAAATCTTTGAGATTGAAAGGGCGCAATGTACCGGAGAGAATGAAGTATGCTACCGCAGCGGCGTCAGGTATGTTCCGTATTTTGAAGAAGAAAGAATCCATACCGGCGGGCCGGTTTCATTTCCTGCGGATAAAGCCATCATCATTACCGGCGGGACAGGGGGCATTGGCAGAGCAATAGCTGAAGATTTGGTGAAACGGGGAGTGAAAAAACTCGTGCTGACGGGTACGCGTCCATTACCTTTGCGAAGTGAATGGGATCATTTGCTGAAAGAGGGCAGACAGGACGAAAAGACAGTCAGCAATATAAAACTGTTTCAAAGTTTTGAAGAGAAAGGTGTCGACTATCTGTATTACAGCGGTTCTCTCACAAATGAAGAGAAGCTTCGTTCATTCTTTCACCAAGTAAACCTTGAATTTAAAGATATTAGCGGTGTCATACACTGTGCAGGACTGCACAGCGGCGGAAATCCGGCCTTTATTCATAAAAGAATGAGTGAATTTAAGACGGTGTACGGGCCGAAAGTCACTGGACTTCAGAATTTGGAGCGGATTTTTAATAATAGGCCGCTGGATTTCTTTATTCTGTTTTCATCAATTGCAGCACAGTCACCCAAACTGTCGAAAGGAATGACTGATTACGCGTCTGCAAATGCATATATGGACTATTTCGCGGCTTATCATTTTCAAAAGGGGAGAACGTATTTCACGTCCATCAATTGGCCGAGCTGGAAAGAAGTCGGAATGGGTACTGTGACGAGTCCTTTATATGATGAATTGGGATTGGACTCTCTATCCACGCGGGAAGGACTGGCGATTTTGTATCATGCACTGGAGAAAAAATCGGCCAATATCATTCCTATCGTGAAAAAAGGAACAGTGTTTCATGCAGACAGTCTCCTGAACATCAATAAAACCGGCAAGACTTCATTTCCAGCCCGAAGACAGGAGACTCCCGGCACTTTTGATCGTTCAGAAGGGCTTGTCAGTGAACTTTCTGCCGTATTTGCCGAGGAATTGAGCATCCCCCTTGAAAAGCTTAACCCAAATACGGATTTTCAGGAATACGGTGTGGATTCTATACTTCTTGTCAGCATTATACATCGTATAGAAGCAATGATTCAGAAAAAAATCGACCCTACTGTGCTTCTTGAACACAACACGATTCATGGTCTTGCGGAATATATCGGTAAGACGGCGCCGCCGTTGAAAAAACAAATCGAACAGACTGATTCTCAAAGCAGTAATCAGCATGATATACAGTCTGTGACGAGCCGAAATACAGAACCGCAGACGGCTTCCTCTGCAAAGATAGCTGTTATCGGAATCGGATGTAAGTTTCCGGGCGCGGCTGATAAAGAGGAATTTTGGGACAATCTGAGAAAAGGGAAGAACCATATTAAAGAAGTACCTGATTCCCGGTGGAATATTGAAGAAAATTACTCTCCGGTGCAGCAAAAGGGAAAAAGCATCAGCAAATGGGGAGGATTTATCAATGGAATCGGCAGCTTCGATCCGGAGTATTTCCGCATGGAAGAGGAGAAAGCCATCCAAACGGACCCGCTGATAAGACATTTCTTGGAAACGAGTGTACAGACTTTACGGGATGCCGGTTATGAAGAAACAGAATTATCGGGAAAAAAAGTCGGTGTATTTGTCGGTTCCAGAATGGGCGGCTACGGTCACAAACTGCCGAAAGAAAGCAGCAGCCACATCGTCGGGCTTAGTCAAAACTTTATTGCTTCACATGTGTCGCATTTCTTTAATTTTCACGGTCCAAGCATGGTTTCTGATACCGCTTGTTCTTCTTCATTAGTCAGCATTCATTTAGCCTGCCAAAGCATAAAAAACGGTGATTCAGAAATGGCGCTGGCAGGAGGGGCGGATCTGCTTTTGGATGAAATTCCTTACCTGATGTTAACAGAAGGAGGAGCTCTTTCGCCGGACGGTCAGTGTTTTACTTTTGATGAAAGGGCAAACGGCTTTGTACCCGGAGAGGGTTTTGGCGCTGTTCTGTTAAAACCG
This sequence comes from Bacillus sp. MT(2024), assembly GCF_036362845.1. Taxonomy (NCBI): domain Bacteria; kingdom Bacillati; phylum Bacillota; class Bacilli; order Caryophanales; family Bacillaceae; genus Bacillus; species Bacillus sp. MT(2024). The sequence goes on from NZ_CP143632.1 coordinate 1,425,523, forward strand.
CTGGAGAAAGCAAAAGCTGACGGAGATCGGATATACGGTATCATTGAAGCATCAGCTATTAATAACGACGGTGCGACAATGGGAATTACGACTCCGAATCCTAAGCTTCAAGAGCAGGTTATTCAAGATGCATTTGAAAAAGCCGATATCACTCCCGGATCAGTCAGCTACGTCGAAACTCACGGCACAGGCACGATGATTGGAGATCCGATTGAGCTTCAGGCTCTGACAAAAGTATTCCGAAGAGACACAAACAAAACGCAATTTTGCGGAGTAGGAAGTGTAAAAACCAATATCGGACACTTATTAAGCGCTGCCGGAGCGGCAAGTTTCATTAAAGTGATTTTATCAATATGGCATAAGGAAATTCCGCCTACATTGAATTGTGAAACGCCAAATCCCCGCTTTGAATTTGAAAAGTCGCCTTTTTATCCGAATACAGAACTGAGAAGCTGGAAGGATGGAAAACGGAGGGCGGGCATCAGCGCTTTCGGTTTTGGCGGAACAAACGCCCACCTTTTGGTAAGCGGCCTGGATGATTCATATCATTCCGTCAGAACTCCGCTGCCGCCTGCCGAGTTTGTCAGAAAAGAGTACTGGCCGGATTCAAATCGGAAAAAACAAATCAAACAGAATAAAAAACGGCTTCTTGAAATTATTGATGAAACAGAGTAGCACCTGCTCTGTTTCTTTACTTTGTAAAAGAAGAAAGGTTGTCGAGTTGCATGAGGTTCAGCGTATTAGTCAAACATGACGATTATATTGTTTCAGACCATGTCCTTCATCAAGTGCGTACGATACCCGGCGTAACGTATCTGGATTTAATAACACGATTTTTAGCTGAGAAAGGGATATCACCCCGAAGTTTTGAAATCAAACATGTTTTATTCCGTGAACCTGTTGCGACGTCAGTCCATTTTGATAAAAAAGTCACCTTCCAGTTTACGGAACAAGAAAATGGCTGGCTTGTTGAAACAACAAGCAGGAAATGGGTCGCTGAAAAGGCGGAAGATGAAGCGTCAGTCAACTTGCAGGCGGAAATCATAAGAAAAAATGCGATAAACGAAAAGACAATTTCAATCGAAGCATTAAAGAAAGGGGCCGTCCGGACTTCGGAGGCTGAAGCCGCCTATCGTAATTTGCGCAGGGGCGGCCTGATTCATAAAGATTTTATGAAATTGGAAGGTACGGTATATGAAGGTGAAAATTATATTCTGGGAGAGGTCAGTTTAAGCGGACTTTCAAAAGAATATACAGATGACTTTTACATGCATCCCGCATTTTTGGATGGGTCTCTCAGCCTGTTGGGAATCCTTACATCAGACTTGCCGGATGAAGGAACAAATGCGTTTATCCCTATATATATTGAGACATTCCGGGCACTGCATAAAACAACCGGATCTTGTTTTGTGTATATTAATAAAAACAGTATAACGCAGCCGCCTTCTAAAGACATTTTATATGCGGACATAGAAGTATACAGGCCTGATGGAGAGCTTGCTTTTTATTATGAACGATTCGGTGTGAAAAGAGTCAGAAATGAAAAATCAATACAAAGGCTGGAGCATTCCCATAAAGCAAAAGAGGTCGGCAGCGTAACGAACAATAAAGAAATGATCAGAAATAATTTGATCCAAGAGATAGCCGGCATGATTGAAAAGCCTGCTGAAACGGTGAAGAATGATATTTCCTTTTACGAGATGGGCTTGGATTCTAAACAGTTATTAGACTTATCCAAAAAATTAGAACTGATGTTAGGTTCAAAGCTGTACCCGACTTTATTATTTGATTACTCCACAATCGGTGAATTGACAGAATATCTGCAGGAGAAATACGGAGCTCGCGTTACAGACTCTATCTCTGATACAGTTCAGCACCAAGACAGTCAAAAAACATTAACAGATGAGCTGTCATCCATTATTGGAGATGTTACAAACACGCCGCCAAATAAAGCGGACAAACATCAATCTTTTTACGAACTGGGTCTTGACTCAAAACAGCTGCTTCATATATCGAAAATGCTCGAGGAAAGATTAGATACACAACTGTATCCGACATTGCTTTTTGATTATAACAATATTCATGATTTAGCAGCTTATTTAGAAGAAAAATATGCTGTGCGTAATACGCCGGCCGCAGCTTTTAAAGAAAAAATGCAAACGAAAGAGCCGTCTGAAAAGCCGATGCTTGAATCTTTATATTTACAAAAAGAATGGATAGAATCGCCATTAAAATCCGGAGAAGTGTCTAAGGAAAATACATTGATTTTCGATTTCGACAGTTCATTGAGTGATGAAATCCGAAAGTACATCGGCAGTGAAAATGTTATTTATGCGGAAGCCGCCGCTGAATATGAAATGGTAAATGAAAAGCATTATAAATTTAATCCGGAGCAGTCTGCTCATTACACCAGACTGTTAGATGATATGAAAAAGTCCGGAGCGTTTCCGGCGTCAATCATTCATTACCTGTCAAAAAAAGCTTATACTGAGGCAGCGTTAGATTTGACTCACAGCTTTTATTCAATCCTTTATTTAAGCAAAGCGTTGATCCGTCAAAAAATAAAAGATAACATCAACCTTTTGTTCGTACATGACAAGGATCAATATACAAATCCGATTTACGCCGCGATTGGAGGCTTTTTTAAAACGCTGAATGCGGAGCAGCCGAATATAAAGTGTAAAACGGTTGAGATTTCTTCAAGACAGACCATTGAAAAAGCACCTTTGCTTCTCAATGAATTAAGCGCCGGACATCATGAGGCTGTGAAATATGACGGCGATCAAAAAAGGCGGGTGACAGCATACAAAGATGCTTCGCTGCAACCAGGGCAAAAGGCCGCAAAGTTTGTAAAAAACGGAGTGTATCTCATCATCGGAGGGTTAAGCGGCATCGGCTGGATTATTTCAGCGTTTATTTATGCAAATCACGGAGCCAGCGTTATCATTGCCGGACGATCGAAAATGACAGCAGAAATGGAAGAAAAATTAGACAGCATCCGATATGACGGGGCAAGCATTTCTTACATCCAGGCTGACATGTCAGATAAACAGCAGGTCATCAAGTTAGCGGAAAAAATTCATGCTGATTATTCCGAAATCAACGGGGTCATTTACAGTGCAGGCGTGTTGAAAGACTCTTTCATTATGAATAAAACAGACGCAGAAGCTCAGGCGGTGCTGCAATCAAAGGTCAATGGTGTGATTCATTTGGATGAAGCGCTCAGAAATATGCCTTTAGACTTTTTTGTTTTGTTTTCTTCCATCTCATCAGAAATCGGAAGTCTGGGTCAAGCCGATTACGCCTACGCCAATCGTTTTCTGGAGCATTTTGCCGAGTGGAGGGAATGTATGAGAAAGGAAGGGGGGAGATCAGGAAAAACCATCGCTGTAAATTGGCCTTTCTGGAAGGACGGAGGCATGTCAGTTGATCCCGGCATTCAAGACATTATGAAAACGGAGTACGGACTTCACCCATTAGAAAATAATGCCGGAATCAAAGCTTTTGAACACTCGCTTCTCGGCCAAGGCCACCAGCTGATCGTGTTATACGGAGAAAAAGAAAAAATACAAAATGATTTCAATCCGTTATCCGCCCGTTCAGCACCGCCTCTAGTAAGAGATTCAGCGATTGCAGCCGATTTTGATGCTTCGTCAATCGTTACGGAAGAAGCTGAAAGTCCATTCCGAATACTCGGCACAGCTTCCAATCGTCATCTCGACGATTATTTGCATTATTGGAGCAGACTGAAGAAAGGAGCCCTTCGGCACGATCAAAGCGATGCCGCAAAAAAACTCATCGCTTTTTACCAGACAGAAGAAACGGAAACGGTTCATTTTCTGGCAAACACAGAAAATGCCCGGCATATGGAAATATTGATGAGCGGTAAGGGCGAAACAATTTTACTGATTTGCGGTTTTGCTACCACTGCTTACATGTGGAAAGAACAAATGAAGGAGTGGGCAGACCAATTTAATGTAATTGTCATCCACACACCGGGTTACGGGCTGAGTGAGGGGAGCGCCGATTTTACATTGAGCGGGCTGGCTCAGACTTTTATCGAAGTGCTGAACGAGATAGGGGTTGCTTGGCCGATCCACATTGCGGCAGCTTCTTGGGGAGGCATGATAGGACAGAGGATAGCCTATGAATACCCTGAAAAAGTAAAAACACTCATTCTTTCCGGAAGTTACACCGAATACGAAGAAGACCCTGAAAGCAGTGTCGAGGAAAAACTGAAAAATGATTTTATAGCTATAGGAAAATCGCATGAATATGAAAGTTTATACAGGAATCAATTCTTAAATGCTTCTATTGAACGTTTTATGAAGATACATCAACAAGAAGGCTATTCTACGATCGGCTTTTTAAAAGACATTCATACAAGAACGCTTATCCTTACGGGTGAGAAGGAAAGCGTAGTTGATCAGAAAGAAACAAAAAGGCTGAAGAAACTGCTGAGTAATGCAGAATTAAAGAAAATTAAGGGAGCGGGGCATCTTCCGAACATCACACACCCGGAAGAATTTAATAAAGCGGTGTCAGAATTCATCAAGAAATCAGTAAGTAAGGGATGAAAACGATACATACAGTACAGGGGGAGAAAGCAATGAAACAAACAATAAGCAATCCGGCATTTGATATGAAACAAATTAACGCTCTTAACAGCCATTATCAGACGATGATAGACAATGGAGATCTGCAATGTGCGAGTTATATGATATCAAGAGGAGGCGAGGTTTTTGCAGCTGAGTCGTTAGGGGAATTTACCGGCGGACAAAAAGAAAAGCAAACATTTCAGCTTGATACAATCAGAGAAATCGGTTCTTTGACAAAAGTGTTTACCGCTGTAGCCGTCATGCAGCTCGTCGAAAAAGGTCTGCTCGATCTGAAAATGCCGGTCAAGCTCATTTTGCCTGCGTTTGATAAACCGGGTTTCGGAGAAATTAAAATTTTACACCTTTTGACTCATACGGCGGGATTAAGTTTTGAGCTGGATATTCAAAAGGCTGAAGCGATTGACTTAACGAATGAGGAAGAATGGATAAACTATCTGATCAATACGCCTTTAGAGTACGGAGTGGATGAAGCATGGAACTATTCCAGAACCGGCTTTGTTATACTTGGCATCATTATTTCAAAAGTAACAGGCGTATCCTACGAACAGTATGTAACAAAGCATATTATTGAAGCGCTCGGATTAGAAAGAACGTTTTTTTATGTGCCTGATGCGTTAAAAGAAGAAGTTTGTGTGATCAATGAACACGAGTGCGTACAGCTGGAAAAAAGTCATCACCCGTATTTTCCGAATAAAGCGACAAGCGGTCTGTACTCTTCGTTGGAAGATATTTGGAAGTTGGCTGAAATGTTTAGAAATAAAGGCAGATTGAAAGATAAGAAGCTGCTTGGAAGAAAAACAGTCGAGGCCATGCTGAGAAATCAAATAAAGCCCGGTCTTCCTTTTTACTTCTTCGGAGCGCCCAGAGAGGAAGGCGGCTTTGGTTTAGGCATTAATTTGTGGCCGGCCGGTGACCATTATTTCATGACAGAAGGCACCTTCTCACATCTTGGAATGGGTTGGTGCGGCATGTTTTCTGATCCAGCCGAAGATTTTACGTATGTATTTTTCACTCCGATTTCCGAGTTTCATCCTCATGCCGTGCTGACGCCGCTGAATATCGTGTGGGCGGGTATTGAATAATTAGACAAAAGCATCGTCCCGTCTGTCCGGCAGGCGGGACGATTGCTAACTGCCCGTTTTTATCCCGCGGCATCTTCTCAAAGCCCGCCCTCGAAGTTAAATAACTTAATTTACTCTTTGTAATTTTTTTTAATTATAGTACAGTAGAGCGTTTTTATAATACAGTTTAAAGTCTTTTATAGTACAGTTTGGCGCAGTATGATCTTAAGTTTTATAAGCGGTTTCAAAATAAGGTTATAAATAATTGACGGCTTTGTTTAATTACTGTAAACTATGGTTGTTGATCATATTGTACTAATAAAAAATCTTTTTTTATTAGTACAGTTTAAACGTCATTATCTTTGCTTAAGCGCTATGTGAATTTCTGAATGATTAATTTTAGAATTGCAGAGCATGATAAGACTGTTTTTAATACGGATGGCTAAACGGTATCCTAACCCTGTTAAATCAAAAGAAGAGGTGGTTTAAAAAATGGCTGCAAAGACAAAAACTTCAATTGTTGATAGCAAAAAACAATTTGATGCTATTAATAAGCAGTTTGAAACGTTCCAAATTTTAAATGCTGAAGGAGAAGTCGTAAATAAAGACGCAATGCCTGATCTTTCAGATGATCAGTTAAAAGAATTAATGAGAAGAATGGTGTATATCCGCATTTTAGACCAGCGTTCAATTTCTCTTTCCCGTCAAGGACGTTTAGGTTTCTATGCACCGACAGCGGGCCAGGAAGCTTCTCAAATTGCATCACACTTCGCGCTTGAACAGGACGACTTTATCCTTCCGGGTTATCGTGACGTTCCTCAGCTGATTTGGCACGGGCTTCCTTTACATCAGGCATTCCTTTTCTCAAGAGGCCATTTTAAAGGTAATCAGATGCCTGAGGGAGTAAATGCTTTATCACCTCAAATTATTATTGGTGCTCAAATTATTCAAACCGCAGGTGTAGCTTTAGGTCTTAAAAAGCGCGGTAAAAAAGCGGTTGCTATTACTTACACTGGTGACGGCGGAGCTTCTCAAGGTGACTTCTATGAAGGAATGAACTTTGCCGGAGCATTTAAAGCGCCAGCGATCTTCGTTGTTCAGAATAACCGCTATGCGATTTCAACTCCTGTAGAAAAGCAATCATCCGCGCAGACAATTGCCCAAAAAGCAGTTGCTGTCGGTATTACAGGTGTTCAAGTAGACGGAATGGACGCACTAGCCGTTTACGCTGCAACCGCAGAAGCACGCCAGCGCGCAATTAACGGTGAAGGTCCGACTCTGATTGAAACTCTTACATTCCGTTACGGACCTCATACAATGTCCGGTGACGATCCGACTAAATACCGTACGAAAGAAATAGAAAATGAATGGGAGCAAAAAGACCCGCTCGTACGTTTCCGCAAGTTCTTGGAAAACAAAGGACTATGGTCTGAAGAAGAAGAGAACAAAGTGATTGAACAGGCCAAAGAAGAAATCAAACAAGCTATCAAAAAGGCTGACGGCGAATCAAAACCGAAAGTAACAGAGCTGATTGAGAATATGTTTGAAGAGCCGACGTTCAACTTGAAAGAACAACTTGAAATTTACAAAGCGAAGGAGTCGAAGTAAGCCATGGCGCAAATGACAATGATTCAAGCGATCACTGATGCGTTACGCACAGAACTGAAAAACAATGAAAACGTTCTGCTTTTCGGGGAAGATGTAGGCGTTGCCGGAGGCGTATTCCGTGCAACTGAAGGCCTTCAAAAAGAATTCGGTGAGGACCGCGTATTTGACACGCCGCTTGCTGAATCCGGTATCGGAGGTCTCGCTCTCGGTTTAGGCCTGCAAGATTACCGTCCTGTTATGGAAATCCAATTCTTCGGATTCGTATATGAAGTAATGGATTCAATCTCAGGACAAATGGCTCGTCTCCGCTACCGTTCCGGCGGACGCTGGACTTCTCCGGTGACAATCCGTTCTCCATTCGGCGGAGGGGTTCATACACCTGAACTTCACGCTGACAGTTTGGAAGGCCTTATCGCTCAGCAGCCGGGTATTAAAGTTGTTATCCCTTCCACTCCTTACGATGCAAAAGGACTGCTGATTGCCTCTATCAGAGACAATGATCCGGTTGTTTTCTTAGAGCATATGAAACTTTACCGTTCTTTCCGTCAGGAAGTTCCTGAAGAGGAATACACAATCGAGCTTGGCAAAGCTGATGTGAAACGCGAAGGTACTGACCTTTCTATCATCACATACGGCGCGATGGTTCATGAGTCGCTTAAGGCTGCTGAAGAGCTTGAAAAAGAAGGCGTTTCTGCTGAAGTTATCGACCTTCGCACTGTAAGTCCGCTTGATATTGATACGATTATTGCTTCTGTTGAAAAAACAGGCCGCGCAATTGTCGTGCAGGAAGCTCAAAAACAAGCCGGTATCGCTGCCAACGTTGTAGCTGAAATCAATGACCGCGCGATTCTGAGCCTGGAAGCTCCGGTTCTGCGTGTTGCGGCGCCTGATACAGTATTTCCTTTCTCGCTTGCTGAGAGCGTATGGCTTCCAAACCATAAAGACGTTCTTGAAACTGCGAAAAAAGTTCTTGAATTTTAATCAGGCATCATAAAAGACGGTAAAGAGAGTCCTTTTCTCTTATGATGAAGGAGTCTGTTTACTAGGTTCAATGCTTGCGTATGCATAACTAAAATTTGCTTAATCAACTAGGAGGTCGAAAACTGTGGCATTTGAATTTAAACTTCCGGATATCGGGGAAGGTATCCACGAAGGCGAAATCGTAAAATGGTTTGTTAAGCCGAACGACGAGGTAGAAGAAGACGATGTTCTGGCTGAAGTGCAAAATGATAAAGCAGTGGTAGAAATTCCTTCACCTGTTAAAGGAAAAGTATTAGAATTAAAAGTTGAAGAGGGAACAGTTGCAACTGTTGGACAAACGATTATTACGTTTGACGCACCTGGTTACGAAGATCTTCAATTTAAAGGAAGCCATGATTCAGGAGAGGCGAAAACTGAGGCTCAAGTTCAGTCGTCTGCTGAAGCAGGGCAGGATATCTCTAAAGAAGAGACTCCTAAAGAGCCTGCAAAAGAAACCGGCGCAGGACAGCAGGACCAAGCGGAAGCTGATCCGAACAAACGCGTGATCGCGATGCCTTCCGTACGCAAATATGCCCGTGAAAAAGGCGTGGATATCCGTAAAGTAACAGGTTCAGGCAATAACGGACGTGTTGTAAAAGAAGATATCGACAGCTTTGCAAATGGAGGAGCGGCTCAAGAAGCGGCACCGCAAGAAACAGCTGCACCTCAGGAAACAGCTAAACCTGCAGCGGCTCAGGCTCCTGAAGGCGAATTCCCTGAAACACGCGAAAAAATGAGCGGTATCCGTAAAGCGATCGCGAAAGCAATGGTGAACTCTAAGCATACTGCACCGCACGTAACTCTTATGGATGAAGTTGACGTAACAAATCTTGTTGCTCACCGCAAACAGTTCAAACAAGTTGCTGCTGATCAAGGCATCAAGCTGACTTATCTGCCTTACGTCGTCAAAGCATTAACATCCGCTTTGAAAAAATTCCCTGTTTTAAACACATCGATTGATGATAAAACAGATGAAGTGATCCAAAAACATTACTTCAACATCGGAATTGCAGCGGATACCGAAAAAGGCCTGCTTGTGCCGGTAGTGAAAAATGCCGACCGTAAAGCCGTTTTCGAAATCTCTGATGAAATCAACAGCCTTGCTACAAAAGCGCGTGAAGGCAAGCTTGCACCTGCGGAAATGAAAGGCGCTTCTTGCACGATCACAAATATCGGTTCTGCCGGAGGCCAATGGTTCACACCGGTTATCAACCACCCAGAGGTTGCGATTCTCGGTATCGGCCGTATTGCTGAAAAAGCGATCGTCCGTGACGGTGAAATTGTAGCTGCTCCTGTCTTAGCTCTTTCTCTCAGCTTTGACCACCGTATGATTGACGGAGCAACTGCACAAAATGCGTTAAACCACATCAAGCGTTTACTGAACGATCCACAACTTATTTTAATGGAGGCGTAATGTTATGGTAGTAGGAGATTTCCCTATTGAAACAGATACTCTTGTGATTGGTGCGGGACCAGGCGGCTATGTAGCTGCCATCCGCGCTGCTCAGCTTGGACAAAAAGTAACAGTCGTTGAAAAAGCAACTCTTGGAGGCGTTTGTCTGAACGTCGGCTGTATTCCTTCAAAAGCGCTCATCAATGCAGGCCATCGTTACGAGAATGCAAAACATTCAGATGACATGGGAATCACTGCTGAGAACGTAACGGTTGACTTTACAAAAGTCCAAGAATGGAAAGCTTCTGTTGTAAATAAGCTTACCGGCGGTGTTGCAGGCCTTTTAAAAGGAAATAAAGTGGACGTTGTAAAAGGGGAAGCTTATTTCGTAGACAGCAACTCTGTCCGCGTAATGGATGAGAACTCTGCGCAAACATACACATTTAAAAACGCAATCATTGCTACCGGTTCTCGCCCTATCGAATTGCCAAACTTCAAATATAGCGAACGCGTTCTGAACTCTACAGGCGCACTTGCGCTTAAAGAAATTCCGAAAAAGCTCGTTGTTATCGGCGGCGGATATATCGGTACTGAGCTTGGAACAGCGTATGCGAACTTCGGAACTGAATTGGTTATTTTAGAAGGCGGAGATGAAATTCTTCCTGGCTTCGAAAAACAAATGAGTTCCCTCGTTACCCGCAGACTGAAGAAAAAAGGCAACGTTGAAATCCATACAAGCGCCATGGCTAAAGGCGTTGAGGAAAGACCTGACGGCGTAACAGTTACATTCGAAGTAAAAGGCGAAGAAAAAACGGTTGATGCTGATTACGTATTAATCACTGTCGGACGCCGTCCGAACACTGATGAGCTCGGCCTTGAGCAAGTCGGTATCGAAATGACTGACCGCGGTGTCATTAAAACAGACAAGCAGTGCCGCACAAACGTACCGAACATTTACGCAATCGGTGACATCATTGACGGACCTCCATTGGCTCACAAAGCGTCTTACGAAGGTAAAATCGCTGCGGAAGCTATTTCAGGAGAGCCGGCTGAAATCGATTACCTCGGTATTCCGGCGGTTGTATTCTCTGAGCCTGAACTGGCTTCTGTCGGTTACACTGAAGCACAGGCGAAAGAAGAAGGCATTGAAGTCGTTGCAGCTAAGTTCCCGTTTGCAGCAAACGGACGTGCGCTGTCTCTTAACGAAACTGACGGCTTCATGAAGCTGATCACCCGTAAAGAAGACGGTCTTGTAATCGGTGCGCAAATTGCCGGCGCAAGCGCTTCTGACATGATTTCTGAATTGAGCCTGGCGATCGAAGGCGGAATGACTGCTGAAGATATCGCGATGACAATTCACGCTCACCCGACATTGGGCGAAATCACTATGGAAGCTGCCGAAGTAGCAATCGGAAGCCCGATCCACATCGTAAAATAATGATGTAACAAAGAAACAGCCCCCGTTTGTAAAAGCGGAGGCTGTTTTTATTGTGCAAGCACATGCTGCATAGGTTTGATGATATCCTCTTTTTTCTTTACGGATCCCTCAATCTTCATGACCACATGCCGATGATTGATCACCATCAGCGCAGGGAACGTGTTGATTTCCTCTTCCCATCCCTTTCTGTTGTCATAAACCTTCATTTGATCGACATGATGGGGATATTTCTTTTCTAAATCAAGAATCGCATCGTAATAAGGAACTTCTTTATCTATATGATTTTCATCGGAAAAAAACAAGATTTGAGTGTGATGAATGCTGTCGATCCGGTTATTTTTGAATGGAATGACAGTAGAAACCGAACAGCTTGACAGAACGAACAGCATCAAAAAAAAGGGAATCACCGTACGGTAGCGCATCTATCTTACTCCTCTGTTTTATATAATATATTGGTTCATCCATTTATAAGGACTATATTAAGTGTATCACGAGAGGTGAAAAACCTAAGGCTTGTTACTGAATTGTTATATAATTGAAACCGTTTTTAATGAAGAAATAATACGTGTGACAACTTGTACAGCCGATGTGTAAAAAAGGCACATTGTTTTTCGTGAGAGCGCTGTTTTTTCGTTATACTGGGGGCAAAACCATATCAGGAGGGATTGTCATGTATAAAGCCGCTGCAGCCGTCATATGTATGTGCTTACTCGCCGGCTGCCAATCAAATGAAAAGATGCAAACAAACAAACCCTATTCTCAAGCCGCGGCCAATCATGCCAAACGGGAAAACCATCATACAAAAGAGAAAAAACAGAAGGCGGAGCCCCGTTACTATATCAATCCGAAAACCTTTTCTGTGGAAAAAATGGATGAACAGAAAGAAAAAAAACCGATCGCATTGGTAACGATCGATGACGCGCCTGATCAGCATGCCGCTGAGATTGCGGACAAACTGCATGATCTCAATGCGTCAGCGATCTTTTTTGTAAACGGACATTTTTTGAAAAAAGATGAAAATAAGAAAGCGCTTAAGCATATTCATGAGTTAGGCTTTATGATCGGAAATCATACAATGACTCATCAAAACTTAAAAGATCTTTCCGAACAAAAACAACGGGAAGAAATCATTGGCGTCAATAAAGCGGTTGAAAAGGTAATAGGAGAGAAACCCGCATTTTTCAGGGCGCCTTTCGGAAGCAATACGGACTACAGTGACAGACTTATAAAAAAAGAAGGAATGGTGAAAATGAACTGGACCTTCGGGTATGATTGGGATCAGAAATATCAATCAAAAAAAGCGCTTACCGATATCACCCTGAGCAGTCCTTACCTGCGGGACGGCGCCAACATATTGATGCATGACCGGAAATGGACGGCTGAAGCCATGCCGGACATTGTAAAAGGATTGCGTCATAAAGGATATACCGTGATTGACCCTCGAGCTATAAAAAGACCGTAAAAAATAAATGTGTTATACAATTTATCGGTTGACATATTAAATGTGACATAATAATATAATAACAACAAGTAAAAATTAAGCGTTTTCAAATTCTGAGAAATGGGGAATGACAGATGGGTACAATTGTTTGCCAAGACTGTAACGAAGCGATTCATTACTTTGAGGATGAGAAGGTCACGACGTTATACGGAACATGCTGCGGACAATGCCAGTGTCATCTTGAAGAAGAGTAAAAAGCGTAAAAAAGGCCCGAAACGATTTCGTTTCGGGCTTCTTTATGTTTATTGGATGGCTTTTTGCTCTTTGATGACTCTGATCATTTCAAGCGTTGCATCTTCGGGACCCTGCACAGGAAGGCCGGCGTCCAAGTTTTTAAAAATGTAGCTGATATTTTCTTCAGTAATGATCTCACCCGGAATAAAGATCGGAATTCCCGGCGGGTACACCATGACAAACTCTGCAATGATCCGTCCCGCGGATTCTGTTAACGGAATGACTTCCGTATTTGCGTAAAAAGCGTCTCTTGGCGTCATCGCTAACAGAGGAATCTCAGGAAGCAGAACTTCCGCTTGCTGATGAGCATAGTCATTTGCAGAAGCCTGCTTTGAAATGTCTGTAAGCGCGCTTACAAGACGGTCGGCATCTCCTGCTCTGTCTCCGGGGGTGAAAATACATAAAATATTATACAAATCGGACAGCTCGACTTCGATATTAAATGATTCGCGGAGCCATTTTTCAACGTCATGACCCGTCAGGCCGAGGTTTTTGACCGAAATGATTAATTTAGTCGGATCATAACTGAAGGCAGCTTTTGACCCAGTGATTTCTTCGCCGACACAGCGGATGCCTTCAATTTGATTGAGGCGTTCCCGTGTCTGATCCGCCAGCAGAATCGTTTCTTCAAGAAGATCGCGGCCTTCTGTAGCGAGGCGTTTTCTTGCGACATCCAGTGAAGCGAGAAGCAGATAGGATGTTGACGTTGTCGTCAGCATGCTTAAAATCGACTGTACTCTTTCTTTGGAAACAAGGCCTTCTCTCACATTTAAAATGGAGCTCTGCGTCAGGGAGCCTCCCAATTTGTGCACGCTTGTGGCTGCCATATCAGCGCCCGCCTGCATGGCGGACAGAGGAAGCTTATCATGAAAATGAATATGCACGCCGTGCGCTTCATCGACAAGAACAGGCACATCGAAAGAATGCGCGAGCTTTACAATGCTGCTCAAGTCAGCTGCCACACCGAAGTATGTCGGATTGATGACAAGCAGGCCTTTTGCGTCAGGGTGCTCCGTCAAAGCCCGCTCGGCGGACTCAAGCGTAATGCCGTGAGAAATTCCGAGCTCAGCGTCAATTTCCGGGTGTATAAAAATCGGCACCGCTCCGGAAAATACAATGGCCGACATAATGGATTTATGAACGTTTCTCGGGATGATGATTTTATCTCCGGGTCCGCATACGGCCATGACCATCGTCATAATGGCGCCGCTCGTCCCTTGTACGGAAAAGAAGGTATGGTCTGCGCCGAATGCTTCCGCGGCCAGATCCTGGGCTTCTTTAATGATGCCCTTTGGCGCATGTAAATCATCCAGAGGTTCGATATTAATTAAATCTATGCTTAACGCGTTTTCTCCGATAAATTGTCTGAATTCCGGGTCCATTCCCGCGCCTTTTTTATGGCCCGGAATGTGGAATTGGACAGGCTGTCTGTCCGCGTGCTTTTTCAGTCCGCTGTACAGGGGTGTTTCATGTTGCGGCAATTGTTTTCCCACCTTTATCATAATACCTACGGATTAGTTTGTATTACATTCAGTTTTATTACCCGTTTTTTAAACGTAAAACAAATGAATTATATTATGAACTTGAAAGAAAGTAAAGAACAATTTATGATCTATGGAAGATGCTTATTTTGAGCATGATGATAAAGGAGTGAAGACATTTGGAATATCAATATCCGATGAATGAGGACTGGACGACAGAGGAGGCCGTGGACGTCATTGCTTTTTTTCAGCAGGTGGAAAACGCCTATGAAAAAGGAGCTGACCGAGACAGACTTCTGAATGCGTACCGCCGCTTTAAAGAAATCGTTCCCGGGAAAGCGGAAGAAAAGAAAATCTGCAGCCAATTTGAAGCTGACAGCACCTATTCCCCGTATCGGACTGTGAAACAGGCGAAACAATCAGATCAAGCGATTATCAAAATGTAGACAAAAGCGAGCCGGCAATCGGCCCGCTTTTTATGTTATGAGACTTTCTGAGTCAGTGTGTATAAGAAGGAAAGCTTCCTAAAAGCATCTTCAATGGTTTGCAGGAATTCATTGTTGTTCATGTTGATCACGTCTTCTTTTTGCAGCTGAATGCCGCATAAAAGCTCTGCTTTTTTCACTGTCTGCAGGCGTTCAAATAATGTTTTCAGCTGCTCCTGATCCATGTCGGACTGCTTGTACGCACCTGGCTTCGTATGATCCGGCGACCATACAAAATGACCGGGAATCTGTTTTGTGATTTCCTCCTGCTTCGCTTCCAGCAATCTGCCGTATTCCTCTTTTATCGGAGATTCATAAATGATGGCAAACCATACAAACATATGGGTGTCCCATAAACCGATCTGAAAGTGAGGGAGTTTCTTATAGCCGCGTTTGCTGTTGGCAAAGGCAACCCAGCTGTCAGCCGGCGGGTTGACAGATCTTCTCGCGTGCTTGGCGACATGCGGGAACATTTCATCTCCTGTCAATGCTGACAATGTCGGTGCGAAATGCTCTCCTAACAAGGTCAGCTTCGGACGGACTTGTTCTTTTAACACCTCCATGCGCGGATCTAAACCTTCTATTGTAAATGTATCGAAGTCTTCTTTTGTAAAACGCATCTGAGTCATCTTTTTCCTCCTTATCGTAAGTATTCATATTTTACCACAGCCGCCGCCGGCCGCAAAAACATTGAGAACGTTTGAGACGAGAGGATTGGTGGTAAAAAACGAATAGGTAAACACACAATTTTAAGAATGTTGTTACAGCCGAATATAAGTTTCCATACGATATAAGAAGTATCATTAATAAATTGGAAAAATGGGATGCTTTTTTAACAAATGATCTCTGGAAGGGGCGAAAGACAATGAGGCAAGTGGTGAAGGAAGGATTCAGGGAGGAAAAAAATAACCGTGTAGCTGTCTGGAGACTAGAGGTTGATTATGAATTGGCAACCCTGTATGAGGCCATGCAAAAAGAGAATGAAGATCAAATCGATCTCAGCAAAAGAAAACTGGAACGTCTCAGAAAAGAATGGATTCGGCTTAACGGATAAAGAATAGTAAAAACGAACCGCAGGAAATGGTTCGTTTTTACGTGAGAAGGCATTTTTTTCATTTTCCTTGCTTTTTCATCGCCTTTATCAGTATGCTATAGAATAAGCTATACATAGAAAAGAGGTACACGGTATGACAAATTGGACGGAAATTGATGATATCGCAAAACAATGGGTAAAAGAAGCCGGAACGAGAATCAGACAATCCATGCAGGAAAGCTTGACGATTGAAACAAAATCAAATCCGAATGATTTAGTCACAAATATTGATAAAGAGACGGAGCGCTTTTTCATTGACCGTATACAAGGAACTTTTCCCGGACACCGGATTCTCGGAGAAGAAGGGCAGGGGGATAAACTCCGCTCCCTTGACGGAATCGTCTGGATCATTGATCCGATTGACGGGACGATGAATTTTGTCCATCAAAAGCGGCATTTCGCGATCTCCATCGGCATCTTTGAAGACGGAAAAGGCAAAATCGGCTTAATTTATGATGTGATGCAGGACGAACTGTATCACGCATTCAGCGGAAAAGGGGCTTATCTGAACGATACGCCGCTTGCTCCTTTAAAAGAAGCTTCCATTGAAGAAGCCATTATTGCAATCAATGCCACATGGGTGACGGAAAACAGAAGGATTGACCCGAGTATTTTGGCGCCGCTCGTAAAACGGGTCAGAGGAACGCGTTCCTACGGTTCGGCGGCACTTGAGCTGGCCAGTGTTGCGGCCGGCCGCATTGACGCATACATTACGATGAGGCTCGCGCCGTGGGATTACGCTGCCGGCTGCGTGCTGCTGAACGAAGTCGGGGGCATTTACACGACCACAGACGGCGAACCGTTCACGTTTTTAGACAACCACAGCGTGCTTGCGGGCAATCCGGCTATACATAAAATTATCTTTGACGACTATTTACATGCTGACAGGTAGAGATTTTGAAGAAGAAGATCTCGGGTTTCTGGAGCAGCTGGCGGCATCGCACCCGGTGTGGAAAAACGAAGAGTTCGGAACAAAAAATGCGGCGGAGTTTATGCTTGCATACTCCATGTACAATGGAACGTGGCTCGTATGGGAGATTGACGGCGCTCCTGCCGCCGTCAGTTTTCATTTGGAATGGGCCCCTTCAAACGGAAAACCGTGGCTCGGAACCGTGGCCGTCGCTCCGGAGGCAAAAGAGAAAGGAATCGGACGCGCGGTCATTGAAGAGATTGCGGGCCGGCTGAGAGGAGAGCATAAAGCGATGTTTTCAGCCGTTCCCCTGGACAGGCAGGAATGGGTTTTGTTTTTAAGTCAATGCGGCTTTGAACAGCTTAAGCTTGAAAAAGACGATCGGGAAAAGACATATATGATCATGGTGAAGCCATTGTGAAATGTTTCAGATATAAAAAAGAGACCGGATTTCTCCGGTCTCTTTTCTTGTTTACAAGCCGACCGCATTCCAGGCCGCTTCTACGCTTGCAGCGTCTTGAGAGCCGTAAAGGTCCCGCGCTGATTGAATCAAAGCTGCTTTTGCATCTTTAAAGCTTGATGACGGAGTGAGATATACCGTCAGTGCGCGATAGTAAATCTGCTCCGCTTTTTTCACGCCGATTTTTGTAATCGTGTTGTAAGCGGCTTTGTTCGGAATTCCGCTGTTTGTATGCACGCCGCCGTAGTCGCCGGCATCAGTGTTCGGAAGGTTTTGATAATTTTTGTAATGGTCGGGCTGTCCGTATTTTGTCGGATTGGATAAGCTGCGGAGAGCCGGCTGGCTGACCGTAATATCCTCACCGATATCCCAGTCCTCAGTATCGGTGAAGTACCCGAATACATCAGAGAAGGATTCGTTTAAAGCGCCCGGCTGATTTTCATAGTTCAGGTTGGCTGTTTCCTGTGTAACGCCGTGTGTCATTTCATGAGCCGTGACGTCCATTGAACCGGAAAGAGGGGAGAAGAATGAACCGTCACCGTCTCCGTAAATCATTTGGTCGCCGATCCAGGCCGCGTTATTGTATTTGCTGCCGTAATGAACAGAAGATACGATTTTGCCGCCTCTATTGTCGTAGCTATTGCGTTTAAACGTCTGATAGAAATAATCATACACTTTGCCGAGATTGTAATGCGCATCAACCGCAGCGCGCTGAGAAGAAGTTGTGAACTGGTTTGTAGTGCTTGATACGAGCGTGCCCGGCAGGTTATATTGTCGGTTTTGCAGATCGTACGTAATAATTTGTGTTCCGGTAGGCTTCGAAAGATCGCGCATTACATATTTGCCGTTTTCAGAAGAAATATTTAATGAGACCGTTTTTCCTTTAAGAGTCGTACCTGTTCCGGTTGCAGCGGCATGCTCCACTTTGTTTTGCTTTTTCAGGACTTTCCCTGTTTCCGCATCAACGGTTACTTCCCAGTTAGCTGGTTCCGGTTCGATGTAGCGGATGGTTACATCATAGGCGAGGCGGTATTTACCGTCTTTTGTGGCCGCTGCTTTCAGCTCGGCTTTGTTTTTGTTTGCAACGTTGCCGTTAGAGACGGCTTCAGGTGATTTGCCGATTGCTTTAAAAGCATGATCCAGCGCCTGATTTGCAGATAATTTTTTGCTGTTTGCCGTTTTGGCAGAAGCATCGTTGTTTAATTCACCGTTAATCGCATAGACATTGTTGGATTTATCGACGTGAATAATGACTTGCGAGTCCTTCACAGGCACACCGTTAACGACAGGCACATAACGGAAGTGCTTGTAGCCGAGATCATCGGTCGTGTGGTCAATCAGCTTCAGTCTCTCAGAAGGGTTGCCTTTGAAGACTTTGCCGTTTTGTTTCAAGTATTGCTTGATTGCTTTGTCACTGACTGAAGGCAATTCAGATTGCACCAAAGAATGCTTCGGCACAAAGTTCGTCAGGTTTTCTTTAAGCTGAGGATTCTCAGCGGCCTGAACACCCGGAAGACTGATGGTTAAACTCATAAAGGAAGCGGCGACAGCAACAGACAATTTCTTACCTAAACCCACAATAAATCCCCCTTTTTGAAAATAATGAAAACTTATATTGTTATAATAAACCAGCATTCTCTCATTCTGCAATATAAAACTAGACTCCGCTGATGAATTGATAGAATCGTCCCGTAAAGGCTTCCGGCGGGCAGCGTCAGGGGATAAGCCGAGAGACACGTGTTGAATCAGACATGAGTCGAATGATGCGATTTATTCTGAAAAAAATGACAAATGAAGTCGGGAAAAATGATAGAGGAAAAATGTTCCGATCTGTAAAACTTTTTTTATAGCCGTTTGTCTAAACAGGTGAGGCCTTAATAAACGAAAAGGATTGTTTCAGATGTCAGAGATTTTCAGTCATTTTATTCAGCATTTCGACAGATATTTCATTTTAAGCAGACAAAGCGTGTTGATCATTCAGTGGTCAGCCGTCTGCCTTGCTGTTTTATACGCGCTGACTTTTCATCCGAAAATCAGCCGTGAGAGAGTTTGGTTTTATTCAGGAATTCTGCTCAGGGCCGTATTATTGGCGGGCATAACAGTTGAATTGGTTCATCAGGTGCAGAGTACTCGCTTTAGCGCGAACTATTTGATATCGGAAGAAAGAGAGCTTCTTCCGATCGTTCATCTCTTAATGTATGGGTATGTGCTGCTCACCGCGTTTCACTATATGCTCATGCCGCAGAAGCAGAGGGGAAAGGGCATATTTTATACCTTTGATCTCACTGTGGTGACACTGCCCGTCATTCAGCTGATCTTCAGTTTTTTCACTTTCTGGAATAACAGTCCCGATGCGATGGCGGGGGAGGATATAGTTTCGATGCTATGTTTTATTACGGTTGTTTTACTACTTCTGATTTCTATGAATGTTTTATTCTTTAAAATGTATTGGAAACCGAGACCCGTTTTTATCGGTGTGTTTTATGCCGGGGTCATCGGGCTGTTGGTGTGGGTGCTCGCTGCGCCCTCGGCAGGTGTAACAAAAGATTACGGCAGACTTCTCCCATTTACGGTGTATTTAACGATGGTCGGTTTTCTGATGACCCATCATTTATTTCATCGGTCAGACAGGATCAGACAGCGGACGAAAAGCTTTCTTGCGGCGGCAACGGCCGCTGGTTTTATTGTCTTTTTGAACCCGGTATACAATGCGGGCGATGCAGCTTTTGCGGTTTCAAAGCCGATAGCTGAAGATTCTGTTGATAATGTGGGTGAACATATCACTTCAGACCAAGCGGAACGGATCCTTACGTCATTTTTTCCGGCTGAGAATCCGATTTATTTAACAGAGACCAATCAGGACCTCCATTACTTTTACCGTTTTAAAACGGAAGATTATGAAGCGGAAGTGGACGAGGTTTCCCGATTGATTACAAATTATCAATATCTTAAAAAACCGGAAGGCCGCACTTTTACAGAAGAGGAATACCGGAAAAAGTCGCTGGATTTCTTGTCGGCGCACGGCCGAAAAATAAAAACACAAGGCATTCAGACAACAGTGAAAAAAGAAGACGGACAGTTTATCGTGGAGATTGCGCCGAAAAGACAAGGGACGAAACACGAAGATTCAGGCACAGTATTTTACTGGGAAAAAGACACCATTATGGGTTTTTCAGAAGATCCGTCTATTTATCAGTTTGAGTCCCTGCCGCAGGTGCATATGAAGGAAAAAGACATAGTGAAAGCAACAAAAGCCGCCTTTCGTACGCTGCAAATGCCTGATCAGACATTTGAAATTACAAATACAGCTATAAACAGCCTGATCGGCAGCAGTTTGACCGTAACTGCGACTAACGGAACGGAGCTGATATTTGATGCAGCATCCGGACGTCTTATGAAAATCAGAGTCTCACCTGACAGCACCGTTTTAACAAAAACAGAACTTCAGAAGAAGCTCTTTTCATTGCTGCTGGGCGCGGATACTTCAAAACTTAGACAAATTGACAAATCGGAAGGCACTCTCGTTTTTGAAAACTCTGAAGGCACATTCGTTACGCTCCGGAATGAAGAAGGCATGAAAGAGGTCTCATTCTACGGACAGGTAAGCGCCAAAACATTCCCGCATACATACAGAGACGGGGAAACAGCCTTCAAAAGAGTGGCGGGGGCATATAACGGCATCATTTACAAAAAGCGGGTGAAGCCTGTCATAGCGGTGAAAGCCGGCGTAACATATAACGCATGGCTCGTCATTATTCAGCCGTTCGGTTCAAACCGTCATGACGTATATGTAGTGAACGCGGATACTTACGAGGCGGTGAACCTTTATGAACAATAAAGAAAAAAAGGCTGTCTTCTTCGATTTATACGACCTTTATAAAGAAGGAGAACTTGAAGGCGGCACGCTCCAGTGGATGAAAGAACATGAGCATTTATTCGGAGCAGAGGCGGAAAACAGAAAACGGCAGAATGAACATGGCTTGAGTGCGCCGTCCGGCGATATCCGCCAGATTAAATACATGAAATGCCTGACGTATGGATTGTACGGATTCTTCATTGTGCTCTCAATCTGGATGACAGTGTGGTTTTACTTTTAAATGAAAAACAAGATGTCAATTGAACAGCTGTATCGTGAACATTATCAAGATATTATGTATTACCTTTACAGACGCACACAACATGCTGAAACCGCTAAAGACCTCGCTCAGGATACATTTATGAAAGCATTTAACGGGCTTGATTCATTTAAGGGCCACTCGTCTATCAGAACGTGGCTCTATGCAATTGCCCATCATACCTTCATCAATTGGTACAGACGTGATAGAAAATATCAATTTTCAGATATCACTCTGAATGAAGGGCTTCAGCAAACAACATATGAACTGCCGGAGAATTACGTCGCCCGGACAGACACTCAGAATGCGCTGACCGGGCAGATTCAGCGTCTGAAAAGCGATCAGCAGACCGTTTTAATTTTGAGGGAATTTCAAGAGCTGTCTTACGAAGAGATTGCTGATGTTTTGGACTGGAGTCTTTCGAAGGTGAAGAGCACCCTGTACAGGGCGAGAATGCAGCTGAAACAGCACTTGGCGGAAAAAAGGAAGGACGGACAGATATGACTTGCTGTTTAGTGAGAGATTTACTCCCTTTATATATTGAAGGCGATTGTGAAACAGAAACGGAGCGGTTTATTTCCCGCCATCTTGAATCATGCGGTAAGTGCGGGAGTTTATATCATATGATGAAGGCGCCGCTTGACCTCGGCATCCCTGAGATGAAGGCGCCCCCCTGTTATGCAGAAGAAGAAAGGCGGTTTAAGGAACGGTATTACGGGAAGCTGCTGATAAAAGCAGCCGGTTTGTTCGGCGCTGTTTTCTTTATCATGCTGATCCTTAAACTGCTGATTTAAAAAAACGCCCGGCTGAATGACCGGGCGTTTTATCCGTTTACTCAGCCGGATGAAAGGCTGTATAAATGCCTTCAAGCAATTCCTGCGGCAGTGAATTAAAGAATCCGGCACACAGCTTTGCTTCTTTTTTTCCTGCTCCTGCTTTTTCAGCAAGGTCCTGATCAAACGTATACACACCGTCTTCTTCAATCAGCGCAGATTGAAGGATATGAAGACTTTGGGAAAAAGCGGTGAACAGCTGATCAACGATAAGGGCCTCTTTTTCCGTAAATCCGAGCTCCACCGCTTTTTCTTTATTAAATGTATATTCGCCGTCCGTTTTCTCAATACATTGAGAAAGAACGGTTAAAAATTCGGTTGAACTGTCCCACAGCTTTTGAATGGTCTGTGCGGTTTCTTTATCTAATCCCAATTCAACCGCTTTTTCACCGTCAAAATAATAGACGCCGTCTTTTTCGTAAATGGATTGGCTGATGATGTCAATGAGTTTTGCCGCGTCTTCCGGTGTTTTCTCTCCGGAAGCCTGCAGGGCATGTGGTTCATTTGCCTGGATCGTTTTTGCGCCGGCAGAATCAAGCGGACTGAATGCAAGCAAGGCGGCTGAGGCGGTTGCGGCGGCAGTTACAGCGGTTTTCTTCAAAAAAGATGTTTTCATTTCATTCTCTCCTTGTCATGTGTATTTGCTTACAGCCACAAGTATAAAAAGACAATGATGGAATTGATATAGGAGGTATGGTATTTTCTGCATAACGATGCCGGACTATTTCAGACTGCATTTTCTGAGGGAATCTGCTGATATAACTAGAATGGGGGCCGTCATTTCCGGCTTCCTGACTAGGCGGCGGGGGAGATAAGCCTTACATCTGGAGCCTGTTTTGAGGATATAAAAAAGCCTGAATCTTTGATTCAGGCTTCATAAGATATTGTCTTTCCATGTTTACGGAATTTTGCAAAGGGTCATGCTTTTAATCAAGCAGTCCCTGTTCGCGCATTTTTTTCTTTACGGTAAAACCGCTTCCCATCATGGCGATAACGAGAACAATGCTTCCGATGATGCCCCATGCGCTTTTCTCAGCGATTGATACGCCGATCAGCATCATGCTGAAGACTGCTGCGAATGCAAATAATAATAAGAGCCAATTCAATTTTTTCATATTTCCATCCCCTTTAACGTCATACTTTCAGTTTACAGAAAAACGTAACGCTTTTAAAGAGGATGTGTGGTATAATATGAAAGTTATCTAATTTTTTTAGGAGATGAAAATGTGAAACTTCGAAACGATCTTCGCAACATCGCGATTATTGCCCACGTTGACCATGGGAAAACGACTTTGGTAGACCAATTGCTTCACCAAGCCGGAACATTCCGTGCCAACGAAAATATTGCCGAACGCGCAATGGATTCAAACGATCTTGAACGTGAACGCGGTATTACAATTCTTGCGAAAAATACTGCGATTAACTATAAAGATACACGCATTAATATTTTGGACACTCCGGGACACGCCGACTTCGGCGGAGAGGTAGAACGGATTATGAAAATGGTTGACGGCGTTCTGTTAGTCGTTGACGCATATGAAGGCTGCATGCCGCAAACCCGTTTCGTACTGAAAAAAGCCCTTGAGCAGAACTTAAATCCGGTTGTCGTCGTAAACAAAATCGACCGTGATTTCGCCCGCCCGGAAGAAGTCATTGATGAAGTGCTTGATTTGTTCATCGAGCTTGACGCAAACGAAGAACAGCTTGAGTTCCCTGTCGTCTACGCTTCTGCGATTAACGGAACGGCAAGTCTGGATCCGAAAAAGCAGGACGAAAACATGGAATCACTGTATGAAACGATTCTTGAACATGTCCCTGCCCCGGTAGATAACGCCGAAGAGCCTCTTCAATTCCAAGTGGCGCTGCTTGATTACAATGATTATGTCGGCCGTATCGGTATCGGACGCGTTTTCCGCGGCACGATGAAAGTGGGTCAGCAGGTTTCATTGATGAAACTTGACGGAACGGTTAAATCATTCCGCGTAACGAAAATCTTCGGTTTCCAAGGATTGAAACGCGTGGAAATTGAAGAAGCGAGAGCGGGAGACCTTGTTGCCGTTTCGGGCATGGAAGACATCAACGTCGGTGAAACGGTTTGTCCGGCTGACCACCATGAGCCGCTGCCGGTTCTGCGCATTGATGAGCCTACGCTTCAAATGACATTTGTCGTAAACAACAGCCCGTTTGCAGGCCGTGAAGGCAAATATGTCACAGCCCGCAAAATTGAAGAGCGTCTGAATGCGCAGCTTCAAACTGACGTCAGTCTTCGTGTCGAACCGACTGCATCACCAGACGCATGGGTTGTTTCAGGACGCGGTGAGCTTCACCTGTCCATTTTAATTGAAAACATGCGCCGTGAAGGCTATGAGCTTCAAGTGTCTAAACCTGAAGTTATCATTAAGGAAATTGACGGCGTCAGCTGCGAGCCTGTTGAGCGCGTGCAGATTGACGTGCCTGAAGAGCATACTGGTTCTGTTATGGAATCAATGGGTGCGAGAAAAGGCGAAATGCTTGATATGATTAATAACGGAAACGGCCAGGTCCGCCTGATCTTTACCGTACCTTCACGCGGACTCATCGGCTATTCTACTGAGTTTCTGTCACTGACACGCGGTTTCGGTATCCTGAACCACACGTTTGACAGCTATCAGCCGATGCAAAAAGGCCAAGTCGGAGGCCGACGTCAGGGTGTGCTCGTTTCCATGGAAAACGGAAAAGCGACATCTTACGGAATTCAAGGTATTGAAGACCGCGGCGTCATCTTCGTTGAGCCCGGAACAGAAGTGTATGAAGGCATGATTGTCGGCGAACATAACCGTGACAATGACCTTGTTGTCAATGTCAGCAAAATGAAACAGCAGACAAACGTACGTTCCGCTACGAAGGATCAAACGACTACGATTAAGAAAGCGCGCATTATGTCGCTTGAAGAATCACTCGAGTACTTAAACGAGGATGAATACTGCGAAGTAACGCCGGAATCCATCCGTTTAAGAAAGAAAATCCTGAATAAAAACGAACGTGAAAAAGCGGCGAAAAAGAAAAAAACAGCAGGAATGTCTTAATCACTTGCAGAATTTGAAAAGGTAGAACCCGAACGGAAAAGGGGAGGGGGATCTTTTTGAATGAAGTAAGTGAACGGCTGTCGTTCTTTGCGGCTCTTTACCAAGTGGATGAGCATCCGCTGGCGGGAATGTGGCTGTTATACGGAACGATCGTCGTGCTTTCGGTGATTGTATTTAAACTCGGCTTTGCCAAACGGCTGCCGGTTTTGAAGGCTGCGGCAGTTTATCTCTTTCTCGTGCTCGGCTGCACCGTGCTGACTTTTTTCGGTGTGTTTTTGCCGGTCGGAGAAGGGCTTGTTGTTGCCGCCTTGATTTTGATCATTTACAAAATCCGTCTGCACCAGTCCAAAAAAAGCCAGTCAGCTAAACCGCAATAAAAAAATGACCTTGCCTTCCGGCGGGTCATTTTTTATTCGGTTTATTTTTTCAGTTTATCTTTTTTCGCTTTTTGTCCAGGATGAAAGGAAAAGTGTCCGGTATTCAGCCGCGCCTCCGTTTTGATTTTGATTCGGTCATGGCATTCCCGGCACATATATGTATGAATCGGACGATTGCGGAGGCGTTTGGCTGTCAGTGTTTCATCATCAATTTGTTCAATTTTGTCGCAAATGGAACATTTTACTCTCATTGATTTTCACCTCTTTCACTATGACAAGCATTATATCATGGATGCCCCTCCTGCCAAAGGGAAAGAAAGCAGCGCCCTTCTTTTGGAGCGGGCGCTGCTTTTTACTGGCGGTTTTTCATATGATGATCCGATTGATCGTTCTGTTCGTTCTGCAGCTTGTTCTGGTCTCTTTGGTTCAGCTGATCATCATTCGATTGAGTCGGTGATTCTTTTTCATTGTCGGTCACATCATTCGGGACTTCCGGCATGACACGACCGACGATGGCGGCAAGTTCGTCCAAAATGCCTGAAACGGGGCGGCCGGCTTTAATGTCGCTGCCCATGCCTCTCAGACGGGAAACCGTATCAGGATCAGCCACGACAACGGCATTGGCGCCGTAAGGATCGTTTTTTAACGCCTGGGCAACGGTGTATTTAATGCTCTCCACTTTGCTTCTTTCTAAATTGTCATCCACATCGATTCCGACAACGGAGTATCTTCCGAGTACAACCGCGGTGGCATCTGAAATGCCGGGGATTTTTTCGGTTACTTCGACGAGATGCTTAGCGATGTCTGTCCGGCCGGGATTTTCAGCTGTCTCAGGAGCCGTATTTTTCACATGAATCGGTTTTGCATCACGCTGATCGGTTGATTCGTTCTGGATATTGCGGCCGCGGCCGTCCTGTACAGCAGTGCAGCCGGTCAGGATAAACAAGGCTTGTATGATAATGAAAAGAATTCGCACGTCAGATTCCCTCCTTGAATGCTTTCATTTATTTTATTGTTGAATTAACCTTCTATCTTTATTCACCAAATCATATATTTTAGCAGGCATCCCCGTTTTTCGCGGAAAGAGAAGCACACGATGGGCTTTGATCCTTATTTCAGGAGGCTGAGACTTGAGTAAAATTTATGTGTTAGATACGAATGTACTTTTGCAGGATCCTAACGCCATTTTTTCCTTTGAAGAAAACGAAGTTGTCATCCCCGCCGTCGTGCTGGAAGAGGTCGATTCAAAAAAGCGGTATATGGACGAGGTCGGGAGAAATGCGAGGCACGTATCTAAGCTGATAGACGGGCTCAGGGAGAAAGGTAGGCTGCACGAGAAAGTTCCGCTTGAAAGCGGAGGAACGCTCAGAATTGAACTGAACCACCGGTCATTTCATCAGCTCCAAGAAATTTTTATCGAAAAAACGAATGATAACCGCATTTTGGCGGTGGCAAAAAATTTAAGCCTTGAGGAGGAAACGAAAGAAAACGGCCGCCTCGTCATCCTGGTCAGCAAAGATGTGCTTGTCAGGGTAAAGGCGGATGCCATCGGGCTTTTGGCGGAGGATTTTTTAAACGACAGAGTCGTTGACCATGATGAAATATATAGCGGGTACAAAGATATATTTATGAATAAAGAGCGGTTTGCCTCGTTTTATAAAAACAAACAAATTTCAGTCAAGGAGCTTCAGCAGCATCAGGTTTATCCGAATCAATTTGTGCTGATGAAAGATGAATTAGGAGGATCTTCGTCTGCGGTCGGCATGGCGGATAAGAAAGGAGAGACCGTAAAAAGACTCGTTTTCGATGATGAGCACGTATGGGGTATCAGGCCGAAGAACGTCCAGCAGACAATGGCGCTCGAACTTCTGCTGAGGGAAGATATCCCGCTTGTCACCCTGATCGGAAAAGCGGGAACGGGAAAAACCTTGCTTGCTCTCGCGGCAGGGCTTCTGCAGACGGAGGATCTCGGTATTTATAAAAAGCTGATCGTCGCGCGTCCCATCGTCCCGGTGGGAAAGGATATCGGATATTTGCCGGGCGAAAAAGAGGAAAAGCTCAAGCCGTGGATGCAGCCGATCTTTGATAATCTTGAATTTTTATTCAATGCGAAAAAGCCGGGTGAACTTGAAGCGATTTTGGCAGGAATCGGATCGATTCAGGTGGAGGCGCTGACATACATTCGGGGAAGAAGCATTCCGGATCAGTTTATTATTATTGATGAGGCTCAGAATCTGACGAGGCACGAGGTCAAAACGCTTTTGACAAGGGTGGGAGAGGGAAGCAAAATTGTCCTGATGGGCGATCCGGAGCAAATAGATCACCCATACTTAGACAGTTTAAACAACGGACTTGCTTATGTTGTAGAGCGGTTTAAAGGACAAACCGTCTCCGGCAGCGTGAAGCTTGTGAAAGGTGAGAGATCCGGCCTTGCACAGCTTGCCGCCGATTTGTTATAAAACTTCGATTTCTGTGACGCCCGTTATCGGTTTTTCAAAGTCTCCGTCCACGTAAAAATGGACCGGACCGCCGTCTTGAAGCGGTTTTCCCGCATCGCTGAAATGCGCGATTGCGTCCATCGCCTTTTCGAGCGGCACTTCGGTTCTTTCTGATTTTGAAATAAATGCGCACAGGACAGCGCTTTTTTTCGGCTCGGCATTTGCTAAAACAGCGCCGAGCTTCATGGCGAAGCTGCCGTTCATCAGTCTTTCTTTTTCATAACGTTTTTCGCTTTTTAAAGTCGGCGGCGAAATGCGCCCTTCTCTGATCACCCGTTCCGGATCAAGCGTATGCTCCTGGGTTTCTGCAGAGCCGTCCGGATGAACGGGCTGATTGTTTTCAAACGGAAACTTGCGGTCATCGAAAATCCAGACACTCGGATCAATTGTAATCGGGTATGTAACATTGCCTTTTACTTGAATAACGCTCATGTTGAAGCCCCCCTTTACTTAAAGTATAAAAGTTTTCGCATGAATTGTCACTTTGCGTCGCAAACTTAGATGTATACAACGGCAGCGAAGTGAGGATGATCGACATGGTATGCCGGCATTACCAAGAGCTGGACGCATTAGTTCAGGAAGCGAAAAAAAGGACTGAAGAAGGCAAAGTGGCAGACTATATTCCGGCTCTGGCTGAATCTGAACAAGACAGCCTTTCGGTCACGATTTATCATGCGGAAAATACATGTCTGACGGCAGGAGACGCCGACCGGACATTTACGCTGCAGAGCATTTCGAAAGTGCTTTCTCTGGCGCTCGTACTGATGGATTACGGAAAGGAAAAGGTGTTCAGCTGCGTGGGTCAGGAGCCGACCGGCGACCCGTTTAATTCCATGATTAAGCTTGAAACAGTGAATCCGGGCAAGCCTTTAAATCCGATGATTAATGCGGGAGCTCTCATCGTTACGGGTTTAATTAAAGGGCATTCGCCGAAAGACCGCCTGGATTACCTGCTCGGATTCATCAGAAGACTTGCGAACAATCAGGACATTACATATTGCAGACATGTCGCGGAATCGGAATTCAAATCTTCCATGATTAATCGGGCCATGTGTTATTACATGAAGCAGTATGACATTTTTAAAGGCGATGTTGAAGAGGTCATGGATTTGTATACAAAACAGTGCGCGATTAAGATGAGCAGTCTGGATTTAGCCAAAATCGGCTGTGTATTCGCCCTTGACGGGAAGCATCCGGAAACCGGGGAGCAGGTCATTAAAAAAGATGTGGCGAGAATCTGCAAGACGTTTATGGTGACATGCGGCATGTACAATGCGAGCGGGGAATTCGCAATAAAGGTCGGCATTCCCGCTAAAAGCGGCGTTTCGGGAGGAATCATGGGCATTTCGCCGTACAACTTCGGAATCGGTATATTCGGCCCGGCGCTTGATGAAAAAGGCAACAGCATCGCGGGTGTGAAGCTTTTGGAAATCATGTCTGAGAAATACAGGCTGAGTATTTTTTGAAACATTTTTTATCATAACATCTGCTTAAATCCTCTTGCAATTTCATCTGATACCCTTTATGATAAATAGAAGAATTAGGTACTCGCCTGGGGAACGGAGGGATACTTTTGGCTTCAGAGATTATAGTTGACCATCAGCAGAAAGCATTCGAGCTGTTGAAGTTAGATGCTGAGAAGATTTTGAAGCTGATCCGAGTACAAATGGATAACTTAACGATGCCTCAATGTCCTCTGTATGAAGAGGTCTTGGATACTCAGATGTTCGGACTGTCGAGGGAAATCGATTTTGCTGTCCGCCTGGGATTAGTTGACGAAAACGACGGCAAAGAGCTGCTGGACAGACTTGAAAGAGAACTGTCTGCTTTGCATGACGCGTTTACAGGAAAATAAATGATCAAACTCAAACTATTCAACGGTTTGGGTTTTTTTATAACCGTAAACCGTTTTTTTTGCATCTTCTTTTCGTAAGACGGTCTCTTAATCTGCATTTCATCCGAAAAACTATAAAGAAACTGCGTAAATTGTTTATGAATTATAGTAAAATATAATACGCAATAGGTATTAAACGTAAGCTTTAAGCAGGAAAGAGGATGTTATGTTTAAAAGAATGTTAAAATCTTACGATTATTCATTGATATGCGCTATCATTCTGCTGTGCAGTT
Organism: Bacillus sp. MT(2024); assembly: GCF_036362845.1. Classification (NCBI taxonomy): domain Bacteria; kingdom Bacillati; phylum Bacillota; class Bacilli; order Caryophanales; family Bacillaceae; genus Bacillus; species Bacillus sp. MT(2024). The sequence continues at coordinate 1,455,841 of NZ_CP143632.1, forward strand.
TCGGGTTGGTAATGGTATACAGCTCAAGCATGATTACCGCCGTTATGCGTTACGGCGTGAGCAGCGACTATTTCTTTAAACGGCAGCTGTTCGCCGTCATCGCGGGGTTTGTGCTGTTTATTATCGCCGCCGTTTTTCCGTACAAAGTGTTCGCCCATCAAAAGATTCAGAAAATCATACTGCTTGCGTCAGTGGCTGCGCTTTGCGCGCTGTTTGTTTTCGGACATGTTGCCGGAAATGCGCAAAGCTGGTTTAAAATCGGCGGAATGGCCATTCAGCCGGGGGAATTTGTCAAGCTGTCCCTGATACTGTATCTTGCCGCGGTGTACGCAAAGAAACAAAGCTACATCGATCAGCTTTTGACGGGGGTTGCGCCGCCGGTGATCGTCACCGTAGTCATTTGTGCGCTTATCGCTATTCAGCCCGACTTCGGAACGGCGATGATTATCGGTCTGATTGCGTTTTGCGTCATTATGTGTTCGGGATTCAGCGGAAGGACCCTGCTCAGGCTGGTTCTCATGGCGGGAATCGTATTACTCCTTGTCAGCCCGATCATCTATCTGAAATGGGACGATATTTTGACACCCGGGCGTATGAGCCGGTTTGAAAGCCTTGAAAATCCATTTAAATACGCCAGCACATCAGGTCTGCAGATTATAAATTCGTATTATGCGATCGGCTCAGGCGGTTTTTTCGGTCTCGGTCTTGGAGAAAGCATTCAAAAATACGGTTATCTGCCTGAATCACATACAGACTTTATTATGGCGGTTATTTCAGAGGAGCTCGGCATTTTCGGCGTCCTGTTTGTCATTGTGCTGCTGGCTTTTGTGGTGTTAAAAGGTTTTTATATTGCGAGAAAATGTGAAGATCCGTTCGGAAGCCTTTTGGCAATCGGGATATCCAGCATGATTGCGATTCAGACCTTTATCAATCTCGGCGGTGTCAGCGGTTTAATTCCGATCACAGGTGTTCCGCTGCCGTTTATCAGCTACGGGGGATCATCAATGTTTTTGTTATTAACGAGCGCCGGTATATTGGTGAATGTCAGCATGCATGTCAAGTACTCAGAAAAGAAGAAAAAGAGGGAGCCCGTTCCGTCTAAGGGGGTAAAAAGACGGCAGACGGAAAAATCTGTGTATCTCTAAAAAACAAGTGTATACACAGGGCGGATATTCCTTTATTATAAACTACATATTTATTAGGCCAAGGGGGAGAAAAGTTTGTCACAACAATCCATCCAAAAAGTGTTAGTAGCAAACAGGGGAGAAATTGCGATCCGGATTTTCCGGGCGTGCACAGAATTGAACATCAGAACGGTAGCCGTTTATTCAAAAGAAGATTCGGGCTCCTATCATCGCTATAAAGCGGATGAAGCTTATCTTGTGGGGGAAGGCAAAAAACCGATTGACGCGTATCTTGATATTGAAGGGATTATTGAGATCGCAAAAAGAAACGGCGTTGATGCCATTCATCCGGGCTACGGATTTCTCTCTGAAAATATCCAATTTGCGAGACGCTGTGAAGAAGAGGGCATCGTATTCATCGGACCGACGTCAGCGCATTTGGATATGTTCGGAGATAAGGTAAAGGCGAGGGAGCAGGCGGAAAAAGCCGGTATCCCCGTTATTCCGGGGAGTGACGGACCGGCTGAAACAATAAAAGATGTCGAACAATTCGCAAAAGTCCACGGATTTCCGTTTATTATTAAAGCATCGCTCGGAGGCGGAGGCCGCGGAATGAGAATCGTCCGAAGCGAAAGCGAATTGAAAGAATCGTTTGAGCGGGCCAAATCAGAAGCGAAAGCCGCATTCGGAAACGATGAAGTGTATGTTGAAAAACTGATCGAAAATCCTAAGCATATTGAAGTTCAGGTGATCGGAGATAAAGAAGGCAATGTCGTCCATCTGTATGAGCGGGACTGTTCCGTTCAGAGACGCCATCAAAAGGTCATTGAGGTGGCGCCGAGTGTATCTTTGCAGCCTGAATTAAGGGACGAAATCTGTGAAGCGGCTGTGGCGCTCGCGAAAAATGTCGGCTATATCAACGCGGGGACCGTGGAATTTCTCGTAGCGGGCGGTGAATTTTACTTTATTGAAGTGAACCCGCGCGTACAAGTAGAGCATACGATTACGGAAATGATAACGGGGGTTGATATCGTTCAGACGCAGATTCTCGTTGCGCAGGGCCACGGACTGCACAGCCGTGCCGTCAATATCCCAGAGCAGAAAGACATTTTTACAAACGGGTATGCGATACAATCACGTGTGACCACTGAAGATCCGCTGAATGACTTTATGCCTGACACGGGTAAAATTATGGCTTACCGCTCAGGCGGCGGTTTCGGCGTCCGCCTTGATACGGGAAACAGCTTCCAGGGCGCCGTCATCACGCCTTATTATGATTCATTGCTCGTCAAGCTGTCGACATGGGCGCTGACGTTTGAACAGGCATCAGCGAAAATGGTCCGCAACCTGCAGGAATTCAGGATCAGAGGCATTAAGACCAATATTCCGTTTCTTGAAAACGTGGCAAAGCATGAAAAATTTCTGACGGGCCAATACGACACATCGTTTATCGACACAACGCCTGAGCTGTTTGTTTTCCCAAAACAGAAGGACCGCGGAACAAAAATGCTTTCTTATATCGGCAATGTCACGGTGAACGGTTTTCCGGGAATCGGGAAAAAAGAAAAACCTGCATTTGATAAGCCTCAGACCGTTACGTTAGGTATCGGGGAAAAGCCGGCAAGCGGTACGAAACAAATCCTTGATGAAAGAGGCGCTGAGGGGCTTGCAGACTGGGTGAAAGAGCAAAAATCCGTGCTCCTGACCGATACAACGTTCAGGGATGCCCATCAGTCCCTGCTTGCAACCCGGATCAGATCCAATGATTTGAAAAAAATCGCGAATCCTACGGCTGCCCTGTGGCCTGAACTGTTCAGCCTTGAAATGTGGGGAGGCGCGACATTTGATGTAGCGTACCGTTTCTTAAAAGAAGACCCTTGGAAACGCCTTGAAGATCTTCGCAAGGAAGTGCCGAACACATTGTTCCAGATGCTGCTTCGTTCATCAAATGCCGTCGGTTATACAAACTATCCGGACAATGTCATCCAAAAATTTGTCCGGCAGTCAGCGGAGTCAGGTATTGACGTATTCCGGATCTTTGACAGCCTGAACTGGGTAAAAGGGATGACGCTGGCCATCGATGCCGTCCGTGAAACCGGAAAAGTGGCGGAGGCTGCGATTTGTTACACGGGAGATATTCTTGATAAGACCCGGACGAAATATGATTTGCAATATTATCTTTCTATGGCGAAAGAGCTTGAGGCGTCTGGTGCGCACATTCTCGGCATTAAAGACATGGCCGGTCTTTTGAAACCTCAAGCCGCATACGAACTTATCTCAGCGCTGAAGGAAACGATTGATATTCCCGTTCATCTTCACACGCATGATACGAGCGGCAATGGCGTCTTTCTCTATGCCAAAGCTGTTGAAGCGGGTGTGGACATCGTGGATGTCGCCGTCAGCTCAATGGCGGGTCTGACTTCACAGCCGAGCGCAAGCGGATTTTATCATGCCCTTGAAGGAAACAGCCGCCGTCCTGAAATGGATGTCCGGCAGGTGGAAAGACTGTCACAATATTGGGAATCCGTCCGTCAGTATTACAGTGAATTTGAAAGCGGGATGAAGTCTCCGCATACTGAGATTTATAATCATGAAATGCCGGGCGGCCAGTACAGCAATCTGCAGCAGCAGGCAAAAGGAGTCGGCCTGGGCGATCGCTGGAATGAGGTGAAAGACATGTACAGCGTCGTCAACCGCATGTTCGGCGACGTCGTGAAAGTAACACCTTCTTCCAAAGTCGTCGGAGATATGGCGCTTTACATGGTGCAAAACAATTTAACAGAACAAGATGTTTATGATAAAGGCGAAACGCTTGATTTTCCGGATTCAGTCGTTGAGCTCTTTAAAGGGCAGATCGGCCAGCCGCACGGCGGATTTCCGGAAAAACTGCAAAAGCTCGTTCTGAAAGGACAGACGCCGATCACGGTAAGACCGGGGGAGCTGCTTGAACCGGTATCTTTTGAAGGCATTAAAGAAGAATGGAAAGAAACGCATCAGATGGAATTGAGTGATCAGGACGCAATCGCGTATGCTCTTTATCCGAAGGTGTTTACTGAATATGTTAAAACGGCTGAACGCTTCGGTGATATTTCCGTATTGGACACACCGACTTTCTTCTACGGCATGACACTCGGTGAAGAAATCGAAGTGGAAATCGAGCGCGGAAAAACGCTGATCGTGAAGCTTGTATCTATCGGTGAACCGCAGCCAGATGCAACACGTGTCGTTTATTTCGAATTGAACGGCCAGCCGCGCGAGGTGGTCATTAAAGATGAAAGCATTAAATCGTCCGTGCAGGAAAAATTAAAAGCAGATCGGACAAACCCAAGCCACATTGCGGCATCTATGCCGGGAACAGTCATTAAATTGTTAACGGAAACCGGGGCAAAGGTGAATAGAGGCGATCATCTGATGATTAATGAAGCGATGAAAATGGAGACGACGGTACAGGCGCCGTTCTCCGGGACGATACAGCAGATTCATGTGAAAAACGGTGAACCGATTCAGACAGGCGATTTACTGATCGAAATTGAAAAAGCGTAAAAAATGAACATAAAAAACCCTGATCCGCCCCGTGTGCGATCAGGTTTTTTATATGTAAAAAGGCCGAAGCTCTGATGCTTCGGCCTTTTCATGTGCCTCAGATGTTCCGCTGTTTTGATTCATAGCGGAAGCGGGCGATTAATAATAAGAAATAGCATAAGACACCGAACAGACCGGCAATAAAGAGCGAATGGGCAAGTGCAAAGCCGGTGGCCATTTCTGAATAAACAACCATGATTCCGGAGAGCGCCTGTAATACAACAAAGGCAAGAGCCGCTATCCAGCCCCCAAGAATCTGTTTTTGGTCTTTGTAGGAGCGCACCGCATGCGCAAAAGCGACAAGAATCCATACGAACAGAAGCAGCGCTGCCGTTCTGTGGCCCATCTGCACCCACTCCTGAAAATGGGACGGAAGTCCGTGGTTCAGTCTGCTGCAAAGCGGAACGTCAGGACAGGCAAGGCTTGATTTCGTATGGCGCACATAAGCCCCCGTATAAACGACGATATACGTGTAAATCGAAAGGCCGATCATATGAAACTGCATTTTCCTGCCGATTCTGAGCGGCTTGACGAGCTTTTTGTCTGATTTATCAGCTTCAAATATGAGCAGCGTCAAAATCAGAACAGAAGCGAAAGAAATCAGCGATATGCCGAAATGAAGCGCCATAACGAGCGCATTTGATCCGAAAACAACCGCTAATGCGCCGAGAAGCGCCTGTAAAAATAAAAAGATAATGGACATAATGGCGAGAAAGGTTGTTTCACGGAAAACAGGCGTGACTTTTCTCCATGCCCAAAAAGCGAGACTCAGCACGAGAACGATTGAGACACCGCTTGCGAGTCTGTGGCTCCATTCAATGATAGAAGCGGCGTTAAGCTCCGGGAAAAACCGGCCGTGGCAAAGCGGCCACTGCCTTCCGCATCCGAGACCCGATCCTGTTTTTGTGACAAGAGCGCCGCCGATCAGCACGACGAGCATAACGAACGTCGTCAGCACACCGAGCGCTTTCAAAGCTTTATTCATTTTACATTCACCTTCTTAACAAACTGGACAAAATGATATACGTACCAAGTGTAAGCGAATATGTGTTTTGTGGCAATTCTCAATTCTGTTTGTTCACAAAAATATAATAGAATCAGGACTTCTTAGATAATGGGGTTGATTATTCCAGATGGGTCTGATAGAAATAAAGTAACCGCTTTATTATGAAGCCGGCGGATTTGGTAAAATTCATAAAAAGTTCACAAATAAATTCCTGTTTCTCGTTTAATATTTAAGAGGATGTTTTTTTACAGGTCATTATCTTGTATGATAGAGTTGCAGGTCTTAAAAAACCTGCTTTAGGTTTGTAAGGGAGGTTTACGTTATGGCTAATTCCAGAATTTTAAACGATACAGCTATAGACGGACAGATTGAAGAGACGACGGCATGGAAGGATTTCCTTTCGCTTATCAAAATAGGAATCGTCAATTCGAATTTAATTACGACTTTTACCGGCATGTGGCTTGCGTTACATATATCCGGTCTGAGTTTTTTAGGCAATTTAAACACCGTGCTTCTTACATTAATAGGATCTTCTTTGATCATCGCCGGTTCTTGTGCGGTTAACAACTATTACGACCGTGATATTGATCATTTAATGGAACGCACGAAAGTAAGACCGACGGTAACCGGAAAGATTCAGCCGAATCAAGCGCTGTGGTCAGGAATTTTACTCATTGCTTTAGGACTTATCATGCTTTTGATGACCACCGTGATGGCAGCAGTCATCGGTTTTATCGGCGTGTTTACGTACGTTGTTCTTTATACAATGTGGACGAAACGCCGTTATACGATTAATACGGTTGTCGGAAGTGTATCAGGCGCCGTGCCGCCGTTAATCGGCTGGACAGCGGTTGAAGGGCGCATCGGTGTTGTCGCGTGGGTTTTATTCATGATTTTATTCATCTGGCAGATTCCGCACTTTTTAGCGCTTGCGATTAAAAAGACGGAAGATTACAGAGCAGCGAATATTCCGATGCTTCCGGTAGTGCACGGCTTTGAAGTGACGAAAAGACAGATTATCGTCTGGGTCGCATGCCTGCTGCCGCTTCCGTTTTTCCTCGGCAGTCTCGGTCTTCCGATCGTCATTCTCGGCACTTTGCTGAATGTCGGATGGCTTGTTCTCGGACTGATGGGATTCCGCATGAAAAACATCATGAAGTGGGCAACCCTTATGTTTGTCTATTCGCTTAACTACATGACCATTTATTTTGTAGCGATGGTGGTCTTCACGCTGTTTTAATTGAATAATGAGCTTGTTTGATCGCCAAAACAAACAATGACAACTAGTAAACGCCGCCTTGACCTTTTGTTTAATCAGGCGGCTTTGCTTTTATACATAGATGGAATTTTAAGTAAAAAATCTCATATTTTAAGAAATGAGGAAATGAAGTATTTCGGCTGGAAGCAGATTTACTGCTTGTGCATCTCGTACTGATTCAAAAAAGGGGTTGGGTGAAATGTTAAAGCGTTGGCGTCTTTTATCATTATTAGCCTTAGTGCCGCTTTTATTGAGCGGCTGTGGAAAACCGTTTCTGTCCACACTCAAGCCTGCCGGCGAAGTGGCTGATAAACAATATGATCTGACGGTGCTCAGCACACTTATCATGGTTGTGGTCGTTGCGGTCGTAGCAGTTATTTTCTTTTACGTCATTGTGAGATTCAGACGGTCGCGTATAGGGGAAGACACGATACCGAAACAGGTGGAGGGGAACCGTTTTTTAGAAATCACCTGGACCGTTATTCCGATCCTGCTTCTGATTATTCTTGTCATTCCGGTTGTCATCGATACATTGGCACTGGCGGATACGTCGCCGATGGATAAGAAAAACCGTAAAGCAGAGGATGCGCTCGTGATTAATGTAAGGGCGAATTTATACTGGTGGGAATTCGAGTATCCTGATTACGGGTTTGTGACAAGTCAGGAGCTGATCGTTCCCACAGATGAACGCGTCTATTTCAAGCTGAAGTCCTCAGATGTGAAACACTCTTTCTGGATTCCGTCAGCGGGGGGGAAAATCGATACGAATACGGATAATGACAATACTTTCTTTCTGACCTTCGATTCTAAACGCAGCAAAGAAGCGGGAGAATATTTCTTCGGGAAATGCGCAGAGCTGTGCGGGCCTTCACATGCGCTGATGGATTTCAAAGTGAAACCGCTGCCGTCAAAAGAATTTAAACAATGGACGAAAGCGATGAAAAATTATAAGCATACAACAGATTCCGGTTTAGCCGCGCAAGGAGAAGAGCTGTTTAAGGAAAAAAACTGCCTGAGCTGTCATGCGGTTGAGCCCAATGATAAACGGGCTGAAGCGGCAAGAACGGCTCCGAACCTCGCTACATTCGGTGAACGGGTCAAAGTGGCCGGCATTAAGGATGCGAATAAAGAGAATATAAAAGCCTGGCTGAAAAATCCGGACAGCATTAAACCGGGCAATAAAATGACAGGCACTTATCCGAAGCTCTCGGACACTGAAACGGATGCGCTGTATGAATATTTAAAAGGGCTGAAAGCGGAGAACAAGTGAGGACAGGGAGATATCAGGGGGGAGGTCGCAAATGATGAATACGCTTACAGGACAGCAAAGAAAAAGCTCTTTGCTTTGGGATTATTTGACGACGGTTGACCATAAGAAAATCGCGATTTTATATATGATCGCCGGGGGATTTTTCTTCGTCGTCGGCGGACTTGAGGCCATGCTTATCAGGATTCAGCTCTTGAGGCCGGGGAACGATTTTATGGGTGCTCAGCAGTTTAATGAAATTATGACGATGCACGGCACGACAATGATCTTCCTGGCGGCGATGCCGCTGTTATTCGGGCTGATGAACGCGGTTGTGCCGCTTCAGATCGGGGCGCGTGACGTATCATTCCCATTTCTGAATGCGCTCGGATTTTGGCTGTTTTTCTTCGGAGGCATCTTTTTGAATCTGAGCTGGTTTTTAGGGGGCGCTCCTGATGCAGGCTGGACGTCGTACGCGTCGCTTGCGCTGAATTCGAAAGGGCACGGCATAGACTTTTTCGTGCTCGGTCTGCAAATATCAGGCTTAGGGACGCTCATTGCGGGAATCAATTTTCTCGCCACAATTATTAATATGAGGGCGCCGGGTTTGACGTATATGAGACTGCCGCTGTTTACGTGGACGACATTTGTGGCGTCGGCACTCATTTTATTCGCATTCCCTCCGCTCACCGTCGGTTTGGCGCTGATGATGCTGGATCGTTTGTTCGGAACGAATTTCTTTAATCCTGAATTGGGCGGCAATACGATAATCTGGGAGCATCTGTTTTGGATTTTCGGGCATCCGGAAGTATACATTTTAATTCTTCCCGCCTTTGGGATTTTTTCAGAAATCATTCCCGTATTTGCGAGGAAACGTCTGTTCGGTTATTCGTCTATGGTCTTTGCGATCGTGCTGATCGGCTTTCTCGGGTTCATGGTATGGGTTCACCACATGTTTACGACGGGACTCGGACCGATCGCTAATGCGATATTTGCGGTTGCGACGATGGCGATCGCGGTGCCTACCGGCATTAAAATTTTCAACTGGCTTTTGACCATCTGGGGAGGAAACGTCAAATTCACGACGCCTATGCTGTATGCCGTCGCCTTTATTCCCTCTTTCGTACTCGGAGGAGTCACGGGTGTCATGCTGGCGGCCGCAGCGGCAGATTATCAGTTCCACGATACGTATTTTGTCGTAGCGCATTTCCACTACGTCATTATCGGCGGCGTTGTGTTCGGCATCCTGGCGGGCGTGCATTTCTGGTGGCCGAAAATGTTCGGGAAGGTGCTTCATGAAACGATGGGGAAAATTTCGTTCGTCTTATTTTTTATCGGGTTTCATCTTACCTTCTTCATTCAGCATTTTCTCGGCTTGATGGGAATGCCGCGGCGCGTTTACACATATCTGCCCGGCCAGGGGCTTGATACCGGCAACCTGATCAGTTCAATCGGCGCGTTTTTCATGGCGGGCGCGGCTGCTTTACTCGTCGTCAATATTATTTATACCTCAATAAAGGGGAAATACGTCGGGAACGACCCGTGGCTGGACGGTCGTACGCTTGAATGGGCGGTCTCTTCGCCGCCGCCGGAATATAATTTTAAACAGCTTCCGTTTGTCCGGGGACTTGACCCGCTGTGGATTGAAAAGCAGGCCGGAAATGAAGGGATGGCGCCTGCAGAGCCTGTAGAGGACATTCATATGCCGAACGGCTCCATCATGCCGTTTATCATATCTTTCGGGCTGTTTGTCGCAGCGTTCGGGTTTTTATACCACTCCGATTATTCATGGGGGCTTCCGGTTATCTTCATAGGGCTCGGCATCACATTCTTTACCATGCTGCTTCGCTCTGTGGTCGATGATTACGGCTATCATATTCACAAAGAAGATCTGCCGAATGATGATAAAGGGGTGAAGGCGTAATGCAGCTGCAGGAAAAAATGACGGCTGAAACCTTTCCGGCTTCTCCTGAAAAAGCAACGCTGGAGGGGAAAAATAAGTTTTTGGGATTTTGGCTGTTTCTCGGCGGCGAAACAGTTCTGTTCGCTTCGCTATTTGCGACATTCCTTGCTTTACGGGAATCTAAAGCCGGAGGGCCGTCAACGGCTGAGATGTTTGAGCTGCCGATCGTGTTTATCGCGACGATGCTTCTTTTGACGAGCAGCTTAACGAGTGTGTATGCGATGTATCATATGAAAAATTTCTCCTTTAAAAAAATGCAGGTGTGGCTTCTGGTTACCGTATTATTGGGAGCGGGATTTTTAGGGGTTGAAATCTATGAATTTATGCATTACACTCACGAATTCGGCTTTACCATTACAAGCTCTGCGCTCGGCTCAGCGTTTTACACGCTCGTCGGCACACACGGAGCACACGTGGCGTTCGGGCTGTTGTGGATCAGCGCGCTCATGATCCGGAATGCGAAAAGAGGGCTCAGCCTTTATAATGCGCCGAAATATTATGTGGCCAGCTTATATTGGCATTTTATCGATGTCGTGTGGGTCTTTATCTTTACCGTTGTATATTTGATGGGGATGGTGGGATAACGATGGACGATAACAAAAACAGAGGGACTGTCAGTACGGATCTCGAATATCGGAGAAGGAAAAATGCCGAGGAAATGAAATATCAGGTCATATCCTTCGGCTTGATGATCGGCCTTACGCTTGTCGCGTTTTTGACGGTGGCTGCAGACGGCATTGCCGGATGGTTTACGATGCCGTTTCTGATCCTGCTTGCGGTCATTCAGGTCATCTTTCAGCTGTTTTACTTTATGCATATGAGCCAGAAGGGGCATGAAGCGCCGTCATTATTTCTGTATTCGGGAATATTTGTCGCGTTTATCACCGTGCTTGCATTTGTCACGATTATTTGGTGGTAATCGGGGCGGCGGGGAGTGAGAGATTTGATTAATTTGGAAATGTTCGGGTTTCGCGCAATGTGGAGCCCGTATCTGTTTTGTATAACTGCCGTGATAACAGGTGTTTACTTTTACTGGTGCAGCCGGCATAAAGGACGTGTGGCCGTTAAGGAGAAGGTGCTGTTTGTGCTTTCCGCGCTATTTTTTTACGCGGCTGCGGGAAGTCCGGTTGATTTATTGGGCCATGTGATGTTCAGCGCCCATATGGCGCAGATGGCGGTTCTGTTTTTAGTCGTACCGCCGCTGTTGATCTCCGGAATTCCCGGCTGGGCATGGAAAAAACTGATCTTCCGTCCTGTCGTAAAGCCGCTGTTTTCGTTTTTTTCAATGCCGCTTATCGCTTTAGTGCTGTTTAACGGTATTTTTTCGCTGTATCACATCCCGTTTATATTTGATTTCGTCAAAACAGATTCGCTGTATCACACGCTGATGAACGGACTCATCTTTGTAACGGCGTTTTTTATGTGGTGGCCGCTTGTGCATAAGGTGGACGGTCTGCCCCGTCTCAGCGGTTTAATGAAGCTGGGGTATATTATGGCAGACGGGATTTTGTTAACGCCGGCCTGCGCGCTCATTATGTTCAGCGGGGCGCCCATGTATGCCACGTATACAGATCCGGCGGCTTGGGCCGAAGCAATGAAGCTTTGCGTTCCTTTAGATTTGCTGGAGGAGATCCCTTTATCCGGACCGGAGATGTTTAACACGCTGCCTCCTCTGGAAGATCAGCAGCTTGGGGCAGTACTGATGAAAATCATTCAAGAGGCGGTCTACGGAATATATTTGGCTGTCATCTTTTTTCAATGGGTCAGAACGGAACGGGAAAAAGATACGCTGTCAGAGCCGCCGTATATCGAGCATACCGTCTCATAAAAAAAGTACAGCAGAATATGCTGTACTTTTTTATTACATTTGCACTGTTTTTAATGACTCTTCCAATTCAAGCAGTAAAGCTTTGCTTTCAGCGACGACATGTTCCGGAAATTCTTCAGCGCTGCCGTATTCTACGCCGTGCGGATAATAATGCTTTCCTAAAAGAGGGGCCTTCAGCTGAATCACGGCCCGGCTGCCGCCGACATCGCCCTCTTTTGCCGTTCCTTGAATCCGCAGATAAAATGTCCCCTCAGGTACTGAAAACTTTTTGTCGTAAGTCACTCTTTCATAATCCCATTGTCCAGCCAGAATGAGCCCTTTACCTTCCATCAGATCATTCAAGCGGCTGAGCTCCGCTGTTACCCCTTCAAGACCGCTGTTTTCAAACTTCAAACCTTCCCCCTCCTTTTAAAAATGCCCTTTCCTGACAATCATAGTATGAAAGCGTTACACTTTCAATGATTCATACGGTGAAAGTATGCAAAAAGAAAAATTTGACGACAATAGTAGCAGAAAAAAGGAGGAATTCCGCAATGACAAAGATCAATAAGCTCATGACGTCAGACTTGCAATATTGTACAGTATTAGATAATGTATATGAAGCTGCGGTGAAGATGAAAGACGCGGATGTCGGCGCCATTCCGATAGTGGATGAAGACGGCGCCACACTTGTCGGGATCGTGACAGACAGAGATCTCGTATTACGGGGAATTGCTTCAAAAAAGCCGAACTCTCAAAAAATAACCGACGCAATGACAGAGCGGGTTATCAGTGCAGAAGAAGACGCCTCTGTGGAGGAGGTGCTCCATTTGATGGCTGAACATCAGCTCAGAAGAATTCCCGTCACAAGGGATAAAAAACTGGTCGGCATTGTTACGCTCGGCGATCTTTCGTTGGCCGAGCAATCAAATGAGCAAGCAGGCCGGGCGCTGTCTGACATTTCTGAAGACGGAGGTCCGGAGGGGTTTATCCATTAAACATAAATCACGGACGATGCAAATAGGCTGTACTGTATAAGAGTACACAAAAACAGAACGGTTTGATGATATGGGGGTGAGAGGTTGAAAAATATCGCAAGGGCTCTCGTTATCCTTTTGCTTATTTACGGAGCGTATGTTCTGTTTATACAATATGGATCGGCTCCTCAGAAAAAGACCAATCAGGAGGAGCCTCAGGTTTCCAATGAAGAAGAGAGCGGAAAACGGCTGAAAATGCCGTCATCCGGACTGCTTTCTCTCATGGGGAAATCTGCCGCCGATGTGAAAAAGAAACTTGGGGAACCGTCTCGGAAAGATCCTTCTGCCTACGATTACGAGTGGTGGGTGTACAACCAGGGGAAAGACCAATACGTACAAGTCGGTATTTTGAATGATAAAGCCGTGACTTTATACGCTTCGGGAAGCGGCATCAACGCAAAACCGTTTAAGATCGGCGAATCGACGGGCGAAGTTTTTAAAACGACGCAGGTTTCTCCTTTTGTCAATGTGACTGACAAGGGAAACACGTATCGGTTTGAGTTTTCCGAAGAAGATATCAATACCCGTCCCACCGTCAAGATAGGCGGAATGTATGTTCAGCTGTACATGGACAAATTTGACGGGAATCTGTCAAGCATCAGGGCTTTTGATGCGGAAACGCTTGTGAAACAAAGGCCGTATGAGGTCATGTACAGAGGAAAGCTGACAGAACCCGAGCCAGTTTCTGATAAAAAATGGAACGACATTGAACGAGCGAGTGAACAGCAGATTCTCGACATTACAAATGTCATCCGCGTGAAACACGGACTGGCAAGGCTGAAATGGGACGAAGGCGCCGCGAAAGTGGCATTCGGCCACAGCAAGGACATGAAGGATAACAAGTATTTCTCTCACGTCTCAAAGAAATACGGGACTCTGAAGGACCGCTTGGAAAAAGGCGATGTGAAATACCGGGAGGCCGGTGAAAATATTGCCTACAACTATGTGGACGGTCCTGCAGCCGTGGAGGGCTGGCTGAACAGCGAAGGCCACAGGAAGGCGCTGTTAAGCCCGGATTATACGCACCTCGGTGTCGGCGTGGACCGGAAGTATTATACGCAAAACTTCATTAAGCCTTGGCAGTAAAAAACCGCAGAGGGACGCGTCCCCCGCGGTTTTTTATGTTTTTTCGCGAGCGGCGCTCCTGCAGAAAAAAATATACCTGCTTTTTTTCGCAATTTAGGCGAACATTAAGGCGCATGAACCGATACATTATAGCAGGCAAAACTTTTCGGAGGGGGTGAGAATTGTGGCGAATCAGCAATCACGGCAATCAATCGATGATTTTAAACAATTCGTAAAAAAGCATCCCAAACTGATCCAAAATGTTCGCAAGGAACAAAGAAGCTGGCAGGAAGTCTATGAAAACTGGGTTCTCCTGGGCGAGGATGATCCGATGTGGGACCCTTATAAAGACGAGGCCGTTCAGCCTTCTTCCGACGCGGAAACCAAACAGGAACCAGCTGAAAAGAACGATTTCGTTTCAAAAATGGTCACTGCCGTCAAAAAGATGGATATCAACCAAATGAATGAGCAGATCAATAAAATGAGCCAGTCCATTTCATCATTGCAAAGCCTTTTAAGCCAATTTTCGGGGAGCAGCACGAAGCAGCCCCGGCAAGGCTCCGGACAACATCCTTTTTCATTCAGAAAGGATTAAAGAAGGGGATCATGTATGCGAAAAGAGGTTCAGGAATTCATATCCGCAGATGAGGAACGGAAACGGTTTATACGGCAGCGTCCCGTCTGGTACCGCAGACTTGCGAGAAAACCGGACGATCTCAATTCCTTTCAGCTTGACATGATGAATTTTTATGAAAAGACGATACCGCATCGGGTAAGTCAATTCTCAAACGGGATTCAAATGGCGCAGATGATGATGCAGATGGTACACGCCATGCGTTCGCAGGATTAAAAAGCGTTTAAACGCCGCATTTTCCAATTGGGTGGTTTCATGGTAAACTAGCAACTGGAGGTGCGTATTTATGTATGCAACAATTGAGTCCGTCAAGCTTCAAAGTGAAGCGGAGCAGCTTGCCGGCATGATTCTGCAGTCTGAGACGGCTGAAAATTACCGCGATTGTTACAAGCGTCTCCGTGAAGATGAAGAGGCAGGGCGGATCATTCGTTCTTTTATGAGCGTTAAAGAGCAGTATGAGGATGTGCAGCGTTTTGGCAAATACCATCCTGATTATAGAGAGATTTCCCGCAAAATGAGAGAAATGAAGCGGGAGCTCGATTTAAACGATAAGGTGGCCGAATTTAAAAAAGCGGAGACTGAGCTTCAGTCGCTGCTTGACGAGATCAGCATTGAACTCGGAACGGCCGTCTCGGAGCATGTAAAAGTGCCGACGGGGAATCCTTATTTTGACGGCCTGTCATCCTGCGGCGGCGGCTGCGGTTCCGGCGGCGGCTGCGGATGCAAAGTTTCCTGACGAGACGGCCGTCTCGTCTTTTACATAAAATGAACAGAAAGTCAGGCGGGTGATCATGATGGAAAATAAGCGCCAAGGCATAATCGTATATCTGCATTCCTTAAAACACAGCAAAATGCTGAGAAAATTCGGCAACGTTCATTATGTTTCCAAGCGGCTGAAATACGTTGTGCTGTATTGCGATATGGACCTGATCGAAAAAACAATGGAAAAGATTTCTTCTTATTCTTATGTGAAGAAGGTAGAGCCTTCTTATAAACCTTTTTTAAAGCTGGAATTTGAATCAAAGCTTGATAAAGCGAAAGAGTACGATTATAAAGTCGGCATATAAAAAAATCCCCGCAGATACCTGCGGGGTCCTTCTATTCCTTAACAAGTTAAGGAGAAGGAAAAGGGAGAGGAGAAACCGGAGGAAGAACTTATGGGGAAACGTAAGTCTTCTCCGCGGTTGGCAACAACATCATTCATTGATGCTGTTACACGTAGTCTTGACAGGAATGTGAATATGTATACACGTTTTTCACGTTCATTGTTTGAAAGAATGCTTTATGATAAGATAGGGATTGTTTTTATACATAACGGCTCAGCCGATGAGAAACATTAAAGTTTTCAGAAAAAGTGGTGTGAATAATGAGAGTAATTTCCGGTTCAAGAAAAGGACGAGCCTTAAAGGCGGTGCCGGGCACATCAACAAGGCCGACGACGGATAAAGTAAAAGAGTCTATTTTTAATATGATCGGCCCGTATTTTGACGGAGGAACGGGGCTGGATTTGTTTGCGGGGAGCGGCGGTCTCGGGATTGAAGCGCTGTCGCGCGGATTTGACCGCTGTATCTTTGTGGATCGTGATTTCAAAGCCATCCAAACGGTAAAAGCGAATATCAAAGCGCTTGATCTGCTGTCTTCAGCGGAAGTATACCGCAATGATGCAGAGCGGGCTCTCTATGCCGCGGCGAAACGGGAAAAAGGTTTTGACGGAATTTTCTTAGATCCTCCGTATAAGGAGCAAAAGCTGAAAGCGCTTATCGAAATGATTGATGAGCAGAACATGCTGAATGAAGACGGTTTTGTCGTAGCCGAGCATGATAAAGCCGTTGCGCTTCCTGAAGCCGTCGGCGCGCTTTCTGTAACAAGAAGGGAAATTTACGGGCTTACAGGAGTGACGATATACCGAAATAGGGGGTAATGATGTGGCAAGTATAGCTGTATGTCCCGGAAGTTTTGATCCCGTTACCTACGGACATCTGGACATTATCAGACGGGGGGCAAACGTGTTTGAGCAGGTGTACGTATGCGTGCTCAATAATTCTTCTAAGCAGCCGCTGTTTACAGTTGAGGAACGATGTGAGCTGTTAAGAGAAGTGACAAAAGACATACCGAATGTTACGGTCGAGACGTCACAGGGACTGTTAATCGACTATGCGAAAAAAAAGCGGGCGAAGGCGATTATCAGGGGGCTCAGAGCCGTTTCTGACTTCGAATATGAGATGCAGGGGACTTCCGTCAACCGCGTGCTCGACGAATCAATAGAAACTTTTTTTATGATGACGAACAATCAGTACTCTTTTTTAAGTTCAAGCATCGTAAAAGAAGTCGCAAAATATAACGGGCCAGTTTCAGAGTTTGTTCCTCCGGAAGTTGAACAGGCGCTGAAGCAGAAATTTAAAGGATGAGAAGCGCTGATAGGCGTCTCATCCTTTTTTTGTCCGTGCTGACAGCCTGTAGCAATAAATCAATGCGTATACGGCGAGAGCTGTCAGCGTGATGGCGGGACCGATTTCAACAAGTGTATTCCAACCGCTGACGGCAGCAGATCCCGCGTCCTGATCGCGGAAAAGGAGGAATACGGACTGGTAAGGTTCGTCCAACGCAAGGTAAAGCGGCTTCCACAGTAAGAGAATAAAGAGTGCGGCATAAATGCCCTGAAGGATACGCGCCGCGAAAAACGGTTTAAAGCGGATATCTGTTTCCGATAAAATACCGGCTACCTGGGCCTGTACGGAAAGGCCGCTGAACCCGAGAATAAAACTCACAATCATGGCTTTCGGCAGCAAGGCGGCATCAGCTTCACTGACCAGCTTGCTCCCAAGTGTAATTTCAAACATTCCGCTGATAAGAGGGATGTCCAGATTTGCCGGAAGATGAAAAAGGGAAAGCAGCGCGTTTGTAAATACAGAAAGCACATCCATGACTTGTACGATTGATAATAACCGGCTGAAAACCGAAAACAATATAATAAAACCGCCCACCATCAGCAAGGTTTGTACAGAAGAGGTGACGGCGTCGCCCAAAATTTTTCCGAGCGGCCGCTTTTCCGAAAGCCGCGCCTTGTGGAGGGCCAGAAATGCTTCCTTCAGAGAAGGGAGAGCGATCGTCTTTTTACCGGTATACGCCGCTTCTTCTTTCCGTCCGTATGAACGCATCGTCAGGCCGACGGCGATGTTTCCGAGATAGTGAGCCGATGCCAGCAGAATGCCGAGAGACGCGTTATGAAAAAAGCCGACCGCCACAGCAGCGAATATAAATAACGGATTGGATGAATTGGTAAAAGAGACGAGGCGTTCAGCCTCTACTCTGGAGATTTGTTTATCCTGGCGCAGCCGTGCAGTCAGCTTCGCGCCGGCCGGATTGCCTGAAGCCATGCCCATAGCCAGTACAAATCCGCCGACCCCCGGCACTCTGAAAATGGGACGCATAAAGGGTTCGAGTAAAAGGCCGACAAATTTGACAATGCCGAATCCGATTAAAAGCTCAGATAGAATAAAAAACGGAAGCAATGAAGGAAAAACGACCTCCCACCACATGGAAAGACCGGTTTTGGAGGCTTCGAATGAGGCCTGAGGGTGTGAAATAACCGTCGCTGTCAAAAAAATGAAAAACAATGAAATCAAAAATGTATGAAACTTAGACAAATTCATTCTTACCTCCCCGATGCTAAAATTGCACACTGACATTTATATCATGATAAAATATAGAACAGACCTTAAAGGCGGCCGGGCAAGTACCTATTTGTCATCCTGTACTAATATACGAGCATAGGGGTTCAATTTAGACCATAGAATTCATGTATAGGATGTCTATTAGGGGGTTCGTCGCGTTGGCCAAACCTACAATCGGGTTAGCGTTAGGTTCGGGAGGGGCAAGAGGCATTGCTCATCTCGGAGTGTTATCCAGTTTACATAAGCATCAGATTCCAATTGATATGATTGCCGGCAGCAGCATGGGAGCATTAGTCGGAAGCTTTTATGCGGCCGGGCATGACGTGGCTACGATGAAAAAAGTCGCCAAAGCATTTAAGCGGCGGCTGTACGCGGATTATACGATGCCGAGGCTCGGATTTTTAAAAGGAGACCGCATCAGGCAGCTTGTTCATGCCTATACGTACGGCAAGCCGATAGAAGAACTGCGGATCCCGCTCGGCATCGTGGCCTGCGACCTTCAGACCGGCGAAAAACTCGTTTTTACGAAAGGTTCAGTGTCCGAAGCCGTCCGCGCGAGCATCAGCATACCGGGCGTTTTCGTCCCGCAAAAAATGAACGGACGTATGTTAGTCGACGGCGCGGTGGTTGACAGAATCCCGGTTTCCGCCGTAAAAGACATGGGTGCTGATATCGTCATCGCCTCTGACGTATCCCGAGTGAAAAAAACGGAAAAAGCGGCACATATTTTTGATGTAATCATGCAAAGTATGGATATACTGCAAAATGAATTGGTCCGTCACCAGACCATTGCCGCAGACGTCATGATCCGCCCTTCTCTTGAATCATTCAGCTCAAGTTCTTTTGCCAACATTGATCATATGATCACAGCGGGCGAAGAAGCCGCAGACCGGATGATCGGCCGGATTAAACAAGAAATAGAGAACTGGGAGGGCTAACTCATATGAAAGCAAAACATTTTCGCTGGGTGTTTATCATCCTGATCTTATTAATTGCTGTTACATTTATTAAGCTTCCGTATTACATTACACAGCCGGGAGAAGCATCAGAGCTGAGACCGCTGATTAAGGTGGACGGAGGCTATCCTGAAAAAGGAAGCCTTTCCTTGATGACTGTCAAAGTAGGCCCCGCCAATCCGTATACATATCTTTGGGCGAAAGTGCATCCTTACGATGAAATCGTCCCTGATGAAAGCATAAAAGAAGAGGGCGAATCGGACTCGGATTATATGAAGCGCCAGCTGCAAATGATGAAAAGCTCCCAAGAAAACGCGGTCATTGCCGCTTATCAAAAAGCCGGGAAACAGGTGAAATACTCATTTAACGGGATTTTCGCCAGCTCAGTCGTCTCTGACATGCCGGCAAAAGGAAAAATAGAGGTCGGTGATAAAATCATCAGCGCGGACGGGAAAACATACGAATCCGCTGAAAAGCTGATTGATTATATCAGCAGCAAAAAAGCGGGGGAAAAAGTAACGTTTCACATTGAACGGGACACGAAAGAAAAGACCGCTGACATTGTGCTGAAATCATTCCCGGACGACCCGAAAAGAGCGGGAATCGGCGTAGCGTTATATACGGACCGGAACGTGAAAGTAAAGCCGGATCTCCATTTCAGCATTGAAAACATCGGCGGGCCTTCTGCGGGTCTCATGATGTCTTTAGAAATTTACAACCAGCTGACAAAACCTGACGAAACAAAAGGCTATAATATAGCCGGAACGGGGACAATCGACGTGGACGGCAAGGTCGGACCGATCGGCGGAATCGATCAGAAAGTCGTCGCCGCAGACAAAGCGGGAAAAGATATTTTCTTTGCGCCGAATCAAAACGGAGCTGAAAATTCTGATTACAAAAATGCGGTAAAAACGGCGAAAGCAATCAAGTCCGATATGAAGATCGTCCCTGTCGACACCATGCAGGACGCACTTGACTATTTGGATCAGCTGAAAGTAAAAAGCACCTGATACAGGCAGGTGCTTTTTTTACGCATTCAAAAAACGCTTTTCGTCTTCATCATAGCGGATCGGCGCTTGTGAAAATTCCTGTTTCTCAAACAATGTGCGTTCAGGTTCTTTTATCGGCAGGCTGTAAACCCGTCCCGCCAGTATGTCCAGATCCAGAGCGGGATGAGAGAAAGAAGAGAGCTTGCTGACGAGAGGTGCGGTAAGCTCTTTTTTCTTTGCCGACAGGTACGCCTGTCCTTTTTTCGTCATTCCGAGAAGACGGATATAAGGAGCGCTTGAAGGCTGTAAAAGCCGATGCATGTCTTCCTTTTTCGTCCGTGTCAGAATGTGCGTGTTCATCCGCTGCAGCCTCGTCCACGTGTATCGTTTTGTTTTCAATCGTTCCATCATTTCGCGATAGGATCGGGCTTGTCTGATGGTGCGCAAAATTCTGTGCTCAAGGCCTTCTTCCACTTCGTAGATTCGGCTCAATTCTTCAGCGGACAGAGTGCTGACGCTGTATTTTACATATGAAAAATAGTCTTCCGTGCTGTGCCATATCCCGTATGCATTTCTGTATGCCTCCAGCTCACGCGCAGACGCTTCCGGGAGAAAGCTCCTTGCGGCCGCCGTTCCTTTTTCTATCAGCGCTTTCCGGATGCTTGTTGCGCTGGCTATCCGGCTGTTATCTCCGGGAAGCTCGTCGTCATGATACTGGGCAGCGATTCTGGCTGTCGTATAAGGCTTCATAGCGGAACCGAAGGCGTGTATCGCTCTAACGTAGTGAAAACCGAGAATATTGTTCGGCTTGGACAAATCGAGCATGTCCCGCCCTTTGAATATGTGTGAAAAAGCTTTTGAGGCGGCGGCCGGATAGCTGAGACCCTTTTTCAGCTCCTCTTTCAGAATCAGGCTGCAGTCATCTTCCTTTCGGCTGAACGCTTCAGACGCTTCAATAAAGGGTTCGATCCGCCCGTTTTCGCTGCCGAAAAACAAGCTGCTGCATCCTAAATGATGAAGAAGCGAAACGCTGCCGCGCGCGAATAATTCCGCTTTTTGTACGGCATACATATAAGGGAGCTCAATGACGATATCCACGCCGTTTTCCAGCGCCATTTTTGTCCGGGCCCACTTTGAGACGGCGGCCGGTTCCCCGCGCTGCAAAAAAGGGCCGCTCATCACCGCCGCCGCGACGCTGCTGTCCGTTTTGATTTTTGCTTGTTCCGCATGATAGCGGTGTCCGTTATGAAAGGGATTATATTCAACAACCAGGCCGACTGCTTTCATATTTGTCCCGCCTTTCTTGCTATGTTTTGCTTCGTGTGGTACATTTGCAAATGAAGTGCATATTTTAGTCCGTTTCGTTTAGTGTATGCATAGCCTATCCGGCTGTCAACGATTGCATGACGGCGGCATTATGCTGTAAAGAAAAAATATTGACAAAAACATTCTGAAAAGCTATAATCATGTTTGTTGCTTTCCTGAGGTGATACAAATGAAATGGACGATTTATCAGCTTCATCAAATGGCGAAAAAGAGCTTTGAATTTGATGAAACAGTTGAGTTAAATGAGCTGACAAAATTGAATTCTGACATCCGCCGTATTTCTCCCGTCCGGGTGAAGGGCCGCGCGGAGATTGAATCCAAGCAAGTTTCGTTTGACTTTACGATTTCAGGCGAAATGGTTTTGCCGTGCTCAAGAACTTTAGTTGATGTGCCGTATCCATTTACAATCGCGACAAAAGAACTGTTTAGATTTCATAAGTCGGATGATATAGAAGATGAGGACGTTCATATTGCTGAAGACGATATCGTTGACTTAACTCCGATCGTAAAAGAAGAGATTCTTTTAGAAATTCCTATGCAAGTCTTTTGTGAAACTGAACAAAAAGAAGGAGCCGCTCCCCAAGTGGGGAAGGATTGGCAAGTGATTTCTGAGGAAGACAAGAAAAATCAAATCGACCCCAGACTTGCGGATCTGAAAAAGCTCTTAACACAAGATGATGAATCTTAACTCTTTAAGGAGGTGGGAATAATGGCTGTACCTTTTAGAAGAACTTCTAAAATGAAAAAAAGATTGCGCCGTACACATTTCAAACTAAATGTACCTGGTATGACAGAATGCCCGTCATGCGGAGAGATGAAATTGTCTCACCGTGTATGTAAAGCATGCGGATCATACAACGGCAAAGACATAAATGTTAAAAGCAATTAATGTATGAAGAAAAGCGCGGGAATCTCGGTTCCTGCGCTTTTCTTTTTTTTTGCCCCTCCGGCCTGCTTCCGCCGAAAAAATTGTGAGCGCCAGTAGTCTATCTAATCTATCAGCGGCATATGTATGAGGTAAATGAGCAAATATGGAGGGAGATACGATTGACGATAACGAGACAAGACGCGTGGACGCAAGATGAAGATTTGCTGCTGGCCGAAGTGGTGCTCAGGCATATTCGGGAAGGCGGGACCCAGCTTTCCGCTTTTGAAGAAGTCGGCAGAGCGCTGACGAGAACGGCTGCCGCCTGCGGGTTCAGATGGAATTCTTATGTCAGAAAACAATATCAGTCAGGGATAGAACTGGCGAAAAAACAGCGGAAGGAATTAAGAAAGCAGATCGGGGTGCATTCCGCCAATCTGCCGGGAACCGTCAAACAGCCTCCGATCCGCAGGGCGGAAGGAGAAAAAGAGCTGTCCATTGATGATGTCATTTTGTTTCTTCAGCAATTTAAAGAGTCGCCGGCCGCAGCGGATGTTCGTCATGAAAAAGAAAAACTCACAGAACAGCTGACCGCGCTGCAAAAAGAAGTCGAGGATCTGCGTGAGGAAAATGAAAGCTTGAGAAACAAGCTGGAGATGACGGAAGAAGATTATAAAGCGTTAATTGACATTATGGACAGAGCGAGAAGGATGGTCAATTCAAAAGAAGACGACAGGAAATCGGCGCAGAGCCTGTAAAATGAACCGGCCTGAGGGCGGCGGCCCGGCCGGTTTTTTATTATGCCGTTTCTCCGGATGTCATTTCACCGTCCATATCGGGATGCCAGATGTAAGGATTTTCTCCTTTATCACGCGCCATATCATATTTAACGGGCTCAAAATTCATCTTATCCCAGAATTCTGCTGATTTCATGCGTGAATTTGTCCTGATCGGCATTCTGAAGGATTTTGCAAAATCAACAAGCGCTTTTCCGTATCCGTTGTTTTGATAGCCCGGAAGAACCTCAAGCTTCCAAAGTTCCAAAAAGTCCTGACGCTGATCAAAATACGGATTCGCGCCTCCGTTTACCTGATATAAACTCATTCTCGCCACTAGTTTATCCCCGAAGTAAATCCCGTAAAAAGGCGAGGTGCTGTCATTTTCAATGATATTATCCTGAAGATCTTCAAGCATCGACAGCTCCTGCATCCCGTATTCCTTAAACCTTTTAAATTCTTCGAGTGTCTTATAGTTGATGAGCAGGCGCTCTATTTTCAACACAAACTCCCCCTTTGTTGTGTTCTACCATTATTGTAAACGCTTTAATTGAAAATTCCAACTATAATATGCTTGCCTGTCTTTTTGCTCGAAACGAAATTGAAGTAATTTGCGGCGGCTTCTGCTATGATAATATGGAAAAAAGCAGATATAGGGTGTGACAGTGTGAAAATCGGAATTATCGGCGGCGGAGCGGTAGGTCTTTTATGTGCTTACTACTTATCGTCCCGCCACCAGGTAACGGTCATTACGCGGCGGACGGAACAGGCTGATGCGATTAACTCAGGCGGTATACGGCTTTTGAAAGACGGAATAGAATGTACGGCGGCATGCAGAGCGCAAACCGGCCTCACTCCCGGATTCGACCTCTTAATCGCAGCCGTTAAACAGCACCAGCTCAGTGCTGTGCTGCGGGATCTTGAGACGATAAAAGGGACGAATGTGCTGTTTTTGCAAAACGGCATGGGACACATACACGACATTAAAGATTGGCATACGGATCATTCGCTTTATGCCGGCACTGTTGAGCACGGAGCAAAAAAGATATCGGATCATGCCGTTGAACATACGGGAGCGGGAGCCGTAAGATGGAGTGTATTCAGCGCATCCCGGCCGGAAACGCTCAAAAGCATCTTTTCCGGCATGCACCGGGATTTTCCCGTATATGATGAAAACGACTGGTATCGGCTGTTAACGGGAAAACTGATCATCAATGTATGCATCAACCCGTTAACTGCATTGCTGCGCGTGAAAAACGGAGAGCTGTTAAGAAATGACGCTTACAAAAAATATATGAGAAACGTGTTTGAAGAAGCGGAGACAATACTTGGCCTCGCCGATAGAGAAAAAGCGTGGAACAAGGTTTGCGAAGTTTGCAGACTGACGGAAAAAAATCATTCTTCCATGCTCGTCGATATCATGGCAGGCAGGCGGACAGAGGCCGATGCGATTATCGGCTACCTTGTAAAAGAAGCGGAAAGCCGCGGATTGCCGGCCGTTCATCTCCCGTTTTTACACCGCAGCATAAAAGCGTTAGAAAGAAACTGAAACAAAGTCTTTTGAGGTTTTCCGGTAACATGCTATACTCATTTCGGAAACCTAACTATTTATTGGAGAAAGGAAGTTCCAGACAGATGCAGCTAACTGAACTTTCCATCAAAAGTCAAAATAAGTTTGTGCAGCACTATATAGATGGAGAAGACATGTCTTCATTTTTTGATTATGATATTCATTCAGAGGACGTATGGCAAAAGCGGCTTCACGACTTGTCTTCGCGGCCGTTTGCCAGAGAAGAATTAGCGGATTATTTATCCTCCTATCACGAAAAATTTCACTCCGCCGCCATGCAGGCCTCCATCGAAAAACTGAGAGATCCAAAAAGCGCAGCGGTAGTAGGCGGCCAGCAGGCCGGTCTTTTAACGGGGCCTCTTTACACCATACATAAAATTATCTCCATTATCGTACTTGCCAGACAGCAGGAAGAGGCGTTACAGATTCCTGTTGTTCCGATTTTCTGGGTGGCGGGTGAAGATCACGATCTGGAAGAAATCAATTTTGTGCATACGTCAACAGAGAATAAAGGTCCGGTGAAACAGAAACTGCCGCAGTCGTACTGGAAAAAAACATCGGCGGCTAAAACCGAGCTAGATCAGCAAAAATGCGCGGCTTGGATTGATGAAGTGTTCGCTGCTTTTGAGGAAACGGATCACACAAACACACTCCTTCAAAACGTGAAGCGATGTTTACGCTCATCAGAGACATTCACGGACTTTTTTGAGCTGTTGATCGCCGACTTGTTTCAAGAAGAAGGCCTTATTCTGATGAATTCGGGAGATCCGGGGATTAAAAAGCTGGAAACGAGTATGTTTCAGCAGATTTTAAAACACAATCATGAGCTTGCCAAAGCCGTGTCAGACCAGCAGAGTCTTATGCGGGAAGCCGGTTATCACCCGATTATTGAAACGGACAAAGATCAGGCCAATCTGTTTTACGAACACGAGGGAGAGCGTTTCTTAATTGAAAAAGAAAACGGCGTTTTTGTCATTAAGGAGCTTGACCTGAAGTGGACGAACGACGAGCTTCATACTCATATGGAAGAAAAACCGGAATGTTTCAGCAATAACGTTGTGACAAGGCCGCTTATGCAGGAGTTTCTCATTCCGACTCTGGCGTTTATCGCGGGGCCGGGAGAAATCAATTATTGGGGTGAGCTGAAGCAGGCTTTCTCATTAATGGGCTTTCGCATGACGCCGGTAGTGCCGAGACTGAACATTACGATTCTTGAGCGCCATATTGAAAAGAAGCTTTCAGAACGGAATATCCCGCTTCAGGAAGCGATTGAACACGGCACCGGACACCTGAAAGACACTTATTTTGAAGAGCAGATTCCGGAAGAGTTTTCTTCTGTAATGGAACAGGCGAAGTCTCAGATTGAAGCTGTCCATAAACGCGCAAGGGACGAAGCGCTGAAGGTCGATTCAAGCCTTGAGCCGCTCTTACAGAAGAATGCCGCCTTCATTCAGGATCAGCTCTTCTTTTTAGAACGGACGGTAACGAAAAGAATTGAAGAAAAAGAAGGCTTTGTGCTGCGTGACTATGAAAGAATCCAAAACAGCATCAGACCGCTCGGCGCTCCGCAGGAACGGATTTGGAATGTGATGTATTATCTGAACCGCTACGGTCCAAAATTCTTCACAACCTTCAAACATCTGCCATTTTCTTTTCAAAACCAACATCAGATTGTCAAACTTTGAAATAAAGTTTTAAAGAACCCTGAATAGTTCAGGGTTTTTTTTTATGTGTAAACAGTGTAAAATGAGGTTGTGGAGAGAAGTGGCGGATAGTGGTGAGTTTAGGAGGGAAAGTGGGGGTCCTTATCATGTTTATGGGTGAATACCGGCATACTGTTGATGCAAAGGGCCGCATGATCGTACCCGCAAAATTCAGAGAAGGCCTCGGTGAGCAGTTTGTGCTGACAAGAGGACTTGACCAATGCCTTTTCGGCTATCCGATGAATGAATGGAAGCTGATTGAAGAAAAGCTGAAGGCTCTGCCGCTCACCAAAAAAGACGCCCGCGCATTTACCCGATTCTTTTTTTCCGGTGCGACCGAATGCGAACTGGACAAGCAGGGAAGGGTTAATATTGCGTCATCTCTTCTGAATTACGCAAAACTGGAAAAAGAATGTGTTGTCATCGGGGTTTCCAATCGAATTGAATTGTGGAGTAAGGTAATATGGGAACAATACACAGAAGAGCAAGAAGATTCATTCGCTGAAATTGCTGAAAACATGATTGGATTTGATATATAATGGATCTTCGTGCATCACAACAACAACTGACAATTCAATTCATTCCTGATAAAGGTGGGACCGACACAAATGTTTCAGCATAAGACAGTACTTCTTCGTGAAACCGTCGACGGTTTAAATATCAAACCGGACGGAACCTATGTGGACTGCACCCTTGGCGGCGCCGGGCACAGTACATATTTATTGCAGCAATTATCGGAAAAAGGACGCTTGATCGCCTTTGACCAAGATGACACGGCACTTGAAAATGCAAAGAAAACATTGTCCGAATACAAAGGACAGCTCATTCTGGTAAAAAGCAACTTTCGTTATTTAAAAGAGTGTTTACATGAACACGGCATTACGAGTGTCGACGGAATTTTATTTGATTTAGGAGTATCCTCTCCGCAGCTTGATACACCGGAACGGGGATTCAGTTATCATCATGACGCACCGCTGGACATGAGGATGGACCAGTCGGCCGCCCTTACGGCGAAAGAAGTCGTAAATGAATGGCGGTATGAGGACCTTGTGAGGATTTTCTTTAAATACGGAGAAGAAAAATTCAGCAAGCAGATCGCCCGGAAAATTGAAGAGGCAAGAGAAAAATCGCCTATTCAAACAACCGGCCAACTGGTCGATCTAATAAAGGACGCGATACCGGCTCCGGCAAGAAGAAGCGGAGGTCATCCGGCCAAACGTGTATTCCAAGCCATTCGAATCGCCGTAAACGACGAGCTTCAAGTATTTGAAGAGGCCCTCTTGCAAGCGATAGAGGTGCTGAAGCCGGGCGGAAGGGTGTCTGTGATCACTTTTCACTCGCTGGAAGACAGAATGTGCAAGACGACATTCAAGGAAAAATCATCACTTCCCGAACTGCCTCCGGGTCTTCCTGTGATACCGGAAGAATTTGAACCGGAATTAAAACTGATTACGAGAAAGCCCATTACGGCATCAAAAGAGGAGCTTGAAGAAAATAACCGCGCCCGGTCAGCGAAGCTCCGCATTGCGGAGAAACGAAAATAACGGGCAGCAAATGACAACATTAAAGGAGGTCATCAGCCTATGAGCAACTTAGCTTACCAGCAGGAAAAACAACAACGGCCAGTGATAAGTCCCGAAAAAAAGGTGATTGTCAAAAAGAGGGCTTCCATTACACTCGGAGAAAAGGTGCTGCTCGTCCTGTTTGCCATTGCCGTTCTCTCCACATCAATGTTTATCGTATCAAAGGCATACGCGGCGTACCAATCCAATATTGAGGTGCAAAAACTGGAGGAGAAAGTATCTGAGAAGAATAAGCAGATCGGTGATCTCGAAAAGACGGCTGCTGACTTAAGCCAGCCGCAGCGCCTGATGGATATCGCTAAAAAGCACGGTTTGAATCTGAAAGATAAAAAAGTGAAAAACATACAGGAATGATAACCCATGCCGAAAAAAAATAAGTTTATGAACAGAGGAGCAGCGATACTCAGTATTTGTTTCGCTCTCTTTTTCTTTGTCATTCTCGGGAGAATGGCGTACATTCAATTAACCGGTAAAGCAAACGGTGTAGAACTTGCAACAAAAGCGACCGAGCAGCACGAAAAAAAGCGGACGATAGAAGCGAGCCGCGGCTCTATTCTTGACCGGAAGGGCAAAGTGCTTGCGGAGGACACGGCGACATATAAGCTCATTGCCGTGCTTGATAAAAAAATGACGAGTGATCCGAAGCATCCTCAGCATGTCAAAGACAAAGAGAAAACGGCGGAAAAACTGGCGACCGTTATCAATCTTGATAAAAGCGAGATTCTGGACATTTTAAACAGGAATGGCGCGAAGCAGGTGGAATTCGGTTCAGCCGGCCGCGATATCTCTTATGCGAAAAAACAAAAGATCGAAAAAATGAATCTTCCGGGTATTTCTTTCTTAAGAGATACGAAGCGCTACTATCCGAACGGCATATTTTTGTCAAATGTTCTCGGCTATGCCGATGTGAATGAAAAAACAAACGAGATACAAGGCTCTTTAGGGCTTGAAAAAATACTGAATAACTATCTGACGGAACGTGACGGGTCCGTCACTTACGAAAGTGATAAATCCGGCTGGAAACTTCCGAACAGCAAAGAAAAAATCACCGCACCTAAAAACGGTGACAATGTATATTTAACCATTGATCAGAAAATTCAAACCTTTCTAGAAGACAGCATGACGAAAGTAGCGGAAAAATATAAACCGAAAAAAATTATGGCGGCTGTCGTAGAACCGAAAACAGGCAAAGTGCTTGCGATGGGGCAGCGTCCGAGTTTTGACCCGAATATCAGAAACGTCACCAATTATTACAACGACTTAGTGTCGTACGCGTATGAACCGGGATCGACGATGAAGATCTTTACGCTTGCCGCGGCGATTCAGGAAAATGTGTTTTCCGCAAACGAGAAATATAAATCAGGAACATATAAAGTGGGAGGCGGACCTGTTAAAGATTGGAACGATGGCGCCGGATGGGGTATGACAAGCTTCCATGACGGCCTCATGAGGTCATCGAATGTTGCTTTCGCCAAACTGGCCAATGAAAAACTGGGGTTTGACCGGTTTAATGAGTACCTGCACAAATTCGGGCTCTATCAAAAAACAGGGATTGATCTGCCCGGTGAAGTATCAAGTAAAATTAACTACAAATATGATTTTGACAAAGCGTCTACGGCTTACGGCCAAGCATCGGCGATAACACCGATCCAGCAGCTTCAGGCCGTCACGGCGATTGCCAATAACGGCAAAATGATGAAACCTTACGTCATTGATCATATTGTCGACCCCGATACGAAAAAAGTCGTCAAGCAGACAAAACCGGAGCAAGTTGGCACGCCGATTTCAGCCGATACGGCGAAAAAAGTCCGGAACCTGCTCGGAGAAGTCGTGACGTCAGACATCGGAACGGGAAAACCTTATAAAATTGAAGGTTTTGACGTCGCGGGTAAAACGGGAACCGCACAAATCGCCGGGACAGGCGGATATTTAAGGGGAACGAGCAACTATGTGTTTTCATTCATGGGCATGGCGCCGAAAAATGATCCTAAGCTCGTCATCTATGTAGCCGTGCAGCAGCCGCAGTTAAAAGCGGGTCAAAGCAGCTCTGATCCTGTTGCGGAAATCTTTAACCCGACGATGAAAAACAGCCTCCACTACATGAATATCGAACCGACGGAAAAAACGGATTCCGGCCAGGAAGAAACGAAAAGCCAAAAGATGCCTGACCTGACAGATAAGACAGTCACGGGCGCTGAGAAGGAAGCGAAAAATGAACATCTCACACCGATTGTCATCGGCAGCGATGTTGCCGTAAAAGACCAGTATCCGACAGCCGGAGAAGATGTGATCACCAATCAGAAAATCTTCTTAAAAACAGACGGAAAGATGACGATGCCGGATATGTCCGGATGGTCGAGACGGGAAGTGCTTCAATTCAGCAAAGTATCAGGCATTCACATCGATGTGAGCGGTGAAGGTTACGCTTCAAGCCAAAGTGTGAAAAAAGGCAAAGAACTGAAAGAAAATACCGTGATTAAGGTGAAATTTAAAAATCCTGATTAACGGGACAGAGAAGTCCGCGGATGCCCGCGGGCTTCTTTTTTATGCGCTGCCGTTCTATGTGTCCAAGCTGAGGCATAAATTGAAACAAGCCTAAATAAGGAGTGGACGGTCCCTTGCGCGTTTCAAATGTAACGGTTCGAAAACGTTTATTACTGGTTTTGCTTTTTGGCGTAATCATTTTTTTGATCATTGACAGCAGATTAGGCTATGTCCAATTTGTGATGGGAGAAAAGCTGACTTCACTGGCTAAGGATTCCTGGAGCCGGAATTTGCCGTTTGAGCCTGAGCGGGGAGAGATCCTTGACCGAAACGGCGTGAAGCTGGCTACGAATAAAAGCGCGCCGACCGTCTTTGTCGTACCGCGCCAGATTCAAAATCCCATAAAAACGGGCAAGCTTCTCGCGTCAGTTTTAAATATGTCGGAAGAGAAGGTCTACAAACACATTACTAAGAAAACCTCCATCGAAAAAATCTCACCCGAGGGGCGGAAAATTTCCAATAAAAAAGCGAAAGAAATCAAAGCGCTCGACTTAAAAGGGGTTTATGTGGCTGAAGACAGCATCCGCCATTATCCGTACGGAAGCTTTTTGTCTCATGTTCTCGGTTTTGCCGGTATTGATAACCAGGGCCTTCTCGGATTGGAGGCTTATTATGATGATGACTTAAAAGGTGTAAAGGGATCAGTGAAATTTTATACGGATGCCAAGGGGAAGAAAATGCCTGATGAAGCGGATGATTACACCCCTCCGAAAGACGGACTTGATATGAAATTGACGATTGACGCCAAGGTTCAGACGATTATAGAAAGAGAGCTCGATAATGCTGCGGCGAAATATAATCCCGACGGAATGATTGCGGTCGCAATGAATCCGAAAAACGGGGAAGTGCTCGGTATGTCAAGCCGTCCTGATTTTGATCCGGCTGACTATCAATCCGTAGATCCGTCCGTTTACAACCGGAACCTGCCGGTATGGAGCACATATGAACCGGGTTCGACCTTTAAGATTATTACGCTTGCGGCGGCTCTCCAAGAGCAAAAAGTAAACTTGCAAAGAGACCACTTTTATGACAAAGGATTTGCCGAGGTTGACGGCGCCCGCCTCCGATGCTGGAAAAAGGGCGGCCACGGTTCGCAATCTTATCTTGAAGTCGTTCAAAATTCCTGCAACCCTGGGTTTGTACAGCTGGGGGAACGGCTCGGAAAACAAAAGCTGTTTCAATATATTAAGGACTTCGGCTTTGGAAAGAAAACAGGCATTGATCTGCAAGGGGAAGGAACGGGGATCTTATTCCCGCTTGACAGAGTCGGCCCGGTCGAACAGGCGACAACCGCTTTCGGACAAGGGGTTTCCGTCACGCCGATTCAGCAGGTGGCAGCCGTTTCCGCAGCAATAAACGGCGGAACGCTTTATACTCCGTTTATCGCCAAAGAGTGGGTTGATCCCGTTACGAAAAAAACCGTTAAGAAACAATCGCCGATTGCGAAAAGGCAAGTTATTTCCCAGGAAACGTCAAAGCAGATCAGATATGCTTTAGAAAGCGTCGTCGCTCAGGGAACGGGGCGGAATGCCTTTGTGGAAGGATATCGCGTCGGCGGAAAAACAGGTACCGCACAAAAGGTCAAAGACGGCAAATATCTCGAAAACAACCATATCGTCTCCTTTATCGGTTTTGCGCCGGCTGATGACCCGAGCCTTGTCGTGTATGTCGCGGTTGATAATCCGAAAGGCACGATTCAATTCGGGGGAACCGTCGCCGCGCCGATTGTCGGAAATATGATGAGAGACAGTCTGCCGGAGCTCGGCGTGAAACCGCGAAAAAATCAAATCGAGAAAAAATATCAATGGAACGACACAAAAACAATAGAGGTTCCGAATGTTGTAGGGATGTCTGTCTCTGATCTTGAGTCGCTGCTTGTCAATTTGAATATTGACTCCTCAGGAAAAGGAAGCAAAATTGTGAAACAATCACCTGCAGCCGGAACGAAAGTAAAAGAAGGCTCAAAGATCCGTGTTTACTTGAGTGAAGAATGAGTCTTTTTGAGGCAGCCGATTGTTTTCGGCTGCCTTTTATCATAAAGAGAAAAAAAGAAGATAACTTTTAAGATTAACTGGATGTATCCTTTTATTTACGCTAAAATATGAACTGTATGTTTAAAAGCCATTCTGACTTTTATAAACGGTTATCATGATAAAAGAATGAATAGAATTTCTGAGAGGTTTGATACAATGAAACTTACAAAGCTGCTTACATATTTAATGGCCGAACCTGTTCAAAATGACTTTCATGACCCTGATATAACTTCAATTGAGATGGACTCCAGGGAAGTGAGAAAAGGGAGTCTTTTTGTGTGTATAAAAGGGTATACGGTAGACGGACATGATTTCGCTCAAAAAGCCGCAGAAAACGGCGCAGCGGCCATCGTTGCCGAGAAAGAGCTTGACGTCGATGTCCCTGTCATTATCGTCCGCCGGTCACAGCGGGCGCTCAGCGTTCTTTCTGACGCGTTTTACGGGCAGCCGACAAAGCAGCTTCAGCTTATCGGCATCACCGGCACAAACGGCAAAACATCAACGACGCACATGGTTGATGAGATTTTCAAAAAAGCGGGAAGACAGACCGGTTTAATCGGAACGATGTACATTAAAATCGGGGATGAGACATTCCCGGTCAAAAATACAACGCCCGAAAGCGTCACACTGCAAAAAACGTTCAAGAAAATGAATGATGAGCATGTTGACACAGCTATTATGGAGGTGTCTTCTCACGCTCTGTCACTCGGCAGGGTTCACGGCTGCGATTATGATATTGCCGTATTCACGAACCTGACGCAGGACCATTTAGACTATCACAAGACGATGGAAGACTACAGACAGGCTAAAAGCCTCCTGTTTTCCCAGCTGGGCGGCTCCTTTAACCATGAAAAGCCAAAGCGGGCAGTTTTAAACGCAGATGACAAAGCCAGTGCTTACTTTGAAAAAGTGACGGCGGCGCACATCCTTACATACGGAATCGAGAACGATGCCGATGTCATGGCGAAACAAATCGAGATCTCTGCGCAAGGCACAAGTTTTGAACTCGTTACGCCAAAAGGAACAAAGCAGATCACGGTTTCACTCGTCGGCCGCTTCAACGTGTATAACGTACTGGCTGCAGCGGCGACAGCGATCGCAGCGGGTCTGCCGTTTGATACGATCACAAGCGCTCTTGAAGAGCTGCAAGGTGTCAGAGGCCGGTTTGAACTGGTGAATCATAATCAGCCGTTTCCTGTGATCGTCGATTACGCGCACACGCCTGACAGTCTGGAAAACGTTCTGAATACATGCAAAGACATGACAGAGGGCAAGCTTTTCGTCGTCGTCGGCTGCGGCGGAGACCGGGATAAAACGAAACGCCCGAAAATGGCGGAAATTGCGGTGCGGATTGCCGACGAACCGATTTTCACTTCAGATAACCCGAGAAGCGAAGACCCGCTGGCCATATTAAGAGATATGGAAAGAGGGGTAGAAGGCACCTACTATCACAGTATCGCAAACCGCGAGCAGGCTATCTTTTTTGCCATTGCCAACGCGAAAAAGGGAGATGTGGTTCTGATTGCCGGGAAAGGGCATGAAACCTATCAGCAGATCGGCAATGAAACATTCGACTTTGATGACGCCGAAGTAGCGGGAAGAGCTATTGTTGAGCTGAATAAAAAGTAAAACAGGAAAGAGTGTTAGAATGAGGGAAATGAAAAGAATTACGGGGACACAATGTGAATATGATAAATACGTATGTCGTTTGAACGAAACGGGAGGAGAAAAGAGCAATGCTTGAGCAAGTGATTTTATTTACAATAATAATGGGATTTTTAATCAGTGTTCTGATATCTCCGATTCTTATCCCGTTTTTAAGACGTTTAAAATTCGGCCAAAGTATCAGGGAAGAGGGGCCGAAATCACATATGAAAAAATCAGGGACGCCGACGATGGGCGGGGTCATGATTATCGTATCCATCGCCATTACGGCGATTGTCATGACGCAGAAATTTTCGCATCTGAGCGCGGAAATGTTTCTTCTGCTGTTTGTTACGATCGGATACGGCCTGCTCGGCTTTCTGGATGACTATATTAAAGTAGTAATGAAACGGAATCTCGGATTGACGTCGAAGCAGAAATTGATCGGCCAGATCATTATTGCCATTGTATTTTACGGAGTATATCATTATTGCCATTTTTCAACCGGCATCAGGGTGCCGGGCACACATCTGTCAATCGATCTCGGCTGGGGATACTTTATCCTCGTTCTCTTTATGCTTGTCGGAGGTTCAAATGCCGTCAACCTGACAGACGGTCTGGACGGTCTCTTGTCCGGTACCGCGGCTATCGCATTCGGCGCTTTCGCCATCCTTGCGTGGAACCAGTCACAATATGACGTTGCGATTTTCTCGGTTGCCGTTGTCGGCGCCGTTCTCGGTTTTCTTGTATTCAACGCCCATCCCGCCAAAGTATTTATGGGGGATACCGGTTCGCTTGCGCTCGGAGGAGCGATCGTGACCGTTGCCATTCTGACGAAGCTTGAAATTCTGCTCGTCATTATCGGCGGAGTTTTTGTTATTGAGACCTTATCTGTTATCTTACAAGTCATCAGCTTTAAAACGACAGGAAAACGAATCTTTAAGATGAGTCCGCTTCACCACCATTACGAATTGGTCGGATGGTCTGAATGGAGAGTTGTCGTCACATTCTGGACTGCGGGACTGCTGCTTGCCGTTTTAGGAATTTACATCGAGGTGTGGTTATAAGTGGAAAACGAACTTTTTTTGCGAAAACAAAACTTTCTGGTCCTCGGACTGGCGAAAAGCGGATATGCGGCTGCGTCGATTCTTCATGAAAAAGGCATTAACGTCGTCGTAAATGATCAAAAAGCCTTTGAAGAGAACGAACCTGCTAAAAGGCTTTCAGAAAGAGGAATCGAGGTCATCTGCGGTGAGCATCCGACGTCACTTTTTGATCAGCATCACATTACCATTCTGATCAAAAACCCCGGAATCCCGTATGAAAATATCATGGTGGAGGAAGCGCAAAGAAGAGGCATCCCGGTCTGGACGGAAATCGAGCTTGCGTATTATATCACCAATGCAAAATTCATCGGCATTACAGGTTCAAACGGGAAAACAACAACGACGACCCTGATTTATGAAATGCTGAAAGCTGACTCGATAAAGGCGCTGATCGCAGGGAATATCGGCACTGTCGCCAGTGAAGTGGCTTATCATGCTGACGGTGATGAATGGATCGTCACAGAGCTTTCTTCGTTCCAGCTTATGGGGACTCATGCGTTCAGACCTGAAATCGGCCTGATTTTAAATGTGTTCGACGCTCATTTGGATTACCATCACAGCCGTGAAAACTATGAAAAAGCCAAGCAGAACGTGTATCTTCATCAGCTTGAGAGTGATACGGCCATCGTGAATCAAAGCGATGAAACAGTCGTGCGGCTTGCCGAAAGCGGAAAAGCCGGCACCGTTCCGTTTTCAGTTCACCAGGAACTGTCAAGCGGCGCATTTATTAAAGACGGAATGCTGATGTTCGGCGATGAAGCGATTCTGCCTGTTGATGACATCGTGCTGCCGGGCGCGCACAATTTAGAAAATATATTGGCCGCTGTAGCCGCGGCAAAAACGGCGGGCGCGTCTAATAAAGCGATTCAGAAGGTGCTGACAAGCTTTACCGGTGTCAAACACCGTCTGCAGTATGTAACAGCGATCCGGAATCGTAAATTTTATAATGACAGCAAAGCGACGAATATTTTGGCCACAAGCAAAGCGCTCTCCGCGTTCAAAGCACCGGTTATTCTGCTTGCAGGCGGACTGGACCGCGGCAACGGTTTTGACGATCTGAAACCGTATATGGACAATGTCAAAGCGGTCCTGACGTTCGGACAGACAGCGCCGAAGATAGAAAAACTGGGCAATGAGCTGGGAATACAACATGTCAAACGTGTCGATAATGTTGAACAAGCAGTATCTGCGGCGTTTGCGCTCTCAAATGAAGGAGACGTCATCCTCTTGTCACCCGCGTGTGCAAGCTGGGATCAGTTCAAAACATTTGAAGAACGCGGTGACATGTTTATAGATGCCGTGCATATGCTTAAGTAAGGGCTTGTCTCTGTTCATCGGCAGCCCTAAATGACTTATGCTTGGGGTGTCGATTGCTTTGACTACTAAAAAAACAGCGCCTGATTTGTTATTAGTTATTATTACGTTATTGCTTTTAACAATAGGATTAATTATGGTCTACAGTGCAAGTGCGGTATGGGCGGATTATAAATTTGACGACTCGTTTTTCTTCGCAAAACGGCAGCTGCTGTTTGCGGGGATCGGCGTCATTGCCATGTTTTTCATTATGAATGTGGATTATTGGACATGGCGCACATGGTCGAAGCTGCTTCTGATCATTTGTTTTTTTCTGCTTGTGCTTGTGCTGATTCCGGGAGTCGGAATGGTGCGGAACGGTTCAAGAAGCTGGATCGGAGTGGGAGCGTTCAGCATTCAGCCTTCGGAGTTTATGAAACTCGCGATGATTGCGTTTCTGGCTAAATTTCTTTCTGAAAAACAGAAGAATATTACGTCATTCAGACGCGGATTCGTTCCCGCGCTCGGAATCGTGTTTTCTGCATTTATTATTATTATGTGCCAGCCGGACCTGGGAACGGGGACGGTAATGGTGGGTACGTGCATCGTGATGATTTTTGTATCCGGTGCGCGAATCGCTCATTTCGCGTTTCTCGGACTCATCGGTTTAAGCGGATTTGCGGCGCTTGTTCTGTCCGCTCCTTATCGGATTAAACGGATTACCTCTTACTTAAACCCGTGGGAGGACCCGCTTGGAAGCGGATTTCAGATCATTCAGTCGCTCTATGCCGTAGGTCCGGGCGGACTGTTCGGGATGGGGCTCGGCCAAAGCCGGCAAAAGTTTTTTTACCTGCCGGAGCCGCAAACCGATTTCATTTTTGCTATTTTATCTGAGGAACTCGGCTTTATCGGCGGTTCGCTCATATTGCTGCTGTTCAGTATTTTATTATGGCGGGGCGTCAGGATTGCCCTCGGCGCGCCGGATTTATACGGAAGCTTTGTCGCCATCGGTATTATTTCTATGATAGCTATTCAAGTCATGATTAATATCGGCGTTGTGACGGGGCTGATCCCGGTAACAGGAATTACGCTGCCGTTTTTAAGCTACGGAGGCTCATCACTGACGCTGATGCTCGCAGCGGTCGGCGTGCTTTTAAATGTCAGCCGGTACTCGAGGTATTGATCTGTATCTTGCCTCATCACTCATGATCTATTCGTTATCTATAAAAAAACAGACAACATCAATAACCCTGTCCTAAAAAACAGGGTTATCGCTATGTGATTAAGGGGGACATACGAATGCGTATTGCAGTAAGCGGAGGCGGAACCGGAGGACATATTTATCCGGCTTTGGCCTTTATTAAAGAAGTTCAGCGCCGGCATCCGGATGTGGAATTTTTGTATATCGGAACAGAGAACGGTCTTGAGAAAAAAATTGTTGAACGGGAAAATATCCCGTTCCGCGCCATTGAAATTACAGGTTTCAAACGAAAACTTTCTTTTGAAAATGTAAAAACCGTCATGCGTTTCTTAAAAGGCGTGAAGAAAAGCAAATCATATTTAAAAGAGTTTAAACCGGATGCCGTTATCGGTACAGGCGGCTATGTATGCGGTCCGGTTGTATACGCGGCGGCAAAAATGGGAATTCCGACGATCATTCATGAGCAAAACAGCCTTCCAGGCATCACAAATAAGTTTCTCTCGAAATATGTTAATAAGGTGGCAATTTGCTTTGAAGAGGCAAAATCACATTTTCCTGCTGAAAAAGTTGTGTTTACGGGAAACCCGAGAGCCTCTGAAGTCGTCTCAATTAAGACAGGCCGCTCATTAACTGAGTTCGGGCTGAAAGATAATCAAAAAACGGTGCTCATTTTCGGCGGAAGCAGAGGCGCGGCTCCCATTAACCGTGCCGTTATAGATATGCAGGAAGAATTGAAAACGAGACCTTACCAAGTGCTTTATATTACCGGGGAAGTGCATTACGAGAAGGTAACGGCTGAGCTGAAAGGCGGAAAAGCCGCTGATAATATGGTGACAAAACCGTTTTTGCACCAAATGCCGGAGTACTTACAATCAATTGATGTCATTGTGGCAAGAGCCGGAGCGACGACGATTGCGGAGATCACCGCTCTCGGCATTCCGAGCGTGCTTATTCCGAGCCCGTATGTGACAGCCAATCACCAGGAAGTCAATGCGAAGGCGCTCAGCCAGCATGACGCTGCAATCGTACTGAAGGAAACCGAGCTCAGCGGAGAAAAACTGATCGCTGCGCTGGACAAAATCGTCATGAATGAAGAAACCTTAAAAGACATGAGTGAGCGGACAAAATCACTCGGTGTTCCGGATGCGGCAGCCAGACTGTACAGTATCATGGAAGACATAAAAAAATAGAGCAAATGGAATGCGGAGGTTTATGATGGAGAACGTAATTCAGGAATTAAGAGACCGCGAAGTCGGCAAAGTGCTGGAACAAGAACCGCTCGCGAACCATACAACGATGAAAATCGGCGGTCCGGCGGACATTTTAATCATCCCCAACCGTGTGGAAGCGGTCAAAGATATTATGGATATTGTGAAGAAACATGATCTGCCATGGACGGTTATCGGCCGCGGTTCAAATCTGCTCGTGCTTGATGAAGGCATAAGAGGAGTTGTCATCAAACTGGGCGCAGGTCTGGATCATTTGGAGATTGACGGTGATCAGGTGACGGTCGGAGGCGGCTATTCGGTCGTCCGGCTTGCGACTTCCATGAGTAAAAAAGGAATGTCCGGTCTCGAATTTGCAGCGGGCATCCCCGGATCAATCGGCGGGGCCGTCTATATGAATGCCGGGGCGCACGGATCTGATATGAGTGAGATTCTTGTGAAAGCCCGTATCTTATTTGAAGACGGCACAATCGAATGGCTGACAAACGAAGAGATGGATTTCAGCTACAGAACGTCTGTTTTGCAGAAAAAACGCCCCGGCGTCTGTCTCGAGGCAGTTCTTCAGCTTGAGCAAAAGGAACGGGAAGCCATTACGGCGCAAATGCAGCAGAACAAAGATTACAGAAAAAATACGCAGCCGTATTCAAGCCCATGCGCCGGAAGCATATTCAGAAATCCGCTGCCGAATCATGCCGGAAACCTCGTTGAAAAAGCGGGATTAAAAGGACATCAGATCGGCGGAGCGAAAGTATCCGAAATGCACGGAAATTTTATCGTCAATGCCGGCGGAGCGACTGCCAAGGACGTTCTCGACCTGATTGAGTATGTGAAAAAGACAATCCGTGAGCAGTATGATGTTGACATGCATACAGAAGTTGAAATCATCGGAGGGAATCGTTAAAAGGTTCTCTGATTTACATGAGCTCATGTGATATACTTTTAACAAATGTCAAACGGCATCACAGCATGCCGTTTGTTTTTCAATCAGACGAATGTCAAGCTGTTTCATTCTTAGTGAGGTGGACAGGCAGTGAACCCAAATCATGAAAGAGAAAAAATCGTAAATATTGAAGAGCGGATTCCGAAAATCAAAGAGCAGCGGAAACAAAAAGCAAACCGCCGGCTGATTTCATTCATTGTGCTCTTTTTTATGATGGTGCTGATCATCGTGTACTTGCAGATGCCGATCAGCAAAGTGTCTTCTGTCACCGTTTCCGGAAACGAAAACGTGTCTGTAAAAGAGATCAACGCGCTTTCTGATATACATAACGGACAAACCGAGTTCTGGAGTCTGAACAAGAAAAAAACAGAAGAAAAGATTGAGCAGAATAAACTGGTGAAAAAGGCGGATCTTTCAAAAGTATTTCCTAATAAAGTCAGCATTCACATTGAAGAATACAAGACGATCGCGTATCTGCAGCGGAATGATGTGTATTATGAAGTGCTGGAGAACGGCACCGTGCTGCCGAACGAAGTCACGCCGGATGACGCGGGCCCGATTTTGGTTGACTGGACAAACGCGAAAAAGCGGGTCAAAATGGCGGAACAGCTTGATAAGCTTTCCGGTTCGCTAAAGCAGTCGATTTCTGAAATCTATTATACACCGGTAAAAATGGATCAGGACCGGATCAAGCTGTATATGAACGACGGGTATGTAGTTACCGCTTCTATTAAAACATTTGCCGACCGGATGAAGACCTATCCTTCTATCGTTTCCCAGCTGGACGGCGGGAAAAAGGGGATTATCCACTTAGAAGTCGCTACGTATTTTGAAGAATTTAACAAAGGTAAATCCGGCAAGAAAAAAGAAAATGATTAATAGTTCTAAAGAACTAATTTAGAGGTGATTCAAAAGAATCTATTATAATCAGCGGGGCAGCCGATATAACCGATAGCGGAATAATTATGACTATGTTTGTTTTTGCCTGGGATAGGCTGCCGGACAAGCGGAAAATTCTCAATGCAATGGGCGTGTCTTCTTTAATGAGCATTGCATTTGGAATTTTCCTCCTGTTTCTTCTTTTTTCGGATGTTTCTGGCAATATCTATAGCTTTTCTGGAGGTTCATCTTAGTGTAGACTAATGGAAAGCGGGTATATTTGCATCTGGTTTACACATTATGGCACCGTGACAGGAAATCTTACGGTAAGGTGGTCCGTCTCTAAAAAAAATAAAAAAAATGCGATATAAAAGAGGATATACATAGAATATAACGAATAGTTTCATTAAACATAAATTGTGAGAAATCAGATAGA
Organism: Bacillus sp. MT(2024); assembly: GCF_036362845.1. Taxonomy (NCBI): domain Bacteria; kingdom Bacillati; phylum Bacillota; class Bacilli; order Caryophanales; family Bacillaceae; genus Bacillus; species Bacillus sp. MT(2024). Next base: position 1,497,307 of record NZ_CP143632.1, read on the forward strand.
AATTTGTTGATGCTGTTGTTTTTGTTACACACTTGTAAAGCCACATCCATTGTATTGTTGTTCCGCAAATAATAGAATAGAATTTGATCGAAATGTGAGGAGGTGCCATAGAATGAACAACAATGAACTTTACGTCAGTCTTGACATCGGTACGTCCAATACAAAAGTGATCGTCGGAGAAATGACAGATGATTCCCTTAACATTATCGGAGTGGGAAATGTACCGTCTGAAGGGTTGAAAAAAGGCTCAATCGTTGATATAGATGAAACCGTTCATTCTATAAGAAAAGCGTTTGACCAAGCTGAAAGAATGGTAGGTTTTCCGCTGAAAAAAGCCATTGTCGGCGTTAATGGAAATTATATTCATATTCAAGATACGAACGGCGTTGTCGCTGTTTCCAGTGAAAACAAAGAAATTCACGTTGAAGACGTCCGCAGGGTAATGGAAGCGGCACAGGTCGTGTCGGTTCCGCACGAGCAGCTGATCGTTGACGTCATTCCGAAACAGTTTATCGTTGACGGAAGAGACGAAATTACCGATCCGAAAAAAATGCTCGGTGTGCGCCTGGAAGTAGAAGGCACGCTGATTACCGGCTCCAAAACGATCTTACATAATTTACTTCGCTGTGTGGAGAGAGCGGGCGTTGAAATTACTGATATCTGCCTGCAGCCGCTTGCGGCCGGTTCGGCGGCTTTGTCAAAAGACGAAAAAAACCTCGGAGTCGCCATGATTGATATCGGCGGCGGCTCGACGACGGTGGCGGTATTTGAACAGGGGCACCTGAAGGAGACAGCCGTCATTCCGCTCGGAGGCGAAAACATCACGAAAGATGTATCGATCGGATTGCGCACTTCCACCGAAGAGGCTGAAAGAGTAAAAAAACAATTCGGACATGCATTCTACGATGAGGCTTCAGAAGATGAAGTATTTGAAGTCACCGTCATAGGAACGAATCAAAAGCAATCTTTTACACAGCAGGAAATTGCCAATATTATTGAAGCAAGAGTGGAAGAGATTCTTGAGATTGCCGCAGCCGAAATTGAGCATATGGGAATTACAGATCTGCCCGGCGGCTTTGTGCTGACCGGCGGACAGGCCGCAATGCCCGGAGTGCTTTCATTGGCACAGGAAGTGCTGAGGCACAATGTAAGGGTCGCAAGCCCGAATTATATCGGTGTAAGAGACCCTCAGTATATGACGGGTGTCGGCTTGATACAATTTGCCTGCCGAAATGCCAGAATTCAGGGAAGAAAAATAGGCTTTCATATGCCGGAAGAAGCCGTGCAGGAAATCGCGGTCTCTCACGAAGAAGAACATCATCAGCGGCCTGAGGCGCAGCAGCGTCCAAAAGCAAAACAAAAAACACAAGCCGAACACAACAAACCGAGCAAAATGAAAAAACTATTAAGCATGTTTTGGGAATAGATTGATAGTCATTCGGCAGATTAGGAGGATTTAGCATGTTGGATTTCGAAACAAACATAGACGGCTTAGCATCAATTAAAGTAATCGGAGTAGGAGGCGGCGGTAATAACGCGGTCAACCGAATGATTGAAAATGAAGTGCAGGGTGTAGAGTACATTGCGGTAAACACGGACGCGCAAGCTCTTAACCTGTCAAAAGCGGAAGTGAAAATGCAGATCGGGGAAAAGCTGACCCGCGGTCTCGGAGCGGGAGCGAATCCGGAAGTCGGCAAAAAAGCCGCTGAAGAAAGTAAGGAACAAATCGAAGAAGCGCTAAAAGGCGCTGACATGGTGTTCGTTACAGCCGGAATGGGAGGCGGTACCGGAACGGGAGCCGCACCGGTGATCGCGCAAATCGCAAAGGACTTAGGCGCTTTGACTGTCGGTGTCGTAACAAGACCGTTTACATTTGAAGGAAGAAAACGCCAGCTGCAGGCTGCAGGCGGTATCACGGCAATGAAAGAAGCCGTTGACACACTGATCGTTATTCCGAATGACCGCATTCTTGAAATTGTCGATAAAAACACACCGATGCTTGAAGCATTCCGTGAAGCTGATAACGTGCTTCGCCAAGGGGTGCAAGGTATCTCTGACCTCATCGCAACGCCTGGTTTAATCAACTTGGACTTTGCCGATGTCAAAACCATCATGTCCAACAAAGGTTCAGCATTGATGGGTATCGGGATCGCTACGGGCGAAAGCCGTGCTGCTGAAGCCGCCAAAAAGGCGATCTCCAGTCCGTTACTGGAAGCGGCAATCGACGGAGCGCAAGGTGTTTTGATGAACATTACGGGAGGTACAAACCTGAGCCTCTACGAAGTGCAGGAAGCAGCCGACATCGTCGCTTCTGCATCTGACCCTGATGTCAATATGATTTTCGGTTCAGTTATCAATGAAAATCTGAAAGATGAAATCGTCGTCACCGTTATTGCGACCGGTTTTATCGAACAGGAAAAAGATGACTCAAAACCGCAGCGTCCGAATTTAAACCAAGGATTGAAGTCTCAAAGCCAAAACGCTGCGAAACGTGAGCCGAAACGAGAAGAAACACAGCATCAAAACACGGTGAACCGCCATACATCACAGCCGGCGGATGATGCTCTCGACATTCCTACATTTTTAAGAAACCGCAACAAACGCGGCTGATGTAAAAAAGGACAAGACCACATGGTTTTGTCCTTTTTCTTTTTGTGCACAGTCTTCCTTCCTATCCCCCATGATCTATACAGTGAAAAAAGAAACTTTATACCTATGACGAATTGATTGTTTTTTAGTTTCATACGGCTTTCTACAGAATGTGACAATATCTGAATGGAAGATTGTCTACATTTAACGTACAGCATCGAAATGACAAACGATTCCAATTATGAAGGAGGGATACACATTTTATAGGTCGTTACCAAATAAGGGGGGGATACGATTGAAGAAAAAAACAAGAAACAGATGGACAGGCTCCGTTTTAAGCGCGATTGTCGTCAGTTCACTGTTGTTTCCGGGTGGAGCCGGAGCGAACAGCACACCGGGGGCAGTTTCTTTCACCAAAGATCTTTCTTCCTCTAAGAGCATTCAGCATAAGATTTCCGATTCAGTCAAGAAGCGTTTTGAAAAAAATGATAAAGTCACGTTTCTTATCAAATTTAAAGAGAAAGCCAATACGAAAAAAGCGGTCAAACAAGCAGAAAAAAATGCCGAGTCTCAATCGCTTTCCGCAGCAAAAACCGAATATCAAAAGCGGTCAGCCGTCGTTTCTTCTTTAAAACTGGCGGCTCATGATGCGCAGCAGAATCTGAAAACATATTTGGAAAAACAAAAAAAGAAAGGAAAGGCTGATCACATCCATTCCTATTATATTGTCAACGGAATGGCAGTCACTGCTTCGAAAGAGGTAATGGAAAAAGCCGCCTCATTTCCTGAAGTAGAAAAAGTTCTTCCGAATGAAAAACGTCAGCTTACTCAACGGCAATCAAAAGCTCCTTTTCAAATGAAGAAAAAACAAAAAGAGATTAAAGCAAAGGAAGGCATCGAATGGAATATCAGCCAAATTGATGCGCCGCAGGCCTGGGCCTCAGGATACGACGGAACCGGCACGGTTGTCGCCTCCATTGATACGGGAGTTCAGTGGGATCATCCCGCGCTTAAGGAAAAATACCGGGGTTACGATCCTGAAAATCCCGCAGCGCCGAATCATGAAATGAACTGGTATGATGCCGTGTCCCATAAAGACGCTCCCTACGATGATCTTGAACACGGCACTCATGTAACAGGGACCATGACGGGTTCAGAACCTGACGGCTCAAATCAAATCGGTGTGGCTCCGGGGGCGAAATGGATCGCAGTAAAAGCATTTTCAGATGACGGAGGAACCGATGCCGATATTTTGGATGCCGGTGAATGGGTGCTCGCGCCTAAAGATAAAAACGGCACGCCGCATCCCGAGATGGCGCCGGATGTTGTCAATAATTCCTGGGCAGGCGGTTCGGGAATGGACGAGTGGTACCGCGATATGGTGAATGCGTGGAGAGCGGCAGGGATTTTTCCTGAATTCTCTGCGGGGAATGAAGACTTATTTACACCGGGAGGACCGGGTTCAATCGCAAATCCGGCCAATTATCCTGAAGCAGTTGCGACAGGTGCGACTGACATCGACAAGAAACTCGCTGATTTCTCACTTCAAGGCCCCTCCCCGTATCATGAAACAAAACCGGACATTTCGGCTCCGGGAGTGAATATCCGTTCTTCTATTCCTGGAGGAACATACGAAGGCGGCTGGGACGGAACTTCAATGGCCGGGCCGCATGTGGCGGCGACGGCGGCTTTGTTAAGGCAGGCGAACGCCTCTATTACGGTCGATGAAATGGAAGACGTTTTGACGCGCACCGCCGAAAAGCTGACAGATTCCGTTTTTCCGGAATCACCGAATAACGGTTACGGCCACGGTCTCGTTAACGCTTTTGATGCCGTTTCTGCCGTAACGGACGGAATCGGAAGCGTAGAAGGCAAGGTATCTTCTGCGGGCGAAGATCACAATCCGCCCAGCTTTCGTCATGAACCGGTCTCAGAGGCTTACAAAGGGACAAGCCTTCCGTTAACGGTTACAGCAGAAGATGATGTAAGCGTAACTGAGGTGATCCTCTCCTATCAGTTTGATGAAGGAGAGTGGAAAACGACAGCCGCCGTTCAAAAAAGCGGTGATGAAAAAAAGGGAACATACCAGGCGGAGATTCCGGACATAACGGGAAGCAAGATAAGTTATAAATGGACCATAAAAGATTTCGGAGGTCATTCTGTAGAATCTGATACGTACCGGGCTGACGTGAAACCGAGCATTACGGCGGGATACAAAGAGAATTTTGAATCACAGCCGGCGGGCTGGTCAAGTTACGGGACACATGACCAATGGGAATGGGGTATCCCGGGTTCAGGGCCAGGCGCCGCATTTTCCGGAGAAAAAGTGTATGCGACGAATCTGTCCGGCCCTTATGCCGATTCGGCCAACATGAATCTGGTGATGCCTCCGATACAAGTTCCGGAAACAGGGCGGCTGTTTTTACAATTTAAAAGCTGGCACAAGCTCGAAGAATTTTTTGATTACGGGTATGTGTTCGTTCTGCCGGAAGGGAAATCAAATTGGGAGCAGGCGGCCGTTTACAATGGTGATTCCGCAGGATGGAATGATGAAGAGGCAGATTTATCTGCGTATAAAGGCCAAAACATAAAGCTCATGTTTAATATGCAGTCTGACGAAGTACTCAATGAAGACGGATGGTATATCGATGATGTCCGGCTTTCAAGCAGCCCTCTCGGCAAGGCGGCTAAAAAAAGTAAACACAACAGACAAACACCTCCCGGCCACCTGAAGAAAAAAGCCATCAGTCCGAAACAGGCCAAACCGGCAGTGAAATCGCCCGGAAAAAGAGTGAAACGTGAAACAAACCTCCTGCCGCTCAGAGCGCAAATCAGTGTCGCCGAGACGGGGAAATCCGTGTATTCCGACCCCGCAACCGGAAGCTACAGCCTGTCACATAAGGCGGGAAGCTATACGCTGAAAGCCGAGGCTTACGGATTTAAGTCCGCTTCGAAACAAGTTTCTATTCAATCAGACAAAACCGCACAGGCAGACTTTACACTGGAGCAAATGCCGTCCGGCACGCTAAAAGGAACCATCACCAATCAGTCCACAGGCGAACCGGTAAAAGGGGCTGCGCTTTATGTGGCCGAGGATGCCGCAATTGAACCGGCGGTGACAAACGATAAAGGGGAATATTCGCTTAAGGCGTACGAAGGCTCCTACACAATCAAAGTAGCGGCAAAAGGCTTTTACAATAGCGAATTTTCTGTGGACATCAAAGGAGATGCTGAAAAAAACGTCAAGCTTAAGCCGTATGTCGGTTATGAAGGGGAAATCGCCTATGATAACGGGACGGAAGAAGCCGCGCTGTCATATTTTAAAGCCGGCAGCAAATCTGCCGTTAAGATGACCCTCAAAGATGGAAAAGAACACGGTATGCTGACAGGAGGCCTTTTTAAATTTTGGGGCGCCGACTGGCCTGATCCGGGCGGTACCGAATTTCAAGCAGAAGTATATGATGTATCCGGCCCTGATGGAGCTCCTGGCAGCAAAATTGCCGGCCCGTTCCAAGCTGAAGCGCTTCGAAACGGCGAGTGGACCAAAGTGGATCTCAGCTCAAAAGGAATCGCGGTCGGAAAGGATTTTTATCTTGTGTTCCGTCAGACGAAACCCGATCCTTATACACCTGCCCTGTCATCTGATGACGGCAGTCCGTACTCGAACAGAAACTGGCAATACCTCGACGGCCGCTGGTCAAAAGCCGATAAATCAGACGGAAACTTTATGATCAGGGCTTTGGTCGACTACGAAGCTTCTGTGCCTGAGATAACGTCGCCTGAAGACCGGTCATTTACAAACAAGAAGTCAATCACGGTGAAAGGAACGGCTTCACCAAAAACCGCTGTCCGTCTTACCAATAACGGTAAAACCGCCGCAGAAACGAAAGCAGATGCAGACGGCAATTTCCAGGCCGGTGTCACACTCACTAAAGATGCCAATCGGCTGACGGCGGCATCTGTGACAGACAGCGGGTCAACCGACGAGTCACGCCCTGTCACGGTCATACTGGATGAGGATAAGCCTGATGTGACGATTGACAGTCCGGCAAACAGTGATAAAACAAATAAAGAAGCAGTGACTGTAAAAGGAAAAGTGCACGACGCCCATTTAAAATGGGTAAAGGTGAACGGAAAAAAAGCTGAAGTAAATAACGGTTCTTATCAAGCGAGAACCCTTCTGGAAAACGGCAGCAATGAGATCAAGGTCACGGCCTCAGATGAAGCGGGTAACAAAACAACGAAAAAGACGGTAATCGATGTCAATTACAATGCTCCCGTCATTTCCGGATTGGTTCCCGGAGCGGATAAGGAATTAAAAGCCGGAGAATCAGTGAAAATCGCTTTTTCAAGCGGAAAGAAATTAGACGCTTCCTTCGTGATCCGTCTGCCTCTGACAAACGCCCGGGCAGGGAGCCAAAACGCAACAGAGCTTCCGCTGAGAGAAATGTCTCCGGGACGATATGAGGGTTACTGGACGGCGGCTTCTTCCATCAAAGCAAGCGGAGCAAAAATTGACGTTATCGCAAGAGATGACTACGGAAATGAAACAAGACAGACTGCTAAAGGAAAACTTTATATCAATGAGTAAAACAGAGCGCTGCCAGATCACGGCAGCGCTTTTTTAGTTGAAGGGGACAATAGAAAATCAACCTTTTCGGCCCTCGACAAATAAAACGGTTATCCCTTAAAAATTGTACTTTACCCTCAACATTAATTGACAGACTTTCCCACAGAGCTTGCTTTATACTTATGAAACAAGAGAGAGAAACAGATATGTAAGACAAAAGAGGAAAGGGGTCAGATGTGAAAATCTATCTGGATGTCATTTGGCTGTTGAACTTTTGTTTTGATTCTCTTTTGCTTTTATTGACCGCCTTTATTTTAAAACGCCAAGTGAAAAAAAGAAGAGTGGCCGCCGGCGGTTTCATCGGGTCAGCCATTGTGCTTCTGATGTTTACGCCTGTTTCTCCCTTTGTGGAGCATCCGGCGGGAAAAATGGCGTTTTCGGTAGTCATCGTGCTTACGGCTTTTGGCTTTAAACGGTTCCGATACTTTTTTCAAAATTTGTTCGCCTTTTATTTCGCGACTTTTCTCGTCGGCGGGGGAATGATCGGCGTACATTCCCTGCTGCAGACAGAATCAATTGTGCAGCAAGGCGTAATGGTCACAAGCCAGACCGGATTCGGCGACCCGATCAGCTGGATGTTTGTAGTTATCGGATTTCCGGCCATATGGATTTTTTCGAAAAAGAGAATTGAAGACATCGAGACGAAGTCCATTCAGTACGATGAACTTGTCATGGTGCAGGCGGAATTCAGCGGACAGACAATCCGCGCGAAAGGATTGGTGGATTCCGGGAATCAGCTGTATGATCCGCTGACGAAAACGCCGGTCATGATCCTTCACATTGACAAATTCGCTCCGATTCTCAGCGAAAAGGAAACGGACCTCATCAAATCCGCCAGTCCGCTTGAAGTGATAGAGCAGCTTGATGATTCGTTCCGCCATGCGGATAAGCTGAGGCTGATTCCATACAGGGGCGTCGGCCAGGACAATCAATTTTTACTCTGTTTAAAGCCGGATTACGTCACGATTTTAACAAAAGACGAGATGATCGCATGTGAAAAATGCCTGATCGGCATCAGCACGAAGCCATTATCCGCGGACGGTGAATTTGACGGAATCGTTCACCCGAAGATGCTGACAGGGAAGGCTGTAAAACATGTTTCCTGACGAAAAGTCTGTTATTCATCATACTCAAAACGCGTTGTATTTAGAAGGGGGAGGAAGATGAAAAAACTTAAGCTGCGTCTGACATATTTGTGGTATAAATGGCTGATGAAACTCGGACTGAAAAGCGATGAAGTGTATTACATAGGAGGAAGCGAGGCGCTGCCGCCGCCTTTGTCTAAAGAAGAGGAGCAGGTGCTCTTATTAAAGCTGCCGAGCGGGGATCAGGCGGCGCGGGCCATCCTGATTGAGAGAAACTTACGTCTTGTCGTTTACATTGCCCGCAAATTCGAAAACACCGGCATCAATATCGAGGACTTAATCAGCATAGGCACCATCGGTTTGATCAAAGCGGTAAACACGTTTAATCCGGAAAAGAAAATCAAACTCGCCACCTACGCATCGCGATGTATTGAAAACGAAATTTTAATGTACTTGCGCCGAAACAATAAAATCCGTTCAGAGGTGTCCTTTGATGAACCGCTGAACATTGATTGGGACGGAAACGAACTGCTGCTTTCGGATGTGCTCGGCACAGATGATGATATTATTACGAAAGACATTGAAGCCAATGTGGATAAAAAACTTTTGAAAAAAGCGCTTGAGCAATTAAACGAAAGAGAAAAGCAGATTATGGAACTGCGTTTCGGGCTTGTCGGAGAAGAAGAAAAAACACAAAAAGATGTAGCCGACATGATGGGGATTTCACAATCTTATATCTCCCGGCTCGAAAAGCGGATTATCAAAAGACTGAGAAAAGAGTTTAACAAAATGGTGTAAAATTTTTTCCATCTGACAGCCCTTACTGCTGCAAGGATTGCCGCCGCCGGTTGTTTATTTCTGTAAAATGGCGGTGCATATTTTTCCCACCCGAGGAGATACTTAACGTTGTACAGCAGCTCCTAGTGGGAGGGAAAAACGTGTCAAGAAATAAAGTCGAAATTTGCGGGGTGGATACCTCCAAATTACCGGTGCTCAAGAATGAAGAGATGAGAAAGCTGTTTAGGCAATTGCAGGATGAGGGCGATGATTCAGCGAGGGAAAAGCTTGTAAACGGCAATCTGCGCCTTGTCTTAAGCGTCATTCAGAGGTTTAACAACAGAGGAGAGTATGTTGATGACTTATTTCAGGTCGGCTGCATCGGACTAATGAAATCCATTGATAATTTTGACCTAAGCCATAATGTTAAGTTTTCAACATACGCTGTACCGATGATCATCGGAGAAATCCGCAGATATTTGCGGGATAACAATCCGATCCGCGTCTCGAGGTCGCTTCGCGATATCGCATATAAAGCGCTTCAAGTAAGAGAGCGGTTAATCAGTGAGACAAGCAGGGAGCCGACAGCAGAGGAAATCGCCAAAGTTCTTGAAGTGCCCCATGAAGAAATTGTGTTTGCCCTTGACGCCATCCAGGATCCGGTTTCACTGTTTGAGCCGATTTATAATGACGGCGGCGATCCGATCTACGTGATGGACCAGATCAGCGATGAGCGCAACAAGGATACACAATGGATTGAGGAGCTCGCTCTGAAAGAAGGCATGAGAAGACTGAACGAACGGGAAAAAATGATTTTGCGAAAGCGCTTTTTCCAAGGGAAAACCCAAATGGAAGTCGCGGAGGAAATCGGGATATCCCAAGCTCAGGTCTCAAGGCTTGAAAAGGCAGCCATTAAACAAATGAATAAGAATATCCATCAATAACGGAAAAAGCCTTTAAACCTTGTTTAAAGGCTTTTTTCATGCGATGGTTTACGTTTGCAAAAAAGTGATGTATTCTAATGTGTAAAAGTTTTTAGAAAATTTAAATATAGTAACCGGGGGAAACTGCAATGATTTTACAGCTGGACAGTGTGTCATTAAAAAGAAACGGGAAATGGATTTTGAAAGATATCAACTGGCGCGTCGAGAAAAACGAAAATTGGGTGCTGTACGGATTAAACGGAGCCGGAAAAACGGCTTTGCTGAATATGTTATGCTCTTATTACTTCCCCACTTCAGGAGAGATGCAGGTGCTTGGCCATCAATTCGGCAAAACAGAGCTCGGTGACAGGCTCAGAAGGAAAATCGGCCTTGTTTCGGCAGGTCTTCAGCACAAATTATATGCCGCGGACTCGGCTTTTGAAATCGCCCTCAGCGGCGCGTACGCCTCAATCGGGCTGTACGAAACTCCGAGTGAGCAGGTAAGGGAAAAAGCGATCGGTCTTCTGAAGGATTTGGGCGCCATCAGTTACGCCGACAGACGGTATGAAACATTATCACAAGGGGAAAGACAAAGAGCGCTGATTGCGCGGGCGCTTATGGCTGATCCCAAACTGCTGATTTTGGACGAACCCGTGACGGGTCTTGATTTTATGGCAAGGGAGCAGCTGCTGGACACGATTACGTCGATCGCCGAAAAAGAAAATGCGCCGTCCATCCTTTATGTCACCCATCACGCTGAAGAAATTCTGCCGGTATTTGATCAGGCGCTGCTTTTAAAACAAGGCGAGGTGTTCGCCTCCGGGAAAATCAGGGACATGCTTTCTGACGAGCGGCTTACAGCGTTTTTCGATACGCCTGTCAATGTCTTATGGAACAATGGCCGCCCGTTTTTAACACGTGCAAAAGCGGTATCATCCGTCAAATAACATCAATTCACCCTGGGGGTGCTGCTGACATGCAGCTGAGAGAGACGTTGTCTCAACCCTTAACGGACCTGATCCGGATCATGCCGGCGGAGGGAAGCGGTGAAAAAAGCGGAGGAAGATCCGTTTTTTACCCGTTTCATTTTAATGAAACGGGTTTTTTGATACAGCCAAAGGGGAGATTTCCAATGCATCAGATTGATATGCTGTTACACCAGGCGGATAAACGGCGGGGCGATTTAATACAAATAGCTGAAAGGTTGATCGCCTTTCCGACACCGGCTCCGCCTGCAAGAAATACAACAGAAGCCCAAAAGTGGGTGGCCGGCTTTTTAAAAGAAACGGGCTGCTCGGTCGATATGTGGGATGTGTATCCGGAAGATCCGAATGTAGTCGGTGTTTTAAAAGGGACAGATTCAAGCAGGCATCAAAGCCTGATTTTAAACGGACACATTGATGTGGCAGAAGCCGGGGGCGAAGACTGGAACTCTGACCCGTTTCAGCCGCTCGTAAAAGACGGCATGCTGATCGGAAGGGGCGCCGCTGATATGAAAGGGGGTTTGGCGTGTGTTCTTTTCTCTCTGAAGCTGATCCATGATGCCGGCATTAAGCTTCCGGGCGACCTCATTGTACAGTCTGTAATCGGAGAAGAAGTCGGCGAGGCGGGGACGCTGGAATGCTGCAAACGCGGCTATCACGCGGATTTTGCGGTTGTCGCGGATACGAGCAGCCTGCATATTCAAGGGCAGGGCGGTGTCATCACCGGCTGGATAGAATTGAAAAGCAAACAAACATTTCATGACGGCATGAGGCGCAATATGATTCATGCGGGCGGAGGCACATTCGGAGCGAGCGCCATCGAAAAAATGGCGAAAATCATCACTGCCTTGGGAGAGCTGGAGCGCCACTGGGCGGTAACGAAAAGCTATCCCGGCATTGCGCCCGGCACCAATACGATCAACCCCGCCGTCATTGAAGGCGGAAGACACGCAGCGTTTGTCGCCGATGAATGCCGGTTATGGATCACCGTCCACTTTTATCCGAACGAAACGCACGAACAAGCAGCCGCAGAAATCGAAGACTATATTAATCGTGTCGCTGACAGTGATCTGTGGCTCAAAGAAAACAGGCCGGTGTTCAAATGGGGCGGATCTTCGATGATTGAAGACAGAGGAGAGGTGTTCCCGGCGCTGGAAATCGATCCGGATCATCCGGCAGTTTCTGTCTTGGCTGCATCACACTCTGCCGTCAAAAAACAGGAGCCCGTCATTGATGTTTCCCAAACCGTAACAGACGGAGGGTGGCTTTATCAGGCCGGGATTCCGAGCGTCATATACGGCCCCGGCGATTTAAAAAACGCCCACTCCGTAAACGAGGAAGTGTCCGTTGATGAGCTTATGGACTATACGAAAATCATGCTGAGATTTATTCTCGACTGGTGCAGCCGCAAAAAAGATTGCCCGATGTGACAAGGTTCAGCCCGGCCGTTCATATAATAGGAAAAAGAACGGGCAAAGGGCGTGATACGGATGATCAGCATATCTGAATTTCAAATAAAAGATGTGGTAAACGTGTCGAACGGAAAAAAACTCGGAAGCATCGGGGATATTGATATTAACGTGACAACGGGAAAAATTCAGGCGATTATTTTAGGCGGCAACGGAAAAGTTCTCGGTTTTTTCGGAAAAGAAGAGGAAATGATCATTCCTTGGCGAAATATAGTTAAAATTGGGGAAGATGTCATCTTAGTGCGTGTAAATGAACCAAAGGGGGGAGCGTAATCCTCCCTTTACTTGTAAAAAGCCGGAAATCTCAATGTTTCCGGCACATTTATTTATCTCATTTTTCAATCAGCCGCTAAACGTATGCTTAAAATTGTGTTAAAATGAGTGGGAAATTACGCTTTTTTAATGTTTGTCGAAAGGTTGGATCTCCATGAATACATATCACCCGTTTAGTCTTACCACCCCCTCGGCACTCATGATAGAAGACTGGAACTGTGTGAATCAGCTTAACACAAAGGTCATCGCCGGATTCACAACGAAAAACGGCGGTGTCAGCAATCCTCCGTATGAGTCATTAAATACCGGATTGCACGTCCGGGACGAAGCTCATGATGTTGTGACAAACCGTGAAGTCATAGCGTCCTTATGCGGTACTGATCTGGATTCCTGGGTGTTTGCCGACCAGACACATGAAAACCGCGTCCGGCGCGTGACAGCCGGGGATAAAGGAAAAGGAGCGAGAGACTATTCTTCCGCATTCCGCGGGACGGACGGGCTCTACACGAAAGATGCGAATCTTTTTTTGGCCCTTTGTTTTGCGGACTGTGTGCCCTTGTATTTTTATGACCCGGTGAAATCCATTATCGGCGCTGCCCATGCCGGATGGAAGGGGACGGTCAAACAAATCGGACGCATCATGACGGAACGCTGGGTAAACGAAGAAGGCTCCCGTTTAACAGATATTCAGGCTGTCATCGGTCCGTCCATCAGCGCGGGAAGCTATACAGTCGACGACCGCGTCATCAATGAAGTGCGGGCGCTGCCCTTTACGGCTGAATCCGCCATATGCGAAACGGAAAAAGGCCAGTATCAGCTTGATTTAAAAGAGGTCAACTGTCTTCTTCTGATACATTGCGGCATTCCGGAAGAAAACATTTCAGTCAGCGGTTTATGCACCGAACGAGAGCGTGAACTATTCTTTTCACACCGCCGCGACAAAGGGAAAACGGGACGCATGATGTCCTTTATCGGAATGAAGGAGGCATAAGATCTTGCGTGTTGCTGATCAATTACGACATATAAACGAAAGAATAAACGAAGCATGTAACAGATCGGGCCGAAGCCCCGAAGATGTAACCGTCATCGCGGTTACAAAATACGTATCAGCTGAAAGGGCTCAAGAGGCCGTTGATGCCGGTATTACAAGTCTGGGAGAAAACCGGGATGCCGAGCTTATCCATAAGCAGGAAGTCATCAAAGGAAGCCCGGAGTGGCACTTTATCGGCAGTCTTCAGTCCAGAAAGGTGAAGGCCGTCGTTGACCGTGTATCTTATATTCATTCCTTAGACAGACTGTCATTGGCAAAAGAGATTGAAAAACGGGCGCAGCATGCGGTTCGCTGTTTTGTGCAGGTGAATACTTCGCTTGAACCGTCTAAGCACGGTTTGAAAACAGAGGAGGTCATCCCCTTTATCAGAGAGCTTGCTGAGTTTAGAAACATTTCTGTAGAGGGCCTGATGACGATGGCTCCCCTGACAGACGATACAGAAACGATCAGAGCCTGCTTCCGGCAATTGCGTGATCTGAGGGATCAGGTGCAAAAACTGAATCAGACAAACGCACCGTGCCGGGAACTGTCGATGGGCATGTCAAATGATTATGAAATCGCTGTTGAAGAGGGCGCCACTTTTATCAGAATCGGCTCTTCATTAGTCGGAAATGAACCGGGGGGTGTAAACAAATGAGCATGAAAAATAAACTGAAAAACTTTTTCTCAATGGATGAGGAGGAGTATGAGTACGAATACATTGAAACGGAGCAGGATCATCCGGAAGAGCATGAACAGCAGAAAGATAAACAGCCTGCTTACGCTCAGAAGCCGCAGGGCAAGCAGAACGTAGTAAGCTTGCAAAGTGTTCAGAAATCCTCTAAAGTGGTGTTGAGTGAACCGCGTGTATATGCGGAAGCGCAGGAAATCGCCGATCATTTAAAGAACAGGCGGGCGGTTGTCGTCAATCTGCAGCGCATCCAGCATGATCAGGCGAAAAGAATCGTCGACTTTTTAAGCGGTACCGTCTACGCCATCGGCGGCGACATTCAGAGAATCGGTTCAGATATTTTTCTGTGCACGCCTGATAATGTCGACGTTTCCGGCACGATTTCGGAGCTTATAAATGAAGACGAACATCAGAGGTGGTAAAGCAGGATGATTCTTTATCAAATTTTTTCCGTTCTGAGTTATTTAATTTACATCTACTCGTTTGCCCTGATCATCTATATCTTTATGTCATGGGTGCCGAGTACGAGAGAAACGGCGGTCGGACGGTTTCTCGCAGCGATTTGCGAACCGTATTTAGAGCCGTTCAGAAGGATCATTCCGCCCATTGCCATGCTGGATATATCCCCAATTGTAGCGATTATCGTGCTTCGGTTTGCCACGACGGGGCTTTGGGGCCTATACCGCATGATCGCAATGTATACTTGAATGCGACAGTTTGATACGGGCTTGGCACCAGCCAAGCCTCTTTACATAGAAAGGAAAGAACATGAGCGATATTTACCAGCACTTCAGACAAGACGAGCGGCCTTTTATTGATCAGGTGCTTGAATGGAAACAGATTGTCCTGGACCAGTATCGGATGAAGCTGACTGATTTCTTAGATCCCAGGGAACAGGTGATTGTAAAAGCCGTTATCGGCGACGCCTGCGGTCTTGCGTTTTTCGGAGGATATGACAGAGCTGAGCGCAAACGCGCGATTTTATACCCTGAATATATGGAACCTGAACAGGATGATTTTGAGCTCCGGGCTTTTGACGTCCAATACGCTGAAAAATTCGTCAGCATTGACCACCGCTCTCTTCTCGGATCATTAATGGGGATCGGCTTAAAGCGGCAGAAATACGGCGATCTGATTTTCTCAGAGGAAGCCGTGCAGCTCATCGTCTCCGGTGAAATCGCCGATTTTGTCAGCACTCAGCTGACCAAGGCGGGCAAAGCGCCGGTAAAGCTTGAGAAAATCGAGCTTTCCGCTCTTCACATTCCCGCTTCAGATGTCGAAATAAGGGATGACACGGTTTCTTCATTGCGTCTCGACGCCGTCTGCGCTTCAATGAGCAGGCAATCCCGGCAGAAAGCGCAGGCGCTTGTGAAAAACGGGCTCGTTAAGGTGAATTGGAAAGCTATTGAAGATCCGTCTTATCAGGTTGCTGAAGGGGACATGCTCTCGATTCGCGGCTTCGGACGATGCAGTTTGGCAAAAGTTGACGGAAAAACGAAAAAAGACAAATGGAAAGTTACATTTGAACGGCAAAAATGAGTCGTTTTTTCAGTTTTTTTCTCCATCTGTGCCGTATTTGTTTTATAATGTGAACTAGATAACCGTACTGAAATGTAAAAATGGAGGTGGCAATATGCCATTAACGCCGAATGATATCCATAACAAAACGTTTACAAAAGGTTTTCGCGGATATGATGAAGATGAAGTAAATGAATTTTTAATGCAGGTCAGAAAAGATTACGAAATCGCACTCCGTAAAAAAACGGAGCTTGAGGCGAAAGTGAACGAGCTGGACGAAAAAATCGGCCACTTTGCCAATATCGAAGAAACGCTGAATAAATCAATTCTCGTAGCCCAGGAAGCAGCAGAAGACGTAAAGCGCAACTCGCAGAAAGAAGCGAAGCTGATCGTCCGTGAAGCAGAAAAAAATGCCGATCGCATCATCAATGAGTCACTTTCCAAATCAAGAAAAATCGCAATGGAAATCGAAGAGCTGAAAAAACAGTCTAAAGTCTTCAGAACACGTTTCCAAATGCTGATTGAAGCGCAGCTCGACCTGCTGAAGAACGATGATTGGGATCATCTGCTGGAATACGAAGTCGACGCGGTATTTGAGGAAAAAGAATAATTTTCAGATTTTCTTGACATTCTCCGGCCCGTTCGAATATAATACGTTCATAAATTCAGATGAAAAGACGATTGAAAGGGACCGGCATGACTCAAAACAGGCTATAAAGCGAACCGGGGAAGGTGAAAGCCCGGGATGGCCGGAATCATGCAGATCAGCCCTTTAGTTTCCTTTCTGAACCGAGAGTAGGAAAGGACGTTCCATCACGTTACGATGTTCGAGAGGAAAAAACGGATGATCCGTTTTTTCTAAAAGGGTGGTACCGCGAGATAAGCTTTCTCGTCCCTTATGGGATGAGAGGGCTTTTTTTATTTTCTGAAAAATGTTGTGGAGGAATGAAAATGGATTACAAAGATACGCTGTTAATGCCGAAAACAGATTTTCCGATGCGGGGAAATCTGCCGAATCGTGAGCCGGACATGCAAAAAGACTGGGAGGAGCAGGATATTTACCGTCTTGTTCAAGAACGGACGAAAGACCGCCCGAAATTCGTGCTGCATGACGGACCTCCTTATGCAAACGGAGACATCCACATGGGCCATGCCCTGAACAAAATCCTGAAAGACTTCATCGTCCGCTATAAATCAATGAGCGGCTACAACGCACCGTACGTGCCGGGCTGGGATACGCACGGACTGCCGATTGAAACGGCGCTGACGAAAAACAAAAAAGTAAACCGGAAAGAAATGTCCGTCGCTGATTTCCGCAAGCTTTGCGAAGATTATGCATGGCAGCAGATCGAAAGACAGCGCGAACAATTCAAGCGTCTCGGCGTCAGAGGCGATTGGGAAAACCCGTATGTTACGCTTCAGCCTGAATTTGAAGCGCAGCAGATCCGCGTTTTCGGCGAGATGGCGAAAAGAGGCTATATTTATAAAGGTCTGAAGCCGGTCAACTGGTCGCCTTCAAGTGAATCTGCCTTAGCAGAAGCGGAAATTGAATATCAGGACAAACGTTCCGCGTCTATTTATGTTGCGTTTAAGGTGAAAGACGGTAAAGGCGTTCTGGAAAACGGAGAAAGCTTCATCATCTGGACGACGACGCCATGGACGATGCCTGCCAACCTCGGAATTTCCGTTCATCCTGATCTTGAATACAATGTCATCAAGGTTGGAGACAAGCGTTATGTAGTGGCGGCTGAACTGATCGAAAACGTAGCGGAGGCATGCGGCTTTGAAAATCCTGAAGTTGTCGCATCATATAAAGGCAGAGAATTAGAATACATCACTGCAGAACATCCGCTGTACGGCAGAGATTCACTCGTCATGCTCGGTGACCACGTCACAACCGATGCCGGAACAGGCTGTGTTCATACTGCCCCGGGCCACGGGGAAGATGACTTTATCGTCGGCCAAAAGTACGGCTTAGAAGTACTGTGCCCTGTTGATGAAAAAGGAAACATGACCGACGAAGCGCCGGGCTTTGAAGGAATGTTTTACGATAAAGCCAATAAACCGATCACGGAGAAGCTTGAAGAAAACGGCGCGCTCTTGAAACTCGAGTTTATTACACACTCCTATCCGCATGACTGGAGAACGAAAAAACCGACCATCTTCAGAGCGACAGCGCAATGGTTTGCGTCAATTAAAGATTTCAGATCCGATCTGCTTGATGCCATCAAACAAACGAAGTGGGTGCCGGAGTGGGGCGAACAGCGCCTTTACAACATGGTTCGCGACCGCGGTGACTGGTGTATCTCAAGGCAGCGCGTGTGGGGTGTTCCGATCCCGGTATTTTATGCAGAAAACGGTGAGCCGATCATCACTGACGAAACGATTGAACATGTGTCTGAGCTGTTCAAACAGCACGGCTCAAACGTCTGGTTTGAAAGAGAGGCAAAAGACCTCCTGCCGGAAGGATTTACACATCCGGGAAGCCCGAACGGAATCTTCACGAAAGAGCAAGACATTATGGATGTATGGTTTGATTCGGGTTCTTCCCATCAGGCCGTTCTTGAAGAACGAGATGATCTTGTCCGTCCGGCTGATTTATACCTTGAAGGCTCTGACCAATACCGCGGCTGGTTTAACTCATCTCTTTCCACCGCTGTTGCAGTCACCGGCAAAGCGCCGTATAAAGGCGTATTAAGCCACGGATTTACACTTGATGCAAACGGCCGTAAAATGAGTAAATCACTCGGCAATACGATTGACCCGACAAAAATCGCAAAACAGCTTGGAGCTGAAATTCTGCGTTTATGGGTATCTTCCGTAAACTATCAGGCCGATCACCCGGTTTCTGAAGATATTCTGAAGCAGGTCGCGGAAGTATACCGGAAAGTCCGCAACACGTTCCGCTTCCTTCACGGCAACCTGTTCGATTTCGATCCAAGCGTCAATGCCGTGGATGTAAAAGATCTCCGCGAAGTGGATCAATATATGCTGATCAAGCTGAATAAGCTGATCGACAAGGTGAAAAAAGCGTACGATGAATACGAATTTGCGGTTGTTTATCACAGCATTCACAATTTCTGTACGATCGAGCTCAGCTCATTCTATCTTGATTTTGCAAAAGATGTTGTGTACATCGAGCATGCGCACCATCCGGACCGCCGCAGCATGCAGACCGTCTTTTATGAAACGCTGCTGGCGTTAGTGAAGCTGACGGCGCCGATTCTCCCGCACACGGCGGATGAAATGTGGTCTCATTTATCATTTGTTGAAGAAGCGAGCGTGCAGCTGACAGATATGCCGGAAACCATTGCTGTTCCGGACAGTCAAGCGACAGAAGAAAAATTCGACCGCTTCATGGAGCTTCGAAACGACGTGCTGAAAGCTTTGGAAACAGCCCGTAACGAAAAAATTATCGGAAGATCATTGGAAGCGAGCCTGACTTTGTATCCGAACAAAGAAAACCGCGACCTCTTGTCATCCATTAAAGAAAACATCGCGCAGCTGTTTATCGTCTCAGAACTGACAGTAAAAGACGAAAGTGAAGCGCCGGAAAACGCGCAAAGCTTCACAACAGGAAAAATGACCGTAGAAAAAGCGGAAGGCCAGATGTGTGAGCGTTCCCGCGTAATTTCTAAAGATGTCGGAGCCAATCCGAAATATCCGACATTATCACTGCGCAATGCGGAAATCGTTGAAAAATATTATCAAAAATAATAAATGAGAAAGCGCCCGGTGTCAGCCGGGCGCTTTTTTACATGCCAGCAATGTCATCGATTAGAACGGCAGGAAAATTCTTATGGGCTTCAAATGGCGCTCTGAGGGCAACAATAAAGCTATAACATCAAGAGCAGGAGTTGTGATGAATGAATGATCAACTGACCGCAATCCACACGGAGCTTCTCATGATGAAAGAAGAACTTCAATCAAGATTATTCGAATATTCTTGCTTTCAAATGTCAGCATCTGTTGAACCTTCAATGAACGAGCAAGAAGCAACTCTGATCTATCATATAAAAGAAGAACTTCAGGATGTTCTTCTTGCCCTGTCTAAGTTTGAAAACAATACGTACGGTTATTGTGAAAAAACAGGCGCCCCCATTCCGATTGAAAAACTTGCGGTCCTGCCGACGGCCAGAACCGCTGATGATTTTTATTATCCCGCTCAATTTGAAAAGAAAACCCTTCCATACTGGGTAACCGGAGATTATGCATATGATCAGGCGCTGTATGAGTGACAGCGTCTGTTTGTATACGCTTATGATCTGCCTTTACTCCGGCATCTTTTACTGATAAAATTCATAAAGGATAAAAGTAACTGTATACTGGAGGAACGTGTGTGCTTTATTATCTTATCGCTCTTTTTATTATTATTGCCGACCAATTGACCAAATGGCTTGTCGTCAGCCATATGGAATTGGGACAAAGCATACCTGTCATCGACCAGGTGCTTTATATCACATCTCATCGCAACACGGGAGCGGCGTGGGGGATTTTAGCCGGCCAAATGTGGTTTTTCTACGTCATTACCATCGCCGTGATTATCGGAATCGTTTATTACATACAGCGTTATGCAAAAGGGCAGATGTTACTCGGAATTTCTCTCGGCTTAATGCTGGGAGGTGCGGCCGGAAACTTTATTGACCGGGCGGCGCGCCAGGAAGTGGTGGATTTTATTCATGTCATCATCGTGGATTATCACTATCCGATTTTTAATATCGCGGACTCCTCACTGTGCGTCGGTGTAATACTTTTATTTATTCATATGCTGTTTGACAGCGGGAAAAAGAAGGAGCAATAACATGAATCAATTTGAGATAACCGTTCAGCCTGAACAAAAGAGCGAACGGATTGATAAATTTTTGGCTTCAACGGGAGAAAACTGGTCACGCACTCAAGTGCAGCAATGGGTAAAAGAGGGACTGGTATCCGTTAACGGCAAATCCGTAAAAGCGAATTATAAAATGCAGCCCGGCGATCAGGTAAACGTCACTATTCCTGAACCGGAAGAATTGGACGTGCTTGCAGAGCCGATGGATTTGGACATTTACTATGAAGACCAGGATGTCTTGGTTGTGAACAAACCGCGGGGCATGGTCGTACACCCGGCGCCCGGCCATGTGACAGGGACGCTTGTAAACGGACTGATGGCTCACTGCAACGATCTTTCCGGCATTAACGGCGTCATGCGCCCGGGAATCGTCCACCGGATTGATAAAGATACCTCCGGCCTGTTAATGGTCGCCAAAAACGATATGGCGCATGAATCACTCGTTAATCAGCTCGTCAATAAAACCGTGACGAGAAAGTACACAGCGGTTGTCCACGGGTTGATTTCACATGATGACGGAACGATTGACGCTCCGATCGGAAGAGATAAAAAAGACCGTCAAAGCATGACCGTAACAAGAGAAAGCAGCAAAAACGCCGTTACGCATTTCCACGTGCTTGAGCGTTTTCAAGATTTCACGCTCGTAGAGTGCCGTCTTGAGACCGGAAGAACGCATCAGATCCGTGTTCATATGAAATATATCGGATTTCCTTTGGCAGGCGACCCGAAGTACGGACCGAGAAAAACCATTGATTTCAACGGTCAGGCGCTTCATGCCGGAATATTAGGTTTTGACCATCCGCGGACGGGCGAATACATGGAGTTTGAAGCGCCCCTTCCTGAAGATATGAAAAAACTCATTGAACATTTGAGAAATAGCCATTGACAGCGAGTTTCTTTTCTGGAATAATAAAAACAAGCTGAATAGATTCTTTAACACAGTCCAGAGAGGCTGAGAAGGATAACGGATAGGACAGAAAAGATACATGTGTGTCTTCGTCCTGGAAAGGAACCCCTCTATGCTCTGGCAGGAGGGGTTTTTTCTTCTTATATACGAATGGAGAGGTGTCACGAGTGAATCAAAAAGCTGTTATTCTCGACGAACAGGCGATCAGGCGGGCGCTGACAAGGATAGCCCATGAAATGATCGAACGGAATAAAGGAATGAATGACTGCATTCTTGTAGGGATTAAAACAAGAGGTATTTATTTAGCGAAGCGGCTGGCCGAGCGGATCGAACAGATTGAAGGAAATCCGGTCACCGTCGGGGAAATCGATATCACCCTTTACCGTGACGATCTCACAAAAAAAACGAGCAATGAAGAGCCGCTTGTAAAAGGCGCGGACATTCCGGCCGATATCACAGACCAAAAGGTCATTGTGGTTGATGATGTGCTTTATACCGGCCGGACGGTGAGAGCTGCGATGGATGCTCTCGTTGATGTCGGGCGGCCGTCATCGATACAGCTTGCCGTGCTTGTCGACAGAGGACACCGGGAGCTGCCGATCAGAGCGGACTATATCGGGAAAAACATTCCGACCTCAAAAGCTGAAAAAGTGATGGTTCAGCTGAGCGAAGTTGATCAGACTGATATGGTCGCCATTTACGAAAATGAATAATCACCCTTTTTAAATGCATTCCAGAGAGTTTGCAAAGAGGATTTTAAAACACAAAGCCGGGCGGATCGACGCGGCCGGGCTTTGTATGCCTCTTTGCGCAAAAAGCAAAGAGGTTTTTTTATACCATTTGAAAGTCAACCGGGAGGAAAACGCCATGAGTAAGAAAAAAGTAAACCTGGGAGTCAGGGACGTCCCCAATCCATTGTCCTGGCTGTCATTCAGCCTGCAGCATTTATTCGCCATGTTCGGTTCAACCATACTCGTGCCGAAACTGGTCGGAATGAGCCCGGCAGTGGCGCTTGTCACGAGCGGAATCGGGACACTCGCCTATCTCTTGGTGACAAAAGGCCAGATTCCCGCTTATCTCGGCTCATCATTCGCCTTTATATCACCGATTATCTTGGTGAAGGCGACGGGAGGGCCGGGGGCTGCCATGGTCGGCGCTTTCCTGGCGGGGATTGTGTACGGCCTGATCGCACTGCTCATCAGGCAGCTTGGAACGGGGTGGCTGATGAAGCTGCTGCCCCCCGTGGTCGTCGGGCCGGTCATCATCGTCATCGGCCTCGGACTGGCAAGCACAGCCGTCAATATGGCAATGTATGCTGATCCGAATGCGAAGGAACTCGTCTACAGCCTGAAACATTTCAGTGTAGCCGGCGTCACTTTGGCCATCACCATTATCTGCGCCATCTTTTTACGGGGATTTTTAAGCTTGATTCCGGTATTGATCGGCATTATAGGCGGATATCTGTTTGCGCTGACACAGGGCATCGTCAATTTTCAGCCGGTCATTGATGCAAAATGGTTCGCCGTTCCTGAATTTATTATCCCTTTCAAAGACTACACGCCGTCAGTGACATTGGGCATTGCCGCTGCGATGGTGCCGGTCGCTTTCGTGACGATGTCAGAACATATCGGCCACCAAATGGTGCTGAGTAAAGTTGTCGGACAGGATTTCATTAAAAAGCCGGGACTGCACCGCTCCATAATGGGGGACAGCGTAGCGACGATTATCGCTTCGTTAATCGGCGGCCCGCCGACGACAACATACGGCGAAAACATCGGTGTCCTGGCAATTACGAGAGTTTTCAGCGTCTTTGTCATCGGCGGCGCGGGAGTGATTGCGCTGTGCTTCGGATTTATCGGCAAAGTTTCAGCGCTGATCAGCTCTGTTCCGTCCGCGGTTATGGGAGGCGTTTCCTTCCTGCTCTTCGGAATCATCGCCTCCAGCGGCTTAAGAATGCTGATTGACAACAACATTGATTATGAAAACAAGCGAAATTTAATTATCACATCCGTCATCCTCGTGATCGGCGTCGGAGGGGCTTTTATTCAAGTATCAAAAGGCGGGTTCCAAATATCCGGCATGGCGCTTGCGGCAATCGTCGGAGTCATCCTGAACCTTATCCTGCCGCATGCAAATGAAGAAGACGCGATTGCATCAGAAAAACAAAATCATATGTAAACCTTTTAAAGAAAGTCCAGAGAGGCTTGGAAGGGTTATAACGGGAAGAAGCTGTACGGCTCTTCTCTCTTTAACCGCACCCCGAGTCTATAGACCGGGGTGTTTTTTACGGCCTTCAAGCGGAAACGGAGGAGAAAAAACATGAATCATTTAACGGCGATGTCTGAACTGAGCGCGGCTGAAATTACAGAACTGCTGCGAGAGGCAAAAGCGATAAAAGAGGGTACAGTCCGTCCCGATCTCGCGGGAAAATTCGTTGCGAATCTGTTTTTTGAACCGAGCACGAGAACGCGGTTCAGCTTTGAAGTGGCGGAAAAAAAACTCGGGATGAACGTGCTCAGCTTAGACGGCACGAGCACAAGCGTTCAAAAAGGCGAGTCCTTATACGACACGGTCAAAACACTGGAATCAATCGGAGCGGATGCCTGCGTCATCAGGCACAGCACGGATGAATATTACAAAGATCTGACCGGCAGAGTCAATATTCCGATCTTAAACGCCGGCGACGGCTGCGGCCAGCACCCGACTCAGTCATTGCTCGATTTAATGACGATTCAAGAGGAATTTGAGACCTTTCAGGGCCTGACGGTTTCCATTCATGGCGATATCAAACACAGCAGGGTGGCAAGGTCAAATGCCGAGGTGCTGACAAGGCTCGGCGCACGTGTGCTGTTTTCCGGGCCGCCGCAGTGGCAGGATGAGAAAAACGCCTTCGGCACCTGTGTTCAGACGGATGAAGCCATACAAGCTTCAGATGTCGTCATGCTGCTCCGCATCCAAAATGAAAGGCATCAGACAGAAGCCGACCAAAAAGGCTACCTGGAAGCATACGGGCTGACCGCAAAGCGGGCGGAGAGCATGAAGCGGCATGCCATCATCATGCATCCCGCACCGGTGAACAGAGGAGTCGAAATTGACACAACATTAGTGGAATGCGGAAAATCAAGAATCTTTAAACAAATGGAAAATGGTGTGTATATCAGAATGGCGGTCTTAAAAAGAGCACTGCAAACCAATGTGAAAAGGGGAGAAGCGGCTTATGTCTTATCTCATTAAAAACGGCTGGATATTAAATGAACAGGGAGAAAAAGCGGTACAGGATATCCGGGTAACGGGTGAATTCATTTCGGAAACCGGGCTTCTGACAGCGAAAGACGGAGAAACGGTGATCGACGCTGAGGGACTGTTCGTTTCACCTGGGCTCGTAGACCTTCATGTCCACTTCAGAGAACCGGGCGGCGAGAAAAAAGAAACCATTGAGACGGGCTCTAAAGCCGCGGCGCGCGGCGGTTTTACCACAGTCGCCGCCATGCCGAATACAAGGCCGGTGCCGGATACGAAAGAGCAGATGGAATGGCTGCAAAACAGGATCAAAGAAACCTCATCTGTCAGGGTCCTTCCTTACGCATCGATTACGATCAGACAAACCGGCGAAGAGATGACAGATTTTGAGGCGCTTCATGAAGCGGGCGCATTCGCCTTCACCGATGACGGCGTCGGAGTTCAGACGGCCGGAATGATGTATGAAGCCATGAAACGGGCGGCTTCAATAAATAAAGCGATTGTCGCTCATTGTGAGGATAACTCGCTTATTTACGGCGGAAGCGTGCATGAAGGATCTTTTTCAAAAGCGAACGGCCTGAACGGCATACCTTCCATTTGTGAAGCGGTACATATCGCCCGTGACGTCCTGCTGGCGGAAGCGGCGGGCTGCCATTACCACGTGTGTCATATCAGCACGAAAGAATCCGTCAGAGCCGTAAGAGACGCAAAAAAAGCGGGAATCCGCGTGACGGCCGAAGTATCGCCGCACCACCTGCTGCTTTGTGACGAAGATATCCCGGGACTTGATACCAATTTTAAGATGAATCCGCCGCTTCGCAGCAAAGAGGACAGAGAGGCGCTGATCGAAGGGCTTTTAGACGGCACGATTGATTTCATCGCCACTGACCATGCGCCGCATACAGAAGAAGAGAAAAACACGGACATGAAGCTTGCGCCTTTCGGTATCGTCGGTTTAGAAACTGCCTTTCCGCTTCTGTACACACATTTTGTGAAAAACGGGGCGTGGACGCTGAAGCAGCTGGTTGATTTCATGACGGTAAAACCTTGCGAGGCATTCGGTCTTCCGTACGGAACGCTTGCACCGGGGGCGCCGGCTGACATCACCCTGATTGATCTGGAAAAAGAAGCGGCCATTGACAAAGATACAT
Source organism: Bacillus sp. MT(2024) (assembly GCF_036362845.1). Classification (NCBI taxonomy): domain Bacteria; kingdom Bacillati; phylum Bacillota; class Bacilli; order Caryophanales; family Bacillaceae; genus Bacillus; species Bacillus sp. MT(2024). The sequence continues at coordinate 1,523,404 of NZ_CP143632.1, forward strand.
TTTTATCTAAAGGAAAAAATACGCCATTCAACAAGATGAAGTGCTTCGGCTGGCCTGTTGCAACGATGGCTGCCGGTAAACTTGCATACGAAGAAGGGAGACTCGTCAAATGAAAAGAAGACTAGTGCTGGAAAATGGAGCGGTATTTGAGGGTGAAGCATTCGGGAGCCTGGAGCATACCGCAGGTGAAGTCGTATTCAACACGGGAATGACCGGTTATCAGGAAATTTTATCAGACCCGTCTTACTGCGGGCAGATCGTGACGCTGACGTATCCGCTGATCGGCAACTACGGAATTAACAGAGATGACTTTGAATCCATCACTCCTTTTGTAAAAGGGCTGATCGTAAAAGAACTGTGCGAGCTGCCTTCCAACTGGCGTTCGGCTTACACGCTTGACGAGTATCTGAAAATGAAAAATATCCCCGGCTTACAAGGGATCGACACGCGAAAACTCACCAGAATGATCCGCACGGCCGGCGCATTAAAAGGAACGTTTGCTTCAAGTGAGGAGAATGTCGGAGAGGTTCTTGCAAGGCTGAAAGAAACGGAACTGCCGAGAAATCAAGTCGCTCAAGTATCGGCGAAAACGGCATATCCGAGTCCGGGCCGCGGCAAACGCATCGTGCTCGTCGATTTCGGTATGAAGCACGGCATCTTAAGAGAGTTAAACAAAAGAAAATGCGATGTCATCGTTGTACCGTACAATGTAACGGCGGAAGAAGTGCTTCAGCTCAAGCCGGACGGCATCATGCTTTCTAACGGACCCGGAGATCCGAAAGATGTGCCGGAAGCCATTGAAATGATAAAAGGCATACTCGGGAAGGTGCCGTTATTCGGAATCTGTCTCGGCCATCAATTATTTGCGCTGGCATCGGGAGCGGAAACGGAAAAAATGAAATTCGGACACAGGGGTTCCAATCATCCGGTTAAAGAGCTTGCGACAGGGAAAGTCGCTTTAACAGCCCAAAACCACGGATATACGGTTTCTTCAATAGATGAGACAGAGCTTGAAGTGACGCACATTGCGATCAATGATCAAACGATCGAAGGACTCAAGCATAAAACATTGCCGGCATTTACGGTTCAGTACCACCCTGAAGCTTCACCGGGACCGGAAGACGCCAATCACTTATTTGACAGATTCATTGACTTGATCGAAACAACTGAGAAAGAAGGGGAAGCGGTATGCCAAAACGCGTAGATATTAAAAAGATTTTAGTGATCGGATCAGGCCCGATTATTATCGGACAGGCGGCGGAATTTGATTATGCGGGCACACAGGCGTGTCTCGCTTTAAAGGAAGAAGGCTATGAAGTCATTCTCGTCAACTCGAATCCGGCAACGATTATGACGGATACGGAAATGGCTGATCGGGTATACATAGAACCGCTGACGCCGGAGTTTCTCACGCGTATTATCAGAAAAGAACGGCCGGACGCCATCCTGCCGACTCTGGGAGGACAGACCGGACTGAATCTTGCCGTCGAGCTGTCTGAACTCGGGGTTCTTGAGGAATGCGGAGTGGAAGTGCTCGGCACAAAGCTGTCCGCCATCCAGCAGGCGGAAGACCGCGACTTATTCCGTACGCTGATGAATGAGCTGAATGAACCGGTGCCGGAAAGTGAGATCATCCGCACTTTACAGGAAGCTGAGGAATTTGTCGGCCGGATCGGGTTTCCGGTTATCGTGCGCCCCGCTTACACATTAGGCGGAACGGGCGGCGGCATCTGCTCGAATGAAGCGGAACTGAAAGAGATCGTCGAAAACGGATTAAAGCTCAGTCCCGTCCATCAGTGCCTTCTGGAAAAAAGCATCGCCGGTTACAAAGAGATCGAATATGAAGTCATGAGAGACAGCAGAGATCACGCGATCGTCGTCTGCAACATGGAAAATATCGATCCGGTCGGCATCCATACGGGCGACAGCATCGTCGTTGCCCCGAGCCAGACTTTGAGCGACCGGGAATATCAGCTTTTGCGCAATGTTTCATTAAAGCTGATCCGCGCGCTCGGCATTGAAGGCGGCTGTAATGTTCAGCTCGCGCTCGATCCCGACAGCTTCCAATATTACATTATCGAAGTGAATCCGCGGGTGAGCCGCTCATCTGCCCTCGCTTCAAAAGCGACGGGTTACCCGATCGCAAAGCTTGCGGCGAAAATCGCAGTCGGGCTTTCTCTTGATGAAATGATGAACCCCGTAACGGGAAAAACATATGCGGCTTTTGAGCCCGCGCTTGACTATGTCGTTTCTAAAATCCCGCGCTGGCCGTTCGACAAATTTGAGTCGGCAAACCGCAGGCTCGGGACGCAAATGAAAGCCACCGGAGAGGTCATGGCCATCGGACGCACCCTTGAAGAATCGCTGTTAAAGGCGGTCCGCTCACTGGAAGCCGATGTCTATCACCTGGAACTGAAGGATGCGGAAGAGATTTCTGACGGGCTTTTGGAAAAACGGATCAGAAAGGCCGGAGATGAACGGCTGTTTTATCTCGCAGAAGCGTTCAGAAGAGGCTACACAGTGGAGCAACTTCATGAGTTTTCCGCAATTGACGTATTCTTTTTGCACAAGCTCTGTAAGCTGGTCGCTTTTGAAACCGAGCTGAAAGCGGAAAAAGGCAGCCTCGCCGTCCTGCAGACAGCGAAGGAACTCGGTTTCTCCGACAAATATATCAGCCGGGAATGGAATATGCCGGAACAAGAGCTGTATCAAATGCGAAAAGAAGCAGCCATCAAGCCTGTATATAAAATGGTGGATACATGCGCGGCGGAATTCGAATCAGAAACCCCGTATTTCTACAGCACATATGAGGAAGAAAACGAGTCTGAGGTAACATCAAGAAAAAGCGTCGTCGTCCTCGGCTCCGGTCCGATCCGCATCGGACAGGGCGTCGAATTTGACTATGCGACCGTTCATTCTGTCTGGGCCATCAAGCAGGCAGGTTATGAAGCGATTATTATCAACAACAACCCTGAGACGGTGTCCACTGATTTCAGCATATCAGACAAACTGTATTTTGAACCGCTGACGGTAGAAGATGTCATGCACATCATCGATTTGGAACAGCCGGAAGGCGTTGTTGTCCAATTCGGCGGCCAGACGGCGATCAACCTTGCGGAAGAATTGAGCGCCCGCGGCGTCAAAATTCTCGGTACATCACTTGAAGATTTAGACCGTGCGGAAGACCGGGATAAGTTCGAGCAGGCGCTTGAGGCGCTGAATGTGCCGCAGCCGCTCGGAAAAACCGCCGTGTCGGTGAACGAAGCGGTCAAAATCGCTGCATCCATCGGCTATCCGGTACTTGTCCGCCCTTCGTATGTGCTCGGCGGCCGGGCGATGGAAATCGTCTATCAAGAAGAAGAGCTGCTTCACTATATGAAAAATGCGGTCAAAATCAACCCGCAGCATCCGGTGTTAATCGACCGTTATCTGACGGGGAAAGAAATCGAAGTCGATGCCGTATCCGACGGCGAAACAGTCGTTATTCCGGGGATTATGGAGCATATCGAGCGGGCCGGCGTCCATTCAGGGGATTCAATCGCCGTCTATCCGCCTCAGTCTTTAAGCGGAGACATTAAGAAAAAAATCGAACAATACACTGTAGCCTTGGCAAAAGGCCTTAACATCATCGGATTGCTGAACATCCAGTTCGTACTGTCGCAAGGTGAGGTGTATGTGCTTGAGGTAAATCCGCGGTCAAGCAGAACCGTGCCGTTCTTAAGCAAAATCACTAAGATTCCGATGGCGAATCTGGCGACAAAGGTCATTCTCGGCCAAAAGCTTGCTGATTTCGGCTATCAAGAGGGGCTGCAGCCAGAACAGCAGGGGGTATTCGTGAAAGCGCCTGTCTTCTCATTCGCGAAGCTGAGAAGAGTGGATATTACGTTAGGCCCTGAAATGAAGTCGACGGGAGAGGTCATGGGCAAAGATTCAACCTTGGAAAAAGCGCTCTATAAAGCGCTGATTGCCTCTGGCATTCAAATCCCGAACTACGGCTCAGTGCTGTTGACCGTTGCTGATAAAGATAAAGAAGAAGGACTGCTGATCGCCAAGCGGTTCCACGCCATCGGCTATAAAATCTTGGCGACGGAAGGAACGGCGGCTTATTTGAAAGACGCTCAGATTCCGGCTCAAGTCGTCGGGAAAATCGGCGAAGAAGGGAAAAATCTGCTCGATGTGATCAGAAACGGCGAAGCGCAATTTGTCATCAATACGCTGACAAAGGGCAAACAGCCGGCCAGAGACGGCTTCAGAATCCGCCGCGAATCCGTTGAGAACGGAGTCGCCTGCCTGACATCTTTAGATACGGCCGAAGCCATTTTGCGGGTATTGGAAAGCATGACATTCCGGGCGGATCATATGCCTGCATCCGAAACCAATCAAAAGGCGGCAGTCACGATATGAAAAAAGCGCATTTGACTGTTCAATCCAACTTAGAAATTGCCGACCGGATTTATAAGATGGTGCTGAAAGGAGAGCTTGTCCGGCACCTTACCGAGCCGGGTCAATTTCTTCATCTGAAGGTGAGTGACGCGGTCACGCCGCTATTAAGAAGACCGCTCAGCATTGCGGACGTTAATTTCGCCGCGGATGAAGTATCCGTTATCTACAGAGCTGACGGTGAGGGAACGCGTCTTTTGTCCGGGAAAAAAGAGGGCGGCAGAATAGACGTTCTCGGCCCTCTCGGCAACGGATTTCCCGTCCGGCGGATTGAACCCGGCAAAACCGCGCTGTTAGTCGGAGGCGGAGTGGGGGTTCCGCCTTTGCAGGAACTGTCAAAGCGCCTGACGGAAAAAGGCGTAAACGTCATTCATGTGCTTGGATTTCAATCAGCAAAGGATGTTTTTTACGAACAGGAATGCCGTGCGTACGGAGACACTTATGTGGCGACGGCTGACGGAACATATGGAGAGAAAGGATTTGTCACCGATGTCATCCGTGAAAAGCAGCTCGAATTCGATGTCCTGCTAAGCTGCGGACCAACACCGATGCTGAAAGCTCTGAAGCAGCAGTACGGCCATAAAGAGGTTTATCTTTCGATGGAAGAGCGGATGGGCTGCGGCATCGGGGCCTGCTTCGCCTGCGTGTGCCGCACGGGTGAAAGCGATACATCCTATGTAAAGGTCTGCCTGGACGGGCCTGTATTTAAAGCTGAGGAGGTGGCGCTGTAATGTTAGAGGTGAATCTGCCGGGTCTCCAATTGAAAAACCCGATCATCCCCGCTTCCGGATGTTTCGGTTTCGGGAAAGAATATGCCGGATTTTACGATTTATCATGCCTCGGAGGCATTATGATTAAAGCAACGACGAACGAAGCCCGCTTCGGAAATCCGACACCGAGAGTGGCGGAGACAAGCGCGGGAATGCTGAATGCCATCGGACTGCAAAATCCCGGCCTTGAGCATGTGCTCAATCATGAGCTGCCTTGGCTCGAACAATTTGACACGCCGATTATCGCAAATGTCGCCGGTTCTCAGGTGGACGACTATAAAGAAGTGGCCGAGCACATCAGCCAAGCGCCGAATGTGCATGCGCTTGAGCTTAACATTTCATGTCCGAATGTCAAAACGGGGGGGATTGCTTTTGGTACTGATCCCGTCATGGCGGCCGAACTGACAAAAGCGGTGAAAGAAGTTTCCGCAGTGCCTGTGTATGTGAAGCTTTCGCCTAATGTCGCAAACATAACCGAAATTGCCAAAGCGATTGAAGCGGCCGGTGCTGACGGTCTGACGATGATTAATACACTCATCGGGATGAGGCTCGATCTCAAGACCGGACGGCCGATTTTAGCAAATAAAACGGGCGGACTGTCAGGCCCGGCGATCAAACCGGTCGCCATCCGGATGGTATACGAAGTCAGCCAGGCCGTTCAAATTCCGATTATCGGGATGGGCGGCGTTCAGACTGCAGAGGATGCATTAGAATTTCTTCTTGCGGGAGCGAGTGCGGTTGCCGTCGGCACGGCGAACTTCGTCAATCCGTTCGTCTGCCCGGAAATCATAGAACAGCTCCCCCGTGTGCTGCGCCAACACGGCTTTCAATCTGTAAGTGAATGCATCGGAAGGAGCTGGAAACATGAAAAACAACCTGCCCATCATCGCGCTTGATTTTGCACAAGGGGAAGAGACTTTAACGTTTTTAGACTTGTTTGAAAAGGAAAGGCTTTTTGTCAAAACGGGGATGGAACTTTTTTATCAGGAAGGCCCCGCCATCATTCACCAATTAAAAGAGCGGAACTGTGATATATTTTTAGATTTAAAGCTTCATGATATCCCGACTACGGTCAATAAAGCGATGAAGCGGCTGGCCCGCCTCGGCGTTGATCTCGTCAATGTGCATGCGGCAGGGGGCGCACGCATGATGCGCGCGGCCCTTGAGGGGCTTGAAGAAGGCACGCCGGCAGGCAGAAAACGCCCGTCTTTAATCGCGGTGACTCAGCTGACCAGCACTTCAGAGCAGGTGGCGAAGGAAGAGCTTCTGCTGCAAAAGCCGCTGTTAGAAACGGTTGTGCACTACGGCAAAATGGCGGAAGAGTGCGGGCTGGACGGAGTGGTATGTTCGGTCCATGAAACAAAAGCCATTTATGAAGCGGTCCGGCCTTCATTTCTGACAGTCACGCCGGGCATCCGCACGGCCAGTGACGCAGCTGACGATCAAGTCCGGACGGCGACTCCGTCATTTGCGAAAGAAAACGGTTCGTCAGCCATCGTCGTGGGCCGCTCAATTACAAAAGCGGAAAACCCCGTTAAAGCATATGAAGCAATTAAACTGGAATGGGAGGGCGTTCGCCGATGAAACAGGCTATCGCAAAACATCTATTACACATTGAAGCTGTCTTTTTACGTCCGAATGAGCCGTTTACGTGGGCGAGCGGCATTTTATCACCGATCTATTGTGACAACCGTCTGACATTGTCGTATCCAAAAGTGAGAAATGATGTGGCGGACGGGCTCGGCAAACTGCTGAAGGAGCATTTCCCCGAGGCGGAGATGATCGCGGGCACTGCAACGGCGGGCATTCCGCATGCTGCGCTTCTCGCAGACCGTACAGGCGCGCCGATGTGCTACGTCAGAAGCAAACCGAAAGCGCACGGCAAAGGAAATCAAATAGAAGGCGCCATTAAGAAAGGACAAAAAACAGTCGTGATTGAAGACTTGATTTCTACCGGAGGCAGCGTGCTTGAAGCTGCGGCGGCCCTTCAAAGAGAGGGCGCGGAAGTCCTCGGCGTCATTTCCATTTTTACATACGGACTGCCGAAAGCAAAAGAAGCCTTTAAAAAAGCGGGTCTTCCTTATTACTCGTTAACAGATTATGACACGCTGATTGAAGTCGCGCTTGAAAACGGAACGATTCATTCAGCTGACATTGAAAAACTGAAATCATGGAAACTGAATCCCGAGTCAAAAGATTGGTTTAAAAAATAACGACAATAAAAACAGGCCTCAGGGCCTGTTTTATTATTCCTATCAAAAAACTCGGGTTGACTTCTGTTAGAATTGTGCTAAAATTTAGTACAAATCTAAAAAGCTTATCAAGAGCGGCTGAGGGACTGGACCGATGACGCCCGGCAACCTGCGTGTATTGCAAGGTGCCGCATCCAGAAAAATGCACAGCATTTTGAAGATAAGGGCTATACCGGGTCACTGTCTTTCATTCCGCTGGATTGAAAGTTTTTTATATAAAAAAAAGATTGAGGGATAAGACAACCGGCAGAGAACAACAGCTGTTTGATTGTCTCCGGGAGGAGGAAAGAAAAAATGCTAACGTATGACACATGGGAAGAGCCGGCGATTACATTTCCGGAAGACGATTCCTATAAAGGCGCGCTGTCCGTTTTAAAATGGGCATACGGCCACTACGGAGACCAGCTTGTTTACGCGTGCAGCTTCGGGATTGAGGGCATCGTCCTGATCGATTTAATTTCTAAAGTAAAGAAAGACGCGGAAATCGTGTTTCTCGATACGGGTCTTCACTTTAAAGAAACATATGAAACGATCGAAAAAGTGAAAGAACGTTACCCGGGGCTGAACATTATCCTGAAAAAGCCCAGCCTTACTCTTGAGGAACAGGCCGAGGCTCACGGAGATAAACTGTGGGAAAGAGAACCGAACCAGTGCTGCTACATCAGAAAAATTCTGCCGTTAAGAGAAGCACTCGCAGGGCATCCGGCATGGCTGTCCGGCCTTCGCCGGGATCAAGGGCCGAGCCGGGCGAATACGAATTTCCTGAATAAAGACGACAAGTTTCAATCGATTAAAGTATGCCCGCTGATCCATTGGACATGGAAAGACATCTGGAGATATACTTCCAAGCATGAGCTGGATTACAATATCCTCCATGATCAGGGGTATCCGAGCATCGGCTGTGAACCGTGCACTTCACCTGCGTTTACCGCGGAAGATTTGCGGAGCGGCAGATGGAACGGCATGGCGAAAACCGAATGCGGACTGCATGAATAAAGGAGCTGCCCGATGGAATTAGCCGCTATTTTATTCTGTCTGTTTTTTGCCATGAATATCGGAGCCAGCGGAGCCGCGGCATCAATGGGAGTCGCTTACGGGTCCGGCGCCGTTAAAAAGAAAACATATGCGCTGATCATCTGCGCGGCCGGAGTCCTGTCAGGAGCGGTTATCGGCGGCGGTGAAGTCGTTAAGACGATCAGCGGCGGAATCATTCCCGAACAAACCATTACGCTCACCATTGTCTGCATTATAATCGGAGCGGCGGCGCTATCGTTATTCACGGCGAATGTGCTCGGCATTCCGCTGTCGACGAGTGAGGTCACTGTCGGGGCGATTGTCGGTGTCGGCGTCGCGTACAAAGTATTGTTTTTACAGCATCTTTTGGTCATCGTGATTTTTTGGGTGCTCGTACCGTTCGTCGCGTTCTGTTTCACCTTTCTCGTATCGAAGGTATTCAGTTCTCTGAATATTCGAGTCATTTCGAAACGGAAACAGAAGATTTTAGGGATTGTGCTGCTTTTTGCGGGGTTTTGGGAAGCTTTTTCAGCCGGAATGAACAATGTCGCAAATGCGGTGGGCCCTTTGGTGGCTGCGGGCGTACTCAGCGTGTCAAAAGGAACGCTGTACGGAGGCATCTTTGTCGCTCTCGGCGCTCTGCTTTTAGGACGTAAAGTGCTTGAAACCAACGGGAAAAAGATTACGAGATTTTCAGCCGGAGAAGGCATACTGCTTTCAGGAACCGGCGCGGGGCTTGTCATTATCAGTTCCGTCTTCGGTCTGCCGGTCCCATTGGCGCAAGTCACATCATCATCAATTATCGGTATCGGAATGGCCAAAAACGGGCCGAACGTTTTTCATAAAGAAGTCGTGAAAACGATGCTCAAAGTATGGGTTGTTTCGCCGTTTTTGTCACTGTCGATTTCGTATCTGCTTGTCTCCCTGCTGTTAAAAGGAGATTACTATTCCATCTTTATGATGGCCAGCGTGCTTTTGGCAGCTGGCGGAGCCGCCAGTCTGATGAAAGCCATCCGAAAAGAGAAACGCTCTGTCCATGAACAAGGCGGGGGCATTTAACTATTAATCTGAGTTTATTTATCTGTTAACTGGGAGGAATCATGTATTATGAGTTTAGCACCGCACGGAGGAACATTAATTAATCGGGTGAATGAGCAGTATGATCTTACATCCGTCCACAAAGAAATTGAGCTTGATTTGATTTCGTTCGCTGATTTAGAGCTGATCGGAATCGGGGGGTACAGCCCGATTGAAGGATTTTTCACAGAAAAAGATTACGTGTCAGTCGTTGAAAATATGCGTCTGGCATCAGGGGTTGTCTGGTCCCTGCCGATCACGCTTCCGGTCGATTCAGAAAAAGCGGCTGAGCTTGCCGTCGGCGACACGGTGAAACTGACTTACGGCGGAGAAACATACGGTGTCGTCGACATCGAAGATATTTATACGCCGGATAAACAAAAAGAAGCCGTTCACGTATATAAAACCGATGATGCCGCGCATCCGGGCGTGAAAAAATTATTTTCACGCGGCGATACGTATGTCGGCGGGCCGATCACATTAATTAAAAAAGCGTCAAAGCAGTTTCCTGAGTTTACATTTGAACCTGCCGATACAAGACGAAGCTTCGAAGAAAAGGGCTGGAAAACCATCGTCGGTTTCCAAACGAGAAATCCGGTCCACCGCGCCCACGAATATATCCAAAAAACCGCGCTTGAGACGGTTGACGGCCTGTTTTTGAACCCGCTCGTCGGTGAAACAAAATCAGATGACATTCCGGCGGATGTCAGAATGGAAAGCTACCAGGTGCTGCTCGATCATTATTATCCGAAAGACCGCGTATTCCTCGGCGTGTTTTTGGCGGCAATGCGGTATGCGGGGCCGAGAGAAGCCATTTTCCACGCGCTTGTCCGCAAAAACTACGGCTGCACGCATTTTATTGTCGGCCGCGATCATGCCGGCGTCGGTGATTACTACGGCACATATGAAGCGCAAGAGCTGTTTGATCAATTTACAGCGGATGAACTCGGGATTACACCGATGAAATTCGAGCACAGCTTCTTCTGCCAGAAATGCGGCAACATGGGAACGGCCAAAACATGCCCTCATGACAGAGAAGACCACGTCATTCTGTCAGGAACAAAGGTCAGAGAAATGCTGCGAAGCGGCGTCATGCCGCCGGCGGAATTCAGCCGTCCTGAAGTTGTCGAGGTGTTGATTAAAGGGCTGAAAACGAAAGAAGAAGCAGGCGTTTCTTAAGGAGGAAAATAGAGTGACAAATCGTGATATCGTATGGCATGAAGCCTCAATAACGAAAGAAGAATACCAGCAGAAAAACAAGCATAAAAGCTCTATCCTCTGGCTGACGGGCTTAAGCGGTTCAGGGAAATCCACAATTGCAAACGCCGCAGCGCGCGAGTTGTTTGAACAAGGCTATCAAGTCATTGTGCTTGATGGTGATAACATCCGCCACGGCTTAAACAAGGACTTAGGTTTTTCCGATGATGACCGCAAGGAAAATATACGCCGCATCGGGGAAGTGGCGAAGCTTTTCGTTCAGCAGGGAACCATCGTCATCACGGCTTTTATTTCTCCCTTCCGTGAGGACAGAGATCAGGTGAGAGAGCTTGTGGCAGAGGGCGAATTTAATGAAATCTACGTGAAATGCGACCTCGATATATGTGAAAAGCGCGATCCGAAAGGTTTATATAAAAAAGCAAGAAATGGTGAAATTCCGTTCTTTACGGGGATCGACTCACCGTATGAAGAGCCGAAAGCGCCTGAGCTCGTACTTGATTCAGGCAAATTTGAACGTGAAGAATGCACCGGAAGACTGGTTGACTTTGTGAAAAACAGCTTAGCATAATAGGTCCAAAAAGGCCGCGCAATCAGCCGGATATCCCCCGCAATGGCGGGATATGGTAAAATAGCTGAAGTGCGGCCTCGCGGCTGTTCTGGGAAGATTTCAAAACGGATCGGGGAGACATGCTATGGGGAAAGTATTTATCGTTGGAGCCGGTCCGGGAGATCCGGACTTATTAACGGTGAAGGCAATGAAAGCCATACAGAAAGCGGACGTTATATTATATGACAGATTGGTAAGCAAAGAGATTTTACAGTACGCCGGAGAAGAAGCGGATCTGATTTACTGCGGCAAGCTCCCGGATTTTCACATTATGAAACAGGATACGATCAACCGTTTCCTTGTGAAGTATGCGAAAAAGGGGAAAACCGTTGTAAGGCTCAAGGGGGGCGACCCGTTTGTTTTCGGCCGCGGAGGCGAAGAAGCGGAGGCTCTCGCACAAAACGCCATTCCGTTTGAGATCGTTCCCGGCATTACATCAGGAATCGCGGCTGCTGCTTATGCCGGCATTCCGGTGACGCACAGAGAGGCGAGCTCCAATGTTGCATTCGTTACGGGGCATTATAAACAAGAAGACGACTTTGAAGAAAAATGGAAAGCGCTGGCGACGGGCATTGATACGCTGGTGATTTATATGGGAATTAAAAATATCCGGCAGATTGAAAGAATGCTGCTGGAAAACGGCAGAGACGGCGGCACTCCGGCAGCCTTTATTCATTGGGGAACGACGGACAGGCAAAAAACAGTCGTCTGCACCGTCGGCACCCTTTCAGATACAGTGATAAAAGAAGAAATCAAAAACCCGAGCTTAATTGTTATCGGTGATGTCGTCAATTATCACTGCAAACTGGACTGGTATGCATCTGAACAGAAAAATCCGGATTTGAGCGAGGCGTTGTAAATGAAGCAGGCGATTTTATATATCGGGCACGGAAGCAGGCTGAAAAAAGCGCAGACAGAGTCGGCGGCGTTTTTAAAAGGGTGTCTGCCGCACGCTGACGCTCCCATTCAGGAAATCTGTTTTTTAGAACTGCAGGAACCGTCTATTGAAGCGGGATTTGAAGCTTGTGTCAGACAAGGCGCCACTCATATTGCGGCCGTGCCTTTGCTGCTGTTGACCGCTGCCCACGCAAAACATGACATTCCGGCTGAAATCGACCGTGCGGCGGCCCTGCATCCCGGTATAAAAGTGACATATGGTGTTCCGATCGGAGTGGACGATGAAGTCGTAAAAGCGGTCCATCATCGCATTGAAGATACCGGAGTGCCCATTGAGCAGGCGAAAGTGGTGCTGATCGGAAGAGGAAGCACAGATCCGGCCGTTAAAAACGCAGTCAGTGAGATTGCCGGAAAACTTGAGGCGATTACACCTGTTAAAGAAGTCATCCCTTGTTTTTTAACAGCATGTGACCCGCACTATAAAGAAGTGTTTGCCGGCCTTGAAGAGGATGACGGAGCACCCGTTTTTATCGTTCCATATCTTCTGTTTACCGGGCTTTTAATGACTGAGATTGAACGGGAAGTTCAAAAGCTTCAAACGATCAATCAAAATGTTCATCTCGCATCATACTTAGGTTTTCACCCGCATATTAAGCAGGCGTTTTTGAACCGTGTGACAGAAGCTGTCCGAAACCCCGGCGGTCAGTTTGATTTTAAGGGGGGACAGTATGCTGCCTCTTCACATTAATCTCAGCGGAAAAAGAATTATCATCGCGGGCGGAGGCAATGTTGCCTTAAGAAGGCTCAAAACACTGCTTCCGGAAGGCGCGGATATTACTGTAATCAGTCCTGATGTCATGCCTGAAATTAAACAGCTGGCAGATGAAGGACGTATCCGCTGGGTTTCCCGTAAAATTGAAATGAAGGATCTCGCGCCCGCTTTTTTCATCATTGCCGCGACAAATGACCGCAGCGTGAATCGGGAGATAGCCGCGGGCGCTTCTGAAACGCAGCTGGTCAATTGTGTAAGCGAGGCTGAACGGGGCAGCGTGTATATGCCGAAGATCATCCGCAAAGGGCGCATTCAAGTATCCGTATCAACAAGCGGCGCAAGCCCGGCACATACGAAAAGACTGGCTGAGGACATAAAGCCTCTCATTACTGCTGATTTGGCTGAAGAAGTGGATCGATTATTTGAGAAAAGAAGAAGATCATAAAAAACACCTTGTCTGTCATCAGGCAGGGTGTTTTTTATACTGTCCTGACAGTCCGCCGAATGTGAAAAATTCAAAACGAAAGCGGTCAGGATTGCGAAGTGATGCGGAATATGTATGTGATCCCGATGCCGCCTGGATTCCGCCCGCATACAAAGGAAAGGTCAGAGACCCGCCCGAATGTGCTCAGGTTCGGCGAGGGAAGGTGAAAGTATCCGCCGCCAAATCAGGTGTGACCGTTTTAATCATAGACGGCCCGGCGGATCAGGCAGACATGACGGGAAACTGATCAGATATTGTAAAGATGATTCTGACGGCTGGGAGAGTTTCGTCTCCGTTTATACGTAATAAAAAACACCTCCAAGCTGAGCGCGGGTTTCAGCTTGGAGGTGCGTTTATTTTTTCAGCCGTATGACAAGGTCGGCATCAGGTGTGACAAATACGGTATGCTGGCTGTCATAGGTGACAAATCCGGGCTTTGCGCCGTTTGGCTTTTTCACATGTCTGATTTTTGTATAATCAACCGGAACGGAGCCGGAATCTTTCGCTTTGGAAAAATAAGCGGCGATCGCAGCGGCCTCCAGTATGGATTGTTCATCCGGATCGCTGCTTTTAATCACAACGTGGGAACCCGGAATGTCTTTCGTGTGGAACCATAAATCATCCCTTGCGGCAGCTTTTGTCGTTAAGTACTCATTTTGTTTATTGTTTTTGCCGACAAGAATCGTCAATCCCTGTGAAGATTCATATTGCTCCAAAACAGGAACGTGCTGCTTCTGTTTTTTCTGTCCTCTCTGCTGTTTCGGCCGCAGATATTTGCCTTCCACAAGCTCTTCCCTTATTTCGTGAATATCCTTTGTGGAGGCGGAGGAGAGCTGCTGGATCAGCTGATCGAAATAAGCGATTTCCTCCTCGGCCAGACGGATCTGTTCTTTTACCACCTCGATGGAATTCTTCGCCTTTTGATACTTTGTAAAATACATCTGTGCATTTTCTGACGGTGTTTTGTTCGGATTTAAAGGGATGGTCACCGTCTTACTTTCTTCATCATAATAATTGATGACTTCCGCTTCTTTGTCACCTTTTTTCAGCATATACAAATTCGCCGTCAGCAGTTCGCCGTATAGCTGGAATTCCTTCGCATTCTCTGAGTAGTCGAGCGTCTTTTCCAGCTTTTTTATCTTATTGGCGTTCTTTTTCCGTTCATTTGCGACAAACCGCTCGAGATCCTGCGCCTGCTGTTTGACGCGGTCGCGTTCCGCTTTGCCGAAATAAAACCGGTCCAACAGCTCACTCAGTGAGTGAAAGGTGCGCTCCTCTCCGTTTACATGTGTGAGAGACAGGAGATAAAAGTATTCCTTTCCGCCGGCTGTCGTAATGTTCGGTGTAAACCTGCAATCTTTCACGGCATGGAACATTTCAAGCAGCGTCTTCGGCAGCGTTATTTTGTTAGCGAGACCCGCTCTGTGAACGGCTTCTTTTGCAAACAGCGGAGAAACACCGGAGAAATGTCTGACGATCTGCTGGTCAAGCCGTCCTTCCTGAAAACTGAGATAACGCAAAACGTCCTCTTCATCCGCGGCAAGCGGCGAAATTTTTTCCTGAGCGGGAGGAAGCTTGTAATCATATCCCGGCAGAACGGTCCGGTAGCTGTTCATCGACGGAGATAAATGTTTCAGCCCGTCGATGATGGCTCCTTCTCCGTCAGTCAGAATAATATTGCTGTGCCGTCCCATAATTTCAACATACAGCGTTCTTACGGTTTCGTCGCCGATTTCATTTCTGCTTTTTATGCGGAATATCATAATCCGGTCTAATCCGGCCTGCTCTATTTTCTCAATAAATCCGCCTTCTATATGCTTTCTGAGCAGCATACAAAACATCGGCGGCTCGCTCGGATTTTCATAGGCCTGGTTTGTCATGTGCACCCGTGAATAGCTCGGGTGCGCCGACAATAATAATTTGTGGTTTTTTCCGTTGGCGCGGATATGGAATATCACATCGTGCTTAAAAGGCTGATGGACTCTCGTGATCCGGCCTCCGGCAATCCGGCTGTTTAATTCATGTGTCATTCCGTATGTAAACATGCCATCAAAAGACATATAAAACACCCTTTCCTTCTTCCTGCATTCGATAATTATAGCATGAAAAGGGGCGAGTCAGAATAAGCTTGTTTACAGAGTGACATCTCTAAAGCGAGGCAGGGGAGTGGACGAGAAGAATGAAGTTTCATGAAATGGGACAAACCGATTTGCTGAAAGCAACAAATACGTCCATTAAACAGGGGTTGACCGAAAAAGAGGTGAAAAAACGCCTTGAAAAGCACGGGCCGAACGAGCTTCAGGAGGGCAAGAGGACACCGGCGATCGCCGTGTTTTTCGCCCAATTTAAAGATTTTATGGTGCTCGTGCTGCTGGCGGCAACCTTAATATCCGGGTTTTTAGGCGAATATGTAGATGCCGTAGCGATTATGGCGATTGTATTTGTCAATGGGGTTCTCGGTTTTTTTCAAGAGCGGCGGGCGGAAAAGTCTTTACATGCATTAAAAGAGCTGTCAACGCCGTATGTGTCAGCGTTGCGGGACGGGAGCTGGAAGAAAATTCAGTCCAAGGAGCTCGTTCCCGGCGATATCATGAAATTTTCAAGCGGCGACCGGATTGGCGCGGATGTGCGGATCGTTGAAGCGAAAAGCCTTGAAATTGAGGAATCGGCGCTGACCGGGGAATCAATTCCGGTGGTTAAACAAGCCGATAAATTGAGAAAGCCGGATGTTTCGTTAGGCGACATCAGCAATATGGCGTTTATGGGTACGATCGTAACGCGCGGCAGCGGTGTCGGCGTCGTCGTCGGTACAGGAATGAATACGGCAATGGGGAAAATTGCCGATATGCTGGAATCCGCCGGCAGCCTTTCAACACCGCTGCAGCGAAGACTTGAAGAGCTCGGCAAAATTTTAATTATCGTCGCGCTCCTTTTAACGGTATTGGTCGTTGCAGTCGGCGTCTTACAGGGACATGATCTTTACAGCATGTTTTTGGCCGGGGTGTCATTGGCCGTCGCCGCGATTCCGGAAGGGCTTCCCGCCATTGTTACGGTGGCATTATCAATCGGCGTCCAGCGCATGATCAAACAAAAATCAATTGTCAGAAAGCTCCCGGCGGTTGA
Source organism: Bacillus sp. MT(2024) (assembly GCF_036362845.1). Classification (NCBI taxonomy): domain Bacteria; kingdom Bacillati; phylum Bacillota; class Bacilli; order Caryophanales; family Bacillaceae; genus Bacillus; species Bacillus sp. MT(2024). The sequence continues at coordinate 1,540,058 of NZ_CP143632.1, forward strand.
AACATTGGGCTGCGCCTCTGTCATTTGTTCTGATAAAACCGGCACGCTGACACAAAACAAAATGACCGTCACCCATATGTGGTCAGGCGGAAAAATTTATAAAGTGTCGGGCATCGGCTATGTGCCGGAGGGCGTTTTCACTCGCGATGAGCGGGAAATCAAGCCGAAAGATGAGAAGATTCTTGAACAGATGCTGGTTTTCGGCGCGTTGTGCAACACATCTGAAATCGCACTGAAAGACGGCCGTTATGTACTCGACGGTGATCCGACAGAAGGCGCGCTGCTGACGGCTGCAAGAAAGGGCGGCTATTCAAACGATTGGCTCAGCGGGCAATACCGCGTGGTTGCCGAGTTTCCGTTTGACTCCGTCCGCAAAATGATGACCGTCATTGTAGAGGATAAGGAAAAAAAGCAGTTCGTCATCACTAAAGGAGCGCCCGATGTGCTGATTGACCGCTCGTCACATCTGATGCACGGCGCAAGAAGTACGCCTTTTTCAGGAGAAAAGAAAGCAGAAACGGAAGCGGTTCTGAAAGAGCTGGCGTCGCAAGCTTTGCGTACGATCGCGATTGCTTATAAACCGCTTAAGGCCGGAGAAAAGCCGACAATGGAGCAGGCGGAAAAAAATCTGACGATGCTCGGCTTGTCAGGCATGATTGATCCGCCCCGTCCGGAGGTCAGACAGGCCATTAAAGAATGCCGTGAGGCCGGCATTAAAACGGTTATGATCACAGGGGATCACGTCGAAACGGCAAAGGCCATTGCAAAAGATTTGCGTCTTCTTCCGAAAAAGGGGCGTGTGATGGACGGCAAGACGCTGAATGAGCTTACGGACAAAGAACTTATCGAAACGGTCGATGATGTCTACGTCTTCGCACGCGTGTCACCTGAACATAAATTGAAAATCGTCAAAGCGTTTCAGGAAAACGGACACGTCGTCGCCATGACGGGAGACGGGGTTAATGACGCGCCGGCCATAAAGCAGGCAGATATCGGTGTTGCCATGGGCGTGACGGGAACGGATGTGGCAAAGGAAGCCTCTTCTCTCATTCTGGTGGATGATAACTTTGCTACGATTAAATCAGCCATAAAAGAGGGACGGAATATCTATGAAAATATAAGAAAATTCGTCCGGTATTTGCTCGCCTCCAACGTCGGTGAAATTTTAGTGATGCTGTTTGCGATGCTTCTCGCTCTGCCGCTGCCGCTCGTCCCGATTCAGATATTGTGGGTGAACTTAGTCACTGACGGGCTGCCGGCGATGGCCCTCGGTATGGATCAGCCGGAAGGAGACCTGATGAGGCGGAAGCCGCGGCATCCGAAAGAAGGAGTGTTTGCGAGAAAACTGGGCTGGAAAGTCGTATCAAGAGGGTTTTTAATCGGAGCCGCAACCATTTTTGCGTTTATCATCGTCTATCACCGCAATCCTGAAAATCTGCCCTACGCACAGACCGTCGCATTCGCGACTCTTGTCCTGGCTCAGCTTATACACGTGTTTGACTGCCGGAGCGAAACGTCTGTTTTCTCCCGGAATCCGTTTGAAAATATCTATCTGCTCGGCGCCATCATTTCTTCTGTCTTCCTGATGGTCATCGTCATCTATTATCCGCCGCTGCAGCCGATTTTCAAAACAGTGCCGATTACGCCGGGCGATTGGATGCTGATTATCGGTATGTCTGGCATACCTACTTTTTTGCTGGCGGGTTCACTTTTGACAAGAAAAAAATAATTCCATATGATATAATCTTAGGGGTAATAGCATGTCTATTGCCCTTTTATTTTGATAACGGGAAAGAATTGGGTGTTTCATATGATACGGAGTATGACAGGCTTCGGCAGCGCAAGCAGCACAAAAGGCGATCTCTCGGCAACCGTTGAATTGAAATCCGTCAATTACCGGTTCAAAGAAGTGAACGCCCGCCTGCCACGGCCTTTGCTATATGTAGAGGATAAGCTGAAACAAACGATATTGCAGCATATACAGCGCGGAAGAGTAGAGCTGTTTCTCACTGTAAACAGTGACGCGCTCATAAAAAGAAGCCTGAACATCGATTGGGAGCTCCTTGATGAATATGTGAGCGCCGCACGCGCGATGAAAGAGCGCTACAGCCTGGCCGCAGAACCCGATGCAATGGATTTCTTTAGATTTGAACATATTGCGCAGATTCACGAAGAACAGATGCGTGATGACAAGCTTGAAGAAGTCATCAGGGAAGCCGCTGAGCTGGCTGTAAAGGAACTTTGTGACATGAGGGAAAAAGAAGGCCGGCTTTTGGCGGAAGACTGCTTTCTGCACATTGAGCGGCTTGAGACGCTGTCCGAACAGGTGAAAGAGCGCGCTTCGGCCGTTGTTATTCAATACCGCGAGCGTCTTTACGCCCGAATGAAGGATTGGACGGAGGACGCGCTCGACGAAAGCAGGCTGATCACGGAATGCGCCATTTTCGCCGATCGTTCTGATATAACGGAAGAAATTACCAGATTAAAGAGCCATTTTGTTCAATTCCGTGATATATTAAAAGAAGGCGGGGCAGTCGGCCGCAAACTTGATTTCCTTGTTCAGGAGCTTAACCGGGAAGCGAACACGATCGGCTCAAAAGCCAATGATCATCAAATCACAAAGCTTGTCGTTGAAATGAAAAGTTCTATTGAAAAATTGAAGGAACAAGTGCAAAATATAGAATAGCGACTGTGCGTATTGTTTACAGACGGTCTCTTCAGGTTACACTAGAGACGTCTATTTTACAGGGGGAACGTAGAAGATGACGATTAAACTGATTAATATCGGATTTGGCAATATCATCTCCGCCAATCGGATGATTTCGATTGTCAGCCCGGAGTCTGCGCCAATAAAGCGAATGATCCAGGATGCAAGAGACCGCGGAATGCTAATAGACGCTACATACGGACGAAGAACCCGTGCAGTTGTCGTCATGGATAGTGATCACATTATCTTATCTGCCGTCCAGCCTGAGACAGTTGCACACAGACTTTCTGTGAAAGAAGAAATTATGGATGAAGGGCAGGGGTAATTGCCGCATGAAAGAAAGAGGGTTATTAATCGTTCTCTCAGGTCCCTCCGGAGTTGGAAAAGGAACGGTTCGGCAAGCAATATTTTCACAAGAGGACACGAAATTTGAATACTCAATTTCAGTCACGACGAGAAACCCGAGAGAGGGCGAGGTCGACGGCGTCGATTATTTCTTTAAATCCAGAGAAGAATTCGAACGCATGATTGAAAACAACAAACTGCTTGAGTGGGCAGAATATGTCGGCAACTATTACGGAACGCCCGTTGATTATGTCGAACAGACGCTTCAAGAAGGAAAAGACGTCTTCTTAGAGATTGAAGTGCAGGGCGCGCTCCAAGTGCGGAATGCATTTCCGGAAGGCCTGTTTATCTTCTTAGCGCCGCCGAGTCTTTCTGAGCTGAAAAACAGAATCGTGACAAGAGGGACTGAAACCGACGATTTAATCGAAAACAGAATGAATGCCGCAAAAGCTGAAATCGAAATGATGGACGCGTATGATTATGTCGTTGAAAACGACGATATCCAAACGGCTTGTGATAAGATTAACGCAATCGTTCTCGCCGAGCACTTAAAACGTGAACGCGTCGCTCCGAGATATAAGAAAATGCTGGAGGTAGAATAACTTATGTTAGATCCGTCAATTGACTCTTTAATGAATAAATTAGATTCTAAATATACGCTGGTGACTGTGTCTGCAAGACGCGCGCGTGAAATGCAGATCAAAAAGGACCAGCAGATTGAACATACCATTTCTCACAAATATGTAGGCAAAGCTTTAGAAGAAATTGACGCGGGCCTGCTTTCGTTTGAAAGAGAAGACAGCGAATAACAAGCACACGTAGCAACCTATCTCTACATAGGTTGTTATTTTTTTCCGTTTGGGATTTGTCCAATGCTTTCATAAAGGGGAGAAGACTTCATGAAAAACCGAAACATTTTGCTATGCGTAAGCGGGGGAATTGCCGTTTATAAAGCTTCCGCACTCACGAGCAAGCTGGTTCAGGCCGGCGCAAACGTCAAAGTGATTATGACTGAGTCCGCGCGTGAGTTTGTTTCTCCGCTGACATTTCAGGCGCTGAGCCGGAATGAAGTGTATACAGATACATTTAATGAACAGAATCCGAAGGTGATTTCTCATATTGATGCCGCTGACTGGGCGGATTTAATTATTGTCGCGCCCGCTACGGCAAATATCATCGGCAAGCTTGCCAACGGAATTGCTGATGATATGCTCACAACGACGGTGCTGGCGGCTGAGGCCCCAGTCTGGGTGGCGCCTGCGATGAATGTCCATATGTATGATCATCCGGCGGTGAAACGGAACATCTCTGTGCTTTATCAGGACGGGGTCCGCTTTATCGAGCCGAGTGAAGGCTATTTGGCATGCGGATATGTCGGCAAAGGAAGGCTGGAGGAGCCGGAGCTTATTGTTGAGCGTGTCAGTGAGCATTTTAAGGAGCCTGAAGACGATGCGCCGCTGAAAGGAAAACATATTGTCATTACGGCCGGTCCGACGCGCGAAGCCGTGGACCCTGTCCGCTTCTTCACAAATAAATCCACCGGCAAAATGGGCTACGCTGCTGCTGAAGCCGCCGTCCGTCTCGGGGCGCGGGTGACGCTGATTTCAGGCCCGGTGTCAATAGAGCCGCCAGTCGGGCTGTATCAGTTTCTTCCTGTGCAATCGGCAGCTGATATGAGAGAAGCCGTGCTTTCTGTGTTTGATTCATGCGACATGGTGATTAAGACGGCGGCCGTGGCCGATTTTACGCCGGCGGCTGTTTCTGATCACAAAATGAAGAAGAAAGACGGTTCGCTCGTGATCGAATTCAACCGTACAGCAGACATACTGAAAGAACTCGGCGAACGGAAAACACACCAGCTGCTGGTCGGATTTGCGGCTGAAACGCAAGACGTCGAACGCTATGCGCGCAGAAAACTCGAACAGAAAAACCTTGATATGATCGTTGCGAATGATGTGAAAGCGGAAGGGGCCGGATTTGGCACGGATACGAATGTCGTCACCTTCTATTTCCGGGACGGAAGAAAACGGGAGCTTGCGCTTATGTCTAAACTTGACGTTTCCTTTGAAATGCTGAAGGAAATGACCGCTTTGAAAGCCGAGGACCGAAAACCCGTATGAATGTAGCAGAAGTCATTGTCGATGTCAGCTCCAAAAACATTGACAGACCCTTTGATTACAAAATTCCCGATCATTTAAAAGGGATGATCGAAGTCGGCATGCGGGTGATTGTCCCGTTTGGCCCGCGCAAGCTTCAAGGATTTGTGACCGGTTTGAAAGATTCGTCCGAATTAAACGGCGGCTCAATGAAGGAAGTCGAGAAGCTTCTTGATTTGACGCCAGTTCTGACTGAGGAACTGATGCAGCTGTCTTCATGGCTTTCTGACAAAACGCTGTCGTTTAAAATCACGGCGCTTCAGGCAATGCTGCCCGCCGCACTGAAGGCGAAGTACGAGAAAGAGCTGAAAGTCGTTGACGAAGAAGCGCTGACCCCGGACATCAAACAGCTTTTCAGGAATCAAAAAAGTCTTCTGTACTCGGATATTACCGATGAAAGCATTCTTTCGTCACTTCAGAAATTCGTGCGTAAAGGAAGCATTGATGTCACATATAAAGTCGCCCAAAAAACGAATAAAAAAATGATCCGCATGATCGAAGCGGGGGCAGACAAAGAAGAACTCGCCCGGCACGCAGATTCATTGACAAAGCAGGCTTCTAAACAGCTCGCCGTGCTTACTTATTTTATCGGCGGGGGAGAAAAGATTTCCGCGGCTGAACTTTGCAAAAAGACCGATTCCAGTTCTGCGACGCTGAAAACGCTTCTTAAAAAGGGGCTCCTTACGGAAAGCTTCGAGGAGGTTTACCGCGATCCTTATCAGGACAGAATGTTCAAAAAAACAGAGCCGCTCTCTCTTACAGAAGAGCAGCAGGCCGCTTTTGAGCCGATTAAACAAGCCGTAGCCGACCATGTCCACCACGTCTTTCTGCTTCACGGCGTCACGGGAAGCGGCAAAACGGAAATTTACCTGCAATCCATTGAAAAAGTGCTGGCAAAAGGACAAGAAGCCATCGTGCTCGTTCCGGAAATCTCGTTGACACCGCAAATGGTCAACCGTTTTAAAGGCCGCTTCGGCTCACAGGTTGCGGTCATGCACAGCGGATTATCCACAGGTGAAAAATACGATGAATGGCGGAAGATTCAGCGCAAGGAAGTCCGGCTTGTCGTCGGAGCCAGATCGGCCATCTTTGCCCCGTTTGAAAATCTCGGCATGATCATTATTGATGAAGAGCACGAATCTTCCTATAAGCAGGAGGAAATGCCGCGGTATCATGCAAAGGACGTAGCCATCCGCCGGGCCGAGCATCACAGCTGTCCGGTCGTCCTCGGGAGCGCCACGCCGACATTGGAGTCATTTGCGCGGGCGAAAAAAGGCGTTTATGAGCTGCTTCCATTAAAACATCGCGTAAACCGCCAGCTCATGCCTGACGTTTCTCTCGTTGATATGAGAGAAGAACTGAGAAACGGCAACAGATCAATGTTTTCAAGAGAGCTGATGGAACAGCTGGAAGAGAAGCTTGCAAAAAAAGAGCAGGCCGTCCTTTTTCTGAATAAACGGGGGTATTCCTCGTTTGTGATGTGCCGGGATTGCGGTTATGTGCCGCAATGTCCGCATTGCGACATTTCCATGACTTATCACCGCTACGGGCAAAGGCTGAAATGCCATTACTGCGGCCATGAGGAACCTGTCCCGGGAACATGCCCGGAATGCGGCAGCGAACATATCCGCTTTTTCGGCACGGGCACGCAGCGTGTGGAGGAGGAGCTTACCAAAGTGCTGCCTCAGGCGCGTGTGATCAGGATGGATGTGGATACCACTTCAAGAAAAGGCGCCCATGAAAAATTGTTGTCAGCGTTCGGTGAAGGGAAGGCGGATATCCTGCTCGGTACGCAGATGATCGCAAAAGGGCTTGATTTTCCGAACGTGACGCTTGTCGGAGTATTAAGCGCAGATACGACGCTTCACATCCCAGATTTCAGGGCCGCGGAGAAGACATTCCAGCTGCTGACGCAGGTAAGCGGACGGGCCGGGCGGCATGAAAAGCCGGGAACGGTGGTCATTCAAACGTATACACCGTCTCATTACAGCATTCAGCTGACGAAAACGCACGACTATGAAACTTTTTTTCAGCAGGAAATGGCGCACAGACGGGCCCAGTCATATCCGCCGTATTATTACGTGGCGCTGGTGACCGTTTCTCATGAAGAAGCGGCAAAAGCCGCGGTCACCGCAGAAAAGATTACAAACTATTTAAGAGCGGGATGCGGGCCTGATACGAAAATTCTCGGGCCGGCGGCTTCCCCGATTGCCAGGATCAAAGATAGATATCGCTATCAATGCGTGATAAAATACAGACAGGAAAACGAGTTGCAGATTCAGTTGAAAAAGATACTGGAGCACTATAAACGCGACATCGCGCAAAAGCATGTAATGATTTCAATCGATATGAATCCGTACATGCTGATGTAACATTAGTTTTTGGAGGGCAAAATTTTGGCTGTGAAAAAAATCGTCACACACCCGGCGGAGGTTCTGGAAACACCGGCCGATGAAGTGACAGTGTTTGATAAAAAAATAAAAAAACTGCTTGACGATATGTACGATACGATGCTCGAAATGGATGGCGTCGGTCTCGCCGCGCCGCAAATCGGCATTTTGAAAAGAGCGGCCGTCGTGGACATCGGTGAAGAAAGCGGCCGGATCGACCTTGTAAATCCGGTTATTCTTGAAAAGAGCGGTGAACAGACCGGAGTCGAGGGCTGCTTAAGTTTCCCCGGGGTTTTCGGTGATGTCACCCGCCCGGATTACGTAAAGGTAAAAGCCCACGACCGTAAAGGAAAACCGTTTATTTTAGAAGCGGAGGGTTTTTTGGCCAGAGCCGTTCAGCATGAAATGGATCATTTAGACGGCATTTTATTCACATCAAAAATTACGGCTTACTACACTGAAGAAGAACTGGCAGAAATGGAAGGATGATTGGATGACAAGGATCGTTTTTATGGGAACGCCCGACTTTTCAGTTCCCGTCCTGCGCACGCTTATTGAAGACGGGTATGAAGTGGTTGGTGTCGTTACGCAGCCTGACCGCCCGAAAGGCAGAAAAAAAATCATGACGCCCCCTCCTGTAAAGGCTGAAGCTGAACGTCACGGCATTCCCGTGCTTCAGCCCGAAAAAGTAAGGCTCGAAGAAGAAATAGAAAAAGTGCTCAGCCTGAAGCCGGACCTGATTGTTACGGCGGCATTCGGACAGATCCTGCCCAAGCAGCTGCTGGACGGCCCGACATACGGCTGTATCAACGTACACGCGTCACTATTGCCCGAATTAAGAGGCGGAGCGCCGATACATTATTCGATTCTCCAAGGCAAGAAGAAAACGGGCGTGACGATCATGTATATGGTTGAAAAGCTTGATGCGGGCGATATGATTTCTAAAATCGAAGTGGAAATTGATGAAACGGATAACGTCGGCACGCTGCACGACAAATTAAGCATAGCTGGGGCAAAGCTTTTGTCAGAGACCGTCCCGAACGTCATTTCCGGAAATATTAAACCGATCAAACAGGACGAATCAAAAGCGACTTACGCGCCTAACATTAAGCGTGAGCAGGAGCGGATTGATTGGGCAAAGCCCGGAGAAGAGATCTACAACCAGATCAGAGGTTTAAACCCTTGGCCTGTCGCCTATACAACTTTGAACGGTCAAACTATTAAAGTATGGGCTTCTGAAAAAGTTGCTGCAAAAACTGAAGCTGCGCCCGGAACAGTCATCCGCACGGAGCAAAACGGCATTGTCGTCGCATCAGGAAACAGCACCGCCCTTTTAATCACTGAACTGCAGCCGGCGGGAAAAAAACGGATGAAGGGCGAAGATTTTGCAAGAGGCAAAAATGTGCAGCCCGGTGACGTGTTAGGAGCAGCAAATGAAGAAAATTAATGTCCGGGAGCTCGCCCTTGAAGCGCTTGAGAAGCTTGAGCAAAATCAGGCATACAGCAACCTGCTTCTTACATCGGTTATCAAAACGAACACGCTCAGCGATCAGGACAGAGGACTGCTGACAGAGCTTGTCTACGGAACGCTGCAAAATAAAATCGCCTTAGACTATATGCTGAAGCCTTTTATCCGCAAGCCGAATAAGGTGAAGCCGTGGGTGATTCAGCTGCTTCGTCTGTCCGCGTATCAAATGGAGTATTTAGAAAAAATTCCGGATCGCGCCGCCATCCATGAAGCGGTTGAAATCGCCAAAAAACGCGGGCATAAGGGCATTGCGTCCTTTGTCAACGGCATCCTCCGCTCCCTGCAGCGTGAGGGGGCGCCGTCATTCGCTGAAATTGAAGACCCGGTTCTCCGTCTTTCTACAGAGACAAGCCATCCCGAATGGCTCGTAAAAGAGTGGGTCGAGGCGTACGGCTTTGAGGCGGCTGAAAAGATCTGCCGGATTCATCTCATTCCGCCGAAGCAGACGCTCCGTGTCAATCACATAAAGAGCGACAGGGAAACGGTGCTGAATGAGATGGAGAATGCCGGTCTGGAAGCGGAAGCCGGAGACCTTTCTCCTGATGCGATTAAGCTTTTGAAAGGAAGCATCGCGAACACGGCATTTTTCCAAAACGGCCGGGTATCCATACAGGATGAAAGCTCAATGCTTGTCGCGCGGGCGCTGGACCCGAAGCCGGGCGAAACCGTTTTAGATGCATGCGCCGCACCGGGCGGAAAGTCGGCTCACATTGCGGAACTGATGGAGAACGAGGGGAGCCTCACATCGCTTGATCTTCACCGCCATAAAGTGAAGCTGATTAAAGAGGGCGCAGAACGGCTCGGACTTACGATCATCGACGCGCAAACGATGGATGCGCGAAAAGCGGGAGAGGCCTTTGGTGCAGAACGGTTTGACCGTATTCTCGTTGATGCCCCTTGCTCAGGTTTCGGCGTCATCAGAAGAAAACCCGATATGAAATATACGAAGACGCCGGAGGACAGCAGACGGCTGTCAGAAATCCAGCTCGGCATTTTAAGGGAAATCGCCCCATTAGTAAAAAAAGGTGGCACACTCGTATACAGTACGTGTACAATGGATCGGACAGAAAATGAAGAAGTTATGCATGCGTTTATACAAGAACACCCTGAGTTTGAACCCGATTTGTCTCTTGAAAAGCGGCTGCCTGAAAAGGCGAGACCCTTTGTTCAGGATGGAAGCCTTCAAATTCTTCCGCATTATTTCGGAACAGACGGTTTCTTTATTAGCAGCATGAGAAAGAAGGGATAAAAAATGACACAATTAAAAAAGACAAGCGTACGGAAAGAGCTGCGGACTGAGCAGCCGTCCATTTACTCTTTTGAATTAGATGAAATCAAACAATGGCTGACCGAGAATGGCGAAAAGCCGTTCCGCGCAGCACAGATTTTTGAATGGCTCTATGAAAAGCGGGTTTCTTCATTTGATGAAATGACGAACCTCTCAAAAAGCCTGCGTGAAAAACTCGAGAGCAATTTTGTGCTGACAACGCTGAAAACGGCTGTAAAACAGACATCTCAAGATGGCACGATGAAATTTTTATTTGAGCTTCATGACGGTTATACGATCGAAACGGTTTTAATGAGACACGAGTATGGTAATTCTGTATGTGTAACGACACAGGTCGGCTGCCGGATCGGCTGCACATTTTGCGCGTCAACACTCGGCGGACTGAAACGGAATCTTGAAGCGGGAGAAATCGTCGCTCAAGTCGTGAAAGTGCAAAAGGCGCTTGATGAAACGGATGAACGCGTCAGCTCAGTCGTCATCATGGGAATCGGAGAGCCGTTTGATAATTTCAATGAAATGCTCGCTTTCTTAAAAATCATTAACCACGATAAAGGGCTGAACATCGGAGCGCGTCATATCACAGTTTCCACCAGCGGAATCATTCCGAAGATTTACGATTTCGCCGATCAAAAAATGCAGATCAATTTCGCGATTTCTCTGCATGCTCCGAATACGGAAATCAGAAGCCGTCTGATGCCGATTAACAAAGCCTATAAGCTTCCTGACCTTATGGAGGCCGTCAAATATTACATCGAGAAAACAGGCAGACGGATCAGCTTTGAATACGGGCTGTTCGGCGGCGTAAATGATCAGGTCGAACATGCAGAAGAGCTTGCAGAACTGTTAAAAGACGTGAAATGCCATGTCAATTTAATTCCGGTAAACTATGTGCCTGAACGGGATTACGTCCGCACACCGAGAGATCAGATTTTCGCATTCGAAAAAACGTTAAAATCCCGCGGTGTAAATGTCACGATCAGAAGAGAGCAAGGCCATGACATTGACGCGGCCTGCGGTCAGCTTCGCGCGAAGGAGCGTCAAGACGAGACGAGGTGAAGAGGTTGATTACAGCCTTGAAAACAGATACAGGTAAAGTCCGCCGGCATAATGAAGATGCGGCGGGCATTTTCACAAAAGAAGACGCGGTGCTTGCGGTTGTCGCCGACGGCATGGGCGGTCATCTTGCCGGAGATGTAGCGAGCAGGATGGCGGTTGCGGCGATGGAAGAGCAGTGGAACCGGACCGAAACGGTTCCTTCTCTGCCGTCTGCTTGCGAGGATTGGCTGAAAGACCGGATTCATGAGGCGAATGTCAAAGTACATGACCACGCTAAAGCGAATGAAGAATGCCGGGGAATGGGCACCACCATTGTCTGCGCCTTATTCACGGGGAAGTTTGTCACTGTGGCTCATATCGGAGACAGCCGGTGCTACCTGCTTCAAGAGGGGGAATTCACTCAGCTGACTGAGGACCATTCGCTTGTGAATGAGCTGGTCAAGACGGGGGAAATTTCGAAAGAGGACGCCGAGCACCATCCGCGGAAAAATGTATTGACGAGAGCGCTGGGGACAGATGAAACCATCAGCCCCGACGCCCGTTCTTTTGAACTGTCTGACGGCGATCAGCTGCTTTTATGCTCTGACGGACTGTCAAATAAAATAGAAGATCACGAGATCAAACAAATGCTTCAAGCCGAATCTGATCCTCAGGAAAAAGTAGACCTTCTCATCAGCAAAGCAAATCAAAACGGCGGCGAAGATAACATCACGGCTGTGTTGATTGAGTTTTCCGCAGATGAAAAAGAGGGTGAAGACAAGTGCTAACCGGCAAGCGGATCAGCGGGCGTTATCATATCCTCCGGCCCATTGGCGGCGGCGGAATGGCAAACGTTTTTTTAGCTGAGGACATCATTCTCGAACGTGAAGTCGCAATTAAAATTCTGCGGTTTGACTTTGTGAATGACATTGATTTTATCAGGCGTTTCAGAAGAGAAGCACAGTCGGCATCAAGCCTCGATCATCCGAATATCGTCAGTATTTACGATATCGGGGAGGAAGGCGATATTTATTACATTGTCATGGAATATGTGGAAGGCATGACATTAAAGGAATACATAACCGCACACGGACCGCTCCATCCGAAAGAAGCGCTGTCCGTTATGGAGCAGATCGTCTCGGCCATCGCCCATGCCCATCAAAACCATATCGTGCACCGGGATATTAAACCGCACAATATATTGATAGATCATTTAGGGCATATCAAGGTGACGGATTTCGGCATCGCCACAGCGCTTACGTCTACGACAATCACACATACGAATTCTGTGCTGGGCTCGGTTCATTATTTGTCTCCGGAGCAGGCGAGAGGCGGCCTGGCAACGAAAAAATCAGATATTTACGCGCTCGGCATCGTGCTGTTTGAGCTTTTAACAGGCAAAATCCCTTTTGACGGAGAATCAGCCGTCAGCATAGCGCTAAAGCACCTGCAAACAGAAACGCCTTCCGCCAGAAAGTGGAACCCTTCCATTCCGCAGAGCGTTGAAAACATTATTTTAAAGGCAACCGCTAAAGACCCGTTTCACCGCTATGAAAGCGCCGAAGACATGGAGGCGGACATTAGAACGGCTTTTGACGCCGGCAGGCTGAATGAACAAAAATTTACCGTGCAGGATGATGAGGAAATGACAAAAGCCATTCCCGTTATTACTGACGGCCCAAAAGCCGCGTCTCAGGCGGAAACGCCGGGGGAGACGGATGATCAGGAACAGCAGCCAGCCAAAAAGAAAAAACGGAAATGGCCGTGGGTTTTGCTAGCCGTCTGTTTCATTTTCATTATGGCGGCTGTTCTTGCGGTCACCGTGTTCCCGTCTTTATTTATGCCTAAAGATGTAAGCGTCCCCGACGTACGGGGCATGAAGTACGAAAAAGCGGAGGCCCTGCTTGAAAAGAACGGGCTACGGGCGGATCCTGATATAACGGACATTGAAGATGAAAAAATAGAAGAGGAATTAATGGTCAAAACGGACCCAAAAGCGGGGTCTACCGTTAAAGAAGGCTCTTCTGTAAAACTGTACAAAAGCATCGGAAAACCGAAAACCCAGCTGATCGACGTGAAAGGACGGCAGATCGGCGACGCAAAAAAAGCGCTGAAGGAAAAAGGCTTCAAACATGTCAATGTCAAAGAAGAAAACGATGACAGCGAGGCCGGCACCGTAATTGATCAGGACCCGTCAGCCGGCACCGATATGGTCGCAAGCGACGATGAAGTCAATCTAACGGTCAGCCTCGGCCCGGCGGATGTTACGCTGAGGGACTTAAAGACTTACAGCAAAGAAGCGGCTTCAGGGTATCTTGAAGATAACGGCCTGCAGCTTGTTGAAAAACAAGCCCATTCAGATGACGTGCCGGAAGGACAAGTCATGAAACAAGAACCGTCAGCCGGCACTGCGGTTAAGCCGGGAAGTAATGTTGAAGTGACGTTCTCGCTCGGACCTGAAGAAAAACCGGCGAAAACGGTAAAAGAAAAAATCAGCATTCCTTACGAACCTGAACATGAAGGGGACGAGCTTGAAGTGCAAATCGCCATCGATGATAAGGACCACAGCATCTCTGATACGTATGACTCATTTAAAATAAAAGAGCCGACTGAAAAAACAATTGAACTGAAGATTGATCAGGGACAGAAGGGGTATTATCAAGTGATGGTCGATCATAAAGTCGTCAGCTACAAAACGATTGAATACCCGAAAGATAATGACTGACAAGGAGGGACCCTATGCCTGAGGGCAAAATTATAAAAGCGTTAAGCGGATTCTATTATGTCTTGGATGAATCACAGGACAAGATCATTCAATGCAGGGGCCGGGGCATTTTCAGAAAAAATAAAATAACGCCCCTGGTCGGCGATTATGCCGTTTATCAGGCTGAAAATGATAAAGAAGGCTACCTGCTGGAAATCAAAGAACGAACAAATGAGCTGATCAGGCCGCCGATTTCAAATGTCGATCAGGCCGTTCTCGTCTTTTCTGCCGTTCAGCCGGCGTTCAGCACGTCTTTATTGGACCGTTTTCTCGTCCTTGTGGAAGCCAACGGCATTCACCCGATCATCTGCATAACCAAAATGGACTTAGCTGCAGACGGGGAATCGAAAGAGGCGATACTTTCTTACGTGAAAGACTATCAGGCGATCGGTTATGACGTATATGTGACGTCATCAAAAGAAAACAGCGGCTTAACAGGCATTGTGAAACACTTCGAGAACAAAACGACGGTGTTTGCCGGCCAGTCCGGAGTCGGAAAATCTTCGCTTTTAAATGCGATCAGCCCGGAGCTTGAGCTGAAAACAAACGAGATTTCCGCGCATTTGGGACGCGGAAAACATACGACGCGCCATGTGGAGCTCATTCATACATCAGGCGGTCTGGTTGCGGATACTCCGGGGTTCAGTTCGCTTGAATTTACCGGCATTGAGGAAGAAGAGCTGGGCAGCACCTTCCCTGAGATCAGAGAAATAAGCGTCTCTTGCAAATTCAGAGGCTGTCTGCATCTTAAGGAGCCGAAATGCGCGGTAAAGGAAGCGGTGGAAGAAGGAGAGATTCAGCCGTACCGCTATGAGCATTACAAAGAATTTATGCAGGAAATAAAAGAGAGAAAGCCGAGGTATTAATATGATTAAGGTTGCGCCATCAATTCTTTCCGCCGATTTTGCTTCACTGGGCGAGGAAATTAAAGACGTGGAAAAAGGAGGGGCAGACTATATCCATATTGATGTCATGGATGGCCATTTCGTCCCTAACATTACAATCGGGCCGCTTATCGTTGAAGCCGTCCGTCCGGTGACTGATCTGCCGCTGGATGTCCATCTTATGATTGAAAACCCGGACCGCTACATCCCGGCATTCGCAAAAGCCGGTGCGGACATCCTTTCCGTTCATGCTGAAGCGTGTCCGCATCTTCACCGGACCATTCAATTGATAAAAGAGCAGGGGGTAAAAGCGGGAGTTGTGCTTAATCCGCATACGCCCGTCCAAATGATTGAACATGTGATCGAGGAGCTTGACCTTGTGCTGTTAATGACGGTTAACCCCGGTTTTGGCGGACAGCGCTTCATTCATTCGGTTCTGCCGAAAATCCGTCAGGTCAAACAGCTGGCTGAGGAGAAAGGCCTGTCTGAGCTTTTAATCGAGGTGGACGGAGGCGTTAATAAAGAAACAGCCCCTTTATGCGCTGAAGCGGGCGCCAATCTGCTTGTTGCCGGGTCTGCCGTATATAATCAGCCGGATCGGAAAAAAGCCATCGCTGACATCCGAAACGCATCATAAACATGCTGAAAAAGAGCCCGGTGAAAGCCGCCGGCTCTTTTCGCGTCTAAGAGAGAGGATAGCATATGAAGACAATCAATATCGTTGCGGGCGGCCCGCGGGAGCTTATTCCCGATCTATCCGAATACACAGACGGAGATACGACGTGGGTCGGAGTCGATAAAGGGACGGTTGCTCTTTTGGAGGCCGGAATCATTCCGCAGGAAGCTTTCGGTGATTTTGACAGCATTACGGAAGAGGAGCTCATGCAGATTCAAAAAGCGGCGCCGGCCCTCCATGTGTATCAGGCGGAAAAAGATTATACCGATCTTGAACTCGCCCTTGACTGGGCTTTACAAAAAGAACCGGAAAACATTCGGGTATTCGGTGTGACGGGCGGAAGAGCCGATCACTTTTTAGGGAACATCCAGCTGCTGTATAAAGCCTTACATAAGCATACCGATGTCGAGCTGATCGACCGGCAGAATGACATTCAGATGTTCGGGCCCGGCCGTTATACAATTGAAAAAAAAGCGCGCAGACGCTATATTTCTTTCATTCCGTTTACGGAAGCGGCAGACGGCCTGACACTCGACGGTTTTAAATATCCCCTTGATAATTGTCATATTCCTCTGGGTTCCACACTATGTATTAGTAACGAACTCATTCATTCACGAGGTACTTTTTCGTTTGCAAAAGGCATATTAATAATGGTAAGGAGCGCGGATTAGAAAAGCGGCTTCTGCCATATGCGGAAAAAACCATGAATCCTAAAGTGATGAACGCAGCGGATACGGGACTTATAGGAGGGGACAAAATGAAATTTTATACCATTAAATTGCCGAAGTTTTTAGGAGGAATTGTCCGGGCGATGCTGGGCTCATTTAGAAAAGAGTAAGCCCAAGAAGCTGAAATTGCCCTCTTTGAACGCATAAAAAACGCCTGCCGCATAAAAGGGCAGGCGTTCATTTTTGCTTATACACGCTCAACTTTACCGGATTTTAAAGCCCGGGCAGATACATACACTTTTTTAGGTTTGCCGTCAACGAGGATGCGGACCTTTTGAAGGTTGGCGCCCCAAGTACGCTTAGAAGCGTTCATTGCGTGAGAACGGTTGTTTCCGGCTTTTGTTTTTTTACCTGTAATAAAACATTTACGTGCCATTTGTTTCCCTCCTAACTGCGCGAAACATCTTTTTAAACATAGTGTCTCAGATGCTTTCGTTATACAATACTTTAAATAATTTACCACAGCTAAAAACCGTTTGCAACTATTGTTTCCCTTACTTTCAAGAAAAATCACTTGACATGTAAAACCAATCACATTTCCGCGCTGAAGGCCGCTGTCTGTATCTTTTCTTTTCATAATGGGATACATATAGTAGAATAATGATAACTCTATGCATCTGAAGGAGGAACCTGTGTGTCCATTGAAATGAAGACAAAATACGGACAGATTGATATATCCAACGAAGTCATCGCAATGGTTGCCGGAGGCGCTGCCATTGACTGTTACGGAATAGTGGGGATGGCCTCAAAAAACCAGATTAAAGACGGTTTGTCTGAAATCCTCCGGAGAGAGAACTTCGCAAAAGGCGTACATGTCCGTCAGGAAGCCGAACAAATACATATCGACATGTACATTATTGTCAGCTACGGCACTAAAATATCCGAAGTAGCCCACAATGTTCAGACGAAGGTAAAATACACAGTAAATCAAACAATCGGACTTGCAGTTGATTCTGTAAATATTTATGTCCAAGGCGTACGAGTAACGAACCCGTAGTGAGGAGGATGAGTATTGTCTAGACGAAACTTAGATGGGAGAGCTTTTGCGGCAATGATTCTGGCGGGGGCTGAGACATTGTCTCAAAATGCATCCGCGGTGGATGCGCTGAACGTGTTTCCCGTGCCTGACGGCGATACCGGAACAAATATGAATTTATCGATGTCATCCGGTGCAAGAGAGGTAGAGCACATTGACTCACCCGACATCGGCAAAGTCGGCATCGCCCTGTCAAAAGGCCTGCTTATGGGAGCGAGAGGAAACTCAGGGGTGATCTTGTCCCAATTGTTCAGAGGTTTCACAAAGAGCATTGAAAACAAAAACCAAATAGATGCCCGAGAGTTTGCCGCAGCACTCCAAGCGGGAGTGGATATGGCATATAAGGCGGTTATGAAACCGGTTGAAGGAACGATTTTAACCGTGGCCAAGGATGCGGCTAAAAAAGCGGTCGCCTCGGCCAAAGAAGAAACCGATATTATTTCGGTCATGGAGGCCGTTATTGAAGAAGCGGAAGCGTCGCTCAACCGCACGCCGGATCTGCTTCCTGTTTTAAAGGACGTCGGTGTCGTTGACAGCGGCGGAAAAGGTCTGCTTTGTGTATATGAAGGCTTTTTGGCTGCTTTAAAAGGAGAGGCCGTACCGAAAAAAGCGGTTCTTCCGGCACTCGATGATATGGTGAATGCCGAGCATCATAAAAGCGCGCAGAGCATGCTGAGTACAGAAGACATTGAATTCGGATTTTGTACGGAAGTGATGGTGAGGCTGGATCAAGATAAACGGACGTTCAAGGAAGAGGCGTTCAGAAACGAACTGAGCCGTTTCGGCGATTCATTGCTGGTCGTGGCTGATGATACGCTGGCGAAAGTTCATATTCATGCCGAAGAACCAGGGAACGTACTCAATCTCGCACAGCGTTACGGCGATTTGATTAAAATTAAAATTGAAAACATGAGGGAACAGCATACTTCAATCATCAGCCAAGAACATGATGAAAAAAAGCCGGCCGGCGTTATGAAAGAAGCCCGTAAGCCTTTTGGCATCGTGACTGTGGCAATGGGAGAGGGCATTTCTGAATTGTTTACGAGCATCGGCGCTTCACACGTAATCGAAGGCGGCCAGACAATGAATCCGAGCACGGAAGATATTGTTGAAGCCGTTCAGTCTGTCAATGCGGAGACGGTTTTCATTCTTCCGAACAATTCCAATATTGTGATGGCTGCCAATCAGGCGGCGAGCGTGGCTGAAGAAAATGTCATTGTCATTCCGGCAAAAACGGTCCCTCAAGGCATGACCGCCCTGCTTGCGTTTAACCCTGACCAGCCGGCTGATGTAAATGAAGCCAATATGCTTGAGGCCATCCGGAATGTGAAAAGCGGACAGGTGACATATTCAGTCAGAGACACCCATATTGACGGCAAAGATATTAAAAAAGGTGATTTTATCGGCATTTTAAACAGTTCAATTATCGGCAGCGCCGAAGATCGGATAAGTGCGGCGAAATTGCTGCTGGATGAAATGATCGGGGAAGAAGATGAAATCGTCACCATCCTGTACGGAGAGGACGCGCCGGAAGAAGAAGCTGAGAAACTCGCTGAGTATATTGCTAGCGTCTGTGAAGATATCGAGGTTGAAATCCATAACGGCAGACAGCCTCTGTATCCATATATATTTGCGGCAGAATAGAAGGGCTTATCAGGCCCTTCTATTCTTATGCCTTTATTTACCTGCGGCAGTGCGGCAGTGTGCCTGCTTGCCAATTGAGAAATGTTCAATTAGTCTAAAGAAAAGCGCTGAATGAAGTGATGTTAAGGAGGAGCAAACCAGCATGAAGTATAGAAGCGTTTTTGATATTATCGGCCCGGTCATGATCGGTCCGTCCAGTTCACATACCGCAGGCGCCGCCCGGATCGGCAGAGTGGCCAGAAGCTTATTCAGGCGGGAGCCCCGCCGGATCGTTGTGTCTTTTTACGGATCATTTGCAGAAACGTATAAGGGTCACGGCACTGATGTCGCGATTATCGGCGGCCTGCTTGATTTTGATACATTTGATGAACGGATTAAAACAGCGATTCAAATTGCGGAAGAGAAGGGCATATATGTAGAGTTCCGTACAGAGGATGCCGTGCCCGTTCATCCGAATACGGCGCGTATCGTCATTTCTGATGATGAGGGAGAGCTAGCCCTTACCGGTATTTCCATCGGCGGCGGAAAAATAGAAATCACGGAGCTCAACGGCTTTGAGCTGCGACTTTCCGGAAACCACCCGGCTATTTTAGTCGTTCATAATGATAAATTCGGCACGATTGCAGGCGTTGCCAATGTGCTTGCGAAATTCTCCATCAACGTCGGGCATATGGAAGTGGCGCGTAAGGACGTCGGCCAGCTTGCGCTGATGACGATTGAGGTCGATCAGAATATTGAAGAAGAAGTGCTTGACGAACTTTCAACACTTCCTAATATTATACAGGTTACTAAGATAGCTGACTAAAAAGTCAGGAGGAAAATGACATGTTTCGTAATGTAAAAGAATTAATAGAAATCACTCAAGAAAAACAAATTCCGATTTCGGAAGTGATGATCACCCAAGAGATGGAAGTGACGCAAAAAACACGGGAAGAAATCTTTCAAGGAATGGAGCGCAATCTCTCCGTCATGGAAGCAGCTGTTGAAAAAGGGCTGAAGGGCGTCACGAGTCAGACCGGTTTAACAGGCGGAGATGCCGTGAAACTTCAGGCATACATCCAATCGGGAAGAAGCCTGTCGGGCAATCTGATTTTAGACGCCGTTTCTAAAGCTGTGGCGACAAATGAAGTCAATGCGGCGATGGGAACGATCTGCGCTACACCGACCGCCGGCTCTGCCGGGGTTGTGCCGGGAACGTTATTCGCCGTAAAGCATAAGCTGAACCCTACGACAGAACAAATGATCCGTTTTCTGTTTACAGCCGGCGCGTTCGGTTTTGTCGTAGCAAATAATGCGAGTATTTCAGGAGCGGCAGGAGGCTGTCAGGCGGAAGTCGGGTCAGCATCAGGCATGGCAGCGGCTGCGATTGTGGAAATGGCGGGCGGAACGCCTCAGCAATCAGCGGAAGCAATGGCGATTACACTGAAAAATATGCTCGGTCTCGTATGTGACCCGGTCGCCGGATTGGTAGAAGTGCCGTGTGTCAAACGAAACGCAATGGGAGCATCCAACGCGATGATCGCGGCGGATATGGCGCTGGCCGGGATTACAAGCCGCATTCCTTGCGATGAGGTGATTGACGCGATGTACAAAATCGGCCAGACAATGCCGACAGCACTGCGTGAAACGGGACAAGGCGGTTTAGCTGCGACACCGACGGGAAGAGAATTAGAGAAAAAAATTTTCGGAGGAG
This sequence comes from Bacillus sp. MT(2024), assembly GCF_036362845.1. Lineage (NCBI taxonomy): Bacteria > Bacillati > Bacillota > Bacilli > Caryophanales > Bacillaceae > Bacillus > Bacillus sp. MT(2024). The sequence goes on from NZ_CP143632.1 coordinate 1,560,932, forward strand.
CGCTGAAATCAAGTGACACACCATCAGCAAACTAGTATAGCGGAAATTAAGGGCATTGGGCCGGAAACAGAAAAAACATTGCACGAACTTGGTATCTATGACATTTCTGATCTTCTGAATTATTTCCCTTACCGTTATGACGACTATGAGCTGAGGGATTTAGAAGAAGTAAAACATGAAGAAAGAGTGACGGTAGAAGGGAAGGTTCATTCAGAACCTTCTCTTACCTATTACGGCAAAAAACGAAACAGGCTGACATTCAGGGTGCTTGTCGGCAATTATTTAATTACCGCGGTCTGCTTTAACCGTCCCTACTTAAAAAAGAAACTGACATTAGGTTCTGTCGTCACGATATCCGGGAAATGGGATAAACACAGACAGACCGTTTCCGTGCAGGAATTAAAAACTGGTCCTCATCAAGAAGATAAAAGCATTGAGCCTGTTTATTCCGTTAAAGAAAACGTCACCGTAAAAATGATGAGACGGTTTATTAAGGAAGCGCTGCAGCATCATTTGGACAGTGCGGCCGATCCGCTTCCTGAAAAATTGAGAATCCGCTATAAGCTGCCTGATTACAAACATGCCCTGCAGACGATGCATCAGCCTGAAACGAGGGAATCGTTACAGCAGGCAAGACGCCGGTTTGTTTATGAGGAATTCTTATTATTTCAGCTGAAAATGCAGGCGTTCCGTAAAGCGGAAAGGGAACAGTCAAAAGGCATCAGCCATGTGTTTCCTGCTGAAAAGCTCACCGCTTTCACAGACAGCCTGCCGTTTTCACTCACGACCGCACAGACGCGCGTGCTTCGGGAAATTACCGCTGATATGACATCCCCTTACCGAATGAACCGTCTGCTGCAAGGTGATGTCGGTTCAGGGAAAACGGCCGTCGCCGCCATCGCTTTGTACGCTGCGATTCTGTCGGGGCATCAGGGGGCATTAATGGTGCCGACTGAAATTCTGGCCGAACAGCATGCAGATTCTCTCGTATCGTTGTTTGCAAATGAAGATGTAAATATCGCGCTTTTGACGAGTTCTGTAAAAGGAAAGCGGCGCAGGGAGCTTTTGGAGCGGCTTGCTCTCGGAGAGATTGATATTTTAGTAGGGACCCATGCTTTAATCCAGGATGAAGTGGAATTCAAAGCGCTGAGTCTTGTTATTACGGACGAGCAGCACCGGTTCGGGGTCGAACAGCGCAAAAAACTCAAGAATAAAGGTCAGGATCCGGATGTGCTGTTTATGACAGCCACCCCGATACCGAGAACGTTGGCCATTACTGTCTTCGGAGAAATGGATGTTTCTGTGATAGATGAAATGCCCGCGGGGCGAAAACAAATCGAAACGTATTGGGTGAAACACGACATGCTGGAGCGGATTTTGGCTTTTATAGAAAAAGAGCTGAAGCAGGGAAGGCAAGCCTATATTATCTGCCCGCTCATTGAAGAGTCGGATAAACTGGATGTACAGAATGCGATTGACGTATATAACATGCTGTCTGACGTTTACCGCGGTAAATGGAATGTCGGCCTGATGCACGGGAAGCTCCATTCTGATGAAAAAGATCAGGTGATGAGAGAATTCAGCGCCAATCAATGTCAGGTACTTGTGTCAACAACCGTCGTAGAAGTCGGGGTGAACGTGCCGAATGCGACGATTATGGTCATCTATGACGCCGACCGTTTCGGATTATCTCAGCTCCATCAGCTACGCGGCCGGGTCGGGCGGGGAGACCACCAATCTTTCTGCATCTTGATGGCCGATCCGAAATCCGAAACCGGGAAGGAACGGATGAGAATCATGTCAGAGACAAACGACGGCTTCGAGCTGTCTGAAAAGGACCTTGAACTGCGCGGCCCCGGTGATTTCTTCGGAAAAAAACAGAGCGGTATGCCCGAGTTCAAGGTGGCGGATATGGTTCATGACTACAGAGCTTTGGAAACGGCCCGCCAGGATGCGGCCAACCTGGTGTCTTCAGAGGCTTTTTGGAAAGATGACGAATACCGCATGCTGCGCGGTCAATTACTTTCAAGCGGCGTCTTAGAAGGGGAGAAATTAAGCTGATTCTGTAAAATTCGGCGGCTTTCAAAAAACAATCATTGCATTCCAATCTATGAGATTATATACTACTATTAGTACCTAGTCTTAATTGTCCGGATGGTGTTTACAGATGAGAAGAAGCAAGAAAGAACGCCAAAAATTATTGCAGCAGACGATCAAATCGACACCCTTCATCACAGATGAAGAATTAGCGGGGAAATTCGGCGTCAGCATTCAGACGATCCGTTTAGACCGCTTAGAGCTCTCAATACCGGAGCTGAGGGAAAGAATTAAAAACGTGGCAGAACAAACGCTTGATGATGAAGTGAAATCATTGTCTTTAGACGAAGTGATCGGTGAAATCATTGATCTGGAGCTTGACGGCCAGGCCATTTCCATATTAGAAGTAAGACGCGAACATGTCTTCAGCCGCAATCAAATTGCGCGGGGGCATCATTTGTTTGCGCAGGCGAACTCACTCGCCGTAGCCGTCATTGATGATGAGCTGGCGCTGACCGCAAGCGCAAATATCCGCTTTACAAGACAGGTGAAAGAAGGCGAGCGCGTCGTTGCGAAAGCCAAAGTGACGGCAGTCGAAAAAGAAAAAGGCAGAACGGTAGTTGAAGTCAACAGCTATGTGGGAGAAGAAGTCGTGTTCTCCGGCAGCTTTGACATGTACCGTTCAAAACAATCATAAAGGTGGAGCATGCATGAGAATAGCTGTAGATGCAATGGGAGGCGACAACGCACCCAAAGCTGTTATTGACGGAGTAATGAAGAGTATTGAGGCATTTGACGATCTTCATATTACGCTGGTCGGTGACAAGACAACAATAGAATCACACTTGCCAACAACATCAGACCGCATCACTGTGTTGCACGCCGATGAAGTGATTGAACCGACGGATGAACCGGTCCGCGCCGTACGCAGAAAGAAAAACTCTTCTATGGTGCTGATGGCGCAGGAAGTGGCTGAAAACAGAGCGGACGCCTGCATCTCAGCGGGGAATACAGGCGCACTCATGACAGCGGGACTGTTTATTGTCGGCAGAATTAAAGGAATCGACCGGCCTGCGCTTGCGCCGACGCTTCCGACCGTTTCAGGCGACGGTTTCCTTCTTTTGGACGTGGGAGCCAATGTCGATGCCAAACCGGAGCATCTCGTCCAGTACGGAATTATGGGATCTGTATATGCCCGGCAGGTTCTCGGAATCAGCTCGCCCCGCGTCGGCTTGTTAAATGTCGGCACGGAAGAAAAGAAAGGAAACGACCTGACAAAAAAGACGTTTGAATTATTAAAAGAAACAAACGTGAATTTTGTCGGAAACGTTGAGGCGAGAGACTTGCTCGAAGGCGCTGCTGACGTCATCGTCACAGACGGCTTTACGGGCAACGTCACGTTGAAAACATTGGAAGGTTCAGCGTTATCGATTTTCAAAATGCTGAAAGATACACTGACTTCAAGTTTTGTTTCTAAGCTCGCAGCGGGAGTGCTGAAGCCGAAGCTGATGGAAATGAAACTGAAAATGGACTATTCTGAGTACGGCGGGGCGAGTCTTTTCGGTTTGAAAGCGCCCGTCATTAAAGCGCACGGCTCTTCTGACGCACGCGCTGTTTACCATGCGCTGCGCCAGGCGAGAGAAATGGTCAGCCAAAACGTGGCCGCATTTATAGAAGAAGAAGTAAAAGAAGAAAAAACAGATGAGTAGTCTGGAGGTTACCGCATCATGAGTAAGATTGCATTTTTATTTCCCGGACAGGGATCACAATATATCGGTATGGGAAAAGACCTGTACGAACGCGAAGAAGCGTCAAAACGTATTTTTGATGAAGCGGATGAAACGCTTGAAACAAAGCTGAGCTCGCTCATTTTTGAAGGTGGCGCTGAAGAATTGACCCTTACATACAATGCGCAGCCCGCGCTGTTGACAACGAGCATCGCCGTATTGGAAAAGTTTAAAGAATCCGGCATCACCCCTGATTTCACCGCCGGCCACAGCCTCGGAGAATATTCGGCGCTTGTTGCGGCGGGAGCGATGACATTTAAAGATGCCGTTTACACGGTAAGAAAACGGGGAGAATTCATGAATGAAGCCGTGCCGGCCGGAGAAGGCGCCATGGCTGCTATTCTCGGAATGGATGCGGAGTCCTTGAAAAAGGTGACGGATCAAGTGACGGAAAACGGTCATCTCGTACAGCTTGCAAACCTGAACTGCCCCGGCCAGATCGTCATTTCCGGAACGGCAAAAGGCGTGGAGCTGGCTTCAGAGGAAGCGAAAAACAACGGAGCCAAACGGGCGATCCCATTAGAAGTAAGCGGACCGTTCCATTCTGAATTAATGAAGCCGGCAGCGCAAAAACTCGAGGAGGTGCTCAGCGCCTGTGAGTTGAAAAATGCGGCTGTTCCCGTGATTTCAAACGTTTCGGCTGACGTTATGACAGAAAAAGACGATATCAAGAAAAAACTGATCGAACAGCTGTATTCGCCTGTTCGCTTTGAAGAAACCATTAACAAACTGATTGACGAAGGCGTCACGACGTTTGTTGAAATCGGGCCCGGAAAAGTGCTTTCAGGCCTTGTGAAAAAAGTGAACCGCCGCCTTAAAACAATCGCGGTTTCTGACCATGAAACCATCGAACTGGCGATTCAAACACTGAAGGAGGAGAATCAGGATGCTTAATGAAAAAACAGCAGTGGTAACGGGGGCGTCCCGCGGAATCGGGCGGGCGATCGCGCTTGATCTTGCGAAAAACGGCTGTAACGTAGTAGTCAACTACTCCGGGAATGAAGCGAAAGCGAACGAAGTCGTAGATGAGATCAAATCTTTGGGCCGAAACGCGATCGCGGTAAAAGCCGATGTATCAAATTCCGAAGAAGTACAAAACATGATGAAAGAGGCTGTCGCTGCATTTTCTTCAATCGACATTCTCGTGAACAATGCGGGGATCACCAAAGATAATCTTCTGATGAGAATGAAAGAAAATGAATGGGATGATGTCATCAACATTAACTTAAAAGGTGTATTCAACTGCACGAAAGCCGTTACAAGACAGATGATGAAACAGCGCTCCGGCCGGATTATCAACGTATCATCAATCGTCGGCGTCAGCGGAAACCCCGGCCAGGCAAACTATGTGGCGGCAAAAGCCGGAGTAATCGGCTTAACGAAGTCATCAGCCAAAGAGCTTGCGAGCCGAAATATTACGGTCAATGCCATTGCTCCGGGCTTTATTTCCACGGATATGACGGACAAGCTTTCTAAAGAAGTCCAAGATGAAATGCTGAAGCAGATTCCGCTCGCGCGTTTCGGTGATCCTTCCGATATCAGCAGCGTTGTTACGTTCCTTGCTTCTGAAGGATCGCGTTATATGACGGGCCAAACCCTTCATATTGACGGCGGAATGGTGATGTAAAGATTTGTTTTTAAAATTTCATCCTAGTTTCTCTAGTTTTTTAAAAACGAATCCTCTATAATACTTGAGGGGAGGTGAATTGCTATGGCAGATACATTAGAGCGTGTAACGAAAATCATCGTAGACCGCCTTGGCGTTGATGAAGCTGACGTCAAACTTGAAGCTTCTTTCAAGGAAGACTTAGGTGCTGATTCCCTAGATGTAGTTGAGCTTGTTATGGAACTTGAAGACGAGTTTGATATGGAGATTTCTGACGAAGATGCTGAAAAGATTGCAACAGTCGGCGACGCTGTGAACTACATACAAAACCAGCAATAAGCTGATGCTAAAAGTCCCGCCTGACAGCGGGGCTTTAGCCCTTTAATCGTTCGGTTACCGGCGTCTGACGCTGTACGCGCTGCCGATTCCGTTTACGGCGGGGAGCGCGGTGAACCTGATGTGCCTATGGAGGTTACTATGTCAAAACACTCACATTTTAAAGATAAAAAAAAGTTCTATAAAAAAATAGAGCAATTTAAAGAGTTCCAAGAACGGATTTCGGTTCATTTTCAAAACGAGAAACTTTTGTATCAAGCATTTACACATTCATCTTATGTGAATGAGCATCGGAAAAAGCCGTATGAAGACAACGAAAGGCTTGAATTTTTAGGTGACGCTGTTTTGGAACTGACGATCTCCCAATTCTTATTTGCCAAATATCCGGCCATGAGTGAAGGAGATTTGACGAAGCTGAGAGCCGCTATCGTATGCGAGCCGTCACTCGTCTCACTTGCCCACGAATTGTCATTCGGCGATCTTGTTCTCTTGGGAAAAGGAGAAGAAATGACGGGCGGCAGAAAGCGTCCTGCGCTTTTAGCGGATGTGTTTGAAGCGTTTATCGGCGCACTGTATCTGGATCAGGGCCTTGAGCCGGTTCAGCAATTCCTGAAAGAGTACGTGTTCCCTAAAATAAACGATGGTGCTTTTTCTCATGTGATGGATTTCAAAAGCCAGCTTCAAGAATTTGTACAGCGGGACGGAAAAGGATCGCTTGAGTACAAAATTCTCAATGAAAAAGGGCCTGCCCACAACCGGGAATTCGAGGCGCTGGTCTCTCTTAAAGGTGAGGCGCTCGGCATCGGGAACGGACGTTCCAAAAAAGAAGCCGAGCAGCATGCGGCACAGGAAGCTCTTGCAAAATTGCAAAAACATCATACGAAACAATAAAATCCCCCTGTATCCCTAGGGGGATTTCAGTATGTCTGCGCCTGATATAAGCGGGTGATTATGATAATATTGAGATACTTATACGATAAGGAGGATCTGGGATGTTCCTCAAACGTTTAGACGTTATAGGATTTAAATCATTTGCAGAACGGATATCCGTTGACTTTGTAAAAGGCGTCACGGCCGTTGTCGGTCCGAACGGCAGCGGAAAGAGCAACATTACCGAAGCCATCCGCTGGGTGCTCGGCGAACAATCAGCCCGCTCGCTTCGGGGCGGAAAAATGGAAGATATCATTTTTGCGGGAAGTGATTCGCGCAAGCGGCTGAACCTTGCCGAAGTCACGTTAACGCTTGATAATGAAGATCAATTTCTCCCGATCGATTATCATGAAGTCAGCGTGACGAGACGGGTGTACCGTTCCGGAGAAAGTGAATTTCTCATCAACAATCAGCAGTGCCGCCTGAAAGACATCATTGACTTATTTATGGACTCCGGGCTTGGAAAAGAAGCATTCTCTATTATCAGTCAGGGGAAAGTCGAAGAGATTCTCAGCAGCAAAGCGGAAGACCGCCGCAGTATTTTTGAAGAAGCGGCCGGCGTGCTGAAATATAAAACACGAAAGAAAAAAGCGGAAAATAAACTGTTTGAGACGCAGGATAACTTAAACAGGGTGGAAGATATTCTCCACGAGCTTGAAGATCAGGTCGAACCGCTGAAAATCCAGGCATCAATCGCCAAAGACTACTTAGAAAAAAAGAAAGAGCTTGAGCATGTCGAAATTGCCCTTACCGCCTTTGACATCGAACAACTGCATGGCAGATGGTCGGGTTTAAAAGACAAGGTGCAGGCTGCTAAAGAAGAAGAATTGGCGGAATCATCGGCTCTGTCCGCAAAAGAAGCGATGATAGAAGAGACGAGAGATAAAATCCACGCGCTTGATGAATCCGTCAACGAACTGCAGCAGGTTCTGCTCGTGACAAGTGAAGAGCTGGAAAAGCTGGAAGGCCGGAAAGAAGTGCTGAAAGAGCGCAAAAAAAACGCCGCGCAAAACCGGGAACAGCTAGAGGAATCCGTTACACATTACACGAACAAAGAAGCCGAACTGAAAGCGGACATTGAAAAGCAGTCTGCCGTCTATGATAAACTTCGTGCGGAAGTGAAGCGGTTAAACGCCCAGGTGAAAGAAAAACAGCAGGCTCTCAGTCTGCATAATGAAAATGTAGAAGAGAAAATCGAACAATTAAAAAGCGATTACTTTGAATTGTTAAACAGTCAGGCGTCGATTCGCAACGAGCTGCAGCTTTTAGATGACCAGATGTCCCAATCTGCGGTCCAGCAGGCGAGACTGACCGCAAACAATGAAAAATACCTTGAAGAACGTAACGATATTGCAGTCCGCAAAGCGGCGTGCGAAGAAGAATTGGCCGCCGTTGAAGAGGATATTCACAATCAGGTCGTCCGCTTTCGCGAAGTCCAGACAGCATATGAACAGAAAAAACGCCAGTATGAAAAGAAAGAATCAGCGCTGTATCAGGCATATCAATTCGTCCAGCAGGCCAGATCCAAAAAAGATATGCTTGAAACGATGCAAGGCGATTTTTCAGGATTTTACCAAGGCGTAAAAGAAGTGCTGAAGCAGAAAGAGCAGCTTGGCGGCATCCGCGGCGCCGTTCTCGAACTGATTGCCACCGAACAAAAATATGAGACGGCGATCGAGATTGCACTCGGCGCAGCGGCGCAGCACGTTGTCACAGACGATGAGCAGGCGGCGCGGAAAGCGATTCAATATTTAAAACAGAATTCCTTCGGCCGCGCGACGTTCCTGCCGCTTACGGTTATGAAACCGCGCCAGCTCCAAACCCGTGATGAACAGACGGCTTCAAAGCATCCGTCTTTCCTCGGCACAGCGAGCGGGCTTGTCACATATGATGCGGCGTATCGGAATGTCATTCAAAACCTTCTCGGCACCGTGCTGATCACTGAAGATTTAAAAGGCGCGAATGAACTGGCCAAGCTTCTCGGGCACCGCTACCGCATCGTGACGCTTGAGGGCGATGTCGTCAATCCAGGCGGATCAATGACAGGGGGCGCGGTCAAAAAGAAAAACAATTCTCTGCTCGGCAGAAGCCGCGAGCTTGAGACGGTGACTGCGCGGCTTGCCGAAATGGAAGAAAAAACAGCTCTGCTCGAAAAAGAGGTCAAAGCGCTGAAGCAGGCCATTCAAGAGCTTGAACATACGCTGAGCGGCCTCCGTGAAGACGGTGAAGCTTTCAGAACAAAGCAGCAGGATGTAAAAGGCAGGCTGTATGAACTCGAAGTTGCTGAAAAGAACATCAATACCCATCTGGAGCTTTACGATCAGGAGAAAGCATCACTGACGGAAAGCAGCCGGGAAAAAGAGACGCGCAAATCAGCTCTGGAAGAACAGCTGAGTGAGGCATCCGGCCAGCTGAAAGAGCTTGAGGAAGAGATGGAAAGGCTGACAAAACAAAAGCAGACCCTATCCTCAACAAAAGAAACGCTCTCTCATGAACTGACGGAATGTAAAGTGGCCGCTGCGAAAAAAGAACAGGCGTGCTCGAGTGAGGAAGACAATCTCAAAAGGCTGAAAAAAGAGCTTGAAGAAACGCAGCTCGCTCTGAAAGAAACACGGGAAGATTTAAGCCTCCTGACCTCAGAGATGACGTCCAGCACAAGCGGAGAGGAGCAGCTTGAAGAAGCAGCCCATCATAAGCTTCACGATAAAACGAGAACGATCGAATTGATCGCCAGCCGGCGCGACCAGCGTGTGAAGCTCCAGCGGGCGCTTGATACGAACGAGCTTGAGCTGAAAGAGATGAAGCGTCTGTACAAGCAAAAAACGGACATTCTGAAAGATGAAGAGGTAAAACTCGGCCGGATGGAAGTTGAGCTTGATAATCTCTTGCAATATTTACGCGTGGAGTACAGCTTATCCTTTGAAGGGGCAAAAGAACAATATCAGCTTGAACTCGAGCCTGAAGAGGCGAGAAAACGGGTCAAACTGATCAAGCTTTCAATTGAAGAGCTCGGAACGGTCAATCTCGGCAGCATCGATGAGTTTGAAAGAGTAAACGAACGGTATCAGTTTTTAACAGAGCAGAAAAATGACCTGACGGAAGCGAAAAACACACTGTTTCAAGTCATTGAAGAAATGGATTCTGAAATGACGAAGCGATTCCATGAAACGTTTATCCAGATCCGTTCTCAATTCAACGATGTGTTCCGTTCTTTATTCGGAGGAGGACGGGCTGAACTGAAGCTGACTGATCCGAATGATCTTCTTAATTCCGGGGTGGACATTATCGCGCAGCCTCCGGGCAAAAAACTGCAAAACTTAAATCTTTTGTCAGGGGGAGAACGGGCGCTGACTGCCATTGCCCTTTTATTCTCTATTCTGAAAGTAAGGCCCGTGCCGTTCTGCGTCCTTGATGAAGTGGAAGCTGCGCTTGATGAAGCCAATGTATTCAGGTTTGCGCAATATTTAAAAAAATACAGCGGCGACAGCCAGTTTATCGTCATCACCCACAGAAAAGGCACCATGGAAGAAGCGGATGTCCTCTACGGTGTTACGATGCAGGAATCCGGCGTTTCCCGAATGGTTTCGGTCAAACTGGAAGAAACAAAAGAATTCGTTCAGTAACGAGGAAAGAGGTTGAAAGATGAGCTTTTTTAAAAAATTAAAAGAGAAAATCACGAAACAGACAGACTCCGTCTCTGAAAAATTTAAAGATGGTCTTGAAAAAACAAGAAATTCCTTCTCAAATAAAGTGAACGAACTCGTCTCCCGCTACCGGAAAGTCGACGAGGATTTCTTCGAGGAGCTTGAGGAAGTGCTGATTGGCGCTGACGTAGGTTTTACAACCGTCATGGAGCTGATTGATGAGCTCAAAAAAGAAGTGAAGCTGAAAAACATCCAGGATCCTCAGGAAGTGCAGTCCGTCATTTCTGAAAAGCTTGTCGACATTTATAACAGCGGCGACGAACAGATTTCTGAATTAAATATTCAGGACGGGCGCCTGAACGTTATTCTGCTTGTCGGGGTAAACGGTGTCGGAAAAACGACAACGATCGGAAAACTTGCCCATAAGTTGAAGAATGAAGGCAAATCCGTTGTGCTCGCTGCCGGAGACACCTTCAGAGCCGGGGCGATTGAACAGCTTGAAGTGTGGGGAGAGCGTACAGGCGTGCCTGTCATTAAGCAGGCTGCCGGAAGCGACCCTGCGGCGGTTATTTATGATGCCGTACACGCGGCTAAAGCAAGAGGAGCGGATGTGCTGATTTGTGATACGGCCGGCCGCCTTCAGAATAAAGTTAACTTAATGAAAGAGCTTGAAAAGGTCAAACGCGTCATCGAACGCGAAGTGCCTGAGGCTCCGCATGAGGTTCTCCTCGCGCTTGACGCGACGACAGGTCAGAATGCGATGGCGCAGGCGAAAGAATTCTCCAAAGCGACGAATGTGACGGGTATCGCATTAACGAAGCTTGACGGCACCGCAAAAGGCGGTATCGTTCTGGCGATCCGCAATGAGCTTCACATCCCCGTGAAACTGGTCGGCCTTGGAGAAAAGGTTGACGATCTCCAGCGGTTTGATGCAGAATCTTACGTATACGGTCTCTTTTCGGATTTAGTTGAAAAAGCCGAGGATTAATGAATAAAAAACGAGTATAAAATGGACGGTTTTATACTCGTTTTTTTATACGCATTGATAGATCGGAATGGAGGGGACAGTTGTTGGACAAATGGCTGAAAGCTGAATTGGAAAGTAAGATCGGCGCGATAAACCATATGTTGCTGCTGGATGAACAGGGAGGCACTTCAACCGTTCGAAAAATAGTGACCGGTCAAGACGCATTTTTGCTGAAAAGTTCTTTTCAACAGAAGTATCGGGAATGGTTAATGAGAGAAGCCTTCGTTTTACAACAACTGACGGAAACTCGTCGTCTGCCTGTTCCTATTTATTATGGGATGATACAGGAACAGCATGCCAGCCATATCATCATGTCATTTGAGGATGGAATCACCCTGACTTCGGCTTTAAGAAAAGCCAAAGGGGATACTGAAAAGAAAAAGCTGATCAAAAGTTTCGGCCAGTTTCTGCAGCGGCTGCATGAAACCGAAATGGTCTCTGGTTTACAGCCGGAAACAGACTGGCTCGATCTGCAAATCAAACGAGCCGGGGAATATGTCAAAAAAGGACAAGCTGAAGGAAGTGCAGAGCTTTTGAAGGAATTGGACAGGTACAGGCCTGTTCCTGTTCAGCAGACAATGATTCACGGTGACTGCACGACTGATAATGTGCTGGTGAGAGACGGAGAGGTCTATCTGTTTATCGATGCTGCGGGAATATCGGCGGGAGATCCGCGTTATGATGAATCATTAGCGATCAGTCGTTTTGTCACAAATGAAGCATGCCTCAATGCTTTTTACGAAGGTTATTGCCGCTATCGTGTATCAAAACAAGAATTCGAGTATTTTAACGACGGTCTGTATGAATTTTTTTGAAAACTTATTATGTAAAAAGAGCATCATGCTTTGACAAGATAAAAACTTGACACACGCTCTGAAACCATGTAAACTAAGTTTTTGTAAAGGGATTTGACTTAACAAAGGGGAGAGCTCAAATGTCGCTCGAAAAAACGACGAGAATGAACTATTTGTTTGACTTCTATCAGTCGTTGCTGACGTCAAAACAAAAGAGCTATATGTCGCTTTATTATCTGGACGATTTCTCCCTTGGTGAAATAGCCGAAGAGTATGACGTTTCAAGGCAAGCCGTTTACGATAACATCAAACGGACTGAAGCGATGCTTGAACAATATGAAGAAAAACTGCTCCTTTTTAAAAAGTTTCAGGAGCGTAAAGAAATGTTTACAAAGCTGAAAGAGCTTGCTTCCGGCTTGCAGGAAGAGGAAAAAATGACGGCTCTGATTGAAGCGCTTGAGAAATTAGATTAGGAGGCGGCAAACAATGGCATTTGAAGGATTAGCCGACCGACTGCAAAAGACGATTTCAAAAATCCGCGGAAAAGGAAAAGTCAGCGAACAAGACGTAAAAGAGATGATGCGTGAAGTCCGTCTTGCGCTTCTTGAGGCTGACGTTAACTTTAAAGTCGTAAAGGATTTTGTGAAAAAAGTAAGTGAACGGGCTGTCGGACAGGACGTCATGCAGAGTCTGACACCCGGTCAGCAGGTTATTAAAGTCGTAAAAGAAGAGCTTACCGAGCTGATGGGCGGCGAAGAAAGCAAAATTGCCGCCGCCAAACGCCCGCCGACCGTTATTATGATGGTCGGGCTCCAAGGTGCCGGTAAAACGACAACCACGGGGAAGCTTGCCAACCTGCTGCGCAAAAAACATAACCGCAAACCGCTGCTCGTGGCTGCGGATATTTACCGCCCCGCCGCGATTAAACAGCTGGAAACACTGGGGAAACAGCTTGATATGCCGGTCTTTTCGCTTGGCGATCAGGTCAGCCCGGTGGAAATTGCCAGACAGGCGATTGAAAAAGCGAAGGAAGAGCATCATGATTATGTGATTTTAGATACCGCCGGACGGCTGCACATCGATCATGAACTGATGGATGAGCTCTCCGGCGTAAAGGAAGTCGCAAATCCTGAGGAAATTTTCCTTGTCGTCGACTCAATGACCGGTCAGGATGCGGTAAACGTCGCCAAAAGCTTTAATGACCAGCTCGGTTTAACAGGCGTCATTTTAACAAAGCTTGACGGGGATACCCGCGGAGGTGCGGCGCTTTCTATCCGCGCGGTCACCGAAACGCCGATTAAGTTCGCCGGAATGGGAGAAAAGCTCGATGCTCTTGAAGCGTTCCATCCTGAACGGATGGCATCCCGGATTCTCGGAATGGGTGACGTGCTGACGCTGATTGAAAAAGCTCAGGCGACCGTTGATGAAGACAAAGCCAAAGAGCTTGAGCAGAAAATGAGAACGATGAGCTTCACATTGGATGATTTTCTGGAGCAGCTCGGCCAGGTCCGAAACATGGGGCCTCTTGACGAACTGCTGCAAATGATGCCCGGCGCAGGCAAAATGAAAGGCTTAAAAAACATCCAAGTCGATGAAAAACAGCTGAATCATGTGGAAGCGATCATTAAATCAATGACTGTTCTTGAAAAAGAACAGCCGGATATTATTAACGCCAGCCGGCGGAAGCGGATTGCCAAAGGAAGCGGAACATCCGTTCAGGAAGTCAACCGTCTTTTAAAGCAGTTTGAGGAAATGAAAAAAATGATGAAGCAGATGACCAACATGTCAAAAGGGAAGAAAAAAGGCTTTAAATTACCTTTTATGTAATCGGTTATACATGATAAAACCGTTGTTAAGAAAAAACACTTTACAAACACTTTTATCATTGTTAATATACTATCTTGTTGAAATATTTTCGGAGGTGCTAGTAAAATGGCAGTAAAAATTCGTTTAAAACGTATGGGAGCAAAAAAATCTCCTTTCTATCGTATTGTTGTAGCAGATTCTCGTTCACCGCGTGACGGCCGTTTCATCGAAACAGTCGGCACATACAACCCGGTTGCAAAGCCGGCTGAAGTGAAAATCAACGAAGAGCTTGCTCTTAAATGGCTTCAAACAGGAGCTAAACCTTCTGATACAGTCCGCAACTTGTTCTCAAGCCAAGGAATTATGGAAAAATTCCACAACGCTAAACAAGGCAAGTAATGACTGATCAGAACTTGGAAGATTTGATTGTCAGCATTGTGGCTCCGCTTGTCGACCATCCGGAAGACATAACGGTCACAAAGGAAGAGACTGATCAAAAGATTGCGCTGCGCTTATCTGTCAATAAGTCAGATACCGGTAAGATTATCGGAAAGCAAGGCCGGACTGCAAGAGCGATTCGAACCGTCGTTTTTGCAGCTGGCGCACAGTCTTCTAAGAAAGTTCAATTTGAAATATTTGACTGAAAAAGGGAGAGGGCCGGCACCTCCCCTTTTTTTACACGTAAAAAAGGCAAATGAACAGAAATATGTTGGAAGAGTGGGGAGTCTGGTCCTATGCAGATTATTCACAGGGTAACCGTTATGCAGGTTCTGACCGAGCAAAGCAAGGAAAAGCTTTTGGCCTCTTTTGCAGAAAAAAAGCAAACGCTTGAACGAGAATGCAGCCAGCTCTATTTTCAGCTTAGAAAACATGAAAAAGATCAGCAGAATCCCGATGTAGCGGAATCTTTTAAAAAAGCCATTGAAAAAAGACAAGACAAAATCAAAATGATCGATTTCCAAATAAGCCAGACAGAGTCGCTCCCGCTTGGAAGCGAAGTGAAGGAAAAGGAGATCGATGCGCTGCTTTCAATCAATGTCGGTGATAACTGGCATGAAAAAACAGCGGCAAATACCATCGTCATAAAAGACGGGGTAGTAATTGAAATCCGCCCGAGGTGATAATATGACAAACAGATGGTTTAATGTAGGCAAAATTGTAAATACCCACGGCATTAAAGGCGAAGTGCGGGTCATTTCTAAAACGGACTTTGCCGAAGAACGGTACAAGCCCGGCAATACGCTCTATTTGTTTGCGGAAGGGGCTGCGGAGCCAATCAAAGTAACGGTCAGCGCCCACAGGCTTCACAAACAGTTTCACCTGCTGCAATTCAAAGAAATGCCGAGTCTCAATGAAGTCGAACACTTAAGAAACATGGTGATCAAAGTCCCTGAAGAAGACTTGGGAGAGCTTGAAGAAGATGAATTTTATTTTCATGAAATCATCGGCTGCGAGGTTGTGTCAGAAGACGGGGAACTGATCGGCACAGTGAAGGAAATCTTGACGCCCGGGGCTAATGACGTATGGGTGGTTGCAAGAAAAGGCAAAAAAGATGCGCTCATTCCGTATATTGCTTCTGTGGTAAAGGATATTAATATAAATGAGAAGAAAATTAAGATTCATGTAATGGAAGGGTTAATAGACGAATGAAAATCGACTTTTTAACACTGTTTCCCGAAATGTTTCAAGGGGTGCTCGGCTCATCCATTCTGCAAAAAGCACAGGAAAAAGAGGCTGTCCGTTTTGACGTCATCAATTTCCGGGCTTTTTCGGATAATAAACACCAAACGGTTGATGATTACCCGTACGGCGGGGGAGCCGGGATGGTGTTAAAGCCGCAGCCTGTATTTGATGCGGTTGAAAAGCTGACAGCCGGTACGGACGCCAAGCCGCGCATTATTCTCGTCTGCCCGCAAGGTGAGCGTTATACGCAGAAGAAAGCCGAGGAGCTGGCGGAAGAGGAACATCTCATGTTTATTTGCGGACATTATGAAGGGTATGATGAACGGATCCGGGAACATCTTGTCACTGATGAAATCTCCATCGGGGATTTTGTGCTGACCGGGGGAGAGCTCCCTGCCATGATGATCGCCGACAGCGTTGTCAGGCTTTTGCCGGGCGTCCTCGGAAAAGAAGCATCCCACGTGGAGGATTCCTTCAGCACGGGGCTTTTAGAGCATCCGCACTATACGAGGCCAGCAGATTATAAAGGCTTAAAAGTGCCTGAGACCCTTCTGTCCGGCAACCATGCCAAAATACAAGAATGGCGCAATAAAGAATCAATCAGAAGAACCTTTTTAAGACGTCCGGATCTTCTTGAAAACTATCCTCTCACTGATGAGCAAAGAAAATGGATTTCCGAGTGGGAAAACGAATAGATTCTATTGCGCAGGTGATGAAGATATGATAAGATACTACTTGTGGCTTAAGGAGGCTTATCCTTCAGAAGCTTGAAAACGATGTTCCGCTGTGCCTTGCAGTTGTGGCCAAGAGCATCTGTTGGAAGGAGTTGAAAACGATGCAAAAACTAATTCAAGATATCACAAAAGAACAGCTTCGCACTGATCTTCCTGCGTTCCGTCCTGGTGACACTTTACGTGTACACGTAAAAGTTGTTGAGGGTAACCGTGAGCGTATCCAGATCTTCGAAGGTGTTGTGATCAAGCGTCGTGGTGGTGGAATCAGCGAAACGTTCACAGTTCGTAAGATTTCTTACGGTGTTGGCGTTGAACGTACATTCCCTGTACACACACCAAAAATCGCGAAAATCGAAGTTGTACGTTACGGTAAAGTACGTCGCGCTAAGCTTTACTACCTGCGTGAACTTCGCGGAAAAGCGGCTCGTATTAAAGAAATCAGACGATAATGATAACGAACGAAAAGAGCTTGTTACCCGTAACAGGCTCTTTTTTTATATGAAATTTGTAAAAGCGGAACAAGCAACGTAAAATACATAAGAGATCATCGGAACATCCGGTTCCGGTAAATAAGGCAGGTGTCGAAGTCACATGACCATTCAATGGTTCCCGGGCCATATGGCTAAAGCGAGACGGGAAGTAACAGAAAAACTGAAATTAATTGATATCGTATACGAATTGGTGGATGCGAGAATCCCGATGTCATCGAGAAATCCGATGATTGAGGAGATTTTAAAAAATAAGCCGCGCATTATGCTTTTAAATAAAGCCGATAAGGCGGATGCGGCTGTGACTGCCCAGTGGAAGGACCACTTTCAGGAACAGGGCATTCCCTCTCTTTCAATAAACTCCGTTAACGGGCAGGGACTGCATCAAATCGTGCCGTCCTCGAAAGAGCTGCTGAAGGATAAGTTCGATAAAATGAAAGCAAAAGGCATTAGGCCGAGAGCAATCCGCGCATTAATCATCGGCATTCCGAATGTCGGCAAGTCTACGCTCATTAACCGGCTGGCCAAAAAAAACATTGCCAAGACGGGAGACAGGCCCGGCATTACCACTTCACAGCAGTGGGTAAAGGTAGGCAAGGAATTAGAGCTGCTCGATACACCGGGAATTTTATGGCCTAAATTTGAAGATGAGCTTGTCGGCTTGCGCCTGGCGATCACCGGGGCGATTAAAGATACGATTATCAACCTGCAGGATGTGGCTGTTTTCGGGCTGCGCTTTCTGGAAGAGCATTATCCCGACCGTTTGAAGGAGCGCTACGGACTTCAGGAAATCCCTGAGGATATCGCCGCTCTTTTCGACGCGATCGGTGAAAAACGCGGCTGTTTGATGGGCGGCGGAATGGTTGACTATGATAAAACAACGGAAGTCATCATTCGGGACATCCGTACGGAAAAATTCGGCAGGCTTTCATTTGAAGCACCATCAGAATAAAGACGCGCAGCGATGCGGGTCTTTATTTTTTCCGCAGAATACCGATATACATAATGTAAGGGAGAAGAGAACGTGAATACATTAACCGTAAAAAGCGTAAAAGAACGCCTGCAAGAGGTCAGGGACGAAAGCGACCCCTTCCTTGCCCAATGTGAGAAAGACCCGAGAAAAAGCGTACAGACGCTTTTAGAGCAATGGCTGAAAAAGCACGCGAAGGAAAAAGCTCTTAAAGAGCAATGGCTGAACATGACGGCATACGAAAGACTGTCATCCAAAAAGGGCTTCCGCCTGATTGCGGGTGTTGACGAAGCCGGAAGAGGGCCGCTTGCCGGACCGGTTGTCGCCGGCGCCGTCATTTTGCCGGCAGAATGCGAGATTCTCGGTCTCACGGACTCGAAGAAATTGTCGGAAAAGAAGCTCGAGGAGTATTACAGCAGGATCACGGAAGAAGCGGCGGCTGTAGGAGTCGGCATTGTCCATGCGGACGTTATTGACCGGATCAACATTTATGAGGCCGCGAGACTGGCGATGGTAAAAGCCGTCAATGCTTTAACGGAAACACCTGATTATCTGCTTGTTGATGCCATGACCCTTCCGCTTGACATTCCGCAGTCATCAGTTATAAAAGGGGATGCCAAAAGCGTGTCAATTGCCGCCGGAGCCTGCATAGCAAAAGTAACGCGGGACCGTCTCATGGCTGAGTACGCCAAAACCTACCCCATGTACGGCTTTGAAAAAAATAAAGGCTACGGAACGAAAGAACATCTTGAAGCTCTTCAGGCATACGGACCGACAACTATTCACCGAAAAACGTTCGCTCCCGTTCAATCTTATTGTTAGAAAAGAGGCTTAAGACATGAACATTAGCGGCGAAATCCAAGCGGCTTTCAGACAGCTGACGGCGGAAATCCCTCCGGACCGGCAGGACGGCGGTAAAGACAGCGGCGCTCAAAGGCTGCTGTTAGGGAAGGTTCTCCGTTTGCTGGACGATCAAAGCGCTCTTATCCAGATCGGCGGCCGGACGATGCAGGGAAAGCTTGAAACCGCCCTCCGACCGCAGGCGTATTACTGGTTTTCTTATGACAAACAGCCGGCGGAAAAAACGGGCCGGCTTCATGTCATCGACCAATTCGAAGGAAGCCCGAAAACCGTTCAGGAAGCGGCGGGTAGACTGTTAAACGCACTTTCCGTCAAACCGGGCCCTGTGTCTCTGCAGATTGCCGAAACGTTTATGCAGCAGAAGCTGCCGATGACGGAAAACAGCCTCAAAGCCTGCATCCGCTGGGCTGAATCGCTTCCGGCCTCCGAATTGAAAAAAGCGGCGGAAACAATCGTATTTGCGCTGAAACGGGAACTGCCCGCACATCCGGAAGTCTTGTCAGCCATTCATGCCGTTAAATATCCGGTTCCGACCCGTCGCCTCCTCTCAGGACTGCTTCAGGCAATCAATCAGGCTCCGCAATCGGCAAAAGAGCTGTCTGTGCTCAAAGAGGCGGTTTCTGACGTGTTAAACGCGGAAACGGATCTTCATGCAGAACGTCTCTTGAAGAAGCTTGCCGGGGCTGCACGCATGCCGATCTCAGAAACCGGGCTGATGGATGAAGGAGAACGGACGGAATCAAAACAATCACCATTTGTCCGAGAGACTCGTGAAAACGGAAAGGCAGTCTCAAGCCAACCTTCTCCTCCGAGTGCACGGACAGATCCGGAACTTCCTGAAAAAACGGCAAAACAGATTATAGAAAAATTAATGACATCGGCAGAAAAAACTGAAAACCGCCCAGTAAAAGTAACGGCGGAGATCATTAAGGCTTTCATTTCTCAAGAAAAAACATTTAAAACAGCACCTGTTCTTCAAAAAGCACATCTGACAGAACAGGAGGCGGCTGTTTTCGGAAAAGCCGTTCAGCTCACCGAATTGAAATATGCGGAAAAAGATGATGTATTAAGCCTTTTGCAGAAAATCAAAAAAGGATTGGGCACGCGTGATGAATTATCATTCATTACAGCGCTTGAAAAAGGCGTATCTCCGCAGCCGGAGAAACAAGCGCTGAAAACGGCCCTCCAAGCCGTCCGGACGCTTCAAGAAGCGCCCCAATCCGTTAAACAAGAGGCGGAACCGCTTATTCATAAATTAAACGGCCAGCTGTTTATTGAGCAGCATAACCCTTCTTTTACGCAGATGGTGCTGTCATTTCCGCTGGGAGCGTCCGCGTATGAGAATGATATCACAGTTCTCTTTAAAGGACGGAAGAAGCCGGACGGAAAACTTGATCCGTCACATTGCAGGCTCCTGTTTTTGCTGCATCTTGAAACACTGCAAGAAACCGTTGTGGACTGCATGATTCAGCAAAATGTAATGACCATTACGGTTGAGACTGATTTTGAGCTTCAGGCGGCCATCGACCCTCTCGTACCGGCTTTAAAAGAAGCCGTAAAAGAAACGGGCTTCAGCCTGTCAGGCGTCACGTCTAAAAAACGGCGCCCGAAAGACCAGAGCGCTCTTGTGGAAGAGTTTATAGAAAAAGACGGCGGAAGAAAAGTGGATGTGAAAATATGAAAGAGCAAACGCCGTTAAGAAGAGCTGTCGCCCTGCATTACGACCGGCAGAAAGACCAAGCCCCGAAGGTTGTCGCAACAGGCAGGGGGCATGTGGCGGAAAATATTATAAAAGAAGCTGAGAAGGCTGGGGTCCCCATTCAGGAAGACAGAACCCTTGTCGAATTAATGCGCCATTTGACGGTTGACGATCAGATACCGGAGGCGCTCTATGAAACCGTTGCCGAAATTTTTTCATTTGTTTACAGACTGGACGAAACCCTGAAAAACGAAAAATAAGGACCATTCATTTCCCGGACTCCGTTTAAATTTATATTTTCAATAAAATAAAAGTTAGAATGTTTGGAAGGATATAAAGATTTTGTTTTGAACCCTAGACAATTCTTCCAGTATTATATAGAATGAAAGCGCAGTCTATTTTTAGTTTTGCTACATAAGTTAGGAGGATGGGAAATGAATATCCATGAGTACCAGGGAAAAGAAGTCCTCAGAAAATACGGGGTGTCTGTTCCTGAAGGTAAAGTGGCTTTTACAGCAGAGGAAGCAGTTGAAAAAGCAGAGAGCCTGTCAAGCTCGGTTTATGTCGTAAAGGCGCAAATCCATGCTGGCGGCCGCGGCAAAGCTGGTGGGGTAAAGATTGCAAAAACAAAAGATGAAGTGAAAGAGTATGCCGAAGAACTGTTAGGCAAGACGCTCGTCACACATCAAACGGGTCCGGACGGACAAGTAATAAAACGCTTACTTATTGAAGAAGGCTGCGATATTAAAAAGGAATACTATGTCGGGCTTGTACTTGACCGCGCTACTTCAAGAATCGTTTTAATGGCGTCTGAAGAAGGCGGAACGGAGATTGAAGAAGTAGCGGAAAAAACACCTGAAAAAATTAAAAAAGCGGTAATTGATCCGGCTGTCGGCCTACAGGGCTATCAGGCAAGGGAAATTGCATTCGCAATTAACATCCCGAAAGAGCTTGTCGGCAAAGCCGCTAAATTTATGCTCGGTTTATATAAAGCATTTGTTGAGAAGGACTGCTCCATCGCCGAGATCAACCCTCTCGTCGTTACGGGGGACGGAAACGTCATGGCGCTGGATGCTAAGCTGAACTTCGACAGCAATGCGTTATACAGACAAAAAGACATTATGGAATACAGAGATTTAGATGAAGAAGATCCGAAAGAAATCGAAGCGTCAAAATACGATTTAAGCTACATTTCCCTTGATGGAAATATCGGCTGTATGGTAAACGGCGCGGGTCTTGCAATGTCTACAATGGATATCATTAAACACTACGGCGGAGAACCTGCAAACTTCCTTGATGTCGGGGGCGGCGCAACCGCAGAAAAAGTGACGGAAGCTTTTAAAATCATTCTTTCCGATCAAAACGTAAAAGGAATTTTCGTTAATATTTTCGGAGGCATCATGAAGTGTGATGTTATCGCCGAGGGCGTTGTTGAAGCGACGAGACAAGTCGGATTGACATTGCCGCTGGTCGTGCGCCTTGAAGGGACAAACGTAGATTTAGGAAAGAAAATCCTGAATGAATCAGGCTTAAACATCACATCTGCGGAATCAATGGCAGACGGCGCACAGAAAATCGTATCCTTAGTTTAGGAAAGAATGAAAGGCAGGGGACCAGATAATGAGTGTTTTTATCAATAAAGATACAAGAGTTATTGTACAGGGGATTACAGGTTCTACCGCTTTATTTCATACAAAGCAGATGCTGGAATACGGCACGAATATCGTTGGCGGTGTAACACCTGGAAAAGGCGGAACGGAAGCGGAAGGCGTACCGGTATTCAATACGGTCGCAGAAGCGGTTCATACAACGGGCGCTGATGCGTCAGTCATTTACGTTCCGGCTCCGTTTGCGGCGGACGCAATTATGGAAGCGGTTGACGCGGAAATTGATCTTGTCATTTGTATCACTGAGCACATTCCGGTTTTGGACATGGTGAAAGTGAAGCGCTTTATGGAAGGCAAGAAAACGAGATTAATAGGGCCGAACTGCCCGGGTGTTATTACACCTGAAGAATGCAAGATCGGCATTATGCCGGGATACATTCATAAAAAGGGTCATGTCGGCGTTGTATCCCGTTCAGGAACATTGACATACGAGGCCGTCCATCAGCTTTCAGAAGCCGGCGTAGGCCAGTCTACCGCTGTAGGGATCGGCGGCGATCCGGTCAACGGCACGAACTTTATTGACGTGTTAAAAGCGTTCAATGAAGATCCTGAAACACATGCCGTTATCATGATCGGAGAAATCGGCGGCACAGCTGAAGAAGAAGCGGCTGAGTGGGTGAAAGCAAACATGACGAAGCCTGTTGTCGGCTTTATCGGCGGTAAAACCGCCCCTCCGGGAAAACGCATGGGCCATGCGGGCGCCATCATCTCCGGAGGAAAAGGCACGGCAGAAGAAAAAGTCAAAACGATGAACGCCTGCGGAATTGAAGTCGCGGAAACCCCTTCTGTAATGGGTGAAACGCTGATTAAGGTGTTAAAAGAAAAAGGCTTATTTGAAACGTGCAAAACGCACTGATCGAAGCAGGGGCAGCCGTAACGGCTGTTCCTGTTTTTGCTGAAAAAAGAGGAGGTTGCCAGATTTGGATCAAGCATCGCGCTGTTTAATGGTCTGCAGTATTAATCAAATCATTTCCCCGTCTCTTCTATTAAAATGGTGGAAAGCTGATCACTCTCTGTCTTTTTTACCGGATCCGCATCCATTAACTGTTTTATCAGAAGGGAAAACAGCCTCGGAAGAAATTTTTCGGGAAATAGAGCGCAAGGATCCGGAACTTGATGAAGTTCTGTCCGATTACCGCCGCGAAGGCATTACTGTCATTCCGATTTCATCAAGCCGCTACCCAAGATGGCTTAAAGCGATTTATGATCCGCCGGCTGTCTTGTATGCAAAAGGGAACACGCCGCTTCTTGAAAAAGGCAGAAAAATCGGGATTGTAGGAACGCGGAAACCGACGGAAGACGGAATAAAAGCGGCTGGGCATCTTTCCGCCGAACTCTCAAAAAAAGGCTGGGTCATTGTAAGCGGGCTTGCATCCGGTATAGACGGATTGTCTCATAAGGCGAGCATCAGGGCAAAAGGGCTTACGATCGGCGTGATAGCCGGCGGATTCCATCACATCTATCCCCGGGAAAATCTCCTGTTAGCAGAATACATGGCTGAACACCATCTCCTACTCTCAGAACATCCTCCTGAAACAAAGCCGAAAAAATGGCATTTTCCGATGAGAAACCGCATAATCAGCGGACTAAGTGAAGGAATTGTGGTCGTACAGGGAAAAGAAAAAAGCGGTTCATTAATCACAGCTTACCAGGCCCTCGATCAAGGCAGAGAGGTATTTGCCGTTCCAGGTTCCATATTTAATCCATATTCCGGAGGACCTATAAAACTCATTCAAGAAGGGGCGAAAGCTGTATTATGCGCAGAGGATATTGACGGAGAGCTGACCGCCCGATGCGTTCAGTATACGGAACCCTTTTGAAATATCGTTTGACAAACGGTATTGTAATATTTAATAATAGTGAGGATTTAAAGTTGCATATTATTTTCATGTATAAAATGACGTTCATCATAAAGAATGAAATGTTGAAAGCCATAAAAAGGCAGCTCTAAAATGAATTGATACTTGAAAAGAGAGAGAACACCTCTTGAGGGGGATGAAAATGTCTGATTATCTAGTCATCGTGGAATCGCCGGCAAAGGCGAAAACGATTGAACGTTATTTAGGGAAGAAATATAAAGTCAAAGCTTCAATGGGACATGTCCGGGATCTTCCGAAAAGTCAAATGGGAGTTGACATCGAACAGAACTTTGAACCGAAATATATTACGATCCGCGGAAAAGGCCCTGTTTTAAAAGAATTAAAAACAGCGGCAAAGAAAGCAAAAAAAGTCTATCTCGCAGCCGACCCCGACAGAGAAGGGGAAGCGATTGCATGGCATCTCGCACACAGCCTTGATCTGGATCTCAGCTCGGACTGCCGGGTCGTCTTTAATGAAATAACGAAAGACGCCATTAAAGAATCATTTAAACATCCGCGCATGATTAATATGGATCTTGTCGATGCGCAGCAGGCGCGCCGCATACTAGACAGACTCGTCGGATACAAAATCAGCCCGATTCTTTGGAAAAAAGTAAAAAAAGGCCTCAGTGCGGGCCGTGTGCAATCCGTTGCGCTCCGGCTGATCATCGACCGGGAAAAGGAAATCAATGACTTTAAACCTGAAGAGTACTGGACGATTACCGGCTCATTTTTAAAGGGAAAAGAGACGTTTGAAGCCGGATTTTTCGGGAAAAACGGCAAAAAGCTTCCTTTAAAAAGCGAAGAAGACGTAAAAGCCGTCCTTGCTCAGCTGAAAGGCAATAAGTATACAGTTGACAAGGTGACAAAAAAAGAGCGCAAACGAAATCCCGCTCTGCCGTTTACAACGTCCACTCTGCAGCAGGAGGCTGCCAGGAAGCTGAATTTCAGAGCGAAGAAAACGATGATGATCGCTCAGCAATTATATGAAGGAATTGATCTCGGCAAAGAAGGGACAGTCGGACTCATCACGTATATGAGAACGGACTCAACGCGGATTTCCAATACAGCCGTTGAAGAGGCGTCAGCTTTTATTGATCAGGCGTACGGAAAAGAGTACTTAGCGGGAAAACGGAAACCGGCAAAGAAAAATGAAAACGCTCAAGATGCCCACGAAGCGATCCGCCCGACTTCAGTACTCAGAAAACCTGCCGACTTAAAAGCGGTGCTTGGAAGAGACCAGCTCAGACTATACAAGCTGATTTGGGAGCGCTTTGTTGCAAGCCAGATGGCGCCTGCCGTCCTTGATACGATGAGCGTCGATCTCAGCAATAACGGATTGACATTCCGGGCAAACGGAAGTAAAGTCAAATTCGCCGGCTTCATGAAAGTCTATGTAGAGGGTAAAGACGATCAGCTGGAAGAAAAAGACCGCATGCTTCCGGACCTTAAAGAGGGAGACACGGTTTTATCGAAAGATATTGAGCCTGAGCAGCACTTTACTCAGCCGCCTCCGCGTTACACAGAAGCGCGCCTGGTTAAAACGCTTGAAGAACTGGGAATCGGCCGTCCTTCGACATATGCGCCGACTCTTGACACCATCCAGCGCCGCGGTTACGTGGGATTAGACAATAAACGGTTTGTGCCGACTGAGCTTGGGCAGATCGTGCTGGATCTTATCATGGAGTTTTTCCCGGAAATCATCAACGTTGAATTCACGGCTAAAATGGAAAGAGACCTTGACCATGTTGAAGATGGCCAGACAGAATGGGTTCAAATCATTGACAGCTTCTATACCGATTTCGAAAAACGCGTGAAAAAAGCGGAAGCTGAAATGAAAGAAGTGGAAATTGAACCTGAATACGCAGATGAAGATTGTGAATTATGCGGCTCCCGGATGGTTTATAAAATGGGCCGATACGGTAAATTTATGGCGTGTTCCAACTTCCCTGACTGCCGGAATACAAAACCGATTGTCAAACAAATCGGCGTAAAATGTCCGAAGTGCCATGAAGGAAACATTGTCGAACGAAAATCAAAAAAGAAACGCGTCTTTTACGGCTGTGACCGTTATCCTGAATGCGACTTCGTATCTTGGGACAAACCGATTGAACGAAAATGCCCGAAATGTGAAAATATGCTCGTAGAGAAAAAGCTTAAAAAAGGCATACAAGTCCAATGCGTCGAATGCGATTATAAGGAAGAACCACAGAAGTAGCGGTGAGCAGAGCCTTGCTCACCTTCTTTGTGTGGAAGGGACAAACAACAGGAGATGAAAAGAAATGAACCAGCAAACAGTTAATGTAATCGGAGCAGGCCTTGCCGGAAGTGAAGCGGCATGGCAGCTTGCAAAACGAGGAATTCAAGTAAAACTATACGAAATGCGGCCCGTCAGGCAGACGGCAGCCCATCATACTGATAAATTCGCTGAACTGGTATGCAGCAACTCCCTCCGTTCTAATACACTCGCTAATGCGGTAGGCGTATTAAAAGAAGAAATGCGGGCCCTTGACTCAGCAATCATTCAATCTGCTGATAAATGCTCGGTTCCGGCAGGGGGAGCGCTTGCAGTTGACCGCCATGAATTTGCGCAAAGCGTGACGGATCTCGTGAAAAACCATCCGAACGTAACGGTTCTTACTGAGGAAGTAACAGAGATTCCGGAAGGCCCGACGGTTATCGCGACCGGACCGCTTACGTCAGAATCGCTTTCACAGCAGCTGAAAGAGCTCACGGGAGAAGAGTATCTGTATTTTTATGACGCGGCGGCGCCGATTGTCGAAAAAGACAGCCTTGATATGGAGAAAGTGTACTTAAAATCCCGTTACGACAAGGGAGAAGCGGCATACTTAAACTGCCCGATGACAGAGGAAGAGTTCGACCGTTTCTATGAAGCATTGACGACGGCTGAGACGGTTCCTTTAAAAGAATTCGAGAAAGAAATCTTCTTTGAAGGCTGTATGCCGATTGAAGTCATGGCGAAAAGAGGCAAGAAAACGATGCTGTTCGGACCGATGAAACCGGTCGGACTGGAAGATCCGAAAACAGGCAAGCGCCCTTATGCAGTCGTTCAGCTCAGACAGGATGACGCGGCGGGAACGCTTTATAATATTGTAGGTTTTCAGACACATTTAAAATGGGGAGACCAAAAAGAAGTGCTTAAACTGATCCCCGGCCTTGAAAATGTTGATATTGTCAGATACGGCGTCATGCACAGAAACACATTTATCAACTCGCCGAGCCTTTTGAACCCGACATATCAATTTAAACAGCGGAACGATCTGTTTTTCGCGGGCCAAATGACCGGTGTAGAGGGTTATGTTGAATCTGCCGCTTCAGGTCTTGTAGCGGGAATCAATGCCGCCAAACTTGTGCTCGGTCAGGATCTTGTGACATTCCCGCAGGAGACGGCGATCGGAAGCATGGCTCACTACATTACGACGACAAATCAGAAGAACTTCCAGCCAATGAATGCAAACTTCGGCCTCTTAAAAGAATTGCCTGTAAAAATTAAAAACAAAAAAGAACGAAATGAAGAATACGCTAAACGCGCAATTGAGACTATTCAAACTATTTCGAAAACGATATAGCTTTTCATTGCAACTTCGATGCATTATATGATACCATTTAAAAGCCCTTCGGAGAGGGAGGTCTTCATAATGACTGAGAATGTTAACTTTTTTTTAAAGTTATTCGTTGAATATTTACAAATTGAAAAAAATTATTCACAATATACTATTGTGAATTATGTTAATTCGATTGAAGAATTTGGGATGTTTCTGCATGCTCAAAATATAAATGGAATGAAAGAAGCTGCATATCATGATGTGAGAATATTTTTGACAGAGGCTTATGAAAAAGGTCTGTCAAGAAAAACAATCAGCAAGAAAATTTCAGCTTTGAGAAGCTTCTATAAATTTTTAATGAGGGAAAAGCTTGTTGAAGAGAATCCGTTTCAGCTTGTTCATCTGCCGAAACAAGAGAAACGGATTCCGAAGTTTCTTTATGAAAAAGAACTTGAGGAGCTATTCGCTGTCTCAGACAGAAGTCAGCCGTCAGGGATGCGCGATCAGGCCCTGCTTGAGCTTCTTTATGCGACCGGAATGAGGGTCAGTGAGTGCTGTACGCTCACTGTCGGCGATCTTGACCTGTTCATGGATACGGTGCTCGTTCACGGGAAAGGCAAGAAGCAGCGCTATATCCCGTTCGGCTCATATGCCCGTGATGCGCTGGAGCTGTATATCAACAGCGGAAGGCAGTGCCTGCTTGAAAAAGCAAAAGAGCCTCATGATGTGCTGTTTGTCAATCAAAGAGGCGGCCCGCTGACCGCCAGAGGAATCCGGTATATTTTAAGCGGGCTTGTAAAAAAAGCATCCGGCACTTTACATATACACCCGCATATGCTTCGGCACACGTTTGCGACTCATCTGCTGAATGAAGGGGCTGATTTAAGAAGCGTCCAGGAGCTTTTGGGCCATTCCAATCTGTCTTCTACGCAGATATACACGCATGTATCGAAGGAAATGCTGAGAAACACATATATGTCCCACCACCCGAGAGCTTTTAAAGAAAATTAAAAGGAGGCCCTTCTCATGTCATCTTTTCATGCGACAACGATTTTTGCCGTCCAGCATAACGGGAAAAGCGCTATGTCAGGAGACGGCCAGGTCACATTCGGTCAGGCTGTAGTCATGAAACATACAGCGAGAAAAGTGAGAAAGCTGTTTAACGGAAAGGTTCTGGCCGGATTTGCGGGATCTGTTGCAGACGCTTTCACACTTTTTGAAATGTTTGAGGCGAAGCTTGAAGAATACAACGGCAATTTAAAACGTGCGTCGGTTGAGCTTGCGAAAGAATGGCGCAGCGATAAAGTGCTGCGCAAGCTGGAAGCCATGCTGATTGTCATGAACCAGGATACCTTGCTTCTCGTATCGGGAACAGGTGAAGTGATTGAGCCGGATGACGGCATTTTGGCAATCGGCTCCGGCGGAAACTACGCCCTGTCAGCAGGAAGAGCGCTGAAAACCTATGCCGGAGAGAATCTGTCCGCCAAAGATATTGCAAAAGCCGCTTTGAAAATCGCAGGCGAGATCTGCGTGTACACAAACGATCAGATCATTTTGGAAGAACTTGAATAGAAAGGACTTGAGGCGCATGGAAAACAAACCGTTAACACCGAGACAAATCGTAGATCGGTTGGATCAATACATTGTAGGACAGCAGGATGCGAAAAAAGCTGTCGCCGTGGCATTAAGAAACCGCTATCGCAGAAGTCTTCTTGATGAAAAACTGAGAGACGAGATCGTTCCCAAAAACATCCTGATGATGGGCCCGACCGGGGTGGGGAAAACAGAGATCGCCAGACGGATCGCCAAGCTTACCGGTGCGCCATTTATAAAAATTGAAGCGACAAAATTTACAGAAGTCGGCTATGTAGGCAGAGATGTCGAATCAATGGTCAGAGACCTTGTTGAGACATCCGTGCGGCTCATTAAAGAAGAAAAAATCAGCGAAGTGAAAGAACAGGCTGAAGAAAATGCAAACAAACGTATCGTGCGGCTTCTCGTTCCGGGAAAGAAAAAACAAGCGGGTGTGAAAAATCCGTTTGAAATGCTTTTCGGAGGAAGCCAGACGGCAAATGATGATGAAGCCGACCAGCAGGAAGAAGCAAGCCTTGAAGAAAAAAGAAAACGCATGGCGCATCAGCTCGCATTGGGAGAGCTCGAAGACCATTACGTCTCCGTAGAGGTGGAAGAGCAGCAGCCGTCGATGTTTGACATGCTGCAAGGCTCCGGGATGGAGCAGATGGGCATGAATATGCAGGATGCGCTGAGCAATCTGATGCCGAAAAAGAAAAAACGCCGCAAAATGACGGTCAGAGAAGCAAGGAAGGTTCTGACCAATGAAGAGGCAGGCAAATTAATTGATATGGATGAAGTCGGCCAAGAGGCCGTGTTAAGAGCTGAAGAGGGCGGCATTATCTTTATTGACGAAATAGATAAAATCGCAAAAAACGGAGGGGCTTCTTCCTCAGCAGATGTATCGAGAGAAGGCGTTCAAAGAGATATCCTTCCGATTGTCGAAGGATCTACCGTCGTCACGAAATACGGCTCCGTCAAAACAGATCACGTGCTGTTTATCGCAGCCGGGGCATTCCATATGGCCAAACCGTCTGATCTGATACCGGAGCTGCAGGGCCGCTTTCCGATTCGTGTAGAATTGAGCAAGCTGACGGTGGATGATTTTGTGAAGATTCTCGTCGAACCCGATAACGCGCTGTTAAAACAATATCAGGCTTTATTGCAGACAGAAGGTATATCTCTTGAATTTTCTGACGAAGCTATTCGTAAGATCGCCGAAGTGGCTTATCATGTGAATCAGGACACGGACAACATCGGAGCGAGAAGGCTTCACACGATATTGGAACGTCTCTTGGAAGACCTGTCGTTTGAAGCGCCGGACGTGACGATGGAAAAAGTCGCCATCACGCCGCAATACGTTGAAGAAAAGCTCGGAACGATTGCAAACAACAAAGATCTAAGTCAATTTATATTGTGAAAATTTAATAAGAGGAATTCTAGGAGGATTATTTATCATGGCTTTACTACAAAAAACACGAATTATTAACAGCATGCTGCAGGCTGCGGCAGGCAAACCCGTAAACTTTAAAGAAATGGCTGAAACGCTTCGTGACGTCATTGATTCTAATATTTTCGTCGTCAGCCGCAGAGGAAAGCTTTTGGGCTACTCTATTAATCAGCAGATTGAAAATGACCGCATGAAAAAAATGCTTGAAGACCGCCAGTTCCCGGAAGAGTACACGAGAAATCTGTTCAATGTTCCGGAGACGTCTTCAAACCTTGATATCAACAGCGAATACACGGCGTTTCCTGTGGAAAACAGAGACCTGTTCCAAGCGGGCTTAACAACGATCGTGCCGATCATCGGCGGAGGAGAGAGACTGGGCACGCTGATTCTGTCCCGTCTGCAGGATCAATTTGAAGATGATGATCTCATTCTTGCTGAATACGGGGCAACCGTTGTAGGAATGGAGATTTTAAGAGAAAAAGCGGAAGAAATCGAAGAAGAGGCGCGAAGCAAAGCGGTTGTTCAAATGGCGATCAGTTCTCTGTCTTACAGTGAACTTGAAGCGATTGAGCATATCTTTGAAGAGCTTGACGGAAACGAAGGCTTGCTTGTGGCAAGTAAGATTGCGGACCGTGTCGGCATTACGCGTTCAGTAATCGTTAACGCGCTGAGAAAGCTGGAAAGCGCAGGCGTCATTGAATCCAGATCACTGGGAATGAAGGGGACGTACATTAAAGTTCTGAACAACAAATTCCTTATTGAATTGGAAAACCTTAAATCTCATTAAGACAAAAGCAGGATCCCTGAAAATGGGGGTCCTGCTTTTTTTATGGACAATAGGTGAAAAGTTGCAGTTTAAAGTTGCTTATTGGAAGCTGATCTGAGATAATCCATCTTGCTGTGTGAAAAAAGGAGGAAGATACAGAAATTCTGCTATTTTCAGTCTTATATTAAACAAATGCTTGTAGTCCAAATACTCTAGGACTTAATACCTACATGCAAAATAGATATAATTGAGCACTTTTTTTTAGCCTAACTTCATAGACTTTAAGCCTGTTATTTCTTACAATAAGCATATGGTTTTACAATTCTCGACAAGGATTTTTAGGAGAAAAATATCTGAAATGGAGGTAAGTGGATTTGGACTTATTTTCTGGAACTATACAAAATCTTGAGAATGCCTTGGGGAGAGCGGACATTAAGCAAAAAGTCTTAACTAATAACATCGCCAATATAGATACACCGAACTATAAGGCAAAAAAAGTCTCTTTCCGAAATTTGTTAGATCAGGAAACATCCAATCTTGAGGCGGTAAAAACCGACTATCGGCACGTTGACTTTACGGGTTCAGGGGACGATTATTCTATCGTGTCCAGCAGTGATACATCGTACCAGCAAAACGGAAACAATGTCGATATCGACAAAGAAATGACAGATTTAGCCGAAAACCAAATTAATTATCAGGCTTTGGTTGAAAGAATGAGCGGCAAATTCAATTCTCTGAAAACCGTCTTGACAGGAGGAAAATAATGAGTGGCTTTCAAAGCTTAAATATTTCGGGCTCCGCTTTAACTGCACAGCGTGTCCGGATGGACGTCGTATCGTCCAACCTGGCCAATATGGATACAACGAGAGCGAAGCAGGTAAATGGCGAATGGGTGCCTTACAGAAGAAAGCTGGTATCTCTCCAATCCGGAGGCGAATCATTTTCGTCCCTTTTACATTCCAAGATGAACGGAACAGGAAGCGCTGGAAATGGCGTAAAGGTATCTGGCGTTACGGAAGACCCGTCCGCTTTTAATCTCGTTTATGATCCGGAGAATCCTGATGCGAATAAAGACGGATATGTGCAAAAACCAAATGTAGACCCATTAAAAGAAATGGTGGATCTTGTCAGCAGCACGAGATCATATGAAGCAAACGTAACTGCATTAAACGCCTCCAAAGGCATGCTTTTGAAGGCTTTAGAAATCGGAAAGTAAGGTGATGTAAGTGGTTAACGCTATTACTCCTTTTCAGCTTCAACAAACCCAAAACACTCAAAACGTAACGAATCAATTAAACCAAACTCAAAAAACTGATTCTTCAAACCAAACAAGCTTTTCGGAGCTTTTAAAAAACTCTATTGATTCGTTAAATGAGTCACAAGTAAAATCTGACCAAATAACGAACGAACTGGCTGCAGGAAAGGATGTAAACCTTGACGAGGTCATGATCGCTGCCCAAAAAGCAAATATCTCTCTGACGGCCGCTACCGAATTCCGCAATAAAGCCGTAGAAGCCTATCAGGAAATCATGAGAATGCAGATGTAGTGGTCAGATTGAAGAGAATGACTGGAATGACCGGGGGTTAACATGAATCGTACTCTAATGCAAATGAAAACCAAAACGGCAGCGTTTTGGAACAACAGATCAAAAACACAGAAGATACTCATGGTAAGCGGCTTGGCCGCATTCATTATTTTACTCATCGTCGTTATTATTTTTACTTCGTCTGAAAAGATGGTGCCTCTTTATAAAGATTTGTCCGCGGAAGAAGCGGGGAAGATTAAAGAAGAGCTCGATACGAAAAAGGTGTCTTCTGAACTTGCTGACGGCGGCACGGTCATTAAGGTTCCTGAGAGCCAAGTGGATTCGCTTAAAGTCCAGCTTGCCGCGGAAGGCCTGCCGAAAACGGGATCAATTGATTATTCGTTTTTCGGACAAAATGCGGGCTTCGGCCTGACAGATAATGAGTTTGACGTTTTAAAGGTTGAGGCGACTCAGACCGAATTGTCAAACCTGATAAATGAAATGGACGGTATTAAAAGCTCGAAGGTCATGATCAATATGCCGAAAGAAGCCGTGTTCGTCGGTGAAGATCAGCCGGCAGCGTCCGCATCTATCGTTTTGCAGATGAAACCGGGCTACTCGCTTGATCAAAACCAGATCAACGGGCTGTACCATCTCGTTTCTAAAAGTGTTCCGAACTTAAAAGAAGATAATATCGTCATAATGGATCAAAATTCTACATATTATGACAAAAGTGACAGCGGTGCAGGGTCCGTTTCTGACAGTTATGCATCTCAGCAAGGTATTAAGTCGCAGGTCGAAAAGGACATTCAAAAACATGTTCAGTCACTGCTCGGCACAATGATGGGGCAGGATAAGGTCGTTGTTTCCGTAACGGCGGATATTGACTTCACGAAGGAAAAACGCACTGAAGACACTGTCGAACCTGTCGATAAAGATAACATGGAAGGCATAGCGGTAAGCGCCGAAAAAGTTGCGGAAACGTATAAAGGCGACGGCGCAGCCAACGGCGGCACGGCCGGAACGGGAAGCAATGACACCGCGAACTATGCTGAGACAAACGGCGGTTCAAACAGCGGGGACTACGAAAAAAGCAGCAATAAAATCAACTATGAAGTCAACCGTATTCATAAAGAAATCGCGGAAAGCCCGTATAAAGTGCGTGATTTAGGCATTCAAGTCATGGTGGAGCCGCCTAATCCGAAAAATGCCGCTTCCTTATCAGCACAGAGACAGGCTGATATACAGAAGATTTTAGGAACGGTCGTCAGAACGTCTCTTGATAAAAACGAAACGCAAAATCAAAACCTGACAGACAATGATATCAACAATAAAATCGTTGTATCCGTTCAGCCGTTTGACGGAAAAACAAGCCTGAACACAGATTCGGCACAATCTTCAGGTCTTCCGATCTGGGTATACATTACAGGCGGCGTACTGCTTGCGGCCATTATTCTGCTTATTATTCTCCTCATCAGAAAGAAACGCTCACAAGAGGATGAATACGAAGAATATGAATATGAAACACCGCCGGAGCCGGTTCGATTGCCTGATATCAACGAAGAGAAAATTGAAACGGAAGAAACAGTCAGACGAAAACAGCTTGAAAAAATGGCTAAAGAAAAACCGGAAGACTTTGCTAAATTGCTTCGAAGCTGGCTGGACGAGGATTAGGGGGAATGGAAAATGGCGAAACGTGATCAGAACAAGCTTACAGGAAAACAAAAAGCAGCCATCCTCATGATTTCCTTAGGCCTTGATGTATCAGCTTCTGTGTACAAGCATTTGTCTGAAGAAGAAATTGAAAGATTGACTCTCGAGATTTCGGGAGTCAGAAGCGTCGATCATCAAAGAAAAGATGAAATCATTGAAGAATTTCATAATATCGCAATCGCTCAGGACTATATTTCACAAGGCGGTTTAAATTACGCCCGCCAAGTGCTTGAAAAAGCGCTCGGAGAAGACAAAGCGGTAAGCATTTTAAACAGGCTCACCTCTTCTTTGCAGGTAAAGCCGTTTGATTTTGCGAGAAAAGCGGAGCCCGAACAGATTTTAAATTTCATTCAGCAGGAACATCCGCAAACGATGGCACTGATTTTATCCTACCTTGACCCGGTGCAGGCCGGACAGATTTTGTCTGAGCTGAACCCGGACGTTCAGGCTGAGGTGGCAAGAAGGATTGCGGTTATGGACAGAACGTCTCCCGAAATCATAAATGAAGTGGAGCGGGTCCTTGAACAAAAGCTGTCCTCCTCCTTTACGCAGGATTATACGCAGACCGGCGGCATAGAAGCCGTTGTTGAAGTGTTAAACGGCGTAGACAGAGGAACGGAAAAAACGATCCTTGATTCATTAGAAATCCAAGATCCTGAATTGGCGGATGAAATCAAAAAACGGATGTTTGTCTTTGAAGATATTGTCACCCTTGATAACCGTGCGATTCAGCGCGTGATCAGAGACGTTGAAAACGACGACCTCCTGCTTTCATTGAAGGTTGCGAGCGAGGAAGTCAAAGAGATCGTCTTCAGCAATATGTCACAGCGTATGGTTGAAACGTTTAAAGAGGAAATGGAAATTATGGGGCCTGTGCGTTTGCGTGATGTGGAAGAGGCGCAATCAAGAATCGTGGGCGTCGTCCGCAAGCTGGAAGAAGCCGGAGAAATTGTAATCGCGCGAGGCGGAGGAGACGATATTATTGTCTAATATCATTAAACAGCAATCATCATTTTCTCCTGAACAAAAACGGCGTAAGCTTTCCTTGCAGGAAGTCAGGAAAACACATTCCCAGCCAGACCGGGAGGAACCTGAAAATCCGGAGGCTCTCATGGCTTTTGCCAAGGCCGAAGCCGACAGGGTGTCTGAAGAAGCGAAAAATCAATTGGATCACACTCTTCGGCAGATTGAAGAAGAGAAAAACCGCTGGGCGGAAGAAAAACAAAGATTGATGGAAGAAGCGAAGGCAGAAGGATATAAAGAAGGCATGGCATTGGGAAAAGCCGATGCTCAAGCTGAATATGCCAATCTCATCAGCCGGGCCAATGCCGTTATGGAAATGGCGAGACAGTCAGTCGAGGAAAAACTGGAAAGCGCTGAGGAAGAAATTATTGAGCTTTCCGTTGCGCTCGCTAAAAAAGTCTGGCGGCAAAAAAGTGACGATAAAGAGGCTTTCCTTCTGCTGGTCAAACAGGTAGTAGCCGAAGTAAAAGATTATGATGACATCTCCATCTATGTGGACCCTGAATATTATGAGACGGTTCATCAGCATATGGACGAAATTCAGCAGCTGTTATACAAAGAATGCAGATTAAGCTTATATGCCGATGAAAAAGCCGCGAAGGGAACGTGCTCGATAGAAACTCCGTTCGGACGTGTTGATGCAGGCATAGACACTCAGCTGATGCAATTAAAGCAAAAGCTTTTAACGGCGCTTGAGGCGGGAGCGGAGCAATGAAGACACAGTATTTAATAGACTCAATTGAAACAGCGGATCCGTACAAACGCTACGGCAAGGTTAAACGGGTCATCGGGCTGATGATTGAATCAAAAGGGCCCGAAAGCTCAATCGGAGATGTTTGTCTCATTTATCCGAAAGGCCATGCAAAAAAAGCAATTAAAGCTGAGGTTGTAGGCTTCCAGGATGAAAACATTCTGTTAATGCCTTATCTGGAAGCAGCCAGTATCGCGCCGGGCAGCATTGTGGAGGCCACTGGCGAGTCGCTCCGCATCAAAGTAGGGGCGGGGTTAATCGGACAAGTTGTCGACGCGTTCGGCGAACCTCTTGACGGCCGGGCGCTTCCGAAAGGTTTGTCCCCCGTTTCGACAGAACAGCAGCCGCCAAACCCGATGAAACGCCCGCCGATACGGGAAAAGATGGGTGTCGGCGTCAGATCGATTGACAGTCTGCTGACGGTAGGAAAAGGGCAGAGAATCGGGATTTTTGCCGGAAGCGGAGTCGGGAAAAGCACCTTGATGGGAATGATTGCGAAGCAGACTGAAGCTGATTTAAACATTATCGCACTTGTCGGTGAACGGGGGCGCGAGGTGCGTGAATTCATCGAGAAGGATTTAGGCGAAGAAGGCCTGAAACGCTCGATAGTCGTAGTCGCGACCTCTGATCAGCCTGCGTTAATGCGATTGAAAGCGGCGTATACGGCCACCGCCATTGCGGAGTATTTCCGCGATAAAGGCCGGAATGTGATGTTCATGATGGACTCCGTCACGAGGGTCGCGATGGCTCAGCGGGAAATCGGCCTGGCAGCGGGAGAACCGCCGACAACAAAGGGATATACACCTTCTGTGTTCGCTATTTTGCCTCGTTTGCTGGAAAGAACGGGCGCAAATGAACAAGGAACGATAACCGCTTTTTATACGGTTCTCGTTGACGGAGATGACATGAACGAACCGATTGCCGATACGGTGCGCGGAATATTAGACGGGCATATCGTTCTCGATCGGGCGCTTGCCAACAAAGGGCAGTTCCCGGCCGTGAACATCCTGAAAAGCATCAGCAGGGTCATGTCTAATATTTCAGACACAGCGCACATAGAGGCGGCCAACAAATTCCGCGATCTTCTGTCAACTTATCAAAACTCTGAAGATCTCATTAATATCGGAGCTTACAAAAGAGGGTCATCAAGAGAAATTGATGAAGCGATTCAGTTTTATCCGCAGCTTATTCAATTTTTAAAACAAGGAACGGAAGAACCTGCTCAATTGGAAGACAGCATTGCGGCATTGACGAGTCTGACAGGAAATGAGGAATAAACATCATGGCGTACCAATTCAGATTTCAAAAGCTGCTGGAATTAAAAGAAAATGAAAAAGACCAAACATTGACTGAATACAGACAATCGGTTTCTGAATTTGAGACAGTGGCTGAAAAACTATATGAAAATATGAGCAAAAAAGAATTGCTCGAAAAAGACAAAGAATCAAAGCTGAAATGCGGGATGAGCGTTCAGGAAATGAGACATTATCAGCAATTCGTTTCCAACCTTGAGAACACCATCTACCATTATCAAAAGCTTGTCATTATGAAACGAAATGAAATGAATGAGAAGCAGGAACAGCTCACCGAAAAAAACATTGAAGTAAAGAAATTTGAAAAAATGCGGGAAAAACAATTTAATATGTTCGCACTTGAAGATAAAGCTGCAGAGATGAGGGAAATGGACGACATTTCAATCAAGCAGTTTATGATTCAGGGGCATTAGGAGCGAATGAAATGGCCGATAAAGAAAAGAGATCTGGAAAGTTCGGTTCAATCCTGCTTTTTATCATGATCCCGCTGATTTTTCTGATCATCGTCGCAAGCATCATCCTTTGGGCTGCCGGCGTTGATGTGATGAAGCCGATTCAGGAAACAGCCGCTAAAACGCCTGTTTTAAAAGAATTGGTTCCCGAAACGAAAGAAATGAAAAGCGCGGCGGAAAAGCAGAAGGAAGACAGAACGGCTTCTCTTGAAAAGACCATAAAGGAACAAAAAAGTGAAATTAACATTTTGAATAAAGATTTAGACACAAGCAAGTCCGAAATCGATAATCTGAATCAGAAAATCCGTTCACTGAAACAGGAAGCTGAACAGCAGCAGAAAACGAAGACGGATGAAACAAAAAAAGACGCTTCGGATTCAGCCGGAAAAGATAAAATGATCAACATCTATAAAAGTATGGACAGCGGTAAAGCGGCAAGCATTATCGTAAAGCTGAAAGAAAAAGAAGCCCTCGATATTTTAAACGGATTAAGTAAAAAGCAGCTTGCTGAAATCTTGACGAAAATGACTCCTGAACAAGCGGCTAAATATACAGAAAAACTATCCGCTGACGGAAATAAGGAGTGATGTAAGTTGAAGCTGCTTGAATTAACGGGTAATCGTACGCAGACTGCGCAAAACAGCAATGTGAAGACGAATGTAAACAGCTTAGGTCTATTTCAGAACTGGCTCCTGTCGGAAATCACTTCTCCCCGGCAGCCCGGAGATGAAACAAAAACAAGTGACGCAGAGCTGAATGATGCCCTATCGAAAATCGGTGATTGGCTGAAAGCCGGCCCGGAAGATAAAGAATTGCAGCTTAAACAGCTGCTTGAGGCGGTAAAAGCTCTTGAAGGAAAGCAGACGGCTGAAACAGCTCTTCCTTTATTGAAACAGCTTGCCGAATCCGTTGAAGACATGTTAGCGGGAAAACAGCAGGGGGCGAAGCCTGAAACGAATGAGCCGGATTCTTCCGCAAAAGACGGGGATTCCGTCAAGGATGCGCTTGAGAAGGGCCTGCTTTTCATTCAAGAAGCCGTATCCCAGCTCTTCACATCTCAGCAGGAACTGCCGGACAGCACGCAGGCAAAGGCGGTTTACCGGGAAGGCGCCCGTTTATTAGAGGCATTGAAAAAACAAGGCGTTCCGGACCGCGTGATTCAAGACCTGCGGCAGACATTTTTTCCGAAAAACGAATCTGCATCTAAACTTTACTCCATGACAGCCGCTGAGCTGAAGAGCTTTCAAAGCGTCGCGGAGCAGCTTGCGGGCCTTTCTCAAAAGGGAACAAAGGAATGGGATATGGCTGAAACTGAGCTGAAAGCTTTTGTGTTATCTCAATCATCTGAATCATCCCAAGAGTCAGCCGGGAAAACGGAACAGCAAAACGGCGGCACGGTTTCCCACGCAAAGGCGCCTGACAGCAAATTGTCTGCACATATACTGTTTTCGGGAACGAGAAGCCTTGCCGGCATTCAGCAAGCGTCCGCAGGAGCTGAACAGCAGCCGGCAGAAAATAAACCGTTAACGGATCAGGTCATCAGCGGCTGGAAACAGATGAAATACACGCCTTTCGGGAAAACAACCGGAAGCTTTACGATTCGTCTTAATCCCGAGAACCTCGGATTTGTCACAATTAAGGTGACAAACGAAAACGGGATGTTTCAAAGCAAAATAATCGCATCCAGCCAGTCCGCGAAAGAGCTGCTGGAACAGCATCTTCCTCAGCTGAAACAGTCGCTTCCGAATATGTCGGTCCAGGTCGACCGTTTTACAGTCCCGCTTCAAAGCGTGGATCAGCAGCCTGTTTACGGGCAGACGGCCGATCACAATAAACAGCAGCATCAGGGACAGAGAGAGCGGAAGAACCAACAGCAGTCAGGCGATTTCGGAGATATGCTGGAGGAGCTTTCTCTCAATGAAATGGAGGAAGAATAGTTGACATCAGTAAACTCGGATTATGCCGCGGCGGGCGCTTCAACCACTTCAAACGCGAAGAGCACCTCCGCAGTAAACAGCAGCACGAATTTAGGGAAAGACGAATTTCTGAAGATCTTAATGACACAGGTTCAAAACCAGGACCCGCTCAATCCGGTTGATGACAAAGAATTCATCAGCCAGATGGCGACATTTTCTTCATTGGAGCAAATGATGAATATGAATACGACGATGACTAAATTTGTAGAAAATCAAGATCCGTTTACGATGTATGTGAACTGGATCGGCAAAAATGTCACATTCAGCGACAGCGACGGGAAGGATCAGACAAGCCCAGTCAATTCAGTCAAGCATTCAAACGGCAATTACGTGCTCGTGCTTGAAAATGGCAAAGAGGTCAGTCCGTGGAATGTCACGGCCGTCAGCGAAACATCTAAATAAAAAGAAACCCAGGGGGAATTTAACATGTTACGTTCATTATATTCCGGTATCAGCGGCATGAAAAACTTTCAGACAAAACTAGATGTAATCGGCAATAACATCGCCAACGTCAACACAGTGGGATTTAAGAAAAGCCGCGTTACATTTAAAGATATGATCAGCCAGACAGTCGCCGGCGGTTCAAACGTGACCAATTCAAAACAAATCGGCTTGGGTGCCGCGACTTCTTCCATTGATGTCGTTCATTCAACCGGCGCCCCGCAGGCTACACAGAATAAAACCGACCTAGCCATTGACGGAGACGGATACTTTCAGATTAATACAGGTTCGGGAATCGTTTACACACGTGCGGGGAATTTCGGAAAGGACAATCAAGGCAACCTTGTTACGACTGACGGGTACTACCTTGAAAAAATCGGCGGCGGCAAAATCAATATTCCGACTGATGCGAAAGATTACAGCATCGGTGCAGACGGAACCGTTACATACACTGATGCAGGGGATGCGGTTCATGATGCCGGACAAATTGGTCTGGTCACGTTCCCTAACAGCGCCGGTCTGGAAAAAATCGGAGGCAATCTTTACAGAGAATCATTAAGTTCAGGAGCTGCGAGCGCAGTCACCACTCCGGGCGAAAACGGAACGGGTAAGCTTTTGGCAGGCTATCTTGAAATGTCAAACGTAGATCTGACAGATGAATTTACCGAAATGATCGTTGCTCAGCGCGGTTTCCAATCAAACTCAAAAATCATTACGACTTCAGATGAAATCCTTCAGGAGCTGGTTAATCTGAAACGGTAAGGAGGGAGGAGAGGCGGTTAGGCCGCTTCTCCGGATTGCATGATTCAAGTCACCCGTTTAAACGGCCAGCCTTTTACGCTGAACGCGCTGTTTATCGAACAGATTGAGTGCTTCCCCGACACGACGATTACACTGTCCAACGGCAAAAAGTTCGTAGTGAAAGAACCGGAAGAAGCAGTTCTCAAAAAAGTCATATCGTTTTACCATAGCATACAAATATTTTCACTGGATCAGGGAATAGAGGAAGAAGAATGAAGAAAAAATTAGTCATCATTTTGCTGATTATTTTAGTTGTCATCGCCGGCCTCGGAACGGCAGCATATTTTGTCGTCAGCGGACATTCCGGCAAAGATAAAAAGCCGACAATTGACGAAGTCGTTGCAGCCACTGTGTCTGTCGACGATATCACGACAAACTTAAAGTCTGACAGCATCATCCGTATCGGCATCAAGCTTGAAACCGACTCGGCTAAAGCGAAGGAAGAACTTGAAAAACGCGATTTTCAGGTGAAAGACAACATCATTTCCATTTTAGCTGACACAAGCGCCGGAGAGATTGAGGGAGATAAAGGAAGAGAAGCGTTTAAACAATCATTAAAAGAGAAAGTAAACAGCTATCTCCAAGAAGGAAAAGTTCAGAAAGTGTACATTACCTCCTTTAATCTGCAATAAAAACAAATTTGACAGAATACGGAGGTGAAGAAAATGTCAGGAGAAGTTCTCTCCCAAAATGAAATAGACGCACTGCTTTCCGCCATTTCCACGGGTGAGGCGGATGCGGAAGAGCTGAAAAAGGAAGTTAAAGAGAAAAAAGTAAAGGTATATGATTTTAAACGGGCTCTCAGATTCTCGAAAGATCAGATACGCAGTTTAACCCGGATACATGATAACTTTGCGAGGCTTCTCACAACACACTTTTCCGCCAAGCTCAGAACGTATATTCATATATCCGTCAGCTCAGTTGACCAGGTGCCGTATGAAGAATTTATCCGTTCCATACCGAACATGACGATTTTAAATTTATTCGATGTTCATCCGATGGAAGGCAGAATCATGATGGAGGTTAATCCCACCATCGCATACGCAATGCTGGACCGCGTCATGGGAGGCATCGGCATCACTCATAACAAAGCTGACAGCCTTACGGAAATTGAAACGAATATTATTTCTAACTTATTTGAAAATGCACTGGGCAACTACAAAGAAGCTTGGCAATCGATTGCTGATATTGACCCTGAAATGACTGAATTTGAAGTGAATCCTCAGTTTGTACAGATGGTTTCCCCAAATGAAACAGTCGTTGTCATTTCTCTCAATACACAGATAGGTGAAATCAGCGGTGTCATTAATCTTTGTATTCCCCATGTCGTACTTGAGCCGATTATCCCTAAGCTTTCCGTACATTATTGGATGCAATCAGACCGGAATGAAGCGAAGCCCGAAGAAACGAAGCTGCTTGAAAAGCGCATCATGACGGCTCAAATTCCCGTTGTGGCTCTCTTGGGCGCTTCTGAACTGACAATAGAAGAATTTTTGAGTTTGGAAGTCGGGGACTGTATAACTCTGGACAAATCAGTGACTGATCCTCTTACTGTATTGGTCGGAAACAAACCGAAGTTTTTAGGGCAGGCCGGCCGGGTGAATCGAAGACAGGCAGTGCAAATTTTAGATCACGACATAAGAGGTGAACAAGATGAACAATAGATTATCTCAAGATGAAATCGATGCTCTTCTTAACGGCACAAGCAGTCAGTCAGAGGATACAGAACAGCCTCAAGGGGCGAACTTGTCTGAACTTGAGCGCGATGCGATCGGAGAAATCGGGAATATTTCGTTCGGCAGCTCGGCTACGGCGCTGTCCACTCTTTTAAATCAAAAAGTGGACATTACGACGCCGAGTGTGACCGTCATTTCAAAAAGCAAAATCAGTGATGAATTTCCTCATCCGTATGTTGCCATTGAAGTGAACTACACAGAAGGCTTTGACGGCAGCAATTTGCTCGTCGTCGAACAAAGCGACGCGGCCATCATCGCGGATTTGATGATCGGCGGAGACGGCCGGGGCGCCGATCCGTCACTCGGTGAAATCCACCTGAGCGCCGTGCAGGAAGCAATGAATCAAATGATGGGCTCGGCTGCTACGTCAATGTCGACCGTATTCAGTAAAAAGATTGACATTTCTCCGCCAAGGGTTGAACTTCTGGATGTGACGGAAGAAAAAGGGACCGACAGAATACCTGAGGATGACCTGCTCGTAAAAGTGTCATTCCGTCTGAAAGTCGGTGAATTAATCGATTCGAGCATCATGCAGCTTTATCCGATTACGTTTGCGAAAGATCTGATCGCAGAACTGATGACTGCAGACCAGCATGAGTCAGAGGCTGCAGAAACCGTCACAGAACCACAGGAAACATACGAAACGCCGCAGCCGGAACCTGCCATGCAGCCGGAGCCGCAGGCAAAACCCGAGCTTCCGAAGAGACAGGGAACCGCAAAAAAAGCTGCTCCTGTTCAAGTCGCTCCGGTAGAATTCCAGGCGTTTGATCATAACGAAGCGGCGCAAGGATCAAGGAATAACCTTGATATGCTGATGGATATTCCGCTTTCCGTTACGGTTGAGCTCGGCAGAACGAAGAGAAGCGTCAAAGAAATCCTTGAACTTTCTGCGGGAAGCATTATTGAGCTTGACAAGCTGGCTGGTGAACCTGTTGACATCCTGGTCAACCAGCGGATCGTGGCAAAGGGCGAGGTCGTTGTCATAGAAGAAAACTTCGGCGTGAGAGTCACTGATATTTTAAGTCAGGCAGACCGCCTTAACAATTTAAAATAAGCGAACATAGAGGAGAGAAACAGATTATGGCACACAGAATTTTAATTGTAGACGATGCAGCATTTATGAGAATGA
Source organism: Bacillus sp. MT(2024) (assembly GCF_036362845.1). NCBI lineage: Bacteria > Bacillati > Bacillota > Bacilli > Caryophanales > Bacillaceae > Bacillus > Bacillus sp. MT(2024). Next base: position 1,605,075 of record NZ_CP143632.1, read on the forward strand.
TGATCAAGGATATTTTAGTGAAGAACGGTTTTGACGTTGTAGCTGAAGCTTCAGACGGAGCGCAGGCAGTTGAAAAATTCAAAGAGCATTCCCCCGACCTAGTGACAATGGATATTACAATGCCTGAAATGGACGGGATTACAGCTCTAAAGGAAATTAAACAGATCGATCCGCAGGCGAAAATCATCATGTGTTCAGCTATGGGCCAGCAGTCAATGGTTATTGACGCGATTCAAGCCGGCGCAAAAGACTTTATCGTGAAACCATTCCAAGCGGACCGCGTGCTTGAAGCCATTAATAAAACATTAAGCTAAAGGGTGTACGACTGTTGAAAAAGAGTCATGGTTTACTAGCTTTGATTTGTTGTTTCGTTTTACTCAATGTACATCCGTTCCCTGCTTTTGCGGCGGAGTCTGACAATTCCACCGTCAACGAATGGTTTGACAAACAATCAACAAACAAAACAGAGAAAAAAAGCGATACATCGAAACAAACGGCTGATCAAGAGATAGGGGATGCTTCTGCATCTTCTGTCTCCGCTTTTGATTTTGTAAAGATGATCGGGGCGTTATTATTTGTCATTCTGCTGATCTATGGATTTGTCAAACTGATGAATAGAAGAAACCGTCTGCTGAAGCCGTTTCAATATGTAGAAAATATCGGCGGAACGTCAGTCGGCCAAAACCGTTCCGTGCAGCTGATTAAAGTGGGAAACAGCGTTCTCGTAGTCGGTGTGGGCGAAACGATACAGCTTTTAAAAGAAATTGAAGATGAAAAAGAGCGCGAGGCGATTCTGAGCCAATACGAAGAGTCGGTGTCTTCAAAAGTGGAATGGACCAAGCTCGTAAATCCGCTTAAGGATGGGGAAAAAAAGCCGCAAACGATGCTTCCGTCGTTTTCAAAAGCGCTGAAAGAACAGCTGAACGAGCTGAAACAAAGCCGTTCTGAAGGAAAGAAGAAAGGCCCTTATCATCATGAATGAATTCATTAATCTTTTTAATTCAAGCAGTCCGACCGAAGTCAGCTCCACTGTTAAATTACTGCTGCTTTTGACTGTCTTTTCAGTAGCGCCGGGGATTCTGATTTTGATGACCTGCTTTACGAGAATCGTCATCGTTCTGTCTTTTGTGAGAACCTCACTGGCGACGCAGAACATGCCTCCGAACCAGGTTTTAATCGGCCTTGCGCTGTTCTTGACGTTTTTTATTATGGCGCCGACTTTTTCAGAGATTAATAAGGAAGCCTTAACGCCGCTGATGGACAACAAAATCAGTCTCGATGAAGCATATACAAAAGCCGAGAAGCCGATTAAAGAGTATATGAGCAAGCATACAAGGCAGAAGGATCTGGCGCTGTTTATGAACTATGCCAAAATGAAAAAACCTGAATCGATTCAGGATATTCCTTTGACGACGATGGTGCCCGCTTATGCGATATCAGAACTCAAAACCGCTTTTCAAATGGGCTTTATGATTTTTATTCCGTTTTTAATTATCGATATGGTCGTGGCGAGCGTCTTAATGTCAATGGGAATGATGATGCTTCCGCCGGTTATGATCTCTCTGCCCTTTAAAATATTGCTTTTCGTTTTGGTCGATGGATGGTATTTAATCGTGAAATCTTTGCTTGACAGCTTTTAGGGTAGGTGCTAATTGTGAGTTCAGAATTTGTAATTTCCATGGCGGAAAAAGCCGTATATGTAACACTAATGATCAGCGGGCCGCTGCTTGCGATCGCGCTGATCGTCGGTTTGCTCGTCAGTATCTTTCAAGCGACAACTCAAATCCAGGAACAGACGCTAGCGTTCATTCCGAAAATCGTGGCGGTGATGCTTGGACTGATCTTTTTCGGTCCTTGGATGCTGTCGACGATTCTTTCGTTCACAACTGATCTGTTCTCTCATCTGAACCGATTTGCAGGGTAGAATCAAATGAATTCCATCATTGATTTATTTCCCGCTTTTTTATTGGTCTTTATCAGAATCTCTGCTTTTTTTGTAACGGTGCCGGTGTTCGGACATCGGAATTTGCCGGCGGTTCACCGAATCGGCTTTGCTTTTTTTCTTTCGATGATCTGCTTCAGCACGCTGAAACATGCGCCGGAAATAGAAATAGGGGAACAGTATATGCTGCTTGTCATAAAAGAGGCCGTTGTGGGCTTGAGCCTCGGGCTGATTGCTTTCATGATGATGACAGCCATTCAGATAGCGGGTTCCTTTATTGATTTTCAGATGGGCTTTTCCATCGCCAATGTTATTGATCCGCAATCAGGAACGCAAAGCCCGCTGATCGGACAATTCGTTTATACGCTGGCGCTGTTATTTATGCTCAGCGTAAACGCCCATTATCTTTTATTGGACGGGATTTATTACAGCTTTCAGTATATTCCGCTTGATCAGGCATTTCCGTCGTTTGGAAATGATCACTTTGGACTTTTTATCGCAAAAAGCTTCAATGCCATGTTCATTATCGCTTTTCAAATGTCTGCGCCGGTTGTGGCCAGTCTGTTTTTAGTTGATTTGGCGCTCGGTATTGTGGCGAGAACGGTGCCGCAGCTGAATGTTTTCGTTGTCGGGCTTCCTCTGAAAATAGCCGTGAGCTTTATTATGCTGATCGTTTGTATGGCGGTGATGTTTGTCGTCGTCCGCAACATCTTCAGCCTTACCGTTGAAACCATGCGGAATCTATTGGCATTGGTCGGTGTGACATGATGAGACTCAGACTGAATCTGCAATTCTTTGCCGGTGAAAAAACGGAGAAAGCCACTCCGAAAAAACGGAAGGATACAAGAAAGAAAGGACAGGTCGCGAAAAGTACGGATGTGAATACAGCCGTTTCTTTACTGATTATCTTTCTTTCGCTGATCGCGCTCGGTCCTTATATGCGGGACAGGCTGCTGTCCTTTATTAAAACGTTTTATACGAAATCGATATCATTACATCTGTCAGCATCTGCCGTGCATGAACTGTTCGTGGATACGGTAAAAGATATCAGCCTCATTCTCGCGCCGATAATGCTGGTCGCGCTTGTGGCAGGTGTCGTGAGCAATTACATGCAGGTGGGTTTTCTGTTTTCTGCGGAAGTCCTCAAGCCTGACTTGAATAAGCTCAGCCCGCTGAAAGGATTTAAGCGGATTTACAGCATGAGGGCGATTGTTGAACTGGTCAAATCCATTTTGAAGATTACTGTGGTCGGTTTTGCCGCCTTTATGGTGCTCTGGCTGCATTATGGCGATATTCTCCGCCTTCCGCTTTTAACGCCTGCGGAAGTGCTCACTTTCGTTTCTAAGCTCACGCTTTGGATGGGGCTTGCGGGATCAGGGGCTCTAATGCTGCTGGCCGGGCTTGATTACTTATATCAGCGTTTTGACTATGAGAAAAATATCAGAATGTCAAAGCAGGATATAAAAGATGAATACAAAAAATCGGAGGGTGATCCGATTATCAAGTCTAAAATTAAGCAGAAGCAGCGGGAAATGGCGATGAGGCGGATGATGCAGGAAGTGCCGAAAGCGGATGTCATCATTACCAACCCGACCCATTATGCGATTGCTTTAAAATATGATGAAAAGAAAATGGACGCCCCTTACATTGTTGCCAAAGGGGTCGACCATCTCGCATTAAAAATAAGGCAGATCGCCAAAGAACACGATGTCATGACGATTGAAAACAGGCCGCTCGCGCGTGCGTTATATGATCAGGTTGACATTGACCAGGCTGTGCCGGAAGAGTTTTTCAAAGTCATTGCGGAAATTTTGGCTTATGTATATAAAACGAAACAAAAAGTATAGTGAATTTCAGATTCAAAAGGAGAGAAAAACAGCATGTCAACAAGAGATTTATCGGTTTTAATAAGTGTTGTCCTCATTGTGGCAATGCTGGTGATTCCATTCCCTCCATGGTTGTTAAGTATTTTGATCATCATTAATATCTCTCTTGCGTTGATCGTGCTTCTCACCACAATGAATATGCAAGAACCGCTGCAATTCTCGATATTCCCGTCATTGCTGCTGTTATTGACGCTGTTTCGGCTTGCGCTCAATGTGTCGACGACACGTTCGATTCTTTCTCACGGAGAAGGGGGAAAGGTTGTTGAGACATTCGGGAATTTCGTTGTCGGCGGAAATGTGCTGGTAGGGCTTGTTGTCTTCATTATCTTGATTATTATTCAGTTTATCGTCATTACAAAAGGCGCCGAGCGGGTATCGGAAGTGGCGGCGAGATTTACGCTCGATGCGATGCCCGGAAAGCAAATGAGTATTGACGCGGATTTAAATGCCGGCATGATTACGGAGCAGGATGCAAAGCACAGACGTGAAAAAGTCGCTCGGGAAGCGGATTTTTACGGCGCCATGGACGGTGCGAGCAAATTCGTCAAAGGGGATGCCATCGCGGGGATCATCATCGTGATGATCAATATTATTTTCGGAATCGTAATCGGCATGCTGCAGCAGGGGATGAGCATACAAGAAGCTGCGTCTCACTTTACAATGCTGACGGTCGGTGACGGTATCGTTTCTCAAATGCCGGCCTTGCTCATTTCAACGGCTACGGGGATTGTCGTGACGAGAGCGGCCTCTGAAGGAAACCTCGGTCACGATATTACAGGCCAGCTGTTTGCTTATCCGAAGCTCTTGTATGTAGCCGCGGGAACTGTACTTTTGCTCGGTCTGCTTACACCGATCGGCATTCTGCTGACGGGGCCGATCGCCGGTCTGCTTGCATTCGGCGCTTATATGCTGTCCAAAGCGGATAAGCCGAGCGAAGAAGAGGAAGAAATTCTTGAAGAAGAGGCTCAGGCGGATGAACTGAAAAGCCCGGAAAGCGTTGTGCAGCTTTTACATATTGATCCGATTGAATTTGAGTTCGGATACGGACTCGTGCCGCTTGCAGACGCGGGGCAGGGCGGTGATCTTCTTGACCGCATCGTCATGATCAGACGTCAGCTTGCGCTTGAATTGGGACTTGTCATTCCGGTTGTGCGCATCAGGGATAATATCGCGCTCCAGCCGAATGAATACAGATTGAAAATTAAAGGCAATGAAGTCGCTAAAGGAGAGCTCCTGCTGGATCATTACTTAGCGATGTCACCGACGCCTGAAGATGACGTCATTGAAGGCATTGAAACGATTGAACCGTCGTTCGGACTTCCCGCAAAATGGATCAGCGAAGCTGCAAAAGATGAAGCGGACATGCTGGGGTATACAGTTGTTGATCCGGCGTCAGTCGTATCTACGCATATTACAGAAAAAATTAAGCAGCATGCTCACGAACTGGTCGGCAGACAGGAAACAAAGCAGCTGATCGATCATCTGAAGGAAAATTATCCTGTGCTTGTTGAGGAAGTCACGCCAAACCCTCTTTCTGTCGGCGATATTCAAAAGGTGCTTGCCAAATTGCTGAGAGAAAAAGTTTCAATCAGAAACTTGGTGACCATTTTTGAAACTCTTGCCGATTACGGAAGATTAACGACAGATTCAGACCTTTTGACAGAATACGCGAGACAGTCGCTTGCCAAACAAATCACGGCACAATATGCGAGAGAGCATGAAACGCTGAAGGTCATCACATGCTCAGGCCGGGTGGAAAAAGCGATTGCAGACGGGGTTCAGCAGACTGAACAGGGCAATTACCTGTCACTCGATCCTGAGGTTTCAGACAGCATCATCCGTTCTGTCGCTAAAGAGGCCGAGCAGCTTTCCATCCGTCAGGAGTCAGCGATTCTTCTTTGCTCTCCTGCTGTCAGAATGTATGTAAAACAGCTGTTAGAACGGTATTTCCCTGATCTTCCGGTTCTTTCTTATAATGAGCTGGAAGCAAATGTTGAAGTACAGAGCATTGGAGTGGTGGATATTTAATGAAAATAAAAAAATTTACAGCCGCTTCAATGCAGGATGCCGCGAAGCAAATCAAAAAGGAACTCGGCAATGATGCCGTTATTTTACATTCCAAACAAGTAAAGAAACGAAAATGGCTGGGGCTGCGGTCGCAGCAGGCCGTCGAAGTGATAGCGGTTTTAGATCGTGACGTCAGGGAAGCGAGAAAAACGCCGCCGGCTGCCGCTGGAGAAATGAAAAAGACGGAAACGGCGGAGAAAGCTGAGCCTGTTCAGCCGCCGCGTCTTCCGGATCAAAGTATTTCCGGCGAACTGGCGCATTTGAAAGAAGTGCTCCCTGAACCATTAAAAAAAGCCGAGAGACTATTGAAGCAAGCTGGGCTTCCTGATCATACGCAAAACGCCGTACTCAGTGAATTGCTCAGTTCTTCAATTGTTTCCGGAGATTTAACTGAAGATAATGTCAGCTCAAAACTGCAGGATTTGTTAGTGAAAAAACTCCCTTTGGCAGACAGGTGGCAGGAAGGGATTCAATCAAAATACGTCGTGCTTTTCGGTTCAACCGGGGCCGGCAAAACGACTACACTTGCGAAACTTGCGGCCTCATCAATGCTGACAGAGCATAAAAAAATTGCCTTTATGACGACGGATACTTACCGGATTGCCGCGGTCGAGCAGCTGAAGACATATGCGGAGCTGCTTCAGGCTCCTCTTGAAGTATGCTATTCAAAGGAAGAATGTCTGAAGGCACTGGAAAAATTCGCTGAATACGACCATGTTTTCATTGATACAGCCGGCAGAAACTTTAAAGAAGAGCAGTATATTACGGAATTACAAGAGATGATTCCGTTTGAATCAGGATTACAATCCTTTCTCGTATTATCGGCATCTGCAAAATATGAAGATATGAAACAGGTGCTGAAACAGTTTTCCGGTGTGCCGGTCAATCAATTCATTTTCACGAAAACGGATGAAACCGCCTCACTCGGCTCCGTGTTTCAAGTGCTGTCGGAATCAAGAATCGGCGCCGCCTATTTGACAAATGGACAGGATGTGCCTGAAGATATCCTATCGGCTTCACCAAAAGAGTTTGTAAGGATGCTTTTGGCATGAAACCCGATCAGGCAGAGTCATTAAGAAGGAAAATGAGAGAGCGGCAAATGATCAAGCCGGAGCTTTATGAGAAAAAAGCGAAGACATTAGCCGTCATCAGCGGTAAAGGCGGCGTCGGAAAATCTAATTTAACATTAAACATGGCAGTTGCCCTGCAGGAAAAAGGAAAAAAAGCACTCATCATTGATCTTGACATCGGAATGGGCAACATTGATGTGCTGATCGGCGCTGCTTCTTCCCGCACCATTATTGATGTGATGGAGAATCGGCATGCATTGGCTCAATCACTTTCCTCCGGTCCGAAAGGCCTTCGCTACATATCCGGAGGAACGGGGCTTGAGGCGATCTATCAAGCAGACAGAGAGAAGTGGTCGGCTTTTATGAATGGTCTTTCCGCTGTATTAAGCGATTTTGATTACGTTCTGTTTGATATGGGAGCGGGACTTTCAAAAGAACAGCTGCCGTTTATTTTATCGGCGGAAGACATTCTCGCCGTGACAACGCCTGAGCCGACGGCCATTATGGATGCCTACAGCGCGATCAAACATCTTTTGCTCGCGGATGAACGGCTGACCGTAAACATTGCTGTCAATCGCGCCCGCGCCCAAAAACAGGCGCTGGACACGTACAACCGCCTTTCTCATGCGATTCACACGTTTTTAGGCGCGGAGGTGCGTTTCGCCGGCTCCATACCCGATGATCCGCTAGTAAGTCAAGCTGTCATTGACCAGGTGCCTTTTTTAATAAAAAGTCCTCAAGCAAAAGCCAGCAGGTCCGTCCGTCTTCTGACGGATGTCTTGTTTCAAACGGAAGAAAACAAACCAAGAGAAGAGAAACCGGCATTTATTGAGAGATTATCTTCTTTTTTATTGAGGAGGACTTTACAGTGATTCGTGTGCTTGTCGTTGATGACTCAGCTTTTATGAGAAAGATGATTACCGATTTTCTGGCTGCGGAAGTGCAGATAGAAGTCATCGGGACAGCCAGAAACGGGGAAGAGGCGCTGAAGAAAATAGAGCTTCTCAAACCGGATGTTGTCACGCTTGATATTGAAATGCCGGTCATGAACGGAACGGATACATTACGGAAGATCATCAGCATATATAAACTTCCCGTCATCATGGTATCGAGCCAGACACAGCAAGGGAAGGACCGAACGATCAACTGCCTGGAAATGGGCGCTTTTGATTTTATCACCAAGCCTTCCGGATCGATTTCACTTGATCTTTATAAAATTAAAGAGCAGCTGATTGAGAGAGTGATTGCAGCCGGGCTGTCCCGCGCCCAAAAACCTGAGGCGGCAGTGAAAGAGCCTTCTATCCCGGAACGTCCGGCTTTGGCGGGATTTGAAAGACCGAAAGCAAAATCCGCCAAGCAGGCCGTATTCATCGCGACCTCTACAGGCGGACCGCGGGCTCTGCAAAAGGTGATTCCGAAACTGCCGAAGGATTTAAAGGCGCCTGTATTTGTCGTTCAGCACATGCCTGAAGGCTTCACCGCTTCACTTGCAGACAGACTCAACCATTTGTCAGATATTCAGGTCAAAGAAGCGGAAAACGGTGAAGAAGCGAAAGACGGATGGGTGTACATCGCGCCCGGCGGAAAAAATATGACGGTTGCAGAGGAAGGCGGAAGGCTCCGCATCATTCTTGACGTTCATGATACGGAAAGCCGGCATAAACCGTCAGCCGATTATTTGTTTCGGTCGGCAAGCCGCTTATCCGATTACGAAAAGGTAGCCGTCATTATGACAGGCATGGGCAGCGACGGAACCGAAGGCGTAAAAGAAATGCTCAGAACAGGCGGCGTTAAAACGATTGCGGAATCGGACGAATCCTGTGTTGTGTTCGGAATGCCGAAGTCAGCGATAAAGGCGGGCCTCATTCATGAGATTAAACATGTGGAAGATATCGCGGCATCCATCACCGGATGTGTGAAAAAAGAGAGGGTGTGAATCAATTGGATATGAATCAATATTTAGATGTCTTTATTGATGAAAGTAAAGAGCACTTACAGACATGTAACGAAAAGCTGCTGCTGTTGGAAAAAGATCCGGCAGACCTTCAGCTTGTGCATGACATCTTCAGAGCTGCCCATACGCTGAAAGGCATGAGCGCAACGATGGGATATACAGATCTGGCGCATTTAACCCACCTGATGGAAAATGTGCTGGACGCCATCCGCAACGGAGAAATGCCCGTTACATCGGATTGGCTGGACGTGCTGTTTGAAGCGCTTGATCATCTTGAAGAGATGGTGCAGTCCATTATTGACGGAGGAGACGGCAAACGTGATATTTCTGAAGTAAGTGCTAAGCTCGACGTAAATGCGGTGCATGAGACTGCGGCTTCAGCCGAAACAGCAGAACCGCCGGCTTCAAAACAACAGACTTCAACTGAATGGAATTATGATGAGTTCGAACGGACTGTTATTGAAGAGGCGGAAGAGCAGGGATTCAGCCGCTATGAAATAACGGTTTCCCTGAATGAAAGCTGCATGCTCAAAGCCGTGCGCGTGTACATGATATTTGAAAAGCTGAATGAAGCCGGGGAAGTCGCAAAAACGATACCCGCCGCGGAAGTACTTGAGACGGAAGATTTCGGAACGGATTTTCAGGTGTGTTTCTTGACAAAGCAGCCTGCTGAAGAAATTAAAGAACTCATCAGCGGCATTTCAGAAGTGGAGAAAGTCGAAATTTCTGCCGGTGCGCCGTTAAAAACGGCCGAAAAACCGCAAGCGGCTGAACCGGTGAAGGAAACTCCGGTTAAAAAGGCTGAAAAAACGCCGAAGCCGCAAGCGAAAACGGAAGAACAGCCGAAGCATCACAGCGGCTCGAAAACGATTCGTGTCAACATTGAAAGACTGGATTCTTCAATGAATCTTTTTGAAGAACTTGTCATTGACCGCGGACGTCTTGAGCAGATCGCCAAAGAGCTTGACCACAATGAGCTGACTGAAACCGTTGAACGCCTGACCAGAATTTCGGGCGACCTTCAGTCTATTATTCTTAATATGCGGATGGTGCCGGTAGAAACCGTCTTTAACCGTTTCCCGAGAATGATCCGCCAGCTTCAAAAGGAATTAAACAAGAAAATCGAATTGTCCATCATCGGAGCTGAAACGGAGCTGGACCGCACGGTGATTGATGAAATCGGCGATCCGCTTGTGCATTTAATCAGAAACAGCATCGATCACGGCATTGAATCGCCTGAAGTGCGGGTGAATAAAGGAAAACCGGAATCGGGTCATGTCGTGCTTAAGGCATATCACAGCGGCAATCATGTCTTTATTGAGGTTGAAGATGACGGGGCCGGCCTGAACAGAAAGAAAATTCTTGAAAAAGCGCTCGAGCGGAGTGTAATCACCGAACGTGATGCTGAAACGCTTGAAGATAATGAGATTTACGAGCTTATTTTTGCTCCTGGCTTCTCGACTGCCGATCAAATTTCTGACATTTCAGGGCGGGGCGTCGGCCTGGATGTCGTAAAAAATAAACTCGAATCACTCGGCGGCTCTGTCAGTGTCAAATCCGCGGAAGGTCAAGGTTCTCTTTTCAGTATCCAGCTTCCGCTGACACTTTCAATTATATCCGTTCTTCTCATTAAACTGGAAGAAGAGACGTTTGCGATACCGATTTCTTCTATTATAGAGACGGCTGTTATTGATAAGAAAGATATCCTGCAGACGCATGACAGAGAAGTGATTGATTTCAGAGGCCAAATCGTTCCGATTGTCTATCTGAAAAAAGAATTCGGCATTACGGATTCAAAACAGGATGCCGATCAGTTCCATGTAATCGTCGTGAAAAAGGGCGATAAATCCACTGCTTTTGTCGTGGACTCTTTTATCGGACAGCAGGAAGTCGTACTGAAATCACTCGGCGACTATTTGACGAACGTCTTTGCGATTTCCGGCGCTACGATTCTCGGAAACGGAGAAGTGGCGCTGATTATTGATTGCAATGCGCTGATCTACTAAAACGACACGAGGAGGTGCCCGCATGACTGCTGAAATCAAAACAGGTGAAAAAATGATTGTGTTTATGATAAACGGGAAAGAATACGCTATCTCAGTTTCCCAGGTGAAATCAATTGAAAAGTGGCAAAAACCGACGAGGGTCCCGGGGGTGGAATCTTATATCCGCGGCGTTATCAATCTACGCGGAGTGATTACCCCGGTTCTTGATTTAAGAAAACGTCTGAACCAGCCTGAACAGGACATCACAGAAGAGACACGGATTATCATCATTTCTTACCGTGACGCCGATGTCGGATGGGTCGTGGATGAGGCCAATGACGTCATCACCGTGCATGAAAATGAAATTGAATCCGCGCCTGAAAGCCAGACAAAGGAAACGGATGTGTGGATTAAACAGATCGTCAAGCAAGATAACAGGCTCCTCAATATTATCGATGCGCATGCGGTGCTGGATAAAGGTGCTTCGGCATCTGCGTCCGGAGAGCCGAATGCTTAAAGGGGAAAAGACAACATGAGTAAGTTTGAAGCGATCAAAGAAGAGCAGATGGATATTTTGCGGGAAGTCGGAAATATCGGGGCGGGTCACTCGGCTTCTGCCATGGCTCAGCTGCTGAACAGAAAGATAGACATGGAAGTGCCGTTTGCGACTTTATTGACATTTGATGAGCTCGCTGATTTTTTCGGCGGGGCTGAAACGCCGGTCGCCAGTATCTTTTTAAGAATGGAAGGCGACATGACCGGTTCTATCTTTCTCATCATGCCTTTTGATCAAGCGGAACAGTTTATCAGAGAGCTGATCGGAAATCCGGATTTTGATATTGACCAGTTGGGTGAAGATCATTTGAGTTCTTCTGCTTTACATGAGTTTGGCAATATTTTAGCAGGCTCCTATTTAACGGCATTGGCTGATTTGACAAAGCTTGAGATTTACCCGAGCGTGCCGGAAATCTCACTTGATATGTTCGGCGCGGTTATCAGTGAAGGACTGATGGAGCTCAGCCAAGTCGGAGAGCATGCCATTGTCGTGGATACTTCTATTTTTGACCAGGGCAGCCGGCAGGAGCTCAAAGCCCATATGTTTATGCTCCCGGACTATGATTCTTTTGAAAAGCTCTTCGTCTCATTGGGTGCGGCTTTATGAGCCGTGCGGAAGCCGCAGTCGTTAAAGTGGGGATTGCGGATGTTCAAGTCGCGCGTTACCCGGATAAAATCCGAACCTCGGGACTCGGTTCATGCGTGGGGCTGGTTTTATACGATAAAGACAAACAAACGGCAGGACTCGTTCACGTCATGCTGCCGGACTCCGGTTTATCAAAAACGGCGGAGCTCAACCGTGCAAAATACGCGGACACCGCCGTTAAGATGACAATTGATATGCTTTTGAAAGCCGGCTGCCGCAAGTTTGCCCTGAAGGCAAAACTCGCCGGGGGAGCGGAGATGTTTAAGTTTAAAATGACAAACGACCTGATGAAAATCGGTCCGAGGAATGTAGCGGCTATCAAAGAGCAGCTTTCATTGTATAACATTCCGGTCATCAGTGAAGATACGGGCGGCTCAAGCGGCCGGACGATTGAATTTGAGCCAAAGTCCTGCATGCTGCACATTCGAACTGTTAAACAAGGTGAAACAACGATTTAATAAAGGTATGAGGTAGGGGGATAACAATGCAATCCTTGAATTATGAAGATCAGGTGCTTTGGTCGCGCTGGAAAGAGTGGAAAGATCCTAAAGCCGGTGATGATTTAATGCGCCGTTACATGCCGCTGGTCACATATCATGTCGGCAGAATTTCCGTCGGACTGCCGAAATCGGTGCATAAAGACGATCTAATGAGCCTTGGTATGCTTGGTTTATATGATGCCCTGGAAAAATTTGACCCCGGCCGGGATTTAAAATTTGATACCTATGCCTCGTTTAGAATTCGCGGTGCAATCATCGACGGGCTGCGTAAAGAAGATTGGCTGCCCAGAACTTCACGGGAGAAGACAAAAAAAGTCGAAGCGGCAATCGAAAAACTTGAACAGCGCTACCTTCGGAATGTGACGCCTTCAGAGATCGCAGAAGAGCTGGGCATGACGGAACAGGACGTAGTATCAACGATGAATGAAGGTTTTTTTGCCAATCTCTTATCAATTGATGAAAAGCTTCACGACCAGGATGACGGTGAGAATATTCAAGTGATGATCAGAGATGACAAAAATGTGCCGCCGGAAGAAAAAATCATGAAGGACGAGCTGATCGCTCAGCTTGCGGGCAAAATTCACGAGCTCTCTGAAAAAGAGCAGCTTGTCGTCAGTTTATTCTATAAAGAAGAACTGACTTTGACCGAAATCGGACAAGTCCTGAACCTTTCGACGTCGCGGATTTCACAGATTCATTCAAAGGCGCTGTTTAAATTAAAGCACCTGCTTGAAAAAGTAATTCAATAATGAACTCATGGTTAGCGAGTGAAAAACATGTCAACACTATTATGGCTTTTAAGCTTTGTGCTTCACGGCGTACTGCTTTATGCCGTCATTATTCTGTACACGAGGTTTTCAGCCCTCAAGGAGACGGAGCGCCAGCAGAAGAAGATTCTTGAAGAGACGGAAAACACCCTTGCAGCGTTTCTGCTTGAGCTGAAAGAAGAAAATGAAAGACTCGAAGACACAAAAAGCCGGAATGATCAAGCGCCTGACGCAGAAGATGCCGAACCCCGGCCGGAACCGAAAAAAGAGCCTGATATTCCGGATCACATGGAAAAGCTCATCAGTGCAACGGAACGGGCTGAAAGTGACGAAAACAACGGTGCGCATTCGTTTGAAGAACGTGTTTCAGAATTATATGAACAAGGGCTCACCCCTGCGGAAATCGCCAAACGGGTGCAGAGCGGAAAGACAGAAATCGAGCTGTTTTTAAAATTTCGCGGCAAAGCTGTAAAGGATTCTTGATTGTCGCATAAAGCTGTGTTATATTATGTCTTGGTGTTAAATACACACGCTTAACGATTTATGCAGAGGGTGCTGCAAACGGCAGTTCTGCACAAAAATGACCTAAGCGGAGGAAAAAAACCATTTTATTAGGAGGAAATCACATGTCAGTTATTTCTATGAAACAATTGCTTGAAGCTGGTGTTCACTTCGGCCACCAAACACGCCGCTGGAACCCAAAAATGAAGCGTTACATTTTCACGGAGCGTAACGGAATCTACATCATTGACCTTCAAAAAACAGTGAAAAAAGTAGAGGAAGCTTACAACTTCACGAAAAACCTTGCTGCTGAAGGCGGAAAAATCCTTTTCGTCGGCACAAAAAAACAAGCTCAGGATTCTGTTAAAGAAGAAGCTGTACGCTCTGGCATGTACTATGTCAACCAACGCTGGTTGGGCGGTACACTGACAAACTTCGAAACAATCCAAAAACGCATTAAGCGTCTGAAAGACATCCAGAAAATGCAAGAAAACGGTACATTTGAAGTACTTCCGAAAAAAGAAGTTGTTCAATTGAAAAAAGAATTAGAGCGTCTTGAAAAATTCCTCGGCGGAATTAAAGACATGAAGGATCTTCCTGATGCATTATTCATCATCGATCCTCGCAAAGAGCGCATCGCTGTTGCGGAAGCTCGCAAATTGAACATTCCTATCATCGGAATCGTAGATACAAACTGTGATCCTGATGAAATTGATGTCGTAATCCCTGCAAACGATGACGCAATCCGCGCTGTCAAACTTCTTACTTCTAAAATGGCAGATGCCATTCTTGAAGCGAAGCAAGGCGAAGAAGAAGCGGAAGCTGCTGAAGAGACTGCACCTGAAACAGAAACGACAACTGCGTAACCTAATCAAAAGGTGATAAGAGGGACTGCCTTTTATCACCTTTTTTCAAGAAAAATGTATCTATACATATCTTGTTTACACATATAAGGAGGAATTCAAATGGCTATTACTGCACAGCAGGTAAAAGAACTGCGTCAAAAAACAGGCGCTGGTATGATGGACTGTAAAAAAGCATTGACTGAAACTGACGGAGATATGGACAAAGCAATCGACCTTCTGAGAGAAAAAGGAATTGCGAAAGCGGCTAAAAAAGCTGACCGTATCGCTGCTGAAGGTTCTACTCTTATTAAAACTGACGGCAACAAAGGCGTTATCTTAGAAGTAAACTCTGAAACTGATTTCGTTGCGAAAAACGAAGGCTTCAAAGAGCTTCTGAACACGCTTGCTGACCACCTTCTTGCAAACGCTCCTGCTGATCTTGAAGAAGCGATGGATCAAAAGATGGAAAACGGTTCTACTGTTGAAGAATACATCACAAGCAACGTTGCTAAAATCGGAGAGAAAATCACTCTTCGCCGTTTTGCTGTTCTTACAAAAGAAGACAGCGAAGCGTTCGGTGCTTACCTTCACATGGGAGGCCGCATCGGCGTATTATCCGTTCTTAGCGGAACAACTGACGAAGATCTTGCAAAAGACATCGCGATGCATGTTGCAGCGGTAAATCCTCGTTATATTTCCCGCGACCAAGTGTCTGAAGAAGAAGCAAACCATGAGCGTCAGATCCTGACTCAGCAAGCTCTTCAAGAAGGCAAACCTGAAAACATCGTAGCTAAAATGGTTGAAGGCCGTCTGAACAAATTCTTCGAAGAAATTTGCTTATTAGACCAAGCTTTCGTTAAAAACCCAGACGAAAAAGTGAAACAAGTTGTGGCTGCGAAAAACGCATCTGTTAAAACTTACGTCCGCTACGAAGTTGGAGAAGGCATTGAAAAACGCCAAGAAAACTTTGCTGAAGAAGTTATGAACCAAGTGAAAAAATAATGGCGGAAAGCCTTGGCGAATCTTTCGCGGCTTTTCAGGCAGTATAGGGGACACTACTTGTGTTCCCTATTTTTAAAACTATATTTACAAACCTTTTTTTCTCTTGCATAATAGGAAACGGCAATGTTTACACTTGGAGGTTATTATGGAAAAACCAAAATACAATCGTATCGTTTTAAAGCTTAGCGGAGAAGCATTGGCAGGAGAGCAGGGAAACGGCATTAATCCGACTGTTATCCAATCCATCGCTAAACAGGTAAAAGAAATCGCTGAGCTTGACGTCGAAGTGGCCGTAGTTGTAGGCGGCGGCAACTTATGGCGCGGAAAAACAGGCAGTGACTTAGGAATGGACCGTGCGACGGCCGATTATATGGGCATGCTTGCTACTGTCATGAACTCACTTGCCCTGCAGGACAGCCTGGAAACGCTCGGAATTCAGTCCAGAGTGCAGACATCAATTGAAATGCGTCAGGTCGCTGAGCCTTATATCAGAAGAAAAGCCATCCGCCACCTGGAGAAAAAACGCGTTGTGATTTTTGCCGCGGGAACAGGAAACCCTTATTTCTCTACGGACACAACCGCAGCGCTGCGTGCCGCTGAAATCGAAGCGGATGTGATTTTAATGGCGAAAAATAATGTCGACGGTGTGTATAATGCCGATCCGAGAAAAGATGAGTCAGCTGTTAAATACGAAAAATTATCTTATCTCGATGTGTTAAAAGACGGGCTGGAAGTCATGGATTCTACGGCTTCTTCACTATGTATGGATAATGATATTCCGCTGATCGTCTTTTCTATTATGGAAGAAGGAAATATTAAGCGTGCCGTAATCGGCGAATCAATCGGAACGATCGTAAGGGGGAAATAACGTTGTCAAACGAAGTATTAACACAAACAAAAGAACGCATGGAAAAAGCGGTTGCCGCTTATTCACGTGAATTGGCGTCAGTCCGCGCGGGACGTGCCAACCCATCTCTATTGGATAAAGTGACAGTAGAATACTACGGTGCCCAAACACCTTTAAACCAGCTGTCTTCCATCAATGTGCCTGAAGCGCGTATGCTTGTTGTCACACCGTATGACAAAACGGCAATCGGCGATATTGAAAAAGCGATCCTGAAAGCTGATCTTGGCGTAACTCCGACAAGTGACGGAACAATTATCCGCATCGCGATCCCGGCTCTGACGGAAGAAAGACGTAAAGAACTTGTCAAAGTCGTGAAAAAATACGCGGAAGAAGCGAAAGTAGCAGTCCGTAATGTCCGCCGTGACAGCAACGATGACCTCAAAAAACTTGAGAAAAACGGGGACATTACAGAAGACGAGCTTCGTGCTTCCAGTGAAGACGTTCAAAAGCTGACAGATGAATATGTGTCAAAAATTGACAGTGTCACGAAGGACAAAGAAAAAGAAATCATGGAAGTTTAATGAAAAACTATGTACAATAGATAATGTGAAAAGACCCTCTCATGTTTACAGGGGGTTTTTTTGTTAATACTGTTGATTACATTGATCATCAGCAACGCAACCTTTTTGGGTGACGGAGGAATCTCATGCTCAACATACTCAAAAATTGGAAGAATCAGCAGAATGCGGCTTCCAACTTAGAACGGTATACAAAAGAAGACATACTGAAGGGTGAAATTCCCGCACACATTGCCATTATTATGGACGGAAACGGACGCTGGGCGAAGAAGCGCTCGCTCCCGCGGATTGCCGGACATCATGAAGGAATGAAAGTGGTAAAAAGGGTGACAAAGCTCGCAAATCAGCTCGGCGTTAAAGTTCTGACTCTTTATGCGTTTTCAACGGAGAATTGGAAGCGCCCGAAGATGGAAGTCGACTTTTTGATGAAGCTTCCGGAAGAGTTCCTGAATACGTATCTTCCTGAATTGATAGAGGAAAATGTACAGGTGAAAATTATCGGAGATGAATCCGCGCTCCCTTCTCATACGTACAGGGCGATTGAGAAGGCCGTAAAAGATACAGAACAAAATGACGGGCTGATTCTCAATTTCGCTTTGAACTACGGCGGACGCACGGAAATCGTCAATGCGGCAAAAGCACTGGCCGAACAGGTGAAAAGCGGCACGCTGAATATCGAAGACATTGATGAAGCGCTCTTTTCCGGGCATTTAATGACAGAATCAATCCAGGACCCGGAGCTGCTCATCAGAACGAGCGGAGAAATCAGACTGAGCAACTTTATGCTTTGGCAGGTGGCTTACAGTGAATTTGTTTTTACAGATGTCCTGTGGCCCGATTTTAAAGAAGATCACTTTCTGCAGGCAGTGGGAGAATTTCAGCAGCGGGGCCGGAGGTTTGGCGGAATTTAGAGGATGGTGGAAATGAAACAAAGATTGTTAACAGGTGTTCTGGCAGCGGCACTATTTTTATTTTTGGTTATTTTCGGAGGATTGCCGTTCACCGTATTTGTTTACGTGATGGGAAGTATAGCGCTTTTTGAGCTTTTGCGGATGAAAAAGCTCAGATTTTTTTCTTTTCCGGGTCTGATCAGCCTCTTATTGTTATGGCTGTATATGATGCCGGACAAATATCATTTTTTCGATGCGAAAATGGAAGTAACGATTTTCGCCGTATTGATTCTGCTCAGCTATACGGTGCTCGTGAAAAACACCTTTACGTTTGACGAAGTCGGGTTTATCGTTCTCGCGACGGTATATATCGGACTGTGTTTTCATTATTTTATTGAAATCAGAAACATTGAAACAAACGGGCTTTTGTATATCTTTTATGCCTGCGTTGTCATATGGTCAACGGACTCAGGCGCATATTTCGTCGGAAAGTCGCTCGGGAAGCGGAAGCTGTGGCCCGAAATCAGTCCCAACAAAACGGTGGAAGGGTTTCTCGGCGGTATTGTCATCGCCCTTATTTTTACGGCTGTTTTTCAGCTGTTTGCGCACCTTCCGATTTCATACCTGGTTCTTTTGGTCATCACGCTTGTTCTGTCTGTGTTCGGACAGATCGGGGATTTGGTTGAATCAGCGCTTAAGCGGCACTATGATGTGAAAGATTCGGGGAAAATCCTTCCCGGGCACGGCGGCATTTTAGACCGATTTGACAGCTTTTTGTTTGTCATGCCGTTCTTATACTTTCTGCTTGCGCTTTTTTCATGAGAAAGGCTAATATGAAAATAAGACCGATCTGGACGCATAGAATGGGAGTGGCATTTTGAAGAATATTTGTCTTTTAGGAGCAACAGGATCAATCGGGGAGCAGACGTTAGACGTATTGCGCATGCATCAAGATCAGTTCCGTCTCGTCTCGATGACTTTCGGTAAAAACGCCGAGAAAGCGATCCCGTTGATCAGAACGTTTCAGCCGAAATATGTAGCAGTCGGCGACATGGATACATATCAAAAAGTGAAAGAAGCGTCTTTTTCTCATGAATGTCAAATCGGCATCGGAGAAGAAGGCCTGATTGAAGCGGCAGTCATGGACGAAGTGGATATCGTGGTCAATGCGCTGCTTGGAAGCGTCGGTTTAACCCCGACTTTGAAAGCGATTGAACAGAAAAAAACAATTGCGCTTGCAAATAAGGAAACTCTCGTCACTGCCGGGCATATAGTGAAAGGACACGCAAAACGATACGGTGTTCCTCTTCTTCCGGTCGACAGCGAACATTCCGCTATTTTTCAGGCGCTGCAAGGCGAACAGAGCAAAAATATCGAGCGCCTGATCATTACGGCATCCGGCGGCAGTTTCAGAGATAAAACGCGGCAGGAGCTTGAGTCTGTAACGATTGCCGACGCCCTTAATCACCCGAACTGGTCGATGGGTGCAAAGATTACGATTGACTCGGCTACAATGATGAATAAAGGGCTTGAAGTCATTGAAGCGCATTGGCTGTTTGACATTCCGTATGAACAGATTGACGTTGTATTACATAAAGAGAGCATCATTCATTCGATGGTTGAATTTCACGACAGAAGCGTCATCGCCCAGCTTGGAAATCCGGACATGAGGGTGCCGATTCAATACGCGCTGACATATCCGGACCGGCTGCCTCTGCCTGAAGCAAAAAGGCTTGAATTATGGGAGATCGGAAGCCTTCATTTTGCGAAAGCTGACTTTGAAAGGTTCCGCTGCTTACAATTTGCCTTTGAATCAGGTAAAATAGGGGGAACGATGCCGACGGTTTTAAATGCGGCCAACGAAGAAGCCGTTGCCGCTTTTCTTGCCGGACGGATTTCATTCTTATCGATTGAGGACCTGATTGAAAAAGCATTGGACCGCCACAGCGTAATTCAGGATCCGAGTCTTGCGGATATCCAAGAAGTGGACAAAGACACCCGGGGATACGTTAATTCAATACTCACATAAGGTGGTATGTTCGTGAATACAGTTATCGCGTTTATTATTATTTTCGGAACGCTCGTTTTTTTCCATGAGCTCGGGCATTTATTGCTCGCCCAAAGAGCGGGAATCCTTTGCCGTGAATTTGCGATCGGCTTCGGCCCTAAAATCTTTTCATTTAAAAAGAATGAAACCGTGTATACGATCAGACTCCTTCCGGTCGGGGGGTTCGTCCGCATGGCCGGTGAAGACCCGGAGATGATTGAAGTCAAACCCGGTTATACCGTCGGGCTTCTTTTTAATAAAGATGACGAAGTGGAAAAAGTCATCATTAATCAAAAGGAAAAATATCCCGACGCTTTAATTATCGAGGTGGAGACGGCTGATCTTGAGCACGAAATGAAGATTACCGGGTACGAGCAGGGGAAAGAAGATGAACTGGCGGGCTTTACTGTCAGTCAGACCTCTTTTTTTATCGTAGACGGAGAAGAAGTGCAGATTGCGCCTTACAATCGACAATTCGGGTCTAAACCCGTATGGAAGCGGATTAAGGCGATTGCTGCCGGTCCGATAATGAACTTCATCTTAGCGTATGTCATTCTCGTCATGCTCGGATTCATTCAAGGCGTGCCTTCGAATCAGCCTGAGCTCGGGAAGCTGACAGACAATGGACGCGCAGCTGCTGCCGGTTTAAAAGAAGGCGACTATATCCAGAGCATTAACGGTGAAAAAATGAGGTCATGGACCGACATCGTGACAGCAGTAAAAGAAAATCCCGGGAAAAAAATCGATGTCGCCGTCAAACGGGACGGCAAATCGTTTCATATCTCGGTTACACCTGAAGCTGTAAAAGATGAAAATAAAAAAACAATCGGCCGCTTCGGCTCTTATGCGCCGACTGAAAAAGGCGCGCTTGCAGCGATTGCTTACGGCGCGACATCTACCGTTGATGTCACAAAAGCGATCCTGACCAATCTGAGCAAACTTGTGACAGGCCAGTTTAAGCTTGATATGCTTTCGGGCCCTGTCGGCATTTATGATATGACCGATCAAGTTGCAAAAACCGGTATTATCAACTTATTCCAGTTTGCGGCGTTTTTAAGCATCAACCTGGGAATCGTCAACCTGCTGCCGATACCGGCGCTTGACGGCGGACGGCTGCTGTTTTTATTCATTGAAGCAATCCGCGGCAAGCCGATAAACCGTGACAAGGAAGCATTTGTCGTATTTATCGGCGTAGCTTTCTTAATGCTTCTTATGCTGGTTGTCACATGGAACGATATCCAGCGTTTATTCTTATAATTGACTAGTAAAAAATCAGAGGTGCGAAGACATGAGACAAAGTTTGACGCTTATTCCGACCCTGAGAGAAGTGCCGGCTGATGCTGAAGCAAAAAGCCATAAGCTTCTGCTGAGAGCGGGATTTATCAGACAAAATACGAGCGGGGTTTACAGCTACATGCCCCTGGCTTACAGGGTCATTCAAAACATTCAGAAGATCGTGCGTGAAGAAATGGAAAAAATCAACGCGGTGGAAATGCTGATGCCGGCCCTTCAGCAGGCTGAAACATGGCAGGAATCAGGCAGATGGTATACGTACGGGCCTGAATTAATGCGTCTGAAAGACCGCCACGGCCGTGAATTTGCTTTAGGCGCGACACATGAAGAAGTCATTACTTCTCTCGTGCGCGATGAGGTGAAATCTTATAAGCGTCTGCCGCTCACTCTTTACCAGATCCAGTCTAAATTCAGAGATGAAAAACGCCCGCGTTTCGGGTTATTGCGCGGACGCGAATTCATCATGAAAGATGCGTATTCTTTCCATGCTTCTGAAGAAAGTCTGGAGGAAACGTACCAAAACATGTACGGCGCATACAGCAGCATTTTCGCACGCTGTGAATTAAACGTCCGTCCCGTTATTGCCGACTCGGGCGC
The DNA here is from genome assembly GCF_036362845.1 of Bacillus sp. MT(2024). NCBI lineage: Bacteria > Bacillati > Bacillota > Bacilli > Caryophanales > Bacillaceae > Bacillus > Bacillus sp. MT(2024). Next base: position 1,627,047 of record NZ_CP143632.1, read on the forward strand.
GATGGGCGGAAAAGACACGCATGAATTTATGGCTCTTTCTGAAATAGGGGAAGATACCATCGCTTATTCCGATGGATCCTCTTACGCAGCCAATACGGAAATGGCGGAAGTTGTCATGAACAGCGAGCCGTCAGATGAAACACCCGAGGCATTGGAGAAAATTGATACGCCGAATGTCAAAAGCATTGAAGAGCTCGCTTCGTTCTTGCAGATTGAGCCGAGCGCCTGCATCAAATCAATGCTGTTTAAAGCGGATGACCGATTTGTTCTCGTGTTAGTAAGAGGCGATCATGAGGTCAATGACGTGAAAGTGAAAAACCTTCTGAACGCGGAAGTGGTTGAGCTTGCGTCTCATGAAGAAGTAGCGGAGAAACTTGGCACGGAGCCGGGATTTGCGGGGCCGATCGGCGCTGCCGGCGACATTGAGATTTATGCCGACCAAGCCGTGAAAGTAATGGTAAACGCCGTTTGCGGCGCGAATGAAAAAGACCGTCATTACCGAAACGTAAACATCGAACGTGACGCGTCTGTAAAAGCGTACGCCGATCTTCGAATCATTCAGGAAGGCGATCCGTCACCTGACGGAAAAGGCACGATCCGTTTCGCTGAAGGGATTGAGGTCGGACAAGTCTTTAAACTCGGTACGCGTTACTCTGAAGCAATGAATGCGACATACCTTGATGAAAACGGGCGTGCGCAGCCGATGCTGATGGGATGTTACGGAATCGGCGTGTCCAGAACGCTTTCAGCCATCGCTGAACAGCATCACGACGAAAAAGGCTTGATCTGGCCGAAGAGCGTTGCTCCGTATGATCTTCATATTTTGGCGCTGAATATGAAAAACGAAGCGCAAAAAGAGCTTGCTGAACAGCTTTACGGCAAATTCCAGGCGGAAGGTTATGAGGTATTATACGATGACCGCGCTGAACGCGCAGGCGTGAAGTTTGCTGATTCTGATCTGATCGGCCTTCCGATCCGCATCACTGTCGGAAAACGTGCCGACGAAGGCATCGTAGAAGTGAAAATCCGCAAAACCGGTGAATCTGCCGAAGTTTCAGTGGATGAGCTTTCTGAATTTATTAAGACGAAGTAATCACCATAACGAATCGTACAAAATCATGTTAAAATAGAGAAAAAAGAAGGTACCTCATCACCTGCGGAGGTACCTTCACTTATGATGTTTTAAGGGAGGGATACTGTCTGAATGGAACAGTTATCAGTAAACAGAAGACAGTTTCAGATTCTTCTGCAGCAGCTTAATATGACAGATGATACCTTCATGACATACTTTGAAGACGGAGAGATTGATAAACTGACAATCCATAAAGCAGAAAAAGCCTGGCATTTCCAATTTCGCTTTAAGGCTCTTTTGCCGTATCAAATATATGATTCATTCATGATGAGGTTAACACAATCGTTTGCTCACATCGCCCGTGTCACATCGTCTGTTCAGGTCGTCGACCCTACAGTGACAGAGGAGCTTGTACAGGATTATTGGACACGCTGTATTGAAGAGCTTGAAGGAACCTCGCCGCCGATGGTGGCTCTTTTGAATCAGCAGAAACCGAAGCTTAAGGGAAATAAACTGATCGTGAAAACAAAAACAGATACAGAAGCATCTGCGCTCAAAAATAAATACAGCGCACTGATTCAGCACAGCTACCGCCAATTCGGCTTTCCGGAACTGCAGCTGGATACCGAAATTTTCGTATCTGACCAAGAAGTCCAGAAATTCCGCGAGCAAAAGCTTGCTGAAGATCAGGAGCGGGCGATGCAGGCGCTTATCGAGATGGAGAAGAAGGAAAAAGAGGGCGATGAGGATCAGGCACCGTCCGGACCGCTTGTCATCGGCTATCAAATTAAAGAGAACGAAGAAATCCGGACGCTTGACAGCATCATGGATGAAGAAAGAAGAATTACGGTGCAGGGGTTTGTGTTTGATGCTGAAACACGCGAGCTGAAAAGCGGACGCACGCTCTGCATTTTCAAAATCACGGACTATACAAACAGTATTTTAGTAAAAATGTTCGCCAGAGAAAAAGAAGACGCCGCTTTGATGAAAACGCTGAAAAAAGGCATGTGGGTGAAGGCGCGGGGAAGCATTCAAAACGATACATTCGTCAGAGACCTCGTCATGATTGCAAATGACGTGAATGAAATAAAAGCCAAAACCCGTGAAGACACCGCTCCTGAAGGCGAAAAACGGGTTGAACTTCATCTGCATTCTCCGATGAGCCAAATGGATGCTGTAACGGGCATCGGAAAGCTTGTCGAACAGGCGAAAAAATGGGGACATGAAGCGATTGCGTTAACTGATCACGCCGTTGTGCAGTCTTTCCCGGATGCCTATTCCGCCGCGAAAAAACACGGCATTAAAATGATTTACGGAATGGAAGCCAATATCGTGGATGACGGCGTTCCGATCGCATACAATCCAGCTCACCGTCTCCTGGAAGAAGACACATACGTCGTCTTTGACGTTGAAACGACAGGTCTGTCCGCAGTGTATGACACCATCATTGAGCTTGCCGCAGTCAAAATAAGAGGCGGAGAAATCATCGATAAATTCGAAGCGTTCGCCAATCCGCACCATCCGCTGTCAGCAACGACGATAGAGCTTACCGGGATCACGGACGACATGGTCCGCGACGCTCCCGATGTCGTTGACGTCGTCCGGGATTTTAAAGAATGGATCGGCGATGACGTGCTTGTGGCTCATAACGCCAGCTTTGATATGGGATTTTTAAATGTGGCGTACAAGCGTCTTTTGAAAACGGAAAAAGCGAAAAATCCGGTCATTGATACGCTGGAACTCGCGCGTTTCCTGTATCCTGAGTTTAAAAATCACCGCTTAAATACGTTATGTAAGAAGTTTGATATCGAATTAACCCAGCATCACCGAGCGGTCTTTGACGCTGAAGCAACGGGCTACCTGCTGTTGAAAATGCTCAAAGATGCCGCTGAAAAAGACATTTTTTATCATGATCAGCTGAATGAGAATATGGGACAATCCAATGCTTATCAAAGATCAAGGCCTTATCACGCTACATTGCTCGCCGTAAATGAGACCGGCCTTAAAAATCTGTTTAAGCTTGTGTCCATTTCTCATATTCAATATTTCTACAGAGTGCCGCGCATTCCGAGGTCGCAGCTTAATAAATACAGAGAAGGTCTGTTAATCGGCTCTGCCTGTGACAGGGGAGAGGTCTTTGAAGGCATGATGCAAAAATCACCTGAAGAGGTTGAAGATATCGCATCCTTCTATGATTATCTTGAAGTGCAGCCGCCGGAAGTATACAGACACCTTCTGCAGCTTGAGCTCGTCCGGGATGAAAAAGCGCTGAAAGAAATCATCGCCAACATCACGAAGCTCGGGGAAAAATTGAATAAGCCGGTCGTTGCCACCGGAAATGTCCACTATTTAAACGATGAGGATAAAATTTACCGGAAGATCTTAATATCTTCCCAAGGCGGCGCCAACCCGTTAAACCGGCACGAACTGCCTAAAGTGCACTTCAGAACGACAGATGAAATGCTGGATGCTTTCTCCTTTCTCGGTGCGGAAAAAGCGAAAGAAATCGTGGTTGACAATACGCAGAAAGTCGCTTCGATGATCGATGAGATCAAACCGATCAAAGACGATCTGTACACGCCGAAAATTGACGGAGCTGATGAAGAAATCCGTGAAATGAGCTATCAGCGCGCCAGAAGTATTTACGGTGAAGAGCTTCCTGAAATTGTGGAAGCGAGAATAGAAAAAGAATTAAAAAGCATCATCGGTCATGGATTCGCCGTTATTTATCTCATCTCTCATAAGCTTGTAAAACGGTCTCTGGATGACGGTTATCTCGTCGGCTCCCGGGGGTCCGTCGGTTCATCGCTTGTGGCGACCTTAACGGAAATCACTGAAGTGAATCCGCTCGCTCCGCACTATGTGTGCCCGAGCTGCCGATATTCCGAATTCTTTAATGACGGATCAGTCGGTTCCGGTTTTGACCTTCCGGATAAAAGCTGCCCGTCTTGCGGCACACCTTTGAAAAAGGACGGGCATGATATCCCGTTTGAAACGTTCTTAGGCTTTAAAGGTGACAAAGTACCCGATATCGACTTGAACTTTTCAGGTGAGTATCAGCCGCATGCCCATAACTACACGAAAGTATTGTTCGGTGAAGATAACGTGTATCGCGCGGGAACGATCGGCACCGTTGCGGAAAAGACGGCTTACGGATATGTGAAAGGCTATGCGGGCGACCACAACCTACACATGCGCGGCGCAGAGATCGACCGTCTGGTGCAGGGCTGCACCGGCGTTAAGAGAACGACCGGCCAGCACCCGGGGGGGATTATCGTTGTCCCGGATTACATGGATATTTACGATTTTTCCCCGATACAATTCCCGGCAGATGCGACGGGATCTGAATGGAAAACGACTCATTTTGACTTCCACTCCATTCATGACAACCTGCTGAAGCTTGATATATTGGGGCACGATGATCCGACAGTCATCCGGATGCTCCAGGATTTAAGCGGAATTGATCCGAAGACGATTCCGACAGATGATCCGGAGGTTATGAAGATTTTCCAAGGCACAGAATCGCTCGGCGTCACTGAAGAGCAGATCGGCTGTAAAACGGGGACGCTCGGCATTCCTGAATTCGGGACGCGATTTGTTCGGCAGATGCTTGAGGATACGAAGCCGACGACGTTCTCCGAGCTTGTCCAGATTTCCGGGCTTTCCCACGGAACGGACGTATGGCTCGGCAATGCGCAGGAACTGATACACAACAATACGTGTGAACTGAGCGAAGTGATCGGCTGCCGTGATGACATTATGGTTTACTTGATTTATCAGGGCCTTGAGCCTTCACTGGCCTTTAAAATCATGGAATTCGTGCGTAAAGGCAAAGGCCTGACGCCGGAATGGGAAGAAGAAATGAAAAAGAACAATGTGCCGAACTGGTATATTGATTCATGCAAAAAAATCAAATACATGTTCCCGAAAGCCCACGCCGCCGCATACGTGCTGATGGCGGTGCGGATTGCCTATTTTAAAGTGCATCACGCGCTTTTATATTATGCTGCGTATTTTACCGTCCGCGCAGATGACTTTGACATTGATACAATGATTAAAGGCTCGACCGCCATCAGAGCGGTGATGGATGATATCAGCTCTAAAGGGCTTGATGCTTCGCCGAAGGAGAAAAACCTCCTTACCGTGTTAGAACTTGCGCTTGAAATGTGTGAGCGCGGCTATTCCTTCCAGAAGGTCGATCTATACCGTTCGAGCGCTTCGGAATTTATCATTGACGGCAACAGTCTCATCCCGCCGTTCAACTCAATTCCGGGACTCGGAACCAACGCCGCTCTCAATATTGTGAAAGCGCGGGAAGAAGGGGAGTTCCTTTCAAAAGAGGATCTTCAAAAACGCGGAAAAGTGTCAAAAACCATTTTAGAGTATTTAGACCGTCACGGCTGTCTTGAGTCGCTTCCGGACCAAAATCAGCTGTCTCTGTTTTAAGCTTTGTGCACAGCCTCCGAGCGGAGTTTGATTTGCATTAAATATATGGTTATGGTATAGTTTTATTGGAAATGCTAACGATTACCGAGGCAAAGAGTGGGGAAACCCGCTCTTTTGTATTGAACAGGCAATTTTGCCTCGACATGTCCATCGTTTTCTCAATGCCCCTGCTCTTTTGAAGCAGGGTTTTTATGCAGAGGAACGGCTGATATGATATCGACAGCACAAGGAGGAAAAACATGAGCAAAAAAGTGACTGATACCGTTCAAGGAATGGCTCAGCCCATACTGGATGACCTTCAGCTTGAACTCGTAGACATTGAATTTGTCAAAGAGGGTCAAAACTGGTTCCTTCGCGTGTTTATTGATTCCGATAACGGTGTTGATATTGAGGAGTGCGCCAAAGTCAGCGAAGCGTTAAGCGAAAAGCTGGATGAGGCCGATCCGATCACTCAGAACTACTTTCTTGAAGTATCTTCTCCTGGAGCCGAGCGTCCATTAAAGAAAAAAGCCGACTTCGAAAAATCACTGGGCAAAAATGTGTACATGAAAACGTACGAACCGATTGACGGTTTAAAAGTGTTTGAAGGCAAATTGGCTGAATTTGATGGACAAACTGTTACAATAGAGATGACGGTCAAAACAAGAAAGAAACGGGTCAATATTCCGTATGAAAAAATAGCTAACGCGAGATTAGCTGTAACATTTTAATGAATGAAGTATTAGTGTTTAAGGGGGGAGACCGCTAACATGAGCAGTGAACTATTAGATGCTCTCACTATTCTTGAAAAAGAAAAAGGCATCAGTAAAGACATTATCATCGAAGCAATTGAAGCTGCCTTAATTTCCGCGTATAAGCGAAATTTTAACCAGGCGCAAAACGTACGGGTCGATCTGAACCGTGAGACGGGCACGATCCGCGTGTTCGCAAGAAAGGATGTCGTAGACGAGGTATACGATTCAAGACTTGAAATCTCGCTTGACGACGCCCAGCACATCCATCCGAACTACCTTGTCGGAGATGTCGTTGAAATAGAAGTAACACCGAAAGACTTCGGCCGCATTGCTGCGCAGACGGCGAAACAAGTGGTGACGCAGCGTGTCCGTGAAGCTGAGCGCGGCGTGATTTACTCAGAATTTATCGATCGTGAAGAAGACATCATGACGGGAATTGTACAGCGCTTAGACAGCAAGTTTATTTACGTGTCTCTCGGCAAGATTGAAGCGCTGCTGCCCGTCAATGAACAAATGCCGAATGAGAGCTATAAACCCCACGATCGGATTAAAGTATTTATCACAAAAGTCGAAAAAACGACAAAAGGGCCGCAGATCTATGTATCAAGAACGCATCCTGGCCTGTTGAAGCGTCTTTTTGAAATCGAAGTGCCGGAAATTTATGACGGAACGGTCGAACTGAAATCCGTTGCCAGAGAAGCGGGCGACCGCTCTAAAATCTCCGTCCGCACTGATGACCCTGACGTTGATCCGGTCGGTTCATGCGTTGGTCCTAAAGGCCAGCGGGTGCAGGCGATCGTCAATGAACTGAAAGGCGAAAAAATTGATATCGTCAACTGGTCTGATGATCCGGTTGAATTTGTTGCCAATGCGCTCAGCCCGTCTAAAGTGCTGGATGTCATCGTCAGCGAAGAAGAAAAAGCCACGACTGTCATCGTTCCTGATTACCAGCTTTCTCTGGCAATCGGAAAAAGAGGGCAAAACGCCCGCTTAGCCGCGAAATTGACAGGCTGGAAAATCGATATCAAAAGTGAAACGGATGCAAGAGACCTTGGCATCTATCCGAGAGAGCATGAAGAAGATGACGATTTAGAGCCGCTCTTTATGGAGCCTGAAACAGCCGAATCGGATGAATAAGAGGTGACTTTAGGTGAATAAGCGAAAAAAAATTCCTCTGCGCAAATGCGTGGTAACGGGGGAAATGAAGCCTAAAAAGGAACTGATCCGAATTGTCCGTTCTAAAGAAGGAGAGATTTCAGTCGATCCGACCGGAAAGAAGAACGGGCGGGGTGCCTATATCACCCTTGAGAAAGAATGCATCTTAGCTGCGAAAAAGAAAAACACATTGCAAAATCAATTTCAATCACAAATCGATGACCAGATTTTCGAAGAATTGCTGGAACTGGCGGAAAAGGTGAAAAAATAACATGTCTGGAATGGAATGGTTTCCCTTGCTGGGTCTGGCCAATCGAGCTCGTAAGGTCGTGTCGGGCGAGGACTTGGTTATAAAAGAAATTAGAAATGCGCGTGCAAAACTTGTTCTGCTGACAGAAGATGCATCTGCGAATACTGCAAAAAAAGTATCCGATAAATGCAATTATTATAAAGTGCCTTATAAAAAAGTCGAAAGCCGCGCGGATCTCGGCCGCTCTATCGGCAAGGAATCACGTGTCGTTGTCGCCGTCACTGACCAAGGTTTTGCGAATAAGCTGATCAGCTTGCTCGATTAATATTTTTGGGGGTGAACGAATGGCTAAAATGAGAGTTTACGAATATGCAAAAGCCATCAATGTTTCAAGCAAGGAAATTTTGACTGCGCTGAAAAACATGGATATAGTAGTAAATAACCATATGGCAATGCTTGAAGAAAAGACCATTAAGCAGCTTGATGCGAAATTTAAAAAAGGCGGCGCCGGCGTTACATCTCAGAAGCCTGCGGAAACGAACAAAAACAAGCCGCAAGGGATTAATCAGCAGCCTGCTGGGAATCAACCAAACAAAATTCGAGACGGAAAGAAGAATGACGTGCAGAATAATCAATTTAACAAAAACAAGAAGAATAACAACAACAAAAACAAAAACAAACGCAATCATAACAACAAAAATCAGTATCAGCAAAAACCGCTGAAGCCGAAAAAAGAGCTTCCTGAGAAAATTACGTTTTCCGGCTCTTTAACAGTCGGGGCCTTAGCCGAAGAACTTGGCAAAGAACCGTCTGAACTCATTAAAAAACTGATGCTTCTGGGCGTAATGGCTACGATTAACCAGGAGCTTGACAAAGACACAATCGAACTGATCGCATCTGAATACGGTGTGGAAACAGAAGAAGTGATTGTGCTCGAAGAAACTGAGCTTGAAAAGTATGAAGAGGCTGACAAAGAAGAAGATCTTCAAATCCGTCCGCCTGTCGTGACGATCATGGGCCACGTTGACCACGGGAAAACGACCCTTCTTGACAGCATCAGAAAAACAAAGGTTGTTGAAGGTGAAGCCGGCGGAATCACCCAGCATATCGGGGCGTACCAGATCGAAGAAAACGGCAAAAAAATCACGTTCTTAGATACTCCGGGACACGCGGCGTTCACAACAATGCGTGCGCGCGGTGCGGAAGTAACTGATATTACCATTTTAGTCGTAGCGGCTGATGACGGCGTTATGCCCCAAACAGTCGAAGCCATCAACCATGCGAAAGCGGCTGAGGTTCCGATTATCGTTGCCGTGAATAAAGTGGATAAAGAAAGCGCGAACCCTGACCGTGTCATGCAGGAGCTGACTGAATACGGACTCGTTCCTGAAGCATGGGGAGGAGAAACGATTTTCGTTCCTCTGTCCGCTCTTACAGGCAAGGGAATTGACGAGCTTGTCGAAATGATTCTGCTTGTCAGTGAAGTGGAAGAGCTGAAAGCCAATCCGAACCGTCAGGCAAAAGGAACGGTTATTGAAGCTGAGCTCGATAAAGGAAGAGGATCTGTCGCGACACTTCTCGTTCAAACGGGAACATTGCATGTCGGAGATCCGATCGTTGTCGGAAATACATTCGGCCGCGTGCGGGCCATGGTCAATGATCTCGGCCGCCGCGTGAAAACAGCCGGACCGTCCACACCTGTAGAAATCACGGGCTTAAACGACGTACCGCAGGCTGGCGATCAATTCCTCGTCTTTAAAGATGAAAAAACAGCCCGTTCTGTCGGTGAAGCACGCGCTTCCAAGCAACTGGAAGAACAGCGCAGCGACAAAGCGAAGCTGAGCCTCGATGATCTGTTTGAACAAATTAAACAAGGCGATGTCAAAGACATCAACTTAATCGTAAAAGCTGACGTTCAAGGTTCAGCCGAAGCGTTAACAGCCGCTCTTCAAAAAATTGAAGTAGAAGGCGTAAAAGTGAAAATCATTCACACAGGCGTCGGTGCGATTACGGAATCAGACATCATTCTCGCATCTGCTTCAAATGCAATCGTTATCGGGTTTAATGTGCGCCCAGACGGAAATGCTAAGAGCACGGCTGAAGCTGAAAATGTAGATATCCGTCTTCACCGTATCATTTACAAAGTCATCGAAGAAATTGAAGCGGCGATGAAAGGAATGCTTGATCCTGAGTACGAAGAAAAAGTCATCGGTCAGGTTGAAGTGCGCCAAACATTCAAAGTGTCGAAAATCGGCACGATTGCCGGCGGATATGTAACAGACGGCCACATTACACGTGACAGCGGACTCCGCCTGATCCGTGACGGCGTGGTCATCTTCGAAGGGGAAGTAGACGTTCTGAAACGCTTCAAAGATGATGTGAAAGAAGTTTCACAAGGATATGAATGTGGTATAACGATTAAGAAATACAATGACATTCGCGAAGGCGACGTCCTTGAAGCGTATGTCATGCAGGAAATCGAAAGAAAGTGATCGGATTTGCGGAATGTGAATGCATCATTTATGATGCAGGATCATTAAAGGAGAAACGAGCCGTTCTGAAGCGGATTATAACGAGGGTTCAGAATAAGTTCAACGTGTCGGCCGCAGAAATCGGCTATCAGGACACTTGGCAGCGAACCAGCTTCGGAATCGCCGTCGTCTCCTCCTCTCACGTTCAGGCGGAAAAGGAGATCCAGCGTGTACTCGCGTTTATTGACTCCTTTCCCGAGATAGAACGGACGATCACTAGAACAGAGTGGTTTTAACTTAGAGGTGATTGAATTGAGTATGAGAGCAAACCGTGTCGGCGAGCAGATGAAAAAAGAGCTCGGGGATATTATCAGCCGAAAGCTGAAAGACCCGAGAATCGGATTTCTCACTGTAACAGACGTACGTGTTTCAGGTGATTTACAAATAGCGAAGGTGTATATCTCCGTCCTCGGCGGAGAGAAAAAGAAAGAGGAGGCGCTGAAAGGGCTTGAGAAAGCGAAAGGATTTATCCGTTCCGAAATCGGCAGCCGAATCAGACTCCGCAAAACGCCTGAGCTTGAATTTGAATTTGATGAATCAATTGAGTACGGCAATCGTATTGAAACATTGATTCACGAACTGCATTCAGATAAACCGTCTGAATAACGGGAAAGAGGATGGGCGAGTGTCGTCTGTCCTCTTTTCTGCGTTTTACGGGATACAATTGATAACAAAGGAGCGAAAGACAGATGGTTAACGGAGTTCTCCTTTTACATAAACCGGTCGGCATGACTTCTCACGACTGTGTAATGAAAATAAGAAAACTGTTAAAAACAAAGAAAGTCGGGCATACGGGAACCCTTGATCCGGAAGTGTCAGGCGTACTGCCGATCTGTGTCGGACGGGCTACAAAGATCGTTGAGTACGTCACCGACAAGTCAAAAACGTACGATGCTGAGATCACTCTCGGTTTCTCCACATCGACCGAAGACCAGACGGGAGAAACGGTCAGCGTAAAACCTGTCAGGGAGCCGCTGAAAGAAGCGGATATCAAAGCCGTTTTAGACGAATTGAAGGGACCGCAGGAGCAAGTGCCGCCGATGTATTCCGCGGTAAAGGTCAATGGGAAAAAGCTCTATGAATACGCCAGAGCGGGTATTGAAGTGGAGCGGCCGAAGCGGAATATCACGATTGAAGATATCGCGCTCACTTCCCCTGTCACTTATAACGAAGACACAGTATCATTCCGCTTTACAGTCACGTGCTCAAAAGGCACTTACGTCAGAACGTTGGCGGTGACAATCGGTGAAAAACTCGGCTATCCCGCGCATATGTCGCATCTCATCCGCACTGCTTCCGGCGATTTCAGCCTTGATGAATGTTTCACGTTTGAGGAACTTGAACAGCAGGTTTCGGACGGAACGGTTGCAGAGCATGCCGTGCCGATCGATAGAGCGCTCAATCATTTGCCGAAATGGGTCATAAGTGATACATTAGCTAAGAAAGCTGAAAACGGGTCGGTGTTTGACATCCCGGCGGAATTTTCTGCAATGACAGCTGACGCCCGTATAGCGGTCTGTACTGAAGACGGAGAATGTGTGGCCATTTATATGCCGCATCCTTCAAAAAAAGGACTGCTGAAACCGGCTAAAGTGCTCATGCAAAAAAGCGAACAATAAGAAAAAAGGTGACCGTTCTGTGAAGACGATACATATTTCTCATCCGCATCATTTACAAAAAGAAGAGCAGCCGGCGTCTGTCATGGCGCTCGGCTACTTTGACGGCGTTCATTTGGGACACCGGAAAGTAATCGGAACAGCCAGACAAATTGCCGAAGAAAAAGGCCTGTCGCTGGCCGTTATGACGTTTCATCCCCACCCTTCCCATGTGTTGGGCAGGGACAAAGAGCCAAAGGATCTGATTACGCCGCTTGAAGATAAAATCAGCCAGATCGGGCGTTTAGGCGCTGATGTGCTGTATGTCGTAAAGTTTGATGAAGCGTTTGCGTCTCTGTCTCCAAAACAGTTTGCCGAGGAGTATATTTTAGGGTTGAACGCGCGGCACGCTGTGGGAGGCTTCGATTTTACGTACGGAAAATACGGAAAAGGCACGATGGAGACGTTGCCGGACGATTTAAACGGCAAGGCCGGATGCACGACTGTCGAGAAACAGACCGAGCAGGACAGAAAGATCAGCTCCACTTATATCCGGTCAGCGCTCCAGGATGGTGACGTTGAACTTGCGCACACTCTTCTCGGCCAGCCGTATTTTATCCGGGGCACTGTGATTCACGGAGACAAAAGAGGCCGCACCATCGGTTTTCCGACCGCGAATGTCGGCCTGCACAACAGCTATATCGTGCCGCCGACAGGCGTGTATGCAGTGAAAGCCGAAATAAAAGGCGAGGTGTATGAAGGCGTCTGCAACATCGGCTACAAACCGACCTTTTATGAAAAGCGTCCCGATCAGCCGTCAATTGAAGTTCATTTGTTTAATTTTCAACAGGATGTATACGGAGAAGACGTTAAAATCGAGTGGTACAAACGAATCCGAAGCGAACGGAAGTTTAACGGCATCGATGAACTGACGGCTCAGATCGGGAAAGACAAACAAGAAGCGATCCGTTTTTTCAGCAAATAACGGAAAAAACATCAAAAGTACACAAATTTTATTCTAAAAGATTTGCATATGGGCGCGATTTTTAGTATCATATGTTTCGTAGTCTTAAAACCATTGCTTGGCAATCCGAAGTCACCGACGGTTGCTAGGTAACTGGGGCTAATTATGATATGGAGGTGAAACAGGATGGCAATTACTCAAGAGCGTAAAAATCAACTCATCAGCGAGTTCAAAACACACGAATCTGATACTGGTTCTCCAGAAGTTCAGATCGCTATCCTAACAGACTCAATTAACAACTTGAACGAGCATTTGCGTACTCACAAGAAAGATCACCACTCACGTCGCGGTCTTCTTAAAATGGTAGGTAAACGTCGTAATCTTCTTACGTATCTGCGTAATAAAGACGTAACTCGTTACCGTGAGTTAATTAACAAACTAGGCTTACGTCGATAATCGTAAAAAGCGGGAGGATTCCCGCTTTTTTATCGTATTAAAGCGAAAAAAATAATAATAAAAAAACAATGAAATCCTTTTACATACTACTTTGACATTGATATGTTCAATTCATTTCGTTCATAATAGGAGTAATTGATTATTTCACACATTAAGAGAGGAGCTCGTAATCGAATGGGACAAGAGAAACATGTCTTTACCATAGATTGGGCCGGCAGACAGCTTACAGTAGAAGCCGGCCAGCTTGCCAAACAGGCAAACGGCGCTGTCATGGTCCGCTACGGCGATACTGCAGTGCTCAGCACAGCAACCGCATCAAAAGAACCGAAACCGCTAGATTTTTTCCCGCTTACCGTTAACTATGAAGAAAGATTATACGCAGTAGGTAAAATTCCGGGCGGTTTTATTAAAAGAGAAGGCCGTCCAAGTGAAAAGGCTGTTTTAGCCAGCCGTCTGATCGACCGTCCGATCCGCCCGCTTTTCGCAGACGGATTCCGTAACGAAGTACAGGTCATCAGCATTGTCATGAGTGTTGATCAGGACTGCTCATCTGAAATGGCTGCAATGTTCGGTTCATCACTCGCTCTTTGCGTTTCCGATATCCCGTTTGAAGGCCCGATCGCGGGTGTGACGGTAGGCCGCATTGACGGGAAATTCGTCATCAATCCGACGGTTGATCAGCTTGAAAAAAGTGATATCAACCTCATCGTTGCAGGCACAAAAGATGCCATCAACATGGTGGAAGCCGGAGCGGATGAAGTTCCTGAAGAAATCATGCTTGAGGCGATTATGTTCGGTCACGAAGAAATCAAGCGCCTGATCGCATTCCAAGAAGAAATCGTCGCAGCAGTCGGCAAAGAGAAAACAGAGATCGAACTGTATGAAATTGACGAAGAGCTCAGCGAAAAAGTAAAAAGCCTTGCGGAGCCGGATCTTCTCAGCGCCATTCAGGTTCACGAAAAACATGCTCGCGAAGACGCGATCAATGAAGTGAAAAATGCAGTTGTCGCGAAATTCGAAGAAGAAGAGCATGATGAAGATACGATTAAAAAAGTGAAACAGACACTGTCTAAACTCGTGAAAAACGAAGTGCGCCGTTTGATCACAGAAGAAAAAGTCCGTCCGGACGGCCGCGGCGTTGATCAAATCCGCCCGCTTTCTTCAGAAGTCGGCCTTCTGCCGAGAACACACGGATCCGGTCTGTTTACGAGAGGACAGACGCAGGCGCTCAGCGTTTGTACATTAGGCGCCCTTGGAGACGTTCAGATTCTTGACGGTTTAGGCGTGGAAGAGTCAAAACGCTTTATGCATCATTATAACTTCCCGCAGTTCAGCGTAGGGGAGACAGGCCCGATGCGCGGACCGGGACGCCGTGAGATCGGTCACGGTGCTCTTGGAGAGCGTGCGCTTGAGCCGGTCATTCCGAATGAAAAAGACTTCCCGTATACGGTCCGCCTCGTATCTGAAGTGCTTGAATCAAACGGTTCCACTTCACAGGCCAGCATCTGCGCAAGTACGCTTGCCATGATGGACGCAGGTGTTCCGATTAAAGCCCCTGTTGCAGGTATCGCGATGGGACTTGTGAAATCAGGCGAGTACTATACGGTATTAACCGATATTCAAGGGATGGAAGACGCCCTCGGTGACATGGACTTTAAAGTAGCCGGCACGGAAAAAGGCGTGACAGCGCTGCAAATGGACATTAAAATTGAAGGCCTTTCAAGAGAAATTCTTGAAGAAGCGCTTCAGCAGGCGAAAAAAGGAAGAATGGAAATCTTGGACAGTATGCTCAGCACGCTTGGTGAATCAAGAAAAGAACTTTCTCAATATGCGCCGAAAATTTTAACGATGACCATTAATCCGGATAAAATCCGTGACGTTATCGGACCGAGCGGTAAACAAATCAACAAAATCATTGAAGATACCGGTGTTAAAATTGACATTGAACAAGACGGCACCATCTTTATTTCTTCTACTGATGAAAGCAGCAACCAAAAAGCGAAAAAAATTATCGAAGATCTTGTCAGAGAAGTCGAAGTCGGCCAACTTTACCTCGGTAAAGTGAAACGGATTGAGAAATTCGGCGCTTTTGTTGAAATCTTCAGCGGAAAAGACGGTCTCGTTCACATCTCTGAACTAGCGCTCGAACGGGTCGGCAAGGTTGAGGATGTTGTGAAAATCGGTGACGAAATCCTTGTGAAGGTAACTGAAATTGACAAACAGGGACGAGTGAATCTGTCGCGTAAAGCAGTGCTGCGCGAAGAGAAAGAAAAAGAACAGGAACAACAACAATCTTAAATGAAAACCTAACAAGGAGCCTGGGAGACCCGGCTTCTTTATTTTGAGAAAGACAACAGACGGGTTCTACCTTGTCCTCCTCATACATAATGTGTGATGAGGGGGGAAGGACATGTTGAAAAAATTCGTGCCGTTTGCCGTTTTTTTATTTCTTTTTTTTGTTTCGTTTGAAATGTTAAAAAACCCGTATACAGTTGATTACATAGACGCAATGAAAAAAGACGCGGTAACTGTGTCAGCATCAAAAGATCCGCTCTATGAAGAATTACTGCAAAAAGCGTCAGAGTATGAAGTGAAGCCGCAAGACGCGCGGATTGACAAAATATGGAAGAGTATACCGGGATATAACGGTTTAAAAGTCAATGTGGAAAAATCCTATAAACAAATGAAAAAGGACGGAGAATTTCACGAAGACGACCTTGTCTATGAGCAGGTAAAGCCGAAAGTCCATCTTGATTCTCTCGCGCCCGAACCCATTTATAAAGGAAATCCCGACAAACCGATGGTCGCTTTCCTGATAAATGTCGCCTGGGGAAATGAATACGTGGAGCAAATGCTGCCTATTCTGAAGCGGCACCAGGTCAAAGCAACTTTCTTTCTTGAAGGGAAATGGCTGAAAAACAATCAGGAACTGGGGAAAAAAATAGCGGCAGACGGACATGAAATCGGAAATCATTCATACAATCACCCTGATATGAGCAAACTGACTTCAGGAAGCATTTCCGAACAGCTTGACAAAACCAATGCACAAATCAGCGAGACGCTCGGCATGAAGCCGAAATGGTTTGCGCCGCCAAGCGGCAGCTTCAGAAAAGCCGTGGTCGACCTTGCGGCGGAAAAAGGAATGGGCACCATCATGTGGACCGTTGACACCATTGACTGGCAAAAACCGTCTCCCGCTGTTTTACAAACAAGGGTGTTGAGCAAAATACATAACGGAGCCATGATTTTAATGCATCCGACTGATCCGACTGCGAAAAGCCTGGATACACTGATTGCAAAAATCAAGGAAAAAGGCTACGCGCTCGGCTCAGTGTCTGACTTAATGGATGAAAACAGGCTGATGAAGTAGCAGGCGGCAGTTGCCTGTCTTTGAATAGGAGGAACAGACTTGATAAAACGCTATACATGCCAAAACGGTGTAAGAGTTGTGCTTGAAAATAATCCAACGGTGCGGTCTGTGGCAATCGGCGTCTGGATCGGGACGGGATCACGTCATGAAACGCCGGAGACAAACGGTATTTCGCACTTTCTTGAGCATATGTTTTTTAAAGGAACAAATACCAGGTCCGCACGTGAAATCGCAGAATCCTTCGATCGGATAGGCGGCCAAGTGAATGCCTTCACTTCAAAAGAATATACGTGCTATTACGCCAAAGTGCTGGATGAGCATGCAAACTACGCACTTGATGTGCTGGCTGATATGTTCTTTCATTCTGCTTTTGACGAAGATGAGCTCAAAAAAGAAAAGAACGTCGTATATGAAGAAATCAAAATGTATGAAGACGCGCCGGATGACATTGTCCACGATCTGCTGAGCAAAGCGACATACGGCAATCATTCGCTCGGATACCCGATTCTCGGGACGGAGGAAACGCTTTCGTCGTTTAACGGCGATTCTCTCAGACAGCATATGGATGACTTTTACACGCCGGACCGCGTCGTCATTTCTGTCGCCGGAAATGTAACGGAACAATTCATTAAAGACGTGGAGAAATGGTTCGGTACATACGAAGCGAAGGGCAAAGCAAGCGGCATCAGCGAGCCTGAGTTTCATTATGAAAAGCTGACCAGAAAAAAAGACACCGAACAGGCGCATCTCTGTCTCGGTTTCAAAGGCCTGAAAGTCGGAGATCCGGACATTTACGATTTGATCGTCTTAAACAACGTGCTCGGCGGAAGCATGAGCAGCCGTCTTTTCCAGGATGTGCGCGAAGATAAAGGACTGGCCTATTCTGTATACAGCTATCACAGTTCCTATGAAGACAGCGGTATGCTGACGATTTACGGAGGCACCGGCGCGAATCAGCTCGGACTTCTGTCTGAAACCATTCAGGAAACGTTATCGGTTCTAAAACGTGACGGTATCACTCCAA
Source organism: Bacillus sp. MT(2024) (assembly GCF_036362845.1). Taxonomy (NCBI): domain Bacteria; kingdom Bacillati; phylum Bacillota; class Bacilli; order Caryophanales; family Bacillaceae; genus Bacillus; species Bacillus sp. MT(2024). The sequence continues at coordinate 1,644,644 of NZ_CP143632.1, forward strand.
AAGAGCTGGAAAACAGCAAAGAGCAAATGAAGGGGAGCTTAATGCTCAGCTTAGAAAGCACAAACAGCAAAATGAGCCGGAACGGGAAAAACGAACTCCTGCTCGGAAAGCATAAGACCATGGATGAAATTATCGCTGAACTAAATGCGGTCAGCCTGGAAAGCGTCAACGGCCTCAGCCGCCGCTTATTTACGGATGATTACGCACTATCGCTCATCAGCCCGAGCGGCAATATACCGGCCTCGTCTTAAGCTGCAAAGCAGTCTGCCTCTATACGGGGCAGGCATTTTTTTTTGCTCCGGGTCATATAGTACAAGGGGGTGGCTATCATGAGGCTCAGTGAACTGTCAGGTAAAGAAATTGTGGATATTAAACGTGCAGAGCGGCTCGGCGTGCTCGGCCAGACCGATTTGGAAATTAATGAACAGGACGGACAAATTACCGCGCTGTTGATACCGACGGTAAAATGGTTCGGATTGCGAAAACAAGGCCACGACATCCGCGTCCCCTGGAACCATATCCAAAAAATCGGGTCAGACATGATCATTTTAGACGTTCCGGGGGAGATCACGCCTCCCGAAGAGTAGATCTTATTCATTTTTTGCAAGCACCGGCTCATACAGCCGGTGCTTTTTTCATGAAAAAGACGCTGTACATTCACCGCCCTTTCTCTTTGCACATACGATGAAGAGGAGGATGACACTTAAAAGATCCAGTAACTGTAAAGAAGGTGAACGTTTCAGATGTTAACCGGATTAACAATTGCGATCATTGGCGGTGACGCAAGACAGCTTGAGATTATAAGAAAGCTGACAGAACAGCATGCCGATATTTATCTTGCAGGGTTTGACCAATTGGATGACGGTTTTACAGGAACCGTCAAATGCAAAATTGATGAGATTCCCTTTCAAAAAATAGACAGTATCATCCTGCCTGTATCGGCAACGACCGGAGAAGGCGTTGTTTCCACGGTTTTTTCAAATGAAGAAGTGGTATTAAAGCAGAGCTATCTTGAGCGGACACCGGAGCATTGCGTCATTTATTCAGGCATCTCCAATGCATATCTTGAGGGGATCGCCAGCGAAGCCGGCCGTAAGCTTGTGAAATTATTTGAGCGGGACGACATCGCGATATTCAACTCGATTCCCACTGTTGAAGGAACAATCATGATGGCGATTCAGCATACGGATTATACCATTCACGGATCAAATGTCGCCGTTCTCGGCATGGGGCGCACCGGTATGACGATCGCCCGGACGTTTGCAGCGTTAGGGGCGAAAGTAAAAGTGGGCGCGCGGAGTTCGGCTCATTTAGCCCGTATATCGGAAATGGGGCTTTTTCCTTTTCAACTTGAAGAGCTTACTGAACATGTAAATGATATTGATATCTGCATTAACACCGTACCGAGCTTGATTCTGAATCAAAGCGTTTTATCGCGCATGACGCCGAAGACCTTGATTTTGGATTTAGCATCCCGTCCGGGCGGAACGGATTTCAAATATGCTGAAAAACAAGGCATTAAAGCGCTGCTTGCTCCGGGTCTTCCGGGAATTGTGGCTCCGAAAACAGCCGGACAGATTATTGCGAACGTATTGAGCAAGCTTTTGGCAGACTTAAAGAAAGAGGGGAAATAGCCATGTCTCTGAAAGGGAAAAGAATCGGATTCGGATTAACCGGCTCGCATTGCACATATGAGGAAGTTTTTCCGCAAATAGAGGCGCTTATCAGTCAAGGAGCTGAAGTCCGGCCGGTCGTGACGTCAACCGTTCAATCGACCGATACCCGCTTTGGGGAGGGGGGAGATTGGGTCAGAAAAATTGAAGAAGCAACAGGCTTTGAGGCGATTGATTCCATCGTAAAAGCAGAGCCTCTCGGGCCGAAACTTCCGCTCGACTGCATGGTCATCGCCCCTTTAACCGGAAATTCAATGAGCAAACTCGCAAATGCGATGACTGACAGCCCCGTCCTTATGGCTGCGAAAGCCACGATCCGCAACGGCCGCCCGGTCGTGCTCGGAATTTCGACAAATGACGGACTCGGTTTAAACGGAACGAATTTAATGAGGCTGATGTCCGCAAAAAACATATATTTCATCCCATTCGGCCAGGATGACCACGTGAAAAAACCGACATCGCTCGTCGCCAGAATGGATCTCCTTCCGATTACGGTAGAAAAAGCTCTTTTGCACCAGCAGGTTCAGCCGGTGCTCGTACACCATCATGAATAAAAAATCATGATGACAGAAAATCATTCCGGAATAAAAAAATTCGGTCAATCCGTGACTATTCTATGGTAAAATAAAACGTAAAATGCAAAGTCAATTCAACAAATGATGCTTAATTGGCGGAAGGAGTTTTACAGATGGGAAGAGGATTACACGTAGCAGTTGTCGGAGCGACGGGAGCCGTAGGACAGCAAATGCTGAAAACACTGGAAGACAGAAACTTTGAAATCGAAACACTCACACTACTATCCTCAAAGCGTTCTGCTGGTACGAAAGTAACGTTTAAAGGCGAAGAATATACAGTGCAGGAAGCTGTTCCTGAAAGCTTCGAAGGCGTTCATATCGCGTTATTCAGCGCCGGCGGAAGCGTATCACAAAGCTTGGCGCCTGAGGCTGTAAAACGGGGAGCCATCGTGATTGACAATACGAGCGCATTCCGTATGGACGAAAATACACCGCTCGTGGTGCCTGAGGTGAACGAAGGTGATCTGCACAAACATAACGGCATTATCGCCAATCCTAACTGTTCAACGATTCAGATGGTGGCTGCGCTTGAACCGATCCGCAAAGCGTACGGTTTGAAAAAAGTCATTGTATCTACTTACCAAGCTGTTTCCGGAGCCGGCAATGAAGCGGCGAAAGAATTGTACAGCCAGACAAAGGCGATTTTAAACAATGAACCCGCAGAACCGTCCATTATGCCGGTTAAAGGCGACAAAAAGCATTATCAAATCGCATTTAACGCCATTCCGCAAATTGATAAATTCCAAGACAACGGCTATACGTTTGAGGAAATGAAAATGATTAATGAAACGAAAAAAATCATGCATATGCCGAAGCTGGAAGTGGCTGCGACATGTGTCAGACTGCCGATTGAAACAGGGCACTCAGAATCTGTTTACATTGAGCTTGACCGTGATGACGCAACCGTTGAAGATATTAAACAGCTTTTAAAAGAAGCTCCGGGTGTTACGCTTCAGGATGATCCGGCGGAGCAGCTTTACCCGATGCCTGCTGATTGCGTCGGCAAACGCGATGTATTTGTAGGAAGAATCCGGAAAGATTTGGACAGAGCAAACGGTTTTCATTTGTGGGTTGTTTCTGATAACCTGTTAAAAGGCGCCGCTTGGAACTCAGTTCAAATCGCGGAAAGCCTGCAAAAACTGAACCTCGTATAAAACAAACGTATTTTCTATAGGCGAACAGAAGAGAGTAAGGCTCTGCCTGCTCTCTTCTGTTACGTCAGACTAATTTGGAGTGAAAATAGTGAAGATCATAGTTCAAAAATTCGGCGGAACATCCGTAAAAGATGACAAAGGCCGCAAGCTTGCGCTAGCACACATTAAAGATGCCATAAGTGAAGGTTATAAGGTTGTCGTTGTCGTATCGGCGATGGGAAGAAAAGGAGACCCGTACGCGACAGATTCTTTAATCGGGCTCCTTTACGGCAGCCAGTCCGACATTTCTCCGAGAGAGCAGGATATGCTTCTGTCTTGCGGAGAAACGATTTCGTCCGTTGTTTTTTCCAGCATGCTGAAGGAAAACGGCATAAAAGCCGCAGCTTTAACAGGAGCCCAGGCCGGCTTTTTAACCAATGCCCAGCATACTGACGCCAAAATTATAGAAATGAAAACAGAGCGGCTTTTCGCTGCACTCGCCAGCCATGATGCCGTCGTTGTCGCAGGGTTTCAGGGAGCGACTGAAAAAGGCGACACGACGACGATCGGCAGAGGAGGAAGCGATACATCAGCGGCGGCGCTCGGCGCGGCGGTTGATGCTGAGTTTATCGACATTTTTACGGACGTGGAAGGCGTTATGACAGCCGATCCGAGAATCGTGGAAAATGCTAAGCCGCTTCCGAATGTAACATATACGGAAATCTGCAACCTTGCTTATCAAGGCGCGAAAGTCATTCATCCGCGCGCGGTGGAAATCGCCATGCAGGCAAAGGTGCCGATCCGCGTGCGCTCCACTTATTCAAAAGACAAAGGCACTTTGGTGACGTCCCATCATTCGTCCAACGTCGGCAGCGATGTATTCGAACGGCTGATCACAGGGATCGCACATGTGAAAGATGTGACGCAATTTAAGGTTCCCGCCAAAATGGGGCAATACAACGTTCAGACTGAAGTCTTTAAAGCAATGGCAAATGCCGGAATCAGTGTAGATTTCTTTAACATTACGCCGAGTGAAATCGTATATACCGTAGCCGGCAGTAAAACGGAAGCCGCGCGCAGCATTTTGGCTGAATTAGGATATGAACCGACAGTGACGGAAAGCTGTGCGAAAGTGTCAGCGGTCGGCGCCGGAATAATGGGTGTTCCGGGTGTCACGTCAAAAATCGTCTCCGCACTTTCTGATAAAGGCATTCCGATTCTGCAATCTGCCGACAGCCATACGACGATCTGGGTGCTCGTTCATGAAAAAGATATGGTAACGGCCGTAAATGCGCTGCATGAAGTGTTTGAACTTTCAAAGTAAATGTGATTGAATCATGATGAGGTGAAAAAAATGAATGTCGGAAATATATCTACAGCGATGATTACCCCCTTTGACAGTAAAGGGAATGTAGACTTTCAAAAACTGTCTACATTAATCGACTATTTGTTGAAAAACGGCACGGATTCTTTAGTCGTCGCAGGCACGACCGGCGAATCTCCGACACTTTCAACGGAAGAAAAAATTGCACTCTTTGAATTTACAGTCAAAGAAGTGAACGGACGCGTGCCTGTTATTGCGGGTACGGGAAGCAACAATACGAAAGACTCCATTAAACTGACAAAAAAAGCTGAAGAAGCCGGCGTCGATTGCGTTATGCTTGTCACGCCGTATTATAATAAGCCTTCCCAAGAGGGGATGTACCGTCATTTTAAAGCCATAGCTGAAGAAACGTCTCTTCCTGTGATGCTTTACAACGTGCCGGGCAGAACGGTCGCTTCGCTTGCGCCGGAAACGGCCATCAGACTTGCGGAGATTCCGAATATCTCTGCGATTAAAGAAGCGAGCGGCGATCTTGATGCCATTACGAAAATCATTGCCGAAACACCGGAAGATTTTTACGTCTATTCAGGTGATGACGGGTTAACGCTTCCTATTCTTGCAGTCGGCGGAAGAGGAGTCGTGTCAGTGGCCAGCCATATCGTGGGTTCTGACATGCAGCAGATGATTAAAAACTATACGAACGGGCAGACGGCAACCGCGGCACTGATTCATCAGAAGCTTCTGCCGATCATGAAGGAGCTCTTTAAAGCGCCTAATCCGGCTCCGGTCAAAACGGCGCTGCAGCTGAAAGGCCTTGATGTCGGATCTGTGCGTCTTCCTCTTATCCCGCTGAATGAAGATGAACGTCTGAGCCTGAGCAGCGTCATCAGCGAACTGTAAGAAAAAATTTATACAGTTGAAATACGCGGTCATTCTCATTTTTATCGTGAGTTTGACCGTTTTGTATACATATTGGTTTTCCCTAAACCTTCCGCTTCTTCTTGTTTTCTAAAATTGATATCAGTTATAATAGGAACAAGTGATGATGGACGGGTATGAGACTAGGAGGATACAGATTTTGAAAAAGAAAAATACAGAAAACGTCAGAATTATCGCCCTTGGCGGCGTCGGAGAAATTGGGAAGAACCTATATGTCATTGAAATTGACTCAGACATATTTGTAGTGGATGCAGGGCTGATGCACCCTGAAAATGAAATGCTCGGTATTGATGTTGTCATTCCGGATATTTCCTACTTAGTAGAACGGGCTGACCGCGTGAAGGCCATCTTTCTGACACACGGGCACGATGAAAACATCGGGGGCGTCTTTTATTTATTGAACAAGCTGTCGGTGCCGGTATACGGAACGAAGCTTACGCTTGCATTACTGAGAGAAAAACTCAAGCAGTACGGGCATAATCGAAAAGCTGATTTACGTGAAGTTCACTCTAAATCAGTCATTACATTTGAATCAACGAAAGTATCGTTCTTTAAAACGATTCACAGTATTCCGGATTCAGTGGGAGTCAGCTTCAAAACATCACTTGGCTCTATTGTATGCACGGGAGACTTCAAATTTGACCAGACGCCTGCATATCACCAATCATGTGATATTGGCGAAATTGCCAAAATCGGAAACAGCGGCGTGCTCGCCCTGCTTTCTGACAGCGCCAATGCGGAGCGCCCGGGGTATACTCCGTCAGAAGCATATGTAAGCGGTGAAATTTCCGATGCGATGAACAATTCAGAAAACCGTGTCATCATTGCTGTATTCGCGTCTAATATCAACCGGATCCAGCAAGTGATACAGGCTGCCGTCCAGAACGGCCGCAAACTTGCAATCGCCGGAAAAAATCTGCAAAACGTGCTTCAGCTTGGGCGCAAACTCGGCTATATTGAAGCCGAAGATGAAATGTTTATTCCTGTGCAGGATGTGAAAAAATATCCGAAGCGGGACGTGGCAATTGTTACAGCCGGAAGCCATGGTGAGCCGCTGGCCGCTCTTACGCGGATGGCCAAGCAGGCGCACAAGCAGCTTAACATTGAAGAAGGAGACACCGTTGTCATTGCATCAACACCGATTCCGGGGCATGAATTGATATATTCCAAAACCGTCAACCTGCTTGCCCGCGCCGGCGCTCAAGTCATTTTCGCCCAAAAACGAGTGCATGTGTCCGGTCACGGTTCGCAGGAAGAATTGAAACTCATGCTTAATTTGCTGAAACCGAAATATTTAATTCCGGTTAACGGTGAATTCAGAATGCAAAAAGCGCATTCCAAAATCGCAGAAGAGATCGGCATGAAACGCAGCGATATTTTCTTGATTGAAAAAGGTGACGTCGTTGAATTCCGCGGCCAGAATGTGAAAATCGGGGATAAAGTCACATACGGAAACGTTCTGATTGACGGCCTCGGAGTCGGCGACATCGGCAACATCGTGCTGAGAGACCGCCGCTTATTGTCACAAGACGGCATTCTCATCGTCGTGATTTCACTCGATAAGCAGAAGAAGAACCTTGTTTCAGGCCCTGAGATCATTACGCGCGGTTTCGTGTATGTCAGAGAATCAGAGGGGTTAATTGTACAAGCTACTGAGCTCGTCCGCTCTATCGTGACTGAAGCGACGGAAACATCTGCCGTAGAATGGTCCACGCTGAAACAAGCAATGCGTGATGCGCTGAATCAATTCCTTTATGAAAAAACAAAACGCAAGCCGATGATCATTCCGATCATTATGGAAGTATAATGTATACAAAGCCGGAGCGCATCATGCTCCGGCTTTGTTTTTGTTCATGTCCCGGATGGAAATCATCATCTTTGTTCATAATACAAAGAGACATTCGGAAAGGGTGAAAGATAAAATGGATCATCGTATGGAAAACACCGAGGAACAGCAGCCCGAAAAATCAGATGCGAAAGACAGCATTATGAGCAAAATTCAGCAGCTGGGAGAGACATCTCTGCCGCAAATGTCCCAAGATACCAATATTCACTGCCTGACGATCATCGGCCAAATTGAGGGGCACGTCCAGCTCCCGCCGCAAAATAAAACAACCAAATATGAACATGTCATTCCGCAAATCGTCGCCATTGAGCAAAATCCGAAAATCGAAGGACTTCTGATCATCTTAAACACCGTCGGAGGCGATGTGGAAGCGGGGCTTGCGATTGCGGAAATGCTCGCATCCTTATCAAAACCGACCGTCTCAATCGTACTCGGCGGGGGCCACTCCATAGGTGTGCCGATCGCCGTGTCATGTGATCATAGTTTTATCGCGGAGACAGCGACAATGACCATTCACCCCGTTCGGCTTACAGGTCTGGTTATCGGTGTTCCGCAAACGTTTGAATACCTGGATAAAATGCAGGAGCGGGTTGTCAACTTTGTGACCCATCATTCAAATATTTCCGAAGAAAAATTCAAAGAGCTGATGTTTTCAAAAGGAAACTTAACCAGGGACATCGGAACGAACGTAGTCGGCAAAGATGCGGCTGATTACGGACTAATTGATGACGTGGGCGGCGTCGGACAGGCGATAAAAAAGCTGAATCAGCTGATTGAGGAACGAAAGGGCGAGGAAGGAAGGATGATTCAATGATCCTTTATACCGTCATGCCCCAAGAAGTCGTTTACGGTCAGGATATAGAGCAAAGCGTGCATGAACAGGTAGATTACGCCGGTGTGCCGCTGCTAGTTGAGATGAAGGGAAATGAAGCTGAAGTCGTACAGATTTTAAGTACGAACCCGATGGATTTTCTGAATCCGGACATCGCTCCGGGACAAAAAATCAAGCTGAAAATCTAACCGGCATTCAGTCCGTTTCTCGGGGGCAAAATATGCTATAATAGGGGAATCCTACAGAAAAATGCAGCCGGCAAAAGGCTGCTTTTCTTCATGATGTATGATTTTACATTTTTTAACGCAGTAAGGTGATGAGTGTGGCAAAGAAAAAACGGAAATCTAAAAAGAAACAAGAGAGTAAGCTCAATGTAAAATACGAACTAAGCGGACTGCTCTGTGTTGCAATCTCGATTATTGCTGTTTTGCAGCTCGGCGTTGTGGGACAGACATTTGTGTACTTGTTCCGTTTTTTTGCCGGAGAGTGGTTTATTTTATGCTTAATTGCGCTCTTCCTTCTCGGAATTTCGCTGTTTTGGAAAAAGAAGAGTCCAAGCCTTTTAACGAGAAGAAAGGCAGGGTTGTACTGTATTATCGCCAGTATTTTGCTGCTGTCTCACGTGCAGCTCTTTAAAAATCTGTCTCATCACGGGTCGATTCGGTCGGCAAGTGTCATCGGCAACACGTGGGAGCTGTTTATGATTGACATGAAACAGCAGGCTGCTTCCCCTGATTTGGGCGGCGGCATGATCGGCGCGGTACTGTTTGCAGCTTCCCACTTTTTATTTGCATCAACGGGTTCACAGATCATGGCGATCGTGCTGATCTTAATGGGGCTGATTCTTGTAACGGGGCGTTCACTGCAGGAAACACTCAAAAAGTGGACGAGCCCCGTCGGCCGGTTTATCCGCAGTCAATGGCAGGCATTTCTTGAGGATATGAAGACGGTCAGAACGAATATGTCTTCGCCGAAAACAAAAACCAAATCGGGCAAAAAACAAAAACGGGTTCAAAAGAAAAAAGAAATGCCTGAGCCCGAAGAAGAGGATGAGGAAATCATTTCGCCGATCATCCATTCAGAGCCGATTATTTCAAGCTTTTCAGACCGTCAGGAAGAACGCGTCGAACCGCTGATTCCGGAAAAAACGCAGGAGACGGCGCAAGCGGCAAAAGATGAGCCTTCCGGCGGCGCTCAAGACAGTGACGAAACGGCTGCCGCTCCGCCGATGACGTTTACAGAGCTTGAAAATAAAGATTATCAAATGCCTTCATTGGATATTCTGGCTGACCCGAAACATACCGGCCAGCAGACCGATAAGAAAAACATTTACGAGAATGCAAGAAAACTCGAACGGACTTTTCAAAGCTTCGGGGTAAAGGCGAAAGTGACCCAAGTTCATCTCGGCCCGGCGGTCACAAAATATGAGGTGTATCCGGACGTCGGGGTCAAAGTCAGTAAAATCGTGAATCTGAGCGATGACCTCGCGCTCGCGCTTGCCGCCAAGGATATCCGGATAGAAGCGCCGATTCCGGGTAAATCAGCAATCGGCATCGAGGTGCCCAATGCTGAAGTTGCGATGGTTTCGTTAAAAGAAGTGCTTGAATCCAAGCTCAATGACAAGCCGGACGCGAAGCTTCTGATCGGCTTGGGACGAAATATTTCCGGGGAAGCCGTGCTTGCCGAACTGAACAAAATGCCCCACCTGCTCGTAGCGGGGGCAACGGGAAGCGGAAAAAGCGTCTGTGTCAACGGTATTATTACGAGCATTCTGATGAGGGCCAAACCGCATGAAGTGAAGATGATGATGATTGACCCGAAAATGGTTGAGCTGAATGTGTATAACGGCATTCCTCATCTGCTTGCGCCAGTCGTGACAGATCCGAAAAAGGCCTCGCAGGCTTTGAAAAAGGTCGTCAATGAGATGGAGCGCCGCTATGAGCTGTTCTCCCATACGGGTACGAGAAATATAGAAGGCTATAACGACCATATTAAGCGGTCAAATGCCGAAGAAGAAGTCAAGCAGCCTGAGCTGCCGTACATCGTCGTCATCGTTGACGAGCTTGCCGATCTGATGATGGTCGCTTCGTCCGACGTGGAAGATTCAATTACGAGACTTTCACAGATGGCGCGGGCGGCGGGAATTCATTTGATTATCGCGACTCAGCGGCCTTCAGTTGACGTTATTACCGGTGTTATTAAAGCCAACATTCCGTCAAGAATTGCCTTCAGTGTTTCATCTCAGACCGATTCACGGACAATTTTAGACATGGGCGGCGCTGAAAAGCTTCTGGGGCGCGGAGACATGCTGTTTCTGCCTGTAGGCGCGAATAAGCCTGTCCGGGTCCAGGGAGCATTTTTATCGGATGAAGAGGTTGAGCATGTCGTCGATCATGTGATTACGCAGCAAAAAGCGCAGTATCAAGAAGAGATGATTCCGGAAGAAGTGTCGGAAACACACAGTGAAGTAACGGATGATCTCTATGACGAAGCGGTCGATTTGATTATCGGCATGCAGACGGCATCAGTCTCCATGCTTCAAAGGCGGTTCAGAATCGGATATACGAGAGCAGCCCGTCTGATTGACGCAATGGAGGAACGGGGCGTCGTCGGGCCGTATGAAGGAAGCAAACCGAGGGAAGTACTATTATCTAAGGAACAATATGATGAGCTCTCTTCTTAAAAAGGAGAGAGTTTTCACTGAAAATGATATCACCAAAATCATTCCTATTTATTTTTTTATTAAAACATGATATAGTTGTCCCAATTGTTCAATAATTTATGAAAGTGGTTTACGGAGGGGAAACATGTCTACAAAAGCTGACAATCGTCACTTGTACCTAAAAGTGATTGAGCGAATCAAAGAGGATATACAAAACGGAATTTACACCGAAAAGGAAAAGCTTCCTTCTGAATTTGAGCTTTCAAAATCTATGGGTGTCAGCCGGGCAACTCTGCGTGAAGCTTTGCGTATCCTTGAAGAGGAGCATGTGATTATCAGAAGGCACGGTGTGGGCACTTTCGTCCATACAAAACCGCTGTTTCTTTCAGGTATTGAACAGCTCAACAGCGTGACGAAAATGATTCAGCAGGCGAACATGGTGCCGGGTACGATTTTTTTGTCGTCTCAGGTCATCACGCCGTCTGATGAAGATATCGCTAGATTCCGGCTTGAGCCTGAGCAGGAGCTTTTTTATTTGGAACGCGTGAGAACGGCAAGCGGCACTCCGGTCGTTTACTGTTTAGATACGATTCCGATGCACATTCTGCCGAATTCTTTCTGTCATGAACAGGAATCTATTTTTGATCTTTTGGAAAAAAACTCTGGGTCTGTGATCAGCTATGCCGTTGCTGATATCGAACCGATCGGATATCACGATACGATTTCACCGGTTTTGGAATGCGAGCCGGAGACGGCGCTTTTATTGCTGAAGCAAACCCACTATAATCAGAATGATGAACCTGTGCTGTATTCATTAAATTATTTCCGGGCTGATAAGTTCAGTTTTCATGTTGTAAGAAAACGTTTTTAAGACAGACGCGTCATGTGTCTGTTTTTTTATTTGCCGCTTCAATACATACTTTGTTTTCCGCAAGGCACAATAAAACAGGAAACAACCAAGTATAGTGAATGGGTGAATAAGTTGAGTAAGAAGAAAAATGGAACAAAAAATATCATTGCTCTGGCTTCTGTACCGCTCGTGATGACACTCGGGAATTCCATGCTGATTCCTGTGCTTCCGATGATTGAAAAGAAGCTGTCCATATCGTCTTTTCAAGTATCGTTAATTATAACGGTCTATTCGATTGTGGCGATTATTTGTATTCCGATTGCCGGATATTTGTCCGATAAATTCGGAAGAAAAAAGGTTCTTCTGCCTTGTCTTCTCATAGCCGGTGCGGGCGGAGCGCTTGCCGCGATAGCTTCCACCGCGTTCAAGCATCCTTATCCCATTATTTTGGCGGGACGGGTGCTGCAAGGAATCGGTTCGGCAGGGGCGGCTCCTGTAGTGATGCCGTTTATCGGTGATTTATTCAAAGGGGATGATGAGCGGATTACCGCGGGGCTCGGCGACATTGAGACGTCAAACACGGCCGGGAAAGTATTAAGCCCGATTCTCGGATCGCTCTTGGCTGCATGGTTTTGGTTTATGCCGTTTTGGTTCATTCCGTTTTTTTCGCTCATCAGTTTTTTTCTCGTATTGTTTTTGGTGGCAAAGCCGGAGAAACAAAAAGAAGCGCCTTCTATTTCCGAATTTGTGAAAAATGTCGGCCGCATATTTAAGCGTGACGGACGCTGGCTCTTTACGGTATTTATCATCGGCTGCGTGATTATGTTTTTGCTGTTCGGGGTTCTTTTTTATTTATCAGACTCACTGGAGAAGAAATACGGAATTGACGGTGTGGCTAAAGGAGCGCTTTTGGCAATCCCGCTTTTATTTCTATCCGTCAGTTCATATATATCAGGCAGAAAAATCGGGAAAGACCAAGGCAAAATGAAGTTTTGCATTGTTTTCGGAATGAGTGCCGTGACACTGTCGTTTATCGGCCTATGGTGGAATCACAGTTTTTATTTATTATTTATCTTTTTGTGTGTCAGCGGTATCGGTATCGGAATAGCATTACCGGCATTAGACGCTGTCATCACAGAAGGCGTAGACAACGAGGAATCGGGAACCATCACCTCATTTTATAACAGCATGCGGTTTATCGGAGTAGCGGCGGGACCGCCGATCTTTGCTGCCCTGATGTCAAATGCAGGCTGGCTGATTTTTATTTTATCCGCTTTTTGCGGCATTGTGTCTGTATTTTTAGCGCTGTTAAATATCTCATCACAAGAAAAAGAAAAAAAGGAATCATTAAAGACGGTGTAATCTGCACTGTCTTTTTTTATTTTATTTTGAAGATTGACATGATACCGTCAAGTCGTTATCCTTTTTAATAGTTAAACATTTTAACTATTGGAAGGAGGGGGAAAAGGTGCATGAAGAAAAAGTAAAGCAGCTGATTCAGCGTTATTCCGATGTATACCTGCACGTCTTAAAAAAAATTGACAGCATTATCGCTGAAAAAGTGAACAAAGAGCTGACATTGGATCAATATTACATACTCCGCTATATTATGCTCAATCCGGATTGCAAATCAATTGAACTGGCCGCGGTGTGCCACGTCAACAAAAGCGCCATTACATCGATGACGAACCGCCTGTATGAAAAAGGCTACATCAATAGAGAACGCAGCCAAAGCGACCGCCGGAGCATACTTTTAAATGTCACGGAAAAGGGGACGGAAGTATTTCACCGTGTGGAGCGGCGGATTGAGGAACTCGTCCGTTCATATATTATGTATTTTGATGAAGACGAGGCGGAGATGTTCGTTAATACATATGAAAAATTATATCGATTGATGATGACAGAGGAGGATCAGCAGACATAATGAAAAACATTATCCGAGCCCGCTGGATCATCGCCGCGTTATGGATCGCCGCAACGGTGATATTTATGCTTACAGCGCCTGATATGGCTGAATTGACACGGGAGAAAGGGCAGATTTCCGTACCGGACGGATATTCCTCTTCTTATGCCCATGAATTGCTTGATGAAATGTCTGATTCAGATGCACCGTCTTCTTCTGCCGTCATCGTATTTCACGAAAAAGGCTTAATGACAGACAAAAAAGATCGTCTGGAAGAAGCCGTCAGCACTTTGTCTGAACAGAAAAAAGCGCTTCAGATTAAAACGGTGACTTCATACTTCGGGGAGAAAAATGACGACATCAAAAAACAGCTGCTGTCAAAAGACAGACAAACGATGCTCGTTCAGCTGCAGCTTGATACATCCAAAAACGATATCCTCGAAATAAAAAATAAAATTGATAAAGAGCTAAAACCGTACGGCGTATCATACAGCATTACAGGCCAGTCGCTGATCGACGAAGATGTGTTAAAAAGCTCACAGGACGGCTTGAAAAAGACTGAATATATAACGGTCGCTTTTATCCTGATCGTGCTGATCCTTGTATTCCGGTCAGTGGTCGCTCCGTTTGTGCCGCTTTTATCTGTATTGATATCTTATTTAGTCAGCCAGTCGATTGTCGCATTTTTAGTCGGCCAGCTGAATTTTCCGCTCTCAACTTTTACGCAGATTTTCATGGTTGCGATTATGTTCGGAATCGGTACAGACTACTGCATTCTGCTTCTCAGCAGATTTAAAGAAGAACTGTCGCATGGCGCTGATATAAGAGAAGCGATCGTCGTCACCTACAAAACGGCCGGAAAGACGGTTTTGTACAGCGGCGGTGCGGTGCTGATCGGATTTGCCTGCATCGGATTTGCGACATTTAAGCTGTATCAGTCGGCAGCCGCCGTTGCGGTCGGTGTCGCGGTGTTGCTGCTTGCGCTCATGACGATCGTGCCGTTTTTTATGGCTGTTTTAGGAAAAAGACTGTTTTGGCCTGTTAAGGGCGATATTTCCCATCCTCAAAGCAAAGCATGGGAAACGGCAGGGCGGTTTTCATTTAAAAGGCCGCTCATCAGTCTTGCAATCGTTGCGGTATTCACCGTCCCGCCTATCCTTCTTTACAAAGGATCGCTATCTTACAACAGCCTTGACGAAATCGGGGACAAATATGAATCCGTCCGCGCGTTTAATACGATTTCAGGCGCATTCGGCCCGGGAGAACTTCTTCCGGCCACAGTCGTCATCAAAAATGATGAGCCATTAAATACCGAAAAACACCTGATTGATATCGAAAAAATCAGCAGAGAACTTGAAAAAACAGAGGGTGTAAAAACGGTCAGAAGCGCCACGCGCCCTGCCGGAAACGGATTGAATCAATTATTTGTCACAAATCAGGCAAAGCAGCTTCAAGAAGGGCTTGATAAAGGCAATACAGGACTTGAAAAAATCACGGACGGATTAGGGCATGCCGCAAAGTCGTTAGCTGATTCACAGCCGCAGATCGAAGAGTCGGGGAAAAGCGTCAATCAGCTTATTAACGGAACATTGTCTCTGAAATCCGGGCTTTCTGATATAGGAGAAAACCTGAATAAACTGCAGGCTGGCGTGAATGAGAATAAAGCCGGCGTCGCCCGGATGAGAAATCAGATTGAAGAGCAAAAACAAATGCTGACTTCACAGCTCAAACAAAACAGCGGTCTCGCTTCAGAAACGCAAAACGCTTTAAAATTGGTAAAAACCGTCCTGCCGATGAAAGATGAAGCCAGCAGACAGCTTGCCGATTTGAACAAGCAGCTTGCCCGGCTGCCGTTTGCAAAATTGGAAGCGTCAATACCGTCAGTCAAAACCGATCCCTCTTACAAAGAAATCAAATCGGCCTTTACGGGTGTACAGTCAGCCGTTTCCAAGGCAAACGCGGATGCAGAAGCGTTTTCTAAACAGGTCGACAGTCAAAAGGATCATCTGCAGCAAGCTGAAAAACAATTTGCCCGGCTGGCAGCCGCTCAGAAGAAGATTGACACTCAAATTAACGCAATGATCAATGGATTGACCAGTATTGAAAACGGTCTGCAGCAAGTGTCAGACGGACAGGGGGCTCTTGCAGGACAAATGCCGCGCCTTGAATCGGCGGCAGGACAGCTCGCGGAGGGTCAGAAAAAAATGAAGAGCGGTCTCGGTGATTTTTCTTCCCGGCTCAGCGATCTTTCTTCAGGCCTTAACGATAGTGTAAAAGGGCTTAAGAAAGTATCAAGCGGCATGATGGGGGCGAATGATTACCTAGGTGAGCTTCACAAGGCGTCAGATAAAGAAATGACAGGCTGGTTTGTGCCGAGAGACGCGTTGACAAACAGTGATTTCACAAGCGTGTTTAATACGTACATGTCAGATGACAGAAAAACGACAGAATTGACCGTCGTTCTTGATAACAATCCTTACTCAAATACGGCCATTCAAGATATTCAAGCGATCAAAGCGAGCGTAAAAAGAGCCATTCCGAACACGGATCTGAAGAATGCCTCTTTCGGCGTTTCGGGAGTCTCCAGCATGAATGCCGATCTGAAAGAAGTATCGGATTCAGACTTCAAACGGACGGCAATGTTTATGCTGGCGGGAATTTTTCTGATTCTCATCATAATGCTGCGCTCTCTCATTATGCCTGTTTATTTAGTGGCGTCGCTCGTACTGACGTATTTCGCATCCATCGGCGTGACGGAATACATCTTTACACACTTCTTCGGGTATCCGGGCGTAAACTGGGCCGTACCGTTCTTCGGCTTTGTTATTTTGATGGCTCTTGGTGTGGATTATTCCATCTTTTTAATGGACCGCTTTAATGAGCTGAAAAAAGAAGGAACGGGGCCCGCAATGATCAGCAGTATGAAAAATATGGGTTCCGTCATCATTTCTGCGGCGATTATTTTAGCGGGAACCTTTGCGGCCATGCTGCCGTCAGGCGTTCTTTCCTTATTACAGATTGCAACCGTGGTATTAACAGGCCTTCTCATGTACGCAATTGTCGTCCTTCCGTTTTTTGTACCGGTCATGGTGAAAATATTCGGAAGAGCCAACTGGTGGCCTTTCAATTTGAAAAAATAACGTACAATGCCTCTGCCTGTTTTCGGGCAGAGGTTTTTTGTTTCCTTATAAATCCTCCAGTTGATATAATTACATCTGCGCACTCTTTTTTGCGAATGCTGAAATTTGGTCATAATACATACTATTAAAGAATGAACGAAGGAGGTTTCACATGACTTATGTAAATGAAATGAAGTCAAAGCACGGCGGGATCACCGCCCATATCGTAAAGACTGAGAAATTTAAAACCGTTTCGCTGACGTTTAAAATGCTGGCTCCTTTAACGAAAGAGCTTGTAACAAAAAGGGCGCTGTTCCCGCATGTGCTTCTGCGCGGAACAGAAAGCCGCCCGAAAACCGCTGATCTGCGTTCTTATTTTGATGAGCTGTACGGCACATCCGTTTCAGCTGATCTGACAAAAAAGGGAGAACGTCATGTCATTACGTTCAGACTTGAGATTCCTAATGAAAAGTATCTGAAGGACCGCACACCGTTATTGGAAAAAGGCCTTCAGCTTTTATCAGAGCTTGTCTTTTCGCCCGCTTTGGAAAACGGCGCCTTCCTGCCCCTTTATGTCACGCAGGAAAAACGGACGCTGAAACAGCGGATTCAAGCCGTATATGATGATAAGATGAGATATTCTAATCTGCGTCTCGTTCAGGAAATGTGCAAAAGCGAACCGTATGCCCTTCACGTCAACGGCGAGTTCGATGATGTTGAACACATTACACCGCAAGATTTGTATGAAGCCTATCAAAAAGCCATACGCGAAGATCAGCTGGACCTATACGTCATCGGCGATGTTGATTCAGATCAGGTGAAAACGGCCGTTGATACGTATTTTAAAACGGAAGAACGGGAGCTGCAGCCTTTTGAAAGAAGCGCGGCGAATGAACAGCCCGATCCGAAGGAAGTCATTGATGAAGAGGACGTCAAGCAGGGCAAGCTGAATATCGGATTCCGGACCAATACGACATACACAGATCCGGATTATCCGGCATTGCAGGTGTTTAACGGGCTGTTCGGGGGGTTCTCTCATTCAAAGCTGTTTATAAATGTCCGTGAAAAAGCGAGCCTCGCCTATTATGCAGCCTCAAGGGTGGAAAGCTTCAAAGGGCTTTTGATGGTCATGTCGGGCATTGAGGTGAAAAATTATAAGCAGGCCGTCACCATAATCGAAGAACAATTTCAGGCTATGCAAAACGGTGACTTTTCAGAGGACGATATCGCCCAAACGAAAGCCGTTATTAAAAACCAAGTGTTAGAAACGATTGATACGGCATACGGCTTATCGGAATTTCTGTATCAGCAGGCTTCAGCCCAAGTGGAAATACCGATCGAAACTTTCCTCGACAATATCGAGAAAGTGACAAAAGAGGACATTATCAATGTCGGAAAGAACATTAAGCTGGATACGACTTATTTCTTAAAAGGGACGGGGGGAGCATCTTGACTAAACCGATAAACTTCGAACAGCTTCAGGAAACGCTGTATCATGAAAAAATGGCAAACGGCCTTGATGTCTATGTGCTGCCGAAACAGGGTTTTAATAAAACATACGCCGTGTTTACGACAAAGTACGGTTCCATTGACAATCAATTCGTTCCTTTAAATAAGGAAGAAATGGTACACGTCCCTGACGGAATCGCGCATTTTCTGGAGCATAAACTGTTTGAAAAAGCGGACGGCGACGTGTTTCAGGACTTCAGTAAGCAGGGGGCGTCGGCAAATGCCTTTACATCATTTACACGAACCGCTTATCTGTTCTCCAGCACTTCTAATGTAGAGAAAAACCTGGAAACACTCGTGGATTTTGTTCAGGACCCGTATTTCACGGAAAAATCAGTTGAAAAAGAAAAAGGCATCATCGGCCAGGAAATCAATATGTATGATGATAATCCGGATTGGCGGCTGTTTTTCGGCCTTATCGAAAATATGTATAAAGACCACCCCGTGAAAATTGACATTGCCGGAACGGTGGAGAGCATCTCTCATATTACGAAAGATCTGCTGTATGAGTGCTACGAAACGTTTTATCACCCGAGCAATATGCTGCTCTTTATCGTCGGTCCCGCAGATCCTGAAGCGGTCATCAGCCAGGTGCGGAAAAACCAGGAGAAAAAGCCGTTTACAGACCAGCCTGAAATCAAACGTAAAGAGGTTCAGGAGCAGGAAGCGGTTTTCCGCCGGGAGCAGGAATTAAAAATGAACGTGCAAGGCTCAAAATGTCTTGTCGGTTTAAAGGCGAAAGACCCTTATAAAACGGGGCGGGAGCTGTTGAAGCACGAGCTCAGCATGAACCTCATGCTTGAATGTCTCTTCGGAAAAAGCTCACCGCATTACGGCAACTTGTACGATAAAGGCTACATTGATGAAACCTTCAGCTTTGATTACACGGCTGAATACGGATTCGGTTTTGCCTCTGTCGGAGGAGATACACCGGAGCCGGATAAGCTCGCTGACGAATTAAAACAGATGCTGCTTGATGCAGAATCAGCCGTGACTGCGGAAAAACTTGACCTTGCGAGAAAAAAGAAAATCGGGTCATTTTTAAAAGCGCTCAATTCACCTGAATATATCGCCAACCAATTCACACGCTACGCCTTTTTAGATATGAGTCTGTTTGATGTCGTAACCGTACTGGAGCAGATCACCCTGGAAGACGTAAAGCGGGTCATTAAAGAAGAAATATCAGAAGACAGGCTGACAGTCTGCAAAGTCGTGCCAAAATCATAACAAAACATCCCTCACGCCCTGAGGGATGTTTTTCTGGGGAAAGAAGGAGTATTGATTGATGAAACAGACAGCGCTCGTAACCGGAGCAAGCGGCGGAATCGGACAAAGTATAAGTGAAGTCCTCGCAAAAAACGGATATGACGTCCTTTTGCATTATCATTCTCATAAGGAAGCCGCACACAGGCTTGCGGAAAGGCTGAGCGCATCATTCGGCGTAAAAGCCTCCGTTATACAGGCGGATCTGTCCTCACCGGATGGCGCGGAGACACTCAGCCGTTCCGTTAAGCAGCCTGTGGATGCTCTGATATTAAACAGCGGCAAAAGTCATTTCGGCCTGATTACGGACGTTACGGATGACACGGCGCGGGAGATGGTGCAGCTGCATGTGGCGAGTCCGTTTCTTTTGGCGCGTAATCTGGTGCCCGGCATGATCCGGAAAAAAAGCGGGGGCATCGTCGCGATCGGTTCCGTCTGGGGAGAAACAGGCGCATCGTGCGAGGTATTATACAGCATGGTCAAAGGAGCGCAGCATTCGTTCGTCAAAGCGCTTGCCAAAGAGCTCGCTCCGAGCGGCGTCCGCGTGAATGCAGTCTCGCCGGGTGCCGTTGATACAAATATGCTTGATCAGTTCACGTCTGATGAAAAAGAAGCGTTGGCAGAGGAAATTCCCGCGGGCCGGCTGGCGAAGCCGGAGGAAATCGCCGAAGCGGCGGCCTTTTTATTATCGGACAAGGCTTCCTATATTACGGGGCATATATTATCCGTAAACGGCGGCTGGCACTGCTGAAAAAAATGTGTGTATAGTTTGCATCTGCACGGACAAAATAATTTTGTAACAACAGATGAAATGGAGGAACCCAACATGTCAGTATTAGAAAACTGGGATAATTGGAAGAATTTCCTTGGCGACAGATTGAACTATGCGCAGGAAAAAGGGATGAGTGATGAAACAATCACTGACCTCGCTACAGAAATCGGCGGTTACCTTGCGAACGAAGTCGACTCGAAAAACCATCAGGAAAAAGTGCTTGCTGATCTTTGGAGCGTTGCTTCTGAAGATGAACAGCGCGCCATCGCAAATATGATGGTGAAGCTTGTTGAAAATAACAGCACTCATTAAGAGGGGGGATTTCTCCTCTCTTTTTTTATGTTTTCCTCTATAGAGCAACATTCTTCTTTCTAATTAGAGAAAAATGTTTTATGATAAAGGAAGGTAAAAATTTGCCACAATGGAGGGGGTATATCATTTGGCAAAGCTCGAATGGTATTTTGAATATGAAATTCAAGTGAACCGCCCCGGCCTGCTCGGGGATATTTCATCTCTTCTCGGGATGCTGTCAATTAATATTGTCACAATTAACGGTGTCGACCTTTCCAGAAGGGGAATGCTGCTCAGATGCCGGCATATAGATCAAATTAAACGATTGGAATCAATTTTAAAAACAATGGAGACCATTAAAGTAACGAAGCTGAGAGAACCGAGGCTTCGCGACCGTCTCGCAGTCCGCCACGGAAGATACATTCAGCGTGATGCCGATGACAAAAAAACCTTCCGTTTTGAAAGGGACGAGCTCGGTCTTCTGGTTGACTTTATGGCCGAGCTGTTTAAAAAAGAAGGGCACAAACTGATCGGAATCCGAGGAATGCCGAGGGTCGGAAAAACGGAGTCCATCGTTGCGTCAAGCGTTTGTGCCAGCAAAAGATGGCTTTTCGTATCATCAACGCTGCTAAAACAAACGATCCGGAGCCAGCTGGTTGCCGATGAATACAGCACGGAAAACGTGTTTATCCTCGACGGCATCGTTTCGACAAGACGGGGATCTGAGCGCCATCTTCAGCTCGTCAGTGAAATTATGCGGCTTCCGGCGACAAAGGTCGTGGAGCACCCCGATATTTTTGTTCAAAATTCGGAGTATACGCTCGATGATTTCGATTATATTATCGAACTCAGAAATGATCCTGACGAAGTCATTACATATGAACATGCAGAAGAACCGCAAATGTTTGATCAGACCGGTTTTTCAAGCTTTGATTTTTAATATTGGAAGGTGTTTGTTGTGACAGAATTAGCAATCCGGCTTAAAGAAGCCAGAGAGGAAAAAGGGATGTCATTGGATGAACTCCAGGCGGCGACGAAAATTCAGAAAAGATACTTAACCGCTCTGGAAGAAGGCAATTATGACGTCATTCCCGGCAATTTTTATGTGCGGGCGTTTATCAAGCAGTACGCTGAAGCTGTCGGGCTTGATTCAGATCAGTTATTTGAAGAATATAAAAAAGACATCCCTAACACGTACCATGACGATGTGTCGGAAAAAATCTCCGGTCTCGCCATGCAAAGGGAGCTTCCTAAGTCCGCTTCAAAGGCGGCGGAATGGCTTCCGACCGTCCTTGTCGTCATCGGTGTCATTCTCGTCATCGCGATCATTTATGCGATTATTCAGTTCGGAATGAGCAAATCCGGGCAGACAGACGGAGATAAGGCCGTCACCCAAAGTGAGAGCAAGTATGAGATTCCTAAGGATTCTGCGCTGAAAAACGACGGCAATACAAACGACGAAGCGCAATCTGACAGCAAAAAAGACAAAAAGGACACAAAAGCGTCAGAGCAGAAAAAGAAAGAAAAAAGCAGTGATAAGACGGAGATCAAAGCGGCCGGAACGGAAGGCTCGGCTTCTTCATACAACGTCTCCGGGGCAGATAAGTATAAGCTTGAACTGATTGCTTCTGACAGCGCATGGATCCGCGTCCGTGATGACAGCGGCGGTTCTTTAAAAGAAGGAACGCTGCAAAAAGGCGAAACCTTTAAAAAAGACGTCACGGATCAAAAGCAGATTGAAATCCGCACGGGCTATGCCCCTAACCTGAAAATTAAAATCAACGGAGAGGTTCTGTCCTATGAACTCAATCCGCATGATGTGATGGCGCAGACCATCACAATCAAGATGAAAAAATAAAAGGGGAAAAGTCATCTGAACGATTAAGATGACTTTTTCTTCACGTCCGAGTACATATTATTGGAGGGGCTTTATGTTTAACTTACCGAATAAAATCACACTGGCAAGAATCGCTTTAATTCCTGTATTTATGATTATCATGCTTGTTCCTTTTCATTGGGGCAGCGTTCATATAGGGGATGAATCGATTCCGGTCGCGCATCTTACGGGAGCTGTTTTATTCATTATCGCATCAACGACTGACTGGGTGGATGGCTACTACGCCAGAAAACTGAACCTCGTGACAAACTTCGGGAAATTTTTAGATCCGCTGGCTGACAAACTGCTGGTGTCCGCGGCATTAATTACGCTTGTGCAATTTGACCTTGCGCCGGCGTGGATGGTCATCATCATCATCAGCCGCGAATTTGCCGTAACGGGATTAAGACTTGTGCTGGCGGGAACGGGGGAAGTTGTAGCCGCCAATATGCTGGGGAAAATTAAAACATGGGCCCAGATCATCGCTGTTGCCGCGCTTTTGCTGCATAATCTTCCGTTTGAGCTCGTTTCTTTCCCGTTCGGCGATATCGCTTTATGGGTGGCCGTGCTCTTCACAGTCATTTCCGGCTGGGATTATTTTGCGAAGAACTGGGATGCGTTAAAAACATCTAACTAAGGAAGAAGGACTTAAAGATGGAAATAGCAAAAAAAGCAGAAATCATTGCGGTCGGCTCGGAGCTTCTGCTCGGCCAGATCGCCAATACGAACGCGCAGTTTATCAGTAAAGAGCTGGCGGAAATCGGTGTAAACGTGTTTTACCATACCGCTGTCGGTGACAATCCGGAGCGGCTTAAGCAAGTCATCCGCATTGCCGAAGAGCGCTCAGATCTGATTATTTTTTCAGGCGGCCTCGGACCGACCAAGGACGATTTAACGAAAGAAACCATTGCAAACACACTGGGGCGCCCGCTCGTTCTGAATGACGAAGCATTCCGGTCGATCGAAGAATATTTCGTGAAAACAAAACGGACCATGTCGCCGAATAACCGCAAACAGGCGCTCGTCATTGAGGGCTCGGACGTTTTGGCGAATCATTTCGGCATGGCGCCGGGAATGCTTGCAGAGCACGGCTCAAGGCTTTATATGCTGCTTCCCGGACCGCCGAGCGAGCTGCGTCCGATGTTTGAAAATGAAGCGAAACCGCTGCTTCTTAAAAAGCTTGGTTCTAATGAGAAAATCGTTTCAACCGTGCTGCGGTTTTTCGGAATCGGTGAATCCCAGCTTGAAGCTGATTTAGAAGATATCATTGACGCGCAGACGAATCCGACGATTGCGCCGCTTGCTGCTGACGGCGAGGTCACGCTGCGTTTAACGGCGAAACATGCTGACGAAAAAGAAACAGAACGGCTTTTAAAAGAAACGGAAGCCGCCATTTTAGAACGTGTCGGTGAATTTTTCTACGGATATGATGATACGTCCCTGGTGAAGGAGCTTTCAAAAGCATGCAGACAAAACAAAATCACGATTTCTTCTGCCGAAAGCTTTACAGGCGGCCTGTTTTCAGAGTGGGTGACTGATTTAAGCGGTGCGTCTCAACTATTTGCAGGGGGCGTTGTCTGCTATTCCGACAGCGTGAAACAGCATGTGCTCGGCGTGAAAGCTGAGACGCTCGCAGAAAGCGGAGCGGTCAGCAAAGAGTGTGCGAAAGAGCTTGCAGCCGGTGTGAGAAAGCTGACCGGAAGCGATATCGGCATCAGCTTTACCGGAGTTGCGGGCCCCGATCCGCAGGAAGGGCATGCGCCGGGCCGCGTCTTTATCGGCATTTCGGCGGAAGGAAAAGAAGAGGTGCACGAATTTCACTTTGCCGGCTCAAGAACCGGAATCAGAAAGCGCGCCGCTAAATACGGCTGCCATCTCATTTTAAAAATGCTGGATCAAAAATAAAGTTTTAAAGAGCCGTTTTCTCTGATTTTTAAGTTTTATAAGGGAAATTATGCTCTTTTGCAGAAAAGCGAACGCGGAAAAAATCCGAATATGCGTTCGCTTTTTTCTTGGCAAATGCCAGTAAACAAGGTATAGTATATGTAGTGGCAAGATAAAGGAGGAAAAAATAAATGAGTGATCGTCAGGCAGCCTTAGATATGGCTCTTAAGCAAATAGAAAAACAATTCGGCAAAGGTTCCATCATGAAGCTCGGAGAAAAAACGGATACAAGAATTTCAACGGTGCCAAGCGGCTCCCTTGCACTTGATACCGCTCTCGGAATAGGCGGATACCCGCGCGGACGGATTATTGAAGTATACGGACCTGAAAGTTCAGGTAAAACGACTGTAGCGCTTCACGCAATCGCTGAGGTTCAGGAAAAAGGCGGACAGGCCGCATTTATTGATGCTGAGCATGCTCTTGATCCTGTTTACGCGCAAAAGCTCGGTGTCAATATCGAAGAGCTTCTGCTTTCTCAGCCGGATACGGGAGAGCAGGCGCTTGAGATTGCTGAAGCGCTGGTGCGAAGCGGAGCTGTTGATATCGTAGTCGTTGACTCTGTTGCGGCGCTTGTTCCAAAAGCTGAAATTGAAGGTGACATGGGTGATTCACACGTCGGTTTACAGGCGCGTCTTATGTCTCAGGCGCTCCGTAAGCTTTCCGGCGCCATCAATAAATCTAAAACAATCGCAATCTTTATTAACCAGATTCGTGAAAAAGTCGGCGTTATGTTCGGAAATCCGGAGACGACACCGGGCGGCCGCGCGCTGAAATTCTATTCTTCCGTGCGTCTTGAAGTGCGCCGTGCCGAGCAATTAAAGCAGGGCAACGACGTGATGGGGAATAAAACGAGAATTAAAGTCGTAAAAAACAAAGTCGCTCCTCCGTTCCGTACGGC
This sequence comes from Bacillus sp. MT(2024), assembly GCF_036362845.1. NCBI lineage: Bacteria > Bacillati > Bacillota > Bacilli > Caryophanales > Bacillaceae > Bacillus > Bacillus sp. MT(2024). The sequence goes on from NZ_CP143632.1 coordinate 1,670,053, forward strand.
TGAAGTGGACATTATGTACGGTGAAGGAATCTCCAAAGAAGGGGAAATCATCGACCTTGGAACTGAACTGGATATCGTGCAAAAAAGCGGTTCGTGGTATTCTTATGAAGAAGAACGCCTCGGTCAGGGCCGTGAAAACGCCAAGCAGTTCTTAAAAGAAAATAAAGACATCATGCTGATGATTCAGGAACAAATCCGTGAATATTACGGTTTAGACAATAACGGTGTAACGGACAAAGCGGAAGAAGTTCAGGAAGAGATGGAATTAGAAGAATAAAAACACGATCAAAAGAGCGGAGTAAGCAATTTCCGCTCTTTTTTTTGTGTGTTTCAAAAAACACTGGCTGTTTCGGAAAATTTTATCTGGAATGTTACAACTTTTTTCACCCTTCACTCGTCTAACATCATGGCGAAAGTTGAAATTATATCTGAGGAGGAAAAAAGATGACGAGCCCCCGCCGCACAAGAATAAATAAAAAAAGAAAGAAGAAGCTGATGAAAACGGGAGGGCTGTTTCTTTTTCTGCTGCTTGTCACTGTTTTTATTATGATCTGGACCGTCACAGCGCATCATCGGGAGAAGGAATCCGTTAAAAATGCTCCCGCCGCTCAATCTGATACTTCAAAAGACCAGACTCAACAGAAAAAAGAAAAGACGCAAAAAGAGAAAACACCTAAATCAATCGATCGCAATAAACAGATCAGCAATTACTTGCAACAGATCGGGTTCAGCGGCACAGCAATGATCGTAAAAGATGGAAAAGTTGTGCTGAAAAAAGGCTTTGGCTATGCGGACCGAAAACAAAAAATTAAAAACAATCCGGAGACATCATATTATATCGGTTCTTCACAAAAAGCGTTAATCGCGACGGCTGTCCTGCAGCTTGAAGAAAAAGGGCTGCTGCAGACGAGTGACCCCGTCAGTACATACTTGCCGAATTTTCCTAACGGCACGCGCATTACATTGAAAAACCTGCTCAATCATACGTCCGGCATAAACGGGCATATTGAGGGTCGGGGACCGATTTCTCCAATTGATTTAATCAAGGATATAGAATACCGCGGAATTAAACGGCAGCCCGGGGTTTGGGATTACAGGGATTCCAACTATTCAGTGCTTGCTTATATCGTATCTCAGGTCAGCGGGGAGTCTTATGAACAATATATAAAAGAACACGTGTTCAAACCGGCCGGAATGAAGCATGCCGGATTTTACAAAACATTTGCTGAAGCCAAATATCCTGCCGTCGGCTACAAAGTCGATGAGAGCGGCAGTCTTGTAACGCCGCACCTTTTGGATTTATCGCAGCTGTACGGGGCGGGCGACATGTATATGAGCGCTGAAGATCTCTATAAATTTGATAAAGCGATCGTAAACGGCACGCTCCTTTCAAAAGAAAGCTTCACAAAAATGTTTACAGCAGGAAGCAGTGCCGCTTACGGGATGGGGTTTTACATTGATCCGGGAAGCTATTCCAATCACGGTGTTATGCCCGGTTACAACATTTTGAACAGCTTCAGCCATTCGGCAAGCAAATATGTCATATTACTGTCAAACATTCAGAATAACGCCAAATTAGGACAGGTAAACAATAGAATTTACCAATTGCTTAACCAGGCGGACTGACAGAGCCGTCATTCACGAAAAGCGGAGGAAGGTATGGTATGATATATACATGGGCGACGATCCGAGCTGAAGGCGAATCGTTAAGCTGGCAAGCTTGACAAGTATTTCCGACACAATTACAATGAAGTTGTAACATTTGTTTTTTTAACATGATTGTTAAACCATTTAAACTTGACAAGGGCATGAGAGACTCATTCCCTGTGAAGGTTCTGTATGTTGAGAAAATCAGACAATGTACATGCCGGCACTTATTTAAGCAAAAACCAAGTTCATAGCAAGAGGAGGTGAAAGTATGACCCCAATGACGGTTCTCATCTCCATTTTGCTGACTCTGCTCGGTTTAGTTGTTGGCTACTATGTTCGTAAAACCATTGCCGAAGCAAAGATTGCGGGCGCACGCGGTGCTGCCGAGCAAATCCTTGAAGATGCAAAGCGTGATGCTGAAGCACTGAAAAAAGAAGCTCTGCTTGAAGCAAAGGACGAAATCCATACACTTCGAATAGATGCTGAACAGGAAGTTCGTGAAAGACGAAATGAGCTTCAAAAACAAGAAAACCGTTTACTTCAAAAAGAAGAAAATCTTGACCGTAAACACGAAGGAATTGATAAACGGGAAGCGATGTTGGAGAAGAAAGATCATTCTCTGAATGAACGACAACAACATATTGAAGAGATGGAAAGCAAAGTGGATGAGATGATTCGTATGCAGCAGTCAGAACTCGAACGCATTTCGAGCCTGACACGGGATGAAGCGAAACAAATCATTCTTGACCGGGTTGAAAATGAGCTTTCACATGACATCGCCATCATGACAAAAGAAACCGAAAACCGTGCGAAAGAAGAGGCAGATAAAAAGGCGAAAAACATTCTGTCGCTTGCTTTGCAGCGCTGTGCAGCAGATCATGTTGCCGAAACGACGGTATCGGTCGTCAATCTTCCGAATGATGAGATGAAAGGACGTATCATCGGCCGTGAAGGGCGTAACATTCGTACGCTTGAAACGCTTACAGGTATCGACCTGATTATTGATGACACACCTGAAGCAGTCATTCTTTCCGGATTTGATCCGATCAGACGGGAGACGGCAAGAATCGCTCTTGATAAACTCGTTCAGGATGGCCGTATTCATCCGGCGCGCATTGAAGAAATGGTTGAAAAATCCCGCCGTGAGGTTGATGACTATATCCGGGAAATGGGTGAGCAGACGACGTTTGAAGTCGGCGTTCACGGACTCCACCCGGATCTGATCAAGATCCTCGGCCGGTTGAAATTCCGTACAAGCTACGGGCAGAACGTACTGAAACATTCTATGGAAGTTGCGTTTTTAGCCGGTTTAATGGCTTCCGAGCTTGGAGAAGATGCAAAGCTTGCCAAGCGGGCCGGTCTTCTGCATGACATCGGTAAAGCAATTGACCATGAAGTGGAAGGAAGCCACGTGGAAATCGGAGTGGAGCTTGCGACCAAATATAAAGAGCATCCAGTCGTCATTAACAGTATTGCGTCACACCACGGAGACGAAGAGCCGACTTCCATTATCGCCGTTCTGGTCGCTGCCGCTGATGCACTGTCAGCCGCAAGACCGGGCGCGAGAAGTGAAACGCTCGAAAACTATATCCGCAGACTTGAAAAGCTTGAAGAAATCTCCGAGTCTTACGAAGGTGTTGAAAAATCATTTGCGATTCAGGCCGGCCGTGAAGTTCGCATCATGGTGAAACCGGACTCCATTAATGATTTAGAAGCCCATCGTTTGGCGCGTGATATCCGTAAACGAATTGAGGACGAGCTTGATTATCCGGGACACATTAAAGTGACCGTGATCAGAGAAACTCGAGCCGTAGAGTATGCAAAATAAAGTGATGCTTAGCGCATCACTTTATTTTTTTGAGTCCCTGAAAAGGAAGGAATGGAATGTATGAGAATTTTATTTATCGGAGATGTTGTCGGTTCCCCGGGCCGCGACATGGTAAAAGAATATGTCCCGAAACTGAAAGCGAAACATAAACCGCATTTTACAATTATTAACGGAGAAAATGCAGCACACGGAAAAGGACTGACGGAAAAGATCTACCACAGCCTTATGGAAGCGGGAGCAGATGCCATTACAATGGGAAACCATACGTGGGATAAAAGAGAGATCTTCGACTTTATTGATGATGTGCCGCATCTTGTCCGGCCGGCGAATTTCCCGGAAGGTACGCCGGGCAAAGGCATTACTTATATTAAATCGAACGGAAAAGAGCTTGCCGTCATTAATTTACAGGGACGGACGTTTCTTCCGCCGCTTGATGATCCGTTTGCTAAAGCGGATGAATTAATAGAAGAAGCGAAAAAGCGCACGCCGTACATTTTTATTGATTTTCACGCCGAAGCGACAAGCGAAAAAATTGCGATCGGCTGGTACACAGACGGAAGAGCCTCTGCCGTGGTAGGCACCCATACACACGTGCAAACGGCAGATAACCGCATTTTGCCGAAAGGAACGGCATATATTACTGATGTAGGCATGACGGGTCCGTACGACGGAATTCTCGGTATGGACAGAGAAACGGTCATCAAGCGGTTTAAAACCAATCTTCCCGTCCGGTTTACGGTGGCGGAAGGTAAAACTACGCTGAGCGGAGTGCTCATTGACATCGACGATCAAACGAAAAAGGCCGTAAATATCGAACGGATATTAATCAATGATGACCATATGTTCTTTGAATAGGTGATCATGTGTTTATTTTATAAAAATATTAAAAGGAAAAGCAGGAATATAGCAACTTCTTAGTGAATATAGTAGAAATGGAAGGTAGCCCGCTATTTTTGAAAAGCATTGTGGGGATGGCTTTTTGGATAGCAACATCTAATAATGATTGTTCTAATGAACACTCACTTATCCATTGTAAAACTAAGGGGGAGCAGAAATGGAAATCTTAAAAGTTTCAGCAAAATCAAGTCCAAATTCAGTAGCAGGCGCGCTTGCCGGCGTATTGAGGGAACGCGGAGCCGCCGAAATTCAAGCAATTGGGGCGGGTGCCTTAAACCAGGCTGTTAAAGCGGTTGCGATTGCCAGAGGCTTTGTCGCGCCAAGCGGCGTAGATTTGATTTGTATTCCGGCTTTTACAGATATACAGATTGACGGAGAAGAAAGAACGGCGATTAAGTTAATCGTCGAACCCCGTTAAAAACAAAAACATGACATTCTCAACCTGCTTGCGTAAGGCGAGCAGGTTGTTTTTATTGCTGTCATATTTTCTCACAATATTATATTAATAGTACGAAGAGATGATAAATGGCTTTATTCATATAATATTCAAAAAAAATCCCGCCCATTTTTCCGGACGGAAGCAGTTGTTTTCTTGGAGTGGACACTGGTATTTACCTCCTTTTTAACTCATGTTACAATCCAGTTATTACAGTGTTTTTTCGAGGAGGAGTGTACATGTTGGGAGGAAAGATGAAAGCTATCGTCAAAAATGAAAACGCTTTCGGAGCAACACTGAAAGAAATTCCCATACCTTCCATTAATGAGAATGAAGTTCTCATTAAAGTACAGGCCGCATCTATATGCGGGACAGATGTGCATATTTATAATTGGGATCAATGGGCGCAGAAACGAATCAAAACACCTCAAGTATTCGGACATGAATTCAGCGGTATCGTAGCGGAAACAGGCAAGCACGTCACAAATGTCAAAATAGGTGACTACGTTTCGGCTGAAACCCACTTCGTCTGCGGTACTTGTGTCCCGTGTTTAACAGGAAAACATCATGTGTGCACCCATACAAAGATACTCGGCGTAGATACAGCCGGCTCCTTCGCTGAATATGTCAAAGTGCCGGCCCGAAATGTTTGGAAAAACCCCGCTGATATGGACCCCGCCGTCGCCTCTGTTCAGGAGCCGCTTGGCAACGCGGTGCATACGGTGCTGGAAAGCAGCCGGCTTGCGGGCGGTTCCGCTGCAATTATCGGCTGCGGACCGATCGGGCTGATGGCGGTGGCGGTGGCTAAAGCGGCCGGTGCATCCCGTATTGCGGCCATTGATAAAAATGATTACAGGCTGGCTCTTGCGAAGAAATTGGGAGCTGCGATCACCATTTCAGCTGACGAGGAAGATCCGCTTGAGGTGATCGACACCTTAACAGGCGGAGAAGGGATCGACCTTGTCTGCGAAATGTCAGGCCACCCGGCAGCCATAACACAAGGATTAAAGATGGCGGCCAACGGGGGAAGGTTCCACATGCTGAGTCTGCCGGAACGTCCGGTGACGGTTGACCTGACAAATGACGTGGTGTTTAAAGGACTTACCGTCCAAGGCATCACAGGCAGAAAAATGTTTGAAACATGGCGGCAGGTATCGCACCTGCTTGAATCCGGCCTTGTTGATCTGACGCCGGTGATCACGCATCAGTTTCCGCTTGAAGACTTTGAAAAAGGGTTTGACCTGATGAGAAAGGGACAGTGCGGCAAAGTCATTTTGATTCCATAAGGGGAGGGTTCTATAATGAAAGAATTTGAATTTCTAAAAGCAGAGCTTGATAAAATGAAAGCAAATAAAACGTGGCAGCAAATGAAACAAATTGAAACGAAGCAGGGTCCGTCGGTGGAAGTCAAAGGGGAAAACGTGATACAGCTTTCATCGAACAATTATCTCGGTTTGACGTCGCATCCGAGACTTGTCGAAGCGGCCAAACGCGCCGCGGAAGAATTCGGAGCGGGTACGGGGTCCGTCCGTACAATCGCCGGAACATTCACAATGCACAATGAGCTGGAGAAAAAATTGGCAAACTTTAAAAAAACAGAAGCGGCACTTGTTTTTCAATCGGGGTTCACAACGAATCAGGGCGTCTTATCAAGCATTCTTACAAAAGAAGATATCGTGATCTCTGACGAACTGAACCATGCTTCCATTATTGACGGAATCAGGCTGACAAAAGCAGATAAAAAGGTGTACCGCCATGTTGATATGGACGATTTGGAAAGGGTGCTGAAAAAATCAATGAATTACCGCATGCGCCTGATCGTCACCGACGGCGTATTCTCAATGGACGGCAACATCGCTCCTTTGCCTGACATCGTCAAACTTGCAGAGGCGTACGATGCCTTTGTGATGGTCGACGACGCGCATGCTTCCGGCGTACTCGGAAAAAACGGAAGGGGAACGGTTAATCACTTCGGGCTTGACGGAAGAGTCCACATACAAGTGGGCACATTAAGCAAAGCCATCGGAGTGCTTGGCGGTTACGCCGCAGGGTCGCAGGTTCTGATCGATTACCTGCGCCATAAAGGGCGCCCCTTCTTATTCAGCACTTCTCATCCGCCTGCGGTAACGGCCGCATGCATAGAAGCCATTGACGTCCTGCTGGAAGAGCCGGAGCATATGGAAAAGCTATGGGAGAACACGGCGTATTTCAAAGACAAACTGGTTCAAATGGGGCTGACCCTCACAAAAAGCGAAACACCGATCGTGCCGATATTAATAGGGGAGGAAGAAAAAGCCCAGGCTTTATCAGACCTTTTATTGACCCGCGGCGTGTTTGCGCAAAGCATCGTGTACCCGACGGTCGCCCAAGGAAAAGCGAGAATCCGCACCATTATTACGGCGGAGCATACAAAAGAGGAGCTTGACCGGGCCCTGGAAGTAATCCGTTCAGCCGCAAAAGAGCTTCAGCTTGTGTAAGGGGGAAATGATTCCCTCTTTTTTATTTCTTATTGATTCTTATTCTCAATAAGGTGTACAATAATAGGCTGGCGGTTGTGCCAAACGCTTTTAACCAGTATACTTGAGGGTGGAAGTTTCGGTTGAAAGGAGACATTCGAACATGAATGAAAAGCAAAAGCAGGAAAGCGGACAAGTGAATCCGGCGGACAAAAAATCCGAAAAGGATTACAGCAAGTATTTTGAAGCCGTATATATTCCGCCTTCTTTAAAAGATGCGAAAAAACGGGGCAAAGAATCCGTTCAATATCATAACGATTTTAAAATCTCTGAAGAATTTAAAGGCCTCGGTGAAGGCAGGAAATTTTATATCCGCACGTACGGATGCCAAATGAACGAGCATGATACGGAAGTCATGGCGGGTATTTTTATGGCGCTCGGTTATGAAGCGACAAATTCGGTTGATGACGCGAACGTTATTTTATTAAACACTTGCGCCATCCGGGAAAACGCTGAAAACAAAGTGTTCGGAGAGCTCGGCCATTTAAAGGCGCTTAAAAAAAACAACCCGGACTTGATTCTCGGCGTCTGCGGCTGCATGTCACAGGAAGAATCAGTCGTAAACCGCATCCTTAAGAAGCACCCGTTTGTCGATATGATTTTCGGCACACACAACATTCACCGTCTGCCGGAACTGTTATCAGAGGCATATTTATCAAAAGAGATGGTCATTGAAGTGTGGTCGAAGGAAGGGGATGTCATTGAGAACCTTCCGAAAGTCCGCAACGGAAAAATTAAAGGCTGGGTCAACATTATGTACGGCTGCGACAAGTTCTGCACATACTGCATCGTACCGTATACCCGCGGAAAAGAACGAAGCCGCCGTCCTGAGGAAATTATCCAGGAAGTCAGAAGACTTGCAAGCGAAGGCTATAAAGAAATCACGCTGCTCGGTCAAAACGTGAATGCGTACGGAAAAGATTTTGAGGATATGACGTACGGTCTCGGTGATTTAATGGACGAACTGCGTAAAATTGATATTCCGAGAATCCGGTTCACGACGAGTCATCCGCGTGACTTTGATGATCATCTGATCGAAGTGCTCGCCAAAGGCGGCAACCTTTTAGACCATATCCATCTTCCGGTTCAATCAGGAAGCTCAGCGATGTTAAAAATGATGGCCCGTAAATATGACCGAGAACGCTATCTGGAGCTTGTCGGAAAAATTAAAGCGGCGATGCCGAACGCTTCACTGACGACCGATATTATTGTCGGTTTTCCGAATGAAACGGATGAACAATTTGAAGAAACGCTTTCGTTATATCGCGAAGTGGAATTTGACAGCGCATATACGTTTATTTACTCTCCTCGTGAAGGCACGCCGGCAGCGAAGATGAAAGACAATGTTCCGATGAGGGTCAAGAAAGAACGTCTTCAGCGCCTCAATGATTTGGTGAAAGAAATTTCAGCCAAAAAAATGAAGGAATATGAAGGCAGGACTGTCGAAGTATTAGTTGAGGGAGAAAGCAAAAATAACCCTGACATTCTTGCCGGCTATACGGAAAAAAGCAAGCTCGTCAACTTCAAAGGGCCGAAAGACGCCATCGGCAAGATTGTACGCGTCAAAATCGAACAGGCGAAAACATGGTCGCTTGACGGTGTGATGGCAGGAGAAGCAATCGAGGTGAAATAATAATGACGCTTTACTCAAAGAAAGACATTGTACAGCAGGCTAGGAACCTTGCGAAAATGATTTCTGAAACAGAAGAAGTTGATTTTTTCAAACGCGCTGAGGCGCAGATTAACGAAAATGAAAAAGTCTCTGCGATTATTAATCAGATTAAAACCCTGCAAAAGCAAGCCGTTAACCTGAAGCACTACGAAAAGCTTGAAGCGCTGAAACAAGTGGAAAGTAAAATTGACGCCCTGCAGGAAGAGCTTGAAGGGATTCCGATCATTCAGGAATTCAGAGATTCCCAGATTGAGGTCAATGACCTTCTTCAGCTTGTCGCACATACGATCTCAAATCAGGTGACAAACGAAATCATTACATCTACCGGAGGCAACCTGCTGACGGGAGAAACCGGTTCAAAAGTAAAACATTCGAATAACAGCTGTTCTATTTAAACACGGGGCCTTCATCGGCCCGTGTTTTTTTGCTGTTTGAGAACTAATTGTAATATGTACTAAATTTTCATTGTCTCAACGTTTTGTCCTATTTTTACTGGAAAGTTTTATCATACTTAAAAGTAAAGTTTCTGGGCAGGGCTGCATACAATGAAACAGAAACTTTGTATTTTTATATTTTTATTATAAAAATGCACATGAGACAAATGCCCAGCATAAGATAACACGAAGAAGAACAAGGAGGCCTGCCGGAATGTCTGAATACAGGGAAATTATTACGAAAGCGGTAGTTGCGAAAGGAAGAAAATTCACCCAATGCACCAACACGATCTCGCCTGGAGAAAAACCGTCAAGTATATTGGGCGGCTGGATTATCAACCACAAGTACGATGCCGAAAAGATCGGGAAGACTGTAGAAATTGAAGGGTATTATGATATAAACGTCTGGTACTCTTACGCCGATAATACAAAAACGGAAGTTGTAACCGAGAGAGTAAAGTATGTCGATGTGATTAAACTCAGATACAGAGACACAAATTACTTAGATGACGAACACGAAGTCATTGCCAAAGTGCTGCAGCAGCCGAATTGTCTTGAAGTCACCATTTCTCCTAACGGAAATAAAATCGTGGTTCAGGCAGAGAGAGAATTTTTAGCAGAAGTGGTCGGTGAAACGAAAGTCGTCGTCGAAGTCAATCCTGACTGGGAAGAAGACGATGATGATGATTGGGAAGACGATCTTGATGAAGAATTAGAGGACATTAACCCTGAATTTTTAGTCGGAGATCCTGAAGAATAAGTTGAGGCTAGGGGAGTTTAACACCCCAAGTCTCTTTTTTATATATAAAGATATCACTCTTTTGTTTATGTTATAATGGGATTCGGATAAGAGAAGATACATAGTGAGGGATTAAATGATGGCTAGTTACACGCCTATGATACAGCAATACTTGAAGATAAAGGCAGAGCACCAAGATGCCTTTTTATTTTTTCGGCTTGGTGACTTTTATGAAATGTTTTTTGAAGATGCAAAAAAAGCGTCGCAAGAGCTTGAAATTACACTGACAAGCAGAGACGGAGGTTCGGCTGATAAAATTCCGATGTGCGGCGTGCCGTATCATTCCGCGGCGGCTTATATTGAACAGCTGATTAAAAAGGGCTATAAAGTGGCGATCTGTGAGCAGACGGAAGATCCGAAGGCGGCTAAAGGCGTTGTAAAAAGAGAAGTCGTCCAGCTGATCACCCCGGGAACCGTGATGGATGGAAAAGGAATCCATGAGTCGGAAAACAACTTTATCGCTTCCGTTTCCGAATTTCGTAACGGATACGGTCTCGCTTTATCGGACTTAACGACCGGAGAAAACCTGGCCGTATTTATTGAGCGGATTGAAGATGTCATGTCAGAAATTTACTCAGTCGGCGCAAAGGAAATTGTCGTATCAAGCAAGTTTAACGAACATACAGCTGCTCAGCTGAAAGAACGGTGCAGCGCAACGATTTCCATCGAAGACGGGGAAATAACAGAACGCATTGAAATCGCAAAGCACTTGCCGGGCGAAGAGCTGACAGAGACGTTTATGCGTTTATATACGTATTTGCAGAAAACGCAAAAACGGAGCCTGGATCATCTGCAGCCGGTTCAAGTATATGAATTGGAAGAAGCGATGAAAATTGACCTGTATTCAAAACGGAATCTTGAGCTGACGGAAACGATCCGTTCGAAAAGCAAAAAAGGGTCATTGCTTTGGCTTTTAGACGAGACGAAAACAGCAATGGGCGGCCGGCTTCTCAAACAATGGATTGACCGCCCGCTGATCAGGGCATCCCAAATCGAAGAACGCCAGGAAATGGTCGAGACGCTGATCAATCATCTGTTTGAGCGTGAAGATCTGCGCGAGCGCCTGAAGGAAGTATACGATTTAGAACGTCTGGCGGGCCGGGTCGCATTCGGAAACGTCAACGCAAGGGATTTAATCCAGCTGAAAGAATCTTTAAAACAAGTGCCGAGCATTAAAGAGCTTGTAGGGTCTCTTAACCATAAAAAAGCAAAAGAACGCGCCGGCTTGATTGATCCGTGCGGAGATTTGCTTGACCTGTTAGAAGAAGCTCTCCATGAAAATCCGCCGTTATCGTTAAAAGAAGGCAACTTAATTAAAGACGGCTATCATCAGAAGCTCGATGAGTACCGTGACGCCAGCAAAAACGGTAAAGACTGGATTGCCAGACTGGAGCAGCAGGAACGCGCTTATACGGGCATCCGTTCATTAAAGGTCGGTTTCAATAAAGTGTTCGGCTATTATATTGAAGTCACAAAAGCAAACCTTCATCTGCTTGAGGACGGGCGGTATGAGCGGAAGCAGACCCTCACAAACGCCGAACGGTACATTACGCCGGAATTGAAGGAAAAAGAAGCGCTTATTTTAGAAGCGGAAAACAACATCTGCGAGCTGGAATATGAGCTTTTTGCCGGACTGCGTGAAAAGGTGAAACAATTTATTCCGCGTCTGCAGCGTCTTGCCAAACAAATGAGTGAGCTGGATGCGCTGCAATGCTTTGCTACGATCAGTGAAAACAGGCATTACACAAAGCCCGTCTTTTCTGATAATGAAGTAAAAGTCATTGAAGGGAGACACCCCGTCGTCGAAAAGGTGATGGACAGTCAAGAATACGTGCCGAACAACTGCCTGATGGGCGATTCGCGGGAAATACTCCTGATTACGGGTCCGAATATGTCAGGTAAAAGCACGTACATGAGACAGATCGCACTTCTATCGATCATGGCTCAGATCGGCTGTTTTGTGCCCGCAAAAGAAGCAGTTCTGCCGATTTTTGATCAAATCTTCACGAGAATCGGGGCGGCGGATGATTTGATTTCCGGACAAAGCACCTTTATGGTGGAAATGCTGGAAGCGAAAAACGCGATTGTGAACGCCACAAAAGACAGCCTGATCCTGTTTGATGAAATCGGCCGCGGGACATCAACGTACGACGGAATGGCGCTGGCACAGGCGATTATTGAATATGTTCATGATCATATCGGCGCTAAAACACTGTTCAGCACGCATTATCATGAGCTGACGGTGCTAGAAGATAAGCTTCCTCAGCTGAAAAACGTTCATGTGCGCGCAGAGGAATATAACGGAACGGTCGTGTTTCTCCATCAAATCAAAGAAGGAGCCGCAGATAAAAGTTACGGCATTCATGTCGCCCAGCTTGCGGAGCTCCCGGACGATCTGATCAGCCGCGCGCAGGAGATTTTGAAACAGCTTGAGCAGACGGGAGATAAACCGGAGCTTCCGGAGGCACCTGAGAAAAAGCCCGCCGTCAAAGAAGAACCGGCACAGCTGTCCTTTTTTGCTGACGGTGAAAAAGAACAGAAGACACCGGCTGTTTCTAATAAAGAAAAACAAGTGCTTGAAGCTTTTAAGTCAATCAATATTCTCGATATGACGCCGCTTGAGGCGATGAATGAAATGTACAAGCTGCAAAAAAAATTAAAATAGAAAGAGGTGACGGACTTGGCAAAAGTCATCCAGCTGTCAGATGAACTCTCAAATAAAATAGCGGCCGGTGAGGTGGTCGAACGGCCTGCCTCAGTCGTTAAAGAATTGGTGGAAAACGCCATCGACGCAAACAGCACAGTCATTGAAATCGACATAGAGGAAGCGGGGCTTTCGTCGATTCGGGTGCTCGATAACGGCGAAGGTATGGAAACCGATGATTGCAAGCGGGCTTTCCGCCGCCACGCGACCAGCAAAATCAAAGATGAAAACGACCTGTTCCGGGTGAGAACACTCGGTTTCCGCGGAGAAGCTTTGCCAAGTATCGCGTCTGTTTCTCATCTGGAAATCAAAACGAGCATCGGCGAGGGAGCGGGAACCCATCTCATTCTTCAGGGCGGGAATATCATTTCTGAACAGAAATCCTCCAGCAGAAAAGGAACGGAGATTATCGTTACCAACCTGTTTTTCAATACACCGGCCAGATTGAAATATATGAAAACCGTGCATACGGAGCTCGGCAATATTACGGATGTCGTCAACCGGATTGCTCTTGCGCATCCGGAAGTATCCATCCGTCTCCGCCATCAGGGGAAAAATCTGCTGCAGACAAACGGTAACGGGGACGTGCGCCATGTGCTGGCCGCAATTTACGGGACGGCGGTTGCGAAAAAAATGATACCGCTCCATGTCAGCTCGCTTGATTTTGAAGTCAAGGGCTACATTGCGCTTCCGGAAATCACGCGTGCATCCAGAAACTACATGTCATCTGTCATTAACGGAAGATACATTAAGAATTTCCCGCTTGTAAAAGCGGTGCATGAGGGCTATCACACACTTCTCCCGATCGGCCGCCATCCGATTACGTTTATCGAAATTACGATGGACCCGATTTTGGTCGATGTCAATGTCCATCCGTCGAAGCTTGAAGTCCGCCTCAGCAAAGAGACGGAGCTGCATGAGCTGATCCGTGACGGGATAAAGGAAGTGTTTCAAAAGCAACGGCTTATTCCGAGCGCCCAGCTACCGAAAAAATCAGCGCCGGCACCAGCCAAAAACGAACAGCAATTTATGACATTCGAGGAAAGCGCGCCTGAGCGGAAACTTCCTGAAAAAACGCCTGAGCCGTCTTACTCACCGATGAAGCTGAGTTCGGTCGTAAAAGAGCCTGAGCCGGTCATAGAAGAAGAGTCCCTGCCGGATGAAGCAGGTCACGGAGTGCCGCCGAAGATCGGCATGCCGGTAACGGAAGCGCCTGTTTCCGATATTCCGGAGCCTGAAGTGGAGGCTGACTCTGAAGAAATACGGGAAGAAAGAGTTCCGGTGATGTATCCGATCGGCCAAATGCACGGGACATATATTTTAGCCCAAAACGAAAACGGCTTGTATATCATTGACCAGCATGCGGCACAAGAACGGATTAAATACGAATATTTCCGGGAGAAAGTCGGGCAGGTCGAGCCTGAAGTGCAGGATATGATCGTGCCGCTCACCTTTCATTACGCGGCAAATGAAGCGCTGATCATTGACCAGCATCAGCATGAGCTTGAAAGCGTCGGAGTATTTTTAGAAGCATTCGGCACGAACAGCTACATCGTCCGCTGCCATCCTGCCTGGTTTCCAAAAGGGGAAGAAGCTGAACTGATTGAAGAAATCATTCAGCAGGTGCTTGATGCCAAACAGATCGATATTAAAAAACTGCGGGAGGAAGCGGCCATTATGATGAGCTGCAAAGGCTCAATCAAAGCGAACCGCCATTTGCGAAACGACGAAATCAAAGCGCTCTTGGACGACCTGCGCCGAACGACAGACCCGTTCACATGCCCGCACGGCCGGCCGATCATTATCCACCACAGTACGTATGAGATGGAGAAGATGTTTAAGCGTGTGATGTAGCAGGGTTCTGGGTGGGATGCACCCCTCGTGCCCACATTTTGCCCACTGATTTTAGCTGTTTAGGTATTTATCAAAACGTTAATGCTGTATATCTTTTCAAAAGCCGCGAAGGGATCAACAAGCCCATTTCCCGGTCGATGGCTTATAAGATTCTAAGGGCTGCCGCTGAGTATGTCGGTTTGGACAATATAGGCACACACGCTGAGGAAAACATTCGGGTACCATTTTACAAGCAAACAAAAGATGTTGCCATGCTGCAGGCGATTTTCAATCACTCGGACCAGCGGACAACCCTTCGATACATTGGAATCAATCAGGATGCCATGAACAACGCCATGAAGAAATTCAAGATATAAACAGGCTCATCTCATAAACTAGATGAGTCTTTTTTCTGCATATTTTTATTGATTCCCTTCAAAAAGCAAACGTGGAATTCATTTTAGGGATATCGCTTGAAAACAAGGGTGGCAAGGGCTGACGGAACTCGGCAGTTGCACAGTCTATAACATATGGGTAATCCGTGGATTTTGTGGATAAATGGAAAATTTGGGCGTTTTTCGTGATATTATTGTGTTACAGAAGGTGAGCGGCATGAATAGAGGCGCAACAGGTTCAGCGTTAGAAGAGAAAGGCATGGTTTGATAGAACGATACCAAGTAATGAAGGGGTGAGCGGGATGACTGCAGCAGAGCAAAAAGGAATGTACTAAAAAGATTTTGGCAGAAAGTTGGCACGATAACGGCACACCATTTTGTTTTAGATAAGGTATTATGGTAGTAGGTAATAAATCAAGGGAGCGGCACTGCTGATGAGCGGGGTCGCTTTTTGTTGAGGAGGGATAATAATGAGCAGCATTGGAACACCGTCAAAAGGTTTCGAAAACTTCGACGTAACTTGCAAGGGCTGCGGATCAAAGAACCGACACTGGGTTCGAAAATTGGATCGTATGTCGAATTTACCTACTACGAAGACATCTGATAACGATTAAAATACGGAGGTGTTCTCGTTGTATATACAAACTAAAGAAATGCCGAAGAATGAAAAAGATTTCTCTGCGGAAAAAATTCGATGTGATACGGATGAATAAACAGGAGGGGGAGTAGTTAACAAGCTGCTCCCCAGTTCAACTATAAACAAATTTCTATAAAATCTTCACATAGAGGTGTTTTGGTACAGATTCCTTTTTTAAAATCAAGCTTAGTAAACTCTGGATCAACATCTCTTATTTCAATCAATCTCTGGTTAGCTTCTTCAAGCACAGGATGAGAAGAAATATAATCATAGTATTCTGGATTCCCGGATCGTACTGAATAATCAACAGCTAATAAACCTACTCTTTGGAGATTAGATATTGATGAAGCTTGAGCTTTATAATCAACTTGATCTTTAAAATTCAAAATATGTTGTTGAATAACAACATAAGTACCTGCATCATTTTTAGACGCGTCAACTCTTATTGCTGGAAGTTGTTGAAATTGTTTAAAGTTTATCAAGATGGCTGCATCTAATGGCGATAACTGTTTGATTATCTCTACAAATGAAGGATGAACTTTGGAAAATTTTCTACTATCTATAGTAGAAGAAATAAGGTTGGCAAACATTTCTCGTAGTTGTTCTGAATCAATATAGAACTTTGAAGCTTCTATAGCAGGTCCTACTATATTGAGTTCTGGTTCTTTAAGAAACTCCTCAGGAATAACTTGAGTTTTATTTTGCACCTTATAAACATAGTCCTCAAAATTTTGCTTATGGCGAAATTCTTGTTTCCTAGACCATAGTGACACGTGATTGCCAATTCCTAATTTCCATAAATCCGTTAATGTGTCACCTACTGCCTGCGCTGGTTTGCCGGCAGCATTATCAATAAACTTTGGTAGAATACCCATTTTTTAATCCCCCCTTATACTAGTATAGGAGGAAAGTCTCGTGGAAACAATATACAATCATCCTTTTCTAACATCATGGTTTATTTTTCTTGCAGGATTTTGGCTGACAGTAGCTTTAGGGCAAGTCATAAAGAATAGCATTCTTCAGGGTGTTTTTTATGTTCTCTGTAAACTGCGTCCGGTAAATCTCAGGTTAGACTATTAGCGGTTAACGGCGGCTTGAGCGCGAGGGCAGTTTAGAAAGAATATATCAAGCGCTTTCCAATCGGGAGGGCGCTTTTTCTATTGGAGGGATTAACCATGTCTGAAGACAATTTATATGTTGATCAATTTAAAGCGTGGTGCACTGAGCAAGAGCTTCTTTTAAAACAGATTAATTATGACATTGAAATCAGTAAAAGGAAAATCGAATTGAACGAGAAACAAAAGCAGTTGCATCTGGAACGCGTGAATATAGGAATTCAGGAATTCAATAATTGGGCAAAAACTTCTAATCGTGACGAAAGACTGGAGTTACTGAAGGAAGATCAAACAGATGCTACTGAAACACTTTTTTGTGATGGTCAGGAATTCGCAACTATACATGGAAAGAATATGAAGGAGGATGAACAGACTTGAAAATTCCAGTTGTTAAAACGGATGTACCTCTTGATAGAAGAGCAAAAGAAAAAATGCGCATGGAAATTGAAAAGGCAATTAAAACAGGCATCGTAATTCTTGATGGAGGGTTAGACCTTGCAATAATTGAAGTTGAAGACTCCAATATTGTTAATGAAACGTTTATAGAAGCGAAGACTTTTTCTCCTGCTAAAGGCGAGACAGAAGCTGTTGAATATATTGGTGGGCCGATAATTGGCAGTTGTGTCTCGGAAGGAGTGCTAAATCACAAAGAACCAGAACCTTTAAAGACATCGAAAGCAACGCCTTTGCTACAGATTGAGCTTGATGACATTACTTCCGTTCCGCGTGTTTTATATAAAGGCGAAGAAATAAAGAATAAAGTCCGTGTAGATTTCTCTTATCTTACTGGGGATGAGTATGGGATCAAACCGATTTATATTGACATTGTTGCTCATAGAGAAGATGGATCAGTAAGACCAATTAGCCATAACCTAGGTGCAATAAGCATAAATGAAAAAAGGCTCAAGTGATGTTTTCTTTCTATTAAATCTTTGAGGAGGAATAACAATGAATATAAAGGTTACAAAGGATAAGGCATCATGCCTCTTAAACCTCTAAGGATATGCGCTGCCCGCGGGTGTTCCAGCCTCACCCGTAACCGGTACTGCGATACACACAAGACACAGCAACAAGAAGAAACAAAACATTACAACAAACATTCAAGAAACAAAACAATAACAAGTTTTTATAAATCAACTGAATGGAAACGAACAAGACAACTTGCTTTGATACGAGACAATTATCTCTGTCAGCATTGTTTGAAAGATCATTGC
The DNA here is from genome assembly GCF_036362845.1 of Bacillus sp. MT(2024). Classification (NCBI taxonomy): domain Bacteria; kingdom Bacillati; phylum Bacillota; class Bacilli; order Caryophanales; family Bacillaceae; genus Bacillus; species Bacillus sp. MT(2024). The sequence goes on from NZ_CP143632.1 coordinate 1,688,183, forward strand.
TTCACTCCGGCTGACATGGTGCATCATATTGTGGAAGTAAAGCAAGATTGGTCGAAACGATTGGACATAAAGAACCTTGAAAGCTTGTGTAATGCCTGTCATAACAAGGCTCACGGCAGTAAGGGCAAGTGACCCTCCCCCCTAACAAATCTCTGGAAGGGAAACGAACGGAGAACGGCGATCCCCCTTCTGCAAACAAACACCGCTTTTCAAAGTTCCGGAAACAGCAGAAAGCCCCCTCAGCAAATTTGCCGAGAGGGCTTGGTACGACTGGTTTTGTTGTTGATTTCATCGTATCACGATTGGTGAAAAAAACAAGTGAAAAATGCAATTTTTTTGACATGAAATGAGGTGAGAACATGCCGAGGCCTGCAAAATCCGCCACGCTTCAATTGATACAGGGCAACCCAAATAAAAAGAATACGGAAGAGCTGGCCGCCCGGGCTGAGCACGAGAAAAAGCTGAAAATGCGATCCGATAATATAAAACCGCCACCGTGGTTGGATAAAGTCGGAAAAAAAGAATTCAAACGAGTTGCTGCTTTATGCGATATAAACATTGTTTATGGACAGCATTTGGTTTGACAGCTCAGAATGCCGTGTTTGGTGTGATCGTCTATATCGTCAATTAATAGTGAAATAATGAAGAAACCCATTCCTGAAAATCTGAATGTTACTCGTGAAAAATCTCTTAAAGGGCTACATGATTATCATGAGTACCTGCTTTTACAAATTCACAGGGAGATGGGGGAAGAATTTAAATCAGAATGGAATTTGGTGAGCTGACAATCTAAAAGAGTCAAAGGGGACTAGTAATTAGCCCCCTTACATTTAGTTCTTCCTGCGGTTTTTTCTATTTTTGATCAAACTGAAAACCACTAAGAGAACTACACCGACAGCAACAATATAAAATGAAATTTCCGCTGCGGCGGTGTTAATATTCTTAAGGACAAGGATAAGCCCTATTAAAATTATAGGAATGATGTAAGTTAGAATTCTTATAGCTTTTGGGCTCGGTTCAGCGTTTCTTTTATTTTCCATAATTACCTCCCGTCTAAAGTTTAACACAGGTTAAATTTGATAATCACCAACAATAGTCCCGTTTAAAGAGGAAACATAAGAGTTTAAGTAATCCATCAAGCGGCGTACGTGCCGTTTGGTCCAGAAGATGCTTTACTCTAGCATAAAAGATTACTCAGGGGAGAATGCTCCGGCGTTCTAAGTTTTGGACTGTATTCTGGCAAAAGAAAGTGAAGAAACAACATCTTGTGTGTGAATTACGTCGTATCTTTCTAATTCGAATTGTGTGTTAATGCCAACTCATAAACATAACATTGAAATTCGGTGTAAGGAGCTAATGTATTCTGATATATTTTGAGGAAGCCGCCGTAGGGGTTTAGTTTAGCTTGAAGAAAAGGATTGAAATATACCATCCTTCATTTTCTGAATAAAATTACCTAAAGAATTCATCTAAATGAACATCCTGATTTCCTGATATATCAGCATAGCAATTTGTAAAAATGGCCCAGACTGGTGCTTTTGGCGGGAGCAGAAAGTTTTTTTAACTTTACCGGAAAATCCATGGAAAAACGTGGTGCCATCTGGTAAAGTGGTTACAGTCGGCTGGGCGGCGGCAGCAGTCTGCCCGGATCTTTTAAATGGGAATGGTGACAATGGATCATACATATGAAGTGCATCAAATCAAAACTTATCACCAGATGTGGTCCAACTATTGTTATATTATCGCAGACCGCTCAAAAAAATCTGCGATAGCGGTGGACCCGTCCTGGGAAATCGATAAAATAACCGATAAACTGCATGAATTGGATGTTGATTTATCAGCTATTTTATTAACACATTCGCATTATGACCATGTAAACTTGGCGGAGCCGCTTCAGCAAATCTATCATTCTGATATATACATATCGTCGGCAGAAATCGATTTCTATCAATTCCGGTGCAGAAACTTAATAGCGCTTGAAGACGGACAAACCTTTGCAGCCGGAGGGTTTATCATCAGAAGTATATTGACCCCGGGACATACGGCCGGGGGAATGTGCTATTTGCTATCTGATCACCTTTTTACCGGTGACACCGTGTTTACAGAAGGGTGCGGTATATGTGAGGACAGGGGCAGCTCAGCTGAAGATATGTTTCACAGTATACAGAGGATCAAAGCCTCTATTCCGCCGCATGTGCGTGTGTATCCGGGGCACTCCTTCGGGGAGAAGCCGGGTCAAAAAATGGAGAGTCTTTTGAAAAACAATATTTACTTTCAGATTGAAAAAAAAGAACATTTCGTGAATTTCCGCAACAGAAAAAATCAAAAAGGGCTGTTTCATTTTAAGTAGCGTATAATTTGGTTCTATATAACTAGTTTTTCTTTTGGGGTACGGAACTTCTGAAATGAAATGATAGTCATTGCTCGCTTTTTGGTGATGAATGGCTGAGTAACGGTAGTTTGCGGATAAAAGCGCCGGGCAGGCCGAATGGGACATTCTGCTTACGTCTGTTCCAAAAGCCCTGAGTCCGCCTTCTGGCAGGGAAAAATAGGCATTATTCAGGAGTTTGCATAGGATAAATTAACTTGACATGGTATTTTTGTGAAGTTACTATCAACTTGAACATGCTTCTTAACTGAATCCGAGAAAGGATGGCTGAGAAAATGATCACATACTTATTCCCCGGACAAGGTTCTCAAAAACAGGGAATGGGGAGCTCATTGTTTGATGAATTTAAAGACTTAACGGAGCAGGCTGATGAAACACTCGGATATTCCATGAAACGGCTTTGTCTTGAGAATCCGTATTCCAACCTTCACAAGACGCAGTTCACCCAGCCTGCTTTATATGTTGTAAACGCGTTAAGCTATTTGAAAAAAATCCAAGATAATGACATAAAGCCGGATTATGTGGCCGGCCACAGTTTGGGAGAATATAATGCGCTGTTTGCAGCAGGTGCTTTTGATTTTATTACCGGCCTTCAGCTTGTCCGTAAAAGAGGCGAATTAATGAGTATGGCCACTGACGGAAAAATGGCCGCCGTTATGGGGTTAACTGCAGCTCAAGTGTCAGACGCCCTTCAAACGAACGGATTACATACGATTGATATTGCCAATATGAATTCTCCTCACCAAGTTGTCATATCCGGACGCAAAGAAGACATTGAAAGAGCCAAAAGCGTATTCGAAGGATTAAAAGACGTTACGATGTTTCATCCGTTAAACGTCAGCGGCGCTTTTCACTCGAGATATATGAGCGAAGCAAAACAAGAGTTCGAAAAATTTTTACAGTCATTTCATTTTTCTGCTATATCAATTCCTGTCATTTCTAATGTGCATGCCAGACCTTATGAGCAAGACGGAATCCACTCCGTTCTGGCCGATCAGATCGACCACTCAGTGCGATGGAACGACAGCATCCGCTATCTGCTGGACAAAGGGCGGATGGAATTTGAAGAAGTCGGCCCGGGCCATGTGCTGACAGGACTTATTCACCGCATCAAAAAAGAAACTGAAGCTTCACCCGCCATGTAGCGGAACGCAAGTCAAAATTCTTATCTCACACAATAGTGCCAGCCATACAACATCACGACCACTTCACCTGCACACGACATCACGAAAAACGTACAAATCAATATTTTAAAAAAATAAAGAGCAAAAAGGAGAACAAATGAACCAGCCAATTGTTTTCATGTTTTCTGGACAGGGTTCCCAATACTATCAAATGGGGAAAGAGCTGTTTGCACATAACGCCGCTTTTCGGCAGAAAATGCTTGACTTGGACGATTTTGCAGTCAGCCGTTTCGGTTACTCTGTCCTGAAAGAGGTTTATCATACAGGCAATCGTCTGTCTGATCCATTTGACCGCCTTCTTTTCAGCCATCCTGCCATTTTTATGGCTGAGTACGCACTTGCATATGCTTTGGAGCAAAGAGGCATACGTCCCGATTATGTGATCGGAGCAAGCCTCGGAGAGTATGCAGCGGCCGCTGTGTCGGGTGTGCTGAGCGCCGAGGATGCTTTGGATTGCGTGCTGGAACAGGCCCGAATCATTACGGAAACTTGCCGTAACGGCAGCATGCTTGCGATACTGGGTGATCCGGCTTTATATCAAGATGATCCGCTGCTCGGCGAACATAGTGAATTGGCATCTGTAAACTATCATTCTCACTTTGTCATCTCGGGAGAGCGGGAACATATCAAAAAGATCATGGACGATCTGAGAGAGAAGCAGATTCCTCATCAGCTATTGCCGGTATCTTACGGGTTTCACTCAGCGCTGGTTGATCAGGCGGAACAGCCGTACAAGCGTTTTTTAGCTCAGAAATCAATCCGGACTCCGTTTATACCGTACATCTCCAGTGCGACCGGAGAGGCTGAGACCGATATACAAGCGGACTTTTTCTGGGATATTGTAAGAAAGCCGATTCGATTCCGCGAAGCGCTTCAATTCGCAGACAGCCGCCAAAAAGGATTGTATATCGATGCCGGGCCTTCCGGAACGTTGGCCGCATTTGCCAAACAGATTCTTCCCGCAGGATCGGCTGAACGCATCCGTGCCATTATGACGCCGTTTCATAAAGAACAAACCCATTTGCAGCAAATAGAAGACAGTATTTTATCACCGCCCGGAAGGAGACTGTAAGATGATCAGCTTTGTTTTTCCAGGCCAAGGCTCGCAAAAAATAGGGATGGGAGAGGACCTGTTCGGCCGCTATCCTGAATTAACCGCAAAGGCCGATCATATTCTCGGATATTCTATTCAGGAGCTGTGCCGGGACGGAGAACGTCTCAATCAGACTCAATTCACTCAGCCGGCGCTCTATGTCGTCAATGCCCTCAGTTATTTGAAAAAAACAGAAGAAACCGGCTTGAAACCGGATTTTACCGCCGGACACAGTTTAGGCGAATATAACGCGTTATACGCCTCGGGCGCCTTTGATTTTGAAGAAGGCTTACAGCTGGTCAGAAAAAGGGGCGAACTGATGAGCCGCGCCAAAGAAGGCGGCATGGCAGCGGTGATCGGCCTGACTCATGAGCAGGTGACGGACGTTTTAAAAGAGTATCACTTGCATATGATTGATATCGCCAACATGAACACACCGCAGCAAATTGTCATTTCCGGATATAAAGAAGATATTGAAAAAGCCGCATCCGTTTTTGAAGCCGTAAACGGCGTGAAAATGGTTCACCGCTTAAATGTCAGCGGCGCCTTTCATTCCAGATATATGATGGAAGCGAAGGAGGAATTTTCACGGTTTATTGAAACTTTCCATTTTAAGCCGCTGTCCATCCCGGTCATTTCAAATGTGACGGCAAGACCATATGAGCAGACCGAGCTGAAAGAGACACTCACCGGACAAATAACGGGATCGGTGAACTGGACAGACAGTATCCGTTTCTTAATGGGAAGAAAGAACATGAGTTTTGAGGAAATCGGTCCCGGAAAAGTGCTGACAGGGCTGATTCAAAGAATTACGGCTGAAGCGGAGCCGATAACAGATGAAATCAAAGTCCCGGCTGAGGCTGGAAAAAGTTCAATTACGGCGGCGTCTTTAGGAAATGAAGAGTTTAAGCGCGATTATCAATTGAAATACGCCTACTTGGCCGGCGGCATGTACCGCGGAATTTCTTCGAAGGAAATGGTCGTCAAACTGGCCGAAAAAGGAATGATGGGCTTTTTCGGAACGGGCGGTTTGAACATCGCGCACGTTGAGGACGCCATTTTGTCAATTCAGCATGAGCTTCGTGACGGCGGTTCCTTCGGTATTAATGTTGTACATAACATGAAGCATACAGATTCAGAAGAAAAAATGATTGATCTTTTACTGAAGCATAGGGTTCAGAACTTGGAAGCATCAGCATTTTTAACGGTTACTCCCGCTTTAGTAAGGTTTCGCGCTAAGGGGTTAAAACGCGGTGCCGGCGGACAAATAATAGCGCGTCAGCGGATTATCGCCAAGCTGTCCCGTCCGGAAGTAGCGGAAGCATTTCTCAGCCCGGCGCCTGATCACATTCTGCAGAAACTTGCAGCCGAAAACAAAATTACCGCTGAAGAAGCAAGTCTGATGAGAGAAATACCCGTTGCGCATGACATCTGCGTAGAGGCTGATTCAGGCGGCCACACTGACGGCGGAGTTGCTTACAGTCTCATGCCGGCGATCATCCGTTTACGAGATGACATGATGAAAAAATACCGATACGGCAAAACCGTCCGCATCGGAGCCGCAGGGGGAATCGGGACGCCCGAGGCTGCCATGGCCGCATTTATGCTCGGCGCTGATTTTATTGTGACCGGATCCATTAACCAATGCACCGTTGAAGCAGCGACGAGCGGCCTTGTAAAGGATCTCCTGCAGCAGATGAATGTACAGGACACGGCCTACGCGCCGGCCGGCGATATGTTTGAATCAGGCAGCAAGGTGCAGGTATTAAAGAAAGGGCTGTTCTTTCCGACCCGGGCCTCTAAGCTGCATGAACTGTATCAGCGTCACCGCTCAATTGAAGAAATTGATGAAAAGACACTCAGACAAATAGAAGAGAAGTATTTTAAGGCAAGTGTAAGCAGTATTTATGACAAAGTGAAGGCTCATTATTCGAATGAAGACATTTCAAAAGCCGAACGGAATCCGAAACAGAAAATGGCGCTCATATTCAAATGGTATTTCAGGCAAAGCTCTGCTTCGGCGATTAAAGGAGACCCGGATGCCAAGGTAGACTTCCAGATTCATTGCGGCCCGGCATTAGGCGCCTTTAATCAATGGGTGAAAGGTACGGAGCTGGAGTCCTGGAAAAACCGCCATGCCGATGGTATCGGCCTTCGTCTTATGGAAGAGACGGCCTCGCTTTTGAATCAGAAGTTAGGCTCATTTCTGCAAACGTGTTGACAAGACGAAATGATAGATTGAAAACATGGAATATTCATAAAAGATGAAACAGGGAGGAACTGACAATGAGTGAAGAAAGAATCTTTGAATTGCTGCAGAACACAATCTACGAGGTTTTGCCTGATTTAGAAGGCGAACAGCTTTCACAGGAAGACCGGTTAGTTGATCTGGGGGCGGACTCAGTGGACCGCGCCGAAATTATCACGATGATGCTTGAAGAATTATCACTGCAGATCCCGCGTGTTGAGCTGACGGGAGTGTCAAACATCGGCGAATTGGCGGCAAAGCTTTATGAAAAGGTACAGGCTGTCTGATAAAACGGTGAAAAAATCGGAAACTCAAAATTCATATTGGAGGCGAAGTTCATGGCGGCTGCCGGAATAGAAGCGATAAATGTGTTTGGCGGGACGGCATACCTTGATGTCATGCAGCTGGCGGAGTACAGAAACTTAGACCCTGCCAGATTTGAGAATTTACTGATGAAAGAAAAAGCGGTGGCGCTTCCGTACGAAGACCCCGTCACATTCGGCGTTAACGCGGCAAAGCCGATTATCGACCGATTGACAGAGGCTGAAAAAGACAGAATCGAGCTGCTGATTACCTGCTCGGAGTCCGGCATTGACTTCGGAAAATCACTCAGTACATATATTCATGATTACTTAGGTCTCAACCGGAACTGCCGTTTATTTGAACTGAAGCAGGCCTGTTATTCAGGAACGGCGGGTTTGCAGATGGCGCTTAACTTTATTTTGTCGCAGACATCCCCCGGAGCGAAGGCGCTTGTCGTCGCGACGGATATTTCCCGGTTTTTAATTGCCGAAGGCGGCGATGCGTTAAGCGAGGATTGGTCTTACGCCGAACCGAGCGCCGGAGCGGGTGCCGTCGCCTTATTGATCGGTGAAAATCCAATTGTATTTCAGGCGGATGCGGGCGCCAACGGCTATTACGGCTATGAGGTGATGGATACATGCCGTCCGATCCCGGACAGTGAAGCCGGTGACGCCGACTTGTCATTGATGTCTTATCTCGATTGCTGTGAACAGACATTTCGCGAGTACAAAAACCGTGTGCCGGGCGCTGACTATAAAGAGACGTTTCACTATCTTGCCTTCCATACACCGTTTGGCGGTATGGTCAAAGGAGCTCACCGGACGATGATGCGCAAGCTTGCAAAAGCGAAAAACGCTGAGATCGAACAGGATTTTCAAACCAGGGTAGAGCCGGGGCTCCGCTACTGCCAAAGAGTCGGAAACATTATGGGGGCAGCCTCTTTACTGGCTCTTGCAAGCACGATTGACCAAGGGGCATTCGACACTTCTAAGCGGATCGGCTGTTTCTCGTACGGCTCCGGATGCTGTTCAGAATTTTACAGCGGCGTTGTGACGCCTGAAGGACAAACGCGGCAGCATTCTTTCAAAATAGAAGAGCATCTGAACAACAGATACAGGCTGTCCATGGAAGAGTATGAAGAACTGTTTAAAGGCAGCGGTCTGGTGAAGTTCGGAACCCGGAATGTCAAATTGGATATGAATATGATTCCGAACATTTTAGACCATCATGCAGGGAGCCCTCGTTTATATTTGGAAGAAATCACGGAATTTCATCGGAAATACAGGTGGATCCCGTGACCTATGAGACGATCAACGTCCGTTTTCAGCAAAATGTCTGCTTCATCACCTTTGATCGGCCTGAAGCCAACAATACGATTAATGAGCGTTTAGTGGAGGAATGCCTGCACGTTCTTTCTGAATGTGAGGACTCCGTGACCTCCGTAGTGCTTGAAGGGCAGCCGGAAGTATTTTGTTTCGGGGCGGATTTTGATGAGATGTACCGAAAAATGAGGCAGGGAATGCAGCATGCGGAATCGCAGGAGCCGCTTTACCGTTTGTGGCTGGCATTAAAATCCGGGCCGTACATCACAATCGCCCGCGTCCGCGGAAAAGTAAATGCGGGAGGTGTCGGTTTTGCCGCCGCGTGCGATATCGTCATTGCAGAGGAGAGTGCTTCGTTCAGTTTATCTGAACTGTTATTCGGACTTTATCCAGCCTGCGTTCTGCCGTTTTTAATTCAAAGAATCGGATTTCAAAAGGCGCATTATATGACGATTATGACAAAGCCCGTGCCGGCGCGCCAGGCGCTTGAATGGGGACTTTGTGACGTATGCGTCCCGGACTCAGCAACAGAGCTGAGAAAGCATTTGCTGCGTCTTCGCCCGCTGTCGAAAAAAGCAGTCATCCGCTATAAAAAATACATGGATTCCTTAAACGACCTTGTTCATCGTTCGAAATCCATTGCTCTAGCCGAAAATCAAGCGATGTTTTCAGATCCGGATAACCAATCAGCCATTTTCCGTTATGCAGAAACGGGGCGGCTTCCTTGGGAAACGGAGAACAGTTAGGAGGATATCATGCCGAACGCCGCAGTTGAACTGCTCGAAATTGAACCGGATATTATCCAAGTGACAATGCAGGATAAAGCCCATAAAAACGCCTTCTCCAAAGAACTGACGGATGGATTGATGGAAGCATTCACCCGTATAAAAAAATCGTCAGTCTATAAAGCTGTGATTTTAACAGGATACGGCCATTACTTTGCTTCCGGAGGCACACAGGAAGGTCTGCTCAGGATTCAGCAGGGCATCACGAAGTTTACGGAAGACCGCATGTACTCTTTGGCGCTGGAATGTGATATCCCCGTCATTTCCGCCATGCAGGGCCACGGAATCGGAGGCGGGTTTGTCATGGGGCTTTTCAGTGATTTTGTCATTTTAAGCAAAGAAAGTGTGTATACCGCAAACTTTATGAAATACGGTTTCACCCCCGGAATGGGGGCTACTTTTATCGTTCCGGAGAAGCTTGGGGCAAGCCTCGGCCATGAAATGCTGTTAAACGGCGGCCACTACCGCGGCGGTGATCTGGAGAAAAGAGGGGTGCCATTTCCGGTGCTTCCACGGCAGGAAGTATTAGACTATGCGCAGGAATTGGCCCGTGAGCTTGCGGAAAAACCGAGAAACTCTTTAATTACATTGAAAAGGCACTTGGTGACGCCGTTCCGCGAGCAGCTTCCGGCTGTCATTGAGAAGGAGTTAATCATGCACGATGAGACGTTTCATGATGATGAAGTGAAAAAACGAATCACGACGATGTACGGAGTATAAGACATACATCTTACATACAGATGAAATGGAGGCAGCTCTATGAAAAGTGATATGAAGGCAAGCGGGTTACTCAAGCCATCTGTCAGCTACGGAAAACCATTGCGGCTTTCAGCGGATCAGCCGATGACGATTCCTGAAGTCCTGCACAAAACCGCCGCGACAGCGGGAGATCAAAAGGGCATCACATATATACAGCCTGACGGCACTAAAGTGTACCAGACTTACAGCGGCCTGAAAAAGATCGCTCTTTCGATTGTGAAAGGGCTCCGCCAATCAGGAGTGAAGGCTCAGGATGAAGTCATATTACAGCTCAGTGACAATTCCCAGCTGATTCCTGCGTTTTGGGGCTGTGTTTTTTTAGGAGCGATCCCGGTTCCGCTTGCGGCCGCTCCGGCTTATACAGAAATGAACAGCGGGACGCAAAAACTGAAAGACGCCTGGACGCTTTTGAATCAGCCGTATGTCATCACAAGCCGTGAAGTGCTGCCGGAGATGACTGAATGGGCGGAGGAGCAGGAGCTTTCCGGGTTTTGCGCTTTGGCGGCAGAAGATCTCAGTGCGCATGAAATGGATACGGACTGTCATCATCCCCGTCCGGAAGATTTGGCGATGCTGCTTTTGACCTCGGGAAGCACGGGCACGCCGAAAGCCGTGATGCTCAGCCATGAAAACATCGTCTGCATGGTCAAAGGAAATATTCAGATGCAGGGCTATACAAGTGAGGATGTCACGTTTAACTGGATGCCTTTTGACCATGTCGGCGGCATCGGAATGCTTCATCTGCGTGATGTTTATCTCGGATGTGAGGAAATCAACATACCGAGCGAATCCATTTTGATGGATCCTTTAAAATGGCTCGACCTGATTGATCATTACCGCGCTTCGGTCACGTGGGCCCCCAATTTTGCCTTTGGGCTGCTTGCCGATTTCGCAGAAGAGATTCAAACACGGAAATGGGACTTATCTTCCATGCGTTACATGCTGAACGGCGGGGAGGCCGCGGTTGCGAAAGTCGGACGCAGAATTATGGAGCTTTTAGAGCCGCACGGTCTGCCGGCTAATGCCATCCGTCCCGCATGGGGAATGTCCGAAACGTCTTCGGGCGTTATTTTCTCAGATGAGTTTACACTGGAAAACACGAGTGACGACGATCGTTTCGTCGAGATCGGTCTGCCGATCCCGGGGTTTAATATGAGAATTACGGATGACCGCAATCAAGTGGTGGAAGAAGGAGAAATCGGCCGCTTCCAAGTGTCCGGTCTGACTGTAACGAGCGGATATTATGAGCGCCCGGACTTAAACGAGAGTGTCTTTACAGAAGACGGCTGGTTTGAAACGGGAGATCTCGGATTTCTGCGTGAAGGCCGCCTGACGATAACGGGGCGCACGAAAGATGCCATCATTATCAACGGTGTGAATTATTACAGCCACGCCATTGAATCAGCGGTTGAGGAATTGCCGGAAATTGAAACGTCATATACAGCGGCATGCGCCGTCCGGCCGAATCAAAGCACGACAGATGAGCTGGCGATTTTCTTTGTGACATCCATTCCGTTGGATGAGAACCGCATGACGAAGCTTCTTCATCACATTCACCAGCACGTGACACAGAGAATCGGCGTTACCCCTGATTATCTGCTTCCGGTCGCAAAAGAATACATTCCTAAGACGGCGATCGGGAAAATCCAGCGCACTCAGCTGAAACATTCATTTGAACAAGGGCAATTTGATTCATTACATAATAACAGACAAGAAGGCGGCAATTCAGACACGGCTTCTGCAGAGAAAGAAATTGAACGGGATTTTATCCGTTTTCTGAAAGAGGAACTTTCCATCGCGGATGAGCTTGTTGATCCAAATACACCGTTTCAAAGCCTTGGCGTCAACTCCATCAAGATGATGAAACTCGCCAGATCAATTGAAAAAACGTATCACATCCGGTTGACGGCAAGAGAGCTGCACAAAAACCCGACGATTGGCGCTTTAGCTGCTTATACTGCTGAAAAAGCGGCAAACATGTCAGCGGAGCATCATTCCCAAAAAGCCGAACCGCCGGCAGAACGGGAGAGACGGCAAACGGCGCCGGCGCTTTCAGAAGTCCAAAAAGGGCTGTGGACATTGCAGAAAATGTCGCCTGAAACGACTGCATACCATGTCCCGCTCTGTTTCCGATTCACATCCGGAATCGACAAAGAGAAACTGAAACAGGCGTTTCAGCTCGTATTAAAGCAGCATCCGATGCTCAAAAGCGCCGTGAATGAAACAGACGGCGGGTTTTATTTCATAGAAGCGGCAGATCCTTTTGTATTCTCGGAAGAAGATATTTCTGACGTCAATGAATCACAAATACCCGCTCTGATACGGAAAAAAGTGAAAGAGCCGTTTGTCAAAGAAGGCGGGCCTTTGCTGCGCGTGCAGCTGCTTTCAAAATCCGCCGCGGAACATTATCTTTTGACGGTCATTCACCACATCGTGTTTGACGGTATTTCATCCATTACATTTATTCATAGCCTGCTGGATCATTATCAGGCGCTGCTGGAGGGAAAAGAAGAGTTTGCGGCCGCCGCTCCCGGCATTCATCCCGATTTCGCAACTTGGGAAAAGCGGTATTTAGCGGGTGAAGAAAGCAAAGCTGCCCGCGCTTACTGGATGAAACAGCTCGGGGGAGATCTGCCTGACCTTCAGCTTCCGCCGATGCGCGCGGACAGCAGCGTTCCGGAGTTTACAGAAGATACGCTGACACGCCGTCTTCCCGAACGGCTGCTGAATAATCTAACGGCGTTTGCCGCATCCCGTTCGATTCATTTGTCTACCGTCATGCTGAGCTGCTATATGGTGCTTTTAAGCAAATATACGGATAAGGAAGATATTGTGACAGGCATGCCTGCCATGGTCAGACCTGAAGAACGCTTTGACGGAGTGGTCGGCCATTTCCTCAACATGCTTCCTATACGGAGCAGAGCCGGACGAAAAGAAACATTTGCTGACTTTGTTCAAAAGGTGCAGGATGCCGTTCTGGACGGACTGGATCACTCCTTTTATCCGTTTCCGAAAATGGTGCGTGATGTGCATGCGAAACCCCTGCAGAACGGTTCGCCTGTTTTCAGCAATGCCTTTTTCTATCAGAACTTTCTGCAGCATTCAAGCTATCAATCGATGCTGGATGAATACAAGGAATTCTCTTGTGAGTTTGTAAAAGACATTCATCAGGAGGGGGAATATGATCTTGTATTTGAAATGTGGGAAGAAGCATCAGGCATGGATCTTACGATTAAATACAGCACCGAATTATTCGACGAAGCAGGGGCGGCCAGACTTTTCAGCCAATTTGTACAGGCTGCTGAAGCTTTGACGGCGCATCCGGATATGCCGCTTGAGAACGTTTCTCTCATGACAAAAAGAGAGGAGCACATGATTCTTAAGACTTGGAATGAGACAAGCCGTGAATATCCGGATGCCTGCTTCCATGAATTATTCGAACGTCAGGCGGCAGAAACGCCGGACGCTTGTGCGGTCGTGTATGAACAGCAAAAGCTGACGTACCGTGAGCTTGATGAAAAAAGCACGAAGCTGGCGCTCTATTTGCAGGCGCACGGTGCAGGCCCTGATGATCTCATCGGCATTTATACAGACCGTTCATTGCATATGACTGTCGGCCTTCTCGGCATTTTAAAAGCCGGGGGAGCGTATGTGCCGCTTGATCCTTCTTATCCCGCTGACAGATTGGAATATATGATCGCCGACAGCAGGATTTCAATGTGTCTGACGACAGCTGATTTAGAGTACTCCTTGAACTGGGGAGGCGTGCAGACAACTGCCATTGACCGCGATTGGTCTCATATTGAAAGTACAGCCGCGGAAAGAACGTCGCTGAAGCGGTTAGTGACACCTGACGATCTGGCGTACGTCATTTACACGTCGGGCAGCACGGGCAAACCGAAGGGCGTGATGATTCCGCACCGGGCGCTGACCAATTTCTTAATCTCGATGGCGAATGAACCGGGGCTTACGTCCGAAGACAAACTGCTTGCCGTCACGACATATTGCTTTGATATCGCGGCACTGGAGCTTTACCTCCCTTTAATCAAAGGAGCGGAGTGCAACATCTGTAAGACAGAAGTCACAAAAGACGCACGGAAGCTGAAAGAGCTGATTCAAGAGTACAAACCGACGATCATGCAGGCGACGCCGTTTACGTGGAAAATGCTCTTTTATTCCGGATGGTCAAATGAAGAAAAAGTGAAAATCCTTTGCGGCGGAGAGGCGCTTAGCGAACAATTGAAGCAGCAGTTTCTCGATACGAAAAGTGAGGCTTGGAATATGTTCGGGCCGACAGAGACGACAATCTGGTCCGCGGTGCAGCGTATAACGGAAAATGAGAGCGCGCTTACGATCGGGCGCCCGATCGCCAATACCCGTGTGTATATTATGGATTCCGGTCTCAACCCTGTTTTAGAAGGGGTGCCGGGAGAACTTTGTATTGCGGGAGACGGATTGGCAAGAGGGTATTTCAACAAGCCTGAGCTGACAGATAAAGTTTTCGTCAGCCACCGGCTCGAACTGGGATCAAAGCTTTATAAAACAGGCGATATGGCGCGTTTTCTTCCCGGCGGCCGCATTGAATACATGGGACGGATGGACACCCAAGTCAAAATCCGCGGCTACCGGATTGAACCCGGAGATATTGAGAGCCGGCTGAATGCCTATCCGGCCGTACAGGAAAGCGTAGTGGTTGTGAACAATCACTCCGGAAATGAAAAGCTTTGCGCATTTTATATCCTGAAAAACGGAGAGCCGCTTCCATCCGCGAAGGAATTGCGCAATCATTTGAAACAAGCGCTGCCGGCCTATATGACGCCAGCTTCGTTTATCCGTCTTGAAGAGCTGCCGCTCACACCGAACGGAAAAGTTGACCGCAAGCTTCTTGCTGCCCGTGATCTGACGGAAAAGCAGCCGGACACACAAACATTTTCATCATCTCATATCCAGCAGGCGGTGCTGGCGATTTGGCAGGATGTATTGAAAAGCAAAGATATAGAGCTTGATGACCGCTTTTTTGATGCGGGGGGAGATTCGCTTCTTGCCGTGACTGTCACTGACCGGATGACGCAGGAACTGGATTGTGAATTCAGTGTAACGGAGCTGTTTGAATACGCGACGGTAAAAGACATCAGCCGGTACATCACAGAACAAAAACCGAAAGAAGCCGTTTTGGCTCCTGTGCCGCAAAAGAAAGTGAATACAGAAGACCGGGAACACCCAGCGGGAGAAATTCCCGATTATTATGAGGACAGTGTCGCGGTTATCGGTATATCCTGTGAGTTTCCGGGAGCGAAAGATCATTATGAATTTTGGAATAACATCAAAGAAGGCAAAGAAAGCATCACCTTCTTTTCAAAAGAGGAGCTCCGCCGATCCGGTGTTTCTGAAGAACTGGCTGATCATCCCGACTTCGTTCCGGCTAAATCAGTTTTAGAGGGGAAAGAAATGTTTGATCCCGGTTTCTTCGGCTTTTCACCGAAAGATGCGGAATATATGGACCCTCAGCTGAGAATGCTTTTGCTCCATTCATGGAAGGCAATCGAGGATGCGGGATATATCTCAAAAGAAATTCCGGAAACAAGCGTGTATATGTCTGCCAGCACGAACTCTTACCGCAGCCTGCTGCCGGAGGAGACGACAGCACAGCTGGAAACGCCGGATGGCTACGTGTCATGGGTGCTTGCCCAAAGCGGTACGATTCCGACGATGATTTCTCATAAACTCGGGTTGAAAGGGCCGAGCTATTTTGTCCATGCCAACTGCTCATCTTCGTTAATTGGCCTGCATTCGGCTTTTCAAAGCCTGCAGTCCGGCGAAGCCAAGTACGCCCTTGTCGGCGGTGCGACCCTTCATACGGAATCAAGTGCCGGCTATGTTCATCAGCCGGGGCTGAATTTTTCAAGCGACGGGCATATTAAAGCGTTTGACGCGGCTGCTGACGGAATGATCGGCGGTGAAGGAGCCGGCGCCGTGCTCTTGAAAAAAGCGTCGGATGCCGTTAAGGACGGCGACCATATTTATGCGCTGCTGCGCGGAATCGGCGTCAATAACGACGGAGCGGATAAGGTCGGATTTTATGCGCCGAGCGTCAAAGGACAGGCTGAGGTCATTCAGAAGGTCATTGATCAGACGGGCATCCATCCTGAAACGATCGCGTACGTCGAAGCTCACGGCACAGGAACAAAACTCGGCGACCCGATCGAACTGTCCGCACTTCAATCGGTGTACGGCCGATATACAGATAAAAAACAATACTGCGGCATCGGTTCAGTCAAAACAAATCTCGGGCATTTGGATACAGCGGCCGGAATGGCGGGCTGTATCAAGGTTGTCATGAGCTTATATCATCAGGAAATCGCGCCGAGCATCAATTACAAAGAGCCGAACCCGAATCTTCATTTAGAAGACTCTCCGTTTTACGTAGCGGGAGAAAAGAAAGAGTTAACCCGTGAGAACAGAGCGCACCGCATGGCTTTAAGCTCTTTCGGTCTTGGCGGAACAAACACACACGCGATTTTTGAACAATATCCGGATGCATCCGAAGCAGCAGACGCTGCCGGTCCGTTCATCATTCCGTTGTCAGCCAGAAAAAAAGATCGTCTGAAGGAGTACGCAAAACAGCTGCTGGCTTTTCTGGAAAGAAAAACGGACGCCGGCCTCGCTGATCTTGCCTACACGTTCCAAGTCGGAAGGGAAGCGATGGAAGAGCGCGCGGCCTTTATCACAAGCGGCACTGCGGAGCTCAAGCGGCAGCTTGCCGATTTTATCAATGATAAGCCGGCTGTAACAAGCTGCTTCAGAGGAGAAAAACAGCAGGCGAAAGATATTGCCTGGCTTTCTGATGATGATGACAGTGCTGAACTCATTGAGAAATGGCTTGCGAAAGGAAAAGGAACGAAGCTCTGTGAAATGTGGAGTAAAGGTGTCGCCATCAATTGGCACAAGCTTTACAAAGACAAGCATCCGAAACGGATCAGCGTGCCGGTCTACCCATTTGCAAAGGAGCCGTACTGGCCGAAAAAAGCAGAAAAGAAAACATCTGCCGCACACACCGGAATCTCAGTTTTACACCCGCTCGTGCAGCAAAACACGTCAGATTTGGCCGTTCAGCGGTTCAGCTCACGGTTTACAGGCTCAGAATTTTTCCTGAAGGATCATGTGGTCAGGGAAAAAGCGGTACTGCCGGGAGCGGCATATTTGGAAATGTCTTATGAAGCGGTAAAACGGGCGCTTGGCGGCTTATTAAAAGACCAAGACAGAATAACGCTCCATCATACCGTCTGGATGAAACCGATCGTCGTTCACGAACAAGAGCGCCAAGTCCATATTGCGCTGTTCCCTGAAGAGGACGGCATCATCTCATATGACATTTACAGCGTAAACGCTGACGATGAAGAAGTGCTGCACAGCCAAGGACGGGCCGAAATCATAAAGGCTGAACGAGAGCCTGAGGCCGACCTTTCTGCCATACAAAACAGATGCACAGCGGACATTCTTGATCCGGCGGCCTTTTATCGGGAAGGCCGGAGCAGGGGGATGTTCCACGGAAAAGCCTTCCAAGGCATTAAGTCCGCCTTTATCGGCGAGAAAGAAGTGCTTTCGGACATACAGCTTCCGGATTCTGTTTCTCATACGAACGGACAATTTACGCTTCATCCGAGCATCATTGATTCGGCTATTCAGACGGCGACGATCTGCATTATGCAGGAGTTTTCCGGACAAAAGCTGATTCTGCCGTTTGCGCTGGAATACCTTGAAGTCGTCAAACCATGCACACCGACTATGCGGGCGCATGCACGCTTCAGCGAAGGATATCAAACCGGTGATTCCGTGCAGAAAGCTGACATTGACCTGTTCGACGAAACAGGAGCGCTTTGCGTGAAGGTGAGAGGATTCTCTACGAGAGTGCTTGAAGGCGATGCAGAATCGGCTCAGCGGCCATCAGGCTCGGAAAAGGTCTTGTTTGCTCCGGTCTGGATAGAAACCGCCGCATCCGAGGAATCTTCTGTCCATGCTGATGTACATTTGATCATACTTTGTGAAGATGCCTGCCGTATAAAAGATAAAGCGGCATCCGGCCTGAAAGACGCCGAACTGCTGATTGCAGAAGGTGAGGGAGAAACAGCCGCTGAACGCTTCCAAAGCTACGCGCAGACAATCGCTGAACACATCCGGCGGATCATCAGCGAAAAAAGGCAGGGCCGCATTCTGATTCAGACCGTTATTTCAGCAGACGGCAGCCAGCAATTGTTTGCGGGGTTAACAGGTTTGTTAAAAACAGCCGAGCTGGAATACGGAAAACTTAACTGTCAGCTCATCGAAATGGAATCAATCGGCGAAATGCCGGCTGTCGCTCAAAAACTGAAAAACGACAGTCATCGGCCGCATGATAAACATATCCGTTATACAGGAGAAAAACGGTATGTGAAGGCTTGGGAAGAAATGCATCCTGCAGGTGGCGGCGCCGTCTGGAAGGACGAAGGCGTATATCTGATTACCGGAGGCGCAGGAAGCCTGGGGTTGATGTTCGCAAAAGAAATCGCTGGTCGCGTAAAACACCCGAAAATCATTCTGACCGGCCGCTCAAATCTGGCAGAAGCCAAACAGCGTGAGCTTGCTATACTTCAGGACTCAGGCGCAAATGTCGTCTACAAAAAGCTGAATGCGGCAGACCGGCGGGAAAATGAAGCGCTGATAAAAGAGATTACGGCGGAATTCGGGGAGCTTAACGGAATTATTCACGCAGCGGGAGTGATTCAAGACCGTTTCCTGCTGCAAAAAACGAAGGAAGAGTTCAGGGAAGTGCTTGATCCGAAAGTGATCGGCACCGCTTATTTAGATGAAGCCAGCAAAGACTGCAATCTTGACTTTTTCGTATTGTTCTCCAGTGTTTCCGGCGTTCTCGGCAATGTCGGGCAGGCTGATTATGCCGCCGGCAACGCGTTTATGGATGCATACGCCGCTTACAGGCAATCCCTTACGGAGAATGGCTTGCGGCACGGAAAAACGATCGCCTTTAACTGGACGCTGTGGAAAGATGGCGGTATGCAGGCGGGAGACGAGACGGAAAGAATGATGAAAAAAGCTTTCGGCATGGTTCCGCTTCAAAAGGCGTCAGGCCTGGCCGCATTTTATGAAGGAATGGCTCAGGAAAAGCCGCAGCTTTTAGCAGCTGAAGGAGACGCAGCAAAATTAAAACAGTCGTTCCTGTCCGTTTCTGAAACTGAAAAGCCGCAGGTGGAGAAAATAGAGCCTGTATCCGCCGTTTCGGGAGACAAATGGCACGGTGCGCTTATCAGATTGGTCAGTTCAATTTTAAAAGTCGGCCAAGACGAGATTGATATTGATACGGAACTGAGTGAATACGGTTTTGATTCCGTATCCTTTACGGTCTTTACGAATCAATTAAATGAAGCGTATCAGCTGGAGCTGGCGCCGACGATCTTCTTCGAGCACGGGACGATCCGCAGTTTAGCAGAGTATTTGACGGATGAAACAGAAGCAGGTCTTCCTTTTCAGCCGGAAGAAAAACACGATGCAGAAGAATCTCTTCAAGCGCTTCACACCGCTTTGACAGCCATGGTAAGCGGCATTTTAAAAGTTGACCGTGAGGACATTGATACAGATACGGAACTGAGTGAATACGGTTTTGATTCCGTATCCTTTACCGTCTTTACGAATCAATTAAATGAAGCGTATCAGCTGGAGCTGGCGCCGACGATCTTCTTTGAGTACGGGACGATCAGCAATCTCGCCGGATATTTGGCAAAAGAGCATCCGGGCCGTTTCGGCGAAAAGAAGAAGGAGTCTCCGAAAAAAGAGCAGCCAAAAGCCCAAAAACCGAAAACGCATCGGAAAAAGCGCTTTGCAACGGTAATGAACGCTAGGGCAGCGACACAAGAGCCGCGCCGCTTGGACCCGGTTGCCATTGTCGGAATCAGCGGCAGATTCCCGGGCGCGAAGGATATAGAGGAATTTTGGCGCAATCTGAAAGAAGGAAAAGATTCTATCACAACCATTCCGAAAGAACGCTGGGATTGGCAAGCGTTTGATGGCGACCCGAATCTTGAAAGGAACAAAACGAATATCAAGTGGGGCGGCTTTATCGACGGAATAGCTGAATTTGATCCGCTGTTCTTTGGGATTTCACCGCGGGAAGCCCAATATTTAGATCCGCAGCAGCGGCTGTTATTGACTTATGCATGGCGGGCGATAGAAGATGCGGGCTGTAAGCCGGAAAGTCTTTCCGGCACAAATACGGGCGTCTTTATCGGCACCGGAAATACCGGTTATAAAGATTTGTTCACAAGGGCAGGTCTTGCGCCGGAAGGACATGCGGCGACAGGCAGCATGATTCCTTCCATCGGTCCGAACCGTTTGAGCTATTTGTTAAATCTTCACGGGCCGAGCGAGCCGATTGAAACGGCATGTTCAAGCTCGCTTGTTGCGATTCACCGGGCGGTATCCGCTATAGAAAACGGAGAATGCGACATGGCGATTGCCGGGGGAATCAACACGATTCTGACGGAAGAAGCGCATATCAGCTACAGCAAAGCAGGCATGCTCAGCAAAGACGGAAAATGCAAAACCTTCTCCAAAGATGCCAACGGGTATGTCAGAGGAGAAGGCGCGGGAATTCTGATGCTGAAGAAACTGACAGATGCAGAACGTGACGGCAATCCGATTTACGGCGTGATCCGCGGTACGGCTGAAAACCACGGCGGCCGGGCGAATACGTTAACCTCGCCGAATCCGAAACTGCAGGCTGATTTATTGGTGAAAGCATATCGGAAAGCGGGCGTGGACCCGAGCACCGTCACGTATATTGAAGCGCACGGTACAGGAACGGAATTGGGCGACCCGATTGAAATAAACGGTTTGAAAGCGGCGTTTCACGAGCTGGCGAAAACAAATCAAGAGCCCGAAGTCTCCGATCACCGCTGCGGCATCGGTTCGGTCAAGAGCAATATCGGCCATTTAGAGCTTGCCGCGGGAGTATCAGGCGTCATGAAAGTGCTTTTGCAAATGAAGCACAAAACGCTGGTGAAAAGCCTGCATTGCGAGACGATCAATCCGTACATTCAGCTCGATGACAGTCCTTTCTACATCGTGCGGGAGACTCAGGAATGGACGGCAGCGAAAGATAGAAACGGAAATGCGATTCCGCGCCGGGCCGGGGTCAGCTCATTTGGCATCGGCGGGGTCAACGCCCATATCGTCATTGAAGAGTATGTTCCGAAAGCAGCCGCGCAGCCTGAGCACAGTCCGGAAAATCCGGCAATCATCCTTTTGTCCGCCAAATCAAAAGAAAAACTGTTTGAACAGGCGCAGCAGCTGCAAAAAGCGATCCGTCAAACGCCGTATACAGATCAAGACTTGGCGGGCGTCGCTTATACGCTGCAAACCGGAAGGGACGAAATGGAAGAGCGCCTGGCCATTCTTGCAGCGACGATGGCGGAATTGGAAACAAAGCTGGAAGCATTTACGAAAAATGAGAAAAACATCGCGGGGCTGTATACCGGCCAGTCTCACCGCAATAAAGATACGTTTGCCTTATTCACGGCAGATGAAGATATGGACATCGTCATTGACGCCTGGATTAAAAAAGGAAAATTCGCCAAGCTGGCAGAGGTATGGGTGAAAGGCGGCGTGTTGAATTGGAACCGGCTTTATGAAAAAGGTACGCCGCGTTTACTCAGTCTTCCGTCTTATCCGTTCGCAAAAGACACGTATTGGGTGCCTGAGAATCCTGACAAAAATAAGGTCCATACAGAGGAACGGATGAAACGTATTCTGACAAAACAATGGGAACTGAGCCCGCTCGAACTGCGTGAACCGTGCGCACGTTCCGTTGCGATTTTGACAGGCGGGGACACGATCAATCTCGCAGAAGAGATCGCAGCGCATATGCCGAATCACCGTATTATCACAACATCAGACCTTACCGGTGAATATGATTGGCAGGCGTTTGGCGGAGTCATCGACCTCCTCGGCGCAGCGAAAGAAGAAGCTTCTGGAGATATGCCCGGTATCAAATGGCTTCAGCAATTGATTGAGCATGGGCATAAAGAAGGGATGACACTGCTTTGTGTCACGAAAGACCTTGAGTCATTAAATAAAGAGGCCAATCAAACAACGGGAGCAAAACGGGCCGGGCTGTACAGAATGCTGGCATGCGAGTACAGTCATCTGTCTTCAAGGCATCTCGACCTTGAAGGAGCGCTTTCGGATGACAAACTGGCGAAGCAGATTGCCGATGAGTTTCATGCCCGTACTGATGACGCGGAAGTTTGCCGGAGGGACGGCTTGCGCTACCGCGCCGTATTGAGCGGCTCAGAAAATATGAATATGCAAGGCGAGAGAATTGATTTTCCGGACCACCATGTGCTTCTGATCACCGGAGGGACGAGAGGGATCGGTCTTTTATGCGCACGCCATTTTGCCGAACATTACGGAGTGAAAAAACTGGTGCTTACAGGCCGTGAGACCCTTCCGCCGCGAAGTGAGTGGACGGGCGGACTGAATGGGGTGACGGCTTCTATAAAAGCGAAAATTGAAGCTGTTCTCGACTTGGAATCCAAAGGTGTACAAGTGAAGGTATTGTCAGTCCCGTTAGCTGATGAAGCCGGGCTGAGACAGGAACTGAGTCAGATCAAACAGACGCTCGGATCTATTGGCGGCGTGATTCACTGCGCGGGTGTGACCGATAAAGAGACGCTCGCATTCATCAGAAAAACCGATGAAGACATACAGCGCGTGCTCGAGCCGAAAGTAGACGGGCTTCAGGCGTTATACAGTGTGCTCAGCGAAGAGCCGCTGAAGTTTTTCGTCTTGTTCTCTTCCGTGTCAGCTGCGATACCGGCGCTTTCGGCAGGACAGGCCGACTACGCCATGGCCAATGCGTATATGGACTATTTTGCAGACTCATACAAAGAGCAGCTGCCGATCGTAAGCATTCAGTGGCCGAACTGGAAAGAAACCGGAATGGGCGAAGTCACGAACAAAGCTTATAAAGAGAGCGGGCTATACAGCATCACGAATGCAGAAGGATTACAGCTCCTTGACGGCATACTTCTTGAATCAGCAAGAGGCCCGGTGCTGCCGGCCGTTCTGAATCCTAAGCTGTGGAAGCCGGAGCGATTCCTGCGGCGAAGCAGGCAGGATCAGCCAATGAGCCCGGCTATGGTAAAACCGGCGGAAAAAACCGCTGATACTGCCGCAGACAACGCTCAATTAACAAGGAAAACAGAAGAATGGCTGAAAGAATTATTTTCTGAAGAGCTGCGGATTGACCAGGATCAGCTTGAGACAGACGTATTATTCCAAGATTACGGAGTGGACTCCATTATCCTTGCTCAGCTTCTGCAGCGGATCAATCGGAATCTCTCGGCATCGCTTGACCCGTCCATTCTGTATGAATATCCGACGATTCAATCTTTCGCAAATTGGCTTCTCGAAGGATATACAGAAGTTTTGTCAGAACGGTTTGATTTGGCGGCGGAGCCTGTTATGAAGAAGCCGGCTGAGCCGGTAATTGTAACACAAGCCGTTAAGGTGCAAGAAGAGCCGGCCGAAAAACAGATTCACCGGGAAGATATCGCGGTCGTCGGCATGTCCTGCCGGTTTCCGGGGGCGGCTTCCTTAGAGGCATACTGGTCGCTTTTGGCTGAAGGCCGTTCGGCTATCGGTCCTGTTCCGGCTGAGCGATGGGGTTTGAAAACGCCTTATTACGCGGGAATGCTTGATGGAATTGATCAATTTGATCCGGACTTCTTTTTACTGGCTGAAGAAGATGTAAAGGCAATGGACCCTCAAGCTTTGGCCGCTCTGGAAGAATGTCTTAACCTGTGGTATCACGCGGGCTATACGCCGGATGAGATAAAGGGAGAAGCAATAGGTGTGTATCTCGGCGGACGCAGCCGTCACAGACCGGGTGAAGAGAAACTGCTGGATGCGAAAAACCCGATCGTCGCGCTGGGCCAGAATTATTTGGCCGCAAATCTCTCTCAATATTTTGATATGCGCGGCCCGAGTGTTGTCCTCGATACGGCTTGTTCTTCTGCTTTAGTCGGAATGAATATGGCCGTGCAGGCTCTTGTAACAGGAGAAATAAAAGCGGCCGTCGTCGGCGGTGTGAGCCTGTTTGAATCAGAAGAAACCCATAAATTATTTGAACAGCGCGGCATATTAAGTAAAGCGCAGTCGTTCCATGTATTTGACGAACGCGCCGATGGAGTCGTGCTGGGCGAGGGTGTCGGAATGGTTCTTTTAAAAACCGTGTCTCAGGCCATTGAAGACGGAGATTCTATTTATGCCGTAGTGAAGGCGGCATCCGTCAATAATGACGGAAGAACGGCAGGCCCGGCTACGCCGAGCCTGGAAGCGCAAAAATCCGTCATGAAGACGGCTCTTGAAAAAAGCGGAAAACAGCCGGAAGACATTACTCATATTGAAGCGAACGGTTCAGGCACGGTCGTGACGGATCTGTTAGAACTGAAGGCCATTCAATCCGTCTACCGTTCAAAAGATGCCGGCCCGCTCGGAATCGGATCTGTGAAACCGAACATCGGGCACCCGCTTTGCGCGGAAGGAATTGCAAGTTTCATAAAGGTTGTTCTCATGCTGAAAGAAAAGAGCTTTATCCCGTTTTTATCAGGTGAGCATGAAAACACACATTTTGATAGAGAAAAGGCCAATATTCAGTTCAGCCGCACTCTGGCAGACTGGCCGTCACCAATGCCGGCGGCAGGAATTAACTGCTTTGCCGACGGCGGAACAAATGCCCACGTCATTGTGGAAGCGTGGCAGGAAGACGAAGGGCGCCGAATCAAGCGCCACCCTTTAACACCGCCTGCATTAAATAAGCGGCTGATTTCGCCGGACAGCAAAGAAGAAACGAACGAAAAAGCTGCGGCAAACATCTGGGATACCTATGAAGTGGAGGTTTAACGTGAAGAACTTCAATAAGCAAATCACTTTATCGCTGAAAAATCCGTTTATTTTACATCATGACGTTTACGGACAAAAAGTCCTTCCGGGATTGGCTTATATTGATATGTTTTATCAGATTTTCAAAGAGCGCGGCTATTCATACGACGTGCTTCAGCTGCGCCATTTATCCATATATCAGCCGCTTATCGCGAAAGAAGACAGCGCCGTCAAGCTTACGGTTGAATGTACGAAGGTAAAAGAAGGGCGCTGGAAACTTACCGCAAAAGGGGCTGAGGTCAGCGGCGGACGAGTCCAGCCGGAAGAACGCATTTACGTCAAAGCGGAAATGCACGAGACGGCACCCGCAGTTTTCAGTGACACGCTTGATCTTGACTCTGTCAAACGCGAGGCGGAACGCACCATCGATTTAAATGAGCTGTATGCACAATGCAGAAGCCAGGAATTGGTTCACAGCGGATACATGAAAGCGGAAGGAGAAGTGTTTGAGGAGCGGGACGGCGTCACCTTTGATGTATCGCTCGGAAAAGACGCGATGGGAAAGGCCGAAGGGTTTTTGTTCCATCCGACTCTTCTTGACGGAAGCGGCGTCGGCGCAAACCTATTGATCTCCTCGCTGTTAAATGGGGAAAAGAGGCTGTTTCTGCCTCTTTTCTACGAATCTTTTACAGCTTCCGAACCTTTGCAGGCCGGCTGCATCACGAGAATCAAACGTTCGTCGCTCAGGCAGGAAAAAGAGCTCATTTACATTACACTGGAGTTTTTTAACACATCCGGCCGAAAAGTAGCCGAGCTGAAAGATTTCACAAGCAAGCTCGTGCGGGATGCCGAGCTGATCAATACAGACCGAAAGACTGCTGAGAAGTCTCCTGAAAAAGCCGGTTTACCGGAAGTTGCGGCATCGCTTGAAGGCGGACACCCGCATGAGGAAGCAGAGCGGTATGTCATGAATCTGATGGCGGAAAAAATCGGCAAGCCGCTTGAACAGATTGATTCTCAAGTCGGCTACTATGAAATGGGGCTGACATCGTCCGGACTGCTTGACGTCGTCGAAACGATAAGCGAAAAAATCGGCGAAACCCTTTCTCCGACTTTGCTGTTTGAATATACGACGGCAGCAGAGCTGGCGGCTTTCCTGACAGAGCAGTACGGAAGCCATTTCAGCGCGTCTCCTGCAAAAATAGAGAAGCAGGTTGAGAAGCAAACAGAAAGAAGACGGAAAAGCAGTGTTCCGCAAGATGAAGATATCGCGATTATCGGAATGGCCGGCCGCTATCCGCAGGCCGAAAATATTCATGAATTCTGGGAAAACCTGAAAGAAGGAAAAAACTGTGTCACCGAAATTCCGGAGTCTCGCTGGGACTGGCGCCGGTTTGAAAATGTAAAGTCGCCTTCCGGAAAGAGTATTTCAAAATGGGGCGGATTTATTGATGATCCGGATTGCTTTGATCCCCAATTTTTCCGGATTACGCCGCGGGAAGCTGAAACAATGGACCCTCAGGAACGGCTGTTTTTACAAACATGCTGGGAAACGATTGAGGATGCCGGATATACGCCGAAGTCGCTCGCAGAGGCGCGCGGACGGAATAAGAGACAGCGCGTCGGCGTCTTCGCAGGGGTGATGCATAAGGATTATACGTTGGTCGGGGCGGAAGCTTCTTCTGAAGATCATGTATTCCCGCTTTCTCTTAATTATGCGCAAATCGCAAACAGAGTTTCATATTTTTGCAATTTTCACGGGCCGAGCATGGCGGTCGATACGGTCTGTTCATCTTCGCTGACTGCGGTTCACCTTGCTGCGGAAAGCATTCGGCGCGGGGAATGTGAATCGGCGGTTGCCGGAGGGGTCAACTTGTCGCTGCATCCGAATAAATATCTGACATACGGTTTATGGGACATGTTTTCAACAGACGGGGTTTGTCATACATTCGGGAAAGACGGAGACGGCTATGTACCGGCTGAAGGAATCGGTGCCGTTTTATTAAAACCGCTGCGAGAGGCGGTAAAAGACGGAGACCGGATTTATGCGGTGATAAAGGGCAGTGCCGTCAACCACGTGGGGACAGTGAGCGGAATTTCCGTGCCGAGTCCTGTCGCGCAGGCCGATTTGATTGAAGAATGCCTGGACAAAGCGGGCATCGATCCGCGCACGGTCAGTTATATTGAGGCGCACGGGACGGGAACTTCTCTCGGCGACCCGATCGAGGTTCAAGGCCTTGTCAAGGCGTTCCGCCAGTACACACAGGACAAACAGTTCTGTTCGATCGGATCAGTGAAGTCCAATATCGGCCATGCGGAATCGGCGGCGGGCATCAGCGGCTTAAGCAAAGTTGCCCTGCAGCTTCACCATAAAACTCTGGTGCCGTCTCTTCATTCCGAGGAGCTGAATCCGTATTTAGATTTTGAACAATCACCGTTTTACGTCCAGCATCATACCGAAGCATGGCAGCAGCCATCAGTAAAGGAAAACGGAAATGAGACCGTATATCCCCGGCGTGCGGGCATCAGTTCTTTCGGGGCGACAGGTTCAAACGTACATCTCATTCTGGAGGAATTTGTCCCTGAAGAATCACACGGAACAGTGGCTGAACCGGCAGAAGAACAGACATTCATTTTCCCGGTTTCCGCCCGGAATGAAGAACGGCTAAAAGAGTATGCTGCGAAGCTGTCTGCATTTATTCATCCCGGCCTGCCGCTTGAGGATGCGGCGTATACACTTCAGATCGGCCGTGAACAGATGGAGGAGCGGGTTGCGTTCACCGCTCAGAATATGACACAGCTCAAAGAGCGGCTGGAAGGCTTTCTGGCGGGTAAAACAGTCAGCGGGTGCTGGCGGAACCGAGCCGATAAAAGCAAACAGGCAGAGCTTGCTCCGGACTTGATACATAATTGGCTTTCTTCCGGGAGTCTGGAGATGATTGCCGAAAAGTGGGCCGGCGGAGGAACGATGGATTGGAATCTCTTGTACAGTGAAAACAAACCGAATCGGATCAGCCTGCCGACATATCCGTTTGAAAAAATCCGGTATTGGGTGCCGAAGGCGGAGAAAAGAGAATCGCTGCCGCAAAACAGGGCAGGCATGCTGCATCCGCTCCTTCATGAAAATGTATCAAACATGTCAGGCGTCCGTTTCCGGTCCTCTTTTAGCGGCGGAGAATTTTTCCTGAAAGATCACGTCGTCAAAAACGAGCGGACGTTACCGGGCGCGGCTTATCTGGAAATGGTCCGGGCGGCCGTTGAACACGCGGCAGAAACGAAGGAAGAAGGAACAGTCCGCCTGAAACATGTCGCATGGATACGTCCGTTTACAGCGGCGGATGAGTCCGCAGAACTGTATCTCCGCCTTTATGACGAAGAAAATGGGGAGATGGGATTCACGGTTTACAGTGAATCGGCTTCCGCGGAACAAGAGCCCGTTCTCTATGCGCAAGGAAGCGCGGCGGTTGTCCGAGCGGGCGAACCGGCCAAAATCGAGATTGACAAATTAAGAGAGTCACGCCGTCTGATGATCACACCCGACGCTTGCTATCAGGCATACAAACAGATGGGGATTGAATACGGGGATGCTCACAAAGCGGTCACGGAAATCTATGCAAAAGACAGCAAAGTGCTCGCAAAGCTCTCACTCCCGTCATCTATTTCTCATACAAAAGATCAGTTTGTCCTTCATCCGAGCCTTTTGGATGCGGCCTTCCACGCGACAATCGGGTTAATGCTTGACAGAGACGGGACTGACATAAGGCCGATGCTGCCGTTTGCTCTCGAACAGATTGATGTGTTGAAAAGCTGTAAAAGCGATATGTGGGTTTCCATTGCGTACAGCGGCGAAAGCAAGCCTGAAGATGCCGTGCAGAAGCTGGATATTGATGTATGTGACGAACAAGGCAATGTATGTGTGAAAATGACTGGTTATTCCGCACGGGAAATTGAAACGGATAAAACAGATACACTATTTTTTGAACACGTATGGGAAGAGAAGACCGCTGTACATGAAAAAGCACCGACTCATTTCAAAGCCCGTCACGTGATGATATCAGACCGGTTTACGGATCAAATGAACAGCATACAGACAGACTTCAGCTGTCATGTGCTCCGTGATCAGCATAAGAGTGAAGACGAACGGTTTGAAGCTTGTGCGCTTCAGGCGTTCGAAGAAGTGAAGAAAATCCTCGCTTCAAATTCCGGCGGGCGCGAGCTCATTCAGATTGTCGTGCCTCAAGAAGCGGATACGCAGCTCCTTTGCGGCTTAACGGGGCTTTTGAAAACAGGGGCGCTTGAAAACCCGAACCTGACCGGCCAGCTGATTGAATTGGAGCCGGACGTCAAAGCAGACACGCTGTCCCGATATGTAAAAGAATGCAGCGCTCATCCTGATGACAAGCATATTCGCTATGAAAACGGCAAGCGCTATACGGCACAATGGCAGGAAACAGGGCTTGAACAGTTCGGCACCGAAAAGCCGTGGAAGGATAAAGGTGTTTATCTGATCACAGGCGGTGCGGGCGGACTCGGATTTTTATTCGCCAAAGAAATCGCCCGGCATGCAAAAGACGCCGTTCTTATTTTAACGGGGCGTTCTCTGTTGGATAACCGTAAAAAAGTCCAGCTTCAAGAACTGTCCGATCTCGGCGCGCAAGCCGTGTACAAACAAACGGACATGACGGAAAAACAAGAAGTTCAATCGCTCACAGCGGACATCTGCCGGAAGTACGGCGGATTAAACGGTATCATACACAGCGCGGGAACGATAAAAGACAACTATATTCTGAAAAAGCACAAAGATGAAATCCGTGATGTACTGGCGCCGAAAGTCTCCGGGCTGGTTCATCTTGATGAAGCGGCAAAGGACATTGAGCTTGATTTTCTGATTCTTTTCTCTTCCGGAGCCGGAAGCGCCGGAAGCGCGGGCCAGGCTGATTATGCGATGGCCAATGCGTTTATGAACGCCTTCAGTGAAAAAAGAAACCGTAAAAAAGCCCGAAATGAACGCTATGGACACACCCTTTCAATCTGCTGGCCGCTTTGGAAAGACGGCGGCATGACGGTTGATGCTGAAACGGAAGCGATGCTGACAAAAGAAAGCGGCATGGTCCCTATGAAAACAGAAAACGGCATCCATGCTTTGTACCGCGGGTGGGCGGCAAACACATCCCAAATCATGGTGACGGAAGGCTACGCCGCAAAAATCCGGGCGTTTCTGAAAAAATCAGCGGATGATCAGCCGGATAAGGGCAGCGAAACGGAAGAACCGGCAGGTCTTACGGCAGGCGGAGAGAACATGCTTGCAGAAAAAACGGAGCATTTCTTGAAACATGTGCTTTCGGAAGTAACCAAACTTCCTGTCGGCAAAATTGACGCCAAGGCGCCTATGGAAGATTACGGAATTGATTCGATTATGATTATGCATTTGACGGGCCGGCTGGAAAAGAGCTTCGGTTCATTGTCAAAAACATTGTTCTTCGAGTACCAGAATATCGAATCGCTGGCGCAGTATTTTATGAAAGCACACCGGGACACGCTGCTGGAAGTGACCGGGATGAAAACAGAAGAAACCCCCGCAGCCAAACCGGCGCTGTCTGAGAAAGCGAAAGTAAAGCCCGTTTCCAAACGGAATGAAGGCAAAAAAGGCTTTACGCAAGTCCGCACAGACACGCGGAAAAATCCAGTGACGGAGCGTGAAGATATCGCGATTATCGGTATATCAGGACGATATCCGCAGGCCGAAAATCTTCAGGAATTTTGGAAGAACTTGAGTGAAGGCACTGACTGCATAACCGAAATTCCAAACGATCGCTGGGATCACAGTCTTTATTACGACGCTGATAAAGATAAAGAAGGCAAGACGTACGGAAAATGGGGAGGATTTTTGAAAGACGTGGACAAATTTGATCCGCAATTCTTCTCTATTTCGCCCCGGGATGCAAAATTGATGGACCCGCAGGAGCGGTTATTCCTGCAATGTGTCTACGAAACGATGGAAGATGCCGGTTACACGCGCAAAAAGCTCACGGAAAAATCGGGTGATTTGCTTGGTGCCAATGTCGGTGTTTACGTAGGCGTCATGTATGAGGAATATCAGCTTTACGGAGCCGAAGAACAGGCGCGCGGAAAATCGCTTGCGCTGACCGGAAATCCGTCATCAATTGCGAACAGGGCTTCCTATGTATTCGGTTTTAACGGTCCGAGCATGGCGCTGGATACGATGTGCTCTTCTTCTTTAACAGCCATTCATCTGGCATGCCAAAGCTTGCGGAACGGCGAATGCGAGACAGCATTTGCCGGGGGCGTCAATGTATCCGTTCATCCGAATAAATATTTGATGCTCGGCCAGAACAGATTTTTATCAAGCAAAGGCAGATGTGAAAGTTTCGGTGAAGGCGGGGACGGTTATGTGCCCGGTGAAGGAGTGGGAGCCGTGCTCCTTAAGCCGCTTTCTAAAGCGAAAGCGGACGGTGATCATATTTACGGCCTGATCAAAGGAACGGCCGTAAACCATGATGGAAAAACAAACGGGTATTCCGTACCGAATCCGAACGCCCAAGCCGCGGTGATCAAACAGGCATTAAAAGACGCGGGAACCGATCCGAGGGCGGTCAGCTACATTGAAGCCCACGGCACCGGGACTTCACTCGGTGATCCGATTGAAATCACGGGTCTGACAAAAGCCTTTTCAGAACAAACACAAGATAAACAGTTTTGTGCCATCGGCTCAGCAAAATCCAATATCGGGCACTGTGAAAGCGCGGCGGGCATCGCGGGTCTGACGAAGGTGCTCCTGCAAATGAAACATAAGAAGCTTGCGCCGTCACTGCATTCCCGGACGCTTAACCCGAATATTGATTTTCTCGCTACGCCGTTCAAAGTGCAGCAGACGCTTGAAGAGTGGAAAAGACCGGTCATAAATGAAAACGGAATAAATAAAGAACTGCCGAGAACCGCGGGGCTTTCCTCATTCGGAGCCGGGGGCGTCAACGCTCATATCGTCATCGAAGAATATACCGCTGATGAGGATAAGGAGACGGCTTTTGCTGCACCTCATCCGTCGATGATCGTCCTTTCCGCGAAAAATGAGCAACGGCTTCAAAAACGGGCGGAACGTCTTCTTGATGCGCTGCGGAGCGGGCGTTACCGGGAAGCGGACCTGAGCCGGATCGCATATACGCTTCAAATCGGCCGTGAACCGATGGAAGAGCGTCTCGGAATGATTGTCAGCAATTTGCGCGAGCTTGAAGAAAAGCTTGACGAATTTACGGGCGGCAAGGAGTCAATTGAACGGCTCTACCGCGGACAAGTCAAACAGAATAAAGACACGATGGCGCTGTTTGCGGCTGATGAGGACATGGAAAAAACCATTGAGGCATGGCTTGAAAAAGGCAAAGCCGCAAAGGTATTAGAGCTTTGGGTGAAGGGCCTTCCGCTGAATTGGGATAAGCTGTATCAAATGGGCAGACCGCAAAAAATCAGTCTCCCGGCCTACCCGTTTGCAAAAGACCGTTATTGGATCGACACATCAGCTGATACAGCTGTCAAAAGACCGGCCGAAACACAGTCTGCGCCGATCGCACCGGCGGCCGTCCCGGAACCGGTCATTGAAGTAACAACTCTTCACGAGGAGACTGCCAAAGAAAAACCGTCAAACATTTCATTGCAGCCTTTGAGCGGCGCGAAACCGAAAAGAACCGTACAGTCTGCTTCCCGTCCGGCGGTTTCCGCTGAAAAAGTAAGTGCCGAATTAACGGAAAGGTTGGCGGACGTTTTATATATGGATGCCGACGATATCGACGCAGATGACACATTTATTGATATCGGCATGGATTCAATCACCGGTCTTGAATGGATAAAGGCCGTTAATAAAGCGTACGGCACGTCCCTTACGGTGACGAAGGTATATGATTATCCGACAATCCGCCAGTTTGCGGCCTTCTTGCAAAAAGAGCTCGGGACAGAACCGATCCTTGAGGAAGCAGCCGAACCGCAGAAAACAGAGGCCGTAAAAAAACCGTCAAACATACTGCTGCAGCCTTTAAACGCTCATAAGCAGCATGTGATACAAGCAGAAGCGGATATTCTGGAGGCGATGTCTGAAACAGCAGCTTCCGCCGAACCGGAAGAACCGATTGAAGCGGTGCATGACGAGTTATCAAAAGCACTGGCTGATGTATTGTACATGGAGCGGCATGAAGTGGATATTGATGAGGCCTTTATTGACCTCGGTATGGATTCGATTACCGGTCTTGAATGGATAAAGGCCGTCAATAAACGGTATGGCACGGACTGTAATGTAACGAAAGTGTATGATTATCCGACAATCCGTCAATTTGCCGATTTTCTGCGCACGCAGCCGTCCGTCCGCGGAAGAAAAAAACAGGCGGTTCCCGTACGTCCAAAGCCGCTTACGCAGCAAGCCGCCCCGCGGGAGAAAACACCTGCCGAGCCGGAGAGATTAACGGTTCAAAAGGAACCTGAACCGGTGCAGGCCAAACGGGGGCCTAAAGACGAGATAGCGGACGCGATAGCCATCGTCGGCATGTCGGGCAAGTACCCGGATGCGCCGGACCTAAAGACATATTGGGACAACTTAGCCCGTGCGAAAAACGCCATTCGCGACATCCCGCTTTCCCGCTGGGATGTAAACAAATACTATGATCCGGCCTTAAACAAGAAGGGCAAAGTATACTGCAGATCAATCGGTATGCTTGACGGCATTGAAGAGTTTGATCCGCTGTTCTTTAATATATCTCCGTCTGAAGCGGAACTTATGGACCCGCAGCACCGGATATTTTTACAGGAAGGTTTTAAAGCCTTTGAAGATGCGGGTTACAGCTCAAAAGAATTAAACGGAAAAAATTGCGGCGTTTATTTGGGGATTATGAACAATGAATACGGCATGATGTTAAACAAACATCAGACAGGAGGAAGCGCGACGGGCAACAGTTTCAGCATCGCGGCGGCCCGCCTGCCTTATTATCTCAATTTGAAAGGGCCGGCCATTCCGATTGATACGGCATGCTCTTCATCTCTCGTCGGGACTCATTTGGCGCGTCAGGCGCTGTTGAATCATGAAATTGACATGGCGCTTGTCGGCGGGGTGACCTTGTATTTAACGCCTGAATCATACATCAGCATGTGTGAAGCCGGAATGCTGTCTCCTGACGGCCAATGTAAAGCATTTGATAACAGTGCGAACGGATTTGTGCCTGGCGAAGGCGCGGGGGCGCTCGTTTTGAAGAGGCTGAAAGATGCGGAAGCCGACCAAGACCATATTTACGGAGTCATTATCGGATCTGGAATTAACCAGGACGGAAAAACCAACGGCATTACCGCACCAAGCGCGAAAAGCCAAATGGAATTAGAGCGTCAAGTGTATGAAGCGCACAACATACACCCTGAGAGCATCACCTATGCGGAAATGCACGGCACCGGCACAAAGCAGGGGGACCCGATTGAATTAGAAGCCTTATCTTCTGTATTCAAGGAAAAAACGGACCGCAAACAATTTTGCGCCATCGGTTCGGTTAAATCGAATATCGGGCATACGTCGGCGGCGGCAGGTGTAGCAAGCGTCCAGAAGGTTCTGCTGTCGATGAAACATCAGCAGCTTGTGCCGACCCTTCATTTCAGCACGCCGAATGAACATTTTGATTTCGATGACTCGCCTTTATTTGTCAATACCGAACTTAAACCTTGGGAAACAGGCGGAGCACCGCGGCGGGCCTGTGTCAGCTCATTCGGCTACAGCGGCACAAACGCTCATCTCGTTATCGAAGAGTATCAGCCGAAAGACCGGGGAAGCCGTAAGTCTGATGAGACAAACATTTTTGTGCTGTCGGCGAAAAAAGCGCCGCAGGTAAAAACCTATGCCGAGTCTGTGATCCAATTTGCAAAAGCCAATCAGAATATCAATCTTTCAGATATGGCATACACGCTTCAGACCGGGCGTGATGCGATGGATTACCGTCTTGCGGTTACAGCCGGTTCGAGAGAAGAACTGATCAGCCGTTTAACCGATTTTGTAAACGGAAATACGGGTGAAGGGATATATGAAGCCCACATCAAAACGGCAAAAAAAGAAATCAAAGCATTTGAAACGGACGATGATCTGAAGCAGCTTGTCAGGTCGTGGTTCGATAAGAAAAAATACGCCAAAATAGCGGAATTGTGGGCCAAAGGGCTTCAGACGGACTGGGACAGACTCTATCAAGACGAAAAACCCCGCAGAATCAGTCTGCCGGCTTACCCGTTTGCGAAGGAGCCTTACTGGCTGTCTGAACCGAAAGCCGTACCGCAGGAAACAGAAGACCGGCGCGAGGCTGTGCTTTTAGAAAAGCAATGGGTTCCGAGTGAGATCGATTCGGCCGGTGAGAAAAGCGGCAGGACGGTCATGATTCTGGCTGATGCAAGGACAGCGGGGCTTGCCGAAGAGACTGCAAAGCATTTCGCTGACTCGTTCATTTTCCCGGCCGATTCCGCTGACACTGCAGCTAGCGATTGGAATCACATAGATGGCGCAATCGATCTGACGGGATGCGGAGACGAAGACCTTTCACTGGAAGGGATCAGCCGGCTCCAGACTCTGATTGATACAAGCCGCCGGCAAGCGCGGCCGCTGACGCTGCTATATGTAACAAAAGGCTTGGAGCCATTTCAGCAGAAAACGATTCATCTTGCAGGAGCGGCAAAAAGCGGCCTGTACAGAATGCTTCAAAATGAGTATCAAAACGTGACGTCCAGACACATGGATGCCGATACAGATACGGATCAGCAGACGCTTGCCAAACAGATTGCAGATGAATTTTCGGCGGACAGCACAGAACCGGAAGTCTGCCGCCGAAACGGAAAGAGATACCGTGCTTTATTCAGGGAGATTCCAAGCGGGAAGCGAGCAGAACATAAGCCCGCACCGTTTCCTGAAGACCATGTGCTTTTCATTACCGGAGGGACGAGGGGACTGGGTCTCTTATGCGCCCGCCATTTCACAGAAAAACACGGCGTGAAAAAAGTAGTGCTGACAGGCAGGGAGCCGATTCCTCCCCGTCATGAACGGTCAGCCGTTAATACGAGGCTGAAAGAGAAGATACGGGCGATTGAAGAGCTTGAAGCAAAAGGAGTGCAAGTGGCGGTGATCAGTCTGAAATTGTCTGATCATGATGCGGCGGCAGCGGAAATTGAAACGATTCGGCGCACGATGGGACCGATCGGCGGCGTCATTCACTGTGCGGGATCGGTTAATTCAGTAAATCCGGCGTTTATCAGAAAGACTGCCGACGATATACAAGAAGTGCTGGAACCGAAAGTCGCCGGGCTTCAAACATTAAGCAGCCTTTTCACAAATGATCCTTTGCAATTTTTTGTCTTATTTTCTTCAGTATCTGCAGTCGTTCCGGCGCTCGCGGCGGGACAGTCGGATTATGCGATGGCAAATGCGTACATGGATTATTTCGCGGCGGCTCATCAGTATCAATATCCGTTAGTCAGCATTCAATGGCCGAACTGGAAGGAAACCGGATTGGGTGAAGTCCGCACAGAAAACCTGAAGCAGACCGGGCTGCTGGGACTGTCCAACGCGGAAGGACTTGACTTGCTGGACCGCATTTTATCTGAAAACATCCGCCCGTCCGTTCTGCCGGCTATCGTTGATCGGAGCGAATGGCATCCTGACAGGCTGCTCTGTCAAGAGAAAAAACAAAAAGAGACTGAAGCCGTAATAAACGGCAAAGCCGCGGAAAAACATTCAGACAGAGAACTGCTTCTTGATACGAAGGCGTGGCTTGTGAAACTGTTTTCCGATGAGCTGAAAATCGCTCCGGAAGAACTGGAAACAGACGAACCGTTTCAGGATTACGGGGTTGATTCGATCATTTTAGCGCAGCTTTTACAGCAAATGAATCATGCGCTCAAAGAGGACTTAGATCCGTCTGTTTTATATGAACATCCGACGATTGACGCGTTTGCCGAATGGCTTGTATCCAATGGTCAACAGCTGCTTGCAGAAAGGGAGGAACCTGATACAGAAATGTTGGTTCCGGCTGCCGTACAAACGGTTCACACTGAACAAAAGCGTGATGCCGTAACTGAAGACATTGCCGTCGTCGGAATGAGCTGCCGTTTTCCGGGAGCGGAATCGTTAGAACAATATTGGGATTTGCTGAGAAGCGGCAGGTCCGCAATCGGCTCCGTCCCGGCGGAACGTTTCGGATATGCAAATCAATATGTTGCGGGATTGATTGACAATATGGATCACTTTGATTCCGAATTCTTTTTCATTCCGGAAAATGACGCGAAAGCGATGGACCCTCAGGCGTTGGCGGTGCTGGAAGAGAGCTTGAAACTTTGGTGCCATGCCGGCTATACCCGTGAAGAAATCAAGGGCATAGAAGCCGGTGTGTATATCGGAGGCCGCAGCCAGCATCAGCCCGATCCTGAAAGTCTTGCGAATACCCGCAACCCGATTGTTGCGGGCGGGCAGAATTATTTAGCGGCAAACGTTTCGCAATTTTTTGATCTGCGCGGGCCGAGTATCGTGCTTGATACGGCTTGTTCATCGGCTTTGACAGGAATGAACATGGCCGTTCAGGCACTGAGAAGCGGTGATATCAAAGCGGCGGTAGTTGGCGGCGTCAGCCTGCTGAACACGGATGCGGCGCACCGGATGTTCCAAGAGCGCGGGCTGTTAAACGAAAAACCGGCATTTCACGTATTTGACAAGCGTTCCGGCGGAGTTGTCCTCGGTGAAGGCGTCGGCATGGTGCTGTTAAAAACAGTAAGACAGGCGCAAAAAGACGGCGACACGATACACGCGGTCATTAAGGCCGCCGCCATGAACAATGACGGCAGAACGGCAGGCCCGTCAGCCCCGAATATGCAGGCGCAAAAAGATGTCATGCAAAGCGCGCTTTTCAAAAGCGGCAAAAAGCCGGAAGACATCAGTTATATCGAAGCAAACGGATCGGGTTCCGCGGTGACTGATTTGCTTGAACTGAAGGCGATTCAATCCGTATACCGCTCAGGTCCGCATGTTCCGCTCGGCATCGGGTCAATCAAGCCGAACATCGGGCATCCGCTTTGCGCGGAAGGCATCGCAAGCTTCATTAAAGTCGTATTAATGCTGAAGCATAAACAAACGGTTCCGTTTCTCTCAGGAGACGAACCGATGCCGCATTTTGATATAACAAAGACAGATTTTCACTTTCATAAAACAGCCGGCGAATGGGATGCAGCCAGACCGTCAGCAGCCATCAACTGCTTTGCCGACGGCGGAACGAACGCCCACGTCATTCTGGAAGCTTGGGAAGAAAAAGATACCCGAATGAAAAGAAAGCCGCTGCCGGTACCGTCATTAAGACGTAAGGCTCTGGTAAAAGAACCTGACGTACGAGCGGAGAAACAAGAGCTTCCTGCGAAAAAAATGTTTTGGAAAGCATTTAAATAAGAGAGGAGTGGGAAGGAATGATATCGGAAAAAATCAATATCTCACTGGATCATCCCATCATGAAGGGCCATATGGTCTTTGGTGAAGCGGTATTGCCCGGTCTTGCTTATATCGATTTGATTTATCAGGTTTTTCAGGAACACGGTTATGTATACAATGAGCTTGAATTGAAGCACGTTACGATTTATCAGCCTTTAACCGTCAGTGAAACGGCTGCAATCATTCTGACCATTCAATGTTCTGATAGCGGAGATGGAAAGTGGCTCATCTCCCTTTCAGGGCAGAAACAGCAAGGTGACGAGCTGTCAGACAATATACAATATGCGACGGCTGAAATGGTGAAAAGAGACGCTGTCACATTTGACGAAACCATTGATTTCGGCGATGTGAAGCAGTCAGCCAGGTCTCTGAATCTTGATGACATGTATAACCGCTGTCTGGATCATGACTTGGTTCATTCCGGGATGATGAAATCGAATGGACGATTGTACGAAACAGAAGGCGGCATGCTGGCTGAGCTTTCTTGCGAAGAAGGAAAAGATTTCTTTTTATTCCATCCGGCCCTTTTGGATGCGAGCGGAATCGGGGGGAGCGGTTTGCTTTCAGAAACAAACCGGCTTCACCTGCCTTTATATTATGAATCGTTCACGGCCGCTGACAGGCTTCAATCAGAGTGCACGGCGCGTATCGACGCTTCCGGCGTCCGTCAGGAAAAAGAACTCACAACGATGACGATCGAGTACTTCAGCCGATCCGGACAAAAGGTGGCGGAGCTTAAAAACATTACGGGAAAAGCGGTTCGGCTCGAAGAAGACGCGAATACAGCCGAACAGAATCAACAGGCTGCAGCTGAGCCGGAAAGCGCAGATGAAAAAGACATCATTCTGTTTTTAAAGAAGCTTTTGGCTGATAAGCTTGGGCAGCCTTGGGAGACGCTGGACGTTCTTGCAGGCTACTACGAGCTTGGACTGGATTCATCTTCTTTGCTTGAGATTGTACAGGATATCAGTAAAAAGACGGGTGCGGACCTCGCGCCCACTCTTCTCTTTGAATTTACAAATATAAAAGAACTCGCAGCCTTTCTGAAAAAGACTGGTTCATTTGAATATGCGGAGGAACGTGCAGCCGAACCATCACGGTCTGAAGCTGAGGCGCCGGACGCGCCAGAACTTCATAAAAACACCGGAGACATCGCGATTATCGGAATGGCCGGCCGCTATCCGAAAGCGAAAAGTGTGGCGGAGTTTTGGGAAAACCTTAAGGCAGGCACGGATTGCATCACTGAAGTTCCGAAGTCCCGATGGGATTGGAAAACATATCAAAACGTAACGTCCCCGTCTGGAAAAACAGTATCAAAATGGGGCGGTTTCATTGACGATGCCGACTGTTTCGATCCGCAGTTTTTCAGAATCTCACCGCGTGAGGCGGAAACGATGGATCCGCAGGAGCGCCTGTTTTTAGAAACATGCTGGGAAACGATTGAAGATGCGGGGTATACGCCTGAAACGCTGGGAAATAAAGGGGAGAAACAGCATCCGATCGGCGTATTTGCAGGGGTGATGCATAAAGATTATTCCTTAATCGGCGCAGAACAATTATCTGAAACTGATCCTTTTCCGGTTTCACTGAATTATGCGCAGATCGCCAACAGAGTGTCCTATTATTGTGACTTCCACGGGCCGAGCATCGCGGTGGATACCGTTTGTTCATCATCATTGACCGCCGTCCATCTGGCCATTGAAAGCATCCGCCGCGGCGAATGTGAAGCCGCGCTTGCGGGAGGGGTGAACTTGTCGCTGCACCCGGCGAAATATCTCAGCTACGGAAGCGTGGGCATGCACTCAAGTGACGGCCGCTGCCGTACATTCGGCGAGGGCGGGGACGGCTACGTTTCCGGAGAAGGAGTCGGTGCGGTCTTGCTCAAGCCGCTGGAAAAAGCCGAACGAGACGGCGACCGCATTTACGCGGTCATTAAAGGAAGCGCCGTTAACCACGTCGGGAAAGTAAGCGGAATTACCGTCCCGAGTCCTGCTGCACAGGCAGAAGTCATTAAGGCCTGTCTGAAAAAAGCAGGTATCAGCCCGCGGACCGTCAGTTATGTGGAAGCCCACGGCACGGGTACTTCGTTAGGAGACCCGATTGAAATTGAAGGTCTGTCAAAAGCGTTCAGCCAAGGGACGCAGGATCAGCAATTTTGTTCCATCGGTTCGGTCAAATCAAATATCGGTCACGCAGAATCAGCGGCGGGAATCAGCGGGTTAACAAAAGCGGCGCTGCAGCTTCATCACAAAACGCTTGTCAAATCACTGCATTCTGCGGAATTAAATCCTTACCTGAAATTTGAGGGATCTCCTTTTTATGTACAGCAGCAGACTGCTCCGTGGATGCAGCCGGCAGCCGAAGAAAACGGAAAAGTCACACATTATCCGCGCCGGGCCGGACTCAGTTCCTTCGGTGCATCAGGTTCGAACGCCCACATCATTTTAGAAGAATACATTCAGCCTGAACAAAAAGCGCCTGCACCTGAGAACGATGCAGCAAAACTCATCCCGCTGTCAGCAAGAAATAAAGACAGGCTTCTGGCCTATGCGGAAAAATTAGCCCGATCGCTTTCAGAAAAGACGGTGCTGTCTGAACTGGCTTATACACTTCAGACAGGACGTGAAGCAATGGAGGAGAGAGCTGTCTTCCTTGTAAATGACACCCGCGACTTGAAAGAAAAGCTGAATGATTTCGTAAAAGGAAACGAAAACATCCCCGGTCTTTGGCGCGGACAAGCCGAGCTGCCGGAACTGAGCGAAACCGCTCCTGAGACGGATGATCCGATACGGCTTGCCGAGTTATGGGCAGAAGGGAAAATAATAGATTGGAATAGGCTGTACGCTTCGGGTAAACCGCGTAAAACAAGCGTTCCGACGTATCCGTTTGCAAAAGAACGCTATTGGATTCCGCAGCAGAAAAAACAGGAGAAAAGCGTGTCAGGCACAGTGCTGCATCCGCTTTTACAAGAAAATACGTCAGATTTTTCGCAGCAGCGCTTCACGTCTCTTTTTACTGGAGATGAATTTTTCCTATCTGACCATGTCGTCAACGGGCAAAAAATACTGCCGGGTGTCGCCTATTTGGAAATGGCCAGAGAGGCGGTCAAAAAGGCTGCTGCCGTGACGGAAAAAGGCTATAGCGTCACACTCAGGCAGGTTGTTTGGGTCCGGCCGGTCATGATTGAAGACAAACCGAAGGAAATACATATTGCCCTTTACCCAGAAGATAATGGTGAGATTACCTATGAAATATACAGTGAGGCAGAAAACGGCGAAGATCCGGTTATTCACAGCCAGGGTGAAGCGGTCATTACCGAACCGGGAAGCGCCCAGATTGATATCGAGTCTGTCAAAGCTTCCTGCAATTCAGGGACCGTGACTGCGGAAGAATGTTACGGTGCTTTTGAGAAGATCGGTCTCGATTACGGAGAGGCATACAGAGGCGTACAGCAATTGCTGATCGGAGAAGACCGATTATTGGCCCGTATTTCACTCCCGGCTGCCGTACATGACAATAAAGAACAGTATACGCTTCACCCGAGTATGATGGACGCCGCTTTTCACGCCTCCGTCGGTCTGCTTGTCCGATCAATACATGACGATGCAGACAGCCACGAGCTTTCTCTGCCGTTTGCAATGCAGGAAGTGGAAGTGTTCGGGCCGTGTCCTGAACATATCTGGTCATATATCCGCTACACAGAAGGCAGCAAAGCAGATGACAACGTAAGAAAATTTGACATTGATATGTGCGATGATGCCGGTACGGTTTATGTCCGGATGAAAGGCTCGTCCGTCCGGGCGCTTGACACAGGCCAAACAGCAGGCGGTGAAACCCCGGAGGCGCCTGTCGGCCATACGATGCTGATTCCGGCTTGGGAGCCCGTTGCACTTAAAAAAACGAAGAAAGCAAAAACGGCGGAAAAGCAGACTGCGGTTTTCGGTGAAACTGACAGAATGCATACGCGCATAAAAGAACATCTGCCGAACGCTTCCTATTATCCGATCAGAGGTACGGATGATATCACATCTCTTACGCACATGCTTGAAGGACAAAAAGAACTGGAGCAAATCATTTGGCTTGCTTCGCAGGCTGAGAGTGCTGACAGCCTCAAGGAACAGGAAAGAAACGTTCTTCATGTGTTCAAGCTGATGAAAGCATTACTTGCCTTGGGGTACGGAGAAAAACATTTGGACTGGTGCATCGTCACAGCAAATGCCCAGCCGTTTTCCGATCAAGACAGCGCCGACCCGTCACAAGCCGCAGTCAGCGGACTTGCCGGAACAATGGCGAAAGAATATCCGCATTGGAATATCCGCATGATTGACACGGAAACGGACGGCAGCTGGCCGATCGAAGAGGCGCTCAGTCTTTCTGCCGGAAAAAACGGTCAAATTTGGGCGTACCGCAATCAGCAGCTGTTTGAGCGGCAGCTGATACCGCTTGACAATATGCCGAAAAACGGCACGCTGTACCAAACAGGCGGAGTTTATGCCGTGATCGGAGGCGCCGGATATCTTGGCGAGGCATGGAGTGAATACATGATCCGCCGCTACAAAGCACATATCATTTGGATCGGAAGAAGCACACTGAATGATTCCATACAGGCGAAACTCGACCGGCTCAGCGCATTCGGCCCGGCGCCTGAATATGTTTCCGCCGATGCCGCTGACAGTGCTTCCTTAGAGCGGGCTTATCAGTTTATAAAAGAGCGTCACACAAAAATGAACGGAATCATCCACTCGGCAATGGATCTGTCTGAGCAAAGCTTAAATAATATGAAGACAGAAGAGTTCAAATCGGTGCTGCGGGCAAAAGCCGATGTCAGTGTGTCCATGGCGGAGGTATTTGGACAGGAGCCGCTTGACTTTGCGCTCTTCTTCTCCTCGCTTGTGGCATTTATCCATAACGTGAAACAAAGCCACTATGCCGCAGGGTGCGCTTTCAGTGACGCATTTGCGAAAGAACTTGATCAGACGTGGAATTGTCCGGTCAAAGTCATGAATTGGGGCTATTGGGGCAACAGCGAAGCGGCTGAAGACGGCGATTTTATTCAGCTGATGGATCAGATCGGATTAGGATTGATCGAACCGGACGCTGCGATGGAGGCGCTTGAAACCCTTATGACGCTGCCGGTTGATCAAGCGGCTTTCATTCATACGACAAAACCGGTCGCGGTCGAAGGGATGAGTGAAACAGAAAAAATTTCCGTTTATCCGTCTCAGCCGCTTGTCTCTTCACAACAGCTGAAGGCTGCTCCGCCCGGCGCACGTCTTGTAAGAGAAGCTGAACATCAGAAGCTCGATGATTTTCTGTATCAGCTTTTGATCGCCCAGCTTAAAGAAGCAGACTTGCTGACGCCGCAAAGCCTTAAAACGTATAAGCCCGAACACGAATACTTTAAAAAATGGCTCAATCAAACGATCGCTTTCCTTCTGGAACATGGCTATCTGGAAGGGAATGCGGATTCATATAAATTGTCGGTGCGAGCCGAAGACACAACCGCCTCGCTATGGCAAAAATGGGAGCAGGAAAAAGAGGAATGGCTCAATAACGCCGATACAAAAGCGATGACTGTTTTAGCCGAGACGATGCTTAAAGCACTGCCGGACATTCTGCGCGAAGACGTGCCGGCGACTGACATCATGTTCCCGCACTCTTCAATGGAACTTGTTGAAGGAATTTATAAGCACAATCAAGTCGCGGATTACTTTAACAGCGCCCTGTCAGATACATTAACGGCGTATGTGAAAGAAAACATCAGCAAACATTCAAAAGCCGAGATCCGCATACTGGAAATCGGAGCGGGCACAGGCGGCACAAGCGCAGGCATATTTGAAAAGCTTAGGCCGTATCAAAACCATATAAAAGAATACTGTTACACCGATGTATCGAAAGCTTTTCTCGTGCATGCGGAGACGGAATACGGCAAACGGAATCCTTATTTGACGTATAAGCTTTTTAACGCAGAAGCGCCGCTTGCCGGCCAGGACATAGAGCCGGGCGCATACGACATCGTCGTTGCCGCCAATGTGCTCCACGCGACGAAAGACATCCGCCAGACGCTTAGAAACGCCAAAGCTGTTTTAAAAGACAACGGTTTGCTGCTCTTAAATGAAATGGCGGGAAACAGCCTGTTCCCGCATATTACTTTCGGACTGCTTGAAGGCTGGTGGCTGCATGAAGATTCTGCCCTTCGTATTCCGGGGTGCCCGGGCTTGTATCCGGAAAGCTGGAAGCGCGTGTTAGAAAGTGAAGGCTGGCATTCTGTCTTTTTCCCGGCAGAAGC
Source organism: Bacillus sp. MT(2024) (assembly GCF_036362845.1). NCBI lineage: Bacteria > Bacillati > Bacillota > Bacilli > Caryophanales > Bacillaceae > Bacillus > Bacillus sp. MT(2024). The sequence goes on from NZ_CP143632.1 coordinate 1,732,975, forward strand.
GGCACATGAATTAAGCCATCAGATTATAGCGGCAAAAAGCAACGGCGTTGTCCGCCAAAAAACGCTTAAAGCAGGGGCCGGAAAACGGACCGCTCCGCCAAAAGCAGCACAAGCGCCGGAATTTAAGGCGCCGCAAACAACGGTGCAAAAAGGCGACACGTCTTTAACAGAAAAAAGCACCGAGTACTTGAAAACGTTAATCGGAGAAACGTTAAAAATTCCGCCGGCTCAAATTGATCCGAAAGCGCCGCTTGAAAAATACGGAATTGATTCTATCGTCGTCGTACAGCTGACAAACGCGTTACGAAATGTATTGGACCAAGTCAGCAGCACTTTATTTTTTGAATATCAGACGATCGAGGCGCTCGTCGCTCACTTAATCAAAACGAAAAAAGACGCGATGATCAAACTGACAGGACAAACGCCTGTTCAGGAAGAACAGAAGGCAACACCAGAACCGCAGGCTGTACAGCCGGCTAAGCCGCTTCGCACTGACTGGCGGCGGAGGGAAAAGCGGGCAGCCAAAGAGCCCGTCCGGCAAAGTTCGGTTCGCGACGTGGCCATCATCGGTGTTTCAGGACGCTACCCGCAGGCAAAAACAGCGGCTGAGCTTTGGGCCAATATTAAAAAAGGAAAAAACTGCATAGAAGAAATCCCGCGGGAACGCTGGAACTGGCAGGATTACTACGATGAAGAGAAAGGTAAAGAAGGCTCTATTTATACGAAATGGGGCGGCTTCATTGAGGATATGGACAAGTTTGATCCGCTGTTCTTTCAGATTTCTCCTTTGGAAGCGGAGCGAATGGACCCGCAGGAGCGATTATTTTTAGAAACGGCGTATGCGAGTATCGAGGATGCCGGCTATACGCCTGACAACCTGTGCCAAAGCAGAAAAATCGGTGTTTTTGCCGGCGCGATGAACAAAAACTACCCGACAGGCTACGGCTACTGGTCCATTGCCAACAGGGTATCTTACCTTTTTGATTTCCAAGGGCCGAGCATTGCCGTTGATACAGCCTGCTCCTCTTCTTTGACGGCCATTCATCTGGCGCTTGAGAGCATATACAGCGGTTCAAGCGAATGCGCGATTGCCGGGGGCGTAAACATAGTGACCGACCCGATCCATTATATGAATCTGTCAGTCATGAACATGCTTTCCGCAAGCGACACGTGCAAATCATTCGGAGACCGCGCGGACGGTTTTGTAGACGGAGAAGGGGTGGGCGCGGTCGTATTAAAGCCGTTGGAGCAAGCGATTGCCGACAACGATCACATTTACGGTGTGATTAAAGGTAGCGCCATTAACAGCGGAGGCAAAACGAACGGATACACCGTTCCGAATCCGAATGCGCAGGCCGCCTTAATAAAAGAAGCTTTCGAAAGGGCAAATGTCCCGGCGCGCACCGTCAGTTATATTGAAGCCCACGGCACGGGGACCGCATTAGGGGATCCGATTGAAATCGCCGGATTAACGAAAGCATTTGAAGAGGATACAACAGACAAACAGTTTTGCGCCATCGGCTCAGCAAAATCAAATATCGGCCATTGTGAAAGCGCCGCGGGCATTGCGGGTCTGACAAAAATATTATTCCAGCTCAAAGACCGCCAAATTGCGCCGTCCCTGCACGCGGAACAGCTGAATCCAAATATTGATTTCGCGTATACGCCGTTTGCCGTTCAGCAGGAGCTCGGTGAGTGGAAACGTCCCGTCATCGGCGGCAAAGAGCTTCCGAGAAGGGCGGGGTTAAGCAGCTTCGGCGCGGGAGGAGCAAACGCCCACCTCATCATAGAAGAATATACGGCAGATAAAGAGCCTGATGAGATGCCGGCAGATCAGCCCGCCATCATCGTCCTGTCCGCAAAAAACAGCGAACGGCTCACTGAAAAAGCAAAACAGCTCAGAGACGCCATCCGTGAAAAAAGATACAGCGGCCGCGATCTTATGAGCATAGCCTTTACTCTCCAGACTGGCCGGGTGCCGATGGAAGAGCGTCTCGGTTTTATCGTTCATTCACTTCATGAACTTGAAGAAAAACTGAATGGATTTATCGCCGGACAAAACAGCGCCGGACTGCACCGTGACGGCACGGAAGAAAACAAACGGATGCTTGCCGTATTTTCGGCGGATGATGATATGGAAACAATCATAGACGCTTGGATCAGCAAAAGAAAATATTCTAAGCTGCTTGAGCTTTGGGTAAAAGGATTGGACATCAATTGGGCGAAATTATACGGAGACCGTCCTCCGGCCCGCATCAGCCTGCCTGCTTATCCGTTTGCGAAAGAACGCTTCTGGCATCAGCAGCCTGTACAAAGCAAGGCTGCGCCCGTTAAGGCGCCGGCTGATGAAACTGATCCGGCGGAGCAGTTTGAAGTAATGGCTTTTAGAGAAGTTCTTAAAGAACAGGCTCTGCCGGCTGCCGGAGAAAAGCAAGTCAAAACGGTGATTTCTTTCTTAACTGATCAGAAGAAGCAGCAGGAAGCCGTCTCTGTGATCAAATCGTATGACAGTGACGTTGACGTTATTTTTATCGCTCAGGGAGACCGGTATGAGGCCTTGTCCGCCGGCCGCTGCCAAGTGGTGCGGGAAGATCCGCAATCATATGTGAACGCTTTTGCGGATATTCAAAAAGAGTACGGTGAAGCTTCTGCCATTTTGTATTTATGGGCGCTTGAAGATAAAAGCTGCATCGAAGATTATTCATGTATTATCCATATTCTCAAAGCAATGGCTGAGACCGGTCTGCAGCCGGAAAGGCTGTTATTGGCGGGGGAATATGCATCCGGTCTGGAAAGGTGCTACTTGGAATCATGGATCGGCTTTGAGCGTTCGCTCGGCATTGTTCTCCCGAAAACAAGTGTTACCGGCCACTTCAGAAAAGCCGGTGCGGCCATAACGGACTGGATGAGAACCATTTGGGATGAGCTGAAAGCTGAAACAGACCATACCGTTTTCTTGGAAGAGGGAAAACGATATGTCTATCACACCGAACCAACCGGACTAACGAAAGAAAACGGCAGGATCAGAACCGGCGGAACATATCTCATTACAGGCGGATTAGGAGGGCTCGGCTACTTATTTGCCCGCCATCTTGCCCGGAACTATCAGGCAAATGTCATTCTCACGGGGCGGTCGCCGATCAATGAAGAAAAGAAAGAAAAAATGAAAGACCTGGAAAATCTCGGTGCGGGTGTTCTTTACGCCGAAGCCGATGTTTGTGATCCGATCGGAATGGGCGACTGCATCAAGCGCGCGAAAGAACGATTCGGAGCCATTCACGGCGTCATTCATGCGGCGGGCATCGAAAGCAGAACATCCGTCTTTGAAAATGAAATCGGGAATTTCCGCAGTACGCTTGAACCGAAAATAAACGGAAGCCTGCTTCTTGACGAGTGGCTGAAAAACGAAACGCCTGATTTCATCTGTTACTTTTCATCCACATCGGCTGTTTTAGGAGATTTCGGCTGCTGTGATTACGCGGTCGCGAACAGGTTCCAAATGGCGTATGCCCGCTATAAAAACGAACAATCCGAAAGCGGAAACGCTTTTGTCATAAACTGGCCGGTCTGGAAAAACGGCGGAATGGCCGTCGGCGGTGAAGAGACGACGGGCATGTACCTGCAATCAAGCGGCCAGCGCCTGTTAGAAACAGATGAAGGCATTGAGCTGTTTGAGCGCATCATTTCTCAAGACAACACCCAGTGCCTTGTCATTGCCGGCAAAAGAAGCCGTGCCGAACGATTTTTAGGCATACGGCGGGACGATTCATCAAAAACGGATGCGCTTTTGGAAACCGTGAGCCGCCGCATCCCGGAAGAAAGCACGGAAAAACGGCTCGAAGCGGATTTGAAAGAGCTGATACACAGTCTGCTGAAAATATCTAAAGATAAACTCGTCCTGCATAAAAACTGGGCGGAATTCGGATTTGATTCCATCTATTTAGCCAAATTTGCCGCTCTTTTGTCGAGTCATTACGGCATTGAAGTCACTCCGGCGTTATTTTACAGCTATGCCACGCTCGGAGACGTCATCAGCTATTACCTGACAGAACACAAAGAAACGATCGAAACGTTTTACCGAACGGAAGAAACCGAAACAGAAGCCGCCGCTCCGGATAACAAGGAGTATACGGATCAGGAGATCATCGCCATGATGAAACAGGTCTCTGAGGGGACATTAGATTTTAAAAGAGTGCAAGACATCATAGAAGGGAGTAAGACCTATGAATCATAAAGAACTTCTCGATGCCTACAGATCAGGAACGCTCACCATCGCTGAAGTAGAACAAAAGCTTCAGGCTTTCAAGCGGACAACTGCAAAACGTCCGCTTTCTGAAGGCCAGAAAGGTTTGTGGATGCTTCAGAAAATGTTTCCGGAGATGAGCGCATATAACATTCCGTTATGCTTTCGTTTTCAAAAGCTGGATATCGAGACATTCAAAAACGCCCTTTTGTCCGTGCAGCGCCAGCACCCTATTTTGACCAGTGTGATAAAAGAGGAAAACGGCCTTCCGTATCAGATAGAAGATACGGATCGGCATTTTCCGATTGAAGAAATGGATCTTTCTGAATTAAGCGGGCGTGACGTTCTTTCGTTTATTAAAGAAAAAGCAAAAGAACCGTTCGCGCTTGAAACCGGGCCGCTCCTGCGTGTTCATATATTCCGGCGGGCGAAGCGGGAGCCGATTGTGTTAATCACCATTCACCATATCATTTTTGACGGCGTCTCTCTTATGACGTTTATGTCGGCGCTGCTGGACGCTTATGTAAAAGCAAGTGAAGGCAAAGAACCTGTCATGGTTCAGCAGGCCGCAGATTATCATGATTTTGTGAAATGGGAAAAAGAGCTGCTGGAAAGCGAAGCGGGAAAAACGCATCTCTCTTATTGGAAAAAGCAGCTGGAAGGACCGCTGCCGGTGCTTGAGCTTCCGTCGGATTATCCGAGATCATCGGTTCAAACTTGCAAAGGGCAGGCGTATCAGCGCTTGCTTCCTGATGAACTGAACCGGCAGATTAAAGTGTGCGCCCAAAAACATAATGTCAATGAATCCGTTGTGTATCTCGCTATTTTCAAAGGGCTGCTCTATCAATATACGAATCAGGAAGATGTCATCGTCGGCATGCCGACGATGGGGCGCTCTGAGGCTCAATTTGAGTCTGTCATCGGATACTTTATTAATATGATCGCGGTCAGAAGCAGGGAGACGGGCGCCAAATCCTTTACGGCGTTTTTGAAGGAGCTGCAGCTGACACTGGCAGAAGGGCTGGACCATGCCGCGTATCCGTTTCCCGCGCTTGTCAAAGAATTGAAGACGGAACGCTCGCCTGCGGTTTCGCCTGTTTTTCAAACCGCGTTTTTCTATCAAAACTTCTTCCGGACAGAAGGAGCGGAAAAGCTGGCGGAACTATATCAATCACTCGGCATCGAAATGATAGAAGACATTCATCAGGAAGGCGAATTTGAGCTTGCGCTTGAAGTCTATAAAAAAGAAACAGGAACCGTCCTGCAATTTCTGTACAACCCGGATGTCTACAGCCCTTCTTTCATCGAACGGATGGCGGAGCATTATATGAAACTGGCAGAAAAGGTGCTTTCTGATCCGGAGATCGCTTTTGAAGCCTGTTCCGGCCTGCTCAATCAAAAACGTGAAGCAAGCCGTTCATCCCATCAGCCGAATGAGCGCTGCATTCATGAAGTGTTTGCGGAAAAAGCCGGACGCCACCCTGACAGAGAAGCCGTCACATTCGGTGAAAACAGTCTTACATATCGTGAATTAGATGAACGAAGCACGGCGCTCGCTGTGTACCTGCAAGAAAAGGGCGTCACACCGGAATGCCCGGTCGGCATTTGTACGGAGCGTTCTTTTGAGATGGTCATCGGCATCCTCGCCATTTTAAAAGCGGGAGGCGCGTATGTGCCGCTGGACCCGGCTTTTCCAAACGAACGGATGGCGCACGTGTTGACTGACAGCGGCGTTTCAATCGTATTAACGCAAGCAAAGACGCGCGGCATGATTGAACAGTTGGCCGTCGGCGGTGTGAGCACGGTGGAAATTGAAAAGAGCGGACGTTCTGTCAGCGGGGCAAAATTGACGCCGCGTTCAAAACCGCATCATCTCGCTTATATTCTATATACGTCCGGAAGCACGGGAAAACCGAAAGGCGTCATGGTTGAGCACAGGGCCATCATGAATACGCTGCAGTTTTTGGAAGCTGAGTATCCGGTCGCACAAGAGGATGCCTATTTGTTAAAAACGAATTACGTATTTGACGTTTCGATTTCTGAATTATTCGGCTGGTTTATCGGAAACGGACGGCTTGTCATTTTGCCGCCTGGTGCAGAAAAAAATCCGCAGCTTTGCATGGAATACATCCAAACCCACCAGGTCACGCACCTGAATTTTGCTCCCGCCGTGTTTAATGTATTTCTGGAAACGGTAAAGCGGCATACGGCATTTACAGAAGACGGCCCTGTGAAATATGTGATGGTGGCCGGTGAGGCGTTTCCGAAAGATTTAGTCAAAAAGTCAGTTTCCATCTTCAAACATGCCAGAATTGAAAACATATACGGCCCGACGGAAACATCTATTTATGCCGCTTACTACAGCTGCGGCCAAAAGGAAATCACAAGCAGGAATACGCCGATCGGGAAACCGATTCACAATACGCGGCTTTATATCGTCGATGAAAAGCTCAGCCCCGTCCCTGATGGTGTGGCCGGGGAGCTTTGCGTGGCCGGCGCCGGTCTGGCCAGAGGCTATTACAATCAGCCTGAGCTGACGGCGGCATCATTTATTGATAATCCGTTTAGTGAAGGAGAAAAACTTTACAAGACAGGTGATTTAGCCAGATGGCTGCCTGACGGAAATATAGAATATGCCGGCCGGATTGACAGTCAGGTGAAAATTCGCGGCTTCCGCATCGAATTGGGAGCGATTGAAACGAAATTGAACGAACATCCGGACATTCTTGATCAGGCGGTTGTTGTTCAGGAAAAGAACGGACATAAAAAGCTGATTGCTTATTATACGGCCCGCTCCGGTCATACGGCAGATGAAAAAGCGCTCCGCAACCATCTTTTATCGAGTCTGCCGGATTATATGGCGCCTGCTCATTTTATCCGTCTGGATGCGCTGCCGTTAACACCGAGCGGAAAAGTGAACCGCAAAGACCTAAAACAGCGCAAGGTAATTGTTCACCGGTCTGAAAAGTCGGGCAGACTGCCGTTATCAGAAGCGGAAGTGAAAGTGACCGCAATATGGGAAGACCTGCTGAATACGGCGGGCATCAAAACCGAAGACGGCTTTTTCGATGTGGGAGGCGACTCGCTTTTGGCTGTTGCGGCGGCAGAACGCATTAAACAGGAGCTGGAATGCGATTTTACCGTCACGGATTTATTCGAACACTCTACCATTCAGGCGATCAGCCGATTTATTGTTGAAACTAAACAGACGGCTGAATCAGAGGCATCAGGCCAAGATGAAAGAGAAAGAGAACAAACACCGCAAAACGGGGTGCCGTCTTACTTTGACGACAGTGTGGCGATTGTGGGAATTTCCTGCCAGTTCCCCGGCGCGAAAAATCATCATGAGTTTTGGAAGCAGTTAAGAGAAGGAAAGGAAAGCGTCCGGTTCTACTCGGAAGAAGAACTTCGGGAAGCCGGCGTACCTGAAGATTTGATCGAAAATCCCGACTATGTGCCGGCATTATCGACGATAGAAGGAAAAGATCTCTTTGACCCTGAGTTCTTTCACATTTCTCCGAAAGACGCAGAATTTATGGATCCTCAGCTTCGGCTTCTGCTGCTACATTCTTGGAAAGCCGTCGAGGACGCGGGATATGTATCCAAAGAGATTCCGAAGACAAGCGTATATATGTCGGCAAGCAATAATTCGTATCGGTCGCTTTTGCCGGAAAAAACGACAGAAGGCCATGAATCTCCTGACGGCTATGTCTCATGGGTGTTAGCGCAGAGCGGCACGATTCCGACGATGGTTTCCCATAAGCTCGGATTAAAAGGGCCAAGCTATTTCGTTCATTCCAATTGCTCATCATCATTAGTCGGTCTTTATTCAGCCTATAAAAGCATCACGAACGGAGAATCGGAATACGCGCTCGTCGGCGGAGCAACGCTGCATGCAGCGACAAGCATCGGCTATGTGCACCAAAACGGATTGAATTTTTCAAGCGACGGGCATGTCAAGGCATTTGACGCTTCAGCCGACGGTATGGCGGGCGGAGAAGGAGCTGCCGTCATTCTGCTGAAAAAGGCGTCGAAAGCCGTTCAGGACGGAGATCACATATATGCCATGCTCAGAGGCGTCGGTCTGAACAATGACGGAGCGGATAAAGTCGGCTTTTACGCACCGAGTGTAAAAGGTCAGACTGACGTCATCCAGCATGTTTTAGACAGCACGAATATTCACCCGGAGACGATTTCCTATATCGAAGCGCACGGCACAGGAACGACATTGGGTGATCCGATTGAAATGTCCGCGCTGCAGCAAGTGTATAAACGTTACACGGACCGGGAGCAGTATTGCGGAATCGGCTCCGTAAAAACGAATATCGGACATTTGGATACAGCAGCAGGTCTGGCCGGGTGCATCAAAGTCGCCATGAGTTTATATCATCGGGAGCTGGCGCCTACCATTAATTACACGTCACCGAACCCGAATATCAAATTCAGCGGTTCGCCGTTTTATGTGGCGGATAAGAGAAAACCGCTTCCGGAGAGAGAGACGCCGCACCGGGCAGCGTTAAGCTCATTCGGACTCGGAGGAACAAACGCACACGCCATTTTTGAACAGTATGAAAACAAAACGATCAGCGGATTAAATGACGGACAGCCGCCTTATATCGTTCCGCTGTCAGCGAGAAATAAGCAGCGTCTTACTGCCTATGCATCTTGTTTATCCGGCTTTCTGGATGAAGCCGAAAACGATGTTTCTTTGCATGATCTGGCATTTACGTATCAGACCGGACGTGAAGCGATGGAAGAGAGAGCCGTTTTTATCAGTCATGATCATCACGATTTGAAGCGTCAGCTGCAGGATTTTATCAACGGCAATGACCAAAACATCTTACGGGGCGAAAAAGTGAGAAGCAGAGAAGTGTCGGCTCAGGAGATGGAAGAGCTTGCGGCATGTCAGACACGTGATGAAAAGCTGAAAGCATTTGCGGCGCTCTGGATTGAAGGAGCGCGTGTTGATTGGGGCTTATTGTATCAGGATTCCGCGCCGCGAAGAATCAGTGCGCCGACCTACCCGTTCGCAGAGGAGCGCTTCTGGCCGGAAGAAACTGTGAAGCAAACGGATACCAAGTTTTTGCATCCGCTGGTACATCAGAATACATCCGTCTTGCAGGAGCAGCGGTTCAGTTCGGAATTCACGGGAAAAGAGTATTTTATTGCCGAGCATATCATTAAAGGAATGGCGATCGTGCCGGCTGCCGTTACCCTTGAGATGGCACGGGCCGCAGCGGAGAAAAGCATCGGCGGGGCAACAGAGGATTCTCTCGGCCTGCGCTTAAAGAATATCGTATGGGTCCGCCCGGTGATAGTCGATCAGGACGCTGTCCGTGTCCATATCGGACTTTATGAAGAAGAGGACGGACAGATTCAATACAGAATGTACGGCGGTAACGATTCTATCGGTGAAGAAGCTCCTCTTTATAATCAGGGCATCGCTGAAATCATCCGGAAGGAACCGGAGGAAGCGGCGGATATTGAGCAGCTGAAGCGCCGGTGCACGCAGGGAACAATCCAATCTCAAGCGTTTTACAAAGGAATGATCGGAGCTGATTACGGGCCGGGCTACAAAGGTGTACAGCTTGTATACAAAGGCGAAGACCGTCTGCTTGCTAAATTGAAGCTTCCTGAATCCGTCTCCCATACGAAAGCTGATTATATCCTTCATCCGAGTATGATGGACGGTGCGCTTCAGGCCGCCGAATATTTACAAAACGTGACGAGAGCGCTGCTGGCAGAAAGCGGGGAACCATTCAAAGCCGCATTGCCGTTTGCTTTAGAGGAGCTGGACGTTCTGAATCCGTGCGCTGATGATATGTGGGTGCACGTCACATTCAGCGCGAACAATAAAGCCGGCGATCCTATCCAAAAAGCAGATATTGATTTATATGATAATAACGGCGGGCTTTGTGTGCGGATGAGAGGTTTCTCAACGCGGATCATGGAAGAAAACGCGGGTGCCGGCGTTCCCGTCAGCCGTACCGAGACATTGCTCGCTGAACCGGTCTGGAAAGAGCAGCCGGAACAGGCCGATCATGCGCCTTCGTATGAACAGCATATCATTTTCCTTTGTGAGTACGATGAAGCCGTTAAACAAGCTGTCGAAGCAAAGCTTGAACATGCAAGCGTCATTATCTTGGACGATCGTCCCGCATCTATTGCAGAGCGGTATCATTCTTATGCGGGTCAGCTGTTTGACCATATCAAAACCATAATGAAAAGCAAGCCGAAGGGTCGGGTTCTTTTTCAGGCTGTTACGCGGTCAGCAGGCTTACAGCAGGTGTTCTCAGGCATTACCGGCCTCTTCAAAACCGCATGCCTTGAACATTCCAAGCTGATCTGTCAAATGATCGAAGCCGAGGAGAAAGAAAGTGCTGAAGGCATCGCGGAAAAAGCGGCGGAAAACCGTATGCATGCCGAAAGCGTCCATGTGAAATATGAAAACGGCAAGCGCTTTGCCGCTGATTGGGAAGAGGTGGATATTTCTCAAGCGGAGCCGGATATTCCGTGGAAAGACGAAGGCGTTTATCTCATTACAGGAGGTGCCGGAGGTTTAGGTCTGATTTTTGCAAAAGAGATCGCAAACCGTACAAAAGACGCCGTCATCATACTAACCGGCCGGTCCGCTCTCAGAGAAAAGCAGAAAGACATGCTGGAAACAGTACGTGCTGCCGGCGCTTCTGTTTTCTACGAGCAGACCGATGTCACGGACGAAGCAGAAGTATACCGATTGATCCGCCATATCCGCAAACGGCACGGCAAGCTGGACGGGATTGTTCACAGTGCCGGCATTATAAAAGACAACTACATGGTGAAGAAGACGGCAGAGGAATTCCAACACGTTCTCGCTCCGAAAGTGAAGGGCCTTGTGTATCTTGATGAAGCGTCACAACATGAGAAATTAGATGTCTTTATTGTCTTCTCATCCTTATCAGGTGTGCTTGGAAGCGTCGGCCAGGCTGATTATGCGTCTGCAAATGTCTTTATGGAGATGTATGCCGAGTACCGCCGTTCTTTACAAGCCGCAGGACAAAGATACGGAAAGACGCTTTCTGTCAGCTGGCCGTTATGGAAAGAAGGCGGAATGCAGGCAGGAAAGCAGACGGAAGATATGCTGATGCAGGAGGCGGGAATCGCACCGCTCGGCACAGATGCCGGCATCAAGGCTTTATATCAAGGCTTGATGAGCGGGACAGCCCGGATGACGGTTCTTGAAGGAGATGTGAAAAACATGAAAGCAAAACGGTTCCGCAAAGAGAATGATCATCCGGAAGCAGAGACCGGCGTACGTCATGACATTGATGCTGACAGCCTGCTTGAAAAAGTGAAGCATCTGTTAAAACAGCAGACGGCCTCGCTGTTAAAAGTAAACATTGACAAAATTGATCCTCACGAAGAAATGACAAAATACGGGCTGGATTCTATCTCGATGACTGAGTTTACGAACCAGTTAAACAAAACGTACCGGCTTACGTTAACGCCGACGATTTTCTTTGATCATCCGACAATCCATGAATTTGCCGTTCATTTAATCAGTGAATACGAAGAGGAATTTGCCGGACGGTTTGCGGTAAATACAAAAACGGTTCAATCGGCAAGACCGGTAAAAGAGACTCAAATCACGCGCCAGGCCGTTAAGCGGCGCCGCACTCTGCCTGAGACACTTCCGCAGACAGTACAGCGGGACCAAGGGCCGGAACCGATCGCAATCGTAGGCATCAGCGGGATTTTCCCGATGGCAGAAGACATTGAAGCTTTCTGGCAGAACCTGAAAGAAGGCAAAGACTGCATGACCGAGATTCCGAAAGACCGCTGGGACTGGCGGGACTATTACGGGGATCCCGCAAAAGAAGCCAATAAAACAAACGTCAACCAAGGCGGGTTTATTGACGGAATTGCCGAATTTGATCCGTTGTTTTTCGGGATTTCACCCCGGGAAGCGGAGCAAATGGACCCTCAGCAGCGCCTCTTGCTGACGTATGCGTGGAAAGCGATTGAAGATGCCGGATATGCATCAAAGAGTCTCTCAGGCACAAAGACAGGTGTGTTTATCGGGACCGGAAATACCGGCTACGGTTCTCTTTTAGCCAATGCCGATACGGCGATTGAAGGGTCATCCGCGGCGAATACAAGTCCGTCTGTCGGACCGAACCGTGTCAGCTATACGCTCAATCTGCACGGGCCGAGCGAGCCGATTGATACCGCCTGCTCAAGCTCGCTCGTTGCCATACACCATGCCGTTTCTTCAATTGAAGAAGGGACGTGCGACATGGCTTTGGCGGGAGGAATCAATACGATTGTTCTTCCGGATGTGTATATCAGCTTTGACAAAGCGGGCGCGCTGAGTAAAGAAGGAAGATGCAAGACGTTCTCCGATCAGGCTGACGGTTTTGCCCATGGTGAAGGAGCCGGGCTCTTTTTCCTCAAAAAGCTGAAAGCCGCTGAGGCGGATGGGGACCATATTTACGGCGTCATTAAAGGAAGCGCGGTGAATCACGGCGGCCGTGCGGCATCTTTAACAACGCCTAACCCGAAACAACAGGCGGAAGTCATTAAAGCCGCATACAAAAAAGCGGGCATTGATCCGAAAACAGTCTCTTATATCGAAGCGCACGGCACCGGAACAGAATTGGGGGATCCCGTTGAAATTAATGGCCTGAAACAAGCGTTCAGCTCGTTTGCAGACGGAAAAGAGAAAGCGGCCGGCTATTGCGGCTTAGGGTCGGTCAAAACGAATATCGGCCATTTATCCCTTGCCGCGGGAGCAGCGGGCATTATTAAAATTTTGCTGCAGATGAAGCATCGGACATTAGTCAAAAGTCTCCACTGTGAGACGGTAAATCCGTACATTCAGCTTGAAGACAGCCCGTTTTATCTGGTGCGGGAGACGATGGAATGGAAGACGCAGACGGACGAACGCGGAAACGAACAGCCGCGCCGCGCGGGCATCAGCTCATTCGGCATCGGAGGCGTAAATGCCCACGTCGTCATCGAAGAATACATTCCAGAAGACAGAGAGGAAGCAGATGATTCTCATATCGACCCATGTCTTTTCGTTCTGTCCGCCAAAAATGAAAAACGCCTGAAAGAGCAGGCAAAACAGCTGAAACGTGCGCTTACTGAAAAACGGTACGATCATTCCAGCCTCGTTTCTATGGCATATACTCTCCAAATCGGAAGGGACGCCATGGAAGAACGCCTGGCGGTTATTGCCGGATCCGCAGAAGAACTGCAGAAAAAACTGTCACAGTTTATCACTGGAGATAAGCATGCGGATTTGTACAGAGGAAGAATAGACAAAGGCACGCTGCAAATGCTGACGGAAGATGAAGAAATTCAAGAAGCCGTTGAAAAATGGATGGCACGCGGCAAATACGCGAAGCTGCTTGAATTATGGGTCAAAGGGCTGAACGTCGATTGGGCGAAGCTGTATGGAGACCGGCCGCCTAAACGCATGAGCCTGCCGTCGTATCCTTTTGCAAAAGACCGCTATTGGGCGGCGAAACACACCGGAAAACACGAAAAAACAAGCACAGTATCTGCCGGAAAACAAGACGCGCTTCATCCGCTTCTGCACAGAAATACTTCAAACCTTGCAGAACAGCGGTTCAGCTCAATCTATACAGGAGAAGAATTTTACCTTGCGGATCATGTTGTAAAAGGCGTGCCGATTTTACCGGGTGTGGCACATCTTGAAATGGCGCGCGCAGCAATGGAACAGGCATCTGAAGTTCCGGCCGGACAAGGAAGCGTCAAGCTTAAGAATACGGTTTGGGTGCGGCCGATTACCATTGAAGACGAGCCGGTTCATGTCAACATCCGTCTCATTCCCGAAACGGCAAATGACGTTCAATTCGACATTTACTGCGGCCGGGAAACAGATCAGCCGTCCGTTTACAGCCAAGGGGCAGTATCAGTCCGCCCTGACGCAAAGGCTCCGGTCATTGATCTTCAAAAACTGAGATCACAATCCGCCGAGACACCGTTTTCTGCAGATGAAGTGTACGATATGTACCGCAAAATCGGTTTTGATTACGGCCCGGCTTTCCGGGGTGTCAAAGCGATTTATACAGGTGATGATTTCGTATTGGGCAGACTGTCTCTTGACGCGGCTTGTGCGGACACGGTACAGGAGTATGTCATGCATCCGGGCTTAATGGACTCTGCATTGCAGGCATCAAGCATATTAACCGGAACAAATGATGAACAACTGATGCTTCCGTTTGCGGTTCAGGAGCTTGAAGTATTCAGCGCATGCGCTGCCGAGATGTGGGTATACGCCAGACTTTCTGAAGACCACAAAGCCGGCCAGGTTGAAAAACGCGATCTTGATATTTGTGATGAAAACGGCAAGGTGTGCGTAAGGCTGAAAGGTTTGTCATTCAGAACAGCTGAAAAAGAACCTGAGAAAAAAGAAAAAGCTCCGGAAACGCTCATGCTTGAGCCGGTATGGACCCGAAGCGATGAAACTGCTGCTCAAACGGAACCGGTTTTTGCCCGGCATATCGTAATGCTTTGTGACACAGACGCCGGACTAAAGCAAGCGGTTGAAGCCGCGGGAGCTGAATGTATTGAAATGGCCTCCCCGCACGGGAAAGCGGCGGCGCGCTTCCGTGATTATACAGGACGGATATTGGAGACGCTGCAAAAACTGCTGAAGGAAGAGACGGAAGGAGACGTCCTTATCCAGACGGTTCTCTCTAAAACAGATAAGCATCAGCTGCTCTCAGGGATTTCAGCTCTGTTAAAAACAGCCGGCCTGGAACATAAAAAACTGAAAACCCAGCTGATTGAAATAGAACCAGCGGAAAACGGCAGAATCACAGACATCATCAGAGAAAATAAAACAAGGGCTGATGACAGCCATATCAAATATGAAAACGGCATCCGATACAGCGCAGATGTCAAAGAAACGGCCGTGTCCGGCGGCAAAATACGCATTCCGTGGAACGACGGAGGGATTTATCTCATTACCGGAGGAGCCGGGGGCCTCGGCTTTATTTTCGCAAAAGAAATCGCCCGGAAAGTCAAAGAGCCGACGCTGGTTTTGACAGGCCGTTCCGCATTAAGCGAGAATCAGCGGAAGCAGCTGCAATCGCTTGAATCACTCGGAGCAAAAGCGGAATACAAACAGGCTGACGTAACAAACGCTCAAACTGCGGCAGACCTGGTCAAAACAATTGAAACGGAATATGGCGGCCTTCACGGCATCATTCATAGCGCGGGTGTGATGAAAGATCAATATATCGCAAAGAAAACAACCGAAGAGTTTTACAGTGTATTGGCTCCTAAAACGGACGGATTTGTCAACCTTGATGAAGCAACCGAGCATTTAGCGCTGGACTTTTTCATCGTTTTCTCATCCATTTCCGGTGTCACCGGGAATGCGGGACAGGCGGATTATGCGGCGGCAAACGCATTTATGGACAGCTATGCGGCATACCGCAACGCGCTGGTTACGGCAATGTACCGCCACGGTCACACATTGTCAATCAATTGGCCGCTTTGGAAAGACGGCGGAATGCAAGTCAATGAAGAAATGGCGAAGCTCACCGAAAAAAGAACCGGTGTAACGCCGATGCGCACTGAAACCGGAATAGAAGCTCTTTACAAAGCATGGAGCACGGGGAAAACAAGCGTGCTCGTTATGGAAGGCAACCGCGCCGTAATGCGGGAAAAACTGCTTCAAAAGACTCCCGCAGCCGCTTTTGCACCGGTTAAGAAAACGGAAGAAACACCTGCGCCGAAAGACCTGACGGCCAAACTTCAGGAATTGCTGGCAAAAGAAGTTTCCGGACTTCTGAAAATAAACATTGAAGAAATCGATATCGAATTGGAGTTCAATCAATACGGATTTGATTCCATTACGCTGACGGAATTCGCGAACAAGCTGAATGACACTTATCAGCTTGATCTGACACCGACCGTATTTTTTGAATATGCGACGATTCAAGCCTTGGCGCATCATTTAGCAGAAGACTATCAAACGCAATTTGCCGGCAGCACACAGCCGAAAGAAGAAAAACAAAGCGGCGTAACAGATGATGGCGGCATCAGACTGGCAGGGAACAAACGATTTGCAAAAACTGCCGTACAGCCTGTTCAGACTGCGGCTGAACATAAACCGGAACCGATCGCCATTGTCGGCATGAGCGGAGTGTTTCCGAAGGCCGCAAATATTGATGAGTATTGGCGCAATTTAGAAGAGGGAAAAGACTGTATAACAGAGGTGCCGGCGGATCGCTGGGACTGGCGGGAGTATTACGGTGACCCGCTTAATGAAGCCAACAAAACAAATGTAAAGTGGGGCGGGTTTATTGACGGAGTTGCGGAATTTGATCCGCTGTTCTTCGGAATTTCACCGCTGGAAGCCGAACAGATGGATCCCCAGCAGCGCTTGTTAATGATGTATGCGTGGAAGGCGATAGAAGATGCGGGATATTCCGCTAAAAGCCTTTCCGGCACGAAAACAGGCCTGTATATCGGCACGGGGAATACCGGATACGGCTCACTGTTTTCCGATCTGGATATCGGCGGTGCGTCAGCCGCAAATATGAGTCCGTCAGCAGGGCCGAACCGCGTCAGCTATATGCTCAATCTGCACGGGCCGAGTGAACCGATCGACACGGCTTGTTCCAGCTCGCTGGTCGCGATTCATCACGCCGTATGCGCCATTGAAAACGGGAACTGCGAGATGGCGATCGCCGGCGGCGTGAATACTGTCGTCACACCGCAAGGCCACATCGCTTATGACAAAGCGGGTGCGCTGAGCAAAGAAGGGAAATGCAAAACGTTCTCCGACAGGGCGGACGGATTTGCCGTCAGTGAAGGTGCCGGAATTCTGTTTTTGAAAAAGCTGTCAGAAGCGGAAAAAGCGGGCGATCATATCTACGGCGTCATTAAAGGCAGCGCGGTCAACCACGGCGGACGCGCGAACTCCTTGACGACACCGAATCCGAAAGCCCAGGCGGAAGTCGTCAGAACGGCTTATGACAAAGCAGGCATTGATCCCAGAACCGTCACTTATATAGAAGCGCACGGAACCGGAACGGAGCTTGGCGATCCGGTCGAAATCAACGGCCTGAAATCCGCCTTTCAAAAGCTGTACGAAAAAACAGGCGATCCCGCCGTTTACGCGAGTCACTGCGGTCTGGGATCGGCTAAAACCAATATCGGCCACCTGTCACTGGCAGCCGGTGTCGCGGGTGTGATCAAAGTGCTGATGCAGATGAAGCATAAAACACTTGCAAAAAGCCTCCACAGCGAGGTCATCAACCCGTATATCAAACTGAAAGACAGTCCGTTTTACATCGTACAGGAAAAAAGAGAATGGACGGCATTGAAAGACGAAAACGGCAATCATCTGCCGCGCCGTGCGGGAATCAGTTCTTTCGGCATCGGCGGCGTAAACGCCCATGTCGTCATTGAAGAATATATCCCGAAGGAAGAAAGAAAAACAGCTGTTTTCACACACCCTCAAATCTTTGTGCTGTCGGCCAAAGAAGAAGAACGTCTGCAGGAACAGGCGCAGCAGCTGGCGCAAGCTTCTTTTACGGATGCGGATCTTGCCGATGTTGCTTACACGCTTCAGCAGGGACGTGATGCGATGGAAGAAAGAGCGGCCATTATCGCTTCCTCGGCCGAAGAACTGCGGGACAAGCTAAAGAGCTGTGCGAAAGGACGTTATGACAAAGCGGGCATTTATAAAGGAAAAGCGGGTAAAACCCCGCTGAAATCCATTCTGGCAGGCGCAAACGGCGAAGCGGATATCGAAGAGCTGATAAGCCGCCGGGAGAATGACAAGCTTGCGGAATTATGGGTGCAGGGCGCGGATATCAAATGGGACGGCTTATATTCTGATATCAAGCCCCAACGGATGAGTCTTCCTGCTTACCCGTTTGCGAAAGAGCGGTACTGGATCACGGACAACCGGCCGAAAGCAGAAAAACCGCAAGCTGTGCCGACGGCGCGGGTGCTGCACCCGCTGCTTCACGAGAATGTATCGGATTTAACAGAGCAGCGGTACCGATCCGAATTTACGGGACAAGAGACGATTTTCACCGATCACCTTATTAAAGGCAAGCCGGTTATGCCGGGCGTTGCCTACTTGGAAATGGCCAGGGCGGCGGTTGCTCAGGCAGTCAAAGGGCAAAAGGAAGTTCCGTCTGTCATCCGTCTGAAAAACATCGTTTGGGTTCGGCCGATCGAAGCGGGAACCCGCCCGATTGAAGCGCAAATCAGCCTGATTCCGAGGGAAAACGGTGAAATCGTGTATGACATTTACACGGATTCACAAACAGAAGCAAGCGGCAGGCAGATACACTGTCAGGGGGCTGCCGGCATTCTCAGCGCCGGTGAGGCTCCGCACCGTGATATAGGCGCACTGAAAGCTCAATGCGGCCGCAGTATGCTGACTTCTGAACAGTGTTACGGCTTATTCAGCAAAATCGGCATTGACTACGGTCCCGGACAACAAGGAATTCAGCACATTCATATCGGAAGCAATCAAGCATTAGCTGAGCTCCGTCTGCCTTCCTTCCTCGAAGAAACGGCAGATCAATACGTTCTTCACCCGTGTATGCTTGATTCAGCTCTGCAAGCGACAATCGGACTGAAGCTTCACGCAGATGATAACCAGCTGTCACTGCCGTTCGCCCTTGAGGAACTGGACATTTTCAGCCAGTGCACGACAAGCATGTGGGCGTATGTCAGCTCCCGGGGAACGGATGAAAAAATACAGCGGCTGGACATTGACTTATGCGATGAGACAGGCCGCGTCTGTGTCAGGATTAAAGGGATTTCTTCCAGAATGATGGAAGGCCCGGCGCCGGAAACATCATTAAATGGAGCAAACCTTCTGGCTCCGGTATGGGATCTTGCGGAATTCCGTGACCCAAGCCCGGCATATAAGACGGAAGAGGTTGTCTTTATCGCAGGGGATGAGGAAAGCACGGCTTTTCAATTGCATCATCCTTCTGCGAAACGGCTTC
Source organism: Bacillus sp. MT(2024) (assembly GCF_036362845.1). Lineage (NCBI taxonomy): Bacteria > Bacillati > Bacillota > Bacilli > Caryophanales > Bacillaceae > Bacillus > Bacillus sp. MT(2024). The sequence continues at coordinate 1,752,214 of NZ_CP143632.1, forward strand.
ATATCAACCCGGAGGATGAAATAGAGGCTGTTGCGGCTGAACTGAAAGCAAGAGGGTCTTTCGGGCATATCGTATGGATCGCTCCTTTTCACAGCGCTGATGACATGGTGAAAGCTCAAGATGCGGGCGTCATCCAGATGTACAGAGTGATTAAGGCGATGCTTGCTTTAGGATACGGAGGCAAGCGAATCAGCTTGACTGCAGTCACAATAAAAACACAGTCCGTACAGCCGGCGGACATCATTGATCCGGCTCATGCAGGCATTCACGGTTTGATCGGTTCGCTCGCAAAAGAGTATCCGAACTGGCAAACACGGCTGATTGATGCCGGATGTCCGGAAGATGTTTCAAAGGCGGAGCTGTTCTCAGCGCCGTTTGATGAGCAAGGCAACACTTGGGCGTACCGGAACAATCACTGGTACAAACAGCGCCTTATTCCTGTACAGCAGCCGGTGTCAAGCCGGCCCGCTTACCAAAAAGGCGGCGTTTATGTCGTCATCGGCGGCGCGGGGGGCATCGGCGAGGCATGGAGCGAATATGCCGTGAAAACGTATCAGGCGCGAGTCGTTTGGATCGGCAGACGAAAACATAACAGCGCCATCCAGGAAAAAATCGACAGACTCAGCCAATTCGGGCCTGCGCCGATTTATATTGAAGCTGACGCGGCAAATCCGGTTGAGCTCACACGGGCGTATGAAACGATCAAACGCACGCACCCGCAAATTAACGGAATCATCCATTCCGCAATTGTTTTAGAGGATCAGAGCCTGGCGAATATGCCGGAAAGCCGTTTGAAAAGCGTGCTCGCTGCAAAAGTCAATGTCAGCGTGAATATGGCCCGCGTGTTCCAAAATGAGCCGCTGGACTTTGCTTTGTTCTTCTCATCTGTTCAATCATTTGCACGAGCGGCCGGACAAAGCAATTATGCTGCCGGGTGCAGTTTCAAAGATGCCTTTGCCGCTCATTTGGCTCAAGTCCGGCCGTATTCGGCGGCAGTGATGAATTGGAGCTACTGGGGCAGTGTCGGAATCGTATCATCTGCCGATTATCAAGAACGGATGAAACAGGCGGGAGTCGGATCAATTGAAGCGCCCGAAGCAATGGCGGCGCTTGAACGATTGCTCGGCGGCCCATTGAATCAGTTCGTCATGATGAAACAGGCGGAAGAGCCGGAGGAAAAACCGGAAGAAATGATAGAAGTATACCCTGAACATCACGGCTCGGCGATGCAAAAACTGCGAAGCTATCAGCCTAAAGTAACAAGACATGTACAACAATTGAGTTAAGGAGGGGACGGCTTTGCAAAACACTGAAGATCTTCTTTACAAACTATTGGCAGGCCAGCTGAAATCTGTCGGATTTTTTACGGAAAACGAAACGCAGCCTGTCATGCAGGGGTTTTACGGCAGGTGGCTGGAAGAAAGCATCTCTATCTTGGTGCAAAAAGGCTTTTTGAAACAGTCTGGCAGTACGTATGTGTTAACGGGTCCGATAGAGCGTGCGGACGTTCTGTGGCAAGAATGGGATGAAAAGAAAGCTCCTTTACTCAAGGACAGCAGCAAACGGGCGATGATCATCTTAGTGGAGACCGCTCTCAGAGCTTTGCCGGATATTTTATCCGGCAGAGTTTCTGCCACTGATGTTCTGTTTCCTGATTCCTCAATGGAATTGGTTGAAGGAATCTATAAAAACAATGAAACGGCAGACTACTTTAATGAGGTGCTCGCTGACACATTGACGGCTTTCATTGAAGAACGCCTGAAAGAAGACCCGAACGCGGAAATCCGGATATTAGAGATCGGAGCGGGGACGGGCGGGACGAGCGCGGCCGTTTTCAAAAGATTAAAAGAGGTCAAACCTCATGTGAAAGAATATTGCTACACCGATCTGTCAAAGGCCTTTTTCATGCATGCTGAAAAAGAATACGGTCCCGACAATCCGTATTTGACTTATAAGCGGTTTAATGTGGAAGAGCCCCCGGCTTTGCAGGGTATAGAGGCGGGCGCATATGACGCGGTCATTGCGGCAAATGTGCTTCACGCGACAAAAAATATTCGGCGGACACTTCGCAATGCCAAAGCGGTGCTTAAAAAGAATGGGATTTTGCTATTAAATGAGATCAGCAGCCATTCGGTTTATTCTCATCTGACATTCGGTCTTTTGGAAGGCTGGTGGCTGTATGAAGACGCCAAACTGCGTATTCCCGGATGCCCTGGGCTGTATCCTGAAGCGTGGCAGTCTGCGCTGGAAAGCGAGGGATATCGGTACGTTACATTTATGGCGGAATCGTCACATCACCTCGGCCAGCAGATCGTGGCGGCAGAAAGCGACGGCGTCATCAGGCAAAAGCAGCCGGACGCGCAGGCGGTTGAAGAAATTGCGGCTTCCAAAGAGCCGGCTGATTTCACAGAACCGTCTTTCTCAGTCACAGACCGGACGGTGCAATTCATAAAAGAAACGTTAGCCAAGTCCATAAAGCTTGCTCCCGAGCGCATTCAGCCGGAAACCAGCTTTGAAAAATACGGCATCGACTCCATTTTGCAGGTGAATTTTATCCGTGAACTGGAAACATTGACGGGCGAGCTGCCGAAAACGGTCTTATTTGAACACACGAATACGAAAGAACTTGCCGAGTATTTGCTGGAAACTTACCCGGATAAGCTGCAACAGGCATTCGGAGCCGATCAAGCGCCTCCTGAAACGGAGCATCCGGAACCTGCAATGAATGAACCGGTGCCGCTTGTCACGGAAACGCGGCGATTTATCACTGAACAAAAAGAGCCAAAAGCGCCAAAGCCGGAAACAGAAAACGTCACCGATAATCGCTCAGATCGTGACGACATTGCCATTATCGGCATCAGCGGCCGCTATCCCGAGTCTGAAACCCTCGATGAGCTGTGGGAGCATTTAAAAGCCGGAGACAGCTGTATTACGGAAGCTCCGGAAAACAGATGGAAGTCCGGTCTTCTGAAAACGATGGCAAAAGAAACACGAAAAGAAGAAGGCAAAACACGGTACGGCGGATTTCTGCAGCATATTGACGCTTTTGACCATCACTTGTTTGACATCCGGGAAGACCATGTGATGGAGATGACGCCTGAGCTCCGTCTAAGCCTTGAAACCGTATGGGAAACATTTGAAAACGGCGGCTACTCGTTAGAAAGAGTAAACGAATGGCAGGAATCAGACAGCGGAATCGGTGTATTTATGGGCAGTATGTACAATCAATATTTCTGGAATATCCCGTCATTGGAAAAAGCTGCGCTCAGCTCTAACGGAGGGGATTGGCATATCGCCAACCGCATTTCCCACTTTTTCAATTTAACGGGTCCGAGCATGGGCGTTACGACCGCATGCTCCAGCTCACTGAGCGCCATTCATCTCGCCTGTGAAAGCCTGAAGCTTAACAGCTGTTCCATGGCGATTGCCGGAGGGGTCAATCTCACGCTTGAACCGTCTAAATATGATGCGCTTGATCGGGCGAATTTGCTTGAGCAGGGAAGTGAAAGCAAAAGCTTCGGAACCGGCACGGGTCTGATGCCGGGAGAGGGAGTCGGAGCAGTGCTCTTGAAGCCGCTCTCCAAAGCGGTTGCCGACAAAGACCATATTTACGGGGTCATTAAAAGCAGCGCGTTGTGCCATAGCGGCGGAAGGCAGATGTACACGGCTCCGGATCCGAAACAGCAGGCGAAGCTCATGGCGGCTTCCATTGACAAGGCCGGAATCAATCCGGAAACAATCAGTTATGTTGAATCAGCGGCAAACGGCTCTGTATTGGGAGATCCGATTGAGGTCATTGCCCTGACAAACGCGTTCTCGCAATATACCGATAAAAAACGATTTTGCGCGCTTGGATCCGTCAAGTCAAATCTCGGCCATTTAGAGGCGGCCTCCGGGATGTCCCAGCTCGCGAAAGTGCTGCTGCAAATGGAGCGGGAAACATTAGTTCCAACCATTAATGCAAAACCGCAAAATCCGAATATCGCGCTTGAACAAACGGCCTTTTACCTGCAGGAGAAAACCGAGTATTGGGAGCGTCTGAAGGATGCCGAGACGGGAGACATCATACCGCGGAGAAGCATGATCAATTCCTTCGGGGCAGGCGGGGCATATGCAAATCTCATCGTAGAAGAATATATCAATCCGAATTCTAATCATGCCCGTCACGGCAATGAGGAATATATTTTCCCTGTGTCAGCGAAAACAAAATGGAGTTTTGAAGCCTATCTTGAGAGACTGGCGGCCTTTTTAGAAAAGACGCCATCTCTTCATCCGGCCGCCATCGCATCCGCGCTGCAAAAAAGAACGCATCATCCGGAGTATCGGGCGGCATTTACGGCTGCTTCCGTTCAGGAACTGTCGGAAAAACTGGCCGCTTACCGCATGGATCAGCGGAATCTCAATTTCTCCGATTCTGATATCGGCCGGCGTGCGCGGCAATGGGAAAAAGGAGAGAATATCACGTTTGATCAGTTGCAGCAAGAGCACGCCGTTCATCTGCCGGCCTACGCTTTTGACCACGGGACTTCTTTTCATTTCGGTGAATCAGAAAACGCTGCCGGCGTTCAGGCGGTATACAGTGATGACGACCCATACGTGAAAGGGCATCAATTCAGCGGAGAACCGGTACTCGTCGGCGCTACATATAACAGTCTGGCAGTCGATCATTTTTGTGATCTTTTTCCTGAAGCAGAGGGAGGACATATTAAAAAACTGAATTACGTCAGCCCCATTACCGTAAAAAAAGGCGATCGCATCGAGCTGAAAACAGAATCGAAACAAAACGGGGATGGATTTGAACTGAGCATAATGCACCGCAGCCGCACGTCTCCTGATTGGAGCATAGCGGCGTATGCCGAGTGCAGCCCGTATCCGTTTCAAAAGCAGCACGCGGATCTGGCGGCCATTCAGCGCTCATACCGGGAAGTGGGCCGGATAGATGAGTTATACGGAGATGGAACGGGAACCGTCGTGTGGGGAGAAGAATTTAAAACGATCACCCGCCTGTACAAAGGCACTGATGCCGTTTTAGCGAAAGTGAACCTGAACAATAGCGACTCACAACAAGCGCATCATTATGCCATAAATCCATTAATCGCCAACAGTGCTTACTTGGCCTCGCTTTCTTTATTGGACCAAACAGAGGCGGAAAGCTATCTGCCGTTCGGCATTAATTCCGTCACCTTCAGCAGCCCGGAAAATCTTACCGATTGCTGGCTGCACATCAAGCTGGCCAAACAAACGGGGGAAATGATTCTGATTAACGCAGATGTCATCAGCAGCCGATCGGAAGTGGTGATGCGTTTTGAAGGCTATGCCCTGAAACGGTTCCGCCCGAAAACGGAACAGATGAATCAGCCGGCCCGAACGGCTGTTAAGAATGCGGGAGCACCGATTTCTGCCGGCAGTCTGACAGATGATATCCGCAGCTACGTCCTTGGCAAGCTCGCCAAGATGATGGATGAACCCGCGTCCTCTCTTCGTTCTGAAGCGAATATCATGGAATTGGGACTTGATTCAGCGAGTCTGATCGGGCTGACAAAAGAGATCGGCCAAGAGGCGGACATCGATGTGAATCCAACATTGTTTTTCGAGTATCCGACGGCGGAGGAGCTGACCCGCCACTTCGCGTCAGCATATGAGAGCAAGTTTTCTCAATTGTTTGCCGATAATAAGCATTCAGAAGAGGCCGGGGTCACGGAAACAGAAGAGCGCACTTTACCGAAGAAACAGCATACGCCTTGTGATAACGCCGATGTCAAGCAAGGAATCGCGATTATCGGTATGTCAGCTCAGTTTCCGCAATCCCCGGATATCCAGTCTTTTTGGGGGCACATCGTAAACGGGGATCACTGTATTACCGAAATTCCGGCGGACCGGTGGGACTGGCGCCGTTACGCCGGCGATGAGAATGACACGAGTCTCAGATGGGGCGGTTTTATTGACGGTGTCGGCGAATTTGACCCGCTCTTTTTCGGAATTTCTCCTAAAGAGGCATCACAAATGGGGCCGGAGCAGTATCTGCTTTTGATGCATACATGGAAGGCAATGGAGGATGCGGGCCTGACAAATAAGGCATTATCAAGCAGGACGACAGGCGTTTTCGTTGCCGCGGGCAACAGCGATCCGAACAATGGAACAGCCATTCCGTCCATCATTCCGAACAGGATATCATATGCCTTGAATTTACAAGGACCGAGTGAATATTACGAGGCTGCCTGCACGTCAACGCTGGTGGCATTGCACAGGGCGGTTCAATCAATCCGTCATAACGAATGTGAGCAGGCTGTCGTGGGCGCCGCCAATATTCTGCAATCGCCGAAAGGTTTTATCGGTTTTGACTCAATGGGATATTTAAGCAAAAACGGCCGGGCGAAATCGTTCCAAAAAGATGCCGATGGCTTTGTCAGAAGCGAAGGGGCGGGCGTGATCATCATCAAACCGCTTGAGGCGGCAATTGAAGACGGCGATCATATTCACATGGTCATTAAAGGAACAGGAGTGTCTCACGGCGGTAAAGGCATGTCGCTTCACGCACCGAATCCGGCGGGAATGAAGGCCGCGATGAAAAAAGCGTACGAAGACACCGATGTTGATCCGCAAACCGTCACTTATATTGAAGCGCACGGCATTGCCTCCGAAATGGCAGATGCGCTGGAGTTTAATGCAATCAAAGCGGGTTACGGCGAGTCTGCAAATCAAGAGGAAAGCACGCCTTGTTATATCAGCACCGTGAAACCTTGCATCGGGCACGGCGAACTCGCTTCCGGACTGGCCGCCCTTATAAAAGTAGCGATGGCCATGAAGCATCATACCATCCCGGGCATTCCCGGATTTACATCTGCAAATGAGCAAATGGCTATTCAAAAAAGCCGCTTCCGTTTCACCGAAGACAATCAGGAATGGACACAGCTCACCGACCATACGGGCAGACCGATCCCGCGCCGGGCCGCAATTAACAGCTATGGCTTCGGCGGCATGAATGCGCATGTCGTCTTGGAACAGTACAGCCCGAGCCATAAAGACAAAGAATCTGAGCATGACCCGCAGCTTATCGTGCTTTCTGCTAAGAGCGAAGGGCGTCTTAAGGCGGCCGCAGGTCAGCTGGCTGATTTTGTGCAAACTGGAGATACTCCGTCATTGCGGGATATTGCTTATACGCTTCAGACCGGCCGTGAGGCGATGAACTGCCGCTTGGCACTCGTTGCCCGCAATCAAGATGAATTGCTGGAAAAACTGAAAGAGTACAGAGCATTTTCCGAAGAAAGCAATGGAATGAAAAGCTTCTTTACAGGCAGTCAGCAGACTGGATCAGGAGATATCGGCGTTTTACTGGAAGGGACTCTCGGTACAGTCGTCACGGAGACGCTGTTGGCTGAAAACAATCTGGAAAAGCTTGCATTTTGCTGGGTGAAAGGAGCGGATATACCGTGGGACAGACTCCACCAAGGCAAATCTGTTCAAAGAGTGCCGCTTCCGACATATCCTTTTGAACACCACAAGTATTGGAACGGCGGTCAGCCAGAAGAGATCAGCCTTGCACCGGTTTCCCAGGACCCTCAGCTCCGCCGCGAGAGCGCAGCTGACATTGTGGCTGACATTTTGGGGATGAAGGCAGCGGAAATTGATCAAAATAAGCCGCTGACTGAATACGGATTCGATTCAATCTCCTGTATTCAGCTGCTGAAAAAACTTGAGGACGGAGACAGCCGCATCAGTCTGGAAGCTCTTCAGAAATGCAGCACTCTTCAGGAGATCGGCATGCTGTTAAAAACGAACCAACCGCATGAGGCGGGCCGGAATTTTCCCGAACTCGTCAAGCTGAATGAAAGAGAAAAAGGCCGTCCTGTTTTTTGGTTTCACGGCGGAACAGGAGGCGTTGAAGCATACCAGCCATTCGCCAAAAAGAGTCAGCGTCCTTTTTACGGCATCCAGGCAAGAGGTTTGACAGGGAAAGAGCCGCTGCAAGGAATCGAAGAGACGGCCGCTTCTTATATGAGAATCATCCAAGCGGTACAGCCGAAAGGCCCTTATGACCTCGGCGGATATTCCTTGGGCGGAATGCTTGCATATGAAACCGCGCGCCTCTTGCAGGAGGAAGGTCATACAGTAAAAAGCGCCGTCATGATCGACACCCCGTACAGTGAAAAATGGAAAGAAAGAAAACCATCTGTTAAGTCAGTCATGCTGCAAACGATCAATACGATGCTTACGGCATATCTTAAGCCTGAAAACCTTGAAGAGGCATTAATCAGCAGAGAAGACATTACCGTCCAGGCTGAGGAAGAAGAAGTATTGAAAGAATTGATCGGCCTTGCCAAAAAGCGCGGTCTGCCAAAATCCGAAGAAGCGATCCGGATGCAGCTGGAGCAAATGATGAAGACGCAGCTCGCTTACGGAATGGAAGAGTATGACATGAAGCCGCTGCCTCATCCGGAAGCGCTGCAATGCTACTACTTCCGTAATAAAAGCGGTTTGTTCCTCGGAGATCTTGAACGTTATCTGACAGCAGAAGAAGAACAAATTCCGTTAGACCATGATGCGTATTGGAAAGAATGGGAACACCAGATGAAACACTTTCACCTGCTGGACGTCCACTCCTCCAATCATGTCACAATGCTGTCGGAACCAAAGCCGCAAAACGCCATTAAGGCATTCTGCGAAAAACTGTACGCAAACAAAGGAACGATAAGCGCAAATTTCCTTAAATCTTTCAGAAAAAAGCTGGACGAAACAAATGAGTTGGTAAAACGGTAATAGAGAACGGCCGGAGCAATCCGGCCGTTTTTTTTATACATAGAACTAAATTCATTATGTACTAAATATTCACTATTATATTGATTTCCTGTTTATAAGACATTAAAAAAACCCCCGATAAACAGGGGGCGATATTAAAATCTGACAGGCAATGTTTCAAGCCCTCTCAAAAACACGTTTTTTCTCCATGTTACATCCTCGGGCGCGCCTTTCAGCTCTATATTCGGGAACCGTTTTAAAAGCGAAGTAAAGGCAATGGATGCTTCCATCCGGGCGAGCGGAGCCCCGAGACAAAAATGAATGCCGAATCCAAAAGAGATATGACGGTTCGGTGTTCTCGCTATATTTAATGTATCAGGATCATCGAAATATTCCGGGTCCCGATTGGCTGAACCGATGCCGATAAATATCATATCGCCTTTTTTAATAGAAACATCTTTATAGGTGAAATCTTCAAGCGCCCATCGATTCGCCATCATGATGACGGGAGAGGTATACCGCAAAAGCTCTTCGACCGCCGTCTGGATATTTTCGGGCTGCCGCTTTATCTTCTCCATCTGGTCTTTGTGCAGAAGAAGCGCCAGGGTGCCGGAGCCGAGAAGGTTAACCGTTGTTTCAAGCCCGGCAACGACTAACAAAAACAGCATGGAATACAGCTCTGATTCACTCAGCTTTTGGCCGTCCTCTTCAGCGTAAATAAGCTTGGTTGTCAGATCTTCAGCCGGATGTTTTCTTTTATCTTCGATCAGTGTTTTCATATATTGTTTAAATTCTTTGAGAGCCTGGTTGGTCGCATCTTGTCCGCTTTCTGACGTGTCAACCATCGCGTTAGTCCACACTTGAAATTTGGCGCGGTCCTCTTTCGGAATTCCGAGCAGCTCGGAAATGACGATAAACGGAAGGGGTGCCGCGAAATCTCTCATAATATCAGGGTCTGCTTTTGTTTCCATTTCATCCAGCAGCTCTTCTGTGATCTGCTCTATCCCGGTGCGAAGCTGCTCAATCATCCGGGGAGTGAACCCCTGATGCACCAAAGATCGAAGACGTGAATGATCCGGAGGGTCTTTTGCCAGCATATGCTCTGAGACAAAATCGATATCTTCGCTGACATTCAGCTTTGCGATCAGCTCCTTCGGCATGACCCGTCTTACATCTCTCGTAATTCTGCCGTCTTTTAAAAACGCCATACAATCATCATAACGCGTGATGAGCCATGCCGGAAAGGTGCCTCCGAAACGCTGCAGTTCGAATTTATGTATGGGGTCCTGCTCTCTGAATCTGCTTAAAACCGCAAAAGGGTCTTCGTGAAACTCGGGTGAGTGTGGGTGAAACATTGTTTTTTCCATCTGGATTTCCCCGCCTTCATGTTTTTGAAAAGACATAACCAACAGCCGGTGCCTGCCGACCGGACGGCATTCCTCCTTTTATCTGCCGAAGACACTGATCACAACGGCTCATAAGTATGTCTAAAATATATAAGGAAACAGAAGCCGGTTCAATAGATAAATCGTAAAGCCGCCATTTTCGTTAATTATCAACAAAACAGCAAACTTTTTTTGCCAATTCATCATGTGTGTTAAATCCGGCTAATATACATATTTACGCTTCATATCAACTTCTTAAGGAGGATGTGAATGAATGCGTTTATGAAATGGGCGGCAAGTCTGCTTTTGGTGATCTCTCTTCAGTTCGGCCTTACGGGCGCCGGCATCCATTCGGACAGTGCTGCTCGTGCCGCATCCCGATACGATCAGGTGCTGTATTTCCCGCTGTCAAAATATCCAGAGACGGGAAATCATATAAAAGACGCCATTTCGGCAGGTCATTCTGAGATTTGTACAATTGATCGGGGCGGAGCGGAGAATAGAAGGAAAGAATCATTGAAAGGAATTCCGACAAAGCCCGGGTTTGACCGTGATGAATGGCCCATGGCAGTCTGCACAGAAGGCGGGGCGGGGGCTGATATCAGATATGTAACCCCGTCGGATAACCGCGGGGCCGGTTCATGGGTTGGAAATCAAATGAGCGGCTATTCCGACGGCACGAGAGTATTATTTATCGTTCAGTAACTTCTCCGGTTCGCCGGAGTTTTTTTTATGCTTTGAAAAAGCGGCGCGCCGGCTGGACATATGAAATGGCGAAGAGTAAACTTATATGTTGGAATCAGCATAAGAAAGGATTGGATCACATTGACAGTGACTACATACCGAAATATTGCACTTTTACTTCTTTGTTTAACAGCGGGAATTGTGGATGTGATCGGTTATTTAAGCCTGGGACATATCTTTACCGCCAATATGACGGGGAATATCGTTCTGTTCGGCCTGGCGATCGGCAACTCATGGCACCTTGCCGTACTCAAATCGTTAACCTCGTTAATCGGATTTATTGCCGGCGTTATTGCCGCGGCCTTGCTTGTGGGCAATAAAAAGAAATCATTCTGGCCCCCTGCGGTAACTGCCGCTTTAGCTATTGAAGGAGCTGTTTTGCTGCTGTTTGCTTTGTTCTCTTGCTTTTTTGCAGATGCCATTTCTGTTTATGTGCTGATTATGCTGCTCAGCTTCGCAATGGGAATGCAGACGACAGCCGCGAGAAAACTTGGTGTAGCGGGGATTTCCACGACCGTATTAACGGGAACGCTCGCTAATTTTTTTGAAGATCTCACCGCAAGGTTTTACAAAGCGGACAAGCGGAAGCAGTTTACGAGAGATGCTGTATTGCGCGCGCTTGCCTTGGTTCTGTATTGCTTTGGGGCGGTCATAGGCGCTTTTGCCGAACCGGATTATAAGTTTGCCGTGATCTGGCTCCCGATTATCATTATTTTAGGCATTATGCTTTGCGCATTCACGATGTTCCACGGATATTCTGAAGAAAAAAACCAATAAAAAAACGCCGCTGATTCAGGGCGTTTTTTCTTTTTATTGCTCTTTCCGGGTCCCGATTGTATACACGGCCCGATCTGTATGTACCTTTAATCCGTCTTGCTCCTTTTGGATGGTAATGTCGCCGAGCAGAGGAATTTCATACGCATCTTGGGGAAGCGGGACATTTCCTTCCTCCGTATAGGTTGTGCCGTGCCCTTTTAAGACGAGTTCTTCATCCGCTACATAGTCATCGGGATGGTTTGTCCGGCGGACGAGAACATCATCAAGGTGAAGCATGATCTGATCCATATCAGAAATCTCGTTTCGGCTGTCTGTCAGCTCTCCTTTTCTGATATCAAGCGTTTGTCCGATCTGTTTTTGCAGCCATTCAGACAATTCGGTGTTTGTAAGTGCCATTGTGATTCCTCCTTTTATCTACACCATACTTATTCCCTATTTTTTTAGAAATACACTGCCTTGCATTGATCTTTTTTTCTGACAGCCGGTTCTGACCTGTTCCGAGTTCCTTCATTATAAATGTTTCATCTATTCACCTGAAAAACGGAGTCATCTGCCGGTGCAGACGACCCCGTTCTCATGATAAAAAGGTTACTCTTTCGGCACGGCGTTTTCGGCGTTCACTGCGCCCGCTCCGTAAATGTTCGGATCTTCATTTGTCCATTGATCCGGACTTTGTTTGATCAATGTTTTCACTTCGTCAGGCGAAAGCTGCGGGTTTTGCTGAAGGATTAAGGCGGCGATGCCCGCACAGATCGGAGTGGCCATGGACGTGCCCGAAAGACTGAAATACAAGGAGCCTACTCGGTTTGATTTCTGTAATTTGTCAAGATATGAACGCGGAGAACGGAGAGATACGATATCGACCCCGGGCGCAAGAATGTCAGGCTTCTCTTTTCTGTACACCGTCGGGCCGCGGCTTGAGAAAGAAGCGACCGTATCGTCCTCATTGCTGGCTGTATCATTGTCATCATAGGCGCCTACCGTGATGACCTTCTCGCTGACACCGGGGCTTGAAATCGTTTGAGCTTCCGGACCGGAGTTGCCCGCGGCGACGCAGACGACGATTCCTTCATTCCATGCCTCTTCAACGGCCTTGACGAGCGGGTCGTCCGTTTCTTTATCATATCTGAGCGCATCTCCGCCCAGTGACATGCTGATGATTCTGATCGGATTCTTTGTGTGTTCTTTATTATATTGTATGCACCATTCCACACCTTCAATGATATCAGCCAAGGTTCCTGATCCTGATTTGTTTAAAACCTTGACTCCGATCAGATCGGCTTCCGGCGCCGGCCCCTGATATTTACCCGAAGATGAAGCGCCGCTGCTTGCGATAACACCGGCGCAATGGGTGCCGTGCCCGTTGTCATCATACGGTTCTGTCTTTTGGTTGACAAAGTCCGCAAATCCGATAATCCTGCCTTCTAAATCGGGATGCTGGTAGATTCCGGTATCAATAACGGCGACGGTTATGCCTTTTCCTGTTAATACGGTGCCGTTACGGGTCACTTCTTTTGCATGAGACGATTCAGCTGCCGTATCAAGGAGAGCTTTTACTTCACGGTTTAAATAGATTTTACGGATATCCCGGCATTGCGAAAGAAGCATGTGAAGGGCGGACGGAGTGACTTCGGCGCTGCAGCAATTGATTGTTTGAAACTGCTTTTTTATAGTGCAGCGTTTTTCTTTTGATAAGACCTGTCCTGTGCTGTGAAAACCGGATTCATGGCAGCCCTCTTCAAATTCAATGATGACTGACATTTTCTTTCTGTTTTTCACCTTTTTTTCGAAAAAATTGTGCAAAAAGCAAGGTGTCCATTTGAAAGGTTTATATAACTGTAATACGTTTTCTCTGAGCGGCCAGTCCAGCTTATGAGCATTTGACCGCACCATTTGTACCATTGAGTAACCAAACATATATACTTTTCCTCCCATTCTGGCGATTCTCTCTATACCATATGAACAGGCCGTATGTTCGGTCAGTTTGTTTGTCCTTCAGGAGAGCTGGTTACTTGCGGCTTTTTCAGGAGAAGAAATCGAGTTGGATCGGAACATTTGTTCGTTTATGATGAATCCGGCGGAAGGAGGTATACACATGAACATAATATTGGGACATTCCTTGGAAAAACAGCTTCCGATTGATATTATATATATGAAAAAAGACGGCTCCGTTTCAAAACGGACCATTATGATAAAAAAAGGGGATGAGCGGGCTGTAACGGCATTTTGCTGTACAAAAAGGCAGATGAGAACTTTTTTGACGGGCTCCATTCTGTCCTGTGCATTTGCTTCGGGAGGCGGATATTCATTTTTAAAAGCGTATTCTTGATGCCGTCCGTTTCCGGCCGTGAATCTCCCGCCCCTGAAAATTCGGGCGTTCCTCCCTTTTTTTTTGCCCTCTCTCAACCTTTTTTCACTGATGCTCGGCATTTGAGCGCTTGAACCGTGACAATCCATTGATTTTTCGAAACCGGGAAGTTTTTCACTGATGATAATGTTAATAGAATGTTAAGATAAGACCTATTGACAAAAATCCATATAATGAATATTTCATTTTTCAGAAAGGAGCAAAGAAGGAGAGCTGATGAAAAGAATTTTACTTAATGTCATCATTATCGTAGCAATGGTCTTACTAATAAGATGTGCTCATTATGCGTCAGACCCTGATCCCTCGAATTCTTCTGATACATACACAGATTTTAAAGATCTGGCTGAACATGAAGACCCCGATGATTATCATATATCATACAATAAGCGAAAGGGGAGCCCCGTATTGATCATGTCGCCGCACGGAGGGAGAATTGAGGGCGGGGTGAGCGAGATCGTCCGCTCTTTCAGGGATGATTATTCAACCTACCTGTTTGAGGGATTAAAAGCGCATGATAACCAGACTCTTCATATTACGAGCACCAAGTTCGATGAGCCTTCAGCAGTCGAAAGCATTAAGCAGCACCATTATGTTATCGCAGTTCACGGTTATAAAGGCGACGAGAAAAATACTCTTGTCGGAGGAAGCGACCGGAAGCGGGCGAAAAAATTGGTGAGAGCTCTCAAACGAAACGGATTTCCTGCAGAATTGGCAACCTCAAAAACCGGTCTGGCCGGGGTTGACACCGAAAATATCAATAACCAGGCGCAAACCGGGCTGAGTATACAGCTTGAGATCAGCAGAGAACAGCGGGAAGCGTTTTTTGATAATTTTGATTACCGCGAAAGGGAATTCACAAAAACGGAGGAATTTTACCGGTTTGTCCGTACGATAAAAAGAGTGATCAATCAAGAGTATTCGTGAGCTTAAAAAAAGACAAACCAGTGAAAGGTGAGTAAACTGAAAAAAAAGGAGGTTTGTCCCTTGGCAAAACATCACTTTTATTTAAAAGCAAATTGGCCCGGAAATCGCAATGACGTCGGCGATATTAAAAGCGGCCGGCTGGAAACGGCTGTGTCCATTCCTAAGGAAATGGACGGACCCGGAGAAGGCACAAATCCTGATGAAATGCTGCTTGGAGCGGCCGCGACCTGTTATATTATAACGCTTGCGGCGATGATGGAAAGAAGCGGTCTGGATAAAGAAGATCTACATATGGAATCTGAAGGAATTGTAGACGTCACGAACGGTGTGTTCACGTACCAGAAAATCATTCACCGCCCGTTTATATTATTAAAGCCGGATGCAGCCGAAACGGACTTTACGCTCGCCAGGAAGTTAGCGCAAAAAGCGGAGTCCTCCTGTATGATTTCACGAGCGATCCAAGGAAACGTGGAGATGGAGCTTGAGGTTGAAGTAAAAGCTGCCCGCGCTTGACGAGTTCAAACGGTCAGCTCCGGGCCGTTTGATTTTTTTTAGCTTTTTGAGACTTGGAACGGTTCAGCAGGATGACGCCCGTGATGACAAAAATAAGCCCGATCATCATTTTGGCTGTCATGGCTTCCTTAAAAACAAAAAAGCCGACAATTGCCGTTAAAGCCGTGCCGACACCTGACCATGTCGCGTATGCGGCGGATAAATCAAGGCTTTTCAAAGAGAAGCTCAAAAACATAAAAGAGGCTCCGATTCCGGCAATGACGCCGAGAGCGGGCCATAAGTGCGTAAAACCGTCCGACAGCTTCAGCATCGTGCTTCCAAACACTTCTGATACAATGGCTAATGCCAGGCAGAGTAATCCTTTCATATCATGCTTCTCCTTTCTACCAATTCATCAGAATGACACCGGCCAATAAGAATACAAGTCCGATGACGGCCTGCTTGTCCAGTTTTTCATGAAACCATTTCGCTCCGATAATGGATGCGAGCACCGTTCCGGCTCCGCTCCATGTTGCATAGGATAAGCTGAGCGGAATGAGATTCAGTGTCAGTGAAAGCATATAAAAGGCCAATGAATAGCCTGCCACTACAAGCGCGCTCGGCAAAAACCGCGTAAATCCGCGGGAGACCTTCAGCATGGCCGCGCCGATTGACTCTGATAAAATAGCAATTGTGAGGAAGATATAACCCAGAATCATATCAAATCCCCCTCTCATCATAATCCTTATGCCTTTTGTTTAAGGCAGTAAAATAAAATAATATCCGAACTTTGCCCGCCAAGTCAAGACATTAGGCCTATATAAAAAGGCCCCTGAAAGGAGCCCTTTTTGATTGTCTTAGTAGTAATACGGATAGTAAGGGTAGCCGTAACCTCCGTACAAATACGGATTGAACAAAGCGCTTCCGACAAGCCCCCCGACAAGCCCTCCGACAAACGGTCCGCCGTAAAAACCAAACGGCCGTCCGAACCCGCCAAACCAAGGGCGGCCAAACCAAGGCCGGCCAAAACCAAAACCCGGCCGCCCGAAGCCGAATCCGAATCCGGGACGCCCGAACCCGAAGCCCGGCCGTCCAAACCCAAATCCGGGCCGTCCAAACTGTCTCATATCACTATCTGCTTCGTATGTGTATTCTTCATTCATAATTTAGGTACCTCCAAGAATAAATTTGAGATGATAACAGAGTATTCAGCCCACCAATTTTTGATTGGGCGTTTATCAAAAAATAAAGGAGTGATCTTTTGTGGGCCTGTATCAGTCCGATTGGTCAAAAAAACCTCCGCACACACACGCATACCGGGCTGTTACGGATGTAGTGCAGGGGCATTACCATGTGATCGAAGGCTTTTCGCAGCCGGAGAACGGCAGCAATACAGATGAGCATACACATTTCTATACGGGCATCACCTCGTTTGAAAACGGCCATTTTCATAGGTATTACGGCATTTCCGGCCCTGCCATCCCGAGGGTTGACGGAACACATTACCATGAGCTTTCAGAGACCACCTTTGCCGCCTACAATGAGCCGATTCAGATCCAGCACGGCGGCGTCGTTTACGATCCACGGGAGAAAGGACGGAAAACGCACCGCCATACGCTCAAAGGAAAAACGAGAGAGGTTGTCGGAAACGAGCCGATCGGGTGGTAGCGGATGTTTAGCGCTCAGGAAAAAGGGCAAAATGGATAGGTGCCTGAAGAAATGAATGCTATAATTAGGGGGAGATTTATAAAAGAGAGTGATACATATTGAAAAATAAAAAACAGCCTGTCGTCATACTCGTCGGACCGACGGCAGTCGGAAAAACAAAACTAAGCATCGGACTCGCGAAAATGCTGAATGCGGAAATCATCAGCGGAGATTCCATGCAGGTATATAAAGGGATGGACATCGGAACGGCCAAAGTCACCGAAGAAGAGACAGAAGGCGTGCCGCATCACCTGATTGATATTTTGGAGCCGTCCGACACTTTTTCAACGGCGGATTATCAGAAAATGGTAAGGGGAAAAATCACCGAGATTGCCGGTAGAGGAAAGCTGCCGATGATTGTCGGGGGGACTGGTCTGTACATTCAGTCCG
The DNA here is from genome assembly GCF_036362845.1 of Bacillus sp. MT(2024). Lineage (NCBI taxonomy): Bacteria > Bacillati > Bacillota > Bacilli > Caryophanales > Bacillaceae > Bacillus > Bacillus sp. MT(2024). The sequence goes on from NZ_CP143632.1 coordinate 1,769,737, forward strand.
TGCTGTATGACTATACGTTCACGGAAAACTCCGGCGACCCTGTATTCCGGGAGCGCATGGAGAAACTGGCGGCTGAAGAAGGGGCAGAAGCGCTTCATGCCAAGCTTGCGGCAGCCGACCCGGAAGCGGCGGCAGCCATTCATCAAAACAATACGCGAAGAGTCATCCGCGCGCTCGAAATCCTGCATGTATCGGGAAAAACAATGTCAGAGCATCTTAAAACCCAAAAACGGGAGCTGCTTTACAATGCGGTTCTTATCGGTCTTACAATGGACAGAGGAGTGCTGTACGGCCGGATTAACGAGCGCGTTGACCTGATGCTGGAAACCGGCCTTCTTGACGAAGTAAAGCGGCTGTATGATATGAATATCCGGGACAGCCAATCGATTCAGGCAATCGGCTATAAAGAGCTGTATGAATATCTTGATGGAAAAGTGCCGCTCCCTCAGGCTGTGGAGCAATTAAAACAAAATTCAAGGCGATATGCGAAACGCCAGCTGACCTGGTTTCGCAATAAAATGCCCGTTTCATGGACAGATATGACGCCGCCTGTTGATATTGAGCAGAAAAAAAAGGAAATTTTCGAGTGCATAGCAGGAAAACTGGAAATTTAATCGAAACAGTATTGTATTGAGAACCAAGGAGGACGAAACATGAAACCGATTAATATTCAAGATCAGTTTTTGAATCAAATCCGAAAAGACAATACGTTCGTCACGGTGTTTTTACTCAACGGCTTTCAGCTTCGCGGCCAGGTAAAAGGCTTTGACAACTTTACCGTTTTGCTCGAAACGGAGGGGAAGCAGCAGCTTATTTATAAACATGCCATCTCCACGTTCGCCCCGCAAAAAAACGTCCAGCTTGAGCTTGAATAGACTTTTTGACAAAGACCATGAACAATGGTCTTTTTCTATGCGCGTCTGTATATTGCAGGCCGTATATCGGAAAGATAAAAGGGGGTACGGAAAATCGTGTTCGAAAGTGAAAATGAACTGAGAAGAATCAGGATTACGCTCGTTTGGATCGCTGTTTTTTTGCTGTTTGGAGCTTGCAGCAATCACGAGACGGTGGTGACGGATGATGACGGCGGCTTGGCGGATGCCGAATCGCAGACAGAAGGCATGGTGCAGCTGGAACATAATCGTTTCGGCATTGTCGAGGACGGTTACTTAAAAATATACCGCTACGATGAAAAAACGAATAAAATCGAACTGAAAAAAGAAACGGCGCTGGATGAGCTTGAATAAATTTCACAAGCGTTCGAATTTACAAAGCGGGCCGCACAAGCTACACTAAGTACTGACATTGATCATGCAGAGGGTGAGACGATTGAAACACAAGGTGATAATCAACCATTGGGAAGAAACTTGTGAAGATGATTCCTGCTATGAATATGGAACCAGCATCATCGTTGACGGCAAAGAACTGATCAGAGAGGCTTCCATCACAAGCGCTCTGAAAGCCGTACTGAAAGAAATCGGTGCTGATGTGGAGATTGAAGAAACCGTTGAAAGCGAAAAAAAATGTGATTCTTACAAAAAATAAGAATAAAAGTCTAGACTACTAAGCAGTTTTTTTTCATGTTATGATAGACATCGGCTTACACATGACACCTTGAGTAGGATGAGAGATGATTCTCGTTCTGCTCTCTTTTTTGGGCGTTAATCGGGCCGGAGCCAAAGTCCGCTCTTTCAAAAATATGAATTTTTTATAAATCGATCTCAATATGTTGTGTTTTTCTCAGAGGTTAGTATACTATATATAGTGTTAAGAGATTCATTATTTTTGATAGGTCGTGATAAGTATGGTTCAAATCATATTTGATTCAAAGACAGGGAATGTTCAGCGTTTTGTGAATAAAACAGACTTTCAGCTGATCCGCAAGGTGGACGAAACGGACCACGTGGACACTCCGTTTGTTTTGGTCACCTACACGACAAACTTCGGTCAGGTACCGGCATCAACACAATCATTTCTCGAAAAATACGCCCATCTCTTATTAGGAGTCGCTGCGAGCGGCAACAAAGTATGGGGCGATAACTTTGCAAAAAGCGCCGATACCATCTCTAGACAATATCAGGTGCCGATCTTGCACAAATTTGAACTCAGCGGCACATCTAAAGACGTTGAATTGTTTACTCAGGAGGTAGAAAGAGTTGTCACAAAATCAAGTGCCAAAATGGATCCAGTTAAATAACGAAATCATGATCCAACAAGATGGAAAATTCCAGTTTGATAAAGATAAAGAGGCTGTACATAGCTATTTTGTAGACTATATCAATCAAAACACAGTTTTCTTTCACGATTTAAAAGAGAAGCTGGATTATTTGATTGAAAACCAATACTACGAAGAGGAATTCTTAAGCCTTTATTCTTTTGAAGACATTAAAGAAGTGTTTAAGACAGCTTACGCTAAGAAGTTTCGTTTTCCTTCCTTCATGAGTGCGTTTAAATTCTATAATGACTATGCTTTGAAAACGAATGACAAGAAAAAAATCCTCGAGCGTTATGAGGACCGGATCTCAATCGTCGCGCTGTTCTTCGCAAACGGCGACACTGAGAAAGCAAAAGAATATGTGAACTTGATGATCAATCAGGAATATCAGCCAAGCACACCGACATTTTTGAATGCCGGCAGAAAACGCCGCGGAGAACTTGTGAGCTGTTTCTTGCTCGAAGTCAATGATTCCTTAAACGATATTTCACGGGCGATCGATATTTCCATGCAGCTGTCTAAATTGGGCGGCGGGGTTTCTCTTAATCTGTCCAAGCTCCGCGCGAAAGGTGAAGCGATTAAAGATGTTGAGAATGCCACAAAAGGCGTTGTAGGCGTCATGAAGCTTCTTGATAACGCGTTCCGTTACGCTGACCAAATGGGGCAAAGACAAGGCTCTGGCGCGGCGTACTTAAACATTTTCCACCGCGATATCAATGACTTTCTTGATACGAAAAAGATTTCTGCGGATGAAGATGTGCGTGTCAAAACGCTTTCTATCGGTGTCGTCATTCCGGATAAGTTCGTTGAGCTTGCACGTGAGGACAAAGCGGCTTATGTATTCTATCCGCACACGATTTATAAAGAATACGGCCAGCATATGGATGAGATGGACATGACGGCGATGTATGAGGAACTTGTCGACAACCCGCGTGTCAAAAAAGAAAAAGTGAATGCGCGCAAATTGCTTGAAAAGCTTGCCGTTCTCCGTTCTGAGTCAGGTTATCCATACATTATGTTCCAGGACAACGTAAACAAAGAGCATGCGAATAACCACGTATCAAAAGTGAAATTCTCGAACCTTTGCTCTGAAGTGCTTCAGGCGTCACAGGTTTCGGCTTACACAGATTATGACGAGGAAGACGAAATCGGCTTGGACATTTCCTGCAACCTTGGTTCATTAAATATACTGAATGTCATGAAACATAAATCGATTGAGCGCACGGTGAAACTCGCGACGGATTCCCTGACTCATGTATCTGAGACGACGGATATCCGCAACGCGCCGGCAGTCAGACGCGCGAACAAAGCGATGAAGTCGATCGGTTTAGGCGCCATGAACCTTCACGGCTACCTGGCCCAAAACGGCATCGCTTATGAAAGCCCGGAAGCAAGAGATTTCGCGAATACGTTCTTTATGATGGTGAACTTTTATTCCATCCAGCGTTCAGCTGAGCTTGCGAAAGAAAAAGGCGAAACGTTTGAGCATTATGAAGGCTCCACTTATGCAACGGGAGAATATTTCAATAAATACATCGAAAAAGAGTTCTCACCGGCATACGAAAAAATCGCTGCGCTCTTTGAAGGCATGCACATCCCGACAATCGAAGACTGGAAAGAGCTGAAGGCGTTTGTCGCTGAAAACGGCATGTACCACAGCTACAGACTGTGCATCGCGCCGACAGGCTCCATTTCCTACGTCCAATCCAGCACGGCGTCCGTTATGCCGATCATGGAACGGATCGAAGAAAGAACATACGGAAATTCAAAAACGTATTACCCGATGCCGGGGTTAGCGTCTAATAACTGGTTCTTCTACAAAGAAGCTTATGATATGGACATGTTCAAAGTGGTGGATATGATCGCGACAATCCAGCAGCATATCGATCAGGGAATCAGCTTTACCCTGTTTTTGAAAGATACGATGACAACTCGTGATCTGAACCGTATTGATCTGTATGCCCACCATAGAGGCATCAAAACCATTTACTATGCAAGAACGAAAGATACCGGGCAGGACAGCTGTCTTTCTTGTGTCGTTTGATTAAAGGAGAGTTAACAGTGACAAAAATTTATGACGCAGCAAACTGGTCAAAGCATGAAGATGATTTCACCCAAATGTTTTACAACCAAAACGTAAAGCAGTTTTGGCTTCCGGAAGAGATCGCATTAAACGGCGATCTTCTTACTTGGAAGTATTTGGGTAAAAATGAGCAGGATACGTACATGAAGGTGCTCGCCGGCCTGACACTGCTTGATACAGAGCAGGGGAACACAGGCATGCCGATTGTGGCCGAGCACGTCGAGGGCCATCAGCGAAAAGCGGTTCTTAATTTCATGGCGATGATGGAAAACGCGGTGCACGCAAAATCATATTCAAATATTTTTATGACGCTTGCTCCGACTGAAACGATCAACGAAGTATTTGAATGGGTTAAACAAAATAAATATTTGCAGAAAAAAGCGCAAATGATTGTCGGGCTTTACAAAGCCATTCAAAAAGATGATGAAATTTCACTGTTTAAAGCGATGGTCGCATCGGTTTACTTAGAAAGCTTCCTTTTCTACAGCGGTTTCTATTATCCGTTATATTTCTACGGACAGGGAAAACTGATGCAAAGCGGTGAGATCATCAACCTGATTCTTCGTGATGAAGCGATCCACGGTGTATATGTCGGACTGCTGGCACAGGAAATATACAATAAACAAACAGAAGCGAAAAAAGCGGAACTTCGCGAATTTGCGGTTGAGCTTTTAGAAGAGCTTTATCACAATGAGCTTGAATATACAGAGGATCTCTACGACCAAGTCGGGCTGTCTCATGACGTAAAGAAATTCATCCGCTATAACGCCAATAAAGCTTTGATGAACTTAGGGTTCGATCCTTACTTTGAAGAAGAGGATATTAATCCGATCGTATTAAACGGATTAAACACCAAAACAAAATCACATGATTTCTTCTCCATGAAAGGGAACGGCTACAAAAAGGCGACCGTAGAACCGATTAAGGACGAAGATTTTTATTTTGGCCAAGACGAAGAGCAGATATAATATCTGCTCTTTTGGCTTGAATGGAGAGGTAAGACAGGAGGAACGGGCATGAATAAAATGGATGAAATCATCTTGGCTGCACCGCGGAGTGACGTCTTTCAAAACGAAATGCTGACATTTCAGGGAGTCAACAGCGAGGATGAACGTATCATAAAAATTATGGCTCAAATTGAGGCGCATTTTTTTGAAATCAGAAGAGGCGACGCGGAAGAGGACCCGCGATTTAAACAGCCGATTCCGTATGTCGTCATCCGCCGTGATGATGAGGTGTTTGTGTATGAGCGGCTCGCGGGCGGAGGGGAATCGCGCCTCCATAATAAGCTTTCTCTCGGCTTCGGCGGACACATGAACCCTATGGAAGGGGCGGCTTCATTTTCGGAAGTGCTGAAACAGAACACCGACCGGGAGCTGGCGGAAGAACTGTACATTCGCGAGGAGGACAAACAAAACATTGTCACACTCGGCTTGATCAATGATGATGAAAACGATGTAGGGAAGGTGCATATCGGCATTCTTTCTGCGCTCCAGTTAGCGCCTGCAGCACAAGTCGAAGTGAAAGAAAAAGATCAAATCGCCGGGCGCTGGATGAAACTGAGCGAACTGAAAGAGGAAAATGTGTATCAGCGTCTTGAAGCTTGGTCTCAGTTTGTCGCCGATATACTTCAATAACAAAAAACCCCCGTTCGTCCCAAAAAAGGGAGAGCAGGGGTTTTTTCATTTAGTCTTGCACAATGAAGGCATCAAATCCGGCTTTTTCGGCCCGCGCTGCCAACGCTTCAGCATAATCTCTGGAAGAGAATGCGCCGATCTGCACTTTGAAGAAGCCTCCTTTTGGAAGCACAATCGCGTCAAAACCTTTAGACACCGCGTCTGCGGCAAGCGCATCAGCATTTGCTTTCACGTTGAATGCGCCGATTTGCACTTTATATAAGTCAGCCTTTTTTTTTAGACCGAAAGCTTGCTCCAAGCCCTTGGCATGTCCTCTTGCAAGGCTTTCAATAAAACTGGCTGTTTTCAGTTTGTTTGCATCAGCTGACGTATCAACAAAACCATTCTCCGTCAAAATCGCCGGCATACTTGTCTCCCGCAGCACATGGAAGTTGGCTGTTTTTTTTCCGCGGTCATTAAAACCCGATGCTTGAATTACTTGCGTGTGGACGGCTGATTGGTAAGTCGAGGTCGGCGCTCCGACACCGGGGTAAATATAGCTTTCGAATCCGGTTCCGCCTCCTGAGTTAATATGAATGGATAAAAAATAATCTGCGCCCCAGCTGTTGGCGGCATCCGTTCTTTCCGTCAGGCTGACCGTCTTATCGCTTGTCCTGCTCATCGTGACAGAAACTCCTTCATACTCATTCGTCAGAATCGTGCGCAAAGCCAGTGCGATCTCCAGCGTGACCGCTTTTTCCTGAAGTCCGTTTCCGGTTGCACCTGAATCAGTTCCGCCATGACCGGGGTCTATAAAAATTTTAACCATTCTCCATCACCTCATTACAGCATATGATGATGTTCAAAAGGTGCTTGTACGGCTGTCATTCATGAAAAAAATGAGAGATACACCCAACATTTCCCGGAAAATAAAAATAAATGGTTTGTCCTCCCGTTTCTGCTGAATACAATAAGAAATGAAAAATATTTCTCGGGAAAGCGCAGGATTCAACATCATTCCCGAAGAGAACGGAAAAAGTGACAGATAAAGAGGAAAACGGGCCTCATGATGATAGGCGGATGTCACCGAACCTCTTCATCATGAGTAAGATAAAGAGAGAACAGAGAGGTGAGCATGTTGGAGCGCGCTGTAACCTATAAAAATAACGGACAAATTAACATCATTCTTAATGGCCAAAAGCAAGTGCTGACAAATGCAGAAGCTGAGGCGGAATATCAGGCCGCCCTGCAAAAAAATGAAGCCAAGCACAGCATTCTGAAAGAAATTGAAAAAGAAATGAACACATTAGTGGGTATGGAAGAAATGAAACGCAACATTAAAGAAATTTACGCTTGGATATTCGTCAACCAAAAACGGGCCGAACAAGGGCTGAAAGTCGGAAAACAAGCTCTTCATATGATGTTCAAAGGGAACCCAGGCACAGGGAAAACCACCGTCGCGAGACTGATCGGCAAGCTTTTCTTCGAAATGAACGTTCTTTCCAAAGGACATCTGATCGAAGCGGAACGTGCCGATCTCGTCGGTGAATACATCGGACACACGGCGCAAAAAACGAGAGATCTGATTAAAAAATCGCTTGGGGGTATTTTATTCATTGATGAAGCATACTCACTTGCAAGAGGCGGAGAAAAGGATTTCGGTAAAGAGGCGATTGATACGCTTGTCAAACATATGGAAGACAAACAGCATGAATTTATTCTGATCCTGGCAGGGTACTCGAGAGAAATGACACATTTCCTGTCATTAAATCCCGGCCTGCAATCGCGTTTCCCTATCAGCATCGATTTTCCGGATTACTCTGTCACTCAGCTGATGGACATCGCAAAGCGCATGATAGCAGAGCGGGAGTATCAATTAAGCCAGGAAGCCGAGTGGAAGTTAAAAGATTACTTAATGACAGTAAAAAGCACGACAAGCCCCATTAAATTCAGCAACGGGCGCTTTGTCAGAAACGTGATTGAAAAATCAATCCGCGCTCAGGCCATGAGGCTTTTAATGGGAGACCAATACTTAAAAAACGATTTAATGACGATCAAGAGCCAGGATTTACTTATAAAAGATGAGGCGGCAGCTCACGAATAGACCTCTCAGCCGGTCTGAGGGGTCTATTTTTTATTTCTCTCTTTAAAACCCGCCGGATGTGTGGTATACGCCCTGCGGGTTTGGTATGATAGTACTACTGCCCAATACGACACAGAAAGGAACATCCATTTGAACGAACAGGAAGGAAAAAAAGAAACGGTCATTTTGGTCGGCTGCCAGCTTCCGCACATGACAGATGAGCACTTTGAACATTCCATGGAAGAGCTTGCTTCATTGACAAAAACGGCTGACGGAACGGTGCTGACCCGGATTACGCAAAAACGGAACAGAGCGGATGCCGCTACATACATAGGCAAGGGGAAAGTAGACGAGCTGAAGGCGCTGTGTGAAGAGCTTGAAGCGGATCTGGTTATTTTTAATGATGAACTGTCACCGAGCCAGCTTAAATCACTCGCCACTGCAATTGAAGCGAAGATCATCGACCGCACGCAGCTTATTTTGGATATATTCGCAAAAAGGGCGAAGACGAGAGAAGGAAAGCTTCAGATCGAATTGGCCCAGCTTCAATACGCGCTGCCGCGTCTGAGCGGACAAGGAATCAATCTCTCAAGACAAGGCGGCGGAATCGGGACGAGAGGGCCCGGTGAGACAAAGCTTGAAACAGACCGGCGCCACATTAGAAACCGCATACACGAAATTAACGTGCAGCTGTCAACGGTTATCCGCCACAGAAGCCGTTATCGGGAAAGACGCAAAAAGAACGGCGTGCTTCAGGCTGCACTCGTCGGTTATACCAATGCAGGAAAATCAACGTGGTTCAATCAATTAACAAGCTCAGACAGCTATGAAGAAGATCTGCTGTTTGCAACACTTGATCCGATGACGAGAAAGATGGCACTCCCAAGCGGCTACAGCGTCCTTTTGTCTGATACGGTCGGCTTCATTCAGGATCTGCCGACGACGCTGATTGCCGCTTTCCGTTCAACGCTTGAGGAAGTGAAGGAAGCAGACTTGATCATTCATGTCATTGATTCATCCAATGAAGATTATGCCGGGCATGAACAGACTGTCCTCGGACTGTTAAAAGAGCTTGAGGCAGATGATATTCCGGTGCTGACCGCTTATAACAAACGTGATGAGACACTTCCTGACTTCATCCCGACAGCGGGAGAAGGCCACATCATGATCAGCGCCCGAATCGCCGGGGATGAAGCGAAACTAAAAGCGGAAATCGAAGCTTATTTGCGCCGGGAGCTGATGACGCCGTATGAAGTTCATGTGCCTGCCGCCGAAGGCAAATTGATGTCACGCATCAAATCAGAGACCATGATCGACAGTCTTTATTTTAATGAAGAAAATGAACGCTACGAAGTCTCAGGTTATGTACAGGAAGAACAAAGCATACTCGGAGAATTGAAGAAATTCATGTAAGGAAGGTATACACAACATGTTTGACACACTGACCCACGGCGCTCTTTTACAAAAAACCGCCGAAGAAACAGAAGCGGAAATCTCCGCCGTTCATAAAAGAATAGAAGAAATCAGTGAACGGAATGAATGGAGAGTCCTGCAAAGCTACAGAAAACATAAAGTAAGCGATACGCATTTTACGCCTTCAACCGGATACGGTTATGATGATATCGGACGAGATACACTGGAGAAGATCTATGCTGATGTGTTCGGAGGAGAGGCGGGACTTGTGCGGCCGCAAATCATTTCCGGTACGCATGCGATTTCAATCGCGCTCTTCGGCGTGCTGAGACCCGGGGACGAATTGCTTTATATCACAGGCAAGCCTTACGATACACTCGAGGAAATCGTCGGAGTAAGAGGCGGGGAGTATTCAGGCTCGCTTAAGGAATTTCAAATCGGATACAATGCAGTCGATTTAACATCAGAAGGCAGAGTGGACTTTGAAGCAGTCCGGGCTGCAATCCAACCGAATACAAAAGTGATCGGCATCCAGCGTTCAAAAGGATATGCGAATCGTCCGTCTTTCAGAATAAATGAAATTGAAGAGATGATTCGTTTCGTAAAGGAAATCAAAGAAGATGTCATTGTTTTTGTGGACAATTGCTACGGAGAATTTGCAGAAGAGCGGGAACCCTGCCACGTCGGAGCGGATCTTATGGCCGGCTCCCTGATTAAAAACCCGGGCGGCGGCCTTGCTAAAACGGGCGGCTATCTTGTAGGGAAAGCCAAGTGGATTGAGGCCTGCTCTTACCGGATGACCTCCCCGGGAATCGGAAGTGAAGCCGGGGCTTCGCTTTATTCACTGCAGGAAATGTATCAAGGTTTCTTTCTCGCTCCGCATGTAGTGGCGCAAAGCTTGAAGGGAGCGGTATTTACCGCCCGTTTTCTTGAAAAGCTCGGCTTTACGTCAAACCCTGCATGGAATGCGCCGAGAACGGATCTGATTCAGTCAGTTGAGTTTCAGGACCCTGATAAGATGATCGCTTTTTGCCAGGCGATACAATATGCTTCACCGATTAATGCGCATGTGACGCCTTATCCGAGCTATATGCCGGGATATGAAGACGATGTCATTATGGCAGCGGGCACTTTCGTACAGGGAGCAAGCATTGAATTATCAGCAGATGGACCTATCAGACCGCCTTATGTCGCGTATGTCCAAGGAGGATTAACCTACGCGCACGTGAAAAATGCGATTTGCAGCGCCGTAAATGCTTTAATGGAAAAAGAGCTGATTTAGGCCGGTTGCAATTTTCAAAGAATTCGATGTTAAGATTCCTCACATTGTATTGACACAAAATATAACATCACCTATAATGAGACTAAGATAAGAAAAGGAGGAAATTGAGATGAGTGATAACATTCGCCGCTCAATGCCTTTATTTCCAATTGGGATTGTCATGCAGTTAACAGAACTTTCTGCCCGGCAAATTCGATATTATGAGGAAAATGGATTGATATTTCCAGCGAGAAGCGAAGGAAATAGACGATTATTTTCATTCCATGATGTAGATAAACTGTTAGAAATCAAAAATCTGATTGAACAAGGCGTCAATATGGCGGGGATCAAACAAATTCTGGATAAGGCATCTGCCGAACCGGAAGAAAAATCCGAAAAAACCGCCAAACCGATGAAGCACAATCTGTCTGATGACGAACTCAGAAAGCTTCTGAAAAACGAACTGATGCAGGCAGGCCGTTTCCAGCGGGGAAATACTTTCCGCCAAGGTGACATGTCCCGATTCTTTCATTAATCCGTTAGCAACTGTTTTGCTATATACATTTACCTTTTAGAGGAGGAGTTTTACGAAATGGCAAAGTACACAAGAGAAGACATCGTAAAATTAGTAAATGAGGAAAACGTAAAGTATATCCGCCTTCAATTCACAGACATTCTCGGAACGATTAAAAACGTGGAAATTCCTGTGAGCCAGCTTGAAAAAGCACTTGATAATAAATGCATGTTCGACGGTTCTTCCATCGAAGGTTTCGTCCGTATCGAAGAGTCTGATATGTACTTATATCCTGATCTGAACACTTTTGTAATCTTCCCGTGGACGGCTGAAAAAGGTAAAGTAGCACGCTTCATCTGTGACATTTACAATCCGGACGGCACGCCGTTCGAAGGTGACCCGCGTAACAACCTCAAACGGATTCTGAAAGAAATGAAAGAACTCGGTTTCAGCGATTTCAATCTTGGACCTGAGCCTGAATTCTTCCTGTTTAAATTAGATGAAAAAGGCGAACCGACGCTTGAATTGAACGATAAAGGCGGATACTTCGACCTGGCTCCGACTGACTTGGGAGAAAACTGCCGCCGCGATATCGTGCTTGAGCTTGAAGAAATGGGCTTTGAAATCGAAGCATCTCACCATGAAGTTGCTCCGGGTCAGCACGAAATCGATTTTAAATATGCCGGTGCCATCCGTTCTTGTGACGACATCCAAACTTTCAAACTGGTTGTCAAAACGATCGCCCGCAAACACGGTCTGCATGCGACATTCATGCCAAAACCGCTGTTCGGCGTAAACGGTTCCGGTATGCACTGCAACCTATCACTCTTTAAAGATAACGTTAACGCATTCTTTGATAAAGACGCTGATCTTCAGCTGAGTGAAACAGCAAAACATTTCATTGCCGGTATCGTAAAACACGCGACAAGCTTTACGGCTGTCACAAACCCGACAGTGAACTCTTACAAACGCCTTGTTCCGGGCTATGAAGCACCTTGCTACGTGGCATGGAGCGCACAAAACAGAAGCCCGCTGATCCGTATCCCGGCTTCCCGCGGCATCAGCACGCGTGTTGAAGTCCGCAGCGTAGACCCGGCGGCAAACCCGTACTTGGCGTTAAGCGTATTGCTTGCAGCAGGCCTTGACGGAATCAAAAACAAACTTGAAGCACCGGCTCCGATTGACCGCAACATCTACGTCATGAGCAAAGAAGAGCGCATGGAAAACGGCATCGTAGATCTTCCGGCGACACTGGCGGAAGCTCTCGACGAATTCAAATCAAACGAAGTCATGGTTGCAGCGCTCGGCGAGCACCTGTTCGAACACTTCATCGAAGCAAAAGAAATCGAATGGGATATGTTCCGCACGCAAGTTCACCCTTGGGAGCGCGAACAGTACATGTCTCAGTATTAATCGCTCAATCCCTTGGCACTATTGGTGTCAGGGGATTTTTTGATTTTGTCATAAGATTAAGAGGTCGATATTTTGGTCCTTGACCAAAATATGACCAAAAAAAATTGAAGTTATGAATCTAACTCCATAATTGAGGCCACGTATTAATTGTAATCCCTTATTCGGTTTAGGATGAAGGCTACATGAAGCCAATTATGCTCTAAAATTGAACCGGCCATTTTTATTTTCAAAAAGCAGGAGCAGGAAATTCATCAATTTTGATACGAAGTAAACTATAAGGTTTCTGTCGTAAGTCTTCTCCATAATGAAATCTAGCTTGCCGATGTAATTGGTTCACGATGACGTATAAGTATCCATCCGGACCAATCGAAAAAGTATCCGGCCATAAAATTCTCGGATCATGTGCGATCGTTTCCATTGTGCCATTCGGCAGCATCTTTCGAATACTATTGTTCTCATAATCTCCGGCATAAACGGCTCCTTTTGCATCTGTAATCATTCCATCAGACGCGCCTTTTTCTCCCCAATACGCCACATAATAAAGTAAATCCATGTCCGATATATTTCTATCTCTCAGGGCTTCTGTTGAGATAGAGAACAAATGGCGGCTGGTCAGGGGACAAAAAAATAATACCTTTCCGTCAGGAGAGATCGCAATACCGTCGGATGCCAGCCTAAATGGGGAAGTTGAACCATCCCTGTTACGATTCATCAAAATTTTGCCTTCTACTTTCGGTATAAAAGAGGAATCCGGTGAAGTTGGATTTGCTCCATTTAACCGTCTAAATGCGTTTCCGGTTTCTAAATCAACGACGATAATAGCTCCTGGTCCTTTGGAAGAAGAATCCGTTATATAGGCATAACCTGCAGTTCCAACACGAAAATCAAATCGGACATCATTCAGGTAAGTTGTTGGAAGGACAACATCTTCTGTAAAGGTATACACTCTTCTGATTGTATTGGTTTTTAAATCAACAGCGACTAATTTTGCCCCGCCTTTAATTGGTTCAGAAAAATTGGGCGCCGCTGTATCTAGTATCCAAAGCGTTCCTCTTCCATCAGCAACTACACTTTGGACACTGATGAAAGTCATTTTGATATTCTCAGGGTTAACCAAATTGGTTTGTAAATCAGGATAAGGCTGCAATTTATCCCCAATTATTTCCGCAACCGTAAATTTAACATCGTCTCCCCATTTCGGAAAACAAATGAATATACGACCGGTTTCTGAGACAGTAACACCGGTAGGCATAGCTCCATAAAATGCATAAACCAGTTCTAAATCACCAAAATATTTTTCAAAAGGCAGCATAGGTTTCATAATATCCTCCTCAACCAATTAAACGGGATATCACTTATATATGATTCGCATTTTTTCAAGTGCATGTTTCTTAATAAGTTTTACTAAACAAAAGATGATGGAAGTGCTTATCATTTAATAAATCAGTCAGGTGACACATGGGGTTTTTACTTAACGTCTGTCGAAGCAGCCGGCAATTACAACATGGTACGTCCTTTGGTCGGTTTTAAATTCTCTGAAAAAAGAGTTGAAAAAGCAGAAAAGATTTTATAATATGAAATCAAGTTAGTTTGTTCGATCAACAAACTAATAAAACCACTTTAATTGCCCATCATGTAAAGGTCTTAAATGGGAGGGGGATAAGAGGCTCGATTTAATTGGAGGTATATAAAAAGTGAAAGCCAAGCTTTTATCCTGTTCACTATGATGAAAATGCTCTGTGAAAGTAAATCGCTATCATTTTTTTGAAAGCGCTTTTATAAAGCCTTCACTGGCCGATAAAATTGAAGAAATGTTATACCATTTCATAATGTTCCTTATGTAAAGGATCGAAAAGGGGAGGAAATCATGCTCAGTGAAAATGTAAAGAAGATCAGCATGGTTGAAAAAGTTGGATATGCGTCTGGAGATTTTGCATGTAATTTAATTTATGCAACAGTGTCTACTTATCTTTTGTTCTTCTATACAGATATATTTGGTTTACCGGCAGCAACAGCCGGTACGATGTTTTTAGTGGTTAGAATCATCGACGCTCTCGCTGATCCTTTTATCGGAACAATAGTTGACAGAACAAATAGCAGGTTTGGGCGCTTCAGACCGTATCTTTTATTCGGAGCTTTTCCATTTGTCATATTGGCAATACTCTGTTTTACAACCCCGGATTTTTCGGATATGGGGAAATTAATATATGCTTATATCACCTATGTCGGCTTGTCGCTTACATACACAATGATAAACGTGCCATATGGCGCGTTAACCTCTGCAATGACCCGAAATAATCAAGAAGTTGTTAGTATAACGTCTGTCCGTATGTTATTTGCGAATCTTGGGGGACTTGTCGTTGCATTTTTTGTTCCCTTGCTGGCTGCTTATTTAAGCGATACTTCCGGCAGCGAATCTCTTGGCTGGCAGCTAACCATGGGTATTATGGGAGTTATAGGCGGGTGCCTTTTAATCTTTTGTTTTAAAAGCACAAAAGAGCGTGTCACGCTTCAAAAATCTGAAGAAAAAATTAAATTATCGGATATATTTGAGCAATTTCGTGTTAATCGGCCTCTAGTTGTATTAAGTATTTTCTTTATTATTATTTTTGGAGTGAATTCAATCAGTAATTCGGTTGGCATCTATTACGTAACGTATAATTTAGAAAGAGCGGATTTAGTGAAGTGGTACGGTTTGTTGGGAAGTTTGCCTGCTTTGGTCATTTTACCGTTTATTCCAAAGCTTCATCAATTATTAGGGAAGAAGAAATTACTAAACTATGCATTATTACTGAATATGATCGGCCTCTTAGCTTTACTGTTTGTTCCGCCAAGTAATGTATTCCTGATACTTTCCTTTCGATTGCTGGCCGCTGCAGGAAGTCTCACTGCCGGGGGATATATGTGGGCGCTTATTCCTGAAACAATCGAATATGGAGAGTATAAGACCGGGAAAAGAATGGGCGGTCTCATATACGCTATTATCGGATTTTTCTTTAAATTTGGCATGGCCTTGGGAGGGGTTGTACCGGGTTTGGTTCTAGATCAGTTTGGATATGTGGCAAATCAGGTGCAAACGCCGGAGGCATTGACGGGAATTTTAATTACAGCAACCATTATTCCCGTGTTCTTACTGGTTCTGGCCATGATTGATATTAATTTCTATAACTTAGATGAGAAAAAATATAAAAACATGGTTCGAGAATTAGAGAATAGAGA
This sequence comes from Bacillus sp. MT(2024), assembly GCF_036362845.1. Taxonomy (NCBI): domain Bacteria; kingdom Bacillati; phylum Bacillota; class Bacilli; order Caryophanales; family Bacillaceae; genus Bacillus; species Bacillus sp. MT(2024). The sequence continues at coordinate 1,785,554 of NZ_CP143632.1, forward strand.
CAAAGTTTATTTGGATCATATTGACGATTTCAAAGCTTAAAACATGATGAGTCAACAGAAAATAGCTGAGGAGGAGTTCAAAATGAAGATTATCAATCCAGTACTTAAAGGATTCAACCCCGATCCGAGTATTTGCAGGGTGGGAGAGGATTATTATATCGCTGTATCTACATTTGAGTGGTTTCCGGGAGTCCAGATACACCATTCAAAAGATTTAGTCAATTGGCACTTAGTTGCACATCCATTACAGAGAGTTTCGCAATTAGACATGAAAGGAAATCCTAATTCAGGCGGGGTCTGGGCGCCATGTTTAAGTTACAGCGACGGAAAGTTTTGGCTTATCTATACGGATGTTAAGGTCGTAGATGGCGCCTGGAAAGATTGCCACAATTATTTAGTGACTTGTGACACGATTGATGGTGATTGGGGGGAGCCGATCACATTAAACAGCTCGGGTTTTGATGCTTCTTTGTTCCACGATACGGATGGGAAAAAATATTTATTAAATATGTTATGGGATCAGCGTATTGATCGGCACTCCTTTGGAGGCATTGTCATGCAGGAATATTCTGATAAGGAGCAAAAACTGATCGGTAAACCGAAAGTGATATTTAAAGGAACTGAAAGAAAGCTGACGGAAGCGCCGCACCTTTATCATATCGGGAACTATTATTATTTATTAACCGCAGAAGGAGGAACGCGGTTCGAACACGCTGCTACAATTGCCCGTTCTGCAAATATCGAGGGGCCATATGAAGTTCATCCCGATAATCCAATCTTAACGTCATGGCATGCGCCGGAAAACCCATTGCAAAAATGCGGGCATGCATCTATTGTACAAACACATACAGATGAGTGGTATTTAGCTCATTTAACGGGACGTCCTATTCATCCGGACGATGATTCAATTTTTCAGCAGCGAGGTTATTGTCCTTTGGGCAGAGAAACAGCTATTCAAAAGCTCTATTGGAAAGATGGCTGGCCTTATGTAGAAGGCGGAAAAGAAGGGAGCTTGGAAGTAGATGCACCTTCTATACCTGAAACAATGTTTGAAGACACGTATCCGGAAGTTGATGAATTTGAGGATGCAGCATTAAATATTAATTTTCAAACATTAAGAATCCCTTTTACGGAGAAATTAGGTTCATTAACTCAAGCGCCAAATCATTTACGATTATATGGCCATGAATCCTTAACTTCGACGTTTACTCAGGCATTTGTAGCCAGACGCTGGCAAAGTCTCCATTTTGAAGCGGAAACGGCTGTTGCGTTTTATCCGGAAAATTTTCAGCAAGCCGCTGGTTTGGTGAACTATTACAATACAGAGAACTGGACGGCTCTTCAAGTCACGCATGATGAAGAACTTGGCCGTATTCTTGATTTAACGATATGTGATAACTTTTCTTTTTCACAACCGTTAAAAAATAAAATTGTAATTCCCCGTGAAGTCAAGTATGTCTATTTAAAAGTGAATATTGAAAACGAAAAATATTATTATTTCTATTCATTTAACAAAGAAGATTGGCACAAAATCGACATTGCATTGGAATCGAAAAAATTATCAGATGATTATATCCGAGGCGGGGGATTCTTTACAGGAGCTTTTGTAGGGATGCAATGCCAAGATACGAGCGGTAATCATATTCCGGCCGACTTCAGATATTTTCGTTATAAAGAAAAATAATGTGCACAAGAAAAAGGAGCTTCTATTTTAGAACTCCTTTTTCATATCGTGTCCTATGTGAAAAATCCCTTCAGAAAGACTCCTGTTCAGTATGAAAAATAACAAAAACTAAAAAAACAGCGTAAAACTTAATGATTAACCATATCAAGAAAATGATCAATAACAATGGAGGACATTCCTAACGCGGGTGCGTTTTTTCCTAAGAAAGATGGTAATAATTCATAGCTATTGCCCAATTGGGAATAAACCCTGGACGACACTTCGCTTTTAATTGAATTTAAAACTATAGGATGCGATTCTATTATGCTGTTTCTTAAAATGATGGCTTGTGGATTGAATGTATTCAAAATATTGGTAAGGCCTATTCCTAAATAGAATCCAAAATTCTGTAACACATGTAAAGTTTCAATATCATTCAGGTGGGCGAGGTCTATGATATCTTGAGTGGACACTTTTTTCTCTTTCGTCTGAAGAGATGTTAATAAAGCCTTTTCTGAAGCATACAATTCCCAGCAACCTCGGTTTCCGCAGCTGCATTTCGGACCATTAAAGTCTATTGTCATATGTCCCATTTCTCCAGAGAATCCGCTTACCCCTCTATATAAATGGTTGTCGATAATAACACCGATTCCTATTCCAGTACTGATGCTTGCATAAATCATGTTATCGTGATTTTTTGCAGCGCCGAATACTTTTTCTCCATATGCGCCGGCATTTGCCTCATTTTCAATAAAAACAGGCACATTGAACTTCTCTTGGATGAAAGGTTTTAAGTCAATATTTCTCCAATTGGAGTTCGGAGTGAAAACAATTTTTTGATTATCATCAATTAGCCCGGGCACGCATATCCCTATACCAATAAGCTCGTACGGAGATTGTGGCATATGTGTAATAAAGTGATGAATCATATCTATTAAAATGTCTTTCGTTATTTCTGGAGAATTGCATTCTAAATGGTGGTGTTGATCAAGAACAATTGTCCCTTCAAGGTCTGTTAAAATGCCGTTAATATAATCCACACCTACATCTATTCCTACGGAGTATCCTGCCTTTTTATTAAAAACAAGCATGACAGGTCTTCTGCCGCCGCTTGATTGTCCCTGACCGATTTCAAATACAAGATTTTCTTTCATTAACGTGTTTACCTGTGATGAAACAGTCGATTTATTTAATCCGGTCATTTCAGATAATTTTGCTCTTGAAATAGGTGAGTTTTTAAGGATTTCTTTTAATAATAACTTTTGATTTACTTTTTTGACAAAGGTTTGATCTGCGATATCCACTTCATCCACTCCATTTGTATAACCTTTAAATTAAGTTGAAATTTTTGTGTGTTCAATATGAAACAAAGTACATAGCGAAACGTACCTTTATTATAGCGAATGTGTTCATAAAAAACTAAAAAATATTGAAAATACGGATGAGGTTATATAAGATGAAAATAAGTTAGTTTGTTTAGACAACAAACTAATATACAATGTAAATTTATTTTAAGGGGGAAATCACATGGTTCAATCTCATTCTGGTTCAGTCGGCTATTTTGAAAGCGTAAACAAAGTGATTTACGAAGGGAAAGATTCCACTAATCCTTTAGCATTTAAATATTATAATCCTCAAGAAGTAATCGGCGGAAAGACAATGAAAGAGCATTTGCGGTTTTCTATTGCCTATTGGCATACATTTACCGCTTACGGCACAGATATGTTTGGCGCAGCTACGATGCAGAGACCGTGGGATCACTATAAAGGCATGGATCTGGCGAGAGCGAGGGTAGATGCAGCGTTTGAGATGTTTGAAAAACTGGATGCGCCATTTTTTGCTTTTCATGACCGGGATATCGCACCGGAAGGAAGTACGTTAAAAGAGACGAATCAAAATCTGGATATAATCGTGGACATGATAAAAGACTACATGAGAACAAGCGGCGTTAAGCTATTATGGAATACTGCAAATATGTTCACGAATCCCCGTTTCGTCCATGGTGCCGCGACTTCTTGTAATGCAGATGTATTTGCGTATGCCGCAGCCCAAGTAAAAAAAGGATTAGAAACAGCAAAAGAGCTTGGCGCTGAGAACTATGTATTTTGGGGCGGACGTGAAGGGTACGAAACTTTGTTAAATACAGATTTAAAATTTGAGCTTGATAATATGGCCAGATTTATGCATATGGCAGTGGATTATGCGAAGGAAATCGGGTATACAGGGCAGTTTTTGATTGAACCAAAACCAAAAGAGCCGACCACCCATCAATATGATACGGACGCAGCAACAACCATTGCCTTTTTAAAGCAATACGGCTTAGACAATCATTTTAAATTAAATCTCGAAGCCAATCATGCCACATTAGCCGGGCATACATTCGAACATGAATTACGCATGGCGAGAGTGCATGGCCTTCTCGGCTCTGTTGACGCGAATCAGGGTGATCCGCTTTTAGGCTGGGACACAGATGAATTTCCGACAGATTTATATTCTGCGACATTAGCAATGTACGAAATCCTGCAAAATGGCGGTCTTGGAAGCGGAGGATTAAACTTTGACGCAAAGGTCAGGAGATCTTCTTTTGAGCCTGATGATTTACTATATGCCCATGTTGCAGGGATGGATACATTTGCAAGAGGATTGAAAGCCGCACACAAGTTAATCGAAGATCGTGTGTTTGAAGATGTGATTCAACACCGTTACCGCAGCTTTACTGAAGGGATTGGCCTTGAAATTGCAGAAGGAAGAGCTGATTTCAAGACGCTTGAGCAATATGCGCTGAACAATCAGCCAATTAAAAACGAATCAGGGAGACAGGAACGGTTAAAAGCGATATTAAACCAATACATTTTACAGGTATAACAAATGAAAAAAGAAGTTCCAGATCCCGCTGTAAAAAGATGCAGGCAGCCAAGTTCCCAATTGCCCGTCATGAAGTTACTGTTATGGCGGGTCATTTCAATGGGGATCTATTTAGAGAGGAAGGAGTGAAAAAATGAAGTATGTCATTGGAATAGACCTTGGAACGAGTGCCGTTAAAACCATTTTAGTCAATCAAAACGGCAAGGTTTGTGCAGAAGCGTCCAAAAGTTATCCGCTCATCCAAGAGAAGGCGGGGTATAGTGAGCAAAATCCTGAAGACTGGGTGCAGCAAACAATTGAAGCATTGGCTGAGTTGGTTTCTAAATCCAACGTTCAAGCTAAGGATATTGACGGAATAAGCTATTCAGGACAAATGCATGGGTTAGTCCTGCTTGACCAAGATCGGCAGGTGCTGCGTCATGCGATTCTTTGGAATGATACCAGAACGGCGCCTCAATGCAGCAGGATAACCGAGACATTTGGCGATCATCTGCTTGATATCACAAAAAATCGTGTCCTTGAAGGGTTTACATTACCTAAAATGTTATGGGTAAAGGAACATGAGCCTGAATTTTTTAACAAAACCGCTGTTTTTCTGCTTCCGAAAGACTATGTGAGATTCCGCATGACCGGCGCCGTTCACACCGAATACTCCGATGCGGCAGGAACGTTACTTTTACATATGACCCGCAAAGAGTGGAGCGATGAGATTTGCAATCAATTTGGTATTTCAGCAGAAATTTGTCCTCCGCTGGTTGAATCCCATGACTGTGTAGGATCGCTGCTTCCGAGCGTTGCGGCGAAGACAGGGCTGCTCGAAAAAACAAAAGTATACGCTGGGGGAGCAGATAATGCTTGCGGTGCTGTCGGAGCCGGTATTCTTTCTTCGGGAAAAACATTATGCAGTATCGGGACGTCAGGAGTCATACTTTCCTGTGAAGAAGACAAAGAAAGGGACTTTAAAGGGAAAGTGCACTTTTTTAATCATGGAAAGAAGGATTCTTTTTATACGATGGGAGTTACGCTCGCTGCAGGGTACAGTTTGGACTGGTTTAAAAGAACGTTTGCGCCGAACGAATCGTTTGAACAATTATTGCAGGGCGTGGAATCTGTTCCGATAGGAGCAAATGGACTGCTGTACACTCCTTACTTGGTCGGTGAAAGAACGCCGCATGCTGATTCATCTATTCGGGGAAGCTTGATCGGAATGGACGGAGCCCATAAAAGAGAGCACTTTTTGAGGGCGATAATGGAAGGCATCACATTCTCTTTATATGAATCAATTGAGCTATTCCGCGAAGCGGGAAAATCAGTTGATACGGTTGTCTCTATTGGCGGGGGAGCTAAAAATGAAACGTGGCTTCAAATGCAGGCTGATATTTTCAATACGAGGGTGGTTAAGTTAGAAAATGAACAAGGTCCGGCCATGGGGGCTGCGATGTTAGCCGCCTTCGGAAGCGGGTGGTTTGACTCTCTTGAAGAATGTGCAGAGCAGTTCATTCATGAAGCAGCTGCATTTTATCCAAAAGAACAAAATGTTCAAAAATATAAAACATTATTCGAGTTGTATAAGAACATTTACGCTCACACAAAAGATCTCAATACAGCTTTAAAGAGATTTCGACAAACCTAATTTTCAGGAGGTCAGTTGAGGGATATCAAAGCAACGGCAGCGCTAATGTAACTTCAAATGTGTTAGCTATTGAAGGAAACTGATAAGCATTCTTGTAAGTTGTGACTGCATCAGTCTAAACTCATATGACGATGAATTGAGAAGTATACACACAAATAATCCCCTCACATTGCGTGAAGGGACTCAACTTCAGGAGTTCCTTAGAAAATGAAGAAAGAACCTCGCCAAATTGGCCAGGTTCTTTTTATATTGCACAAAAACAGACACGGTGATATAATCAGAACACGCACGCTTTTTGTGTGAAAGGTCATAGTTATCCATCTTATATTATGATTATATCATGCTGAAAAGCTCTTGTCAAATTTTTTTGAAGGGGAGATATAGAATGAGTTCTTTGGTTCTCGGCATTCACGAAATTGAAAAAACACAGCCTTTGCTCATTGGAGGAAAAGGGTTACATTTAGGGGAATTATCAAAAATTCAAGGAATACAAGTACCGGAAGGATTTTGTGTCACAACCGCAGGATATCAAAAAGCCATTGAACAAAACGAAACGTTACAAGCGCTGTTGGATCAACTGACCATGCTGAAAGCGGAGAATCGCAATCAAATTAGTGAAGTCAGCAAAAAAATCCGGCAAACCATTATGGAAGCAGAAATTCCTTCAGATGTAGTCAAAGCAGTCGCTTGCCATCTCTCCCGGTTCGGCGAAGAACATGCCTATGCCGTACGTTCCAGTGCGACAGCTGAGGATTTACCGCATGCCTCTTTTGCCGGTCAACAAGACACCTATTTAAATATTACCGGCCTCGATGCGATCTTGCAGCATATCAGTAAATGTTGGGCGTCCCTATTTACGGATCGCGCGGTCATTTACCGTATGCAAAATGGATTTGATCACAGCCAAGTTTATTTATCCGTTATCATCCAAAGGATGGTGTTCCCTCAGGCTTCGGGGATTTTATTTACCGCTGATCCGATGACCGGAAACCGAAAGCTGCTATCCATTGATGCCGGTTTTGGACTTGGTGAAGCACTTGTCTCCGGCTTAGTCTCTGCCGATTGTTATAAAGTACAGGACGGGCAAATCGTCGATAAGAGAATAGAAACTAAAAAATTGGCTATCTATGGACGAAAAGAAGGCGGAACAGAAACACAGGAGATCGCTCTTGACCAGCAAAAGATTCAAACACTGACTGATGAACAAATTTTACAGCTGACACGTATCGGGAGACAGATCGAAGCTCATTTCGGCCAGCCGCTAGATATCGAATGGTGTTTGGACCGCGATACTTTTTATATTGTCCAAAGTCGTCCGATCACAACGTTATACCCCGTTCCTGAAGCGAACGATCAAGAAAATCACGTCTATATCTCTGTCGGTCATCAGCAAATGATGACGGATCCCATAAAACCCCTTGGATTGTCTTTTTTTCTGTTGACGACTGCTGCACCCATGCGTAAAGCCGGCGGAAGGCTATTCGTTGATGTCACACATCAACTGGCATCCCCTAATGTCAGAGAAGTTTTCTTAAAAGGCATGGGGCAGCACGATCCGCTCTTAAAAGACGCACTTATGACCATAATAGAGCGGCATGATTTCATTAAGCCGATACATGATAAAACGGCGCCGATTCCCGGCAAAGGCAATGCAGATATGCCGGATCAAGCTGAAAACGATCCGGCAATTGTTTCTGATTTGATTAAGAGCAGTCAGGCATCGATAGAAGAGTTAAAACAAAACATCCAGACGAAATCAGGATCTGATTTATTTCGTTTTATTTTGGAAGATATCCAGGAATTAAAGAATATTTTATTTAATCCAAAAAGTTCGGTGCTGATTCGAACTGCAATGGATGCTTCATCATGGATTAACGAAAAAATGAACGAGTGGTTAGGTGAAAAAAACGCAGCAGATACGCTTTCTCAATCTGTACCCCATAATATTACTTCAGAAATGGGGCTTGCGCTATTGGACGTCGCCGATGTGATCCGTCCTTATCCAGAAGTAATTGCCTATTTAGAGAATGTAAAAGATGATCACTTTTTGGATGGGCTGGTGAAGTTTGAAGGCGGGCGGGAAACCCATGACGCTATCTATGCTTATCTCAACAAGTACGGAATGCGATGTGCCGGAGAAATTGATATCACAAGAACTCGATGGAGCGAAAAACCAATTGCACTTGTCCCTATGATTCTTAATAATCTCAAAAACTTTGAGCCAAATGCCAGCCAGCGGAAATTTGAGCAGGGGCGGCAGGAGGCGTTGAAGAAAGAACAAGAGTTATTAGACCGATTGAAGCAATTACCGGACGGTGAACAAAAAGCCAGAGAAACTAAACGAATGATCCAAATCATCCGGAACTTCAGCGGATTCAGAGAATATCCAAAATACGGCATGATCAGCCGCTACTTCGTTTATAAGCAGGCTTTACTGAAAGAAGCCGAACAACTCGCAAAAGCGGGGGTTATTCATGAAAAAGAAGACATATACTATCTCACTTTTGAAGAACTTCAGGAAGTCGTACGCACAAATAAATTGGATTACCAAATCATCAGCACACGAAAAGGCGAGTACAAAGTATATGAAAAACTATCTCCGCCGCGTGTTATCACGTCTGACGGTGAAATCGTTACAGGCGAGTACAAACGAGAAAATCTCCCGGCCGGAGCGATTGCCGGGCTGCCCGTTTCCTCGGGAGTCATAGAGGGCCGGGCACGGGTTATTTTAAACATGGAAGATGCCGATTTGGAAGATGGGGATATATTAGTTACCCCCTATACTGATCCCAGCTGGACACCATTGTTTGTGTCCATAAAAGGCCTGGTCACTGAAGTTGGCGGACTGATGACCCATGGAGCGGTTATCGCGCGTGAATACGGCTTACCTGCAGTTGTTGGAGTTGAAAATGCAACCCAATTGATAAAAGATGGGCAGCGAATCCGCGTTCATGGAACAGAAGGCTCTATTGAAATATTATAATAGCGGGTGTGTGCACGTCACCAGCTATTTCCCGCATATTAACTGACAAATACCGAACAAAAAGAAAAGCCGGAACCTTTCAGAAGAGGAATCCGGTTTTTTATGTGAAAATGATTTAATGTGAGAACACCGCATTTTGTGGGCGGACCCTTACAAAAAAGATTCAGTGACTAAATCTAACGATGACAATTTTATAAAGGTGAGTAATATCCTTTTTAAGTTCACAGCCTCTGTAATCCTGATGAATTAAAAATGCCTTAGTTTTTTAACAACTATTTAGGGGTTTTGTTCATGAACAAGTCTTTATTCTGAATTGAATTGTTCGCCTTATTCTTCATAGCGGCAATATTGGCGCAGGCAGGGGAGAAAACTCTCCCGCTTACCAGAGTGAAAATAAAAAATGTTTATCTTAGATAGATTTTTTTAAAAAGTAAAAACGCCATAAAACTTCTTATGGCGTCTGTCCGAACTAAGGGATGCAATGTTTGGGAGACGAATATAAATCGTCAATGTGCTAGAAAAGGAATGCAGCACCTACAATGATTAACAAAATGAACAGCACAACGATCAATACGAAAGAACTTCCACCGTAATTTCCACCGTAGTTCCCCATATTATTGCCACCTCCTGTTGTTAGGATAGTACATAATATGCCGGACGATAAATTTCGACATAGATTTAAGTCTAAATAAGAAAAAATGGATATTAAGCCTAAAATGAAGAGCTTCTAAGAATATGAAATAATGGAAAGAGAGAAATGGATGGGACGGGTTGCTGTTTAAAGAGGAGGGATATGGCTCAACATGCAATAAAACTGTGTATGAAAGTGGTGAGCCATGAAGTTACTTCATCATGCAGAGCCACATACGAAGAGGTACAGGGAAATTATAGTTAACGAAAATATTCATCATTTCCCGGGCAAGCGCAGTATACGACAAATCAAAACAAATCACAAAGGGACAGAAGGTACGATACAAGGAGGCTGCTTGCGGGTTTGTGGTGCAGATAAAGTTTCCGTTTCAAAAAGGTCATATGTTTATTCGACACTTTACTTTTATTTCTGCAGAATGCTTGGAAAAGAAAGTCGGCAAAACTGCCGACTTTCCTAACGGAATTTAGATCTCAACAGATCTAAAGAAACCATCGACACTATCACCGGTGCCGCTATCATATTTCAGGATGTATTCTCCTTTTTGGTTAACGCTGAATTCTTGAATGAACGTTTTCCCCGCATTTAGTGTCGTAGAGGATATAAGGAAGAAGCTGCCTGATTGAGTGAGGTATAACGATGACCAGGGCGGCTGCGGATCAACTGAAACGAAGTATATTCCCAGGCAAGGAGTATTTCTTTAACGTGAAACTTTTATAAAGCATTAACGTATTACTTTATAAAGGTAAATAAGGAGGCTTCTGAATGGGATTAAAAAATTTCTTTAATACTGAGTTAAAATGCTCTATCTGCGGAAAAACATTAAAATCAGGGGATGAGATAACAGCTTATCTTACACTTCCGAGTGAGAAGAAGATGCCTGTGGGTAGAATGGACAAAGTGTTAAGCAAACACTCTGATAAGGTCTGCTGTAAAAAGTGCAGTGAGTAGGTTTTTAGTGTTATGAGGAACCTCTGGTGGGTTTCCTCATAACAGCTACGCTTCGGCAATGAATGACCTGGAATTATATTGGTATCAGGGTTAGTCCAGGCAGTACTTGCAAAATGTATGTCCGCCGAATGGTCTGTAAAGTTTCTTTTCTGAACTAAATGACAAAGTCTTATTCAGTCTGGGTGGGGCGCTGAGCAAGAATAGAGATTAAAGGCTGCCGTATCATTCCCGGCAGCCTTAATGATTAGGAAGTAAAATCGATAACCATGCGGCCGGTCACTTTACCTTGCTCCATTTCTTCAAAAATATCATTCACATCTTCGATCGGGCGCTTTGTCACTTTAGGTACAACTTTACCGTCCGCAGCAAATTGAAAAGCTTCCTTCAGGTCTTCTCTGGTACCTACTAATGAACCTACTACCTGAATTCCATCTAACACGAGACGGGGAATATCTAAATCCATTTTGTCCACCGGTAAACCGACTGCGACTACACGGGCTCCTGCTTTTACAACATCAATCGCTTGATTGAAAGGGGTTTTAGAGACAGCCGTGATGACCACAGCATCAAGCCCTAAATCGTTAGTCACTTCTTTTGCCTTAGCGACGGGGTCTTCGTTTAAACTGTTTACAACCGCATCAGCGCCTAAGCTCTTAGCAAAATTCAATTTTTCATCGCTAATGTCGAAAGCAATCACTTTAGCGTTAAAGACGTTTTTTGCATATTGAACAGCCAAGTTGCCTAAACCGCCGACTCCAAATACACCGATCCATTGACCTGGTTTAATTTCACTGACTTTAACCGCTTTATAAGTTGTTACACCTGCACAAGTAATGCTGCTTGCTGCTGCGGGATCTAAATTTTCCGGCACCTTTATTGCATAATCAACCGCTACGATTGCTTCTTCAGCCATTGCGCCGTCAACTGTATATCCGGCATTTTTTACATCCCGGCACAAGGTTTCCCGGCCAGTTAAGCAATATTCACAGCAGCCGCAGCTTTCAAACATCCAGGCAATAGAGACGCGGTCACCTTTTTTCAGGCTTGTTACGCCTTCACCAATCTCAGTCACAATGCCTATTCCCTCATGACCTAAAGTGACGCCAGTAACATCCCCGAAATCAGCATTTTTAACATGCAAGTCAGTATGACATACACCGCAGTATTCCATCTTAACTTTGGCTTCACCATGTCGCAAAGGACGTAATTCTTTTTGTACGATCGCTATACTTTTGTCTTTTGTTGCTACTACAGCTTTCAAATCATACACCCCTTTCAAATATTCGCAGAAAATTTTTACTTATCTTACAATTTAGCACACTGCTCTTCTTTTGAAAACCCTTACATTTTTTTGCGGACAAGTGTCTCTACAAAAATTGAGGGAGCTATGCAGGGAGGATTCTACGGATGATTTGTCATCCGAATGGTGTATAAATGGGGGTTTGTCATCTCCAAATGCACAGAATGCTTTGCTTTTGTGGTCATAATCTTTCTATAGATATTTGACTTGCACTGCAGAGAATTACACTGGCAGGATATGATTTTACCTTTAGTGAAAAGAATTTTACGGGTAATCATTTGAACTTGAGCACGGCTGATAAGGTGAATGGTGATGCAAACAGAAATCATTACTTATTGATCACAAAAGAAGCAGGCTGCGGAGACGTGTGGATTAAAGACTTTTACGGATTCGAACACGATGAGCCGGATGCAGATTGGTGAGCGATATACAGTCAAGGTATTTCCTTGACCTTTTTTATGGGTATACTGATAATTAAAAGTAATCATAGTATACTAAAGTTACAATAAAAGTAACGAAATACAAATTTTAAGGAGTTGCATAAAATCATTCTTTTAAAGAGAAGGGGATCAGGTTGGATCAGTTAATAAATCCTACGAAACATTCTTTTTATTTTAGGCTAAGTAAACATGACTGTTATAAAGTTAGAACAGGAAAGTGCTCCTTAGATTTAACTGATAAGGAATTTAAAGCTTTAGAAGGCGAAGAGCATGAATATGCATTAAAATGCAGAAGATTGGCTGCGCACTACATAAAACCGGACATGCATAAAAAACATTCAGGAATATATGCAAGCGTAAATGCTTGCGGTCATATTTCGTTTAGTGATGGTCAGCACAGGATGTGTATCTGCAAAAGGTCAGGTGTCGATAAATTACTTATTCATTTATCAAACAACGGAGATTATATATGTCATATATGCCAGGACAAAAACAAAAAATTAACAGTTAAAGAAAAATTGAAGCAAAGGTTTTTTAAAAAGGATTCGAATAAACTTGCAAGAGAAAATGATTTTATTGATGATGAGTTTTTTGATTAAACCAATCTTTTATTTCAAATGGAGGGGTACATTTGGGTATACTCAACTTTTTCAAGAACAAAGTTAAAAATGAACAAAATGAGAATAAAAATAATAATATGAACACTGTTGGCGTTAATAACGAAACAGAGATGGTATCGAAAAAAGAAAATTTCCCAATCTTGATTCAAGAGACAGGCTTCTCAAGGAAATATGAAGAAAATTGTGCATTTTTCGAGTATATAGACTTTAAGGTTGCAGGAACATCACACTATCAAAAAGATATTAAGAAAGCCATCAAGACGGAGGATGAAGACAGCTTTTTCTTCGATGAAAAATATGATGGTATGACAAATAAAGAGATTCTAGAATCAACTTTTGATGAGCCGATATTTATTTATCATAATTCCCTTTTCTCAAATTGTGAATTGCGGTTAGAAGAGAACAACAAGTACGATCCGGAAGCTATAGCTGTCTATGTAAATGATTGCAAAGTAGGACATGTTCCTCGAAAGAATTTTCAAGAAGGCAAGAAATACATTTACGATCAGTTAAAGAGTGGTATAAGTCACCCGATATCAGCAAGTTTGTATGGAGGGAAATATAAAGTTAACCGCGATGATACAAAGATTGAAACAGGAGAAACAGATTATAAAATTGAATGTCAAATAGTGATTAAAACAGACAAATAGACAATAAAACTACGATATTGTAAGTGCGAAGTAAATGAACGGGGCGGTGACTTGAAGCTGAATTCAACAAGATTAAAGAGCTATACCTACACATTGGCTTTTTCAAGTTTGTCGTATGGTTTGATTTTCGGGATATATATGTTTGTATACTCGGGTTTTGTGCCAATTGCATTAGTTACTGTAGTTATCATTGCTTTTTACGCATTGATTACTTACCTTTTGTTTGCTGTTCCTGTGCAACTATGGCTAAGAAAGAAGCCTAAAAAGTTTAGTTTGGTTCATCTTTTCATTTATACCGCAGTCGCTTTTTTAGCTGTGTTCTTGTTCTGGCACATAGGTAATCCGCCAATTGATTTCACGGTTTTCAGAAGTTTCATTTATTACATAATGAGCATTGCTGCTGCGTTCATATATTGGTACTGGGACTCTATATTTCTGAGAAATTACAATGTTCACCGGAAGTAAAGCTGATGTTCCCAAAAGAAAGCGGGTGAGGAAAAATGGAATACATTGAGTTGACTAGGGACAATATTGATGACAATCATATTTGCTGTGCGTTAGGTACGAAACAATATGAGGATGCGGTAAATGAAAAGAAGAGCTGGCTCAAAGATCGGATGAGTGATGGCTTGGTGTTCTACCGCCTAAACGAACGGGCCAAAATTTTTATTGAATATTTACCTGCAGAAGAAGCGTGGGTCCCGGTAAGCGCACCTAATTTTATGTTTATTAATTGCCTTTGGGTCTCAGGTAAATATAAGAATAACGGACATGCGAAACACTTGTTAGAAAAATGTGTGTCAGATGCAAAATCCCGCGGTATGGATGGGATAGTTCATATAGTGGGGAAGAAAAAACTCCCTTATTTAAGTGATAAGCATTTCTTCGAGCATATGGGATTTGCTGTGCAAGATGAAGCAGAACCCTATTTTCAGTTGGTGTCACTGACGTGGAAGGAACATGCACATCCTCCTGTATTTAAAAAACAGGTGAAAAGTAATTCCGTTAATGATGAGGGAATCATAATATTTTATACAGCTCAATGCCCATTTGCAGTCGGAGTGTTAAAGGATTTAAAGGAACTGACTGAAAAGAAAGGGCTTCATTTTCAGGCCCTGAGAATAACGTCAAAAGATATGGCGCAAAAATCCCCGGCAGTTTGGACGACTTTCAGCGTGTTTTATAATGGGACATTTCTCACTCATGAGATGATGAGCGTAAATAAGTTTGAAAAAATACTGAATAAGCTTTTAATGGCTTAACTTTGTTTTATTACTATTGCTCGTTTCTATATTCGATACTGAGGGTTTTTCAGGAAAATTGTTCAGTACTTTACATTGCGGGCGGCAAATGAATGATTATTGTTTTTGACAAAGATGATAACACCCATCATTATAGTAAAAATAGATTGTGATAAGTTCTTCAACAAACGAAGAAGTTCTTTTCAAAGGTCGATAACAATGAAACAGGAGACTGCAAATGCAAAAAATTGAAACCCATCGCTTAATTTTAAGAAATTTTACCGAGAAAGATGCGCAAGGTCTGTTGGAATATTCGGCACATCCGAGAGTGAATTGCTTTCTTGATGACAGAATATCTACGTTAGAAGAAGCTGCCGTAAACGTTCAAAAAAGAAGCCGAGATGACTCTTATATTGCAGTTTGTTTAAAAGACAGTAATGATCTAGTCGGAGAACTATTTTATTTAAAAGAAGAGCCAGATACCTATTCCGTTTGTTGGAATTTTAATGCCCGTTTTGAAGGGATGGGATACGCAAGTGAAAGTGCGAAGGCTTTCTTTGAGTATCTCTTTATGCAAAAAGAAGCAAGAAGGCTTTATGCATATGTTGAAGATGATAACTGCAGGTCACAAAAACTATGTGAGAGATTAGGAATGCGTAAAGAAGGTTATTTTCTTGAATTTATTTCATTTACTGCACACGAGGATGGAACACCTAAATATGAAAACACATACCAATACGCATTGCTAAAGAAAGAATGGTTAAAACAAAAACATAGTTAATAGAATTTGTGGGGAAATAACCTCTCCTTTACTGAAAAAACCCTGCTGAAAGCAGGTTTTTTTGTATTTAGGTTACCTAGTAACGATCAAAAAGATTCAGCCTGAAGGTTGGGAAAAACATGAAAATCATTATAGCAATGTTGTAAAATTAGAGAGAGGATGATTGTGATGGACATTTTGCAGTTTAACGACAGAAGGAGCGGGAAGTAATCGAATCAGCAATGTTCAATTCATTTTGATGCATTTAAAGAAGCGCTTGAGGATGGAAAAGTGGTTGATAATCAAAATGTGAAAAGCAGGTCAGAGGCAACCTATTTTACGGTGAGACCGGAAATATTCTCTTCATCTTCTGATGCTGTTCAAAGCTGACACCTCTTGATGCTTATGTATAAGAAAATAATACCATTGAAATATATGTAACATCAATGAATAAGGTTGGAAACGGAGGGGTTCAAAGTTGGGGCGATCTTGTGTAAAAGAAAGGATCAGGATGAATGTGACCAGCATCCACCCTGACCAATGGGGTTCACAGTGTTCTATTTCATTGTATTCCAATCGGAATAATATTACAAGGGTGAAAAAGAAATAAGCGGAATGTTTTCGGCTTCTTCTGTCTCTGGAGCGGGAAACGGAAAGTGAGATGTTTGAATGAAAATAAATGATTATCTGAAGGAAAGGTTTCCGACTTTAAAATTAGTGCCCGGCATTTATCATCAATGGGACGTGGGAATTCATTTTTCTCTCGGCGGCAATATGTATCAATTTAATGAAAGCGGTGCTTTGAATCTTGAGTATTTTCAGCTTGTTCATCATCAAACCGCCGCACTTTTCAATGAGCTGTTTGAACATAGTGATGACATGTTCCTTGTTGCCAACGTATATAAGCACAAAACTCAAGGTAATCACGCGAGAAAATTAAAGGTTTATCAGCCGTTTCTAAAGTGTAAGGATGATTTATATCGGATCCAGTTGAAGACCTGCCCCTGTCCATTTGAAGAAGATGGCAGAAGAATATGAAATGCAGCAGTTTTCTTTATTATGTAAACGGAAAGATCTGCGTATTCCTCAATTACTTAAGGCAGCCGTCCAC
The DNA here is from genome assembly GCF_036362845.1 of Bacillus sp. MT(2024). Lineage (NCBI taxonomy): Bacteria > Bacillati > Bacillota > Bacilli > Caryophanales > Bacillaceae > Bacillus > Bacillus sp. MT(2024). The sequence continues at coordinate 1,802,420 of NZ_CP143632.1, forward strand.
GAAGATTTTCCGCTGAAGCCAAGGTTCGGGGGCTGTTCCGTTGGGTATCCCGATGTTTTCTTTGTGAATATGACAAAAGATATTATTTTCTTTCTGTATGATGACAGAGGGTGTGAAGTCATCGCTCTTGATGCCGGAAGAATACGAAAGCTTTATGATCAATATCACGATTGGATTGAATTGGACTGAAAATGAACACATGAATTCGAATCCGCTTGTGCCGGCTTTGTTCTTGCCTAGTCCGGCTGCATGAGTATAATGGGCAGAATGAAGGGCGCCAGAAACTTTTTTTCCTCTTATATCGGCCTTCTGCATGTTAAGCTTCTGTATTTATTTTGAATGAATTCCTATTTATAAAACGGCTGAATAGAATAACATAAAAGCTTTTTTACACAGTGCAGGAGGAGAGAAATGTGAGGGCTGAACACCGTGATTGTATGGAAATTGGAATTTATTCATTTGCAGAATTATATCCCGATCCTCTGACAGGGAAAACAGTCAGCGCAAAGCAGCGGATAGATGAATTGATGAAGCTGGCGAAACTGGCTGACGACGCAGGGCTTGATGTATTCGGTGTAGGCGAGCATCATCGTCTTGATTATGCGGTATCTTCGCCGCCGGCCATCTTATCAGCGATTTCACAGATCACTGAAAATATTAAGCTGACCAGTGCCACGACTGTATTATCCACCGCAGATCCTGTCCGTTTATTTGAGGATTTTGCAACGCTTGATCTGATTTCAGACGGCCGGGCGGAAATCATTGCGGGACGGGGCGCATTTTTAGACTCGTTTCCTCTTTTCGGTTATGACGTAGGCTATTATAAAGAACTGTTTGAAGAACACATTGACCTTTTTTTAAAATTAAATTCGGGGGAAGAATCAGTTACCTGGAAAGGACGTTACCGGCCGCCGCTGCGCGAGGCAGAAATTTCTCCTCGGCCTTTTCGCGGAAGCATTCCGCTATGGTTAGGTGTTTCGGGGACTCCGGAAAGCGCAGAACGGGCCGGGCGTGCAGGTGCGGGCTTGGCATTAGCTGTACTGAGCGGTGATCCGATGTCATCTAAGCCGCTTGTTGAGAAATATCGGGAAGCAGCTTCTAAAGCCGGTCATCCTCCGGAAAATGGGAAGGTTGCCGTAACCGGACATATGTTCATTTCAAAAACGAATGAACAGGCAATACAAGAATTTTACCCGTATCATTCAAATTACTGGTCTCACGTTCATTCATATCACGGGATCGATGAGCCTTTAACGAAGGAAGATTTTGAGCGGGCGTCCGGAAAAGAAACAGCTTTATTTGTGGGAAGTTCACAGCAGATCATTGAAAAAATCATGCATCAATACGAGTTGTTCGGGCATCAGCGATTTCTCGCGCAAATCGATATAGGAGGTATGCCGTTTAAAAAAGCCGCGGAAAACATCGAACGATTAGCAGCGGAAGTAGCACCGGTTATCCGAAAAGAAACCGGCAAATCCAGCGAATGAAGTTCTGAGCAAAAGGGGCGGGCCGGTTTTTGGCAATCGCGGATTCGACAACAGAATCGGCTCGGCTTTTTCTTTATGATTATAAAAAACAAAGGGGAAAGCGCGAACCTCATTGCTTTTTCCTATCAAGAAAAGGAAGGTCATTTCATCCTCTATCGTGAAGTGTATATACCGAAAGGTTTTTATTAACAAAAGAGGGAGGATGATGCAGTAATGAAGGGTTTAGTCAAAGCTGCAGTTTTAACTGTTACTCTTGGGATTGGAGGCGCTTTCTATTCAAGTGATGCATCTGCGCACGGGTATATAAAAGAGCCCGTCAGCAGAGCGTACATGGGAGCTTTAGAGAAACAAACATTGGGCTGGACGGCCGCTGCGCAGAAATATGGCTCCGTCATTGATAATCCTCAGTCTGTAGAAGGGCCGAAAGGATTTCCGGCTGCAGGTCCGCCGGATGGAAGAATTGCGTCTGCAAATGGGGGATCGGGACAAATTGACTTCGGTTTAGACAAGCAGACTGCAGATTATTGGGTAAAACAAAACATCCGCGGCGGTTTTAACACCTTTACTTGGTACTACACGGCTCCTCATGCGACATCAAAGTGGCACTATTATATCACCAAGAAAAACTGGAATCCGAATAAACCTTTGTCAAGAGATGAATTTGAATTAATCGGAACGGTAAACCACGACGGTTCCAAGGCAGATACGAATCTGACTCATAAGATTTTTGTGCCGACTGATCGAAGCGGGTATCATGTCATTTTGGGGGTATGGGACGTTGCGGATACTTCCAATGCCTTCTATAACGTCATCGATGTAAATCTTACACAATAATCTATGAATTACTGATCGGCTGCATGTTGATTCATCGGCCGATCTTTTTAGTTTTAATGTGAGAATGAAAAGGGGAAAAACAGCAGAGCGCCATAAACATTTCATTTATGGCGCCGTACGATCATGGAGGTGCTGCTGACATGGATGCGGAGGTAAGAGGATTCTTAATAACCGCCGAGGAAAGAAGCCCCAACGATGATTAATAAAATGAATAGCACCACGATTAACGCAAAGGAGCTACCATAACCACCTGAGAATCCCATATAATCTCACCTCCTAAAGAGGATTAATACATACTATGCCGAAATGAAAAGTTTGATAGGGATGCTAGTTTACTTTTTGAAAAAAGGTTATTTAGTCTATATTTCCTCCACATGGCCATCCGTTAAAATGAGTGTAAGCAGGAATCGTACTGCTTCCTGTAATAGAAATGGATAGGCTCATATATTGAGCAGTTGCGAAGAGGATGCGCAGTTGGCTTGTTTTTTTAAAAATGAAAATGTAACACACGCTATTAGGATTGGACCCTTTTGATTCAACGGAACAGGCTGAAGAAATGATTGGTTGGTTTCAAGAGCAGTAGCATGAAAAAAGTGGATGTGATGAGGAATAGAGAAAAAAGATGCGAAAGGCATAATCGGAACCATGTATCAAAACGGACTGCCTGGTGATATACGCGTATACTCCATTCCGAATGGGAACGTAACGATCTAAACAGAAGAACTTCAAGTGTTCTGCGGTAAATAAAAAAAGCCGATGAAGGCTTAAAATTGATTAGACGCTGTAAAGCATTCTTTTTGCTGCGCTTTCTGCAGACGGAGTTTGATTGTAAGAAACGATTCCGATCATCACTAACAAGATAATGAAAACCAATATGCTCCACAACACTATTTTTAAAGACTTTGACATGGTATACCCTCACTTTGAAAGACTTTACCGGGGCTGCGATCGGAGCCCGCACTTCAAGTATAGTCGTTATAACGGTGAAAAATGTACAGTATCCCGTTATCAAAATAAAAACTTGCGGGCGCTGCCGCAAGTTTTCTCTGAATTAAGGTCTGTGGAATTCAATATGCTGATTATCACGATCGAACCATCCTCTGAATGCCCAATTGATCCAGCCCCCGTCTCCTTTGTTATCAAAGGAACCGTCTTCGAAGACCCAGATTCCGTAAGTAATGCCGTCATAAACGGCTGATCCGTAAAATTGAACGCCGTTAAAGCGGTCTTCATATTCTTGATTTAAATTGAACACCATGACGTTGTACTTCTGTCCTGATGCGTAAAATGTTGTTTCCATGACATTTTTTACCCAGCCGGTTCGGTTTTGGTCTGACTTAACTGCTTCAGCTATGCGATCTGCGATTCCGAGAACATCTACGTTTACGTTCAGCCCGGCATCAACACCTGCTGCTTTTACGTTTTGGCCTGCTGTTTGGGATAATTTACTTTCTAACGGATTTGCAACGGGTGAAACGTGAGGCGCATTCGGGTGTTCAGACTGACTGGCTGCTGAGGCACTGGCTGTGAAAGGAATTGTTAGAGATAAAGCTAAGCATGATCCGACTATTGTTCTGGCGATTTTCATGTCTATGACCTCCTGAGGAAATTTTTAAAAATTGTTGCAAATTCATGGTATCGCAGAAAAATTGACCAAGCAAAGAGCAGATTTTCTCAAAAGTCATGTCATTCTATTTATGTTGTTTTCTGTAAATGAAATACTTTTAATCAGGCGAAAAGGGAAGAAAATAATAGAGTCTTTTTATGTATTGTGATAGAATGACCGGATTTTGGGTGAAAATAGCCCGGAGAAACGCCATAATAAGAAAAACACCCGGGGTTTACCGGGTGTAAAAAGTGTGGATATGTCAAGTCAGCAGCATTTTTTACATTTTTTGCATTTTCTTTTATAAACAACGATGTAATCATAATCAAGATGCTTTTTACCTTGTTTCTTCTTTTGTTTAGGCTGCTTTGGCTGGTGATCATAATGTCCGTTCATACCCATATCCATACCCATATCCATACCCATATCCATACTCATATTCCTCCTTTTTTCATCTGACGGTAGTATTCTATGACAGAAAGCATGGATGGCTTGGACAAATGAAACGGTATGCTGAAAAAGAGGCATTTCATTCGGTATAAAAAACAGGATCATACCCGCCCGATAGAAAAGAGAGGAGATGATCCTGATATTGAGACCCTATTTGATAACCGCAATTGCAATGCCGTACCCTTTTTCAGCACTGTATAAGGCCGTCAGTTTCAATACCTTCCAGCCTTCCGCGGCTTTAGTCCCGATTCCGTTATGAGCCGTGATATAATCTCCCGGGCTGACCGTACTGTCGACCCGTACGTAATGCCGGCCGTTGAGTCCGACAATATGCCATTCGTCTCTGGCCGCGCGTGCTTCATAGTGAGCTTCAAGAGCCGGACTGCAGTCCGGGTTTTGTTTCGGTACGCGTACCGTTTCTCCTGTTTCTTCGTCAGTCACATTTTCGTATATGAAACCGCCGAACTCATTTGTCAAAAAGCGGTTTTGCCATCCGAAGCTTGCGGCTCCTGAGATAAAAGCGGCTGTTTCTGAAATGACGCCGAGCATATAATCTCCGACGTGAGCCGGTTCAATTTTTTCGCCTTTCACTGTGACGATCGTCCCGGCGGAAATCGTCTGGCCGGTTACACTTTCAAAATATTCTCCGTACCCTGACAGGGAAGAGGTGACAGCTCCGGCGAACGTACCGTGGCCGCCCGCTGAATCCAGTTTCCATTTGATGGACTGATGCCCTCCGGCAACCGTGTATGGTTCTTCCAATGTAATGCTTTCTGATGACAGAATCGTTCTGGAGACTTTGCCGCCCGTAATATGGACATTGTTTGAAGCGGCGATAAATGCCCTTGAACCTTCAGAACTTGAACCTCCGGAAGAGCTGATGATCGCATTTCTGTCACCCCTGGCCGTAATATCGCCTGTTCCCGCAATAACGGCGCTTGTCGGGTTGAATGCAAAACCGGAGCTGGTCGCGAGCTGTGCGCCTCCCTTTAAATTGACGGGGATCTGCTCATAAGTCTGTCCTTTTATAGATGCGGCCGCGCTGTAACCTTCCGCTTGCACCCCGAGAATGACAGCCTGACTGTTAGGGGACGTAATTCCGACGGAACCGCCGTCTCCGATCATCGTGCCGTTCATAATATTTACGTTATATTGGCCTCCGCCGATTGAGATGCCTTTAGGAGAAGACTTGTATATATCAAAATTTAAAATTTTAACATAATCGGTTTTATTAGATCCGCCGGATATATTGATGTCAACCCCGGCTTGTGTAAAGCCGCGTATTTTAATGCCGTTGATCGTAATATTTTGACTGCGGTATTGAAGAGCCACGACTGGATTCCCGCCATAGTCGTATGAGGGATCACCAATAGCTGTGAATCCGTTTACATTAACGTTTTTATAGGCAGAGATGACCAGCGCCCTCGGGGTCACACCGTCATAGAGAGCATTGAATACCGGTTCAATCGCGGTGCAATCGGTTAAAGTAACATCATAAGCCGTCGTGCTTTCGGGATCTGAGGCCTGATGATGGCCGATATGACGAATATCAAATGAACGTACATCACGATACGAAACATGACCGATAATATGAACATTTTGAGAAGCCGGCCACAGGCTGTGCGCCTTTACCTCAATCCCGCGGATATTTCCGCTCGTATAGTTATTTAAAAGCCACACATGTTTAGAGCCGTCGTCAATTTCAATGCCGTTCGAGTTTGCGCTGCCCTCAGCATGCTCTGTGCCGCGGGGGTTTCCGGAATGGCAGTTGGAAATGAAAATATATTCGCTGTAATGGGTGGTAATGCCGTCGTCTCCGGCGCCGTATGCCACACAGTTATCAATCCATATATAACGGCAGCCGTCTTTCGTCCATTCTGTTTCAGGCAAATGATCGTAAGTCGGAGATGTAATATCTATACCATGCAGACCCGCGTTAACCGTTTCAACATTCTTAATCCAGCCGTATTGCACATTAGCAAACGTTAAACAGCTGGAAAACTGTCCTCCGGGGTTCCTGACTCCGCATTGACGATCAGGATTCCAGTCTAAAGTCATGTTCTGGACAAAAATATTACGGTTTCCATTTTCGTAATCATCGTTAGTAATGACCCATTCGTATGCGGGAGTGTCCTCATGAAGCTTAAGCACGGTAATCCCTTGTCCCTCACCGGAAATAGTAGTCCATGAGGGGAGTTTTATCCCTTGAACCAAAAATTCTCCTGCGGGAACATTTACTTTGACCCGGCCGTTCCCGATCGCTTTCCGAAAGGCTTCTGTATTGTCCCGGCCGTCAGGGACCGCTCCGTAATCCTCCACATTCACTTCCCGGGTGATTTTATTCATAAGCATTTCGTATTCTGTATCAAGCCGTTCTTTTAAAAGTGAGGTGACCATTCCTTCCGCCGTCACCCGGGCATCTGCGATCTCAAGATTATCATCCGTTGCGGAATGCTTAATAAAATTCTGCATCCTTGCTTTGAGATGCTCCAATTCAGAGGGCTGTGCAGGGCGAGACTGCAATGGGGCGTTTAAAGACGGATCAGGAAAGTTTTTAAATTGAACCATTCTAAAGACACCTCTTTCTTTTGATATAAGCGCCTGAGGAAAGGGACAGAAAAGAATCGCGCGCCCTTTTAAGCGCTTATTCTTCAAATTCTTTATTCAGAACGAAATTCCTTTTGAAACCAAGGTGAAATTTAAAAAAAGCTCTGTTGAAAGAAGGATATAAAGCTTTACATTATTGTAATTGAAACTGTCATGTGAAAATGGAGGAAAAAACTGATAGGAGGGGTCCTCATTTTAGGTTTATTCTCATTGTCTTCGCCGTGCTTCCTCTTCGGCTGCATATACACCAAAATCAACATTCTTATCAGTTAAATGGTATAATGGGGCACGGATTGGTCATCAATACGACTGAAATAGGGAAGTAAAAGGAGCAGCGAACATGACTTTACAAATCAAAATTAAATATTCAGATGATACGCAAACGAGAATCAGTAAAATTGAACAGGGCGATTGGATTGACCTGCGGGCAGCTGAAGATATAACATTCAAAAAAGGTGAATTCAAACTTATCCCGCTTGGAGTTGCGATGGAACTGCCGGAAGGATACGAGGCGCATGTCGTTCCGCGTTCAAGTACATATAAGCATTTCGGTATCATTCAGACAAATTCAATGGGAGTCATTGATGAATCATATAAAGGCGACAATGACTTCTGGTTTTTTCCTGCATTCGCTCTTCGGGATACCGACATTTCCAAGGGGGAGCGGATCTGCCAATTCAGAATCATGAAGAAAATGCCTGAAGTGGAGCTGATCGAAGTAGACAAACTCGGAAACAATGACCGGGGCGGACTGGGATCAACAGGCACGAAATAAAACGAAAAAAAAGACTGCTTAACAGCAGTCTTTTTTTATGGAAACAACAGTTACATTCAATTTGTTTCGGGGATTCTTAAATTGGGAAATCAAACAAAACTAAGGAGAAGGGTTTCATTTTTATCATTTAAGCTTTCCGTCTCTTTGAACAGAAAGACTTTCTTAGGTTAAAGGATAGAGGTTGTTTTGATGTTTTTATTCTTCAAGATGAACGGAGGTTTTGTCCAACGTATATAATATTGTGACAAAAGTGTAAACAAAAGAAAGGATGATGTTATGGAAAAAAGGGTTAGAAGAGTAGACCGTAAAGCAGCTGGCAAAGAGGCAGAGCAGAAGAAACCGTCCAAAGTCACCCTGTTCTGCCGTTCGCTTCAAAGGCTGAAGCATTTGTATTGTAACATAAACATACAAATGCCATCAATAACCAAAAAAGGAATTTTAGTTTTAATTTTACCGTTTTTGCTTCTGCCGTTCTTTCGGGCTGATGCCGCTTCAGATATTTACGGCAGTTTCGAGGAATTAAAGCTGAATGAAGATCCTTCCGATTTTTCCATTTCAACGCGGGAGCATGACCCTTCTGTCCTCATATTAGCTATACACGGCGGAGGCATAGAGCCGGGGACCAGTGAGTTAGCCAGAGAAATTGCCGAAAACCGGAGTTTATATTTATTTGAAGGGTTAAAATCAGCCGGTAATGCGGCTCTGCATTTGACAAGTTCGCATTTCGATGAACCTAAGGCCGTGCAAATGGTGAAAGAGCACTCTAATGTCATTTCATTGCACGGTTACGGCAGTGATGATAAAAAGATAAAAATCGGCGGTACAGACAGAGAACGAGCCGAACTTTTGACCGATGTGCTGAAACGGCACGGGTATCCTGCCGTTCTTCTTGGTATAAATGATAAATATGCAGGCGTCAGTCCGAACAACCTTGCCAATCAATCTTCATCCGGATTGAGTATCCAAATCGAAATGAGCACCGGCTTCAGAACATCACTATTTGACACTTTTACGCTGAAAAGCAGAGCATCCACACAAAATAAGACCTTTTATCAATTCACAAAAACGATTTCTGATTTTATCAGTGACAATTATTAATAAGCACGCCTATTTTGTCGGCGGGGCTTTTTCTTTTGAAATTTATGAAACTTTAAGTTCTTAAGATCGTATACATAATTGACAGGATGAAAGAAAAGAGGTGGGCAAATGAAAGTGATGATCGGGTCTATCATTCTTCTTGTCATCATCGGATTCGGTTTATGGCTGATGCTTAGTCCAATCTTTAAACAAGTGGGAAGCGGAGCCAAAAAATTAAAAAAGTCATGGGAGGAAGAAGATCAGCATGAGCGAAAATAAGCGCGGAAACACAAAAAAAATTCTCGGCGGTGTGATTATAGGTGCAGCCCTTTTAATTGCGGGCGTCACAGCGTCACTATTCATTGAAAAAATACCGAACGGTTATGTCGGGGTTGTATACTCACCGAATGGCGGGGTAAAATCCGACACATTGGACCAAGGCTGGCACTTAGTCGGATTATTTAATAAAGTAACGGAATACCCGGTGCGTATGCAGACAGTGAATAATGAAAATATAAAAGTGGCAACCTCTGACGGTAAAAATATTGAAATGGATATCGCTTACAACTATGTCGTGCAGCCTGATAAAGTAGTCGATCTGTTTAACAAATTCGGGGCGGTAGATGTGGAAACGATCGAAAATACATATTTAAAAACAAGGCTGTGGGATGCGGCGCGAAAATCAATCAGCAAATACTCGGTTATTGACACATACGGGCAAAAATCTGCAGAAGCCGCTGCCGATGTTCAAAAGAGATTTGCTGATGATATGAAGAGTCTTGGATTTTTAATTGATGATCTGACGCTTGGCGTACCAAAGCCGGATAAAGCCACACAGGAAGCCATCGATGCAAGGGTGAAGTCTTCACAGGAACTTGAACGGACACAAACTGAAATTAAAATAGCCGAAGCCGAAGCGAAAAAGAAAAAAATTGAAGCGGAAGGGATCGCTGACTATAACGAAATCATAAAGAAATCAATGTCCGATGAAATGATCAAATATAAATGGATTGAAAAATGGGACGGAAAAACGCCGAAAGCGACAGGCACAGACTCACTGCTGCAGCTGCCGCTGGACGATCAGAAGCAAAAGTAAATAGAGAAGGAGGCGATTGCCTCCTTTTTATGTTTTTTCCTGAGGGTCTTTTTCCGGCACTAATTCTTCAGACGCCTCGGTTTGATAGCTCCATAGCGTGCTATCCGTCTCTGTTGTGTCCTGATAATCTTCGGGAAGTACATATTGCTGCAAATACCGGTGAAAAAATGCCTCAAAAACAGAAATGCAAAGTGCAGAGATAACCGATGCCGCGGCAGGAGAGACATTAAACCCGCCAATGTTCATCAGGAATATCCATAATATAATGAATGAAATTCCGAAATCAGCTGCAACGGCTGTGAAATTGCTTGTTCTCGGCAGAATCATGCAATCACCCGCAAAATAAGTGATTAAACTTAAGATCACTGTAATAAACAGAACGTTTAAAAAGGTTACTTGGTACATAAGATCCAGAACAATGTACAGTAAAGCAAGTGTGAGCGCCGTTTTAGAAGCGAAAGCAATTACGTGTTTCATTTGAACCACCTTCGTTATTTCGTTTAGTCTTCATTGTAAGCAATCCGCAAATTTTTAAACTGGTATATAGTGGTTATAAAGTAAAATGTGAATAGACATCACAGGATTCACAAGTTAAAATATGTAAAAAGGGGGATGCAAATGAAAAAATACTGGATATGTATTGCTGTTTTTTTATTATGTTTTAGCGGAATACACTCAGCTAAAGCGGCTACCACTGAATTCGGATCAAAAACAAGCTTCACTTTGGAGGGAAACGCAAAAGAGTTTCATATTGAAAATCCGGGGACTGTAGCTGCCGACGATTATTTTTTAGGCTATAAGTTCACCATAATGAACAACTCTTCGTGCGGTTTAAGCATGAAACTCCAGCGGATGGCGCTGAACGGAAATTTTTATACATTAAGTTCTAAAAACTACAGCGGCAGCTGGCTAAACCTCAGTGCCCAGGATAAAAAATCAATTGATCCGTATCACAAATACAGGATTCTGGTTGAAAGTTCTTCAAACGTCTGTGGTCCCGTCTATATTAAAGGGTTTTACGGTGTAGAATATTATCATTTTGATTGAAAATAGATACTCGCTAAAGGCAGCGGGTTTTTTTATATTTATATTTAACTTATTGCACTATGTACTAAATATTCATACATAAATTTTTGACGTACCCGCCCAAAGAAAAGATAAAAAAACAAATTCATCACGCACAAATATATAAAAAGTTGAAAAATGGATGAAAAGTTTCTTGAGGGAAACATTATTAGTTGACTTCAAAAGTGTGATGTCGGATAATAAGAATGTAAGTTTTTCCTCCTTAGCAGGTTCGTTTCTTAAGCCAGGGCGAATCTGCTTTTTTTATGCAAAAAAACCCCTCTGTAAGGGGTTTTTTACGATAAATGAAGTTTAATAGAATTAATGGACGGCTCTGAATACGCCGATCACTTTCCCCAAAATGCTTACGTTTTGCAGGATAATCGGCTCCATCGTCGGATTTTCCGGCTGCAGCCGCACATAATTGTCTTCTTTATAGAAGCGCTTAACCGTCGCTTCATCATCTTCGGTCATAGCTACGACGATTTCTCCGTTATTGGCCGTGTTCTGCTGTTTGACAATGACGTAATCTTTGTCAAAAATGCCGGCGTCAATCATACTTTCTCCCATGATTTCTAACATAAAGACATGTTCGCCCGGAGGAACCATCCGGTCAGGAAGCGGAAAATACTCGTCGATATTTTCAACAGCCGTAATCGGAATACCCGCCGTCACTTTCCCGATGACCGGAACGTTTACGACCTGGCTTTTCGGAATATGGACTTCTTCTTCATCCAATACCTCAATCGCCCTCGGTTTAGTAGGGTCCCGTCTGATCAGGCCTTTTGTCTCCAGCCGCGCCAAATGGCCGTGCACGGTTGAACTGGAAGCCAGTCCTACTGCTTCTCCTATCTCTCTTACAGAAGGCGGATATCCTTTCGTTTTTACCTCTTCTTTAATAAAACGCAGGATATCAAGCTGCCTTTTTGATAGCTTCGTCATATTTCGCACCTCAAAACGTCGATTTTAAGTAGATTATAGCATGATTTTCCTGACAGTACAAACATAGGTTCGAAAAAAACGATTGACAGAAACATTTGTTCGTATATACTGAAAGATATAAAAAGCGAACAAACATTCTTATCGGAGGTTATTTACATGGCGAAAGAATCTATCATATTTGTCGGGCTGTTTACTGCGATTTTAAGTGCCGCTATTTTACTTGTCTCATGTGCGGGAAATGATCAGTCCCTCAGCCAATATGTTAAAATAAAGGTTCAGGACGGCGATACACTCTGGTCACTTGCGGATCATGTAGCAGAAAAGAAACACATTAATAAAGAAGATTTCATTGAGTGGGTGACGGAGAATAATCATCTCCAAACTGCTGATATAAAGCCCGGAGACGAACTTATTCTTCCGGTTAAGAAGAAGCATCCGGCCGTATATCAGCTGGCCATTGTCAATTAGAGAGGAAAGAGAGAAATGAAGGCGCTCATTTATGCCCGCGTAAGCACAAACAAAGAACAGCAGCAAACGTCATTAAAAAGACAGGAAGAAGAGCTCAGTGAGATCGCTGCTGCAAACGGCATGGAAGTCGTGAAAGTCATTTCTGAGAAAGCCAGCGGTTATGAAATGGATCGCGACGGAGTATTTGAAATGCTTGATGAAATTAAAAAATCACATATTGACGCGATATTGGTGCAGGACGAAACGAGATTGGGAAGAGGAAACGCCAAGATTGCGCTTTTGCATTGTATTTACAGGGAGAACGTAAAGATATATACGACGGCTCATAAAGGTGAACTGGAGCTTTCCGAAGCTGATTCGATGGTACTTGAAATCGTCAGTATTGTTGAGGAATATCAAAGGAAAATTCACAATATGAAAATCCGGCGGGGAATGAAAAGAGCCGTGAAAAACGGCTACAAACCTGAACGGAATCTGAAAAACAGACATGAAAACAGCGGAAAAGAAAAAAAAGAGGTTCCGGTTTCGGAAATTATCAGGCTGAGAGCCAACAAGCTTACCTTTGCAGAAATCGCAGCGACCCTAAGAGGATTCGGCTATGACGTGTCCAAAGCCACGGTTCACCGGCGGTTTCAGGAATATACCGCAGACACAGAAGGCAGCTGACGCGCATCAGTTGTAAAAAAGACTGCGTTTTAGTAGTATATAATCAACACGCACCAAAGGAGCTTATTATGATTTCTAAAGAAAAAATCGCAAGAATTAACGAATTGGCTCAAAAAGCTAAATCAAACACGATAACGGATGAGGAAAAAGCTGAACAGCAAAAGCTTCGCCAGGAGTATTTGAAAGGATTCCGCTCCTCAATGAAAAATACGTTAAAGAGCGTAAAAGTGATTGATCCGGAAGGCAACGATGTCACCCCTGAAAAATTAAAAAGAGAACAACAGAAAAATAATCTTCACTAAACAGAAAGAATACGGCAATACGTATTCTTTTTTCGTATATACTAATATCAGGATGTGCTTTACGACAATTTTCAACAAGTTTATCTCAAATTTAAGCTGAAAGAGTTGAGAAAAAGTCAGCATCGCTTTATGATGAAAAGGTACAACAATAAGGAAGGGGATTATAATGGATACAATTGAAAAGAAATCAGTTGCCACCATTCGTACACTATCTATAGACGCAATTGAAAAAGCGAATTCCGGACACCCGGGCATGCCGATGGGAGCCGCTCCGATGGCATACACGCTGTGGACGAAATTTATGAATGTAAATCCGCAGAATCCGGGCTGGTTTAACCGCGACCGCTTTGTTTTATCAGCAGGCCACGGTTCAATGCTTTTATACAGCATGCTGCATTTAAGCGGATATGACCTCAGCATTGAAGACTTGAAACAGTTCCGTCAATGGGGAAGCAAAACACCGGGACATCCGGAGTTCGGGCATACAGCCGGAGTAGACGCAACGACCGGGCCGCTTGGACAGGGTATTGCAATGGCAGTGGGAATGGCAATTGCAGAATGCCATCTGGCTGAGACATATAACCGTGATTCATTCAACGTAGTTGATCATTATACATACAGTATTTGCGGAGACGGCGATTTAATGGAAGGCATTTCTTCCGAAGCCGCTTCTCTTGCAGGCCATCTTGAATTAGGCCGCCTGATCGTATTATACGATTCTAATGACATTTCCTTAGACGGCGATTTAGACCGCTCTTTCTCTGAAAATGTAAAGCAGCGTTTTGAAGCAATGAACTGGGAAGTTCTTTATGTTGAGGACGGAAACAACATCGCTGAATTGACGGCTGCCATTGAAAAAGCGCGCCAGAATGATAAAAAACCGACTTTGATTGAAGTGAAAACCACGATCGGTTTCGGTTCTCCAAACCGCGCGGGCACATCCGGCGTCCACGGTGCTCCGTTAGGACTAGAAGAGAGCAAGCTGACAAAAGAAGCGTATGCTTGGACGTTTGAAGAAGATTTTTATGTTCCGGAAGAAGTATACGGGCATTTCAATCAAGCTGTAAAAGAAGCCGGCTCGAAAAAAGAACAGGAATGGAATGAACTGTTCGCGGCTTATAAAGAAAAATATCCTGAACTTGCTGAACAGCTGTCACTCGGCATAAAAGGCGAGCTTCCTAAAGACTGGGATCAGGAAGTTCCCGTTTATGAAAAAGGCAGCAGCCTTGCTTCCCGCGCATCTTCAGGTGAGGTGCTGAACGGGATCGCCAAGAAAATTCCTTTCTTTGTCGGGGGATCTGCTGACCTTGCGGGTTCAAATAAAACGACAATCAAAAATGGAGGAGACTTCACGGCCAAAGACTACGCCGGGAAAAACTTCTGGTTCGGTGTCCGTGAATTTGCGATGGGCGCTGCATTAAACGGAATGGCGCTTCACGGCGGCCTCCGCGTATTTGGCGGCACATTCTTTGTATTCTCTGATTATTTAAGACCTGCCATTCGTCTGGCATCATTGATGGGACTCCCTGTCACTTATGTATTCACGCATGACAGTATTGCCGTAGGAGAAGACGGGCCGACTCACGAACCGATTGAGCAGCTTGCTTCTTTACGCGCACTTCCTAACCTATCTGTGATCAGACCTGCTGACGGAAATGAAACCGCAGCTGCATGGAAGGTTGCCGTTCAAAGCCAAGATCATCCGACAGCTCTTGTATTGACACGCCAAAACCTGCCGACGATTGATCAGCAGGCTGAAGAAGCGTATGCGGGCGTGGAAAAAGGGGCTTATATCGTTTCCAAAGCCCAAACGGAATCACCGGCCGCTCTTCTTTTAGCGACAGGTTCTGAAGTCGGACTTGCGATCGAAGCTCAAGCGAAACTGGCTGAAGAAAACATTCACGTATCTGTAGTCAGCATGCCGAGCTGGGACCGCTTTGAAAAACAATCGGCTGAGTACAAAAACAGCGTGCTTCCTCCGAATGTGACGAAACGTCTTGCGATCGAAATGGGTTCAAGCTTCGGATGGGGCAAATTTACCGGTCTTGAAGGAGACGTTCTCGCAATTGACCGTTTCGGTGCTTCAGCTCCGGGAGAAACAATTATGAAAGAATACGGGTTTACTGCAGAAAACGTAGTTGACCGCGTGAAAAAACTTCTAAACAAATAACGAGACAAAAGAGGATGAGTCAAATCATCCTCTTTTTCCTGTTTATGCGACAAAAATAGAAGGGGCGGCGTAACAGTAATAGACAATTCTTTCTTTTCTCCTTTTGTATAATAGAAAGCAATAACGAAGCGCTCTAAAAGGGGATGAGGAAATGGAACGTCATTACTATACGCACCTGATAAAGGATGAGTTTGCGAACCACTACTTCGGGCGGGAAACGGCTATGTTTGAGTTGTTTCGAGACTATCATTGGACAGATCTGACACCCCAGGAATATCAAATGACAGAAAAGCAAGTTCAATATATAACGGAACCGATTCCGGTGATACATATGCATCAGCGGCTCCAGCTGCATTTAAACCGAATGAGTTACAGCCGTTTGGATTCCATTTACCGGCTTACACTGCCCGGAGAAAAGGGCCGCGCCACCTTCATGATGAAAGACAGTTTAATTGAGATTGCGGCTTCGGGAGATTATGAGGCGGAAACGATTTTCTTTGAGATTCTGCGTAAAATCAGCCCCTGTTTTCTTGCAATGGATTTCAAGACACGGCGCTACGGGTGGTTAAATCCGGTCAGAGAAAGAAATTTTGTCTAAAAACGAGGAAAAAGAGATGTAAATGTTGTATAATAGCCTTTGGTTTAGTACACTTTAAACTAGACAACATGAAGGAGGAAATAAAATGACTTTATGGGTTGGCATCCTAGTGGGCGTTGTCGCATTGCTCATAGGTGTTGCACTCGGGTTTTTTATTGCTCGTAAATATATGATGAGCTATTTGAAAAAGAATCCGCCTATTAATGAACAAATGTTACGCATGATGATGATGCAAATGGGAATGAAACCTTCTCAAAAGAAAATTAATCAAATGATGAAAGCCATGAATAATCAAGCGAAATAATACGTACAGATTATGATATAGAGATACATGGTTATAAAAATAAAAAACCCGGAGAGGGTTTTTTATTTTGGCGTCATGTTTCACCCCAACTGCCGGTGTGCAGTTCTTTTTGGTATTGTATGAGAAGGTGGTCAAGCTCCTGGCTGAGTTCTATCGTAATGTTTGATGTCATTCCGTTTGTCATGACGATTTTAAGCAGCTCTGCCCGTTTTTTTTCAATTTCATTTAATAGATGCTCTCTAATCACAGGGATATATCCTTTCATACATAAATCTTTCACCTGAGTCGCTATTATTATATCCACATTTATACTGTTTTTCAAATAAGAAGGAGTATAATATCTCGATGTCAAATTAAATTATATAAGCTTTTTCTATAAAAAGTAATCCTTCTCGGGAAAGTGTTAAAAAAATGAAATGATTTTGTCATAACTCGAAGGGAGTGTGTCATCGTGAGTTTTAATTACTTTCTGACGTTTGGGGCCGGATTTCTGTCTTTCATTTCTCCATGCTGTCTGCCGCTGTACCCCGCCTTTTTATCTTACATAACTGGTGTCAGTATGGACGAGGTGAAAACAGAAAAGGTGATGCTGCAAAAGCGCGGCCTCGTGCATACACTTTGTTTTTTGCTTGGTTTCTCCGTGATTTTTATCGCATTGGGATATGGAACTTCGTTTATCGGCAGTTTTTTTACCCAATATCATGAAGCGATCCGCCAGTTTGGCGCTATCATGCTGATCCTTTTCGGGCTGATTACTGCCGGTGTGTTTCAGCCGAAATTCATGATGAAAGAGCGGCGCATTCACTTTAAGCGCCGTCCGGAGGGGTTTATCGGTTCGGTTCTGATCGGTCTTGCGTTTGCAGCCGGATGGTCGCCGTGCAGCGGGCCTATTTTAGGAGCCGTGTTTTCGCTGGCAAATACAAATCCTTCTTCAGCAGTGCCGTATATGTTTTTATATGTTCTCGGTTTTGCGATTCCTTTTCTTGTTCTTTCATTTTTTATTACCAGAATGAATTGGATTCGCAAGCATCAGCTGCTTATCATGAAAATCGGCGGCATTCTTATGATTCTGATCGGAGTTATGCTGTTTTTTAACTGGATGAGCTACATTCTGATCGTTCTGTCAAATCTTTTCGGAGGATTTACGGGTCTGTAACGGATTAATAACTTTTGAACTATTATATACCCTTTCGTTTTTGGTACAATAAGACTAGTTAATGTTAAATATGTGGAGGGGAATATGACACGAGTTTTAGTTGTAGATGACGCCAAGTTCATGAGGGTGAAAATCAGAGAGATTCTGGAATCGGCAAATTACACAGTGGCCGGGGAAGCGGCTGACGGCGAGGAAGCCCTGGCAGTATATCAAAAAATCCGTCCCGACCTGGTGACAATGGATATTACCATGCCGGTCAAAAACGGTATACAGGCGCTGCAGGATATTTTAGCTTTTGACCCGAAAGCCCGGATCATCATGTGCACCGCCATGCGGCAGCAGCGGATCGTTCTGGAAGCGATTGAATTAGGCGCTAAAGACTTTATCGTTAAACCGTTTGAAGCATCTAAAGTGCTGGAGGCCGTAGGCCGGGTAACGGGAACGTAAACGTGTTCTCTTTTCAAATTGGTTTTTTTTATGTTTTTGGAGTATAGTATATAGTATCAAACTCCGTGCAAGCAAAGGAATGATAAAGATGATGATTATAATTTCATCCGTTATTGCAGCGGCCATGGCAATTTCCGTGATGATCGTCAGGATTAAAGCCTCCGACAAGCCCGCTTCACCTAAAAAAATAATTCTCCCGCCGATTTTCATGAGTACGGGAGCGCTTATGTTCCTTTTTCCGATTTTCAGAGTGACGGGCGAAGAATTTTTGGAGGCCATTACGCTGGGCGTGATCTTCTCTATTTTTCTGATTAAAACATCTAAATTTGAGATTAAAAATAATGAAATCTATTTAAAACGGTCAAAAGCGTTTGTGTTTATCCTGATTGGTTTGCTGGTTATCAGAATCGCTATGAAATCTATTTTGAGCACGACGATTGATTACGGAGCTTTAAGCGGAATGTTTTGGATTCTGGCTTTCGGAATGATTGTCCCGTGGCGCATCGCGATGTTTATGTCTTACCGCAA
The DNA here is from genome assembly GCF_036362845.1 of Bacillus sp. MT(2024). Lineage (NCBI taxonomy): Bacteria > Bacillati > Bacillota > Bacilli > Caryophanales > Bacillaceae > Bacillus > Bacillus sp. MT(2024). The sequence goes on from NZ_CP143632.1 coordinate 1,820,998, forward strand.
ACTTTCTAATGAACTGAAGACCGCTGATATTCAGATGAATTAAAACCTTTCCGTCCGCCGGAAAGGTTTTTTATTTGAGCAGGGCTTGATAAGGAGTAAGATCAATCTGTTTTTCGCGAAGATGCTTTTTTAAAAATTGATGATCACGCTTAGGAGTGGCGAGTATGTAACCCCTGATGATTAAATCACGGTTTATTTGTTCAGCTTCCTCCGCTAAGGAAAGTTCACCGATTTTTCCGGCGATTTTCGCTTTGGCTACATCCCGAAAGAGCTCCGGCACGGGAGCGACCAATTCATCCAAAAACGCCTTGTCACCCGCATTCCATAAGTGCCTGCTTTTTTCAATATAATAGTCCTGCCAATCCAGTTCTGACCGGCCGTCTTCTTTCGGTAAGCGTTTTAAAAATTTTCGAAACATAAAAAACCCGCCGATAGACAGCAATCCGATCATCACGATGACCCAAAATAAAATAAACCACATAAACCAGCCTTCTAGCATTGTTCTATCTCCTCCTTACTTTAACCATATTGTAAACGAAGACAGAATAGAAGAACACATGAAAAAAAGAATAGAAAAAATGATAGATGTCCAGTCATTCCGGTTGCTAGAACATATTCTATCGTATAGTGATTCTGCTATTTGGCCATGGGAGATTCACTTTTAGGGTATATGACTGATATGACCGGACAAAAAAGCCGCTTCCATTGAGGGATGAAAGCGGCTTTTTTATGTTATAGAGGAAATTGAAAGGAAAAAGAGGCAGGAGTCTCATTTGGCTCCTTGTTCATGGAGACGGTCAGAATATGGTTGGTGAAATCAGTGAAAATATGTTTGTCATTCAGATAAAAAGGAAGCACCATTTGTTTGTTTAATGTCCGTTCAAGCGTTTTAACAGAGAGCATAAACTCATTTCCCGAAAGAGTGACGGTGATCGCCTGCACCTGCTTCAGCGCCGTCAGGTCGGCTTCAATGATATATTGACGGCTTGTTTCATATAGATCGATCGGCAGCGTCTCGTCATACCAAGCATACGGGTCATCGTAAAACTGCCGCAGCCATTCTTCCGTATCATCAAATTCTTCAGCGTTTTTTGAGTGATTCATGGAAGCATTCCTCCATATTAAAAAGCCTTGCTATAACGTATGCAGAAGCTTTAAATGGGTGAATGGCACAAAAAAACAGACACCGGGGTCTGTTTTACATATCGTGGCTTGTATTATGTTTTTGTCTTGTATGGTTGCGGTTTTTCACTTTTTTGCTTCCGCTCAGCGGTTCCGGCTGGCCGGGGTTATGGCCCTTCGGAGCATTTTTATGCATATCTTTACTTGTGTTTTTATTTGTCATGTTAAAGCCTCCTTTTTAAGGTGTTCCGGCTATTGGTTTGTTTTTCTTTTTTTATTGTTCTGCCGTTCTTCTTCCGTCAGGACGAGCTGGTCATTTTCTATATAACCCGCGCCTTTGCCTTGGCTTTTCGCATCATTCATGCCGTTAATTACATGATTGGCTTTCCGTTTTACCATGATCATCACCTCAACATTAATATGGCTCTTTACAGCCCGTTGTATGAGGCGGAAAATCGGACAAAATTTACCGAAAATCATACTGATAAGACGATCTTATTGTATTTAATAAAAACATTGATATTTACTTATGTATGATTTTATACTAAGATGAAATTGTGAGAAAATTGTGATGGAATGTGAACATTCATCTAAAGAACGATCTTGATCATTGAAGGGGGATTTTGGAGAATGACAAATCAGCAAAAAGTCGCAACACAAGACGTTTTCCAAGCAAGAAAAACATTTTCTTCAAATGGGAAAACATACAACTACTATTCATTAAAAGCATTGGAAGACGCAGGGGTCGGCAATGTTTCAAAACTTCCTTATTCTATTAAGGTTCTTTTGGAATCCGTTTTGCGTCAGGTAGACGGACGCGTCATTACAAAAGAACATGTTGAAAATTTGGCAAGATGGGGTACTGCTGAATTAAAAGATATCGATGTGCCGTTTAAACCGTCACGGGTTATTCTACAGGACTTTACCGGCGTTCCGGCCGTAGTTGACCTGGCATCTTTAAGAAAAGCCATGGCCTCTGTCGGCGGAGACCCTGATAAAATCAATCCTGAAATTCCGGTTGACCTGGTCATTGACCACTCCGTACAAGTCGACAAAGCCGGTACGGAAGACGCGTTAGCCATTAATATGGACTTAGAATTCGAAAGAAATGCAGAACGTTATAAATTTTTAAGCTGGGCAAAGAAAGCGTTTAACAATTATCAGGCCGTTCCGCCTGCAACAGGTATCGTTCACCAGGTAAACCTTGAGTTTTTGGCAAGTGTTGTCCATACGAAAGAGGAAGACGGAGAACTTGTGACCTATCCTGATACTTTGGTGGGAACTGATTCCCATACAACAATGATTAACGGAATCGGCGTTCTCGGCTGGGGTGTCGGCGGGATTGAGGCGGAAGCGGGAATGCTCGGCCAGCCTTCATATTTCCCTGTTCCTGAGGTCATCGGCGCGAAACTTGTCGGGAAATTGCCTAACGGAACGACGGCGACTGACTTGGCGCTGAAAGTCACTCAAGTGCTGCGTGAAAAAGGCGTAGTCAATAAATTTGTTGAATTCTTCGGTCCTGGTGTTGCTGAGCTTCCGCTTGCGGATCGGGCGACTATTGCCAATATGGCGCCGGAATACGGAGCGACTTGCGGATTCTTCCCGGTTGACGAGGAAGCACTTTCTTACCTGCGTCTGACCGGCCGTGAAGAAGAGCAGATCGATGTTGTGGAAGCATACTGCCGCAGCAACGGTTTATTCTATACGCCTGACGCGGAAGAGCCGATTTTTACAGACGTTGTGGAAATTGATCTGTCTAAAATCGAAGCGAACCTTTCAGGCCCGAAACGTCCGCAGGATTTAATCCCGCTTTCCGTTATGCAGGAAACGTTTAAAAAACATCTTGTCAGCCCGGCCGGAAACCAAGGGTTCGGAGCGGATGCTGCTGAAGAGAACAAAGAAATTTCATTTAAACTTAACAGCGGTGAAGATGCGGTTATGAAAACAGGGGCGATTGCAATCGCTGCTATTACAAGCTGTACGAATACATCAAACCCTTATGTATTAATCGGTGCCGGATTGGTAGCCAAAAAAGCGGTAGAATTAGGATTGAAAGTGCCGAATTATGTGAAAACTTCACTTGCACCGGGGTCTAAGGTTGTTACTGGATACTTAGTCAACTCAGGCCTGCTTCCTTACATGAAGGAGCTCGGCTTTAACCTTGTAGGGTATGGCTGTACGACATGTATCGGGAACTCCGGCCCGCTTTCTCCAGAGATTGAAGAAGCGGTTGCTAAAAATGATCTCCTGATCACTTCTGTCCTGTCGGGTAACAGAAACTTTGAAGGCCGGATCCATCCGCTTGTCAAAGGAAACTACCTTGCGTCACCGCCGCTTGTTGTCGCATACGCGTTGGCAGGAACTGTAAACATCAACCTGAAAACGGATCCGATCGGTGTCGGAAATGACGGACAAAATGTTTATTTCGATGACATCTGGCCGTCCATGGATGAAATCAATTCTCTCGTCAAACAGACTGTTACGCCGGAATTATTCCGCAAAGAGTATGAAACGGTATTTGATGACAACCAGCGCTGGAACGAAATCGAAACGACGGATGAAGCGCTGTATAAGTGGGACCAGGATTCCACTTACATTCAAAACCCGCCGTTCTTTGAGGAAATGTCTGTAGAGCCGGGAAAAGTTGAGCCTTTAAGAGGACTTCGCGTTGTCGGCAAATTCGGCGATTCCGTGACGACTGACCACATTTCTCCGGCCGGAGCGATCGGAAAAGACACACCGGCGGGCAAATACCTGCAGGAAAAAGGCGTTTCTCCTCGTGACTTTAACTCTTACGGCTCACGCCGCGGAAACCATGAAGTCATGATGAGAGGAACATTCGCCAATATCCGCATTAAAAACCAAATCGCACCGGGTACAGAAGGTGGCTACACAACACATTGGCCTACCGGGGAAGTGACATCTATTTATGATGCCTGCATGCGGTATAAAGAAGATAAAACGGGTCTTGTTGTCCTGGCCGGAAAAGATTACGGAATGGGCTCTTCACGTGACTGGGCTGCAAAAGGAACAAACCTGCTCGGCATCAGAACAGTTATTGCCGAAAGCTTTGAAAGAATTCACAGAAGCAACCTCGTCTTCATGGGTGTGCTGCCGCTCCAGTTCAAACAGGGTGAAAACGCGGATACACTCGGCTTAACCGGTAAGGAAGTCATTGAGGTGGATGTTGATGAATCTGTACGTCCGCGCGACTTGCTGACTGTCAGAGCAATCAGTGAAGACGGTACGGTAAAAACGTTTGAAGTCGTTGTCCGTTTTGACAGTGAAGTGGAAATTGATTACTATCGCCACGGCGGCATTTTACAAATGGTGCTTCGCGATAAAATGAAACAGTAGCAGAATGAACAAAGGAGAGAAAGCAGTCTGCTTTCTCTCTTTTTATGCGGGAGGCCTTAAGATGCTTGCGAAATGGCTGGGCGGAATGTTACTTATCGGGTTGTTAGTGTATGCGGGCTGGAATATTTATTCTGTGCAAAAAAGTCCGAAAGAAGGGACAGAAGAAGGGATGAAAGCCCCTGACTTTACACTTGATACATTGTCAGGAAAAAGTATCTCCCTTTCTGATTATAAAGGAAAAAAAGTGCTCCTCAATTTCTGGGCGACGTGGTGCAAGCCGTGCAGAATGGAAATGCCCGATATGCAGGAGCTGCAGAAAGAATATCCTGATATTGCGGTAGCAGCCGTTAATTTTACATCCTCTGAAAAAAATATACAGGCTGTGAAATCATTTGCTGATCATTATCAGCTGACCTTTCCTATTCTGATTGACAAAAGCGGAATTAACGGGGATTTCAACGTGCTTTCTTATCCGACAACATACATATTAGACGAAAAAGGAACCATTCAGCACATTCGCGTAGGCACGATGACAAAAAAAGAAATGAAAGAAAAACTGGATCTCAAATAGAGGTTCAGTTTTTTTATTGTAAAGGGCTTAGGTTTTGAAAAATTGGAAAAAATGAATGAAAACACGGAGGTGAGAAGATTGAAAAAAATGCGAAAACGTTCTTTTCATGAATTGGTTATGGAAAATAAACGTGAGCTGATGACCAATACGGAATATTTGAATCAGCTTGAAGAAAAGCTGGAGCAGCGGTTCAAACAAAAATAACCTTTAATTTGCAGTCATGTTTACACCTCCTTTTGCAAAATATACTCTTAAGGAGGGATGAACATGGGCATAAACAAGAAAGACGGCCAGCCGCAATACGCTCCGAGCCACTTAGGGACAAAACCCGTTAAATATAAACGCAATAAAGGGGAAAAGTTTCATGACAAGTCAAACGGACATCCGATTGTCATGCAGACGAAAGGCGAATAACATCATCAAAGGAGAGCAGACATTATGACAAACAATGATCAAAAACCGAATCCGGATGACCGTTCCGATAACGTTGAAAAGCTGCAGGATATGGTGCAGAATACAATTGAAAATATAGAAGAAGCGAAAGAATCAATGGAATTTGCGACAGATGAGGAAAAACAGCGCATTCAAGAAAAGAATGCCAGACGCAATGAAAGCATTGAATCGTTCCGCAGTGAAATTCAGGATGAATCGGCTGCAAGAGAAAACGGCTATCAATCATAATAAAAACCAGGGAAACCTGGTTTTTTTCTCTTTCAGGCTCGTTGTGATAAAATGGGGCTAATCTGATAAAAAGGGAGCAGAGAACGTTGCATGTGTCAAAAAAAGAAATAGAAGTGCGTTATGCGGAAACAGATCAAATGGGCATCGTCTATCATGCCAATTACTTAGTCTGGATGGAGGTCGGCAGAACGGCGCTGATTAAGGAACTCGGATTCCTTTACAAAGATATGGAAGATAGAGGAGTGCTGTCCCCTGTATTGGATATCAGCATTTCTTATAAAAAGCCGCTCCGCTACGGAGAAACGGCTGTCGTACATACTTGGATTGAAGAATATAACGGATTTAAAACCGTTTACGGCTACCACATCTATAATCCGGATCAAGAACTTGCCATCAAAGCGACATCCTCTCATATATGCGTTGATAAAGAGAGCTTCAAACCGATTCAGTTTCGCAAGGCTTTTCCTGATTGGCATGCCACTTACGAAAAGGCAAAAAAATAAGGAGCGGCTGCAGTTATGGCATTTGGAATTACGCGTAAGGAACTGGAAAGATGGAAGCGGGATGTATCGGAAGGGAAAATCGCTTTTTTAACGCATTACTGGCTGGACGACCGCTTTCCGGAGGCTAAGACCGTGACGAAGGCCGGTTCAAGCGATCTCAATAAACTGATCAGATGGGGAGCGGAGTACGGGCTGAAGCCGGAGTGGATTCACCATAAAAATGAATTTCCCCACTTTGACCTGCTCGGAGAAACGCAAAGAAGCATATTAGAAAAAGAACGTCTGACTGATCATCTCAAAAGGTTCAGGCTGTAAAAAAAAGAACGCATCCGCTGCGTTCTTTTTTTTACACGTAATCAAATACCGGCTCTTCTGCCTGATCTGAATATGTGACTGACAAATCGTGATTATCAAAGTACCATAAGTCGCTTTCTTCAATAAAAAAGGTAATGCCTTCAACTTCCGTGCTGGTGCCGATGTTCATCGGCCGGTCTTTTAAAATGCCGAGAGAAAAGCCTTTCTGAACGTTGCTGCATCCCCCGTAACGGACAAAGAAACGGACATGGTCGCCTGTTTCCAGATCGAGCTCTTCTTTGTACCAATCCAGCGCGCCTTTCGTTACTTTCATGTTCATCCGGAACACTCCCTTTTTGTTTCTCATATAAAGAAATTATCTCTATTATAAACGCATATGGCATTTTGATGTCAAAATTGAAGTTTCATCAAAACCATTTGATCTTCGGTTCTGTTTTGTTTATAATCCGTTTGATGTTTGCCCTGTGTCTGTAGATAACAAACGCGGTCAAGAGCGTCACTACGATTAATAAATAAGGGTCTTTTACAAACAGACAGTAAATAATCGTATAAATCCCTGTTAACATTGAAGACAGAGAAACAAATTTCGTAAGGAATAAAAATACGAAAAATACTGCAACCATCGTAACGAATAACAGCGGAGCATAAAACAGCAGGACGCCCCCTGATGTGGCTACGGCTTTGCCTCCTTTAAACTTTGCGAACACCGGGAATACATGGCCGATCACTGCTGCCACCCCTGCGAGAAGAGGATGAATGGGGACGTGCAGTAAATATGGGAGCGCTGCGGCCAGGGTGCCTTTTAAAATATCGGCTGCGACGACGACAGATCCCGCTTTAACGCCAAGCGTGCGAAAAGCATTTGTAGCGCCCAAATTGCCGCTTCCGTGTTCTCTAATATCGATCCCTTTCGCAAGTTTGCCTACGACTAAACCTGACGGGATGCTGCCTATTACATAGGCCAAAATAATCAATAAAGCAATCAACATCTACATTTCTCCTTTTCAATGTCCCTTCACTCTATTTTAACACGAGTTGTTACCGTCTGATGACAAGTTTTTTGAGAATTAAGCTGACAAAGCGCTTTTTTTGATTCCGGCGAAGCGGTCATGTACAATATATCAAAAGGAGATGGTAAAGATGCAAAATCCTTCAAAATCAGAGATTAAAGAAATTCTGGACCGGAGCAAACGGATCGCAGTCGTCGGGCTGTCAGACCGTCCCGACCGGACTTCTTACATGGTTTCCAAAGCGATGCAGGATGAAGGGTATGAAATTATTCCCGTCAACCCAACGATTGATGAGGCGCTTGGCGTTAAAGCCGTTGCTTCATTAAAAGACGTGGAGGGGCCGATTGATATCGTGAATGTGTTCAGACGCTCTGAGCAGCTTCCCGGCGTTGCTGAAGAATTTTTACAGACGGACGCTCCCGTTTTTTGGGCGCAGCAGGGCCTTGCAAATGAAGAAGCGTATCGCATGATTACAGACAAAGGACGGACGGCTGTTATGGATTTATGTATAAAAGTCGCCCGCGCTGTTATAAAATAGGAACAAAAAAGGCAAAAATCCTTGGCAAATCAGGGGTTTTTGCTTTTTTATTGAAAGAATACTCTTTGCGTATGATGATGAAACAGATACAATAAAGCATGAACAGCTTTTTTAGAAACCCCTTTATACAGGGGTTTGCAGTCTGTTTGCGATGGCCGGCATAAAGCTATATAATAGAAAGCGAACTCATGTTCTTATCTGCCGAAAAGGGCACCAAAAAGATGAAAAGCCGTTCGAATGTATGTCTTGCGGCCTAAAAAAACGAGCCATTCGCTTAAATATGTTGCGAAATCAAGCATATTGGTTATAATTGTGAGTCCGAGGAGAATTGGACCGAAGCTTGCGCATACTGAAAAACAAAGACATGAAAACATTTAAAAAAGAGAATGATTAAGAGCAGGTTTTTTGAAAGGGGTTTGTACGTTTGGCTAGAAAACAGCAATTTGATTACAACGAAGATGCCATACAGGTGCTTGAAGGCCTGGAAGCCGTCAGAAAACGACCGGGAATGTACATCGGTTCGACGGACGCACGCGGCCTGCACCATCTGGTATATGAGATCGTCGACAATTCCGTCGATGAAGTTCTTGCCGGCTACGGAGATCATATTATCGTAACGATACATAAGGACAACAGCATCTCTGTACAGGACAGAGGACGCGGAATGCCGACCGGGATGCATAAGCTCGGAAAGCCGACGCCGGAAGTTATTTTCACCGTGCTGCATGCCGGGGGGAAATTCGGACAGGGCGGCTATAAAACAAGCGGCGGTCTGCATGGTGTCGGCGCATCTGTCGTAAACGCATTATCGGAGTGGCTGACAGTTACTATTGAGCGTGACGGATATGTTTATAAACAGCGGTTTGAAAACGGCGGCAAGCCCGTGACTTCACTTGAAAAAATCGGAACGACCAAAAAAACGGGAACGCTTACCCATTTTAAACCTGATCCGTCAATGTTCAGCGCAACGGTTTATAATTTTGACACGCTGTCAGAACGTCTGCGCGAATCGGCTTTCTTGTTAAAAGGTTTGAAAATAGAATTAATTGATGAACGGAACGGCGTAAAAGAAGTATTTTATTATGAGAACGGAATTGAAGCATTTGTCGCTTATTTAAACGAGGAAAAAGACGCTTTATGCGAAGTCGTTTCCTTTGAAGGCGAGCATCATGATATTGAAGTCGATTTCGCGTTTCAGTTTAATGACGGGTATTCAGAAAATATGCTGTCATTCGTTAATAACGTCAGAACAAAGGACGGCGGCACCCACGAATCAGGAGCCAAAACGGCAATGACAAGAGCGTTTAACGAGTATGCGCGAAAGGTCGCCCTTTTAAAAGAGAAAGACAAGAACCTTGAAGGCGCCGATATCAGGGAAGGTTTGTCCGCAATCATTTCCGTGCGTATCCCGGAGGAACTGCTGCAATTTGAAGGCCAGACGAAAGGGAAGCTCGGCACAAGTGAGGCGAGATCCGCCGCGGATGCCGTCATTTCTGAGAATCTTGCTTATTTCTTGGAAGAAAACCGCGATACGGCAACCCTGCTTGTCAAAAAAGCGATTAAAGCAAGTCAGGCCCGTGAAGCGGCCCGTAAAGCGAGAGAAGAAGCGAGAAGCGGCAAAAAGCGCAAAAAATCAGAAGCGACGCTGAGCGGAAAACTTACACCGGCCGGTTCCAGAAATCCGGCGAAGAATGAATTGTATCTTGTGGAGGGAGACTCTGCGGGAGGTTCTGCAAAACAGGGAAGAGACCGGAAATTCCAAGCCGTGCTGCCCCTTCGCGGAAAGGTCATCAATACAGAGAAAGCAAAGCTTGCAGACATCTTCAAAAATGAAGAAATCAATACGATTATTCATGCGATCGGCGGCGGTGTCGGCGCAGATTTTGATATAGACGACATCAACTATGACAAGATCATCATCATGACGGACGCGGATACCGACGGCGCGCACATTCAAGTCTTGCTGTTAACGTTTTTCTACCGCTATATGAAACCTTTAATCGAGCACGGAAAAGTCTTCATCGCCCTTCCGCCTCTTTACAAAGTGAGCAAAGGAAGCGGCAAGAAAGAGATTATTGAATATGCTTGGTCCGACGAAGAAATGGACGGCGTTTTAAAGAAAGTCGGCAAAGGGTATACCATCCAGCGCTATAAAGGACTGGGAGAAATGAACGCAGACCAGCTCTGGGAAACGACGATGAATCCCGAATCGCGAACGCTCGTCAGAGTCAAAATCGACGATGCGGCACGGGTAGAGCGCCGTGTAACGACATTAATGGGAGACAAAGTAGAACCGAGAAGAAAATGGATTGAAAAGAATGTTGCCTTCGGATTAGATGAGGAAAGCAATATTTTGGAAAATGAAAACTTGTCGGTCGCTGAGGAGGTTTAATAGTGGCACAGCCAGAATTATTTCATGATTTACCGTTAGAAGAAGTAATCGGCGACCGTTTCGGACGCTACAGTAAATACATTATTCAAGACAGGGCGCTGCCCGACGCTCGTGACGGTTTAAAGCCGGTGCAGCGGAGAATTTTATACGCCATGCACGCAGACGGAAATACATTCGATAAAAATTTCCGTAAAGCGGCGAAAACGGTCGGAAACGTTATCGGTAATTATCATCCGCACGGTGACAGCTCCGTTTATGAAGCGATGGTGCGGATGAGCCAGGATTGGAAAGTGCGGAATGTGCTGATTGAGATGCACGGCAATAACGGAAGCATTGACGGTGATCCGCCGGCTGCCATGCGTTATACGGAAGCGAGATTATCTTCTATCGCGTCAGAGCTTTTGCGTGATATTGATAAAAATACGGTTGAATTCGTTCCGAACTTTGATGACACCAGTAAAGAGCCGGTTGTTTTGCCCGCCATGTTCCCTAACTTGCTTGTCAACGGATCAACCGGGATTTCAGCGGGCTATGCGACTGATATTCCCCCTCATCATCTGGGTGAGGTCATTGATGCCGTCATTAAACGGATTGAATCTCCGGATTGCACCGTCGATGACTTGATGCAGGTGATTAAAGGGCCTGACTTTCCGACAGGAGGCATTATTCAAGGAGTCGATGGCATTCGGAAGGCTTATGAAACCGGTAAAGGCAAAATTATTATCCGCGGCAAGGCTGAAGTCGAATCCGTAAGAGGCGGACGGGAGCAAATCGTCATTACAGAAATTCCGTTTGAAGTAAACAAAGCCAATCTCGTTAAGAAAATGGACGAATACCGCATAGACAAAAAAGTCGAAGGCATTTCTGAAGTCAGGGATGAAACTGACCGCACAGGGCTCCGGGTGGTCGTTGAGTTAAAGAAAGAAGCCGATGCAAAAGGCATCCTGAATTTCTTATATAAAAACACTGATCTGCAGACAACATATAACTTTAATATGGTCGCCATACATAACCGCCGGCCGATGCTGATGAGTCTTACGGCCATCCTGGATGCGTATATTTCCCATCAGAAGGAAGTGGTGACAAACCGCTCCGTCTTTGAATTGCAAAAAGCAAAAGAGCGGCATCACATCGTTGAAGGACTGATGAAGGCGCTGTCTGTGTTAGATGAGGTCATAGCGGTCATCCGGGCAAGCAGCGACAAGAAAGATGCGAAACAAAACTTAATTTCTAAATTCGCATTTACGGAGCCGCAGGCCGAAGCGATCGTATCCTTGCAGCTGTATCGTCTGACAAACACGGATATTACGGCGCTAAAAGAGGAAGCGGAAGAGCTCAGCAAGAAAATTCAGGAGCTCGAAGCCATTTTAAGTCATGATAAAAAGCTGTTAAAAGTCATTACAAGCAGCCTGAAAAAATTGAAAAAGACCTATGCTGACAGCAGACGGTCTGTCATCGAAGAAAAGATTGAGGAAATTAAAATCAACCTTGAAGTCATGGTTGCCTCTGAGGACGTATATGTGACAGTCACAAAAGACGGCTATGTAAAACGAACAAGCCAGCGGTCATTTGCTGCTTCTAACGGCCAGGATTTCGGTATGAAGGATACTGACAGGCTGATTCACCAATTCGAAATGAATACAACGGATGTTCTTCTGCTCTTTACCAATAAGGGAAGCTATGTTTATTGTCCGGTTCACCAGCTTCCCGATATCAGGTGGAAAGACATGGGGCAGCACGTAACGAACATCATCACGATTGACCGTGATGAAACCATCGTGAAAGCTATACCGGTAAAAGAATTTGATCCATCTTCATATTTATTGTTCATGACGAAAAACGGTATGGTGAAGAGAACTGAAATGACGCATTACAAAGCGCAGCGTTACTCGAAAGCGCTTGTTGCCCTTAACCTCAAAGGGGATGATGAGCTGATTGATGTTCATGTCACAGACGGCGGCAGCCAGCTGTTTATCGCCACCCGTCTCGGGTACGGTTTATGGTTCGGTGAAGATGAAGTAAATGTAGTCGGTGCCCGTGCGGCCGGCGTAAAGGGCATAAATTTAAAAGACGGTGATACCGTCGTATCAGGGCAAATTCTGCATGAAACAGATTCGCTCGTCCTTGTCACACAGCGGGGAGCGATCAAACGGATGAACCTATCTGAATTCGAAAAAACATCCAGGGCGAAACGCGGTGTCATCATGCTGCGAGAGCTTAAAAAGAACCCGCATCGGGCAGTCGGCGTATTCGCGTGCGCTTTAGCCGACATGATCGCTGCGGAAACAGAAAAAGGCGAGAGAATCGAAATCGCCGTGAAGTCCTTGCGGTCGAATGACCGATACAGCAACGGCTCCTTCTTTACCGATGAAGATGAGACAGGGCCGGTAACAGATGTATGGCGTATCCCTGCATACGATGTTTGAGAGTAAAATTAAAATAAAAAACCTCCGCTCATTGAGCGGAGGTTTTACTATTTAGCTTTCATGGCTGCCGAATAAGTCAGTGATAGCGTGAATGACTTCGATTCCCTGCCATACAAATAAATTCAATGCAGTGAATGAAAACAACCCTAAAATCACCATTCGTAAGATAAACAACATGTTTAACAACCTCCTCATTTTATGTTACATAGATAGGCGATGTTGAACATGAAGCTCATCGAAATACGAGGACTGATAAAATTTAGCGATTAAAAAGCTTTTCTTTCGCTGTCTTCTCCGGGAAGCGGGGCGTCTCCTGTCTGATATCACGATCAGTGAGACAGAAGCGGCAAAAAGCGCCGTCAAGATATATGAGCCCGTCAGCGATTTTTTCTCATCATCAGCATTTTGGCCGGCCTTCATTTCGTGCATTTCCTGCTGGTCGGCTACCGCTTTAAAATGATGAGCGGTATCAAACGCATGGGGAATGGAGAGCAAATGAAAGCTTGCAATCGCTAAAAATAAAATAGAAGCTTTTAAAAACAAGATTTTTTTCAAATGTTCTCCTCCCTTCATAAGTCTGAATATTTTTATTATAATACCCTAATTTAAATGTAAAGTAAACACATTTATTAAATTTAAAAAATTATTATCCTGGTTAAGTATATACCATTCCATCCATCTTTTCATCTCTTTTTTCTTAAAGACCTATTTGTTATGATATGCACGCATTCCTTATGACGTGACAACATTTTTCGGGCTGTAAGATAAAAAACGGGGCATGACAGCAAAAGATGTGATGAAGAAACCGAAACATTTTCTTAAAAAAACTTCTCAACCACTGTTGTTGTGATATAATAATACCCGTTGTGTTAAAAGATCTAACATATGCAGCAAAAATGACAGTAAAAGATATGTAAAAGGGAGGTTAAACATGGAGGCTTTCATCAGTGAAATCATAAATGTTCCAAATGATTTTATTTGGAAGTATCTTGTTTATATTTTAGTCGGGATCGGATTGTACTTTACGTTCCGTTTTCGCTTTATTCAATTCCAGTACTTTTTTGAAATGTTCAGAATCGTCGGGGAGAAGCCGCAAGGAAATAAAGGAGTGTCTTCAATGCAGGCATTCTTTATCTCAGCCGCTTCTCGTGTCGGAACCGGAAACTTGACCGGCGTCGCGCTGGCGATTGCAACAGGCGGTCCCGGCGCAGTATTTTGGATGTGGATCGTAGCGATTGTCGGTATGGCTTCCAGCTTTGTGGAAAGCACTTTGGCGCAGCTGTATAAAGTGCGTTCCGGTGACGAATTCCGCGGCGGTCCGGCATATTACATGGCAAAGGGTCTGGGCGCCCGCTGGCTCGGTATTTTATTCGCCGTATTGATTACCGTTTCTTTCGGACTTATCTTTAACGCCGTGCAGTCAAATACGATTTCTGTGGCGTTTGACGAAGCATTCCATGTGAATAAAACAGTTATCGCTATCATTTTAGCTGTATTAACGGCTTTCATTATATTCGGCGGTCTGAAGCGTGTTGTTTCCGTCTCGCAATTAATCGTTCCGGTTATGGCGGGAATGTATATCCTGATCGCGCTGTATGTCGTGATTGTAAATATCTCGGCGGTACCTGAGCTGCTTGTTACGATTGTGAAAAATGCGTTCGGTTTTGAGCAGATCGTCGGCGGAAGCTTAGGAAGCATCATTATTATCGGAGCGCAGCGCGGCCTGTTTTCAAACGAAGCGGGAATGGGAAGCGCGCCGAATGCCGCAGCAGCTGCACATGTGTCGCATCCGGCTAAGCAGGGATTAATTCAGACCCTCGGCGTGTTCTTTGATACGTTTATCGTTTGTACATCGACTGCTTTTATCATTTTATTGTACAGCTTTACGCCTAAAGGCGACGGCATCCAAGTGACGCAAGCCGCACTGCAGCACCATCTCGGCGGATGGGCGCCGACATTTATTGCGATTGCGATGTTTTTATTCGCATTCAGCTCAGTCGTCGGCAACTATTACTATGGTGAAACGAATATCGAATTTATTAAAACAAGCAAAACTTGGCTTAATATTTACCGCGTATTCGTCGTAGTGATGGTGGTATACGGATGTTTGGCTGACTTCCAGATCGTCTGGGACATGGCAAACTTGTTTATGGGACTCTTGGCTCTCATTAACTTAGTGGCAATCTTACTGCTGAGTAATGTAGCCTACAAGATCTATAAGGATTATGCCGCTCAGCGCAAAAAAGGTCTTGATCCTGTATTCAAAGCCGAGAATACCCCGGAGCTCCAGCATATTGAAACATGGGCGGAAGAAGAAGGTACAAGCCCTGAACGTAAGACTGCTAACTGAGGAAACATGCATACAATTTTCAAAAAAACCCCTTACATTTTGTTGTGAGGGGTTTTTTATGTGAAAAACCGGGTTACTTTTACTGAAAACAGATTTTTTTGAATTTATTGTATTTTTCTCTTGTGTATGTAAGGGCTTTCATATAAAGTTTAACTAAACCGGTTTACCAAACCGATTTAGTCTTAAAGGAAAGGAGTATTGATGTGGCTTCTGATTATGGCATTTTTACGATCGGTGATGCGATGATCACCTTAAATCCCGCAAGCACAGGACCTTTGCGTTTTGTTACCCATTTTGAACGAAAAGCAGGAGGAGCTGAACTGAATTTTGCGATTGCATGCGCCAGATTGAACCTGCACTCAAAGTGGGTCAGCAGACTGGGGAAGGATGAGTTCGGCAGAGTGATTTATCAGTTTGCCAAAGGAGAAGGAATTGATGTGACTGACGTCTCCTTTGTTGAAGGCTTTCCTACATCTTTAAATGTCAAAGAGATCAGAAATGACGGTTCAGGCAAGACGTTTTATTATCGTTTCAATTCACCAATTCTGACTCTTGCACCGGAAGATATAACAGAGAATATGTTTGACGGCATTCACATCGTTCATCTTACCGGTGTGTTCCTCGCGCTTGATAAGAAAAACCTTGAAATTGCTGAAAGGGTGCTTTCCATCGCCAAAGCAAGAAAGATTCCCGTATCTTTTGATCCGAATATCAGGCTGAAGCTGTGGACGATTGAGGAGGCGCGTGCGGCATTTCATCAAATCTTTCCGCATACTGATATTCTTCTGGCGGGCCGGGACGAAATGAAACAGCTGACAGGTATAGGAGAAAATGAAGCATTAGCCCGGTTTGCAGAGAGCTATTCAATCAGTCAGCTTGTCATAAAAGACGGTGAAGCAGGTTCTGCGCTGTATCATGATCATAAGTGGGTTCACAAAGAGGCTTTCCCGGTTGCGCCTGTCGACACGGTAGGAGCGGGTGACGGCTTTAATGCCGGCTACCTGTACAGTTATCTGCATGGTTTTGAACCGGAAAAACGTCTGGAGTTTGCAAATGCAGTCGGTGCGCTCGTCACCACAGTTTCCGGTGACAATGAAGGGCTTCCCTGCCTAGAAGAGGTTCTGTCATTCGTAAACAAAGAGACTGTGATTGAACGGTAGCAAGCACAACTTAAAAAGCGGGTGAAAAAATGAAAGCGGTTCAAGTACGGAAAGCATTTGATCTGATGGTGACCGAATGTGAGAAACCGTCAGTTCTCCACGCGGATGATGTTCTTGTCAAGGTGAAGCGGGTCGGAATTTGCGGATCAGATTTGCATATTTATCATGGGACAAATCCGTTAGCGTCCCTGCCGAGAGTAATCGGACATGAAGTCACAGGGGAAGTCGCAAAGACCGGTTCTCATGTCCGGCGTTTCAAGCCGGGTGACCGGGTAGTGATTGAACCGATATCTTATTGCGGAACATGCTATGCCTGCCGGAAAGGACGTCCGAACGTCTGCAAAGCGCTTTCGGTGTTCGGCGTTCATGAAGATGGCGGGATGCGGGAATATATCGTGCTTCCGGAAAAGCAGCTGTATGCCGTTTCGCCCGATCTGCCCTGGGAGGAGGCGGTCATGGCAGAACCATATACGATCGGCGCCCAGGCCGTTTGGAGAGGCAGCGTCGAGAAGGAAGATACCGTTTTGATTCAAGGAGCGGGGCCAATCGGAATCTGCATATTAAAAATGGCAAAGTTCAAAGGCGCTTCCGTCATGATAACCGACTTGAATGATGAACGCTTAGCATTCGCTGAAAAAAACGGTGCGGACGTTACTGTCAACGCGCAAAAAGAAGATCCCGTTTTGCGGGTGAACGAATGGACAAAAAATGAAGGCGCCAATGTCGTCATTGATGCTGTCTGTCTCCCCTCAACGTTTGAAACGTCCATTGACGCGGTGTCTCCGGCCGGTCATGTGGTTGTGCTAGGTTTTGATGAGAGGACTGCCGGCATTTCTCAGCTTCCGATCACAAAAAAGGAAGTCACGATCACCGGTTCAAGATTGCAGACGAATCAGTTTCCGTACATTACAGACTTACTGAATAAAGGCCTGTTAACGCACGGCGGTCTTATTACACATACATTTTCAGCAGATGACGTCCATCAAGCATTTCAGTTGATCGAACAGCACCCGGGCAAGGTGGGAAAAGCAATCATTACGTTTGATTAAAGGAGGAGCGAGAATGCTGCCTAAGTACGCCATTTACGAAAAACTTCTGCATGCACAAGTGGTGGCTGTCATAAGGGGACAAAACAGCCAAGAGGCGCTTGAAGTTTCAAAAGCGGCCATTTCAGGAGGTATCAGCGCCATTGAGCTTACATACACAACTCCTGAAGTGGAAGATGTCTTTAAGGAACTCCGGCATCAAGATATTCTTCTTGGAGCCGGTTCTGTAATGGATACCGAAACAGCGAGACACGCCATTTTATCAGGCGCCTCATTTATCGTCAGCTCTCATTTTGTAAAAGAGATAGCATCTCTATGCAACCAGTACAGCGTACCGTATCTTCCGGGATGCATGAGCGTGTCTGATATGGCTTTGGCGCTCGAAGCCGGATGTGATGTGGTAAAGCTGTTCCCCGCTAATTCGTTTAATCCCTCATTTATCAAGTCGGTCAATGGCCCTCTGCCGAATGTCCGCATTATGCCGACCGGGGGTATCTCATTAAACAGCATGAATGACTGGCTTTCTGCCGGAGCGGTCGCGGTCGGAGTGGGAAGTGACTTGATAAAAGCATATCAAAAGGGCGGCTATGAAGCTGCCGTATCCCTCAGCAAAGAATACGTCTGCCGAAAAAACGAATATACGGGGGTGTAACATGAATATCACGTTTCGCTGGTATGGCCAAGGTAATGATACGGTGACTCTTGAACATGTCAGACAAATTCCCGGGGTCAAAGGCATCGTCTGGGCTCTTCACCAGAAGCCCGCGGGCGAAGTATGGGAAAAGGAGGACATTGAAGCGGAAGTCAGATTCATTCAATCCTATGGGTTTCATGCAGAGGTCGTGGAAAGCGTGAATGTTCATGAAGCCATTAAACTCGGCCATGAAGAACGCGGACAATATATCGAACACTATAAACAGACCATTCGCAATCTGTCCGAATTCGGCGTGAAAGTCATCTGTTACAATTTCATGCCGATATTTGACTGGACGCGTACCGATATGTTCCGCGCGCTGGAGGATGGGTCAACCGCTTTGTTTTTTGAAAAAGCGAAAGTGGAAAGTCTGCCTCCGGAGGAACTGATCCGCACGGTTGAGAAATCTTCTGATTTGACGCTTCCCGGGTGGGAGCCGGAGAAAATGGCCCGGATCAAGGAACTGTTTGAGGCCTATCAAACGGTCGGTGAAAAACAGCTTTGGGCCAATCTAGAATTCTTTTTACATGAAATCCTTCCTGTAGCGGAGGAACACGGCATTCAAATGGCCATTCATCCGGATGATCCGCCCTGGTCAATTTTTGGCCTGCCCCGTATTATCACCGGTGAGAAAAGTTATGAAAAGCTGCGAGAGATTTCAGATTCACCCGCCAACTGTATTACGTTGTGCACGGGTTCGATGGGAGCGGATCCCGCCAATGATATGGTGAAGATCGCCAAACACTATGCGGGAGCTGCGCCGTTTGCCCATATACGAAATGTGAAAATCTGTGATAACGGTGATTTTACGGAAACTTCGCATCTTACCAGTGATGGGTCCATTGACATTACCGGTGTGGTAAAAGAATTGCACGGCCAAGGCTACAAAGGATATGTACGGCCTGATCACGGCCGTCATATCTGGGGCGAACAATGCCGGCCGGGCTATGGTTTATATGATCGTGCCTTAGGAATTATGTACTTGAACGGACTGTGGGATGCGTTCTCGTCTCATGAGAAAGAGGTGGAAGGATGAGACCGATTCATGAACGTTTATCAGGAAGAACCGCTGTCATAACAGGCGGGAGCGGTGTTCTCTGTTCAGCAATGGCAAAGGAGCTTTCACGGCAGGGGATGAAAATTGCGATCGTCAGCCGGAATGCTGATAAAGCAGAGCGTGCGGCGGGCGAGATTGCTGACGCTGGAGGAACCGCGGTTTCTGTACCGGCTGATGTTTCAGCCCGTGATTCGCTCGAAAAGGCAAAAGACGAGATTATCAGCCGGTTCGGTTCTGTCAATCTTTTAATTAACGGAGCCGGGGGAAACCACCCGGATGCGATCACTGCCAGTGAGACGTATGAAGAGGATGAGCAGAGCCCATCATTTTTTGATATGGACGAAACGGGATTTTTCAGCGTATTTTCAAGCAACTTTACCGGTGCATTTCTGGCATCGCAAGTGTTTGGAAAAGACCTTTTGAAGGCGGAATATCCCGCGATTATTAATGTTTCTTCTATGAGCGCGTATACACCGATGACAAAGGTGCCTGCCTACAGCGCGGCTAAGGCGGCGGTTCAGAATTTTACGATGTGGATGGCTGTTCATTTCGCAAAAAAAGGGCTGCGGGTGAATGCCATCGCTCCGGGTTTCTTTTTGACTGCGCAAAACCGTGAGTTGTTATTACAGGAAGATGGAAGTCTGACAGACCGATCCAATAAGATTATGGCACATACACCGATGAAACGTTTCGGGAAACCGGAAGACCTTCTGGGAACGCTCCTGTGGCTTTCGGATGATTCATGCTCAGGCTTTGTCACCGGGGTCACCGTTCCCGTCGACGGAGGTTTTATGGCTTATTCCGGAGTGTGACAGAATCCATGTCCCTGTCAGATTGTAAACGATTTACTTCTGACTTATACTAGTGAAAAATGAAGACAGACGGGGATGAGTCTATGAAAACCATTACAATTTCTGATGTGGCGAAATATGCAAACGTATCTAAAAGCACCGTATCTCAATTTTTAAATCAGCGCTATGACTATATGAGCGAGAAAACGAAACAAAAAATAGAAGCGGCCATTCAAGAGCTGAACTATCAGCCGAATTTCGTCGCCCGCAGCTTAAAACAGAAATCAACATTTACGGTAGGTGTGGTGGTGGCTAATATTCTTCACACCTTTTCCACTCAGGTCATCAGGGCGGTTGAAGACTATTTTCATGAACAAGGATTTCATATTATTGTCTGCAATGCGGATGATGAACCGGAAAAAGAAAAGAGATATATTGAAATGCTCAGGGCCAAGCAGGTGGACGGAATTATTATTTTTCCGACGGGCGAAAATCTCTCTTTATATGAAAAGATGAAACGCGATACGTTTCCGGTTGTGTTTATGGACAGAACCATTGAAGAACTCGGGATTCCGACAGTGATGCTTGATAACCATCATGCAGCCGGTCTTGCCGTTGACCGGTTTATCGAGAGCGGCATTAAGAGAATCGCGATTATTACGACGTCCATTATTCGGGAAATCAGTCCGAGGGTAGAAAGGATTGAAGGGTATAAAAAGGCGCTTGACCGCAACGGAATGATGGTGCGGAACGAATATATCAAAACAGCCAATGCGGCTGATATTTCCAATGTTTTGTCAGAGCTGTTCTCCCTTCAGGAGCCTCCGAAAGCGATATTGGCGGCAAACGATATTGTTCTTGTTGAGGTGCTGAAGTATATGAAGGAGCATGATATGACAATTCCTGATAAGGCAGCCGTCATCGGAATTGATGAAGTTCCTTTTGCGGGGTTTTTTACTCCTCCGATTACGACGATCGTCCAGCCTGCGGCAGAAATGGCGCGAAAAGCGGGAAGCCTTCTTCTTCGCCAGATACAAGAAAAAGATAGCGGTGAAAAACGGATTCACCGCTATAAACCGGCGCTTCTCGCAAGGCAATCCGGATAACCGGTTTCATTGCATAAACCGGTTTACTCCGGCAATTTAAATATCTGAATATTATGAAATAAGAGGGAGGGATTTTATGTTCTCAAAGGATAGATTCCCTATTATTCTTCTTTTATTTTCAGCCGGGGTGATTAACTATTTAGACCGCTCAGCGCTGTCTATTGCAGCGCCGTTCATACAGCAGGATCTCACATTGTCTGCAACCCAAATGGGGCTGATTTTCAGCAGTTTTTCTGTCGGATACGCTGTGTTTAACTTTCTCGGCGGTGTTGCATCTGACCGGTACGGGGCTAAATTGACATTGTGTACGGCGATGATCGTTTGGTCTCTTTTCAGCGGGGCGGTTGCGCTTGCTTTCGGATTTGTAAGTCTTTTGATTATCCGTGTTTTATTCGGTATGGGCGAGGGGCCGCTGTCGGCTGCCATAAGCAAAATGGTCAACAATTGGTTTCCTCCGTCTCAGCGCGCCACGGTCATCGGCCTGACAAACAGCGGCACGCCGCTCGGCGGAGCGATTTCCGGCCCGATTGTCGGGATGATTGCTGTGGCATTCAGCTGGAAGGTTTCCTTTGTCCTGATCATGATCGTGGGTTTAGTCTGGGCGTTTATCTGGTTTAAATTTGTCAAAGAACGGCCGGCACAGACGGAAGACGCCCCGGCAATGAAAGCGGCGGTTCAATCGCATGAGCAGCATATCCCGATGACCTTTTATTTGAAACAAAAAACGGTTCTCTTCACGGCTTTTGCCTTTTTCGCCTACAATTACATCTTATTTTTCTTCTTAACATGGTTTCCGAGCTATCTGGTGAAAGAACGCGGTTTAAGTGTTGAATTTATGAGCGTGGTGACTGTTATTCCCTGGATTCTTGGATTTATCGGTTTGGCGGCAGGCGGAATGATTTCTGATTATGTATACAAAAAAACCGCCGGAAAAGGGGTTTTGTTCTCACGGAAAGTCATTCTTGTCACTTGCCTGTTCGCTTCCACTGTACTGATCGGATTTGCCGGACTTGTTACCACTACCGTAAGTGCCGTTATTCTCGTTGCTTTATCAGTCTTCTTTTTATATATAACGGGCTCTATCTATTGGGCGGTGATTCACGATGTGGTTGATCAAAGGAATGTCGGGTCAGTCGGCGGCTTTATGCATTTTCTTGCAAACACGGCCGGTATTATCGGGCCTGCTTTAACCGGCTTTATCGCGGATAAAAGCGGATCATTCTCAGGGGCGTTTTTGCTTGCAGGCGGATTAGCCGTTTTGGCCTCGGCTGCGGTAATCCGTTTCGTGCGCCCGATTATCATTCAAACCGCTTCTGAAGATAAAAAAGATACGATACCTTATTCGTAAGTCATCAAAGCCACTGAGGCTGTCCTGCCGATAACGGGATGGCCTTTTCGTTCTGCCGCTTGATCTGTTCCTATGATAATATAGGAATTGTTTACAAAAGAAGGGAAGAGGAGGGGGCATGAAACAGAAGCCGATATATGTCGAAATCAATATTGCATCTGATATAGAAACGCTTTGGGAATATACGCAAAACCCGCATCTTCATAAGGAATGGGATCTGCGTTTTTCTGACATTACATATCTTCATAGGCTGCCAGATGAACCGCAGAGATTTCTATATGAAACACGAATCGGTTTTGGGCTGAAGGTATCCGGCACAGGCGAATCAATAGGTGACATAAGGCCTCGCTCGTCAGAAAGAGTGTCTTCGCTCGCTTTTGTCTCTGATCATCCGCTGTCACTTATAAAAGAAGGCAGGGGCTACTGGAAGTATATAGAGCGGGATAACGGACAAACCTCATTTTTGACTCAATATCAATATGAAACGGCCCGCGGTCTGCCGGGAAGTTGGATAGACCGGTTTTTATTTCGTCCTCTGCTAAGCTGGGCTACCGCATGGAGCTTTGATGCGTTGCGGCTTTGGATAGAACAAAACAGACATCCGAAGATATCAGTCCGTTTCGGATTTGTCTATGTCTGTATGTGTCTCGTATTCAGTCTGTATTGGTTTTTTCAAGGATTTCATGATGGCTGTGCCGATGCAGAGATCGTGAGGGGAGCGCTGGAGACAGGGTTAGGGGTATTATGGCTGCTTCCCATGCGGAGAAAGTGGCTGATTCACGCCGGGCAGTCAGTCTTCTTTTGTATAACGGCACTGTTATATTCCGGCGGCGGATTCTTGATCTCTTTAGGAGTCCTTACGATAGCCGGCATGATTCTTAAGCTCAAGCTGCCGAGCGCCTGGCATACAAAACGAAAGAGAGAAGTGAAATGACGGATTCAATGTATGAAAAAGCGATTACTCATTATCAATCACTGCACCCGATGCTGCAGAAACGGTACAGATTTGACAGATCACGCACGTTTTGCGGAGAAGGCGTTATGTCAGAAATAAAGGGAGGTTCTTTTCTTGTCAGAATGCTTTTAAAGACCGGTGTTTTTTTCAGATGTTTTTTCTCAGAGAGGGGAAACGATATCCCTTTCACTATCGAAAACAAAAACAGGCAAAATGGCGTGGAATGGAATCGTACCTTTTTCTTTAAAGGCAAAACGCGTTTTTTTGATGCGGTCATGGAATATGATGAGCGGGAAAACAGAATTCTTGATTACTTCGGCAAACCTCACATCCTACTGTCTGAACTGCATTTAGAAGCGTCTTCAGACGGAGGGCTTGTTATTACATCCGGAAGGCAGTGGCTCCTGATAGGCGGAAAGAAAATCCCGCTTCCGGCATGGCTGTGCGGGAATTCAACCGTTTATGAGGCTTATGATGAGGAAATGAATTGCTTCAGCATAAAGGTTCATGTGAAAAACCGGATACTCGGCACGCTTTTCTCTTACCGGGGGACTTTCCGGGAAACAGAGGGAGAAACATGCTGAAGCGTCATCTCATGGTCAGCGTGATTAGCTTTTTGGGATTTGCGGCGGCTGAAGCTCCGTATATATCAGCTGCTGAGACGTTTGTTTTATTATCCATACTTTTTTTCGTTCCCGCTGTATTCTGCTTTGCTTTTCGGCCGTCAAAGACCTTAGAGAATGTGTTGTTACGGAGTTATCCTGTTGCCGCTATAGGTGCGGCGCTTGCGCTTGTCACAGGCTTCAGTTTTTTTGCCTTTGTGTGGCTCATTTATACGCTTGGACTGGCACTGTATGCTGTCCGGCGGCTGATGAAAACAAATATTCACAGAACAGAAGAGATGTCTGTTATGGCGGGTTTCATTTATTTGGCCGGGGGCGGATTCTGGTTCTTCGCATATGTTCTTGAGATTCCCGTCATGAATTTCGGCCCGCTTATCGTTCTGCTGACGGCGGTGCACTTTCACTATTCCGCTTTTCTCATTCCGATCTTTAACGGATTGCTCGGCAGGATCATACGGGAGAAACGCGTACTTTACCGGTGGAGCACGGTCATTATTTTGATTTCGCCGGTCCTTATTGCCTTGGGGATTACATTTTCAAAGACACTTGATGTGATTGCTGTCGCTCTGTACCTGGCGGGTCTGTATGTAAATGCATATCTCGTCTTTAAGGCGCCGTTTGTTACGAAAACAGGCAGGATCTTGATCAGGAGTTCTTCGGCTGTGTTAATGATCACAATTGCTTTTTCTTTGATATATTCGTACGGTGTCTACCGCGAGGAGGCAACGCTCACGATCAGCCAGATGATTTGGATTCACGGGGCCGTCAATGCATTCGGCGTTATCCTGCCGGCTTTGGCGGGGTGGAGAATAGAAAATCCTAGACCGTTCGATGAGAACAGTGAAAGAACGTTCAGCAGAATTTACGGGAAGGGACCGATAGGCAAAGATTTTTTGACTGACATTCATGCAGCAAATGACATCCATTATACCGGCCTTCAGGATCAGCTGAGAGAACTGCATTCTGAAGACTTTTCAACTGAAAAGCTGGCGCCGGCCGTTATTTCCTTTTATGAAGAGACAATTGATTATGACATCATGGCAAAAGTGACGTGGAGCGGATGGTTTCGTCCGTTCGCGCGCGTGTACGAGCCGTTCAGCAGAAGAGCGGGGCAGATTCATCTGTCCATGAATCCGGATTGGTATATCATGCACAGTGACATTATAGGAGTTGACTCTGACAAAGACGGCAGAAAAAATGTCCGTGCGTGGATCAGAACAAATGAAAAGCAGGAAACCGTTTTTACTGCGCTGTATTCAGCGTACAGGGCAAAAGGGGAAGGGTACATGAATATCTCTCTTCCGCTGCCGTACGGCCAAATGACGGGCATTTTAAAGCCTTATGCACGTAAGCAGAATCTTGTTTTGACAAGCAGACGGCGAAAAAGCGGAGCGGGTGATGAAGGGATTTATCTCCAGACGAAATGGGGAACGTGTCATCTTCCGCTGGCAGAGACATTTCTTATTTCAGCCCAGAGCGAAACAAGCCTGAAGGCCGTTCATCATATGTGGCTGTTCGGACTGAAATTTTTAACTGTGCATTATCGGATCACTCACGCTTCCGCAGGTAATCGAAGCAAATATTAAGCTGCAGAGCCGTCTGTTTATCAGGCGGCTTTTTCTCATGCAAAGATCCATTGAGCGGCATGATGAAGGCAGCCGGGCAGATGTCCCTGCTGAAAATCTTGTTTTTGTCCATTTTAGCCCATGGCATGATTTTTACGGCAATGTTTGGCTTCACGACGGCATATTGGAATGTCGATTGAGTCTGTTCCGGCGGGCATGAGAGCAACATCGATGGGGCATACCAGGCGCTTTATGCACTCGGTATTTTCGGGGGACCTTTGTTGCGGGATTTTTTAATGATTGGCTGGGCTCAGAGCCGGATTTTATTTCGCGGCAGTGCTCTGGCTGGCGGCTGTTCAAGCTTGCGATTTGCGTTAGGTTTTATTTCAGCTGAATCAAAACTAACGCTGTAAACATTTTTATACGTGTAACGCTAACTGCAATAACACAATGTGCGATTATTGCAGTTATAAATTTCTCTTCTTTGTCTCAATAACTAAAGTATACTTGTTTTATGAGACTTATAATTCATTCCTCTGTATAACTTCCTAGAATATATATTATGTAAACTAGAAATTATAAAGAGAATATAAAAGCGAATCCATATTCTAACAGCATCCCCTTTTTGTAAGGTAATATTAAAAAACCTCTACGTCCTTAATAAATTAAATTGGTCATAAAGGTTTTTCAGTTTGAGTATTTTCATCGGTTATGTCACTTGTTGCTGGTCTTAAGTTCACGCCATCGTATGCCAGACTTTCCACACTTGCAGCTTTCTGCAGGATGTAATGATCAAAAAAGTTCTTCGTATAGTCTGTAACAAGATTTCGCATCTCCGTGGCATCCCGTTCGCCTCTAAGTTCCTCATTCACACTGGTAAACACGATGTCACAGTAATCTAAATGCGCAGCACGATCAACAGAGAAATAATAGGTATCCATGCTATTGTTAGCGCCAATGATCGCATTCATGTTATAGTTCGGTTCAGAAAACAGCAGCAAAAAGGGTTTCTTAAGGTCGCTGCCCTGAAGGCCGAACGCTCCGCAAAGATGGAATTCAGCTCTCCAGAGTCCAGTTTGACAAGATAATCGGCTGCATACCTTACATCTTCCGCCTGTAATTCACAATACTTTGTTAACTTGCCAAGAATCGGCAGTGTAAACACGTTATGGCACATCTCAATGGCAGTTTCATCGTCAGGACGCATCTCCATCTTACCAGCCAACGCCAGCATCTCCGGATCTTCAGAAAACGCCAAAATGGCAGCAGAAAAATCCTTTGATACATTAAACAGGCGCCCATCTTTACGCTTATACATCGTGCTATTCTGATGGCCGATGCTTACCGCCACATATCCCATGCTTGCCAAGTCTGTACAGATCACTGTGCCCCATTCTGGAGAACCGCCTCCGCCGCAAACATAGAATAACACCGGATAACGCTTTTCTTTCCCGGAGAGAGCAAGGTCGTCGTAACATTGGGTCTTGATATCTATAGAGTAAGCATCCTTCAACGCAGTGAGAATCGGCTGCTCATCAAGCATTTCGCAGACTTCAGGAAACATGTACGTTGATGTAGTCTTCCCTTCGCTGCTGTCGGACGGATAGTACACAAACGCCGTCAGTTCTCTTTTTGTATGATCTGATGCCGTGTACTCAAAATCCATTTGGGTGCGGCCGACAGTATAGCCGCCAATTGGCTCTGGAAATGCGTCATACCTTTTCATTCTCTTGTTCCCCCTTAAGTAATAAAAGTGGCGGATGTGAAATACATACATTGCGCGATAAACGCTTTTCAAAACTGTGAAACGATTACATTATATGTTCAGTGAATCATATCTACTCCGTCACGTAAACCTCCATGTATTGCTGTTTAAGATGATAAAAGCGGACATCGTTGCTGATGTCCGCCTAAAGCTTAACTAATTGGGTTCTGTTCCCCAAATCAGTTTTCCTTGATGATATAATGTAATTTTTTTCGTTGTTTTAAACGTATTTGATTGAAAAAAGGAATAATCGCCGCTTTGTGCATAATTACTCCAGTCATCATTGTGAAGACGAAGCTGAATATTCCCTGTGCTTGCTCCCGGTGACAGCGTTCCTGTTTTAAACCCCAGTTCCAGATAGGTATCTGCACCTTGCTTAGGTTTATGCAGCGCCACAAATTTGTGGATCAGATTGCCGCATCCAATCTGCGCGTAGTCACAGTCATAGTTTTGGCCTTTGTTTTTCGCGTTATACCAGTAACGGGCAGTGACATCTTTTAAATCAACCGTCGCATTGCCGTTATTTTTTATGTGAAGCTGCGGGCGGATTTGGTTGCTGTTCACGCTCCCATCCCCTGCTTTGTATTGTACGGAAATGCCTTTTTCCTGTGCGGGGTTATCTTGTGCTGGCGTTTCAGGGGCGTCCTTCGTTGAATCTTTGCTGCCGCGAATGTTTTCTCTTACGAATGTTCCTGAAGCAGTTAAATCTGTAAGCGGCCAGCCGCCTGTTTTAGATGCTCCCGGCTTTAAAGCCGAAGATGATTCCTGCTTATCAGAAAGATTCCAGTTCACCCAGCTGATGTTCTTGCTGTCGAGATAATTCAGCCATTCCCGCGACTGGTCAAGGAATACACCGCCATTTCCAGACGCGTCGCTTGTTCCCCATTCCGTCACGAAAATAGGCGCTCCTTTGCTGAGTGCATAGTTTGCTTTATCCTGTAAAGATTGGCCGTGTGTGCCGGCATAAAAATGAAGCGCGTACATGACGTTTGCATCTTTTAGCTGGTCATCGGCAGCATCATTCACATCTTGGCTCCATGTACCGGTTCCGACAATGATGATGTTGTCTGGATCATTTTTGCGGATAGCGGAAATCACGTCTTCCGCATACGGTTTAATATCACGCTTCCAGTTCACATCACCGTTTGGTTCGTTTGCAATTTCATAAATGACGTTTGGCGTGTTTCCGTAAAGACTTGACATTTCCTTAAAAAATTCTTTTGCCTTCTCTTTATGTTGGTTTGGGTTGCCGTCATTTAAGATATGCCAGTCAATGATGACATATATCCCAAGTTCTTTTGCCGCTTCAACCGCTTCTTTTACTTTATTTTTCACGGACGGATTATCAATATAACCGCCATCTGCCGTATACATCGCCGCGCGGAAAACGGTTATGCCCCAATCGTCTCTCAGCCATTTTAAGCTGTCTTTATTGACGAAATCGCCATACCATTGCAGTCCATGTGAACTGATCCCTTTCAATTGTACCGCTTTGCCGTCTCGGTTTACGAGCTGTGTTCCTTTTATGCTAAGCTGACCATTCTTGGCTGCTGGCATTTTTGTCCCTGCTGCAGATGCCGGCGAAGCCGGCAAGCCGCCCATTGTCAATACCGTAATCAATAAACACGTAATAAAAATAGAAATTGACCGTTTCATATCTGATCTTTTCCTCCTTCGCATCATTTTGGCTCTTCGCTTCTTATGAGCTCGAACTCATTGTAAAAATCTTTCTCGTGATTGTCTATCAACCTAATTTCTTGTTTTCGGGAGGTTTAAAAGCCTGTCAATTTGCTCTATCTCTATTGAATAAGACACACCTGACACATATAGAACAAAGAAAACTGGACTGAATCGGGACTTTACACGTTATTTTTCAATCGAATCGAAAAATTAAATGTATTTCCAACGTAGTCGCGCTAAATATGATGAGTCTCAATATGGCATTGAATCTTATGATTGCTGTAAAAAGACGAGCCCTTGCCCGTCCTTGTTAATTTAAGGTTGATGTAAGGTTCGGATTAATACGGGTTAAGGTTGGAGTTGTACAATAAGATTGTACTTCAGTGTGGGCTTCAGCCAGAAGAATTCCCCCTTCAATAAATCATAGAGGTGAAAAGGTTTGAGAGAAAATAAAATTTTGTCTTCATTATGTTACTTCAGTATATTTTTTGCACCGTTTCTGTTTCCGATTATCGTCTATTTCTTAAGCCGGGACGATGTGAAAGATCATGCGAAAAAATCTTTATGGACGCATCTGATTCCTTATTTGATTTTTGGAATTGGCATCATCGCTTCAGGTTTACTTGGTATGAATGATATCAGACATGCCGGGCCTTTCCTGCTTGCGACTTATGCTGTTACATTCCTTGTGGCGATCTATTTTTTCATTTGGAACATTGTCAAAGGAATCAAAGTGTTTTCGGAATAATAGGAAAAAACGGTTCTGTTATTAATCAGCAGAACCGTTTTTTGTATAGCCATTATGATAATTGTATATCTATCGTTGTCCCTTCTCCCGCGGTGCTGTGAATGGTGATGTCCCCTCCGTGCTTTTGGATAACATCCTTTGCTATGGCCATTCCAAGACCAGAGCCTGCATGCGTCGTTCCTGTATTTGTCCCCCTGTAATAGCGATCAAACACTTTTTCCAGCTCCTCTTCTTCTATCCCTTTGCCGTTGTCCTTAATTGTCACATGAGTTCGTTCTTTTTGTTCAAGCTGTACAACGATCTTCACATCGGGATCATTGTGAACGAGGGCATTTAAAATGAGATTCGTGACCGCTCTCCGAATCAATATCGCATCAAGGTCCAGCATCAGCTTTTCCAGGTTCGTTTGAAGCTCAATGGACTTATCCGCATATCTGGAATCGTTTAAAATATCAATTAACGTTTCCCGCAGAAGCGATACAAGGTTTACCCGTTCTTTATTTAACATCACATCGTTGTTTTTCAGCCTTGTCGTTAAATTTAAATCTTCCATCACATCTTTCATATAGAGGGATTTACTCTCAATGATCCGGGCGTAATCTCTGATCTGTTCGACTGTGAGATGATAATTCGGATCTTTGATGATTTCTGCATAGCCTTGAATAGATGCTAATGGTGTTTTAATGTCATGAGAAATATGACTGATCCACTCTTCACGCATTTGCTCTAATTTATCTTTTTCTTTTTTGCTTAAAGATAGTTGTTCCGATAAGTGATTGACATTATAGAACACATCTTTATAAATGCCTTTGGATTTCATTTTGATCGTATAATCTCCATTAGCTAACCGCTGGATTCCTTGAATGACACGGCCGAGCGGTTTTGTGAGCTGCCGGCTGAATAGATAGCCAATGAGTAACGCGATTAATGCATCTATTGATAATAATATGATGGTTCCTGCATTGAACTTCGTCACAAATTCCTTGGTATCATATGAGAGGGCAAATTTTCCGAGAGAGGGATTTTTAAACCCTATAAAGTAACTGTACTCCTTGCCGTTTACTTTTTTTCCGCCGGCGTAAATGGTTGATAATAATTGTTCATCCTTATATTTATGTAAATTTACAATTTCAATAGGCGTATATTTTTTCTTCAGTCCTTTAGGTTCTCTATCATGATAAACATCCTGTCCGTTTTCATCTAATATTTGAATCCATGCATTCTGCTCTTTTAAAGCTTTTTGGCCCTCTTTGTTTACTGTGATACCATTGTTCGATAACGTGACATATTGTCCGAATGATCTTGTGAAAGTTTCCGGTGTACTTTCTTCGTCATGTTGGGTGTTCGCCTGGAAAACGAGCCAAAACATAAAAATAAATAAATTAATGAAGACTGTAATGATGGTCACTATGATGACAGATACCATGTATCTGCCTGTTAATCGCCAATTCATCCCTACGCATCCTTTACAACAAATTTGTAGCCTAACCCTTTCACAGTGACGAGAAATTCTGGTTTTGATGGGACAGTTTCTATTTTCTCACGGAGCCTGCGTATATGAACCATCACCGTGTTGTCAGAACCGAAAAAGTCTTCTCCCCATACAGCTTGATAGAGTGTTTCTTTACTGATCACCCGATTGGGATGCTGCAGAAAATAGGTCATAAGCATAAGTTCTTTAGGTGTTAACTCAATAGCCGCTCCATTTTTGGTGAGCTCGGCTTGTTGTTGGTTTAATTCAAATGGCCCTTTTTTTATCACGGTTCCGGTTTGAGAAGGCTGTAAGTAAGAGACCCGTCTCAGCTGCGCTTTGACCCGGTATGCGACTTCTTTAGGGCTGAAAGGTTTTGTAATGTAGTCGTCCCCGCCGATGGCAAGTCCTACAATTTTATCCGTTTCCTCCCCCTTTGCAGACAAAAAGATGATAGGAATGTGTGAAATGTCCCTTATTTGCTTGCAGATATCATAGCCTTCACCGTCTGGCAGCATGATATCCAATATCACAAGATCGGGATTTTCTTGATGAAATTGAGCCAATCCGTCACGGGCAGTTGAAGCGGTCACTACGCGATCAATGCCCTCTCTTATTAATACGGTTTTGATCAGTTCCGAAATTTCTTTTTCATCGTCTATGATTAATACTTTGCTGTGAAGCCGTGACATATATTGATCACTCCTTGAAGTCATTGTCATTATTATACCCAATGTCAGTGTATCGTTAAAAAATCAACACTTCTCTCCCACAGAAAATAAGCCAATTTTCTTTTTCGAGTAAGAAAATTGGCTTAATGCAATGCTGATGCCTTTAACGCTTTACAACAAATGTTGTCACGCTTTGAGCCGGCAGATGGGCCCAAAAATGATTATCCGTTACTTTGAGATCCGTTCCAGGTTGAAGATTGCTGCTGCTGCTCGTGATCCATCTGGATACTTGCGAAGCAGACCCATTCTGCAACACGAAGTTTTGGTTGACCCCTGTGTTATTTTTATTAATGGCAACAATCACGACTTTATTGTCTCCTTTATAGGCTGACACGTAAACATTCGGTTCAGGATTTTTCGTTGCATCAATCCTTACATAGCCAGGGCGCACAAATTTTGAGAAATGAGCCATATTGTATCCGCGTTTGCTGATCATCCCATCTTCTTTCATAGGGCCGTATGATCTGCGGATGTACCACCACACATAAGCTTGAAAATCTCCCTCTACCATTGAATGATGAATATGCTCTGAAACACCTAAAGCCTCAGGCCAGCGATCCGCTGAATTGTTGTCACTGTTCGGATAGTATACTTCCGTCATCCAAAGGTCCTTCCCCGCTCCTTTTTGTTTGAAAAGAGGATAAGGAAACTGACTGACCTGAGTGCCGTACAGGTGGGTTCCGAGGATATCCATATTCCTAAGCGCCTGCGGATCGTTCAAAATGGGGTCCGATATATTTTTCAGGTATTGAAATGATTCCGGCGCAATCACACGGGCATTAATGGAACCGGCATTCTCTCTCATGAAACGCAGGATTTCTTGAGGCGTCCACCATGTCCATTCGTGAGCGTAATCAGGCTCGTTCTGCATAGAAATCGCATACAGATTCACACCATTACTCTTCATGAAATTAACGAAATCGTTAAGATGCTGCGCGTATGCAGCGTACTTATCGTATCTCAGCCGCTTAGCTGATGTGTCACCATTATGATTGAAAGTCTCAACCATATCGTTTGGCGGATTCCAAGGGGAAGCAAAAACGATTGCTCCATGTTTGATCGCACTCTTTGCAGTCTCCACTTCTTTGTACCAATTATTTCTATTTTCATCTACATGAATTCTTAAGACCGAAAAACCTAACTGATTCTGCCCATTGCCAAAAGCGGTCTCCCGTTGAGCCGCAGTCAAGTCTCCAATCCAAGCCGGGTGGTTCATTCCTCCAAAACCGCGAATCACTTGTCTTTCTGCAGATATATTAACTGTTGCATCACTTGCTGCTGAAACTTCAGTAACTCCCGGTCCTAACAGCATGACGGACAGCATTGTGAAACATACCAATAATACACAAATTGTTTTTTTTACGCTCGACATCATTTTTTTCCTCTCCTTCATTTGTCTTTTATAGACTTAGAAAACGTACCTTTGCTTATCTTTGTGTAAACTGCCAGTAATCAACATTAAACAAGTTTCCTGTACCAGTTCCGGTAAATACAAAGAATACGTTGTGAACACCGGATGCGCCGCTTACCGCAGTTTCTATTTCTCTCCAGGATTGCGTTCCGCCTGTGGAAGGGACATTCAAGGTTCCGACAAGCTTACCGTTTGCACTGTCTAGTCGCACTTCTATTTTTCCGCCAAGAGCGGACGCTACATTTGCTTTAAACGTCCTTGCACCGCCTGACCCGAAGTCTGCATTTCCAACAGCAATCCAGTCTCCGTTATGAATGTTTGTGACATGTTGATTATTGACCGGCCCGCCGGGTGCAGAGGAATTCTCGGTCAAAATCCGTCCGTTCCAGGCAAACGTTTCCGCTTCTACCCGGTGATATGGATTCAAGTTGGATAGCTGTTTGACACCTGCAAAATTTGCCTCTACCTCTTGCAGGGAGCCATCAGGATTATGCACAAGCTTATTTATATGGGGAGAACGGTATCCTTTGCCGGCCCCGTAAAGAGCGGAGCTGACAGTTTGAGTATGATACACCACATACCACTCGTTTTTAAAATTGAAAACAGCATGGTGATTGTTTCCGCCGCCTCCGAAAAATGCTCCCGGATTTTTCAGAAAGTGCCCTCTATACGAAAAAGAATTCATAGGACTTGAGCTGGTCATGTAGCCGATCTCACCTGGAGGTTTATCGGCCGGGTGTGAGCCCCCGAAATTGATACAATAGGAATAGTAATATTTTCCGTTATACTTATGCATTCCCGAATCTTCAAACATAAAAGGCGCATCAATCGTAGATGCACTTCCGGCAACACTGGTCATATCAGGCCCTAATTTCATGACTCTTGCTGTTTTAGGATTGGCCCATTGCCCCTGTGTGGGATTTGAACCGCCCGGAACGCCTCCGCCGGCATATAGGTAACCGGTACCGTCATCATCTACGAATACTGCCGGATCAAAAAGCCATACAACACCGGACATTCCTGGTGTACTTGGCGTCACCAGCGGTTTTCCGATCGGATCTGTCCATGGGCCGGTCGGGCTGTCTGCGGTGAGAACCCCGATACCTCCGCCGCCGTTTGCGAAATAAAGGAAAAATTTATCCTTACCGTTGATCTTTTTCACCGCGGCTGACGGGGCCCATGATGCTCCTGCCCATTTGGCAATCCCCCGGCCGCCATTCACCCCATTGGCACCCGCTGCGGGAATCGCTCCGTGATCTGTCCAGTTCACCATATCCGCTGAAGATATGACGGATATTTTATTCAAATTGGCAAATGAATTATCCTTAATTGATCCGTCACTGTTATATTCATAGTCATCGCTTGACATATAGATGTAGACTCTTCCGTTATAGGTCAGCGCAAACGGATCTGCGCCCAGATGATGGTCGATAAGCGGATTTGAATTCCCAACATGTTTTGCAATTGGAGTGCTTACCGCATTCGCATATTCCCCAGGTAAACAGCTCAATAATAAAGCAAGAATCAATAAACATACACTGCACTTTTTCATCAGCTTAACATCCTCCTGTTTCCGCATATTAGGTTTTTAAAAAATATGATAACAACAGGTCATGAAGAATGCGTAAAATGAATGATTTTCAGAGTGAAAACGTTGCAAATATCTGACCCTCTTTTATGAAAAATGCCGCCGATTGCAGTCAGCGGCATTTTGCCCTGAATCACTTACATTTTGTCAAACTTCGTGTCGCCAGCAAACGATCCTATTGACAGTTGTTCTTCAAGAACAAGTCCGTGATGATGCCGTTCTTCAATCCTTTTGATAAGAGATCGAATTGTATCCGTATTTTCTTCAATATTGTGAGGGTCAAAGATCGTCACATGGTCTCCTTTTAATTTGTACTCAAGGTAATGCTGTGCGGTTGATTGCTTCCATCCTCTATCGGTCAACTCGCCGCATAGAAAATGATGAATGTTGGCGTTCACCGCGCCGGAATTGATCAGTTTATTGTGATATGTGAGATAGCTTCTGATTTTAACCTTAATGGAAGGAATGGTTAATAATTCTCTGTAATAATCCGGAATGATATCCAGATTCCGATGAATGATCTCTTCGGTTTCCTCTTCCGAAAAATAATTCACCGAAACGGCTCTTTTAGAATCAAGCATCATAATGTCCGATACGATGCGTCCGCGCTTCTCCAAGGCTTTGGCAACCTCAAAAGCCAAATTCGACCCCGAGGAGTAACCGAGTAAAACAAAAGGCCCTTGTTCCTGAATGCCTATCATGCTTTCTGCATACCGGTCGACTATCTCTTGCTCGTAAGACGGCTCTTCTAAGAAATCAGCGGCATAGACGGTGCAGCGGCCGTCTAGTCTTTTCGCCATTTCATTATAGACCAGCCCGTACCCGATTAAAGGCGGGAAACAGAACAAAGGGATTGAACCGTTCTGATTCATCTTGACGAA
This sequence comes from Bacillus sp. MT(2024), assembly GCF_036362845.1. Lineage (NCBI taxonomy): Bacteria > Bacillati > Bacillota > Bacilli > Caryophanales > Bacillaceae > Bacillus > Bacillus sp. MT(2024). Next base: position 1,856,883 of record NZ_CP143632.1, read on the forward strand.
TACGTTATCCGTCTTGGACTCGAAAACTGCCGCTTGAATGGCGCGTGCCATTGTTTCGATGGTAGGAAAATCGTATACGGCTTGATAATGCATTTTGATTCCCATACGGTCGTTGATTTGATGAATAACTTGCAATACTTTGAGCGAATGGCCGCCAACGTCAAAGAAGTTATCTTTAATTCCCGGGTCATTGAGAGCTAAAATGTTCTTCCATATCTCGGCCAGCTGCTTTTCAATTAACGTTCCGGGCGCTTCGTATTCGGTTCCGGTGAGCCTATTTCCCTCAGGAGCCGGCAAAGCTTTTCGATCGATTTTTCCATTTGCGGTTATCGGCATCTTCTCCATTTGAACAAAGTAAGCCGGTATCATATAAGCGGGCAGTTTGTTCAGTAAATGACGCTTCAGCTGCGCCGTATTTAATGAATCGTCTCCTGACAAGTAGGCGCACAGCTGCTTTGAGCCCTCTTCTTCAATCGCGATGACGACCGCTTCTTTGACAGATTCCGATTGCAATAAAGCCGCTTCGACCTCGCCAATTTCAATCCGGTAGCCCCGGATTTTCACCTGATGATCAATTCTTCCCAAATACTCGATATTGCCGTCAGGCAGCCATCGGGCGACATCTCCCGTTTTGTACATTTTTTCGCCTGCGGCAAACGGGTGTTCAACAAATTTCTCAGCCGTTAATTCCGGGCGGTTCAAATATCCTCTGGCCAGTCCCTCTCCTGCCACATAGAGCTCGCCCGGTATGCCCATGACCTGAATGCGTTGATATTCGTCCAAAATATACGCTTGCAGAGTAGGAATAGGTTGTCCGATGTTGCTTCTGCCCTCGTTGATTTCCCGTTCCGTGATTTCTTTATATGTGACATGAACGGTGGTTTCGGTGATGCCGTACATATTGATTAATTGTGTTAAAGGATATTTAAGCTTCCAGTCTTTCAAGAAGGATGGATTTAACGCCTCTCCGCCAAATATGATTTTTCGGATGTTTAAATTGGATTGGGGATCTGCTCTCTCCTCCTGCATCAGTTGATAAAAATAACTTGGCGTTTGATTTAAAATGGTCACAGCTTCCGATTTTAACAATTGTAAATACCTTTCCGGGTTTTTGGCTATTTGTTTCGGAACAATCACTAATTTGCCTCCATACAGCAGCGCTCCGTACATTTCCCATACTGAAAAATCAAAGCAGAAGGAATGAAACAAAGTCCAAGTGTCCGATGCGTTAAAATCAAAAACATTTTTGTTGTTAAATAACAGACGAACCACGTTTTTATGTTCAATGAGCGTGCCTTTCGGATTCCCCGTAGTTCCTGATGTATAAATCACGTAGGCTAATTGATTTGGCATCACGCTCAGATTGAGATTAGATGGTTCGGCGTCGTATGATGACGGATCGTCAAGGAAGACAGTATGACTTTGATAATCGGTACCTTCCAGAAGATGATGTTGCAATAATAAGATAGAGACGTTAGAATCCTCAAGCATATAATGGATGCGTTCTTTCGGATAATCCGGATCGATCGGTACGTAAACGCCCCCGGCTTTCAAAATAGCAAGGATGCCTATCACCATCTCCGGTGAACGCTCCGCCATAATGCCGACAAGCTCCTCGGCCTGAAGTCCTTTGGCAACCAAGGTTCGGGCCAGCTGATTGGCGCGTTCATTTACTACCCGATATGTCAGCTTCTTATCTTCAAAAACAATCGCTGCTTGCTCCGGCGTTCGCTCCGCTTGTTCTTCAAACAATTGATGAATCGTCTTTTCCTTTGGATACTCAGCCGCCGTATCGTTGAACTTATCTATCAGACGCGATCGCTCATCCGCTGTTACGATATCAAGGTCTTGAACGCGAACTTCCTGATCGTCCGCCATTTGCTTCATGATTTGCATGAAATGCGTCTGCATCCGTTCGACACTTGCTTGATCATAAACATCGCGGTTGTATACAAAACGAATGTCAATTTCTCCATCCGGCATCACGATAAAAGTAAAGTCGTAATGTGTATGTTCTTCCATATGAAAATCGAGAATGTCTAATGCGTTGTCATCCTGCTTCATATGTTCTATTTGTTTCTCAACCGGGTAATTCTCAAATACCATAATATGATTGATCAACTGCTGCTTTTGCTCAGTTTGAGCCTGAATGTCATACAACGGAAATGTATCATATTTTTGAGAAGCCAGTGCCTGCTCCTGGTTCACTTTCAATACTTGTGCAGCTGTCATTTCAGGCTGCGTATGAATACGTACGGGAATGGTATTGATAAATAAACCGACCATGGTTTCAATTCCCGGAATTTCTGCCGGTCTGCCGGATACGACCGTGCCGAAGACGACATCCTGACTTCCGTTATATCTTTGCAGCAATAAGCCCCATGCGGTTTGTATCCATGTATTGACGGTGACTTGCTGGCGGCTTGCGGCCCGTTTGATTTCGTCTGAGAGCTGCTTTCCTAAATGAAACGTATGCTCTCCTTTTTCGTATCCTTTCGTCTGGTTCGTCTGGCCGGAAGATTGTTCTTGTAACAAAACAGTTTGCCCTTCATAACCTTCCAAGTAATTACGCCAATAGGCTGACGCCTGCTTGTGATCTTGTTGATCGAGCCATTCGATATATCGGCTGTATGGAGTGACGGCTCCCCGCTTCAGCTGCCTTTGCTCGAGTATCGCATAATAGGTTTCAAACACTTCTTTCGTAACAAGAGGCAAACACCAGCCATCCATTAAAATATGATGAAAGCTCCATATCAATCGCGCTTGGTCTTCCTCTGTCCGCAGGATCGATACGCGCATTAAAGCATCCTGGGTGAGATTGAATCCCCGCGCCTTATCTCTTCTAGCAAAATCGGCAATAAACTCGCTGCGCTGATGACTGTTCATGCTGCGAATATCTTCAACGGCCGTTTCAATCGGCTTTTGCCGGAATACAATCTGCAAAGGCTGATCTTTCCATTCTGTATAAAAAAGAGTCCGAAGAATGTCATATTTTTCGGCCAGATGCGCTAAACTCATCCTGAATGCATCGATATCCAAGAAACCTTTCAGATCAAAAGCGGCTTGTTCAAAGTAAGCTTCGGAAGCCGAATCAATCAAGCTGTGGAACAACATTCCTTTCTGCATCGGGGTTAATGGGTATATATTTTCAATGTCACCGAGATGACTCGTTTGCTGCACAAATTGATCCAGTTCACCGATCGTTATACCTTTTAACGAAATGTCGCTTGGCGTCAGGTGAATTTGATCTTGAGCATCACAATGTGCGATGACTTGCTGCAGGCTGCTTTTTAAGAGATCGGCACAGGCTTCCATTGTTTCTCTTTGATATTGTTTACTGCTATAGCTGATGGCCAGCGACAATCGGCCTTCTGAAATCATGCCGTTGATATCAAGTGTATAGGTCAAGGGGCGATTGTCACTGGCTGTTTTCCCGCTTGAGTAAGGGGATACTTCCATCCTGCCGTTCCGGACATCTTGATCAAATTGACCCAAATAATTGAAACGTATTTCCGGATGTCTGGTCCATTCATTCGCCTTCGGGTGATCGGACAAATATTTGATCAGGCCGTAACCTATTCCTTTTTGGGGGATCTGACGCAAATTTTCTTTCACTGTTTTAATCCGCTCCGGGATATCCTGATCAGCTTTGATTTGAAGCGAAACCGGATATAGGCTTGTGAACCATCCCACCGTACGCGAAATATCGAGATCCGGAATGATAGACTCTCTGCCGTGTCCTTCAAGGTGAATGAGAATGTCTTCATATCCGGTCCAACGATGAACAGCAATTCCCAGACCGGTCAGTAATAAATCGTTCATATCGGTCGAATAAGCCCTGTGAGCGTTTTTTAATAAACGTTCGGTTTCCTCGACGGTCCATTGAACAATGACCGTTTCCTTGTCTTTGGCCAGACCGGTCTCCTGTCCATTGTCCTTTGGCAATGTATGTTGCGGATTATGTTTCTGTCTGAACCAGTATTGATTTTCCACTTCGAATTCCTGACTTTCTGCATAACGATTCAACTGTTCAGCCCATAACAGATAAGAGTCCGTTTTCTTCGGAAGCCGGATCGCTTCGCCGTTTTGAAGCTGCTCATAAGCTGCCGCTATATCCTCAAGTAAAATCCTCCACGATACGCCGTCGATGACCAGATGATGAACCGCAATCAGCAAATGATCTCCCTCTTGACACCGGACCAATCCCAGTTTCATGAGCGGTCCTTCGGCTAAATGAATGGATTGCTGAATCTCATTGGAAATGGTTTCTATCGTCTGGGACACATTTTTTTCTTCGCGTAATGAGATCACTTCAAGGCTGAACAGATCACCTTCATCGATCCCCCGATTTCGGGCTTCATATCCATCTTCTGTCGGAACATAGACCATGCGCAAAGCATCGTGATGCTCTGTGATCTTCTTCATGACTTCCCGAAGCTTGGATTCATCCAGTCCCTCTTTCCAATAAAGCATAATCGCTTGATTGTAATGGTGTAATTCCGGGTATTTCTGGTCGAAAAACCAATGCTGAATCGGTGTCAGCAGCGCACGGCCTTTGATTTCTCCTTGTTCTGCGATTCGGGTTGCCGGCTCTACGTATGGAACAAGCTCGGAGATGGTTGGGTATTTAAACAAGTGTTTGATTTCAAACTTATACCCGGCTTGGTATAATCTTGAGGACACTTGAATCGACTTAATGGAATCGCCCCCCAATTCGAAGAAATGATCTGAGATTCCGACCCGTTCTAAGCCTAAGACCGACTCCCACACCGCGGCCAGTATTTTTTCCAGTTCTGTTCGAGGAGCTTCATAGTTCATACCTGTAAGATTCTCTCTTGGAGAAGGAAGGGATTTACGGTCTATTTTCCCGTTGAAAGTAAGCGGCATCTCTTCCAGCTGAACGAAATACGCAGGTATCATATAGGATGGAAGCTGCCGGGACAGCTCTTCACGGAGCTCGCCTGCAGTTAAAGCATGTTGTGCGGTATAATAGGCGCACAAGGATGTTTCCCCATCGATTTCCCGGGCGATGACGATGGCTTCTTTGATCGCCGGCAGCTGAAAAAAAGCGCCTTCGACTTCGCCGATTTCAATGCGGTAACCGCGGATTTTCACCTGGTGATCAATCCGGCCCAAATACTCGATATTGCCGTCCGGCAGCCATCTTGCCAAGTCTCCCGTCCGGTATATCCGTTCTCCTGATGCAATCGGATGGTTTACAAACTTCTCGGCCGTCAGTTCGGGACGATTCAAGTAGCCCCTTGCAAGCCCATCGCCCGCTATGCACAGTTCTCCCGCCACACCGATCGGCTGCATATGTTCCAAATCAGCATGTAATATATACAATTGAATGTTGGAAATCGGTTTGCCTATCGGAATCGTTGCATATGTTTCTTCCATCTGGCAATCAAAGTATGATACATCAATTGTTGCCTCAGTCGGTCCGTACAAATTGATGATTTGAGCCTGGCTCACCGACATGATGATGCGTTTGAAGCCTGCGACATGTACAGGCTTCAAAGCCTCACCGCTTGCAAACACATGTCTTAATGACGCTAATTTTTGTTTCAACATCCCGCTTGGCTTCTGATCCATGGATTCCAGGAAGGCATGCAGCATCGCCGGTACAAAATGCATTGTGCTGACGCCTTTTTGTGCAATTGTATCTAAAATCAGCTCGGGATTCTTTTCTCCTCCGCTTGGCAGCAGCACCAGTTTAGAACCTGCCAGCGTCCACCAGAACAGTTCCCACACTGATACATCAAAGGTGATCGCAGTTTTTTGCAGAATCACATCCCGCTCATCCAGAGGGTATTTTTCCTGCATCCACACCAGCCGATTGATGACCGACCGGTGCTCAACCATAACCCCTTTCGGCTTGCCCGTTGAACCCGATGTATAAATAACATAGGCCAGATGATCCGGACCAGCAGCCGGCTCTACATTCGACCCGTCTTCACAAAAGTTGTGCGGATCTTTCATATCCAGCACTTTTCCCGTAAAAGGTACTCTCTCTCGCGATTGATTCTGCACCAGTAACAACGTCGTATCCGAATCCTTCAATATGTATCGAACGCGTTCCTCGGGATAGCCCGGGTCAATCGGTACATACGCCCCGCCGGCTTTCAAGATCCCGAAGATCCCTACAATCATTTCCAGGGAGCGTTCGGCCATAATCCCGACCGGCTGATCCGGCTGCACGCCTTCAGATTGCAGTGTCCGAGCGAGTTGATTCGCCTTTTCATTCAATTCCCGGTACGTCAGACGGCTATCCTCGTAGACAACAGCCGTTTGATCAGGGGTGCGTTCCGCTTGTTCCTCCAAAAATTGATGAATCGTTTTTTCTGTTGGATACTCTGCAGCCGTTTGATTATAGGCGATGAGTTGATTTGTCTCTGAGTCTGACAGAATATTAAGCTGTCGGATCATAAGGTCGGGTTGGAATAACAAACTTGAAAAGACCCGGTTTACATGTTCGATCACTTGCATCATATACTGGCGATCATAAGCTTGTTCATTATAAGTTAACTTTAAATGAATCGAATCATTTTCGATGGAAAACTGAAATAACGTATCAGCAGCAGCCGTTTCTATAAAACGAATGGGATGAAGCTGATCTAGTGATACGATCGTATGGATCATTGGCAAATGATTTGAATCGTAGTTCAGATTTAATGGACCGGCCATTTTATCGAAAGGAACGTGCTGATTTAAGATGGCTCCGTTCAGCGTATGCTTGAATTCATTAAATATGGATTTAAATGTGCTGTCAGCATTTATGTTTTGTTTGATTAACATGACTTGATCTAAACGAAGGTCTTCATCGGTTTCGTCTTCAAAGGTCGGTACACCTACAATAACGCCCTCTTCCCCCGTATATTTGTACAAAAGACACTCGATTCCGACCAGGAGAACCATATAAACGGCCATTGGCGATTTATTCGTCATTTTCATGATGCGCAGGGATACATCGGAGCTCAATGAACTGTGAATCCGGTTGGGTGCACTCGGCGCATCGTGCTCTATTGTTGAGTCCGACATTTGAAACGAAGGGATTGCACTGGGACGATCTTCCGCATCGAACATGCTGCTCCAGAACAACTCCTGTTGCTTGAATTCTGACATTAATATCCCTCCAGTGAGTTTTAGCCGGCTGACCGCTGTCCCCGTAAAAACATCATGCCGGGGACAGCCGGTACCGGCCTTTTTTAGAAATTCAATTCGATTTCGCTTGCAAAGTGTTCACTTTTATTTACTTTCTCACTTAATTGAATTTCTTTTAAAGGAATCGATGGGTCTTTTATGATCGCCGACAGAATCATGGCGTAATCCTTGCTCAGCGTAGCGATGGTTTTCTGTTTAAACAGCTTCGTGCAGTACTCAAAGCTTCCTTGAATCTCGTGCGGATTCATCACGAAAGTCAGCTGTAAATCAAATTTGGCCGCCGTATTTGTTTGTTCATATGGTCTGACCGCGAGAGAGTCCAATTCGATATCCGTTTGTTCCGTATTTTGCAGAACAAACATCGTATCGAATAACGGATTACGGCTTAAGTCCCGTTTCACTCCCAGTTTCTCAACTAATTCTTCAAAAGGATATTCTTGATTTTCATAAGCTTTCAGCATCGTTTCTTTTGTTTCCGTTACATAATCCATAAAGGTCTTTTCTCCAGCCGGAGCCGTACGGATGGCCAGCGTATTCACAAACATCCCGATAATATGCTGTAAATCTTCATGCATTCTTCCCGCAATAGGCGTACCGACGACGATATCTTCCTGACCGCTGTATTTAGCCAGCAGTATGTTATAGGCTGACAGCAAGATCATGTAAGCGGTCGATCCGGTCAATTCTTCCATCTGTTTAATCCCCTGGACCACAGTCTCATCGAGAGCGAAATTGTATCGCTTGCCTTCAAAGCTTCGAATTCGCGGTCTGGCAAAATCTTTCGGCAGTTCAAATGGCGGGAGTTCCTCATGAAATACATTCAGCCAATAGTTCTCCTGCCTTTTGATGCGTTCCCTCTGCTCCGCCTGCTGCTGCCATACAGTGTAATCTTTGTATTGAATCCGGAGCGGGGTTAATTCTTTGCCGTCATACAATTGAATCAGTTCTTCAACGAAAATATTCATAGAAGCGCCGTCTGAAACGATATGATGCATGTCAAACATGAAAACATGTCTGTCCTGTTCTAATTCGATGAGTCCGGCCCGAAGCAATGGAGCCTGACTGAGATCGAAAGGCCGCACGAAATTGCGGAACAGCTCCTCGACCTGCTCATCAGCTGCTTTGTACCTTTCTATAGAGAAATCCGCCTGCGGCTTGATCACCTGCACCAGCTCTCCCCGAACCATTTCAAATCCGGTTCGTAGCGATTCATGGCGCTGGATCAGACTTTGGAACGCAGATTGTAAACGATTCATATCGATCCTGCCTTCCAATGTCAAAATTCCCGGCATGTTGTAACTTAGTTCTCCGCCTTCAATTTGTGTAGACAGGTAAACCATCTTTTGTACGGAAGATACAGGATAAACATCTTTGGCTTCTGCAACAGGGATTTCATCCGGTCCGCCGGTTTCCGCGCCTGCAATGACCCTCGCCATTTCTTCAACCGTCGGGTATTGAAACACTTCTCTCAATGAAATGCTTTTGCTGAATTGCTTATGGATCTTGGTAACGAGCGTCATCCCCCGTAACGAATGCCCGCCGAGATCGAAAAAGTTATCTTTGACGCCGACTTGTTCTAACTTCAATACTTCTTTCCAGATGTGAACCAGCTGCTCTTCCGGTTTTGTCCTTGGAGCAACATAGTCAATCCCGGTCTGCAAGCCTGCTTCAGGCAGCGGTAACGCGCTGCGATTCACTTTTCCATTGGAGGTTAACGGCATTTGTTCCAGTTGCATCAGGTATGAAGGAACCATGTAGCCTGGTATTTGATCGGAGAGTTTTTCTTTAAGCTGATTGATCGGCAGTGACTTCTCCCCTGTAAAATAGGCATACAAATCGCTTTGTCCCTCTGCATTTTCTCTGGCCAGGATCACCGCTTCTTGTACATGCTCGATGTTGAGAAGAGCGGCTTCCACCTCGCCAAGTTCGATCCGGTAACCGCGAATTTTCACCTGATGATCCTTTCTTCCGGCATATTCAATGTTTCCATCCGGCAGGTAACGGGCAAGATCGCCTGTTTTATACATCCGCTCTCCGATTACAAACGGATCGGCTACAAACTTTTCACCCGTTAATTCAGGCAAGTTCAGATACCCTCGTCCTACTCCGTTTCCGGCGATGCACAGCTCACCCTTTACACCTATAGGCAGCATCCGGTCATGGGAATCAACAATATACACACGGTTGTTGCCCAGCGGCTTGCCGATCGGCACGTAGCCGCCGTCGTCAGCGGATGCCAATGTCTCCGGTACGATATGGAAGACCGATGCATCCACGCAAGTTTCCGTCGGACCGTATACATTGGTTATGAGCGGCATTGATGACCCGTTCGAAGCGAACAATTCAAGCAATTGCGCCACTGTCGCCTGCGGGAGCGCCTCTCCTCCAATAAGCATGTGCCGGATCGTTACCCCATGAAGGCTGTCTGCAGCGATAAGCAATTGCAAATGTGACGGTGTTCCGTCTGTGACGTCAATGCGGTGGGTGCGATAATAGTTTGACAAGGCATAACCGTCTGATACTGATGCTTTAGGGACGATATACAGTGCATGTCCCCCTAACAGTGCCGCGAAAATTTGCTTGACCGATGCGTCGAAATAGTACGGTGCCAACAGAGACACACGCAATCCCGAATCATAAGCACCGTACACTTGTCCGCGGAGCCCCTCCATCAAATGAAGTACCTGGCGATGCTCAATCAGCGTGCCTTTTGGCTTGCCGGTTGTGCCTGATGTGTAAATCACATACGCCAAGTGATCCGGTCCGGCTGCCGTCACCAGATTCGAGCCATCCCCGCTGTTCATTCGTTCGTCATTCAGCAGTAAAATCTCTCCGGCAAAGGATACACGATCTTGTAAATGGGGCTGTGCCAGCAGAACCTTTGCTCCTGAATCCTCCAGAATATAGCGGATGCGTTCCTGCGGGCTGTCCGGATCCATCGGCACATACGCGCCCCCGGCTTTCAGGATCGCCATAATCCCCACGATCATTTCCAGAGAACGTTCTGCCAGAATACCGACAGGCTGGTCAGGCTGCACGCCTTCGCTTCTTAAAATCCGCGCCAGGCGGTTGGCCCGCTCATTCAGCTCACGGTATGTGAATCGGCTTTTCTCGTAAACTGCGGCCGTAAGTTCCGGCGTACGCTCCGCCTGCTCCTCGAACAATTGGTGAATTGTTTTGTCCCTTGGGCAGTCTATCGCCGGTTGGCCCCATCTCTCCACAATCTGCTCTTTCTCCTTCGCGGTGATCATCTCCAGCGATGAAAGCGGCGCCTGCGGATCATTCGCAATCGCCTCTATCAATTGGATAAAGTGCTTTGCCATGCGTTCCGCAGTTTCCTGCTTGTACAGCGCTGCCGCGTAACTGATCATACCTGTAATCCCGTCTTCATTTTCTGCCGCTTGGAACGTCAGGTCGAACTTCGCCATCACATGGTTGTCCGGATAAGGGGTAAAACGCACATCATCGAGGCTCAATTCTCCCCGTTCTGTGTTTTGCCATATGAACATCGTGTCAAACAGCGGATGGCGGCTGAAATCCCGGGACACATTCAGCTTGTCCACCAGTTCGTCGAATGGATACTCCTGGTTTTCGTACGCTTTTAATGTATGCTCTTTGACTTCCTGCACGTACTCCCGGAATGTTTTTTCCCCGATCGGTTTCGTTCGTATCGCCAGCGTGCCCACGAACATGCCGATTAAGCTTTCCAAATCCGAATGGGTTCTTCCGGCAATCGGGCTCCCTACTACGATGTCTTCTTGCCCGCTGTATTTGGCAAGCATGGTTGTATAAGCAGCCAGCAGCACCATGTACAGCGTGCTTTCGCTCTTCACCGCCAAGCCTTTCAGCTGTTCCGTCAGCTCCGGTCCGATAACAAACTCGATTTGTCCTCCTTCAAAGCTCCGCGCAGCCGGTCTTCCGTAGTCGGTTGGCATATCCAGCACCGGAACCTCTCCGCTGAACACATCCAGCCAATATGCTTCCTGCTGCTTCATGCGTTCGCTTTGCATATCCGCCAGCTGCCACGCCGCATAATCTTTATATTGAATCCGCAATGGCGGCAACTCTTTTCCTTCATATAATGAAACGAACTCTTCAATCAAATTCTTGATAGATACGCCGTCTGAAATGATATGATGCATGTCAAACAGCAGCAAATGGCGGTCTTTTGCAAGCTCGATCAGTCCTACCCGCAGCAGCGGTGCTTTCTCCAAGTCAAATGCCCGCACAAACCCATGAACGAGGGCTTCCGCCTGTTCTTCTTTCGCCTGAGTGAATTCCACTGCAAATCGGACGTCGTCATAGATCCGCTGCACCGGTTCTCCATCTATCAGTTCAAAGCCGGTACGCAGCGTTTCATGGCGCTGAATCAGCTTGCAGATCGCCTTCTCGACAAGTTCCCGATCCAGAGCTCCATCGGCCCTCATGACACTCGGCATGTTGTAGCTCAGCTCTCCGCCTTTCAGCTGATTCAAAATGTACAGCCGTTTTTGCGCCGAGGAGACGGCATAGTATTCTTTTGCGTCAACGGCCGGGATAGATGTATATGCTGTGTGTTTCATTCCGGTAATCGTTTCTGCCATTTCTTCAATTGTTGGCGACCGGAACACTTCCCGCAGCGGCAGGCTGACCCCCATCTCTTTGTGCAGCTTCGCCGTCAGAGTCGTTGCCCGCAGCGAGTGACCGCCGATGTCGAAGAAGTTATCTTTCACGCCGATACGCGGAAGTCCAAGCACCTCTTTCCAGATATGCGCCACCTGCGCTTCCGCCGCTGTACGGGGAGCAACGTATTCGCCCCCTGTTTGCACGCCTCCTTCTGGTGCTGGCAATGCTTTGCGGTCGACTTTTCCGTTTGCCGTGAGCGGCAAACGCTCTAGTTGGATAAAGTACGACGGGATCATATACCCCGGCAGTTCCTGCGACAGCGCTATTCGCAGCTCGCTCACCATCAGCTCGGTGTTCGCTGAAAAGTATGCGCATAGCTGCTTTTCTCCGGCTCCGTCTTCAAGAGCGGTGACTACTGCTTCCTGTACATACTCTATCTTTAAGAGCTGAGCTTCCACCTCGCCGAGTTCGATCCTGTATCCTCGAATTTTCACCTGATGATCGATCCGGCCCAAATATTCGATGTTACCGTCCGGCAGCCATCTCGCCAGATCGCCCGTCCGGTACATCCGTTTGCCGGGTTCGAACGGATGATCCACGAACTTCTCCGCAGTCAGCTCCGGACGGTTCAGGTACCCCCTCGCCAGTCCGTCGCCTGCGATGCAAAGCTCTCCCGGTACTCCGACTGGCTGTAGACGCATTGATCCCGGTGCCATCATATACAGCTGTATATTCGAGATCGGCTTGCCGATCGGCACCGATGCATACGCTTGGTTCGCTTCGCAGTTGAAGTACGACACATCGACCGTTGCTTCCGTCGGGCCGTACAGGTTGATCAGTCGGGCGCCGTTCATAGGCGTAATAAGGCTATGGAATCTTGCCGTATGTGCCGGCATTAAAGCCTCGCCGCTTGCAAACACTTGCCGCAACGTACGCAGCTTGCTTGTCTGTACGCTCGCCGTCTGTGCTTCCGCAAACTTCAGGAAGGCGTGCAGCATCGCCGGGACGAAATGCATTGTCGTGATACTTTGCTCTTCTATTGTGTTCCAAATCACTTCGGGGTCTTTCTCTCCGCCGAGCGGAAGCAGGCACACCTTCGCACCGGTCAAAGCCCACCAGAACAGCTCCCATACCGAGACGTCGAAGGTGATCGCTGTCTTTTGTAAAATCGTATCGCCGCTGCCGATCGGATAAGCCTTTTGCATCCACATCAACCGGTTTATAACCGGACGATGTTCAACCATAACCCCCTTGGGCTTGCCGGTCGATCCGGACGTGTAAATTACATATGCCCTATCGTCCGCACGGGACAGCGGCTCCAAGTTAGAAACGTCATCATCGTAAACGGAAGTATCATCGAGATCGATGACCGTTCCTGCAAAAGCAACCCGTTCTTTCACGTGACGCTGTGACAGCAGCAGGGTCGCTCCTGAATCTTCAAGGATGTAGCGGATGCGTTCATCCGGGTAATCCGGGTCGATTGGCACATAAGCGCCGCCCGCTTTCAGGATTGCATAAATCCCGACCATCATTTCTAGAGAACGCTCAGTCATGATCGCAACAAGCTGGTCGGCCTGTAGGCCTTCAGCTCGTAAAGTGCGTGCTAGTTGATTGGCCCGTTCATTTAACTCAAGGTATGTCATACGCTGCTCCTCGAATATAACCGCCTCATGGTCCGGCGTCCGGAGTGTTTGTTCCTCGAACAGCTGATGAATCGTTTGTTCACGTGGGTAATGCATTTCGTTAGACTGAAAACGGCTGTGCAGCTGTTCTTTTTCTTGCTGCGTCAGAAGTTCCATTTCTTCTATTTTGACAGACGGCTGCTGCAAAATTTGGTGAATGAGCTGTTCAAAATGTCCGCGAATCCGCTCTGCCTCTGATTGTCCATATTCATTTTGGTTGAAATCAAAATGAACGGTGAGTTGTTCGCCAGGGATGACAACTACATTAAAATCGTAATGGGTATGTTCTTCTATATGGAAATTCACGATATTTAAATCCGCAGCATCATGGCCCTTTTCGACTTGCTGCTCTATCGGATAATTTTCAAAGATCAGTATATGATCAATTAAGTTTTGCTTTTGTTCCGTTTGGGCCTGAATTTCGTATAAAGGATAGGTATCGTATGATTGGGAAGCCAGAGCGTTTTGTTGAACCATTTGCATCGTATCAGCAAAAGTGCTGTCCTCATCGCAGCGGATGCGAACCGGAATGGTATTGATGAACAGGCCGATCATCTGTTCTACATCAGGAATTTCCGCCGGCCTTCCCGACACGACACTGCCGAAGACAACGTCTGCTGACCCGCTGTATTTCTGTAATAAAACTCCCCATAACGTTTGGATCAACGTGTTTAATGTAACCTGATGCTGATTTGCGATCTGCTGTAATTGTTTTGTCTGTTCGTGATCAAATCGGCAGATCACATTGGCATAGGCGTATTCTTTTTGTTCATGCTGCTCTATTTTATGAAGAAGCGTGGTTTCACCTGTATATCCTTCAAGATACCCGCTCCAGTACCGCTTTGCCGCTCCCTGATCTTGGCGGTCAAGCCACTCGATATAGTCGCTGTAAGGAGCTGCCGATGACGGTTCTGGTTCCCTGCCTTCCTGTAAGGCGCGATAATGATCAAACACTTCCTTCGTGATAAGAGACAGGCACCAGCCATCCATCACAATATGATGGAAGCTCCAAATCAAATGATATTTGCGGTCTTCCATACGGAAAATCGCTATGCGCATCAGCGGATCCCGAGCCAAGTCAAATCCTTTTGCCTTATCTTCTCTTTGATAGGCTGCGATTGCATCCTCTCGCAGGTGCTCCTCTATGTCACGCAAATCTGCAAAATGAATTTGCGGTGTTTGCGTTTTATAGACAATTTGTAAAGGAGTATCGTTCCAGCCGCTGTAAAAACGGGTTCTGAGTACGGCGTATGTTTCAAATAATCGTTCAAGGCTTGCTTTAAACCAATCAATCTTTAACTCTCCCTGCAAATCGAACGATGCTTGTTCAAAATAAGAACTTGAGGCCTCGTCCAGCAGGCTGTGGAAGAGCATTCCTTTCTGCATCGGAGTGAGCGGATACACGTTTTTAACCTCACCTGCATGCGGCAGTTGAATGAGGAGCTGATCCAATTCGTCAATGGACATGCCTTTTAACAAAATATCGCTTGGCGTCAGTTCCGATTGTTCTTTATGGACGCAATGCGTAATGATTGTCCGCAGGCGGCTTTGAATCGTTTCCGATAACCGCATGATCGTTTCTTTTGCGTACTGTTTGCTGCTGTAGCTGATCGTAAGCTTCAGCCGGCCGTCGGTGATCATTCCGTTTATATTCAATACATACGGTCTTTCTTGATCTCCGCTTGAGTCTGAACCGCAAGAATAAGAAGATAATTGAACCCCATGCTGCTGTAAATCTTGGTCAAACTGTCCCAGGTAGTTAAAGCTGATCTCAGGATTGAGTTTCGATGGCATTCCGCCGCTTAAGTACCTTGCTATTCCATATCCGATCCCTTTATGCGGAATTTGGCGCAATCCTTCTTTGGTCGTCTTGATATAATCAGAGATCTCTTTGCCCGGATGCGCGTGCAGCACAACCGGATACAGACTTGTAAACCACCCGACCGTGCGGGAGATATCTATATCTTGTATAATCTGTTCTCGGCCGTGTCCCTCTAAATGAATCGGAATTTGTTCCAGTCCTGACCAATGCGATATGGAAAGACCCAGAGAAGTTAAGAGCAAATCGTTTATTTCCGTGTTATAAGCGCGATTCGCTTGTTTTAATAGCAGCTCCGTTTCCTCTTTCGTCCATTCCACAGTTGCTGTTTCACTGTCTTTTGCAGTTGTATGGGTTTCATGAAAATCTTTAGGCAGCGGTTTGACTTCGGTTTGTTCGATCTTTGTCCAATATTCCTGTTCCTGTTTTATGGTTTCACTTTGCGCATATTCTGAAAGTCTCTTAGCCCATAATTGGAAAGAGTCTGTTTTTTGCGGCAGTTGAATCACTCGCCCGTTCTCGGCTTGCTTGTAGCCGCTAACGATATCTTCCAGTAAAATGCGCCATGAAATCCCGTCTATAATCAAATGATGGATGGCAATGAGCAGATGATCTCCATTTGCGCATTGAAACAACCCGGCTTTCATTAACGGCCCATCACTTAAACGCATACTGCTTTGTATCTCATCAGCTTTGGCTTCAATTGTCCGTCCCGGATCGGAATCTTCTTTCAGATTCAGGACTTCTAAGCGGTACAGTCCGCTTTGGGCGATTTCTTCATTCTGTGCCTCGCAGCCATTTTCCGTAGTCCGGAACGTCATGCGGAGCGCATCGTGATGTTCAGCAAGCTTTTGCAGGGTTTGACGAAGCTGCGTTTCCTGAAAACCTTCCGGCGCATGCAGCATGACGGCTTGATTATAATAATGCTGATCTGTCGTTATGTGATCAAAGAACCAATGCTGAATAGGAGTCAGGCTGACTTTTCCTTTGACCTCACCTTGATCGGCTATACGCAGATTCTGCTTGATATGCGGACTCAATTCTGCAATTGTTGCATATTGAAACAAGTCTTTGATTTCCATTTTGTATCCTTGCTGATTTAATCTGGAGGATACTTGAATGGATTTAATGGAATCTCCGCCAAGGTCAAAGAAATTATCAAGAATACTGACGTTTTCAGCGCCTAATACCGATTCCCAGGCAGAAACTAATATTTCTTCCGCTTTTGTTCGGGGAGCTTTATACTCTGCTCTGTCCTGCAGCTCGAAATCCGGAGCCGGCAGCCCTTTTTTGTTTATTTTTCCGTTAGAAGTTAAAGGCATTTCATCAAGCTCGATAAAATAAGCCGGAACCATATAACTTGCAAGGGTATGAGACAATTGTTTCCGGAGCCGGGCAGCCGTTGTTTGCCCGCCGCTTACATAATATGCACACAATTGTTTAAACCCGTGGACATCCTCTCTGGCTGTAACGACAGCTTCCTTGATCGCTTCTTCTTGAAGCAGTGCCGCCTCGATCTCGCCTAATTCGATACGATAGCCTCTGATTTTCACTTGTTCATCTATTCTGCCCGCATATTCAATGTTTCCGTCCGCCAGCCACTTCGCCAAATCTCCGGTCTTATACATCTTCGCTCCGGGTTCAAATGGGTCATCGACAAATTTCTCTGCCGTTAATTCGGGACGGTTCAAATATCCTCTTGCCACACCGGCGCCGCTGATATAGATTTCTCCCGGCACTCCGATCGGTGCGGGTTTCATATTCTCATCAAGAACGTAAATGCTCGTGTTTGCCGCAGCGGTTCCGATCGGTACCGATTCCCGTCTGTCCTTTGCGGCATCATAACGGTAAATCATGCAGCCGACAACGGTTTCCGTCGGTCCGTACTCATTGCATATTTCAACCCGGCCTTCGAACTGTTCATGAATGCTGCGGGCTAACCGGGTGCTTAAGTTTTCCCCGCCCACAATCATTCTTCGGACAGCCGTTTGATCGGCAATGTTCATTTCTTTCAAAACCTGCAAATGGGCCGGAGTCAATTTAATGATATCCACCCTCGGGTCCCGCACAATCGATTCAAGCAGAGCTGTTTTATCTTCTCCGTCATAGACGATGATTGCATTTCCTGTGACAAGCGGCGTGAAAATAGAAGTCACCGTCAGATCAAAAGAAATTGACGAATACAATGGGAAGTTGGCTTTCTCGCCTTTTACATAAACCTCTTTCGCCCACCAAATATAATTGGTCAAGCCTCGGTGCTCGATTAGTACGCCTTTTGGCCGGCCTGTGGAACCTGACGTATAAATGACATATGCCAAATGGCTCACATCATTTATCGGAGCAAGGTCAGAGCCATCTTGGTGATAAGAACTTTCATCATCAAGTAAAACCGTGACGCCTTCGTAGGCGAGCTGTTTCCTGACGTCCCGCTGCATTAAAACGATTCCGGCTTGGGAGTCATCCAGCATATACCGGATGCGGTCTTGCGGATATTCCGGATCTATAGGGACATAGGCTCCGCCTGATTTTAAAACGGCAAGGATTCCGACCACCGATTCGATGCTGTTTCTTGTGATGATGGCTACAGGCTGATCCGTCTGGACTCCTTTCGCTCTTAACGTTCGCGCCAGTCGGTTGGCCCGCTTATTGAGCTCTCCGTACGTGAGCTGCCTGTCCTTATCAATGACGGCTGCTTGATCGGGCGTACGCTGCGATTGCTCTTCAAATAATTGATGAACCGGCGTCTGCGGAAACGGCGCGGCCGTGTCGTTAAGCGTCTGCAGAAGGGTTCTTCTTTCGCCTTCCGTTAACAATTCCGCTTGATCCACCCGGATATCCGCATTTGTCACGACTTGTTGCAGGATTTGCATGAAATGTTCCCGAACCCGCTCTATGCTTGCCCGATCATACACATTTGCATTGTATTCAAAAGAGATGGTCATCTCGTCGCCCGGTATAACGGTCAAATTAAAATCGTAGTTGGTCTGTTCTTCCATTTGTACGTTGGAGATCGTGATGGATGTTCCGTTCTGGCGGCCTATGCTTTCCATATACTGATCAACCGGATAATTTTCGAATATCATTAAATGTGTAATTAAATCTTGTTTTTGCGTTGTACGCGCTTGAATATCGTACAGCGGGTGCGTCTCAAATTGTTGAGACGCTACAGCCCTTTCTTGCGCCTCTTTCATAAGCTCGGCAAACGTTGTTCCGGCTTCACACCGGAACCGGACGGGAATGGTGTTAATGAATAAGCCGATCATGGTTTCCACGTTTGGAATTCCAGCAGGTCTTCCGGATACAACACTTCCAAACACAACGTCCCGGCTGCGGTTATATTTCTGCAGCAAAACCGCCCATGCCGTCTGCAGCAGCGTGTTCAGCGTGACATGATGCTGGCCTGCCGTCCGCTTCATTTTCGAAGTGAGATCGGAGCTTATGTCACACGTCACTTTTTCAGGAACGTATCGTCCGTCTTCCGCTGCATGGTGATCCTTAGGAAGGCCGGTTTGCTCCTCATATCCCTCCAAGTATTGATCCCAATAAGCCGTGGCCTTTTTCGCATCTTGCCGGCCGAGCCATTCAATATATTGACTGTACGGAGTAATTGATGATTGTTCAGGCTGCTTTTGCTGAAGCAAGGCAAAGTAATTCTCGAATATTTCTTTTGTAATCAGCGGCAGGCACCAGCCGTCCATCAAAATATGGTGGAAGCTCCAGATAAAACGGTATGTCTTTTCATCCGTACGAAGGATGAATAGCCGCATTAACGCGCCTTTTTCTAAGTCGAACCCCCGCATCTTATCTTCTCTGGCATACTGCTGAATCATCGCTTCTTTTTGTGATTCCTTCATCTCTCGTATGTCATTGAATTGAAAACCGATTTTTTTCGTTTTGAATATAATTTGGAGCGGCTGATCCTTCCAGCCTCTGTAAAAATTCGTGCGGAAAATATCATATTTTTGCGATAAGCCGTCCAAGCTTTTTGAAAATGAATCAATCTCCAGATCTCCATGCAGATCAAACATCGTTTGCTGAAAATAAGCACCTGAATTCGGATCAAATAAGCTGTGAAACAGCATGCCCTTCTGCATCGGCGTTAATGGATAAATATTTTCCGCTTCGCCTAATTCACGCGTCTGCTCCAAAAGCTGTTCCAGTTCGTCGATTGAGATATCTTTTAACAGGATGTCACTTGGTGTGAGAGAAGTCTGCTGCCGGCTTACGCAATGCGCAATGACTTCTTGCAGACTTTCTTTCAACCCTTGGGCAAATTGCGCCATAGTAGATCTTTCGTATTGTTTGCTGCTGTAGCTCAGTGTCAGTGATAATGTCCCTTCGGCAATCATGCCGTTCAAATCAAGCACGGCCGTTCTCTCTTGGTTTTCGTTCATCGATAACCCTGTGGAATATGGCGATATGCGCAAAGCCTGATGCTTCAGGTCTTGGTCAAATTGTCCCAAATAGTTAAACGATATCTCCGGATTCAGCTGCAGGCTGTCGGCTTCCGGATGCCCGGATATATATTTGATGATGCTGTAATTCATTCCTTTATCAGGGATGCGGCGCAGCCCTTCTTTTACGATCTTGATCCGCTGCGACAGGTCTTTTCCGGCTTCCATCCTCAGGACGACAGGGTACTGGCTTGTGAACCATCCTATCGTGCGGGAAATGTCAGCATCCGGAATAATCGGTTCTCTCCCGTGGCCTTCCAAATTCACGACAATGTCTTCCGTGCCTGTCCACTTGTGAACAGCCAGCCCTAACGAAGTCAGCAGCAGATCGTTGATATCCGTGTTGTAGGCGCGGTTCGCTTGTTTTAATAATTGCTCCGTTTCCTCTTTTGTCCATTGAATCGTCACTTCTTCGCTGTCACTTAATAACGATCCTTCGCTGATAGTGTCCTTAGGCAATGGCTGAGGCTTTATGCTTGAAAGCTCAGTCCAATAAGCAATCTCCTCTTTCATGTCGGTTTCCGCCGCATATTTGGACAATTGATCGGCCCAGAATGGAAACGAATCTGTTTTTTGCGGGAGCTGGATCGTTTGTCCGCGTTCTGCCTGCTCATAACCGCTTGCAAAATCTTCGAGCAAAATACGCCAGGATACTCCGTCAATCAGCAAATGATGAATTGCAATCAGCAAATGATCTCCGTCCGGACATTGGAACAAACCGAGCTTCATCAATGGCCCTTTGTCTAATACCATGCTGCTTTGAATCTCATTCGCTTTATCGGCAATCGCTTGAGCCGGATCGGTTTCCCCTTTATAATTCATCACTTCCAGATGGTATAGTTCACTTTCATCTGTTCCTGTAATTCGCGGAGCGTATCCATCCGGCGTTTTTTCAAAAATCATCCTCAAGGCATCGTGATGCGACGCGATCTGTTCCATCGTCCGGCGAAGCGGAGCCTCTTTAAAGCTTTCCGCCGAATATAACATGACGGCCTGATTGTAATGGTGTGCATGCGGCATGTTTTGTTCAAAAAACCAATGCTGAATCGGGGTCAGCTTGGTTCCGCCATTCACTTCTCCTTGATCAGCCACCCTGCTGACCGGCGCTACAAACTGACTAAGTTCAGCAATCGAGGGGTGTTTAAACAAATGCTTCATATCAACCTTGTATCCGGCTTGATACAATCTGGATGACACCTGAATTGACTTAATCGAATCTCCGCCAAAATCAAAGAAATTATCCAGAATTCCTATACGTTCTGCCCCTAATACTTCTTGCCAGATAGACGCCAGCAGTTCTTCTATTGTGTTCCGCGGGGCTATGTATTCGTATTCCGCCCGCGTATTTTCGTCAGCAGCAGGCAAAGCTTTCAGATCAATCTTCCCATTGGAAGTGAGCGGAATGCGTTCCAATGGGATAAAGCGGGAGGGAATCATATAATTCGGCAGTTCCCGGGATAATTCTTTTCTGAACTGCGCAGCGGTCAAAGAAGGCCCGCCGACATAATAGGCATACAATTGTTTGGCCCCGTCTGCGTCTTCCCGCGCGACGACTGCGGCTTCACGAACGTTTTCCAGATTGAACATGGCTGCCTCTACCTCGCCGATCTCAATCCGGTAGCCGCGAATTTTCACTTGATGATCAATCCGCCCTAAATATTCGATTCTTCCATCCGGCAGCCATCTGGCGAGATCACCCGTTTTATACATCTTTTGACTAGGGACATGCAGATGCTCCACAAATTTTTCCTCCGTCAATTCAGGACGATTGAGGTAGCCGCGGGCCACTCCCGCTCCTCCGACATACAGCTCTCCCGGTACGCCGATCGGCTGGATTTGATGGTGCGCTCCTAAAATATAAGCTTGATGGTTGGCCACCGGGCTGCCGATTGTGATCTGTTCATCAGCGGACTGAACAGGGTGAAATGTAGATACCACGCTGTTTTCTGTCGGTCCGTATTCATTATTGATCCGAATGCGAGGCTGCAGAGAATGCAGCTTCTCAACTGTATCTGTTTCCAGCTGCTCACCGCCTACAACAACATGCTGAACATGGATGAAGTCCTCTGTGTTCATCTGTTCGATCATCGTTTTCAGAAGACGGGGAGAAGTTGAGAAATGAGTAATTCTCTCTTGTTTTATGGCATTTTGAATGGCGAAAGTTTCTTTATTCTCTTCATTAGGCAATAGGTGCAAAGTTGCCCCCGAGATGAGCGGGCCGAAGAAATTTAAAATGAACGCATCAAAAACATACGGGTACAAGACAAGCACGCGATCCGCCGGAGAATGCTTAAAAAACGCCTTCTTCCATTGGAGCGAATTCACAATGCCGCCGTGTTCAACCATGACTCCTTTCGGCTTTCCTGTTGTACCCGACGTATAAATGACATAGGCTAAATGGCTGTGTCCCGCTACTGGTGATAACAATGAGCTATCGGCATGGTATGATGTTTCATCATTCAAATCAATCACCGGGCCGTCAAAGGTGAGACTGTTTTTTAAATGACGCTGAACAAGGAGAACGTCTGCATCCGCATCATGAAGCAAATATTGAAGCCGCTCTTTTGGATATTCAGGATCCAGGGGCACATAAGCGCCCCCTGCCTTCCAAACGGCTATAATGGATACGATCATCTCTAATGAACGATCGGCGAGAATGGCGACTAACGTATCAGGTTGAACCCCGCAATTACGCAATGTTCTTGCCAAACGGTTCGCCTTCTCATTCAGTTCCCTGTACGTCAAATGGTCGTTTTTAAACTTGACGGCCGCATGCTCAGGTGTTCTTTCTGTTTGCTCTTCAAATAATTGATAGACTGTTCTGCTCCCGGAGAAATCTCTGACGGTATCGTTAAAATCAAACAATAGCTTCTGTTTTTCCGCTTCCGGTAAGATCTCTGCCGTATGGATCGCGGCTTGAGGCTGAAACAGGATCACAGACAGCAGCTGATCCAAATGGGATACAATTTGATTGATATAGCGCTCATCGTACAGGTTGCCGTTATAAAAAAGCTTCAAATGAATCCCGTTGTTCTCCAAATCAAAGTGAAACAGCGTATCGGCTGCAGTATCTTCTTTAAATTGCAAGGAATGAATTTCGTTAAGCGAAACGACGGTATGAATCAACGGCAGATGCTCGTCATTGTATTGCACGCTCAGATGCTGAACCATTTTTCTAAACGGCAGGTTTTGATTTTTCAGAGAATCATTAACGGCTTCTTTCAGCTGTCCGAATACGGTTTTAAATGTACTCTCGTTTGAAAGCGTATTTTTTAAGAGGACAATGTTGTTAACGGCTGACTGGCCGGCTTTTTGCTTCGATACCGTCGGAATGCCAAGAATCAGGCTCGTTTGATCCGTATATTTATATAACAAGCATTCAATACCCGCCAATAAAATCAGATAGGCCGCCATATCGGAATGATTCGCCATTGTCATGATTCTTTGAGATACTTCCGGAGATAAGGAACGGCAGATGCATTTTTCCTGGTAGCCGGTACGGGCCAACGACGCTTTATCCGCTGCTTTAAAGTAAGGGAATGCGCTTAGTCCGTCTTCTTCATCAAACAGGTTTTCCCAGTACGTTTCTTGGTTTTTAAATACCGACATTGGAGCACCTCATTTTATATAATTTAAAGAAATAATGCTTTTCCCTAAAAGTTCAATTGAATAGAATCAAGCGCGTTCTCTTCTTCCTCATTGCTGCCGCTCAATCCGATATGTTCGATTAGAATGCTTGGCTGTTCCAAAATCGCCGATAGGATGTGTAAGTAGTCGTTTGATAAAACCTCGATTCTGCTTTTCTTAAACAGTTTTTTCGAATATTCAAACAGTCCGTGATAGTTGTCGCGGTCCGCCTGAATCGACAAGGTCAAATCGAATTTCGCAACCGGATGATGAAATGGATACGGCTTGAGTTGAAGAGAATCGAAAGTCAATTCAGCATGATCGAGATTTTGCAGCACAAACATCGTATCGAATAAAGGATTGCGGCTTGAATCTTTTGGAAGATGCAGATGCTGAATTAATTCTTCCAACGGATAGTCTTGATTTTTATAGGCGTTCAGCATGTTTTCTTTTACTTCGTTTAAGTAGGCATCAAATGTTTTACGGCCCGCCGGGTGATTGCGAATGACTAACGTATTGACGAACATTCCCACGACCGGCTCTACATCCAAATGAGTCCGCCCGGCAGATGGCGTTCCTACGATAATATCTTCTTGTCCGCTGTATTTGGATAAAAGAATCGTATAGGCTGCCAATAAAATCATATACAGTGTTGCTCCTGTGTCTTCTTCCATTTGGCTTAAACGCTGTTTCAAGTGTTCTGGTATAAGAAATTCAAATGATTCGCCTTCGTAATCGCGTATGGCAGGTCTCTCATAATCCGCAGGCATATCCAGTACAGGAATATCACCGTGAAACTGATCCAGCCAATACGCTTCCTGGCTCTTGATGTTCCGTTTCTGAATGTCCGATTGCTGCCAAACTGCAAAGTCTTTATATTGAATAGAGAGCGGGTCCGGTTCGTTCCCCTCGTAGATTCGGCTTAAATCTTTCATCAGAATATTGACGGACACGCCGTCAGAAATGATATGATGCATATCAACCACAAGCACGTGCCGCGCAGGTTCAATTTCAATCAGTCCGGCCCGCATCAGCGGCGGTTTGGCTAAGTCAAACGCTTTGATGAAATCCAGCACACGGTCTTCCGCTTCTTCTTCGCTTGCTTGAATCCGTTCTATCGTAAAGTCGACGTTCTGATGAATACGCTGTGCCGGCTCGCCTTCATATAAATCAAAGCTGGTCCGCAACGCTTCATGACGCGCGATTAATTTTCGGAAAGCGGCGTTTAACCGTTCGGGATCGATCGTCCCTTCCACATTCATGGCACCCGTCATATTGTAAGTCAGCTCGCCGCCTTCTGTGTGACTTAACAAATACATCCGCCTCTGAGCTGAAGAAACCGGATAATATGGCATTTCCTTTGCAGCCGGAATCGGTACATATCGATTTTTGTCCATGTGTAACGCCTTGTCAGCCAATTGTTCAATGGTAGGAAACTTGAATATGTCTTTGAGAGACAGATTCACATCCAGCTCTTTGTGAATTCTGGCGGCTAAGGCAGCCGCTCGAATGGAGTTGCCTCCGAGATCAAAGAAATTATGTTTGATCCCCGCATGGCTTATTCCGAGCACTTCCTTCCATAAATCTGTCAGTTTGGATTCCGTCTCATTACCCGGCGGAACATATTCAGCTGTCAGCTGAAGACTCGCTTCTGGTGCTGGCAGTGCCTTGCGGTTTATTTTCCCATTGGACGTTAACGGCATATGCTCCAGATGGACAAAATAGGACGGAACCATGTAGTCTGGAAGCTCCGATGACAATTGTTCCCTAAGCTGCGCAGCCGCTATAGGCTTGTCGCTTACGTAATACGCGCATAATTGTTTTAAGCCGTCTTCTTCTTCTTTCACCGTAACTGCGGCTTTTTGCACCGCTTCCGCGTTATGCATTGCTGCTTCAATTTCACCAAGCTCGATTCGGTATCCCCTGATTTTGACTTGTTCATCAACGCGTCCGATATATACAAGATTTCCGTCCTTCAACCGCTTAGCCAAATCCCCTGATTTGTACATCTTCGCTCCCGGGACATACGGGTTTTCAACAAATTTCTCTGCCGTTAAATCCGGACGGTTCCAATACCCTCTGGCAACACCCGGTCCGCTGATATATATTTCGCCGATTACCCCGATCGGAACCAGGTTTCTGCTTGCATCGGCCACATAAATATCCGTGTTGGCAGCCGGAGTGCCGATCGGTACAAATTCCCGCTTGTCCCGTTCTGCGTCGAAGTGATAAATCATACATCCGACGACAGCTTCCGTCGGTCCGTATTCATTGAAAATGTCCAGCCGGCCTTTAAACTGCTCGCTGACACTTTTGGCCAGACGGGTGCTTAAATTTTCTCCGCCGACAATCATTTTCCGTATTGCCGTGCCGCCAGCGATATTCATCTCCTTGATGACGTGCAGATGTGCCGGGGTCAATTTGATCATGTCTATTCTTGAGTCCCGCATAATCTCAGAAAGCACAGCGCTTTTGTCTTCGCCGTCAAAGACAATGATGGTATTTCCCGTAACCAGCGGTGTAAATATCGAGGTCACAGTCAGATCGAAAGAGATGGAAGAGTATAATGGGAAGTTGGTTTTCTCACCTCTTACATAAACCTCTTTCGCCCACCAAATATAATCAGCCAGTCCCTGATGCTCAATGAGGACACCTTTTGGATTTCCCGTGGAACCTGACGTATAGATCATGTAGGCCAAATCATGCGCATCGCTGTCCGATTCAAGATTCGAGTGATCCTCATGGTATGAGTTTTCCTCATCCAAAAGCACAACGTCACCATCATACGGTAATTGATCCAGCAGGCTGCGCTGTGTCAACACAACCTCCGCCCTTGAATCTCTCAGCATATATTGGATCCGATCTTCCGGATATTCAGGATCAATGGGCACGTATGCGCCGCCGGCTTTCAGAACAGCCAAAATTCCGACAATCAGTTCGATCCGATGCGGGCAGATGATGGCAACGAATTGATCCGCTTGTACGCCTTTTGTCCGTAACGTCCGCGCCAATCGGTTCGCCCGTTCATTGAGCTGTCTGTACGTATACCGCTCATTGCCAAAAATAACGGCTTTATGATCGGGACTCTGTTCCGCTTGCATTTCAAACCATCGGGTTACTGTTTCGTTATGCGGATACGGCGTCTTTGTGCCATTACACTCCGTCAGCAGTTGATGCCGTTCGGTTTCAGACAGCATAGGAACGGAAGACAATGTCATCTCCGGCTGCTCAACAAGACTGTTTAAAATGGCAGTATAGTGTTTGGTGATCTGTTCAATGGTGTCTTTTGTGAATCGTCCCGGTTTATAATCAAAATGCATCTCTATCTGTTGACCGGCATCTTCGATCGTGAGCATCAAATCATACAAAGAGACCCCTGGATTTCGTTCTTTCACTTTAAATGTACATTCATTGTGCCGGATTTCATGAAATTCAATGTTTTGAAACACAAACATCGTGTTAAACATAGACTGTCCGGTTGTTTCCCGTTGCACATTTAATTTCTCCACAAGCCGATCGAATGGATAGTCTTGGTTTTCGAAAGCGTCAAGCGTCTGCCGCTTTACTTCTTCCAGATAATCCGTAAACGTTCTATTGGCGTGCGGCTTCGTCCGGATTCCAATGGTTTGTATGAAAATACCGATGATCTTTTCGATATCCGGATGATTTCTTCCTGAAGCAGGCGTGCCAACGACAATGTCTTCTTGTCCCGTATATTTATGAAGCAGCACATTATAGGCGGCCAGAAGCACCGTATAGAGAGTGGTTTCCGCCTTTTGCGCCAAATCTTGAAGCGAGCGGATGACATCCGGCTGTAAGGAGCATGTCACACGCTGTCCCTCAGAAGACCGTTCTGCCGCTTTTGAGCCGTCTGTCGGCAGGTCAAGGATGGGAATTTCGTCTTGAAATTGTTCCAGCCAATATGTCTCCTGCCGCTTCATGGCATCCTCATTCAGCCGTTGGTTTTGCCATTCTGCGAAATCTTTATATTCAAATTCAATGTCTGGTAGTGGTTTCTGATGATATAAAGCCAGCAATTCATTTGTAAGGATGTTGACGGAATAACCGTCCGAAATGATATGATGCATATCGATGAGCAGTTCGGCCTGCTCGTTTTCAATCTTGATCAGCTCCGCACGAACTAACGGAGCTTGGTCCAGGCGGAACGGTTTTACAAACCGGTCTGAATAGGCATCAAATTCGTCCCGGCTCATTGTCCGGACATGAACGTTAAAATCAACTTCGTTTTCAAGTTTCTGAACGATATCGCCATCTATAATGTCGAAATACGTGCGAAACGCTTCGTGCCGCTGCATCACTTGTTGAAGAGATGAGATCAGGGCTTGCTCATCGTACTTCCCTGTTATTGATATTTGGCCGAACATATTTTGCGCCAGCTGATCCGGTTCCAGTTGGTGCAGGAAATATACTCTTTGCTGCGCCGGCGATGTCGGGTAATACGCTTTTTTCTCGGCAGCCTTCATCGGGAGGTGCACGACTTTTGTTTCGTTCTGAATGAAATGTGCTAATTCCTTAACAGTCTGGTGATTGAAAAATTGTCCGATGGAAACCTTTTGATGAAATGTCTTCTGAACTTTGGAAAGCATAAGCGTCGCCTGGAGCGAGTTTCCTCCCAGAGCCAGGAAGCGATCTGATCTGCCGACCCGTTCAAGGCCGAAAAGTTCCTCCCAAATCCGCGCCAGCTGCCGCTCCGTTTCATTTACCGGCGCCTCGTAGGCTTCAGTGAAATTTGCTGTATTGCTTCCTATTGAAGAGACCCGCTTCTGGTGTTCGGCATAAAGTGCTTGTAAATCATGCTGTTCTTCATCGGAAAACAGCATCATGGCGTCAAGAGGGATTGAATCTCCCTCAACCATTTTTTGCAGCAATTTTGTAAAACCCGCTCCCCACTTTTTCATGATTTCCGGACTGATGACGTTCGTATTAAAGTCGAAATCAAGAACATATTCTTGATGCGCGTCTGTTATGTTAAGAAATAAATCATACAGGGTGCATTTTACCGGGTATGCAACGGGCTCCGCTTCCGCCTTTCCGAAATGCAGCTTTCGAAAAGGCCTGTCTAAATTAAAGATAATACGCATATCCGGCACTTGATCGTGCGGAAGCTCTCTGGCCACCAGTGTCATCGGGACGGCTTGGTGCTGCATTGCAAGATTCACGCTTTCTTTCATACTGCCAAGATAACCGGATAAAGTGCTTTCTGAAGAAGACGTGTTCTTCACCGGAATCATATTGACGCAATTTCCAATCAGATCATGCTGTTTCATATGCGATTGACCTGCTGCGGGGACCCCGATCACAAGGCCTGACTGTTTGGTAAGCCGGTGCAGAAAAAGATGAAATGCACCCAGCATCGTCACAAATACGCTATTTTTCATCTGAATGCTTAATGACCTTAAAGCCTCGCTCAATGGCCGTCCAAGCCTGACGGTACACCGGTCTCCCTCATACCCGTTCGGATAACGGACAGAAGCTGCGCTCGGCAGAATTGGCTGCTGTATCGGTTCAGAGAAATGACGCCGCCAATACCGGACCCCTTCTTCATAATGGCCGCTGTCAATCTGTACCTGCTGCCAGTCTAAGTATTGGCGAAACGAAACATCTGCCTCTTTCGGTGAAATCGGCTTTCCTTGTACAATTGCCGCGTAGTTGCTCTCCAGTTCTTGAACAAAAACGGCGATTGACCATCCATCGGCAATGATATGATGGAACGTGAGCACAATCAGATGTTCATTGTGAGCCGCAGTAAGCACATGGATTCTAAACAAAGGCTTTTGTTCATGGAAATGCAACGGCCGCTTGGCATCTTCTGTCAGCCATTTTTGAATTTCCGACTCCCGATGTTCATGCGGGTGACCGGTAAAATCAATGACTGGTATTTCTATATTCATCCGTTCCTGCACTTGCTGTACCTCGTCATCGGGATGAATCACCGTACGTAAAGCTTCATGACGGTCAACGATATGCCGGACGGCTTGTTTTAATGGCGTATGCTGCAGTTCGCCCTCCACTTTCAGCATAATGGACTGGTTTAAAGCGGCGGAAGCTTCATTCCCGTAATGGGATGCCATAACCAACTGCTTTTGTTCAGGTGAAAGCTCGCGCGTCCCGGACTTTTTACGGCCTCCGCCATCAGGGGAATCCGGGCCTTCCGGAATAAATCCGCCTCGGCGAAGATCCTCCACCGTGTCTTTCACCGCTTGAATAATATTTTCGATATCATCTGCGGTATGCGCGACGGACAAGAAGCAGTTGCGTCCTTCCCACACATAGACACCTTTATAGTTGAGATGGTAAAAGAACAAGTCATTATCAAGCGATGAGACAAACCGGAATAAAGAACCGAATCGAACCATGCGGATAGGCACTTGCGCTTGTTCGAAGCAGCGATTCAGCTCATCGACCAAGTAGGCTGTTTTTTGATTCAGCTGCTCATACAGATGTTCTCCCTCGGTTTGTAAATGACGAAGGACGGCTAATGACATTCTCATGGTAAGCGGATGAGTATTGAAGGTGCCGGCCACAAACGTGCGTTTCGCCTCGTCTTGCGGGTAGGAATCGTCCCCATACTGCCAGGTACCCCCGTCGATCGCATTCATGAACTCAGCTTTTCCGGCAACTACCCCTAACGGCTGTCCGCCGCCGATGATTTTTCCGTAGGTCACTAAATCAGCCTGAATGCCGAACCATTCCTGTGCGCCGCCGAGACCGATCCGAAATCCGGTAATAATTTCATCCATAATCAGAGCTGTTCCGGATTGCTGCGTGATCGCCCGCAATTCTTTCAAAAATGCCCGCGGCTGCAAATCCGGTCTGCGGCTTTGTACCGGTTCCACCAGTACGGCTGCCAATTCATCACCAAGACTGCGGATCACGTCCAGCGAATCGGGATTGTTGTAATGTAAAATAATCAAATCATCCATAAAGCTCTGCAGTATACCCGGAGCCAGCGGATTCGCAGACGCAGCTCCGCCTTTTGTGCCGGCAACCCCTAATACGCCGTCAAACGTGCCGTGATAAGATCCCGAGAACGCCACGACTTTCTTTCTTCCTGTTGCCGCCCGCGCCAAACGCAGGGCAACCATGACGGCCTCTGTTCCGGAATTATAGAAAGCGACCCTTTCCACCCCGGTACATGTGCGGATCCGGTCGGCAACTTCACCGGCGACATCTGACATCGGGCCGAGCGGAGGCAATGATGAACGGGCTGAATCATCGATAACCTGTGTAATAAAGGAAGGATGATGCCCGAAAAGGTTAACCCCGAATCCCATGGTGACATCGATATATTCATTTCCGTCAATATCCCACATTTTAGAACCGTCAGAACGTTCGGCGATAATCGGGTATACGATTTCCTTCCAATATGAACGGAAGCTGGACAAGTTGCGGTTGTTTGCATGAGCAAATCGGGTGTTGTCCGTATATTGTTTGGAACCTTTCGTTTTATCTGCGTATTTCTTGATGAAATCTTCTAAGTATTGTTTTTGCCGTGCGGTATAGTGTCCCTGTTCATGCAGGTTCTGAGGCTGGAAAGGAACATAGGGTTTCGCTTCTTGAGCCGCTTTCTTTTCTGCAGTGACGGCCGGAGGCCCCTGCTGGACAGAAGGAATTGATTTCTCTTGCGCTTTAGCGTATTCTTTCTCATCGGAATGATGTCCGCTGTTTCTCAACAAATTAAAGCTATTTAATTGAGCTTGCAAGGTATCCTGAATTAATTGATTCTGAGAAGTGATTATTTTTTCGAGCATATGCTCTTGATGACCTTCTCTGCGATCCGATTCAGACTGTGCTTCTGAAATGACCTGCATTTCCTGCGCCGGAACATTCTCTTGAGGCGGAGCGGATGCAAAGGACGATGGAACGGTCTCAGCCAAGTAATCTATGACACTTTGAAGGTTGTTCATCGTATCAAAAAAACGATCCATCGGGATGTCTGCCCCAAATTCGTCCGCGATGGCTTTTTTGACCTGTGACAGCATGATAGAATCCATTCCGAGCCCGATAAAATGAGCATTCAGATCGAGTTCCTCCGCTCTGATCCCCGAAGCATTGCTGATTACAGTTTTCAGGAAGGATTCAATGTGCGACTTCGATTGATTGATATTCAATGCCGCTTCTCCTCTCTTTTCGTCCTCGTTTAAGCGCAATTGGTCAGCTTCAGCCCAGCATCGGCTCCGTTCAAACGGATACAGGGGCAATGGCGTCTTTTGTACAGTTTCACCGGAATAAAGCGCGCGCCAATCGATAACGGCTCCTTGCACAAATAATTCGGCGGCGCGATGCAGCCATATGATCCGTTCATCTTGCGTACGTAAACGCTGCTTAATCAGTGCGGCTGCTTGTTGATTCAGCTCTTCTTTATGAGCGGGCAGCATTTCCTTCATATTCTTGTAGCCGATGTATACACCGGGAAGGTTTCTGTCTCCCTGAATCAGGCTGGTCAGCTTATCCGATAGTTCTTGTTTACCGGATACAATCATGGCAATGCCATGATCCAAATGAGCCCTGCCCGTACTGGCTGTATAGCAAATGGACTTTAATGAAGCTTGGCTGTCATCCGATACATATTGCCGGTACTGCTGTGCGAGTTCATAGAGTGATTTTTCAGTATGAGCGGATAAAACAAATAGGTGCGGCCCATGTTCATCCTCGGGCGCATACTTACTTTGAGAAATATATTCTTCCAATACCACATGAGCGTTCGTCCCGCTAAAGCCAAATGAGCTGACTCCGCCTCGCAGCGGCTCTTCACCGGATGTGAACGCTGCAGCTTCCTGGTTTACGTAAAATGGTGAAGAGTGAAAATGAATGAGCGGATTAGGTTCATTAAAGTGCACTAACGGCGGATTTTTCTTGTGATTCAGCATGAGGACAGATTTGATCAGCCCGACGATGCCTGCCGCTTCAAACAAATGACCGATGTTCGATTTAACAGAACCAATCGCACAAAATTGTTTTTTTGCCGTATACTTTTCAAACGCTTTACAAAGCCCGTTAAATTCAACCGGATCGCCGAGCTTCGTTCCGGTGCCATGCGCTTCGATGAAAGACAGTGTTTCAGGGGCAATGCCCGCGTCTTTCCAAGCCGTCTCAATGACCTCAGTCTGAGCTGCCGGATTCGGTGCTGTAATCCCGGCGGTTGTTCCGTCTTGATTCAGCGCGCTTCCCTTGATTACGCCGTAAATATGGTCTCCGTCGCGAACAGCATCCTGCAGAGGTTTTAGCAGGACTGCGGCCGCGCCTTCACCTGTGCCAGTACCGTCTGAATCTTTGCTGAACGTTTTCGTGTACCCGTCCGAAGATTCCATATCAAGTCCGATACAGATCGGCAAGAGCGATGTCCGGATACCGCCGGCAAGAGCCATTTCACAATCGCCGGATATTAAAGATTTACATGCCATATGAACCGCGGCAAGCGATGAGGAGCATGCCGTATCCACTGTGACCGCCGGCCCTTTTAAATTTAGGAAATAAGCGATTCGGCTGGCTAACACGGAAGGGAGATTGCCCACGATATATTGATGAAGCTCCTCCGGATAATTCGCAGAAAGGAGACGTTCATAATCGTAGCCCACCTTCGAGTACCCTGCATATACCCCGACACGGCTCCCGTTCATGCTGCCGCCGGCATAGCCCGCATCTTCAATCGCATGCCATACAGACTGCAAAAACAGTCTTTGGTTAGGGTCCATAAACTGAGCCGTTTTAGGAGCTAAACCGAAAAACGAGTAATCAAAGCGGTCGATTTCATCTAAATAGCCGCCCTTCACAAACTGATTCTCATTGATTTCGCTTTGGATGGACTTTAAATAATCCGCCGCATCTTTCAGCCGGGATGCAGGGTATTCTCGAATGCTGTGCTCACCTTTTTCAAGCAGATTCCAAAAATCACTTTTCGTTGATGCTCCAGGGACATTGAGCGACATCCCGATAATGGCGATATCTTTCGGTGTCACATGGCTTGGTTTTTCTGCCGCGTCCTGCTTGATTTCAGCCCGGCTTTCAGACAGATATGCCGCTAAATCAGTGATAGAAGGATACGTAAAGAGATCTGAAACAGCAAGCTCGCGTCCGAATTTCTGTTCTATGCGCTCGGCAATCTGCGATAACTGTAATGAATTTGCTCCCATATCAAAATAACTGTCAGCGAGGTGAACCTTTTTCCCATTGAGCACATCGGAAAAGATAGACAGTAATTCCGTTTCAATTTCATGAATGGGAGTCTGTCCGGATGTTTCCGGGCTGCTCTCCAAACATTCATTGATAGCGGCAGACTCTGTTGAAAAATTCCCTGCCTCATACTGTCTGGCAAGTTCGTAGCGTTTAACCTTTCCGCTGGTTGTTTTAGGGAGTTTTCGGATCGGAAGGACTTCTTTTATGCTCCAGCCGCCCCGCTTGAGCAAATGCTTTTTTATCTCTTTGACAAGCGGTGCGAATTTTTCAGGTGATTTTTTGTAAACAACAAAGAGCACGATTTCTCCGCTTTGTGTCTTTTGATCATATACACCGCAGGCGGCAACTCTTCCTAAGTCAACCTCTTCCATTTCAATCGCGACCCGTTCAATATCGTGCGGGTAGATATTTTTTCCGTTCACGAAAATAATGTCCTTTTCTCTTCCGGTTACGACTAAGTTACCACTTTCACTAATGAATCCGAGGTCCCCCGTTTTTACCCAGCCGTCAGAAGTCAGCGCTTTTTCCGTACTCTCGGGGTTGTTATAATACCCTTGTGTCACATTGTCTCCTTTGATCTGGATATGGCCGATGATTCCGTCTTCTACTCTTTCATTTGCTCCATCGGAGATCCGAAGCTGACAATAGTCAATAGGTTGTCCCACTTCGACGAATGAAGCGCAATTTTGATCCTCTTTGCTTACTTTTACAGCTCTTTCACCAAGATTTAAATAGTCACGATGCAAATAAACGGGAACGAATTCTTTACCTAATTTAGAGAATGCTGCGCCGACCGAAGCTTCCGCTAAACCGTAAACATTCAAAATGGCGGATCTTTTCAGATTGAATGCTGCGCATCTTTTCAAAAATTCGTCACATAGCTCCGGCAATATCGGTTCTGCACCGTTTGCGATGACCTTGATGTGGGATAAATCCCAGTCTGGTTCGTTTTTCAGAAATTTAAGGAAGTAGTTGTACCCGAAATTTGGAGAGGATAGAATACTGGCTTTATGTTCATGAGCTTTTTTCATCCAAAGAATAGGTCTGCGAATAAATAATTCTGTAGGCATTAGATTTTGATTGATTCCGGTTATGAAGGGAACAAGGTGGCAGGCGATGAGCCCCATATCATGCGTTAAAGGCATCCATGATAAGAAAGAGTCTTTCGAATGAACGGCTAGGGCATTCCCAATGGCGCACGTGTTATGTATTAAGTTGTGATGCGTTAACATGACTCCTTTTGGATCTCCTGTCGATCCTGAAGAAAATTGGATAAAGGCGAGTTCATCCGCATCAGGTTCATAAAACGAAGCGGGGTAATCGTAGGTTTGATCTTGAATGATGTCAGATTTTTCGTTTAATTGATGATGGAAATCCTGTAAATCGTGTTCTGCAGCGTATTTCTTTATTTTGTCCAATACTTTTTCAGAGGCAATCAGAAACGGGTGATTTAATATGTTCCAAATGCGCCAGACCTTCAGCTTATGGTCATCATCTTCTCCGATACTGACCGGCACCGGGATCATTCCTCCTAATATACAAGCCCAAAAAGCAACGACAAATGATTTGTTTTCTTGGATTTGAAATACGATTTCCTGCTTCGGCTGAATGCCGATATGCTGTAAATAGCCAAGATACCCTTGCGCCTCTTCAAACAATTGGCGATAAGAGACAACCGTCTCGTTTTTATCGGATTCGATAAAACGGATCCCGCGGTCAGAGATATTGCTTCTTTCCCGAATGACATCTACTAAGGTTTGGAATTGACTGGTATACATAGGTCCCCTCCTGGGCGCTTTATTTTAAAATCCGCAATTCTTCCCAATCCGGAAGCTGTTTAGCCTCGCAAATTAATTTGCATAAATGGATCGAATGTTCGAGCTCTTGTTCTGAGAGCTCATTTTCATGTCTTTCCATTCTCTCTTTCAGCTCTTGGATTTGCGTAAATAATGCCGTCGTCATATTGGAATAAGCCGCTGAATCCTTGTTGTAATTTCGCGCAATGACGGATTGAATCATCAATTTATTCAGTTGTTTTTTGCGTAAACGGACAATATGTTTCTTTCTTTCTGCTGAATTGGAAAGCAAGTGAACATCAGATGTCTGTCCTAAGGGATAAGGTACAATGTGATTCGTTGTTTTTCTCAGCAGACCGGCTAAGACATTGTTCGGACCCATTTCGATGACTTCCGTCACTCCGTGTAAAAGCAAGTAATGCATCGATTCCGTCCATCTTACCGGCATCGTCATGTGCTGCTCGAGATGTTCGCTGATCGAATTTCCGCTGCTGTAAGGGCGTGCAGTGACATTTGAAATGATCGGCCATGCGGCATCCCGGAAGGAATACCGGTGTAATACAGTCTGGAATTGTTCAGATGCTGATCGTATCAGCGAACTGTGAAAAGGCGCACTGACATTCAAATAAGTGTATGCCGCTCCCTTTTCCTCCGCCATCTTGATGACACGTTCCACAGCTTGCCGGTGTCCGGAAATCACATGCTGCTGTTCTGAATTCATGCAGGCTACTCCTGCCGGAAAGTCTTCCGTCGACACTTTCGAACATATTTCCTGCAACGTTTGAAGAGAGAGGTGAGTCACGGCGGCCATCGTCCCCTGCTGCTGAGGATCCGCATTTTGCATAAGAATTCCCCGCTGCCTTACAAGTGTAACGGCATCCTGAAAAGAAAGGGCGCCGGCACAGACAAGCGCTGAATATTCACCTAAGCTATGGCCTGCCAGGAAGCGGGGCTTCACCCCTATTTCCTGCATATACACTTGAAAAGCAATAACACTGACCGTTAAAATAGCGGGCTGCGCGTTCATTGTCTTTGTCAATTCATTCATATCTCCGTTAAAACACAGTTTTTTTACATCCAAGGAGATCGCATCGCTCGCTTCTTCAAACAATCTCTTTGCGAGCACAAAATCATTCCAAAATTGTTTGCCCATTCCTACAAATTGAGACCCTTGTCCAGGAAATAAAAAGGCAAGATTGTTCATGAGATTCCTCCGATCATATTGAACAGAAATACAATATCCTACAAATTATCCCTTTATCTAACATCCTAGCATGATTATAACAAATGTGTATAGAATACTTTCGGAGGAGTTATTGTTCGATTTTACAAACGAATTAGATATATTTATTCATAAAATAAAACATGGGGTTTCACCGAAAATCAGTCTTAAAGAGAGATGATGAAAAGCCGGAGTGGAGCCTGTTACCGGCTCTTCATCACTTAGGTCGCGCTCTTCATGTTTCATATGTTTTAGGGCTATTGGCATTATTGTGTCAGAAATTACATATTTTATGTTTATTGTAAAAATTCATTTGTATATCTGTGAAGGATTGTAAACTGATGGCGCTTGATTATAAATGCGGCGCAGAAATGGATCTGGATGAGAAAAATCTGCAAGGACAAAATACGCCGCAGAACATGTGAATGACCCAGCCCGGATACCGGTTGGGCAGTAAATCGGCCTATTGAGTGAACAAGTTTTTCAGGCATAAAAAAACAGCCGTTCAGAGCGGCTGTTTTTAAAAAAATATAAGAACTATTGAGCGGTATACCCGCCATCCATGACTACGGCCTGACCTGTAACCCCTTTTGCTTTGTCGCTGGCCAAAAATACAGCGTAATCAGCGATTTCCTTCACTGACAGCAGCCGTTTTTGGGGAACGAGCGGAAAGATGACGTCCTCAAGCACCCGCTCGTACGGTACATTCCTTGTTGCGGAAATGTCCTTTAACTGATTGCGGACAAGCTGAGTGTCCACATATCCCGGACAAAGCGCATTGACGGTAATGCCGTCAGCCGCGCCTTCAAGTGCGCCGACTTTCGTTAAACCGATGACGCCGTGCTTGGCGCTGTTATATGCCGCTTTCCCGTGAAAACCGATCAGCCCGTTGACAGACGCCATATTAATGATTCGACCGAATTGCTGTTTTTTCATAATGGGGAATGCATGCTTCATTGCGATAAATGGCGCAGTCAGCATGACACGAATGAGCCGTTCAAACTGTTCGGTGGGAAATTCCTCGATGGGCGCGACATGCTGAATGCCCGCATTATTCACAAGGATATCGAGACGTCCGAATTGTTTCTCGACCGTCTGCAGCATGTCGGCCACTTGCTTTTCATTTGTTACATCGCATGTGATGCTGACTGCTTCACAGCCTTCATCTTTAAGTCCTGCCGCCGCTTCTTTCCCCGCTTGTTCGTTTACATCAGAGATGATGACGGCTGCTCCTTCACGGGCGAATTCTCTTGCAATTTCAAGCCCGATTCCTCCGGCTGCTCCTGTTACAACGGCTGTTTTTTCAATAAGCAATGAATCCATGGCGGCACCTCCTCATTTTGGTCTGACCCCGTTTTTTAACGACTGGCTGACAGTAAAATGACCTTCTGTTTTCTCAAAGACCTCCTCCATTGTTACACCTTCCTGCAGTTCGGTGAGCGTCATACGGCCATCATGAAAATCGAATACAGCCAAATCTGTGATCAGCCGATCGACC
This sequence comes from Bacillus sp. MT(2024), assembly GCF_036362845.1. Taxonomy (NCBI): domain Bacteria; kingdom Bacillati; phylum Bacillota; class Bacilli; order Caryophanales; family Bacillaceae; genus Bacillus; species Bacillus sp. MT(2024). The sequence goes on from NZ_CP143632.1 coordinate 1,894,947, forward strand.
ACCTGCCTGCCGGTTAAAGGCAGCGTACATTCCGTTCTCACTTTAGATTCCCCATATTTATTAACATGCTCCATAATGACAATAATCCGTTTTGCTCCGTGCACCAGGTCCATGGCGCCGCCCATTCCTTTGATCATTTTTCCGGGGATCATCCAGTTCGCCAAATCTCCCCGTTCGGACACTTCCATCCCGCCGAGAATCGCTACATCAATGTGGCCGCCGCGAATCATGGCAAAGGATTCGGCACTGTCAAAATACGAGGCTCCCTTTACCTCGGTAATGGTTTCTTTTCCCGCATTGATCAGATCGGGGTCCTCCATTCCTTCCGCCGGATAAGGCCCGATCCCGAGCAAGCCGTTTTCAGACTGAAGCAGGACGTTATAATCATTCGGTATCTCATTGGCTACAAGCGTCGGCATCCCTATCCCCAAGTTCACATTCATTCCGTCCTTTATTTCCTTTACAGCCCGTTTGATCATTCGTTTTCTGCTATCTCTCATTCTGTCAGCCTCCTTTATCATGCTTGCCGGACGGTGCGGCGTTCAATCCGTTTTTCATGAATCCCGCCAAGCAGCACGTGCTGCACAAAAATACCCGGCGTATGAATTTGATCGGGATCAAGCTCTCCGGCATCGACGATTTCTTCAGCCTCTGCAATCGTCACTTTGCCTGCCATTGCAGCGAGCGGATTGAAATTTCTCGCCGTCTTTCTGAACATCAGGTTGCCCAGAGGATCGGCTTTCCAGGCCTTTACGATGGCGGCGTTCCCTGTAATCCCTTTCTCCAGAAGATAGGTGCGCCCGTCAAATGTCTTATGTTCTTTTCCCTCGGCTACTGATGTTCCGACGCCCGCAGGTGTATAAAACGCCGGAATGCCCGCCCCTCCCGCGCGAATTCTTTCTGCGAGCGTTCCTTGGGGCACCAATTCGACTTCCAGCTCTCCGCTTAAAAACTGCCGTTCAAAGGTTTTGTTTTCTCCGACATAGGATGCGACCATTTTTTTGATCTGCCGGTTTGCAAGCAAGAGGCCTAACCCCCAATCATCAACACCGCAGTTATTACTGACAACGGTCAAGTTTTTCACGCCGCTGTCCCTGATCGCGAGAATTAATTGTTCCGGAATGCCGCACAGGCCGAAGCCTCCTGCGATGAGGGTGTCTCCGTCCTTGATCAGTGCAGCAGCATCTTTATAAGAGTCCATCACTTTTCCTTTTCCCATATTCGTTTCCCCTTTCTGTTTTGGCTACACAAGGCCCGTCAGACTGTAAATGGCGATGATGACAAACACAGCGGCTGTTTTAATGACGGTAATGGCAAAGATATCCTTGTAGGATTGGCGGTGGGTCAACCCGGTGACCGCGAGCAGCGTAATGACGGCGCCATTATGCGGAAGAGTGTCCATCCCGCCGGAGGCCATCGAAATCACCCGGTGCATGACCTCCGGCGGGATGTGGAATGTATTGATTGCTTCTGTATACGCTGCTGACATCGTGCTTAAAGCGATGCCCATTCCTCCTGATGCCGATCCTGTAATCCCGGCAAGCGCAGTGGTCGTCACCGCTCCGTTGACGAGCGGATCAGTAAACGTCTGCGATATGCCGCTGCTGACCATTTTAAAGCCGGGAAGCGCCGCAATGATGCCGCCAAATCCGTATTCGGCTCCTGTATTCATCGACGCCAGCAAGGCACCCCCGATGCCCTCATTCAGTCCTTCTTTCAAATTGAAGAGCACTTTTTTCCAATCGAACAAAATCGTTGTCATGATTCCGATGAATAGTGCGAGTTCTACTGACCAGATCGCAGTGACGGAGGAAAGGTCAATCTTCCCGAACGCTTCTAAACCGAGCTGCGCAAAATCAAATCCGTCAGGGTACCAATGCGGGAGCCACATCGTGAAGCATTTGTTCATGACTCCCACAAGGATAAGCGGAACAAAGGCGAGCACTTGCCGCGCGGGGCTGGGTTCTGCCTCCTGCGGTAAAACAGGCGTATGTTTTTCATTAGCCAGACCTGAGGATTCCTCTGCAGCGGAAACTTCAGATTGAAATCCAGCATAGCCTTCTCCGGCATTGGCCGCTTTTTTGCGCCGTGATTCTAAATAAATCATTCCGGCCGTAAGCACAAATGCTGCACCAATCAGTCCGAGCCAGGGAGCGGCATAAATGTTTGTTTTAAAAAAAGCTGTCGGAATGACATTTTGAATTTGCGGTGTGCCGGGAAGCGCATCCATTGTAAAAGTAAAGGCGCCCAATGCAATCGTACCGGGTATCAGACGCTTGGGAATATCAGCTTTAATAAATAGGTTTTTAGCAAACGGATAAATGGCAAACACCGCTACGAAGAGACTGACGCCGCTGTACGTTAAAATCGCACCCATTAAGACGATGGCGAGAATGGCTCTTTTTGCTCCCACAAGCCTGACGATTGTTTTTGCAATCGACTCGGCGAGCCCGGATATTTCAACAACCTTGCCAAAAACGGCCCCTAAAAGAAATACGGGAAAATACAGCTTAATAAATCCTACCATCTTCTCCATAAATATATTCGAGAAGAAAGGAAGTACGAAGCTTGGATCTGTAAGAAGCACGGCAAACAGCGCACAAATCGGGGCGAATAAAATGACTGAAAAGCCCCGGTAAGCCGCAAACATCAGCATGCCTAATGCCAATAAAATAATAACAATGTCCACAAATCCCCCTCTTTTCTGCTCAAAATTAGTAAGCGCTTACAAAAATCGAGAAAATAAAGCAAAAAACATGCCGGTTTTGCACAGTTTCTGAGGCTGAAAAAATGTGCATCACGGTGAATTTTCCGTTTTGGCGAAAAAAAGGAGACCCTTGCTTCATGATATTGATTGGCTGAGCAGTGAGTTTTTTTAGGGATAGTGAGATGGATCAGAGAGGATTTTTGCTTTATAAATATGTATTCTTTTTTCTTTCATTTATTTCCTGCAAGAGGAACCGATAAAATCCGGCCCTCCTGCATGGTCATTCAGCCAAGGACAACCGGAAGCTCTTTGAGCGACCTAAAACCAATGAGCTTGCGGTATTCAAGGCGGTGTGCGGCCAGCCGAAGCTTAGGCATCCGCTCAAACAGTGTGAGAATTGCAATTTGTGCTTCGATGCGCGCTAATGAGGAGCCTATGCAAAAATGGGCGTTCTTTCCGAATGCAAGATGCGGATTCGGTTTTCTTTGGATGTCCATTTTATGAGGCTGATCGAATATGCTTGGATCGCGATTGGCTGCTCCTAAAAAGATGTATACCTGCTCTCCTTTTTTTATGGTTTTTCCATTTATTTCACAGTCTTCTGAAGCGGTGCGTGCCGTCAGCTGCGCGGGGCTGTCGTAGCGCAGACATTCCTCGACAGCAGTTTCAATAAGCGAGGGGTTTTCTCTCAGTGCGCTAAGCTGTTCAGGGTGTTTCAATAAAGTAAACACACCGTTGCTCATGAGGTTTACCGTCGTCTCGTGTCCGGCTATGACAAGTAAGATACATGTCGCGAGCACTTCGTCTTTTGAAAGCTGTTTCCCCATGATAAACCTGCTGATTAAGTCTTCCTGAGGATGTGCTTTCCGCTCGTGAATCAAATCTCTGAAATATGCAGTCAGCCTGCCTGCGGTGTCGCTTGCTCTGACTAACGTCTTTCTTGACCGGGTAAGATCAATGGCCTGAATGACGTCTGCCGTCCATTGTCTGAATTGATATCTCTCCTCTTTCGGCACTCCGAGTATCTCCGCAATGATGAGGCTTGCCAATGGAAAGGCAAACTCTGAAACAAGGTCTGCGGTTTTTTTGTTTTGGATTTGATCCAACAAGTCATGAACCGTTTCTTTTATACAGGGGCGAAGTGATTCCGCCGTCTTTGCGGTAAATTCTTTACCTATAAGCATCCGCATCCGCTTATGGTCTGATTGATTTTTAAATAACAGCATATCGTGCTGGATATGCGATAGATTTTGATATTTCGTTGAAGCTTCCGGAAGAGGAATGCGGTTTTTAAATCGGGTGTCTTTCAGAATCGATGCCGCCTCTTTGTACCCGGTGACATACCAGCCCGGATGTTTTAATACGGTTCCTTTATAAACAGGATCAATGGATCGCAGTTTTTCATAAAACGGGTAAGGGTCATTCCAAAAATCCGAATCCGCATGGAGAGACGGATGTGCACTTGATAGGCCAGCCGTCATCTTATACCTCCGTATTGCAGGCGGATTGCAGGCCGGCTTTCATTTCTTCAACGGATTCGACTTCAAACCCTAAATCATGGAGCATTTGATGATCCTCTGTTTCATGCTGCCCTGCTGTCGTTAAGTAATCTCCGACGAAAATCGAATTTGCGGCGTAAAGTCCCAGCGGCTGCAGCGAACGAAGGTTGACTTCCCGGCCTCCTGAGATACGGATTTCTTTTGACGGATTGATAAAACGGAACAAGGCCAGCACTTTCAGGCAATACACCGGATGTAATTCGCTTACCCCTTCTAACGGAGTTCCGTCAATCGCATGCAGAAAATTAACCGGGATGCTGTCGGCGTCAAGCGCTTTTAAGCTGTTCGCCATATCAATGACGTCCTGTTTCGTTTCTTTCATGCCGACGATGACACCCGAACAAGGCGACATCCCCGATTGTTTCGCCGTTTCCACCGTATTGACCCTGTCGTCATACGTGTGGGAGGTCGTAATGTTTGAGTGATTCCTTTGTGATGTATTGATGTTATGATTGTACCGGTCTACTCCTGCCTGTTTCAGCCGCTCTGCCTGTTCCGGCTTCAGCAGACCGAGGCATGCGCAGATTTTTAAACCGTACGTTTCTTTAATTTCTTTGACAGCATCAACAACTTGATCTACTTCTCTGTTCGACGGTCCCCGCCCGCTGGCGACGATGCAGTATGTCCCTATATTCAGGTCATGGGCGCGTTTTGCCCCCTTAAGCAATATATGCTTATCCACCATCCGATAAGACTCGATCGGCGCTTTTGATATTGAAGATTGTGAACAGTACCCGCAATTTTCCGGACACAGGCCTGATTTTGCATTCATAATCATATTCAGCTTTACTTTTTTTCCGTAAAATCGTTTTCTGATATGAAAAGCGGCATGCATCAGCAATAAAAGATCCTCATCAGGACAATTTAAAATGGCCAGCGCTTCTTGATTCGTTACTTCCGCCCCGTCCAGCACTCTCTCTGCAAGATCCATCCATTGATTCATGTTTATCTCCCCATTTGTGTCAGATTCATGAAAGAGGAAACATCTATATGTTTCTCAATCATGTGTTGAATGTTTTCCGGTGAAACGAGATCCAGCTTCGGTGTGATTCCCAAAATCGGAACTTTGCATAATGTTTCAATCATGCTCGGGTTTGTCTTCTCGTCCAGCCCCGGCCGGCTCTTTACGCCGTTGATCATAATGCCGAGAACCTCTATTCCCATGTTTTTCGCATATTCAACGGTTAAATATGTGTGATTGATGGTTCCGAGATCAGGCCTGGCGACAATCACTGCCGGTAATTCCAAGGCTTTTATCAAATCACTGACTAAGTAATTTTCACCAAGCGGAACGGAAATGCCGCCTGCCCCCTCGACGATGAAACACTCATGACGATTTTTGATCTTACTCCAGTGGGCCATGACTTCATCCATGCTCACGGATTTCCCCTCAAGCATGGCGGCCGTGTACGGCGCAAGCGGCTCTTTCCATTCAAATGGCGTGATTTCTTCATGAGACAGTGCGGTTTGTGACATGTTTTTCAACAGCGAGGTGTCACTTTCCGGATGAGTCCGCGGCACGCCGCTTAAAAACGGCTTAAACACTCCGATATCCGCCTGTTTCTGCCTGAATGCCGCGGCAAGTCCGCAAGAAACGATGGTTTTTCCGACGCCGGTATCTGTTCCTGTGACAAAAAAACTTCTCATTTGTTTATATTCAGCTCTTTTCTAATGGAATCAAATGCTTCTGTCAGCTCGTCTATGTCCTGTAAGCTGCGATCCGCCGTAACGGTCAGCCTGATTCTGCTTTCGCCTTCCGGAACGGCGGGCGGGCGGATGGCCGGGGCGCAGATTCCCTTTTTCTCAAGCAGCGCAGCGGCTGAAACCGCTGTTTTTGCATCACCGATGATAACGGGGATAATCGGTGTATCCCCGCCTCTTACGATAAAGCCCATATCGGCCAGACGCGTTTTTATCTTTTTGACAGACGACTGCAGCTCACGGCGCGTATCGTGCATATCTGATATGAGGTCAAATGCCGTATGCGAAGCCGCACAAATTGACGGAGGGAGGGCCGTCTGAAAAATAAACGTCCTCGCCTGATTCAGCAAAAAATCAATGAAAATGTTTGATCCCGCGGCAAAACCGCCTTCCGTTCCTACAGCTTTGCTTAATGTGCCGATGACAACATCAGGACAAACACCGAAATAGTCACTGGTTCCTCCGCCGTTTTCCCCGAGTACACCGGTTGCATGCGCGTCATCTGCTATCACAAATGCCTGGTACTGCTTTGCAAGCGCCATTATGCGGTCAAGAGGCGCAATTGTGCCGTCCATGCTGAAAACGCCGTCTGTGACGATAAAGCGGCGGTTCCGCGTCTGGATGGAGGCAAGTTTTTTCTCAAGATCATCCATATCAATATGGCGGTACACGATGGTTTCCGCTTTTGATAAACGGCAGCCGTCAACAATGCTCGCATGGTTCAGTTGATCGCTTAAAATGACATCGCCTTTTTGAGGCAGTGAGGCAAGCACGCCGATATTCGCCAAGTAACCGCTTGAAAATAATAAAGCCGCTTCCGTCTGTTTAAAGTCCGCGATTGTTTGTTCAAGTTTTTCGTGCCACACAGTATTTCCTGTCGTTAACCGTGAGCCGCCGCTTCCCGCTCCGAACCGGCTCAGCGCTGTTTGCGCGGCTGTGATCAGCCGTTCATCTTTTGACAGGCCTAAATAGTCATTGGACGCCCAGGTCTGCCGCTTTTGCCCCTTGGTTTTAAGAGCGGTTTCCTGTGTTCGCAGCGTCCGATACAGCCCGTCTCTTTTCACCGCATCGAGCCTTTTGAGGAGCCATCCGTCAAAATCCACGGCCGGTCACCTCGGCTATCGCTTTTTTCATAATGGAGATCATGGCTTGTAACTGGTCGGTTGTGCTGGCGAGCGGCGGAAGAAAGGCGATGACGTCACCGAGCGGCCGTGTCAGCATACCCAGCTCTCTCATTTTCAAGGACACCTTGTATCCCATCCGCTTTTCAGGCGGATAAGGCTGTTTTGTCCCCTTATCCTGCACAAGCTCTATGCCGCACATCAAACCGAGCTGGCGGACATCGCCGACATGAGGAAGCTGCTTCAGATCATGAAGAAATTTCGCAGCCGTTTTTGATTTTTCGGCGACTCGTTCAACGATGCGCTCTGATTCGAATAAACGCAGATTTTCAATTGCCGCGGCACAGCCAAGCTGATTTCCTGTATAGGAATGGCCGTGGAAAAATGTTTTCATTTTGTCGTAGTCATCGTAGAAGGCTTCATAAATGGCTTCTGTGGCAAACGTCACAGCGATCGGCAAATAGCCTCCCGTAATGCCTTTCCCTGCCGCCATCAAGTCCGGCTGGACATTTTCATGCTCGCAGGCAAACATTTTTCCGGTGCGGCCGAACCCCGTCGCCACTTCGTCAACGATCATTAACACAGCATATGCCGTACACAGCTTTCGTACGCCTGCCAGAAAGCCTTCAGGCATGACGATCATCCCGGATGCGCCTTGCACCATCGATTCAATCGTAAGTGCGGCAATCTCTTCGTGGTGTTTTGCAAGCAGCTGTTCGAGCGCGTGAAGGCATTCATCCCGGCACTGTATGGGGTCGCCGCTTTCAGATCTGTATACATAAGGAATCGGGGCTTTGTAGCTTTCAAACATCAGCGGGCCGTACACATGGTGGAAGAGTTCAATGGAGCCGACGCTGACGGCTCCGATCGTATCGCCGTGATAGCCGTTCTGCATCGAAATAAACGTCTGCTTCTTAGGTCTCCCTACGTTTTTCCAGTATTGAAAGGCCATTTTCAGAGCGATTTCCATTGCTTCCGCTCCGCTGTCGGAGTAAAAAACGCGCGTCAGCTTTTCCGGTGTGATGCCCGTCAGCATCTCCGCAAGTTCTGTTGCGGGAACGTTTGTCATACCCAGCAAAGTCGAATGAGCGATTTTTTCAAGCTGTTTTTGAATCGCTTCATCCATTTCTTTTTTGCGGTGGCCGTGTACATTGAGCCATACTGAAGAAAAGCCGTCATAATATTCTTTGCCGCTGATGTCTTTCAGCATGATCCCGTTTCCGCTTTCAATGATTAACGGATCTTCATCGTAATCTTTCATTTGTGTGAAAGGCAGCCAAAGATGCTGTTTGCTTTTTTCAATCATTGATTGTTTCATATGTTCTCCTCCCGCTGAATGAATACAGGCTGCTTCTCTAAAAAATGGATACAGCTCTCCGTATCTATGGAGCCATCAGTAAAGAAAACCCGGCATCCCCTTTCATCTCCGGCATTCTTCATCTTGGCAATCCGCTGATATCCCAGCTTCTTTGCGGCAACGTAGCCTGTTATGTAATCAGGGTCATCTGACCAGCACAATTCGGCAATAATTCCCGGATGTGCGCAAACTTTTGCCGCGATGGCATGTGCTTCTTTTATTCGTGAATTTTCCGGCATGTTGTGAGTAAAAGCCCATTTTTGAAAATCATGTGACGGCCAATCCACTCGGGATACCCGCACACCTCTATTTCCTCTGCCGTCAATGCGTTTTCCTGCCCGGATATCAAACAGGACCGCTCCTCTTGCTTCTGCATATTCCGTAATGTTTTCGTACGCTTTCTCTATCATGTGCGGAGGAATCCCCGCCTTTTGCAGAAGCTTGCGGGCAATTGCTTGTCCTTTTTCCGGCGTGTCTGTTTGATGGAGGGCAACCGGCAAAGGGCGGATCGTTTCGATCGGTTCATGAACGCTTTCAAGCTGAATCTGCATAAAATCAGGTATCCCTCTTGAATGTGAGAAGCCTTTATGTAATAAGCCATCTACCGCTTCCTGTAAACCGCTGTAAGTGATGAGCCGTTCTCCGCCGGAAATATGTTTTCCGCCCTGCTCATGGGGGGCGTTTCGGGAAGCTCTCATTCTGACGCTGTAATAGGTCTCTTCCCGCATGAAAATTTCCCTCCTTTCTTTTATTTCGAAATTTAATGTTAACCAAAATAATAAAAGGTTAACACTCATACAGAATATTAGTGTCTTGCACGTAATATGTCAACCTAAACTATAAAACTGTTAACTTAATGGGTTTTACAAAGCCTCATTACGTTTTCATGTTTTGTTCATATTTTAGTAATTGTTTATTCAACACTGTCCGCTAAAGTAATCCATATCAACAAATAGGACAGCGATCCGCATCTTACTTATGAAGGGAGGTCAAAACCGGATGCCGTTATGCTGAAAGAAAAAGTAAAGACAGCAGGCCGTTTTTGCACCGTGGGCGCCGGCAATACGCTGATCGATTTTGGTGTCTTCTTTCTTCTCACCGCTTGCCATGTCCCCTATCTGCCGGCGCAGATCTGCTCCTATTCGGCAGGGATCATCAACAGCTATGTGTGGAACCGGAAGTGGACGTTTCGTGTAAAGCGCAAGGCTGGCGGGAAAGAGATCGTGCGCTTTCTCATCATTAATCTTGCCGCGTCGGGAATCACCTTTTTGCTGCTGTACGCGTTTCAAAAAGGCGGCTGTTCGCTTTTGGTGAGTAAGCTCGCCGCCACTATCGGCGGAATGATGATGAATTTTATCGGAAACCGAATCTGGGTATTTGGAGATTCGCTGAAAAACATACAGGATCAGGAGTGAAGATGGATGAGAAAAAAAGTGAGAAAAGCGGTCATCCCCGCAGCGGGTTTAGGAACGAGATTTCTGCCGGCGACAAAGGCGCAGCCGAAAGAAATGCTGCCGATCGTCGACAAACCGGCAATCCAATATATTGTCGAAGAGGCCGCAGCGTCAGGAATTGAAGATATACTGATTATTACAGGGAGAAACAAACGCTCGATTGAAGATCATTTTGACCGGTCGGCGGAGTTGGAATTCAATCTTGAGGAAAAAGGCAAGTCAGAGACGCTGAAGGAAATGCAGCGGATTGCCGATTTGGCCAATATTCATTACATCCGTCAGAAAGAACCGCTCGGACTAGGCCATGCGGTGCTGTGTGCGGAGCATTTTATCGGAGATGAGCCTTTTGCCGTTCTCTTAGGTGATGATATTATGGTATCTGACACTCCCGCTCTTTCACAGCTCATAGACGTCTATAACCAACACGGCACAGAAACGATCGGCGTACAGCCCGTCGATCCTGCTGATGTCAGCAAATATGGTATTATACAGACGGGGCGGCAGAGCGGTCATGTGTACCGGGTTGAGGATCTGATTGAGAAACCGGCCGTTGAAAAGGCGCCCTCTCATATTGCCGTGTTGGGTCGTTACATATTAACCCCTGCCATTTTTAAAGCGCTGAAGACGATCGGAAGAGGCGCGGGCAGCGAAATCCAATTGACAGACGCGCTGCGCGAAGTATGCCGCACCCGAAGCATTTACGCGCGGGAGCTTGAAGGAAGCCGGTTTGATATAGGAGATAAGTTCGGCTGTTTTAAGGCCGGCACGGAGATCGGGCTTCTGCGGGAAGAAATGAGACCGAAACTTTTAGCTTATTTAGAAGAGGTGTTAAAAAGAGAATCTGAAGAAATCGTGCGTTAAAAAATAATTTGTAACCATTTTGCTTGTCAATCAGTCATATAATTGGGTAAAAAGATAAAGAGGTTGTGAACAGTGTGGGCAATTTTATTAATGAAATATTATCCTGGCTGACAAGTATGGGCTATTTAGGGATTGCGCTCGGATTAATGATCGAAATCATTCCGAGTGAAATCGTTCTGGCTTACGGAGGCTATATGGTGTCAGAAGGCACGATCAGCTTTATCGGCGCCATTGTCGCCGGTGTGATCGGGGGAACGATCGCGCAGTGCTTTATTTACTGGATCGCCCGTTATGGGGGACGGCCGTTTTTGGACAAGTACGGCAAGTACTTACTTCTGAAAAAGCATCATGTTGATGTTGCGGAAAACTGGTTTCGCCGTTACGGCGCCGGCGTTGTGTTCTCGGCGCGTTTTATCCCGGTCGTCAGACATGCGATCTCCATCCCGGCCGGCCTTGCGAAAATGCCTCTTTCCAAGTTTGTCATATTGACGACGCTTGCCATTATTCCGTGGTCTGTCATTTTCGTTTATCTCGGGTATCAGCTCGGGGGACAGTGGAAAGACGTAGACAGCTATGCCGGAATGTATACAACTCCGATCATTATATTGGCTCTCGTATTTATTGTTGTTTATTTTGTTGTGAAGAAAATGAGATCAAGACTGTGAAAAAAGACTGCATAAGAACGGCTGCCGAGCCGGATCTATGCAGTCTTTTTTTATTTATACCGGGTATACGGGGTGTTTCCGGTGTGTGAATGTCAGTTGTTTGGACATGTAAGCAGTGAGGCGTTTATTGAGTTCTTCCCGCAAGGAATCAGCAGGAACAATGCCGTCAATCACCATTTCAGAGGCAAGCCGGTAAAGGTTAATGTCTTCCTTATATTCATCACGCTTTTCTTGAATAAAAGCCGGCCTTTCTTCAGGGGCCAGCTCGCTGATTTTGTTTGCGTAGACCGCATTCACCGCTGCTTCAGGACCCATTACGGCAATTTGCGCAGTCGGAAGCGCTAAACAGCAGTCCGGTTCAAAAGCAGGCCCCGCCATCGCGTATAATCCGGCACCGTAGGCTTTTCTGACGATAACGGAAAGCTTCGGAACAGTCGCTTCCGCCATTGCGGAGATCATTTTTGCGCCATGCCTGATGATGCCCGCCTGCTCAACCTTCGTTCCGATCATGAATCCGGGAATGTCTGCTAAAAACAGAAGCGGAATATGGAATGCGTCGCACAAAGCGATAAATTTTGCGGCTTTATCCGCCGAATCGAGAAATAAAACTCCGCCTTTGACACGCGGCTGATTGGCGATAATGCCGACCGGCTGTCCGTGAATCCGCGCAAGCCCCGTTATTAATTCCTGCGCAAATAACGGTTTGATCTCAAAAAATGAGTCTTCATCAATAACACGTTCAATTAAATCCATCATGTTGAACGGTGCGTTTTGATGTGCCGGGATGACATCTGAGAGCGGTTTTTCAAAAGCTTTCGGGTTCTTAGATTTGTTGACGGGCGCTTTTTCAGTATAATTTGCCGGAAAGTAGCTGAGATATGTCTGCGCCATCAAGATTGCTTCCTGTTCCGTCGGGGCGAGGAGATCACCGCAGCCTGATACGGAACAATGCATACGGGCGCCGCCCATTTCTTCAAGCGATACTTTCTCGCCGATCACCATTTCTGCCATGCGCGGGGAACCTAAGTACATGGATGCATTGCCTTCGACCATAATGACAATGTCGCAAAAGGCCGGAATGTAAGCGCCGCCTGCAGCGGAAGGACCGAACAATAAACAGATTTGCGGAATGCGGCCCGACAGCTTTACTTGATTATAAAAGATGCGGCCGGCTCCCCTTCTGCCCGGGAACATGTCGACCTGATCCGTAATTCTCGCACCTGCGGAATCGACTAAGTACAAGAGCGGACACTGAAGCTTCTCCGCTGTCTCCTGAATGCGGATGATTTTTTCCACCGTTTTCGCGCCCCACGAGCCCGCCTTTACGGTTGAGTCATTTGCCATCACACAAACGGTTCTGCCGCCGATGGTTCCGATCCCGGTAACGACCCCGTCAGCCGGCAGTCCGTCTGACATGCACTCGGCGAAAAAAGCGTCTTCAACGGATATGCCGTCATCGAATAAAAGCTTCAGCCTGTCTCTTACAAAAAGTTTCCCCTTCTTTTCATTGCTTGCGTGATATTTCGCGGCTCCTCCCTTTTCAATCGTTTTGCTGCGTGTCTGCCGTTCTTTTTCGTAATCCATCCGAGTCCCTCCATGTTTTATTTTCCTTTGTATTCAGGGGGTCTTTTTTCTTTAAAAGCGCGCAGGCCCTCTTCTCTGTCAAGTGTGGGGATGACTTGTTCATATGCTTTTCGTTCGATTTCGAGCCCTGTATTGAGATCTGTCTCCAGACCCTTGTTTATCGCGGATTTTGCTTGTCTGACGGCGATCGGCCCATTAGCGGCGATGCGGCCGGCCAGTGCTTTTGCTTTTTCCATAAGTTCATCGGCTTCACAAACATGCTCGATCAGCTTCATGTCTTTTCCCTCTTCGGCAGAAAGCCTTCGGCCGGTATAGATCAATTCTTTTGCCGCGCCGGGGCCGATAAGCCGGGGCAGTCTCTGCGTTCCGCCCGCCCCGGGAATGATTGCAAGCCCTGTTTCAGGAAGGCCGAGGCCCGCCCGGCTGACGGCTGTTCTGATATCGCAGGCGAGAGCGAGTTCAAGGCCTCCTCCGACAGCGGTTCCGTTCAGCGCTGCAATGACCGGCTGCGGGAGAGCTTCAATGGATGCAGCCGTTTCACCGATACGCCTGACGCTTTGCTTAACTTGTTCATGATTCATCCCCGCTCTCTCTTTTAAATCAGCGCCGGCGCAAAATGTGTTTCCGGAGCCGGTGAGAATGACACAGCGAATGGATGGCGAGTTTTTGATGTCTTCAATCACACGCTGTAAATGATCAATCATTTCTGAAGACAGTGAGTTGGCCGCATGCGGGCGGTTCAGCGTGATCAGACCGATCGTTCCTTGACAGACGGAATACAAGACGCAATCTCCCATGGCTTCTCCTTTCTCATTTCGTTCTGAATGCCTGCAGGTTTCTGCTTGGCAGATCTTTGCCTATTTTATCCGCGATCCAGCCGGCGGCATAAAGAAGTTTATTCATGTCCGTCCCGGTATCAATCCCCATTTGTTCGAGCATATAAATGACGTCTTCTGTGGCGGCGTTTCCTGCTGATCCCGGAGCATACGGACAGCCGCCAAGCCCGCCTGAGGAAGTATCGAAGGATGTAATCCCCATATCAAGAGCGGGAATGATATTCGCTAGAGCCGTTCCTCTTGTATCATGGAAATGGAGTGCGATTTTTGAGGCGGGAATTCTCGGCAAAAGGGCTTCAAGCACGGCTATGACCTGCAAGGGGTTTGCCGCGCCGATTGTGTCGCCGAGCGATATTTCATCAACATCCATTTCGAGCAGGGTGTCTGACAGGCGGATGACTTGTTCGACCGGCACGTTCTGTTCGTACGGACAGCCGAACACAGTAGACAGATAAGCTCTCGTCGCCATTTTTTCAGCTTTTGCTTCAGTAATAACCCGCCTGAGCTCTTGAACGGTCCGGTCAATCGGTTTGTTTACGTTTTTTTGGTTATGGGTTTCGCTTGCAGATAAAAATACACAGGCCTGATCGATTCCGCCTTCTGCAGCATGCTCCAGTCCGATGAGGTTCGGAACGAGAGCCGCGTAGACCGTATGTTCAGATCTGGCAATGCCTTTTGCGACGTCCAGGCTGTCACGAAGAGCCGGAATCCATCTCGGATGCACGAATGATGTCACTTCGATATAGGGAAGTCCTGTTTTTGACAGCATATTGATCCACTCAATCTTATCTTCTGTATCCACCCACGCCGATTCATTCTGCAAGCCGTCACGCGGTCCTACTTCATTGATGCGGACATGTTTCGGACAGTTCATGCTGCACCTCCCGTTTTATTGAAGTTCAATCAGGACCTCTCCTTCATCAGTGAAATCACCTTCTGATTTTTTCACTTCTTTCACCGTACCCGCTGCATCAGCGATAATCGGAATTTCCATTTTCATAGATTCCAAGATGGCCACTTCCTGTCCTTCTTCAATGACATCACCGGGCTTCACATGAATTTTCCACAGGTTTCCCGCCATCTGAATTTTTATGACGCTCATTTTGACGCCCCCTCGTTCATTGTTTGTAAAAAACCGGTTGTTGCCTCACCCTTTTCAAACACTTCTGAATGGGCAATTTTTGTCAGCAGCGGAATGTTGGTTTTAATCCCTTCTACATGATATTCGCCAAGGGCGGTTTTCAGTTGTTCAATGGCTTGTTTTCTCGTATTCGCCGTGACGATCATTTTAGCAATCATCGGATCGTAAAACGGAGAAATGACGCTTCCCTTTTCGACGGCGCATTCGTGTCGCACTGACGGGTGTCTTAAAACGGAAAAAGACGAGATGGCACCGGGTGACGGGTAAAAGGTGACCGGATCTTCCGCATAGATCCGCACTTCTATCGCATGACCGCGGTGGTTGATATCTTTCTGCGAGAAAGTCAGCACCTGCCCGGCGGCGATTTTCAGCTGTTCTTCCACAAGATCCAGTCCTGTAATTTCTTCTGTCACCGGATGCTCCACCTGCAGTCTTGTGTTCATCTCTAAAAAATAGATTTGTTTCTTTTGGTCGACGAGAAATTCTATTGTGCCTGCATTTTGGTAGCCGATCGATTTAGCGGCTTTAACGGCGGTTTCACCGAGTCTTTGTCTTAATTCATCGTCAACAAACGGCGACGGCGCTTCTTCTATCACTTTTTGGTGGCGCCTTTGTACTGAACAGTCACGTTCAAACAGATGAACGGTGTTTCCGAAAGAATCTGCGAGAATCTGAATTTCAATATGACGGGCATTTTCAATGACCTTTTCCATATACATTGCGCCGTCTCCAAAAAAGGACGCGGCCCGCTTTTGATTGCCTTCGAACGCTTTGGCCAGCTCTTCTTCTGAATGTACGATCTGCATGCCGATTCCGCCTCCCCCTGCAGACGCTTTCAGCATGACCGGAAAGCCGATGGCACGGGCTTCGGCTAAGGCGGAGTGAACATCGGGCAATGGCTCTGAAACACCGGGAACAATCGGGACCTTTGCTTTTTGCATCGTTTTTCGGGCTTCTATCTTGCTGCCCATCTTGGCGATGATATCACCGGGCGGGCCGATAAATGTGATTTGTTCCTTCCGGCAGCGTTCGGCGAACAGGCTGTTTTCTGACAGCAGCCCGTAGCCCGGATGAATGGCGTCCGCTCCGGCGGATTTGGCGGCTTCTATGATTCTGTCGATATGTAAATAGCTTTCATTTACTCTCGATTTACCGATCGGATAGGCCTCATCAGCCTCTTTTACATGCAGCGCGTCCCGGTCGGCTTCTGAATACACAGCTGCCGAGGGGATGCCGAGGCGTTTGCAGGTGCGGATAATTCTTAAGGCGATTTCTCCTCTGTTGGCAATCAGGACTTTTTTAAACAAATGTGAAGCACTCCTTTTTCATTAAGTTAATTTGAGCTCTTCAATCGTTTTTCCCCGCAGCTTGAATTTCTGAATTTTTCCTGAGGCTGTCATTGGATATTCATCTGTAAACAAAACATACCTGGGGACTTTATAGCGGGCGATATGTTCTTTGCAAAAGGTTCTGATGTCTTCTGCGGAAGCGGTTTGTCCGTCTTTGAGCCTGACCCACGCCGCGGCCTCTTCTCCGTATTTCGGATCAGGCACGCCGACGACCTGAACGTCTGCCACTGCGGGATGCCGATATAACATTTCCTCAATTTCGCGCGGATAGATATTTTCGCCGCCCCTGATCAGCATGTCTTTCAGACGGCCCGTGATTTTGCAGTACCCGTCCTCGTCCATGACAGCCAAATCACCGGTATGCAGCCAGCCGTCCTTGTCTATCGCTTCTTCGGTCGCTTCTTGATTTTTATAGTAACCTTTCATGACATGATATCCGCGGGTGCAGAGCTCTCCTTGTTCGCCCCGGGCGGCTTCTCCGGATGTTCCGGGCCGAACGATTCTGACTTCGATATGGGGAAGCGCGCGCCCCGCTGTTTCCACTCTTCTTTCAAATGAATCATCCGTTCTTGTCTGCGTAATGACAGGTGATGCTTCGGTCTGTCCGTAGGCAATGGTAATGCCGGTCATCCCCATTTTGCCGATCACTTCTCTCATGACTTCCGCCGGGCATGGCGAGCCTGCCATAATCCCGGTTCGGACGTGGGAAAGATCATATTCAGAAAAACGGCTGTCATTTAGGAGGGCGATAAACATCGTCGGTACACCGTGCAGAGCCGTGCAGGCTTCTTGCTCCACCGTTTTCAGAACGGCCGGCGGAGAAAACTGTTCGATCGGAATCATCGCCGCACCCGCGGAAACACATGCCAGCACGCCGAGCACACACCCGAAGCAGTGGAAAAACGGCACGGGAATACATAAACGGTCACTTGAAGTAAGCTTCATGCATTCTGCGATATTGGCCGCGTTATTTACGATATTAAAATGTGAGAGCATGACGCCTTTCGGAAATCCGGTCGTACCTGATGTATATTGCATATGAATGCAATCATCCTTTTTCAGGCTGTCCATCCTTCCGTCAAGCGCTGCATCCGTTAAAGCTTCGCCTTCCTTCAGCAAAGAATCCCAGCGGTGCATCCCGGGCGGGCTTTTATCACCGATATATAACACCGTCCGTAAAAAGGGGTAACGTTTCGAACGCAGCCTGCCGTGCTCACAAGTTTTCAGCTCCGGAATCAGCTTATTCACCATCTCAACATAAGATGTCTGCCGGTAGGAATCCATGATTATCAGGGCCGAGACGTCTGAATGCGCCAGCAGGTAATCGAGTTCTGCGATTTGAAAATTTGTATTGATGGTGACCAGAACGGCGCCGATTTTCGCCGTTGCAAATTGCGCCGCGAGCCATTCCGGTATGTTGGATGCCCATATGGCCACATGATCTCCTTTTTCAATTCCCAGTTTCATCAGCCCTTTTGCGGTTTGCCGGCATAACCGGTCAAACTCGGCATACGTATAACGAAGGCCGCGCTCAGGGTAAACAACCGCTTCATGATCCGGAAAAAGCTCCGCGGTCCGCTCAAGCAGCTTTCCGGCTGTTAAATGGATAAGTTCAGCCATATGACCTGCCCCCTTCCATCCCTGTCTTAGTAAACGTTTTCATTTCACTTCAAAAGCTGTCTTGCGATGACCATTCTTTGAATTTCTGACGTTCCTTCTCCAATCTCCATCAGCTTTGCGTCACGAAGCATACGTTCGACACCGCATTCCTTCATATAACCGGAACCGCCATGAATTTGGATGGCCTGAAGGCAGGTTCTGACGGCCATTTCTGAAGCATAAAGCTTGGCGAATGCCGCTTCTTTCGTAAATGGCAGGTTTTGATCCTTCAGCCATGCCGCTTTAAGCACCATTTGTCTGGCAAGGTCAATTTCCATCGCCATATCGGCCAGCTTAAATTGAATGGCTTGAAATGACGATATCGGACTGCCGAACTGCTTGCGTTCCTTCGCATATGACAGGGACGCCTCCAGTGCGCCTTGAGCGATACCGACAGCCAGTGCCGCAATCGAGATCCGCCCGCCGTCTAATGTATATAAAAATTGTTTAAAACCTTTTTCAGGATCACCGAGCAGGTTATCGGCAGGCACCCTGACATCCTCCAGCACAAGCTCGGCCGTATCCGACCCTCTCACACCCATCTTGTCGTACGGATTTGTGATCGTAAATCCCGGTGTGTCTGTCGGGACGATGAGAGCTGAAATGATCGGTTTTCCGGCGGAGTTCTTTCCCGTAACGGCGGTGACAATGACCGTGCGGGCGTAATTTGCGTTTGTGATCCAGCATTTTTCTCCGTTTATCACATAGTCATGGTCCTTTTTCTCGGCTTTTGTCTGGGTACCGCCGGCATCTGAACCGGCATTCGGCTCTGTCAGCCCGAATGATCCGAGCGCTTTTCCCGAAGCAAGCGGAATAAGATGTTCTTGCTTTTGCTGTTCAGTACCGAAATAGTATAATGGGCTTGCGCCGAGTGACACGGCTGCCGCGTAGCTCAGCCCCGTGCTGCCGCAGGCTTTTCCGATTTCTTCAACCGCTGCTGCATATGAAATGGTGTCACCGCCCGCCCCGCCGTATTCTTCCGGAAACGGAATTCCGAGCAGCCCGAGTTCGCCTATTTTTTTAAATGTGTCTATCGGGAAGACGGCTGATTGATCAACCTCATGGGCTTTCGGGGCAATTTCATTTTTGGCGAAATCTCTGACCATTTCGCGCACCATCTGTTGTTCTTTTGTCAGTTGAAAATTCATTAACCTTCCTCCTTCTGCTGCTTTCTACATTTTATTAATGGGGGTCTTTATTCATTCCATCCAAATAAAGTCTGAACATTCGGACTCATCCATCGCAAAAAAACTGACAGCGCGGCAACTGTCAGTTTTATTAATAATGGCTATTTAATCGTCCGTTTTGCGGAGGGACGGCTCTCATGGTGAAGCCTGTCAACGGAAGTAACGATATAGGTGCAGGCTTCTTTCGCCCGAATATCAGTATCTGAAAATGTCTGAGTCCGTGACAATGTTTTTCTGACTGTATCCACTAAATAAGGCTGCTTTCCCTTTTCTGCGCGGTAAATGGCGTAATAAGCCGTTTTTTTACCGTTGGATTTCGCATCTTCGATATAGAGTGTATGGCCTGAAGCGTTCTTCTCCGCCCGTTTGACAGACGGTTTTTTTAAAGCGGAATGTCCGAGCCAAGGCATCTCGGGAATTAATGCGAGCCGGCTGTACATGTCTTTGATCAAACGGTTTTTTACATCGAGCGGATTTCGGTTTAAATCCTTTAAACTGAAATGCATGCTTCCTTTAATCCAAGCTGATCCCCTGTTTAGCGTAATCTGTCTTCCGTATTCCCCCGGGTCGGCCCATGCCGGATCAGCATTGTTGTTGATTTTATAAGCTGCCTGCCCGATATATAAATGCACCGGCCGATTATTCACTTCTTTTCCCCACCAATCTGCTAAGACGTCATATGCCGCCGCTTTAAATCCGATACTCCAGTAAATTTGCGGTGCGATGTAATCAATGTATCCTTTTTGGATCCATTCTCTTGTATCAGCATATAAGTCATCGTAGTTCCGCACCCCGGCGGCCGTTTCGGAGCCTGTCGGGTCATCTGCGGCATTTCTCCATACGCCGAACGGGCTGATTCCGAATTTGACATAAGGTTTTTCTCGTTTGATGGTTAGGTTGATTTCTTTTACAAGCCGGTTGACGTTATCCCTGCGCCAGTCATCAATTGATGCAAAGTGAGCTTTTCCGTACCGTTCGTATTCCGCCTGATCGGGGAATTCCTGTCCGGCAATTTTATAAGGATAAAAATAATCATCCATATGAACCGCATCAATGTCATAACGGCTGACCACTTCTTTGATTCCATCCGTTATAAATTGTCTTACTTCCGGAATTCCAGGATTATAGTACAGCTGTTTTCCGTATGCAGCGACCCAGTCCGGATGAGAACGCGCGGGATGATCGTCTGAAAGCGCATTCAAATTTGTGTGATTCATCGTGATCCGGTAAGGATTGAACCAAGCGTGAAATTCAAGATTCCGTTTATGTGTCTCTTCAACTAAAAAAGCAAGCGGGTCGTAGCCGGGATTTTTGCCTTGTGTTCCTGTCAGATACTCTGACCAAGGCCCGTAATCTGATGGATAAAAAGCATCAGCCGCAGGCTTAATTTGGACGATAACGGCGTTCATCCCCATCTCCTGAACGTCATCCAGCAGCTTGCTGTATTCTCTTTTTTGCTCTTCCGGTGACAGCCCTTTTTTAGAGGGCCAGTCGATATTAGTGACAGACGCGATCCAGACGGCTCTCATTTCTCTCTCCGGCTGAGTGCCGCTTGCTTGTGCGGATGCTGAGAACGTAAAGATGCCGGCTGTCAGTACAACGGCCAAAAACCATATCATGCTAAAACGGCAGCTTTTCATGTTTTTCCCCCTCTCTGCTTTACGGTATTCCGAAGCATTCCGGGCGGTGAATCAGAAAGCCTGCTTTGCTCCTCTCAGCCTAAAAGGGAAAGAAAAAAGTCCTAAAGCGAATCAACACGCTTCAGGACTTTTTATGTTTTATGGCGGCGAGCACGTCAATGACCTTCGTTCCGACGCCGACGCATGTTTCAAGAATGGCCTGCGCTCCGGCAATGGACAAAATGAAAATAACCGGATGTGCATAGCGGGGCCAGACCAAATAGCAGATGCCAATTAATATGGCGCACCAGATGCCCGCACACCAATAACATTGCAGCATATAACCGAATGCGGAGGAAGGGACTTTTTTTTGGACGGCGCGCCCGTTTTGATCGACGGTTTTTTCTTGCTTTATAAAGGGTTTTCTTATGAATTCCGTAATCTTATCAAATACGATCAAATGGGTCAGCCGGTAGCTGGCAAGAATAATCATTACATACGTAAGCCAAGATAGGTTCGTCATCTCAAAGCCTCCAAAAAAACTGAGTTTGATTCCCCTATCTTGCCCTTTGTCTTCTTCAGTCATTCTGCCGGATGTTACAGATTCCGCGCCAAGCGTCTTCCGCTGTTTGCAATGATGTCCAGTATGACCTCAGCATTTTGCTGTGCAAAGGCGGGTTCAAACATATCTTTATGGGCTCCCTCGCCCTGATATTCCTGGTAGAGTCCCGTTGTGGCGCCTTCCCATTTTTTCGGCTCAGACTCAGCATTGTGCTCTTCCTTTAAGCCGGCCTCGATAAAATGGAGGTTTGCCGCGATTTGGCCGTCATTTATCAGTTCCGCCCAGTACGTTTGATAGCGCTCTGTTTTTCTGATGACCGCTTCCCTGACGGCTTCCGGGACATTTTCGGCTGTTGCGTTTGTTGGCTGCTGCGGCAGTGCGTCAAGCTTTCTGTACGCGTCTGCGATAATGACGTCGCTGATTTCTAAGCCTCGCTTTTCCATCGCTTTTGCAGCCTCGAATGCCGTATTGCCGCCTGCCGAATATCCGAAGAGGATATAAGGGCCTTCCGGCTGGATTTCCAGCATTTTATCAATGTATTGTTCCATTCTGCTGTCTTCTTCAATAAAGTTAAAACCGTACACAGCAGCCCGTCCATTTAATGCCGCCGCCAGATCTTTAAAGAAAATGCCGAAACCTGAGATTGGCGGAAAACAGAAAAGATTGCGGCCTTTCGGCTGATTCAGTCTGCTGATATGCTGTTCGGCAGCTTCTGACAGTGTGTTTGAATACAGCTTTTCAGCCAATTGTTCAATTGTCGGATATTCAAATATCATTTCAATCGGGACGTCCATCTGCTGCCTGGTCTTCAGCTGATGAATCACTTGCAATGCTTTCAAAGAATGGCCGCCCAGCTCAAAGAAGTCATCCTGTATGCCCAGCTCTCCGCAGCCGAGGATCGGCGTCCAAATGTCGATCAGCTCACGCTCTACCCAGTTTCGTGGCGGAACGGCTTTTGATGAAGCTTTTTTCCGGTCCGGCGCAGGCAGCCCGCGGCGGTCCACTTTGCCGTTTGCGGTAAGCGGCATACGGTCAAGCTTCATCACATACTGCGGAATCATATAGTCGGGAAGCGACCTGGCCAATAGGGATCGAATGGCTCTTTCTTCAGCATGTGCGCCTGTATAATACGCACAAAGGGTTGCTTCTTGTCCTTCGTCTGACACGATGACTGCCGCTTCCCTGATTCCATCAATTTCAGTCAGCCGCGCTTCAATTTCGGCCGGCTCGATACGCTTCCCGCGAATCTTGAATTGACGGTCGATACGGCTGATGTATCCGATGCTTCCATCAGGCAGCCAGTGTGCCAAATCCCCTGTTCTGTAGATCTTTTCTTCAGGATGAACCGGATGGCTGACAAACGCTTCACTTGTTAAATCAGGCCTGTTTAAATAGCCTTTGGCAACCCCGTCCCCGCCGACACAAAGCTCACCGGGCACGCCGATCGGCGCAAGTCCGCCATTTTTATCAATGATATACGCGGTTGAATTGCTGATCGGTTTTCCGATTGGGATCGGCTGAGAAAAATCGTGCCTGATTTCGTAAAAGGTAGAAAATGTCGTATTTTCCGTCGGCCCGTATATGTTATAAAGGCTGAGATTCGGACAGCGGTGTCTGACCTTATTGATGAGCGCCGGGGACAATGCTTCTCCGCCGACATATAAGGTGTGCAATCCGGAAAACATCTCCGGATCCGCCTGGGCAAACTGGTTAAAGAGCGCCGTCGTCAAAAACAGAATCGTAATACGATTGGAACAAAGATAATTGCCGAACCTCTCAGGGGCAAGCATTGTCGTGCGGTCAACCACATGAAGGCACGCTCCGTTCAATAGCGCTCCGAAGATTTCAAACGTCACTGCGTCAAAACCGATGGACCCTGTCAGAATGAGACGGTCCGTCGTGCCGGCTGACGTGTAATTGCTGTTTGACACGAGCGATACGACGTTGCGGTTGGAAATCATCACGCCCTTCGGTTTTCCTGTTGAACCGGATGTATACATAATATAGGCAAGGTCCTCAGGTGACGTTACGGTATTCAGTTTTCCCGCCTCAGCTGTTTGTTTTTCAGCTGCAGCCGGGATAGAGATGATGTGAGAAAAGTCAACGTCAGTCTCAATCCCTTTTTGTACCGTTAACAGCTGTGCTCCGCTCTCAGTGAGCATATCGGCGATCCTGTCGGATGGCAGTTCTGCATCGAGCGGAAGGTACGTCCCTCCCGCTTTCAATACAGCGAGAACAGCGATGATAAATTCCGGTGAGCGTTCGGCAAGAATCCCGGCAATTCCTTTTGGCGCCAAACCGTTTTCCAGCAGGATGCGGGCGAACGCAGTTGACCGTTCATCGAGCTCCCGGTACGTCATCGTCAGCCCGCCGGCGTGAAGCGCCTGATGATCCGGGGTTTTCTTCACCTGTCGGCTGAACAGGCTGATGATGCTTTCGTCTCTTTCATAAATTGTTTTCGTGTCATTAAATTCGCCGATTATTCTTGATTTTTCCTTTTGTCCGAGCATCGGAAGCCGATCAGCGGGAACATCGGGATTGAAGGCGGCGCCGCGCAGCGCTTCTTCCAAGTGTCCTTTTACGCTCTCTATCCATACTTCGTCATAAACGTTCGCATTGTAGCTGAATTTGATGATCAGCTCATCGCCGGGCGCTATGATGAGGTTAAAATCGTAGCCCGATTGTTCCGAAACATTGACATTCCCGATCCGGAACGGTGCATCCGATTCCTTTTCCGCGTCTCTCATCTGCTGCTGAATCGGATAATTTTCAAACACGATGATATGGTCGATTAAATCCTGTTTCAGCTCAGTCTGAGATTGGATGTCAGCAAGCGGATGATAACTGAACGCCTCTGAATCAAGCATTTCTTTCTGGCTGCGGCCCAGCAGTTCTCTAAAGCTTTCGTCACCCGTTTTAATGCGTACCGGCACGGTATTGATAAACAGCCCGATCATGCTTTCCACGCCGTCAATGACGGAAGGCCGCCCTGATACGACGGCGCCGAATACGGCATCGTCCATCCGGTTGTAGCGCTGCAGCATCAGGCCCCATACAGTCTGCATAAGAACCGCGAGCGTAGCGCCCTCTTCTTTGGCGATGGTTTTCAGCCTGTCTGTCAGATTTTGATCTAAAGAAAACAGGAGCTCTTTCTTACGGTAGCCTTTTTCCTGGGGACGGGCCGATATTTTCGGGAGTCCTGAGGGTGTCTCGCAGCCTGCTAAATATCCTTTCCAATACTCAGAAGCCGCGTCTTTGTCCTGATCAGTCAGCCATGTAATATACGTGCTGTAAGGCTTTGCGGGCGCCAGTGTGACGGGTGAGCCTGATTCAATCGCCCGGTACATATGCATGAATTCCTGAAGGACGATGCCGAGGCACCAGCCGTCCATAAGGATGTGATGGTGGCTCCAGACGCATACATATTTTTCGTCAGCCGTTTTAAACAAAGACACACGCATCAGCATATCCTTTTGCAAGTCAAAGCCTTTTAAGCGGTCACGTTCCTTAAATCGCTGTAAGTAGGCGCTCTGTTCCGCTTCATCCAAATGTGTAAGATCTTCGCGGTGCAGCCGGAATTCCCGCTCACGCAGCACGACTTGGCGGGGGCCGTTCAGCTGAGCGACATGAGGTAAAAAAACCGTTCTGAAAATATCGTGACGGCTGATGACAGACTGTACGCTTTGCTCAAACAATTCCGGACGAAGCCGGCCTTTTATGGTGAAGACGGATTGCTCGATATATGCAGCCCCCTCCTTTTGCAGAAAGGAATGAAAAAGCATTCCTTCCTGCATTCGGCTGAGGGGATAAATATTTTGGATATTTTTTGTTTTGTCCATGTGTTCCTCCCGCTCGGTTTAGTGGAAGCTGAGTAAGTCGGCAATATCCTGCAATGCTTCCTCAGTCAGCTCCCGATCATCAAAATCACTGACGGTCTTCTCCGTATCGGTTTTGCTGAGGCAGTGTTCCGACAGTTTCAGGAGATAATACCGGCAGCTTTCGGACAGCCGTTCGATCGTACCTTGCCGGAAGCGTTCCGTTTCATAGGAAATGCTGACGGTCATCCGGCCTTTTGCCGCAATCGCGCTGATTTCAAGTGACTGCTCCCGTTTCCATGTATCTGTGACATCATCTCCGCCTCCCAAAGGAGAAAACTGAAACGCGTCAGGCTGTTCCGTTTCTGCCGAATTCCGGCCGGGCGCATCGAATTGTCCGAGATAATTAAAGCTGATCTCCGGTGCTTTCCCGAAAGTCATCCCGGCAAGCTTCGGCGGTGTTAAATATTTGAGGACGCCGTATCCGTTCCCTTTATCCGGAATGCGCCGCAATGTGTCTTTAACGGTTTTCAATGTGCGAATTTCATATTCTTCAAGAGGTTCATAAACTCCGCTCCGGACAAGCACCGGGTAAATGGAAGTGAACCACCCCACTGTCCTGCTGATGTCCGCACCTGCCTGCTCCGATTGGCGTCCGTGTCCTTCAAGGGCGATTTTCAAAGCGTGCCGCGGCGACCACTTTTGAACGGCAAGCACGGCGGAAGCCAACAGCACATCTTGCGTATCCGTATTGTAGGCGCTGTGCACATCTTTCAACAGGGCGTCCGTTTCACTTTCTGTCAGAGTGAAGGATACCGTGTTCCGTTTTTTTGCAGGAGTTTGAGATAGATCTGCCTGCTCGTAAGGAAGACTTTCTGTTTCATAGTGTTCAATCTCCCGCCAATACTCCGCCTGCTGAAGAAGCTGTCTGCTTTCGGCATAATCGGCCAGCTGCTCCGTATATGTTTTGAATGACATGGTTTTCGGAGGGAGTTTGATTTCCTGACCAGAGGCGGCCTGCTCATAAGCAGAAGCCAAGTCTTCCAATAAAATCCGCCATGATATCCCGTCGACAGCGAGATGATGGACGGTCAGAAACAAGTAATCTTCTGCTTCAGATCGGAACAGCCCCGCCTGTACCAACGGCCCGTTCTCCAAATCCATGTTTCTCTGAAGCTCTGCGACGCGGCGTTTTATAACACGTTCCTTCTCATGCTCATCGCCTTCCGTTTCTAATATGGTCAGGTTGTAAAGCTGCTCATCTGCGAGGTCAGCCGGTCTGTTGAAGAGGAGAAGACCTTTCTCTTCGTCTTTTTTGCAGACAAGGCGCAAGGCATCATGATGAACGGTAATGGCTTTTAACGTTTTCCTCAGAGCCTCTTCATCTATTGAATTTGTTCTCGTCAGCATGACGGACTGGTTAAAATGATTTGCTTCCTTCATGTCTTGTGTGAAGAACCATTTGTGAACCGGCGACCACTTCACTTCTCCTTCTGCGGGAGCTTGGCTGACCGGCTGCCGCTCTGTACGGACATAAGGAGCCAGCTCTCTAATTGTCGGCCGGCTGAAAATATCTTTTACGGCGATCTGTTTTCCTGCCTGATGTAATCGGGCTGATACTTGCAGGGCTTTGATGGAATCGCCGCCCAGTTCAAAAAATGATTGATCCGCGGCAATGTTTTCAGTTCCGAGCACTTCGCTCCAAATCGCGGAAAGCTCTTTTTCCAAGTCGCTTTCAGGCTCCGTAAATGCCCGTCCGGTGTGCGCTTTTTTCCGCGGCTCAGGAAGCGCGCGGCGGTCAAGCTTCCCGTTCGGTGTGACAGGCAGGGCTTCAAGTGTTTCAAAGAACGCCGGCACCATATAAGCGGGCATTTCATTTCTGAGTGCCTGTTGCACGGTTTCACTTTCTGTTCCTTCTTCTGTCACGATATAAGCGCATAGTTCCGTTTGGCCTGCTGATGCGGACAGAGCGGTAACGGCTGCTTCCTTGACACCTTTTATGCCTGTTAAGGCTGATTCAATTTCTTTCAGTTCCACCCGGTAGCCTCTGATTTTGACTTGCTCGTCCATTCGGCCGATATATTGCAGCGTGCCGTCCGGCAGCCATTTTGCCAGATCGCCCGTGCGGTACATGCGCCGGTTCTTGTGGAACGGATCTTGGACAAAGGCTTGGGCCGTTTGCTTAGGAAGATTGCGGTACCCTCTTGCAAGGCCGGAACCCGAAATGCAAAGTTCTCCCGTTACACCGATCGGCTGCGGGTGATCCCCGTTTAAAATATAAACGTGTGAATGCTCAATCGGACGGCCGATCGTAATGTTCTCACTTTGTTCTATATGTCTTGCCGCTGTAGTGGCGACGCTGTTTTCCGTCGGGCCGTACTCATTGGCAAGCTCCGTGTGAGGACAAACTGATAAACTGCGGCTGATAATGTTTTGGTCGACAGCTTCTCCAGCTAATGTGGTAATTCTGAGAGACTCTGCATCCCCCGGCTCCAGTACGTCAAGCAGTGTACGGTACAGTACGGGAACAATGATCATATGAGTGATGCGGTAAGATGCAAGATAGTGTTTAATGGCAAGAATATCTCTTGCTTCATCTTCAGCTGGAACGGCCGCCTTCGCACCTGAAATCAGCGGTGTGAACATACTTGTTACAAAACCGTCAAAGGAAAATGAAAAAAGCTGAAGAACCGTATCTTTCTCATTCAGATCATAAAATCCGCTTCGCCATTGAAGGGTTTGGCTGACGGAACGATGTTCGACCATAACCCCTTTCGGCCTGCCTGTCGTCCCGGACGTGTAAATGATGTAAGCCAAATCTTCCGGTGCTGATAATGGCTGAACCGGTGATGCGTCTTGTTCTTGGATATCCTCCAGTGCGAGCACTTCACCTTTAAAATGATCAGGCACTTGGTCTATTGCGCCGTGTACGGTAAGGAGAAGCGCTGTGCCGCTGTCTGAGATGATATATTGCTTGCGTTCCTCCGGATATTCAGGATCTATCGGGACGTAGGCGCCCCCGGCTTTCCAAACCCCGAAGACTGCGGCGACTTGTTCCGGTGATCTTGGTATTACAATGCCGACGGCGGCATCCGGTCCGATCTGCCGTTTTTGCAGAGCTCTGGCGATTTTATTCGACCATTCATCTAATTCTTTATATGTGACCAACCTTTCCCCGCTGATAAGGGCTGCCGCATCCGGTGTTTTTCGCGCCTGGGTGATGAACAGTTCATGAACTGTTTTTTCAGGCAGCTGTTTATCCGCCGTGCCGTTAAAGTCCGAAAGAATTCGGTCCCGTTCCGGAGCAGTCAGCATGCTGATCGCTTGTATAGAAGTTTCCGGTTCACGGACAATGTGTTCAAGCATCGTCATAAAGTGGGAAGCCCAGCGCTGCATCGTTTCTTTCCGGAATAAAGACGCCGCATATTCAAACAGAAAATGAATCTGTCCCCCGCCTTCAGAAGCCTGCAAAGTGACATCAAATTTGGAAACCGGACGGGACACGTCCGCAGGCTGAATATGCAAACCGTCCAACAGCAATTCCTCATGCTCCATATTCTGAACGACAAGCATGGCATCAAACAGCGGATTACGGCTTGTGTCCCGCTGCACGCCGAGCCGTTCCACCAGCTCTTCAAACGGATAGTCCTGATGTTCATACGCCTCAAGCGCCGCCTGGCGGACTTCCGCCAAGTAATCGGTGAACCGTTTGTCCCCTTTCGGCTCCGTTCTGATGGCGAGCGTGTTGACGAACATGCCGAGAATCGGTTCAAGGTCTTTGTGCGGACGCCCGGCAATCGGCGAGCCGACGATGATGTCTTCCTGCCCGCTCAATCTCGCGAGTAACGTATTGTACGCGGCGAGAAGCACCATATACAAAGTGGAGCCGTGATCCCGGGCGATGCGGTGAAGGCCGAATGCCGTTTCAGCATCAAGCGTGCACGATACGCTGCCGCCCGCAAAGCTTCTGACAGCCGGACGGGGCTTGTCAGCCGGAAGCTCAAGCACCGGAAGCTCTCCTTCTAGCCGCTTTAGCCAATACGCTTCCTGCTTCTGATACCCTTCTTTCTCCTGAAACGACCGCTGCCAGACGGCATAGTCTTTATATTGAAGGCGCATCGGCGCAAGCGAACGGCCTGCGTACAGCTCGCCGAATTCTTTAATCAAGGTGTTGACGGACACACCGTCAGAAATAATATGATGCATATCCGTTAACAAAAGATGGCGTTCGTCCGATTCTTTCACGAGGGCCGCACGGAAGAGCGGCGCTTCCTCCAGACAAAACGGCCGGACGAATGCGTCAGCTGACTCGGCCTCATCGAGCTTAAACGGCACGCTGTCATGGATGCGCTGCACCGGTTCGCCGTCAGGCCCCGTTTCAAAGGACGTTCTGAGCGACTCGTGCCGCTCCACAAGCTGCCGGAACGTCTCCTCCAGCCGGACACGGTCAAGCGGGCCCGTCAGTTCCAGCACAGCCGGCATATTGTAGCCGACACCGCCGTCTTCAAGCTGCTGGAGCACATACATCCGTTTCTGCGCCGAAGACACCGGGTAGGTATCTTGTGTTTGCGCAGGCTGAATCGCTTCATACGGGCTCTCTTCCAATTCCTGAATAACCGAAGCGAGCTCTTCCACCGTCGGCCGGGCGAAGATGTCCTGTAACGGCACCTGAACACCGAACTCCTTGGCGATGCGGGATACGAGAGCCGTCGCTTTTAACGAATGGCCGCCCCGCTCAAAAAAGTGATCCCGGATGCCGACGGGTCCGTTTTTCAGCACCTCTTCCCAAAGAGCGCAAAGCTTCATTTCCGTGACGTTCCGCGGGGCTGTGTACGCCCGTCTGTCTGCCGATCTGCCGGGAGCCGGCAGCGCGCGGCGGTCAAGCTTTCCGCTCGGCGTGACCGGCCATTCGCTCATCTCTATAAACTGAGCCGGCATCATGTAGGCCGGAAGGCGTGCCGCAAGCTCCGCCCGCACGTCATCGCTTTTTCGTCCTTCAATATAGGCGTAAAGTGCGGTTTCGCCGTGTTCGGTCCGGGCGGTGACCGCCGCCTCACGAATGCCGTCGATGCGCCGGATCGCCGCTTCGATCTCCCCCGGTTCAATCCGGTAGCCGCGGACTTTCACTTGTCCGTCTGAACGCCCGAGCCATTCAACAAGGCCGTCTTCTGTCCAGCGTGCGATATCACCCGTCTGATACATGCGTTCTCCCGGATAAAACGGATCATCGAGAAAGCGCTCCTCCGTCAGCTCAGGCCGGTTCAGATAGCCCCGGGCCACGCCTGTCCCCGCGATATACAGCTCTCCGATACAGCCCGGCGGCAGAAGCTGTCTCTTTTGATTTAAAATATACAGCCGCATGTTATGTCCGGAAATGCCGATCGGAACATTGTGAAATTCCTTTCCTTGCGGCAAATCAAAGTACGCCGCTTCTACCGTCGCTTCCGTCGGACCGTAGGAATTTGTCAATTCCGTTCCCGGCAGAAGGTCATAAAAACGGGAAACCAAGTGCGGGCCCAATTGTTCGCCGCCGGAAAAAACCCTTTTCAAGCAGGTCTTTTTGATCGGCTGTTTTCTGAAATTTATATATTCCAAGAAAGCATGAAGCATGGATGGCACAAAATGAGCTGCCGTTATGCGGTTTTTCTCCAATGCGTTCAGTATCATTTCAGGGTCTTTCTCGCCGCCTTGCGGAAGGAGAAAAACAGAAGCTCCCGCGATCGGCCACCAAAACAGCTCCCAAATCGAAGCATCGAAAGAGTATGATGTTTTATGCAGAATGGTGTCGGAATCATTTAATCCATAACGCGTTTGCAGCGAGTATAAAAAGTTTACGGCTGACTGATGTTCAACCTGCACGCCTTTTGGGCGTCCCGTAGAACCGGATGTATAGATGATATAAGCCAATGAATCAGGTTTCACCGGAACATTGGGGTTGGCCGCAGCTTCCGGGTTTCCTGTTTGCCCGCTTTTCAGAGAGATCGTTTCTCCCTCAAAAAGATCTGGTGCGAAAAGTTCTGGTTCTGCCAGTAAGAATTTCACGCCGCTGTCTTTCAGTAAAAAGCGAATCCGCTCTTCCGGATAATCCGGATCAATCGGCAGATATGCACCGCCTGCTTTTAAGACAGCGTAAATGCCGATCAGCATGTCAGGAGAACGCCGGCCCATAATGGCAGTTTTATCCTCCAGCCTTATTCCCCGCTTGATCAGCCGGTGCGCAAGCTCATTCGCTCTTTCGTTCAGCTCCTGATACGTAATCGAAATGTCATCAGTTAAAATCGCCGGACGGTCCGGCGTTTTTTCCGCCTGTTGTTCCAGCAGATCATGAAGAGGCTGATGAAGCGGAAACGCCGTTTTCTGCAAGGGGCTGAATTCTTGAAGCAGAGACACTTCTTCTTTTTCTGACAAAACAGAAATATCGTCTAATTCCAAACCCGGATCAGCTGCGGCGTTTTCGGCAAGTGTCGTGAAAAATTCCGCCCATTTTCGAATCGTTTTTCTCTCAAACAAATCGGTACTGTATTCAAACTGGCAGTACAATTCACCGGCGTTTTCGGAGATGTACAGCGATAAGTCAAATTTAGAAATCGGCAGGCTGACGTCTGCCGGCTGCAGTTCAAGTCCGGCTGCCCTTAGCTTCTGCTGTTCCATATTTTGCAGCGCAAATGTTGTGTCAAACAGCGGATTTCGGGACATGTCCCGCGGCACACCGAGCTTATCGACGAGCTCTTCTAACGGGTAATCCTGATGTTCGTAAGCCTCAAGCGCTGTTTGGCGAATTTCCTTTAAATATTCTTTGAACGTCATGCTTCCGTCGGGACGCGTCCTGAAAGCGAGCGTATTGACAAACATGCCCAGAACGGCGTCAAGGTCGGCATGAGGCCTTCCTGCAATCGGAGACCCGACAATCATATCTTCCTGTCCGCTTAAACGGGCTAACAGAACCGTGTACACACCGAGCAGCGTCATATAAAGTGTGCATTTGTTTTCTTTCGCCAGCTTTTTCAACTGTGCTGTATGTTTTTCGCTGATGACAAATGACACCCGGTCACCGGAAAAGCTCCGCACCGGGGGACGCGGCTTATCAGCCGGCAATTCAAGCACGGGAATCTCCCCGGCAAGCCGGTTCAGCCAGTACTCCTCTTGTTTCCGATATGCGGCGCCCGCCATAAATGATTGCTGCCAGACGGCATAATCTTTGTATTGAATCCGTAACGGCGGCAGACTTCTCTCGGCATACAGCTCACTGAATTCACGTATCAAAAGATTGACGGATACGCCGTCTGAAATAATATGATGCATGTCAGCTAAAAGCAGATGCCGGTCTTTTTCTATTTGGACAAATCCCGCCCGGAAAAGAGGCGCTTTACCGAGATCGAACGGCCGGATAAACGCTTCGGCTGATTGTTCTTTTGTAAATGCAAACGGCACTTCATCATGAATCCTCTGCACAGGCCGGCCGTTTTTTTCTTCAAAGGACGTTCTGAGCGGTTCATGCCGCCGGATCAGCTCCTTGAACACGGCTTCCATCCTGTCTCGGTCAAACGGCCCCTTCATTTCTAATACGGCTGGAATGTTATAGCTGACACCGCCATTTTCAAGCTGGTGAAGGACATACATCCGTTTTTGAGCGGATGAGACGGGATAAGTTTCTTTTGTTTCTGTCTTTTCTATGGATGCGAACGGATTCTCTTCTGCTTCACCGATGATTTTGGCGAGTTCTTCTACAGTCGGATAGCTGAAGACATCACTCAGCGGGATTTGCACGCTGCACTCTTTAGCTATTTTTGCAACGAGTGCCGTCGCCTTTAATGAATGGCCGCCAAGCTCGAAAAAGTGATCGTGAACGCCGATCGGGCCGGTTTGAAGCACTTCTTCCCATATGCGGGTAAGCTTCAGCTCGGTCACATTCCGTGGAGCTGTATATCGACGGCCCGCTGCGTACGCCGAAGCTTCCGGAAGGGCCCGCTGATCGACTTTGCCGTTTCCAGTGAGCGGAATCGCGTCAACGAAAGCCCATTTGACCGGAATCATATAATCAGGCAGCTCCTTGGCCAAATCACTTCGCAGCTGAGAAGGATCAGTCGCTTGTGAGACGCTGCAGTAGGCGCATAATTCATTTTCGCCCGACTCATTCGTTTGAATCAGCACGGCAGCTTCTTTCACGGCATGATGATTTGCCAGGACGGTTTCAATTTCCTTTGGTTCAATCCGGTACCCTCTGATCTTCACTTGATCATCTGTCCGGCCGATGTATTCAATTTGGCCGTCCGCACGCAGTCTTGCCAAATCTCCGGTCCGGTACATGACGGCGCCCGTTCTGAACGGATCCGGCAAAAATTTCTCTTCGGTCAGCGCCGGATTGTTCACATAGCCTCTTCCTGTATTCACTCCGGAAATATACAATTCTCCCGCAATTCCGAGAGGCTGAAGCTGTCTGTTTTTGCTGAGAATATACATCTTGTTATGATGGATCGGTTTCCCGATCGGCGGATGTTCAGGTATGTCATCTCCCGGAGAAATCGTATACGTTGAAACCACATGGGTTTCTGACGGGCCGTAATGATTATGCAAATGCATACCGTGTAAACGGAGCGTCTGCCTGAACAAACGTGAGATAGTCAGCTGCTCCCCGGCCGTAATGACATGCTTCACACAGCGGGGAAAAGACTGTGCATAACCTTCTTCATTGAAAAGCATCTTGACAAACGCAGTCGGGAAAAACACCACCTCTGTTTTGTGCTGATCGATAAACGAATACAGCTGAGAAACATCCCGTTTGATTGATTCGGGCACGATACAAAGGGTGCCGCCGCTTAAGAGTACTGAAAATAACTCCTGATAGCAGACGTCAAACGCCAAAGATGCGTACTGCAGCACATTTGTGCAAAAATCAATGTCTGTGTTCGTCAATTGGTCAGAAAGAAGGTTGGCCATATTTTTATGTTCGAGCAGTACGCCCTTCGGTTTCCCTGTCGTACCGGATGTATAAATCATATAAAGGAGGTCGTCCGCCGTATTAATGGATTGCACATTGCTTCCGTCCGCTTCCGTCCCGGCCTCTTCTATATATGTAACCTGCAGCGTTTGTCCCGCGGGGAGTGACTGATGCCGCTCTGTTACAACATGGATGCAGCCGCTGTTTTCAATAACATATCGGATACGCTCCTTTGGACTGCCGGGATCTATCGGGACAAAGGCGCCGCCCGCTTTTAAAATACCGAGAACGGCCGCCGCTAAAGAAGGGGAACGGCCGAGCATGACGCCTACCGGCTCCTCCCGCTTTAATCCGCGTTTTTGCAGCAGACGGGCCAGCTTATTAGCCGATTCATTCAGCTCTTTGTACGTCACTGACCCGCCTTCATACCGGATCGCGATTTGATCCGGCGTTTGTGCGGCCTGCCGTTCAAACATCGCATGAATCGTGTCATACTCAGGCTTATCAGTTTCTTCAGAAATCGGAGCAAGCAGCTGCTCTTTTTCCTCAGGAGTGATGATTACAAGCTTATCCGGCGTGATATCAGGTTTGTCGAGAATCTGGGAAACGATATGTGTCAAATGACCTTTGATATTTTCGATAAATTGGCGGTCATACACGCTTGAATCGTATCTCATTTTCAAATGAATCTCGTCACCCGGCGCCACCATAAGATAAAAACTGTAATTGGTTTCGTCTTCCATGCTGAAATCATGGATGTGAAAAAGGTCTTTCGTGTCCCCCTTGCTGTTCAGTACATCAAGCTCCTGTTCAACCGGATAATTCTCAAAGACGAGAATATGGTCAATTAAGCCTTGTTTTACCTGTGAATTCGCCTGTATATCATAAAGCGGATGATAGCTGTATGCCTGTCCTTTCAAAGCGTCCTTTTGCACGTTTTTGATCAGCTTTTGAAACGGGATGTCCGCCCCGCTGATCCGGACAGGCACGGTATTAATGAACAGGCCGATCATTCGCTCGATGCCTTCGATTTCAGACGGCCTTCCGGAAATTACAGAACCAAAAACCGCATCTTCTGTCTGGTTATACGCCTGAAGCAAAATGCCCCAGAGCGTGTGGAAAATGGTGCTCAGCGTGACCTCTTCTTTCACGGCCAGATCTTTCAGCTTAGCCGTGTCCTCTTTTGAAAAGGAAAACGTCACTTCCTCTTGTCTGCTTTCGCCGGCTTTTTTCTGCTTCGGCAGAACAGTCTGCTGCTCAAAGCCTTCAAGGTATCGCTCCCAGTACGAAGCGGCTTTTTCTTTATCTTGCTCCATCAGCCACTTGATGTAGGTCCCGTACGGCACAGCAGGCTCAAGCGTTAACGGTGTCCGGCGAAGCCGCGAGGCATATATCTGGAAGAACTCTTTCAGCACGATCCCGAGACACCAGCCATCCATAATAATGTGATGAAAACTCCAAATGCACGTATATTCACATTCTCCGGTTTGAAGCAGCGTCACCCGCATCAGCATGTCTTTTTGCAGGTGAAATCCTTTCTTTCGGTCTCTTCGTTTGGCTTCTTCAATATGCTTGATTTGATCAGCCTTGTTTAAATTGGTGAGATTTTCCTCAATGATGCTGACGTTCCGCTCTTTTAATACGACCTGCTGCGGCACTGACACGTTCTGGCTGATAAAGATCGTTCTGAAAATATCATGTCTTTCGAAAAGGGCATGAACGCTCTCTTCAAACACGCGGGTGTCAACCTTCCCTGTTATTGAAAAAGAGGCCTGCTCGGCGTAAGCTTGTGATTCCTTTTGCAGGAGGGAATGAAAAAGCATTCCTTCCTGCATATAAGACAGCGGATAAATATCCTGAATTGCATTCTTTTTTGTCATGTTATAATCTCCCCGTCGCCTTTTTCTACAGTTCCTCGACAAAACTCGCTATGCTGTCCAAATCATCAGATGTTAACGTTTTGCTGCTAAAATCACTAACGGTTTTTTCTGCTTCCTCTTTGCCGGTGCAGTGCGCCATAATATCACGCAAATATTGCTGTAAGGTTTGCAGCAGCTGTTCCATCGTTTCTTTGCGGAAGCGGCTCGGCGGATAGCTCAAACTGAAGTGCAGTTTATGTTGTGCGGCCATCGCGCTCATTTCCACCGCTTGTTCCCGCTGCCATGTCGGCGTGATGTCGTGTCCGCTCGCAAGACCAGATAAACTGAATGTGTGCTGATCTTCTGTATCATTGAATTGCCCTAAATAGTTAAAGCTGATTTCAGGCGCTTGTCTGAAGCGGATTGTTTTTTGTTCAGACGGTGTCATGTATTTTAAAATGCCGTAGCCTATTCCTTTATCCGGTATTCTTCCGAGTGTGTCTTTGACCGTTTTTACAGCCGTTCCAAGCTCAGCGCCTGCTGTGTTCAAGTCAATGAGCACCGGGTACATGGAGGTAAACCAGCCTACGGTGCGGCTGATGTCGAGCTCCGGCATGATGTGCTCTCTCCCGTGCCCTTCCATCGCGATGCGCAGTCTGCCGCCCCCTGTCCAGTCCCGTAAAGCCAAAGCTGCGGCAGTCAGAAGAATATCTTGCGTATCGGTATGGTAGGCCCGGTTGACCTGCTGAAGCAAAACGGACGTTTCTTCTTCTGTAAGCGTAAAGCTTACCGTTTGCCGAATGCTGTCGGCTCCCGTCTGATACTGCGGTTTTTCATAAGGAAGTTCGGCGGCTGTTTCCTCTTCAATAAAACGCCAATATTCTTCTTCACGCATCAGCTTGCTGCTTTTTGCGTATTCTGAAAGCCTTACGGCGTATTGCTTAAACGAATCGGTCTTTGGCGGAAGCTG
This sequence comes from Bacillus sp. MT(2024), assembly GCF_036362845.1. Taxonomy (NCBI): domain Bacteria; kingdom Bacillati; phylum Bacillota; class Bacilli; order Caryophanales; family Bacillaceae; genus Bacillus; species Bacillus sp. MT(2024). The sequence goes on from NZ_CP143632.1 coordinate 1,931,891, forward strand.
GACCGGCTGACCTTTTACGGCTTGAGTGTAAGCGGCAGATAAATCCTCCAGCAGAATACGCCATGACACTCCGTCAACCGCCAGGTGATGTACGGTGATGAATAAATAATCCCCTGACCGGGTTTTGAACCATCCGGCTTTTAATAACGGCCCTTTTTCAATATCCATCCGCTGTTGGAGCGCAGCCACTTCATCTTCTATTTCTCTTTCCCAAGTATCTGTCTCAGACAGATCCCAAATGTCCAAGCTGTACAGTTCATCTTTTTGAATACCGTGATTGATTTGTCTGATACTTTCGTTTTCTGAACTGACGGTGATCCGGAGTGCATCATGATGAATGACAAGATGCTCCAAAGCTTGTTTGAGCGGCTGTTTATGCAATGCGTCAGAGCTGAACATCATGACAGACTGATTGAAATGATTTCTGTTTTCCATCCGCTGTGATAAAAACCAGTGCTGAACGGGTGTCCAAGGTATGTCTCCTTCCACCGGCCGCTGATCGATGACTCTTTCCGCTTTCCGGATAAGAGGCGCGAGTTCCTTAATGGACGGATGCCGGAATAAGTCACTTGCCGTCATTTTCCACCCATAGCGTCCGAGCCGTGCGGCAACTTGCAGCGCTTTGATTGAATCGCCGCCCAACTCAAAAAATGAATCCTCAATCCCGACTTGTTTTGTGCCGAGCACTTCCTGCCAGATCACGGAAAGCTGTTCTTCAAGCTCATTGCGGGGAGCTGTGTACGCGGTTTGAAGCGCGAGCTCCGGTTCGGGCAGATTTTTCCGATCCAATTTACCGTTCGGCGTAAGCGGCAGCTTCTCAAGTTCCATCATATAGGCCGGAACCATGTAATTCGGCAGTTGCCGAGAAAGTAAAGAACGCGCTTTTTCTGTATCCATGTCCGCCTGCAGACTCATATATGCGATCAGTTCTTTATTGCCGGACTGCCCGGTTCTGACTGACACGGCAGCTTCTTTCACGCCGTCCAGGCTCCTCAGTGCGGCTTCAATCTCTCCCAGCTCGACCCGATAACCGCGGATTTTCACTTGATCATCCATCCGTCCGGCATATTCAATCGTTCCGTCCGGCAGCCAGCGGGCTAAATCCCCGGTGCGGTACATCCGTTCTCCGGGAACAAAAGGATTAGGGACAAATTTTTCTTCCGTCAGCTCAGGGCGGCCGAAATATCCTCTTGCCACACCGTCTCCGCCTGTGCATAATTCACCGATGACGCCGATCGGCTGCGGTGTTCCCCTGCTGTTTATGATATATGCGGTTGAATTTCCGACAGGGCGGCCGATCGGGATTGAATGATCGTATGATTGTTCAATCAAAAAGCAAGTCGAGAACGTCGTGTTTTCAGTCGGCCCGTATCCATTCCATACCGAGAGATACGGCAGCGCATTCCGAACCCGGTTTACATGACTTGGGGACAGTGCTTCCCCGCCGATAATCAATCGGGATAATCCGGAAAACACGTATTCATTTTGTTCTGATAGATGATTGAACAAAGACGATGTCAGCCACAGTGTCGTAATGCCGTTTTGCTGTATAAATGTGTCCAGAACATCAGAGTCGAGATAGGTTTCCTGGTCACTTACATATAAAGAAGCGCCGTTTAAAAGCGGACCGAATATTTCAAATGTCGTTACATCAAATCCTAATGATGAAGTAAACAACAGTCTGTCTTCCGGCGTAAAATCAATATAATTGCTGTTTTTCACAAGGCGGATCACGCTTCGCTGTTCAATCATGACGCCTTTTGGCGCACCTGTTGACCCGGACGTATAAATCATGTAGGCCAACGATTCAGGTCCGCCGAGCGGTTCGGGATTTTCCGAACTCAAGCCGGCCTTTGTTTGAATATCCTCTATGAATAAACGTTTTCCTGAAAGCGGCAGACCGTCAAGTTTATCAGATTGGAGAAGAATATCAGCTTTACAGTCTTTAAGCATCCATTCACCCCGTTCCCGAGGCACATCGTCACCGATAGGCAAGTAGGCGCCTCCCGCTTTTAATATTCCGAGGATTCCGGAAGCAAGCTCTGTTGTGCGTCCGGTTAATAAGGCGACAACACTTTCCGGACCGACGCCATTTGATCGGAGAGCCGCCGCTATTCTGTTAGCCCGTTCGTTCAGCTCACGGTATGTCAAGATTTGTCCATCATAAACAACTGCCCGGGCATCGGGGGTTTCTTCAGCCTGACGCTCAAATAAACGGCTGATGGTTTCGTGTCTTGGGTAATCGCTTTTCGTCTGATTAAACTGATAAATGACGCGATTTGTTTCAGCATCATCCAGTACGTGAATGTCACCAAGCGGTATTGTTTGGTCTTCAATTACTTTTGTAAGAATTCGGGTAAAGTAAGAAAGCCATTTTTCGATTGTCTGTTTTTGATAGATATCTGTATTGAATTCAAAATCAAAGCTGATGGAACCGTCAGACCCTTCCGCCGCGTAAAGCGTGGCATCAAACTTTGCGGTTTTATGACTTGTACCCGCAGCTTGAGTCAAATGCAGCTCATTTAAATTCAGGGATTCACGCTCCATATTTTGGAGCACAAACATCACGTCAAACAGCGGATTACGGCTTGTGTCCCGCTGCACGCCGAGCCGTTCCACCAGCTCTTCAAACGGATAGTCCTGATGTTCATACGCTTCCAGTGCGGCCTGGCGGACTTCCGCCAAATAATCGGTAAACCGTTTGTCCCCCTTCGGCTCCGTTCTGATGGCCAGCGTGTTGACGAACATGCCGAGAATCGGTTCAAGGTCTTTGTGCGGACGCCCGGCAATCGGCGAGCCGACGATGATGTCTTCCTGCCCGCTCAATCGCGCGAGTAACGTATTGTACGCGGCGAGAAGAACCATATACAAAGTGGAGCCGTGATCCCGGGCGATGCGGTGAAGGCCGGATGCCGTTTCAGCGTCAAGCGTGCACGATACGCTGCCGCCCGCAAAGCTTCTGACAGCCGGACGGGGCTTGTCAGCCGGAAGCTCAAGCACCGGAAGCTCTCCTTCTAGCCGCTTCAGCCAATACGCTTCCTGCTTCTGATACCCTTCTTTCTGCTGAAACGACCGCTGCCAGACGGCATAGTCTTTATATTGAAGGCGCATCGGCGCAAGCGAACGGCCTGCGTACAGCTCGCCGAATTCTTTAATCAAGGTGTTGACGGACACACCATCGGAAATAATATGATGCATATCCGTTAATAAAAGATGGCGTTCGTCCGATTCTTTCACGAGGGCCGCACGGAAGAGCGGCGCTTCCTCCAGACAAAACGGCCGGACGAATGCGTCTGCTGACTCGGCCTCATCGAGCTGAAACGGTACGCTGTCATGGATGCGCTGCACCGGTTCGCCGTCAGGCCCCGTTTCAAAGGACGTTCTAAGCGATTCGTGCCGCTCCACAAGCTGCCGGAACGTCTCCTCCAGCCGGCCGCGGTCAAGCGGGCCCGTCAGTTCCAGCACAGCCGGCATATTGTAGCCGACACCGCCGTCTTCAAGCTGCTGGAGCACATACATCCGTTTCTGCGCCGAAGACACCGGGTAGGTATCTTGTGTTTGCGCAGGCTGAATCGCTTCATACGGGCTCTCTTCCAAGTCCTGAATAACCGAAGCGAGCTCTTCCACCGTCGGCCGGGCGAAGATGTCCTGTAACGGCACCTGAACACCGAATTCTTTGGCGATGCGGGAGACGAGAGCCGTCGCTTTTAACGAATGGCCGCCCCGCTCAAAAAAGTGATCCCGGATGCCGACGGGTCCGTTTTTCAGCACCTCTTCCCAAAGGGCGCAAAGCTTCATTTCCGTGACGTTCCGCGGTGCGGTGTACACCTGTCTGTCTGCCGCTCCGCCGGGAGCCGGCAGCGCGCGGCGGTCAAGCTTTCCGCTCGGTGTGACCGGCCACTCGCTCATCTCTATAAACTGAGCCGGCATCATGTAGGCCGGAAGGCGTGCCGCAAGCTCCGCCCGCACGTCATCGCTTTTTCGTCCTTCAATATAGGCGTAAAGTGCGGTCTCGCCGTGTTCGGTCCGGGCAGTGACCGCCGCCTCACGAATGCCGTCAATGCGCCGGATCGCCGCTTCGATCTCCCCCGGTTCAATCCGGTAGCCGCGGACTTTCACTTGTCCGTCTGAACGCCCGAGCCATTCGACAAGGCCGTCTTCTGTCCAGCGTGCGATATCGCCCGTCTGATACATACGTTCTCCCGGATAAAACGGATCATCGAGAAAGCGCTCCTCCGTCAGCTCAGGGCGGTTCAGATAGCCCCGGGCCACGCCGGTCCCCGCGATGTACAGCTCTCCTGCCACGCCCGCAGGCTGGATGGCTCCTCCGCTATCTAATACATACAGACGGGCACCAGGAACGGGTTTTCCGATCGGAAGCCGCGTCCGTCCGCTGTCCCGTTTTCGATCACAGACGTAAAAGGCCGCATCGACCGTCGCTTCCGTCGGCCCGTAGCCGTGAATAAGCACGGTCTCCGGCAGAAGATCGGCAAACCGGGCAGCCGTAAGCGGGGAAAGAGCTTCCCCTCCGGCAAACACGCGTGTCAGTGTTCTGCCGAGGCGTGTTCTTGTTTCTGCTGGCTCAGTTTCCAGCGCGTCTAAAAAGCTGTTGACCATCGCCGGAATAAAATGTGCGGTCGTCACCTTTTCTGAGGCAAACGCTTCAATCATCCGCACAGGATCTTTCTCCCAGCCGGCCGGAAGCAGATACACGGAGGCGCCTGACATCGTCCACCAAAACAATTGCCAGATGGAGGCGTCGAATGAAAAGGATGATTTCAGCACGATAATATCCTCTTCCGTTAACGGAAACTGCCCTTGCATCCCTGATAAAAAGGCGGCGGCTTGACGGTGTTCAACAGCCACTCCCTTCGGTGTTCCCGTCGAACCGGACGTATAAATGATATAAGCGAGCGAATCAGCATCCGCTTCGTCAGAGACAGCCCCTGTCTCCGCCTCACCTGTAAGGGCAGAAAGAGACACTTCTAGCGTTTCGCCGGAAAAACCGGGAACGGATAACCCCGACTGTTGAAGCAGGAGACAGGCGCCGCTGTCGTCAAGCATATAGTGCAGCCTGTCCTCCGGATATTCCGGGTCAAGCGGCACGTAGGCGCCGCCTGCTTTTAACACGGCAAGCACTGAAATCACCATCTCTGGCGAGCGTTCAGCGAGCACACCGATCATGCTTTCTTTGCGGACGCCTTTTTGTCGGAGCCGGACGGCAAGCCTGTCCGTGTACTGATCGAGCTCGGCGTACGTCAGCATACCGCCCGGAAAACGGAGCGCCGGACGATGCGGCGAAAGCGCGGCGCGGCGGGTAAACAGCCCGTGAAGCGTCGGGGCCGGCGGTTCAACCGCTTCTGTATGGTTAAATGCATCCATCATACTTCTGGCTTCACACGCATCCAGCAATGCGATCTCGGAAGCGCCGATTTCAGGGTCGGAAATGACTGAGTTCACCATATGCCGTAAAAATGTTTCAATATTCTTCATAAAAACACGATCGTATATACCGGTATCAAAGTTTAAGCGGATATAAAGAGAATTTCCCGGAATCACCTTTATGCTGCATCCGTAGTTTGTGACTTCTTCCATCGTGAAATCCTCTACCGCAAAATCAAATGAACCGGCCTGACTCACATTTTCAATTTCACGCTGGGCCGGCACATTTTCAAACACGATAATATGGTCAAACAGCGCTTGCTTCAGAGGGCTTTGCGCCTGAATGTCATACAGCGGATAATAGCTGTAAGCTTCTGCTTGCAGCGTCTCCTGCTGCAAATGCCTGACAAGCTCCAGAAAAGAAAATGAACCGCTTTTCACCCGTACGGGAATCGTATTAATAAACAGTCCCACCATTTTTTCCACGCCTGCGAGATCCGACGGCCGGCCGGAAATGACAGAACCGAAAACGGCATCATCACAGCGGCTGACACGCTGCAGCAAAATGCCCCACAGTGCCTGGAACACTGTATTCAGCGTTGCTCCAGCCCTTGCCGCAATGTTCTTCAGCTCATTTGTCTGCTCTTCAGAAATGGTGAAAACCGCCTGCTCAAGTTCGCCGTTTGGTTCCGCGGATTTTTTCGGAAGAGACGCCGATTGCTCAAGATCGGCAAGTCTCGTTTTCCAAAAAATCTCGGCTTCTTTACGATCCTGCTTCATGAGCCATTTAATATACTTCCCATATGGCTGAACAGGCTCGAGAGACGGAAGCCGTCCGTCTCCCAGAGATTGATAGATCATCAGAAATTCCTTCATGACAATTCCGAAGCACCAGCCATCCATGACAATATGATGATGGCTCCATATACAAACATAGCGTTCAGGCGCTTTTTTCAAAATGGAGACTCTCATGAGAGGATCTGATTGCAAATCAAAGCCTTTATCTTTATCTTCTTTTCTGAACCGGTCGGCATATTTGTCTTGCGCCTTCTCGTCCAAATGAGAAATATCATGAAACTGAACGCGGCTCGGCCTGTTTTTCAACACGACTTGGCGGGGCTTCGCCACATTCTTATGAATAAATGTCGTACGGAAAATATCGTATCGTTCAAAAACAGCATCTATACTTTTTTGGAATCGTTCCCGGTCAAGCTGTCCGCTGATCGTAAACACCGCTTGTTCGAAGTAGGCTCTTGAGTCATGATCCAACAGAGAATGAAAAAGCATGCCCTCCTGCATAAAAGACAAAGGATATATATCTTGTATTTCCGGTTGCTGCCCCATTGCGCCACTCCTTTTCTATAGTTTGTTGACGGCTCCCATAATGTCATTCAGATCTTCCAGCGTTAACTCCTCGTCACTGAAATCAGCGGCGCTCCATTCACGCTCCTCTTTGCCTGTGCAATGCGTGATGATCTGCTTGAGAAAGGTATGAAAATATCCCGTCAAAACTTCAATCGTTTCTTTTTGATACTGAAAACGGTTGTACACGACATGCATGCTGAGACATTCCGACGATACGGAGCCGCTGATATCAAGTGTGTACGGGCGTTCCCAGTCTGGGCTGACTTCATTTCCCGCTTTTACGGGAGAAACACCGAAGCCGCTGGAACGGATTTCCCGGTCAAACTGTCCCAGATAGTTAAAACTGATTTCAGGAGAATCAGATTCAGTCTCTCCCCAGAGTTTGCTTATATATTTCAGCACCCCGTATCCCGCTCCTTTATGCGGTATGCGGCGCATCATGTCTTTTGTCCGCTTAATGTGATAACCGAGACGCTCACCGTCATCAGGCTGATCTTGAAAACTTGCGTCAACCAATACCGGATAAATTGACGTAAACCAGCCGATGGTTCTGCTGATATCAAGATGCTCCAGGTGCTCTTCCCTTCCGTGGCCTTCTATGCTGATTTTGAATGCCTCGTTTCCGGTCCATCTGTTCAGCGCAAGACTTAACGCGGCAAGCAATAATTCGCCCGTCTCTGTTGTGTATGCTCTGTTCGCTTCCGTTAACAGCTGCTCGGTCTCCTGTTTTGTCAATGTAACGGTCATCACATCTGTATCTTTCAGAAGATTGGAAGAGATGCGGGCATCTTTCGGAAGCGGTTTGACCGCCGCTTTTTCTCTTTCGGACCAGTAGTCTGCTTCCTGTAACAGCCGGCGGCTTTTTGCATAATCAGAGATTTGCTTTGCGTAAGTCTGATAGGAATCGGTTTTCGCCGGAAGCGCGGTTTCTTTTCCTTCGAGCGCCTGCCTGTAGCACGCGGTGAGATCTTCAAATAAAATCCTCCATGACACTCCGTCAATGACAAGGTGATGAATGGAAAGCAGCAGATGATCGCCATCAGCGGCATGAAATAAGCCGACAGCTACGAGCGGACCCGTCTCCAGCCGAATGGAAGTTTGAATACGGGCGGCCGCCTGTTCAATTGCGGCGTGCTCCTCTTGTAATGAACCTTTCTCTCTTACGTCATGCGTTTCAAACGTAAAGAGTTCTTCTTCAGAAAGGTTTTCCGCTCTGTTATATTGAATCACCGATCCGTTTTGCGTGCCGCATACCATCCGTAATGCGTCATGATGAACCGCGAGCTGTGCCAGCGCTTTTCTCATAGCAGATTCATTGATTCTGTCCGCACTGCGGAGCATAACAGACTGATTAAAATGATCATGCGGCAATGATTGCGAAAAGAACCAGTGCTGGATCGGCGTCAGCGGCACGTCTCCCGTGACGGGAGACTGATCAATCACGCGGCGGACTTTCCGGAGCCGCATCGACACTTCTCCCAGTGTCTGATGCTCGAACAGCTCGCGGACGGTCGTTTCATAGCCCTGCTGTTTCAGCCTCGCACATACTTGCAGCGCTTTAATCGAATCCCCGCCGAGATGGAAGAAATGAGCATTGGGGCCGAGTCCTTCAACACCTAAGAGTTCTTCCCAGATGTCAGCCATCATTTCTTCAGTTTCATTTCTCAGGCTGATATCATCTCCAAGGCTTTCATTTAATTCAGGCTGCGGGAGTGCCTTCTCGTCCAGCTTCCCATTCGCCGTCAAAGGCAGTTCATCAAGCTCTATCAAGCGTGCGGGAATCATATATTCCGGCAGAAAAGCTCTGAGAGAGGCCTGAACCTCTGCTTCTTTTATTTTTTCATTCCCGTGTAAGACCGCGTATGCGTAAATGGAGTGCTGACCGTGCTGATCAGCACGTGTGATCACGGCGGCCTCTTTCACGAAGGAAAGCTCCTGCAGCGCTGATTTTATTTCTCCCAGCTCAATTCTGTGGCCTCTGACTTTTACTTGCGCATCTTTCCGCCCGACATATTCCAGCTCGCCATTTGAGAGTCTTTTGGCAATATCGCCCGTCCGGTAGAGCCGCATGCCGGTATTGTGCGGATTCGTGATGAACCGGGAGGCGGTTAAATCATCCCTGTTTACATATCCCCTCGCGACGCCTTCCCCGCCGATATAAAGCTCACCTGGAATTCCGATCGGCTGCGGATTCATATAGGCGTCCATGACAAAAGCATGAAGGGTTTCCAGCGGTCTGCCGATATTGCTTTTATTTCTCTCAATATCATCCATCTTCAGTTTTTTGCATGTGACGTGAACCGTGGTTTCCGTAATGCCGTACATATTAACAAGCTCCGTCTCCGGGTACTTCTCTTTCCAGCTTTTCAGCATGCCGGGCTGAAGCGCTTCTCCGCCGAAAATGACATATCGAAGCTTCAGCTTGTCCGTATGCCCGGCCTCTTCATGAATGAGTCCGGAAAAAGCCGTCGGCGTTTGGTTCAGCACCGTTACGCCTTCACTTTGCAGCAGCTGCCGGTACAAATGCGGATCACGGGCAGTTTCTTTCGGCACGATAACTACCTTTCCGCCGTATAAGAGCGCGCCGAATATTTCCCAGACAGAAAAATCAAAGCAATAGGAGTGGAACAGCGTCCAAACGTCTCCAGAGCCGAAATCAAACGGCAGTCCTCTATGTGTGATAAGGCTGATGACATTGCGGTGTTCCGTCATAACGCCTTTCGGTTTTCCGGTTGTGCCCGATGTGTAAATCACGTAAGCCGGCTGTTCAGGCGTTATCATTTCTTTCGTTCTGTCTGCTGAAACGGATTCAGGCTTATCAATGTATAATACCGGCAGCCCGTCCATTCCGGATATCCCAAGACCCGATTGCGTCAACAGAACACGCGCGCCGCTGTCAGTCAGCATAAATGAAATCCGCTCGTCCGGATAGTCAGGATCAATCGGCAGATAAGCCCCTCCCGCTTTTAAAATACCGAGAATCCCAATCAGCATATCCGGGGATCGTTCGGTCATAATTCCGACAATCTGTCCGGAGCGGATGCCGTTTTCCGACAGCATATCGGCGATTCGATCCGCCTTTTCATTGAGCTCGCGGTATGTGAGACGCTCATCGGACATAACGGCTGCAATTTGATCCGGCATTTTTTCCGCCTGTGCTTCAAATAAACTGACGATCGTCTCATGCCTCGGATACTCAGCTGTTTGATTTTCCGCTTGAAGAAGCATCTGCCGCTCGTTTTTATCCAGCAAATGAATGTCAGACAGCTTCCGCTCATCATCCGATGCGATTTGTCCTAAAAGCTCTTTAAAATGACCGGCCCACCGTTCGATCGTATCTTTTTCAAACAACGCGGTACTGTATTCAAAATGAAAATCCAGTGAGCCGTCCGGCTGTTCCTCGGCATGAAGCGTCAAGTCGAATTTTGAAATGTCATGTTTCACTGCATGTGAAGAAACGGATAAGCCCGGAAGGTTCACTTTGAAATCATCACTGTTTTGCAAAACGAGCATGGCATCAAACAGCGGATTGCGATTGACTTCCCGGTGTGTATCAAGCTTTTGGGCAAGTTCCTCAAACGGGAAGTCCTGATGTTCGGCTGCGCCGAGGGCAAGCATTTTCACCTCTTCTAAATAAGCGCGGAATGTCTTATCCCCTTTCGGCCTGCTTCTCATTGCCACGGTATTTACAAACATGCCGATGACCCCATCAAGCTCAGCGCGGCTTCTGCCGGCCGCAGGTGAACCGACGATAATGTCTTCCTGCCCGCTCAATTTAGAAAGGAACAAGGAGTAGCCTGCCAAAAGAATCATATACAGCGTCGAACCCGTCTCATCCATAAGCCGGCGCAAATTCTCCGCCGTTTCTTTTTGAAGGCGCGTTCGTACAACGGACCCGCTGAAATCAGGAAGCTGCGGGCGCTTTTTATCGAGCGGCAGATCAAGAACGGGAATGTTTTCCCCGATCGCATCCAGCCAATACCGCTCATGTCTTTTGAATTCTTCAGCGGCGAACCGCTCATGCTGCCAGACGGAAAAATCTTTGTACTGAAGTTTTAACGGCCGCAGCTCTTTCCCTCTGTACAAATCCGTCAATTCTTGAATCAGAACGCTCATTGACACACCGTCTGCGATAAGATGATGCATATCAAGCAGCAGAAAATGACGTTCTTCAGTGGCTTTGGCTAAAGTCACTCTCAAAAGCGGCGCTTTTTCCACGTCAAACGGCTTGACGAAAGTTTCCATTGTCTCTTGAAGAAGTGTCCCGGATGGCATGTGAATCTCTGTGAGATCGAGATCGACATGTGAATGTATGTGCTGCATCGGCTCCCCGTTTCGTAAAACAAATGATGTGCGTAACGCTTCATGCCTTTGTAACAGCGCTGAAAAGGCTTCGTGCAGACGATCCCGGTTGAGTCTGCCGCTCAGCTCCAGACAAGCGGGCATATGATAGCCCGTGCTGTCCGCCGCAAGCTGATGAAGGGCATAGAGCCTTTTTTGCGCAAAAGATAGCGGGTACAAGTCCTTTGCCTCCGCAGGCGTGATTTCTGCATATTCTCCTCTTTTCCTCTGTTCTAGGAAGCGGGCCATGCTCTCGATGGTCGGATGTTCAAAAACATGGCGGACGGCAAGTTCAATTTGCAGCCGTTTATGTATGTTTGAAACAAGCGACGCGGCTTTCAGCGACTGTCCGCCGATTTGGAAGAAATCATCTCTCATACTGATGTGTTCCCGTTTCAGCACTTCTTGCCAAATAGACAGCAGCTCAGTCTCAAGCATTGTGCGCGGAGCTTGATAATCACCGGTTCTCTCGGCTTCTTTCGGCTCAGGAAGTGCGGCCCGGTCAAGTTTTCCGCTCACAGACAGCGGCATTTCCGTCAATTTGGTAAAGCTTCCCGGGATCATATAAGCAGGTAATCTCCCGGCCAATTCGGCATGAGGATCAAATGTCACACCCGCGTTTTCCAGTACGACATAAGCTGCAAGCTCCTGTTCCCCGTCCGCCGTTCTGCGCACGGTGACTGCCGCCTCTTTTACCCCGGACAGACTTCTGAGTGCCGTTTCGATTTCTCCCAATTCAATTCTGTAACCTCTTACCTTCACCTGATCGTCAAAGCGTCCCATATATTCAATCGTTCCGTCCGGTAAAAATCGGGCTGCATCTCCCGTTCTGTACAGCCGTTCACCTTTACGAAACGGATGAGGGGTAAAGACTTTGTCCGTCAGCTCTTTTTGCTGAAAATATCCGTCCGCCAGACCTTTTCCGGAAATACACAGTTCACCGACGGCTCCGACCGGCTGCAGCCGATCTCCGTGCATCATATAGACAGAAGTGTTGGCAATCGGGCGCCCGATCGTAATCCGGCTGCTTTTTTGCAGGTTGCGCAGAATCGTCGTGGCCACACTGTTTTCCGTCGGGCCGTATTCATTCAGCAGCTCGGCATTCGGGCATATGTTGCGGCTCGCTTCCACGATATCAGGGGTGGCCGCTTCCCCGGCAAATGTCACCGCCCGAAGCGTCTGCGCATCCTTTTTCGTCAGCGAATCAAGCAGAACGCGATACAGAGACGGAACGATCAGAAGATGGCTCACTCCGTGGCGGGCGATTTTCTGTTTTATTGAAAGGACGTCTTTCGCATCATCTTCATCAGTTAACAGTACACAGGCGCCCGACAGAAGCGGAGTGAAAAGACTCGTTAATGACCCGTCAAATACGTATGAAAAAAGATGAAGCGCTATGTCTCCTCCTGTCATCCCGTATTCTTCACGCCGCCATTGCAATGTATTGCTGATCGCTTTGTGTGGTACAAGCACCCCTTTCGGCCGGCCTGTCGTTCCGGAGGTGTAAATGACATACGCCCAATTTCCGCTGTCAGACACCGGCGGAAGCGGTGCGGTCTGCTGAGAAACCGTTTCCTCCATGATGACGACGCTGCCCTTGAAATGGGGCGGAATGAGGGGGAGCAGGTCTTTTTCAGTCACGAGCAGTGAGGCTTCACTGTCTCTCAGTAAAAATGAAATCCGTTCAGGCGGAAATTCCGCATCAATCGGCATATAGGCGCTGCCCGACTTCCAAATTCCGAGCAGAGCGGCAACTGTACTCATTGATCGGCGCAGCATAACAGCGGTGATCTGATCGGAACGGGCGCCTTTTTCCCTTAACGCATGGGCAATCTGATTCGCCCGCTGATTTAATTTTTTGTAGCTCCAGCTTACCCCGTTATATCTCAACGCCTCTTGGTCAGGCGTTTTTGCCGCCTGTTCTTCAAACAGCCCATGAACGGTTGTCTCAGGGTACGGACGGTTCGTTTCGTTAAACGAATGAATCAGGGCTTCTTCCTCCGGAGGTACGAGACTGATGCTTGATAAAAGCCTGTCCGGATCTTCCGTTACACAGGAGATGACCTCCAGAATATGCCCTTTGATCCGTTTCATGTCTTCCCGATCGTAGATGCCCGCATTGTAGCTGAATTTTACATAAAACTCTTCTCCCGGAACGATGACGACGTTAAGATCGTAATTGGTTTCTTCCGCCATCGAAAAGTTTTCAAGTGAGAGCGCACTGCTTTCCGTTTGCTGCCAGCCGTTTACCGCAGCCTGCATCTGAACCGGATAATTTTCAAAGACAAGGATATGGTTCAAGAGATCTTTTTGCAGACCGCTCTCGTTTTGGATGTCATAAAGCGGATAATAGCTGTGCTCTTCCGCAGCGAGTGACTCTTTTTGCACCTTTTTGAGAAGAGAAGAAAAAGTCATATCACCAGCCGCGCGCACCCTTACCGGCACGGTATTGATAAACAGTCCGGCCATGGATTCAATGCCGCTGATAGCTGACGGCCTGCCGGAAACAACTGAACCGAAGACGGCATCTTCAGTCCCGTTGTAACGATGGAGAAGCAGACCCCAAATGCCCGTAAATATAGTATTCAGCGTGACCCCGATGCCTCGGGCAATGTCTGTCAGTTTTTGCACGGTTTCAGGCTCAAGGGAAAATTGAAAATGCTCAGATACATAACCGTTTTGCGCCGGCTTATTCTTCGTTTGCGGAACGGAAACGGTTTCTCCGTAATCTTCCAAGCAGCGCGACCAGAACGCTGACGTCTCTTCTTTATTCCGGCTTCGGAGCCATTTGATATAAGTGCTGTAAGGAGCCGGACTGCCGAGGTTTACAGGCCGCCCGTTCCGGATCGCATAATACATGCTGAAGAAATCTTTCAGTACAATGCCCAAGCTCCAGCCGTCCATCATAATGTGATGATGAGTCCAAACGCATGTATGGCGGTTTTCTCCCGTTTGAAAAAGAGTCAGGCGCATTAAGGGGCCTTTTTGCAGATCAAACCCCTTATGCCGGTCGTTTTCCTTAAATTCGTCAATGATGCTTTGCTGCCGTTCTTCCGAATAGTCTGAAATGTTCTCAGTCTGTACGGCAGTGTCACGGCGTGAAAGGACAACCTGCTGCGGCCCTTCAAGGTCAGGCACTTCTTTTATGAAAATCGTTCTGAAAATATCATAACGGCTGACAAGCATATCCAGACTTTTTTGGAATGTATCAATGCATAAATCCCCGCTGACTGTAAACGAAATCTGCTCGACATATGCGTTTGATCCGGAATCCAGAAGCGAATGAAACAGCATGCCTTCCTGCATATATGATAAAGGGTAAATATCTTGAATTTCTGTCGCTTGTGTCACGAATGCCACACACCTTTTTATGAAATTAAAGTCCTTTTACGAGATCTTCAATGCTTGATAGTGCTTGAGCGGTCAATTCTGTATGGCTGTAATCCGTTAATGTTTTTTCCCGCTCTTTCTTGCCGGAACAATGGGCGATGATGTCCTCGAGGTGAGTATGGAAACGATTCATGAAGAACTCGATTGCCCCCGGTGCAAATACATCGGTATAAACGGCTTTTACCTCCAGTTGCCCGGCCGCCACCATCGCGTTAATATCCAGATCAAACTCGCGGATGCGCCCGGATGCTATATCATGCTGCGGCTTGAAGGGTGACATCTTCAGCGTCCCCTCAAGACCGTCAAACGCACCGAGATAGTTAAAGCTTATTTCTGGGTCTTTATAAAGAATGTTTCGCGAATATCTCAGCAGCCCGTAGCCGGTTCCGTGATGAGGAACCCGTCTCATCATGTCTTTTACCGTCTTTATGCGGTGCGCGGTTTTTTCGCCTGAGCCGTCCGGCACTCTTATATCCAAAAGCACCGGGTAAACAGATGTAAACCAGCCTGCCGTTCTTGACATATCAATGTCAGGAATATGCCCTTGCCGTCCGTGTCCTTCAGTGCTGATAAGCATCTGTTCGGAACCCGTCCACTCATGAAGCGCCATTCCAAGCGCCGTTAAAAGCAATTCATGAACATCCGTTCCGTATGCCTGCTGTGTTTCCAACAGCAGCTGCTTCGTGACTTCGCTGCTTAATATCCACGATGCAGTGCGCGCGTTTTCCTGCAATCGTCCGGCGTTTTCATCAGTTATTTTCGGCAGCGGCGCTGTTTCACCAGACATCACGCTGTCCCAGTATGCGGCTTCCTCCAGCAATACTTTGCTCTTGGAAATGTCAAAAAGCTCTTCAGCATACTTTATATAAGAATCGCTTTTCGGCGGCAGTTCGATTTGTTTGCCGTCCAATGCCTGCTGATAAGCTGTCTGCAGATCTTCAAGCAATATCCTCCATGACACGCCGTCCGTGATAAGGTGATGAATCGTGATAAGCAGATGGTCGGCTTCTTTCAGCCTGAACACTCCGAGATGAAGCAGAGGGCCTTGATCAAGGCGCATAGCCTGCTGTATTTCTTTTTCCTCAGCGGCTATCCGTTTTTCCGGCTGTGTTTCTTCTGAAAGATCTATGACGTTAAGCGTAAAGATTTCTTCATGCTGCTCTGTGATTCCGCGGTTATATTGAACAACTTCCCCATGCTCATTTTCAGTGAAAGTCATTCGCAGCGCATCATGATGTTCTGTCAGCGCGCAAACCGCCTGATACAGCGCATCTATTTCGAGGCTTTCTTCACTGCACAGCATGACTGATTGGTTATAATGAAGCTCAAATGCACCCGGCTCCTCAAAAAATCTCTGCTGGATCGGTGTCAGCGGAGCGCTTCCTTCTATCGGGCCCTGATCAGCCGTTGCAACAGCCGGCGTGAGGTGTTTCGCGAGTTCTGCAATCGTCGGGAACTGAAACAAATCGCGGATCGACATGTTCCAGCCTTCTCCGGCGAGTCGGGCTGACACTTGAAGCGCCTTAATGGAATCTCCCCCAAGCTCAAAGAAAGAGTGATGAATTCCCGCTTTCTGAATATGAAGCACATCTTCCCAAATCCGGCATAACATCGCCTGTTTTTCATCGCCGGGCGCGACAAATGCCTGTGATGAATGTATCTCTTCTGCCGGCAATGCCGATTTATCAAGTTTGCCGTTCAGTGTCAGGGGCATGCTGTTTAAACCGATAATATGAGACGGCATCATATAAGCCGGAAGCTCCTGCATAAGAGACTGGCGGAGTGATGAGATATCGGCCTCTTTAGGAACGATGTATGCCGCTAACCGGGCTTGTCCTTCGGCATCTTTCATCACGGTAACAGCCGCTTCTTTGACTTGATCGTGTTTCAAAAGCACACTTTCTATTTCTCCCGTCTCAATTCTGTATCCCCTGATCTTCACCTGCTTATCAATCCGCCCTTGAAAACGAAGAGTTCCATCCGGCAGCCAGCAAGCCTGATCTCCGGTTCTGTAAAGTGTTTCTCCCGTTTGTAACGGGTCACTGAATGCGTCCTCTGTCAGCTCAGGCTGTCCCCAATATCCTTTGGCGACGCCGGCGCCTCCGATATACAGCTCTCCGAAAACGCCGATCGGCTGGACCTGTTTGTCTTTGTTTAAGACGTACATTTGCACATTCGGAAGCGGAACACCGATCGGCACATCATCTTCCCGCGGCTCTTCGCTCATTCCGGCTTCATAATACGAAGAATCAATTGTCGCTTCTGTTACACCGTAGCTGTTAATGATCCGCATTTCTTTCCCAAAGCGTTCATGAAGCGTATAAAAATCTTGCGACTTGATCATATCTGAACCAAGTACCAGTATTTTTACGCTTTGCAGCGCGAGTTTCCGGCGGTATATATATTCCATAAACGGAACAATCAGCGCGGGTGTCGACTCCATAAACGTGATACGGTGCTGATCAATGAGCCGATAAAGCTGTTGCGGCTCAAGCCGGACGTCATCCGGACAAATGACAAGCGTTCCCCCGTTCAGCAGGGCGCGTGCAAGATCCCCTGAAAATACATCAAATGAGAAACTCGCCATCTGCAGCACTCTGACCGGTATAAGATCAAGCTCATAAATCCTGCGCCATGCAAGTGCTGCATGCGTAAAGCTGCGATTTCTGACTTCGACTCCCTTCGGCGTTCCCGTTGTTCCCGAAGTATATATGATATATGCGGTATCATCCGGTGACGCTGCCGGCTGAATATTCTTTGCAGAAATATCGTATTGATCTTCATGATCAAGCTGAATGAGAAATAGATTGTGATCCGTCAGCTGTGAAGCAAGTTCTTTGTATTCTGACTGCACCATCAAGACGGATGCCGCGCTGTCTTTTAATAAATAGCGAATCCGTTCCTCAGGATAATGGGAGTCAACCGGTATATACGCCCCTCCTGATTTCATGACGGCAAGAACACTGACGATCGCTTCAATCGAACGGTTTGCCAATATAGCTGCTCTTTTTCCCGGACCGAATCCATTTTTGTGTAATGTTCGCGCAAGCCGATTTGCCCGCTCATTAAGCTGCGAATAGCTGATCTGTTGTGCTCCTTCAATAACAGCGGTCTGATGAGGCGTTTCTTCTGCTTTCTCTTCAAACAACTGGTGAAACAGTTTGTGTTTTTCCATGAATTCAGTTTGTGTGTTATTAAACTCAATCAGTAACTTTTGTTTTTCTTCTTCATCCAAAATGTCAGCTTTCGATAGTGTGACTTCCGGTTCGGCGGCAACATGGCGCAAGAGATTCAGTAAGTGGCCCATCCAGCGTTCAATCGTTTCTTTCATAAAAAGCTCGGTGCTGAATTCCATCTCAAAGCGGATGTTTCCATCGGATTCAGCCGCTGATAAGGTCAGGTCAAAACTTGATACATCATGTTCGGTATGCTCTGATCGTGACGCCTTCAGACCGGCCAGATTTATCTCCTCCCGCTCCATATTCTGAAGAATAAACATCGCGTCAAACAGCGGATTGCGGCTCATGTCCCGCTGCACGCCGAGCCGTTCTACCAGCTCTTCAAACGGGTAGTCCTGATGTTCATACGCCTCAAGCGCCGCCTGGCGGACTTCCGCCAAATAATCGGTAAACCGTTTGTCTCCTTTCGGCTCCGTTCTGATGGCGAGCGTGTTGACGAACATGCCGAGAATCGGTTCAAGGTCTTTGTGCGGACGCCCGGCAATCGGCGAGCCGACGATGATGTCTTCCTGTCCGCTCAACCGCGCGAGCAGCGTATTGTACGCGGCGAGAAGAACCATATACAAAGTGGAGCCGTGATCCCGGGCGATGCGGTGAAGGCCGGATGCCGTTTCAGCGTCAAGCGTGCACGATACGCTGCCGCCCGCAAAGCTTCTGACAGCCGGACGGGGCTTGTCAGCCGGAAGCTCCAGCACCGGAAGCTCTCCTTCTAGCCGCTTCAGCCAATACGCTTCCTGCTTCTGATACCCTTCTTTCTCCTGAAACGACCGCTGCCAGACGGCATAGTCTTTATATTGAAGGCGCATCGGCGCAAGCGAACGGCCTGCGTACAGCTCGCCGAATTCTTTTATCAAGGTGTTGACGGACACACCGTCAGAAATAATATGATGCATATCCGTTAATAAAAGATGGTGTTCTTCCGATTCTTTCACGAGGGCCGCACGGAAGAGCGGCGCTTCCTCCAGACAAAACGGCCGGACGAATGCGTCAGCTGACTCGGCCTCATCGAGCTGAAACGGCACGCTGTCATGAATGCGCTGCACCGGTTCGCCGTCAGGCCCCGTTTCAAAGGACGTTCTGAGCGATTCATGCCGCTCCACAAGCTGCCGGAACGTCTCCTCCAGCCGGACACGGTCAAGCGGGCCCGTCAGTTCCAGCACAGCCGGCATATTGTAGCCGACACCGCCGTCTTCAAGCTGTTGGAGCACATACATCCGTTTCTGCGCCGAAGACACCGGATAAGTGTCCTGTGTTTTCGCCGGCTGAATCGCTTCATACGGGCTCTCTTCCAAGTCCTGAATAACCGAAGCGAGCTCTTCCACCGTCGGCCGGGCGAAGATGTCCTGTAACGGCACCTGAACACCGAACTCCTTGGCGATGCGGGAGACGAGAGCCGTCGCTTTTAACGAATGGCCGCCCCGCTCAAAAAAGTGATCCCGGATGCCGACGGGTCCGTTTTTCAGCACCTCTTCCCAAAGGGCGCAAAGCTTCATTTCCGTGACGTTCCGCGGGGCGGTGTACGCTTGTCTGCCTGCCGCTCCGTCAGGAGCCGGCAGCGCGCGGCGGTCAAGCTTTCCGCTCGGTGTGACCGGCCACTCGCTCATCTCTATAAACTGAGCCGGCATCATGTAGGCCGGAAGACGTTTCGCAAGCTCCGCCCGCACGTCATCGCTTTTTCGTCCTTCAATATAGGCGTAAAGTGCGGTTTCGCCGTGTTCGGTCCGGGCGGTGACCGCCGCCTCACGAATGCCGTCAATTCGCCGGATCGCCGCTTCGATTTCTCCCGGTTCAATCCGGTAGCCGCGGACTTTCACCTGTCCGTCTGACCGGCCGAGCCATTCGACAAGCCCGTCTTCAGTCCAGCGTGCGATATCGCCCGTCTGATACATGCGCTCTCCCGGATAAAACGGATCATCGAGAAAACGTTCCGCCGTCAGTTCAGGACGGTTCAAATAGCCCCGGGCCACCCCTGTCCCCGCGATGTACAGCTCTCCTGCCACGCCCGCAGGCTGGATGGCTCCTCCGCTATCTAATACATACAGACGGGCACCCGGAACGGGTTTTCCGATCGGAAGCCGCGTCCGTTCGCTGTCCCGTTTTCGGTCACAGACGTAAAACGCCGCATCAACCGTCGCTTCCGTCGGCCCATAGCCGTGAATGAGCACGGTCTCCGGCAGAAGATCGGAAAACCGGGCAGCCGTAAGCGGGGAAAGAGCTTCCCCTCCGGCAAACACGCGTGTCAGGGTTCTGCCGAGGCGTGTTCTTGTTTCCTCAGGCTCCGTTTCCAGCGCGTCTAAAAAGCTGTTGACCATCGCCGGAATAAAATGCGCGGTCGTCACCTTTTCTGAGGCAAACGCTTCAATCATCCGCACAGGATCTTTCTCCCAGCCGGCCGGAAGCAGATACACGGAGGCGCCTGACATCGTCCACCAAAACAATTGCCAGATGGAGGCGTCGAATGAAAAGGATGATTTCAGCACGATAATGTCCTCTTCCGTTAACGGAAACTGCCCTTGCATCCCTGATAAAAAGGCGGCGGCTTGACGGTGTTCAACAGCCACTCCCTTCGGTGTTCCCGTCGAACCGGACGTATAAATGATATAAGCGAGCGAATCAGCATCCGCTTCGTCAGAGACAGCCCCTGTCTCCGCCTCACCTGTAAGGGCAGAAAGAGACACTTCTAGCGTTTCGCCGGAAAAACCGGGAACGGATAACCCCGACTGTTGAAGCAGGAGACAGGCGCCGCTGTCGTCAAGCATATAGCGCAGCCTGTCCTCCGGATATTCCGGGTCAAGCGGCACGTAGGCGCCGCCCGCTTTTAACACGGCAAGCACTGAAATCACCATCTCTGGCGAGCGTTCAGCGAGCACACCGACCACGCTTTCTTTGCGGACGCCTTTTTGGCGGAGCCGAACAGCGAGTCTGTCTGTGTACCGGTCAAGCTCGGCGTACGTCAGCATACCGTCGGGAAAACGAAGCGCCGGACAATGCGGCGAAAGCGCGGCGCGGCGGGTGAACAGCCCGTGAAGCGTCGGGGCCGGCGGTTCAGCCGTTTCTGTACGGTTAAACGCAGTTAACACCCGTTTCTTTTCTTTTTCATCCGCCATATCAATATGCCGAATCAGCCGGTTTGGATTTCTAACGGCATTTTCAACGATCGTCAGCAAATGAGTTTGAATCCGTTTAATCGATGTTTCAGTAAATAAAGCGGATTGATAATCAAAATTCAGCTCAATCAATCCCGTATCTGTCCGCTCCTTAATTAAAATGGACAGCTCATTTGCCGTATGCCCGCTGAAAAACATCGCCGTTTCATAATCGAAGCCCTCCGCCTGATGCCACGCGAGAGGCTGGTATTGCATCGAAATCCCGATGATATTTTGCAGATCGTGATGAACCTGCCTTAATTCATTGACAAAAAGATTGTAAGGATATTTCTGGTGCCGCATAACAGACAGCTGCTCTTTTCCTACGCTGCGGACAAAGGACAGGAACTCCGCATCAGGATCTGCCGTCATTCTGATCGGCAGTGTGCTGACGAACATGCCGAGCATATCCTTTTCGAGCCTGGAGCCCCGGTTTCCATAATAAGTGCCGATGGCAATATCTTTTTTAGCCGTCAGACGGCTGATGCATATGTATAACGAAGCCATAAACAGAGAGATGATGCTGATATTATTTTCTTTGCAAAAACGCCGGATAGATTGTTCTAAGGAGTGAGAAAGAGTGATTGTATCTCTGGAAGCCGCAGTGCTTTGTCTAAGATGAGAGGTTCGTTCCGCCAGTGAAAGGTGTTCCGGAACGGTTCGGTATGTTTCAGTCCAAAATGAACGGTCCTTTTGAAAACGGGAAGACTGTAAGTATTGCTGTTCTTTTTCCATGTAGCTGAGATAGGAAGGCCTGTGATGTTCAGCTAAATCCTCGCCCCGCATGATCTTTTGGTAGATATCAATGAGCTGGTTGCCGAGCAGGTTGAGCGAGATGCCGTCCATGATAATATGGTGAAATTTTGAATAAAGCCAAACTTCTTCGTCTGACATGACAAGCAGAGTAAATTGATACAGAGGTGAATGAAACAGCTTGAACGGAACACGGGTCTGCGTGTCAATCCATGCGTCCCGCTCTGAGTTATCAGTATGAGTAAAATCAACAGTCTCTAGAGAAATCGGCCGATGCCCGGCCAGATACAGCTGGGGTTCTGATCCGTCCCCTTCTGTCAGTTGAAACCTGAGCGAATCATTTTGCGAGATAGAAAAATCTAAAGCATGGCGCAGTACGTCAAAATCAATGTCCCCCCTGAATTTGACGCATGCCGCGAGATTGCAGATACTTGTGCCCGGTTCGAGCAGCTCGGTAAACCACACTCTTCTTTGTGCGTGAGTTAAAGAATAAACAGTGTTCTTCAATGGAATCCCTCCGCTTCAATTTAAGAGGATAAGAAAGTGAAATAATTACAATTAAATTTCGACAGCATATGACTAAATCATCCATATAAGCATTATTTTAAAACATATTTTAGAAATCACAATAAAAAATTAAATTTTCTCTAACATTTTTTAGAATATAGTATATATTCCTCACTTCATTTCTTCATTTCTATAATCTTTATACCATGTAAAACGGTATGTATGCACACTGCAAACTGGTTCTTAAACACTATAATAAGGAATAAAATGTATAATTAATTGCGCTTTTAAAAAGGTTTTGCCTCCTGAAAAGAAGTTTCATGTTAGAAAATGAAAAATCGGTGAACAAGTAAGAAAGTAGTATGTAAAAAAAAGGAAGTATATTGCGATATTACTTTTTGAAAAGATTGATTCATAATCGCAATATAATGTTTTACAGACATCAAAAAAAGCCGAACCCTCTAAGGATCCGGCCCTTCTTATTGATTTGCCAGCACGACTGCGATTTTGTCTTCAATGTCTTTTCCGTCATCTTCGTCAAGCAGCCCGTTTTGAAGCACGGAAAAAATAAGCGTATCTCCTGTTTTTGTGTCTGCATAGCCGGCAATCGAACTGACTGATGTTAGTGACCCGGTTTTCGCTTTAATTTTGCCCTCTGCCGGAGTATTCTTCAGCCGGTTCCGAAGAGTGCCTCCCGTCATTCTGTCGCTTGCACCGGCGACAGGGAGCGAACGAAGGAAAGCCGGGTACCACTTTTCTTTCTGAACCGCATACAAAAGCTCTCCGATTTGGCCGGCGGATACGCCGTTAATATGAGAAACGCCGGATCCGTCTCTTGCAATCAATTCATCCGGATTCAGCCCGAACGATTTGAGCTCCGATTTCATCACGTCCAAGCCCTTTTCCCAGCTGCCCTCCCCTTTTTTCACTTTTCCCATTTCCTTGATCAGAATTTCGGCGTGCCCGTTGTTGCTCAGTTTCATAAACGGGATCAATAATTCTGAAAGAGGCATGGATGTCCGTGATGTGACAAGCTGGGTGCGGTGCGGCATTCGCCCTGTTCTGATTTTCCCTTTTACAGTTATACCCTGTTTAGTAAGCGCTTGTTTCCATAAATCTAAAGCATAGGACGACGGATCCCACACTGCCGCCCATTCTCTTGCCTTTGACGAGCCGGCAGGTATGGTTCCCTTTATCGTAATCACATTGCCACCGTGCTCCCGTTCAACCGTCAATTCTTTCTTTTCATCAGAAGCGACGGTTTTCACTTCATTTTTCACACGAACGACGTCCGTATGGGGAGAAATCGAAATGCGCGGCTTTTTACCGGGCTGTTTCGCCGGGGTGATTTCAGCAATCACCGTTCCGGTATCATAATCTTCATTTGGGGAAGCGGTAAGAGCTGATACTTGCGCGCCATAATATTGGCCTTCATCACTCCACGGAAG
The DNA here is from genome assembly GCF_036362845.1 of Bacillus sp. MT(2024). Lineage (NCBI taxonomy): Bacteria > Bacillati > Bacillota > Bacilli > Caryophanales > Bacillaceae > Bacillus > Bacillus sp. MT(2024). The sequence continues at coordinate 1,955,462 of NZ_CP143632.1, forward strand.
ATCAACTGAATACCTGGTATCGTCATACCACGAATCATCCCCGACCAGATCTCCTTTAATGAAATGGATGCCTCTGGCTTTGACTTGTTTAGCCATCTTCTCAAAATCAGAAGCCAATAGGGTCGGATCGCCTTTTCCCCTGAGATAAAGGTTTCCGCGCAGCTGTTTTCCTTTCACGGCGCCGTCTGCCCGTACTTCTGTCTTAAAGGTGTAATCTTCTCCGAGAACGGAAAGCGCCGCAGATGCCGTCAGCAGTTTCATCAATGATGCAGGCCTCAGCCGCATATCTTCCCGGCTGCCGAACAGCACCTCCCCTGTTTTTGCTGACCGGACACTGACGCCCGCTGAAGCTCCCTTTAAAGCGGGTTCTTCATCCAGAATGTGTTCCAGCTCTTTTTGCAAAGTATTTTTTTGTTCAGCCGCCTTAGCCGCATCATCAATATAAGGAACTTCGGCAATGATCAAAAGCAGAATCACCGCGCACAAGCGTTTCACATATGTTTTCAATGTTATCCCGCCTCTTTCCTATTCTTCGTCATGCAAAATGGTGATCCTGGATGACGCAGCCGCTTCTTCGCCCGGTTTCAGAATCTGAAGCCCTGTCAGTGATGCAGGCTGATTCAGATTAAAAGCATCTGTAACGGAAGTATAAGGCTCAAGACTGACAAACCCCTGCTTTCCGTCGCCGTTATATACCACCCAATGCTTGAAAGACGTGTCCGCTTGATACAAAACGGATAATTTCTCATTCGGATGATAAATAACAGCTTCGTTATTGCCGCCATTCCGTCCGGAAGAAAGAAAAACATCGTCAAACTGTTTATTTTTCAAAGACATCCCGTGACGGAACGCTTCTTTATCAGGCACATCCAATAAACGGCCTGTCGGTACGAAACGTTCATTTAATTCCCACATGCGGTCAGCCGTCAAAAATAGACGGGATCGCTCTTCATTGAAAACAAATGTGGAATGATAGCCTAGCCCCCAAGGAAAAGCCTCCGTTCCCTTATTCATAATCAGCGCCCGCTGCGTAAACACATTGTCTTTTAATGTATAGGTCATCCGGACAATGACATCGTGCGGAAATTGTTTATGAACACGGGGAATCTTTGAAAGATCAATTTCTGTTTCGACTGTCATTCCATCCCCCTCTTCTCTCGCTGCCGCCGCTTTCCAATGCTGATTGTGAAGAAAGCCGTGAATATGATTATGTTTATCCTCTTCGTTTATCTCGAATTGATACGCGCGCCCGTCAAAACGAAACGTCCCGTCCGTAATCCGGTTCGGCGGGAATAAAACGGGAATGCCGTACAGCATGGGTTTTTTGAGGAATTCCTCCGCAGTTTCCGGTTCTCTCAGAAGCCGCATACCGGTTCTTTTATCCCGAAGCGATATGACATTTGATCCCCACTCCGGCACAATGATGCATTCAGCCTGATCAGTCTCCGCTTTTATGGCTGAAACTCCTAAATAAGTCGTATGTTCAATCGTCATAAGCACCTGCCCTTTCCTTGTTTTCTAGCATGTATAGGAATTCCATTTTCTAAACTCATTTTCCTTCTCTAAAAAAACATCGCCCGTATGAATTGAGCGATGTGCGGTAAAACCTTATTCAATCAGCCGGGTAATCTGTTTTTTCTTCCATACAAACCGGTAATATCCGTATTGCAGCAGCAGGCTGACGACAAAAGCCGCCGGATAACCGACCCAAATGCCGAGAATGCCGAGATTCGTATAATGAGAAAGAATAAAGGCCACAGGCACTTCAATTCCCCAAATCGTAAAAATGCTGATAATCGTCGGCCATAACACCGTACCGCTCGCCCGCATTGTTGCTGAAACAATCTGAGCGTGACCGAAAATCAGATAGCTCCAAAGGGTAATCATAATCAGATTGCGGGCAATGTGGAGTGTATCCTGATCGGTTAAAAACAAAGCCAGTATCTGCCGGGAGAAGGTGTAAATCAGCACAATCAAAACCCCGCCGATCAAATAATTCAGGCCGATCCCGACTTTGATGACCTGCTTCAGCCGGCCGAATTGATTGGCGCCAATGGATTGGGCGGCAAAAATTGAAACGGCGATACCGAGGCTTACCGCCGGCATCTGCACATAACTCGCCACTTGGTTGACGACCCCATAAGCAGCCGTCGCGTTTGATCCGTAATGATTGACAAATGAAATGACCGCAATTTCAGAAAGTGATACGAGTATCATATTGATGCTTGACGGAATACCGAGACGGAGTAAAAGCGCGAGCAGCTTTTTGTCCATTTTAAGAGAACGGAGCGCAGTCCGGTCAAATGCCAATGGATGTTTCCTTTTCCGCAAATAAACCATGAGTACGATAAATGTCACGATGTTTGAAATCACGGTTGCATACGCCGAACCGTAAATGCCGAACTTCGGAAGTCCGAAAAGCCCGAGAATCAATAAGGGCAAGAGACCGATGTTTATGACTGTACTGACGATTAACGTATAAAACGGAGTCTTTGAATCTCCCGTTCCGCGTAAAAATGTCGTATACGCAAAATATAAAAACATCAGCGGCATTGCGCAAAACAAAATGCGCGCATATCGGACACTGACATCTATTACGTTTTCCGGCGTTCCCATCAGCCGCAGAATATCAAGTGTAAACACACTGCCGACAACTGCCAGAACAACACCGAGCATAAAGGTAAAAGTCAGTGTAGTGCCGACAATCGCCTTCATCCTCTCTTCGTTTTTCGCGCCGTAAGCTTGCCCGATCAGAATGGAACTTCCCGAACCGATTCCGATCGTAAAGGAGATCAGCAGAAAAAACAGCGGAAAAAAAGACGATACGGCGGCAAGCGCATCAACTCCGAGCCACCTTCCGACAAATACCATTCCGACCAATTGGCCGACAGATTGCAATACATTGCTTAAAAGCAGCGGCACTAAAAACAGTGACATCGATCGCCAGACAGACTGGCCGCGGCCTTCCGCTGTTTCTAAATGATCTTGTACTTCCATATGTAGGACTCCTTTTTTGATTTTCTTCCATTTTATTATTCAGCAGACAGCTTGTAAAAACCTTTTGTTCAATGAAACTCTTTATCTTTTTCTCACGTCTTACATGGAAATAAACCATAAAAATAAAAAGTCCGGAAAATATTTCTGAAAAGGTATTGTAATCTTACCGTAATTATTGTAACATTTGTAACATAAGAGAAAAAGATTGATTGAAGGAGAGATTATATCATGAAAAAATGGCTATTATTCCTCACTACTATTACATTGATTCTGTCATTGGGCACTGCGGCGACCGCAAAAAATGCATCTAATGACCTTACACAAAAACAAGCACTTCAACTGGCCCTGTCAGCGAGAGAACATTTTTGGAACACGATGAGCGGCGGTGCGCTTAAATCAAACGCAAACTGCACATCTGAACCGTTTGAATATCAAAATCTTCAATACGTATTTATGTGCAAAGACCTCGGAACAAAAGCGAAAGCCGTAAAATATCTGACACCCGCTTTTACAAAGCAAGCGATTGACAAAGGGCTCAAAGATTACCACTTCACTGTAAAAGACGGCAAATTGGCTGTTCCGGTCGGCGACGGAGATAACCTCCTGAATTGGAAAAAAGCAAAAATGACTCTTCTTTCTAAAAAAGGAAGCGTTCAAACATACCGCTTCACTGTACCGACTCTTGACGGTTCTCCGTCAGCAAAACGCGATGTAACATTCGTAAAAGAAAACAACGTTTGGAAAGTCAATCAATTTGATGCTGTCATATAAGAAAAAGCCCGCTTGCTTACAGCGGGCTTTTTTCACATCATTTCCACCAGGTTCTTGCAAAATATTAAACTCAAAAACCCCTTGTATAACAAGGGGTTTTTTGTTTTGCCGACATTATTAATCTGCGCCTATCTTATACAAAAAACGCTCTAGGAGGACGTATAATATACCTCTATGAACGTTGGTAAATAAGGTTTTTCGAGAATCCTTGTGCAAAATTTGTGTAAAAATATTTTAAATGTTTTTGTTTGTGTAATTCCGATTAGCAAGAAAAGGAATCGTCAGATATAATTGAATACAAGTATATGGGTTTAAAAGAAGGGGTGAAAATGTTGAATCTAAAATGTGATCCACCAGTCGGAATGAATGCCGGGCGGGAAGTAAGAGTGGGAGGATAAAAGAAGATAATCATGAACATTAACAAAACAAGAGGTTTATTGTACAAGATTGCGCGTATTCTCGGGGATGTTCAAGCAACCAAAAACGGTACGCTCGGCAAAAGGATAGCCCGCCGCGCTGTAGGAAAAGCAACCAATAAAATGATGAGAAATTTGTTTAAATAAAGTCTTCTTCAAAAGCCCTACTGATTACACAGGGCTTTTTGTGTGTTTTCATTTCCTCTTTCTGGGACAGATATAACATTCCTATTGGGACCCCTGAAACTAAAGACTCTCCTTTCAAAAGCCTTTCATACAACTTCTTAACTGTTTTTGGTAATTTTATGGAAATAGAAAAATTAGCGTGTTACGCTCGAATTGTTATAAGTATGATTCCATGAAGGGGGAAACTGAATGAACAATGTATTAGGGAACTTCAAAAAAAGGTTGTCTATTGTCTTTGCATTGGTTTTAGCTTTGGGCTTTGCGTCTGTTTTCGGAACGCCGCCGGCTCAAGCTGCACAGCAGGATAAGTACCAAGACAAAAGAGAAGCTGAACGTCTTGCTATCGCCCTTTATGAAGCATCAAACTATGACACCGAGAATAACAGATATTCTTTTGATGTTGATAAAGCTATCTCAGCGGGTGTTACTTTAAGTGACGCTGTCCAAATGAAGAATTACCTTGAATCCCTTTCGCCAGCTCAAGCGAAAGACATTCATGATCAGCAGATGGCTGCAGTAAAGGACGGGAAGAACCAACCGCAAATTTTACCGATTATTGCATGGGCCGCAAGAGTATTGGCAATGGCCGGCCTTGGGTGGGCGGCTAAAAAGTTATTGGATATGGGCGGATATGAGTTCTGTAAGAGATGGAAAAACTATAACAGTGTCACGAAATATGTTTGCAAATTCATAGGATGACATCTGGGAGTGATTAAATGAAACTGTGGTTTCTTTATGTATTGATTGCAACTGTGATTTCTATGTTTATACAAACGGGATTAGACAATGTCGGAGTATTGAACTTAAAAAATGTGTGGGCTGATTTTTTTAGCTGGCTCGTCATTTTCTTCGTGGTTTACGTATTAATTGAATTGGCGGGAAGGGCCGTTATCGGTTCGCGCAGCAATTAAAAAAAGCCCCTCATGAGCAGAGGGGCTTTTTTCCCCTTTGACAAGGGACAACTTACTTAAACCATTTTTCCATATTGTCCAGACACATACCGCCGTTTGCCGCCATGGATGACTTCCCAATAACCTTTAGAGTTGTTTGAACCTTTAACAGAACCTGAGATGTTAATTGTCTTGCCGAGGCCAATTGTATCCACATTCTTGGCGTTTTTACGGTCTGGTTTGTCCATAATAATGGCTGCACTTTTAACACCAACAATTTTAATTTTGCCTACAGACTTAATACCCCCGCTAGTCTTGTTTGAAGGTTTAGCAGGAGCAGATTTTGAAGGGGTTTTCCCTAACTCTGCATCGCTCTTGATATATCTTACGTTAACGTAACCGCTGTATGTGGCTCCTTTAGAATTGGTATATTTAATGTAACCCCAACCATTTTGGGTCGATCCTTTTTTATATTGGACAGTCGAACCTTTAGGAAGAGCAAGCACAATAGACGAGTTGGCATTACGTTGAGTTCTCACATTAAGGCTGTCAGCAACAACTGTATTTTTAATATAAGATTCTTTTGTTTTATCAACAGGAGAATTTACCGTTTTAGACGGGGCGCCGCTGATACCTGCTTTAAAGGAGTCCCATCGATCAAGCAGCTTGCGCGGACAATACTTGCCGGACCAGTGTTGGTGAGGGACCACGTTTGCAAGGGAAATGCCCTGCTCCTTCATAAGCTTTTTGATTAGCCATTGAGCATTCGCCACGGCTTTCTCAAAATCCCCATCGCTATTCTCGCAAATTTCAATGCCGATAGATTTCCGGTTCCCGGTGCCGTTTCCGTCACCAGCGTGCCAGCCGTTCTCATTTAATGGAAGGTGTTGATAAATCTCTTTGTCGTCTACTGTAAAGTGCCAGCTGGTGGGTGTTTCCGGATTTTTCTCATAACGGGCGTGCATGGCTGCGCTTGCCCCTTGTGCCGTATTTGCCGTGTTATGAACTGTGATGTATGCCGGGTTCATTGCGTATCCCGGTCTGTTATTGTGCCCCACTGGAATAAAGTCTTTAGTGATTTTCACCATGTTTCATCGTCTCCTTTTGAGTAATAAAAAAGCCGCTGGATTTACTCAGCAGCTTTGTCCTCTTTTTCTGTTTTCTGATCGTTGTCGCTTTCAATTACGTGAAGCCGGTCAGTGATGGCGGCCGGGATTTTAACGCCGATCTGCGCCAAGTTTTCCGTGATGGACAGGCCCTCATTTGCTATATAAAAAAGAACGGTCGCAAAGGTCAGGACGCCGTTCAGATCCATAATCGTATCAATAGCATTTGCCACGATAACCACAAGGAAACTGAGCATTTTACGGACATAGCCGAACCAGGCGCTCCGGCTGCGAAGCTCCTTGAATTTCCATGCTTTTATCACACCGGTAATGATGTCAATGATGTTCAGCACCAGCATTAAATCAAGATATTTCACCTCCCCAAAAAGATATGTTCTTGCGATCTGTAAGCTTTCAAAATTCATCCACACGTATATTCCCTCCATTTGTTAATCACCTCCTTCGAGGCAAAATAAAAAACACCGCTGGGGTGTCGATCAGTTTGCGACGTTGCCTAAATCCACACTGACAGGTTGTTTTGTCATCGGATAGGTTAAGCCGGTTATTTGTTTGTATTGATCTTCTGTAATTCTCCCCCATTCAACAAAACGGGCCACGTCTGCATTACTGTAATACTGCGGCCCCCATCCGTAGATGGTTTTAACGCTTGTAAACCAATCCATCATACCCCTTTCCCTCCCTCCGCCAGCATTAGATACAGATTGGCAATCATTTGCGCTTGTGATTCGGCCAAGCTCTGCGCTTCCGCAAGCTGCGTTGTAATGGCCGCATTTTGAGTTTTCAATTCATCGATGGGAGAAGGAACCCGTCCGCTTTCAATTTGCTCTTCCAGGGCTTTTTTCTCTTCCTGGGTGGCCGCCTCCGTCCATGTCTTCTCAGCGGGATGATACATCGCCTTTATGAAAGACGGAGGCTGGACGGTTGTACAATTCTCAGGGATTGTGTAGTTTCCTTCTTCATCAGGCTCAACCGGAACGGGTTTAGTCAAAATGAAATTTTCATCGTATTCATAAACCTGAATCATGCTGTCCCTCCTTTCTGAAAGCCCACGACCACATCCAGATAGTAGCCTCCGCCCATCTTACTTGAGTCAGCCGGGTCCGGGTATTTTATTTTTAAATCCCCATTATCATAAATGATTAAATTGGCCGTGCCGCCTGTCCCACTCAACGGAACTGTATAAACGCCTCCGCCAGCCGGTGCGTATTCCGCGGGGATGGAGCCGAATATGATTTCTGGTTCAGTTCTAACATGCCCTCTTAATAAGATAAGGGGCCCCCATTTTGCGTATATAGGCGTTCGGGTCCCTGCGGCGGCTCCGTTCTTCAGCATAATGTTGGCATATGTGGCATCCCCATTCCATGTCTTCCGTTCAGCTGCAGAGATGTGCCGTTCTTGGTTGTAGTTATGGGCTGTGAACTGGCGTAATAATTCATCCAGTTTATCTTTAAAAGCTGTTGTGAACTGCTGTGATAGTTCTACCAATTTATCTTTGAAAGACTTGGTGACGTGGATGTCTTCATTATCTGCGTGCGCGTTTACTTTATCCTGAGCGCCGGAAGGGGTTTCCTTGGCATTCCAAGCCTCTCGATCAGCTGTAGAAACATGCTTTTCTTGATCGTTCACATGTTTAGCTGTGTAGGCCCTGGCGTTTCTCTCTGCTGCATCCGCCTTCTCCTGCGCGCCCTCTTTCGTTTCAATGGCTTCCAGGTCAGCAAATTTCTTTCTCAATTCCTCGACAGTCTGGCTGATCTCTTCGACAAGGTGTTTTATCCCGTCTTTCAGCGTTTCAAAATCGTCAATGTAATAGTCAGCTGTCGGAATGATGTTCTGACCTTCTAACGTTTTGGCGATAGAGAAGGTAAAAAATGAAGTCGCCAGCGCCTGCCCGTTTGTATAATATAGTTTAATTTCAGCTTTAACGGTCCCGTAATGCTTAAGCTCTTCATCTGAAAGCACATATTCCGCCTTCCCGTTCATCTTATCAGTGATGGTAAGGCTCTTTTTGTAAAATGATCCATCAGCATACAATAGAACAATTTTCGCGTCTACGGCAGACAGAGGCAACGGCGTGCCATCCTTTGCGAAAGAAAAAGACAGCTTCGCGCTGCCCGTGTCCTGCGTCATGAATTGGATGTTCGTGGTTCGCCCGTTTGTCCGGTTCGCATTAATATCAAATGCGATGCCCCCCGTTTTGTACATTCCTTTTCCTCCTTAGTGCTGCGGCGTAACGATCATTTGAGCTACACCGTATCCTTTTTCCGCATCATACGGGGACTTGATTCTCATAACAGTTCCATAGCCTCCGCTTTCTGCTTTAGTCGCGATGCCGCCAATTGCTGATACGCTGTCCCCTACGTTCACTGTTTCGTCAATCCTGGCAAAGACTTGGCCGATCAGGCCGATGACATGCCATTCGTCACGAGAGTCACGCGGCACATATTCGAGAGAGGGGTCGTAGTCGGGATTAAGTTTAGGGATGCGGATTTCCTCGCCGCCGTGGAAAACTGTTTCGTAAACTGTGCCCCCGAATTCGTTTCTTACGTACTGATCGTTCCAATAGAACGCAGCACCGCCGAGCACCAGGCCGGCAGTTTCGGAAACAACCCCGAGAATCTTGTCCCCTTTTTCCGCTTTTCGAATCTTTTCGCCTTCTAGCGCAACGAGATAACTAGAATCAATCTTCTTACCGTCAGCAGACTCAAAATACTCAGCGAAGTCTTTAAAATCTGAGACGCTCTCCACTCGCCCTGTGCCGCGAATATGGCCGCCTGACGAATCAAGTTCCCATCTCGTATTTTTTGTTGAGGCGCTTCCTGTCCCATAACCGCCCCTGACACTGTATCCGTTATCGTTGATAACCCCCTGAGATGCAAGAATAGCCCTTGAGTTGCCGTCACCTTTTGTGTGGCAGTTATTGACGGCTATTAACGCTTGACGCGAGCCCTCGGTCGTGGAACCGCCCCTGACACCCAGCAGGACGTTGGCGGGACCTTTAGCGACGTTGTCGCCTGTGCCTCCCAAAATGGCGCTTGCTTCATGCAGAGCTGATCCGGAAGTAGTGCCGCCCATAAATCCGCCTTTTACTCTTGTCGGGATAGTACTGTATTCTCTGCCGGCCAATCTTGCGGACACCTTATAACCGGCCGTTTCCACACCTACAATGGTTGTCTGATTGTTCGGGGATTCAATCCCGGCGGAGCCGTTTTTCCCGATCAGGGTTCCATTTATGAGATTCGTATGATACACACCGCCGCCCAGACCAATGCCTACAGGAGCAGAGTCAAGAATGTCAAAGTTTGAGATTTTAACATAATCGGATTTTTGCGGTCCCCCGATTACTCGGATGTCGTGCGAAGCCTTTCTGAACCCTCTCATTTTAATCCCATTAACTGTGATGTACCTGCTGCGATACTGAAACGCAACCATCGGGCCGTTTTTATAATCATAGTCAGGGTCTCCGATCGCGGTAAAATTGACAATCTGAACGTTTTTATAAGCAGACACAACCAAAGCCCGCGGGCTTATCCCTTCATATAGATCGTTGAAGACCGGCTCTATTGCGGTACAGTCTGTCAGCGTCACGTCATATGCTGTGGTGCTCTCCGGGTCTTCGGCTTTATGGTGGCCGATATGCCGCAGATCATAGGCCCGCACGTCCCGATATGAAACGTGGCCGAGAATATGAACATTCTGAGAAGCCGGCCACTCAGTATGCGCCTTAACTTCAACGCCTCGGATATTCCCTTCTGTGTAGTTGTTGAGCAACCACACATGTTTAGAACCGTCGTCAATCTCAATACCGTTAGAATTAGCCTTTCCCGCGGCATGTGCGAGGCCTGTCGGGTTTGTGCAATGGCAGTTTGAGATGAAAATATATTCACTGTAATGGGTTGTTATCCCGTCATCCCCATACCCTGAGTTAACGCAGCCATCAATCCAAACATATTTGCAGCCGTCTTTTGTATACTTGGTATCCGGCAGATGGTCATAGGTTGGCGCTGTTATATCAATGCCGTGAAGTGCCGGGTTCATGTTTTCTATATTTTTAATCCAAATGAACTTTGAATTTGCAAAGGCGACACATGTGGAATGCTGTCCGCCTGTCGCCCTTAAACCTCCCTGCCGTTCTCTGTTCCAGTCGGTTGAAAACCCTTCGAGGTGTATATTTCGATTCCCTTTTTCATAGTCCGCATTCGTGATGACCCATTCTGAGGCCGGTGTCTCATCATTCAAAATCAAGAATGTAACGCCGATTCCCTGGCCGACCAGACGAACCCAGGAAGGGATTTTCAAGCCTTTCACGACGTAAATGCCAGCTGACATAACAACCTGCACCTTCCCCGTCCCGAATGCCCTCTTAAATGCTTCCGTGCTGTCTGTTTTTCCGGTTGGGTCAGCCCCGAAGTCATCAACGTTTACAACGCGTTTAATTTTCCTGTCGAGCTTGCTGAATTCCCTATCGAGCCTGTCTTTCAATGTTGCGGCAATTTCCCCATCTGTCGTTACACGGGAATCCACGACTTCTTTTACATCTTTGCCGTCGTGATTCAGCACAAGGTTAGCAAAGCGCGCAAACAGATTTTTCAAACGGTTTTCGACGGTGTACCCGTCATGTGTAACCTGTGAAGAATCATGAACGGCACCCCCTGTCCGATGGCGCTTCATGTCGTCATCCACTTTATTTAATACATTTTCAATATTTTGCATATCGCTCCGCAGTTGGGCCGAATATGTTGAGTTGCGCGTCGTGTTGTAATCTTTAATGAGTTGAACCATGTCACTCACTCCCTCCATAATAAAAAGACGCCTCAAATGAGCGTCTTGTATAATGCATCCATATATCTTTTTTGATCTCGTATTTGCTTCGCTTGGCTGACTGCTATGTCCTGGATGTCTTTTCTGAAATTCGCAAACGTGAGTTCAGGGCTTCCGTACGGGTTAAGAGGATCATATTTGATAGACAGTACCCGAACGTCATCCTCATAGGTGATGCCCTCGGCGGTGTCCGCTATCACGTGGATGGTGTCACCTTTCCAGAAGTCCTGCTGAATGTCTAAAAGCTTCGGCTCATAAATGTATTGGAAATTCGCCTCAACGGTCATTTCCGGATACGGGTTCACATGCTTTTTTAAAGCCGAAACCATGCGGTTGGATTTTTTATACCGCTCGTCCTTTATGGGCTCGGCCCAGCGTGGCTTTCCATCAAGCAGGAACTTCTCTTCATCAGGATGAATGTATAAGATGGGCTCAAACTCATATTTCGGGTTTTTGTCATCAGCACTGCTGCCCTTTTTTAACGCCCCATACCCCCATGCCCGCGTGGTGCTGTTTTGAGAATTAGTCTTAATCTTAATGCCCGGCATATTATAGCGTGAGTCCAGGGTAAAGTTGATACGGGACCCCATTTTTTTATAGACATGAATTTTGTAATTATCTACGTCAAGCTCTGGCCCGTAATCCTCTATGATTTCATCCACCAACTCGGTGGAATTTTTATCCCCCAAGCCCTCCTGTTCCGCGCTTGGGAACTCACTTTCAGGCGTTTCAAAGATGTATTGAAAATCAGTCCCTTTAAGAGCGATATCAAAAGCCTCTTTAATCGTTAATTTCTTTGTGACTGAATCATCCACCCGATTATTGACCAGCAGAACGGAAAAGACATGACTTGCACTTACTGTCTTTGTTAACACCCCATTTTGTTGATCGAGTTCCACATCTGTAATGTAATATTTTTGGTGACGGAACTTTTTTTCATCAAGATAAAGAATGTTATCAGTAGTCAGCAAATCGAATTCTATGCCGTTATCTGGCGTTCTCCCTATCGTAAAGGTAAAAGACTTCTTCCCTGTCCTATCGTCTGTCAGATCGACTGACACGCCCGTTATTTCTACTACCTGCTCCCCGTCTTTTGAAGACACATGCAATTGTGGGAAATAGACATCTGCTGGTAGCTTTTTGTTGAGCGTAACGTCCTTCCCTGCATACTCTTTACTAGGGAAAGAAGGGCTCGGCTCCGGGTCAGGATTGTCCGGGTTATCCGGCTCATCTGGTAAGCCGTCTATATTATCGTATTGAGTTAGCTTATACGTTAAAATGATGCTGTTTAGCTTTGTTGCGTAATTGGGGTCCGTCGCGTAACCCGCTTTCTGAACAGCCGCGGTTGCCTTTTTATAATCCGTCTCCCCAATGACTGCTTTATACAGGTTGGGATTCCAGCTAGTGCCGTTTATATAAATCTTGGCTAAATCTTGCAGTGACTCATACCAAGAAGGATATTTCCTGAATTTCGCCTTAACTCGGGTTGGGGAGCCGCTGTTGTCATACTCCGTTGTCCACATCAGGACATACTTTCCGTTATACGTGCCCTTAATCCCGAAAAGGTTCTTTCCCTCTTGAGCCAGTCCACTACTCCCCCAGGCACTTTCCAGACACCCTTGCGCGATGATTAGAGAGGCAAGAATATTGTATTTCTTATAAATTCGTTGTGCATCTGCTGCGATCTCATTTATAAAATCTGCGTTCGCCATCTTTCCCCCGCCTTATGGATAGTAAAATCTTGTGTCAAATGTGATCTTAAAATTACTTGTATTCTGTATTTCGAACTCATTCCAACCGATCTCAAGCCCCGGAAGCCGCCCGGAGGTTTTGAGCGTCTTTTTATCAATGACAGTGTATTGCTTGATAAACGAAACCTTCTGCGACTTCTTCAACGTTTCTTCAATGGTGAGCTTTTCGCCATTAGTGTGGTTGACAATGGAGACGTTTTTCCCAGCAGCATACAAATAGACGTTATAATCATGCTCCATAGGATTGATCATAACGCCGCCCGTATTGTATACGCTGAATGTCTTTTGATTGGCAAATGAATATTGGAGGCTGTCCACCTCCTGGATATTCATGCCCGGGCTCCAATGCTCGCCGCTGAAATTTTGAGCCGTCAAAGACGTGGTTTTCGATTCCGCGACACCATTTACATTTAAGAAAGGAACCTCGAACGTGTTGAAGTTCTTTTCCTTTTCTTTCGGCACACTGAAATTGCCGTCACATGTAACCTTAAAACGTCGATTAGGCAGCAGGTCAGTGGAAATATAATAAGGGAACGGCTTCACAAGAGCCGCATACAGTTCATGCCGATACTGATAGAAATTTTCAGCAATTATTGAGTCGATATGGATTTCAACCTTAATATCACGCTCTTTATACGTAACGTCCCTGGGATGCTGCGGCAAGACAACACCGTTTATTCTGTGGACCTTGGCCGTTTCCCGTTCAATGTTTGGCGACTCGGGTAAAAAGCTCACCAATTTAAAATAGGGAAGCAAATCAGATAAGCTTTGCTCCCCCAACCCATTGTCATAATCTATATATAACTCCATTTACCTCACTCCATTTACCTCAATCCATTATGAAATGCCGCCCGAGCATACCGATCAGCTGACACTTGGTCCACTTTTCGACCGTCCATATAGTTATTATTATCCTTTGCTACAAGACGCGTTAACAATGTAATCATGGCATCCAGCTTCGTGTTGAGCGTTTCGTTCTGTTCTTTCAGCAGCTTTATTTCCTCAGCATTATCATTTTGAACAATCGTCTGCTGAGGCGCAGGGTTGTATCCGACCATTGCGCTGGCCTGGCTTAATACCTTATGCGCCTGGCTTCTTCTGAATTGCCGCAACGGCAGTAGCATTTCCCCTTTATGGACCTCAGCCGTATGGTCGCTTGTAATCAGACCGCCTTTGTCATAACCCACATAACGGCCGCCACGCCTCATGGATTTTAGCCCGGGATGGTTTAAAATGCCCCCATATCTGCTGTTGAGGTAATTGATTGACGCTAAAATCTGATGGACAGGATTTTTGATATTCCCATAGCCTTTTTCCTTGTGAGCATTGAAGGTGCTGGGAATGAACTGCATTAAACCTTGAGACGGATGGCCGGCTTTCCAGTTTGAATCCCATCTATTTACGACGTTCGGATTCCCGCCTGATTCTTTCATCGCTATTGCTTCAAGAGCTCCTGCGAACTCTGAGCCGAGCCCTTTGATTTTTAGCGCCTGGGCAACCCACTTTTTAACGGCAGCCGTCCCGCCTTCACCGAAGTTGCTAGCATCGCCCATCTTGTCTTTAATAAAATCAACAAACTTGTTTTTGACAAATTTAAATGACCCTTTGACAAAATCCCCGGCAAAGCCCGCAAAATTAGGCATCTTCAAGCCAAGTTTCTCAATAACCTTGTTAATGAGCTTTGACGGGTTACTGATATAGCTGAACACATCAAGCGCCAGGTCTTTCACTTTACTGGCGGCCGCCTTGGCGCCGTTCCAAACCGTTGACAATATGCCTTGTTTTTTCTTTTTCTTTGTTCCGTTTGCGTAAGCAGGAACGCCGGACATAAATGCTTTTGTATCAAGCGCTGATAAGACCTGAGTCCCTTTTGGTAAGTTCATGAGCGTGTCTGTAGCTGGGCTTATCCCCATGTGTCCGGACGGTGTAAAGAATGCTTCTGGCCCTGCATTTCTCCCCTTACCATCTCCCAGGATAGCCGGACCGCCTGGGTGCCCACCTGTTCCATTGGCATATTGGGGAACATCCCATTTTGGTATTTTCGTATCAACACCGATCTTTCCAAGAATCCAGTTAATGCCGCCTTGTGTAAAGCCGTTTATAATCCGCCCAAAACCCCTGAGAGTTCTGTTTCCAAAGGCTTTGATTCCGTCCATGGCTTTGCCGCCCATGCTCTTTATTCCGTCGCCCATTTTTTTCGGCAGGGCCTTGGCAGCATCCACGATGTCCCAAAACTTTTTAGTGATACCTGATTTCATATCACTTACAAGCTTTAGGGCTTTGTCTTTCATGAAAGAAAACATTCCTCCGGCCTTTGAAGCTCCGTCTTTAAATAAGCTTTTAATCCAGCCCCACATTTTTGGAAAAATACCTTTTAAGCCAGCACCGAGAGCCTTGGCTCCTCCGAGAATTTTCCCAAAAAACGAAAGTTGAATTGCATTCCAGACCACTTTAATGGCGCCAGAAAATATTTTCTTAACCCCTTCCCACATTTTTGAAAAGTTCCCAGTCAATAATCCAGAAAAAACAAGGATAACGCCCTGGATAATTGATATCGCGCCAGTGATGACGCCCTTTATGTTCCCCCACACAGAACCTATGATCGCAAGTATGGCCGGCATGACAAATTGGACAATCGACCACACATTTTGAAGGGCTTGAGTAATAACGGAACCGTTTTGCTGCCAGAAAGACTTCCACTGCCCAGTGAGTTGGCCAATGAAAGACATCACGCCGCCCAGTGCCTGTTTGACCAGAGGACCAAGAGTTCCAAAAACTTGGGATGCAATAGCGCCGAGAGCCGAAAAGGTTGGCTTCATGGCGTCAAAACTTGCCTTCATGTTGGATATGATGGGCTGCGCCTGCTGTTTAAACCCTGAAAAAGCTGTCTTGATACTGTTAATGCCGTCAATGATAGATTGAACTGTTAAGACCGGGAAAAAGTCCATAAGCTTGTCAGCGCCCTTGGACGTATCACCGTTGAAAATATCCATAATCCCGGTAAATACTGTTTTCAAATGGCCGCCTGCGCTAGAAATGCTGTTCATGACCGGCTGCAGGCCCTTCATACCTGATTCCAGTCCGGACATGGCCGGCTCCAGTACATCTAAAAGGCCGTTGCCGATCGGAAGAAGAGCAGATAAGGCGGAACGACCTATCTTTTTCAGCCGTGCCCCGAAGTTATCTTGGAGCGCTTTTCCCGCCTCTTTCGTTTTCCCGTTCACATCGCCAATCTTTCCATTGATGCCGCCGAGGGCATACATCGCGTCAGCTTCAAGGTCTTCCCATTTCGTGCCGTACAAAGCAACCCCGATATTATTCGCCTTGACCTGGTTTTTCATCCCTTTCAGCTCACCCAAAACCGCGTTAGAAACGTCTTTAACCGTCCCTTTTCCTTTTAGGAATTGGCTCCACACTTTTTGAGTGCTGCCGGAAAGCTGCGCCATCGCTCCGGATGTCGAATCGGAGCCGTCTTTCACTCTGATCTGAAATTCTTTCATGACATCATTAATATAGTCGAGATTATAAACCCCTGCTTGGCTGCCCTTTGTTAAGAGCTGGAAGTATTCTTCCGCAGAAAAACCCATTTTGCCGAATAAGGGCGCGTACTCGCTCAGGTTGTCAAACATTTCATTTGAAAAGTTTAAGCCCTTTTGGGCGCCGTACGTCATCAAATCAAAAGCCTTTTGGCTCTCAACGCCAAAACCTTTCATGATATTGTTGCCGGCTCGCGTGACTTCATTTACATCCGCATCAAAGGTTTCTGAAAGAGTAATAGCCCCTTTGGTTACATCCTTTAAATCCTTTTCGCTGAGCCCCCTGATATTCTGACGGACCTGTTTCAGGGCGTCTTTGACCACATCCATATTTTCGCCGAAACCGTCTTTCCAGATGCTTGAGGCTGTTTGTGTCAGCGCTTTGGCTTCGTTCTTTGTCAGTCCTAATTGCGCCCGGAATTCCCCTTGGCTTTTCTGTGCGTCAAGTGCCATTTTGGTGCCCATCGCTCCGACCGCTACTGTTAATCCGGTTACGGCTGCCACTCCTGCAGTCAGTGCCCCGACCAGGCCGACTTCAATAAAAGAAGAGAATTTCCCGACCTTGCCTTTTGCTGTCTCGGTTGCCTCTCCAATATCCTTCTGGCTGTCTGATAAGGAATCAGCGCTTTTCCCTGCTTCCCGCTGTGCCTGCTCAAGTTGCTCGTATTGCACTTGCGCGCGCCGAAGAGAGCCCTGTAAAGAATGATAAGATTGAATCTGAGTATTAAGCCGCTGGGCGTATTTCTGCGCCTGTTCAGAGCCGTCGCCGTATTTCTCCACCTGTTTCTCATATGACTTACGGTATTCGTTGACGATCTTTTCTTGAATAGAAAGCTCATTTGACAAGCCTTCAACTTTTTTCTTGCTGGCCGTCAATTCGTCGCCCATCGCTTTGAATTCCTGAACGGTCGCTTTTGTCGCAGTGCGGGCAACCTTTAGATTGTTTCTTAGGCCGGTAATCCCTTTGTTTACCCCTGCGTCATTCAGCGTCGTATTAATGACTAAATTCCCTATCGGTCTGCCTTCTGTAGCCACCTTTTACCTCCTTTCTTTAGAAATTGACATAACAAAAAGAGCATCTGATCAGATACCCTTTTACAAAGTCACTCCAAAAATCTTATACGCCGGCACCAGCTTGTTTTCTTCCTCATGCTGATGATCGACAAGAGCGAAGAAACGGTTTATATCCATTTCATCTATTTCATGAAGTTTGTACCCATTTTTCATCAAATCAATGTACATTTCTTTCATTTTGTTAAAGTAATCCCGGTAGCTCATGGGCTTGCCCGTTACTTTTGAGCCGCCACGGCCTTCTTTTTCAATTGCGCCTTTTTTTTATCTTTTGTCATGGCTTGGGAAACAATATCCCGGAGCCAGTCTCCTAAATCCTCAGAGGAAACTCCGTCCAAAATATCATCAAAGGTAAATTGCTCTTTAAACATATCCGTGACAAGGGCCATCATGTCGGTCATTACCTCATACTCTGTCATTTTCGAATCCTCATCCGTTGCCAGTGCATGAATCTCCAATGCTCTGTAAGTAAACCGCGATGTAACAATCGGCTGAATGAATGTTTTTTCAGGAACGGAGACAATTTCCCCGTTTTCGCCAATTTCAGCATTTGCATAATCTTTCAATACCGCTTTAATCATATAGAAAACCACCTTTTTATTTTTTAAAAGACAAAAGCAGCCGCGCCGGGCTGCCTGTTATTTTCCTAATTCTACTGTCTGATCCTCTTCTTCTGTTTGATCCTCTTCTTCTGGGTGCTCCAATTCGTAGGCCAGCTTATAAAACTTGTCAAGTGAAAATCCTTCATTTTGGTCATACCCGACCAGGAATACAAGGCCATCCTCTTTCCGTGGTAAGAACTGCCCTTCGATGGTATCCGTTTGAAAATCCACTTTATCTTCTTTTGTCTTACCTTCTGCAGAAGGTATACCGAATTTACCTTTTAACAGAGCATAATACACGTATCCTTTTTCATGATGTTTTTGCCGCCAAGTGATGCAAACATAAGGCGGTTCCAAATCCTTATGATATAATTCAATGCCGGAAACAACTTTAACACCTAAAAGTGTTCTCTTCATTTCAGTTGTCAAATCTGCCAAATTTAATTCTAATTTTGTTTCACTTACTCCTGAGCTCTTCACCGCGTATATACCATCATCCGCATAGAGAGGCGTCAGTTCTGAAGAAACGTCCAGTTTTGCTTCAATGGCTCCCGGCATTTTCTTCCTGTCTTCTGCTTTTTCATTTTGATCAAGTACGCCGTACTGAATCCCGTCTAAACCTGTTCGCGCCATTCATATCACCTTTTCATTTCATATTTGTATGTTAATCTTTTTTGTTGCTCTGTATCGCCGGGCATATCGGTAAAGTGCAATATCCGGGTCCCGATCAAATGCAGAGGCATATTGTTGGTAGTCGTTTTTTGCCATAAGCTCATCAATGATGGGCTGAATCTGCTGCGCTTCCTTGAGCGTTTTCGTCCATAAATCTATTTGAATATCAACCTCAAATGTCAATGCCGCGTCATCGGCATAATCTTTTCTGTGGCTCTCAAGCTCATTTATTCGAATCATAGGGGCCTTTTCTGTATCCTGATCGGCTTCTGGGACAAAGACCAAAAATATACGGCCGGGGTCCACAAAGGAAGAAAGGACTTCATTTTCACTCAGAATCATTTCAACTTCCTGAATTGGTAGCATCATATTCCCAGCTCCCTTCTATAAACTTCCTGCACTTTCTGCAGCACCGCGGCCGTGTACTCATTTACCGTCCTCTCCACAAAGTGCTGAGGTCGCTGTTTGATTGTCCCGAAGTTTGAAAAGTGCAGCCTTGCCGCTGTTTCCTTTCCGTATCCCACATTTGAATAGATTTCTCCGTCTTCTCTTGGCTTCAAATAAACCACATTGTCCTTCATGTGCGTTTTGTGAGGGTCCTGATCGCCTCGGCCCCGGGGTGTATTTTTTTCTAATCCAGCAGCGTATATTTGCGCTCCTGCACTGACCGCCGACTTAGCAGCACGAACATTTTTTCGAGCCAGTTTGTTCAGCTCTTTTTCTATGTTTTTTATTCCGTCATCTTCTCGGGCCATCAGCTCACCTTCTCCGCAAGAACATTTATCAGGTCTTTATCCTGAGAGTTTGGGAGAATGTCTTTGATCTCGTAAAGGGTTTCATCATGCAGGATGTGCATGCTGTTCGTAATTGTCTTAACCTGCTGATAGCGAATGATGAATGTAATGCTGTTTTCTAAAAAGGTGCCGGCTGTTGAAAGCTTCTCCCTTAATTTCTGATCTCTGATCTCCGCCCAGCAAGAAAATAAGGGGTCATTCACCACAATGTTTTCTCGGCTTTCTGGGTCCTTCTGATTCTTTCGAGTCACAAAAGTGATGCGGGTGTTGAGTCGGCTAAACTGCATCTGTATAAGCTCCTCTGAATTGTTGGATAATGTTTGTTACGCCGAACGGTATTTCTTGTAGCGCTTTGTCCATTGAGGACACCCGCTGCTCATACCAGGCGCCCACAAGGAACTTGACGGCCATGTTAAACCTGGGATTGTTTTCAAAAAATGCATCCCTGTTGGGCGAAAGTGTGACAGCATCCTTGATATAATCTTCTGCCGACCCTTTCAACTCCATAATCCAGTCATCGTCAAAATTATGATCTATTCGCAATGCGTGCTTTATTTCTTCGAGCGTCATTCCATCACTCCTTACATACAAAAAGGAGCGCCGGAGCGCCCCTTCACGTCATTATTCTGTTGGTGTTTCTTTCAATTCATCAATTTGTTTTTGCAGGCCGGTTAAGATGTCTTTGACCTCGCTGTTCAGATGCTCCAGCATGATACTGCCTGTGCCAACATTCTTGCTTCGAACTGATTTTTCACCGAGCATTTCATTTACAATGCTGCCCGGTTCAATAACTGCCGGGTCGCCTTTTTCACCTTTTGGGCCTGGTTCGCCCGGGTCGCCTTTTTCGCCTTGTGGACCTGGTTCGCCTGGTTCGCCTTTTTCACCTTGTGGACCTGGTTCGCCTGGTTCACCTTGAGGACCTTGTTTCCCTTGAGGGCCGGGTTCACCTTGAAGACCTTTTACATAGAGAGGATTTTTTTCGCTGTTATCCGCGATAGAAACATCTGTGATTGGCTCCCCTGAACCGTTGTCCCTTGCTGATGTTTTCGCTCCGTTACTTTCATTTAAAAACTCTGCCATGTTCGATCATCCTTTTCTATTATTATTTTATTTCCCTAAATCTTTACTTGTATCGTCTGGCTGCTCCGCGCCCGTATCAATGGTCACAAAATAGCCGGCTTTTTTATCAGCTTTTTTGACGTCGAAACGAACAGCAAGCGAGAGAACTTGTCCATAAACTTCATTTTCCACCCACTTGGCCGTGGCATCTACACGGTTCGCAAAGAACGCAGCTTTTTTCAAATCGCCGATAAACATAACCGCATCGCCTGATTTTTCACCTAAAACAGTATCGTCCACAACATTGACCTTGCTACCCAGCAACACTTTCCCCGTTTCTGTGGAAATATCTTGCCGTAAAATGTACTGCCCGTTTTTATCCTTCAGGGTATCCAGGAATTGAAATGCGGAAGAAGTAGCGACAATGTCCCGGCTATACGCCTGCATCAGATCGACGTTCAGAATGTGTTTAATGTCATCTGTTCCCTTTACCGTTTTAGCCGGGAAAGAGCGCAAGACTTCGGCCACTTTTGTATTTTTCGTAATCCGTTTTACCTGCTGCAGATGGTTGGCCACAATCGCGGAAAGGTCTACCCCTGAATCGTCAATAGCCTCCTGAGAAATTGGCAGTTGACCGCGGTAAGTCTCTACCGCCCAAGCCACTTTATTAAACTTCGGCTTTGCTAATTCCGGATTTTTTTCCAGTTCAGCGACAGATACAAGGCCTGTCTCAGCATTAGCAAGAACGGGATACGTGCCGGACGCCGTTGTCACATTTACGTTATTTACAATGGCCGCCAAATCGACAACATTTTCAGGCTCTTGCTGGGGTTTGGTGATCACATCAATCGGGATAATTGCCTCAACTCCGTTTGATTTTAAGCCGTCACGCTTTTCCCCTTTTGATCGGAGAAATTCTTCAAAAGCTCTTACCTCTTCTTTCCTCCCCCGTTTGATGATTGTGTGGAGACCGCCGCCAGACATTGATCTTTTTTCCTCGTCGTCCTCTTCTTTACCGCCAGCCGGTGCAGGTTCTTCCGGATTCATTCCGGCAATCTCTTCATATTCCGCAAGCTTTTTCTTGAGAGCGTCGAGCTCTTCTTTCAAAGTGGAAATTTCACCTTTCAAAGCTGTAGCTTCGTCCAGCTTGTCTTCTTCCGCTCGCTTCTGTGCTTCTGTGATTTTTGTATTAACCGCCGTTTGTTTTTGAGTAATCTGTGATCTCAATTCCTTAATTTTTTCAGATAACATGTGTTTTCTCCTTTTCAAATAAAATAAGCACCCGAATTTCGAGTGCTTTTACAATCCCATTTTTATTAAATCCAGCTGTAACAGCAGCTTTTCTTTTTCCGGATTCCGGCTTCTTTGTTCATACTGCTTTAAGTTCCGTTGAGCAATCGTCACATCGGTGTCTTCATAAGCTGGATACGTAACCACTGATACATCTGTCAGCTTTGAAATGTTTCTCAGGCTTCGTAACGGCAGCCCCGTTTCTTGGTCACGGGTAAAGCTGTCACCGTTTTTCCCAAGCAAAAAGCCGAAAGAACAGTTTGAGATATTGCCGACACGTAGATTTTCGTATAAATCCGTGGCGTACTGAGTATTCGGTAAAGTGACATCAAATCTTAGGCCGATGTCATCGACCTCAAGCTTAAGCGTGCCGGCAGACGTGCGGCCGAGAATCTTAGATGGATCATGGTCAATTAAAGCCCGTACATCGCTCATATCTGTTTGGTCAAGAGCCCGTTTATCAATCATTTCAATGAATCCACCCAGGTTATGACTGCGGGTTCCAAACTTGAGTGCATACCCGCTAATTACCTTCGGCCCATCATCGCTTGAATGGGCTTTTAATGCCCCTTCCTGCGACGTTCTGATTTCCACTTCCTTAGACATTCCCCTCACCTCCTTCACCTGCTGACGAGATCGGCAGGCTCTTTGCCTTCGCTTTCTGAATCTCGTCCATGATTTCAACGTCAACGTAATTCAAACTCATGAAACGCTTATCCCCGTTTGGAATCGCCGCTATGCCGTATTCAGCCAGGGCATCATTTTGCGAGTATATGCCATTCTGCAGTAAAGCAATGACGTTTTCTCGCTTTGTTTTTGCGTCCGTTTCCCTAAACCGCCGCGTATCGAATTGAAATTTCAGCTGCAAGTTTAATGGATACGGCAGCATTTTGAAATTCAGTTCTGAAGCAATGGCCGTGAAATAGTTTGATAATGTATTTGTCAGATAATCCAGGTTAGCTTGTTCAAGCGATGTGTTGACTTGTTCAATCCCCAGCTTATGGGCAGGCAAACCAAACGCTTTGGCGATCTGCTTTGTTGAATGCGTGTAATTATTAACGATTTCAAGCACTTTTGTATTAATTTCTAATTGCTTAAACTCCTCATTTTCACTAAGAACAGCAATTCTTTGCTGATTTCGCCCCCCTGAGTTTGCTTTTTCAAATTCATTACGAATTTTATCCTTTGCTTCAGGAGACAAATGCCCTTTTTTCAAATTGACAATCCCACTCAAGTTGACGCTTCTTCTAAAAAAGTCAGTAACAAGGCGTTTTCCAAACTCCTGGCTTTCAATCTCACGCTTAAGACTGGAAAGAGGACCCATCCCCGTAATACCGTCCAAGCTGAAAAATTTAATATGCAGCACATTTTCAGGCTTCAATACTCTCTCTTTACCGCCAGAAGGATAATACCGGTATAGGATTTCATTTCGGTTTGGAAGCTGCTCGGCATAGACTTCACTGTTCAGCATATGGATAAGCTCCAAGGGTGCCCCCTCTTTGTCCCGGATGATTTCAGCGTACGATTGGCCGTTCAATAGTGCATTGGCTACAAGTATGAATTTGAAAAAGTACCCCGAATAATAATCATTGGGTTTTTCATTCAGCAGCCTGAACAGATCAGAATCCTTTTCTTCGACACCGTTATGTTTAACCATAATTGGCGACGCTGCAATATCAGAGGAAAGGGTATGCACTGCTGTGAACACATCGCTGTTTTTAATTGCACTTGCTGACACGTAAGACAGGCCGT
The DNA here is from genome assembly GCF_036362845.1 of Bacillus sp. MT(2024). Lineage (NCBI taxonomy): Bacteria > Bacillati > Bacillota > Bacilli > Caryophanales > Bacillaceae > Bacillus > Bacillus sp. MT(2024). The sequence goes on from NZ_CP143632.1 coordinate 1,979,194, forward strand.
CCAAGCCGACAATAATTTCATTAAACTCCCGCGCTCCCTGGCTTTGTTTATCTAATGATCGAAAGAACGCCACTCAATCACCTCCCTCCCTCTTCTCTCGGATTGAGTAAGAAGGCAATCAGAACAAGAAAAAGACCGGCCACAATAAGCCCGGCGATCGGGTGGAAAAGGAAAATTCCATAGTCGATTACAAACAGCCCGATCAAAAAGAAAAGAGTATGCAGGTTCATTCTAATAAACTGGCATACTCCCAATAAAAATTTAATTATTTTTCCTAATTTCATGGTGCTCCCTCCTTCCTTAAAGGGTGAATTCTTCGCTTTCGTAATATGTGTTCCAGTCAAATTCCTCTTGTTTGTAATGATACATTGCGCCCGTGTGTGCGTTCATCATCGCCGCTGCAGGGTCAATCTTTTCCCTGTTCAGCGCTTTGTCAATTTGAATCGTATCATTCACTTTTTTCAGCATTGCATTGTGCATCGCCGTATCAAGCAATGGATTCTTACTGTGTATGATTTTCCCGTCGAATACATTCAAACGAAAATCTTTTGTTGGTTCAGATAATGTGCGAGGACCTTGACGAACTTCAATCAGCACATCTTCATAGCCATATTTCTCAATCTCATTTAAGACTAAAGAGATATTGTAAGGGTCAAAGAAAATCCCCTTTACTTGTAAATCAAATTCTTTAATATGATTGATCATATATTCCACAACTTGCTGCAGATTAATGATCCCTGATTTCTTATCGGTTATGGTACAATACCCAGCTTTCGCAAGAGTGCGATAGTCCAGTTTGTCACGTTCAATTTTATTATCCAGTCCACCTTTGGTTCCAACAAATGAATGACTGTCCACATAAAATGTCTCATTCTCATCCTCTAACGGATAAATGAAACTGAGGGCAGATAAATCATCTGTTCGTGATAAGTCAATCCCTATGTAGACTGGCTTTCCTGTAATGTCCGGTGCATCGTCCACACCGCGCTTTTTCCAATCGTTCCCGTTGATAAAGCTTTCAGAGGAAGCAGACTGCCATATATTAAAGTTCTTTACGAGTGTGCCGTTTAAATCATCTTTATCGAGAGCCTCTTTTAGTTTTTTGCGCAGATTGGTCAGAAGTTTCTTTTGAATGCCCTCGACCTCAAGTAAAGGATTGCTTTTTATCCAAGTGCTTTCGTCGTAAATTTCTTCTTCGTCATCTTGTTCATAGACAATTGCAAAATAGTTTTCGTTTTCCTTACGGCCACTTAGAATATCGTCAACATAAGGGTATTCCTGCGAATACATGGGGCCATTCAACTTAAAGCCGGCTGTACTAATGATTAAGATAAGACCCTGGTCCTGCTGACCTTGTGAAGACTCCAGAACCTCCATCATTTTTGTGTTGGACGCTGTGTGGTACTCGTCGAGAATTCCAATCAGAACGTTCAAACTATCCAGGTTATCAGTATCCCTTGATAAAGGCATAATGACGCAGTCATCTTTCAGGTACCGGATTTCATTTTGTATGATCTTTGTCCATTTTCTAATTGCCTTTGACTGGCTTCTTATCTTTTTCAATTGCATGGAAATCATTTTAAAGACAGTTTTTGCTTGGCCTCTTGAGTTAGCTGTCGCATAAATTTGCCTGTCAAACCTCGGGGCCTCCCCGTAAATCAATTCGTACAACGAAAGACCCGCTACAAGTACTGATTTTCCGCCCTTCCTCGCCATGCTTATATAGGCTTTTGTGAAACGGCGAAAACCTGTCTCCTTATTTCTCCAAGCGTAAAGCATGTATACAATGAATTTTTGAAATAGGGCCAGTTTTGTGGGCTTCCCCGTTGATATGTCTGGCAGTATTTCAAGAAACTTGATGACCTTTTTTGCCTTTTCAGGTCTGTATTCATACTCAAAAGACGGGTCAGCCGCTCTTTCTAAATCTCTAAGGTGACGCTGACAGGCTTTTATTACTTTTTTGCATGCCGTTATTTCTCCGCTGACAACCTTTTTCGCGTAAAGCGTGCCTGGATCAATTCTCTCAGTCGTCATCGTTCATCATGGCACCTAATAGGTCCTCCTCATCGTCATCCCCGTCAAGCCCTACAATTCGTAGACGTGAATCCAGAGATAGACCGAGCTGGCCCGCAATCCCGCGAATTTCCTTTGACATACTGTTCATAATATCAACGGACGGATTTTTCTTCTTTACTTCAAACCCTTTACTATTAATTTCAATAATGGTTTGTCCGTCTGTCATTATGTCTTTGAGAGCCATTCTATATTGAGCGTAGCTGTTGCAATAAATGGCTAGTAACGTCGAATCCAGTTCAGAGATTGGCATTTTAATAATATGCGGGTAGATTCGCCTCCACTCATTTTTAGCCATCGTGGACAGCCAGTATGGTGGGTTTTCTTGCAGAGGCGAAAAATCTTTTAATTTTTCTTCCTGCTGCAGACGCTCTTCCCGCTCTTCGTTAGTAATTTGCCCTTTTAACGTTTCCGTCAATTGCTTTCGTCTCGCCAATCAAAACCACCACCTTTCGTCCAAAATGCGAACTATAAATTTGAGCGAATTCGGCAAATTAAGAAAATGAAGATCGTCCCATACCTGCCAAGGATTCGGCCACCCAGATGAAAGATCAAAAACAAGGCCGAAAAAGTAAAAATCAAAATTTCATTTCAACATTTTTTACAAAGTTAACGGGGCGCCGATGTACAGGAAGATGAAAAAGCCCACCCGGTAAATTGACGGGGGGACTTTGCGGAAAAACTAATCTCCTGGCCCTGTTTCTTTCCCAAACGTGACCTGATTATGATGATACTGACAAAGCACCTCAAGATTATCCAAATCGGTGCGAGCTTGAAGATCGTTTATGACGTCTCTAAGCTCTCTATGCTTATGGTGGACTACTAACCGATTAGACTTGTTTAAACGTCCCTGTGAGGCACAGACAGCACAATGATAGTTACTTTCTCTAAGCTTCTGTTCTCGAAGGAGCTTCCACTCTCTCGAATGGTAATAGGAATAGCGCTTGTTATTCTCCCTTGTGTATCTCACATCTTTGTTATACTGCTTGTCAGCATAGCCCTTGTGCTTCTCACAATAACGTTCTGCCCAATCCACATAGCTGCGGCAGGCAGGCGCGTTACATCTTTTCAGCGGCAGGATTACCACCCCCTATATATTCTTTCTAAACTGCCCCCGCACTCAAGCCGTTAACCCGCCGATTGTCTATCCTGAGATTTACCGGACGCAGTTTACAGAGAATATAAAAAGCGCCTTCCCGATTGGGAAAGCGCCTGCCTGTTTATTACCTATTACCATAATACCTTATCTAAAACAAAATGGTGTGCCGTTATTCTGCCGAGTTTGTGCCAAAACAAAAATATGTTTTGTATATCATTTACATATATGGTTAAAATTTATTTTGTATTAAATTTAAAGAGGAGTGTTTATTATGGACAAACCAAACTCGCAAGAACTACAAAAAACTCTGAATGAAATAAAAGAATCTGTTGGAATAATGCACAGTTTTTTTGAAAAGAATGATTTAACTCCAATTTTTGAGTTAGCAGACGAAATTAAAAATAATCAGGAACTTTTTGATCAATTTGTCAAAGATCCAACAGGAATTATAGAAAGAGAAACTGGAATTTCCCTTCCGGAAGGTGGGTTCCATGCACATGTGGTCAATAATAAAAACGAATATTTTCCCGAAGAAGGAAGTGCAGAGAAACAGATTATGTTCGGAGAAGGAAAAGGACCATGGGGAAGAGTTGAAGTTAGACTTGGTATGGAACATGGATTTGGATGTGTTTTGTGTTTAATCTGTTTTTAGCCGGTATTTAACCGGCTTTTTTTATTCATCAATTAACCATAATATAGGCAGATTCTTTATTTATGGGGATATCCATACTTATTTATAACTGGGGTTATCCACAAAATCCACGGATTACCCTTATGTTATATACTGTGCAACTGCCCGGAGTGCCGTCAGCCCTTGCCACCCTTGTTTTCAAGCAATATCCTTAAAATGAATTCCACGTATGCTTTTTGAAGGGAATCAATAGAAATATGCAGAAAAAAGACTCATCTTGTTTATGAGATGAGCCTACTTATATTTTAAATTTCTTCATGGCGTTGTTCATGGCATCCTGGTTAATTCCAATGTATCGAAGGGTTGTCCGCTGGTCAGAGTGGTTGAAAATCTCCTGCAACATGGCAACATCTTTTGTTTGTCTATAAAAATGGTATCCGAATGTTTTTCTCAACGTGTGCGTGCCTATATCATCCAAACCGACATGCTCAGCGGCAGCCCTTAAAATCTTATAGGCCATCGACCGGGAAATGGGCTTGTTGATCCCTTCGCGGCTTTTGAAAAGATATTCATGATCTTCTTTCCCCTCAATATATGCTTTTAATTCCCTTTGAAGAGCCGGCGTCATGTCAATTCTCTTTTTCTTTTTGGTTTTCTTCTCTACAAGATTGAAATACGGCCGTTTGGCGTCCCTTACCCTCAGTTCCAGTATATCTGATATCCGAAGCCCTGAGTTTATCCCGGTAACAAATAGCATGTGATTCCGCTCACTCTGTTCTTTTAAAAACCGCTTGATATAGAAAATGCATTCCGGGTCCCTTATCGGTTGAACAAAATTCATTCCGGCGCGCCCCCATCCTTATAGACTTCCACGCGAAGGGCAAAGGCTAACCGGTAAAACGCTTTTGCTTTCGTCCGGTAGTAACTGCGCTGGCTGATTCTCATTTCTCCATAGACTTCATAATCATACATCTCTTCATTCTGCATGTAGAGCATGACAAGAATTTGCCGCTCTTTTTGAGAAAGCCGGTTAACCGCTCTTTGTATTCTTTTTAAAAACCGGTCCCTTTCAATCTCCCAATCCATGCGTTTTAATGCTGCGTCTTCGGTGGAGGAATGAAATTCATTCGAAAAGCTGGGAGGGACAAGGCTATATGTTGCGGTCACTTTCGGCAAAAAATCTTCCGGCACTTGTAGCAAGTATATGCGATATTGTTCGAGCAGCTTTTCTGCTTTCATTCTTGTTGCTTCTTCGTCAATTTGAGGTATATTCAGTGTCATTTGATTCATTAAAATCCCCTCCCGTTATTATTGTTGCTAAAAGCTCTGCCACGAACTCTTTTAAATGTAGGCCTGTTTACCGGCCCATGAGGTTCTCTAAATCTCTCTCAGTAAGCTTCTGCGGCTTTTTTTCAATACTTTTGCGTGACGATTGATGTTTTTCTTTTAAAACCAACGTTCAGCGTGTCGCTTTTCTTTGCTTTCATGCCGGCCCTTCGTCAAATAAAAAACGGACACCAATCAGAGCACAGTGATTCCGTGCAATGATCAGTGTCCGCAGGCTTTCCGTCTTAGACATCTTGGCTTTTTAAAAACTTTCGTAATTAAAAAGGACGTTTATTTTATTGGAAGGAAACTTAAATAATGGAACCCAGAAATCTGAGCCGTCCCATTCTCTGCCCTGATTTCCTTTATCACTTAAAAACACTTTGTTTCTTACTAGAACTAAGACTGGTTTATCTGTATCTGTAGAATTAACCAAGTCTTGTAAAGAAGGATTTAAAACTGAAGCGATTTCTCTGTATCCCCTAGTTTTTGACAAACCCAACTCTAAATCTAGTGCATAAATTAACTGTCCAGTATTCGATTTACTCTCTTTAAACCACTTGAGATACTGACTTATCACTTGTTTATTCCATTTCCCATTAACTTTAATTGGCAATCTATTTATAACGTCTAACATCTCATCGATTTCATAGCTAATTATCTGTTTTTCCTTATTTAGACTTTTAATTTTTTCATCTAAGTATTTTGTAACCTTCTCTGATTTACTTTTACGATATTCAGGTATTTTCGGAGAAATACTCTGACCAGCTTTATATGCCCCAACAGTTTTTGGAATAACCGGAGGCCTAGTCGGATTAATACCTTTGTTATCCAAATAAAGCGTAGAACTAGAATCTTGACCATGGTTTTTAATAATATCTCGTTGAATAGCATCATGATCACAAATTGTCTCAAATAAATCAGCTATATCGTCTGGGATATAAACCCGTGTAATATCTAAATCTCTTGAACGATAACCACACATTCTTGCATGTTGCATTAATGTATCAACTTGTGGATTACCAGTTAACCTTCCATAATAAGTAACAAGAAGACGTGGAATTGTTATACCTCTACCTAGTTTATTCCCACCAATTATAAAATTGAATTTTTTCGTTAATTTTATTTCTGTATTTGAGTTTTTAGAGGTATTAAGCACAAACACTTCATAGCTATTAATATAATCGTTTAATGTGCTTAACAATATTGGGAATTCTGGGATATCAGGAAGCGTACTTTGTAAATCAGCGTATGCCTTACTTAACAACCCTAAAAATTTATCTCTATTCTCAATATTATCTTTGTCCTTTAAAGCAATATATAAATCCTTAATAAAAACATTGACTAAAGATTTAATCTTATTATGAATATCTTTCAATTGACTAATATGACACATAAAAGAAAACTTCTGATCCTCTGGTTTCTCTGATTTGTCCTGCAGCTTAATTGCAACACCTAATACAAAAGTTACTAATGAATTAAGTAACCCTTCTGGAAATTCTAAATTTTCATTATTTAAATCACGCAATTTAGTTATTTCTTGCAAATCAACAGAGCGAATGTGTCTTTTCTTATTTTCTTTGAAGAATTGATGGATTCCTGTATATCCACTGCCAGCTTCAACTACCTCAATAAACTCAGGATGAAATCCATCACTTTCTTTATCTTGTAGTATAATGGCTTGCGGCGTTGCCGTAACTTGGAGGTACATATGAGTACCAACTAGTTGCCTAACCTCTCTTAATTGGCTGTTAATAGTACTGGGCGATTCTCCTTCCATTCTTTGCTTTGTATCCAAGCCAACTGCGTCAGCCTCATCATCTATAATTAAGGTTGGTGTATTTGCTAAATCATCTCTATCAGTTAAAAATTTTTTTAATTTCTCTAAATCAGTTGGATCTTTTTTACATATCAAAACAATACCATCATTCTTTAATACCATCTCAATGAAATTATTATGCTCATCTAAATCAGCTATATTTCTGACTAAAGGACCTTTTAAAGCTGAATCAGCCCTCTCAAATGTTTGGTTTTGGAGTGACTTATTCCTGTCTGTTAAAATCACAAACAATTTATACGCGTTATCTTTAGCCACAGCAATCGTCATATTAATAATATTAGTTTTACCACTTTGGATTAATCCATAAAGTAAACATAATTTATTATCTGTTTTATTTGCCCCAACCTCAGGAGCATGTTTCATAATTTCTCTTGCGTGGCTTACAACTTTTTCGGCAGCTTTTAATCCAATTTCAGCTGTTAGTAAATTCAAAAAATGAGTCTCTGTTTTTCCGCCATTTAATAAATTATTCATACAACACCTCTTACCATGAATTGTAAATGTTTCAAAAAAAGAATATAACCTATTTCACAAATAGTCAAATAGTTAGGATGTTTCTGATTTCATTCTTATTTATCCACGGCCTTTTTCTATGCAACATTCTATGACAATTTGAACATACTAATATTAAGTCTGACATATTGGTTTTGCTACCTTCAAACTGATAATCTGAAATTGGAACAGTATGATGACATTCGATGAATCCCCTACCTAATTCTCCATATGTATGATAAAAATCAAAACTGCAAATAGAACACCTTAGCTCATTTTTTTCCATTGCTTTCTTTTTTAATGCTTTGACAACCTTACAATTTCTCTCCCTATACCTATGTAATCTAAAAAGCACTTTTCCTTCAGGAAATAATTCATCTTCTTCACTTGCCTCTCCTAGAGCCGCGAAAGCTCCGACTTTTACAGCCTGTCTAATTTTAGATGCAACTACCTCCAGCATAGATCTATTTGCAGAGAACTCTTCCCATATGACTTTTTCTAATTTCCCACCCCTAACTAGCCCTGAGCCTGGTGCGTCAGGGTCTAGTCTTTTAAAATTATTGAGTTTCATACTTACACCGTTAGGATTACGGAAAGTTTCCTCTTTTTGTTTATCACTTGACGATAACTGGTTTAATATCTTACTAAGTTTTATAATTTCGTCATTTGTTGAGGAAATCTTCGACGCCGGCAATTTGAAATAAAGATCAAGAGCCAATATAAGTTCATCTCTATTCCACTTTGGATTTTTCATGAAGTTCACCCAACTTCTCTATTTTTTTGGATATATAATTTATACCATAAAAAATAGGAAAAATCTGCTGAGGCACTACCGCGTTTCCCAATGCTATACTTCGGTCCACCCGATTGGGAAACCCATCATCCACTCCAACAACTGGGGATTGATGTATTTCCCAGTAAGATTGGGAAACAGATGGCCCAATCCCCCGGGCAAGATTACCCCGTGTGTTCCGTCCGCTTCCGAAGGTGCTAAAGCTCTGATAGGCTTGTGATTCTGACTTGCGGCCGGAGTTGGCAACAACAAATGTCCTGTATCTTTGATGCGGTGCGCCAACACTGACAGCCGGTAATACGAATACCCTTGTTTGGTAATCTTCACTTTCCAAGTCGGATAGGACTGTGTCCAAGCCCATTGTGATGTGTCCAGCAACATTTTCTCCAACAACCCAATCTGGGTGCAGTTCTTTTGTGAGCCGAAACATTTCAGGCCATAGCCATCTATCGTCCCGCTTTCCTTTTCTCTTACCGATAACACTTTCACCCTGGCAGGGATATCCTCCGGAAAGAATGTCAATTGTTCCACCTGGCTCAATCACTCCTTTTTCCTCTAAAAGTTGTCTGTTCAAAGCGTGAACATCATCGTAGATAGGAACACCTGGGAAATTTTTGTTTAAAACCTTCTGGCAATAAGGGTCACGCTCGCAGAATGCTACCGTCTCAATGCCAGCCCATTCAGCTGCTAGAGCGATCCCCCCAATGCCCGCAAATAACTCAATGCTTTTCATCCCGTCATCCCCAACATTCCCGGCAGGACAGTGACAGCCAGGAAGAAGAGTCCCACGCATCCCCCAACCAGCCAGATATTTGTTTTATCCCGTTTTGCGATAATAGTATCGCCGATCATTTTTAGATCGTCAGACCGAGCGACAAGCGTCGGGATGTAATCCGGATGAACCTTTAAAAGCTCGGCCGCCTGCTCGACGGTCATTGCTTCGTCCTTCGTGGCTTTCACGTTCCGTTGCAGTTCTATTTGTAATGGCATCACTCCGCATCCCCCTCCAATGCTATTTTCGCAACGGCTCCCCAATCCATATCAATAGCGGGCGGACAGTCTTCAAATTCTTTTGTATACGTTGTTTCACTAGCGTAAAATTCTAAAGCGTTTCTATAACGCTTGTTCTCCGCCTGTAGCAACTTAATTTCTTTCTGTGCCTGCCGGAATTGATTGGCCGCAATATCCTGCTGGCGCTGGTGCTCCCGATTCATAGCCTGCTGCATGATTACCTCTTCCGCGAGCTTTTCGGCTGCTGCTTCTAAAGAAATCTGCTCGGGTGTACTGGCCGGCGTTTTTGAAAGGGTGCAAATGTAAGAGCCGGTATATAAAACTTCACCTTTTGACAAATTGATTTTGAATTCTTTCATGCCCGGGCCTCCCGATCGAAAAGACATGTTTTGCATACAACCCAATGAGCTGAGTAATATATTTTTCTGCAGCGCTCACACTTGCGGGCGATTTGGTTTTGATACATTTTCCGTTCCTCCCCCGCAGGGGAAAACCCCTGCTAATTGAATTTATGGCCGATCTCGTAATCACAACGAGCCAGGCCGCCTTTTACTGTTTGAATGATTGTTTTACCGTGTTCGGGTGCCTCAACGACATACGCGGCGTTTTGGTTGCCATCTAACACGATGACAGACACCTTCCCCGGCTCAATAAATTGAGAAACACTTGTATTTTGATTGAGTGATATATGTTTTGGCTGCATGTTCAAAGCCTCCGTATGGTATAATAAAAGTGTCTAGTTTTTATTTTTCATACGGTGGCGGTTGCTTTAGCGGCCGTCCTTACATCCAATATTTTGACGGGAAGAGCTGCATACCAGCTTTTGGTTTTTCCGTCGGAATGATTGGGTGTTTTTTTATATACTCCATGCGTTCCTCTTCGTTCATCACCCGCGTTGTAACTTCGCCGTGTCGACGCAAGTTTTTGTTTTCTGTCATGGTGCTGTCCTCCTATTCTTCGTTCAAGCCTTTGATTTCGCGATTATATAAGCGCTCAAGCTCTTCGTCTGATTTGCAGTTTAGAAAATCTCTGCCAAAAGAGCCGATAAGCAAAAGCCATTCAATTAAATGCTTTCGTTCTGCCTGTCCCAACGTCTGCCACTCCCTTCATAATCAGCATTTGTAAGGCCGCGTTCCGTACCTCCGGGGCGCAGTCTTCATAACGCACGATGACCATAAGTTGCTGGACGGTTGCTTTTTCAAAATGGAAGCTTTTGTTTGTTGCGTTCATCTTCTGACGCTTCCTTTCCGAGCAAGCCGGATTCCCGAGGCTCTATGAGGTCTTTTTTTGCTTGGTCGATGATAAGAAATAATGTTTCGTCTTCATTCCGTCTCAGCTCTTTTGCTATGTTGAGATATGACTCATTTGCCGCCCATAGCTCCCGGAAACGTCTAATTTCGCTGTCATAAAACATGAAGTTTAGTTCCTGAAAAGGGATATACACCGGGCTTTCTTCAAACAAATAGCGCAGTCGATACATTTTATCTTTCATTGTTTTCTCAGATATTCTTATTCTTTTGTTAGCGCGTAAACCGTTCTTACGGGCGGGCAGGATGTTTTTTCGTGCAAAGTCCATGACCAACAAAATGATTTCATCCGAATCCCTGTTTAATAATTCCGACATATCAAGAATGGATTTTCCATCATGCCAATATTGAACGACCTTTTTTAGCTGGACCATTGACCACTCATAATTCATATTTTCTAAAGCCAGTTCGAACCGTTCAGCATTGACCGCCTGACTCATGCCCAACACCTCCGGACCGTTCCTGTATGCCGATGGACGATAATAAGACGGTGTTCGTGCTGCAGATTTTTGGTTACAAGCCAGTTAATCGGGTTTAAGCCGTTTGCCTTAATGACATTTTTCTGTGCGCGCGTCGGGCGCTTCCCGTGTTTCACACTGCATCCCCCCTAAAGTTCTGATAGTCTGCTATTTTTTGATCAAGAATCTTGATAAGCTCGTCTATTTCTTTTTTGCGCTGGTCATCCGTTAATTTGCGTTCAGGGACGATCTGCAGCACGCCGGGCATGATTGCCTGTATCAACTGTTTTCACCTCCTTAAAAGGACAGGGCGGGCGAGTACGGCCTTTTCTTTCCTTCTGCTTCTCTTCGAATTTGACTGTTTCCAAGTGTGCCGTGAGCCGGCTTACGACTTTCTTGTCATAAAGTTTAGTCAGAGCCACGCCGGATAGATTAGTTGTAACGATCGTGAATTTGCCTTGCCGCCCTGTAGAGACGCCGTACCATACGCGATGAATAAAATCATTTGCCGCCCTGTTTTCGTTGTCTGTGTCGCCCACCTCGGCCCCGAGATCGTCAATGACAAGATAATCAACCCTTGTCAGCAGTTCGATCGCAAAAGCTTCGGTAAGCCTTTCAGAGCTGTCCTTGAATGAGTTCTTTATTCGCCTCATAAGGGCGTCACTGTTTACAAACAACGCTGATTTAGCGTATCCTTCTGCGTCCCTCTTGTTCAGCTCTTTAATGGCTGACATAGCGAGATGGCTTTTTCCTGCGTTAGATTCACCCGTTAAGAAGACATTCATGACGGCTCCCGCCTTCACTTGCTTAACAAGCTCCATCATCCGGCGCTTGTTCCGCTCGTCTTCATGGTTATAACTTTGGAATGTCGAGAACGTCGCTGCTTTGAGTGTGGGATCAGCGATTAGTGAATACATAGATAAAACCTTTTGATCCATCTGGCGGCGCCATTCCTCGGTTTCATGCTCAATCTCCTTATTGCGCTGTTCCCGTTCGCACATGGGACACTTTGCAGAGCCATCCCGAAGTTTAATGAGCTGAACTGGATACGGCTTTTCTTCTCCACCGATAATCCGGGTGTGTTTATCGCAGTAAACAGGATTGCCGTGCTCATCAGTATGGAATGTCATCCTCCGAGATATTTCGCCCTGGACTGCGGCCGCTTGTTCCTTTGTAAAATCCTTCATTCGCTGATCCTCCTTTTTGATTTAGGTAAGATTCAAATTTTGTACCGAACAATGTTTCAGGGCGCAAAAATCTATTCATAGCAGGGTCATTGAGCCATTCCTCAGTTTTTACTAGAATGACATGTTTAAAATCTTCAAAGCGAAAACCTTCGTTCCAGCGTGCCTTGATGTCTTTTTTTGTTTTTGGTGTAGTAGGTCGGTATCGTTTGCCCGCTACTTTGTTCAGCAAATCAATGATCAGTTTGTAAGGAATCTCGTCCTTTTCGTTTTTGGAAGAAGATGCGTCGTCGGGTTTACCCGACAATATATCTTTTAATTCTTCTTTCTTCTTTCTTCTTTCTTCTTCTTGTTCGTTACCTTGCGTTACTGTAACGTTACAGGTAACGTTACTTGGTTGTGAAAGCTGCAAAGCCCTTTGCTTTTCCCGGTATTTAGCAACTCTTTTGCGTGTATCCTCCCTGATTTTATCCATTGCATCTACGTTTTGATGTTTTTCCCAATTGCAAATACTGATATAATTCTGATCGTTAATCTCAATCATTCCGAACCGTCTAAATGTATCCAAGGCCATTCTTACAACCCCCAACGGCCGCGAGAAAATAGCTGCGAGCATTTCGTCAGTATACGGAACATTTTCACTAAGAAAGATGTAACCGGAGGCGTTGGTCTTACCAGCTTGAGCGAGTAATTTCACCCATATAATTAACAATGTGTCAGCTTCAGGCATCTGTTCAATAAGTTTGATTTTTTCATCATCAAACATCTGAGTACTGAGCTTTACAAATTTAATTTCGCCCATCCAACTCACCCCCTTTTGACTTGGTCAAAGGCCATACAGACCGTTTGCCGTTGACAATTACAGAGCTGAGGGTGTTCTGCTGACATTGATCAGACAGGCAGGTGCCGCCTTGAGCTTTTAGTTCGGCAATTGCTTTTTCGTGAGTATTAACAGACTCGCTTATAATTACGTGAATTTGATTATGCAGCCAAACGTGGCTTTCTAAAAACACATGTATTCTCCTTTCGGTTATTTGTTGAAAATCTCAGCAAAGTGCTTATCTAAAAAGGCAGCCATTTTAGAAGCTTGAAAGCTCCAGTTTTGCCCTTTAGCTTGCGGGTAAAATACAAAACCCCCGTTTGCCGAATCTAAAAATTTGCGGAACCGACTTGGGTATAAAATGTTTTCTTTGATCCACTCGCTTTTACGTGCTGTCTTTTTCTCAAGGTCTTTCATGTTCCAATAGACCCCGGATAACGATTGTTCTCTTAGTTCCTGGAGTTCCACCTTGCTGATCAGAATTTTGTCAGCAGGGATCGGAATTGACAGGCTAACATCAAGAAGTTGTTCCATAAGTTTCTCCTCTCATGTCTTTTTAAAATTTTACTCACTTTCATTTTGTTCCTGTCAGTACCATTATTACTCAAAAAAAAATCGGACCTTAATATTAAGTTTCTTCGTGACCTTTTCAATCGCCTGCATAGAAAGATTCGCTTTCCCTCTCTCAACTCTTGAGATGTATGAAGCTGTGTACCCTAAGAATTGAGCGAATTCGATTTGAGACATTTTCCGCTTTTTTCGGATTTTTTGGAGCAGACGTCCAAACTCTTTCATATCGAACATTTGGTTTAACACATCCTTTTTTGTACCTGAAAGGAACAATTCGATCTTAACATAGCGAATTTTTTTACACAAGTGCTTTTTAAAAGAATTTTCTCGTGAGGTACACGATATGATATAATTACCTATGAGGAATAAGGTTAATTTTTCAAAAGAGCAGGTGTTATTATGGGAAATATGAAAATGGGAGAAGCGATTCGGCGTATTCGTAAGGAAAAGAAAAAAACATTAGATGAAGTTGCCGAAGCTGTGGGAATTACACACAGCTACCTTTCAAGAATAGAAAGAAACTTACAACAGCCATCAATACAAGTAATAGAAAAAATCGCTGACTATTTAGGCGTTCACAAATCATACTTGTTTTTTGATGAAGAGAGCCTAGAAAAGTATTCAGAACCAGAGAAGCAGCTTCTTTCACAGAAGAGTATAACAATAGATGATCTCAAGAAGCTAAACATTGTCCACGATAACGGAAGTAAGATAACAGAAGAAGAATTGCAAATGGTTATAAATTATTTAAAGGAATTAAGGGAATTAAAAGAACGACATTTGAAAGATTTAAATTAACCAACTTTAAGTTTTTTTGTGTCCACATTTTTCTCCTTTTCAATTTCCTTTTTTAGATTCCCGATGATGTTCTCGAATGTAATATGCATGATGTGTTTCCCCTCTCAAAATAGAACGTTTGTTCCTATTATATTTAATAACAATTTTAAAATAAATACTTTTTCAGGAATTTCCTATTTTCGTTTTTCCGGAAAACAGGAAATATCCCCGAAAAGTACGAAAGACGTTGCCAGTCACGGCAGCGTCTTTTTGTTGTTTTATATACTTTTCGGGAGTCAGATATACTACATGCCTACTCTTATCTCAGTCGTTTGGAAGCTTCCACCTGCTACTGAATGGTTTAATGAAACACCAACAAAAGCAGTAGTCAATATACCGAACGCTAAAACTAAAGTCAATGACATTTTTCTCATCTGCAACACCCCCCATTACTAAATATTAAAATTAAATCCTAATTTTATCAAGTTAATTTTGGGAATGGTTGCTCTAAACTGATCTTGTTGTTGCGAAAAATAATAAAGAGAGAGTAATAATTTTTCAGCATTTTCTTCTCTTTTTCCGTCAAAAAGGAGAGCGTATTTTTTATAAAAAGGATCAGAATAAAAAGAGGTTAATGGTTCAGACCTTCCTAGTGCCTTTGCGAATTCAGTCACTTGGAACTCCTTTGAAATTTCTTTGTTCCAATAATATTGCAATATGGCTATCTCTTCTTTATTTTGAACCATTTCCTCAATTCGGTCAGGGAAATTTGCAAGTAGGTTCAAACACTTCAAATAGTATCTATAAGAATGGCAGTATGACTCATTCATATAGGACAATGCCAATATGTATAAAGCTGTCATGTTCAGATTAATACTGAGATCTTTTTCGAGGAGAGAGAAAGCCGCCTCTCTCGCCTTATTAACGTCATTGTTTTGTTTTAAATATATATTGACTAAGACTTCTTCTATGCGAGCAGTAAATGCGATTTTCAAAAACGGATCTGATAGATTTTCAATAAGACTTCGAATGGATCGAATGTGGTATAGAGTTATCTCATACCTGCCATTATAAAAGTACCCATACATTTCTAGTATGCTCAACAACGTTCTCATTTCGTTACAAGAAGGACTAAACTTCTTTAATCCTTCGGTATACTCAATATTCCCAAAAGAGAATCTTGAATTAAGAATAAATCTATAAATATTGGACCATAGATCGTATTTGCCATCCCTTTCAATCTGGGCGCTTATCAATGTCTCTATAACAGAATATAATTGCTTAGTGTAGCAATATTCTAATGCTGCAGGATAATTCTTCTTCTTAACTCCGTTTAAACAATATTGCTTTATCAATTCAGTTTCATTATCCGGGTCAAGATACCTTATGATCTCTCGAACCATCCAAAAGTTTATCTCTTTCCCACTGAGAAACTTACTTAAATAACCTTCACTTATCCCAATTTTTGCAGCAATCATATTCTGCTTTTCATTGGATGACTTTATCAATTCTTTTATATGAATCCTTATATCTCTAGTTGCTACTGATTCCATATGATCACCTTTTCACCTCAAATTTAACATAATCACAAAGAAAATTTTGTCGAACGATGGCGACAAGATTTAGAATTTTTTGATTTTTTACGTTATAATTTATTCCTCTCAATACTTATTATACCTTATTTTACAATTGTTAACTAAGCGAAAAGCCTTATTTGAAACAATCTTTTAAATAAATTAAGATAGTGCTATCCTATTATTGGAGAATTAAAGTTCCCCCTATAGGAGTGAATGAAATGGCTAGTTTCCTAAAACGCGGTAAAACGTGGCAGTATTGCGTTAGCGCTAAACCCAAGCCCATCAGGAAAGGCGGATTTAAAACTAAGAAGGAAGCTCAAGTGGCAGCCGCAGAGGTTGAAGATAAATTGAGGAAATATAAAACGCCGGGCACAAAAAAAGTCCTCTTTGATGAATACTTTAAAAGTTGGGTAAATGTTTATAGAGCTGATATTGGTGCCATCACTCGTGAAGGTTACTATATTACACTTAGAGAAATTTCAGAGAATTTTGCAGGAAGATATATCAATGACATCACTAAACGAGAATATCAAGAGTTTTTAAATAAGTTTGGATCTGAACACGCAAAAGAAACTGTTAGAAAAATAAATACGCACATTAGAGCTTGTGTGCAAGAGGCAATTGAAGAAGGGATTATTCAGTTTGATTTTACCAGGAAAGCAAAATTGATTGGAAGCGTGGAATCAAAACGTCCGGAAGACAAACACTTGAATTATGTTGAAAGTCAAAAGCTTTTAAATGAATTATATGTGCGCAAGGATCAGTCTATCGGATATTATTTATTAATACTGGCCCTCACTTCAGGAATGCGATTTTCTGAAATGTTGGGATTAACACTCGAGGATTTCAACTTTGAATTAAATGAGATTACAATCAACAAAACCTGGGATTATAAAAAAGGAACGGGTTTTGCTACGACAAAAAATGCGTCTTCAAATAGGACCATTAAAATGGATTCTAATACAATGGATTTATTCAAAAAGTTGTTATCCGAAATGCCTGAAAACATACATAATCTTGTCTTTTATAGTCCTCGCAGTTCTAGAAAAGTTATTACTAACGAATTTGTCAACAAAATATTGAAAAAGACATTGACGGACTTGGAAATAGAACCAATTTCGATACACGGGTTAAGACATACACATGCCAGCGTGTTACTCTATAAGAGGATTTCAATTTATTATGTCTCAGAGCGTTTAGGACATGCCAAGATAGATACCACGCATAATTATTATTCACATGTAATTAAAGAACTACGTGAAGAAGATACCCAAAACACCCTTGATTTATTTGAAAAAATGCCTGACGTGAAAACACCCGTATAGAAATGTGCAAAAAATGTGCAAATAAAAATAAAATCGCATCGTTTTTCAGCGGGTTCTCACAAAAATAAAAAGCTTACAAAAACGACAAAAACCCTTGTTGCACAAGGGTTTTTCTGTTCTACCGACATTATTAATCTGCCTCTATCTTATGCCGAAAACGCTCTAGGAGAGATTCGAACTCCCGACCTGCAGTTTAGGAAACTGCTGCACTATCCGCTGTGCTACTAGAGCCTGCTTCTATTATAGTAACGCTGGCGGCCGTTTTTTTCAAGCCTACAGCCCTCCGAAAACTTTATAGGCGGCTCTCGTCGTATCTTCATCTATTCCGATATAACGCATTGTAATAGACGGAGAAGAATGATTCAAAATCCTCTGCAGTTCAGCAATGTCTTTTGTCCTCTGATAAAAATGATACCCGAACGTCTTTCTAAGCGTATGCGTCCCGATTTCCTCCAATCCGCAAGCGGCTGCCGCTTCCTTTAATATTCTGTATGCCTGAATCCGGGAAATAGGCTTATTCGTCCGTTTCGATTTAAACAAATAGTCATCCTCTTTCATGTCTTTTGTATAAGCGTATATGTCGGCCTTTAAAGACTCCAGTATCAGAATTTTTCTTTTCTTTCTCGTTTTGCTTTCGGTTGCCCACACATGGTCTTTGTTCCTTACATCCCTCACGCGAAGCGGCAGAACATCAGAAATCCGCAGTGCGCTGTTCATGCCGAAAATAAATAAAAAATAATCACGATCACTTTTCTTCATTAAATACTGTTTGACTTCCTGGATCTTCTCCAAACTTCGGATCGGCTGTACGATATGCATCAAAAAACCCCTTATAATTGGTAAAGTAACATATTGAGCATTATGTTACTATTATAGCCGAAACCTGTTGAATGATAAAGGATAAAGGGGCTTATGTAACATAATATACATAGTGTTACATAAGGGGAATAAGGCTGCAGTTTCATCGAAGTCTTCAAAAACATCATTTTCGACCCGGTGGCGGGCTTTTAAATCAATAGAGACTCACGGTATTAAAAAAGAAAAACAATGCCCTTAAAACAAAATCTGAGCATTCGTTTTTTTGTGAGCAACCGAAAAAAAATGAAAAAAAAGACACAATATGAAATTGTGTCCTAGTCTTCATCTTTTACATCAATGTCTTCAGGAAGCGGCTCATTTAAAAACTCTTGAATCATTTCCTTATATTTTTCCAGCTGTTCGAGATGGGTTTGAAATTGTTCCTTGTTGATTAAATATTGCTGTCCGTCATGTACGGCCCTTATTTTATTCGTCAAAACAAGATTGTGCACATATTCTTCAGGAAGACTGGTAAACTCAGCTGTCTCTTTGATCGTTAAATACATGGCTCACGTTCCTTTCATATGTCATGTGAGTGAATTCTGTTTTGTTTATTGTAGCTTATTTTTTGTCTTTATGCTTGTTTTACAGCTTTTTCAGTCCGGTTTCCCATTTAGCCTATTTGAGACTGATTACATTCACACAGAAACCCCAACTTTTTGCACACCGGACTATTCCGTTTGTCACTTGTGAAAACAGCACATTTTACTTACTCTATAATTGTAAGCGGAAAACAAAGGAGGCAGACTATGAAAAAGAAAAAGTTTATGAATCTCTGTTTTATCGTTCTGCTCAGTACTTTGCTCGCGGCCGGAAGCATCCCTTATCACGCTCAGGCTAAGAAACACCCGTTTTCCTATGACGACTACAAACAGGTAGATGTCGGCAAAGACGGCATGGTTGCCACCGCCCATCCTCTCGCTTCACAAATCGGTGCCGACGTGCTGAAAAAAGGCGGCAATGCAGTTGACGCCGCGGTCGCCATTCAATTCGCATTAAACGTAACTGAACCTATGATGTCGGGAATCGGCGGCGGCGGATTTATGATGGTTTATGATGCGAAGACGAAAGACACCACCATTATCGACAGCCGGGAACGCGCACCGGCAGGCGCAACACCGGATATGTTCCTTGACGAGAACGGCAAAGCCATCCCTTTCTCCGAACGCGTTACTAAAGGGACTGCAGTCGGTGTTCCGGGAACATTAAAAGGACTTGAAAAAGCGCTCGACAAATGGGGCACACGCTCCATGAAACAACTCATCACCCCTTCCATTAAACTTGCCTCAAAAGGCTTTCCGATCGATTCGGTTTTAGCTGATGCCATCTCAGATTATAAAGACAAATTATCACACACCGCTGCAAAAGACGTGTTTCTTCCGGACGGAGAACCTCTGAAAGAAGGAGACACACTCATCCAAAAAGACTTAGCCAAAACATTTACAGCTATTAAGTACAAAGGCACAAAAGCATTCTATGACGGTGCATTCTCCAAAAAGCTTGCGGAAACAGTGCAGGAATTCGGCGGCTCAATGACAGAAAAAGATATTAAAAACTTCAATGTGACGATTGACGAACCGATCTGGGGAGATTACCAGGGCTATCATATCGCAACTGCTCCTCCTCCAAGCTCGGGCGGTGTTTTCCTGTTGCAAATGCTGAACCTCCTGGATGATTTTAAGCTTTCTCAATATGATATCCGTTCTTGGCAAAAATATCAGCTTCTCGCAGAAACGATGCATTTGGCTTATGCTGACCGCGCCGCATTTGCCGGGGATCCAGAATTCGTCAACGTCCCTCTCAAAGGCCTCTTGAATCCAGATTATATCAATGCCCGCAGACAGCTGATAGATATTGATAAAGTCAATAAAAAACCGAAAGCCGGCGACCCTTGGGCCTATCAGGAAGGTTCTGCAAACTATAAACAAGTGAAGCAGCCGACTGACAAACAAGAAGGCCAAACGACTCACTTCACGGTAACCGACCGCTTCGGCAATGTCGTATCTTATACGACAACGATTGAACAGCTGTTCGGTTCCGGCATTATGGTTCCCGGATACGGCGTTGTGTTGAATAATGAGTTAACAGACTTCGATGCGGTGCCTGGCGGCGCAAATGAAGTGCAGCCGAATAAACGTCCGCTCAGCAGCATGACTCCGACTATTTTATTCAAAAATAACGAACCTGTCCTGACTGTCGGCTCTCCCGGCGGAGCAACGATTATTTCTTCCGTCCTGCAAACGATCCTGAACAAAGTTGAGTACGGCATGGATCTGAAAGCGGCGGTCGAAGAGCCGAGAATTTACACAAACAGCATGACATCCTATCGATATGAAAAAGGAGTGCCGGAAGAAGCCCGCACAAAACTGAACGAAATGGGGCATAAATTCGGCAGCAGCCCTGTTGATATCGGTAATGTGCAAAGCATCCTGATCGACCGTGAAAACGGCACCTTCACCGGAGTTGCCGACTCAAGCCGAAACGGAGCCGCAATCGGCGTAAACTTGAAACAATATAAAAAATAACTAGACAAAAAGCCTCGTTTCTCAAGCTGAGAAATGAGGCTTTTGTTTATTCTGCACTGTATTCAGATGAGGGTTTTTCAGATGTTAACGAGGCAAGTGAAAGCACGCTGCACATCGCGATGACAACACCCGCTGATCCGATCCATGTCACTGACGCAAGAGACAGATGAGTGACAACAAGGCCCCCGATGCCCGCCCCGGCCGCCATAGCCAGCTGCATCACGGACTGGTTGAGGCCAAGTAATACACCCGATGATTCAGGCTCCATCGTTGCCAAATGATACTGCTGAGCAGGTCCTGATGACCAGGCGGCGAAGGACCAAAAAATAAGCACTGCCGCCGCTCCGAAAGCAGAATGTGTGACAAACGGCAATAACATGAGCATGATAGCATGAAGCGCCATTCCGCCGGTTAATGTCATACGCGCCCCCCATTTGTCTGCGCTG
Organism: Bacillus sp. MT(2024); assembly: GCF_036362845.1. Lineage (NCBI taxonomy): Bacteria > Bacillati > Bacillota > Bacilli > Caryophanales > Bacillaceae > Bacillus > Bacillus sp. MT(2024). The sequence goes on from NZ_CP143632.1 coordinate 2,000,306, forward strand.
AAACCGCCTGCTTTAGAACCGGCAAGACTTGCAACACCGAAAATAAGCAGCAATGTACTCAGTATTCCGCTGCCGATATGAGTGACGTTCAGTAAATACGGAGAAAGGTACGTATACGCAACCGAATAGCCTCCGAGCCAAAAAAACGTAATGGCAAGCCCGACAGCCACCTTTCGTTTCTTCAAAAGAGAAAATTGCTGAATGAGCGGCACCGGTTTATCTCCTTTTATCTCAGGCAACGCGAAACGTATAATAAGCATAGCAATGATTCCGATTGCCGCAATTCCGGCGAAAACCACCTTCCAGCCGAAAGCTTCAGACACGGTTCTTCCGATCGGAACACCGATAATGAGCGCCGCCGTAAACCCCATAATGACGGTTGCGAGAGAACTTGCCTGTTTTCCCGGGGGAGCGATTTTTGCTGCGATCGTAAGCGCGGTGACCACCACAGTTCCTGCTCCAAGCGCCATGATCACCCGGGCTGCCGCAAATAAGCCGTATCCCTGTACAAGAAATGAAATGATATTTCCGATTACAAACAATCCAAGAGCATAGATCATGAGCTTCCTTCTGTCCAGTTTTGCTGTAAGGGCCATCATGACAGGCGTTCCGATTGCATAAACAAGTGAAAAAATCGTAATCAGCTGCCCTGCTGCTGCCACAGTAACTCCCAAGGAACCTGCAATTTTATCAAGCATCCCGGATATCACATATTCAGACGTCCCCACTAAAAAGCTGATAATTGCCAAAATGTAAATCTTCCAGGTATTTTGCACCTGACACACTCCTTCATTGATGATTTATATAAAGATATATTGTGATATATCGATATAAAGAATTGAACAAACAGAAACAAATCGCAATATGTCGATGTGTAGTCGGAAAAAGAAACTGAATCCCTCTTCTAAAGGATTCAGCCCTACATTTCGCGCTGAAAATAATCGGCCATCGCCTTTATCGCATCTTCATCTCTTTTATAATAGGTGTATTTGCCAATCCGTTTTGTTTGGATAAGGCCTGCCCGCTGAAGGATGGAAAGATATTGAGACGCCGTTGACTGTGTCATCTGAAGCTTATCGGTGATCTGGCTGACACATACTCCGATCTCATTCATATCAATGCCATCATGCGGTGCGAAGTGACGGTCCGGCTCTTTCAGCCATTGTAAAATCTCAAGCCGTGACTCATTAGACAACGCTTTAAAAACATCAATAGGTTTCATACGCTTTATTATATCGTGATTTTGCGATATGTCAATGTTATTTTTCTTGAAACTCTATTTTTTGTTTTGTCTCTCTTATGATCCGGGAAATAAAATCACTCACATTCTCTTCAAATGTGTTTTCCCGCCCGTATTGCCTTACATGTACAGAATGATGGCGGCACTCTTGATCTCCCACAACCGCAATATACGGTATTTTTTTCATTTGTGCTTCTCTGATTTTATAGCCGAGTTTTTCATCACGCTGATCGAGCTCAGCCCGGATACCCGCTTTCTTCATTTGCAGGTGCACCTGTTCTGCGCAGTCCCGGTGTGCGGTGTTTGAGACTGGGATGATTTTCGCCTGTACCGGTGCAAGCCATAAAGGGAACGCTCCTGCGAAATGTTCTGTAATGATTCCGAGAAATCTGTCGAGAGAACCGAATACTGCCCGGTGAATGACAACAGGACGGACTTTTTGGTTTTTTTCATCGATATATGTTAAATCAAATTTCTCCGGCATTTGAAAATCCAGCTGGACAGTGGCGCATTGATGGCTCCGGTTCAGCGCATCTTTTATATGAATATCAATTTTCGGTCCGTAAAATGCGCCATCTCCCCGATTAAACCGAAAACGGTATCCCTGTTCTTTTAATACTTTTTCTAATGCGCTCTCAGCCCTGTCCCACAAGTTTTCGCTTCCCATGTAATCTTCAGGTCTTGTTGACAGCTCAATATCATAGGAAAAACCAAATGCGGTGTACACCTCGTGAATCAGCTGCAGCGCCGAAGCAATTTCACTCTCGATTTGATCCTGCGTTACAAAAATGTGTGCGTCATCCTGGCAAAAAGATCTGACGCGGAGCAGGCCATTAAGCGCCCCGCTGAATTCGTGACGGTGCACCTGACCGAACTCAGCCATCCGAATCGGAAGATCACGATAAGAACGAAGCTTTTCTTTAAAAATGAGCATGTGGCCGGGACAGTTCATCGGCTTTAACGCGAAGCGCTGATGATCGGCTTCTGAGAAATACATATTCTCTTTATAATGATCCCAGTGGCCGGATTGCTCCCAAAGACGCTGGTTCATCATCATAGGGGTGCGCACTTCCTGATACTGATAGGCATCCTGCTTTGAACGCAGAAATGATTCAAGCGTGTTTCGGATAAACTGACCGTTCGGCAGATAAAAAGGCATACCCGGCGCCTCTTCCGAAAACATAAAAAGTTGTAATTCCGCTCCCAATTTCCGATGATTTCTCATCTCCGCCTCTTTCAACAGCTGAAAATGTCTGTTCAGCTCCTTTTCTGAGGAAAATGCTTTCCCATAGATGCGCTGGAGCATTTTTTGATTGCTGTCGCCGCGCCAATAAGCCCCCGATACATGAGTGAGCGAAAAAGCTTTTATCTGTCCGGCAGACGCCAAGTGCGGACCGCGGCATAAATCAATGAATTCGCTCTGGCGGTATATACTGATTGTATCAGTCTGCGGAATACCTGCTAAGAGCTCAAGCTTCAGCGGTTCATGAGCAAACAGCTGCTCTGCCTCTTCTCTGGAGATTTCTTCTCTGATAATTTCCGGATTTTCCGAAATGATTCGGTTCATCTCTTTTTCAATGACGGCCAATTCTTTTTCTGTAATCGTTTCATCCATATCAAAATCATAATAAAAGCCATTGTCAATAACGGGTCCGATCCCTAAACAAACCTTCGGATACAGACGTTTTACCGCTTGCGCCAATACGTGTGCTGCTGTGTGTCTCATCACTTCCAGTCCCGCTTCAGACTGAAAACTGCACAGTTCAATCGCCGCATCCTTATGAATGCTTCTTCTAAGGTCATATAACGATCCGTTTATCTTTCCGGCGGCAGACGCCTTTTTCAGACTCGGACTGATTGATTGGGCGATCTCTTCTAACGTAACGCCTTTCCGGTATTTTTTTTGTTCCCCGTCAGGAAAAGTAATCACAATGTGTGGCTTCTTCACGGTCTAATCTCTCCTTTATTTTTAATAAAATAAAAAACACACTCATCCCAAAGCAAGGGACGAGTGTGTGTCAGACCCGCAGTTCCACCCAAATTCCCGTCACTTTAAGTGACGGCTCATTTTTGCCGTAACGCGGCTATACGGTATCGGCTTGCTCTCGTTCACCGATACAGCTCAAAAGGCGGTAAGCTCATTCTTCGTGCCGGGAAGGTCTCAGCCGCGCCCCCCCTCTCTGTATGGCCGGTTAAAATGTCTCATGTCCTTATCATTGCAGATTCCTTTATACGAAAAACTTTCTTTTATTATACATAAATTTCCCGAAAAAGAAAGTTTTTTAAGAAAAACCGGAACGAAAAAAAAAATTGGCGTACACAGCTGTCCTGTTTTCTCATTTTCCGTTCGATAATGTTTTTAATCTATTCAGCAGTTCTCCAAACGCCGATGTCATAAATAAATCACTCCGGTAGATGAATGATATATTCATATTCCGAAAATGTTCAGGAAGCTCATGAAGAAAAAGATTTTTCCTGTTTTGAAAATAACGGACGGCTGATGCAGGCAGAAAGGAGACCCCCATCCCCGCCTGCACCGCCCCAATAATGGCTTCCAACGTACCGAATTCAATGATTTTATGTGCGGGCACTGCCTCTTCTTTCAGTATGTTTTTTATTTTGCGGCGGTGCGAACAGCCCGCGGCAAAATACAGAATCGGCTCTCGCAGCAAGTCTTGCAAACTGCCTTCCCGCTTATTTGAAACCAAGACCAATTCTTCTTGAAATACAGCGACTTGCTCAAGATCTTCATATTCGACCGGTCCGTAAACAAAAGCGCCGTCCAGCTCATAGTGTAGAACGCGCTGCACTAAGGTATGTGTATCACCGGTTGACAGCGACAGCTGTACTTTCGGGTAGCGGCTGCAATACTCCGTGAAAAATTGAGGGAGATGGACGGCTGCCGCCGTTTCAAGAGAACCGATTCGAAGCGGGCCGTTCGGATCGCCTGCCTCTTGCGCCGTTTTTTGCGCCTCATGCAGCAATTGAAGGATTCTGTCTGCGTCTTTTAATAAGTTTTCACCTGCTGGCGTCAGCGTCATTCCCCGATTTGTGCGGTAAAAAAGCTGTGTTTGCAATTGCCGTTCCAGCTGCTGAATCCGGTTTGTCACATTTGATTGAACATAATGCAGGCTTTCTGCCGCCTTTGAAATACTTCCTTTGCGGGCGACAGCCTGAAAAATCTTTAAGTCTCCGCTTTCCATGTAAGGGCACCTTCTTGCTATGATTTTTATTGATAGCCGGCTATCAATTTTCATTTATTTACTGCAGCTGATACAGCCTGTAAAATTTTTCTCATCAATCATAAAGGAGAGAAGAATGATGAATGCCCTTATCATACACGAAAATGGCTTTGATTTCAGGCAGGCACCTGACAAAAGGCCGGGGAACGGCGAAGTAAAAATAAAGCTGAAAACAGCCGGATTAAACCATCGTGATTTGTTTTTAATAAAAAAACACGAAACCGGAAACCATGAATTTATTCTCGGTTCAGACGGCGCGGGAATCGTAACCGAAATAGGACACGGCGTCCGGTCTCATTTACTGAATGCAGAAGTCATCATCAACCCGGTGCTGAATTGGAAGACTGTTGAGGACGTACCAGCCGTCCCTGATATTTTAGGCGGTCCGAGCGACGGAACATTTTCACCTTATGTCCTCGTTCCTGCGGAAAATGCCGTTTTAAAACCCGAACACCTGACTTGGGAGGAAGCGGGCGTCCTGCCGTTATCAGCATTAACCGCTTATCGCGCCTTATTTACAAAAGGACAATTAAAAAAAGGCGAACACCTTATCCTTCCGGGCATCGGAAGCGGCGTGGCAACATACGCCTTATTAATGGCAAAAGCTATCGGAGCGACAGTCAGCGTCACCTCCCGCAGTGAAAACAAAAAACAAACCGCACTGTCATACGGTGCAGACCGGGCGATTGACAGCTACGGTGACTGGAATGAGGCGCTGAATGGTGAAAAAGCAGATATCATACTTGACGGTGTAGGCCCCGCCTTATTTCAACACTATCTTGACATTATTAAACCGAATGGCCGGATCGTAACATTCGGCGCCAGTTCAGGCGATCAGCTCGGATTTCCCATTCGCTCGCTGTTTTTTCCGCAGATTCATATTCTCGGTACATCAATGGGAAGCAATGAGGAATTCGCGGATATGCTGGAATTGATAAACCGCTGCGGCATCCGTCCCATTATCGACCGCATGTACCCTCTCGGTGAAGCAGCTGCCGCTTTTAACAGGATGCGGGAAGGACGGCAGTTCGGCAATATCGGCTTTCGTGTAGATGTCTAAAAAAAGGAGCGGACCCGTCCGTTTCCTTATTTGTTTATTAGCGTTTCCGCTTGAAATTCAAAATGTTGTTCTTCATCGATTAAAATCTGCCCGCAAATCGACTGCAGACACACAGAGCCCGTCACGTTTTTTAAGGCGTCATAATAAACGGCGGCGATGACTTCCGCCGTCAGCAGCACCGTGATCGACAGCTCAAGGCTTGCAAATCGTCTCAGTCTCCGGAAGAAAACAACCTCTCCACTCTGATAAACAAAATTCCATATTTATCTTCTATTTCCACATTATTCTTATATGACCAATACAGAAGAAGGAGGTTTCATTTCAATACGAAAAACCGGCTGATCCCAGCCGGTTTTATAAATAAACCCCTTTATTTACGGTAAAACAGTGCTCCCCATTAAATAACTGTCGACTTCGCGCGCTGCTTCCCGGCCTTCATTAATCGCCCATACAATCAGGCTTTGGCCCCTTCTCGCATCCCCTGCGGCGAAAACACCGTCAACATTCGTTTTATAATCCCCATATGCCGCCTGAATTTTATGATTTGCCGAATCGACACCGAACTGTTTCAATAATGGCTGTTCTGTTCCTTCAAAACCGATGGCGATGAACACCAGCTGAGCAGGCCAGACTTTTTCTGTACCGGGCAGTTCATGAAATTCATACTTTCCGAATTCGTTTCTGACTTTTTCCATTTGGATGGTGTGGATCTCTTGTAAGCGGCCCTGCTTATCGGCCACCATTTTTGTCGTCTGAATTGAATATTCTCTCGGGTCTTTGCCGAACTTTGCCTGCGCTTCTTCATAGGCGTATTCAAGGGTAAAGACGTGCGGCTGTTCAGGCCACATATTGTCGTTCGTGCGCGTCTGAGGAAGTTTAGGATGTTTCCCGAACTGGTGCACGCTGCGCGCTTTTTGACGCAGCGCGGTTGCCACGCAGTCAGCTCCTGTGTCTCCTCCGCCGATCACGATGACATCTTTCCCTTTAGCGTCTATAAATTGTTTGTCTTTGAAGTTGGAATCTAAATAGCTTTTCGTCGCCAGTGTTAAATAGTCCATCGCATAATGGACGCCTTTTGCTTCCCGGCCTTCAATCAGCAGATTGCGCTGCTTTTGGGCGCCTGTGCACAAAATGACGGCATCAAATTGTTCTTTCAGCTCATCTGCCGTTATGTCGACGCCGATTTCGGTATTTGTCACAAAATCTATACCTTCCTGCGTCAAAAGCTTAATACGGCGTTCGACGACATTTTTCTCAAGCTTCATGCTCGGAATGCCGTACATCAGCAGGCCGCCGGCTCTGTCGGCACGCTCATAGACCGTTACGGAATGACCGGCTTGATTCAGCTGATCAGCGCTTGCCAGACCTGCCGGGCCTGAACCGACGACAGCGACTTTTTTACCTGTTCGTTTCGCTGGAATTCTCGGCTGAATCCATCCATTTTCAAAACCTTTGTCAATGATCGTCCGCTCGATGTTTTTAATTGAAACAGCCGGATCTGAAATGGCCAGCGTACAAGATCCTTCACAAGGAGCGGGACAGACCCGCCCTGTGAATTCAGGAAAGTTATTCGTTTTCAGAAGGCGCTCCAAGGCTTCTTTCCAGCGCCCCCGATAGACGAGGTCATTCCACTCCGGTATCAGATTATAAATCGGGCAGCCGGAGGTAAAACCGTTGATATCAGCGCCGATTTGGCAAAACGGTGTGCTGCAATCCATACACCGCGCCCCCTGCCGCTTTGACGCTTCATCTGAAAATGGAGCCGAATACTCTTTCCAATCCTTTAAGCGAGTGAGAGGGTCCCGCTCAGCCGGTTTTTCTCGTTTTTCTTCCATGAATCCAGTTGGTTTCCCCATGTTCCTCTCCCCTTTCTTACTGTACTACCGCTTGTTTTTGATCTTTAGCAGGCGTTTGGAGGACCTTTGTATTGGCTTCAAAAGCATACATAATTGCGTCTTCTTCTGATAAACCCGCCGCTTTTTGTTCTTCGATGCTGAGGAGCATTTGTTTATAGTTTTTCGGAATGATTTTGATAAAGGTTTCTGCGGCTTTTTCCCAATTGTCCAGGAGATCTGCGGCTTTTTTGCTGTTTGTCAGCGCCGCATGCCGTTTGACCATTTCTTGCACTTCTTTGATCTCCGCCTCATCCGTCAGCTTTTCAAATGAAATCATTTCCATGTTGCATTTGCGTTTAAATGCTTTGGCATCTTCACTCAGGACGTATGCGATACCGCCTGACATTCCCGCCCCGAAGTTTTTGCCGACTTCGCCGAGGACGACAACCCGGCCGCCTGTCATGTATTCACAGCCGTGGTCTCCGATACCTTCTACAACGACATTGACTCCGCTGTTACGGACTGCAAAACGTTCACCGGCGCGCCCGTTAATGTACGCTTCCCCGCTTGTTGCTCCGTAAAATGCGACGTTCCCGATAATAACGTTATCGTGTGTTTCACAATTGAAGGCATCAGGCGCTTTCACGATGATTTTTCCGCCTGAAAGCCCTTTGCCTACGTAGTCATTTGAATCCCCGTTCAAATGAAGCGTCATCCCTTTAGGGACAAATGCTCCGAAACTCTGTCCGGCTGATCCGGTAAAATGAAGTCTGATCGTATCATCCGGCAGGCCTTCCGCTCCGTAGCGTTTAGAAATTTCACTTCCCGTCACGGTTCCGGCTACGCGATTTGTATTATTGATCTTGATTTCAGCTTCCGCTTCCTGACCGGCTTCAATTGCAGCCTGCACCGCCGGAAGAATAACCGTCATATCAAGCGACTCGTCGATTTTATGGTTTTGCGCCGTACGGAAAGTGCGTATGCCTTCAGGCTGGTACAGCAGTGTGGATAAATCAAGCTGTCCCGCTTTCCAATGCGCTTTCGCACGTTCACTGACATGAAGAACGTCTGTCCGTCCGATCATTTCATCAAGCGTCTTAAAGCCTAACTGCGCCATATATTCACGCACTTCTTCTGCGACAAACAGCATGTAATTTACGATATGGTCAGGATCGCCCATGAATTTTTTGCGGAGCTCCGGATTTTGCGTCGCGACACCTACAGGACATGTATCTAAATGGCAGGCGCGCATCATGACGCAGCCGAGAACGACAAGCGGCGCTGTAGCAAAGCCGAATTCCTCCGCACCGAGCAAGGCGGCCATCACGACATCTCGGCCTGTCATCAGCTTACCGTCCGTTTCCAATACTACGCGATCCCGTAAGCCGTTCAGCATCAGCGTTTGGTGAGCTTCTGCAAGACCAAGCTCCCACGGAAGACCCGTATGTTTAATACTCGTTTTCGGCGATGCGCCCGTTCCGCCATCGTAGCCGCTGATGACGATGACATCCGCAGTGCCTTTTGCCACACCGGCCGCAATCGTGCCGACACCGGCTTTTGACACGAGCTTGACGCTGATTCGCGCGCTTCGATTTGCATTTTTTAAATCATGGATCAGCTGCGCCAAATCTTCAATTGAATAAATATCATGGTGAGGAGGCGGTGAGATCAGCCCTACACCTGGTGTAGAACCGCGGACATCCGCGACCCAAGGATATACTTTGTTCCCCGGAAGCTGACCGCCTTCTCCCGGCTTCGCCCCTTGCGCCATTTTGATCTGCAATTCATCCGCATTGACGAGATAATGGCTCTTTACGCCGAAACGGCCGGAAGCGATCTGTTTAATCGCACTTCTTCTGTCGTCGCCATTTTCATCCGGAACGAAACGTTTCGGATCCTCGCCGCCTTCTCCGCTGTTGCTTTTTCCGCCAAGCCTGTTCATCGCTATCGCTAAAGCCTCATGGGCTTCCTTGCTTAATGAACCGAACGACATCGCTCCTGTTTTAAAACGTTTCACGATGGACGCAGCTGATTCAACTTCCTCTAATTTTAAAGGCTTGCGGTCTTCTTTGAAGGCGAACAGATTGCGTAAAAATCCGATTCGTTCTTCATCCGCTGCTTGAGAATACTGCTTAAACAGGCTGTAATCATTTTTTCGGCAGGCCCATTGCAGCGTATGGATGGTTTTCGGGTTGAAAGCGTGGTGCTCTCCCCCGTTCCGCCATTGGAATTCACTTCCCGGATCAAGAGTTTGGCTGTAATCATCCTTGTACGCCGCTTGGTGGCGCTGTTTCGCTTCTTGCGCAATCGTCTCAATATCGATTCCGCCAAGCTGAGATGCAGTACCGGTAAAGTATTTGGCGATAACGTCTTCACCGATGCCGACCGCTTCAAAAATTTGGGCGCCCCTGTAACTTTGCACAGTTGAAATCCCCATTTTTGACATCACTTTCACGACGCCTTCTGTTACGCTCTTTCCGTATTTGCTGACAGCTTCTTCATACGGAATATCAAGCCGGCCTTCATCGATTTCCTGCTTATACGTAGCATAAGTCAAATACGGATTGACAGCATCGGCACCATACCCGATGAGAGCCGCAAAGTGATGAACTTCACGCGCTTCCCCGGATTCAACGATAATGCTTGCTTTTGTTCGCAGGCCTTGACGGATCAAATGCTGATGCAGCGCACTGACGGCCAAAAGCGGCGGAATCGGCGTCAATTCCCTACTCATTGCCCTGTCAGATAAAATTAACAGAGATACGCCTTCCTTGATCGCTTTTTCCGCTTGCTGAAACAAATCCTTCAGGCCTTTTTCCAGGTCATCGGAAAACAGCGTGCGGATGTTCTGGCTCTTAATGTCAGGGTGCACAAGTGTTTTCAGCGCATAAAACTGTTCGTTTGATAATACAGGAGTATACAATTTTATGCGGCGTGCATTTCTTTCACTCGGATGCAGCAGATCGCCTTCAGCTCCAAGCCATGTCACCGTAGAGGTCACAAGCTGCTCGCGGATCGCGTCAATCGGCGGGTTTGTGACTTGCGCAAACAGCTGTTTAAAGTAATGAAACAGTGATTGGGCGCGATCGGATAAAACGGCGAGCGGCGAATCATTTCCCATAGAGCCGAGCGGGTCCTTGCCTTCTTTAATAACAGGAATTAAATACTTCTGAATATCTTCATACGTATATCCGAACGCTTTTTGACGGACGAGAAGATCATCGAATTGTTCCTCTTCCCGGATTTCCGGGTCAGGATTCACTTGAACCAATTCTTCTTCAAGCCATTTTTGATACGGGAATTCATTGGCGATTTCTGTTTTTACTTCTTCATCTGAAATAATCCGGCCTTCCTCTAAGTCAATGAGCAGCATTTTTCCGGGCTCCAGACGTTTTTTATGAAGAATGTTCTCCTGCTCCACTTCAATAACGCCGACCTCAGATGAGAAAATAATATGGTCATCTTTTGTCACATAGTAACGTGCCGGACGCAGGCCGTTACGGTCAAGGATGGCGCCGATCTGTTTTCCGTCCGTAAACGAAATGGCGGTCGGCCCGTCCCACGGCTCCATTAAAGAGCTGTGATATTCATAAAAAGCCCGTTTCGCTTTAGACATGTGAGTGTTTTCCGTCCATGGTTCCGGAATCAGCATCATTGCCGTATGTGCCGGTTTCCGCCCCGCCATCACGAAAAATTCAAACGCATTATCAAGAATGGATGAGTCACTGCCCTCAGCATTTAAAATCGGCAGCACTTTGTGAAGATCGTCTCCGAAGCTTTCTGAAACGAACTGCTGCTCCCTCGCTCTCATCCAATTGATGTTGCCCCGAAGCGTATTGATTTCTCCGTTATGAATCAGATAGCGGTTCGGATGGGCACGTTCCCAAGTAGGAAAGGTATTTGTGCTGAATCTTGAATGCACGAGTGAAAATGCAGATACGAAGGTTTCATCCTGCAAATCCAAATAAAAAGCGTCAACCTGCTCAGGCGTTAACAACCCTTTATAAACAATAGTCTGGCTTGACAAGCTTGCGAAGTAAAAATCAAGCTGTTCTTGAACGCCCCAATTTTCCGCCTGCTTCCGGATGACATACAGTTTGCGTTCAAAAGCAAGGCTGTCTTTCAAATCGTTTGCGGCTCCGATAAATACTTGACGCACATACGGGCAAGTGCTTTGTGCCACTGTTCCGATTTTTCCGACATTTACAGGGACGGTTCTCCAGCCGAGAACAATCTGTCCTTCCTGCTCAATGAATGCATTCACCTGTTTTTCGATCTTTTTTCTTTCCTCTTCATTTTGCGAGAAAAAGACCATTCCTACCCCGTAACGGCCTTTTTCCGGCAGCTTCATTTCTCCGCACTCTTTCTTAAAAAAAGCATCAGGGATCTGAACCATCAGGCCGGCGCCGTCACCCGTATTCGGATCACTGCCCTGTCCTCCTCTGTGATCCAGCTGGCAAAGCATCTTCAGTCCTTTTTTGACAATGTCATGTGAAGGTTTCCCTTTTAAATGGGCATACAAGCCGATTCCGCATGCATCGTGCTCAAATTCCGGACGGTAGAGACCTTGTGCTTTCGGCATTTGATTGTAAGTCATAATTCCTCTCCCCCGATCAGTTTCCGTTAATTATCGGTCATAAAATCTGACAACTTTAAATTAATTGTAAGTTTTCAAAACAATATAAACAATATATAATTTAGATCAAATACATCTCAAAATGAGATAGATGGGTGTGAACGCAATGGAATTACGCCAGCTTCGGTATTTTATGGAGGTAGCAGAACGGGAACATGTGTCAGAAGCGGCTGATCATCTGCATGTCGCACAATCCGCCATCAGCCGGCAGATTGCAAATCTTGAAGAAGAGCTGAAAGTCACTTTATTTGAACGGGAAGGCAGAAATATTAAATTAACGCCGATCGGCAAACAATTTTTAGAACATGTTAAAACGGCGATGAAAGCAATTGATTATGCGAAGGAACAAATTGATGAATATCTTGATCCGAATCGCGGAACCGTCAAAATAGGATTTCCGACGAGCCTTGCAAGCCAGCTTTTGCCGACTGTGATTTCGGCATTTAAAGAGGAATACCCGAACGTTGAGTTTTTGCTCCGCCAGGGTTCTTATAAGTTTTTAATCGAAGCGGTAAGAAACAGAGATATAGATGCTGCGCTGCTCGGCCCCGTTCCCACGGAATTCCCCGACATAACAGGCAATATCTTATTCACGGAAAAGATTTACGCGCTTGTTCCGCTGCATCATCCGCTTGCCAAACAGAAAAATATTCATTTAATTGATCTGCGCGGCGACCAATTCGTTTTATTTCCCGAAGGGTTTATTCTCCGAAACATGGCGATTGACGCTTGCAGACAGGCCGGCTTTGCGCCGCTTGTATCGACGGAAGGCGAGGATTTAGATGCCATTAAAGGATTAGTCTCCGCGGGGATGGGAGTTACTTTATTACCTGAAAGCACCTTTGCAGAAACCACACCCCGGTTCACGGTCAAAATTCCGATTGAATTTCCTCAAGTGAAGCGCACCGTAGGCATTATTAAACCAAAAGGAAGAGAACTGGCTCCGTCTGCAAATGATTTCTATCATTTTGTCATTCAATTTTTCTCCAAACTTGAACAATATCAATAAAAAATAAACCCGAGCTTCAAAACGAAGCCTCGGGCTTTTTCATATTTTTATAGATCTTTCTCAGCCGATCGGAATGGATAGTTCAACGTGGCAGACAAACGCTTCCGGATCAATGACTGATTGATCGGTCTGTTTATGCGGCGTTTCTTTAAAAGTCTTCAGCTGGGCTGAGGAATAGTTGACGATGCCGAGTCCGAGCTCTTCTCCCTGCTGATCAAGCAGCCTGACAACCGCTCCGCTGCTGAATCTGCCTTTAATCTGCTCGATATCCTGCGGTGACAGCTCCATATTTCCGTTCGCGACATCGCGGCTGCTTTTCTTTTCCATCACAATTTCGCCTTCGGGGCCGGAATTAAATGCAAGCCATTGTTCTTTGTGGTTTAACGGCAGGGTTCCTTCCGCTTCAAAATAAGTTCCTTCAGCCGCCTCATCTACCGCTTGAAGCAGAATGTCCGGAATGTTAGCCTGCCCGAGAAAGCCTTTAATACCGGAGGCCATCACAATTTTAAAAGCATCCAGTTTCGAACGCATTCCGCCGGTTCCCATTTCACTCCCGGCATCTCCCGCGCTTGCTTCTATTTCCGGAGTGATGTCACTTACATGTCTGATTCTTTTCGCTTTCGGGTTGCTGCGCGGATTATCATCATATAAACCGTCAATGTCTGATAAAATCACAAGCATGTCGGCATCAATTAAACCTGCCACCTTCGCTGCGAGTGTATCGTTATCTCCGAATTTCAGCCGATTGACTGTGACCGTGTCATTTTCATTAATAATCGGAATAATGCCTCGTTCCAAAAGGACGTTCATCGTATTGCGCACATTATGGTAGCGGTATTCATCGGAAAAGTCGCTTCTTGTAATTAATATTTGTGACGCGACATAACCGTGCGCTAAAAACAGCTTTGAATAAGCTTCCATTAATAATCCCTGCCCGATGGAAGCAGAAGCCTGTTTTTCAGGGAGGCCTTCCGGTTTCTGAATAAACCCGAGCTTCCGATAACCTGCCGCCACTGCGCCGGAAGATATTAAAATCACTTCATAGCCGCTGTCTTTCAGCTGTGCGATTTGATCCACCAATGCTTCCAGCTTTCTTCTGCTGATTTCCCCGTGCAGGCTCGTCAGTGAGCTGCTTCCGATTTTCACCGCGACTCTTTTGATCTTCGTCCGAGACGTCACTGTATCACTCCTGTTTCTTAACGATTATAGTGCTGCCGTTTTTTCAATTGTTTTGCTGATCTCAATAGAACGTTCGGTCGCATGTTTAATGGCTTTGGCAATGGCTTCTCCGCCGCCTTCTGACCTGAGCGCATCGAGGCCGGCTTCCGTCGTGCCGTTTGGAGAGGTGATGTTTTCCCGAAGCACATCCGGTTTTTCACCCGTTTCCATCAGCATTTTAGCAGCGCCCAATAACGTTTGCGCGCCGATTTTGCGGGACAGCCGTTTGTCTAAGCCGGCTTCTTCACCTGCTTTTTCAATAAACTCCATTAAATAATAGAAGTACGCCGGTCCGCTGCCTGCGATGCCGGTGAAAATGTCCATCTGATCTTCCTTGATCACGTACACTTCCCCGAGGCATTCCAAAAGGGATACCGCGGTTTTTGCTGAGCCGTAAGAGACATGGTCTCCGAAAGCCGCAGCTGTTGCCGATTCGCCGATCATGCTGGATGTGTTCGGCATCACTCTTACAACTGGCTGACGGTCATGTAATGATTGTTGTATAAATGAGGTTGTTATGCCTGCCAGAACAGACAGGATGATTTGATGAGGTTGGATACGCCGTTTCAGCGTAGCAAGAGCGATTTCAGCATCCTTCGGTTTCATGGCTAAAATAAAGACATCAATGTCTTCGGTTTTCATGCTGTCAAAAGCAATGCCTTGAATTCCGTATTGATGTTCCAATTCAGCGAGTCGCTCTGTATTGCGGCGGTTTGTCACGCAGATGTTTTGGTTGGGAATTTTTTTTGCGCGGACCATGCCTGATATCATTCCTTCAGCCATTGATCCTGCTCCGATAAAAGCAACTTTCTTTTGATCTAAGATCGGTAACATCTCCCTTGTTCGTATTTTGTTCGTATTTTTCACACGTTTTTTATGTTACCACTTCAGGAGTCGATGTCAAGTTTGAAGGTTTTATTGATATGTATTGTTCCGAGCCTGTTATTATGTATAATGAATCACAGAACAAACCTTTAGAGCCCGGGAGGCCGGATGCGTTCCGGCCGGATTTAAAAATTATCTGAAATGGCTTTTTCTATCAGCTTTTTGCAGCGGTCAAGCTCTGTCTTCAGCTGTTTTTTGTAAAGCTTCGCTGCTTCATAGTCTTTAAATTGATAGAGAACGACTTCCTGGAGTTTGGCTCCCTCCTTTTTCACTTTTACTTGCTTTAAAATCCCGTCATCCAAAAGTTCGTGAAGTGAACGGTACACCTCGGTATGATTCGGCTTAAAACCGATGGGTTTAAATTCCGAACGCAGCACCTCGAGAAGCTTCAGCCCGTAAAGCCGTTCCTGCTCTGTCATTGTAATCATGTAAAGCTTTAAAAAGGCTCTTTGTTTCACTAAAAAACCGGTTGAACTTCTTTTTTCTTCTTTCAATATGTGCACACCCTTCCTTCTAACAAATTATTCCATGTACTAAATATTCTCTTTATATCCCGTTTTCCCTTTTATTGTTCGGACAGTTTGGTTTGTATTGATTTGTTTTTTGGAGGCGGGAAAAATAATCTTAGTGAACATTTGGTACATAGTTTATTTAGTTTAATTATAGCTGATATCGGTTTCTTTTTCACTCTTTTTTCTGCAAAAACGGATCTTTATGCCTATTTAATCGGGTTGCGAAATCAAAAAAAGAAAAGACCCGTCACAAAGACAGGTCCCCTTTTGTTTAAGGATTAGTTGACCACAAACCGGCCGTTTTGATGAAAATGCGCGGATGTAATTTCAATTGAGCAACCATATATTCTGCAAGATCCTCAGGCTGCATGACTTTTTCCGGATTGCCGTCTGTCAGATTTAATTCAATAGACATGTCGCTTGCAACCGTACTCGGAGTCATTGCGCTGACACGGATATTGTGTTTTCTGACTTCCTGCATGAGAGATTCGGTCAGACCGAGAACGGCAAATTTAGAAGCGCTGTACGCACTTGTCGCCGCGGCGCCTCTTTGGCCCGCCGTAGAAGAAATATTAATGATATCTCCTGATTTTCTCTCAATCATTTCAGGAAGAACGGCGCGTGTCACGTGGTATACACCCATTACATTAACTTGAATGATGTCTTCCCACTCTTCAGGCGTAAGATCCAAAAATCCGCCGAATTTGCTGATTCCGGCATTGTTAATCAGGATGTCAACCTCACCGAGTTCTTCTTTAATAGAGGAGACGGCTTGTTCAACCTCTTTTTGGTTTTTTACATCGGCAGCAGCGAATGATGCCTTTACACCAAGGGCTTTCACTTCTTCCGCAACCTTTTCGACATTTGCTTCTGTACGGCCGATTAAACCGATATTGACTCCTTCTTTGGCTAAAGCGATAGCGGCGGCGCGGCCGATTCCTCTGCCCGCACCCGTGATTAGAGCCGTTTTGTTTTGTAAGCTTTCCATGTCTTTCACCCTTTCTGAATGTCCTTATGTACGATTTCACATTATAAGCAGAAAAAAAACAATTAGCAAATAAAATGATTCAACACGATCCGTAAAGGGTATCAACTGAAAAAAAGGAGTGAAAAGCAGATGATCATCATTTTGTATATCAGTGCTGCCGTTGCGGCTGCCGCGTTAATTTATGCAGCCGTATCCGCCGTGCATTTTAAAAGAAACACAGCGCCTGATATAAAGAAGATTAACGCCGCGACAGCGTCTATGCAGACGTCCGTTGAAGAAATCAAAACAGAAACCCGTTTGTTATCACAAAAGCAGAAAGAACTGCAGGAAGACTTTCTTACTAAAAAAACAGCCGTGCAAACGACGGCAGCCGAAGTTAAAGGAACGCCTCACGTCCTGAAAATGCTCTGGAACGCCGGTAAAAGCGGTTTATGAGCCTGCATGTCATCCGACGTTTTTGATGACACTAAGAGAAACTGGCGGATTCAAGGAGGCATAACATGATTTGCGATCGTGAGCGGCTTGCGCATTTTTTGCAGCAGCTTAAAGCATTATCATCTTCGGGAGGATTTACAAAATCGGATTTGCTGACTCCGGAGTTCCATTTAGCCAAGGACGGAGATCTGGATATGTATTATTCGCCTCATAATGAGTATATCAACCCACATGCTGCGGTTGTCATCTCCGGAATTACACCCGGTTTTTTTCAGATGCAGCGGGCTTACAAAAAAGCGGCACAGCTTTTAAAAAACGGCGAATCTCTTGAGGTGATAGCATATGAGACAAAAAAAGCGGCCGGACTTTCCGGTTCCATGAGGCAGCACATCATCGAAATGCTTAATGAATGCGGTCTGCCGGCCGCGCTTCACGTTGAGGATTCATCCCGGTTATTTGATTCAAAACGGGAGCTGCTTCATACGACATCCGTTATTAAACACCCTGTTTTTTATAAACAGAAAAACTATACTGGACATCGGCCGGCAATCAGCAGATCAGCTCTTCTCAGCCGTTACGCGCTGACATGTTTTCCGGATGAAATAGAAATGATGAAAAAGGACATTCTGCTTATCCCTCTCGGTAAAGCAGCAGAATCGGCCTGCCGCATGCTGAAGAAGAACGGCAGAATGGGCCATGCGGTCATTCTGGAAGGCTTCCCGCATCCGTCCGGAGCAAACGGACATCGTTTCAAGCAATTTCACGAAAACCAACAATCGTTACGTGAACAAATTCAGCGGTTTGCCGGGTTTCTTCAGATGCTGTAAAAAAACGCCCCGAATTTTCGGGGCGCTGCTGTTAAGAAGCGTATTCAGGCAATGCTTTATTGTGTTTTGCCGTTTTCTCTTCAGGTATTTTGATTTGATTTGTCAAGATTGCACTTACGAAATAGAGCGCTGCGAAAATCCATACAACGCCTTGTGCGCCGACAAGCCCGATGAACGCCCAGGCAAGCGCGGGACCGACAAATGCCGACAGGCCCGCAGCCAGATTTAACACAGACATGGCAGCACCTTTATTGCTGCCGGCCGCCGTCGGCACGATAGCCCCGATCGGAACGAACCCGGCGAGGAGCCCTCCCCATATAAAACCGACAATGCTGACCAAAAGCAAGTTCCCATGTGATACAACAGGAGCATAATATAATAAAAGAGTAAAAATGCCGCAGCCCACTCCTCCGAACCACATGACGGTCTTTTTCCAGCCGAAGGCATCGCCGACTGCGCCGAATATTAAGTTAAAAACGATATTTCCGAGAAAGATCGTTCCCCAAATTTGAAGCCATACATTTGTAGAAATGCCGTGCTGCGCCATATGCATCGGGAGGAATACCGGAAATCCGTATGTTCCGATGCTGTTAATGATCCGAATGATCCCCCCAGAGAGCACGCGCGGATTTTCAGCAAGGATGGTGATTCCCTTCATTAATTCCTGCGCCTTTTCCCGCTTATCTGCCTTTTTCTTTTCAAAGCGGTCCCTATTTAAAATCAAAGCAAAAAACGCGCCGAGGCATACCCAGAAAATTGAACTCCACAGCGTATTCAAATAGCCGAAGGATTTGATGGCCCAGCTTGAATACCAAGCACCGAATACAAACATCCCGCAGCAATATGCAATCCAGAACCAGCCGACCGCCGTACTGAGCCTGTTTTTCGGCGACCGGTAAATCACCCATGTCAAAAATGAATAGGCAAACAGCGGGTAACCCAGCCCTTTAATAAAATACGTGACATACATCACCGGCAAATTAAGATTCTCAAATCCGTATGCGATAAACGCGGCTGTTCCGATGACGTAAAACAACAGCCCCATAAACATCGTCCGCTTTGCGCCGAAGGCTTCGAGGCAGACCCCTGAAAACCACGACGCCACAGCAAGAGAAATACCGTAAACCGTAAACAAGGATGCTGATTGCTGTACCGTCAAGCCGTTTTCAACTAAAAACGGGCTGAGCCAGCCTTGTTCAAGGCCGTCCCCCATCATAAACAGCACGACCCCTAAAAATCCCCAGGCGAGCTGTTTTGGAATTCCTATTTTATTAAGCATTTTTGTTCCTCCTCAGCAATCTTTCATGTTGTCATCTCATCCCCAAGTCAGGCTTTCACCGCCGGCTGAAAATGAGTAAATAATTTTTGCGTATGTTTCCATTCTTCATATAGGAAGAGATCCGTCTGATCCGCTTCCGGCTCAATTATCTTTGTGCGGGTCGAAAGCTCTGCTTTCACACCGAGAGCTTCGTTGCAAATCATCACCGCTCCCATTGCGGATGCCTGGCTGAACCCCTCTCTCTTATAGATTTTCTTTTGAAGAAGGTTAGCAAGAAACTGCGTCAAAGCATCGCTTTGGAAACCGCCGCCGCACACCTTCACATAATCTTGTGAAAAGGAAGCCACCTCTGTTAACGCCTCATAGTTCCATTTGATTGAAAAAGCGATTTCCAGCAGTGCGGCTTTAACAAAATGGGCTCTGCTTAAGTTTTGGGACAGCGGAGCGTCAAATATAAATCCGCCTTTTGCCAGTGCGTTTTTCTCAGGCGATAAATAGGAGCCTAACGCAGAAATACAGGCATGATCATGTTTCGGCAGACTTGCGATTTCCCGTTCCATGACGCTGTAGGATTCATTCGGATAAAAAATGGATTTTAATTTTTGATAATTGAGTCCTGTTACACCCGGATTCGTTTCAAGAAGCCATTGACCTTCTTCTGTATGGCAATTCAGCCATGCATTCTCTAAACTTTCGGTTCCGGTCTCCGCTGTTATCTTTGTAATCGGCGTCGTTGTGCCGGATACGATGACGATATCTCCCGGCTTTGCATCTGCACTTTTGATGGCAAGCTGTGTGTCTCCCCCGCCTGCAATCACAGGCACTCTTTCAGAAAGACCGAGCACCGCCGCTTTCTTAAACGTTAACATTCCGACAACCGTCCCAGATCGGACGAGTGAAGGAAGAATGGCAGAAGGCACACCGAAGATGTTGCATAATTTCTCTGACCACGCCTTTTTCCTTACGTCAAACAGCAGTGTTTCAGCAGCCTGTGACGGTTCATAGCTTAAAATTCCGCTCAGCTCAAATGTCACCCAGTCACTGATGCTTGTGATGTACTTCACTTCTTTCCATAAAGACGGCTGTCTGGCTTTTAATCCGACAAGTTTCATGGCGGAAAATAAAGCGCTCGGAAGACGTCCGGTTTGCTGATGCACTTCTTCTTCTGCCTCAATCCCGCCTTCCCATTCACGCCCTCTGTTATCAATGTTGGGCAGACCGAGAAATGCCTTTTTATCTTTATTGATCAGAACGATTCCCTGCCTCTGGCTTGTTGAGGTGATTCCGATCAATGTAATATGAGGGCTCTTGGCAATAGCCTTTCTTGCCATAGCGCTGATTTGCGTCCATAACCCTTCCGGTGAGAAATATCGTCCGTCCGGATAAAGCGGATCCGTCACATATTCAATGTCTTCCCTTTCAAGCGCGGTCACTTCGCCGCCGGCAGTCACGACCGCAACTCGCGCATTCCCCGTCCCGATGTCAAATACAAGGTAGCCTTTTTGTTCAGCCATTACAGCCTCCTCCTTCCGTTTCAAGTTCTCTTTTGTTATAAAGTTCACGTATTGAGCAGGTTTGATCTTGTTTCCATTTGAAAAGCGCTTCATTTAAAATCTTCACATGATGATCTTCCACTTCAAATGTTGCGCCCGCTAAATGGGGAGTCGCGAACACATTCGGCAAAGAGATCAAATCATAATCAGAAGATTCAGGCGGTTCATGATAAAACACGTCAAGGATCGCTCCCTTAATCCGCCGTTCTTTCAGCACCCGCAGCAGCTCTTCCCTGTCTGTAACCGCCGCTCTTGACGTATTGACAAAAACAGCTTCCTGTTTCATCAATTGAAAGTGCCGGGCGCCGATAAGGCCGATGGTTTCTTCTGTGCGCGGCAAGTGAACGGAAACAATATCACTTTCAGAAAATACCCGTTCAATCGTCGTTTTTTCATACTCCCGGTTTTCATGACGGACAAATGGATCATAGTAAAGCACCTTGCAATCAAAAGCGGCCAATAGCCGGGCGATTCTCTGTCCGACAGCTCCGAAACCGATAAGGCCGACTGTTTTCCCCGTCAGCTCATTTCCTCTGAATTTGACGTAAGCCTGCAAATAATCACCATTCCACTTTCCGTCCTTCAGCCACTGATGGGAAGAATACGTATGACGCAAAAATGAAATCACATTTCCGATAAACATTTCAGCAACGGCCTGGGCATTGCGGGCCGGTGTAAAGAAAACGGGGATTTTTCTTTTAGTCGCCGCCGCAATATCCACATTAGACGGCATCCCTCTGCAGACACCGATAAAAGCGGAATCCGGCAATATGTCAATAACACGCTCAGACACCTCATCAAGTTCGGTAATAAGCCCCGACGCGTTTGTCTCTTGAATCATTCGGATTAATTCATCTTCCCGATAGGCCCGGCCGTGCTTCTTCCACGGCCGGTGCACAGTCCGGCCGAACAGCTCAGTCAGCTCCTTCAGCCCCTCGTCGTGATATGGCGCGGTAATTAAAACCGTCATGGTGCAAAACATCCTTTTCACATAAATTTTTTCATAAAAAAATCTCTTTCCTCAAAGAAGGAAAGAGATTCATATACCGTCTTTATACGCTTGAAGCGCACAAATATGTATAGACCATTCTTTCCTATCTTTCAAGCATACGCTTGCTGGAATTGGCACAATAAATGTTGCCGAGGTTTCATAGGGCCAGTCCCTCCACCTCTCTGGATAGAAAATAAAATGATGAAATTGTCAGGCTGTTTAAAAGAATAAACTCATCATAGAAAAGTCTTTCCGTAATGTCAACACTTTTTTCTGAATTGACGTTCGATTTTGAAATGTTATAATGCTTACAATATAAACAAAGAGGAGAAATGGGCTATGAATTCTGCTGCAACACAGCCGAACGGGGTCTTTAAGTCGGTGTGCTCACTAGACTGTCCCGATCAATGCGGCTTGCTTGTGACAAAAAAAGACGGAAAAATCGTTAACATTCAGGGAGACCCCGATCACCCGGTCACATCAGGGAATATTTGCAACAAAGTCAGACACATGGCTGAGCGTATTTATGATGAGAAGCGCGTAACCGTTCCGTTAAAACGGATCGGTAAAAAAGGTGAAGCCGCGTTTGCGCCTATTTCCTGGGAGGAAGCAATCAATACGATCAGTTCGCGCTGGAAAGAGCTTATTGCCGAAGAAGGAGCGGAAAGCATTCTTCCGTACAGCTTTTACGGCAATATGGGAAAACTGGCGGCAGAGGGAATGGACCGCCGTTTTTTCCATCGTCTCGGAGCGAGTCATCTCGAACGGACGATCTGCAGCAAAGCCGGATCTGAAGGCTATAACTATACAATGGGTGAAGGAGCGGGTACTGATCCGGAGGAGACCATACATGCAAAGCTCTTTATTTTTTGGGGGATCAATGCCGTCAGCACGAATATGCACCAAATCATGATTGCTCAAAAAGCCCGGAAAAAAGGGGCTAAAATTGTCGTTATCGATGTACATAAGAACCAAACCGGCCGGCTTGCCGATTGGTTTATTCCCATTCGTCCCGGCACAGATGCCGCACTCGCCCTCGGTATCATGCATGTCTTATTCGACGAAAACCTTCACGATGAAGCATTTCTCACAGAATACACCGAAGGCAGTGAAGAATTAAAAGCGCATGTTAAACACTATGATCCGGAAACGGTTTCTGCTATTACAGGCGTTAAAGCCGACGATATCAGACGCCTTGCGAGAATGTACGGGGAAACCTCCCCTTCCCTTATCAGGATTGGAAACGGCATTCAGCACCATGACAATGGCGGAATGATCGTCCGCACCGTCTCCTGCCTTCCGGCTGTTACAGGACAGTGGCTCAACACCGGAGGAGGCGCAATCAAGCACAACAGCGCGGTATTAAACTATAACAGACAAGCGCTCCAGCGGCCTGATCTGCTTTACGGCAGGAAGCCGCGATCATTTAATATGAACAGGCTCGGAAGCGTTCTTTTAGAAACAAAACCGCCCGTGCGCTCCCTGTTTATTTACGGTACGAATCCCGCAGTGGTTGCGCCGGAAGCGAATAAAGTCAGAAAAGGCCTGCTGCGGGAGGATTTATTTACAGTCGTTCACGATCTGTTTTTAACGGAAACCGCCAAATATGCGGATATCGTGCTCCCTGCTTCATCCGCTTTTGAAAACACGGATTTTTACACGTCTTACTGGCATCATTTTATTCAGCTGCAAAAACCGGTGATCGAACCCTACGGGGACAGCAAATCGAATACGGAAGTGTTCCGTCTGCTTGCCGGAGCAATGGGATTTACCGAGCAGGAGCTTCAGGATTCCGATGAAGAA
Source organism: Bacillus sp. MT(2024) (assembly GCF_036362845.1). Lineage (NCBI taxonomy): Bacteria > Bacillati > Bacillota > Bacilli > Caryophanales > Bacillaceae > Bacillus > Bacillus sp. MT(2024). Next base: position 2,023,819 of record NZ_CP143632.1, read on the forward strand.
TTGATCAGACAGGCGCTGGACTTTCCCGACAATCCGTATATCGAGGATATTGATTACGAAGCGCTCTCACGCCATTCCTTCATGAAAGCCAAACGGAAAAAACCGCTTTTTCCGGGAAAGCTCAAGACACCGAGCGGAAGAATTGAATTATATTCGGAAAAGATGAAACAGGACGGTTATCCGGCGCTGCCGACACACATCCCTCTTGAGAGCGATGACGATTTTCCGCTTTTATTTGTCCCGGGACCGAATCATAATTTTTTAAATTCGACATTTTCAAATAACGAAAAACACGTAAAACTGGAAAAAGCGCCAAAACTTTTTATTCATACAGAAGATGCTGTACGCCGGAACATAGAAGACGGAGAAACCGTTAGAGTTTGGAATCACCGCGGAGAGTGCGAATTGACTGTTTCGGTCGGCGAACAGGTGCTTCCCGGCGTTGCGGTGAGCCAAGGTCTTTGGGCCGATATGGATGATAAAAAACAGCTCGTCAATTCACTCACGCCCGATCGGCTGGCGGATATGGGCGGAGGCGCTGTTTTCTTCTCCGGAAAGGTGCAGGTGGAAAAGCTCAGCAATCAAAACCGTCCGCAATAAACGCCCGGCGGTTTTGCTGAAGGCTGAATCCTTCGGCCGGCTTCACCGTATAAAAAATGATAACGTTTATTGGAGGTTTGGATATATGACATTCCGCATATCACGAGAAACGGAAAGCGGTATGTGCAGAAGACGGCATTAAGAGAATGGCTGACTTCCATGCTGGAAAAAGAATAACAGCTGCTGTGAAAAGCGGGAAGAGTTTTTCTCTTCCCGTTCATTAAGATTTGCCGCCCTGCCTCTCTTCAACCCCAAACATACGACAGATATCGTTCTTACGTAACGAAACATCCCCTTCTTTAGATTTCAAATAAAACCCTTTCTTATATATCCGTATGACTTCCTCATATGTAAGCTCATGACGAAGGAGCGCCATTAAACGCCCGTCTTTTTCATCTTGTTTATTGAACCATTCATACCGTTCTGACCAGTTCACTTTCTGCATGTCAAACACCTTCTCACTTTGAATTAATGCCCTTTTCGCATTTATTATACTTATTTCCCCTTTTGTAAACACTCCGACTGCCTGTAACATTTTTGAAAACAGCCGTACCCGTCCCTATTAGTCACCATGTTGACTTATTTCCCTTTGTGATGTATATTGTAATTGTCAACATGGTGACAATTTAGTTGGGAGATAATTTATGGATATTAAATTACTAATGAAGGAACTGCATTTTATGCAACAAAGTTACGCATCATTATTTTCGGTTGTCAATAAGGTGCAGACTCGGGGGGACGAATACTTAGAAATGTTGACTTCCCGACAGCACATGACTCTTATTGCTATTGCCCATTTACCGACGGAAGATACCACACTTATGAATATCGCTAAAAAGCTGGGCACAACAAAACAAACCGCTAACAAATTAATTTCAAGCCTCGCGAACAAAGGATATGTTCACACGGTGCCAAGCAAACTGGATAAACGTGCAATCAATATTGAGATTACCCCTGAAGGAAAAAAAGCGTTAATTTCCTGTTCAGAAAGATCCACCTATTTTTTAGCGGATATGTTTCATGAGTTCACAACTGAAGAAGTTGAAACATTCTGGAGGCTATTGCAAAAACTTTATCGTTTTGATGGTGAAGAACAGGATGGTTTTGAAGAAAAAGCACATTTGAAAGTTGAAGGCCAGGCACGATTCATCTCAGATGACTATGAAGAAAAAATCATGGCTGAATTTTCAAAACGGAGATATGGGAGTGCAGACGATGAATAATATGCTTTATCGAAAAGTAAAAGAAACAGAGGATAAGATGAAGGAAAAATGCTATGAGCTGAAAGATAAAATTGATCAATTTATTTCTCATACTAAATATAAAATTCATTGCAACCGTAAACTGGACCGAGCCGGCAATTATATATCAATTGCCATTGGACTCTTTATCCTAACTGCCTCATGGCTGACCGCAACACAATGGCTGCTTTGGATAGGCGCGGCGAGTATTTTGAGTAATGCCTGTTTGCTCATTATAAAGCCTGTTAAAAATTGAAAATCTGAAAAAAGCTCTCTAAAAGAGAGCTTTCTTTTATTAATCGTCCCAGTCTTTATCTTCTTCCCAGTTTTCTTTCGCTTCCTGAATCTTATTATAAAAAAATTCGATAAAGCTTTCTGCAGTGATATCTTGATAGCCAATTATCCTATCCCATTCAACTACAAGGCATTCACCGTCTTTCATTTTATTAGTATCTAGGCAGTAAGCAAAGAAATCAACATCTTCTATGACAACAAGACCATCAGCAAGTCCATAATGTTGTTTATATACTTTAGTTTTATCTGCAACTGACGCATGATCGAAGTTATAGCCTAAAACTAAAACCCCGAACAAACCACCAGCACGTATTTTTCAAGAACCATTTATAGCTAATAGGAAGTTCGCATTGGAGGATTTCTTCAATGCGAGTTATGTTTTCATGGCTTGCACCTTCTGTGAATATAGCATTTTGCTTGTTTTCATTAATAAAGTTTTCAACCTTCGAATAAATCATTTAATTTAAAAACCTCAATTCTCATTCTCAAATTGTTTCGCTCTCCACTTTCCAATATCTCTTTCGAAAGCTTTCATATTGTGCTTTTAAAACCTTATCATTTCAAAACTTTCACCAACAGTCTTAAGCTTATGAATAACATCACTATATTTTGTATGTAAACTGTTTGGGATTTCAAGCATTGGGCCAGGTTATTCTTGAATTAAGTGATGTAAATTAATCTGTGTGCTATCTTTTGCATAAGGAGCATTACCGTTTTTCATAAGCTCAAGATTTGTTACGCCAAATTCTGTTTTTTGGTTCATATCAATATCTTTCATAGTATACACTCTGCGGCTTATATCTTTAACTTTTCCCTTTGCTTTTACCTTGCCCTTAACCTCAAAGGGACCATACTTTTCTTTATTTAACCAAGGAAGGTTTATTTCTTGACCAGCAAACGGTTTTCTCGTTCCATCCGGGATTTTCTTTGCATTGGTCAAAAGTTCATTTTTAAGGTTTTGGCTGTCAACCACATTGTATGGTACGTTATCGGCCAGAGCAAGATCATACTTAGAGTTATAAGGAAGCAGATCTGGAAGTTTAACGTCTTTAATTTTCTTTCCTGCATGTCCTGCCTTGTTTATGACCTTCCCCACCGCATCAGCTTTGTTAACGGCTCCTGCGCCTTTTGTTCCAACAACAGCAACAGCCACTGAACCGACCGCATATGTCACTCATCTTGATCTGGAATACGCATCTCCATTTACCATATCTTTTTGATACGATTCCTCGATTGCTGCTGAAACAGCATCATATGTTTTAACTGGATGAAGTACTGCGTTTTCCAGTGCTGACAGCGTTTCCCCCAGATCGGTTATGAAGTCCCATAGACCAGTTACCGTGTCTTTCCCGACATCATAAAAGCCGACGCCGACGCCGGCTCCTTTTAATATATCCCAAGTTACTTCTCCGGCTTCTTCCATCTGTTTTGCTTGTTCAAGCTGGATCACATATTGCTACTGGGAAGGTTCAAGATTCTCATACTCGCGGGAAAAGGGAAAAACGCAACACCACTTCACTATAACGCCAAGGCGTACAGGGAAAGCGACATATATAAGAAAAAAGGAGAGATTGCAAGACATTCAGATGCTTATTTGACGATTAAAAAGAAAGAAGCGAAAGAGCGGGAAATCAAGGATTTGAAGAAAAAGCTCGCTGATGGAGTAACTGATCCGGATGAATACTTGGAGATTGCGAAGAAGCCGTTTTTTGTCTGCTGAATCCAGCTTTTTATCGACATCCTCTGTAGAGAAAACATCAAGATGAATGATATCGCTGATTTCATCAAGGATACCTTTTATTTCATTGCGCTGCTCCTGCATGATAGCTTGTATTTACTCTTCGCATGAATCAGCACGTAGTCTAAAAATGACTCTTCCACAAACGAATCGGCTAATCCGGCATCAGCTACTTTTCCTGAAATACTGTTAAGAAACGCAATCTTCATATCGATCAGATTAAGCCAAAGGAGACAGAATACCTACTCTCTTATCTCCTTAATTTTTTGTGCTAATTTCCCCCAAAATTAAATCGCTCTGCTACTTCCAAAATACCTTCAATTCTTCTTTTCTTTTTATCAATCATTGTTGCTATAAACTTATCAAAAGATTCAGCCGGATAATGTGGATTTTTTCGATTAGTATAAAGCTGTGCTGTAAATGTTTGTGCGAGAGATGTAAAAGCATAACTTTTGTTGTTATATTTATTAATATTCCCATATAAACATCTCAATTGTTCTATATGCTCATCCAAAGTTAACGATGAAAGATCGTGATACGTACTATGAACTCGTTTTTTGACCATTTCCTCTATTTCATGGCTGTTTGCCTCTTCAACAGACGTGTTTCTTCTTACATAAATTCTGTTTACTTTGATTCCTGTTGTTTCTTTCTTTGTTAAGAATGGAATGTATCTCAATTGCTTTGGAATATATACAATCAAAAAAGCTTTTCCTCTCAAATCACCGTAAACATCTTCGTCGGAGTATTTTAACAGTTGTGAGAAGAACTTAAGCTCATCTGGTATATAATTCCTCAGTTTCTTCTCAAAAACTGTTTTATCAAAGTTGTCATCTAATTGTAGCCCAACTGGCTTATATTCTTTATCTTCAATGCCAAAAACAATCATTCCTCCACCTGAATTCGCCTTTGCAAGGAGAAGCTTTGCTAATTTAAACTCTTCAATTATCGTCTCCTTATAATCAAGAAAATTTGTTTCACCGTATAAAGAATTGACAAACTCTTTTAATGAGCCCACATCAAATTTTCGTTTTTTATTACATCAAAAAAATCTTGGTAGCCTATTTGTTTTATTTCATCCATTGAATATATACCTACTTTACTTTAAAATCTAAGCTCACTTAAATATTCATTAGTTAATATCAAGCAGTTGCTCTTTTTTTTTCGCGAACTCTTCTTCGGTTATTATTCCTTGATCCCTAAGCTCAGCAAATTGTCTAATTTGTTCAGGGATATTTGAGCTTGAAAAAGACACATCATTCATATTTTGATTTGATTGCTCTGCTATCTTTTCTTGAAGATATGCGAAAATTTCGTCAATGCTTCCTTCATCAATTGTTGAAACTGAAATTTCTTTCCCGGCATAATCAAAGATTAGTTTATAACCCGTTAGCCCACTTTTAACTTTTACATGATCAATTAGATTATAATCAAATTCCACAATCTCGTACTTTGCATATTTATCACCATAATGCAATAACCTATCTGGCATTGCAAAAAGAACGCCGGCATTTCCCATGAAACCATTTAGATTCCCTCTAACGAAAGTCACTATTTGATCTTGATTTATTCGATTGGCGGCATGACTAAATATTTTTTGAAGATCTTTCGATGGCTTTTTATATTTTTTGCTCAAGGAACTATAGACTTCCTGAATAGGGTTTGGGAATGAAGTAGCTTGAACTCTTGTCTGATCTGAAGATATTGTTTTATTTTTAGACCTTTTAGAATCCACGGTATTTCTATAAGAAATACCCGTACCTGGAATTCCAACAGTGGTTGTGGTTCTACCTTTAGTGTTTGTTGATATACGTGCCCCTTTAACACCGGCACTGATGCCGACACTTTTTGAGTTAATGTTCAGTTTAACTCCTGGAGCAATTTTGACACTTTTTCTAAATTTAAACCCCATTATATACCCCTCACTTTTGGTTGGTTAATTTCCCCTTCTCCTTACTCTATCATTATTTGATTATTTTTCCCATCTTCCATCTCCTTATATCTGGTTAGTGTCTCTTCCATTCAAATACTCAAATCGCTGCTGATAAAAGTCTTCAAGGATTGCAGCCCATTCAATCCAGTACACCTGAACACTCCTCATCTAGTAATAACTTCAATTTGTCTTATGGCAGAAGTGGCTTTAAACTCTGTATGTAGCTCGTTTGAGATCACTAAAGCTTCTGACATTGTAAGCGTCATGTACCCCTTAGATACTATATAACCACTGCCTTCTAATTTAAATGACTTGAAGTAATCATCATTTTCAAATTAAATAACAAAAAAGGTATCGATAACCGGCATAGCTAACCCCTTTTCAGCAGACCAACAATTTTTATGGCCAGTGGCAGCAATCCAATTAATATGTAAAACACCATGATATTTATTTTATTCTTAAAGAATAGTTCAATCATATTCTGCTCCATACCTGGTGAAAATGAATCAATCACTTTCTGCTTAAACTCTTCATCATATACCTGATCAACAAATAAGGCCTTAAATCCCGTTAGAAAAGCCAACACCAAGCCAGAGTATTAAGAAATATGCTATTCCAATCAAATTAAAACCCTCCTTATATATATCGTCTGGTATTATAGTAGTGTTAAATTTGCGTGGTGGAATTTAATGGAATATAAAGACTTTGAGACTAATGGCTACGATGAGTACTGGAATATGGCTTCTAAGCAATCTTGTGCTATACCCTCAATACTCCCTGACATATTTCATCACATTGGCACAGGTCGCCTTAACGATTCACTTTGGGCAGTTCCTGTTCAGATTAGCTTTTACCTGGTGTTGCCCGCAATTTATTGGTTTTATAAACGTTTTGGATTCCCAAAAATGATTCTTTGCTCTTTTGCTGTTTCCGCTTTCAGTGTGTTAGTCTCTTTCATAATTTTAAAGTTCGCCCCTGGCAGTGTTTTCGGCAACCTGTACTTACATTCTTTCCTACCGCAGATGTTTTATTTCACTTTAGGTATCTTCTGGGCTAAGGCATGGAGTAAGTCACCGCAGCACCTTGTTTTATTTTTATCGTCTGTTACTTTATTTTTATTCTGTAAAATTGACCCTTTACATCTGAGCTCAATAAACAGCACATTATGGAGCTTTTCATGGTTCGTGCCTTTGAGTTATGCAATTGTCTGGTTCGGTTACAATGGGCCGAAGATATTGCGGCAGCTAAACCGGTTAAACGATATCAGTATGGGGATTTTCATATGGCACATGGTGATCATCAACATCTTCCTATACACCGGAATTAATAAAGCATTGTCTGATTACCCGCTGATCATAGCCCTAATCGCTGTTACTGCTGCATCCGCATTTCTTTCGTACAGAATAGTGGAAAAGCCCGCTCTTAAATTACGTAATATCAAGAAAAACAAACCAGTCAAAACAAGGATTGCGAGCTAACTGCAAGGGTTGTTCTTATGTAGGCAGCCCGATTCCCGTTGATGTTTTGTTCACCAATTCCAATCTCCAGTTGGCTTATACATAAGCTCTATATCAATATAGGTTTTATAATTACCCTTAGGAAATTTAACCAGAACAATCTCACCCTTTTTAGGAACAAAATCTACATCGTTCCTCCAAAATTTAATTGATTTAGCTACTTCCTTAGTAATTGGTGTTGTGTGATAACCATAGCTTTCGGCTTGACTACTAGAGATCACGTTGCCTCTATAAACATATTCGTCTTGTCCATTACGTGATTGAATTTCCCTAGTTGTTAAATCATATGCGTAAATGTCATATTCCTTATTCTCTTCTCGGCTTAAATATTTGTCATTAAGCGCTTCACTTTCTTGACTTGAATCATTGTCATAATTTTTCTTTCATTTTCATCATCGTGATTTCCCTCTAATTGAGTATCCACATAAACTTCTGTATTGTTGTTAAATTTACTACACTGAACTATAAGAAATATCCCGATAATACCCAAACATAAAATTATTAACTTTTTCATCACTTCTCCTTTAGTTTCTTCGTCATCCCTCATACTGTTGTACATATTTTAAAGTAACTTAAATGATTTGTTTATCGATACAATACATATCGAATCCTTGTTTTATAATTCTTGCTTTTCCATTAGCTGCAGACCAACTTTCACTTATCTTTTCAATAAAAGAAAAAAGTTTGTGCTCTAATTTTCCGGGCGTAACCTTCATAACATTGCAAAAGATTTTCCTATAGCGTAAACTTTCTTGAAACTCATTCATAAATTCATTTAATTCCTTACTCCATGTATCCAACTTTTGATCATTCAGACTGTAGGAAGATCGCTTAAATGAGTAAGGCGGATCTATAGAATAGAGTGCTACTGGCATACCTTTGTAAAGGATTTCTGAATAGTATTGACTTTTTTTAACTTCCCAGCTAAGGTCATTCTCCTTAAAATACCTATTAATCTGTGATTCTAATTCTTTAAATCTTAAGTATGATTTATATAAGGAAGGATTCTTTCTTGCTCTAGTTACCTGAGCATAAATTGTTGGAGCTTCTGTTATCTTGGCCCAAATTGTACGGTGTGTTCCATCACCGTAAACAGCATAAAAGTCATCATCTTCATAATGAACCAATTTCACTGGTGAGTGTTGATAATAAGTGTGAAATTCTTCTAGACTTTGTTTTTTTAAGTATTCAAAAGCTTTTTCACATCGGCCAATGTCAATATTATCTGTACCGTTATAACACGCGTGATCAAACCAAGACACACCACTGGTTCCCCTGAATCCTAAACTCTTAATTTTTTTTAATGGGACATCCCGATATAGTTTTTCGCTGTTTCCGACTTCATCATAATACAATTCATATGGATACTCACTTATATTTTTGGTGTCCTTCATTTCCTTAATATGAAATTCACATACACCCTTTTCAAGAAGCAATTTTTCAAGTTTATTTTTCAAATTTCTCCCCCCAAGGACGCCTCAATATCATTGACAACTCATGCCTATAGGTGGATTTTACATTTTTTCTTTGCGATGATAAAGAATCGTTTTGAAAATCTAATTAAACTGCTGTTTTATCTTAATTTTAAGCCATTAATTTGCCATCACACCTTGAAATTATCGGGTTGTCTCCGGAAACTTTGGCATACGCAATCACATAATATTCAGCAGTGATATCTATCTTAGGGAGACAACCGCCTAAGATGGGGTACCCTTTTGATCTATTAATTTTGTATTTATCCATCTGTGATTCTCTCCTTCTGTTTAAAATTTTTAACTTTTAGCTTTCCAAACTTGCCAACCATTCGACTCAGCAAAGGAAGATTTTATTTTCTCCCAATCCCATTCAATACCTGCATAATTCTTTGCAGATTTCTGACCTATTTTATGATTGAGACACCAGAGCTTTGAATACGATATTTCTGTGTTTCGTGATGACCTCACTGAGAAATTTAATGCACTGCTGACATTTTTATTTTTAACTGCCATGGGAATTGTAGTGGATCCAACCACTACAGGTATCTCAGACAGCGATCAAGCAATGGAATACACAGAACCAAAATAACTTGGGGAGTTCACCTCCCCTTTTTTTCATTTTTAATTAAGAAAGGAATGATTGTTGGTCATGCAAATAGGATCTGGATATATCGGGAGTCCAATGCTTGAGAAGTCAGAATCTAACCATGAAGTGATCCCTTCCCCACCAGTAGCTTGGACGATTAAATATTCTTTCTATAAATTCAGCTTTTCGAATGATCAGGAATGTCATGTATCAATCAACGGTGGAATTCCTATCTATTTAAGAGCTGGGCAAGGTTTTCAAATGGACGCTCATGATTCACCTATCACAAGCTTCAAGATTTCTGAGTCAGGAATAACATATAACTTTTTGGGGGCGCATAAATGAGTTTCTTCAATCCAATGGTTAATGTCTCAATTGTCACTGGGAAGTCTGCTTATAATATTGCAGTAGACAATGGTTTGTCAGGAACTGTAGAGGAATGGTTAGCTTCATTAAAAGGTGAAAAAGGCAGTACTGGAGCTAAGGGGCTACTGGTGCTGCCGATAAAGATGGAAGCATATGAATTAGCCGTTCAACAAGGTTTCCCCGGAACATTAGATGAGTGCTCGTTTCGTTAAAAGCAATTTAACAGTTAAACGCTCCTACATCTCAAAGGAGAAGGGGAGCGTTTTTTTCAAATAATGACTTAATAATTTTTATATCATTTTGTACATCATGATAATTATTACAATTCAGGTCCCTTTCTAGGATAACGCCTTGCACTGGTGCTTTTTTAATTATATATTCAGCAAGTTTCCATACTTCAGAGTCAACAGGTTCAGAGTGTGAATCAACTAAAAATCCGTACATATTGCTAATAAATCCCGCAACATGCAAATAATTTATTTTATCTTTGGGGAGTCTGTCAAAAAAAGCATACGGATCATATTTATGATTGACGCTATTTATATATAGGTTTGATACATCTAATAGCATTCCTATTTCTGTTTCATTTAAAACCTTGCACCAAAAATCCAACTCTGTGTAATCATTGTTATGCCAATTGAAGGTGTATGTTATATTCTCCAAATATAAATTATTCAAACTATTTTCTTTTAATTGTTTGTGTTTATTTTTTAAGAATTCTAAAGTTTCATCCTTATACATAGCCGGAAAAAAATCAAGTAACTCAATATCCTTTACACTACTTAATGCTAAATGATCCGTATAACTATCTGTCTTTAATTCTGTCAACAAATTAGAAATCTGCTTTTCCTTCTTTTTAGGTAGCCTTTCATAAGTACCTATGGAAAGAGATAGTCCATGTGGAATTAATGGAAATTGTTTAGCAAGAACCTTAAGTTCTTCTGTATTCTTTTCAGTGAAGTATCTTTCTGATATTATCTCTAAGAAATCAACATCTTTTTTTATTATATCCAATTCGTCAAAAAATGTTTGGCGAAAACTCAAGCCGACACCTTTACAAATAAGCAAGCATTATCCCCTCACTTCCATACTGCTCTCCACTTTATGAAGAGTAAAGAAGAATAAACATATTCTAAATACACTAGTTCCAATGACAAAGAACATAAAAGAAATCGCACCAAATTCTTCAACAATAATCCATGAAATTGATAAAGCTAATACAGTGCCTAGATCTGACGAAGAGGTTATAACAGATGTTATTTTACCTTTCATATCTTTTGGAGCGTGAATAAAAACCTTTGATCTTAGTAGGTTGTTTATAATAGGTGTACCAAGTGTGAATAAAGAAAATCCGATTAAATAAACTAAGGGAACATTCGCTATTGTCATTAGCATTAACCCACCTATAATAAGACTAAAACTAATTACGAACAAATAGACGTATTTCAATTTAAACAGTTTTAATCTTGATAAAGCTATATTAGCTATAACAGCCCCTACGCCCCCAATAAACCAAAACGATGAAATAGTAATAGAAGATGCGTCTAAATTCTTTTGAAGAATATATATTGATAAACTTGTTAAAACCGGAAAGGTTAATCCATTCAATATTTCGATTATATTTAATCTTTTCAACAATTGATTCCTGTATACTTCTTTAAAAGAGTTAAAAATGTTATCTTTTTTCCTTGCTACACTGACATAACCTTTGTTTTTTATACTGGAAATTAAAGATAAGGCGAAAATTATAGTAACCAAATTGATTAATAAAGAATATGTATTAAGATAATTATAAATAAGAGGACCTAGAGAAAATCCTGCAGTCTTGCTAACCAAAAACCAAGAATTTCTTCCACTGATTTCTGAAGCTAATGTCTCTTTGGAGCAAAGTGAATTAAACCATAGGTTTTGATTCATATTTGAAATCGTACTTAAACCTTGTGATATCAACATCACCGGAAATATAATCCAGGTGAATTTAAGGAATAATCCCGAAAATAAAAATAAATAGCAAATCCAATTTATAGATAGACACCTTATCATTATTTTTTTGCTCGAGGATACGTCAGCCAAGTAACCTCCTAAAAAGGTTGCAATTATACGAGCTATAGCTGTAGTGAAGAATAATGACGAGGTATATAAAAAAGAACCAGTAATCGAATATGCATATAGTGGCAAACCAGTCCATACAATAGAAGCACCTAAGCTATCAATAGCACCCGCTATCACAATTCTATTTTTAATATTGTTGGATTTAATCACTGGCATGCTCTCGCTTCCATATATCTAATAAACTTAAGTTTTTGAAACTTTTTATTGCAGAATTTAACTGTTCTTTTTCATCAGTGTTTAAATGTTTATGTATTAATTCCCATGATTTTTCGACACATTGAACTGCTGTGTATATTTTTATCCACTTAGACACGAAATGTTGAATTTTGAATACCCTAACATTCCTTTTTTCTTTCAAATATAAATAATCACGTTTTTCAGATTTTTTATCACGTCGATCTTTTATCTCAGTAATCGGGTAGTTAAATTGATCTAAGACACCATTTTCATTTCCAGCGGCCACTTTATATATATTAAATTCATGTCTAGCTAGTTGAAAAATAAAGCTTCCATCTCCATGTTTCTCCGAAAGAAATTTCAAGAAACTTCTTATGTCTTTTTCAAGCCTTTGTCCCCTGTATATATTTTTTTCGCAGAAATCATTCACCAGCAAATCCCAATTTTCTATTTCTTTTTTTGTTTGCGGAAAGACGTGGTTAAATCTAATTGTTCGCTTACTGTAATGTAACTTTCTAAAATAATCAAAATTCACCCAGTCAAATTCATTATGCTCTTTATACTTCTGGAAATATGTTTTATCTATTGCACATCTGAACATTTCATATTGTTTATTTAAAAGAGACAATCTCATCACCCCTTTTTAAATGAAGGGGTAACTCTTAAGTTTGTTACCCCTTCATATTTCCTAATTCATTTCCCAATCATAGCAAGTTTCTTCCAATTCAACTTGAGAAACATTTTGAATTTCCTCCATTATTACCCCTCCTTCATTAATATATTAAATAATCAGATTATTCAATAATATAATAGTCTAATATCCGATATTTGTAAAGTCATTTTGTGGAATTTTTTTGTTACAGCTCATTTTTCCTTAAAAGATATTTTAGTATACTATCAATTCAAGTAATTAAGACATCAACTTTTATGCCCACCTGTCAATCCTACTCTATGTAATGCTGTGCCTCCAGGTGTATAAGAAACAGCTCGTAAGATCGCTTTTTGATCCGTATTTATTTCTTGGCCCATCCATAAACGAATCCAAGTTTTCTTCTCTTCTCATTGTCCTTTTCAATCAGACTTCCTTCGTCAGCACTTAATGGCAGCTTTCGCCTTTCAGATGCATGTGTAAATAGGGAAACACAGAAGGCATCCTATCCTCGTTTATTTGCATCGGCCTAGTCACTACCCTGTCAAGTTTTACGTGTGTTAGCGCATTCCACGGCAGCCTGATCCTTCAAAAAAGGCATCACTAAAGACAACACCTTAATTCAGGAGTGTAGACTGACTGTATTCAGTTTTAAGGGGCTCGCAAAACGCTAACCCCTTGATAATAATCCGATCTAACACTTCAGGGTGAAGTGTGCAGTGATACGACACATGCAGAGGAGGTATGACCCGCCAAAGTTGCCCTTCTCTGCACCTTTAAATGAGTTTTTCTTATAAAACATCCCCCCCTTTAATATTGATTATTTGCTAACGTTTAAATACAATGGAATGACATAGTACTTGCTATAGATTAGGAGCGTGCTGGTGACACTCTTCCTAATCACCCAAACCACGCTATGCACAATATGCTTAAAGCTGGTACAACTACGATCAATCCCCCAAATACAACCTGACAGAACTGCTCGTTATGTAAATCTGTCTTATTCATCGTCTTCTACTTCTACTACAGTTGCTTCTTCACCTATGTAAAACACATTGTTTGTGACAGTTGGAATAACTATTTTACCTCCCCCATATCCAATGATATGAGGGAAATTAACACCCATTTCTCCTGTTTCTACTAACTCTTCAATAGCACCTTTTTGATCCTTCGCAACAAGTTCAACACAAACCGGTATTGTCATAGCTGTGAAGATTTTGAAACGCTTTTTAGGCTTTCCATCGTTGTATGTAAAGGGAATCCACCTTGTGACCACCCTAATAGACCCGATAAAGAGTATTACCTTGGTACAAGCACAGGTGATTATGTATGCAGCATTTTTGCTTATTCAGGACATAAGGATTCCTTTAAATATTTTCAAAAGTATTAGAATACAAGGACAGGGATATTGTTTTTTATTAAAAGTCAAGAAAATGTTTAATATTATTAATAATTAAGTAACCAAATAAAAAGTCACACATTTTATAAACAAAAAGAGAGAATAGATGAACAGGGTGAAAATGCCTGTATTCAACTATCCTTTTTTTGTACAACAAATGACCTCATTTACTACAACAACGCTGTTGTTTGTTCTTCAACTAACGCCCCTTACTTTAAGTACATTTATTCACAAAGTAATCTTTTTTACAGGTCATTTAGTGGCAGCCCCAGGAAAATGCGAATTTACAACGTTAATCAAATTCAAACATAAAAAAGTCGAATTCCCTGTCCTTTAAGGAAAACGACTTTTTTATACGGCTTCTTCAAGTAAATCCCCATTAACCTTTTTTGGGGAAGATTTGTAACCTCTGCGCAGTGAAATTATACCTGTGCTAGCCCGCCATCTACGAACAATTCAATACCCGTCAAGTAACTGCTTTCGTCTGAAGCAAGGAAAGATACAGCGTTAGCTACTTCTTCAGGTGTCCCAACTTTTCCAGCTGGAACAGTATTTCTGGTATATTCCATTGCTCCTTCAAGTGCATCACCAAAAAGCTCATCGTATGCAGGTGTAAGAATCACTCCTGGACTAACCACATTTACACGGATTTCAGTACCTTTTAGGTCAAGAATCCAGTTGCGAACCAGTGCTCTTAATGCTGCTTTAGATGCTCCATATACACTAAACGCTGGGTTGCCAATTGATCCAGCAGTAGAGCCCGTTACAATAATAGAACCTACTTTGTCCGGGAATAGTGATAGCGCTTTTTGAACAGTAAAAATGGTTCCTTTCACGTTAATGCCGAACGTTCTATCAACCTGCTCTTCAGTAATTTCACCTAATGGAAGGAAGCTGCCGATGCCTGCATTAGCAAAAAGGATGTCCAACTTACCTTTTTCCTGCTTTATCATGTCATATAGTTTGTCTAAGTCTTCAAGCTTAGAAATATCACCTTGAACACCGGTTACGTTCTTGCCAATTTGGTTAACAGCTTTATCAAGTTCGTTTTGTCTACGTCCCGTGATATAAACATATGCACCTTCGTTTACAAATTTTTGTGCTGCAGCAAGACCAATCCCACTTGTTCCACCCGTTACAAGCGCTACTTTACCTTCAAATTCACCCATACTTAACACTCCTTTAGAATTAATATTATTTTATGTCTAGTACCTTTAAGTACTTGAAGAACAACTTACAAGTAATAGTATCCTTCAGTAAGCACATTATCGGAAGTACCCACTTTTTTGTGATATAGTAACTAAAAAGTAATAAATGTGGAATGGAGAGCTTGAGACATGAAAAAATTCAGCTGTGGGTTTGAAGTGACAAAGGAAGTGATTGGCGGAAAATGGAAAGGCCTTGTATTATACTTTTTAATGAATGGACCAAAGAGAACGAGTGAATTAAAGCGCATTATCCCAAATATAACTCAGAAAATGCTGATTCAAACACTTAGAGAGCTTGAAGCCAGTGGACTTGTGAGCAGAAAGATGTATAACCAAGTACCGCCGAAGGTTGAATATTCATCCACTGAACTTGGAGAATCTCTTAAACCTATCTTGCAGGAGCTCTGTCAATGGGGAGACCATTATGCGGAGCAAAAGTATGCAGAAGGTGAATATGAAATTGTACAGCCAGAACAACTAAGTTAGGATTGATGCAGCTGCTGAAGTAAATGCTAAACAACTTCAATACCATCACCTGACAGATGAAGAACAGTCAGAAATAAATGAGATATTCAATTTTGAAAGTGAAGTTATAATAAGAAGTGTCATGGACTATATTCAGGAGAACTTTGATGAAATTCAAAAAAGAGCTGTTTCAAATGTTAAAGAGAAGGTTCAGAAACTTAGCCAAAAGATAAATGAAGACATCAGTAATAACATTTAATGCCTATATGGTCTCTTCGCATGCATCTTTTACACAAAAAGACCCGGATTTTAATTCCAGGTCACACTTCGGTCACAACTTGCTCAAATTCCCTCTTGCATTTGTCGAACTGCTTTATTCAAGATCATAAAATTTCAAACGAAACCTTACACGAAGGAATCGGGGATCGGCAAAACAAAGCCAGATATAACATATATTAAAAAATCTCTTGCATTTCCACACCCGCCATGCTATATTCTTATAGCGATGAGCTGAATTGTGTAAGCCGATGCACATGCCCTTGCGGCACACACGAATGTGGCGTGTGGTGTATCGCCTCAATACGCAAAAGACGTTTGCTTCTGCAAACGTCTTTTTTTATTATCCGATTTTCGTTCCGTTCGGTACTGACTGCTCTGGCGTAAGCAGGACAACATCTCCTTTTTCCGGGATGCCGCCGAGAACGAGAACTTCTGACTTAAATCCGGCGATCCGCCGCGGCGGAAAGTTGACAATAGCGGTAACCTGCCTGCCCGTCAGATCACCCGGTTCGTACCGTTTTGTAATCTGGGCGCTTGATTGTTTCATGCCGATCTCTTCGCCGAAATCTATTGTCATCTTAATGGCCGGCACCTTTGCTTCCGGGAATACTTCCGCTTTTACGACCGTTCCTATTCTGAGATCGAGCTTGATAAAATCTTCGATGACTGCCATATCAAAAACTCCTTTTTTACAATCATGATACCAAAAAAAGACGCAGTTTATTTAACTGATTTTCAGGATTATTTATCAGATTGAAAGGTGTTTCGGAAGACGCGCGGCGTTATTCCCTTATGTCTGACAAACCATCTGGTAAAGGAAGACAAATTTTGAAAGCCGACCTCCTGACTGATGTCTGTCAGCCGGCATTTTGTTTCAATAAGCATTTGTTCCGCTTTCTTCATACGGAGCTCAGCAATATAAGCTTGCGGGCTTTTCCCCGTCTGCTTTTTAAACCAGTCGGAATAATACGCCGGGTGGTAATGTTCCATTGCGGCAAGCTCTTTAATTGAAAAAGTCTTTGAGAGATTTCGGCGGATATACGCAATTGAATCATTCGTACGGTTTTCTTGTATCTTTTCAGCAATATATTCTGCAAGCAGACTCAATGAATGAGCCGACTGCTGCTTAGTCTCTTCTGTCAGCAGAAACCGAATCGATGTCCAAAAAGAATCAAGCTTATTCAGAACGCCGGGATCAAATGAACCTTTGAAAAAATATGCCGGTATGTCGAGAACGAGACATTCGTTTCGCTCCAAAGAACGGAACCGATGTTCATGCCCGGGCGGAATATACAGCATTTGATCAGGTTTTAATCTGATTTCACGTCTTTCTGTCTCCAAGTCCAGCTGTCCTTCGAGCGGAAAGAGCATTTGGCAGTATGTGTGTGCATGAGAATCAAAAATATGTGAATAGGTGCGCCGCTCACAAATGATATGTTGTAATGAATCCATTTGTCCCTCCTTTTACTGATGCGTTTTTTTATTTAGTTTACATAATAATATTATTGTTACCTACCCTGTAAACCTCTTAGGAAAGCAACAACTGCAAACTTCCGGCTTTCCTTAATTGATTCGGTTAATTCAAATGCACTCTGTTTTCTCAACACGGCAAATCCGTGAAGAAGGCTCCTCAGTCCTCTCGCAGCATGAATCGCAGTGTCAGACTGTGCATAACCGTTAGCTGTCAGCTGCTTGACAACAAGCTCTACAAGCAGGCTTGACAGATTCTCAATCCGGCCGTCTTTTATCTTTTGAAATGTTGCGTCATATAATCCGGGATTGGCTTCGGCGAAATTGATATAGGCATCGGCAAGAGCGAGCAGAGCAGTTTCACCCGTCAGTCCTTCTAAAGAGGCCGCCATTTTTTCATATAACATAGTTAAACCGGAGACAGCCAGCTCTGTTTTAATTCCTTGAAGGCCATTGACAAAATTGTAAAGGGAAGGCGGTTTTACGTTTAAGGACTTTGCAACAGCCGCAAGCGTCACTTCGTTCAGCCCTTTTTCGTCAGCGATGCCTGCTGCGGCTCTCAATATCATGTCAAGGCTCATTCCGACTCTCGGTGACATTATGATCGGCCTCCCGGCAGGCTTCGTTCGGCTTCCTCAGCAGCCTCAGCCATCATTTCAACGGGATTGCAGAGAACATTTCCATGTCCGGCGGCCAGACTGCTTGGTTGATGAGCGATAAGCGTTCTTGCTGTTTTTACAGCTTCTTCTTTATTCCACGTAGCAAAAGCCGGAAACGGAAATTTCCATTTCAGCTTCCCTGAAACAGCAAGGCCGCCCCGTACTTGAAAGGCATCTCCGACGATCAGCATATCATTTCTCATATCTTTAAAAGCGAGGCTTCCCGGCGTATGACCGGGAGCGGGAATAACAAGTAAAGATCCGATCCGCTCGCCGCCTTTCAGCAGGCGATCAGGTTCGGTCTGAACATTTTTCGGCACTCCCCCCTTTATCGGCGTTTGTGCTTCATGCTCAAATAATGAAGTGTCACCTTTCAGCAAGAAAGAATCCCGCTCAGAAATACAGACGGAAGCATCCGGAAAATCCGCAGCTAATGAGTCAAGCGAACCGATGTGATCCCCGTGCGCGTGGGTGAGTAATATGTCATTCAGCGGCTTCCCAACCTGCCGCAATGCTTGTTTGATTCCTTTATGACTGTTAGGCAGTCCGGCGTCAATCAGGGTTACTCCTTCTTCTTCTTCAACCAAATAACAATTCACCGGGAAAAGCGCTGGAAAAAAAGTCAGCTGCCAAACCCTTCCGTATTGTAAGATTCTCATCAACATCCCCCTAAAACTAATATCATTAGTTTTATTATAACTAATACTGTTAGTTTTTCAAGAGTTTTCTGTTTAAATCCTGAGAAAGGCGCGGGCGATTCTCTTATGCCAAAAAAAGAAACGTGCATAATGTGATAAAAGATGCTTTCAGCCTGCGAATAAATCAGACTACTAAAACCAGCCGGATAAGCATACACTACTCAACGGAGGGGGAGTTCCACACCATGCATATCACACTTCAAAGCATCTGCCCTGTCTTAATGATTGCCTTTTTTCTGTATAAAAAGGTGAAACGGTCCGTCGGCTTTCAGCCTTTGAAACCCCGCTGGCTTTACACAAGAATGATTTTATTTTCATTGCTGGCCGCCGCTCTGGCGTTTTTCAGCATCACACACCCGGCTTTATACGGGTATCTTATATTCGGCACTTTTTGCGGCTGGCTTCTGGTCCTGTTTGCCAAACGGAACATTTCTTTTGAAGAACGCCGCGGAAAAATGTATTTTCGCACTCACCTGTGGATTGAACTTATTCTATTAACGTTATTCCTATCGAGATTTGTTTATCGCGTTATTGAAATATACCGGGTCACAGCGGACTTTACCCATCCGGAGGCATACAGCCAAACGGTCGGGGCCGATCCGCTGACCATCAGTATCTTTTATTTCATCGCAGTTTATTACAGCGGCTTCTCTTTTTATGTTTTAAAAACGAGCAGAGACCAAACCAATAACAGTCAGTACGGCTGACATCCCTGTCTAAAAAGCAGGGATGTTTTTTAATCGTGCCGCGTATGGTGAATCATTTGCTGAAGCACATCTAACACATGTTCATCCTCAGGTGAATAATAGATGGATGTTCCTTCTCTGCGTGATTTGACGAGGCGCAGATTTTTAAGAAAACGCAGCTGATGAGAAACGGTAGACTGCAGCAAATTCAGCTTTTCTGCGATATCATTTACCGCATGTTCACCCTGTGACAGCAAATGGAGAATTCTGATTCTGGTCGGATCAGACAGCGCCTTAAAAGTCTGGGCAACCAAAAATAAAGTTTCCTCATCTAAATCGACAGCGGGGTCATTCGTGTTTCCGGATTCGTGAAATTCAGTCATATACCTCACCCTTTTTTTCTCAAGTAGCCCAATTATACCAAATGTCAATTGATGCAGGTACATCCTGCGCCTGACAAAAGAACCGTTATTTTAAATTTATGTTTCAAATACGGGTTTCCGCTTGGTTTCGCGCATTCATCTGTGTCATAATGAAAAAGTCATAATGCTCCTGAAATTGAGGGTGAAACACAGTGGAGAAAAAGAAAAAAGGCTGTTTCGCTGCCGCGGGTCTTATGATGATATGTGTTTTTGTCATGGTTTCCTTCTTCCTCATTCTGTTATTTTCAAATAATGAATGGCTCAAAAGTCTTCCGTTTGATGTCAAACCGATCGTGCTTGAACGGCTGACAGATTACAAACCGCTTGTTGAAGACGAGCTGGATGAAAAAGGACTCACCAAATATACATCGCTTGTACTCGGCATGATATATCAGGAGTCAAAAGGAAGAGGAAATGATCCCATGCAGTCTTCAGAATCTCTGGGTTTAAAGCGAAATGAGATTAAAAACCCTCAAACCAGTATCAAACAGGGAATCAAACAATTCACTCTCATGTACCAAACAGGCAAGAAAAAAGGCGTAGACTTGGATACGATTATACAAAGCTACAACATGGGAGCCGGCTATATTGATTTTGTGGCTGAACATGGAGGATCGCATACTGAGGAACTGGCAAAACAATACTCCGAGCAGCAGGTCAAAAAGAATCCGAAACTTTACACTTGCGGAGGGAACAAAGACAATTTCCGTTATCCCTACTGCTATGGTGATTACACGTACGCAGAAAAAGTAAAAGCAAAAACAAAAACCGTTGAACAATCCTTAAATGTAACAACACTTGAAACGCTTGAAGAGTAAAAGGCGCCCTGCTGAGGCGCCTTTTTCCATCAATAGAAAAAAGCCGCGCAGAGCACGGCTTTTTTTAATAATACGGTGAGATCATTAAGTATACAATGACACCCGTCAGACTGACATACAGCCAGAGCGGCATCGTCCATCTCGCGATTTTTTTGTGGCGCTCCACTTGCATGCTGAATCCTCTGATCAGCGTAAACAGCGCAAGCGGCACGATAACGGCGGAAAGACAGATGTGCGTAATCAAAATAAAGAAATAAATCCCCCGAATGATGCCGTGGCCGCCGAATAAAGTATTCTCAGCTATCGAGTGGTACACGACATAGCAGATCAAAAACAGCAGAGTCGTCGTAAACGCCGCCAAAATAAAGCGTTTATGCGCTTGAATATTTTTTTGCTTAATCATAAAGAGCGCTGCCAGCAAAAAGATAAAAGTAAAGCTGTTAAAAATAGCATTTAACATCGGCAGAATATGAATATTGGCAATGCTGACCTGTCCCGATTTCGGCATAAAAAACAGCACCGCAATTAACCCGTTGATCAAAACGGTCAATGTCAGCACGATACCGGTATAACTTTTAGGTTTGTTTTCTGTCTGATTCATCTTATGACCTCTCTCAATTTTACTGACTATCCAAATGGTATGAGAATTCAGCTTTGATGTCAACGGTTTCGTCCGCTTCGTCAGAAATTAGACAAACTTAAGCCCTAAAAAGACCGGGTGTTTGAGACCCGGCCTTTCGTCATATTATGCTTCCTTCAACAGTTCTTCTATCACTTTATGTTCGTTTTCATTCAACAGATTTTTTGGAATGATCCGATCTATCGGTTTATTCATATGCTGATCGAGAATATCGGCTGTTTCTTTGTCCCCTGCGATTACGAGACGCTCCCATTGGTGTGAAGCGGCCTTTTGATCTAGGTTTGAAGCCAATCGTTTATACAGCCTGTTTTGGTTTTCTTCGACATGGGCTTTGGCGGCGTCTTCCTCCATCGATGCGGAGCTTCCGCTTACATCCTGCGGTTTCCACGATTCATTGATGACGTCGTATTGATAATGCTCCACCCCTTCAATTTTTCCGAGTACGGTTTCTATGATCTTCACTTCATTCTGCTGGGTGAGAATAAAAGCCGTGCTCGGAAATTGTTCACGGAGAAGTTCTAATTGATCAAGGACAGCCGTTTCTTCCCAATAAAATCGTGTTTCGACAGGCACCTGCAATTCAATCGTCTCCCAGATGCCGCCTTCTCCCGATGCAAAAAATACGAGACTTCGCGGCATCTCTTTACCAAGCCCATCGATATATTGATAGACACGTTCCATGATGCGGACGAGAGATTTTTCTTCTTCCGGATCACTTACAGACAGATACTCTTTTAATCTCCGAAAACCGGTTTTCAAGGCGATTTTCCACTCTCCCCCCTGCTGATCCGGATTTCTCACATCCGTATTTACATATAAGGAAAGCATTTTATCAGGAGATTCCGTCATTACGTACTTCAATTTGCCGATGAGTGAATCAATTGCCATTATAGATTCCTCCTTTTTCCGCTGCTCACTGTTCCTTTCCCTATCCGTACCGCCTTAAAAACGTCAATCCACATATAAACGGCAGACTTTTCTAAAAAAGTTTTTGCAAAACCCATTTACAAACCAAGACATCATTTACTACAATGGATACTTGTGTTTGACTAAGACTTTTACACTGTGAAAGGAGTATGATTTTGTTTACTGCAGAAGAAAGAGATCAGAAAGAGCTGGAAAAAGAGCTTCATAAACTTGAATTTCAGATTTTCAGAATGCGGGAAAATCTGATAGATGTATCAAAAGACGCGCGAGTGCTTGGTATTGATCAATCGAACAATGACGATTGGATCATTGTTTCCTCGATTGATGATGGCCAAACATGTAAGATTATGCTGACTGATTGTGAATCAGCCTACCGGGGAAGAGGCTGTTTTTCACTGATCGCTTCTTATTATGACAATGCCATTCATATCGGGGATATTAAAGGCCCACCGAACCACGGCTACGGCTCGATCTGCATGAAATTTTTAAAACATATCGCCAGAGAGCAGAATATCCCGAAAGTGACGGGCGACATCGCTAAGCGTGATTGGGATCATGTCGACCGGCTCGTTCATTTTTATGAAAAACATCAATTTGATGTCTGGATTGACAATGATACGCAATCAGGCGGCATTAAATGGGTCGACCTGTAAAAAATGATAGATAAACCCTCGTTAATATGGTGTAATAGATTAAACCATTTAAGGAGGGTTTTTTTGTATCCGGAAAAATTGAAAAAAGGCGACGGCATTCGTATTGTGTCTCCGGCCACAAGCATGTCCGCTATGTCAGATGAAAATATAAATGCCGCGAAGACAAAATTGGAGGAGCTGGGCTTTTGTGTCTCTTTTTCAGAGAATGCAAAAGAAATAAATGAATTTCATTCATCATCGATTGAATCGCGTGTACGGGATCTGCACGAAGCTTTCGCTGATCCTGACATCAAAGCGATTTTGACGACACTCGGCGGATTCCAATCAAATCAGCTGCTCCGCTATCTTGATTATGAAAACATCAAGCGGCATCCGAAAATCCTTTGCGGCTATTCAGATATTACCGCCCTCGGCCATGCCATATATCAAAAAACCAGCCTTATTACATATTCCGGTCCCCATTTTTCTTCATTTGCCATGAAAAAAGGGCTGGACTATACGATTGACTCTTTCTTGGCCTGCTGTGCTTCTGACAACCCGTATGAGGTAAAACCTTCATCCGAGTGGAGTGATGATAAATGGTATTTGAACCAGGAGGACAGACGTTTTTATCGGAATCCGGGACCGCTCGTTATTCAATCCGGATATGCGGAAGGAACACTGATCGGAGGAAATCTATGCACGCTGAATCTTCTGCAGGGCACGGAATACTTTCCGGAGATGGAACAAGTGATTCTGTTTATAGAAGATGATTATATGTCGGACATTCATATGTTTGACCGGGATTTGCAGTCACTCATCCATCTTCCCGCTTTTTCAGCCGTGAAGGGAATTGTCATCGGACGTTTCCAGCATGCTTCAAATGTGTCTGAGGAGGCTCTGCGTGCCGTCATCCGTACAAAAGAAGAACTGTCATCCATGCCTGTTATCGCAAATGCTGATTTCGGCCATACCTCCCCTTTGATGACATTCCCGATCGGAGGAACATGCAGGATAGAAGCCGGCTCAGAAGGCGGACGGATATGGATCGATCGACATTAATACATAAAGACGGGAAAACCGCCCCGTCTTTTTATTTTGACGCCTTATGCCGCGGCGTGCGCGGAGCGATCATAATTCGTCCGCCAGCCGCTGCCGTCACCCATACGGAAGCTCCTTCATAAAAACGGCTGATCTCTTCATTATATACGGCGTGTGTCAGTTCACGTTTATCATGCGTTCCGTCTTGGTTTTTTACGTTTAAAATAAGTACAAGCTCGTGCCTTCCATTCTTCATCACGCCAGTACGTCTCACCTTTTCAATAACGGCTGGCCTTCCTCTCCCTCTGTCAAGCGCCTGAAACAGCCTGACAGCAGGCATAGACAGTCCGATAACGAGCACAATGACGAAAGCGGTGCATATACCTGCTTGAAACACCGGTGATTCTGTGAAGGCATTCCATAAACATATAAATTCCGGCTCCATCAGATTCATACATCCCTTCAGATTCCGTTTTCACATCCATTCCTTATTATATTAGAGAAACGCTTTTTCTTTTTCCGCATATAACGATTATATACAGTCAAAAAAGGGAAGAAAAAAAGAACACAAAGCATTTCGCCTTGTGTTCTTCATCTCTATATGAAACTAGTCTAATACTTTAACATTTACTGTTCTGACGCCCCAGTTGTTAGCGTCACTTTTCTTTGCAACAAATACGTCAATTTTATTTCCTTTAATTGCGCCGCCTGTATCTGCTGCTGTTGCCACTCCGTAACCTTCAACATAAACCTTAGAGCCAAGCGGAATGACACTAGGGTCTACCGCGATGACTTTTGCATCAGGGTTTTTGTTTAAGTCAACACCGGTTGCCGTTACACCGGAAATGCCGCCGTCGTTAGCAGAGTAAGCAGTTGCAGTCATTGTCAGCTGCTTTTTAGGCTCTTGTTGGTTTGTATTTGATTGAACAGGCTGCTGTTTTGCTTCGACAGCCTTCGCTTCTTGTTTAGGTTGTTGTTGTTCTTGAACAGGTTCTTGTTTAGGCTGCTCGTTTTTGACAGCTTCTTGTTTCGGCTGTTCTGTCTCAGCAGCTGGTTTTTGTTCAGTTTGCGGCTGGCTGGCTTCTTGAGCCGGCTGTGCAGCCTGAGCCTGACCTTTCACATTTAACGTTGTGCCTGCGTAAATTATATCTGATTGCAAGTTATTCAAGCTTTTCAGATTGCCGACTGATGTTCCGAATTTCTGAGCAATTTTCCAGAGGCTGTCGCCCTGCTTCACTGTGTACTGCCCAGATGTGGTTGTTTCTACTGAAGAAATAGTCAGTTTCTCTCCTTCAATAATTAAATCAGAAGATAACTGATTCCATTCTTTTAAGTCCTTTAGGTTCACTCCGTTTTTTTGCGAGATCCCCCAGAGCGTGTCACCCTTTTGCACCGTGATTTCTTTAGCAGAAGCGTGAGCTCCAAATGCAGTTGTTGAAATTGCTGCAACTGCGACAAAGGACATAATCGTCTTCTTCATAAGTAAATCCTCCCTTGTTAGCTTTTTATTGGCGGCTAACAGGTGATATCGTAACATATGAAAATGTCAGTTCAATAACAAAACGATTTGAATTAGATTACAGTTCCTTTACATGAAACATTTCTCTCGCTTGGTAAGTCTTGCTGAAACCTTGATACAGCAAGGGTTTTCAAGCTTCTGATTTTTCCGGCGCCAATGAAAAACACAATGTGCAAATTTCTAAAAAAACTTTTTTTCACTCTGTTTCTCTTACATAATTTCGGATTTCTTCTAAAAAAACCGCTCCGTATTTCAATCTTTTTTGTTCCCCGACCCCTTTTACGGAAAGAAGATCCTGATCTGTTTTCGGAAGTTTCGCCGACATTTCTTTTAACGTCTGATCTGAGAACACGACAAATGGAGGCACACCCTGTTCAGCTGCAATCTCTTTGCGGAGACGCCGGAGAAGCTCAAATAATTCGTCATTTTCGGTAACTGCGGCGGCCTGTAAGGCTTCTTTTCTCGCGACTGCGCTTTTTCCAAGCAGAACGTCCCTGCCTTTTTGGGTGACCATAAGCGTCGGAAATGTGCCGTCCGCCATTCTGATATATTCATCTGAAATAAGGAATTCGATAAAATCACTGATTTCCGCTGCGGATTGATGCTTCATAATGCCGTAAGTGGACAGACTGCTGAAGCCGTTTTCCAGCACTTTTTTATTTTTAGACCCGCTAAGCACCTGCGCCACCATCGTTTTTCCGAAGCGCTCATTCATTCTGATGATGCATGACAATACCATCTGCGCTTCTTTTGTGACGTCATGGGCGGTCCTTGTATCAGTGCAATTGCCGCATGCTTCGCAAGCTTCCGCCTCATTCTCGCCGAAATACTTCAGAATAAACCGCTGCAGGCAATCTTCCGTATGACAGTAATCCACCATCTGTCTCAGTTTTTTGAGATCCTGCTTTTGTTTTTCTTCTCCGGCGGCCGATTGGTCTATTAAAAAACGCTGCACCATAATATCCTGCGGCGAAAACAAGAGCACACACTCGCTGTTAAGGCCGTCGCGCCCGGCCCGTCCGGCTTCCTGGTAATAGCTCTCCATATCTTTCGGGATCTGCGCGTGTAAAACAAACCTGATGTTGCTCTTATCGATTCCCATTCCGAAAGCGGACGTAGCTACCATCACTTGTATCTGATCGTTAAGAAAACGCTCCTGCTGGTCTTTTCTGTCATCATCCGCCAATCCGCCGTGATAACGGCCGGCATTGATGCCGCTGCGTTTTAATTTCTCATATAAACGGTCGGTTTCTTTTCTTGTCGCTGTATATATAATGCCGGCTTCGTGTTTATTTTTTTCGAGGTACCGCTCGATAAACCGGTCTTTGTTTTCGCCCTTTACTACTTTAAACGTTAAATTCTCTCTGGCAAAACCGGTATATACAGTTTGTTCTTTCTTAATATGAAGCTGCTTGCAGATGTCATCATGAACCTCAGGCGTAGCCGTCGCCGTTAATGCGATGATGACGGGCGGTTCTTTTAATTCATTAAAAAGGATTTCGATATTCCGGTAACTCGGCCTGAAATCATGTCCCCATTGCGATATACAGTGAGCTTCGTCAATGGCGACAAGAGGAACCGTAATATTCTGCAGGATATGAATGAATTCTGAAGAAGTCAAACGCTCCGGTGTGATGTAAAAGAGCCGGTAAACCCCTTGTTTCAAACCGGTCAGGCGCTCATGAATGTCACGGCTTGTCTGGGTGCTGTTAATATAAGCTGCCGCGATACCCGCTTCTTCAAGCGCGTCGACTTGATCTTTCATTAAGGAAATAAGAGGGGAAATAACGATTGTGGTTCCTTCAAACAGCAGTGCGGGAATCTGATAGCAGATTGATTTTCCGCCCCCCGTCGGCATAATGCAGACCGTGTTTTTTCTCTCCTCTGCAACTGATTGTATCGCCTGCTTTTGGCCCGCGCGAAGACTGTCGTAGCCAAAATAATGCGCCAGAAGGGATTGGGCTTTATCCAGCATATGTTGTAAAACCTCACTTTGTCTTTGATTCTTTCATTTTATCATACTGATAAAGTACGCTGCTCAAGGGCAATTCAAAATAAAAAGCCATCTCCGCAAGGGAAATGGCTTTCGCTACGTATGCCGTACGCAAGTAAGAAAGTTTTAAACCACCACTCCTCAAAGTGGGTGTTTGCAGAAGCGTTCCTGTCGTCCTCTGCAACGGAGGCATGACATTCCGGCTTCGATATAAAACTCCCTATTACAGCTTAAAGGTTAAAACTTAATTAACAATACGAACAATGTAGCTTCTCTTATATCCTACACCATCAGTCGTATTTTGGCAAGAGGGTTAATTCTTTTACAGAAAACCTTTTTTCTTTGTAAAAAATGCTTTATTCTACATAAAAATTGTTTTTTCGACAAAATATCAATATATCAATATAAGATCAGATCGAAAGCTTCCGCCAGTTTCTTCTATAATAGAAAAAACTCTCACACCCTGTAGGGGCGCAAGAGTTATGGCAATTAGAATTTTGCAGCCAGATCTTTCGCTTCTTGCAGTCCTTTTTCAATGATCGCTTGAGCGTTATCCGGTGCAGCATTATGGCCTTCAACGACAACAGTGTGAAGATCTTGGACACCCCAGAAACCGAGAACGGTTTTCATGAAGTTTAATGACATTTCAAGAGATGCCATCGGTCCTTCAGAATATACGCCGCCGCGTGCGTTTAAGAGCGCTACTTTTTTATCTCCCATCAGACCTTTAGGGCCTTCAGGCGTGTATGTGAAAGTAACCCCTGCGCGAGACAGGTAATCAACATAAGTATGAAGCACAGCAGGCACTGTGAAGTTCCAAAGCGGGAATGCAAACACGACTTTGTCAGCTTTGACGAATTGATTTAAGTAAATGTCAGCAGTTGACGCTTGTTTTTTCTCTTCGTCTGTCATTTCAATTCCTTTTGAAGCTTTGAATGTTCCGTTAATCATATCTCTTCCGAGGTAAGGAAGGTTTTCTTTATGAAGATCAAGTTCGATCACTTCATCATTCGGATTGTTTTCTTTATAAGCAGCCAGAAACGCTTCGTATAATTTTACGGACACGCCTTCTTCAGCCGTACGGTCACTTGATTTTACAAATAATACTTGAGACATTCTAAATTCCTCCCGGTAATCTTTTAATATTTACTTACAAATAGTATGTTACTTTCTTTTTTATATAAAGTCAATGATTTTATTTCGATTCTGAGATTTTTTATGGAATAAAAAAACAGGTACATATGAATGTACCTGCTGCTATTATTGTGAATCCTGCTCGCGATCCAGGATTTCGTAAGTTTGTGAGCTTTTTTGATCAACGGTTTCTTTATTTGAGAGGTCTTTCACCTGCTCGTGAAATTCCCTTTCATATGACGGAGCGTCTGTTTTCACATCCCCTTCTGTTTCTCGCTGCGCTTCGACGGTCATTCTGGCGTACGGAACGGCTTCAAGTCTTTCATAAGGAATTTCTTTTCCCGTTTTCTCACAAATCCCGTATGTTCCTTTATCCATTCGTTCAAGCGCGGCGTTCACCTCATCTAAAAGATTCTGATCGACACCGTCCAGCGTCTGATTCGTGACCCTGTCCAAATAAATGCTTCCGTGATCCGCTAAGTGATTATCTACTCCGTTCGACAATTCTCCTGTGTCTTCGCTCATTGAATGATTTTCTTTTGATTCTCCCTGAAGACTTTCCTTTAAATCGATTAATTTATGATAAAGGCTGTCCTGCTGTTCTTTTGATAATGACATATTCATCATCTCCTTTTTCGTCTGTATTCTTCGCTGCATCTGTTAATACATACCCTCGAAAAAGGAGGATGAAACAATGGGGGTCAATGCTTTCTCCCCCTGATGGTGACATTGGGTGTCTGCTGCTTTGTCTGTCTTTTTTCTTTCGCAGCATCATTTTGCGGGTTGTCCCGACTTTCTTCAGCGCAGGCTTGTTTGAGCCTGTGCGCCGGTGTATGGTAAGTGGCGCCGATATTCAGCATACCGCTCAGCTCTTCTATACTCAGCTGTTCAAAATCAATATTGTATTCAACCTTGTCCACTTTGACGTGCTCAATATGGACATATGTTTTTTCCCCTTCAACCGTTTGCGGCTCAAAATGACACTTATCCTGAAGGTCATCAAGCTGTTGTTCCACTTTCTTAAGCCGGTCTAATTCTTCTTCACACACTTTTTTGAAAATCTCTTTCATTATTTTTTTCAAAGAAAATCACTTCTTTCCCCGTCACTCTTGGAAAGTTCTATGCGTCCCGCATTGCGAATATATAAACATGATATACAAAAAGGAGGCGAATCATGATGTTTTTTCCATCCGTTATCAACTTTGAGTATATAAAAATGAACGGAATCAGCGGCGGAGCGGCTTTTAACACCGGCTCTTCCGTTATGGTGAGAAACACAGCAGCCAATAAAAGAAATGAAGGGTACGGTGAACAAAACGGTGATTGCACCGTTGCCGTCATCCCTATCATGAGTATCGATGATTCAGATCTGATAGATGGCACAGCGAACAAGATCAGCCTTCGATAATGATCTGGCTTGCATCCCCCAGATGTTTAGCAATCGATATATATAAAATCCCGTCTTTGAATACCGCCTGCATTCCCTTCGTACCTTGAGCGGAATGCGGAAGATCGAGTTTTTTTTCAAAATCGCCGTATTTTCCGGTCTTCTGTTTAAAATCCTGTTCATTGAAAAAGGATTTTCTCGTGCCTTTTACGACAATATATTCTCCGTAGGACAACAGCTGAACATCTTGTTTCCGGTAGCCGGGCAGATACAGCAAAAATTGGAGCTCATCATGGGTTTCCACAATATCTATAAGAGGAAAAGCATCCTCATTTCTTCTCATTTGCCCATCTCCCTGTTGAAAGGGAAAATGAGAATGGCCGTTTTGAAATGATTTCAGTTGTTCATCATCAAAAACGTTTTTCCAAAAGTCGCCGCCGGACATGTTTTGCGCCATTTCCATCCATTGCTTCATCTTATCGAAATCCATTTTTATCGCCCCCTGTCTAAGCATACGGTCATAACAGCCGGCATACACCTGTATTAAAGGAGGTTTGCCTGTGGTTCAACCAACTCCATATATCAATATTAATATTTTCATGTTGAAAATTAATTCCTTTGAAAATGCTTCAGCGGTGAATGTCGGACAAAATTTACTGGCGGAATGGCAGAATTCTGATAAAAAGAATCAGGGATACGGACAGAACTTCGGAGATGCAAGCGGCTTCATCGGCACGAACGGCAAAGTGGATGACCGGGATCAAATTGATTCTCCATCAACCTTTGAGTCTGCATGCGATAAGATCCCTGCCGGAAAAGGAGGCCCATTATGATGTTTTCGCCGGTTTTGGTAAATGTAGGAGGCTTTAAAGTAAATGCGGTCGACCGCGGTTCTTCCATTACGATCGGGCCGTATCAGCAGATCGATTATTTTTTATCCAATAAGATCAACTACGGATTCGGTGAAGAAAATGGTGATTTGGCGCCGATTTATATCCCCATCAGTTCTATCGCTGATCCGGATCTCATTGATTCGAACTCCGGAAAAACAAGCATTATATAATAAAAAGGCCATCCGCATGCATTCGGATGGCTTTTATGTGATATTTAACTGCATAAGTATTTTGTTAAGATGGCTTGAACCTCAGTCAAGTCCGTTTCTTTTGCAAATTCCAATTCGAAAGTTTTTCCCCGTGTCATTAATACAAGCCCGGTATCGGGATCAAACATCCCCGCTTCTTGAATGGCGAAGCTTTCAATTGTTTTATATGGAAGAAATACGCGCACTTTCTTTTTGGAGAACATTTTATTATCAAAGAAAATCACTCGTTTATTCGTAAAGCATATTTGGTCAACCCGCAGTTTATAAATCGTTTCGATCCGTTCTCCCTCAACGAGCAAAGCCTCCAGCTTTTTTGTGTCGGTTGATCTGCTGACAGAAAAAATTCCCAATGAAGAACCCCACTTTCTGCTTCTATACTATTGTTTTATTACAATCATAAAAAAATAAGTTCTTTATCCCTATATAAGAATACGACATAGACGGCATTTAAACCATTACGAACAGATTACATTTTTAGAACGTTCATCAAAAAAGCCCTTCGCGAAAGGTGCCGCTGTTATGAAGTAATACGGTTCAACGGAAGAAAAGGTTTCAAGAAAACAGTATTTTTTTCGAAAAGTCAGTTTTTTATTTTCCCCATAAAAAACCGCGGCTTCTCCAATGCCGCGGTTTCAACAAAACATCAACGATCCGTATCTTCAATTGTTCCTTCTTTATAGGTATCTGATATTTGTTCCATCGTCGTGTCGGTGCCTTCTTCAGGTTGCACTTGCTGAAGCTGATCTGATGTTTTATTTTGTTTGTCTTGCTCTGTTTTTTTCATTTTGCAGCCACCCTTTATATGTAGTCTTTTTTAGTATGGCTCAGGCAAAATGGATTCATTCAGCTTTAAACTTCTTCAAAATACTCTTTGTAGAAGCCTCCGACTTTGTTTGTATTGTCTGCAACAAAAATGAATTCTTCTGTTTCATTTTTGACTTCATACTCTTTACCCGGCGTCAACACATTTTTGACAATGTATTTTTTCGCATCTGTATGTACGCATTTGACCTTTTTGACGCTTTCTTTTGTCTGCCAATTATTATGAATCATTTATAAAACTCCTTTTCTTTATCGATAAGCTTATTGTAGCCGTTTTTTCTTGTGAATTGCAATAACGGTTATCGATTGATTTTACCGGGGGTGTTATTATAGAATGACTGTATGCGCTTACTTTGCGCGGACATCAAGATGCTCAAAACAGACCATAAAAAAATTTCGGGAGGTTTGTTACGAATGAGTTCTTTAACGATGCAGATCACAAAAAGGCTGGAAACATTTTTACAGGGTACGAAGAAACTTTATATTGACGGAAAATTTGTTCCGAGCGCTTCAGGATCAACATTTGTCACACCGAATCCGGCAACCGGAGAAACGCTGATGACGCTTTACGAGGCACAGACAGAAGACATTGACAGTGCAGTGAAAGCGGCACGCAAAGCCTTTGATCACGGCGAATGGCGCACTATGCCGGCCGCTTCCAGAAGCAGGCTGATGTATAAGCTTGCCGATTTAATGGAAGAGCACAAAACGGAACTCGCGCAGCTTGAAACACTTGATAACGGAAAACCGATTAATGAAACAACAAATGGGGATATCCCGCTCGCAATTGAGCATATGCGTTATTATGCCGGGTGGTCTACAAAGATAACCGGACAAACAATTCCGGTCGCCGGCTCATATTTTAATTACACCCGCCATGAGCCTGTCGGCGTCGTGGGGCAGATCATCCCTTGGAACTTCCCGCTCCTTATGGCGATGTGGAAAATGGGCGCCGCCCTTGCCACAGGCTGCACAATCGTTTTAAAACCGGCGGAGCAGACACCGCTGACCGCCCTCTATTTAGCGGAATTAATAGATCAGGCGGGCTTCCCTGACGGCGTCATCAATATTGTCCCAGGGTTCGGCGAGACGGCCGGGGAAGCGCTGACCAACCATGACGATGTCGATAAACTCGCTTTTACCGGTTCTACAGAAATCGGCAAAAAAATCATGGAAAAAGCCGCAAAAAAAATTAAACGCGTGACACTGGAGCTTGGCGGAAAGTCACCTAACATCATTTTGCCTGACGCCAATTTGAAGAAAGCCATTCCCGGCGCTTTAAACGGGGTCATGTTTAATCAGGGGCAGGTATGCTGCGCGGGCTCCCGTGTCTTCATTCACAAAGACAAATATGATGAGGTCGTCAGCGAAATGGTTTCATATGCGAAATCGCTTCAGCAAGGCGCCGGCCTTCACCAAGATACACAAATCGGACCGCTCGTCAGCCAGGAACAGCATGAGCGCGTGCTTTCATATATTGAAAAAGGAAAAGCGGAAGGAGCCAAAGCTGTCGCGGGCGGCAGCTGCCCGTTTGAAGAAGGGTATTTTGTCTCCCCGACTGTATTTGCGGATGTGGATGACAGCATGACCATCGCAAAAGAAGAAATTTTCGGCCCGGTCTTAGCCGCCATTCCGTATGATACGGTTGATGAAGTCATTGAGCGGGCGAACCGCTCGGAATACGGCCTTGCAGCCGGACTTTGGACTGAAAATGTGAAAAACGCCCATTACATTGCTGACCGTCTCCAAGCCGGCACCGTTTGGGTCAACTGCTACAATGTTTTCGATGCGGCATCTCCTTTCGGCGGCTATAAGCAATCCGGCCTCGGGCGGGAAATGGGCTCTTACGCGCTGAATAATTATACAGAAGTGAAAAGCGTCTGGATCAACCTGGAAGATTGATCCAACAAGAAACTGCTGCCTGTCAGCAGTTTCTTTCTTTTGTCATGCCGTCTTTTACATATGAATATATATGCTTCTGAAGGAGTTGAGCGAGTGTGAGCACAATTCATGAAAACGTCAGAAGCCGCCAAAAGAAAACCATCTCCCTATTAAGAGAAACGCAAAATGCGGACGGCTCATGGTCATTTTGTTTTGAAGGACCGATTTTGACAAACGCCTTTCTGATCCTCCTTCTCACTTCTCTTGGAGACAATGATAAAGAACTGATCGCTGATCTTGCAGAAGGCATTCGCGCTAAACAGCGCCCGGACGGAACTTTTGCCAACTATCCTGATGACCGGAAAGGAAATGTGACCGCTACTGTACAGGGCTATGCCGGATTGCTGGCTTCCGGTTTATATAGCCGTTCTGAGGCGCATATGATTCAGGCCGAACGCTTTATCATCTCAAATGGCGGCTTGCGCAACGTACACTTCATGACAAAGTGGATGCTTGCGGCAAACGGCCTATATCCATGGCCCGCGCTGCATCTGCCATTATCTTTCTTAGTCATTCCCCCATCCTTCCCGCTGCATTTTTACCAGTTTAGTACATACGCTCGTATTCATTTTGTACCGATGGCCGTGACGCTTAACAAAAGATTTTCGCTGAAAAATCCCAACGTTCCGTCTCTCGCGCATTTAGATCGGCACATGACTAAAAATCCGTTTACATGGCTTCGTTCCGATCAGGATGAGAACAGAGATCTCTCTTCTCTTTTCGCGCACTGGAAGCGGCTTTTGCAGATTCCTGCCGCTTTTCACCAGCTCGGTCTGCGTACGGCCAAAACGTATATGCTTGACCGGATTGAAGAAGACGGCACATTATACAGCTATGCGAGTGCCACTATTTTTATGGTGTACGGCCTGCTCGCTCTCGGTGTATCGCGCCACTCCCCCGTTATCAGAAAAGCGCTTGCCGGCACGAAAGCTTTGCTCACGTCTTGCGGCGATATACCGTACCTGGAAAACTCAACGTCGACCGTTTGGGATACGGCGCTTCTCAGCTATGCGCTTATGAAAAGCGGCATCTCAGATAACGATCAAATGATAACCGGCGCCGCCCGGTTTCTGCGTGAACGGCAGCAGACGAAAGTCGCTGATTGGGCCGTTCACAACCCGCATGCTGAACCGGGAGGATGGGGTTTTTCAAACATTAATACAAATAATCCTGATTGTGATGACACAGCCGCAGTGCTCAAAGCTATTCCGCGAAAACGTTATCCCGCCTCATGGGAACGCGGACTGAGCTGGCTTTTGTCCATGCAAAACAGTGACGGCGGCTTCTCTGCTTTTGAGAAAAATGTCAATCATCCGCTGGTCCGCCTGCTGCCGCTGGAATCGGCTGAGGAAGCTGCCATCGATCCTTCAACAAGCGACTTAACCGGACGGGTGCTGCACTGTTTAGGAGAAGCGGGGCTTTCTCCTGATCACCCTCAGATTGAAAAGGCCGTCCAATGGCTGATCCGCCATCAAGAAGAGGACGGATCGTGGTACGGCAGATGGGGTGTCTGCTATATTTACGGCACATGGGCAGCGCTGACAGGGATGAAGGCTTGCGGCATGAGCCAAAACCACCCGGCCGTGAAAAAAGCGATCCGCTGGCTGAAGTCCATTCAAAACGAGGACGGAAGCTGGGGAGAATCCTGTAAAAGCGCAGAAGTCAAAACCTATGTTCCGCTTTCTTACGGGACGCTTGTACAGACGGCTTGGGCGGCCGAAGCTTTGCTGCAATACGAAAAACCTCATCATCAAGCCGTCACAAAAGGCATATCTTTTCTTATTGAAAACCGGCATTACGAAGGAGACGCTTTCAGCTATCCGACCGGAATCGGCCTGCCGAAACAGTTTTACATCAGGTATCACAGCTACCCGTATGTGTTTTCTTTGCTTGCGCTCAGCACTTTTATGAAAGTGAGTGAAAAGGAGGAAGAAAAATGAAACGGCACGCTTATCAAACCGAAATGCTGAATTGGTGTGAAACCTTGAAGGAACAAGTCATACAGCAAGGTCGGTTCGATCGCTTCGCGGCACAAATCGACCGGATTTTTCACACCCTTCAGGATGATGGATTAACGGAGGCGGAATGGTACGAACAGGCATCAGCACTTTACCGGGACATTACCGAACCGGATGAGCCGGATGAGCGCAGAGCCTATGTGCCGATCGGCAAGCATGTCCTCCCTAAACTGCCATACAGTTATTCCGCACTGGAACCATATATTTCAAGAGAGATTATGAAACTCCACCATACAAAACACCATCAGATCTATGTTGACGGTCTGAATAAAGCAGAACTGGAGCTCAAAAAAGCGAGACAAACGAAACAGTACGACTTAGTGGCGCATTGGGACCGGCAATTGGCGTTTCACGGTGCCGGCCATTATTTGCACAGTATTTTCTGGTTTTCCATGAATCCAAACGGAAAAAGACGGCCGACGGGTGCGCTCTTTCAAATGATTGATGTGTCATTCGGAAGCTATTCTGCTTTTAAAGAGCAATTTTCTCAAGCGGCGAAAAAAGTCGAAGGAGTCGGCTGGGCTATCCTAGTCTGGGCGCCGCGCGCCGGGCGGCTGGAGATTTTGGCCGCTGAGAAGCATCAGCTCTACAGCCAGTGGGACGTCATTCCTTTGCTTCCGCTGGATGTGTGGGAACACGCTTATTATTTACAATATAAAAACGACCGTGCGGCTTACGTGGATCAATGGTGGAATGTCGTTGATTGGCGGGAGGCGGAGAAACGGTTCGAACAAGCGCACCGCGTGATATGGCCGCTTTATTAAAAAAGCCCCCGTCTTGAACGGGGGCCTGCTTCTTTTGGTCTAAAAAATACCAAGCACGTGCAGAAAAACGATAATAATGGCTACAGGAGCCACATAACGGATTAATAGGAGCCAGACTGCAAACCATTTTCGTTTTATACCGGAACCGCTTTTCAGTTCGTCAAACAGCGCCTGTTTCGGAATTTTCAGCGGTACGAAAACGGCAATTAAAAGCGCGCCCAACGGCATTAAGACATTGCTGACCAGAAAATCAGCAGCGTCAAAAATACTGCGGTGAAAAATAGAAACATCACTCAAAATTCCGTACGACAGCGCCGAAGGGACCCCGACAATAAATATAGCAAGTCCCCCGATCCATGCATACCGCTTCCGTTTTGCCGAATCGCCTTTTGACAAAACAGCAACTAAAATTTCAAGCATTGAAAAAGCCGATGTCAGCGTCGCAAATAAAAACAGCAGCAAAAAGGCGAGTAAAAACACGATGCCCAACGGCATTTGGTTAAAGACTGTCGGCAGCACGTTAAATAAAAGCTGCGGACCTTGATCCGGCTTGAGGCCGAATGCAAATACCGCCGGAAAAATCGCCACTCCTGCCATCACGGCAACAAGGACATTTAATACCGTCACCGATACGGCGGATTGAACAATATTTTCTTCTTTTTCTAAATATGCGCTGTATGTAACCATTACGGACACTCCGACGCTTAACGAGAAAAATGATTGACCCATCGCATATAAAATGGTATTGGCATCCATCGCGCCAAAATCAGGCATGAAGAAGAATTTTAATCCTTTCGCTGCATCATGCAGCGTAACGGAACGGATCATTAAAAGAATAAACAGAATAAACAGAGCCGGCATCAGCACCTGGCTTACCTTTTCGATGCCGCTGCTCACCCCTTTTGCCACAACTAAAATCGTCAGCACGATAAACAGCAGCTGACCGAAAACCGCTGCATAAGGGTTGGAAATGGTATCGATAAATAACGTATCAAATCCCGAAGAAAGCGATAAACCGCCTGTAAAGCCTTTTATAATGTAGATTAATATCCATCCCCCCACTACGCTGTAGAAGGATAATAGAATAAAACACGTAATGATTCCGAGATATCCGATCCAGTGCCACTTTTTCCCCGGCGCCAGCGCCTTATAGGATTCAACGGCGTTTTTTTGTGTTTTTCTGCCGATAATAAATTCAGCAAGCAAAAGCGGCAGTCCGATTAAAACAGTAAATAAAATAAAAACAAGCAGAAAAGCGCCGCCTCCGCTGGTTCCCGCTACGTAAGGGAACTTCCATATTGCGCCGAGCCCGATTGCAGAGCCGGCCGTAGCTAAAATAAATCCCAGCTTAGATGACCATTGATTAGCTTCTTTCACTTCAGCACTCCCAATTCATTTCAGTATAAAAATCAATTGTAAGAATATATGTCTGAATAGTCAAGAAGATATTAGTTTACATAATAATTTTATCGAAAACTTATATTTAATATTGAATTATTCAGAATATTATTTATAATGGAGTACAGAAAAGTCAGTCATATTTTCTGACTGATTGATTGGATATAAAGGAGCTGTGTTTATGGAATGGCTGAAAAAAATAAGCGGGTTTGCTGGCCAAACCTTTGGCTTGTGGGTTATCGTCTTTGCCGGTTTGGGATTCGCCTGCCCTGATTTGTTTACTTGGATCAGTTCTTATATGACGATTTTCCTTGGTATTATTATGTTTGGGATGGGGCTTACTCTTCAAACAGACGATTTTAAAGAATTAATCAGAAAGCCTTGGCATGTCGTGATCGGAGTCGCTGCACAGTTTACGATTATGCCGCTTACGGCTTTCTGTTTATCAATCGGGCTCCGCCTCCCCGCAGAAATCGCCGCGGGCGTCATTCTGGTCGGATGCTGTCCGGGCGGTACGGCATCAAATGTCATGACGTTTTTGGCGAAAGGCAATACGGCACTTTCTGTTGCGGTCACCACGATCTCAACATTGCTTGCTCCTATTGTAACGCCGGCACTTATTATGCTGTTTGCGAAAGAGTGGCTTCCCGTTTCTTTCGGTTCACTGTTTGTTTCCATTATGCAAGCCGTGCTTTTGCCGATCGTCCTCGGGGTGATTGTGAAGCTGTTCTTCAAAAAACAGGTCGGACAAGCCGTGCACGCGCTTCCTCTCGTATCGGTAATCGGCATCGTAGGGATTGTATCCTCTGTCGTCAGTGTAAATCGTGAGCATCTGCTTCAATCCGGACTGCTGATTGTGTCTGTCGTCATCTTACATAACGGAATCGGATATTTGTTAGGATTCCTGACTGCAAAGCTGTTCAGAATGGATTATGCTTCACAAAAAGCGATTGCGATAGAAGTCGGGATGCAAAATTCCGGACTGGGCGCAGCACTTGCGACAGCGCATTTCTCCCCTTTGTCAGCCGTGCCGAGCGCAATTTTCAGCATATGGCACAATCTGTCGGGGTCTGTTCTTGCCACCTACTGGTCTAAGAAAAAAGAGAAAAACAGCGCCGAAGAAGAAACGGCAAAGATTCCGTTTTCATAACTGAACAAGGATAGGCTGCTGCAGCTCCTATCCTTGTTTATTCTGCAGATCACGAAACAGGCGCAAAAGCGCTTTTTTTACATCCCCCTGAAATAAACCTCCATGATAACAAATCAATTGGCGGATATCGTAATCGAGCAGCCGCTGCACAGAACGGACCGCATCATCCATATGTAACGTATAGCCAGGATTAGCAAGGTTCAGCTTTCCGTCTTCAATGACGACCGCATCACCTGTGACCATTGTTTTTTCGGCAGGCAGATAAAGACTGATATGGCCGGGTGTATGACCCGGCGTGGCTACAATCCGAATGCCTCCGCACCAAGGCAGCAGCTCACCGTCAGTAACTGTCCGGTGAACTGGAGCCGATTCGACTGATTGAAGCGAGCGGATGAACTGTTTTGCATAAGGCTTTGCATCCTCTGGCAATGAACTAAACGTTGATTCAGCCTGCTCAAGCCGTAAAGATTTTTTAGAGCCGTCAATATACGGCGCTTCACGCTCATGTACTGTCACGCTGATATCCGGGTGCAAACGGTGTAATGCAGCGAGTGAGCCGATATGATCTATATCGTGATGCGTTACAATGATTTTTGTCAATGAATGAAGCGACATTCCATGCCGGGCAGCAGCATGTTGAAGATGGTTTGTAAAACCGGGATATCCGCAGTCTATTAATATCGTGTCATGTTCGTCTTGCAGAAGAACCGGAGTGATTGAATGCAATTCTTCATTATATTCAAATTCGATCTCAAGCGGATAACAGCTTTTCATATAAATTCTCCCCTTCGCTCAATAAAAAAAGTACACTGCTTGTAAGGGCAGTGTACTTTTTGTCTGTCTCAAATTATCCTTCCAGCAGCAGCTGTTCCGGATCTTCAAGCAGGTTTTTAATGGTGACAAGGAACCCGACCGCTTCTTTACCATCTACAATTCTGTGATCATATGATAAAGCGATGTACATCATCGGACGGTTTTCAGAGCGCTCCGCATCAATTGCTACTGGGCGCAGCTGAATTTTGTGCATGCCTAAGATCCCAACCTGAGGGCTGTTTAGGATCGGTGTTGACATAAGCGATCCGAATGTACCTCCGTTTGTGATCGTGAAGGAGCCTCCTTGCAGCTCACCTAATGTTAATTTATTGTTTCGCGCTTTCTTCGCAAGTTCGCCGATCTCTCTTTCAATGCCGGCAAACGTCAGGCGGTCAGCGTCACGCACGACTGGGACGACAAGCCCTTCTTCAGCCGCGACAGCGATACCGATGTCATAGAATTTTTTCACGATCAGCTCATCG
Organism: Bacillus sp. MT(2024); assembly: GCF_036362845.1. Taxonomy (NCBI): domain Bacteria; kingdom Bacillati; phylum Bacillota; class Bacilli; order Caryophanales; family Bacillaceae; genus Bacillus; species Bacillus sp. MT(2024). Next base: position 2,064,374 of record NZ_CP143632.1, read on the forward strand.
CCTTGAATTTCAGCGTTAAGGAGCGGGAATTTTTTCAAAGCAGCCACGACGGCTTTTGTAAAGAACGACATGAAACCGAGTTTTACATCGTTTTGCTCAAGGAATTGGTCTTTACGGCGTTTTCTTAGATTCATAACGGCCGTCATGTCAACTTCGTTAAATGTAGTCAGCATCGCAGAAGTCTGCTGCACTTCAACCAATCGTTTCGCGATCGTCTGTCTGCGGCGGGACATTTTTTGCACTTCGACAGGTTTGTCAAAGCTTTGCTGTGTTTTTTGAGCCTGCTGTTTCGGCTGTGCCGCAGGTTTTGAAGCCGGTTTTTCATAAGCTTCCACATCTTGTTTGCGCACGCGGCCAAGCGGGTCCCCCGTCGGAATTTGTGATAGATCAATTCCTTTTTCCCTTGCCAGCTTGCGTGCAGCCGGAGACGCTACCGTTCTGGATTTCGCTTCTGATTGTGCTTCCTGGCTGACTTCTTGTGCAGCAGGTTCAGCTTTTGCTTCCTCTTTCGTTTGTTCATTGGCTTGAGCACTTTCTGAAGGGGCGGGTGCAGAACTTTCGCCAGCGCCTTCTGTAATGGTACCGATAATTTCTCCTACTTGGACGGTATCACCCGAATCTTTCAATACCTCTTTTAGAACACCCGATTCTTCTGCTGTCAATTCAACATTTACTTTGTCCGTCTCCAGTTCAAGCAAGTACTCACCCTGTTCTACATAATCACCGGGCTGCTTTAACCATTGGGCTATCGTTCCTTCTGAGATTGATTCTGCTAATTCAGGTACCTTAATTTCCGCCATTTTTACATTTCCCCCTTAGTTTTTGCGAGTCAAGCTATCAGATACAATGCGTTCCTGTTCTTTTTTGTGGACTGTCGGATCTCCTTCTGCGGGACTGGATCGTCTTCTTCGGCCGATGTATAGGACATTTACTCCTTTTGGCGCAATTTCCGTCAGATACGGGCTTATATAACTCCATGCCCCCATGTTCTGCGGCTCTTCCTGAACCCAAACGATCTCTTGCAGGTTCGGCAGTTTGGCGAAAAGCTCCTTCGTATCTTTTGCCGGGAACGGATACAGCTGTTCGATTCTGGCAATATGGAGCCAATCCTTATCGCCTTCCATTTTGTTGAAGTGATCGCTGATATCAATTGACACTTTTCCGCTTGATAATACGACGCGAGTCACTTTTTCGTAAGCATGGGAAAGACCGGACTGCTCATAGACAGGCTTGAATCGGCTTTCGCTCAGTTCCTGCACTTCAGATACCGTATTCGGGTTGCGCAGCAGGCTCTTCGGCGTCATGATCACAAGCGGACGGATTTCCTCACGAAGCAGCATTTTCGCTTGTCTTCTTAAAATGTGGAAATACTGAGCCGCACTTGTCAGGTTGGCCACTGTCCAGTTGTTTTCCGCCGCCAGCTGCAGGAACCGCTCGACGCGGCCGCTGGAGTGTTCAGGGCCCTGCCCTTCGTAACCGTGAGGCAGCAGCATGACCAGCCCTGATTTTTGTCCCCATTTTGCCCGTCCTGCAGATATGAATTGATCAAAATAGACTTGAGCCGCATTGGCAAAGTCCCCGTACTGCGCCTCCCACAACACAAGCGTTTCAGGCGAATACACGTTGTATCCATATTCAAAGCCGAGAACCGATCCTTCAGAGAGCGGGCTGTTATGCACCGTAAATGAAGAAGCGCAGTCGTCTAAGTGATGGAGAGCAACAAATTCTTCTCCTGTTTCGCTGTCATGCAGCACAAGGTTTCTTTGAGCGAACGTTCCGCGCTCTGAATCCTGCCCGGTCAGCCGGATCGGCGTGCCGTCTTTCAAAATGGAAGCAAACGCAAGCGATTCAGCCAATGACCATTCAACTTTACGGTCATCATCAAACGCTTTTGCACGTCTTTCCAGGATTCTTTTCAGCTTGCCGAACACGTTAAAGGATTCCGGCCAGTTGATAAGTTCGCCGTTCAGCTTGCGGAGAACATCAAAATCAATGGCTGTGTCAACGTCTGGAAAACCGTTGGACACCGGCTCCGGCAATTCAATTTCCCGTACGGCGTCTTCTTTTTTGGCGGGCACCTTTTTATAGGCGTCTTCAATTCGTTTTGTCACTGCCATTTCGATGTTTTGCGCTTTTTCCTCGCTGATCAGTCCTTCACTTACGAGTTTTTCCGCAAAGATCCGCTTGACAGTCGGGTGTTTTCTGACGGCATCATACAGCATCGGCTGTGTCGTTGAAGGCTCATCCATTTCATTGTGGCCGTATCGTCTGTACCCGATCAAATCGATTAAGAAATCTTTATTGAACCGCTTCCGGTATTCAACCGCAAATTTAACGGCTGACAAGCATGCTTCCGGATCATCCGCGTTGACATGAACGATCGGAATTTCATAGCCCTTCGCCAAATCACTGGCATATTTCGTTGATCGTGATTCATCGCTTTCAGTGGTAAAGCCGATCATATTATTGGCGATGATATGAATAGCCCCGCCGACCTGATAGCCTTTCAGAGAGCTTAAGTTCAGCGTCTCGGCGACAATGCCTTCTCCCGGGAACGCTGCGTCACCGTGAATTAAAATGGCGAGCGATTTTGTTTCATCTTGAACCGGGTACCCCTTTTGCGTTCTTGTTTCCTGTGCCGCCCGCGTGCTTCCTTCAACAATCGGATTGATGAATTCCAAGTGGCTCGGGTTATTTGCAAGCGTAATCCGCGCGCTTTTGGTTTCAGCATCCTGAAGCTGTCTGTCTGCACCGAGGTGATATTTGACATCGCCCGTCCAGCCGTAGCTGATGCCGGTCGATCCTTCAGATGGCACAAGGTCTTTATTCGGCGCGTGCTGGAATTCTGAGAAAATAATTTCATACGGTTTGCCGAGCACATGCGCAAGCACATTTAAACGGCCTCTGTGCGCCATCCCGATATTGACATTGGTTGTGCCCGCTTTCACAGACTGGGCGATAATGTCGTCAAGAACCGGCACAAGCGCGTCTAATCCCTCAATTGAGAAACGCTTCTGACCGACGAATGTCCGGTGTAAAAATTGTTCAAATCCTTCTACTTCCGTCAGTCTTTCTAAAACGGCTGACAGTTTTTCCAGTGAATTTTTCCGGAACAGTTCTCCGGACTCGACCATTTTTGTAATCCATGCGCGCTCTTCGAAATCATGCACATGGTCAAACTCGAAAGAGATGGTTCTTTTATAGGTATTGCGTAAATGCTGGATGGCTTCTAAGCCGTTTGTTATATTGGCAGGTGCGTCTTTACAGATGACAGACGCGGGTATTGCTTTCATTTCTTCTTCTGTAAGCCCGTACTCGGATAACGGAAAGAGCTCGCTCTTTTTCGGATCCTTTCTGAGCGGATTGACGGAAGCGTTCAGATGGCCATAGGTTCGAATATCTTCTGCAAGTTTAACTGCTGCTGCGATCTTTTGAATCAGATCTGCGGTGACGCGTCCCTGTTCCTTTGTTTCCGATGCCTCTTTTATTTGGCTTGGCGGAGCGCCTAGTTCGTCAAACATGTCTTTCAGATCCGGATCAATGCTGTCTGGATCTTCAGCATATTGGTCGTACAGCTCCAGTGCGTAGCCGAGGTTCGGTCCGTAAAAATCTTCCCAATTCATTCTTTGTTTCATATTATTTTGAAACATTTGAATATTACCCCCAACCTAGATAATCAAGTGATCAATTCACTATCTTGAAATAACTTTTGAACGCTGTGCCCAAAATTATGTAATAAAAACGCTTCCAAGGATATTTTACCACTGATTGCGTTTGGATTCTACCTTGATTGTTCACAAAATAGTAAAAAAAACAGATCAATACCGAAAAAATTAAATCATTTTAAAATAAAAAGCGAAAAAGCATAGGAAAAAGCCTATCCTATGCTTTTATGAAGCAGTTTTTTCAAGAGCGGATACAGCACATCGGGCAGCTGATCGACATCCGGAACAAAAATACTGTACTTTCCGTACATATCCTGAATGGTTTTCATCTGGGATTCTTCTATCGCAGTATTGGACAGAAAAACATTTATGACTTCTATCCCTTTTTTTCTCGCTTCGATGACAGCCTCGCTCGTATCGACGATGCCGTTTTGTTCGTATCCGAATGCTGCCGGCTCTCCGTCTGAAAACACGATTAAAAATTTTTGCGCCTCACTCCGCCGCATCAGCTGTTTCGTCATTTGTCTGATGGCGTATCCGTCTCTGTTATCTTCTTCAGGCGCAAGCTGCATGATCAGCGGACCCGCAGCCTGCAGCAGCGACTCTTCAAACGGAATGACGGTATTGAAGAAATTCGGCTGGCTCGTTTCGGTTGCTTCGTTTGTATCCTCCCAAAATCCGACGATTTGGTGAGGGACGGACACTGATTTCAAGGCTTCATGAAAAAGAACGATCCCTCTTTTTGTTTCATCCATTTTGTCAAACATGCTGGCCGAACAATCGACAAGCAATGTAAAAACGGCGTCAATGTCTGAAGACGGGTCCTGCTTTTTATAGAAAAGGCGCGGGTTCCGTTCCGTAAAATAGCGGATCAGTTTGCGATTCAGCCGGCCTGCGTGAAGGTCGGTCCGCGGGAGTGTTTTTTTGTGCTCAAGTGTTTTTTGTATCATCTGCTTCAGGCGTTTTTGATATGATTCTATCGTTTTTGCCTGTTCTTTATAAGACTGCTCCTCTTCAGGAGACGCTTTATGAGGCGTTTGATAAACCGGGAAGGCAAATTTGTTTTCTTTTCCGTCAGCCAGCCCGGCGCCCTCATGTTCATCCTGAATGGATTCAAGCGCTTCCAGTTTGGAGTAATCCTCTCTTTTCGTCTGACGTGCGGAACCTTGAACGGAGCCGAGCGCCTGGTCACCGTCATCGCCTTCTCTGGCTGCGTCTTTCCCAAGATCTGATTTCGCGCCGTGCTCAATATCAAATTGAAGGAAGCTTTTTGACGGCGCTTCGGTTTCCCGGTGCCACGTATTCATTTTCTCTTCAAGGATTTCTTCATCTCCGTCGGAAGACTCAGGGAGCGTGAGATCGTCACTTAACGAAGGCGCTTTTTTTACGCTTTCGAATAAAGGCTCTTCAGCCGCTTTTTCGTAATCAAGTTCCGGCAGAAAAAAGTATGTGTTCAGCATATCTTTCTCAAGCACTTCATCAAGGCCTTCCATGAGGTCTTCCGTTATTGTTGCGATTTGTTCCGTAGAATCCGCCTCATACACCCGGATGAGCTGACGTTCAATATACGGTATCATCATATCAATATTTTCATGCATGGAAGGAATGCCTTCAAGCGGAGACTCAGCCGTCAGCTTGACAAACATCGCGCAATACAAAGCGTCGGTGAAAATGCTCCGTTCTAAATTCAATGTCAGCTGCGTCGTGAAATATTTCCTGTACATCTCCCTCCGCTTCTGAAAAACACGTTTCGTTCCCGGCCGTTCTTTTTTGATCTGCTCTTCAATTCTGATATCCTCGAGCAGCATAAACAGCTGCTTGGCAAAGCTTTGGCGGGTGAAGTGCCGGTGAACGTCATTTAAAAACCCCGCAAATACCCGAAATGAGCTGCTGCGTGTTCCGACAGCGCGCAAATAGACATCGCTTTTCAGGCCGGCTTCCATATCCCCGGCTGATCGGTCTTTCCAAAAGTGGCTCATGTAAATTTTCTTTTCAAAGGGATTGTAGTAAGACTGCACGCCGTATTCCACTTCAACTTCACTGCTTCTGGTCAGTGTTTTGGCCAGATCAGTCAGCATCATGAACAAAAACGAATCAATCGTGCTGTCGTTAAATTTGATAAACTTCATTGTATATCCCTCATTCGAACAGCGTTTCTGCAATATTTCTGACAGCGGCTTTTTCCCTGTCATCGTCAAGTTTTTCCACGATGCCTCTTTCAATCGCCCGTTTCGGCGGGATGTACGCAGCCAAGTCGCACGTATCAATGAGAGCCCTGATGGACGCCGCTTCTTCTGACACTTGTCCGTTATGCGCTTGTGCGATTAAATCAGAAGACAACGTCATAAAGCGCTCAATTAATTTCTCATCTTTTAAGACAGACTGAGAGGTCAGCACCTGCTTCAGGAGGCTTCCTTTAATATACGGAACATCAATGATGACAAAACGGTTTTTAAGTGCTTCGTTCAGCGGAACGGTGCCGACGTAGCCTTCATTAATCGCGGCGATAACACCGAATCCTTCGCTTGCCTTAATCACTTCTCCTGTAAAGGGATTTGTCATCATTTTTCTGTAATCAAGCACGCCGTTAAGAATCGGAAGGGTTTCAGGCTTTGCCATATTGATTTCGTCAATGTATAAAAAATGTCCCTCGTTCATTGCGGTTGTTACAGGTCCGGGAACGAATTCAATTGTCGCCTGCCCCTGTTCATTTTCAATCGTTTTATAGCCGACAAGCGCTTCTGCATCGAGGTCTACGGAGCAGTTGACGCTGTGCATCGGTTTATGAAAATAGTTCGAAAGCGTTTCCGCCAATTTTGTTTTCCCCGAACCCGTCGGTCCTTTTAATAAGATATTTTTTCCCATTGTCAAAGCGATGACGGCATCGAATACAATCGCTTTATCTTCGGCCTCATAGCCTGATGATCCGATTAAATCCCGGAATTCTTGGGAAACGGGATGATTTTGATAAGCCTGCAGTTTGTTTTGTATATCTTCCGGAAGTGATAGGTGCTGTAATTCTGAAGTCATAGGTGATGTTTCCTTTCCATTTGTATTCCATAACCGAGTATACTAAAAAAGCCCTTGTATACTCAATACAAAAGGGCTCATTCCCTGCGGGCGCTTTTTGTCAGGGGAGCGCAGGCGATTCTGGCTCCGGAATTTCCGCTCGGGTTTGTTAAATAATCGTCCGTATGTTCATGAATGACGAACGCGCTTCCGTCCCGGTCGAGCAGGCTGAGTCTGCTCCCTTCTTTTAATGAAGTTTGCGGCGCGTTCATAATGACATCCACTTTACCGTCAGCCCCCACTTCAAGATTGGGGAGATCCCCGGCGTGATGACCCATCGGATTGTTGAAGCCGTGTTCTTTGTTCAAAGGGTTGAACGGACCGCCGGCTGATTCGAAATCAGGTGCCTGACATGTCCCTTTTTCATAAATATGAAATCCGAGAGAAGCGCCGGGTGGCAGATGTCCCGCTGATATATGAATGTCTGACCCTTCATCATCAGATTCCCTCACTTCGATATATCCGATCGTTTTTCCGTTTTGATTGATGAGTCCGGCATGCTCACGGTATGCAGATGCTTCCAATGCGCGGCTTTCCCCATGTTTTTTGGGCGGAACAGGAGCGGGTCTCCCCCCGCAGCCGCAAAGCGTAATTGATGCGAGCATGAGAAAAAGCAAGAGACGATTCATGCTTCCTCCCCCTTATTTTTTTACCCATCAGTCTTGTCAAAACGTGAAAATGATAAACAAAAAAAGCCCCGAAAGGCTTTTTTTTAAAAATAACTGCGCGCTCCTAAATAAGCTTTTTTCCAATATGGATTGCTTAAGTTTGAAATTTCAACCCCGGAGGAGCTTGCGTGAATAAAGTCTCCTCCGCCTAAATACATTCCCATATGAGAAGGGCCCGCTTTATATGTCGTAAAGAAGACAAAGTCGCCTGCTGACGGCTGGCTGATATGTTTCATCGTATTCCAATATCCGGCCGTGCTCAGACGGGAAACAGAGCTTACCTTATTTAAAAGGTAATAGATGTAACCGCTGCAATCGAAGCCCGCAGGCGTATTGCCTCCCCAGCGGTAAGGCACGCCGACATGTTTTTTCGCCTCGCCTATCATTCTGTCAATCTTTGACCCTGTCACCGGAGGTTCGGGAGTATTTGGCTTGTTTGGCTTTTCCGGTTTGTTATCCGGCTGACGCACAGGATCTTCTGTTTTTCCCGTTCCGTTAATCACCAGAACCTGTCCGATTTGAAGCACATCAGTTGTCAGTTTATTTTTGTCTCTGATGAGCTGAGCGGTGATACCGAACCGATTAGCAATTTTCCAGAGGGAATCGCCTGCTTTTACTTTGTAAGTGGATGGCTTCTCAGAAGGGTTTGAATGAGATGGCGGTGTTGTGCCGCTGTTTCCGTTATGTGAAGAACCTTTGATCTTTAATACTTGATTCGGATACAGCATGTCTGATGTTAATTGATTCAGCTTTTTCAGTTCGGCGATGGTGATGCCGGTTTGATTGGCGATTTTCCACAGCGAGTCACCCGGCTTCACAGTGTAAGTCCCTGATGCGCCTTTATCAGGCTTTGTCTGTCTGCCGCCTCCGTCCGTGCCGCCGGCAGACCCTTTAATTTTCAGTTTTTGGCCCGGATAGATGACATCTGAACTCAAACGGTTCAGGCTTCTCAATTCAGAAACGCTCATTCGGTATTTTTTTGCGATCACCCATAATGAGTCTCCGTATGTAACTGTGTAGGCACCCGTGCTTGGTTTTCCCTTTTGCCCCGTTTTATGTGTGCCGCTGCCGTCGGGAATGTGCAGCCGCTGTCCTGGATGGAGTATCGTTGATTTCAGTTTATTTTCCGCCTGCAGGGCTGAAATACTTGTATGATATTTTCGGGAAAGCTTCCAAAGAGAGTCGCCGCTTTTTACTTGAATGGTTTTTGCTTCAGCGGGATGCACGGCGAAGGTTGAAGTCATTACTGCAGATACAGCCAGTCCTGCTGCGATTTTTTTCTTCATATAACGAAAAACCTCCTATTTATCATTGCTGAAAGGGACGTCCCTTTTCTTTGGACGCCGCCTGTTATGCAGGATTCATTCAGAAGTCGACATTAATTCCGATTCATTTGGTCTTAGATCATCACCAATGCCACACATTTTACATAAATTGAGAACATTTCACAAAAGACTTTGGAATCATTTTCATAACATGGCTTTTTTCCGCGACATTCCACCTTTCTTGTCTGTTTTTCATACAATTCTCTTTACGGCGTGAAAAATCCTCCCGAAAAACAATCAAAAAAAGCCCGCTTCCTTTAAAGGAAGCGGGTGACGGCTGATTACAGAACCCGGGTCTCGGCAGTTTTCACGTCTTCTGCTATCAATTCCGCTGCACGCTGTGCTCCGCCGGCCGCTTTCAGGGATTCTCCGATTTCAGAAGCTTTTGTCTGATATTCAGGATTTTCGCTCAATTCTTTTATTGCTTCAGTGAGCAGTTCCGCTGTTACATCTTCTTTTTTAAACATCTTGCCCGCGCCCGTGTTTTCCACTTGGCTTCCGACGGCGAACTGATCTGCGCCCATCGGAATGACGATCATCGGAGTTTTGTAGTAAAGCCCTTCGCTCGTACTGTTCATTCCGCCGTGAGTGATAAATAAGTCCGCTCTCTTCAGGATCTCAAGCTGCGGAACATAAGGCTTTACAATAACATTCTCAGGAATTTCATCAAGCTCCGCCGGATCAAGATGTTTGCCGATTGACATGACGGCTTTTCCGTTAAAGTTTCTGACCGCTTTTAAGCATTTATTAAACAATTCCTTCTGATTGTTAAAAATCGTGCCCATTGAAATAAACAGGACTTTTTCTCCTTCAAGCTGGTCAAACGGGAAATCTTGAGCCGCCGGCCTTTCAGTTATGGACGGACCGACAAAGAGATAAGAATCGCCAAACTCTTCTTCTTTCGGCTGAAACGCTCTTGAAGTAAATACGATGGTTTTTCTGCCGTCATTTGAGAAAATATCATACGGCGTTTTAATGTCTGCGCTGAATTCTTCATTGAGCCGGCTGACCGCTTCGGTATAAGCCGGATAATGAGATGATTCCTCTGATACAAGGTTTGTATTTGAAAACACTTCTTTAATAAATGCTTCATTCATTGCAAATGTCGTGCAAAGTGAATATGCCGGCAGTTTCAGCTTATTTCTCACAAGCCTTCCTGCCAGAAAATGATGATCATACAGGATGTAGTCATAGGACTCATCTTTTACTTCCTCAAGAATACGGAGTGCAGCTTTTTTGGAAGTCTCAATCATTAACAGTAAAAACTCGGTAGCATCCCGCTGTTCATCACCCGTTGCGTTTTTTCCGAATTCATCTTTTCGGAAATCTTCATATTCACGGAATTCCGCTCCGCTTGACGCGATTTTGTGCTCATATTCCTTCACGCCGTAATATACGACATGTTCCCCTTTTGCCTTCAGTTCTTTTACGACGCCTAAAGACGGATTGATATGGCCTTCTCCCGGAAAGCCGATCATCAATACATTTGCCATCTTTCCACTCCCTATTCTTTTAAATTTTATGTATATTTAAACGATAACACCAATACAGAAAAAGGTAAAGATGTTCACCTTATTAATATTAAATGGGTACAATATTCCCATTTTCTTATTATTTCGCATGAAGCGCCCGCGGTGAAACAAGCGGATACAGTCCGCCGTCTTTAGCAAAAGACATTTTTCCCGTTTCTTCTGAAACAACGAGCACGAGTGCATCAGTCACGGCCGAAAGTCCCATCGCGGCCCTGTGGCGCGTCCCGTATTTGAGATCGACATGTTTTGTTGTGAGCGGAAGCACATTGGCTGCTGATACAACCCGGTTTTCTCTGACCAATACGGCTCCGTCATGAAGCGGATTGCCGGGATAAAAAATACTCTCAATTAAAGCTGAACTGATCTCGGCATGCAGGCTGGTCCCTTTTTGTATCATTCCGTCCAGCGGATCTGCACGTTCAATCACAATCAGCGCTCCGTGCTTTTCTTCCGCCAGATGCTGCACGGCCCTCGCCAGCTCTGTATAGGAAGGCGTAAAATGTTCGATATATGACTGCAGGTAAAACGACGAAGCGACAGCCTGCATTTCCTGAAACGTATGTCCCAGTTCATCTAATTCGCAAAGAAGGCATTGGTCTTTTTCATCCAATGTCCGCAGTATCATTCCGGCATCCTCCGTAATTTGTTTCAAATACGTTTGAACGGCAGCGGTAAACGCGCTTTCCGTCATTTGAGTGTGGCGCATGTCACATCATCTCCTTTCCCTTATTTTCTGCATCGCGCGCATGGATATGCGCCGCTGTGTACACCATAATCATGAAAGGAGGCGCACATCATATGGAATTCGCACGGCTGATGCAATATATCTGCACCTTTTTAGGGGTCATTTCACTTTCATTCATTTATGCCAAGATGTTTAAAAAGCCGAAACCGGACAAAAAAGAGTAGGCCGGCTTTCATTGCTTTTTATACATAAAATGTTATAATTTCTCTCGTTAAAATAAAGAAACGGGGAACCTAACTTGAGAGAAACGAACACGATCGGCCAAAAGGTCAGACAGCTGTTACATATCTTCATTCCGATTTTAATTACACAGGCGGGCCTTTCCCTGATCACCTTTTTGGATACGGTGATGTCAGGGAAAGTGAGCGCCGCCGATTTAGCCGGTGTTGCAATCGGTTCAAGCCTGTGGACGCCGGTGTATACGGGCCTTGCAGGAATATTAATGGCCGTTACGCCCGTTGTTTCGCAGCTGTTTGGAGCCGGCAGACAAAAGGAAGTGCCGTTTTCCGTCATCCAGGCCGTTTATGTAGCGGCCATTCTCAGTGCGGCGGTTATCCTGATCGGCTTTTTCACCGTTGATATGATCTTGGGACATTTGGGCCTGGAACCTCGTGTCCGGACGATCGCCAAACACTTTTTAGGCTTTTTATCCCTCGGTATTTTTCCTTTGTTTGTGTACGCCGTTTTGCGCTCGTTCATTGACGCACTCGGCAAAACGCGAGTCACGATGCTTATTACGCTTTGCTCATTGCCTATTAATTTTGTTTTAAATTATGTATTTATTTTCGGGCAATTCAACATGCCGGCATTGGGCGGAGTCGGTGCGGGGCTCGCTTCCGCCCTGACTTACTGGTGTATTTGCGCCATCAGCTTTTTTATCGTCTTCAGATTTGAGCCGTTTGCCGGGTACTCTGTATTTCGGAAACTGTACCGTTTTTCTCCGTCTGAATGCAGAAAACTTTTGAAAATCGGTTTGCCTATCGGTTTTGCGGTATTTTTTGAAACGAGCATTTTTGCGGCTGTCACACTTCTAATGAGCCATTTCCGGACGGTGACAATTGCAGCCCACCAGGCGGCAATGAATTTTGCTTCCCTCTTGTATATGCTGCCGCTCAGCGTATCTATGGCCATGACGATTTTAGTCGGCTTTGAAGCAGGCGCAAAGCGCTACAGGGATGCCCGGTCATACAGCTATATCGGCATTGTGATGGCCCTTTGTTTTTCTTTATGCACGGCGGCTTTCATTTTACTGTTCAGGCCGCAAATCGCCGGAATGTATACATCAGATCCGGAGGTGCTCTTGTTGACGCAGCACTTTTTAATCTATGCGCTGTTTTTCCAGCTTTCTGATGCCGTAGCAGCTCCGATACAAGGCGCCCTGAGAGGATATAAGGATGTCAACTATACACTCGGTGCGGCTTTTGTTTCGTATTGGATTATCGGGCTTCCGCTCGGTTACGCAGTCGGCACTTACACGAGCCTCGGGGCATACGGCTACTGGATCGGGTTAATTGCAGGACTTGCCGCAGGAGCTGTCGGTTTATTCTTCAGACTGATGAAGCTGCAAAAGCGTTATGTGAAAAAAATGATGATTTTATAAAGGAGGAGCAGCAATGCCAAAACATAAACTGCTGTACGATTATTTAACCGAACGGGCGGAGGACATCAGTCAGACATGGTTTGATACCCTTCATGATACGGATCCTGATTCTGTTTATGCTTCTACTGACCCGGCTGTTCTCACAAATCTGAAAAAACAAAATCTGGCGTTTAATTATCAACTCAATCGGATTTTTTCTGAAGAGAAGGAAGTATATACAGCGGCATTGGAAAAGTGGGCGTTTGAAGCCGCACGGGATAAAGAACATTTAAAAACTCCCATCCATTACATCATTCGCGAGTTTATCAGAGTTCGTGATTTGTATGTCGGCCATGTAAAGCAGTTTACCAGACTTCATTCAGACACCGTGACAGAAGAAGATGCCGAAGATATATTCCATACGCTGATTAAATCGTTTGATGTGGTCATTCATATTTTCATAGAGGAAATGTATAAAAACACAAACATTCAGCTTGAAGCGCAAAAAGAATTGATTACCGAGCTGAGCTCGCCGGTCATTGTGCTTTTTGACAATGTCGGACTGCTGCCTCTGATCGGGGATATTGACACGGCAAGAGCCAAAATGATTTTGGAGAATACGCTGCACCAGTGTTCAGAGAAGCGCATCACGCAGCTGTACATTGATTTATCAGGCGTAGCCATGGTTGATACGATGGTTGCCCAACAGCTATTCACCTTAATTGAATCACTCGGAATGCTCGGCGTGAAAGCGACATTATCCGGAATCCGTCCTGAAATCGCACAAACCGCGGTACAGCTCGGACTGAGTTTTTCAAATTTATCAATACGGTCTTCGCTTGCGGAAGCGATCGCTTCCGATCTGACACAAAAAAAGGGATAAGGCATTTCAGCCTTATCCCTTTTTTTATCAGTCTTTCCACGGATATGTCCAATACACTTCTTCTTCAAACCATGTCTGAAGAACCGGCTCGTTATTTTTAATTTTTTCTTCCAGCTCTCTCAGCATGCCTTCCGTTTGGGTGCGGTGCGCTTTTAAGGCATTCATTTTAATATCGGCAACCTCTTTAATATCAAGAATGACATCAGGCTTGCCGACGGCTTCCTCCCTGTTGCGGGTGATTGCCATGCAAAGCGTGCGCGGGCGGTCCTCTTTTTTCTTTCTGTAAAGCGCTCTGATGACCGCTTCGCCGCATGCATCATGATCCGGATGGACGCCGTGCTCCGGATAGAATGTAACAATCAGACTCGGTTTTACATCGTCGATAATCTCTTCCATCATATCCGCGAGCCACTCGTCATCTTCAAATTCAAGTGTTTTATCACGAAGCCCGAGCATTCTCAGGTCAGTAATGTCCATTGCTTTGCATGCGTCAATCAGCTCTTGCTTTCTTAACAGCGGCAGTGTTTCACGGTTCGCGAAAAAGGGATCTCCCATGTTCCGGCCCATTTCGCCAAGCGTTGCGCATGCATACGTAACGGGAATATCTTTTTGTCTGTGTAAAGCAATCAGTCCTGCCACTCCGTATGATTCATCATCAGGGTGAGGCAGGATGACGAGTACATGTTCTTTCATGATTTTCACCCTTTTCTTTAAACTGTAAACGGCTTTTCGCTGATTTGAAGCGAAATCGCCAATTTTCCGCCCGGCAGATGCCCCGCCATTAACAAACGGTCTTCTTCATCTACTGTATACTCAGTCAAACCTTCTGCGTAAATCCAGCCCTCTTCTGTTTTCAAACCGACGCGGTACGGGCCGTTTCCTTTGATTTTCGCCTGATGGTACGTCACTTTTGCATTGCGTATATAGGCTACAACCGTCATATTTTTCTCATTCAGATGCGCTGAATAAGAACCGGTCGTTGTTTCCAAATGGATATATACAGGACGATCGGCATATCGCTCTAAAGAAGTTTGCACATCTTCTTTAATGATCGCTTTCATAGCTGCTCCCCTCTTTCTTCTTTTAAAAATTGCAAACGCTTCGTATGTAGTTCAACCAATTCATATTTCTCAATCGGCCGCAGCCGGGAATCTACAATTCGCTGCACCGCCAAAGCAAACTTTTCCTCGGGTGACTTCCGGAGCCTCGGATGTGTTCTTTGATCAAGCAGTTCAAGATCAATCGCCTTCTCCGCTTCTTCAAGGGTTGAAGCCGGGAGAGTGCGGTTATTCCACAGTGCCTGATAGGCTTTTGCTATGTCTTTATCAGTGCCCATTGTACAGCTCCTTTACATACTCGTAATGATTATACATAATTTAAGCTATCGCTGGAAAGCGAAAGGCTTAGCGGCTTTTTATCGGCCGCTTCCATTTTATCTGTGAAAAGGTAAACAAAAGCAATGCTGCCCATATACAAATGAAGGTAAACGCTTTTTGCCCGGAAAACGGTTCATGATACACAAACACGCCGAGCATAAGGGTAATGGTCGGCGCTATATATTGCAAAATGCCGACTTGATACAGCGGCAGACGCTTTGCCCCCTCTGCAAACAATAACAGCGGCAGGGCCGTAAATACGCCTGCGAAAAATAGGAGCGCCCATGTTCCTGCCCCCAAGGAGCCAAAAGTGCTCCCGTCAGCTGTAAATCCTAAATAAATAAGTGCAGCCGGGGTAATCAAAAGCGTCTCCAGCGTCAGTCCGATCGTGCTGGACATGCGGGTTCTTTTTTTACATAAGCCGTACAGACCGAAGCTGAATGCAAGCAGCAATGCGATATAAGGAACCGCGCCATATTGAAACGCAGATATGAGCACGGCCGCCCCGGCAATAGAAACGGCTGCTGTTTGCATCTTGTTAAGCTTTTCTTTTAAGAATAGGATGCCCAAAAGAACGGAAACGAGCGGATTAATGTAGTACCCGAGACTTGCTTCAAGCAAAAAGCCGTGATTGACGGCCCATATGTACACAAACCAATTAACGGAAATTAAAACGGAAGCGAA
The DNA here is from genome assembly GCF_036362845.1 of Bacillus sp. MT(2024). Taxonomy (NCBI): domain Bacteria; kingdom Bacillati; phylum Bacillota; class Bacilli; order Caryophanales; family Bacillaceae; genus Bacillus; species Bacillus sp. MT(2024). The sequence continues at coordinate 2,079,900 of NZ_CP143632.1, forward strand.
AAAAAGCGCCAGCAGGCCCCCTTCCGATTTCAAAAGACGCAGTTCACGCCATCCGGTTTTCCACTTCTTAAGCACAGTTAAAAGCACACACATGAAAACAAATGACCATAAAATCCGGTGAGCTAAAATGTCCAATGCGGGTATTTGTTCAAGAAGTTTCCAATAGACCGGAAACAGCCCCCACATGACGAAAGAACAAGCGGTATAAATGATTCCTTTTCTTACGTTATTCCCTTGCACGGCCTTCCCCTTCCTTTCTGTAAACAGATTATATTATATCACGGGAAGCTTCCGGCGGGCATATACTATGTTGTCCGTTAAGAAAGGGTGAGATGCCGTGTTTGATTGGAACAGATATTTTCCCTTCCAAAATCAGTTCTCTAAAGAAACGTTTAAAAATGCTGATCCGAAAGATGTCGAGACATATGTCAACCGAGTGATGGAAAGCGTATTCGGCGCCGGTTATGCCGGACAGTTCCCTTTTCGCGACCCGATGTCCAAAAAGACCGATCCGGTCGAAGCGGAACCGCCCAAGCCGGAAATTGACCTGTTTGAAACATCCGATCATGTTTTTGCGAAAATTCCCGCCGAACAAGAGGAACTCGACCGTATCAGGATTAAGCATACGTCACACAGCCTCGTTGTAGAGAACAGCAGCCTGGGAGAAGGAAAAAAAGAAATCGTACTTCCGAGCCTCGTCAAACGGAAAGGAACAAAAGCAGTCTATAAAGACGGGATGATTGAAGTTATGTTTTCAAAACAGGAAGACTACAATCTATCGGAAGTGGAGATTTTAAGATAAAAAAACGGCCCGCGCGATGCAGGCCGTTTTTTCTTAATAAAATGGCGGATAACCGCCGGCTCCCGGCCCGAAACCGCCGTATGGGACGCCTCCGTATCCGTAACCGGCAAACCCGTACGGATAACGGGGTCTTGTAAAACCTGTGGCAATCACGCCTCCGAGAAGACCGCCTAAAAATCCGCCGAATAAAGGAGCGCCGAACAAAAAAGGACTTCTCGCCGGAAATCCGGCAGGACCGAAATTCCCGCGATACAATGCATGACGAGGGTACATGTTTTTCCTCCTTTATGTCTGCCTATTCTTAAGCGTATTCATAAAATGAGGGAATTGATTGGGCGGTTGTAACAACTTGTGCCTCTCTCTGATATTGCATTAAGATGTAAACATTTTGGTTATAATTTGATTATATTTTGATTAACTGTTATACTTTTTTTACAAGTTGCGACATTATAAAACCATCAGGGGGAATAAAATATGCCATTACTTCGTTTTGACGTTATTGAAGGCCGGGATGACGCAGCATTAAAAAAATTACTGGATACCGCCCATTACGCCATGGTTAAAGCTTTTGACGTCCCAGTAACGGACCGTTATCAGATCGTTCACCAGCATCGGCCTCATGAGCTTATCATTGAAGATACCGGGCTCGGTTTCAAAAGAAGCAAAGATCTTGTCATCATTAGCATTGTCAGCAAAGCGCGCACCGAACATCAGAAAGAAACGTTATATCAACTGATGGCTGATCAGCTTAAAACAGAATGCGGCATATCACCCGAGGACGTCATGATTTCCATTACAGAAAACGGGAACGCCGATTGGAGCTTCGGGCTTGGTGAGGCTCAGTTTTTAACCGGGAAACTGTAAAAGGCCTCCCCGCTTGTTCTGAATGATTGCAAACTGAATAAAAGAGGGATGTATGTTGGTTAGTGAGTTGTATCCTTGTTTGATATGCGGATTTAAAGGATTAGAGACAAATCCCGTTTATAACGGCGAATATCAAAAAACATTTGATATCTGCCCTTGCTGCGGGTTTGAATTCGGCTACAGTGAGGACCATGACGTAAGCTTAGGGTTTATTGTAACGCCTGATCATTTAATTGAAGCGGCATTTCAGTTATACCGGAAACAGTGGATTGAGGGAGGAATGGAACTATTTTCTCCAAACGATGTTCCGGCGGAATGTAAAAATGATCATTTCCTTACATTCGATGCTTTATTAAAGCAATCAAAAGGCTTGAACCTCAATCTGAACAATTTTGATATTAATGGTTTTTATGACGATTAAACATTATCATTAAGAAAAGGCTGCCTTGGGCAGCCTTTATTATTCATCACATGTGTCGTTCGCAGACCCCCCGGGCTCGCAAAAACTGTCTGCCCATTTTTGCATTTCCTGAAAAACGGCTTGCAGGGCCATGCCTTTATCAGTCAGTTTATAAATGACTTTGACAGGTGTTTCAGGCAGCACCTGACGCTCGACGATTTCATTTTGTTCCAGCTCTTTGAGCCGCTCCGCGAGCATTTTTTGGCTGATTGTCGGTATCGTTTCGGTCATATCTTTAAATCGTTTCGGCCCGTCCATCAGTACATGGATAATGAGGCCGTTCCAGCGCTTTCCCAAAAGAGAAAAAGCGGATTCCATTTTAGGACACATTGTATATCCCACGTGAGTTCATCCCTTCATCTATGAATTGACAAGTTTTTTGTGATCCATTAAAATTAGTTTTCGAGTTACATTTAGTAAGCTTCTAACTTTTCTATTATGATAACACGTTTATCCGAAGGAGGAAACATGATGACATCCGTATTAGACGTTTTAAAGGAACGCGCATCTGTTAAAGAATACGATAAAGACGCGGTCATTACAAAAGAGGAATTGACAGAACTCCTTGAAATCACAACGCAAGCGCCTTCCGCCTGGAACCTTCAGCATTGGCATTTTCAAGTCTTTCACAGTGATGAAGCAAAAGCTGCCCTGCTTCCGGTTGCTTTTAATCAAAAACAGATTATTGATTCATCAGCAGTTATTGCCGTATTAGGCGATTTAAAAGCAAATGAAAATGGTGAAGAAGTTTATGCTGAACTGGCTGAGCAAGGCAATATCACAGAAGAGATTAAACAAACGCTTTTAGGCCAGATTAACGGTGCATACCAAAATGATCAGTTTGCCCGTGATTCAGCATTTTTAAACGCTTCTTTAGCAGCGATGCAGCTGATGCTTGCCGCTAAAGCAAAAGGCTACGACACTTGCGCGATCGGCGGATTCAATAAAGAGCAATTCGTTAAAGAATTCGACGTGAGCGAGCGTTTCGTGCCCGTCATGCTGATTTCAATCGGGAAAGCCGTTAAGCCGGCGCATAAAAGCAACCGGCTGCCTGTATCTAAAGTGTCAACTTGGCTGTAAGATAAAAGAAACCCTTAGTCCGCTTAAGCAGACTAAGGGTTTTTTATAGGAATCGCTCACTGTACCAGGCTCGTGCCTGCTCGGCTTCCTGCTGTGTGAGCTGATGACCGCCCTCCTGCCATTCAAGAGCAACGGATGCATGAGCATCTTTCAGATACTGATAAAGCTCCTCCGATTCTTCTTTTGTACATAGGGGATCGCGTTTTCCCGCACCGATAAACACAGGCAGCCCTTCCATATCAGGCAGCTTCACTCCGCGTATCGGCACCATCGGATGATGCAGAACCGCTCCTTTCAGTACATCTTTATAATGAAACAAAAGACTTGCTGCAATATTGGCGCCGTTTGAATAGCCGGCAGCAATCACGTTTTCTCTGCAGAACCCGTACATTTGCGCCGCTTCATCAATAAAATTCTTTAATTCTTCCGTCCGTTCAATTAAATCTTTCTCGTCAAATACGCCTTCTTTCAGCCGCTTAAAAAAACGGGGCATGCCGTTTTCCGACACTGATCCTCTGACCCCTAGCAGACTTGCGTTCGGATCGATAAAACGTCCGAGCGACAGAAGATCATGTTCATTTCCTCCCGTTCCGTGCAAAAGCAGCAGAACATTTTCTGACGTTCCCTGTTCAAACACATGTTTCATCATCATTCTCCTTTCTCCATTTTGGGCAGAACAGCTGTAATCTGACTGCGATGCTCTTCCAGCCATTCCGGAAGCTTCAGCTCTGTTCCGAGATTTTCAAAGGATTCATCCGTCATAAAGCCCGGTTCATCGGTTGCCATTTCAAATAAAATGCCGCCGCTTTCTCTGAAATAGATTGAAGTAAAGTAAGACCTGTCAAGAATGTCAGATGAAGCATGATGAGAATCAGCAAGAATGTCCTTCCACTCCGCCTGCTCTTTTTCGCTCGTGCGGAAAGCGACATGATGAACTGTCCCGTAACCGCCGGCACCTGCTTCTTTCGGCGCAAGGTCAACATCTATAATATGTCCGATCCGTGCCTCCGATTGCAGCCTGACAATCTGATTTTCTTCTCCTGTCTTTGAATAACCGAAGCGTTCTATGAGAAATTGAATGGTTGCTTCAGGACGGTACGAGTACAGAAGAACACCTCTCATGCCTGTGATCGCTTCTTTTTCAGTAATGCCCGAAGGAGTCCATTCACTCTGTCCGCTTCTTTCATCTTCCATTATGGCAAGCGGCAGGTCTTCTGTATCATTAAAGAGAAGGACTTGTTCAGACAGCATGATCTGTTCTTTTACAGACAAGCCGTTTTCTTCAAGCCGGCGCTTCCAAAACGCGAGTGCTCCTTTCGGCACGGAAAAATAAATTCTTCCGGCCTGCCCTTTTCCCACGGTTCCCGGGCGGCTTCCCTGAAAAGGAAAAAATGTAATGATCGTGCCCGGCTCTCCGTTTTGGTTGCCGAAATAAAAGTGATAAGTGGCCGGGTCGTCAAAATTAACGGTTTTTTTAACGAGCCGCAAACCCAGCACTTCAGTATAAAACCGAAGATTTTCAGCAGGATCTTTTGCAAATGCGGTAACATGGTGCAATCCTTGTGTATTCAATGTATTCACTCCTAAATATCTTGAGTTCGAGATATTAACTATTCTAATTTAATATGAATGAAGATGCAACTAAAGTGTTTCAGTTAAAAAAGTAATAGAATTCTTTTTTTTCTGAAAAATATCTTGTGATCTTATCTGACACCTGCTATGATAAGGAGCATTATCAAGTTTCAGGAGGAAAGTAAATGGTCAGAAAAGCACTAATTTTCGTTCTCATCTTAATTCCTTTCAGCCAGCTGGCCCTGCTGTCAGTCGCTAATCGGGTTCATCCGATCATTATTGGGCTGCCTTTTTTTCATTTCTGGCTGCTTTTATGGATCGCAGTCACTCCATTATGTTCGTTTCTTATTTATAGGCTGCAGAAGAAACAAGGAGGACTGGACTGATGCCCGCAAATATAACAGCATTGATCATTACAGCCGTCATCGTTTTAACCGTTGTCTGTATCGGCTTTATAGCCGGAAGAGACAAATCATCACGTACTTCTGTTGAGGAATGGTCTGTCGGCGGCAGACGGTTCGGGGGGCTCCTCGTCTGGTTTTTAGTCGGCGCGGATCTCTATACGGCTTATACGTTTTTAGGCTTAACAAGCACAGCCTACACAGGGGGAAGCGTTGCTTTTTTTGCAATCCCGTATTCTGTTTTGGCGTATTTTATCGCTTATTTCTTTCTGCCGAAGCTGTGGAAAGTGGCAAAAATTCACAAATTAACGACGCTTGCCGATTATGCCCGTGAGCGTTTTGACAGTAAGCTTTTGGCCAGCCTTGTCGCCATTGTCGGCGTTCTTATGCTCATTCCTTATATTTGTCTCCAGCTGAGCGGGATTCAAGATACGCTTCAGGTGGCCGGAACGGGAGTCATTAATGTTAATATGGTCGTCATCATCTCCTTTATTCTTGTAGCGCTGTATACTTTTTTCAGCGGAATTAAAGGGCCGACGTTTACGGCGATTATTAAAGACATTCTGGTGTGGGTGATTATGCTGTTTATGGTCGTCTCACTCCCGCTGATCCATTTTCACGGCTGGACGCCGATGATTCACACTTTGGCTGAAAAAGCGCCGCAAATGCTGACGATTCCGGACTCGGGGCCGAAAGGAATTCCTTGGTTTATCACAGCTTCCATCGTATCTGCGCTGGCGCTCTTTATGTGGGCGCATGCGGCAACCGGCGTATTTACGGCAAAAAGCGCAGATGCCGTCCGCAAAAACAGCATGTTTCTGCCGCTTTATAATATTGTTTTGATTCTTGTTATTTTTCTCGGCTTTATCGCGTTTCTTGTCCTGCCGGAAGATACCAATCCGCGGCTCGCTTTATTGAAGCTGATTCAAACGTCTTACGGCGGAGTCGCGCAGGGCTTTGCTTACTCCACGATCGCCCTTGCGTCATTGATTCCCTGCTCTATCATGGCCATCGGAGCATCAAACTTATTTGCGAATAACTTATATCGGGATTTGATTCACCCGAATGTGTCACCAAGCAAGCTGACGTTGATCACCCGTTCAATGGTATTTGTCGTCATCGGGCTCGCGCTTTTATTCGGCATGCTGTTCCCGACTGCGCTCGTTACCCTTCAGCTTCTCGGTGTTTCCGGCATGGTTCAGATCTTTCCGGCTATCGCCGTCAGTCTGTTTTGGAAGAATCAAACGAAAGAAGCGACAATTATCGGTCTTCTCGTCGGTCTTCTCGTGACATTTACGGTAAATATCACCCAATCCGCCCACGGTATATATGAAGGGTTTTGGGGTTTGACCGCTAACATGGCAGCCGTTATTATCCTTAACCCGTTTTTTGTAAAAAAAGCGTCTTCAAACGCCGTCAAAGACGGTTTATTCAATAAAGCGCCCTCTGATAAACTGAACCAAAAAGGCGCTTAACAGAAAGAAGCCGGCACGTAAATGTGCCGGTTTTTTACTTTTTGTGCTGCCATTTGTAGGTGGCGACGGTTTTTGCCGGGATGACGGCTTCAAACTGCCGATTTTCTGAAACGACATGGAATTTTTGTTCTGAAGATGTCTGGTTGATTACGACTGTCACAATGGATTGATCAGGATTAAGGAACGATACATTCGAGACTGTGTTTTTGGAGCCGTAATTACTTTCTATCCGCTTTGCTCCCCGGTCGATAAATTTTGAAAAGTTGCCTGTCATATGAAAGATCGGGATATTCCAATAGCGGTCAGGGTTTTTAGCATCCTGAATAAACAGCGTCGGGTCTGGGGTGCCTATCCAATGATGCGTCTTAATTTGACTGTCGAGCATCGTCACCCACGCATTGTAGCTCGACGCGCCGTTGCGGAAATACTGTGCGATCCGATCCGCCCCTGCCGTCCCCCAGACAGACCGCTCCGTTAAGTGAATAGATTGATCAGGATATCTCTTTCCGATTTCCGACATGACAGAAAGGTCACCGTCATAATCGTGAAAAGCGATGCCGTCTGCCGCCCGGTTTCCTTTTTTATCATCTAAAATCGGCGGAATATAGTTCCACGCCCCGCTCGCATTGTGATCATAAATCCAAATTTTCGTGTCAATTATGTGTTTTTTCAATTCTTTTTTCACGGCTATCGCCAGTTTGCGCTGCTGAGACGGTGGCATGTACATGCTCGGATAGTCGATTTCCAGCAATGGTTCATTTTGAAGGGTCATCGCATAAATCGGAATTCCCTGCTTTTCGTACGCCTCAATAAATTTGCGGAAGTAAACGGCCAGTGCGCCGATATATTTATCTTTCAGCTTTCCCCGCTTGAGGTTTTCATTCGTTTTCATCCAAGCCGGCGGGCTCCACGGTGAGGCGATGATTTTCAGTTCCGGATTTATCGCCAGCGCTTCCTTGATGGTTGCTGTAATGTGTAAATCAATATCCTTTTGGATCGAGAAATGACGGAGCTTAGGATCTGTTTGGCCTTCAGGCATATCGTCATACGTATAAAATTCCTGTGCCGTAAAATCAGATGTCCCGATCGTTATGCGCATAACGTCCATGCCGATACCATCTTTGGGATCAACCAATTTTTTCAGCACTTCTTTTCTTTTTGCGGGTGTCATTTTTGATAAATTATGGATTGTGGATTCTTCCAGGGACGATCCTACGCCCAACACACTTTGATAGCGGCGCGACGGATCAATATACACGGCGGCGGAGTCAGAAGCCTTCTTTTTTGTCCATGTAAGCGGTGTTTGTTCGTCTAAGGCGTATTTCACTTCCAGCGGCCCGTCATACCACGTACGGGAAGCCGGATCTTTTTCAGAACTGAACCACACCCTTACTTTGTTTTTGTCTGAAGCCTTCCGATCAGCAGCATACACTTCGGTTTGCATGCTGCTTGATATAAAAAAGAAAAACATAAGAAAAACCAGGGTCATGTGCAGACTTTTTTTAAAAAACATGAACCACCATCCCTTTCCTTATTTTTATAAGCGATTCTAAATGAAAAGCCGGACAGTCACCTCCTTCCCGCTTAAATGAATACGCTTTCAAAACCACTGATAAAGAGCCGGCTTCACACAACGGTGAAGCCTTCCCTTTTTACACCTTTAGGATACATATGCGCCGTTTGATTCAATCACTTTTTTATACCATTCAAATGAGTCTTTCTTAAGCCGCTTCATTGAACCGTTGCCTTCATTATCCCGATCAACATAAATCATGCCGTAGCGTTTTTTCATTTCTCCGGTTGTAAATGACACGATATCAATAATTCCCCATGGGGTATAGCCCATTACATCCACGCCATCATATGTGACTGCTTTTTCCAAAGCTTTTATATGTGACGATAAATATTCAATTCTTGAAGCGTCATGAATTGAACCGTCCTCTTCTAATGTGTCAATGGCGCCGAATCCGTTTTCCACGATAAATAATGGAATCTGGTAGCGGTCGTATAAGCGGTTTAATGTGTACCGTAAACCGGTCGGGTCAATCGCCCAGCCCCAATCACTCGCTGTAATATAAGGATTTTCCACGCCGTTTGGCAATCCTCCGTTTACGACATCCCCGGTATTATCGTTTATCACGTCACTTTTTACGGTAGTGGACATGTAATAGCTGAATCCGAGGTAGTCCACTCGGCCATTTTTCAAAATCTCTTCATCACCGTCTTCAAAGTGTATCTGATAGCCTTCTCTTTCAAATTCTTTTAACGCATAGCTTGGATAATATCCGCGAACCTGGACGTCCGGGAAGAAAAAGCGCTGTCTCATCGTTTCTTCAGCCAGCATCACATCATCGGGGTGAGATGAGTATGGGTAAATCGGGACATGTGATACCATCGCGCCGATCCTGAACTCGGGATTGATTTCTCTTCCCTTCGAAACAGCCAATGCGCTTGCCAGCAGTTCGTGATGGCCGGCCTGATACATGACTTCTTTTGCGTTTTCGTTTTCTTTAACGGCGACGCCCGAGTTCGTCCATAAAAAGATCGGATTATTCACATCCATCTTATTATTGATTTCGTTAAACGTCATCCAATACTTCACCTTATGTTTATAGCGTTCAAAACACACTTCAGCGAATTTCACAAAAAATCCGACTGTTTTTCTGTTTCTGAAACCGCCGTATTCCCTCGCCAAATGCAGCGGCATCTCAAAATGTGACAGCGTGATTACCGGTTCAATCCCATGTTTCAGCAATTCATCAAACACCCGGTCGTAAAAAGCCAATCCTTCCTCATTGGGCTCGGCTTCATCACCTTTAGGAAAAATTCTGCTCCAGCCGATGGACGTTCTTAAACATTTCAGGCCCAACTCGCTGAATAATGCGATGTCCTCTTTATAACGATGATAAAAATCGATCGCTTCATGATTCGGATAAAATTCCCGCTCTTCAATTGTATCTGTTATTTTCCGGGGCACACCATGCGCGCCTGCCGTCATGACGTCCACTACACTCGGCCCCTTGCCGCCTTTATTCCATCCCCCTTCAAATTGGTGGGCGGCCAGAGCGCCTCCCCATAAAAAATCTTTTGGCAATGTCCCCATCGTGTATATCCTCCTTTATTTGACTGCCGCTTGCATGCCGAATAAATGCACTGCAGCAGCTTCAACCATCCGCTTCACAAGTGTAGAAGAATTCCTGCCTTCATTTCCATATTATACGTTTACATTATAATTGTACCGGTATAATTTATCAATACATAAACAATTATAGTTAATTTACGAAATGGCTTTTAAAAACGATTATGCTATAATTCTGAAAGAAGCGGGACAATAAATGAATGAGGAATGTATATGTTAAAATACCAGCAAATCGCGTTAGATATTGAAAAATACATAGAAGAACATCAGCTGCAGCAAGGGGATAAACTGCCTGTGCTTCAAACCTTAATGACCCGGTTTAACGTGAGCAAAAGCACGATCACCAAGTCCTTAGATTTATTAGAAAAAAAGGGGATTGTGTTTCAAGTGAGGGGAAGCGGCATTTTTGTCAGACGGAATAAAAGAAAAGGGTATATCAGCCTGCTTTCTAATCAGGGATTTAAAGAATCACTTGAAGATTTTAATGTCACTTCCAAATTATTAGCGCTGGAAGTGAGAAAACCCACGCCTGAGGCTGCCCAAAATCTGAATATGCCGCCTGACGGCGACGTGTATTATGTCAAGCGAATCCGATATATTGACGGGCTGACATTGTGTATCGAAGAGTCATTTTACAACAAATCGATTATTACGTATTTGAATAAAGAGATCGTGGCAGAATCAATATTTGATTATATTAGAGAAGGTCTCGGGTTAAAGCGCGGTTTTTCAGATTTATATCTGTACGCGGGGATGTTAAATGAGGAAGAAGCGGAGTACTTAGGTCTGTTTACAGGAGCGCCTAAGCTTTGCGTTGAAACGATTTTTCATTTAACCAACGGCCAGCCGTTTGACTTCTCAAAAGTCACCTATCACTATGAGCAATCACAGTTTTTCATTCAGGCGAACAGCCACCTTTTTGAACAGGAAACGACATAAGGCGGGCTTTTCGCAAACAAAAAACACCCCATGCGCGAGCGACGCATCGGGTGTTTTTTACTATTTCATATTCTTATTTAATGTTTCAACGGCTTTTTTCATTTGTGTATCGTTGTCCGCAAGCTGTTTTTGCAGATCCGTCATCAATTTTGCCGTTGTGTCCCCTGTTAAAATGCCTGTTTGTTTCAGTTTCTCTTTTGCTTGGAATTGTTTGACTGCTTGTTCAAATGCTTTATCATATGTGCCGTTTACATTCACGCTGTACCCCAGCGCTTTCAGCATTTTTTGCGCATTGGTGACGGTCGTTCCGGAATCCCCGTATTTGTATGTTTTTTTCGCATCTAAATACGGCAGGTTCGCATATTCAGGAAGCTTAACCTGATATTGCGGTTTGATTCCTTTTTTATGAATCCACTCTCCGTCCGCTGTCAGCCATTTTGCGATTGTCAGTTTAACGGTAGAACCGTCGCTGTAATCTTTTGCCGTCTGCACGGTTCCTTTTCCGAACGTTTTCTCGCCGATCAGCGGAATTCCGGATGATTCATGCAGCGCAGCCGACATGATTTCCGCGGCGCTCGCGGTGCCGTCATTGACGAGGACGACTGTCGGTTTTGTCACTTTGCGCTCTTTCGTCGCTTTCATGACTTCTTTCGTGCCGTCTTTGTATTCGACCTGCATGATATTTTTCCCTTTATCGATAAACATATTGCTCATTTTGATGGCTTCATCCATCAGGCCGCCCGGGTTGCCCCTTAAATCGAGAATGTATCCTTTCGCTCCTTGTTTTTCGAGGCTGTCAATGGCTGAATTCAGCTCTTTTGCCGTCGATTCGGAGAAGGATGTGATTTGGATTTCGCCGATGTCTCCTTTTTTCATTTCAGAATACACCGTTTCAACCGGGATGGTGTCACGTTTGATCGACAGGTTCAGATCGCCGACACCCGCTCTGTGCAGCACAAGCTTGACGTTTGTTCCCTTTTTGCCGCGGATTAATGCGACGGCTTCGTTTACATTAAGGCCTTTAACGCTTTTGCCGTTGACCTTCAAGATCTGGTCATTCGGTTTAACCCCCGCTTTTGCCGCGGGTGACCCTTTAATCGGCGATACGATCAGGATGCTGCCGTCCTTTTCTTCCACTTGTGCGCCGATGCCTTCAAACGAAGCGGAAATTGTTTCTTCAAACGACTTTCCTTCCTGAGGATCCATATAAGAAGAATACGGATCATCCAGGGAACTGATCATGCCTTTTATCGCTCCGTCTATTAATTTGCTGTCATCTGTTTTTTGATAGTAATCACTTTTAATCTGCTCATAGGCTTTATTGAATTTCTCAAATTTGCTGTTCGTCAAAGCAGCCGAGCCTTGTCCGAAAATGGTCGTATTGCCCGTGATAAACAGCGTAAGCGCCGAGGCTGCGACCGCAGTGATCAATATAATAAAAAACAGTTTAAATTGCCGCTTCAAGAAAACACCACCTTTTTATTCTTACATTATTATCATAGACGAACGCTCATTCGTCAACTTCAAACGTGAGGCGCCCTTCTTTCCCGTTTACCCAAACCTATGCTTTTCTCTCAACATATGCTGAGGAAAAAAGGAGGATTCGGCCTTTGAGCAAATATTTAGAAATGCTGTCCTTATTCGGAGTCGGAGGGGCTCACCCGGGCGGGCTCGCTTTTTCCAAAGCCGTTCTCACAAAAGCGGCTCCTCCTCCTGACGAACCGATTCTTGACGCCGGCTGCGGAACGGGACAGACGGCCGCTTATCTCGGCCACCTGCTGTATCCCGTCACCTGTGTGGATAAGGATCCCCTTATGCTTGAAAAAGCAGCAAAACGATTTGCCGCTGAAGGCTTAACCATTCCGGGCTATTTGGCGGAGCTTGAGCGGCTTCCGTTTGCTGAAAATCAATTTTCCGCCGTTCTTTCCGAATCAGTTCTCACCTTTTCAAATCTTGATTCATCGCTGTCTGAAATCCTGCGGGTCCTTAAACCCGGGGGCATGCTGATCGGCATTGAAGCTGCTTTACAAAAGCCCATGCCGGAAAACGCCATCACGCAGATAAAAGACTTCTACGGTTTTACCGTATTGCAGGATGAAACCGCATGGAAACAGAGATTGCTTCAGCAAGGCTTTCAGAAAGCGGATTTCATTCCCGCTGTCTGTGAAAACAATGCGCAGGAGCCGACTACAGAAATGGATTTATCGCCCGTTATTCAGCCGGTTCACTACGATACGCTGACGGCTCATTACGAGCTTATGCAGACGTACCGTGAATATATGGGACACTGCGCTTTTGTCGCTTACAAGTAAAACGGCAATTGTCCTCCTGTTTTCGTCCAACCTTTTTACCGCACTCTATCATAAGCTGACATAGAAAGATAGGTTGGATAGGAGGAGAAAAGATGCAAAACTATTATCATCTTTGCCGGCAGCACCAAGGAAAAGTAGCACGGATTACAGAACGAAACGGCAGAGTCCACGTCGGAAGAATCGTACGGGTGACTAACAGCAAAGTGTATATCACCCCTGTCGACGGCCGTCACAGAGGGTACGGATTCGGTTATTGGGGAGGAGGCTGGGGAGGCTGGGGAGCAGCCTACGGTATCGGCCTTGGTTTCATTACCGGATTTGCGCTTGGAGGTCTGCTCTTCTGGTAATAAAGAAAGCCCGCTTTCTATTTTTCAAGCGGGCTTCTTCTCATTACACTTTCTTTACTTCATTAAAATATTCTTCAAGCGTTAATTGATGGTCATGGATGGCTTTTGCCGCTTTTTTGCCTACATAGCGTAAATGCCATGGTTCATACTCATACTTTGTAACATTTTCTTTGCCTTTAGGATAGCGGATGATAAAGCCGTATTCATACGCATGGTCTTTCACCCATTTGCCGTCCGCCGTGTTTCCGAACGCTTCATTCAGCTCATATCCGTTGCTTTTGCTGGAGATGTCCATGGCAAGCCCCGTCTGGTGTTCGCTTTGCCCCGGATATGCGACGGCTTCTTTCGCCTTTTTTTCACCTTTCAGACTGACTTCATTATCGAAAATAACTTTCTGTCTGTCATAAGAGCGGTATCCTGAAACAGCAACCAGGTCATAACCTTCTTTTTTCCCGGCGCTGAATAGTTCCGCCAAAGCATCGGCGGCAGGTTTGCGGATATATCGTTTCTCGATCTTCTCAGTAAAAGAAAATTCGACTTTCGGGATCACGAGATCATTCGGTTTATAATCTCCCGGCAGCGTATATGTCTTATTCACGAGCGCAAGTGTATTTGTCGGGTTTTGAATGGTCTCAAGCCCGTTCACTTCTTTAATATCATTAAAATATTTGCTCTCCAATACAAAATCGCTGTTTTCTGTCTTCGTTGTTTTTTTGCTTGATGTGTCATCTGATTGTTTTGTTTCAGCTGCTGTTTTTGTGTCCTTATGGCTGTCGCCGCCTGAAATGCTGCAGCCGGTGCCCACGATTGCGGTTACGCTGAGAGCGGCAGCGAGCGAGAACCATTTAGTGGATTTCTTCATTTTACCCTTACCTTTCTTTTTTTGAATCAGGGCGATGCATAAAGAAGAGGGCTGCTTTAATCAGCAGGACCCTCATCTCAAGTTTACGATACAGTATGCAGCGCCAGTTTAATCATATCATGAAAAGTCGTTTGACGCTCTTCTGCCGTTGTTTCTTCTCCCGTTAATACGTGATCGCTTACAGTCAGGATAGACAGCGCTTTTTTGCCGTATTTAGCGGCAAGCGTATATAAAGCAGTCGTTTCCATCTCTACGCCGAGGACGCCGTATCTGGCAAGCTTTTCGATTTGGGAGTCTTCATTGTAAAACTGATCGGCGGTGAATACGCTTCCGACCGCTACGGGAAGATTGTTTTTTTGCGCTTCCTGGTACGCTTTATGAAGCAGTTCGAAGTCTGCGCAAGGAGCATAATCTACACTGCCGAAGGCGACACGGTTCATCTGTGAATCCGTTGAAGACGTCATCGCCAAAATCACGTCACGCACCTTCACGTCATTACGGATGGCTCCGCATGAGCCGACTCTGATTAAGTTTTGAACATCATAGCTTTGAATCAGTTCATTCACATAAATAGAGATAGACGGAACACCCATGCCGGTGCCTTGGACTGATACTTTTTTGCCGTTATATGTACCCGTAAATCCGTACATTCCTCTGACTTCATTATAGCATTCCACATTTTCAAGATACGTTTCCGCAATAAATTTCGCTCGGAGCGGATCTCCCGGCAAAAGCACTGTATCCGCAATTTGGCCTTTTTCTGCGTTTATATGTACACTCATTTCCTTTTCCTCCTGCCTATTCAAACTCCCACCCATTGTACACTGAATAACGGTAAGAGACAATCATCAGCATGATCAGGGCGATCTTGGGCAGAATATGCGGGATGACAGCCTAAAGAAAAAGGAGTGAACATAATGGGCAAAAAACAGCGCAACCGGGTGACCGGCCAGAAAAAGAACAATCACGTGCCCGTTTCAGACGTCATTGCAGCTGATGAAGCGCATGGAAAAGAGCATTCCGCCGCTAAACGGAAGCCTTAACACTGTCTTTCCCAGACAATACGGAAGCCGGCTGAATCTTCAGCCGGCCCCGTCTTACCTCGGCTGGACGAGCAGCCGGTTAATTTTGCTCCATCCCGCAGGGTTAAGCCTGTAATAGGTCTTTCCTTTTCTTCCTTCGTCTATGAGTATGACGTCTCCGGTCGCTATGAATCTGGCTTGATAGTCGTTTGGGACCGTATCAGGCACATTAAAAACAGAAAATGCCCTTTCCAGTGCGTCTTGATGATTGTCAGCGGCCAGCTCTGTCCGATAGACGACCCTGTATCCCTTTTTCTCGCCGTAGCGGGGTGTTTGAAAAATCGTCACATCATAGGCACAAGTCTTTTTTTTAAACACGGGCAGCGATAACAGCATCAAGATCCCTCCCTCTTATTTCTTAATAGTATTAGCGTTTTTTCTCATTTTTCCTGTCTCTATTTTTGTCGAAACGGATGATACTTTTCGTCAAAGAGCGCAAAAAGCGAAACGAGGCAAAGTCCGAGACTGAATCCGGCAAGGACATCCGTCGGAAAATGCGCGCCCAAATAAATTCTGCTGAATCCGATCAGAATGACGAGAACTCCGGTAAAGACGGTGACGGCCCTCTTTCTTTTCGTGAAAAACGGAACATGCTTGATCAAAAAGTAAGCGATGACGGGATACATCACTGCCGAATTCATGGAGTGGCCGCTCGGAAAACTATATGAGGTTTCATGGACGAGCGGTTCAAAAGCGGGTCTGGCTCTTTCAATCAATTCTTTTATTTTTATGTTTACAATCCGTTCAATGAGAAAGAGAAGCGGCAAAAAAACAACATCCGGCGTTTTTTTGTACATATACAGAGCTGCGCCTGTCAAAAGAAGAAGCGGCAAAAGCACCGCGGTCGTGCCGAGCTCCGTTATCCATAACATCAATTCATTCAGCCAGACAGACCTGATCCTGACAGCCGCTTCTATCACACGCTCATCAAAAGCCCGGACGGCTTCTATCCGGATCGCTGCTGCGAGCAGAATAAACAATGCGAAAAGACTTGCTGGCTTGTACAACGTTTTCCCCCCATGTTTCATTCTCCCGAGCTGATTGAAAAAACCGAAGCTTTTTCACTTCGGTTCCGCAGTTTCAGTCTTCATCAAGCTCTTCGTCTATCATACATTTTTCTAATAAATAATCAAAGGTGATGTCGGCTATTTCGAAGATTTCCTCTTCACTCGGTATGTACCCGCGCATAGCAAGCTGACTGTAAAAATAATCAGCTATTTCTTCTGTGTCAATCACAAGATCTATTTCTTTCATGCAAACACCGCCTCCTTTTTTATGTTTTATGAAAAAACCGTTCAAATTATACCCGAAAGTTCTAAACGTTTTGTCCGCTCATATACTTTTAAAAAACAAGCCCCGGAGGGAGAAAAGATGATGACGAAAATGATGGCTTTATTGGACGGAGATGGATTTGATATCGTATTGGAAAAAGTGCTGAAAGGAATGTCGTTTGTCATCTTTGCCGGCTGTCTGCCCTGGTTTTTATATGTCACCGTCCGTTTTTTTGCCGGCTAGCTGAAATGCTCCCGCAGGCTTTCCAGCACAAAATTCATCATATCTTTATATTCTTCGTCACCGAACAAATGATAAAGAATCTTATAATCGTTATAAATATCAAGCAGCTCATCTACAATCGATACCGCCAGCACATGCAGGGCATCGGGATCATCAGCATCGCCTTCAAACTGAAGAAGAGCAGACGCGACGGTATCCTCGCCGATCTCATGAGATGCTTCCCCAACATAGTGGACAAACAGCAGCTGATGCACAAACTGATCCATTTCATATTTTCTCAGAACCAGCGTGAGATCCTCTTCCTCCGTTTCAAGCCACTCTCCGTCTTTCAGCCGAGTAAGCTCATAAATAATATCCTCCCAGCCATCCTCTAAATATCTCCAAATTTCAGTTCTGTGACCGATAACTCGGAATAATTCCTTTCCGTAGTCCTTTACATATACGACATCGCCGATCAGAAATTCATATTCAATATCTAATTTTTCCATATCGACGATCACGCCCTCATAATCTTTATAAAGCTGGATGGACGATTCAAAATAAAGCACTTCATTATGATTGACTTCATAAAGATAATGTTTATCAATTTGATGAACCTTCGTAATGGTGCCGACGGTTCCGTACATCACGACGACCACGATGTCTCCCACTTGAAATTTCGGTTTATCTGGCTTCATGCTGTCTCCCCCTTGCCGCGGACTGTCATACGCTATCGTATGCCGGCCGCCATCATTTCGCATGGGCATGAAAACCACAGGAAATATCTATTTCTGCACCTGTTCAAAATGGCAAAAACCCCAACATGCTTGTGCGTTTTTTCACTTACCGTAACAGAAGCGTCTGATGGCATTGCGCTCTCGAGCGAATGAGCAGTAACAATGACGAGACAAAAAGCGCCTGTTTTGAATGAGTTTTTGTTTATTTCTCCATGACGCAAAGATAAATACCCGGCCCGAAGGCATGTTGACAATCTCACCGCCGTGATGTTCAAAATTTGCCGTGAAACACATCATCGAAGATGTATGGAGATCCAATTCCGGCTGCATATCTGCAATGGCTTGTTTATCATGAAGAACCAAACTCGTTTCGGCTTTCAATGAAGCCACAACTTCAATCCGCTTCAACCTTGTCACATAAAATTCCCTTTTCCGTCCAAACGTCAGTGCCTCACCATAGATCATTTGATTCCTCTCACTTCATTTAAATGTTTGATGATTTCTCCGTGAAAAGAGGCTCCTTACACGGGAACCCGCCGGCAGCAGGCCTGATCCGGTGAACTCTGCAGCTATACATTCTATTGCCTTATGATCCGTGCCGTCAGGAAGATTTGTTTACGTGCTGATCAAAACGGACGGCATTTCGGGATTTGATCATACGGCACCTCATAAGCGAGTGATTTCAACAGAAAAAAACCGCACAATGTGCGGTTTTTCGTCAGGCGTGATGCACCTCGGTCTCATATTTTTCCCAAGCTTCATCAAATGTCGCCATCGTTTCTAAATAGTCGGCGCTCAGTTCTAAATAAGAACTGAGCTCGTGATAATCGCTTGACGTTTTCGGAAAGCCGTGATCTTCGTATGCCTGATTCGCAAACCGGCTGATTGCGTCCTGCGGTTTGGGATGCCTGTATTTCATCAAATAGTGATAAAAGGATTTCATGGGTTTCCCCTCCTGATGACTGTCTTTTGTTGTACTATTATACAATTCAAGTGTGAAATTACAACAAAAGAAGACTAGGAGAAGTCAAAATAATTCCGTTTCAAGATCCGTTCTGTCCCCATCAGCTCTTGATATGTGAGTGTTTCCGGTAATTTTTTTGCATTGACTAAAAAAAGCTGATTTTCGATTTCCGCTATGACCGCTTCCTCCTGATACGTCATGCCGCAGGAGGAACAGGCGAATGCGGGTGTTTCTGTAATTTCTATGGCTCTCGTACCGTCAGGAAGCTCCCAGTACACAGCCGCCTGACAAGCTGACGCCTTCTGATTGCCGCACCACTCGCATGGCTTCACGGCGACTCACCTCCGACTTCCGATCCTGCTTTTTGCTCTTTCTTTTGCTGTGCAATAAATTTCTTTTCTTTCAATTCATCTCTCTTTTCCCTGCGGTCTTTCAGCGTTTCATGATCAGGGTTTGATGTAAACGTTTTCCTCCTGTCGATTCTCGATACATTTTCCGGTGTGAACGAAACCTCTTTGTCCGCGAAAATGGCGCTCAGTCCGACCGGCTCGCGTTTGGCCATTGTTCCCGGAAAAACAGATTCAAAATAGTCGTCGGCTTGATTCGGGATATAGTTTTCCGGCTCGGGATAAGATGTAATCACCCCTTCGAAGTTTCTGATCACTACTTTCTCCGGACTTTGGGAGAGCAAGTAGTTCGGCTGCAGGGCGATTTTACCGCCTCCGCCAGGGGCGTCGACGACAAAGGTCGGCACGGCAAAGCCCGTTGTGTGGCCTCTCAGTCCTTCAATGATTTCCAGCCCTTTTGACACAGGCGCTCTGAAATGGCCGATTCCCTCTGACAAATCACATTGATAAATATAATACGGCCGCACGCGGATTTTCACTAAATCATGCATGAGTTTTTTCATAATCGGTACCGAATCGTTAATGCCTGCTAAAATAACGGCCTGGTTACCGACCGGAACACCTGCGTTAACGAGCTTTTCACACGCCGCAACCGATTCTTCCGTCAGTTCGATGCTCGTATTAAAATGAGTGTTCAGCCAGACCGGATGATATTTTTTCAAAATCTGACAAAGGTTATCCGTTATCCGCTGCGGAAATACGACGGGCGCTCTCGTTCCGATCCTGATAATTTCAAGGTGGGGAATGTCACGCAGGTTTTTCAAAATATATTCCAGAATCTGATCGTTGATTAAAAGCCCGTCTCCGCCGGAAATCAGGCAGTCACGGATTTCCGGCGTTTCCCGGATGTAAGCGATTGCCGCATCGAGCTGTTTTTTCGGCACCCCCATTCCGATCTGTCCGGAAAAACGCCTTCTGGTGCAGTATCGGCAATACATCGAGCATTGATTTGTCACCAGAAAAAGAACGCGGTCGGGATAGCGGTGCGTAAGACCGGGAACCGGTGAATCTTCATCTTCAAACAGCGGATCTTCAAGGTCATATTTCGTTTTGTGCATTTCTTCTGACAGCGGCACGGACTGCATGCGGATCGGACATCTCGGGTTATCGGGATCCATTAAAGAAGCATAATAAGGCGTAATGTTCAGGGGAATGGTTTTTACAGACATCCTGACGCCTTCTTCTTCCTCTTCGGTCAAATGAATGACTTTTTTCAGGTCATCGACGGTTCTTACAGTATGGGTGAGCTGCCACAGCCAATCATTCCACTTGTCTTCCGGCACATCTTTCCACAATTCAATCTCCTTCCAATGACGCTTCGGCTGAAACCATTGGTTTGTCAAACGAATTCCTCCTTATGAATGGCCAAACGTAAAGTCTTGCACCATATATTCATATTTTCGAGCCCTTCTGAAATGCGGCAGTTGTTCACAAGCCTGCCTCTGTAGCCGTATCCCGCATGATACAAAACGGCATTCATCCCGTAAGACGCTGCACGGGCCAAGGAAAAAAGATGAATGATTCCCCGGCCAGCGAGTTCCTGCTCCAACGCTTTAAACAAGTGTGCCGTTACGAAGTTCCCCCTGTAACCTGACAGAACCGCGCAATCGGTCATTTCAGCGTGCCCCAATACCGGATTGATATCTGCGCTTGCCGCCCCAATGAGACGATCCTGATCGAATGCGGCATAATAGATGGTGTTTTCTTTCATTGTTTTTTTAATATAAAGGGGATTAAAGACAGGAGTCGGATAGGTAAGAAAAACATGTTTATATAAGTGCGATAAGCAGTCTGCATCATCTTCGTCCGCTTTTCTGAACATCAGCGTGCTTTCTGTTTGAGTCAGTCCCCGCCGCGGTGTCTCATATAAACAGTCAACAGTCGAATCTTCTGATACATATGAATCTGACCGTCTCCGTTCCTCTGATAAATAGCGCACCATCACAACAGCCTCATGCCCGTTGTAATACCCGTCTATGACACCCTCAACAATAAAAAGATGCTTGACAAATTCCGGCTCATCGCCGCGCTTGGCAAAGAAAATCACCTTTTGGGCTCCTTCTTGCTTTGCTTCTGCCAAAACGGCCGGTATAAGCGCCGTGATCTGTCCGTCATAACGAATGACCCTGATCCGCTCATTGAAACGGTCTGCATCAATCTCGGCCGCTCCGCTTTCAGCCCTCAGTTCCTTTATCAGCTCCGTCACCCCCATCTGCCACCCCGCACCATTCCATGATAAAAAGAGAAATGATTTTGACGGCATCGATTAACGCCCGGACTTCAATGTATTCATTCGCCTGATGCGCCGCCTTGACTTCTCCCGGACCGAAGACGATGACCGGTGTCTGTCCCGCGTGCTGCAAAAGCCCTCCGTCCGTTCCCCACGGGGACGCTTCACGAACCGGTTTTGCCCCTTTCATTTTCTCAAAAGAAGATTCCAGAGCGGAAATCAGCGGATGCTCATCCGGGAGATCATTCGGAAGCCACTGAGCTCCAAACCATTCTATTTCCGCGGGGTGGTGTTTAAACCATTCATCCCGGTACTCCAAATCTTTCAGCCAGCTTGCCAGCTCTTCTTTTACTGCTTCGGGCGTTTCATCCGGCGCTATTCCGCACCTGCCTTCTATCACCACACGGTCAGCTACCGATGATGGCCACGTTCCCCCTTGGACGGTGCCGATATTAATGGGAACCGGAATCGGAACGTCCCGATAAAGCGGGTCTGTGATACGGGCGTTGCGGACGTGTTCAAGCTCTTTAAGGGCTGTGATGACATGCAGGCTTTTTTCAATGGCGCTCACCCCTTCATAGCGGGTGCCGCCGTGTGCGGACAATCCTCTTACCGTAATGCGGAACCACATAGACCCTTGCTGCTTAACAAACAGCTTTAAATTAGTCGGTTCGGGAATAAGCGCCCCGTCAGCCTTGTAGCCCCTCATAACAGCCGCCAGTGTTCCCGCGCCGCCGCACTCTTCATCTACGACACTTTGAAACAGAACATCTCCTTTTAACGTAATCCCGCAGGCTTCAAGCGCTTCTAACGCAAACAAGAGGGCTGTATTGCCGCCTTTCATATCCGTTGAACCGCGTCCGTAAACTTTGCCGTCCTTTTCAACAGCGGTAAACGGTTCATACGTCCATGCGGCGGGATTTCCTTCCGGGACAACATCAATATGTCCGTTCAGTATCAGTGATCTTCCGCCCCCGGCCCCTTTCTTTACGGCTGTGATATTCGGGCTTTCATGGAAGTCTTCGCGTTCCGATACAAAATAAGGATGCTCTTTCAACTGTTTGACACTCGGCTCCCAGACATCAATATCCATGTCAAACTGTCTCAGTTTTTCTAAAACGACTGCCTGTGCGTTAAATTCATGGCCGAACGTGCTTTTTTCCCCGATCAGCCGTTTCAGCAGGCTTACCGCTTTTGCTGTGTTTTCTTCCGCCCACTCAGTGACTTTCTTTTCTAATTGATCCATGGACAGACCCCCTTTTAAGAAAACATTCTCCCAATCTGATTTCGGCATCCGTTGTTTGAATGACATCGTCTATGGTCGTGCCATTCAGCAGTTCCTCAAGAACAAAAGCCCCATAATCTATGCTGATGACAGCTTTCTCTGTAATGATGAGATCTGCACAGCCCGCTGCTGTAAGCGGCAATGAACAGCTTTCGACCAGCTTCGGCCGGCCTTTCTGATCGGTGTGGCTCATGACGACAACCACTTTTTTCGCGCCTTGGGCAAGCTCCATCGCCCCGCCCATTCCGGGCACCTTTTTCCCCGGCACGAGCCAATTGGCGAGATCACCTGTCCTGCTGACTTGGAGCGCGCCTAAAATGGTAATATCTATCAGCCCTTTTCTGATCATGGCAAAAGACAGAGCTGAATCAAAATAGGAAGCACCCTTAACTGTACTAACAGGAAATCCGGCCGCATTGCATAAAAGCTCATCCTCCTCTCCGCGCTCCGGACTACCGCCGATCCCGAGGACGCCGTTTTCCGCCTGCAGCATTACCTCCATGCCGGCCGGCAGAAAGTTCGGCACTAAAGAAGGAATGCCGATCCCCAGGTTGACAATCATACCTGAGGTAATTTCACTGGCGGCCCGCCTTGCGATACTCTCTCTTTCCGCTATTCCCAAGCCCATCTCCACTTCACTCCTTCACTTTGCACGACACCCTCCACGAAAACGCCCGGCGTTACAATATGCTCGCTGTCAAGTTCCCCGGCAGGCACAATCTCTGCCGCCTCAGCAAATGTTCTTTCGGCCGCAGCAGCCATCAGAGGGTTCATGTTGCGCGCCGTTTTGTCAAACGTCAGATTTCCGAATTCATCAGCAATATGTGCCGACACAAAAGCGAAATCAGCCGTCAGCGCTTTTTCAACTAAATAGGACTTTCCGTCAATCGTTACGGTTTCTTTGTTTTCACAAACGGTTGCGTTATCAATGCCGATATCAGTTAAAATACCGCCTAGCCCCGCTCCGCCTGCGCGAATCCGTTCAGCAAGCGTCCCTTGCGGCGAAAATTCCACCTCAAGCGCTCCGTCAGTCATTTGTCTGCCTGCGACAGGATTTGAGCCGATATGGGAAGCGATCAGCCTTTTTACCCGCTTATGAACGATAAGCGGGCCGATACCGATTTCCGGAAATCCGGCATCATTGCAGATGACGGTCAATTCTTTAACGCCGCTTTCCAAAATCGCTTCGATTAATGACGGAGGTGAACCCACTCCTCCAAAACCGCCGAACATGATGACAGATTCGTCCTTGACATCGGCAATTGCTTCATGAATATCGATTTTTTTATGAAAAATAGACATATCAGCTCAATCCTTCTTCATCATTTTTTCAGCTTCTTCTGCGGACTGGGAAAATAGATCTGACAGCTCATCCAGCTCCGCATATGAAATCGTGAACGGCGGGGCGATAATGACGGCGTCTCCTTCTCCGCTGTCAATACCGGGCTTTGCAGGGTAAATAAGCAGGCCCCGTTTTTTTGCCGCTTTAATGATTTTTTCGGTGAAGGCCTGTTTTTTCGAAAAAACGTCCTTCGTCGTTTTATCCTTAACGAATTCAACCCCGATCAGGAGGCCTTTACCGCGGACATCCCCGATCACCCCGCTGCGGTCTTTGATTTCTTCTAATTTCCGCTTCAGCATTACGCCTTTTTCCTCTGACTGCCGAAGCAGCTCGTGTTTCTTGACATAGCGAAGCACTTCAAGCGCCGCTCTTGCACAGTATGGGTTGGCACTGTACGTATGTCCGCTCATAATGACCCCGGAGCCCCGCTTGATCGTTTCAATGATGTCATCAGACGCAACAGCTGCCGCAATCGGAGCGTAACCGGCGCCTAACCCTTTTCCGAGCACCGCGATATCAGGGGCGATCCCCCAATGCTCAGAAGCAAGCATCCGCCCTGTTCTCCCGAGCCCCGTCATGACTTCATCCGCAATAAACAAAATACCGTGCCTGCGGCAGACAACCTCAAGCGCTTCATAATAACCTGCCGGCGGAGTGATGGCCGCCCCGGCTGCTCCGACAATCGGCTCTGCGACAAAACCCGCGATAAATGAGGAACCGATCCGCTGAACAGCCGTTTCCAGTTCAGCCGCCGCAGCTTTCACAAATTCCTCTCCCTGCAGCTCTGAACGATACATATTAGGCGCTGAAACGGCCGGAAACCGTTCAAGCAGCTGGGTGAAGCGGTATCTCCGTTCGTAGAACCCCGATAATGAAAGCGCTCCCAAAGTAATGCCGTGGTAACTGCCCCATCTTGATAGAAAGACGGATTTTTGATATTGCCCTTTTTCCTGCCAATATTGAACGGCTATTTTCATCGCTGTTTCGACTGCCTCTGAGCCGCTGTTTACAAAAAATGACCAATTCAGCCCGCCCGGCAGATGATCGGCCAGAAATAAAGCCAGTTCTTCTGCCGGAGTACTGGTGAATTGCGAGCGATACACAAACGAAACGGAGTCAAGCTGCTCTTTTAAAGCTTGTATAATATCCTCCGTGCCGTGACCGATATTGCAAGTGACCGCCCCCGATGCTCCGTCAAGATACTTGTTCCCCTCCTGATCATACACATATGATCCCTTTCCATGACTGACTGACGGATAATTTGCGTCAAGCTCCGGTTTGATTAAATAGCTCCCCATATCTTTCCACCTCGAAAACCCATTTGCTTCATTGTATGAACAGATGAATAACCGCATTCTTTCCTTCAAAAAGTTTTTTGCAGAAAATACCTTTCTGTAAAACAGGCTGCCGGAGATGTCCCGACAGCCTGAAGAGCGTTCTGGAAATTCTATTACTACTGTTGATTTTATTCTTTCTTCGGTTCTGCTATTTATCTGCTCAGCTCATCATCACATCATTTTTGATCTGAATCTGTATAAGCAGAAGGCGGAAAATTCCCGTCTTCTTTACTGTATGGGAATCAATATTTCACACAAATGATGATTCACCTTTTGTAAAGTATACCTTTCGATAATGGGCTGTTCTCTGATTGATAAATTATTTTTTTCGATCTCAGAAAAAACAGTGTTCCAAAATCCGCTGACTGCCTCTTTTGTATGATCAAGCAAGAAAACAGCGTACTTCCCTCCGGAAAATGTACCGATCCGGGCTGGTTCAGGCACATGGTCTTGATTGGTAACAAGACAAACATCATAGCGGCATTTCTCTTTAGGAGTACGATTCGGATGATCTTGCGGAATTCCTAAAATGACAGAATGATCAAGCAGGCCATTCAATTGCGCCCAGTTTTTAAATGGCTCCATCAGTTTCCGCCATACTCTCCGACGTTTCGGAAATAAGCAATTCTGGATTCGGGTAATTCTTCAATCGTTATGTTCACATTTTCTCCCCCTTCTCCAGAAAGGTAATATGTATTAAAATGTTTTTCAAGCTGATTTTTCAGCATGGAAATAACAAAAAGCCTGCAGAAAGTGATGTTCTCTGCAGGCTGATTTTCATAATAGGATTTTTTTCAGTCTAACAAATAAAAGCCGCACCGACGATGATTAATAAAATAAACAATACAACGATCAGCACAAAAGTGCTGGTTCCGCCTCCGCAGCCGCCGTGCCCGTAACCATAGCCAAAACTGCCGCAACCGTAGCCATATCCGTATCCGTACATACGCAATTCATCCTTTCTTCTTACGATATACGGCATTGTATGCGGGCCAACTCCCAATTGGTTTATGCGAATGCCCAACTATGTAAGAAAATAATGAAAAATTGTATGCACGCGCCGAAATCTTTTGAAACCGAGTTTTTCATAAAAGCGGTTTACACCGTCCATCCCGGACGTCACAAGGTATACGGTTTCCATGCCGTTCAGCTTTGCCGCCGCCATCAGCTCATTCATCAATATCGATCCGTAGCCTTTTCGTTGGAATTGATCCAGAATTGCGACTTCTTCTATTTTTGCGGTTTTATCTGCTTTGTTGATGAAAAGCTCTCCGCAGCCGATCGGAATCGTTTGCGAGGCGTCGCTGTAGCACACGACAAGCATAACCGTTCCGTCCTTATACAAAGGATATTTCCGCTCAAGCTTTTGTTCGGCCGCCGCCTCGCCAATGTAAAGGGCATCATAGATGTTCATAATAGACGACCCGTCGGCGAGGCTTTTTTCCGTCCCCCAAGCAGTGAGCGGGTGTCCTGCCTGCAGGTCCCCATTTGCCAGTTTCCTTGCAAAAAACAGCTCATCTTCCACTACGCAGCCCTGCTTTACCAGAGTTTGTTTCAGAAGAAGCGGAAATGCGTGCTCCGGAGACGCTTTCACATGAATATAATTGGCTTGAAGCATGCCCGGAACGGACGAAAAAAACGGCAGCAGTTTGTCTAACGGAAATGTACGGTGCAGCTGAACAAAGTTATGCGAAAAAATCTGCGGCAAAAAAGGGTCCGTATATACACTGAAATGCTCGAACCTCTGAATGCCGGAAGTAAGCTCTATATACTGCTTCTCGGTTTTATCAAATTGATCGGTCATAAAAGCTCTCCTTTTCCTTACACATCCGACTGCATCTCTCAACCTTTTGTTATATTGAGATTTCTTATAATTTCATCGTACACCGGATAGAACGGCATTCCAATTGGTAATTGTTTAATTTTCTGAAAGGAAATGGGTATCGCCTTCTGATTCGCAAAAAAGCGTTTCGCTACATCATGACTGATCGGATGGAGAACCCCTCTCAAATAAACATAAAATTTCCGTTCAATGCGAAACAGCATTCTCCCGGGCAGATGTTGAATACAGCCCGATGCCCCCCGGCTGATCGGCGGACCGTCCGGAAGCGATTGTATTTCGGCCCGTTCTAAAGCCGGAATGTCATGCCGTTTAAATCGGTAAAAGCGAAATGCGCTATGATCAACCAGCCTTTTCTCCCCGTCTTCTATAAAATAAACATGAAACTGATCCCTGACGAGCTGAAAATTCGGAATACTGGCGGAGTCCTCTTCCTCATATTGAAATAAAAACGGATCCGGAATGACGACGGTTCGGCCTTCATATAACGTATGCCAGCGCTCGTTTACAGGCTTCCTTTTATTTCGGTCAAGCTGATATACTTTCTGATCCGTCCCCTTTACAAAGGATCCGTCGATCAGGACAGACGGAAGCGATTGATACGTGTTCTGAAATGAGTGGGGTGTTTTATAGGTCGTATCCAACACTTCTTTTATCGGCAGAAATGATGTAAATGTGTTGAGCCTGCTCCAAAAAACAGAGTCTCCGTGATTCCAATGGATAACATCTTCGTCCCAAAAGCTGCCGAACTTCTCTTTCACACGCTCAAGCAATGATCTCCGGTGCATCACTGAACAGTGATCAACGAGAAAAGCGGCCTGATCAAGCACCTCTTCAGCGAAACGATAGAAGTGGAATTGTTCTGTTCCGCGCCCGTTTACATGTATCACCTTCTGGCTGGAATAGACGGCATCAAACTCGCTGCATTGATTAAGCGCTTCCGCCATGCGGCTGAGCCTATTCGGATGAAATACGGTGTCGTCTGTCAAATAAGTGATGTATTCGCCTTCGGCCCGTGAAAGCGCATCATTAATCAAAACGGCATACCGGGTCGACTTCAGCCGTTCGGCCGGATTGATAAAACTGTTGTCATAATATATGCGATGATCTTTTATATACGTACTGATGGCAGCCGAGGTTTCTTCATTTGAATGATCATCCATCACAAACAGCTCCCAATTGCTGTAGGTCTGATGCAAAACACTTTCAATCGCCTGTTTCACAAGATCCGGTTTGTTGTAACTCGTTAAGATAATTGAGATCTTCTTTTCCATCCCATCACCCCTTCTGTAAAACGTAAAAAACGGCTCCGAAAGAGACAGAGCCTGATATCCGTTATTAAAAAGCACCCCAGCTGACGATGCTTGAAATCGCGACGTTTGATCTCGTATTATTGAGCGGATTTTGAAAAACGGCCAAATCTGACAGCACTTCTTTGACAATTACGTTCTGCAGTGTGCTGCCGTTAATCAGATTGACGCGCGGTACAGGAACCCCAAGCTCTTTTGCCATTATAAGCTGACGCCGCAAATCTGAATGATCTCCGGACGGCTGATGAGATAACAAAAGAAGAAGAAGCAGTACGAGCTGAAATTCCTCCTCAAAACCCCCGTGTTTTACAGTTTCTCCTGAATCCAAAATATTCCTCTCCTTCATTTTTTAATCTATACAACGTATGTCATTCTCTTACAATCCGCATAGGCAAACAAAGCCTGATTCGAAAATTCAGCTGTTTGATTAAATATTGAAAAAAACACAAGCAAAACGGCATTCGACTTATACCAATCTCTTCAATCAGGAATATGAATAAACGTGAGGTTGAAATTGTTAAAGGAGGTGTATGTCCGCATGAGCGAGGATCGTTTGGAGCTTAAAAAGAACTTATTGAAAACTCTTTTAGCCCCTGTATTTGACAACAGCGCTTTATCTGGCGGCACAGATGGAGGAGATAACGTGAAAAACAGCGTAAAAGAATTATTGGAATCGGCAATTGATGCAAAAGTAGATGAAGCAGCGGCGAAAGACAGTCTCAGCGCACAATCAGTATTGGGAAGCGGTATTTCATTAGCGGCGAGATGGATTTTTGCAAGAATTCAGCCCGGCACTGTCATCAGCATTGTGATGGATTCAGGAGACATGATCGGCCCGGTTCAATTTGTTTCCTTTGACGAAATTCACGGAATCGTTTTTGTTACGCAGGAAAATTCCGTTACACCGGCAGGCTCTGCTACAACATTGCTTGACGTCGACAAAGTTGAAAGTGTCACGTTCACTTCGTAACAGCATATGAACGTTTTATATATCCGTTCAGGATATAAAGGCATATACACGTATTTTGACCGCTGGATCGAGGAAGGCTTTTTACAGTCTTCCGTCCGCTTTTTTTCTGTTTCTGAGTTTGAGGAAGATACCATCCGCAGTATACGGGCATTCAAACCAGACATCAGTCTGATGATGACGGGAGACCGTATTCCGTCTGAATGGCTTCAATGGCTGAAGACAGAACAGATTCCCGTTTATCTATGGATGACGGAGGATCCTTTTTATTTCGATGTGAGCATGACAATCGCCCCGCTTGCCGATGCCGTTTTAACGATAGAACAAAACGCGCTTGATGCTTACCGGCAAATGGGCTTACAGCACGTATATTATGTCCCGATCCCCGTTAATCAGCGGCTTTTTAAGAAACAACCTGCTGAAGCCTCTCTTCACACAAATCTGCTTCTGATCGGATACCCGTATCCGAACCGCGTTGAACTGGTGAAAGCAGCGGCGAAGCTTCCGTATACGCTTCGTATTATCGGGAAGGGATGGCGCAGACATCTGCCTAAAAAAATCGCCAGGCAGCAAAATGTGCTCGTAATGGATGAATGGATTGAACCCGAACACGCCGCATTATATTACAACAGCGCAGACGTGGTCTTAAACCCTCACCGTTCTTATCGGTTTGCGCTCAATCAGAACGGACGCGGCATCGAAAATACCAGTTTAAATACGAGAAGCTTAGACATTGCGGCTTGTCAGGCCTTTCAGCTGACAGACCTTTCTCCCGCGCCCCCGTTTTCATCATTTGTTTCTTACAGCGGGTTTGCGGATTTTGCGGATAAGATCCATTTTTATATGACAAACCCGGGTGAACGTAAACAAATCGCGGCGCTTAATTATCAAGAGACAGTACCGGCGTACACGTATGACCGGCTGCCGGCTGTGCTTACGGCTATCCGTTCCAAGACTTTCTCATGAAACGCTCTTCACATCAAAAAGCAGCTTGGATAAGCTGCTTTTTTCATGTTTATTTTCCGCTTCTGTCAGTCAGTTTTCTCGGGTCAACCTGTTTATTGACCTGCGGATGAAAGCCGATTTTATCAGCGATTCTTTCCCATGGCACCATTTTAAAATTTTGATTGGCCTTTTGGCCGTGATCTATATTCTCTCCGTCCTGTGCGACAAAAAGGCCGAACGGATACTCAGGCCCCAGCCCGAAACCCAGAACGTCAATTCCGTCTGTATCGCTTGTGCCGTCTGTTTCAGGCCCGTCTGTTATCTGAAAGTCCGCAACATATTTGTTCTGTCCCTGTCTTTCATAAATCGCGTAGCTGCTGTTACCCTGGCTTGAGGCAAGCAGATAACCTTTCCCGTCAGCAGCGTAGTAAATCGTCAGTCCTTCAATATCAGGGGTTAAATGCCTGCCGTCGGCACGATCGATAACCGTTCCGTTACTGCCGCCGTCCGGCTCAGCACTGAACTTCCAGATGGCCTCATCTTCTTCTGCGATATAAAGACTGCCGTATTCATCGTCTGCTGCCATTCCTTCTGTCTGAGAATTCATTTTAAACGCCCTTACCTTTTTGCCGGATATGTATCCATTTTTATCCGCATTTAATTCGTATTGTTCAAATTCGCCTTCTTTCCCTGTCACCATCGCGTAATATTTTCCTGTTTTTTGACTGTGGTACAAGCTGAAACCGTATACTTCATCAATTGCTGATGCAATCGGGCGGTCTGGATCCGTAATGCTTTGTAATGTGCCGTTTTTCCCGTCAATGGCGTAAATCTCAATGGTATTCTTTCCTTCAGACCGATTGGATGCCGCCGCAATATCGACTTTTTTTCCGTTCAACGGAAAATCATAGCGGATATCAACATTGTTCAGCTTCCCGGTATGATAGGAATGAAGCATCTTTCCCTCTAGGCTGTACACGACTAAGCCTGATTTTTTATTGGTTGTGATCAATTTGCTGTTCTGAGGATTCTTGGGGTCCAGCCAAATCGCAGGATCATCAGCTGCATCACCGGCTGTATCAACCGGCTCCGTTTCCGCCGCCGCATTCACGGTAAAATGATAAGGATCAGACAGCTTATATTTGGCCTGGGAAGAAACCGCACCGCATGTGAGCATCAATCCGGCTGCCGCGGTTAACAAAAGTGTTTTTGAATGATTCATTTTCCATCCTCCTTTTATGAACGTGCACTTTAATTGTAAAATACATACAGGAAGTTCAGTGTTAAGTTTTTGTGAAGATTGTCCGCATGTGAGAATTTATGGAGAGAAAAAATTGACGTGGACAAATATTTGAAATGAATATTTAGTACAATGTTTTATTTGTGATTTCTATTCTATTAATCGGGTAACGCGATATGAAAGCGCATCAGATTAATGTTTTTCTCTAATTTTTGATTTATTGGTTTCTTTCATTAACTCGCTGAAATTGTTCAACATATGATGCATGGTAGAGAAACGAGAGTTGGAGGATAAGCCATGCCTAAACAGCAAGCAGTAGAGCTACAACCGTTTTTTCACGATAAAACTGTTCTCGTCACAGGCGGAACAGGATCAATCGGAAGCCAAATAGTAAAACGCCTTTTGCTCTTAACCCCTAAAGAAGTCATTGTGTTCAGCAAAGATGACAGTAAACAATATGTGATGAAACAAAAATACGCGGATGAACAAAGACTGTCGTTTGTGCTCGGCGATGTTCGTGACTACAGAAGAGTCAACCAAGTGATGAAAGGTGTTGATATTGTCTTTCACACAGCTGCGCTGAAGCAGGTTCCGACATGTGAGGATAATCCCTTTGAAGCCATTCAAACCAACCTTATCGGCGGACAAAATGTCGCAGAAGCCGCTTTGCTGCAAGAAGTGACGCATGTGATTAATATCAGTACCGATAAAGCCGTTTATTAAGATACTTACCACAAACAAATCAAAAAAAGAAGCTTACTCTGCACTCCTTTCCAAAGCAGCCTCCAATAAATGCTGAGCAAATTGTTTATAAAATTCATCTAAGTCATTACTCGCTTCATCCTGTTCTATATAGCGGATACTGTAATTATCTTTATGGACAACCTTTATTGTTTTCTTCTTCAATTCCTCATAACGTTGGTAAGGTTCCAAAACTACACCCCCGCTTTCACAGGAGTATTATATGTATGTAATGGTTCGTCTCTTGACTGTTCTTTCTTTATCAAAGCCTCGCAAGCTTGTTCAAATGTATGATCCAGCGTTCAGTACCGATCTCTTCGCATGTGAATATGGGAATGCTGGCTTTATTCAAGGTGCCCAGTCATTCAAAATGTGTTCTTGACATATGCCTTCTCTGCACCTGAGTCAACAATCGTCAAATAAATCCCGGGGCAGGAATAAGCCACCGCGAATGAAGAATGACGTGAGGTTTGAAGACATTATTTCGGTTCAATATGCCGCTTCAGTTTTATAGCGGTATTTCTGAGAATTAAAGAATACGTACTAAATCCTTTCAAACTTTGAGATATTTGTTTTTAGCGGTGAAGATTCATTTAATTTTTTATACCAAATACGAATTTTTTGTCCTTTGCTCAAGTCATCTTTATTGTTAAGCTGACTAAGTCCCAGTAAAACTATATCCGATCTATACTTTTTAATAATCTCTTTTTCACTAAGATTTTCATAGTCTTTAACATCAGCTTTTTCATTAGGTATGAGAATTGCTTGATTCTCTCCTTTTAAAATGACATAGCCGACCATAGTTTGCTCAGCCTCCATAAAATGTTTGCTATGTTGGTTTTGACACCCTAATGTTATACATAACAAAATTAACAGCATTATAAACACTCTATACAAGTTCAAACCGCCCTTCTTGCATATTTGTAACAAGAGTAAAACACTGTTTTAGGAAATGACAGACTAGAACGCCTCATTTTAAGGATTTTAACAACTTCCCCGTAGTCTTATGGAACACGGTGAGGTCTTCACCATTATAGAATCGCACAATTGCATCATGAAATATTCAATTGGCTGATCAACCACATCACCTTCTTTAAGCGATCTAAGTTTAGGTAAGGTCTGACTTATAAGTCTATACAGCCTTTCCGCGTAATCATTTTGCTTATCTCTAAGCAGGTTAAATTAGCTAAGGATATGTACAGTTTTTCAGACATGTCCAGCTTGTCCTTGAAATGCCGGATTGCTTTATCTTGTTCTTGACGTAAAATGTTTATCATTTAATCATGCTGACTTAATATAATGTTTAAGTGTTTTTATATGGGGGAATACGTGTAAGGAGGCGGTTTATTTGAAAAACGATCAGAAAATAACACTTGAATCTTCTTTTGCGTTATCCACTCTTATTGTCTTACTTATTGCATTGTACCCGTCCTATTCTTCTTGGTTTGTCACAATATTCTTTTTAGGATTTGCACTAA
Organism: Bacillus sp. MT(2024); assembly: GCF_036362845.1. Lineage (NCBI taxonomy): Bacteria > Bacillati > Bacillota > Bacilli > Caryophanales > Bacillaceae > Bacillus > Bacillus sp. MT(2024). Next base: position 2,113,552 of record NZ_CP143632.1, read on the forward strand.
TATACACATTTGAAAAAAAGAGCAAATCTTCAAAACTAATTGCTGTTATCTCTTATCCATTATTTATTGTTGCGTTTGTTTACAGCATAATAAACAGCATGTCATGATCCACTCTAAATTTGTTCTTAAAATTACGATTTTAAGTTAACTTTAAACTGCATTATGTTGAGAATATCACCTTTAATTGGTAAGCTGACACCAGATCATACTTATCCAATGAAGGTGAAATCATGAATAAAATAATCGGAATGACCGGATTAATTATCTCCTTACTTGTGCAAGGGTTTTCAGCAAGTGATTCATTGACTCATAAGATCGCCATGGCTTGTCTATTTTTGTTCTTATTGGTTTATAATTTTAACCATACTAAGGAGTTCTCTAAAAAGTCTCTCGCTATTATAGGCGCTTCCTTTGTTGTGCTGATGCTTGGAATTTATCAATTGCTCTTTTTTACTGAGGATTACTTTGAAAGGCACGGTTTGAATTTTGGGTTTATCCTCTTACTTGAAATTGTTTTAGTTATTGCATTAGTGACTGCTGCGCTGAGTTTAATTAAGCATATTGCAGACCGCTTAAGGAAAACACCTGATGGTAAAGAGCGTTGACTCTTTGCCTTTTTTTAGCTAACCACTTCTTTTTATGCCGTCTTTCTATGTACAAAATCAAACGCAATATCGACTTTTGCCGGCTCTCTTCTGTCAAATGATGAATTGACTTCAGGCATTCCATCTTAACAGACTCTCCATCATTTTTTACCAGAATTTCTCAAACAATTACCTTTTTTTACAATTTACAAAAGATCAAGCGCACTGCTCTCTTTGATAAGAGCTCTACATTTCTAATAGCAAGATTGAATATTGTTTGTTAATACACTCGGCCCCAACTTTTGCGTCTTAGAATTTGAAAGGCGTACTTGCACTTTAACATTTGTCATTTCAGCCGATATGGAATCAATCCTTCCAGCCCAATTAGGGCTCTCTTTCTCGGGAGTCGGATATAGTTTAAATCGCCAACTGATCTCCCCTGTTTTGGAGGCAAATCCTTCATAACCGTCGTAGCTTCCATAAGAAGATGGCTGAGGAAGGTGGACAGCAAGAATACTCATATTCGTTCTCGCAGCACTTGGCGGGTATAACTGCACTTTATAGATTAGGGCCGCACCCTTCGCATTTTTCAATTTTTGATTCACCGGTTCGAGTACTGCACTACAAGGCATTGGACTTGCTTTCATTTGAGTTGGAGAGACAATAACAGCAGCCAATAAAGGTATAACCAAGATAAATCGTTTCATCTAAATTCCCTCACATTTTTTTGTTAATTTCCCTTACTCCCGCCTTGAATATTCATCACTTTTGAATGGTTAGCTTCATTAAAAAGGCAGTACTGGAGCTACTAACGCTGCCGGTGAAGATGGAAAATCAGCATATGAATTAGCCGTTCAACAAGCGGAACATTAGATGAGTGGCTTGCCTCACTGAACGCAACAGCAAACTGATCATGTACCCTTCTCTAACGAGGGGGGTTCTATCGCATTCCACACCGAATTGAGAAATTAAGAAAAAACACCCTTCCCAACATATTACATTATGATAAAATATTACATAATCAGACGAAATACTAGGAGGTTGATTTTTTTGGAGCAATTGATCTCTTCTTCAAAGGTTGGCTTAAAAATCAATGAATGGTACAAATATATAAGATTATTCAGTGTTGCAGATGCAGAAATTCTAAAGGGTGAAGTTGAACAAGAAATAGAGCATATGGAAGAAGATCAAGATTTATTGTTGTACTACTCGCTCATGTGTTTTCGACATCAATTAATGCTTGATTACCTTGAACCAAAAACCATGAATGAAGAACGACCTAAAATTTCAGACTTATCAGAAGAGATCGAAAGTAAACAAAGCGATCTAAAAGGAATTCTTGAATATTATTTTAACTTTTTTCATGGGATGTATGAATTTGAACAGTACGAATATCTTAAAGCAATAAGTTTTTACAACCGAGCTGAAAAGAAGATATCTATTGTCCCCGATGAAATAGAGCGAGCTGAATTTCACTATAAAGTTGCTGAAGTGTACTATCACATGAAGCAAACCCACATGTCTATGCATCATATTGTTCAAGCAATAGAAACCTACAAAGCACACGAGACATACTCAATAAGAGTAATCCAATGTTCATTCGTCATCGGTCTGAATTATTTAGACATGGAGTATCCAGAAAAAGCAATACCGCATTTCATGAATGCATTAAAACAAGCACAAGAAATTGATATGCCGCGGTTAATAGGTTCTTCTTTGTACAATCTCGGTTTATGCTCATTTACAACAGGACATATGGAGAAGGCATTGGAGTATTTTAAAGAAGGCGTCTCAATTTATCAAAGTAATTCTCTTCACAATTCTAGCCGACTGCTTGACATACTTCTAATGTTGGCAAAAACGCACTTTAAATTATTCAACACGGTTGATGGAAAACAGGTTTGTGAACAAGGTCTTATGCTGTCAAAGGAGTTGAACGATGACGTATTAGGAAAAATGTTTGATTTTCTTATGGGTTTATTCGTTGAGAATGACAAAGAACGACTTTTTAAAATCTTAGATTACTTAGAATCAAAAGCTATGCTTTCAGATGTGGAAGACCTAGCGACTGATGCAGCAATGTATTATAATGTAAATGAAGACCATAAAGTAGCTACAGCCTTTTATGAGAAAGTGCTTTATGCCCGAAAACAAATTCAGAGAGGGGATTGTCTTTATGAAATTTAAATTTGCATCGGCTTTTATCTTTTTGGTTATCTTACTTGGGCTTGTTGGACATTATCTTCTTGACGGCCACAAAGTTTTTAAAGAAGCCCGAAGAGGCCACACAGCCAGTATCCATATCGCGCTTGATCACCATAATGACTTCTCAGCGGAACGCCGAGGGCAAACCGCATAAATGTTTTGGCACTCCCGCATAGGGGGTGTTTTTTTATGATCTGTGTTCACCTGTAGAACTCTATGCAATGCTGTCCTTCATAGTAAAACAGGTAAGCCTTATTCATAGCTGCAACCAAAAAAGCACAAATAAATAGTATTGCTCTAATCTTGTGTGGCAATCATACAAAAACACAAAAGGAACCGACCTAGACAGTAATGGAGGCGCACTTGTCACACCTGCAGATATTGACCGCTCATCAAAAACTGTCTGCTCCTAATCATTTACTTTGCAGATTTATTCTGCAAGTGTCTTTTTATTTTATATAAAAGATAAGGAGTGTTATATGAAAAAGTCTTATGTTTTATATGGGATTTCAGGAGTTCTAATTGGTGCAATAGTTATATTGTTGATCAATGCATTCTTTATAAATAAAGGTGAACACTCTGTAAGTACTTCTAAAATTAATCCAACCGAGGATAAAATCTTTTTTATCTATTCAAATCCACTCATCAAGAAAAGCGTACTCATATCCACATCCCAAGGAGAAAAATTCAATAAACGATACTTTAAGGTACCGGATATACCATATATCCAGAAAAAACCCCCTCTTCAGACGATATCGTCTTGTTAGCTGAACATGAACCATATTATTACACATTAAAAAACAACACCATTAAAGAACAAAAATTATCCAATCCATTTGCTTTTTGGTATCAAGGAGAAGATATTTCCGTAAAAGCCTATAATGTCGACACCAATGGAAATGAACTGAAAGTAAATGATAAAAAGTTCAATAAAAAATATAGCCTGACTTTGCCTACCCTCGTAACCATGGGAGGAAGCGATGATAACGATAAGTATATTTACGTCATTCAAGGAATGTCTTTGTACGTCATTGATAGAAAAACAGAAGAGATTATTAAAACGATTGGATTAGCTTCCTATGGAGATGTATTTGATCACTCTGAAAAATATGTTGTGGCTAGCTCAGAACATGAACTAACTGTAATCGAAAAAGGATCATGGAAATCAAAATTCATAAAATATCCTGATGATCTCGAACAAGCGGACGCTGTGTATTACGACAAAAAAAGCGGTAAATTTTACGTTGCATATATTAACAAATCCGGATACGCCTGCTTACTTGAGTACGATAAAGATTTTTCTTTTGAAAATTGATTTAAAATTTCCGTATATGAATGCAAAGTTTAAAGATCAAAACTTTTGTGATTTCACAAGAGGAAAACAAAAAGGCATTGGCGGCTATATGGGGATTTTTGATATCCGTACTAAAAGAAATTTAATGAATTTGATTTGCCTAAAAGAAAACAGTGCAGGACTTTATGGTTTTAGATTAAACATAAAGAATGAGTTGTGAAAAGCAAAAGCCCCTTCCTGAATAGGGGCTTTAATTTTAAATTAAATAGATGTTTTATACGCGTTAATGGCTTGATTTCTCAAAAGCATATTATCTCTCGTCACCATTCCAAGATTGTATGCTTGTTTGATGATATCCAGCACTTGATTATCAGTTTCAGTTACAGCTCGTCCCCAGTTATTCTGGACTTCCAGTAATCAAACTGGTGATTTAATTCGAACTGCTTTTAAGGTTTTATTATCAACTACTTTGCCATTCTCCAGCGCTTTGAATTCATTAAAACCAATTGAACATTGCTGATTCGAACTAATTCCTGCACCTTCTGTCGCTAAACTGCAAAACGCTAAAAATTTCGGATCTTTCGTGATATTGTAAGAGTTATTTAGACCTTCCATAACATTCATCCTCTCGAATTTTACAACGTTGCTGTAAATGATTTTCATGTTTTTCCCAAGTCCTTCAACTTGAATCTCATTTGAAGGAAGTTCGTTCATTGAATTTCAATATATTTGTCCCATCCCATCACAACTTTGTTTTGTCCAAGTATAGGGTCATATTTGTATATGTTCGCTTCACCTTTGTATAACAAATTTCTCCCATCCTTTGCTTTAATGACGGTCGAATTTGTATAGCCCATAAAGCGAACTTTAATATGCGCTTGTCACCTTTCAAAACATTTGTTGCATTTGGCTTGTCTTGTAATAGGCTCCCATACAAAGTCGTTTCCATCCGATGTGACAGAAAGAATCTGAAGACTGTAAAGCGGTGTTGCTTCAACTGCTTCTGCTTTTGATGTGTTTATAGAAAACATCGTTGTCACAGCAAGAAGTACAATTGTTACTAAACTAAGTACTTTTTCAATTCCACAACCTCCTTGTATTATTTCACATGTTATTTATCGGTAATTCCAGCGAGATATTTAACTTAAATTCAAAAAGAATCTAATTCTGAAAGTTTGCTCACTCAAGGGAGTCTTGCTCATCCCCTACGAAAGGGGCGATGCTTATGTCAACATTCCAGGCATTAATGTTAATGCTTGCATTTTGGTCATTTATAATCGCCCTGTTGACGTATATAAATAAAAATAGACCCCTTGAGCCTGGAAACCTGAAGGGTTAGGTCTATCATGAACAACATCGAGCAAGCCCTTGATGGGCAGCTTTTGTACAGTGCGAGGGTGTTGGTAGCACCCTAGTCTTTTATTTTATGCATTTCTAATTAAAAAATACACTGTAACCATTCTGTAATTTACAGTTTGATTATAGCACATTAAATGAAACCATTGAAATGATTTGCAAAACTTTGTTTATGGATAAACCATTATTTTATTTGAGTCGATAAGCATCTTCAATGTATTAATATGCTTTATTACTTTCCAAATACTTTTCATGCTGTCTTTCTAAAACATTAATATCCTTTTTAAGGATCTCAACTTTATATTCTTCTTTGGCTTCCTCAGATAAATTGTCGTTTAAATAGCGCCGTAATTCTTCTTCACTTTTTGTTTTAACCATACCAATTGATATGACTGGGTCTGTTTCTCCAATCCCATAGCTAAATAAGCCAAATTCATCCCATGCACTTTGTAATACTTCCTCAGTGGATCTTTGATTTTTAAGAGGATGTGAACCTATGCTATACATGAGCACAGAACAAACAATAATCAAGACTCCAATTAATTTCTTTTTCATTGTCTCATCCTTTTTATTTCAACAATACCACAAAAACACAAAAATGAAAACTATCACTTAACAACTAACAGTATCTTATTTCATTACAGGCTGGTTTTGAGAGGATAAATGCTAATACGCCTCTTAAATAACGACTCTAATTAGATTAGCATAAGATACCGTCTATCGTTTGTGAAAGTAACCTCTCATACATTCACCATAATTCTCGGAATTTTATTTTAATACTTTTAGAGTTTTACATATTCACCATATTCATCTTCACCAAGAAATAATACGGTTGTAAAACCCTTCTTTTCATATAGATGCCTTGCGTTTAAGTTATCTGTATCTACACCGAGTGTTATTTCCTCATATCCAAGTTGTTTGGCATAATCAATCAAATAATCAACAATAATACCACCTATCCCACAATTTCGATATCCTTCTTTAACAATCATACGAGATAGATAAACGCGTTTATCGGGAATGGTATAATCTGGGTCATTGTTTTGAAAACTAACGATCCTTCTCCTATAAACTCGTCATTCACTGAGTAAAAGTAATTCTGTTTCCGCTTACTAATTCGTCATAAAACACCTTAGCCATTTTCTTTTTCTTTTCCATGTCCCAAATATTATTACATTTATTGTATTCGGGTTTTAATTTCTTTATTTGGTACGAATCCATAACCTCTCTCCCTTTTATAATTAGTTTTATCGAAAATAAAAGCTCTCTTGAGAGCTTAATTTGCAATACTTTTCCTAAAAATAAAAGCTAATTGTCCTTACCAAAGAGCAATTTTCCAAAGTCATTGTCTAAAATCTCAATTTCCACATCACTCCCTTGTTCATCAGATTCAATTGGTTCATCTACTAAACTTAGAATAAACTCTTCAAAAGAGTTGGCAATTAGGAAAAAGTCTTTTTCAGGGTGACTTAATTCATGATCCCAGAACAAAACCTTCTCATTGTCGATGTCCATGCATATTTCATTACCACCTGCTGAGCTTGCTATAGAATAATATTCCTAGGAAAGCAATCAGAATAGGTATTGATCGCTTCTTGAAGACTGTTATGATCGTTAGCTAAACCATAGAAGTTCTCTAATAATTGTGTATCATCTTCCTTGCCCATCCAAGGGTCTTTTCTATGGGTTTGTAGCAAACGTCATACTCAACTTCATTTGTTGTTTTTACTATCTAAATAACAGCCTCCATATTCCTTCAAAAATCCTTATAGTCGGAAGGTAATTGATTGCCTATAATTCTTTCAATTTCTTTGAGCTGCTCATTAGTATTAATGTTGGAATCTTTTTCAACATCTATCGTAAATTCTTTTAACTTTTGTTCAATTTTATTGAAACTCATGCTAATACCCCCCTTAAATCAGAAGCTCCTCCAATATGAGGTATTTTGTTATTAATCACACTAGGCACTAGTTGTATTGTGATACTATCCAAATGGTGCGGGGTAAGTCCCTGTTGTGACAGCCATTTTTTCGCCTGCGCTTGAGATTTAAAACCCTTGATCTCTTTAATTTTTTTATAAACAAGCCTAAAATCTTTTTTCGTTCCATTTAATTCACCAGGCTTAAACTTAATGTTTGCAACAGTCCATGGAGTAAAATCAGGACGTCCATCTTTAAAAGTAATCGGTTCTCCCTTAGTTGCTGCTTTTACTTCAGGTATGTCGGAATACCATTTCCCATCACCAGGTGTACCTTCCCACTGACCTTTATTCCTTGGTAAAACCGTTCTAGGATTTGCTGATTCAATTAATCTAAGCAGACGATCCTTTAAATTTTCACTATTAACTACATTATAAGGAACTCCTCCAGAACAACTTCCAAAAGGCAATAAATCAGCCAGACATCTTTCACCTTTGAGCTTGCCTGACATGACTTTTCCAGCTACATCTGCTTTTGTAAGAGAACCGGCTCCCTTTGTGCCTACCACAGAGGTAACTACTGTACCTATCGCATATGTCACCCATCTTGATCGGGAATACGCATCTCCATTTACCATATCTTTTTGATACGATTCCTCAATAGCTGTTGAAATAGCATTATACGTGTTAATTGGATGAGCAACTGCCCCTATGATACCTTCAACAACTTCATCAGGCTTGCTGATCAGTCCACAAACCGGTTACCGTGTCTTCTCCCGACATCATATAAACCAACGCCGGCTCCTTTTAATATATCCCAAGTCACTTCTCCGGCTTCTTCCAGCTGTTTTGCTTGTTCAAGCTGAATGACATATTGCTGCTGGGAAGGTTCAAGGCTTTCATAGCCGATCTTCTTCGCAATTTCCAAATATTCATCCGGATCAGTTACACCATCAGCCAGCTTTTTCTTCAGATCCTTGATTTTTTTCGCTCTTCTTCCTTTTTAATCGTCAAATAAGCATCCGAATGTCTTGCAATCTCGCCTTTTTTCTTATGTATGTCACTTTCTCTGTACGCCTTGGCGTTATAGTGAAGCGGAGTGGCGTTTTTTCCTTTGCCTGTGGCATTTTGAAGCTGTTGAAAATCAGCTTGAATGAAATGTTCATTTGCCTCGGTTTCTGCGTATTCTTTCGTTAGATCATGATCGAGCTTTCCGAGCTTGTGTATGGTATTGTCCCGTTTCTTATCTGCTGAATCCAGCTGTTGATCGACATCCTCTGTCGAGAAAACATCAAGATGAACAATATCGCTTATCTCATTAAGAATATCTCTCATTTCATTCCGTTGCTCCTGCATGATGGCTTTTGATTTATTCTTCGCATGAATCAGCTCATGTTCTAAAAATGACTCTTCCACAAACGAATCGGTCAATCCGGCATCAGCTACTTTTCCTGAAATACTGTTAAGAAAAGCAATCTTCATATCGATCAAATCAAGCCAGCTGTCTGTGACACTAGCGTGATCTTGGAAAAAAGCTTTAATGTTGTCAGCGCCTTTGCCTGAAAACTCACTGTCATCTAAGTCAGCCATTCCCTGATAGGCTTTCCTGAGATTGATAAATTGTTCTCTAATCTGATCGTATTCTTTCGCCCGCTTTTCCGCCGCTGAAATGAACGAGGCTGCTTCAAATACTTTCATATCTGGCTCCTTTCCACTGATCTTATCTAAACTTTCTATTTTGAAATATATTTATAATACTCTTGAATCTTTGGATTTTACTCCCAGTATTTTGTTCCATTTGAAGACACTAACATGTCAAACCATACCTCAAAGTTAGAGTCTAAATATACCGTATCTTCAATGTCATCAATTGAATCTAGATACAACATATACTCTAATCCTTATTTGATTTGTTTGTGTCAATAACATACCTGCCATCATAGTGGTATCCAATTAGGACATAGCCTTTAGGAAGTCTTGAACTTCATTAAATTCAATTATCCCTTCTGTGCTAAGAAGCTCAATACCATTAAACATTTCCAATCCATTGTGATTGAATAGGAACTCTTTATAATCATTAGGCAAAGTTACCCTAACATCTTTTCTAAACTATTAATTTCTTGAGGACTGGCCGGATCTCTGAATTGAAAAGCGCGTCTTCCATGACATGCCCCCATGTTGGAACATAGGAAAGTTCCGTATTTAGAAACAGCATCCTTTATTCCATTAAGAGTCATGTGAATTAACTTCCTTCTTCCATATAAATTCCTCCTCTAATGTTTAGGACCACTAAATTTTACCTCAAAACTGTATTTGAGTGTCTTAAAATGCCAAAACGGAATTTACAATCTTTGGTTTTATATTTATAATTAGGAAGGTTTGTCCGATATAGAGACAGAAATTACATTGAAGAAATGGTTATTAGGTATCTGCGCATTATCTTTAAGCTTTCTTTGGTCGCGTGCGGGTCTGATTCTGATTCTTCAGATAAAACAGATTCAGACAAAGCTAAAACAACGCAAAGAAGAAGAAAAGGATGTAAAAGAGACAAAGGCAGACACTCAATCAAATGACAAAAGTACTAATGACAACAATGAAAAAGCCGAAAATGCTTCAAAGAAGGATTCGTCGGATAAAAAGGCGTCTGACAAAAGAAAAGGCTGGTCGATGTAACACTTAACAGAACAGTTGATGGGAATACGATTAAAGTATAAAGGCGAAGTCTCGTTATTTACTTGTTGACACGCCTAAAACTAAGAAGCCAAACTCTTGCGTACAACCATATGGTGAGGAGGCTTCAGCAAGAAACAAACAGCTGGTTAACAAGGGAAAACTTCAACTGAGTTTGATAAAGGAGATCGTACAGACAAGTATGGCAGAATGCTGGCTTACGTTTATGCAGATGGCAAATCAGTACAAGAAACACTGCTTAAAGAAGGATTAGCACGAGTAGCTTATGTATATGAGCCAAACACGAAGTATTTAGACACGTATAAGAAAGATGAGCAATGAAAGATAAAGACTTGAAGATTTGGAGTAAGAATGGGTATGTGACTGATAAAGGATTTAATGGTCGCGCAACGAAACCGAAGAAATCAGTAAGTGTATCTAAGCCGGCTCAAAAGTCAGTTAACACACCAATCCGAGACACATAAATCGAACCCTAGCAATTCAAATTCAAGCAGTTCAGCATCACAGCTTCTAACTCTGCACAAGCCTCCCTTCTGCTGGAGGAACAGAACACTTTAACTGCACAGAGCTGAGAAAGAAATACCCGCATGGCGTACCAAGCACTCACCCTGCTTATACATCTAAGATGGATCGCGATAATGACAACTTTGCATGTGAGAAGAATTGATAATTTTAGAAGTCCTCTGAGGCTTCTTTTTTATTGGATACATTCAAAAAACCACAGAGCGTGTGAAGGACTCTGTAGTCTATAGTGGCTGATTAAACCCCTATGATACATCAATTAGATTTTATCAAAACTTTTCTTTTAAAGATAACATCATCTCTGTCTCAAATAATGCCTGCGAGTTCATCTATATTAATTTCGTTCTGCTTGTAATTATTCTTTTCATACGAATAATTTCTTCATATTCTGATCGATTATCTCCTTTAATGGAGCTAATTCCAAGCTCTTCACCATATCGGGTAATGAATAATTGCTTACTCATTTCTTTCGCTTTATCATTTTCATAATTACAAAATGCACCTGACAACTGGACGAGAAAAGTTTCGTCTTCAGAATTTAGGTTATTTTCGTTACACCAGTCTACAAAACGATTTCCAGTCATGGTATCACCTTTAATTTTAGTATTTAAAGAACAAGATAATAGCGAAGGATGATATTCTACCGCCATGCCAATTGTTTCAGCAACTCCTGCGCCAACTGCACCTTTAATAGCTGGTGGAATTTGTTTTCTTGCCATAGCAAGAACCTCTTTAGGAGCTCGGTTATATCTTCGAGAACCTTACAAATTTTGTTTGTGTTTTTAATAATCTTGTTTACCGTGGACTTTCCGAACATTGTACCTAAAATGAAGTCAGTCCTACGTTTGAAACCGTTCAAAAATCACTGCGGTGATCAAATATTCATCCACAATTTAAGATATATTTACTACACAAAAAAGACTGTTTTTGAGACAGTATTAGATGTTTTTAATCTATATATCCGTTAGAATAGATCAAGATTCAAACAATACAATCCTTACAATATATTACGTTATTTTCGTATTCAATGTCAGACAGAATATTGTACGAATACTTTTGTTTTTACAGTAAATACAATAAAGAGGAGGTGCTGATTTTTTGGAGTTAAAAACATCGTTCATTCTTACAACATTACAAATATTTTGGTTATCTTAGACGCTCTCGTCAGGATATGGAGCGGAAAAAAGAACAGGCGAAGATACGCTAACAGAACAAAATGAACTCATGAATAAAATACTGAAGTCGATTGAAATCCCTATGAATTGAAAATGGAAATCGGATCTGGAGAAAGCATTGAGGGTCGCCCTGTTTTAAAGAATGTCTTAAAGACCTCGAGGAAGGCAAGTACCAGGCAATTGCTGTTAAAGAAATAACAAGACTCAGCCATGGAGCTACAGTGATGCGGGACAAATTGTTAACCTTCTTCAAAGCAAGCGATTGATTATCATTACACCATATAAAGTTTATGACCCTCGAAATCCTGCAGACATGCGTCAGATTCGTTTTGAATTGTTTATGGCCAGAGAAGAATTTGAAATGACCAGAGAGCGTATGACAGGCGCTAAATACACATATGCGGCACAAGGAAATGGATTTCGGACTAGCGCCTTATGGATACCGGTAAAAAAAAAAACATCCAAACTAGTCCCAGTCGAAGAAGAAGCAAAAGTCGTTCAATTCATCTTTAACATCTTTTTAAATGGGTTGAATGGAAAAGAAGTTAGTTATACAGCGATTGCTTCTCACTTAACAAAATTACAAATACCGACTCCATCAGGAAAAAGCGCTGGAATCAATACACAATTAAAGCAATTCTGCAAAACGAAGCGTATATCGGAACTGTTAAATATAAGGTTAGGGAAAACAAAAGACGGTAAACGAACAATTAGACCTGAAAAGGAACAAATTGTAGTATCAGATGCACACGCCCCTATAATAGATCAAGAACAATTTCAACAATCACAAGAGAAAATTGCAAACAAAGTTCCCTGTCGCCTAATAAAACGCATTGGAATTAGTGAATTGGCAGGCGTATGCACTTGTTTCTAAGTGCGGTGAACCATTATCTAAATACGAAACTAGGCGAACGCGAGAAAACAAAAAACGGCACGGAGTGTGTATCACGTTAAATCACTCACTTGCAAAAGAATAAATGCACTTATGTGAGATATAACGATGTTGAAAATGCCATTCTGGATTACCTCTTCTTTTTAAGCAACTTAGATAATAAGACTTTAACAAAACATATCATTTCGATGATTTCTAAATACGAAGACGTAAATAGTAATATGAAAACAAAGAAGCAAATGTCTGAACATCTTTCACAAAAAGAACAAGAGTTAAAAAACAAAGAGAATTTTATCTTCGAGAAATATGAAAGCGGCATTTACACTGATGAACTTTTTTTGAAAAGAAAAGCTGTTTTAGATGAAGAATTTAAAGAACTCCAGATTGCCAAGCATGAACTCAATGGAACTCAAGAAGCGCAATCAGAAATAGACAGTAATACAGTCAGAAACAACATAAATAAGATAATTGATCAATATCACATTGAAACAAGCACAGAGAAAAAGAACTCACTATTAAGAATGGTCTTCAAAGATGTTATCGTTACGATGACACAAAAAAGAAAAGGGCCAATTCCGGCTCAGTTTGAAATCACCCCTATCCTGAGGTTTAATTTTTCGCTTTCGATCTCACCGCCACTGATAGTTCCTCAAAATGCAGTAAATATCTTAAAAAACCGATAAAGCCGTTTCCCCGGTAAACACAATGGGAGCTACGAAGCTGTTGTCCGAGAAGCTGTTTCATCAGGCGAATCATCATGTTCAAAACCGCGGTACGGTGTTTTGTTCGGTCCGCTTCGGCAATGTGCTCGGTTCACGCGGTTCCGTTATTCCTATTTTATTTGAGCAGTTGATGGCAGGCGGTCCGCTCACCATTACGGATAAAACATGACGAGGTTTTTATGTCGATCGATGACGCCGCAACGCTCACCCCAATCTGCGGCGATTACAAAGGGCGGAGAAACGTTTATTTTAAAATGGAGTCCCTGAGGCTTGAAGAACTGCTTCACGGGTTTGAAGAATATGCGTTCCGGCACGGACTGCCGCAGCCAGCCGCTGTTGAAGTGGGAAAACGTCCCGGTGAGAAGCTTCATGAAGAACTGACCTCTCCTCATGAGACGGAATCTTTATATGAATGGGGCAATCTACGCGATATTGCCGGACCCCGCCAAACATCCGGAATTTCGGAAGGTCAATCTCCCCAGATATCAATCCGATCAGGCGCCGCTCATCACAAAAGACACAATCGTAAAGATTATTGAACGATTACATGAAGAAAAAAAAACATAGAAAAAAGGCCTGTCTGATAGGCAGGCCTCATTGCTGAGCTCTATTTTCAAATAAATGCAGGCAGGCTTCATAGCCCTCTTCCTTCAGCTTGTCTTTCGGAATAAACCGGAGTGCCGCAGAGTTAATGCAATAACGGAGACCGCTTGGCCCCGGGCCGTCATTAAATACGTGGCCTAAGTGGGAGTCCGCTGTTTTGCTTCTCACTTCCGTCCGGATCATTCCGTGGCTTGTGTCCAGTTTTTCGTCAACCTCTTCTTCCTCAATCGGTTTTGTAAAACTGGGCCAGCCGCAATGAGAATCGAATTTATCCAGAGATGTAAACAAGGGCTTTCCTGATACGATATCAACATACAGCCCCTCTTCTTTGTGATCCCAGAATTCATTTTGAAACGGCGGCTCCGTTCCGTTATTTTGCGTGACTTCATATTGCATGCGGTTTAATGATTTGATTTTTTCTTCTTTATTAAAAGCCATCTTATCTGTCCCTCCAATGCTCATCCAGAAAGCCTTGACGTCCGGAACCTACACGGTAGCGCCCGTAGTGATCAGGATTTTCTTATAAAAGTGCTGATGATAGCCTTCCGCTTCAAAAGGCTCAGCCTTTAAAATGTCTGTGACGATCGGCTTTTTAAATATGCCGCTTTCTTCAAGCTGTTTTTGAGGATTTTGTTTTGTTCATCATTATGGTAATATATCGCCGCCCGATATGAACTTCCGCGGTCTGCAAACTGGCCGCCTGCATCAGTCGGGTCGATCTGCGCCAAAACAGCTCGACAAGCTTTTCATACGGATAAATGTCAGGTTGAAATGTGATTTGAACGGCTTTCTGTGTCCGGTCGTTTCACTGCACACTTCTTCGTAAGTCGGATTCTCAGTATGACCTCCTATAGCCGGACACCACCTTTTCAATCCGGGCTGTTCGTCAAACGGCTTCACCATGCACCAAAACAGCCGCCTGCAAATGTGGCGATTTTTTCTGACATACGGGTGCCTCCTTTGTTCATATGGTATTATTATATTATAGCATGTATAAACAGAATAAAAATAATTCTGCTTTCAGGGAAGCTGAACGAATGCCACGCTGACTACATATTGGAGGTTCATGATTTGAAAGTAAGGACACAAATGATGTATGATATGGAAGCTTTGCTTCGAAAAGTGTTTAAACAAATCAGAAATGAAGTTAATGAAATTCTAGATAAAGAGCTGTCCAGGAACGAATTCACCATTTTGCGGATTCTCAGTGAACAAGGGCCAAAAAGTAACGGAATTTGCCCCATTCTTGAGGTCTCCGCAAGCCACATTACCGCAGTGACCGATGCTTTAGTAGAAAAGGAATGGATCACCCGCATCCGTTCTAAAGAGGACAGGCGAATTATCAGAATCCATATTACGGAAGCCGGGGAGAAAATTGTCGATCATTTCAACCAGAAAAAAACAGAATACTTTTTTAAACGGTTTGACTGCTACTCTGATGAAGAGCTTGCAACGTTAATCAAACTGTTCAGCAAGCTAGACAAAAACGTTGACACGAAAAACACAAATCCCTGAAAGGATCTGTGTTTTTTTTATGAAAACTTATTGTTTCGGATGATAATAGGAAAATTCAATTTCATCCGTGTCGAGATTGATTTTATCCGCTTTTACATACATGCCGTTGTCTAAAGGCATTTCTGACAGACGGATCTCGATGCTTTTATCCCCGGAATGAACGTGCACAAATGACGGGAGTTCATAAAAGCTGTCCATATAATTCAGCACAAAGCTGATCGGCAGGCTTAATTCACCTAATGAAAACTTCGTCACTTTCAAAACCACATCTCCGTTCTCCTGTACGGACGGTTCAAATGTGACGACCGCGTTAATGGAGGTTGAGAATGCTTTGATTTTACCTGCCACGTGCACATCGTTATTGATGTCCACTTTGTAGTCAAGCTGATTCGATGCCTTCTCTTTTAAGTACGAATTCACAAACCTGGCAAGTGATTCTTTGGAGCTTGTGATATGAAAGCCGTACTCACTTTTGTCTGATCTTGTATTTTCGCCTGTTCTCCCGGCATAACCAATAATGTCACAATTACCGCGGCGGCAATCACATTGAGTGCGAGAAGAACAAAAACAGCGATTTCCATTTTTCATCATTTCACCCTATTCTGCTGGTAACCCTTGTTTCTATGATGCCGTATAATCGGTCGGCGATGAGTGCATACCCTTTTGCGTTCGGATGAAAATCATCATCCTTTGAAATCCGTCTGTCGCCGCTTTTGACTGAACAAGTCTTCAACATTCACCGCGCTGGCGTGAGGATCTTTTTCCAGCTCTTTTGCGGCGATCTTGTTCCAATCCGTCACAACCCCATTAATTTTAATTCAGGCAGCGTAAACGTGAACGGATTATACATGCTGACATACACCAGCTCTGCGTTTTCATTATATTTGCGGATTTTTGAAACGATCGCCTTGAACCGTTTTTCAAAAGGTTTTCTTCCTTTTGAACGGCTGAACCGTCAGTCGCATCATATTCTGGCGGAGCACCTTCATTAAGTCATTGCCGCCGATGGTAAAAAGATATAGTCGGCGCTCTTTAATGATTTCTGCACTTTTTATTATCTTTTCCAGCAGGTCCGACGTTTTGTCGCCCTGCACCGCATAATTTTAATATCTACCGTTTTCACATGTCCCTTTTCTTAAGACTCCGCGCCCTGCCGACGTATCCTGAACCGTCAGGATCTCCTACTCCTTCAGTCAATGAATCACCGACCGCAACTATGACAATATGATCTTTCGTTTTCGGTTCTTCAGCGTCAGAACCGGTGCGCTGGACAGAACAAGCTGATAAAAGCAAAGCCAGTCCGGCGATCAATGAGAACATTCGCAGCTTCAATCTGGTTGCTCTTCCCGTCTACTAGTGGAAAGTGTAACATGTTTTTCAGTTTTGAAAATGTCTAATCTGCCAGTTTACTTGAGCTCCTCAGCCGCTTTGACATCTGACAGGATATCATCATACGGAACCTTCTGCACGCCGTCATAATCTTTAAGCACCTTGCCGTCAGGTCCGACTAAAAAAAGAAGTTTGATGTATGACCTGGTCCCTCCGGCTTTTGACGATTGCTTTAAAGCTGTTCAGCGCAAAATCTTCAATGTCCTTTTGGCTGTAACCGGTCAGAAAATCCCAGTTGCGAAGCGAAAGCGGATATTGGAAGCAAAGGCTTTCAGCTGTTTCGGCGTATCATTTTCAGGATCTACACTGAATGACACAATCCGCACGTCCAGGTTCTCAGCCTTCAGTTTTTTTTGCAGTTCGGTCATGTGGGCCGTCATCGGCGGACAGACTGTATTACAGTTTGTAAACATAAAATCGGCAATCCAGACATGCCCCTTCAGGCTTTTCAGTGACACTGTTTTCCCGTCTTGGTTCTGATATGAAAACGGCTCAATCTGATAGTTCAGCGGGTCTTTTATCGTTTTCCCCCCGCAGGCGCACAAGAGCAGAACAAAACAAAAGCATGAAGCTTTTCATTTTTTTCATTTCCATTCCCCATAGATAAAACGCTTACAGCATTCATCATAAAATTCCGCACCCTCCCTTAAAAGGAAGGCGCTAAGGAATGTGCACCGTTATGCGTTATGTTTTAAAATCTCTTGGCTGAAAACGGCCTCATAATCTTTCCACTTCATACGGCGCTTGACATATTGTCGGAATGAATACACTGTTCTCACACTTTGTGAAGCAAAAACCTCTCTCAAATAAAGCTCAAGGTGCTGATGAATTTGAAAAAAATATTGTTCACCTTCCGTGACAACCGGTATTTCTGTCACTTTTACCTGAATCCCGTCCTGTCGTTTGAACTCTAGGCTTTTGAGTAACAAGATATCAATCCTTCTTTTTCGATTGTTTTCTTTTTTATTATACAATCTGAGAAAGCGTGTCTGTCATTTTGCGGCCGTTCTCTAAAAGTCAGATTAACAGGTGGAACAGATCCTGATCTTTATTCACCTCTACGTAATGAAATCCTTTTGATTCATCCGGGCAATGAGCGCGCCGTAATCTTCCCGATGCTTAAGCTCAATGCCGACCAATGCGGGCCGCTTTTGTTATTTTTTTCGTGTATTCAAACCGGGTGATGTCATCATCAGGACCGAGCACCTCATCAAGGTATTCGCGAAGCTCCGCCCTTTGCGGAAATTAACGATAAAATAATGCCCCTCGTAAATCATGGAGCGCTCCTTCATCTCCTGCATTCTGCCGATGTCATTATTCCCTCCGCTGACCATGCAGATGACGTTTTTCCCTTTAATCTCTTCTTTGTACAGATCAAGTGCTGACACGGACAATGCACCCGCCGGTTCAGCCACGATAGCGCATTGATTATATAATTCAAGAATCGTCGCACACTTTTCCTTCCGACAAGCAAAACGTCATCGACGATGGTTTCGAGCGTTTGAAAGGTTTCAGCGCCGATTTTTTTTACGGCCGCCCCATCGACAAATTTATCAATTTTCTCAAGTTCAACCACTTGTCCGGCTTTTTTCGATTCAAAATAGGAGGCTGCGCCCTTCGGCTCTACCGCTATGATTTTTGTATCCGGCGAGATGTTTTTCATGTACGTGCCGAGCCCGGACAGGAGTCCCCCTCCCCCTACGCCTGCAAAAAGAAAATGCGGTTCAACATCAATGTCATTTAAAATTTCGATGGCAGCCGTTCCCTGTCCGGCCATGACATCGGGATCGTCAAACGGATGAATAAACGTGCGGTTTTCACAGCATTCCGCAGAACTCTTATACGCATCATCGAAAGTGTCACCCGTCAATATGATTTCAACAAATTCTTTTCCGAACAGCTCCACTTGGGATACTTTCTGTCTCGGTGTAGTTGACGGCATAAAAATCTTGCCGTGAATGCCGAGGTGTTTGCATGAAAACGCAACCCCCTGCGCATGGTTTCCCGCACTTGCGCATACAATTCCGTTTTCAGTCTGCTCTTTTGAGAGCTGCCTCATTTTATTATAAGCCCCTCTGAGCTTAAATGATCTGACCACCTGCAGGTCTCTTTTCAAATAGATATTGCAATACCTCTCAGAAAGTCTGTCATTCCTCTGCAAAGGCGTATGTATCACAACGTCCTTTACGTTTTGGTGCGCTTTAAAATGTCTTTTACCTGGATGAGAGAGTCTTCTTTAAGCAACGGTTTCATTTACAGAGTCCTTTCTTATTTAAATCCCTATTTAATATGCCATTATAACATGAATATTCGAACAATAAGATAATTATTTTAATTTTGTAAATAAAAATAAATGAACCGATACAAGAGAAAAAGATATTTTCGATCGCATAAACGTGTTATACTTAAACCAATTAGAACCAAAAGGAGCCAATTCATGAGTGTAATTGAACAAACTGATCCTTTTTATCAGCTAGCCGGCGAACATCACACCTTTTCAGAAGCGAAACGATTGGCCTCGCAATTTGCCTTATCTGATTTGCCAGTCTTCATAACAGGTGAAGTCGGAACCGGAAAAACAAATGGCCAGAGCGATCCATCATAAATCCCGCAGAAACAGCGAACTATTTATTACCGTTCACTGCGACCAAAGCGAAGATCGGCTCGAATATGAACTGTTCGGCGCTGAAGGTGCATTAAACAGAGCCCGCCGCGGAACATTATTCTTATATGAAATCGGAGACATGCCGCTCTCGGTACAGGCCCGCCTTCTTTCCGAGCTGGACGCCGGGCTTTCCGCCCGCATCATTGCAAGCGAGACGGCGAATCTTGGCGATACCGGCGCGGAAAACACGTTCAGCATAGATTTATTTTACAGGCTTCACGTGTTATGCCTTCCGCTCCTGCTTTATCTGAACGAAAGAGCGATATACCGCTTCTAAAGATATGCTGACAGCCTCGGAACAGCATATTCATATCGATCCGTCCGTTTATCCGCTGTTTGAGCGGCACACCTTTAACGGCAACATCAGAGAACTTCAAAATGCGGCGCACTATATGGCGGCGGCATCCGGCAAGACGATTTATCCCGAGCATGTCCCGCCGTATATCAAAAACAGCCAGAAAGCGAAACCGCTAAGAAAAAGAAAACGGCTGACATTGATGGAGAAAGAAGAGTTTTTGTTTATTTTGGAAGCAATTAAAGACTTAAATACAAAGGGCGAACCCGCCAGCAGACGGAGCATATCCGAATTAAGCGAAAACAGCACAATGACATTAACGCCCCAGCAAGTCAGAAATAGGCTTGATTACTTAGAAAAGATGAACTATGTGACAAAAGGCCGGGGACGCGCAGGAACAAAAATCACATTAGAAGGGTTGACCTTTTTGCAGTCACTGCAAAAACAAATCCTTTAAAAAGGAGGACATTTGATTGTTCACAATAAAAGAAGAAATCGCAAATGCCGTCACACACGGAATCGGTGTATTGCTGTCGATTCCGGCGCTTATTTTTCTCATTATCTTCGCGGTGAAATACGGCTCGCCGACAGACATCGTCAGCTTTTCAATCTTCGGCGCTTCAATGCTCCTGCTGTATCTCAGCTCGACTCTTTTGCACAGCATCCAGCATAAAAAAACGAAAGACATTCTTGAGATTGTGGATCATTCCGCGATATACGTATTAATAGCCGGAACATATACGCCATTTTATTAGGACCCTTAGAAGCGCTCGGTCTGACCCTTTAATTATTGTTTGGTCGCTTGCCATCGGAGGCATCGTGTTTAAAATCTTTTCGTGAAGCGGTTTATCATTTTTTCAACGCTTGTCTATTTAATGATGGGCTGGCTGATCATCATCGCCATTAAACCGCTGTACGCTTCGCTGTCAGGCCCCGGTTTCGGCCTTCTTCTTTTCGGCGGCTTATTGTATTCCGCCGGCACAATTTTATATTTGGAGAAAGGTTCCGTATCATCACGCCATTTGGCACAGTTTTGTTTTAGGCGGCGGCGCCTCGATGTTTTTCTGTATTTTGTTTTATTGCGTCAAAGTTCCTTTATTCTGATAAAAAGCACAGCCTCTCGTATAGAGACTGTGCTTTTTTTATGCACGGAGCCGTTTCTGACCGGCCGGATAATAAGCGGGCTTTATATGTAATTCAATGTCAGCCGGTTTCAGCCGTTTCAGTAATCTGCCCCGCAGCAGCCGGTCTGTTCCCGAAGTGCTGACGGGCACAATCGGGAGATCGAAACGAAGGGCCAGTTCCTCCGGATTGATTTTGCCGTCTTCGGACAGAATC
The DNA here is from genome assembly GCF_036362845.1 of Bacillus sp. MT(2024). Lineage (NCBI taxonomy): Bacteria > Bacillati > Bacillota > Bacilli > Caryophanales > Bacillaceae > Bacillus > Bacillus sp. MT(2024). The sequence goes on from NZ_CP143632.1 coordinate 2,134,716, forward strand.
AGACTTTGCCCTTTTTGCAGACGGACTTCCGCCTCCTGAAGCACTGCATCCCGGCTGTCTCCGCCACAAATGACACCCATCAGACGCAGCCAATTTCGAGAAACGGCATCCGAAAGCTCTCGCCAGCGATAAAACCAGCCGGCTCTTCAAGATGTCCCGCGAGCAGAGAAGATCAGCCGGGCGCAATTTGGGATGCACATACAATACGGGGCCGTCCGGGATCGGCTGATCATGATGAATGCCGATTGTCGATCCCGAGACGTCAATACAGCCTCTCATAAAGGCTTTCGGCCGCTCATACACCAGCCTCATCTGTTTTTGAAAAGAAAGCCGCGGGTCAAGCTTTTGATTGATATATTCCTGAATATTTTTCATGAACATAAATACAACGTACATCACAAGGCGCCGTAACGAATCAATTCTTGTCCCCTGCTTAATTCTTTTCTCGTATACAAGGTACTCATAATCGTAAGGATTTTTTCATTTTTACCCTGTTTGCGGGAGGTCAATTCCCATTCAGCTTCATTAAATTCCGGAAAAAAACGGTCTCCTTCAAAGACATGGTGAATTTTTGTCATGTAGAGTCTGTCCGCATAAGGAAAGAGCGCACTGTACAGCTGGGCGCCGCCGATTACAAAGCATTCTTCATCCGCCGGGATCAGCTTGAGCACTTCCTCAGCCGAGTGGGCGGCAATACAGCCCGGGAATGAAGATTCGTCCCGTGAGGTTACAACGATGTTACGCCGGTTCGGAAGCGGGCGTCCGATTGATTCAAACGTTTTCCGCCCCATTACAATGGTGTGGCCCGTCGTCACTTTTTTGAAATACGCGAGATCATCGGGAAGGTGCCAAGGCAGATCGTTATCTTTTCCGATCAGCCGGTTCTCATCCATCGCAAAAATAAACGAAATCATACGCTGACAGCTCCTTTTATGTGCGGATGCGGGTCATAATCCTCAATGATAAAGTCTTCAAACGTAAAATCAAAAATAGAATCAACATTTCGCGCAAACCGCAGTTTCGGCAGCGGACGGACATCCCTTGTCAGCTGCAAATTCACCTGCTCCACATGGTTTTGGTAAATGTGGACGTCTCCGAATGTATGAACAAACTCACCCGGTTCAAGCCCCGTCACATGCGCGATCATCATTGTTAAAAGCGCATAAGACGCAATATTAAACGGCACGCCGAGAAAGACATCCGCTGAGCGCTGATAAAGCTGACACGACAGTTTTCCATCCGCGACATAAAACTGAAACAGGCAGTGGCAAGGCGGAAGCGCCATACGATCAATTTCTCCGACATTCCAGGCGCTGACGATTAAACGTCTGGAATTCGGGTTTGTCTTGATGTCATGAATCAGCCGGAGATTTGATCAATGGTCTCGCCGTCGCTCCGCGCCACGAACGCCATTGAGAGCCGTAAACCGGTCCGAGTTCTCCGTTTTCATCCGCCCATTCGTTCCAGATACGGACTCCGTTTTCCTGAAGGTAGCGGACATTCGTATCTCCTTTTAAAAACCAAAGCAGCTCATGCGCGATGGATTTAAAATGGAGCTTTTTCGTCGTAAGCATCGGGAAACCTTCCTGAAGGTTAAACCGCATTTGGTAGCCGAACGTGCTGATCGTACCCGTTCCCGTACGGTCTCCGTTTTCTAACACATGACGGCACAAATCTTTATATTGTTTCATTTTTTCATCCTTTTAAAGTAGTCTTTTAGTAGTAACACAATAAAAATCATTTCTGCAAAATTTCTCAGAAATGATTTTTTTAATTCTTCTCGCTATTACACGCTCATCCAGTCAGGCGGCGTATTGCGGTCCCAGTAAATGCTGCCGAGCTCATGATGTGATTGAAATCCGTCTTCAGCGGTATGGTAATGAAAATTAAACCAGTAGCCGTCTTGCGGAGGATGATCCCGGCGGACGTGGAACCTTAAAAGATCTTCACCTGTCAGCCTGTTATACACATGAAAAATTTTTTCGGTTTTTCCGGCCGACGGTTTACTGGAAATAACCACATCCTGATACGCTTCATCATCTTGAAACTTGGCTAAATGTCCTGTGATCACATCTTCGATTTTCGGCAGAATTTCACTTCTGTAATCATCTTCAATGACCGGAGAGATTTTTGCCGAATTTTAAAATGATTGATTTTCAGCATCACCGAGAAGCTGCTGCTGATACGATTGAAACAGTAATTCAGGCTCCCGCCCTGCCTTCGCTTCTCCCGGCAGGGCGTGTTCATCATAAAAAGCGGTGTAATCATTCTGCTCAAGACTGCTCGACTGTCCTGAAGGCTTGTCTGTCATCAAAGCAGCCGGAGGAGACACGAGTCCGAACGTTACAATGGTAAACAGAACCACAAGGGTCTTTTTCATCCACAATTTCATGATAGATTGTTCCCCTCTGTTTTATTGTCCTCTTTTCCTTTATTTTAGCATAGATTAAAGCGCGGCGTCATGCCCGGCAGCGTATTATCATGCAATATGGGAAATTGGTAACTGTGACCGAGCGGATAAACCGCTTACAATAAGAAGGAGAAAAAGGAGGGGATGAGATGATTAACGCTTTATTTGCGACTGTATCACTTCTCGCCGCTTTATTTTGTCGTTATGGAAATCACTGATTAACGAAAAAGAAGCCCATGATATCATGAGCTTACATGGATGACACCGAAGTGGAAAAGCGCCGTCTTTCTTTTCAGCACCTTGAAGCCGTATCGTTCAAACCGCGGGCTTTTCCAATGGTCTTTAAGCACTACGCATTTTTTCGCCGCCCGGACGGCTTGCGTGATGCACTCTTCGTTAAAACCCTCTTCTGCCAGCGCGCGGAGCGGTGCAATGCCGTCTGACGTTTCAACAGGTTCGTGAAACATCGGGTCAAAATAAATGACATCTACCGATGAATCAGGAAGCTCCGCAAATAATCGGCGCAGTCAGCATGTTTAACCTGAATGCGTTTCATGGCGGTTTGAGCGGCTCCATTCCGGTTTCCACGTTTGAAGTCCTGTTTCTACAAGCAATGAGACAAGCTTGTTTTCTCCAGGCCGATGACTTGTCCGCTTTTTCCGACTGCCAGGCTTGCCAAAATCGCATCGGATGCCAGGCCGAGTGTACAATCTAAAAGGAATCCCCTCGCGTAATCCGGTGCTTTTAACAACGGCTCGGCTTCCTCTCAAAACCGCTTTGCGCGGAACATCGCTGTATTCGGGTGAAAAAGAACTTCTCACCTTGCTTCGTGTAAAGTTCGAACCGTTCCTTTCCGATGACTAAAAGATCGCTAGCGGCTCGTTCCAGCATTTTTTCAATCGGCTGTTTATTGCGGCTGCAGTAAGTGTCACCCAGCCTGACACTGAGTGACTGCGCTGTTTGTATCGTGTATTCGCTTGGTCTGTAACTCGTTGTGATCATCTTTTTCTCCAAAAAGAAAATGCCCGGAATTCGGGCATTTCAGCAGTGCGCATCAAAGGCATCCGTCAGATTTTTCATAATTTCCTCCATGTCATGCCCTTCGATTTCGTGGCGGGGAATAAAATGAACGACCTCTTTCCCTTTTAACAGCGCCATTGATGGCGAGGAAGGTTCCTGCCCCGTAAAATATTCACGCATTTTTGCAGTTGCGTCTTTATCTTGACCGGCAAATACGGTAACCGTATGATCAGGCGCTTTTTCATGCTGTAAAACAGCCTGAGTCGCAGCCGGACGGGCGAGACCGGCAGCACAGCCGCACACGGAGTTAACAACGACCAATGTCGTGCCCTCTGCCTGTTCCATAAAGCTTTCTACTTCTTCAGCAGTCGTTAATTCCTGAAAACCCGCACCCGTCAGCTCACGGCGCATCGGCACGACCAGCTGGCGCATATATTCTTCATAAGCCATTGACATAAAAAAGCCCCCTCTAAAATCCTTATATGAAGTCAAGGATACTATAGAGGGGGCCGGAATTCAATTGTTCAGGCCTCTGTTTTATATTTTCATGATTCCGCCTGTATTGGCGCTTGTTACGAGTTTGGAATACCGGGCTAGATATCCTGTTTTTACTTTCGGCTCGAAGCCTTTCCATTCGGCCTTGCGTTTTTCCCATTCTTCTTCAGGCACTTGTACGTCCAAAATCCGTTTTTCTATGTCAACGATGACATGGTCGCCGTTTTCTACGAATGCGAGCGGGCCGCCTTCAGCCGCTTCAGGTGATACGTGCCCGATTGAAAGACCCCGGGACGCTCCTGAAAAACGGCCGTCTGTAATAAGCGCCACTTTCGGGCCAAGCCCCATTCCGACAATCTGAGACGTCGGAGCAAGCATCTCCGGCATGCCCGGTCCGCCTTTTGGCCCTTCATAACGGATAATGACAACATCTCCTTCTTTTACTTTGCGGTTTATAATGCCTTCAAGCGCGGCATCCTGAGAATCAAAGACGACAGCGGGACCTTCATGTCTTGTAATCCCGTCCTGTACGCCGCCTGTTTTGATAATGGCGCCGTCCGGAGCCAGATTCCCAAACAGGACGGCCAAACCGCCTTTTTCGGTAAACGGATTGTCAAGCGGATGAATCACGTCATAATCCTTTACTTCATGACCCGCAATTGTTTCTCCGAGTGTGCGGCCTGTTACAGTCAGCGCGTCAAGATGAAGCGCCCCTTCTTTTTTCGCCAATTCATTAAGGGCCGCCGAGACTCCGCCCGCTTCGTGCAGATCTTCAATGAAGACGTCCGAGGCCGGCGCCAATTTCGATAAGTGAGGCACTCGTTCAGCCACTTCGTTAATGCGTTCTAAAGAGTACTCAACCCCAGCTTCATTGGCAAGCGCAAGCGTATGCAGCACTGTGTTGGTTGATCCGCCGAGAGCCATGTCTAACGCAAAGGCGTTGTCAATCGCTTTTCGGTGACAATATCACGCGGCTTAATGTCTTTTGATGGTCTCCATCAATTGGGCCGCTGATTTTCTCACAAACTCTCTTCTCTCCGGTGAAGTTGCCAGAATTGTTCCGTTTCCCGGAAGCGCCAGACCGAGCGCTTCAGACAGACAGTTCATGGAGTTTGCCGTAAACATGCCTGAACAAGATCCGCACGTCGGACAGCCGAACTGTTCCAGCTCCTGCAGGTCGCTTTCACCGATTTTCCCGGCTTGATATGCGCCGACGCCTTCAAATACTGAAGAAAGCGAAATTTTGCGGCCATCGCTTGTACGGCCGGCTGCCATCGGCCCCCCGCTGACAAAAATGGTCGGAATATTAATCCGCATAGCCGCCATCAGCATTCCCGGCGTAATTTTGTCGCAGTTCGGAATGCAGACCATTCCGTCAAACCAGTGCGCCGAGACGACCGTTTCAACTGAATCGGCAATGATTTCACGGCTCGGCAGCGAATATCTCATGCCGATATGCCCCATCGCGATTCCGTCATCTACTCCGATCGTATTAAATTCAAAAGGCACACCGCCCGCTTCCCTGATTGCTTCTTTTACGATTTTTCCAAATTCCTGCAGGTGAACATGCCCGGGAACGATATCGATGTATGAATTACAGACCGCGATAAACGGCTTGCCGAAGTCTTCTTCTTTTACGCCGGCAGCGCGAAGAAGGCTGCGGTGCGGCGCTCTGTCAATTCCCTGTGTGATCATGTTGCTGCGTAATTCTGCCATGGTGATCCCCCTACTGTTTTTAGACTGTGCATTATTTTTAAAATTTTCAGTTTATTCTAGGGCGCGTTCTGCAAATTACCTGTTTACAGTGTCTTTGCCCTGTCTCGCTTTTCTATTCTTTCTGTATTTCGATAAAAACCCTCCAACAATTAATATTGTACTTACTATATAGAGTTTTGAATCATTTTTCAACAATATTCTAAATAATTTTTATAAAAAGTGAATTCAAAAAAAAGGTGCATGGCGCACCTTTGTTATAACTGTTCTTTTTCTGCTTTCAGTCATCTGTTTCCAGACTGAACCTTTCGCCTCTTCTCCGTGCTCAATCCGTTCAATCGCCATTTTGACTTGCAGGCTGACTTCGAATTCCGGATCGTCTTCCGCCGCTTTTAATGCTTCCAGCGCGCTTTCATCGCCGACTTCATATAAAAACATGGCCGCGCGCCAGCGCACGAGCTTGCTTGAGTCACTGAGCGATTTTATCATTGCCGGGATGGCGCTCGCATCGCCGAGATCCGACAGACAGTCACCCGCCGTCCTTCTGACCGTCACCGTTTTGTCTTCAAGCGCTTTGTATAACAGCGGAAGCACAGACGGCTTTTCGATCATTCCCAAATAAACGACGGCTTGTCTTCTGATCGAAGTCTTCGGATCATGCAGCGCCTTTTCCAATACTGGTAAATCGTCTTCATCCGGATCCATTTGCTCAAGATGGGCATAGCGCTGTTTCCAGTCTTCATCATCGAGCATTTCCAAAGTCACTTTATAAGCTTTCCGCTGCACTGCCGGTTTGGCCTCACCCTTTTGCTGTACGGCTGCTTCTGTCAGGCGTTTGAGCCGCTCATCACTGTAGGCGGCCTGAAGCTCTTCTGTGACATCGTGTCCGATTTCGGTAAAATCCCCGAAGCGCACGCCTTGTTCTTTCCAAGCCCGCTCAAATACAACATTTGAAGCTTCGGAACGCAGCTTTAAGATGGCTTCTTGGAAACGTTCCGGAAGGCCGAAGCGCTCTTCACGTTCGCCGTCCGTCAATTTGACCTGCATCGATTCCGCTGAACATTTGTACGAAAACCTTCACTTCACCGAACGATTCCTGTTCAGAACGGCTCTCAGACTGCTCCGTATGTTCCATTCCGAAAGCGGAACGGACCTGAGGCAGAATGTCCTTCCAGTCAAAACGGGCGTTTCTCTCCACAGCCAGGAAATCGGCAACGTGATAAACGCCCTTTACTCCTTCAATGTTTAAAATATCACGTACGACGGCCGGAGCATCATCTGCCTGATCGGGCTTGTAATTGTTGCTTTTCCCCGCCGGAAGCTCTTCAGTCAAAATCACTTTCATCGTGTTCGGACTCGGCGTCGGTTCTATTGATTTAATCTTCATATTGGTCCTCCTATGCGCAATCTGACACTTATTCTAACATAGTCGGCACAAGCGTTCTATTGCGCCGCTTAGCTTTTGCCGATGCCGGCCTCTTTTTGATACGGGCGGCGAACTGCAAAGAAATTGATGCCGCTCCTCTGCTAAACCGGCTCCCGCTTTTGTATTCATTAAGCCTTTAAGCTTGATTAATTTATCCTCTATATGGGCCAGCACACTTGTTTGAGTTCCGTACATCGGGTGACCCTTCGCGCCGGCAAACATAAAGCCCTGCCGATGCCCGCCGCGCCGATCGCATCAAGCATGTCTGCATCCTGAACAACTTTCCTCCAATGAAAGCGGCCGCTTTATCAGCAGTTCCCTGTGTCTGAATGACATTCTCGTGATGATATCCGCGATCTCCTCAATGGAGCCAGCCGCAATGTTGAAAGCAGCCAGCCGTCACTTCGCCTGCCGTCAGCCTTTCGCTTTTTCGAGCTTGGCGTCAATCAGATCATGAACCAGCGCGGCCGTCTCAGTGATAAATAAGTCGGCGCCTTCTTCTTTTGCCATATAAACAGAAAGTGCTGCGACCCGGGAAATATGAAGCCAGTCATGGCCTGTACGTTCATTGATAAGCTTTTCTCTGACCCAATTCCTGGCGCTTTCCAGCTGCTCTTTTTCGTTCACCGTATCACCTCTTATTGGGCCAAAAGCCTCTGCACCGTATCTTCAAGCTCTTTTGGGTTGACGTTCGGTGAAAACGCCCGGTGACTTCACCGTTTCGGTCCACGATAAACTTAGTGAAATTCCATTTGACCGCTTTTGTGCCGAGCATCCCCTTCGCCTGCTCCGTCAGATATGTGAAGAGAGGATGAGCGTCTGCTCCATTGACATCAACTTTCGCAAACATCGGGAATGTGACTCCGTAGTTTTTCACACAGAACTCTTGAATTTCCGCTTCGTTTCCAGGTTCTTGGTTCATGAATTGGTTGCAGGGAAATCCCAATATTTCAAGACCTTCCTCCCGATATGTATCATAGAGCTCCTGAAGCTGCTTGAGCTGGGATGTAAACCCGCATTTGCTTGCTGTATTCACAATGATCATCACCTTGCCTCTATAAGCCGATAGCGTCATGTCTTCGCCTGTTATGGTCCGTACGTTTATATCGTAAATTGTCATCTGCGGCCCTCCTTTTTACATTCTTCATTTATTTTACCTGTTTTACACTGCAAAACAAACGGTAACCGCTTTTTCCTTCCACTTAACGGAAAACGTATTTTTCGAGGAACCAAACGGCTCTTTACCCGTCATAATAAAGAGCCGCTCCGAATTTATGTCCATTTACCGCTTTTATCCCTGTCATTATGCGTTAAATGCGGTTTATTGCGCCGGGATGGATTGAAAAATGGCTTAAAAATTTCTATAATGAAGAAAATTAACGGGGAATAACGGAGGTGGCATGTTGCCTATTAATATACCAAATCACCTGCCCGCTAAGCAGGTGCTTGAAAGTGAACACATCTTTGTAATGGATGAAAGCCGGGCTTTTCATCAGGATATCCGGCCGCAGAAGATCGTGATTTTAAATCTGATGCCGAAAAAAATCCAAACGGAAACCCAGCTCCTCAGGATGCTTGGGAATTCACCTTTACAAGTTCACTTTACGTTCTTAATTCCGAGCACACATACTCCAAAAATACGGCAAGGCAGATCTGGATGAATTTTATACGGATTTTTCCAGCATCCGCCACAAACGGTTTGACGGAATGATTATTACCGGGGCTCCGATTGAGCACCTGCCGTTTGAAGATGTTTCTTACTGGGAAGAATTGAAGGAAATCATGGAATGGAGCAAAACGAACGTCACTTCAACACTCCATATCTGCTGGGGCGCTCAAGCCGGTTTATACTATCATTACGGCATTGAGAAAGTGGAGCTGCCGAAAAAAATCTTCGGTGTGTTTGAGCATACCGTTCTTAAAAAACATGAGAGATTGGTAAGAGGATTTGACGAGCTATACTATGTGCCCCACTCACGGCATACAGATATTAATACGGAGCAGCTGCAATCGGCTTCGGATCTGGATGTGCTCAGCGTTTCAGAGGAAGCGGGGGTCTGTTTAATCGTTTCAAAAGACGAAAAACAGATTTTCTTAACGGGTCATCCGGAATATGATACCGATACGCTGCTTCAGGAGTATGAGAGAGACATAGAGAGAAATCTTTCAAACGTAGAAGCTCCTAAGCACTATTTTGCGCCCGGCGGGAAAGAACCTGTTAACCGCTGGAAAGCTCATGCAACGTTATTGTTTATGAATTGGCTGAATTATTACGTATATCAAGAAACCCCGTATGAATGGGATTAATTTTTGTTTTGAGTGATACGGTGACAAAAATATGATAAAATACTCTTGATTCAGTATGCGTATAACAAAACTTTAAAATAATGGAACATATCAATTAAATTTAGTTTAAATATGTTGCCGCGCTTATTATAAAATGATGCACTTGTGTTATGTTTATCTATAGACAATAACTCCTTACGATGCATGAAGCTTGCTTGTTGTTGATTACATTGAGGTGAATTTACTTGAATACCAATAAAAAAGTATTAATTTTGACTGCAAATTACGGAAACGGCATGTTCAAGTGGCCAAAACGCTCTACGAACAATGTCTGCGTCTCGGCTTAGATGTGACGGTTTCCAATTTGTATCAAGAGTCAAATCCGATTGTTTCAGAGGTTACTCAATACCTTTATTTAAAAAGCTTCTCAATCGGGAAACAGTTTTATCGTTTGTTTTATTACGGAGTTGACAAAATCTATAATAAACGCAAATTCAATATTTATTTTAAAATGGAAATAAACGTTTAGGCCAGCTCGTCGAAGAGCATAAGCCGGACATTATTATCAATACATTTCCGATGATTGTCGTACCGGAATACAGACGGAGAACCGGAAAAGTGATCCCGACGTTCAACGTTATGACCGATTTCTGCCTTCACAAAATCTGGGTTCATGAAAATGTTGATAAATATTATGTCGCCACAGATTACGTGAAGGAAAAACTGATTGAAATCGGCACTCACCCGAACAACGTAAAGATCACGGGCATTCCCATCAGGCCTCAATTCGAGGAATCGATGCCGAAAGAGCCGATTTATAAAAAATACAATCTCTCTCCCGACAAAAAAGTTCTTCTTATTATGGCTGGAGCGCATGGTGTGCTGAAAAACGTAAAAGAACTGTGCGAAAATCTCGTTCATGACGATCAGGTGCAGGTTGTGGTGGTATGCGGCAAAAACAGCTCGCTGAAAGAATCCCTCAGCAGCTTGGAAGGTGACAATGCCGACCGGCTGAAAGTGCTGGGCTATGTAGAAAGAATTGACGAGCTGTTCCGTATTACGGACTGCATGATCACAAAACCAGGCGGCATCACACTGACGGAAGCGACGGCGATCGGAGTACCCGTTATTTTGTACAAACCGGTTCCCGGACAGGAAAAAGAAAACGCCATTTTCTTTGAAGATCGCGGTGCGGCTGTCGTGGTCAACCGCCACGAAGAAATTTTAGAGTCTGTCACCTCCCTTCTTGCGGATGAGGAGAAGCTGAACCGGATGAAGGACAATATTAAAAGCCTTCACCTCCCCAATTCTTCTGAAGTCATTTTGCAGGACATTATAAAAGAATCTGAAATGATGGCCGGGAAGGCGGATATGGCATTATCGTAAAAGAAAAGCACACGAACGATTCGTGTGCTTTTTGTTTTTTTCCGGTTAAGCTTTGTTACTGGAAAAATAAAGATAAAAAATAGGGAGCGGCCGCTTGACGCCCGCTCCCATATGGTGTATAGTTGAACCATCATTTAACAACGTTTACATACGTACGGTTGGATGATGACAAAATTTTTTTTAGCACGAAGGTGCTACAGTACTAGGAGGAATTAAGCAATATGCAAAACGGTAAAGTAAAATGGTTCAATAACGAAAAAGGATTCGGCTTCATCGAAGTTGAAGGCGGAGACGACGTATTTGTTCACTTCACTGCTATCGAAGGAGAAGGATACAAATCATTAGAAGAAGGACAAGAAGTTTCTTTTGAAATTGTCGAAGGTAATCGTGGACCTCAAGCTTCTAATGTTGTAAAACTCTAAACTCAATACATGTTGATCAGATGACAAATAGAGGAGAGGCGTATGCCTCTCCTATTTGATTGCCGTCTGAATCTCAATTGCGACAAGATTCTGCTTACAGCGCTGCTCGATTTCTTCAATTTGCTTCTCCTTTGACGGCATTCCTTTTTGCCATTTCCGCCAAACTTCCCAAATCACCGTATATTTCTTTAAATGTCTGCTGAAGGATTGTTTTTAAATCATTATCATTCACGGCTGGTTTTTCCCTTCTCTCCCAAGATACCCTGAATAATAGTAAAAAAGCCCTAATTAATCAGGTTCAATAGTTATATCGGCTTATTTTCTATATTTTTTTCTATTTTCCGTACATATTTCTAAAAAAAATCTCCAAACTATTTGCGGAGGTGTTTTTTAATGGACTCTGAATTTTTTCCAAACGGACTGACGGATAAACGCCAGCTTGAATTAGCAGTGGAAACTGCCCAGAAAACAACGGGAGCGGCTACCCGGGGCCAAAATTCAACTTTGGTGGAATCTGCTTACCAAGCGATTCAGGATGCCAGAACGATGTCACAATCCAGTGAACTGCAAGCTCTCGACCAGGATTTTCTGCAAAAGCGCGAATGCTTCTCGACGATTGCCAGCATCAGCTTGATGAATTCGAAAATAAAACCGCAGAAGTCGCGGTTTTATTTTTATTGATTTGTCAGCACCTTGCCGTAGGCTTTCAGCTTCTCCCCCACCGTGCATTGGTTGATGCAGAAAGAATGAGCGTGCGTTTTTCCAAACTCTTTGCGGAAATGCTTTTTTACGAAACAGTCTTTGCAATATTCATCCTGAAGCTCTGTCAATTCTTTATAAATGCTTTTTTTATCCAATATCAGTCATCTCCGTTACCTTCTAATGTTATGCGGCTTTCAATTTGCCGGTCCGAGAGAATTTTTCTGGCAAGGTCATCCGCTTCTTGATTTTCCTTTCGGTTTACGGCTTCATATGTCGGTGTCAGCTTTAAGGATTCGAGCAGCGCTTCAATTTTATCCAGCCATTCGTTTTGCGTTTCATCATAACACGGCCAGCTGCCGTCAAGCTGATGCAAAACGACGAGGGAATCCCCTCTTATCGTGATTGAATTTCTGCTTGCGCCAAGTTCCTGCACTTCCTTAAGCGCTTCGTACAAAGCGGCATATTCCGCCTCATTGTTCGTCTGAAGCGTTAAGCTTTTGTTTTTCCGTATGCGATGCCGCTTGCCGCCGAGAGAATAATACACGACAATTCCGAGTCCTGCGCGTCCGCTTGTTTTGTCAAAGCCGCCGTCGAAATATACTGTAATGTCGTCAGGTTCGTACGCAAGTTCTTCAGTAAGCTTTTCTAATTCTTTAAGCGTCCAGCTCGCGCCTTTTTCATCCTCAAAATAAATGTCTTTTATATAAGGAAAGCGGCTGACTTCTCTTGCAAGCATGCGCGCTTTCGGAACGGTCATCCAATCTTCGGAAAAAAACGCGACAGGGCCTGTTCCTTTTGCTTCTATTTCGATATACGGCTTAAGATTCATTGAAATCACCTTACCATTCATTAGTTGACGGGCGTGTGCTATAATCAAACCATTCTCAAATTGAAAGGAAGTCAGCAGGTTTTGTTTAACGATGTGTTATGGATCTTATTTGCGGTCATTCATTTTATCATTGTTCTTCTGTTTTATAAAGGATTTGGCAAAACGGGCCTATTCGTATGGATCGGTTTCGCCACGGTGTGCGCCAACTTGCAGGTTGTCAAAACAGTTGAGCTGTTCGGGCTCACGGCAACACTGGGAAATATCATGTACGGCACCGTTTTCTTCGCAACGGATGTGCTGAACGAAAAATACGGTCCCCGGGAAGCGCGCAAAGCCGTCTGGCTCGGCTTTTCCACTCTGCTCGCTTTGACATGCGCCATGCAGGGGGCTCTTTTATATAAACCGGCTGCGTCAGATATCGCACAGCCTGCCCTTGAGACGATTTTCGGTTTTCTGCCGCGTGTTGCGCTCGGAAGCCTCTTGGCTTTTATTTTCAGCCAAACGATAGATGTTTATGTATATTCAGCCATTCGGAGAATCTTTCCTTCAGACAGGCTTCTCTGGCTCAGAAACAGCGGAAGCACGGCCCTCAGCCAGCTGCTGGATACATTTATCTTCACTGCCGTGGCCTTTCTCGGCGTTTATTCCGCGGGCGTCTGGTTCAGCATCTTTATTTCGACTTATCTGATTAAATTTGCGGTATCACTCATTTCTGTCCCTTATGCGTATGCGGCAAAACGAATGACACCGAAGGGAGAGTGACGGATGATGCCCGCTGAAATTTACGTGGACGGTGCAAGCGCCGGAAACCCGGGCCCGTCCGGTATCGGTATTTTTATTAAACATGACGGGAAAACAGAATCTTTCTCAATTCCGATCGGCGACCATTCAAATCAGGAAGCTGAATTTCTCGCTTTAATTGAAGGAATGAAGCTGTGTGCCGCCCGCCGATTTGAGTCCGTGTCATTCCGGACGGATTCAGATATCGTGGAGCGGGCCGCGGAACTTGAAGCGGTTAAAAACAAGGCTTTCCAGCCGTTTGTTGACGAAATCATCCGCTTAAAGGCCGGATTTCCATTGTTTTTCATTAAGTGGATTCCCGGCAGACAAAACCAAACAGCCGATCAGCTCGCAAAAAAAGCGATTCGGCTGAATAAATAACCGGAATGAAATTGCGTCTCACTGTTCATCCTACAAATGAGGTGAACAGCTGTGAGAAAAGAAAATAAAGGCCGGCTGACCGGGGGCGTGAATCCTCAGGGAAATATGGAAGGAAATGCGCATAAAGACCCGAAATCAGCCCTTGAAAACAACGCAAAAAAAAGCAATACAAAACGCTAGAGGGATCAGCTGATCTCTCTGGCGTTCAGCTTTTCGAGCATTCTTTCAATTCCTTTTATCTGATGGCGTCTGAGCATTAAGGATGCTTCCTCCATCTTCAATGAAAAAAGTGCTTCTTCAAGCGTACAGACTAACGGCACCTCGCAATGTATTTCAGCAAGCTGCCTTGACAGCTCCAATTCTTTCAAGCTTTGCTGAATTTTCGTTTGCTGGCCCTTCGGCAAGAGAGCGAGGCTTTCTAATAACCGTTCTATGTTTTCGTATTCACGGATCAGCTTGTACGCCGTTTTTTCCCCGATCCCTTTAACGCCGGGATAGTTATCGCTCGTGTCTCCCATCAGCGCCTTAATGTCAATCAGCGCTTTTGGCGGAACTCCCGTTTCTTCTCTGAATATCTCATCTGTATATACCTTATAATTGCCGATACCCTTTTGCAGCAGCGCTACTTGAACTTGTTCATTCAGCAATTGAAGCAGATCTTTATCGCCCGTTACAATCGTAATTTCCGCTTCCCCGGCAAATAGGGCAGAAAGCGTACCGATACAGTCATCCGCCTCATAGCCTTTTATACCGATGTTTAAAAACCCGAGCTCTCGCGCTGCTTCTTTCGCTAACTCAAATTGCGGAATCAGCTCAAGCGGCGGTTCGCTTCTGTTGGCCTTATAATCTTGAAACAAATCATTGCGGTACGTTTTGCTTCCCATATCCCAGCAGCAGACAACATGTGTGGGCTGAAACGTATCAACCGCCGTAATGAGATGCTTTAAAAAACCGTTGACGCCGTTTGTCGGGATTCCGTTTTCATTTATCATAAAATTGCGATGAACGGCCGTCGCGAAAAACGAGCGGAACAAAAGCGCCATGCCGTCAACGAGCAGTAATTTGTTATTCATATATCGAAACTCCTTTTTTTATTCAATGTTCCTATTTTACCAAAGAAGGCGGTAAAAAAACAGCATCCCCCCATTTGGAAGATGCTGCCCTCACGTTACTCACCGTGTCTTTTATTGCTTTCCATCAGCTTTTCAGCTTCACGGCCGGCATAGGAATCAAATTTCTGTCCGAAACCGTTTTTCTTTTTGGCATTGTTATTCTGCTGAGCATTTCTGTTTCCCAGTTTTGTTCTGCCCATGGTCATATCCCCCTTTAGAGAAGATACGGATAGTATGTACAGCAAGCGCTGATGACACACGCGGCAGGTTCATCCATTACTGTCTGCTGACGAATTCTTTCACCATCTCTTCACTTACGAATCGTCTTTGCGGCACGATGCCCTTTTTCGCCAGCTGGTTCATTTTTGCGGTGATGCCATTAATGGCATCTGTCGTGAACGGTTCATTCTGTCTGCATTTTACAATGGCTTCTTCAATGGCCTGTTCACGCTCATAGTCAAGCTGTACAAATGTTTTGACGTGCTGATGCTGTTTTGCGGAATGTGCTGAAATTGCTTTATGGACTTCTGACATAAAAGGTTTCATCTCGCTTTTTTCATTTTAGTCTACCACGACTGTTATCTGCCCGCCAACCGGATTTTTAAATTTTTAGCATTTCATCTTTCTTTTTCCATGCTTTTTCGGCCTCGTAAAGGTGTTCAATTTCCCTTGCACTCGTATTTTCCGCAAGACCTTGTAATAAGTGTCCCGCTCGCGGATCTGGGACAGGCTTTTATCCGCCATGTCTTCTTGCAGACGGCGCACCTGCTCAGTATATCGCTCTGAAAGGCTTTCTTTCTCCTGCTCAAGCCACTTTTCTGTCACTTTTGCAGGCTGAGCCTGAGCCCTTCCACAAACGCTCTTTTCCGTTCTGTTCAAAAACTGCTTCGGCGATTTAACTTCTTTTATGTGATGTGTGAATGCCGAGACGTCAATGACCGGAGCGACCTCTTTCAGCTGAACGGCAAATTCGTTTTCGGCGCTCACATAAATAGAGAAATCTCCGTCTTCCATAAGCTTCTTCTGACAGTTTTCCATCCATTCCTCAGTCATATGGCGCTCAATAAAACCGGTCATCCGGATATCGAGCGTTTTCAGCTCTTGAATATATTCAAAACGGAATTCCTTGAGCGCTTCATTCAGCGCCGCTGATATATTTTGTTTCCAATCACCGTTTTGAAGACCCGGATGGAAGGCGGTTTTCAGCATATCATTCGCATAAAACGTCAGGCGATGTTTAATATGATAGAGCTGCTCTTCCGTATCTTTCATCACTTTTCGAATGATGACCTCAGACGTACGGCGCTTTGAAATGTCAGCGAGAGCTTTTTCATAGGAAGACTCCAGACGCTGTTTCTTTTTCTCTTTTTCTTCTGCCGACTGGTGAAGAGATTCGTGAAGCTGTTCCACCATATCGCACAATTTGTCCGCCTCTGTTTTCAGCTGGGCGCAGCTGGCCCTCATTACATCTTCCTCAATAAAGTGCTCAAGTCCGGTTCTTACATCAGAGAACCTGTTATAAAAAGCTGCTTTTTTACCCGCAAGCTCTTCTTTACTTGAGACATGATATAATTTCGGCCGGTTAATTCCCTCTTTTGAGAGTTCTGAGCGGACATAGTCTTTGACGGTTTCCAGCTCGCTTTCGGTTTTGGCCAGATCGGCGGCGTTAATGACAAAAAACATTTTGTCCATGCCGAATGATTCTTTGACGAGGCCGAGTTTCTTCAGAAAAGACCTGTCTCCTTTTGAAAAAGAATGCTGATAGTACGTCATATAAAAGAACGCGTCAGCATCTTTTATATATTGAAAGGCAAGTTCCGTATGGCGCTTGTTTATACTGCTTGCTCCCGGCGTATCAACAATGGTGATGCCTTTTTGCGTGAGAGGCGAATCATAATACACGGTGACTTCTTTTACGCAGCAGGCCGTTTTTTCTTCCGCTGCATACGGTTTTAAATCTTCAACCGGCACCGTCAGTGTCTGCCTTTGACGGATCTGTTCTTCATACGTATCAAACGCCTGCAGCATCGTCCGAATCACCGGGATAAGTTCATCCGGAACTTTTCCTTTTAATGGCATAATTCCATCTCTCTTTCAGTGAACGCCCCTTTACATCAGCGTCTTTCAGCTCAGTCAGCTGAAGCATTTCAGCGTCCAGATCCTCCTCCGTCTTAAAAACGATCTCCGCAGATTTATGCGGTTTGCCGGCTTGCGGTTTCGTTATTTTGTTGATCGTAGCCGTTGCGGGCGTCGGTGATGACGGAAGCACGTATTCACCGACAAGCGCATTTGCAAATGATGATTTACCGGAACTGAATCCGCCGAATAACGCCAAGGTAAACTGGCGGTTTTCAAGCCGCTCAATCCTGCTTCGAAAGGCTTCTGCCTGTTTTCCTAATATGCTCGAGGATTCAAGAATCCCGGCAAGCTCATAGAACCGATCAGTCTGCTCTTTTATAGGGAGTTCCTTCATCGCATTTTTTTCGGGCTTGTTTACTTCATACTGTACAGTCTCTTTTGGTTTCTCTTTTGGACGGGCGCGTTTGCAAGACGTTTTTTTCGCGTATACCAGTCGCCGCTTCCCGTATCACAGGTCAATTCTTCTTCCCACAAAGCGCGGACTCGGGCTGCTTTTTCCAAGGCATTGCGTTCTTCTTTTGCCGATTGCGCGAGCTCATCCCTTATCTTCTTTTCTTTTTCGAGCCGGTTTTTCAAGTTCTCAATGAGCGGTCCGTTTTTTGCCTGAATATAAGCGGTCAGCTCCTCAATGAGTTCCGCTGTTTGTCTTTTGGCTTCCCTTCTGATCATCTCAGCGAGGTCTTTCGTATAAGTTAATACGTATTCAGATGAAAAGGCCGCTCCCTGCTTAATGGCCTGAGCGGTGATATCATCAGAAAGCGGTGTGCGGTACGCCTGGATTTTCTTGATCAGTTCGTCCGAATCCGCTTCATACCGCTTGGCCGCTTTCGTAAATGTGTCGATAATATGCCAATCCGCTTCCCCTTCCGTTCTTTTTAATATCGGCAAAAATTCAGCATGCCTTCTCTCTTCTCCTGAGCCGTTTTCGCTTTTGAAAAGAATAATCCGGTTTTAAATGAGGGCTGCTGTGATTCAATATAAGCAGATGCAAGCTCCCTCATCTCAAAAGGTGTCAGATTAGCGTTCTGCAATATGTTCTGCACGTCTTTTCTGATGTCTTTCTCTGCTGTTTCAGCCTGTTGAACGGCTTTTTTAAGCTCATCTTCAACAGAACGGACAAGTGCTTCTTGTTTGTCAAACTGCTCTCCGCTGCCGTTTTTATCTTCTTTTACGAGCATCTCTGTATGCTCTTTGACTAAGTGTGCGACTTTTCTCTCCGTTAAGGACCATAAATTTGATTTTGCCTGCTGTTTCAGCTTCTGCAGATGTTTTTTCAGCTGTTCCATGCCGTTTAAAGGATGGTCAGGCTCAGTGACAGACGTAAAGAAAAGCGATTCTTTCGGTATTCCCGCGCCTTCAAGCATATCTTCCACCTGCCTGCGGTACTCTTCAAACTTCGTTTCGGTTTCATCATGCCTGTCAATTTGGTTGACGATCAGAAACAAATTCGGAATACGGTCTTTGATGGAGCTGAGAAATAGCATATTTTCTTCTGAATGAACGTGATTATAATGAACGACGTAAAATAAAGCGTCAGCCTGATGGAGAACCGAAGCCGCCGATAAAAAATGCGCTTCGTCCGTCGAATCAATTCCCGGTGTGTCAATGTAGGCCGCATAAGGCTCTGACTCCTTAAAGCCGGCATAGACTTCCACCGTTTCAATTTGCTCACCGTCTTTACAGAATTCTGCACTTGTTTTTATCGTAACTTCCTTTAATTTCTGCATAAGCCCCGTCCGTCGTATGAAGCACGACTTTATCTTCACCGTGGCGGATGACAACGAGGTTGGCGCTTGTGGGAATCGGGCTTGTCGGCAGTATGTCTTCACCGAGCAATGTGTTTAATAAAGAGGACTTTCCGGCCGAATAATGCCCGGTAAACGCGATATAAACCTCTTCATCAGCCGCTTTTTTCATAATGGCTGCGAGCTGATCGGCCCGTTTTTCATCCTGATGATCTAAAAATTGTGCGTATAAGGCACCCGTTCTGCTGAAAATCTCCCTGTTATGGCGTTCTTCTTCTGTCATGTGTCTTTACCCCTTTGTGTCTGTCGCATCAAATGACGTTTTCATTTTTAGAAAGCTCTGAAAAAAACCTCTCCCCCATTTTACACAAGAATGGCCCACTTTTCTTCAGGAAACGTAAAAAAGCCGCCGATATCGGCAGCTGATAAAAAAAACACCCGCGGCATTAAAAACCGCAGATGTTTAAGAAGACATCGATTTATTCGAAACTTTTTTCAATACGAAACCAATTAAAACACTGTATGTACAAACGGCTGCAAATAAAAATAACATTGTCATTTTCGGCACCACCTTGAATGAGAATCATTTTCATATTTACATCTTATCATGAGTGAGAATGATTTTCAATCTCTATTTTGCGGTGTTTTCTTCTAGCGCTTTCTCTTCGGCGCGAATCCTCACAGTGAGCATGCAGGCATTGAGAATCGAAAAGAGAAATAGTGTCCAATACGCTCCGTATAACAGCGGCAGAAAAATAAATTCTAAGATGACGACCATGTAGTTCGGGTGTTTCATCCACCTGTACGGCCCCTTTCTGACAAGCTCCGCATCCGGCACGACAAGAATTTTCGTATTCCAATACCGCCCTAATGATAATAGAGCCCAATACCTGATCCCCTGTACAAATAAAATAATACATATAATGGCGGCCCACCTTGGAGAAAGCGTTTTTTGAAACGCCGCCACCTCAGCTGTAAGAGAGACAAAGAAGAGCACGTGCATCAGGACGAGAAAGGGATAATGTCCTTCTCCGTATTCGACTGCGCCTTGCTTTTTCACCTTCTGTTCATTGCGACGGGCCACGATCATCTCCGCAATCCGCTGGGCCGCAAGCAGCATGATAAACAGCCAAAACATTAAGAAGCCCCCTTTTCCCAGCTGAACAGCAAAAGCTCAGACGAAAATCCCGGCCCGAGAGCGCCGATCAGCCCTTTTTCGTTTTCTTTCTGCCGGCCGCGGAGCAACTGTTCTTTTATCACGTGAAAAATAGTTGCGGAAGACATGTTGCCGTGTTTTTGCAGCACCTTCCGAGATGCCTGAAGCTGACCGGTGTCCATTGAAAGACTCGTTAAATAGGCGTCAATGACCTTTTTCCCGCCTGGATGGGCAAGAAAGGTTTTAATGTCGTGAGGACCGACACCATATTCTAATAAAAATTCATCAACATTGTCCTTCAGCCACTGTGAAACCAGGGTGGGAATATCTCTTGAAAAAATGACTTGAAAACCGCTGTCGGTGAATTCCCAGCCCATCACATCTTCCGCATCCGGCATCATCACCGATTGAGTGGCAAATATCCGCGGAAGAAGCGGCTGTTTGACGTCGTTTCGGTTCGCCTTTTCCCCTCCGATTAGTACTGCGGCAATTCCGTCCGCAAACAGGGAAGTTCCGATTAAGTTGCTTTTTGACTTGTCGTTCGGCTGAAACGTTAAGCGCAGAGTTCAGCCGCGATGACAAGCACGTATGTTTCAGGATATGCGCGGCAGTATTCGTACGCCCTGGACAGGCCGGCCGCTCCGCCCGCGCATCCTAAGCCCCAGATCGGTATCCGTTTTGTTTTCGCAGAAAACGGCAGCTGATTCATCACTTTCGCTTCAATGCTGGGTGTCGAAAGCCCGGTGCTGGAAATAAAAAAGATCGCATCCACTTTTTCACATGGGAAGGGATTTGTTAAACAATCCGGGTTTGTTAAACAATCAAGTGCCGCATCTGCACTGTGCTTAACGGTTTCTTCCGTATACAGCCGGTTCTTTTCTGAAAAACCCCGCGCCGTTTTATACCATTCAATCGGCCGGACAAACTGCCTTGATTCAATTTCGCCGTTTTGAAAGGCTTTTAACAGCCGGTCAATATCCTTAAATGAATCGGCAAACATCCCTCTCGCAAAATCTGCCGCCGTTTCTTGCGAGACATGATATTCCGGAATGCTCGTTCCGACCGATAACACATATGCCATGCCCATCACCTCTTCACATAAAGGTTTCCGCTTTTTTCCTGAATGTATGCATAAGTTTGAATCGAGGATTTCACTGACATGCCATTTTAATTTAAAATTGGCCCTTTTGAATGATAAACCGTTCGACTATACTTGATCCATTCATAAAAAAAGGTTGTGATAAGAATGCTGAAGCCCGTCATTCTTAAAGGGTCACTCGTTCAGTTAGAGCCGATGACGATTGATCACACTCAGGCACTTTGTGAAGCTGCTTCAGAAAATAGGGCGACTTACGCTTACACCCATGTTCCTGACGGAATCGAAGAAACAAAGCGTTATATTGAACGTGCGCTTTCCGATTATGAAAAAGGACTTGCATTGCCATTTGCAGTACGGAGTCTTGAAACAGAGCGAATCGTCGGAAGCACGCGGTTTATGGATGCGGAAGTGTTTACGCGGCCGGCGGACGCAGCCCCGGAAGTGTGTGAGATCGGCAGCACATGGTATGCCTCTGCCGTACAGCGGACCGGTGTCAATACGGAATGTAAACTTCTGTTGCTGACCCATGCGTTTGACGCGTGGCAAGCTGTCAGGGTGACGCTGAAAACCGATGTTCGCAACCAGCGCTCACGAACTGCGATTTTGCGGATCGGTGCCCAATTTGAAGGAATCCGCCGCGCGCATATTCCGGCTGTCGACGGCGGCCTCAGAGATACCGCCTACTACTCCATCCTTCGGGAGGAATGGCCTTATATCCGGCAAAACCTTTCTGGCCGGCTCGCAGCATATAACTGAAAAACCTGCCGATATATACGGCAGGTTTTTTACATATTCGGATCATGGACGTATAAATTGAGATCGATCCGTCCGTCTGACGTGACCGCTACCCCCTCAGCTTCAAGAGACAGCTTCTGTACAGAAAACATCTCTTCATCTCTTAATCCGATTTCACCCTTTGCATTGATGACCCTGTGCCAAGGAAGACGATGCTTTTTACTCATGGAGTGAAGAATCCGCACAACCTGCCTCGCTCCCCGCGGACTTCCCGCAAGACCGGCAATTTGACCGTACGTCATCACTTTTCCTTCAGGAATCTGTTTGATAATGGCTACCGCCCGTTCCGTAAATGTCATGTAACTCCTCATTTCGCAAGAGCAGATGATTTTCGAGAAAATCAGCCACTTCCTGTTCTTATTTTTATAGATGATAATTGCTTCATCATCATACTTATTACATCTCTGCGTTTAAATAGATTATCTGTTTGTTCACAAAAAATTAACAAAGATAGGCATGTACATGTTTAACATAATATGTAATAATACAATTGTATTAAAAAAAGAAAAGGAGTGTTTGCAATGAAAATGAAAAAAGCTTTAGCCGGCTCAGCCCTATCACTTGCTTTACTCTGTTCTGCCGCCCCTGCTTTTGCCGCAGGTCCTGCTGATACACCTTCTGCAGAAAGCAAAACGAAGGAAGTATCTGCTTTGGCGACGTTCATACTTAATGGTTCTGGCCCTGATTATCCTACTTCAATTTACCAGAATGGAATCACCTATTATTTAGACAACATCACCTTCCATGGTGCTGATGGCACTTGGACAGCCGTCTACAAAAGCTGATTTTTCATGACGGCGGAATGATTGTCTTAAGTAACAACTAAAAAGCTGCTAATATAAGGGGGCTTTGCCCCTTTTTTAGTTTCACTCCATTTTATAATTGATCAACATATAGCACCTAGGTGCGTAATTTTATTACATCCGATGATCATTATCAGTCGTACGTTTCTGCTTTTAGACGCAAAAACACATAATCTAAAATTCTCTCCCGCGTGTCTATCCAAAAGCCGAGTCTCAACTCTATCAATCCGGAACATTTTATCGACGCCTGAGTTCCCCAGCTAACGTTAAGAAACCTCTTACTTGCTCTTTTATTTTTGATAAAACACCATCCAGGGTGATAACATGAGATTTGCTTGGGAAGAATTAATTATAATTGCATTCGGAATGATTTTACTGAGAATTTCAGGGAGAAAATCCATTGCACAAATGACCATCGCACAGACAATGGTGATGATTTCAATCGATCGTTCATCCCATTTTAGAAACTAGTTTATTGAAAACATTAATCACTGCGTCTATCCTTTTAGTGCTTTAATTTTGATGGAATGGTTTCAAGTAAAAGTAAACTGGATTGAATTTTTTAACCCGAAAATCTAAATTCGATATAGAAGACGGCCAACTCAATATAGAAAACTTAAAGAAGCTGAGACTGACAGCAGATCAACTCGAAATGCGTCTAAGGCTTCTTGGCATTTCAAAAATAAACACAATTAAATATGCCACTTTAGAAGCTAATGGACAATTAGGCTACGAATTAAAAGATGACTGTAAGCCTTTAACCATCAAAGATCTTAAAAATGTGATCGATCCAAAATTCCTTAACAATGAGTCTCCATCTCAAACAGAGGGTCAAGCCAATCTATTTGAGGAAATCAAAAGACATCAGACTCAGCACAAGCCAAAAAATCTTGAATAATTCGCTGATTAGTAAAACCTTTTGTTATTCAAAACCGAAGCCGGATCCAGACCGTTAACCGCCGATCATTTTTTACCGAAATCGGTTTATAAGAAACAAAAAAGCATCTGAAGCAGATGCCTTTTTTCCGACGAGGTCCTTGTATGCGCCTGAATATGCTTTTCAGCCGCCTATACCCACCGCCGGCCTTAGCCATAATGTTAATCAGTTTGTTTTTATAAAATCATTGATTAATTGATCAGTCGTTAATATTGTGGCAAATTCATCATGCAATGTAGCCAGAGATATATTGTGAATAGTCTCTGCATCATAATATGTATCATTTTGGTCTCTCATCCCGAAGGCTGCCGTTGCATCTGAAATCAGGTAGGTATCAAATCCTAAATTACCGCTCATTCTTGTAGTTGTTGAAACACAATGGGGCGTAGTCAAACCAGTTATTACGACAGTTGTTATATCATTTGATTTTAAAATCTCTTCTAGATTAGTCCCGATAAAGCTGCTGTTTACTTTCTTGGTTATAATGACTTCTTTATCCATAGGTTTAACGATTTCCTTTATAGCAACCCCCTCATTTTTTGGATAAAATAAAGAACCAGGTTTATCAGAAATATGTTGTATGTATATGACTGTCCATCCTTTTTCTCTCCATAATTTCAGTATTTTACTAATGTTTTCTTCCGCTTTTACGTTATTTCGTTCTCCCCAATTTTTATCATCGAAAGCTATTTGTACATCCACAATGATTAAAGCTTTTTTTTTCTGCCACCAGATAACCTCCTATATTGAAAATTAGTATTTATAACATTTTAAATAAAGTTTTTACTTTTGTACAATTGTTTCAGTTTTAAATTTCATATCACACCTTTCCCGTTGGAAAAGCGCTGGAATAGCTAAAGCAAACACTCACTCAAAGGTCGCAGTTCACCAGAGGCCAGCAATAATCAACTCTTTTCTCTATATACTTATCAGTATCCCTTTTGCCATCCACTCCCCTAACAAAATTCACGCTACGCTCACAAAATATTAACAAAAAACCCCTTGGTTATTTTTGTATTTCATGTAATAATACAAGTGTATTAAAAACAAAGGAGTGTTTAAAATGAAATTAAAAAAAGTTTTAACTGGTTCTGCCTTGTCTCTCACTTTACTCGTTTCCGCTGCCCCTGCTTTTGCATCCAGCCCTGGCAATACAAATAGCGACTCAACTCAAACAAAATTTTCGACACAAGCGACCAAAGATTCTTTTACAATGGATTACCTTCATAGATGGGATATCCCAAATACAACTGTTAAAAATGGTGTTACTTATTACCTTAAGAAAGTAGAGATAATCGAAGGGTTCTATCGCGCAACTTTTGAAGGATGGATTAATTAGAAGAAGGGGCTTTCCCTTCTTTTACTCTCTTTTGTAAGGATCGGTGCACAAGACACTCCCCCTCAGCGCCCATTCTGCAGTTGCACTTCGGCATCAGGCATTTCATTGCATGTCTAAACCAAGTTTCGAGTCATCACCGTCCGAACAATGATATTCGTTTACGATATAATCCCTCCATTCTCCTTTTTTCTCTTACATTTGGTCATATGTTCACGTACATATAGTTCGGGACGGTTTTCGATGAGATAAGACGGATGCCGCATCACTCAATTTGTTTTTTTTTCAAACAATGAAACTAATAAAAAAAAGAGAATGCCTCGCAAAAAGTTCAGCAACTTTCGGAAGCATCCTCGATCTGGATAAAATAAGATGTTATTTTAAAGAAAAACGGGTGATTACCCCTCTTGAACCCTTGTCACATCAAGGGTTTTTTTCGCTTTAGGAATCATATTATAAATAATATTCAAAAGCACGGCGGTAAAGCTTCCGGCGACGATTCCGTTTGTGGTCAAAAGATTTAAGTAAGACGGCAGGTGCTTAAACATATCGGGAACTACGGTTACACCGAGTCCCAATCCGACCGAACACGCGACGATCAGAAGATTTTCCTGCTTTTTAAAGTCAATTTGACTGAGCATTTTAATGCCGTAGGAAATGACCATGCCGAACATGGCCACCATCGCGCCGCCCAGTACTGAAGACGGGATGATGGTCGTGAAGGCTGCGATTTTCGGAAAAAGGCCGAAGAGCATTAAAAGTGCGCCCGTGACACCGATGACCGCGTTTTTCTTAATCCCCGTCAGCTGCACGAGGCCGACGTTTTGGGAATAGGCCGTATACGGAAAAGCATTGAAAATGCCGCTGATGAATACCGCCAGACCTTCCGCGCGGTAGCCTTTTGCTAAATCACGTTCAGACAGGCGCCGATTTGTCAGATCACCGAGAGCGAAATAGACGCCGGTTGACTCAACAAGGCTGACAATGGCAACGATGGACATCGTAATAATCGGTGCCGCATGAAATGTCGGCGTCCCGAAATAAAACGGTTTAATCATTTGAATTGCGTCAGCATTCGCCACATTGTCAAATTGCACTTTTCCCATGAAATAAGCGATGGCCGTCCCGATGACAATGCCGATTAAAATCGAAATGGATTTCAAAAATCCTTTTGTAAACCGATAAAGCAGCACGATGATGACAAGCACCGTAAATCCGAGGGCAAGGTTAGCCGGATCACCGAAATCCTTGCTGCCTTCCCCGCCGGCAATATGATTCATCGCGACCGGCATTAAGGTCATCCCGATAATCGTCACGACAGATCCGGTTACGACAGGCGGAAAAAAGGATACGAGCTTGCCGAAGAAAAATGACAGCAGAATGACAAGCAGACCCGATGCCAAAATGCTTCCGTAAATGGCTGAAATCCCGTACTCCTTACCGATGGAAATAATCGGCGCTACCGCGGTGAACGTACAGCCAAGCACAACAGGCAAGCCGATGCCGAAAAATTTATTCCTCCATACTTGAAGCAGCGTAGCCGCCCCGCACATAAAAATGTCAATTGATACGAGATATGTCAGCTGTTCTGCGTTCAGTCCCAATGCCGCTCCTACAATTAAAGGAACAACAACGGCGCCGGCATACATGGCAAGCACATGCTGGATACCGAGGGAAAGTGTTTTGGCATAGCCGTTTTTCATGAACGGACCTCCTGTACAAATGTCACTTTTCCGTCTTCAAGCGATTGAATTCTCGCCAGTGATTCGACCCGGCATCCTTTTTTCACCAGCTCGTCTCTTCCCGGCTGAAATGACTTTTCAATGACGATTCCGATCCCGCAAACTGCTGCGCCTGCTTGTTTTACGATGGACAAAAGCCCCTCTGCCGCCTGTCCGTTCGCTAAAAAGTCGTCAATGATTAACACGCGGTCTTCTTTCGAGAGATGATTTCCGGAGATTGCAATCTGACTTTCTGTTTTTTTCGTGAAAGAATAGACGGACGCCGTCAGCAGATCATCCGTTAACGTGAGAGACTTCCTTTTTCTCGCAAAGATGACGGGAACGCCGAGTTCAAGGCCGGCCATTACCGCAGGGGCAATGCCCGAAGATTCAATTGTGACGATTTTGGTTATCTCGTCTTTTTCAAAACGGCTCGCAAATTCCCGGCCGATCTGCTGCATGAGAACCGGATCAATTTGATGGTTTAAAAAAGAATCCACTTTCAGCACTTGATCAGAAAGAACGATTCCGTCTTCTGCTATTTTTCGTTTTAATGCTTCCACAATGATTACCTCCGCTTATAAAAAATAAAAAAAGCATTGCCCGCTCTCCAAAAAAAGAGCAAGCAATGCCGAATGATCTACACGTAACGGCCGAATAAAAGCCGTCCCATTGCTCACTCATAGTCGGACATTTACGGTGACCGGTAGAAACTTGCGTGCCATATCCACGCGATTATATGAGTGTTCGTATGATATTAATCAAATTATAACAAGATACACTTCTTTTGCATAGTGAAATTTGAATATTCCCGAACTTTTACAAAGAATTAGTTTTCGATTATTCGTCTTTTTAGAATTTTTAGAAAAACGCCCGGTGTATGCCGGGCGTTTCGTTTATAAATATAAATTTGAATATTTGCCGACGAGATACTCAATGAGATATTGAACGTTCAATTCTTCTCCCGTTGCATCTTTTATGATATCAAGCGGCATTTTGCGTCTTCCGTGCTGATGAACCTTTTCTGTCAGCCATTGTTTGATCGGCTCAAAGTCGCCCCGTTCTATTAATTGATCAAATTCAGGCAGATCCTCAAGCATGGTATGCTTCAGCTGTGCCGCATACATATATCCGAGCGCATAGGAAGGGAAATAGCCGAAATCGCCGCCCGCCCAATGTACGTCCTGCAAAATGCCTTTTGCGTCAGATGGCGGCGTAATGCCTAAATAATCATGATATTTTTGATTCCACAATGCCGGCAGTTCTTCCACTGTCACTTCATTGCTGAAAATCGCTTTTTCAATTTCATAACGGATAATAATATGAAGCGGATATGTCAGCTCATCGGCTTCAATTCGGATAAAGGACGGTTTCGCCTCGTTTACGGCGCGTACAAAATCCTCTCTTTTTACATTTTGAAATTGATCAGGTGAAGCCTCAATCATTTTTTCATAATAGGCGGTCCAGAATTGTTGATTTCTGCCGATAAAGTTTTCATAAAATAACGATTGGGATTCATGAATTCCCATGGATGCACCGTCAGATAAGTTCGTTCCGCTCAGAGCTTCGTCAATATTCTGCTCGTAAATCGCATGCCCGCATTCATGAATCGTTCCGAAAATCGCCGTGCGGAAATCGTTTTCGTCATATCTGGTCGTCACCCGCACATCGCCGCGGTTGATCGTCGTCATAAACGGATGAACCGTTTCGTCCAGACGGCCGCCGTCAAACTCATACCCAAGTTCTTTTAAGAAATACAAGGAGAGATCTCTTTGTTTTTCTTTCGGAAACGTTTTCGTTATAAAGGAAGTGTCCGGTTTATTTCCGGATGCCGTCACTTTTTTGACAAGCGGAATGATCGCTTCCTTCAATTCAGAAAACAGCTGATCCAGCACCTTTACCGTAACGCCCGGTTCGAAAATATCGAGCAATGCGTTGTATGAATGATCTTCATAGCCCCAATACGAAATAAACCGCTTATTAAAATCAATCAGCTTCTCAAGGTACGGAGCAAACATAGAGAAATCAGAGGCTGCCCTTGCCTCCTCCCAAGCCGTTTCCGCTTTCGATGTCAAAATGACATATTCTCTATACTCATCTTCAGGTATTTTTTTATTATGATCATAATCTTTTTTTGCAAGTTCCGCAGCTTTCACTGTATCTTCAGAGAGCTCTTCTGCATGCGCGAGAAGGATGTCAATCAGCTCTTTCATCCGGTCGGATGTCTGGATTTGAAAAACGTCAGCCGACAGCTGCCCGATGCTTTCCGCCCGGTCATCAGAACCTTTTTTCGGGGCTCCCGTTCTTGAGTCCCAATGCATGAGCGCAATGGCTTCTTCATAGTGGGATACTCTTTTTAACAGATCAAAAAACTCTTTTCATATGTATGTAAATCCATATCCGTTCCCCCTTTTCACTATCAATTACAGGCTAATGGAACGCCGTAATAAAGTCAACTTCCCGGATTTAAAAAAGCCGCAGGATAAGATTCCTGCAGCTTTTGTTTTTATATGATTTTCGGTGTAACAGGCAAGACCTTTTTGACTTCGGCCAGGACCCGTTCACTTTCTCCGCCCGCATAAATGGATATGGTTCCGCTGTCCTGATTAGAACGGATGAGGCGGCCGATTCCCTGCCGGACTCTCAAAAGCATGTACGGCAGATCAACTTCCTCAAACGGATCTTTTTTCGCTCCGTTTCGCTTTGCGGTAAACACAGGATCATGAGGCGGATACGGCAATGCCCAAATGGTCACATTCCGAGCGAGTCACCGGGAATGTCAAGACCTTCCCATAAGTGGACGGAACAAAGCACGGATTCTTCATCCCGCTGGAATTTTTCGACCAGACTGCTGATCTCCTCGTCACCTTCGTAGTAAATCGGATACGGCAGCTCCCACGCGGCAGCCTGTTCTTTAAATTCCTTCATGTCTTCAAAGGAAGGGAAAAGAACGAGAGTGCGTCCTTCATTCTCCTTAATGGTTTCAATCGTTTCGGCTGTTTTCTGCTCAGACGTCATGTCACCGTGAAGCGCAACAGACATTTGCTCCTCGTAATCGTACGGAGATTCAACGGTAAATGATAAAGGATCACGGATTCCGAGACTGTCAGCGATATAATCAAATGAACCGCCCTCAGAAAGAGTGGCCGATGAGAAGATATAAGGAATCTTTTTAGAAAAGACCTTTTCTCCCAAAACTTCGGCTACAGTTCTCGGCATAACGACAAACGTTGAGTCTGTATCCCGCGTTTCAAGCCAGCTGATGGCATCCTTTTGATACAGCGACAGCGAATATGCCATTTGTTCGACGTATTCTTCTACGACTGACAGCTCGTACTTATCGATCGTATACATTTCCGATTCAAATACGAGCGCCTCGCCGATTTTATCGAGCAGACGGCACAGTTCGTCAGCCGCACGCTTAACACGCTGGTCGTTTTGGATGTCCAATCGGTGAGAGCCGGCGATTTCCTTCGATTCCTCTGACAGCACATAGAAAACTCATCGTTTGCGGCAAGGGCATCTTCAATCAGTTCGGCGAATTCCTCTCTGATGTCATTTTGAAGCAGACGCTCTAAAAACAGCTCAAGCGTCGACTGCTTCACACGATACGTTAACGCTTTTTGCGCGGCGAATTCCAGCAGATGTCCTTCATCAAACACGACGGCGCTGTGATCCGGCAAAAGCGGCAGCTGCCCTTCCCTTTTGCGTGATTCTTCCGTCCATACATGCTCCATGTAGAAATCATGGGAGCAAACAATCAGATCCGTTGATTTTCTGTAATGATCTCTTGAAAGTGTTAAACCGCATCTATGTCTCATATCACATGTTAAACAATCTTGAAGGAATCATAGCTGACGCCTGCCCACTCTTCATTTGTCAAATCAGCGTACTGTTTGCGGTCGCCGTACGGATAAAAGCGCTGCATCGCTTGTGATTCGTGTACGAATGAAGGCAGCGACTCATAAAGATCCAGCCACTTTTCATCATCAGAACGCTGCATCGTTTTCTCAAGCTTTTTCAGACACAGATACTGCTCATGGGATTTGGACAGCCGTGTATCAATCTGCAGATCCAAATGTTCTGTCAGCTTGGAAATGTCGCCTTCTTTTTTGACAAGCTGTTCTATTAACGTTTCATCGGCGCATGCGATAATGGCCGGTTTACCCGTATATCTTGCATAGCTGATGGCAAACAGCAGATACACCAGCGTTTTCCCCGTACCGACTCCTGCCTCAGCGAACATGACCTTTTTCTCTTTAAAAGCCCGTTCAAGCTGAAACGCCATAAATACCTGCTCATCCCGAAGGTCAAAGCCTTTCTCGGGAAGGATATCGTAAAACACGTCACCAATCCAATTGTTCAATTCTTCGTAAAAATTCTTTTCTTTTGTTAAAGCAAAAGGCAAACGTGATGTTGTCACCCAACTCCAACCCCTAACTATTCGGCATTCAGACCATCTATAATATCATTTAACCCTTTTCAATACAACAAAAAAACTTGGCCACGCCAAGTTTTTGTCATTACTCATTTCCGGTTAATGATATGTGTACATAGGAACGGATGGTCTGTTGAATGTGTATGTTTTACCGCATTTTCAAGTTCTTCCTGTGCGTGTGTCATGGCGGAAGGACCGAACTCCGCTCCGGCTTCCTCCAGCCGGAAAGCAGTTGCGTCTAACGCCTTTTGTATTTTACTGAAGTGCTCGCTGTTCAGCATAAAATAAGATCACCTCTCAAATAGAAATAATCATCATTCTATGCCGATGCTTCACTTTCTATACATGCCATCCTGAATGATCCGCACCTGACCTGCACAAACTACAACAGATATTCGATCGAATATCCATCTTCACAAAATTATTCTATCCGGGAGTGATGGTTACATGAGTTATAAAGATCGATTAGATCAGCATTCTGAATTGTTTCATCACAATTGGACGCGGCCGAAACGCTCTAAATCGCAGGTGAACGGCCACACCGAAATGTCCCAGACCAACATTATTTTACGGAGCAACGCAAAAGCGCACCGCTGGTAATGGCAGAATAAAACGTAAAGATGCCGGAGAAGACGCTGTTTCAGGCGTCTTCTCTTTGTTGCGGCTTTTTCCGCTGCGGCCGCACTTTAGCCCAGTACTGATAATAATCCGTTTTGATAAAACCGTTAAAGAGCTTCCGTTTTTTTGTTGCTTTTCTTCCGTAGACCTCTTCAAATTGTTCATTTGACGTTAACATGTAGACAGACCATGTATCAAGAGATTCAAATGCCCGGCCCATTTCTTTATACATCTGCTCGACTTCCTTTTTTTCGCCGAGCCGTTCGCCGTACGGAGGGTTTCCGACGATAACGCCGAATTCGAGTTTCGTCGTAAAATCCTGCACTCGCATCTGCTTGCATTCGATCAGGTCCCCAAGTCCCGCTTCTTCTGCGTTTTCTTTGGCGATGTTTACCATCCGGTGATCCACGTCACTGGCAAAAATCTGCGCGGCTGATCATAGTTCGCCTTTTCTTCCACTTCAAGGCGCGCCTTGTCCCACAGTTCTTTTCCGATCCATTCCCAGCCTTCTGAAGCAAAATCACGGTTAAAACCCGGAGCAATGTTTTGCCCGATTAAAGCGGCTTCGATGGCGATCGTGCCGGAACCGCAGAACGGATCGACGAACGGACGGTCAGGCGTCCAGTTGGTTAACAGAATTAACGCGGCAGCGAGCGTTTCTTTAATCGGAGCTCCGCCCTGATCAACCCTGTATCCCCGTTTGTGAAGGCCTGTTCCTGATGAATCCAGCGTAAGCACCGCTTTATCTTTTAAAAGGGAAATCTCCACCTTATACTCGGGTCCCGTTTCTTCAATCCATTCATTTTGTTTTCCTGATTGAAGTTTCAGCTTTTCCGCTATCGCCTTTTTGACGATCCGCTGGCAGTCGGGCACACTGGCAAGCACTGATTTCACGGACTTTCCGATAACGGGGAACTTTGCGTTTTCGGGAATGTACGCGCGCCAGTCAATCGCTTTTGTTTTTTCAAACAGCTCATCAAACGTTTTTGCCTGAAACTCGGCGACCTGTACTTTAATGCGGTCAGCCGTCCGCAGCCATAAGTTAGCGCGGCAGATCGCAAGCGCATCTCCTTCAAAAATGACTTTTCCGTTGTCTACTTTGCATTCATAACCTAAATCACGCACTTCTTTGGCGACGATCGCTTCAATTCCCATCGGCGCCGTCGCTATTAGTGTGTACTTCTTCATCGTATCACCCTGTCTCTTTTAAGCTTTCGTTTCATTCAAGATAAAAGCTCCCCTTTAAAGGAGAGCTCTAATTTGTCATATCAATAATGTTTAACGTTCTGTAAGCCATGTTTTGTTCCGTCGTACTGCAATCGGCTCATCACCTCGTACTCAGGCGGCAATCATCTATCTACAGAAAGTATTCTGTCCTTCTATCTGTTCAGTTCCTTCAAGAAGGTTCCCCTACCAAAATTTGGGTTTCTCGCTCGAGGGGTTTACCGCGTTCCACTCTCACCATTTCTGATGAGACTTCGTCACTGTGGCACTTTCAAGGATACTCAGCCATATCCGGAGACGTAGGCTTTTTTCCTGCCGTCAGCCTATGAAGGCTGCCCTAGCTTATTTCTTCGCTAGGCACGAACACTACGGGCATCTCAGCACCGTGCGAGCATGGACTTTCCTCTACAGATTCAAAGATCTGCAGCGATTACCCGAACGTTAAGAACACTTGTTCATTATAAAGCAACTTGTCTCATTTGACAAGTGCATCTGCCTTATTCGTCATAAAGTTTGCTGCCGAATACATGTTTCTCAAGGTTGGACAGCCTTTTCAGAATGTCAAAGTTGGTCGTATTGGACTGCACCGGCTGTTTTTTGCTTGCTTCTTCAAGCTGTTTTTTCAGCTGCAGATTTTCCTGCTGCAGTTCTTCAATTTCTTGATGAAAGGTTTCATAATCCTTAATAATCATATCTAAAAATTTGTCAACGTCTTCTTGTCTGTAACCTCTAACGCCTGTTTTAAATTCTTTTTCCAAAATGTCTTTCGCAGAAAGCTTTACTTTATCAGCAAGCATCTTTTTCACCTCATATCGTGAATCATCATGTTATATTTTATTCAGAAACACGTCCCGTTGTCAAATATTCTCTGACGTGTTATGTAAAGAAATCTTCTTCTTCAACGGCGGCACGGAGATCATCCATCGTAATCGAATAAATCGGATATCCGTCGGTTTCACGGCGTTTTTCTGCCTGCTGCAGCATATATTTCGGCGACCCTTCCACCTCCGGATCATATAAAAGCAAAAGCGCATCTGACTTTTCAATAAAGAACGCGTTTTTCTGCCGGAATTGGAGAGGACTTTCGTACGGCCGATGCGTCAGGCTCTCCTCATAATCTGCCTGAGCAAGCACCGCTTCATACATTTCTTTATTCGGCTCCTTCCACTTTTCCTCCTGGCCGTAGAAAGGCGTGATAACGGCAACCTTTAATTCCGGATACTCTTCTCTGAGATCATACGCCGTTTCTGCCGCCCAAAGCTCAGTCCCCAGCTGTCCGGATATGAGAATCCATTCCAAGCCTTCGTCAATAAAGCTTCTGAGTCTGGTTTCTATCGCCTTTTTTATATAAACAAGCGCCCGGTCATCCCGTTTAAAAATCCCGAGTTCAAACGGCTTGTACCCCGTTACGGCTAATACTTTCAATTGATCACCTGCTTAAAAAATGGGGCTCCCCATCGGGCCCCATTTTGATTTGCTGATATCCTAACCGATCTTGCTTAAGCGTTCAATACTAATGATCGCAGCAAGGGCTTCCGCACTGAAAATGCTGGTGAGTTGTCGGGTCAACATTTGAAAAAGTGTGCGGATAGTAATGAACGTGCTCAAAGTTGTGGTGATTTACGTTAGTTGTATGTTGCGGATGAATATGCGGCACAACCGTGTTAGAAAAGCAATGGTGTTCACAGCAATGAGTCGGATGGACAATCGGCGGCATCACGTTTGGTCTGCAACAATGATGATGAAACATGCTAAATCCCCTCTCCATTAACTTTTATTACACTGTTAGGTTATGAAGAAAAGAGGGTGCATGTTCTAATTCAATCACCCAATTTAAAAGTGCGTCAGCAAACTGTCTTTAAAATTCGAAAATACAAACGCAATCAAAAAAACCACGACAAAGAACAAGTAAAAAACACCTTTATACATACCAACTCTCCCCTATAAATAACTAACGCTATTTTACAAGATGCGGCACCATTCTACAACAAAATCGATGCGGATTCAGAAAAAAATATTTTTGGCGAAACAGCTCGGCTTTTGCGCTTTCCCGGGCAATATTTTAAGAGGAATATTTCCTCTTGAGCCGGGCAATTCTTACATGGAGCTTCTCGGCTTCTTTTTCCGATATTTCCCCGTCTTCTGCTGCCTGCTGTGCGGCCTGCAGAGCTTTTTTGTAATCTTTTGCATGATGCTCAAAATAGATCGCCAGCTCAACCGCTGATTGG
Source organism: Bacillus sp. MT(2024) (assembly GCF_036362845.1). Lineage (NCBI taxonomy): Bacteria > Bacillati > Bacillota > Bacilli > Caryophanales > Bacillaceae > Bacillus > Bacillus sp. MT(2024). The sequence goes on from NZ_CP143632.1 coordinate 2,169,917, forward strand.
TGTCTGCATGTGTGAAGATCAGAGCCCGTCAGTTTCTCCCAAAGGGGCACGGCGTCTTGCCTGCGGTTTTGTTTTTTATAAAGCATCGCTAAGTCAAAAAGGGCCCGATCCGAATCTTCAAAGTCTTTGCCTTGCAGCGCTTCCAGCTGCGAAACGGCGCGATCGGTTTCTTTATGAGCGATAAACCATTTCGCCATGGCGTATGCTTCCTGACGTTCTGACGTCTGATCAGAAGATGCAAAAATCTTTTTTGACATATGGATGTAAAGAGCGATGAGGGAAAGCACATCTTGTTCATTATGCGAGAGCACTCCCTTTAAAAGAGCCGGGTCCTCCGCCTTTAAAAATTGAAAATACAGCATCGGCGCCAAATAACCAGGGGTGTCTTCGTCCCTTTTAAAAGCAAGCTCTTCATTTTCAACCGCCGAAAGCGATACACGCTCTAACTTATGTTTCCAAAGCCGTCTCGCCCCGTGCAGAAGATCAAAGTGCCCGAAGTCAGGAAGTTTCGGAAGCCTGTCCCGCAGCAATGTATGCCTGGTTTTTACCTGCGGCCAGTCAAAGGCTTTTCCGTTATACGTAACAAGGGACGTAATGTCAACCTCACTTAAAAAGCTTTTGTAAAGAGCCGTCTCGTTTCCCGGTTTAGGGAGCAGATGCTGTTTAACCGCGACACGGTCTTCATACACTCTTGCATGGCCGAGCAAAAAGATCATATTGCCTGCCCCGCCGCCGAGGCCGGTCGTTTCAGTATCAAAGAAGAACAGCTGGCTTTTTTCGTATCCTTCTGCTGATAAAGTATGTGTCAAACCGCCTTTATTCCATAATGCCATGACGTCATCAAGTTCACTGAAGCTGTACCGTCCGTGGCGCTGCGAAAGCGGATAGACGGTTTCGCGGATAAGACAGTATTCATCTTCAAAAAAGAAAGGCTTCACTCCGAATGCCTCCCATTCTTCTCTAAACGGGACTTGAATATCCGGGATCGAAAGTTGTGAAGCTGCCGGCTTTTTTTCAGCTTCGGGCACATTCAGGTGGTTTTTCATCCGCTTTAATTTATTTTTCAAGGACATCTTTCGTCCCCCTTTTCTTTTACACGTAATTCAAGAGCTTGAGTATCGCTTTCTTTGCATCTATTCCTTCTATTTCGGAGCCGATGCAGGAAGGACATCCGTCTTGACATGGACATTGTCTGATCAGGCGCTCAGCCCCTTCATTGATTTCATCAAATCGCTTATATACTTCATCGGCAAGTCCGATTCCGCCCGGATAATGATCATACAGAAAGATTGTCGGAAGTCCCGTATGTGCGGCTTTGATTTGCGGCACGACATGCACGTCATTTCGGTCGCACATGACGTATACAGGCACGATATGCTGCAGGACGTGGGCAATGCCTAAAAGCAGCTGTTCAAGCGTTTTTTCGCCGATCTCCGAATCCGTTTCTTTTAATTCAAGCCAGGCTGCACTGGTATGCAGTTCCTCTTCAGGAAGATGAATCGGTCCTGATCCTATATTTTCAAATGTCGTCATTTTAATTTTTTTAAATATTGTCGGAAGTGCGTTCACGGTGACGTCGCCGAAATGTAAGGCCGTTTTCTTTCTGCTGTCCGTTCTGTCAATGTCCAGCACTTTCAGCTGCACCGCTAAATTGGCATCTGTATAATATTCGACATCGACCTTTCGCACGTACGCTTTTTTATGATCCCAATCAAGCTTTTCAACCTGATACTGCACCCCTTCATGAAGATAAATCGCTTCATCATGAAGCAGCGTCATCGCGCTGAAGCGGTCCATTTCTCCGATGATTTTTACATCAGCCGTCTCTGACCGGTCAACGATGACCACGTTTTCCTGTGACGCCGAACGGAGACTGATGTTGGAGGCGGGAAAAGATTCGCTCGCCCAGTGATAGCGTTCGCGGTTTTCGTGAAGCACCCCTTCTTCCTCTAAATACTCGAGAATGTCTCTCGCATCATTTTCTCCGAATGTTTCATCGGCTCTGAAAGGCAGCTCATACGCGGCGCATTTCAGGTGATCGACCAATATAATGAGATTATCGGGATTAATCCGTGCAGATTCAGGCGAGCGTTTAAAGAAATAATCAGGATGGCGCACAATATATTGGTCAATCGGATCAGAGTTCGCCACCATCACGATAAGCGCCTCTCCCTGCCGCCGTCCGGCCCGGCCCGCCTGCTGCCATGCGCTCGCGACACTGCCCGGGTACCCCGTCATCACGCAGACCTGAAGCTGGCCGATATCAACGCCGAGCTCCAGCGCGTTTGTGCTGACAACGCCGAGAATGCTGCCGTCTCTTAACCCCCGCTCTATTTCTCTTCTTTCTTTCGGAAGATAACCGCCGCGATAGCCTCTGACAGACTTCGAGCCGATTTCTTTTTTTACGATCTCCTGAATGTGGCTTAAAATAATTTCAACCCGGACACGGCTTCTGGCAAAAACAATCGTCTGGATCTTATTTTTTAAAAAAGTTTTGGCAAGTTCGTTCACTTCCACGGTGGCGCTTTTTCGAATATGCAGCGGTTTATTTACAATCGGAGGATTGTAAAAAGCAAAGTGCTTTCTTCCTGCCGGGGCACCGTTGTCGTCAATCAGGCGCACAGATTTCCCCGTCAGCTGCTCCGCCAACTCCCTCGGATTGGCGATTGTGGCGGATGTACAGATAAATGACGGCGTGCTTCCGTAAAAAGCGCAGATTCTCATTAAACGGCGGATGACGTTCGCCACATGGCTGCCGAATACGCCGCGGTACGTATGTAATTCATCAATGACGATATATTTCAGGTTTTCAAACAGACTCACCCATTTTGTATGGTGGGGAAGAATGGCTGAATGAAGCATATCGGGATTTGTGATCACAATATGCCCTGCCTTTCTGACTTTCTGCCTGATGGCCGGAGACGTATCTCCGTCATAGGTGAAGCTTTTAATGTCCATACCCGTCTCGTCTATGATTTCATTCAGCTCGCTTTTTTGATCCTGCGCGAGCGCCTTTGTCGGAAATAAATAAAGCGCGCGGCTTGAGGCATCTTCCGCGATAGACTGAAGAACCGGAAGATTATAGCACAGTGTTTTTCCGGAGGCCGTCGGTGTGACGGCGACAATGCTTTCTCCATTTTGAACCGTCTGAAAAGCGGAGTATTGATGTGTAAAAAGCCGCTCGATCCCCCTCTTTTCGAGAGCAGCCCGAATGTTCGGATCTACTTGCTCCGGCATCGGCATGGTTTTCGCCTCCCGCGGTTCCTCTTCATGCCAATGCACAATATTTTCATGATTTTTTAATTCCTGAATCAGTTCGCTCAGTGATTTTTTCCTCATCGTTCACACCTCTTTATGAGGTACAGTTTACCGAATATTTGTTTGCCTGGCTAGATGAAAATCCTGCACAAGAAAAAAAGCAGGGAATCAGCCCCTGCCTACTTCATTTTTATCGTAAAAAGCTCTGTTTGTCCTTTTTTCGCTTCATTTGCGCCTGCAAATTGCAAAGGTTCTGCGGCATCGCCATTCATAATCACCATAGGGATGACGGTGTCGCTTGCTTTTCTTTTATTAAATCCAGCCGGCACGTTAAAAGCAGATCGCCTGTTTTCACTTTGTCTCCTTCTTTTACATGCGCTTCAAAGCCTTCGCCGTTCATATTGACGGTATCCAAACCGACATGTATCAAAAGTTCCGCTCCGGAAAGGGTGCGGATGCCGACAGCATGTTTTGTATGGAACAGCTGAATCACTTCTCCCTCAACCGGTGAAACAATGTCTCCGTTTGCAGGCTCGACGGCGATCCCGTCCCCCATCATTTTTTGTGAAAATACGGGATCCGGCACTGAAGCCAAATCCATCACCGCTCCGTCAGCCGGAGAAAAAATCACTTCCTCGGCCGGCTTTTTCCGGCTGTCTCCCAATCCGAATAATTTTTTCAGCAATGTGTTGTGCTCCCCTTCCTAAATGTGAATCCGTTACCAGTTTATTCTCCACTATTTAACCATACTTTCTTTTTTCCTTCAATTCTTAACCATACGGCATAACATCGCATAGTCTGTTTGTAAAAAGGCGGTGGTCATATGGATCAATCACAAAACGATAAACTTGATCCGCAAAGAAATGAGGACATCATCAGCCATGCGATGGACCAATTTTTTCACTCAGGTCCGTTCGCAGAATTGATGCAGGGTTTTCAGCACCTTGTCAATTCGGCTTTTACTGAAGCGCAAGTGACGATTGACGTCAGAGAAGAGCCGACGGGCCTCGCGGTTGATATCGGCGTTCCCGAGACGTTCCGTGACGGGGATATGCTGGTGGAAACGAAAGGGTGCTACCTTCACGTTACAATCCGCTACGATCATAAACAGGCTCATTCATCCCATGTGTCTTCAAGCATGACAAGAACCGTTGTCCTCCCGTATAAGGTAAATGAAGAAGATATGGAAACATCCTGGAATGAACAGACGCTTACCCTCTTTTTCCCAAAAAAATAAGCATGAATGATGAATATCATTCATGCTTTTTATTTGAAGATACTGGTGAAGCCTTTCACCAGCGATCCGACCTGATTTACGGCGCTTACCATCTGCCCCGTTGTATCCATCATTTTATTAAAGTCAAACTGTCCGTTCGTTTTTTTAAACTGGGAGAGTATGCCTGAGAATTGGGAAGACTGCTGCTGATTCGGTCTGGGAACGGGGTAAGGATTCACAAACTCCGGCTGACCCCCGGGCATGCCTGCCTGAGGAGGAGCGGGAGCATACGGCGGCTGCATATGACCGTATTCCTGATTCGGATAAAATTGCTGCGGGTACTGCCCTTGCTGATGATATGGCGGCTGCAATGGCTGTATCTGTCGCGGATACGGCGGCTGTAATAGCTGTATCTGTCGGGTAGAAATATCCCGCCGGTCGCTGGTACATATTTTGATATGGTCGCTCTCCATTGCATATGACATTCCCCTTGTCTCTCACTAAGTTTCTACTATATATGTATGAATTCCGCCTTGGTTATGTGCTTTCGGTGATTCTGATCTTTGTCAAATGCTGTCGAAAGTCTTAATTTTTTAAAAACAGAAAAAAGTCGAATCGTTATGTTAACATAATCTCAACATACATGAGAGGGGATGCACCATTATGAACGTATCATACTTAAGAAAGCGTTTTGCTGAAGTGAAAAAATATGAAACAGATTGTGCTGATAAACTGATGGACTTTGCAAAATTTCTCTATATTCAAGGCCATCTCACCGCAACCGAATTTCGAAACAGTATGAAGGTTCTCGAAGCAAGTGGAGCAGAAAACCCGGCGTATGAATAACATACCCGACCCCTTTATATAAAAGAAGGCAGCCGTTTTCAGCTGCCTTCTTTTTCAATTTCATCCCTTAATATACGAAGCGTATATAAAACAGATTCAGTTAAATCCCTGTATCTTTTTTTATGAATATGATGAACATATGATTGGAGCATCAGCTCCCCGAAATTTTCTGTAACGGCCTGAATTTGTGCATGATGAACGTATTTCGGACGGTTTTCCTGAATAAACGCAAGCGCTGCTCCTGTCCAAAGCGCGCAAAGCCGGTCTCTTTTTTCAACATCGGGTTTAATCGTCTCAAAAAAATCATATGAACGGCCTGACTCTTTTCCATCCTGATACCTTTTTTCGGCTTCCAGAACCGCCTCTATCATTTGTTCTGTCAGCTCCAATAACGACTGTGTCTGCAAACGGACTCACCTCAGTACATATGGTACCAAAGTTTTTGCACAAAATCAGCTTATCCGACAGGCTCTCGGCAAATCCTTTTTACGCCGGTCAGTCAAAAACAGGTCATCAATACAAACATGAAGCTCCCGCGCCTCTTCCTCAAGACGGGAAAGTTTCTCCTGCCTGATTTCTTCTGCTTCCGCCTGACAGGATCTGACTGCTTGAGTAAGCGTCTTTTCAGCAGCAGAAATCCGGATTTCAATATCAGAAAGCAGACGGAGAATATCAGCCTTGCTCGTGTAAACAGACATTCATGTTCCTCCCTTTTATCACTTGCGTCTCTTTCAAATATAATTCTCGTTTTCATACCGCTCTCCTCTGCACATGACAAAACTAGAAGCAGTTCGGCAAACAAACAGAGATTATCCTAAAAGGCGTGCCTTTCGACAAAAAAGTGCCGCAAACTTTGTATGAACCGGCACGTTAATGCAAACGATACAGTTGAGGAGGTGCCGTATGAAAACGAGACCGAAAAATGCAGGTAAACAGCAAAAAACCGAAGCAAAAACAACTGATACGCTTGATAAAAAATTAGGCGGCCCAAACCGCCCTTCCACGTAACACACCAGCAGCCCGAAACCCCATCGAACGGTTTCGGGCTTTTTCATTTCTTCAGCCACTCTTTAACCGCGAAGAGCGCATGGAGCTCCCGTCTTTTCTGGAAGTACCAGTCCGTCAGTTCAAGCTGTTTCGGCATTTTCTCCTGTAAGAAAGCCCCTTTTCTTAACCTTTTTTGAAACCAATCCGCCCTTTCGCCGTCTAATGAGTGGGCAACAATGGGATAGGTTGTCCTCAGCATGGGTGATGTTCTTTTTTTGATGCCGATCATTTTCTCCATATCAAAGCGTGAACCGGTATGAGGAACGGTATCAAGAAAACGGTAAAAAGAAGCGTGAAGATCAGGGCTGAACAGAAGGCGGGCCAGCTGTTTTCCGAGCGTAATTCTCTCTTCGGTTTTTGAAAACCGTTTGACGGAAATTCCGTATAAATGTCCGTCAAATGAAGGGAATATCACCGTATTAAAGTGAAACCAATCACTTAAATAAAAAGGAATCGTGCCAAAAACATTCTTTTTAAACGAAGGATTTTGTATAATAGGTGCTTGGATAGTGTTTTGTTCATTTATAATAAGAGCATACATGAGCCGTTCCGTATCTCCGTCACGCCAAAAGCGGAACCATTCTTCCTGCATAAAAGCCGAGACGCGGAAATGAGGAAGATGACGGAAAAGAGGTTCGCCGATTTGTTTTGACCACTGGTAGACCAGAAGCTGAGGATAGGCATCAGAAAAAATCAGCCAATTCGCCCTTTCATACGAAAGGAAAAACCAGTTTTTCTGACTGCTGTCAAGGCCCTCCTGATAAAGGACGCCTCTTAAATCAGTCATCGACCAGCCCGCATTGCGGGACACAAAGGATGCCAAAAGCGGCCACTTGATCTCAGGATGGCGGTCATAATATGCTTTATAGGCATTCGTCCGGGAAATATTATCGGCATTTTTTATTTTCGTCTCTTTTTCGATCAGGCGAAGAATGGCGGTTACGGTCTGTCGTTTATGCACGTTCATTCACTTCCGTCACTATTAGTTTGATAAGGAGGATGGAAAAAGTGATTCGGTACCCGAATGGAAAAACTTTTCAGCCGAACAAAACGGTTTCATCCCAAAACAGCCAGAAACGGTCTCATTCATACAGTAATCGCGGCATGACCCTCGAAGACGACCTGAATGAAACGAATAAGTATTATCTGGCTAACCAAATTGCTGTCATTCACAAAAAGCCGACACCCGTCCAGATTGTAAACGTCCACTATCCGAAAAGAAGCGCCGCAGTCATTAAGGAAGCTTATTTTAAACAGTCTTCAACAACTGACTACAACGGCATTTATAAAGGACGCTACATTGATTTCGAGGCAAAAGAAACAAAAAACAAAACGGCATTTCCCCTGCAGAATTTTCATGATCATCAGATTGAGCATATGAAGCAGGTGGTCAGGCAAGACGGCATTTGTTTTGTTATTATATCCGCTTTCGGAAAGGTTTATTTCCTCGAAGCCGACAAGCTGTTTGTCTTTTGGGAGAGAAAGGAGAAGAACGGCAGAAAATCAATTCGCAAAGACGAATTAGAAGATGCTTCCTTTCCGATTTCCCTTGGATACTCACCGAGAATTGATTATATTAGTATTATTGAACAGCTTTATTTTTCGCAGGAACAGTAGACTGAGCGAAAGGTTGATAAACGAAAGGTTGAGATGTTATGTCAGATCAATTTACGAGCCGTGAAGAACGCCGTAAGGCAAGGCAGACGAAAAGCACTAAGCCCTCTTCACCGAAAAAAGGCAAGAAACAGCGTAAAGGCGGTTTATTCAAAAAGATTGTGCTGTCCTTGGTTATTCTGTTTGTCCTTGGCATAGTCGGCGGAGCCGCGGCATTTGCCGTTTTGGTTTCCGGCGCGCCGTCTTTGGATGAAGCCAAGCTGAAAACGCCTTACTCTTCAACGATTTACGATAAAACGGAAAAGAAATCGCGGAAGTGGGCGGTGAAAACGAACCTACGTCCCGATTAAGGATATACCCGATGTTGTGAAAGAAGCATTTATCGCAACTGAAGACGCCCGTTTTTATAAGCACCACGGTATAGACCCGATTCGGATCGGAGGCGCTTTGGTCGCCAACTTTACGGATGGGTTCGGTTCAGAGGGAGGAAGCACAATCACCCAGCAGGTTGTGAAAAACTCGCTTTTAACCCATCAGAAAACGATTAAACGGAAAGCACAGGAAGTGTGGCTTTCCCTGCAGCTGGAGCGCCATTATTCTAAAGATGAAATCTTAGAAATGTATTTAAACAGAATTTATTTCTCACCGCGCGCCTACGGCGTCGGAAAAGCGGCTGAAGAATTCTTCGGCGTAAAAGACTTAAGCAAACTTACGGTTGAACAGGCGGCGACGCTTGCCGGAATGCCGCAAAGCCCGACCGGATATAACCCGGTTAAAAACCCGAAGGCTTCCGAAAAACGCCGAAACATCGTTCTCAGCTTAATGGAAAAACAAGGATTCATTTCAAATTCTGAATACCAAAAAGCGAAGAAAGTGTCCATGAAAGATGAAGGCGTCGTCAGCCAAAAGGAATACGATAAAAAGGACACAAATAAATACAGCGCTTTTGTCGAAGAAGTTATGAAAGAAATTGAGACAAAAGAAAAGAAAGACGTCAATATTTCAACTGACGGACTGAAAATTTACACGACTCTTGATACGAAAGCACAAGATTATCTTGATCAATTGATGAACGGAGACACGGCCGGCTTTACCGAAGGCATGCAGGGCGGCGTTACCCTCCTTGATACGACAAACGGAGAAATCCGCGCCATCGGACCGGGACGGAATAGAACTGCAGGCGGGTTTAACTACGCGACAGATACTCAACGCCAGCCAGGTTCGACGATTAAACCGATTCTTGATTACGGGCCTGTCATTGAAAATAAAAAATGGTCGACGTATGAGCAGATTGACGATTCGGCTTACACGTACTCTGACGGCACTCCGATACATGATTGGGACAATAAATACAGAAATATGATATCAATGCGAGAAGCCCTCGCGGATTCACGTAATATTCCTGCTTTAAAAGCATACCAAGCAGCAGGGAAAGATAATGCCGTCGACTTCGCAAATGACTTAGGATTGGGATTAAACAAGGATAGTGTAACGGAATCTTATTCGATCGGCGGTTTTGGAGCTGATAATCCGGGGGTTTCCCCTATGACAATGGCGGGCGCCTACAGCGCTTTCGGAAATAACGGTACGTACAATGAACCGCACGCGGTCACATCGATTGAATTTAATGACGGCACTAAGCTTGATTTAACACCGAAACCGAAAAGTGCTATGAGCGACTACACAGCGTTTATGATTACAGATATGCTCAAATCAGCGGTTCAAACAGGAACAGGTAAGCTGGCTCAGGTGCCGAACGTAGAAGTTGCCGGTAAAACGGGTACGACAAACTTTACTAAAGGTGATATTCAAAAATATAACATTGCTCCAGGCGGAGTTCCGGACTCCTGGTTTGTCGGATACACCCCTCAATATACAGCGGCGGTTTGGACTGGTGTAGAATCTGGCAACAAAGCAGGCAAGAAATCACTGTCCTCTGCAGACCAGCAAGTCGCAAAACGGATTTTCCAAAAGCTGATCTCATACGTTGATGACGGTAAAGGAAGCTTCAAGCAGCCTGACAGCGTCGTAAAAGAAACAGTTGAGAAAGGCTCGAATCCTGCCGCTTTAGCCGGACCGAATACGCCGGATGATAAAAAAGTGACGGAGTACTTCGTGAAAGGAACGCAGCCAACTGCCGTTTCTAAAACGTACACGAAAGAAAAAGCCGATAAACCGACAGGATTGCAAGTGAAATACGACAAAGATAAAAAATCATTAACCTTAAGCTGGAATTATGACGGTGATGCAACATTCAATGTCAAACAATCCGTTGACGGCGGAAGCTACAGTGACATTCAAAACAGTTCGGCAAAAGAAGCCGTCGTCTCAGATGTCACGCCAGGCTCCACATACAGCTTCCAGGTGACAGCGGAAAATGATGACGGAAAAAGCGATACGGCATCAGCATCTTTCAAAGTCCCGAAAGATGAAGAAGACGATGCGGATAAAGATAAAGCGACTGACGATGAACAGAAGACTGATGAAGATAAAGATAAGGACAAGACGCAAACCGATGATTCAAACAAAGATGACAATCAGACAGATACGTCTGACGGATCGGATCAAACACCAACTGATGACCCGGATAAAAATCAGGATCAATCCGATAAGGATCAAACAGATAACAACAATCAGAATCAGCCCGGCAACGGGACCGATAACAACGGACAGCAAGATAACGGCTCTGATAATGATTCCGATTCCGGTTCAGACGGCTCAAATAAACCTGACAGCGGTCAAACGGACAAAAACCAAGACTCATCTTCAAATATCAACGGGCAGTCCAATTCGTCAACCATCCAGTCAAATCCCGCTCATTAGCGGACGAAATCCTTCACCTCAAACAGGTGAAGGATTTTTTTCATACAAAAAAACCTCCTTATAAGAAAAGGAGGTTTTTAACATTTGTTCATGGCTTCATATTTATGATATTGTTTCTTCATCTCCGTCATCAATTCATCAAGCTGAATAAACGAGTGATATTGAGTCGGTTTTGTTAAAATAAACGCCATTCGCTCCGCCCAATTGATCGGTTCCGCGGGAAAATGCTTTGTTTCAAGCACAGTCCAGTCGAGTGATGTGACCCGCTCCCCTGCCGTCCAATGAAAAGCGGCAATCAGACAGGCAATTCCCTTCAGCATGTCATTTTGATCACATCTCGATTTTCTTGTTTGAAAAACGGGAAGCAGCGTTTCTTTCGTTTCATTCCAAATCTGAAACAGAAACGGGACATATTCGCCCCTTTCCCTCCATGGCTGCACTGTTGGCTGACCGCTGAAATCCATATACAGCGGATGGCGGCGCAGCGCCGCTTTGATCTCGAAGCTTTCCAAGTCCGTAAGGCTGCGCAGGTATGTTTCATAGTCTGCCAGAATGTCAATCGCCGTCACCGTTTCACCAGCCCTTTTTTGTCACGCTTCTGCCCTTCTCTGCATAGCGGAAGCAAAGGACATTCCGCACAGCGGGGAGATTGCGCTTTACAATGATACCGGCCGAAAAATATTAACCTGTGATGCGTAACAGACCAATCCTCTTTCGGCACTTTTTTCATTAATGTTTTCTCTACTTCCAAAACAGAGTCCTTCCAGCGGCAGATGCCGAGCCGTTTAGAGACCCGCTCCACATGAGTGTCCACTGCGATCGCAGGTACGCCGAAAGCAACAGACACGACCACATTTGCCGTTTTCCGTCCGACACCCGGCAGCTTCACAAGCTCATCCCGGTCTTTCGGCACTTCTCCGCCGTACTCTTCGATGATCATTTTGCTCAGCTTTTGAATATTTTTGGCTTTATTACGGTACAGACCGATTGATTTAATATCCTGCTGGAGTTCTTCCAGCGATACGGCAAGATAATCTTCGGGCCGTTTATATTTTTGAAATAGCGTTTTTGTCACTCTGTTGACGAGAGCGTCCGTACATTGCGCGGATAATGCGACTGCCACAACCAATTCGAAAGGATTTGAATGGACAAGTTCACATTCTGCGTGCGGAAACATATCGCCGATTTTTTCAAGACAATATTCAATCTGCTTTAAATTTAACACGTTTCTCCCCTTCTCATGTTATTGTTCCAGCCAATTGTAAAAAGGCACCTGCCTCGTATACTCTTTTTGCGGATCATTTTGTTTCGTTTGAACACGCCGGAATTTTTGGCTGTGCGCCTTCGCCTGCTCAACCGTTTTGAAGCCGTTCTTTTTCCATTCAAATAAAATCCGGTCAATATAGCGAAAACTGAGTTTCCCCGATAAAACGGCTTCTTTTAAGGCGTGTTTAATCATAATCGCATCATGCTGATCCTGATCCTGCCATATGGCCAGCGTCTCGCATTCAAGCGGCGACAGCGGTCTTCCGAACTCTTCTTCAAAGATGGTATACAGGCTTTTTTGTTCTCTTTCTGACGTTCTTTCCTGCGTTTCATTTTGAGAATGCTGCATGTAATCATACAGCTTCGCCCATAACGGCTGCAGAGAATATTTTTCAAACTTTATGCCGTTATGGTCTTCACATTCTTCAATAAACAGAAAACCTTTTTGAATAAACATTCTCAGGCAGCTTGTACATTCTTCAGCAGAGATGGACATGCCTGATTGAAGTTCAAACGGCGTCGGAAAATAAGAGCCCTTTTCCAAATGCATTTTAATCTTCAAAAGCAGGATCAATTCGGTTTCATTCAGCCCGAGCTGCCGGTAATGTGTCAGCAGCAGGTTGGGAATGCTTGAAATGCCGAGTTCCTGCATATCTATAAATTGCTGTTTTTTCATCCTTACACCTCTTACTGTAAAAGGTTATCTCCGGGAGCTTTCCCCTTTACTTAGAAAAAGTCTCCCTTGCAGGAGACTTCGTTTTTCATAACTATTACGGATACAGACGGTTCAGAAGTCTCGGGAACGGAATCGTTTCACGCACGTGAGGCGCTCCGCTGATCCAAGCCACTGTCCGCTCAAGTCCGAGGCCGAAGCCGGAGTGCGGAACAGAACCGTATTGTCTGAGTTCAGCATACCATTTGTAAGCATCTGAATCCAGACCGTGTTCTTTTAATCTTTCTTCCAATAAATCCATATCATGAACGCGTTCTGAACCGCCGATGATTTCCCCGTAGCCTTCCGGAGCGATTAAGTCGGCACATAACACGACATCGTCACGATCTTTGGCAGGCTGCATATAGAACGGTTTTAATGACGTCGGGTAATGAGTGATAAACACCGGTTTGTCATAGCTTTCTGCGATCGCTGTTTCATGCGGCGCACCGAAGTCATCTCCCCACTCAATATCGTCAAAGCCTTTTTCTTTCAGGAATTCGATCGCTTTATCGTACGTAATGCGCGGGAATGGCGCTTTGATTTGTTCAAGCTTCGATGTGTCTCTTCCTAATGTGTTCAGCTCGATCTTACAATGTTCCAGCACACTTTGTACGATGTATGCAACATAATTCTCCTGAACTTCAAGGTTTTCTTCAAATTCAACAAATGCCATTTCAGGCTCAATCATCCAGAATTCGATGAGATGGCGTTTCGTTTTCGATTTTTCCGCTCTGAACGTCGGTCCGAAAGAGAATACTTTTCCGAGCGCCATTGCAGCTGCTTCCATATACAGCTGGCCGCTTTGAGACAAGAAGGCGTCTTCATCAAAATATTTCGTCGCGAACAGCTCAGTCGTGCCTTCGGGAGCGCTTCCCGTCAAAATCGGCGGATCAACTTTCACGAAGCCTTCTTTGTTGAAAAATTCATAAGTCGCACGGATGATTTCGTTGCGGATTTTCATAATTGCATGCTGGCGTTTCGAACGGAGCCATAAATGTCTGTGATCCATTAAGAATTCCGTACCGTGCTCTTTAGGCGTAATCGGATAATCAGTCGCTTCGTGAATGACTTCAATGGATGTAACAGCAAGCTCATAGCCAAGCGGTGAACGCTCGTCCTCTTTCACAATTCCTTTTACATAAAGTGACGTTTCCTGCGTCACTGATTTCGCAATTTGGAAGATGTCTTCTTCTACTTCAGCTTTGACGACAACTCCCTGAATGAAGCCGGTACCGTCTCTCAGCTGTAAAAATGCGATTTTACCGCTTGAGCGTTTATTAGCGACCCAAGCTCCAATCGTTACTTCCTCGCCTGTGTGTTTATACACTTGGTTGATTGTTGTTTTCAAACTCTTTCCCTCCAGAACAAGAAAGACATTCAGGAATCTGCCTGAATCTCTTTTTTCATCACTTTATTATACCCGTTCTACTCTAACGGGGTCAATGCAAGTGAAAAGCGGCTTTAAAAGCCGCTTTTTCAGAATCAGCTGTGTTTTTCCGTAAAGCGGCGGATTCTCTTGACCGCTTCTTCTAAAAGATCGAGTGACGTTGCGTAAGATAAGCGGACGTTGTCCGGTGAACCGAAACCCGAGCCCGGCACGATGGCGACTTTTTCTTCTTCCAGAAGCGCCTTGACGTATTCATCGACATCTTTGAATCCGCAGTTTTCTGCGGCCGCTTTGGCGTTAGGGAACAAGTAAAACGCTCCTTCAGGTTTGACACAGGTGAATCCGGGAATCTCACTAAGCTGAGCGTAAATGGTATTCAGTCTGTGCTCAAATGCCTGTCTCATCTCTTCCAGCGGCTCAGCCGGCCCGTTATAGGCCGCAATGGCGCCGTATTGAGCGATGGACGTCGGATTTGAGGTGCTGTGGCTCGCAAGGCTCGTCATCGCTTTAATAATCGTCTCCGAACCCGCTGCATAGCCGATCCTCCAGCCCGTCATGCTGTGAGATTTCGAAACACCGTTAATGATGATCGTCTGCTCTTTCAATTCATCTGAAAGCTGTGCGATTGAGACGTGTTTTTTTCCTCCGTATGTAAGCTTCTCATAAATCTCGTCAGAAACGATCAGAATGCCATGCTCCAGACACACTTTTCCTAGTTCCGCAAGCTCTTCCTTCGTATACATAACACCTGTCGGGTTGCTCGGTGAATTGATAATGAGCGCTTTTGTTTTCTCGGTGATAGCCTGCTTCAGCTGCTCCGGTGAAATTTTAAACTGATTGGATTCCAGCCCTTCTGCATAGACGGGACGCCCCCCTGCCAGTTTCACCTGCTCAGGATAGCTGACCCAGTAAGGAGTCGGTATAATCACTTCGTCCCCTTCATCGAGAATGACCTGAAATAATGTATACAGAGCGTGTTTCGCTCCGGTGCAGACAATGATTTCTGACGGCTTATATTCAATCCCCTGATCGTTTTTGAATTTTTTTGCGATACTGTCTTTCAAGGCCGGCAGACCGCCTGAAGGCGTATATTTCGTATGGCCTTCATTCATGGAACGCACCGCGGCATCTATAATGTGCTGAGGCGTATTAAAATCCGGTTCTCCTGCTCCGAGGCCGATGACATCATGGCCTTCCGCTTTCAGCTCTTTCGCTTTTGCGGTAATTGCAAGTGTTGCAGACGGTGTTAATGCGGATACTCTTTTTGCCAATT
This sequence comes from Bacillus sp. MT(2024), assembly GCF_036362845.1. Lineage (NCBI taxonomy): Bacteria > Bacillati > Bacillota > Bacilli > Caryophanales > Bacillaceae > Bacillus > Bacillus sp. MT(2024). The sequence goes on from NZ_CP143632.1 coordinate 2,185,362, forward strand.
TCAACTTGAACTCCCCCTAATACGTCTCACGGTGTAATGTTTTTGAGAATCTTGCCGCTTGTAAAGTCCACATAGCTAAAGCTATACTGTCCGCTTTTGTTGATATAGGTCACTTCCCATAACGGAACATTGTTTTCTCTCGCCGGGTGAACGCCATTCAGCTTGGAAACAAGCCCTTCGTCCCGAACGATCTTGGCAGCCTTGCCGCTTGAAATGCCGTCACTGGCTTTTTTCGAGAGAATTTTTGCTTTTTTGTCGGCCGGAACCCATACATACATATCTTTTCCATGTTTATCCGTTCCGGTAACAACATAATATTTCTGTTTGCCGACAAAGGTCTCCACTTTCTCAGCATCTGTCAGATTCGTTTTTTCTTTAGCGGCTGCGGCAGCTGTTTCGTGGCCTTCTTCTTTTTGAGCCATTGCAGATTTAAAAATGCTGGCCGAAAATAAAAGAACTGCTAAAAAAATAATACCAAATACGGCTGTAAATATTAATGCTTTTTTTCTCATCTTTTTCACCTATGTGCGATAAATGGTGAAGACCGCTTCATTTTGATTTTCTTCGTCGAGCGCAAGGCCGAACATCAGGTTGTCCCGTTTCAAAGTCCGGTTTAATGTATCGACGATTTTATATAAATCATCTGAATGCTCCACATTAATCGTTGACAGAATTTCAATTTTGCTTTCCATTTTTATACCCTCCATCGGTCGAACAAATTTTGTTAGTCATAACGGGATGCGCCCGCGGCATAATAAAATCACAAGGCGGCATGAACCCGCTTTTACTATAAAAACAATTCCTCATCCCACACCACGAAAGCCGCGTTTATGCGGCTTTTATTCCGTTTGGCTGACATAAGCCCCGAGCTCGGCATCCGTCAGCTCCAAAAGGGATGAAGTCGGGAGCGCTTCAAGAAACAGCCGTCCGTATCCCGCCGTCTTTACACGCTGATCTAAAAGAACGATCGTTCCCTTGTCTCCCGCCGTACGGAGCAGGCGCCCGATCCCCTGTCTGAACGTTAACACGGCCTCAGGCAGGGAAATCGTCTGAAACGGATTTTTCCCCTGCTTCTTGGCAAATTCGCATTTTGCGGCGTGAAGCGGATTATCAGGCGCCCTGAAAGGAAGTCTTGCGATCATGACGGTTGACAATTCATCCCCCGGAAAATCAACGCCTTCCCAGAAATGATTCGTCCCGAGCAAAATCGCCCGGCTTGCCGTTTTAAAGGTTTTCATTAATTTACCGGGACTCCCGCCTGAAATACCTTGGGCGAGAAGCTGAATGCCTGAGATCTCCATACTAAGTTTCAGTTCCTGATACACTTTTTTCAGCATATCATGAGAGGTAAACAGGACAAGGATCTTCGGCTGTTTTCCCTTTGACATGATTTCTGCATACTTGGCAATATGCTCAATGACTTCCCGCTCCCCGTCATATTTAACGGATTTCATCTCTTTCGGAATGATGACATTCATCTGATCATCGTAAGAAAAAGGAGACGGGATGCTTTTGGTGCGCGGATAAAAATCCGCAAGTCCGAGCCTTTCAATCATAAATTGAAAAGACTGCTCCACCATTAAGGTCGCTGATGTGAGCACAACGCTTTTTTTGCGGGCGAAAAACTGGTCTGCCAGCATTTCACCGGGCTCCAAAGGCTGCGCATAGATGCTGACGGCATTTTTTGCGCCCTTCGCATCAATTTCAACCCAAACGGCTTCTTTCTCATCATTTTCAAACAGCAGCCTGCTGAACGTATCGCGATATTCTTTCAGCCCCCTGATACACTTTACATATTCGCCCGCTAAAAAAGCCGCTCCGCTTTTCATCTGATCAAGCTTTTGATGTAACAGTTTCTCCTGTACGGAAAACATGTCAAGCAGCTGATCCAGCATCGCACAAAGCCGCTCCGCTCCGTCCGTTATCATGTGAAACCCTTTATCCTGGCTTTTATGATTGAGACTATAGACGAGACGGTTCAGATCGTCTTTAGGTTTTCTTCGTTTGACAAAAGAATGCACTGAACTGAAAAATGCGTCGCTTTCCGATTGAATATGTTTCATCCACTCATCGGCGTCAAAAAAACTTTCCGCCGGCAGTTCATACGTATAAAACAGTTTTCTCATCCGCTTTAACAGTCCGTGTTCCTTTAAGGTCCCGATTCGGCTGAGCTTTGTGTGCAGTCCGATGTATGAAGCTCTCTTCCCCAGGTGCTCGCTGGCGGCGCGTTCGAAATGATGCGCTTCATCAATGATGACCGTTCCGCTTGCAGGCAGTTTTTTCGTTTCACTGCTTTGATCTGAAAACAGCAAAGCATGGTTTGTGATAATCAGATCTGCGGCCTGCGCTTTTTCTTTAGCCCGTTCATAAAACCCGGCAGCCGAGTCCTTCCCTTTTTTCATAAAAGAATTCTCATCGTAAGCCATGCGCTCCCACAGCAATCTGCCGCCTGATGGAAGATTCAGTTCAGCGGCGTCGCCCGTTTCAGTCTCCGTCAGCCAGACGAGAAGCTGCGCTTTCGTCAAAACGGCATCATAGTTGTCATCTTCCTCATGCAGAATATGTTCAAACTTAGGCAGGCACAGATAATGTGATTTCCCTTTTAAAATAGCGGCTTTGACCGGCCAAGGAAACATACGCTCCAAAAGCGGAAGATCTTTAGACATGATCTGCTGCTGCAAAAGAGTAGAGTATGTGCTGATAATGACGGGAGTTTGTTCCGCTTTGGCAAATAAAACAGCCGGAACGAGATAACCGATCGTTTTTCCGATGCCGGGCGCCGCTTCAATCAGCGCATGCTCCCGATTGCGGAAGGCGCCAAGCACTTCATCCATCATCGAAAGCTGCCCTTTCCTCTTTTCATAGCGGGGGATGATGCCGGACAAGATCTGTTCTTTTTCTTCGTTCCACTTTTCAAGGTCAATGGCCGCATTCACCGGACGGGAAACCGGAATGTGATCGGGCTCTTTAATTGAAAAAGAGGCGTATGGAATGCAGCTCTTTTCTTCCGCCGGCCTGCTTTCATGTATAAAAGAATCCAAAAGCAGCGTCAAATCGCTGATAAAATGCTGTGAAAGCCTTCTAAGCTGCTTTAACGTCGGTAAAGGCAAATGTTTCAGTTTATGTAAAATGTCTAAAAAGACCAGACCCGTAACCTCCGCATCGCTGTCTGCGCGGTGAGGGCGGTCATGAACAATATTCAGCTCTGCGCACAACTCACCGAGCTTATATCCTTCAAACCCCGGGAAAACAATACGCGAAAGCTCAACCGTATCAAGCACTTCACAATCCGGCAGCTCATAGCCCGCTTCGCTCAGTTCATGCCGGACAAATCCGAGGTCGAAATGAATATTGTGGGCAACAAAATACGCGCCGTCAAGCAGATGAAAAATCTCCTCTGCGACCGCTTCAAACGGCAGTTCATTTTCAACCATTCCGGACGAAATTCCGGTCAGCTGTTCAATAAACGGCGGGATGGCCTGATTCGGATTGATATATTTTGAAAACCGCTCAGTTATTTGTCCATTTTCAATGACAACCGCTGCGATTTGAATGATTTTATCGCCCTTTTTCGGCGAATTTCCTGTTGTTTCGACATCTATGACAACGAACCGTTGTTTGTTCATTAAAATGGACACCTCAATTCTTGCATACGAGAAAAGTGTAACACGTTTTGTTGAGAAATGGAGCGGAAAAACAGCTTTTGCCCCTAAATCTTAAAAGAAAACCCCCATGAAGGGGGCTCTTTTACAAAATCGTGTGTGCCGGTTCCTGACCCAGCATCTGCTCGATTTTATTCTGATCATCCAGAACGGCCACCTTCGGCTGATGGCTTTTTGCTTCCTGATCAGACATCATTTGATAAGAAATAATAATGACTTTATCTCCTTCTTGGACGAGACGGGCGGCAGCTCCGTTTAAACAGATGACGCCGCTCCCCCGCTTACCGGGAATAATATACGTTTCAAGTCTCGCCCCGTTATTATTATTCACAATCTGAACTTTTTCATTAGCGAGCATTCCGACGGCATCTAAAAGATCTTCATCAATCGTTATGCTGCCGACATAGTTTAAATTGGCTTCCGTCACGGTAGCGCGGTGCAGTTTTCCGGCCATCATAGTGCGGTACATATTATGATCTCTCCCATTCATCAATATCAATAATGATATTATCAATCAGTCTTGCTTTAGAAAATTGGACGGCGCAGGCCAGAATGACCTTGCCGTTTAATGTTTTAAGCGGAGTCAGCTCCGGATAAGCGTACAGTTCGGCATAATCAATGACGCCGCTTGTGTTTTCGATGATATCGGTGACGGTTTTTATAACGGTTTCCGGATTTCTTTCACCGTCTCTGACCAGTTCAGCACCTTGCTGCAATGCTTTATAGATCATCGGCGCTTCTTTGCGTTCCTGCTCAGTCAGATAGACGTTGCGAGAGCTTTTGGCAAGTCCGTCTTCTTCTCTGACCGTGTCCACTGCAACCAATTCGATATCCATAAAGAAATCCTCAATCAATCCGTCCACAACCGCTGCCTGCTGGGCATCTTTCAGGCCGAAGTAGGCGCGGGTCGGTTTAACGAGATTGAAAAACTTCGTCAGCACAGTGGCCACTCCGTCAAAATGGCCGACGCGGGAGGCACCGCACAACACGTCAGTTCTCCTTTTCACTTGCACGGCAACATTTTGCTCGCCTTTATACATGTCACTTGGAGACGGCGTAAACAAAACATCTGCTCCCGCCTGTTCTGCAAGCCGGGCATCGCGCTTTAAATCTCGCGGATATGCTTCGTAATCCTCGCCCGGTCCGAATTGAGTCGGATTGACAAAGATGCTCATCACGACAATATCGTTTTCTTTGTTTGCTTTTTCAACCAGCGTCAGGTGTCCTTCATGAAGAAAACCCATTGTCGGGACGAATCCGATCGTCCGGCCTTCTGAGCGGTATTGTGCAATTAATTCTTTCAGCTGTTGAGTTTCTGTCAGTTGTTTCATCGCTTACTTTCCTCCGTACAAGCCTTGCAGCACAGTTTGGTTTATCTGAAAGGAATGCTTTTCTTCCGGGAAAACCCGTTCTTTCACATCACGGACATAATCGCTGAGGGCCGACTCAATCGTGCCGTCGATTTTGGCGTATTGCTTCACGAACTTCGGTGTTCTGTCCACGCCGTGGCCGACGACGTCATGATAGACAAGGACTTGGCCGTCCGCTTTTGAACCGGCTCCGATTCCGATGACGGGAATGGATACTTCTTCTATTATTTTAGCAGTCAGTTCAGCAGGCACACATTCAAGCACGAGCATCATCGCTCCCGCCTGCTCGCATTTGATGCTGTCTTCAATGAGCTTTTTCGCGCTTTGCTCATCTTTTCCCTGCACTTTATATCCGCCTAATACGCCGACAGACTGCGGTGTGAGGCCTAAATGGCTGACGACGGGAATTCCGCCGAGAGTCAGCGCGCGGATGGATTCGAAAACGCCGTCTCCGCCTTCCAGCTTTAACGCGTCCGCGCCGCTTTCCTGAATAATGGCCGCGGCGTTTTTCAATGTATCCTCTTTTGAAAGGTGGTAAGACATAAACGGCATGTCAGTTACGATAAACGTATTTTTCGCACCGCGTTTTACCGCTTTTGTATGGTGAATCATATCACTGACCGTTACGCCGACGGTTGAATCGAGTCCGAGCACGACCATTCCGAGCGAATCCCCGACTAAAATCATGTCGACTCCCGCCTGTTCCGCAAGCTTTGCCTGCGGATAATCGTAAGCGGTCAGCATCACGATCGGCTCTCCGTTTTCCTTCATTTTCATGAAATCCAGTTTTGTTTTCATTCTGTTTCTCCTCCTCTAAACGGTGAGGAGATGAGCCGCCAATTCTTCGCAAGCAAAAAAGCCTTCTGTAAAATAAGAAGGATTCCCACTTGTTTAACGTTCGGCGAATGTCATCCCTCTGTCCCAGTCCTTTTTTGGATCAAGGCAGACTTTTCGTAATCTCTGTTCTGCTGATCAGGTGCAGTTCATTATGATACTGCCCATAGGAAGTATACCAAATTCACGAGGCTTGTACCAACTAAGATTAATTGAGCTCAATATCGGCAGAATAGATCTTCTTTATACCGTCTCTCGTTTCCAAAAGAAGAACTCCCTCATCATCAATTCCGAGCGCTTTCCCGTAAAACGTTCCTTGCAGCGTTCTCGCTCTGAGCTCGTTCCCCAGTCCGACCGCATAGCTTTCCCATAGCAGCTTGATCGGTGTAAAGCCGTGGTTCAAGTAATCCTGATAGCGTTTTTCAAAAGTCAGCAGAATCTCTTGTATCAGACCCGCTCTGTCAATTTTTTCGCCGGCTTCCATGCTCAGGCTCGTCGCAATGTCCTGAAGCTCGCCGGGAAAATCGATTTCCTGCTGGTTCACGTTGATGCCGATCCCGAGAATAACCGAACGGACACGGTCTTCTTCCGCCTGCAGCTCAGTTAAAATCCCGACGGCTTTTTTGCCGTGAACCATTAAATCATTCGGCCATTTAATGGCGGCCTGTACACCTGTAAAAGCCTCGATGGCCTGTACGACCGCAACGGCGGATAACAGGGTGAGCTGCGGCGTTTTTTGCAAAGGAACGTCGGGTCTCAGAATGAGGCTCATCCAAATCCCGTTTCCCTCCTGTGAATGCCATACTCTGGCCATTCTTCCTCTGCCTGCCGTTTGTTTATCGGCGACTACGAGGGTCCCTTCCGGCGCGCCGTCATTGGCAAGTTCATGAGCGGTTTTTTGGGTGGACGGCAGGACGTCCCGGTAATGAAGCTGTTTGCCCAAAACTTCTGTTTTCAGTCCGAAACGGATTTCGGATTCACTGAGTTTCCCCGGTTTTTTAATGAGCCTGTACCCTTTTCGTCTGACCGCCTCAACCTCATACCCCTCTTTGCGGAGCTCCTCTATATGTTTCCAAACGGCGGTTCTCGAGCAGCCGAGCGCGTCACTTATTTTCTGCCCGGAGATAAAGCCGTCACCCGCCTCAGAAAATAAATCAATTAATCGGGTTCTTAATGTTGATCCCATGATGCGAGCCACTCCTTTATGTCATGTTTTCGGTTAGGAAGCTTCCCTGCCAATACCGCTTCTTCAATCCGGCGAAGTTCTTCGGCCACCCATTTACCCGCGCGGCGGTTTCTGAGCTCCATCAGATCAGCTCCTGAAATGTCGAGGTCTCGAAGGCTTTTGATCGGCAGCTGCTCATACAGGCTCTGAACCTCTTTCAGCTTTTGTTCATCAATCGTCTTATGCTGTTTCAGCATCCCGATTTTAACGGCTGAAAACAGAACCTCTCCCGCCCGGTACATCGCTTCTGCTTCCAGCTGCGCCGGATAAACGCTTATGATCTGCACCGCTTTTTTTATGACTTTTCCCGGCAGTTTCCATTGTTTTAAAAACGCCTCGGCACTTTTCGGACAAAGACCGAGAAACAATAACAGCGCTGCCCAGCGTTCTTCGCGTGCATCTAAAGAAGAAAACGGAAAGCCGCTTGCTTCAAGCATTTGCTGCTCATAACCGGAAAGGCCGGGCAGCTCTTGTATCAGACCTGTCTGCACCATCGTTTGAATCGCTTCTTGTGAGAAAGCGCCCTGCATCAGCTTTTCAAACTCGACGGTCTTTCGTTCTACTGATACATGTGCCATAAGCTCCCTGTCTTTTATGACGGCCTCTCTTGTATCTTTTTCTAACAGAAAGCCGAGCTGACTCATAAAGCGGACGGCTCTCATCATCCGCAGAGCGTCTTCCCGAAAACGGTCTTCAGGGTTACCTACCGTACGGATCAGCTTTTGTCCGATATCATGTGCGCCTCCGAAATAATCAAGCAGCTCTCCTTCGGCAGACATCGCCATCGCATTAATCGTTAAGTCTCTCCGCTTTAAGTCTTCTGATAAAGAAGTAATGAACCGCACAGCTTCAGGGCGCCGGTAGTCCTTATATTCTGATTCGGCACGAAAAGTGGTGACTTCATAGGTTTCATCTTCCCACAGGACGATGACGGTGCCGTGCTCTTTTCCTACATCGACAGTCCGCTTAAAGAGGCGCTCCACCTCATTCGGCAAAGCGCTGGTTGCGATGTCCACATCACCTATTTTTCGTTTCATATAGCTGTCTCTGACGGCTCCCCCGACAAAGTACGCCTGATGGCCCGCCTTCATCAGATGATGAAGGATGGGGAGGGCTTTGACAAATTCCTGTTCCATAAGATCACTCCGGTCCTGCCAATTCGTCATAAATCCGTTCATACTGACTGACGATTCTTTGCGAAGAAAAGGCGGTCTCCACCATTTTCAGCGCATGATCAGTCAATCGTTTGCTGAGCTGTTTATCTTCTAAAACAGCAAGCGCCTTTTCAGATGCCGCCTGAATATCGCCGACTTCCACCAGAAAACCGCTTACTTGATCTTTAATCACTTCGGGGATGCCGCCGATATTTGTTCCGATACACGGCACGCCGCAGGCCATCGCCTCAAGGAGGACGAGTCCGAAACTTTCTTTTTCAGACAGAAGGAGCTTAAGATCGCTGATGGAATACAGCTCTTCCACCCTGTCCTGATTTCCGAGGAGCAGCACTTGATCCTGCAGTCCGTATTTTTCGACAAGCTGCCAAGCGACGCACTTTTCCGGTCCGTCACCGACAAGCAGGAGCTTCGCCTTTGTGTTGGCTGCGATATTACGGAAAACGCGGATGACATCTTTAACACGTTTTACTTTTCTGAAGTTCGAAACATGGATGACGACCTTTTCATCCGGCAAAATACCATGTTTCTCTTTTATACTCTCTGTATTTTTCTTAAGATAAACACGTTCATCAATAAAGTTGTAGATGGTCTCAATTTTTTTATCCGGCTTAATTAAGTCATATGTTTCTCCGGCAAGCGCGGTTGATACCGCCGTCACTCTGTCGGACGCTTCGATGGCAAAACGGATTAAATCTTTTAATGACGGATCATATCCTAAAACGGTGATGTCCGTACCGTGAAGCGTCGTCACGATGCCGATGTCACGCTTGAGCATCTGCTTGGCGAGATAAGCGCATACCGCATGCGGCAGCGCATAATGCGCGTGAATGATATCAAGATTTTCCCTCGCGGCCACCTCGGCGATTTTGCTCGCCAGCGTAAGGTCATAAGGCGGATATTTAAATACCGCGTATTGGTTGACTTCCACCTCATGAAAATGAATATTCGGATGATATGTATTTAATCTGAACGGGATGCTTGATGTGATGAAATGAACCTGGTGCCCTTTTTCCGCAAGCAGCTTGCCGAGTTCCGTCGCAATAATACCCGAGCCTCCGACACTCGGGTAGCATGTAATCCCTATTTTTAATGGTCTCATTGTCCGCCCCCAAAAACATCATCATTCAAAACGGGAAGCTGTTTTGAAAAGAAGCCTTCAGCATACCCCGTCCCGGCTTCTTTGCCATACAGTCTTTCCCGCGCTTCCACCATTTCGATATAACCGTTGGTCAGCGGTGTGTTCACTGACTGCGCCGTAGGAATAAACTGGCTTTGATAGGCGTGCAGGCTTTCTTTTTTCAGATCGATGGTTTCCGTTATGTCGATTACAAAGTCCGGACGGTGAAACCCGTTGATCATATAATAGTATACGCGCTGAGCCTTATGAGCCGGCAGTTCCTGATGATCTCTGTATTTATGAATTCCCGCCGAGAACACCGCCTCTTCGACCAAAGCCGCCGCATTGCCGTGGTCAGGATGGCGGTCTTTCGGATAAGGCATGAAAACGGTTTTCGGCCGGCAGGCTCTGATGACACTGACAATCCGGCGGATGCCGTCCTCACTTTTCAAAAGCCCGCGGTCGGGAAGCGTAAGCTGGATTCTCTCTTTTACGCCGAGAATTCGTGCCGCCTCTGCCGCTTCTTCTTTTCTTATCCCTACCGTTCCGTTAGATGATAGTTCGGCCTCGGTCAAATCGCATATCACCGCGGTTTTCCCTTGAGCCGTAAATTTTGCGATCGTGCCGCCCATACCGATCTCGACATCATCACTATGGGCGCCGAACGCCAGGATATCAACGTGTTCAGACATTCGGCTCTCCTCCGCGCACAAGATTGCGGAAATCAAATGCCCCGCCGTCCAGCGTCCGGACGAGTATTTCAGCTGTTCCCATATTTGTGGCGAGCGGGATCGCGTATACGTCACACAGCCGGATCAGCGCCGAGACATCCGGTTCGTGAGGCTGCGCAGTTAACGGATCGCGCAGAAAAATGACGAGATCCAGGGCATTTGCCGCAATCAATGCGCCGATTTGCTGATCTCCGCCGAGCGGGCCGGATTGAAAACGTTCAACGGACAATCCGGTCGCTTCCTGGATTTTTAAGCCTGTCGTACCCGTCGCGTATAACTCATGATGGCTCAATATATCTTTATATGCGGTCGTAAACTGAACCATATCCTGCTTTTTTTTATCGTGAGCAATCAAAGCAATTTTCATTTGATGTTCTCCCCCTTGCCGATTCAGTCGATAATATTTTCGAGTCCGTATACAAGCTGGTCGATTTTCATCACTTGCTCCACTGACAGCTTCACTCCTGACATAAAGGAAGCCCGGTTATAGGAGTCATGGCGCAGTTTCAGTGTCTGGCCGTCCATGCCGAACATGACTTCCTGATGGGCGATAAGGCCCGGCAGACGCACGCTGTGAAGGCGGATGCCGTTTAATTCAGCACCGCGGGCGCCCGGCAGAATTTCTTTTTCATCAGGATGGCCCTGCTGCTTTTCTGTACGGACGCTTGAAATCATTTCCGCTGTTTTCAGCGCCGTTCCGCTCGGGGCATCCAGCTTTTGATCATGATGAAGCTCAATGATTTCTACATCTTCAAAATAGTTGGCGGCCATTTGTGAGAACTTCATCATCAGCACCGCGCCCAATGCAAAATTCGGAGCGATGATAGCGCCGATTCCTTTTTCTTCAGTCAAAGCTTGAAGCTCCTCTAAATCCGCTTCAGAAAATCCGGTCGTTCCCACAACGGGGCGGACGCCGTGTTCAAGAGCGGCTTTCGTATGTTTTTTGCCGATTTCAGGCGTTGTCAAATCGATCAGTACATCCGGTTTTGTTTCTTGGAAACATGCGCGGATATCCGTATAAATAAGAGCGTCTGAATCAGCTGACATCACTTCCCGCAATGTTTGCTGATCGTATGTATGGTCAATGGCGCCGACAAGCTCAAAATGAGGCGTGCGGACGGCAAGTTTTACGGCCTCCTGGCCCATTCTGCCTCTCGGTCCGGCAATGACGACTTTAATGGTTTCATTTGACATGGTTTCTCCTACTTTCCTTCTTCTTTTCTAGTCCAGCGGTCTTTATCACGTGTATTAAATTTATGCATGACGCGGTTATGAGCTTCCTCCAATGAAATATCAAGGGAGTTGGCGAGGCAGATCAGAACGAACAGCACATCGCCCATTTCCTCTTCCATGCTTTTCTCATTTTCCGTCGTTTTCTTCGGCTTTTCCCCATAATAATGGTTGACTTCTCTTGCAAGTTCGCCCAGTTCTTCCGTGAGACGGGCCATCATGGCAAGCGGGCTGAAATAGCCTTCTTTGAATTGGCCGATATATTCATCGACCTCAGCTTGTAAGTCTTTCATCGTTTTGTCACTCACTGTGCGAATACCTCCTGTCATCTCTTCCATGTTAGCTAATTCAAGTACATTTGACAAATGTTAAAAACGGCAGTTTGCTGTTTTCTTTTGTATCCACTATAATATTTACGCAATCTTATGGAAGGAAAAGGGGTTTGATGCAATGCTTGGAGAAATCAGAATCAAAAACATTTGCTTTATTTTAATCGGCGCCGCTGTTTTTTCATTCGGACTGGTTCACTTTAATATGCAGAACAATTTGGCGGAAGGCGGATTTACCGGCATTACGCTGCTTTTATATGCGTTATTCCACATCAGCCCTTCTATTTCCAACCTGGTATTAAACATTCCTATCTTTTTCATCGGCTGGCGTATGCTCGGCCGGACGATGTTTGTCTATACCCTGATCGGCACCGTCTCTCTTTCCGTTTTTCTGAGTGTTTTTCAGCGCTACGAAATTCATATGCCGCTGTCGCATGATTTAGCGCTGGCCGCCTTGTTCGCCGGTGTTTTTATCGGCGCGGGTCTCGGCATTATTTTTAAATACGGCGGCACGACGGGCGGGGTCGATATCATCGCCAGGCTGATCAACAAATTTTTCGGAATCCCGATGGGCCGGACGATGTTTGCCTTTGACGCCTGTGTCATTCTGCTTTCTTTGTTTACGTATCTTTCTTACAAGGAAGCGATGTACACGCTTGTAGCCGTTTTTGTCGCTGCGAGATTGATTGATTTTATACAGGAAGGCGGCTATGCCGCAAAAGGGGCAACGATTATTTCTTCGAAAAACGATTTGATCCAGCAAAAAATCATTGAAGAGATGGAGCGCGGCGTCACCGTTTTAAAAGGACAGGGATCATATACAAAAGAAGACAGGGACGTTCTTTACTGCGTCGTTCCGAAAAACGAAATTGTGCTTTTGAAAAGCGTCATCACTTCCGTTGACCCGCACGCCTTTGTTGCAGTAAGCGACGTCCATGATGTGCTCGGCGAAGGATTTACGCTTGATGAAAATAAAAATCCGATCAGACGATAATAAAAAGGCGGCTTTTGCCGCCTTTACTGTTCGTCTTTCCATTTGACAACCGGTGATTTTTTCTTTTTCAATCGGCGGGCGAATGCCGGACTGACATTGAGCGTCTGCTCGACGAAGCGCTGCGGCGTCAGTGCCAGCCATTGATTTAAGGAGACGTCTTCGAAACGGTCGCTTTTGAAGATTTCCAGAAAGCGAAGCACGGTGTCACCGGTATTCTGAACATAATGTCCCATTGCAAAAGGAACATATCCTACGTCACCCGCTTGATAGTTAAATGTCCGCGCTCTTCCCTCCGCCGCAAACACCGTCATTTTCGCTTCTCCTGAAAGATAATACTGCCACTCGTCCGTATTGGGATGCCAATGCAATTCTCTCATGCCTCCGGGTTCGACCTCCACAAGAGCTGCGGCAATCGTTTTTGACACCTTAAACGTTTTTGAATCGACAATCTTTACTCTTCCCCCGCCGGTAACAAGAGGCTCCTGCCGGGAAAGCTTGTAGCTGAACGGCTCCAAAACGGGGCCTTCCGGGGAAGAAACTGCTGCCCGCTCAATAGGGGGAGGCGGTTCCAGCTGGAACATGTAACGCTCTTTCTTGTGAATGTAAGCCAGCTCATAACCCGGAACACCGAAGTTCGCCTCCAGCACGCTGCGCGGGGTATGGGCAAACCAGTCCGTTACTGAAAAGGTGCTGTTTTCTGAAAAAGAGCCGTCATCAAAGACGAGCAAAAACTCACTTCCCTGCTCTAATCCTTGAATGGAATGAGGAATGCCGGAAGGAAAATACCACAGGTCCCCTTCACTTACGTTATCAATAAAATTCCGCCCATTTTGATCGACCGCAGTTAAACGTACTCCTCCGTTAATCACATATCCCCATTCGGCTTCTTTATGCCAATGAAGCTCCCGCACAGCTCCCGGTTTCAGTCTCATGTTCACCGCCGCGATGTTTTTGGATACCGGCAGTTCCCTGACCGTCACCTCTCTGGACCATCCGCCGTCTTCAAGCCTCATATGCGTATCAGAAAATGAGAATTTCAAGTTTTGAACCGTTCCTGAATCCGTTGAAGGCGGAACGAGCATGTCAGGATTCTGGAAGTCACGCGCGAGGTTTCGCGGTCCTTCGTCAGTCGCCCCTTTTCTGCCTCTGATCGGCTGCGGGAGGTGTTTTGAAGCCAATTGCTGGATGAGTTTTTTCACTGGCTTAGCTCCTTTACAGCAATTTGTGTTTATTTAGACTTAGGATACTCACGCTTTTTCTCTTTCTTTTTTTCCGCTCTGTATTTTCGGTAGCCGACATATGTCAGCGCAGTAATAATGATACCGCCTGTTGTCAGAATGACCCAGAGCAGCGAAGGGTCAGCGTCATCCCGCTCCACCTTGTCAAAAACCCGCTTTAAATCCTGCTGCAGGAGCGTCAGACGCTCAAGCTTTGTTCCTTTTGTCATCTGCTGAAACCCTTCCTGCTCAATCACCTCGATATGTTTCGCCACCGTATCAAGCTGGCCGGCCGACACATCCATTGTCAGGCTGGGATAAATTAAATCATATAATGATATAAATTCATTCCACTTTTCATTGAAATTTCCACTTCCGTTTCTGCTGACATCTTCTTTTAAGGCGCTGAATGTCGCCATAATCGGTCGTTCAAGCGAACCCCACAGCGGATCGGAGTGGTCTTCCATCGCATCCATTACCAACCTGAACTGGGCGGCTGCCCGGATTTTTTCGGTATCTGAGGCGTCTGCCTGTTTCAGGACGCGCACTAAATCATTGAAACCCAGAGTCACCTGCCTGACTTCGGCGCCGCTCAGTGAGTTTACGTGTGTCATTTTTTTCTTAAAGTAGCCAAGCACTTGCAGAGCCTCATCATACTGCGAATGCCGCGTCATTTGGAAAACGGTATCCGAAAGGTCGTTCAGTTCCTTGAGACCGCCCTCATCTTCAGCTTTGGCAGTTGTGATGAAACACATAAGAGCAAGTAAAAGACAGATCGTCAGCTTTCGTTTCATAGAGGTCCCTCCCACTCCTTCTCTTTACAGAATATGAGGAGCGGGACAAGGTTAGACCAAGATTCTATCAGTGTAAGTCAAGCTTTATCCGTCTTTTAGAAATCACCAAATAGTATGCAAGGCCGAGTGAAAATATGCTCAGCCAGAATGTAGCATAGCCGATCTCTTGCATATAGTCATTGAGCATTGAGTAGCGGGGCATCATGCCGAAAAGATAATCAATGACGTCATTATGAAGCGTCCAAACAGCGGCAGCGGCAAGATGCCATAACCGGAACCGAAAATACGGGCTGTATAAAACGCCTTGAACGGCCATGGCAAAATGTGAAGCAATCAGCATGTACCCTTCCCAAGGCATCTGCCCCATTTTGACCAGCACAAAGACATTCATTCCGACCGCCCACAGCCCGTATTTTACAAGGGTTACAAGAGCCAGCGCTTCAAACAGCGGCGCGTTTCTTCCCATGAGAAATGCCAGAAGCACAAACAGGAAGAAAAACGTCGCCGTCGGGCTGTCAGGCACAAATATCAGAAATCGGAACGGCGTGTCCAAAAGCTGCGGCACATACCAATAATAGCCGTACACCGTACCGATAAAATTAACGGCAAGAACAAGCAGAAGCATGCCGCGCAACCCTAAAAGATAAGAAATCCACCTCATACCATCAACTCTCAGTCCGTAAAAAGTATGTATCATGCAAAAAAAGCTGACATCCGGTCAGCTCTTTTCATAAAAGTATATCCTGCTGTTGTCTACTTCACAATACGTTATTTCGCTGTCGTTTCAGAAATGAACTTCGCCAGCTGATCAAGCTGTTTGTCATTCCCTTTAAAAATACCGGCTGGCATCTGCCCTTTCCCTTTGACGGCGATTTTTTTAATTTCTTCCGGGCTCAGCCCGTTATCGACCAGGGACGGACCGGCGCCTCCCCCTTGAAGATTATCCCCGTGACAGGAAATACAGCCTTGTTCTTTAAATACCTTATAACCGTCTGATTCAGTATCAATGGCGGCTTCTTTTTTAATTTTCCCTTGCTCCTCCGCCTTCGCCCAGTCATGTGTCGCGACTGACTGCCACGTTAAAAAGACCGTAGCGCAAAGCGCCAAAAGCATCATCCCGACGGCAACCGGACGCTTCCACGGCCTTCTTTCAGACCCCCTGTCGAGAAACGGAGCCAAAAGCAGCGACCCGAAGGCAAGCCCCGGTATAATCATCGCCCCGATAACGGTGTAGCTCCCTGCGGCATATTCATATTTTAAAAGCTGGTATAAAAATAGAAAATACCAATCCGGCAGCGGAATATACCCTGTATCCGTCGGGTCCGCCACCCGTTCCAAAGGCGGCTCGTGCACAATCGTTAAAACGAGAAATCCGACGAGGAAAACGGCTCCGACCATCCATTCTTTCAGCAGGAAGTTCGGCCAAAACGCCTCTGTCTTTCCAGGATACTCTGAATAGTCTTTCGGTATATTCGGTTTTTTTTCAGCCGGTATCCTTGAATCTCCTACAAACTTCATTCCTTTCCCCCGGTGCATGTCATCCCCTCCCTTTTATATCAGATTTGTATTAAAGCGGTCCTGAAATTCCCTGCTTGCGGATCATGACAAAGTGGGCGCCCATGAGCGCAAACAAAGCGGCAGGGAGAAAAAATACGTGAATCGCAAAAAATCTCGTCAGCGTTTGAGCGCCGACAATATCGTGGTGGCCGGCAAGAAGAGTTTTCACCTGCGCTCCGATCAATGGCGTCGCCTCCGCAATCTGAAGACCTACCTTTGTCGCAAACAGCGCCTTCATATCCCACGGAAGCAGATACCCTGTAAAACCGAGACCGAGCATCACAAAAAAGATCAGAACACCGACGATCCAGTTCAATTCCCGAGGCTTTTTATAAGCTCCCTGAAAGAAAACCCGCAGCGTATGTAAAAACATCATCACGATGACTAAACTTGCGCCCCAATGGTGCATACCCCTTACAATCTGCCCGAAAGCGACTTCATTCTGCAAATAATACACAGATTCCCACGCGTTTTTTATATCCGGCACATAATACATCGTTAAAAACATCCCGGAGAGCACTTGGATAACGGTTACAAAAAACGTCAAACCGCCGAAACAATAGACAAAAGCCGAGAAATGGTGAGCGGGATTTACATGTTCCGGCACTTCATGGTCGGCGATATCCCGCCACATCGGCGTAATATCGAGACGTTCATCCACCCAGTCATAAATTTTATTCAGCATGTCACCCTTCCCCCCTAGGCTTTGCTTTTCCAAGATACAAAAAGCCGTCCTTTACTTTTTGCTCATAACGGTCAAGAGGCGCGAGCGGCGGCGTGCCCGGAACGTTCGTGCCGTCTTTTTCATACAGACCGTAATGGCAGGGACAAAAGAATTTGTTCGGATTTTTAGGATCATTGTTCCAGTTTACGGTGCAGCCCAAATGCTTGCAGATCGGAGAAAGCGCTATAATTTCATCCCCATGCTTGTAAACCCAGGCTGATCTGGATTCTTCCGATTCGTACCAGGCGTCGACTTGATGAATTTTAAAGTCAAACCGCTTCGGCTCCTTCGTCAGCTCATCCACACTGACAACCTGCACCATTTTTTGATCTCCCGTCGGTTTTAATACCGGATCCAGCGCAAAACGGACCATAGGCATAAGCGCACTGGCGGCCATAAATCCCCCCACGCCGGTGAGCGCATAGTTTAAAAATTGTCTTCTTGATATATCTTGTTTTCCGCCCATCTCTTCCCCCCCTAAAGATTGACCAAAAATTAACTAAAATAGAAAATAATTCTGAGATTTGACACCCTCATAATATATGAATCTTTCAGCAAGGTCAACAGAGGCAAAACGGGTGTTTTGCAGGATACCTGGAGTTTTTAAGAATTGTTCCACTTCTGTAACAAAACGTTCAAAATTTCTCCGCACTTGTCATCCGCAATTTTTCTCTTTAAAGAGTCTTTCATATGTTCAAACGGAACGGCAGGTATGTATATGACATCAGACCCTATTTCAGAATCCTTCCATTTTTCGTCTGCCGTCAGGAACAAGGCGTGCCGGAAGTTGGTCATCACCTCTTCTTTGAGTTTTTGAAGCAGGGCGATTTGTGATTGGTCTATATCAACATATGTATAAGAGGGGAATAAATATACCCGTCCCTTCAATTGGCGCTCAAGCTCTTCAGAAAGCAATTGGGTGCTTTCCCCCTGTTCAACGGCCTCTTTTAAGCCTCCTGAAGACGTTATGGAAATTAATGGAATGACAGCGGTATCAATGTAATCCGCAGATTGTAAATAGGAATCGGCATCAGCGGCCCTCCATCTCATGTCTCGTTCCTCCTCTTTACGCAACAAGCCTTGCATATTCTGCAAGGCTGTCATTTATGTGAGCTGATTCAATTGGCGGGAAAGCTTTTCAAATGTTTCTTTGTCGTGGCGGTCCAGCGCCTCGTCGATATCTTTAAGCAGCTTTTCCCGCTGGAAAGTGGAAATGGCATGTTCTAATATTTTTTCAGCCATCCCCTGATCCTGTTTATTTTCAAACAGGTCTTTCGGCAGATGCGGATTTGATTCAAGAACAGCGGCATATTCCGGTGAGCTGTAGGCCGAACGGAAATTCAGCTGGATAAATAAATCCTGCTGTTTATTTAACCGGATGTCGTGAAAAGATTTTTCCGCGTCCGTAGTCATGACATTTTCTTTGTAAAACCTAAACGGCACCTCATCAACGCAATGAGTAGACATGATAATGCCTCTCGGGCAAAATTCGGCTTGTTCTACAAAATGGACTTTTTCCATTAATGAATCATGACTCATTAAATAATTTAAAATCCAGACGCACTCCCGGCGTTTAAGCTGATAATGATTTAAAAACCAACGGATAAAATCCTTTTTTTCATTGACAGAAACAGGGGTCTGCATGTAATTCCCTCCTCTATCGATCGTATAATCTGACATCACTTATACATTCAGCAAGCATGGTCCAAAATCCTGCTTATCTTAAAAATTCATCCTCTATCCGTAAGATTGTTTCTTCAAGCTCTTCGTTTGTTCCATCCATTGAAAGCACTTGTTTTAAAAGCGGCAGCGCTTCTTTCTGGAGACCCTCTTCCAATAAGAAGTGAGCGTATTCATATAAGAAATCCCGATCATCCTGATAATGGAGATACGCAGCTTCGAAGCTTTTTTTCGCTTCAGCGTATTGCTCCAAGCCTGTATAGGCCCCCGCCAAATACCAATTGTATTTCGGATCTTCTTCCCCGTAGCCGCGGACCTCCTGAATCAGATCAATAATCTCTTCAAAGCTTTCTTCTTTATGATAGACGGCTAAAAGCGTATGGAGCGCTTCCACGTAACCCGGATCGAGCGCCAGCGCTTCCTGAAGAAGCTTTTTGCCTTCCTCTTCGCTGCCGAGCTTTAACGCCATTTTCGCCGCATAGAGAAAAAGCTCTTTATTGTATTCATCGTAAGTAATACCTTCTTTAGCGGTTTTTAATGCATCTTCATACATGCCTTCTGCCTCGTAGCTTTTTGCAAGCGGCATATAAAGCGATGAATAGGAAGGATCAAGCCCTTTTAAATCAGACAGCTGCTTGATGGCTGTTTTGACCATTCCCGCCTGATAGGCTGTGAACCCGTACCCGAAAATCGTATTCGGTTCTGTATGTTCTGCCGCCGCTTTTTCATACCATGAAATCGCTTCCTCAAATTCACCCGCCGCGCTCAATGACTCAGCCAGCCTCTGATGAACATTTACGCCGCCGATTTCGTGCCGTTCTTTTGCCGTCTCTTCATAGTAAGGAACGGCTTTTGCGTATGATCCCTGAGTGAAGTATAATTCCCCCAGAGCGAAATCAATAACTGGTTCATCTTGTAACATCGCTTTCGCCTGTAACAGCTTTTGCTCACTTACTTCAAATAAGCCCTGCATCTGATACAGATCAGCCATTAAAAGAAGGCTTTCCGCGTAAGACGGATCTTCCGGAGAAATCGTCTCCAGCACCTCAAGAGCTTTTTCTTCTTCATCAATATCTATTAACAATTCGGCGTAAAAATTCGTCAGCTCAGACTCATCCGGATAAAGGTCATGCAGATCACTGATCAGCGCTAACGCTTTTTCGGCGTTTCCCCATTCATAGTAGAGCTGGGCTGCAATGGCTTTGTCTTCGTCATGAAGCTCTGTTTCAGCTTTTGAAAGCGCTTTGAGTCCCTTTTCGGTTTCACCTGCTTCAACTAATTTTATGGCTTCTTGAATCAATGTATTCAAATCAGACCGGTCCTTTCTTTTCCTATACCTCATCAACCAAATGAAAAGGGTTTTTATTCGGGTTATTCTTATCATAATTCAGACAGGGCCTGCCCGCAAATAAGATGCTTCACCCGGCATTATAGTTTATCAGAAAATGGTTAAGAGGAAAACGGCAAAAAAGGGGACGGCATCTTTATACGCAAACAGCGCAATTTGTTCCGGCTGTTTCTGTAACGAAAACGCATTCCCCCTTTCTGTTATTTTTCTGTTTAAGACAAGCTATGTCAAAGCCCAAGATTTTATGACACATGAAGAAAAAAGCCCGAAGAACAGTCTTCAGGCTTTTTTGGCTAATTGATCTAAATGCTCAAAAAATGTCGGATATGAGACATGGATCGCCTCTGTATCACGGATGTCGATCGGCTCTTCTGTCAGGCATGAAGCGATACCGAGCATCATGCCGATGCGGTGGTCGCCGTGGCTTGACACATCGGCTCCGCCCGCAAGCGTTTTTTTGCCGTGTATTTTCATGCCGTCTTCAGTCGGTTCAATGTCTGCGCCGATTTTCCGGAGCTCTGATACGACGGTGTCGATCCGGTTCGTTTCCTTCACCTTCAGCTCCGCAGCGTCTTTAATGACAGTTGTGCCTTCAGCCTGCGTTGCCAAAAGGGCGATAATCGGGATCTCGTCAATTAAACGGGGAATGATTTCTCCGCCGATTTCTGCCGCTTTCAGAGCTGAGGTTTCAATAACCAAGTCTCCGTAAGGCTCCGCGCTGTCCGCTTCTGAAGGAATCACTTCAAGTAAAGCCCCCATTTGCTTTAAGACATCAATCATTCCCGTGCGTGTCGGGTTCAGGCCGACGTTTTTCAGCACAATCCGGCTTCCGGGAACGACAGCGCCTGCCGCGAGGAAAAAGGCCGCTGAAGAAATATCGCCGGGCACGAAAATATCGGCTCCCCGAAGCTTCTGACCGCCCGTTACGGAAGCGCTCGTCTCCGTTTCCGCAAGCTCGGCGCCAAAAGCGTTCAGCATCCGTTCCGTATGGTCTCTTGATTTATGAGGCTCAGTGACGGTCGTCGTCCCTTCAGCCTGCAATCCGGCAAGCAGCACGGCAGATTTGATCTGCGCGCTTGCAACAGGGGAGACGTAATCTATGCCTTTCAATTGTCCGCCTCTTACGGATAAAGGCGTAAACCCTCCGTCCGCTCTTCCGTCAATCGCGGCTCCCATCTGTTTTAAAGGCTCCGTCACCCTCTTCATCGGGCGCTTTGCAATACTTTCGTCACCCGCTACCGTACTGTGAAATGGGCGTCCGGCTAAAATGCCGAGCATCAGGCGGATGGTCGTGCCGGAATTTCCGACATCAAGAAGGCTGTCAGGCTCACAAAGTGCGTCAATGCCCTTTCCGTATATCGTTACATCACTTCCGTTTTGTTCAATGGAGACACCCATTTTTCTGAAGCAGGCAATGGTGCTCAGACAATCGGCTCCGGGCAAAAAGTTTTTTACCGTTGTCGTTCCTTCCGCAAGCGCTCCGAACATAACAGAACGGTGGGAGATGGATTTATCCCCCGGAATATGAATTTCACCGTTTAAAGACGTCACTTTTTCTCTTTTCAATGTTTTCCACCTCAGTCAGCGTAAAATGTGTCATATTTGGCGCGGGATTGAATGCAGGTTTCCGCGCGCTTCCGGTCATCATCAGTCTGGAAACTGATTCTGAGAATTCCGTTAATATCTTCTCTTGTTTCGATAATGCGGATGTTGGTGATACTGATTTTTTCTTCTGCCAGTATCGCCGTAATTTCCGAAATGACCCCCGGATGATCGGGAACATCGACATAAAGGTCATAAAAGGACGGGATCGCTCCTTTTTGACGGAGCGGCAGGCCGTCGCGATAATCTTTCGCTTTTTTAAAATATCCGAACAGGCTGTCCGCATCTTCATTTTCTACATAAGATTCGATCGTGTCAATCTCCCGTTTCCATTCTTTGAAGCGGTCAAGCAGTTTATCTTTGTTATGAAGAAGTATGTCTCTCCACATCGCCGGACTGCTTGAGGCGATTCTGGTGATGTCCCGAAAACCGCCGGCTGCGAAACGCTTCAAAAACGGATAATCTTCTTCAGAATGATGAGCCTGATGGACGAGGCTTGCAGCAACGATATGAGGGAAATGGCTGATAACGCTCGTTACGCCGTCATGCTCCTCGGGAGTCATCTCCACAAAGTGGGCGTTTGCCGCTTTCAAGAGTTCCTTCAGATGCGTTACTGACTCTTTAGAAGTTGATTTTCCGGGTGTTAAAATGTAAAACGCATTTTCGAATAAAAATTCTTTCGCCGCAGCGGCCCCGGATTTATGAGATCCCGCCATCGGATGGCCGCCGACAAATTGATAGTGAGCCGGAAGCACTTTGTCGGCGTAGCTGACGACTTTCTGTTTCGTGCTGCCCACATCCGTAATCAGGAGTTCATGGGTGATGTCTGATGCGGCCAGCATATCGAGCATTTTCAGCGTTTGGGCGACAGGCGTGGCGATAATGACAACAGACGCTTGCTGCGCCCCTTCCGTCAATGAGCCGGCCCGCTCGTCAATAATTCCGAGCTTCAGCGCGGCAGTGAGCTGTTCTTCCGAAATATCCACACCGATAATCCGTTTATGCGGATGCTCCTTTTTGATGGCCAATGCGATCGATCCGCCGATCAGCCCGATCCCCGCAAGCAATATAGTATCCTTCATTTCACTCATTTCCTTTTTCATCTATTTTAATAGAGCAAAGAGGTGATGCTTGATCACCTCTTATAATATTTCAGCTAAAATTGTGAGAATTTCCTCATTCTGCTCTTTCGTACCGACCGTAATCCTTAACGCTGTCGGAAATCCGAGCGCCTGTCCTGAGCGGACGATATATCCTTTTTCCAACAGGGCTTGGAACAGTTCATCCGCCGGACGGTTAAAATCAATGAGCACAAAGTTGGTTTGTGAAGGATAACAAGTTAATCCGTGAGTTTCCGCAAAATCATAATACTGCTTAAGGCCGGCTTTATTTTTCTCGACGCATTCCTGGATAAATGTCTGGTCGTCAAGCGCTGCCAGTGCCGAAGCCTGACCGATTCTGCTCGTATTGAACGGCTCTCTCGCCGGTTCAATCTGGCGGATCAGCGCTTCGTCCGCAATGCCGTATCCGACGCGCAGCGCGGCAAGTCCGTACGCTTTAGAGAAGGTGCGGAGGATCATGACATTCGGATATTGCTTTAAAAGCGGAATGCTTTCTGGGTAATCTTCCGCCGTAACATACTCGTAGTACGCTTCATCAAGGACAACGAGTATATGCTCGGGAACTCTGTTTAAAAAGGCAATTAGCTCTTGCTCAGAAGTATATGTCCCCGTCGGATTATTGGGGTTGCATACCCATATGACTTTCGTCTCGCCGTCAATTGCTTCCAGCATCCGGTCCAAATCATGAGCGCCGTCACTGCGGAGCGGCACCTCGCGCACCTCAGCGCCTTCAATCACCGCATTGTGTCTGTATTGCGGGAAAGTCGGGGCGGCGGTAATCGTGTTTGCCTGATCATTTAATAAAGAACGGCAGATAATCTGCACTAGCTCATCAGAGCCGTTGCCGAAAATGATCGAAGATTCACTGACCTGCAGATGCTCACTGAGCCGCGTTCTCAAAGCGGCACTGTAACCGTCGGGATACAGCGCAAGCTGCTCAATCTCCCGATGCAGCGCATCTTTTGCGGCCTGTGAACAGCCGAACGGATTTTCGTTAGAAGCGAGTTTTACTACTTTTTCAAGCCCGTATTCCATTTTCACTTCTTCTATTGGTTTGCCCGGCTGATACGGTTTCAGCTGCCGCAGCTGTTCTTTAATCTGCAAATCCAGTCACCTCATTTTACACTGTACAGTCGTCCGAACGTCTTTGCGTATTCTTCAAATTCAAGAAGCGCATCAGCTCTTGTGCCGGGGTTCACAAGCTTTGTTTTAAGCTCTTCAACTTTTTTGACAAGCGCGCTGCCGACAACGACACCGTCAGATATTTCATTCATCCCGTCAACCTGTTTGCGGTTTGAAATGCCAAAACCGACCGCCACCGGAACAGAGCTGAATTCTTTCACCTTACGGATGAAAGAGTATACAGAAGGATCGAATTCGCTGCGTACGCCCGTCACTCCTAAAGAGGATACACAATACACAAAGCCGCAGGCCTGTTCAGTAATTATTTTCAAACGGTCTTCACTTGTCGGCGCAACCAGTGAGATATAAGCGATGTTCTCCTTTTTGCATGTCATTTGCAAAAGGGCGCTTTCCTCTAATGGAAGGTCGGGTACAAGCAAGCCGTCTATGTCGTTTTCCCGCAGTAAAGCGAAAAAGTATTCTTTTTCTAATTGTAACACAGGATTATAATACGTAAAGAGGATAATTGGAATATGAACGCCGTTTTTTTTCATTTTGCCGCCAAGTTCAATGGCTTTTACGATATTCATTCCGTTTTCCAGAGCCCGTTTTGAAGCCCGTTGTATGACGGGTCCGTCCGCAAGCGGATCTGTGTAAGGAACGCCGATTTCAAGGGCAGAAGCGCCTGCATTCTGTAATGATATTGCCAGTTCAACAGAAATGTCAGGAAGCGGATCGCCCGCTGTGATAAAAGGGATAAACAATTTTTCAGAATCTCGCAGATTAAACATGTGTCTCCACCCCGTTTTCCAAAACATTCATCAGCGTATGAACGTCTTTATCTCCTCTTCCCGACAAACTGACGAGAATGATTTTGTCTTTATCCATGTCCTTTGCCATTTCGAACGCTTTTGCCAGGGCGTGGGCAGATTCAATAGCCGGAAGAATACCTTCTGTTTCAGAAAGCAGACGTAACGCGGCAATCGCTTCATCGTCTGTCACGCTTTCGTACGTTACACGGCCGCTTTTGTGCAGATAGGCGTGCTCAGGGCCGATCCCCGGGTAATCAAGGCCTGCTGAAATGGAATACGGTTCGATAATCTGCCCGTATTTATCTTGTATTAAATAGGTCATTGATCCGTGAATCACCCCGAGCGTCCCTTTTGCGATCGTTGCCGCATGCAGCGGCGTATCAATTCCTTTTCCGGCCGCCTCGGCGCCGATCAGCTCAATGTCTTCTTCTAAAAAGGCCTGAAATATGCCCATCGCATTGCTTCCGCCGCCGACACATGCAACAACCTTATCCGGGAGCGTTCCTTCAACTCGGCGGAGCTGTTCTTTCGCTTCCTCGCCGATGATTTTCTGAAATTCGCGAACGATATACGGATACGGGTGCGGACCCACTACAGAACCGATAAGATAGAAATGATCTTCACAATGCTGGACCCAATACCTGATTGCCTCATTCGTCGCATCTTTCAGCGTGCCGTTGCCGCTTGTGACCGGCACCACTTCCGCGCCGAGCAGTTTCATCCGGAATACGTTCAGCGACTGGCGCGCAACGTCTTCTTCACCCATAAAAACCGTACATTTAAAACCGAATTTTGCGGCGGCTGTCGCGGCAGCCACACCGTGCTGTCCCGCACCGGTTTCGGCGATGATTTTCGTTTTGCCCATCTTTTTAGCAAGCAGAATCTGGCCTAACGCGTTGTTAATTTTATGAGAGCCGGTATGGTTTAAATCTTCTCTTTTCAGATAGATTTTCGCCCCTCCCAAATACTCTGACACCCTGTCTGCGAACGTTAATGCAGTCGGTCTTCCGGAGTAATCAAACAATAGTTTTTTATATTCGGCATGAAAAACGGGATCATTCTTTAATTCTGTGAAAGCCGTTTCGATTTCCTCAAGGGGCCGCATCAATGTTTCAGGGACAAATTTGCCGCCGAATTCGCCGTATCTTCCGATTTCATTTGGATATGGATACATAGTGGTTCATCCTTTCTTCTAAAAGCCGGATCAGTGTTTGATCCTTGTGTCCGTTTTTTTCAATTCCGCTGGCAAGATCTATACCGCACGGACGCGATCTCAGTAAGCCGGTAATCGTCTCAGGATTAACACCGCCCGCAATAAAACAGCGCTTGCTTGCATTTTGAGCCTGCTTTCGGTACAAGGGGACACGGGCCCATGAAAACGCGATTCCCGTCCCACCTCTCATTCCTGTCACTGAAGAATCAATGACATAGCCGTCGACAGCAGGTGCAAATTGAGCCATCTGACGGAGCGTCCCTTCCCCGTGATGGAGCGCTTTCCATATTTCCGAGCTCACAAGCGGACGGAGACGGAGGGCATCCTCAGGCGATTCATCACCGTGAAGCTGGATGACGTCAAGTGCCAGATCAGAGGCGATTTGCCCGATGTTTTCTATCGTTTCATTTACAAATACTCCGACATGTTTCTTGTCTGTCCGGACCTGCTCTTTCCATTTCCGGACCTCATCCGGCGTTACTCTCCGTTTGCTTGGGGCAAAAATAAATCCCAGATAATCCGCTTCTGAAGCTGCCGCAAGTTCATAATCACGCTTCGATCGTATTCCGCAGTACTTTAACTCAGGCTTTTTCATATCGTCACTCCCCGAACAGTCCGCGGATCGCCTTTTGCTGCGAATCCTCTCTCATTAAGGATTCTCCGACCAATACAGCCTGCGCCCCGTGCTTGTTGACGAATTGCAGGTCAGCCAAAGAACCGATGCCGCTTTCGCTGACCAGCAGGCAGCCGTCCGGCACAAGCTGCGCTATTTTTTCCGTTTGCGAAACAGAAGTACGGAACGTTTTTAAGTCCCGGTTGTTTATGCCGAGAATGTCCGGCTGAAACACTTGTAAAATCCGTTCAAGCACAGTTTCACCATGGACTTCAACGAGAACGTCCATGCCCTTCTCGCGGGCTTCCAGATAAAGCTCATAAAGCTCTGAAGGTTCCAGCGCTTCCCCGATCAGCAAAATGGCATCGGCGCCGATCCTGAACGATTCCTCCACCTGAAGGGAATCAATAATAAAATCTTTTCTCAGCACGGGAAGAGACACGGTTTGTTTAACATCTGTCAGAAATTGATTTCTCCCCTGAAAAAAACGGGTATCCGTGAGAACCGAAAGGGCGTCGGCTTTAGCCGCTTCATAATCCGCCGCAATCGTTTCCGGAACAAAATGCTCTTTAATCAATCCTTTAGACGGCGAAGCTTTTTTCACTTCGGCAATCAGCCCGATAAAACGGTTCGGGTTCAGGAGCGCTTCTTTAAAGGATCTCCGTTCAATTTGACAGGTTTCCGGCAGCAAGATGGATTTGATTTCTTCTTTTTTCTGCTGAATGATTTGGTCAAGCATACATTTCTTCCTCTTTCTGTTTCAGACGTTCGAGCTGCTTTTTGGCATCTCCGTTTTGAATCGCTTCTAAGGCGGTTTTCGTTCCTTCTTTCAGATCGTTTGCAAGACCTGCCGTATAAATGGCCGCGCCCGCATTTAAGGCGGTAATATGCAGAGCGGATAACGGAGCTTTATTTGCAAAAATATTCTGAATGAGGAGCGCGCTTTCTTCCGATGAATTCACTTGAATATCCTTCAATGAACCTTCTGCAAAACCGAATTGTTCAGGTGAAACGGAATATTCCAGACGTTCACCGTTTTTCAGTTCAATGATATCGGTCGGTGCTGTGATGGACAGTTCATCTAATCCGTCACGCGCCGACACAAGCATGACGTGTCTGACATCAAATTGTTCCAAAGCGCTTGCCATCAGGCGCGCTTTATCAAATGAATAGACGCCGATCACCTGCCGCTTCACCTGCAGCGGGTTGCTGAGCGGGCCCAGCAGATTAAATACGGTTCGGAAGCCAAGCTCTTTTCTTGCGGCGGCGACGTGCTTCATTGACGAATGAAACAGCGGCGCAAACAAAAAACCCATTTGTTTCATTTCAATGCTGCGTTTGACGCTTTCTGGAGTGGCTTGAATGGAAACCCCCAGCTTTTCCAGCACATCCGCGCTGCCGCTTTTAGACGAAACGGAGCGATTTCCGTGCTTGGCAACTTTAGCTCCGGCGGCAGAAGCTGTAATCGCCGCTGCCGTGGATATGTTAAACGTAGAAATCCCGTCGCCGCCTGTTCCGCACGTATCAACGACATCCGCCAAGCCACCCGCCGTCTGTGCCCGCGCCCGCATCACTTTTACAAATCCGGCAA
The DNA here is from genome assembly GCF_036362845.1 of Bacillus sp. MT(2024). NCBI lineage: Bacteria > Bacillati > Bacillota > Bacilli > Caryophanales > Bacillaceae > Bacillus > Bacillus sp. MT(2024). The sequence continues at coordinate 2,213,423 of NZ_CP143632.1, forward strand.
GCTCCTCCGCCGTTTCACCCCGGTGGGCTAATACCGATAAAATCCCGCCGATCTCAGACTGCGACATGTCCCCGTTCATCATCATCTCCATCAGCTTTTCGGCTTCTCCGGTTTTCAGCGTGCGGCCATTAACGCACGATTGCAGAAATTTGTTCATCCGTCTTCTCCTCCCCGCCAGAAAAGATGTCTTCTGCGATTTGAATCGTTTTTAAAAGCGCCCCCGCTTTGTTGCAGCTCTCTTCATATTCGGCTTCCGGGACCGAATCAGCGACTATTCCCGCGCCCGCCTGCACCGACGCCGTACCGTTTTTGATACTCATGGTGCGGATGGTGATACACGAATCAATTGACCCGTCAAATCCGATATAAGCAATACATCCGCCGTAGGTTTCTCTGGAAGTCGGTTCTAATTCATTTAAAAGCTGCATCGCGCGGATTTTCGGAGCGCCCGAGAGTGTTCCTGCCGGGAATGCCGACATCAGCGCATCAACCGGATGGACGCCCTGTTTTAAACGGCCGGTTACAACAGAGATGATGTGCATCACATGTGAAAAAGAAACGACCTTTGTGAATTCCGGAACGGCTACGGAACCGTACTCCGCAACTCTGCCGATGTCATTGCGCGCAAGATCGACGAGCATATAATGTTCAGCTTTCTCTTTTTCGTCATTCATCAGCTCTTTTTTCAGGCGTTCGTCCTCTTCTTTTCCGGCGCCCCTTCTTCTCGTTCCGGCAATCGGATGAATTTCCAAGTGCCTGTCATGCACGCGGATCAGACGTTCAGGCGAACTCCCGACAATGTCTCTGTCAGGCAGTTTGATATAGTACATATAAGGTGAAGGATTGATGATGCGGAGCACCCTGTACAGCTCAAATGAATGTCTGGATACCGGAATGTCAAACTTTTGCGAAAGCACCCCTTGAAAAATGTCTCCGGCTTTTATATATTCTTTCAGTTTATCGACGCCGGCCATAAACTCTTCTTTCGTATAATTGGATGTCACATCGGCAAAACTTGGCGTTTCAAATGTTTCTTTAGAAAAAAACGGCTCTTTCATATCTTTCGGTTCTGTCAAAATACCGATAAGCTTACGAAGCTCCGCGCAATTTTCTTTAAAAACGGCCCGCTTTTCTTCCTCCGTCTCCCGGCCGTTAAGCGCCGCATATTGAATGAAATGCACTTGTTTCGTTTCGTGATCGTACGCGATGATTTTCCGGCAGACAAACAGCATGCATTTTTCGAAATCTGTTTCTTTCGCGTGGCTCGGCACGGAAGGCTCAATCAAAGGAATCATGTCATAGCTCAGATAACCGACGGCCCCTCCCGAAAACGGGATATCAAGCTCGGGTGTTTTAATGCGGAAGCTTTCATTCATCCAATCAAGCACGGCTTTTAATTCTCCGGCTTCAAACAGCGTATGCCCGTTTGGATCAGCGGCAGTGAATGTGTTATGACTCTCCTTAATCGTGATAAAAGGATCAAGGCCGATAAAAGAGTATCTCGACCAGCTTGACGACTCATCCTTGCTTTCTAAAAGATACGTAATGTTTCTGTCCAGTTTTTCAACCATCTGAATGGGTGTGATCGTGTCGACCGTAAAAGTCTCTGCGATTGGAATGGTGCGGTGTGTCAGACTGTCCTTTAAAAATAAAGAAACATCCGATTGTAAATTCATGATTCTCCTCCTTACGGTAAGGAGAATGAGATGAAGAGTGAGAGGAGTCTTGCGTATAAGAAATAAACCCAAAAGAAAGGCTTCTTTTGGGCAGAATAAAAACGTGTTTATCTCAGCTCAGCTAAACTCATTCTCTGCTACCCTATTCTAAACTCAACTGTTCAATATCTTACTTACCAGCTCTATACACACTCTTGTGTATTTCTAAGCTTTGTTTATCGTATTACATGTCAGTATTTTTTGTCAATGATAAATCCGGCCTTAACACAACGGCTTTTTCTAAATAGACATGCTTGATTTCATCCTGAGGCGTATCCGTCTGAACCGTCATCAGGACACGGATACACTTTTGCAGAGCGCCGGTGACATCCATTTCCTGCATGCACGTCACCGGGACGTACTGCCACCCGGAAAGGCGGCGGACCGCTTTTGCCGGAAATACGGAATGGATATCAGGCGTGGCGGATAACAGGATCTGCACAACGTCTTCCGGCTTGCATCCATTTTGTTCAATGATTTTTTCAAGCAGCTGCTGTGTTTTTTCTAAAATTTCTTGTTCGGTGTCTTGTTCCACCGTTGTTGCTCCGCGAATGCCGCGTATCATCATGCTGTTTCCTCCATTCGCCATTTGTTCAGCAAATTTTCGAGCTCATCTTTTGAAAGCATGCAGTCCCGCGCTTCGCCTAATTCCTTTAACACGATGAACTGTGTCATGCCTCCGCGTGTTTTTTTATCATTCATCATCCGGGCGGAGAGAACCGTCGTTTCAATATCTTGTCTGATGCTTCCCGGGTAGCCGAGCCCAATCAGCCATTGTGTGAGTTCTTTCCTGTTCATCTTGCAACCCGCAACCTGTTCACTCACGTAAAGGGCAAACTGCATGCCGAGGGCGACCGCATCTCCATGTGTAATCCGGCCGTAGCCGTATTCCGCCTCAACGGCATGGCCGAGCGTATGGCCGAAATTCAGAAAAGCTCTTATCCCCTCTTCCTTTTCGTCCTCACGCACGACGGCCGATTTGATTGAAATTCCTTTATAAATCATTTCATTCAGCTCAGCGCTTGTCAGTCCTTGCAACGTGTCAAACGTGAGAAGTTTTTCTAAAAAAGCATGATCGGCGATAAACGCGTGTTTGATCACTTCAGCCATGCCCGATCTCAGCTCTTGTTCCGGCAGGGTTTTCAGAAGCTCCGTATCGTAAATCACCGCTTTCGGCTGATAAAACGCGCCGATTAAGTTCTTTCCGAGTTTATGGTTGACGGCCACCTTGCCGCCGACCGCGCTGTCATGGGCAAGCAGTGTCGTCGGCATTTGAATGAAATCAATTCCTCGCATAAATGTTGCTGCGCAAAAGCCGGCCAAATCACCCGTCACGCCGCCTCCGAAGGCGATCATACATGAGGAGCGGTCCATATGGAAAGCGATCGCTTCCGTTTGAATCCGTTCATACTCTTTTAGAGACTTCGCTTCTTCTCCGCTTGGAACGATTACTTTTTTCACGAGCCATGTTTCGCTTAAAAGCCGGAACATCTCATCGCCGTAAAGCCGGTCAACTTCAGCATCGATGACGAGAAGGATCTTTGTCAGCGGCCTGTTCAGTGAAGACAAAAGGGAAGCGGCCTGTTTCCTTATGCCTTCACCGATATACACGGGATATGCGGAGGAAGCTGTCCGAACCTCAAGCTCTTTCATCAGAATTCCCTCGATAGTTTTTTCATGTTTTCAACATTTTCTTTAATGCGGTCGATCTGGTCAAGCCCGAATTGTTCTACGACGGCATTTGCGATTTCCCAGGCCACTGCTGCTTCAGCCACTACGCTTGCTGCCGGAACCGCACAGCTGTCTGAACGTTCAATGCTCGCTGTAAACGGTTCTTTCGTTTCAATGTCGACGCTTTTCAGCGGCTTATACAAAGTAGGGATCGGTTTCATAACGCCGCGGACGACAATCGGCATTCCCGTCGTCATACCGCCTTCTAATCCTCCGAGCCTGTTTGTGGCGCGTGTATAGCCTTTCTCTTCATCCCATACGATTTCATCATGAACTTCACTGCCGTTTTTGCCGGCCGCTTCAAAACCGATGCCGAACTCTACGCCTTTAAACGCGTTAATCGACAGAACGGCAGCAGCGAGCTTGCTGTCCAGCTTACGGTCATAGTGGACATAGCTTCCGACACCGACCGGCATACCTTCGACGATCACTTCAACGATTCCGCCGATCGAGTCACCGTTTGCCTTCGCTTCATCAATGGCTGCCATCATTTGACGGCCTGCTTCTTCATCGTAGCATCTGACCGGTGATTCTTCCGTTACCCGTTTGAGATCCTCAATGGATGTGTAATCGGTTTTCTCTGCTTTTACGCTGCCGATTTGCAGGACATGTCCGGCGACTTTAATGCCAAGCTCCGCTAAAATCTTTTTAGCGACGGCTCCGGCAGCCACGCGAACCGTTGTCTCACGCGCGGAAGATCGTTCTAACACATTTCTCATATCGCGGTGATTATACTTAATAGCACCGTTCAAATCTGCGTGTCCCGGTCTCGGTCTTGAAATCTGGCGTTTCATTTCACTTTCTTCTTCTTCTGTAATCGGTGCGGCGCCCATGATTTTTGTCCAGTGAGTCCAATCTTTATTTTCTACAACGAGCGCGATGGGTGAACCGAGTGTCCGGGCATGCCGCACGCCGCTTGTGATCTTCGCTCTGTCCGTTTCAATCTGCATACGGCGTCCGCGGCCGTGCCCTTTTTGACGTCTGGCAAGCTCAAAATTAATATCTTCTTCAGTTATATAAAGCCCCGCAGGCACACCTTCTATAATTGTCGTCAGCTGCGGACCGTGTGATTCTCCGGCTGTTAAGTATCTCATTTCTTTCTTCTCCCTTCATCGCATTAACGCTTTTAAGTAAAACTATACCACAAGTTTTCATTAAATGTCTTCTATCTTTTTTGATAAAAAAATGTATCAGTGCTCTCAAGGCCGAATTTTTCCGGGCTGAAAATCTGCTCTGTGCTTCCGACAAACAGAATTCCGTTCTTTTTCAGACTGCCCGCCATTTTCACATACAGTTCTTCTTTTGCTTTTTCAGTAAAATAAATAAAGACGTTGCGGCAGACGATCAGATCAAAATCCTGTTCATAGCTGTCGGCGAGCAGGTTGTGCCGCTTAAACCGGATGTTTTTTTGAATCTCTTGTTTTACTTGATAACTGTTGTCAGCCCGCTTGGTGAAATAACGGCTTTTCACGGAAGCCGGCACCTCTTGCAGCGAGCGTTCCTGATAGATGCCCCGCTTGGCTTTGCCAAGCGCCTTTTCATCAATATCTGTCGCCAATATATCAAATCCGGCCAGCCCCGTCTGCTGATTGAGAATCATGGCCAAAGTATAGGGTTCCTCCCCCGTTGAACAGGCCGCACTCCATATTTTTAACGGTTTGTTATGCTTTATTAACGGAAGAATTGAGGTTTCAAGAACTTCCCACCGTTTATAATTTCGGTAAAATTCAGAAACATTGATCGTCATCCTGTCCAATGTTTCATTTAATAAAAGCTTGTCTTTCTCCAAAGCGGCGGCAAATTCCTGAAAATCTTTGAATCCCTTTTTTTCATAAAGGGACGTCAGCCGCCTTTTCATCTGTGCTTCTTTGTATAAAGATAAATCAACGCCGGTTATTTGTTTCCACTTGGTGATAAAAATTTCGTAAGGCTCCATTGCTTCTCTCCCAATCTCGCTGTCTTTTGTCCTAGTATAGCCTGTTTTCTTTCTAATTTGTACGATTTCAATAAAAAAATCAGCCCGCAGGCTGATTTGTGAGAAATGAAAAGACAGGGCAGCGCAGCCTCTGTCTTTTTTAAAATATGTAAACCTTTTCATAACAAGAGAAAAAGAAAGGCTGACGGCTTAGTACACCCAGTCGGCCATTAATTTTTGATACGGTACAAGCTCTTCCTGTTTGAAGAAAATGTCAATTTCCCGCTCAGCGCTTTCTAAGGAGTCTGAACCGTGAATGATATTTTTGCCGACAAACATGCCGTAGTCACCGCGGATCGTGCCCGGCAGTGCATCTTTCGGGTTCGTTTTTCCGATCAGCTGTCTTGTGATCTCTACTACATTTTCCCCTTCCCATACCATTGCAAATACGGGTCCTGATGTAATGAATTCCACAAGCTCGCCGAAAAACGGCTTCCCTTTATGTTCAGCATAATGGTTTTCAGCCATCTGTTCTGAAACTTGCATTAGCTTGGCTCCTGCCAATTGTAAGCCCTTACGCTCAAATCTGGATAAAATCTCTCCGATCAGCTGGCGCTGTACGCCGTCCGGTTTTACCATGATAAAAGTTTTTTCCATAAGATTCTCCACCCCATCATTATGTATAGGCTTTCAAGTTGCACACCGAAATCGTAACATCTTTCTGACAATTAATCAATCCAGGGCGGAGAATGTTCACATCTTGTTCGTAAAAGGAATTTAAAATTTCCGTTTGCCGATATATTTGGCGATGGCGGCCAATGATGAGCGCGCCCGTCCTCTCGGCAGTGTATTCAGTTTTTCAAACGCTTTTTTTAAGTACCTGTCACTGACGGCCATTGATTTTTCAATCGCGTCTGTGCGTTTAATATTTTCAATAATGGGGGCGAGCTGCTCCTGTGTTGTTTCACTGTTAATTAATTTCAGCTGATTTTTCAATTCAGGCTGACGGAGCGCGTACAAAACGGGCAGAGTGACATTTCCTTGCAGCAGATCCCCTCCGACCGGTTTTCCCAGTTCCTCTTCCGTTGAAGTGAAATCAAGAATGTCGTCAATAATCTGGTAGGACATGCCCACGTAATAGCCGAACCAATATAATGCTTTGTGAATCTTCTCATCAGCTCCCGAAGCGATGGCGCCGAGCTGGCAGCTGACGGCAATGAGAAGAGCCGTTTTCCGTTTGATGCGGCGCAAATAGGTTCTGAGGTTTTGTTCCATATTGTATTTATCTCTGATCTGTTCAATTTCTCCGAGGCATACTTCTACGATGGTTTTGGACAGGATCCGGTGGGCTTTCGGCTCATCCAATCTCGTCATCATCTCAAGTGAGCCCGCAAGCATATAATCACCGGTATACATGGCGATACGGTTGTCCCACTTGGCTTTGATGGTCGGCTTTCCCCTCCGCAGCTCGGCGTCATCAATGACGTCGTCATGCACGAGGGACGCCATATGAATCATTTCCAGCGTCACCGCAACATATTTTATTTTATTAATGTCATAGTCGCCGAACATGCCGGAAAGCAATACGAAAACAGGGCGGATCCGCTTGCCTCCCGCCTGGAGCAGATGGAGCCCGGCTTCACTCAGCAAGGGATAGTCTGACCGCACCGTTTGCTCAAGCTCCCTTTCGATCACATCAATATCGTCATTTAAAAAAGAATAGGCCATTTTAAATTTCATATCATTCACCCAAACATCTGTATATTCATCATTTCCAACCGATATGCGTAGCGGCCACTCCGCCGGTAAACGAATGGTATTTGACATTCGTCAGGCCCGCTTCTTCAAACAGACGCGCAAGTTCTTTCATACCGGGAAATTCTCTTGCCGATTCTTGAAGCCAAGAATATTCTTTATAGCTCTTCGCAAACATTTTTCCGAAGAAAGGCATGATGTATTTAAAATATAGAAAATATGCCTGTCTGAATCCGAACATTTCCGGCTGGGATGTTTCCAGACATACGACCTGCCCGCCCGGTTTGACGACCCGCCGCATTTCTTTCAGCACGGTCAGATAGTCGGGAACGTTCCGCAGCCCGAAGCCGATGGTGACAAAATCAAAAGAATCATCAGCGAAAGGAAGCTCCATCGCATTTCCGTGCAAAAGCTCAATTTGGCTGTAACCGCCCTCTTTCACTTTTTTCTCGCCGATGCTCAGCATATTTTTGCTGAAATCCAGTCCTTTGATTTCGCCGCTTTTTCCGGCTGCTTCTGCGAGGGCAATCGTCCAGTCAGCCGTTCCGCAGCAGACATCAAGCGCTTTTGCGCCTTCTTTTACATTCATGATCTGCATCGTTTTATCGCGCCATTTTTTATGCTGCTGAAAACTGATAACAGAGTTCATTTGGTCATAATTTTTATAGATTTTTTCAAACACGCCGTGTACGCGCTGTTCTTTTGACTCCTGCATGTTGATTACCCTTCTTCCACTTTCTGATGATATGTTTTGTCCTGGCTGATCGCCTTAAGCCGGTTCAGCATTAGGTTTTGGATTGGTGAATTGAGCGGCAGCAGCGTTTCAATGCTTTGCTTTGCCTTTCGGAAGCTATCTTCCATTATGTCAGCCTTTGATTTCCCTGACTTTACAATATTGCCGATGACATCGAGAAATATAGCATTGCCGTTCATCAGCCGCTTATATACAAAAAAATCACTCGCCAGCTCTTTCCAGCGCGGAAGATTAAAGTGGTCTGACACTCTGTGAAACAGGGCCGCTTCCACAATCGCCATGCTTTCGATCAATTGATTCAAGTCATTGACAGACCGATCGTACAGACGGATTTTATGCTCATTGATTTCTTTAATTGCCGTAGCGAGCGTCCGAATCATATAGATATCCTTCATTTCAGATAAAAGCGAATAATACAGTCCGCTGAAATAGTCGCCGGCAAGCACGGTGAGCTGCCGGTTTTTATTTTCGTCTCGCTTTAACGCTCTGGCTGTTGTCACTTCATCGTGGGTATCAAGGGCGCTTTGGACAAGCATCGCAGTTACTATGTAATTTTCTCTGTCGTTGTTCTTAATGTCCGCCTCTTCAAACAAAGCGTGAAAAAGAAGAAGCTTATCCTCATCGATTTTAGGCGCGGAAATATGTTTCGCTAAATAAGGATGAGACAGCTTTTGTTTTAATTTCGTATTTAGATTCGCTAAAGTTCCGTAGATGTCTTGCAAAAATATCACCCTTGTCCCCAAATTCACATTTATTCTAATATGTATGAGATTTACTCGTCATTATTATACGCAGGTATCATTATAGCATAAAAAAAAGAAATTGGCTGTATTCTCCCGCCGTTTGCGGGCATTTGGCAAAAGCGGGAAACAGCCGGCTTATTTTTTTTCGCTGTTCATTTCTCCGTAAGCGGTCTGGATGAGGGCGTTGCCTCTCACTTTGATGGCAGAGGTATGCTCAGTAAACTGAGCGATAATCACTTCGCCTTTGTCCAGTTTTTCGGAATGGTGAAATTTCGTATCCGTTCCTCTCGTTAAACCGATGACGTTCACGCCGTCCTCAACCGCTTTAATGACGACAAAATCACTTGAATGCTTTGAATTCATATCTGCACCCTCTATCATTATTAATCCGCACGTTTAATATGTTCTAACACTTCGGAACGCGCCGCTGCGTCATCTTTAAAAATACCTCTTACAGCGGAAGTCACTGTTTTTGCGCCCGGCTTTCTTACGCCCCTCATCGTCATGCACATATGCTCAGCTTCGACGACAACCATGACGCCGTGGGGATCTAAGGTCTCTACGATGCTTTCTGCAATCGTTGAAGTAATGCGCTCCTGCAGCTGCGGGCGTTTTGAGACGGCTTCCACCGCCCGCGCCAATTTACTCAGGCCCGTCACTTTGCCGCCGCGCGGAATGTAGGCAATATGCGCTTTTCCGTAAAAAGGAACAAGGTGATGTTCACACATGGAATGAAACGCGATATCTTTTACAAGAACAAGCTCCTCATGGTCTTCTCCGAAAACGGTTTTAAAGTGTTCTTTCGGGTCTTCATTTAATCCCGAGAATACTTCCGCGTACATTTTTGCCACGCGTTTCGGCGTATCTAAAAGCCCTTCCCGGTCCGGATCTTCTCCAATCGCCTCTAAAATCTGGCGAACCGCCTGTTCAATCTGTTCTTTATTAACTTCTTTCATTGTCTGTGTCCTCCACCATTGAATACATTTAATTTCGATTCTAGCACATTTGCCGCGCCAAAAGCAAAACGAAAGTCCTGCCCGGTGACCGGGGCTGCTTAAATATGAAAAGCCCCTTTATCAAGGGGCTTTTCTGTGAAGAAACAAAGTGTATGTATCAGATGCATACACGATCTATATTCACAATTATTTTCCTGCAACAGCGTCTTTAAGAGCTTTACCTGGTTTGAAAGCAGGTACTTTGCTTGCAGGGATTTCGATTTCTTCACCTGTTTGCGGGTTACGTCCTTTACGTGCAGAACGCTCGCGCACCTCAAAGTTACCGAAACCGATCAGTTGGATTTTATCACCGTTTTTAAGTGCATCTAAAATCGTATCAAAAACAGAATCAACTGCTTTTGTAGCGTCTTTTTTAGACAATTCGCTTGCTTCAGCAACCGCATTGATTAGTTCTGTCTTGTTCATGCCTTTCACCTCCTCCCAAAAGGGTATCAAATCAGCAGTTTATTATCATTTCTTCACAGTTCAGCCTGATTCTAAACCTGTCTGATAAAAAATCAAAGCAGGGAAGAACAGACAAGTAAACGGCTTTTCATAAGAAAACAGACACTTTGAGGAATGTTTGTCCAACAAAGTGAAGATTTTCTGTATGTAGAGTAACACATATAAAAAGCCATATCAAGCATTTTAAAGCCTCAATCCCTTGCTCGTCAAGGTTTTCACGTGTTTTACCGAACAAATATTCCTTTTTTTGCTTTTTTCCTCCTAATCCTTGATTGATTTCCAGTATCTAAAAAGAATAAAAAAAGACCCCCCGTTTCAGGAAGAGGTCCTTCAGCTTACAAAATAATGGCGATCAGGCCGCCTGAGCCTTCGTTAATAATTCTCTCAAGCGTTTCTTTCAGTTTGTATCTCGCATTTTCCGGCATGAGTGACAGTTTTGCGGAGATTCCTTCTCTTACGATAGAGCTCAATGATCTGCCGAAAATATCGGAATTCCAGATAGAAAGCGGATCATCTTCAAAGTCCTGCATTAAGTAGCGGACAAGCTCTTCACTTTGTTTTTCTGTCCCGATGATCGGTGCGAATTCACTTTCCACATCCACTTTGATCATATGAATGGACGGAGCGACCGCTTTCAGCCTTACTCCGAACCTTGATCCCTGCCTGATAATTTCCGGTTCATCAAGGCTCATATCGGTTAAGGCCGGGGCGGCAATGCCGTAGCCGGTCTGTTTCACCATTTTCAGCGCATCTGATACCTGATCATATTCTTTTTTCGCGTGGGCGAAGTCCTGCATTAATTCAAGCAGGTGGTCTTTCCCGCGGATTTCAACGCCGACCACTTCTTTTAAAATCTGGTCATATAAATGATCCGGCGCATACAAATCAATTTCTGCCACACCCTGGCCAAGTTCAATTCCGGCCAATCCGGCGCTTTCAATAAATTCAAATTCACTGAAGTGGCCGACAACCCGGTCGACATCGCGCAGGCGTTTAATATCTTTTACGGTTTCTTTCACTGATTCCTGGTAGCTCTCTCTGAGCCAATGATTTTCTTTCAGCACCATGACCCAGCTCGGAAGGTTGACATTGACTTCCAGCACAGGGAACTCGTAAAGCGCTTCTCTGAGGACGCTTAACACATCTGTTTCCCGCATGCTTTCAACACTCATGGCGAGGACAGGAATATCATATTTCGCGCTTAATTCAGCTCTGAGCGCTTCTGTTTCCGGGTGGTACGGTTTTACCGAGTTGATGACCATAATAAACGGTTTGCCGACTTCCTTCAGCTCGTCGATGACTCTTTCTTCCGCTTCCACGTAATCGCCCCGCGCAATATCGCCGATTGAGCCGTCTGTCGTAATGACGACCCCGATTGTGGAGTGTTCCTGGATGACTTTTCTCGTACCGATTTCCGCAGCCTCATGAAAGGGAATCGGTTCTTCGTACCAAGGTGTATTGATCATTCTCGGACCGTTTTCATCCTCATATCCCTTCGCCCCGGGAACCGTATATCCTACACAATCCACAAGACGGATGTTGACATCAAGCCCTTCCGCGACATGAACGGACATGGCTTGATTCGGGACAAATTTTGGTTCTGTGGTCATTATCGTTTTTCCTGCTGCGCTTTGCGGAAGCTCATCCTGCGCCCGCGCTCGGTCGGCCTCATTGCTGATATTCGGGAGCACCACAAGCTCCATAAATTTTTTAATGAATGTAGATTTCCCTGTACGGACAGCGCCAACGACTCCTAAGTATATATCGCCTCCTGTTCGTTCAGCGATATCCTTGAAAATATCGACCTTTTCCAAGTGATCCCCTCCCGGACTTCCTATCCTTATCATTTTTCATTCACCATTCTCCAATCAAATACAGGACACTATATGTGTATGACGTTGTCCTATTTCAATATGACATCTTTAGAAAATTTTCAGGCAGTCTTTTCTATCAAAATCAAAAAAACCTTTCTCCCTATTTGTATGCGCGGGAAAAAGGTTCATTCCTGTTTCGTTTGACTTTCTAAAAAAACGGGTTCCTGTTTTTCATTTACGGTGTATGTGACTGAAAAGGCCGGGACGAAAGGAGTCTCTTTCCATAAAATATCCTGAATTTCCGCGCCCGGTTTGATTTTCTTTTTGTTTTCCTTCAGGCAGCGGGCGAGATCGACGCGATAGTCGGCATAGATTTCTCCGTCAGCGCCGATTAAAAGCGGCAGAGACGTGCCTGAAACCGGACTTTTGACTGAAGGAGAGTCTTTCATGCCGAGCTTTTTTTCATTTAAAGTGAACAGCCCTTTTGAAACGGCGTCCTCATAGGGAGGATATGTATGCTTTTCCTGATACATTTTGACACGCAGCTTCATGTCGCGGATTGCTTCCGCCATTTGGAGATCGACCAGCTTGACGGTCGGCTTATTTTCCACATCGACAAGCACGTATTGGTACATTCCTCCGCTTTCATAAGCTGAGGCCGGCGGCTCCTCTATGTATCTGGGCGCGAGCCGCTTAAAATCTATCGGATATTTTTGATAGAGCGGTGTTTTCATATCTTTTGTCTGAATCGGCAGAAGTCCGCCGTTCACCTTTTTAAATTCATCCACTGCCGCTTGCACCTGCTGAAGCTGATGTTTGTAAGATACTTTATTTTCAGTTTTTTTCGCTTCAGGGTACAGACAGCCGGACAGCAGAAGCACCGCCATTGCCGTTATGACGGCCATTTTTAACTTATGCATTCCGCGCCCCCTTTTTGCTTTATTCATTGACAGGCCCGCTGAAAACGACCATTAACACGATCAATCCCGAGATGACCATGCAGGCATAAGCGAGTGAAGAAACCGCTGCTTTTATCAGTTTGTTTTTCACTTTGTACCTGCTGACATAAATAGAGGCGACCGCAACAAACATTAATCCCATAGCACCAAGCGCAAACCACATTTTCATCAATGCCACACTCACGTTCGTGCCCCCCGTCCCATCATTGTAAGCGTTATATTTCATTTTAATATACAAATGTTGAAAAGATCAACAGGTTTTCCATCTATTGAAAAAACAAAAAAACTGAAGCAAAGAGGGGGACTTTGCTTCAGTCAAGTTGACTATATTCACCTGTACGTCTGAGATACACTCTCTTGGACTTCGATGCTATAGTATGCTTAGATGCGTACGTCTGCATCCTCTTCTGCCTAAATCAGCAAATGTTTTAAGCGATTTCAGCCGGAGAGTTCTGCGTTTTGGACTTTCGTCACTTCAGAATATGCTGACGGCATGTTATTGTCACTTCACCCGGTTTTCGAATGTGTTGACCAAGTCTTCCATCTCATGGGTTTTCACTCTGGCCATTAAGGATTCTACGGCCGTTTCTACCTTCTGCCCGTTAAATAATACTTGGTGAAGCGCTTCTGTGATCGGCATTTTCACCTGATATTTTTGAGACAGCTGATACGCAGCTTTCGTCGTCCGCACGCCTTCAACAACCATCCCCATCTTATCCAGGACAGCTTCCAGCTTGTATCCTTTGCCGAGCAGGTTGCCGGCGCGCCAGTTTCGGGAATGAACGCTTGTACACGTCACGATTAAATCGCCTACGCCGGTCAGGCCGGAAAAGGTGAGCGGATTTCCGCCCATCTTTGTGCCGAGTCTGGCGATTTCAGCAAGACCTCGGGTGATTAAGGCCGCTTTTGCATTATCTCCGTATCCCAATCCATCTGTAATCCCCGCTGCAAGAGCAATGATATTCTTTAACGCTCCCCCTATTTCAACACCGATCATATCCGGATTTGTATAGACGCGGAAATGCTGGTTCATGAATAAATCCTGAACCGCTTCTGCAGCCTTGATATTTTTTGAAGATGATGTAACAGTCGTCGGGTGTCTTAATCCGACTTCCTCAGCGTGGCTCGGCCCTGAAAGCACGACGATGTCTTTTCTGTACTCCTCAGGCAGCTCCTCTTCCATTAATTCTGAAATGCGGAGAAGCGAATCCGGCTCAATTCCCTTGCTGACATGAACAAAAATCGATTGTTTCGGGATGTACGGCAGAGCCTTTTTCAGCACTTCCCGAATGGCTTTTGTCGGAACTGCCACAATGATGAAGTCAGCTCCTTTTAAAGCCTCGCTTAAATCGGCTGTCCCGATGATAGAACTTGATAGCTCCACCCCCGGCAGGTAATCTTTGTTTTCATGCAGTTCGTTGATTTGATCGATCAATTCGGCACGGTGTCCCCACATCATGACTTGGTGTCCGTTATCAGCCAGCACTAAAGAAAGTGCAGTGCCCCAGCTTCCCGCTCCAAGCATTGCCACTTTTTTCATCTCTGTATCACACCTTTTTATTTTCTTGCTCTTGCAAATATTTTAATTGGCGTACCTTCAAATCCGAAAGCGTCCCGGATTCGGTTTTCTAAAAAGCGTTCATAAGAAAAATGCATCAGTTCCGGATCGTTGACAAAAACAACGAAGCTCGGCGGCTTAACAGCGACTTGAGTCGCATAATAAATTTTCAGACGGGAGCCGTTGTGCGTCGGAGTCGGATTCATGGCGACCGCATCCATGATGACATCATTTAAGACATTTGTCTGCACGCGGAGAGAGTGGTTTTCACTCGCTTTAATAATCGCAGGCATGAGTGTATGAATCCGCTTTGTCGTCAGTGCCGACATAAACAGCACCGGCGCATAATCGAGAAATTGGAAATGCTCCCGAATATTCTGTTCAAATTCTTTCATCGTGCGCTCGTCCTTATCAACGGCATCCCATTTGTTTACGATAATGACGACGGCTTTCCCGGCTTCATGGGCGTATCCGGCGATCCGCTTGTCCTGCTCCAGGATGCCTTCTTCTGCATTCAGCACAACGCCGACGACGTCTGAGCGGTCAATGGCTTTTAACGCCCGCAGCACACTGTATTTTTCTGTTGTTTCATATACTTTACCCTTTTTTCTCATTCCCGCCGTGTCAACGATTACGAATTCCTGCTGATTGTAAGTGAACGCCGTATCTACAGCGTCTCTAGTCGTTCCGGCTACGTTGCTCACGATAACCCGCTCTTCGCCGAGCATCGCATTGACAAGGGATGATTTTCCGACATTCGGGCGGCCGATCAGGCAGAATTGAACGACATCATCACTGTACTTCGTCTCCGGAATGTTTTTAAAATGCTCGGCACAAGCATCGAGCAAATCTCCCAATCCTAAACCGTGTGTGCCCGAAATCGGATACGGTTCTCCAAAGCCGAGCGCATAAAAGTCATAGATGTTCGCTCTCATTTCGGTATTATCTAATTTATTAACGGCTAATACGACCGGTTTTTTCGTCCGGTACAGTATTTTTGCCACTTCTTCATCCGCAGACGTCACACCTTCGCGGCCGTTCACCATAAAGATGATCACATCAGCCTCGTCCATGGCGATTTCAGCCTGCTGGCGGATCTGTGTCAGAAACGGTTCGTCTCCGATATCAATTCCGCCCGTATCAATCAGGTTAAAATCATAATTCAGCCATTCCGCCGAACTGTATATCCGGTCCCGCGTCACTCCGGGGGTATCTTCTACTATTGAAATTCTTTCACCCGCAATCCGGTTAAAGATTGTGGATTTTCCCACATTCGGTCTTCCGACAATGGCTACGACAGGTTTACCCATAGTACCCTTCCTTTCAATCCAGCCGCTTACATTTTCACAAAAAATTGTTCAACCGGTTATTAAAAATCATCTTCGCTATGAAAAGAACCCTTCAAACA
Source organism: Bacillus sp. MT(2024) (assembly GCF_036362845.1). Lineage (NCBI taxonomy): Bacteria > Bacillati > Bacillota > Bacilli > Caryophanales > Bacillaceae > Bacillus > Bacillus sp. MT(2024). The sequence goes on from NZ_CP143632.1 coordinate 2,229,235, forward strand.
GAAGGGCTTAACTCATTTATTATATCAGTTTTCACTGAGATCACAATGTATTCTTCAAAATGTTTCGCATTCATGTAACAGTCTCCGTCTGTTTTCAAGACATTTTTGTCGCTCCTTTGCCCTGCTTTTTGCTTTTTTGGCTGATGCGCGCCGCAAGCTGTTCATATGTAGTCAGCCCGACGAGAAGAATCACTCCCGCCGAACAGCCTGAAAGCCATTTATAATCACCGACGGCTGCTGCACCCGCAATGTTGCGGATGACCGCAGCATACAATAACTCCCCCTGGCACATGCCGAGAACAAAAAGACAAAGCCTCTCAGGGAACCGCCCCTCAACAGAAAGCGTAATAACGGTAAGCAGTATAACCGCCGCCCATTCAGGTTTTATGATAAACCAAACAGGGTCATATAATGCAAAAAGAAAAATAAAGCCGTATGCCGCAGACGCCGTCAGATGAATCACAATATGACGGAGCCGTTTATGCATGCCGAGGCTTCCCGCATATACAAATGCCGCAGCAAAAAACATGACATATGCCGCGTTCAGCGTAAAATAAGCCGTTATCTGATGTATGCTTGCCATCATATTAGTCAAAATAAAGACTGATACGTAAAACCGGCTTTTTGTTTTGGCAAAAATAAAAGTCGCAAGTATCCATAAAAACCACATTGACCAGTAATAATAAAACGGTTCCATAATCGCTCCTCCTCTGACCAGTATGGAGCGGGAACGCATTTTTTAAACCAATTATGCCTGAAAGGAGCGGATAAGGATGGGAAAAGACAGACAGGAGAAAAAACTGAAAGCCTCCCGCCGGGTGGAATCTGATCGCGATGATTCGATTCACCATAAAGGAGCGACAAGCCTTGAACAAAACGGTGAATTCCGAAAAAGAAAATCGTAAAAAACAGAAAAAGGCATGCGTGTTCGCATGCCTTTTAACGTCTGCTGAAACGGGACGTGTCAATTCCCCGTTCAGAAAGCCAGTGATGTGTGTCACCTTTTATGACCAAAGGCGCCTTTTGCAATTGGGCAACCGATTGGCATCCGAGGGCGGTCATAATCATTTTCAGCTCTTGTAAAAGCGCCGTCATCTCGTCAAACAGCCCCTCTTCTCCTTTGGAGGTGAGAGCTTTCAGGAAAGTGCCTGCCATTCCCGCGCCAGAAGCGCCGAGGGCAATCGATTTGGCGACATCCAGGGCACTTTGCAGCCCGCCGGATGCGATAATTGATTGATCAGCGGAGAGCGAGTGGATTTCCGCTAAGCTTGCGGCAGTGGAAATTCCCCATGTATTAAAAAATTGAAGCGCCTTCTCTCTGCGCATATTTTCAATCTTAGAGAAATTTGTACCGCCGTATCCGCCGGCATCAACTGCTGCCGCACCGGCATCAAATAACTGCCGTGCCGACTCCCTGCTCATTCCGAAGCCGACTTCTTTGACAAAAACGGGAACTCCCGCTTCCGCCGCAATCCGCTCAATACGGCCGAGAGCGCCGGTAAAGCTTCTGTCTCCCTCCGGCATGACGATCTCCTGAATCACATTTAAATGAATCTGAAGGGCATCCGCTTGAATCATATCAATTGCCCTTTTTGCCTGCTCGGCATCCGCCTCGCTGCCTAAATTGGCAAATATCAGCCCGTCCGGATTCTCTTTTCTGACGATCTCGTAAGAATACCGTTCGGAGGGATCTTTTAAAGCCGACATTTGTGAACCGACAGCCAGCGGCATGCCGGCTTTGCGCGCGGCTCTTGCCAGCGATCTGTTAATTTCGTATGTAAGCTGTCCGCCGCCGCCTGTCATCGCATTGATAAAAATCGGCGAACTGCTTGTGAGTCCGCCGATTTTCGTTGATGTATCCACTTTTTCCAATGCTAGGTTCGGTAGGCTGACATGAACAAACGTAATATCATCAAGCCCCGTTTCCCGGTTTTGGCCGGTAGACAGCGCATGATTTATATGTTCTCTTTTTCGTTCTGCTCGTGTCACGTTTTATCACCAATTTATTTTAATTTATTTAGCTTGTCTCCGATTAAATCGCCAAGCTGGAAGCCGGTGCTCGGCTCTTCTTTCGCCTGGTATTGACGGAAGTCCTCCTGATCGGCTTTCGGCGCTTCTTCAAGCTCACGCATGCTTAAGGAAATGCGCTCTTCGCTTTCGTTCACGTCAAGCACTTTCACTTTAACAGTCTGTCCTTCTTCAAGCACTTCATGCGGCGTTCCGATATGTTTATTGGAAATTTGCGAAATGTGCACAAGTCCTTCCACGCCCGGAAGAATTTCAACGAAGGCGCCGAAGCTTACAAGGCGCTGCACTTTTCCTTCAAGCACATCTCCCTGTTTTACCTTTTCGCCGATCTGGCTCCAAGGTCCCGGCAGCGTTTCTTTAATAGATAAAGAAATACGCTCGTTATCGCGGTCTACGGACAGCACTTTCACTTTTACGTCCTGACCTTCTTCCACCACGTCAGACGGTTTTTCGACGTGTGAATGAGACAGCTGCGAAATATGAACAAGCCCGTCAATTCCGCCGATGTCGACAAATGCGCCGAAATCAGTCAGACGCTGCACTTTTCCTTCAAGCACGCTTCCAACTTCAAGCGTTTGGAGAAAATCATGCTTTTTGGCTGTCTGTTCTTTTTCCACTACAGCCCGGTGTGACAGAATCACCCGGTTTTTATCACGATCGAGTTCAACGACGATAAGAGAGAGGGTTTTCCCTTTATAGTCAGTGAAATCCTCGACGAAATGAGCTTCGACAAGTGATGCGGGAATGAAGCCGCGAACGCCGATATCAACGACGAGACCGCCTTTCACCACATCTTTCACTTCAGCTTCAAACACTTCTTTTGTGTCGAATTTTTTTTCAAGGTCTTCCCAAGCGCGGTCAGCATCAACGGCACGTTTAGATAAAATCAAAGCATCGTCTTCCACTTTTGTTACTTTCAGGTCAAGCTCGTCGTCAACTTTTACGACATCCGATGCTTTCTCTACATGAAGACTTGATAATTCACTGATTGGAATGATTCCGGACTGTTTGACATTGACAATTTCGACATCTACATGCTTGTCCTCTACCTTTGTCACAATCCCTTTTACTACATCTCCAACCTCTGGCACTTGAACATCAATTTGATTCATTTCCTCTGTCATTTGAATAACCTCCTTGGTCCAAACCTACACAGCTTAATTAATACGGTTTGAAAGCTGAACATGTGAATGTCCGCTTTTCAGCCGAATATGTATTAAAGAATCATCCAAAAAAGATTTTGAATGATCAATAAAAAGTTTTATTAGTATTAACTTCTAATAAAAGGACTGGTTTGTCAAGCAATAACATCTTGTCTTTTGAAAAAAATTAAGAAGCGCTCCGCCCGAAGTTAACGTGATTTCTGTTCGACGATCTCCAGAATTTTTCCTGCGACTTCGGCAATGCTGAGTGACGTCGTATCGATTTCAATCGCGTCTTCCGCTTTGCGCAGCGGGGAAACTTCCCTCTCTGAATCGAGTTTGTCGCGTCTGGAAATTTCTTCAATGAGCGTCTCGTAATTCACGTCATATCCTTTTTTCTTATTCTCTTCATATCGGCGCTTCGCTCTTTCCTCTACGGACGCGAGCAGAAAAATTTTCACTTCGGCATCAGGCAGCACGTGAGTACCGATATCGCGGCCGTCCATGACGACACCGCCTTTTTGTCCGAGCTGCTGCTGTCTTTTGACCATTTCTTCTCTGACGCCTTTATGCTTGGCGGCGATGGATACTTGGTTGCTGACTTCGTCTTTTCGGATTTCTTCTGTCACATCTTCTCCGTTTACGAGAACGATTTGTCCTTCCAGAGCGGATACAAGCTCAATTTCCGTACGCTTCAAAAGCTCTGTAAGCGCGGCTTCATCGGTTAAATCGGCATTCTGCTTGAGCGCCGTATATGTAATGGCACGATACATCGCCCCTGTATCAATGTACACATATGATTTTTTCTCAGCCACTATTTTAGCAACGGTGCTTTTTCCGGCAGCGGCCGGCCCGTCGATCGCAATTGATAATTTCTTGTCCATAATCTCTCTCCTTGCTCTTTACTCCTCTATGGATTGTATCATGAACTGCCGGAAAAGGGGCGAAAAAATTGAGCTGATTTACCGCTTTACCGTTTCAATCCATTCTTTTTTCTCCATTTTATCAACTCCCTCATATTTCACAGCTTTCGAAATATAAGGTTCAATAGGCTGATAATGAAGCAAAAACTGCACCGCGCCCAAAATTATAAGCTGAATGCAGACCAATTTGACCAGCAGACGTTCAAATGTTTTCATACACGCGCACCTCCATTAGGATTAGTATGGAAAAGTGCGCTGCTGTTTATTCCGACAGACTGTTTCTTCTCTGCTGCAGCTGCGCGCGCATACAATATTGGAGTAAAAGCTGCTGCGCTGCGGGGCCGATTTCTGTAAATTCAAGCGTCATTTTTTGTTTATCCGCCTTTTCATCATAAAAAATCCGCTGGGTAAGAGCCTCGGCCGTTATATCCGCCTCATTTTCCTTGCCGGGAAGAGAAAATGAGACATACAGCTTTTCACCTGGTTCCGCGGAAATATGCTCAGGCATCACAACAGCGATTCCGCCGGCGCTGATATTAGAGGAAACCGTTTGGAAAGCGGTTTTTTTCGCTTCCATTTTGACGGATACATCCAATACTGCGTCTGCACGGACGTATCGGCGTCTTTGAATCCGCTTCATTTCCTCCTGAGGGGGGATGTCCAATCCGATCATCGGGATGGGTTCTTTTTTCTTTCCTTTGATTATGCTTTTAAATTGATACGGTACTTGGCCATTCCCCATAAATTCCGCTGTTATTTCCAATCCTTTATGCAAAAAGACCGTCCGTCCCGAATCCAGATCGACGGGATATGAGATGTGGAGTTCGCCGTTTTCAACGCTTACTGCTTTACTCCTCGCTTTTTTGGGCTCATTGTTCTCTATGTATTCAATCCAAATATAATCTCCGACAGCTATCATGGCCTTCACTCTTTCATTATTTATGCTTTTATTAAAGCATGTAATGAAAAAAAGGAAAAGACTTTTAGTCCTTTCCTCCTTTATTTTTACAGGTCTTTATATATAGGCTCTGCACTTTTTAATTTTTCTATTTTTTCCTCTTTTCCATCGTCCGCATTAATGAACATTTGATACGTGTCTTTCCCGATCGTCCCGAGCATTTCGTAGCAAAGCACTTCCTGACCGAGTTCATTCATGATCAGCGCCTGCCGGGTCTCCCGCACTTCAACATTTTTATTCAGCTTCGCTTTCGCTTCATCAGCTGACAAAGCGGGAGCCGGAATCGTTCTCGTGCGGTGCGCCGCCAGGTAATCACGCGCGGAAAAACCGACGACTTCACCATCATCCAGCGCCACTTTCATTCGGATGGCTTCCGGATAAATGCGGACGTTTTTCTCCACGGGAATAAAAGAAAAGACGCCGATGTTATTATATTGCGCGCTTTCATCAATTTCGAGGCCTTTTGTTTCATATCCGTTTTTCTTTAAAAACACGACAGCCCGGTTAGATGCTTCATTGAGGCTGATCTTTTGTTTCTTCACGGCCCGTTTTTGAATCAAATAGACAGGATGTCCCCCTTTTTGGGTAATATCCATATAGATAAAAGATTTGTGATCCGCGTCATTCATGCGGATACTGTATACATCCCGATTCGTCTTCCGGCCGCTTTTGACCACTTTAATGGAATAATTATGATCAGGCGCAAACCGTTGTGCGATTTTTACCGCTTCTTTTTCCGTAATTTGTTTTCCTTTCAGATGCGTAAAACCTTTTCGTTCTGTATTTGCTCCCGTAAATGTGGGGCTGATGCTGCCTTCAGAAAAAGCGCCTACATTTTTTTCGACTGTTTTAAAGCTGTCGACGATCGTATTATCGCTTTGTTTTTTGTCAGAGGCGAGCGCCATTTCAACATCCATCCACCGTAAATTTTTGCTCATGACGAGATGCTGAACGCTGCGAAGCTGGTTTTGAATGTTCTCCGCCTGTTTGTACAGGCTGTTCAGTGTTGTATATTCTTTCTTATCAAGCGGTTTTTGGTCTAAATCCCGGACGGATGTTTTATAGCTGAAATCTCCTATATTGGATAAAAACTCCTCCGTCTTATTAAAAGGCATGAGAGTCAGGGGCAGCTGGCTCACATTGTTATGCGCTTCAGATGTAATTCTCCATACATCAATGAGCGCCGGAGACAGAGATTTTTTACTGTTCATCGCAAGCGTCGTCCCGATTTTGTCGTGAAGCTGATCAACATGGTACGTCAGTTCATGAAAAGCCCTCTGATAATTATTTTCCGCGTGCAGAAGGACCGCATCTTTTTCCTGATGCTCTTTATATCCCCAGTATCCGGTTGCGGCGATCGCGACACCGAGAACAGCGATAATGATTCCTCTAATCATGTTAACACCTCATTTTGCGTACTTTTACTCACAGAAAATGTGCTTTCCGATTCTTTTAATCTGCGGACGTCCCCAAATCCATTTGCTTGTCGCCGTATCAGGATTGAAATAATAAAGCGCGTTTTCAGAAGGGTCCCATCCGTTAATCGCATCAAGAACCGCTTCTTTTGCTCTTTCATTCGGCTGCATGTATATTTGGCCGTCGGCAACGGCGGTAAACGCGAGCGGTTCGAAAATGACGCCGGCCACCGTATTCGGAAATAACGGGCTTTTAATACGGTTTAAAATAACCGCGGCAATGGCAACCTGTCCTTCAAACGGCTCACCGCGCGCTTCCCCGTACACAGCCTGCGCCAGAAGATTGATGTCGTTGTTTGAGAAACCGCCAGGCATATTAGCCGCTGTCGTATTTTGCTTTTGATTTGACTGACCGCCTGTATTGTTTTGCGGCTTTTGAGCAGGCTTATTCGTTCCCGCCGGCTTCTGCGCTCCGGCTCTCGGTTTTGTTTGGTTTTCCAATGGGACGTTGCCATAATGAGTGAACGTATTCCCTTTTTGGATCTGCTCCATTACATATTCACGGTAATATTTTGATTTTGAAATCAGCACCTGTTTGGTTTTCGCCCCGACGAGGCCGTCAACCGGCTTCATGCCGAATTTCTCCTGAAAATTTCTCACGGCCCAGTATGTGGTCCAGCCGTAAACACCATCGATTTTCCCGTTATAAAATCCGTTATATTGAAGACGGGCCTGCAATTCTATAACATCATCACCCGTCGCGCCTCTTTGAATCACTTGATTTGAAAACGCATGAACCGTTTCATGATGATCGAAGAAAGCGGCGGCGAAAGAAAATAGAATGAGACATGCCATAAAGGCTCCTTTGCACTTCATCTCTTCAAGCCTCCTACTGCAAAATTTAAAGTGTACCCGTATTGTCTGTCACGCGGATATTTTTATACACCGTTTCCTTCTTATCCCTCATCAAGGCATAAAAAAAGAAACCGCACGCGATGCGCGGTTTCTTCACACTTGGATCATATTGACGGAGCGTGCTTTTTTTGCCTTTCGCAGCCCGAACCACCATAAAAACAGCATAAACGGCAGCATATAATATACCCAATGATTGAGGGCGGTAAGAATAAAATCGTACGAACCGTGCAGACATGAAGGCACGGCCAGCGAAATCACAAGCCATTTGACACGGGCTTTTTTCTGCGAAAAGCGGGCTTTTCCGAGATAAAATCCCATAATCACTCCGATCAGCGCATGGCAGGAGACCGGCAGAAGCGCCCTTATAAAAGCATGCTCAACGCCGTGGCCGAATAAATACAGAATATTTTCAAGCGTGGCAAAGCCTAAAGACACACTGGCCCCGTAAACGATTCCGTCATAATGCTCATCAAAATGAGCATGCGGGTACACACTGATCATCAGAACGAACCATTTCACCGATTCTTCCAAAAATCCCGAAGACAAAAACGAAACGAAAAAGCTTCCTCCCCCCACATGCTCTTTTTCAAGAACATATTGGATAAACATGGTCGGAAACACAAGGACAACCCCGAGAAAAAAAGACCTCAGCACCATATGTGCGGGTTCATTGTCATACTGATCTTTTAAATAAAAATAGCTTAACAGCGCAATGCCGGGAGCAATTCCTGCAGAGATGATTGCAAACATCAGGCAACCTCTTTCCTTTATATTCCTATATCTATGGTACCATGTTGTTTATATTTTTACATCTTTCAATTTTTTTAAAAAAGAGCATATGAATGATCATATGCTCTCTGCACCCAGCCGTTTTGATATTTCATTTGCGATCAAGCCGCCGTGAAAACGGCCGTTCTCGATAAAAATTTCATTGGCGTTATTTCCAGCCGCAATGACTCCGGCGATAAAAACACCGTCAACATTTGTTTCCATCGTTTCTTCCCGGAAAAACGGCCGGCCTGATTCCGCATCAATCCGCACACCGATTTTTTCGAGGAAACCGTGATCGGGATGGTATCCCGTCATGGCAAATACAAAATCGTTTTTCAGCCGGACCGTCTCATTTCGGCCGGAGCGGAAAATGATTTCATCTTCCGTCACTTCTTCAAGACAAGCGCCGAATTCCATTCGGATTGTGCCGTTTCTGACAAGGGCCTCAAACTCAGGCAGAATCCACGGCTTGATGCTCGGGGAGTACTCATGTCCTCTGTAGAGCACCGTGACGCGCGCACCGGACTTCACGAGTTCCAAAGCCGCGTCCACACTTGAGTTTTTCCCGCCGATCACAGCAACATCTTTATCAAAATAAGGATGGCCTTCTTTAAAGTAATGAAATACCTTAGGAAGCCCTTCACCCGGTATGTTCATATAATTCGGATGATCATAATATCCTGTCGCAATGATACAAAACGGAGTGAGGTAGCGGTCTTTTGACGTTTCTACAAGAAAACGGCCGTCTTCCTGTTTCGTTACGCGCTCCACCGTTTCAAAGGCGTTTACGCGCAGCTCTTTTCTTCTGACAACCTCTCTGTAATAAGAGAGAGCCTGTATTCGGACCGGTTTTCTGTTTTCCGTAATAAAGGCAACATCGCCGATCTCCAATTTTTCACTTGAACTGAAAAAAGTTTGGTGGGTCGGATAGTTATAAATGCTGTTTACGACATTCCCTTTTTCGATCACAAGCGCGTTCACGCCAATTTGCTTCAGATGTATAGCCGCCGATAATCCGCAAGGACCTCCGCCTATTATAATTGCTTTTTCTTCTGTCATGTCCTTCAACTCCTGCGATTGGCATTTCCATCATAAGTTTCCACTCATATAAAAAATCTCCTATATTATCATAGGAGATTTTTTTTGTTTATGCAAACGATTGGTTTATATCCAGCCTCTGAAACGCGAAGCCTCAGCCATTTTCCGCACGCCGACCATGTAAGCCGCAAGCCTCATGTCAATCCGGCGGTTTTGGGACATTTCATAAATATTATTAAACGATTTTATCATCATATTTTCCAGTTTTTCCTCGACTTCTTCTTCACTCCAGTAGAAGCCCTGGTTGTTTTGAACCCATTCGAAATAAGAAACCGTTACACCGCCGGCGCTCGCCAGAACATCGGGAACCAGCAGCGTTCCTTTATCTGTCAGGATTTTCGTTCCTTCCAGTGTCGTCGGTCCGTTTGCCGCTTCTACCACAATTTTCGCTTTGATGCGGTCAGCGTTTTCTTCTGTAATTTGGTTTTCGATCGCCGCCGGGACAAGTATATCACAGTCCAGCTCAAGCAGATCCTGATTCGTAATGGTGTCATTGAAAAGCTTCGTCACCGTTCCGAAGCTGTCTCTGCGGTCAAGCAGATAATCAATATCAAGACCGTCCGGATCGTAAAGGCCTCCGTACGCGTCAGAAATTCCGACAACTTTCGCGCCGGCGTCATGCATAAACTTAGCCAGATAGCTGCCCGCATTTCCGAAACCTTGTACGACGACGCGCGCGTTCTGAATATCGAGACCTTTTTTCTTGGCCGCTTCTTTTATGCAGATGGTGACGCCTTTTGCCGTCGCTGATTCCCTGCCGTGGGATCCGCCGAGTACAAGCGGTTTTCCCGTAATAAAGCCGGGTGAGTTAAATTCATCAATTCTTGAATATTCATCCATCATCCAAGCCATAATCTGTGAGTTTGTAAATACGTCAGGTGCCGGGACGTCTTTAGTCGGTCCGACAATCTGACTGATTGCTCTTACATATCCCCTGCTCAGCCTTTCAAGCTCTCTGAATGACATATTTCTCGGATCACAAACAATTCCGCCTTTACCACCGCCATAAGGAAGATCAATAATTCCGCATTTTAAACTCATCCAGATGGAAAGTGCTTTCACCTCTTTTTCAGTTACATTCGGGTGAAAACGAATGCCGCCTTTTGTCGGACCTACGGAATCATTGTGCTGCGCACGATAGCCTGTAAATATTTTCACAGACCCGTCATCCATCCGAACAGGAATTTTAACCGTTAATAATCTGAGCGGCTCTTTCAGCAGTTCATACACTTCTTCTGGATACCCCAATTTTTCCAGAGCTTTATGTATTACGGTTTGGGTTGATTTTAATACATCATGTTTGTCTTCTTCATTATGACCGGTGAATCGATCGGCTGCCATTTGAGTTAACCTCCTAAAATCTTCTGTTTCTCTCATGCTCCCTTTCAGTGACTAGTATACACCTTCAATATCTCCGTGCATAGAAGAAAGACAATGATTTTTCCATTATTTCGCTTAAAAAAAGACGGCCGCTGAAAACAGCTGCCGCTTCAAATCTTTTTTATGAAAAATGTTTCTGGATGGTCTCCACAGCATTGCCGTCCATGATGAGTTTTCCGTACTCATGGAGCCTGTAAATCGTAATCGTCGCCGGGTGTCCGTATTCAGCCAGCACCGCGATGACACCTTCGGCGGAACGGGAGCCGAGGTCTTCAAGGCTTACATAGTATTGGTTCTCATAGTGGTAGACGGTGCCGCCGGTAATCCCGATTCGGTGAAGGCTTCCGGCAAGCTGAATGATATCTTCAAACGAATGGAACTGATAAATAATATCCGGGCTTTCGTCAAGTTTGACCTGCATCTCGATATAATCATCGTCATATTCGTCATCTTCTGCGTCCGCGTCATGATTTTTCGTTACAATCACAACCATACCTTGTGCCTGAAGAGAATATACTTCCACCGCGATCGGACCATTCGCTTCAAAGCCGAGCTCTGTATTTGCTTCATTCATCATATCTTTAAATAACTGGTGGACTTTAAACGAGTCCTTCCAGAGGTCTTCTTTTGTCAGTCCCCGATCAGTCAGATCGTCGAGGGTTAAAAAGATTTTAATCTTATTATAGTTCAGACGCTCAAGCCGCATAATGTTCCCTCCTGCCTCTTCTTGCACACAAATCATATAACACAGTATATGAATAAATGAGTCATAGGTTCTTAATTTGTTATCAGTTTACACCGTGTACAGCGGGAAGACAAGCAGAATGCCGTTTTTTATCACCGCGGCCGGGTTTGTTTCAGGAAAACGGCTCATCCGGTCCGCACAGCGTAATCATATGCGTCTCCGGCTTCGCCCCGAGCCTCAGCGGAACTTTTGTCGTTCCGTAGCCGTTGCTGATCAGGTAATGCGCTTTTTTTACCGTTCCCGTCCCGCCCAATTCATACGGCCCGAACCGGCCGAAACGGATTTGGCCGCCATGCGTATGGCCGCTGAACACAGCGTCAATCCCGTCTGACTCCCTCATCTGCTCATGGATGTCAGGATTATGGCAAAGCAGGAGGTTTACTTTGTCAGCATCCGTATATCTGATTGCAGATTCGTAATCATCCATCATCATCCTGATATCATCCACCCCGCAGATCGTAACGGTTTCCCCTTTATAAGCAAACTGAACCGATTCATTTCTCAGCGGAATCACTTTGTAAACCCGTAAAAGTGAGAGCAATTTTTGCTGGCTGACCTCGTAATCATTATTTCCCCACACATAAATAACAGGCGCGAGAGCCGTCAGACGTTTGATGTTTTCTTCAATTCTGGCGTAAGGAACTCCGCCCTCCGCCAAATCACCGCCGAGCAAAACGGCATCCGGCTTATAAACTGCCGCTTCGCGGAGAAGCTTTTCATCAATTAAACGGCGGTGCACGTCAGATATAAAGAAGATGGTGAGCGGCTTCATCCCTTTCATTTTATCAAGCGTAAATGTATGTGTTTTCAGATGGCTGCCGTTTGCCGTTTTGTACATGACGGCCGCCATAACCGCAGCCGCTCCCGCCAATGAGCCGAGAATTCCCGCTGTTAGCTTCATAAACGCACTCTCCATTCTGTCATTGTCTTACATTAGACGGACAAACAAAAAAAGACGTTTCTATCCTTTCCGGAAAACGCCTCATTTTATTTGCTTTCAAAATAAAGATTGATATCATACCGATGTTTCATCAAGTGAAAAACAGATTCTCTCGCCCTCCATTTTTCAGGCTGGGGCCATAAATCCGTGCTTTTTTGGATAATTTCACATCTCAGTTTATGAAATTCACCCTCAGCTTTTTCTTCCTTTTTTTTAAAATAATAAGAAGTGCAATACGCAAAAGCGGAAGCCATAATCCAGCACAAATAAACCGTATGGCCTAATATTTCCTGCAGGATCAGCTGCGGAGAGGCTTGGGGGGCGTTAAAGCTTTTAAACATCAGCAGTATGCACATCAGGGAAAAACAAACGAGGGACGCCCACTGCCATCTTCGGCACTGTGCGGCATAATTTTCGTATTTTAATTTCCGTTTCACCAGCGCCTGAAGCATTTGTTTCGTCGGTCCGTCAGCAAATCGGTCTAATTGCTTCCATAAAGAATCCATGCGCTTCACACCTTGTCCGTTTTCATTGGTACACTATATGAAAAACGCGGTGAAAACATGCATTTATTTTAATCAGACAGCGGAATGTTCAGAACCTGGCCGGTGTACACGTCGTTTCCGTTTAATCCGTTGTAGCTGCGGATTTTTTCTTCGCCCGCCCGGCTTTTATAATATTTCATTGAAATGCGGTAAAGCGTTTCTTTCGGCTGTACAGTATGCTGTACGGTCCGCACTTTTTTCGGGACAGTCCCGGCTTGATCACTTGCGGCAGCCGGAGCCGCTTTTTCACGGACAGCCGGCGGAGACTGCTGTTTTGTCTCCGCGTATTCGGTGTCTGTCGGCTTTACTTGTTTTTCTGAGGACGTTTCCGTTTTTTCAGGTGTTTTTTCACTTGGTTTTTCTTTTGTTTTTTCAGATGCAGCCGCTTCTTTCTTATCTTTGTCGTCAGACTTTTTTTTCGGTTGTTCTAAAAGAGCGGTTTCTGACGTTTCTTTCTGAGCGCCTTTCGGAATAACGGCAGGCGCGCTTTCACTGTGGTCAATGAAGACATCTTCATAGTCCTTCGGGTCAAATCTGCTGCTGTTCGTCATATAAAGAAGACCGAAAAAGACACCGATTGTTACGATAATGAACAGGACGGTCAGAAAAGTGAACAGCGGCGTTTTTGTTTTGGTTTTTTCCTTCACCTGCTCTTCCTTTTTTTTACGCTCCTCTTTTACAGATTGTCTTGTCGGGAGGCTGTCTTCAAGATATTCAATTTGTTCATCCGCGGCCGCGGCAACCTGCTGCTCGGCACGCAGCTGAGCTTTTCTTCTTTCAACTCTTGACATTTCCGTCATGCAAACCCCTCCTAACATATTGAAAACGGATCTGACAGGCAAATACCGCATCAATAATAAAATGCGCTGTAACCGGAACGAATAAATTGCCGGTCCATTCATAGATAAGCCCCAGCAAAAGACTGATGCCCGCAACCATCATAAACAGAAGCCACTTCGCCAAGTATCTGAAATGAAGCACGGTAAAAATGAAGCTGGCGGCCCATAAGCCGATATGTGTCTGCAGAACGCCTCTGAACAAAATCTCTTCGCTGAACGAAATGAGAAGCGTCAAAAACAAAATGTGCAGAACCGGCCTGTTCTTAAAAAGCAATACATTAATGCCGCCGTCATCATATAAATGCGAAGGACACCACTTCATCACCGCCAGATCGGCAAAAATGACAAGGACGGCAAGAGTTACACCGTACCATATGATATTATCGTCACGTATATGCCACAGCTTTAAAAAATCGTGAATGTCGGTGAAAAAGAAAAAGCCGATAACAGCTGAAACCGCCAATATGAGCAATTGGGTGGCATACAGCTGTATCACAATCTCCCGGTCTGAGAGCTGCTGGATCAATTCGCTTTGCCGTCTCAGCTGAACTCACCCGCAGACTCTGAACCGAAAATCCGGCCTAATTCCAGCTTCCAATCTTCAAACCGTTCCATGTTTTTCCGTTCTCCTTTTTGCTCGTACGGAGCCAGATCAAGTCCGCAGCTGCTGCAGCATTGTCCGGTTTGGCCTTCAGGCTCATACGATTCATCAAAATAAGACAGCAGCGCTTTTCTTATACATTCTTTCCGCTCTAATAACGCCGAAAAACGGTTCATTTTACGCAGCTTCTTTTCCACGCGGTATGTCAGTTCTTCCTGCAGCTGCTCTTTTGTGGTTTTTCCTTGCAGATACAGGTGGACGGCCGTTCGCGCCTGTGTTTCCTGGACGCCTTTATTGATCAGAACGTCCCGAAGCTTTCGCTCATCATCCGTACCGGCATCCCGTATGACGGCCAAAATGCCTTCCAGATCATAATCAGACAGGCTTTCTGTCTGAATAATCTGCTGCTGAAGCTCGGTATCGCCGGGCGCCCTCAGCAAAATACTGACACTCGGGCTGCCGTCGCGTCCCGCTCTGCCGATTTCCTGCATAAAGGCCTCAGCCGTTTGGGGAGGATAAAAGTGAATGACAAAGCGGATATCTGACTTATCCACACCCATGCCGAACGCATTGGTACAGCAGATGCAATCAAGCTGGTTATGGATAAATTGCTGCTGGATCAAGATTCTGTCCCCTGTATCCATACCGCCGTGATAATAATCCGTCCGCTTTCCCGTTTTTTCATTCAGCTCAGCCGCAAGCTCTTCCGCCCATTTTCTGGTCGGACAATATATGATACCGGGGCCTTCAAGCTTTTCGGCAAGCTCCGTGAGCCTGCTTATTTTTTCGGCATTATCAGCCAAATGTTCTGCCGCCAGGAGAATATTCGGCCGGTTGACTGAATAAAGATGACGCACCGCATGCTCAAGTCCGAGCACATCCGTCACGTCTCTGAGCGTTTCTTTTGTCGCTGTTGCAGTCAGCGCCAATACAGGCGGCTTTCCGAGTGCCTGTCTGAAAGGCCCGAGCTTCGAATAATCAGGCCTGAAATCATGTCCCCATTCCGATATGCAATGAGCTTCATCAATAACAAATAAACTGACCGGAACGTTTTTCAAACGGTTCAGTACATAAGGTGAAGAAAGGGCTTCAGGAGACATATAGAGAAATTTATACCGGCTGATGTTGCTGAGAATAAAATGCCGCTCTGCGGAATTCAGCATGCTGTTTAATGCCGCAACCCGCTTTTCTCCTTTTGCTTTCAGCTGCTGCACCTGATCTTCCATTAATGAAAGAAGCGGTGAAATAATCAGCACCAGCCCGTCCATCATGTAACCCGGGAGCTGATAGCATAATGATTTCCCTCCGCCGGTCGGAAGCATGGCGATCGTATCCTTTTTTTGGAGCACGCTAGTCATAATCTCTTCCTGCCCTTTTTTAAAGGAATGCAAACCAAAATACCTGGATAAAGCTTTATGCAGCTCAGTCATGCTGATTCACCGTCTTTGCCAGCGCCAGCCTGATCTGGAAATAGCTGAAGCGCATCTGCATTCCTTCGCGAATCCGTTTAATTTTATTTGTTTGATGCTGTTTTGCAAATGCCGTTATCATACGCTGTTCCTCTTCAGAAAGATACTGTTCTATAAAAAATGCAGGCTGATGCAATGATATTTCTACGATATGGTCTTCGATTGTGGCGGTTTTTAAATTTCTGACCGCGGCGATCCGTTCAATCGGAAACCCTTTTTCCAACAGCTCAAAGGTTTTTCTGGCAGACTGTGTCAGCGCGCTTTCCGCCTGCAGATCGGACAACAGATCGCGCAGAGCGGGATATGCACATTGCGGAAGCGATTGAATAACATAATGTACCGCTCCCCAAAACTGGACGGACACATACCATTCATCTTCGTTCAGCTGGAGAGCGAGCTGCTTATTCGTTTTGCCGATTCTGTTGAATGAAGTTAAAGAATAGACAAAAATAAGCGCCTGCCGTTCACTTACGCCTTGCAGAAGCTGAAACAGCGCGTCATGCATTTGGATGGAAAGCTCTTTAGCATCTCTGTTTTTCCGCATGAACCGTTTGACCCATCTCAGCGTCTGCACATCGTTGGTAACCGGGATATATTGACTGCATTGATGCTCTTTGTTTGACAGGACTTGAATGAGCAGGGAAAGCCGCCTCCACAGAGTGACGGCAGGCGTTTGATAATTCGCGCCGTGGCAGTGCTTCGGCCAAGGCCGCTCGGCAAACGCCAGTTCAAGCCTTTGAACGCCGCGCGCAGTCACTTTCCACGTTCCCTCTTCTTTTCCGGCTGTAATGTATGAGTTCTCGGTGAGTTTATGCAAAGAAGCAGCAATATCGCCGCGTTCACACTGTGAAGCCATGCCGAAATATTTAGCGATCTGAAATAAGCCGGCATCCTGAATGGTTTGAGACGACTTTTTTCCTTTTAATAAATGAAACACAGCACTCGGAGTCCGTTCGCCGTCTATTTTGTCCAGACAGTCGAGAACCACGGTATCAAAGTAGTTTATCGCCAATCTAAACACACCTACATTTCTTTTGTGACAAGTTTCGTTTTTTGGTTCTTTTTATTTTAACAGATTTTCATATAAATTTGACGTTTAAAGTCATCTTTTAGGGGGAAGTGCTAAAGAGAATCCCTTATGTGATAAGCATTCTCAATCATTTTTCTGTTGAAATTTGACACTAACATCATTACAATAAGTAAGAGGAATAGGTGTTATATTTAAAAATATATAAGGTAAACCATTTGTTCCAACACGAACAATCTGGGAGGTTTTATTCATGGCAAAGTACACAATTGTAGATAAAGATACGTGTATTGCATGCGGCGCCTGCGGAGCTGCGGCACCAGACATTTATGATTATGATGATGAAGGCATTGCGTTCGTTACGCTTGACGAAAATAAAGGTGTCGTCGAAGTTCCGGAAGTTCTGGAAGAAGATATGATTGACGCATTTGAAGGATGCCCTACTGATTCAATCAAAGTTGCGGATGAACCGTTCGAAGGCGACCCGCTGAAATACGAATAAAAAAGCCCTCCCAGTGAGAGGAGCTTTTTCGTCCTGAATAAGACTCCGGCTGTTATCGGCCGGAGTCTTATTTTTTTGCCGATCACCACAAACAAAAAAAGCGTCCGGCTGTTCTTCACAGAGCGGACGCTTTAAGCCTTTATTGTGTTTGGATGCTGCGTTTTTGTTCAATCCAAGGTTTCAGCTTCGTAAAGATGAACGTAAAGACGATGGTGATGATAATGCCTTTTACAATGTTAAACGGCAGAATTCCTGCGACAACCGCCGTTTTCAACTGGCTGTTTGACAATGCCGGTGAATGTAAAAACCAAGTATACGCGGGCAGGATAAGAATATAGTTCAAAATACTCATCAGCACGGTCATCGCCGCGGTTCCGGCCAGCAGGCTCACTGCAAGCCCTTTTGCAGAATTGAGCTTTTTAAACATAAACGCCGTCGGCAGAATAAACAGCGTTCCCGCGATAAAATTGGCTGCCTGCCCGACAGGCACGCCGGCCATGCTTCCTTGAATGATATACTGCAGAATATTTTTAATCGCTTCAACCGCAATCCCCGCCGCAGGCCCGTAAACCAAAATGGCGATAATTGCAGGAACGTCACTGAAATCAATTTTCAAGTAATCCGGCAGCCCCGGAAACGGGAAATTTAACAGCATAAGCACAAACGCAATACTGCTAAGCATACTGATGACAACTAATTTTTTTACTTTCACAATGCTCTCTCCTTTTCGATCAAATCTCTCGAAAAGTGGAAAGGTTCTTTTGCGCCCCAATAAAAAAACCGCTTTTGTTAAAAAGCGGGAGCTTACTAAGGCTTGGCAAAGAAACGTTTGATATAAGCATCAAAACGTCTGCTGAACCTCCATCTTCTCCCATCCAGACTATACTGTCGGCTCCGGAATCTCACCGGATCCTGCCGCCGAAGCAGCTCGCGGGCTTAGAGCGTGATGCTCATCACCGCCGGTAGGGAATTTCACCCTGCCCCGAAGATTGATCTTATGAATTTATTCACATTATATATGATCAAATTGTAATTGTATAGAGAACTGCTCAATTTTATATAAAATATTGATGAAGCCCATTTTAACTGAATTATCGGCTTCCTTTTCTCCTTTACTGCGTCAATACACATTGACACTCTATTAAGAATATGATAAATTATCAGATATTTAGTCAGCTAAACTAGGAGGAAATCTAACAATGTTTCGAGTTTTGGTCTCAGATAAGATGAGCAATGACGGCTTAAAGCCGCTGATGGAATCAGACTTTATAGAAATTGTTCAAAAAAACGTCGCGGATGCAGAAGATGAATTACATACCTTTGATGCCCTGTTAGTCCGCAGTGCCACAAAAGTAACCGAAGAATTGTTTAAAAAGATGACTTCTTTAAAAATCGTCGGCAGAGCCGGTGTCGGCGTAGACAACATCGACATTGATGAGGCCACAAAACATGGAGTTATCGTGATAAACGCGCCGAATGGAAATACCATTTCAACGGCAGAGCACACATTCGCGATGATTTCTTCATTAATGAGACACATCCCGCAAGCCAATATCTCAGTAAAATCAAGAGAATGGAACCGGACGGCATTTGTCGGGGCGGAGCTCTACGGAAAGACTTTAGGCATTGTCGGTCTGGGCCGGATCGGAAGCGAGATTGCCCAGCGCGCCAGAGCGTTCGGTATGACGGTTCATGTATTCGATCCTTTCTTAACCGAAGAGAGAGCCGGCAAAATCGGCGTAAACAGCCGGACATTCGAAGAAGTGCTTGAAAGCGCGGATATCATTACCGTCCACACGCCTTTAACAAAGGAAACAAAAGGATTGCTTAACAGAGAAACCATTGCCAAAACGAAAAAAGGCGTCCGTCTTATCAACTGCGCAAGAGGCGGCATTATTGATGAATCGGCGCTTTTGGAAGCGCTGGAAAGCGGCCATGTCGCGGGCGCTGCCCTTGACGTGTTTGAAGTGGAACCGCCAGTTGAATCAAAGCTTCCCGACCATCCGCTGGTGATCGCCACACCTCACTTAGGCGCTTCAACGAAAGAAGCACAGCTGAATGTCGCGGCACAGGTTTCTGAAGAAGTGCTGCAGTTTGCAAAAGGTCTGCCTGTCATGTCAGCGATCAACCTGCCTGCGATGACAAAAGATGAATTCAAAAAAATCCAGCCTTATCACCAAATTGCCGATAAAATCGGAAGCCTCGTGTCACAATGTATGAAGGAACCCGTCAAAGATGTTGCGATTCAATATGAAGGCACCATCGCCAAACTTGAAACATCATTTATTACAAAAAGCCTGCTGTCCGGTTTCTTAAAACCGCGTGTAGACTCAACGGTTAATGAAGTAAACGCCGGCGGTGTAGCAAAAGAACGCGGTATCAGCTTCAGCGAGAAGATTTCCTCCAATGAATCAGGATATGATAACTGCATCAGCGTAAAAGTAACCGGAGACCGGAGCACATTTACGTTAACGGCTACGTATATCCCTCACTTCGGTGAACGAATCGTTGAACTGAACGGCTTTAATATTGACTTAAATCCTGCCGGCCACCTCGTTTATATCCAGCACCAGGATACGACTGGTGTAATCGGACGCGTCGGACGCATCCTCGGCGATAACGATATCAATATCGCTACCATGCAGGTGGGCCGTAAAGAAAAAGGCGGAGAAGCCATTATGATGCTTTCTTTTGATAAACATTTAGATGATAAAGTCGTCAATGAGCTGACTTCGGTTCAGGATATTGTTTCCGTTAAACTGATTGACCTTCCGTAACCAACAGAAAACCCAAAACATTCATATGTTTTGGGTTTTTTTACGTTTAATGGGTCGGAAGCGGATTAGGCGCGGCAGGCACAGCAATCGGTTTTGTCACATCATAATTACCGATTTTCTTTGCGTGCGCATGTGTGAACAGCACCTCAGAATAACCGAATTCCTTCGCGGTTAACAAAAGCCCTTCGATCATTAAAATGCCTTCCAGCGAATCTTCAACTTTATGTTTTTCGGACAATTGGATCCGCAGCTGCTCGCCGTCTTCCCTTTCCGATACCGATGCAATCGCATCTGCTTCTATAATGCTCGCGGTCTGTGAGCCTCCGTCTGTTGTCTTCATCCCGTCAATAGCCTGATATACTGAATAATAGGTTTGTTCAGACGGGATGAGATACTCTTGTCCCAGACTGTCGCTGTAAGAAAAATACGCCCGGTTTGTCTGTTTATGTACGGACATCTCAGCGGAAATGCCGTAAGATTTATAAAAATCCTGTCCGGCTCCGTTTTGAACCTTTTTCAATTTAATCCGCTCGTAAGGACTCCATGTCAAAGTCTCTTTCAGCATCTTTTTCAATAAATCAGAATCGGCAGCTGATTCGATAGAAAGACGTCCGTTTACCTGCACAAGCAAATCCTTCTTATCCGCCGTTACCTGCACACCGTCCAAAAGGTTCGGCACAGAGAGGAAAGATTCGGGCACTTCTAAGTTTTCTGCATCAGATAATGCCTCTAAAACCGATTCGTCAGGCTTCTTTTTTTCAAAACTGACCGGAATGACGGCGGATGTATCTGAATCGGCAAACGCCAAAGTAATGTAATTGTTTTTGTTTTCGTTAGAAACGACAAACGTCTTCTGATCCGGCTTGACAGCAGCTGACTGACTGGCTTTTTCAGCTTGACCGCTGTCAGCTGTAAGATCACCGGCAGATTTGTTTGTCATCAGGTGAGGAGAAATAATCAGAGCGATGCACAATGCGCAGATGCCGGCTGCGGCGGGGCCGATCCAGCTTCGGGCCGGTTTTTTCCTGTACGGTTTACCCGTTTCAATATTCCGGTAAATGGCCTCGGGTGAACGATGATCTCTAACCGCCGGAAGTTGTCTTAACAACTCCTCTACTCTTTCTTCGTTCCAATATGACTTCATCATCCATTAGCTCCTCCCTCAAAAGCTCCATCTGTTTCCGAAGTATTTTGAGCCCTCTGTGTTGGGTCGTTTTGACTTTGCTTTCCGAGAAGCGGAGAGCGGCGGCTGTTTCCTGAATGGAATATCCCTGAATAAATCTCAAGATAATAACAGCTCTTTGATCAATGGTGCAATGATCAAGCGCGGTATAAATTTCCCGGACATTTTCATGCTGTACGGCGAGTTCGTCCGGAAGCAAATGCTGATCTCTGACATCTTGTGTATCCCAATCAAACGTACCCATAATACGCTGTCTGATCGTCTGCTGCTTGCGGAACCAGTCAATCGCCACATGGCGTGCGATGGACAACAGCCATGTTTTTTCACTGCTTCTTCCTTCAAATGTATGATAGGAATTCAAGACGCGGATATACACTTCCTGCGTCAAATCTTCAGCCTGCGACTTATCTTTTACCATATAAAATAAAAATTGATATAAATCTTGATGGTATGCATCGTATAATATCTGAAAGGTTTCTTCCATGGGAAACCCCTCCGTTCACTTTTTTGTCGTAAAAATGCGTTGAAAAGTTACATTACAACTATATTACGAGAAACTGGAATTTGGAAGGGAATTTATATTAACATATTCTTAAATTTTTAAAGGAGAAAAAAACAAAAAACACCCGCATGTTCTGCGGGTGTTTCGTATGGAACAAGATTGTTCGTCAATTTCAGACGTCATCCTGCGCTTTTGTCGGAATATAAAATGTAAACGTCGTCCCTTTGTCGATGCTGCTGTGAACCGCAATTGAGCCGCCGTGGGCTTCCACGATATTTTTTACGATGGCGAGCCCGAGTCCGGTCCCCGCCCTGCCTCTTGTTCTTGCTTTGTCCGCTTTATAAAAACGTTCAAAAATAAAAGGCAGATCCTCTTCCGGTATTCCCGAGCCGGAATCTTTGATATCGATTTTCAGTCCGTCTTTTACGGTATGAGCCGCGATATGAACGTTTCCGCCTGACTCCGTATGGCGCAGCGCATTATCTATAAGGTTGGTAAACACCTGTTCCATTTTGTCTTCGTCAAAGACACACTCCGGCTGAGACACCGAGATGTCCTCTGTGAGCGAAACGCCTTTTTCCTTCGCTACACCGGAAAATTTGCGGGAGATCTTCTCCAGAAATTCATGCAGGTTTACCGTTTCATAGCGCAGACCCGTATGTCCGGATTCCATTCTGGCCAAATCCAGTAAATCATTGACGAGCCGGCCCATGCGAAGAGATTCATCATAAATGATCTGCGCGATTTCTTTTTTCTCCTCTTCGGTGCTTGCAATGTCGTCCACTATCGCTTCACTGTATCCCTGCAGCATAGAAATCGGGGTTCTGAGCTCATGGCTGACATTGGCAATGAAGTCTTCACGCAATTTATCCAGCCTGCGCTCTTCGGTCATATCACGGAGCACGGCCACGGCGCCGCGGACGTGTGATTCCGCATAAAGAGGCGACATCAATAAAACCCATGACCTTCCTTGAAGCGTCATTTCAATCATTTGCTCTTTTTCCGTGTTCACTGCATTTTGAAACAGCTCTTTTGCTTCAGGGGGAAGGTTGTCTCCTTCTTTAATGTTCATGTTCTGCTCATAATACCATGCCTGCAGAAAACGTTCGGCCGGCGGGTTGGTCACCAAAATGGTGCCGTCGATATTAATGGTGATGACCCCGTCTGCCATACTGCTTAAAATATTGGACAGCTGTTCTTTTTCCTGATTCAGCGCGTTAATATGGAAATTGAGCTGCCGTCCCATCTGATTAAAGGCAATGGCCAGTTCCCCGATTTCATCTTGAGTCAGAATCGGAATTTTTGTATCAAACTTTCCTTTCGCCAAGTCTTGGGCGCCTTCCCGCATTTTCCGAAGGGGATATGTCACCCTGCTGGATAAAAAGAACGCGAAAAACGTTGTCAAGACGATGGCAATGCCCGCCGCAAGAAAAATATACCGTGTCGTATGTTTCGTCGTATCTTTGACGGCAAGCAGCGATTGGGATAAAAAGACCATGCCTTTTTTGCCGTCTTTTTCATAGGGCACTCCGACGATCAGCCGTTCGTTATCCGAACCGGCATTTTTGGGGACCGCGCGTTTGCTTACTTTATTGCGGTCTGTCAGCGCCTTGTGCAGATCCCGGTCATGTTTAATCTGCTCTAATGTAATAGAGGATAAATGATTATCGTCATTGGGCGAATACCAGACATGCTTATCATCCTGAATGATCGCGATGCTCGTTAAATTGTCCGCCAGTTCCCACGTGATGGATCTGGCAAGCGGCTGGTCTTCATGATTTTCTATTATGACCGCGATTTTATCGGCAAGCTGCGTTAAATCTTTTTCCGCTTCTTCAACGTGGTAATTTTCTATAAATTCCAGAAGCAGCACCGTTAAAATAAATAAAACAATTAACACGAGTGAAAGAATGGTAAACCAAAGCTTTCCTACTACGCTTTTCCAAAACTTCATTCAGCGCCTACCTCAAATTTGTATCCGACTCCCCAGACGGTGACGATTTTTTTTGCCGCTCCCGGAGACACTTTGTTTAATTTTTCACGGAGCCGTTTGACATGAGTGTCCACCGTTCTGAGGTCTCCGAAAAATTCATACTGCCACACTTCTTTTAAAAGCTTTTCCCTGTCGTACACTTTGTCCGGTGTTTTCGCCAGGAAGTACAGCAGTTCATATTCCTTCGGCGTCAGGCTCACCTCCGTGCCGTCCGCAGTCACCCTGTGAGCATCGTGATCAATGGATAGATGCGAGAAGACGAGCACATTTTTTGTCGGGGTATTGGCTGTCAGATAAGATGTTTGGGAAGCCCTTCTTAAAAGCGCCTTTACCCGAAGCACCACTTCTCTCGGGCTGAAAGGCTTGACGATATAATCGTCCGTACCCGCTTCAAATCCCTGGACGCGGTTGGCTTCTTCCCCTTTTGCCGTCAGCATGATAATCGGGGTCGCTTTTTTTTCTCTGAGCTGCCGGCATACTTCTATTCCGTCCGTTCCCGGCATCATTAAATCCAAGAGCACCAGATCATAATCTGATGCCAGCCCCATTTTAATGGCCTCGTCTCCGTTTTCCGCTTCTTCAATCACATAGTTTTCCCGTTCAAGGTACATTCTTAAAAGGCGTCGAATTCTGGCTTCATCATCTACTACTAATATTTTAGTTTCATTTGTTTGATCCATCGTTTTCCCCCTGCTTTCCTTCTGTTACTTTCATTTTAACAAACTGTGCGGCAGCTTGAGAACTGTATCGGCTTTTTGCATCTATGCGTACGAATGAAGTCCGGCAAGCACAAGATTCACAAAAATTAAGTTAAACATAATAATGGCGAAGCCGATGACGGCAAGCCACGCGGACTTTTCGCCATGCCAGCCTCTTGACAGCCGCAAGTGCAAATACGCTGCGTAAAATAAAAAGGTGATCAGCGCCCATACTTCCTTCGGGTCCCAGCCCCAAAAACGCGTCCATGCAAGCTGCGCCCAAATCATCGCAAACACAAGCGCGCCGAGTGTGAATACCGGAAAACCGATGGAAACAGCGCGGTAGCCGACTTCATCGACCAAGTCCAGATTCACATTTTTGACGAGCGGGCTTATAAGAGCGCTGATTCTCTTTCTGAATATCAGCCTGAGCGCCCCGTATAAAACGAGACCTGCGCCAAACGACCAGATCACCGTATTGACCTTTCTGCCCGAAAAAATGGCCGGAAGCTCAATAAGCGGCTTCATTGCGCCTTCCGTAAGCAGTTCTCCGTCATGCGGACCGACAAGCGCAGGCATATCATATATCATCACGCTTTTAGCCTCTTTTTTATCCACCCAATTAAATTCTGCTTTGTAATCCGCCAGCCGGAATGCCGACGTGACGGCGATAAATGCCACGGTCGTCACGAGTATAAACATGATGACTTCAAGCCAAAACGTTTTTTTGCCCGGTCTGGATTGGTCGACATGTTTTAACAGGAAAATGACGCCGGCTACAAAACTGATCGCAAGAATCGCCTGCCCGAGCGCCGCAGTCGTGACGTGAATGTACAGCCAATTGCTCTGCAGTGACGGAATAAGCGGCGTGATGTCTGTCGGAAACATGCTTGCATATGCGATAAGCAAAAGCGCGATAGACAATGTGAACATGCCTAATGAAGGCAGTCTGTAAATAAAGTAAATAATAATAAAAGCGAGAACAAGCATCATGCCGAATGACGTCGTAAATTCAAACATATTGCTGACAGGCGCATGTCCGCTTGCCGACCATCTCGCAATGAAGTAGCCGAGATGACAAAGAAATCCGAAAATGGTTAACGTGATTCCGATAGCCGACCAGCGGCCCTTACCGTCCTTCGCACCTTTTGTTCCCCGGATGGCGCCGCCGAAAACCGGGACGGCAATTAAATAAATCAAAAAGGCAGCATAAAGAAAATTTGCGCTCAGCTCCGCCATGACACCACTCCTTTTTCACTAGGCCTGATTTTTGGCCAATTCTTTTTGATCGGCCGGCTCTTGAATCCCGGTCCCGCTAAGAACAAATTCGATATCCTTTTTCAGACCGAACCAGTTTTTGTTCGTATGTCCCGCCACAAGCACTTCATGATCACCTGTTTTGATCCAGATCCTTCTGTGCTGCCAGTACATCCCTTGAATGACGCCGATCATAAAGATCGCGCCGCCGACGGCAAGCACCCATAAGGTTAAGTCTTTTCTGACGGTGAGTCCTGTAATGTTTTTCGTTTCCACATGGTCGAATTTTAATTTGTACTTGTTACTTTCGGAACCTTCAACAGTCTGCTGAATCGCAACAAAACTTTTCTCCCCTTTCGGCTTGTCGGGAGCCGTGATTTTAAAGACAAAAGCCGGATTGTTAGGAACCTTCGTCTTCGTGCTCGGTTCTCCGTCTTTGTTAAAATAAAAATCAGGAAGATAACTGGCGATCTGCACTTTGTAACCGTTACCAAGATCGTAGTCCGTGTCGGGATCAAGAAGATTGATCTTCAGTTTGCCGAATGACTGTTTTGTTTTTTGGTCGATCAGCTGAAATACCATCTGATCGAGCTGGTTTTCTTTATAGTCCACCTGATACACAGAATAGGAGTCAAAGCGCAGCGGTTCATTGACGCGGATATTGTTTTCTTTGACTCTTTTAAGCTTCGGCTTTTCACCGAATACAATGTCGCCTTCCCTCTTGTACAGAACCGCGTCCGTAGTGAAGGATTTGGCGACTTTGCCGTTTCCGGCTCTGTCAATGGCGTCGGCGAATACTTTTTTCTCAGTGTCTTTGTTATATGTCTGCATCGTGAACCGGTTGTTTTTTAAGTAATATTTGCCGTCAGTACCGGGGATCTGGGCGGTTTCGCCTTCACGGACCCAGAGCGTTTCATCGACATACATACCGGGTACAAATCTCAGCATGGCTCCGATCAGAAAAATGATCAGGCCGATATGATTAACGTAGGGCCCCCACCTTGAAAAACGGCCTTTTTCCGCCAGGATGCTTCCCTCTTGTTCTCGCACTCTATAATGCTTTTTTTTCAATCGTGTTCTGAGGCCATCAGCCGCATCCCCGCTCAGCTCGGTTTCTGTCCGGCTGTATAGACGCTGCCTCTTCAAAAAGACCGGATTCCGCCGTACTCCTTGATTTTTCAGCGCCCTGTACAAAGGAATCACCCGATCCAGGCTGCAGATGACCAGTGATATGCCAATGGATGCGATCAGGAGCATATACCACCATGAGCCGTACAGGTGATGAAACCCCAGCAAATAATACAGTTGGCCGATTATGCCGTACTGCTGTTCATAATATGTATCCGGCTGGGCACCCGGCGGCAGATAAGCTTCCTGCGGAAAAACCGTGCCGAAAGCAGACGCCGCCAGAGTAATGACGATCAGCCATATTCCGACTTTTACGGAAGAAAAGAAGTTCCATACCTTATCTACGATTGTTTTGTTATATGTTTGCGAACGCCTTGCGCTGCCGTCGTACCGCATATCGGCAAGCGGTGATTTTTGTTCATCAAGCGGCTTCCCGCACGACTCGCACAAAACCGTCCCGGCTGGATTCACGTGCCCGCATTCACATTTGACCTTTTTCATGAAGACGCCTCCGGCTTAATTAAATTCATATAGTCATGAACCATGCGTTCTGTCATCGTGCCGGTCACCACTTTCACGACTTTTCCGTCGGGATTGATCAAAAATGTCGTCGGAATAGGTGATACGCCGTACGCGTCCAGCACTTGCCGGTCAGTATCGAGCGCAACCGGGAAATTGACGCCGTATGTTTTCATAAAATTATGTACTGCAATTTTTGATTCGCCGACATTTACCGCAACCACCTCGACACCGAGGTCTTTAAAATGCTTGTATTGATTCTCCATGTAGGGAAATTCCTGCTTGCACGGCTCACACCACGTTCCCCAGAAATTCAGAAAAACACCTTTCCCTTTTAACTGACTCAGTTCTATGAGTCTGCCCTCTGTATCTTTCAGCGCGAAATTCGGGGCTTTGGACCCCTCAGATATACGCTCTCCGTTTGTGTAAACGGCATTATAGATGGTATATCCGAGCGCGCAGAGTAAGATGAGAAGGATGCCGGTCCGAATGAATAAACGCCGCCGTTTTTTGTTCATTGTACACTGCTCCCCTCCCCTGTCTGCAAATCCATTCAATTATATCATCTACACGTTTTGTAATTTTTGAAGGTTATGTGAAAATTAGAAAGCGTTTTTACCGTGTTCAGCTAAAGCCCGCAGCCTTTTCACCTCATGCGGCGTCAATTCTCTTGCGTCTCCTGTGCGCAGACCTCTTAAATCTAAAAATGCGTATTCTTCACGTTTGAGTTTCAGCACGTCATGACCGATCGCCTCAAACATGCGGCGGACCTGTCTGTTTCGGCCTTCATGAATCGTCAGCTGAATAATGCTCGTCTGCTTTCTTTTGTCCAGGGAAAGCATTTTCGCTCTGGCCGGCGCTGTCTTGCCTTCTTCAAGCTGAATGCCGCGCTCAAGCTTTCTCAGAAGTTCCTTGGAAGGAATCCCCTTCACTTTGGCGACGTATGTCTTATCAATTTCGTATTTCGGATGCATGAGTTTGTTGGCAAACTCGCCGTCATTTGTCAGCAATAAAAGTCCGCTCGTATCATAATCAAGCCTGCCGATCGGATAAATGCGCTGCGGCACTTCTTTGAAAAAGTCGGTCACCACTTTCCGCCCTTTGTCGTCATCAGCTGCTGAGATCACTCCTCTCGGTTTATAAAGCAGAAAGTACACGGGTTCTTCCCGCTCCACCTTTAATCCGTTTACTTCAATCTGATCAGAACCGGTCACTTTTACGCCGAGCTCTGTTATTACTTTTCCATTCACCTTTACTTTTCCTTCTTTTATCAGCTCTTCTGCCTTTCTGCGTGATGCCACGCCGGCATGAGCAATAACTTTTTGCAGTCTTTCCATGTCGTTCACCTCAAGTATAATCTTACTTTTTTCCCCTTGAACAAACAAGCTTTTTCAAGGAGAGTTATTCTGATATATAAAAAGCGCCTGATTTCAGGCGCTTCCAAATAATAACGTAACTATGATGATTGATGCAACCACCCCGATCAGATCAGCAAGAAGACCAACCTTTAAAGCATCCCCCATTTTTTTGATGCCGACCGCCCCGAAATACACCGTCAGGACATACAGCGTCGTGTCAGTCGATCCCTGCATGACCGAGGCCAGTCTGCCGATAAATGAATCAGGCCCGTACACGGCGATCAGATCTGTCGTCATGCCGAGCGCCGCCGTCCCCGAAATCGGGCGGATCAGAGCAAGCGGCACGACTTCTGCGGGAATGCCGAGCGCTGTAAAGAAAGGCTTGCACAGCCCCATGACAAAATCCAGCGCGCCTGAGGCCCGGAATACGGTAATCGCCACCAGCATCCCGACCAAATACGGAATGATGGAAAACGCAATCTCAATTCCTTCTTTTCCGCCTTCAACGAATGATTCATACGTCGGCACTTTTTTGATCGTGCCGTATATCAATATACCGGCGATAATAATCGGAATCATGGCTAAAGACAGCCAATTCACCATTTCCATTCGCTTACCTCCCTTTTCTTTTGCGGCGGTACCAGAAGTAGCGGTCAATGAAAATCGCGCCGATCCCCGAAATTAAAGTCGCTAAGATGGTCGGCCCGACGATATCGGTCGGTGATTTCGCCGAATAAGCCATGCGCACGGCAATGACGGTTGTCGGTATCAATGTAATACTCGAAGTATTTACCGCCAAAAAGGTAATCATGGAACGGCTGGCCTCAGACTTACCTCCATTCAGCTTTTTCATCTGCTCCATGGCTTTAATACCGAGCGGTGTCGCCGCATTTCCCAGTCCGAAAAAGTTTGCCATGAGATTTGATAAGATGTATCCCATCGCCGGATGATCAGGGGGAATATCGGGAAACAGCTTAGAGATAAACGGGCGGCACATTCTGCTGAATATATCCAAAAGGCCGGACTGCTCGGCTATTTTCATCAGGCCGAGCCAGAAGACGAGGACGCTCATTAATCCGAACGAGATCGTAACCGCTTCTTTCGCTCCTTTAAAAACAGCTTCATTCACATCCTGCAAGGTACCGTTAAACATCGCAAAGACAAGTCCGATTACCGTCAGACATACCCAGATTAAATTGACCATGACGAACCGCCCGCCGCGCTCATAAACAGGCTCGTAAACGTCTCAATGAAATGCTTTTTCGGTTTTTTATGGCGCTCGTTTTCATAATAGACGGGAATCTTGGCGATCACTTTCCCATCATGCATAACAGTCATCCGGCCGACGACATCAGGAATGAGAGAGGCGTCCTTTTTCCAGGCTTTTTTCGGTTTTATTAAGGTTGTGCGGATTTTTACATCGTCGATTTCATCCTCTTTTAATAAATATTTGACATCCCGGGCAATAAAAGCGTGTTTTCCGTAAAACGTCTTTTTCAGCTTCGGGATGCCGCCTTTTTTAGCGACGACATAGGTTTTATAGTGCTCAAAGACATAATTAAACATATTCATATGGTCATCCCAGTCATCCGGATCATTTATGGTGACCGCGATGAGATCCGTTCCGTCTTTTGAAGCCGTCGAAACGAGCGTCCGTTTCGCGATTTTTGTGTAACCCGTTTTTCCGCCTGTGCTGTAACGGTAGAGCCCAGTCAGAAGCTTGTTTTTATTTTTCCATACCCGGTCCATCGTTTCCGCCTTATACACTTTTGTGCCTGAAACGGTCCGGTATTCCTTGATTTTCATCGCGTATTTAGTCAAAAGCGCCATGTCATACGCCGTTGAATATAAATTTTCATGGTCGTCCAGCCCGTGCGGATTTTGAAATTTTGTATTTTCCATCCCGATTTGCTCGGCTTTTTTGTTCATCATAAATACAAAACCGTCAAGGCTTCCGCCGACATATTCCGCTATTGCCGCAGCGGCGTCATTTCCTGATCTCAGCATAAGCCCGTAAACGAGATCTTTCAGCTTTACTTTTTGTCCCGGCTGAAGATAAATGGCTGAGCCTTCCGTTTTTACGGCATTCGGGGAAACCGTCACGGTCTCTTCCATCTTCCCTGATTCAATCGCCAGCACCGCCGTCATGATTTTCGTAATGCTTGCAATCCGCCGCTTATGATGTTCATCCTTGGCGAATAACACCCTGCCAGATGCTCCGTCGATAATAATCGCGCTTTTTGCGCTGACATGTATTTGGGCATGTGCCGTATTGCCGTCTGTAATGGAAAAAAGAATAACAAAAGTCAAAAGAAATACGGCAGCTTTTTTGAGAAAGCGCATGAATGCTCACGTCCTTGTTGTGGGTTTGTACAAGTTTATGCGCCTGTCCATGACTTATGAATACCAATTGCATCACTTTCACATAAAAAAACTCTCCCAAAAGGAAGAGTTTTTATCTGACTGATGCCATATTTGAGCCTGATGCTTCATATTGCGCCAATTCTTCCCGCATCCGCAGAAATTCACTGCTGAGCGAAAGCAGAAGGCTCCGCAGCGAATCCGGCACTTGCTGGTAGAATTCAATCGCGCTTTGGCCTGTATAAGCGGCGCGGCTGTTTTCGTACCATGTATCCTTTTTCGGCATGAAAAACTCTTCCACGCACTGATGATACACTTTATACAGCGTTTTTTCCGCTCTCACCTCATGAAACGGCTCCTGCATTAAGAGCCGCCGGCAGGCTTCCTGGGCGCCTTCGCAAAAGACGGTCATCCTCCTCAGCACACTGAGCACGTCGCGGCAGTATGCCTCATCCGCCTCTCCTTGAGCCCGCATCTCCGGCAATGTTGTATGATTTAAATAGCTGCTGACCATCGTGACAACCTCGGCTAAAAATTCACCAGTTTCTTCAGTATGGGCCCTCACAATCGAATTTCCCATTTCCGTCCGTTTCCTTCCTCTCTTGTACGTCGTCATTTGCGTCATTCATCAATGGCCTTTCCCTACTATCGTATGATGAAAAACGATTATTATTTAATATCCTCAAAAGTTTGGTTGAAGTTTTCAAAGAATAAATCGGCTTCCTCCTGGAGAACGTCTTCCTCCGCATTTTCAGGAAGCGGCGGGAGCTCCTCCAATGTCTTTAAGCCGAATTGTTCAAGAAATACCGGTGTCGTGCCGTATAAAATCGCCCGGCCGGGACCGTCGGCGCGGCCCACCTCACACAGCAGCGCTTTTGACACGAGGCTGTGCAGAATCCGCTCAGACTTCACGCCCCGGATATCTTCAATTTCCGCCCGTGTGATCGGCTGCTTGTACGAAACGATCGCCAGCACTTCCAAAGAAGCCTGTGACAGCCCTTTTGACGGCACTTCGATTAGTTTTTTCAAATAAGGCACGAATTCTTTTTTCGTTCCAAGCATATACGTATCCGCATATTCGGTAAGCTCGATGCCTCTGTCGTCTTCCTTGTACTGAGCGGCCACTTCTTCCATGATTCCGGCCAGTTCCGCTTCTTCTATTTCAAGCACCGTCACCAATTGCTTTTTGGTCAGTCCTTCATCACCCGCCGCATACAGCAGGGCTTCCACAATCGCTTTCCAATTCACGATATCAAACGCCATGAATGGATTCACTCCCCGTAATGTATATATCTGAAAAGTTTTCTTCCTGTTCAATGATAATCTGCTGATTTTTCATCAGTTCCAGGACTGCTAAAAACGTCACGACGAGATGGTCCCTTTGCCGAGAAGGAAAAAGCTCCGTGAAGTTTATTCTTCTCCCCGCCGTTTTTAAACTTTTTACGATTTCTTTCATTCTGTCTTCAATCGGTATTTCCTGTCTTGTAATGGTCGTTTCTTTCGGCCGCGTGATTTTTTTACGCTGAAGCACCTTTTGAAACGCGCCGATCATGTCATAAACGGTCACCGACAGTTTCTGCTCGGTCTGTTTGATTTCTTTTGCATACTCACTTAAATCACTCGGCGGCTTTGTAAATGACTTTTGTCTTTCTTCTTCCCGCTCTTTTAAATCCTTCGCAGCGGTTTTATACTTTCTATACTCAATCAGCTTTTCAATCAGCTCGTCCCGAGGGTCTTCTTCTTCAAGCATTTCGTCTTCAAACAGCTCTTCCTCTTGTTTCGGAAGCAGCATTCTGCTTTTAATGCTGAGAAGCGTCGCCGCCATGACCAGATATTCACTGGCGACATCAAGTTCAAGCTCTTGCATTGTATGTACATATAATAAATATTGTTCAGTAATGGTTGCCACGGGTATGTCATATATGTCGATTTCAAGACGGTTAATCAGATGAAGCAGCAGGTCCAATGGGCCTTCAAACGTATCAATTTTCACTTGATATTCTACCATTATCTCACCATTTTCAGTATCACTCTCATTGCCGGAAAAACTGGCTACCCTTTAGTATAATCCACCGAAATGCTCTCGTCCAATACTTTTATACACGTCCTCCGTTATTTAGAAAATACTGAAAAAGAAGATATACGCCTATACCTTTAAAGGCGGATGCACATATGATAGCCGTGTAAACTTGAAACAAAGGGAGGCTGATTTCACATGAGCGGAGCTTGTTTCGGCGGAGGTTTTGCATTAATTGTCGTTCTGTTTATTTTGCTCGTTGTCGTAGGGGCATCTTACATCTGCTAGTTCCTCAGGCTTCAGACACCAAGCCGCTCTTTTTTCCTTTTCATAGCGCTGTGGTACACTGGTTTTAGCATAAAAGGAGGAAGCGGCTTGTATCCTAAAGCTTATATCGGCTTTTTGGCCGAATTTCACGCATCAAGAGATTATTTTGAGTGTCATGAACTGTTAGAGGAACATTGGAAAGAAAGCCCGGCTGAAAAGCGGAGCATTCATTGGGTCGGCCTGATTCAGCTTGCCGTCGCTCTGTATCACCAGCGCAGGGGAAATGAAGCCGGGGCGAAACGGCTGATTGCCAACAGCTTACGTATTCTGCGGTCTGAAAAGCAGGCGGTCTGTTCTCTCGGGCTCAGCCATCCGAAGCTGATTGAGCTGATAGAAACGCTGTCAGACGATATAGAAGCGGGCCTGCCTTACAGAAGTGTTATGCTTCCGATTACAGATGAAGCCCTGAAAGAAGCATGTCTTGCCGAATGCCGCCAAAAGGGTTATACATGGGGGCAAGACGGCGTATCAGATACCTTTCTTATTCATAAACACCGCCTGCGGGACAGGACGGATGTCATTAAGGAACGCGAACGGGAAATGGAGAGAAGAAAAAAAAGCAGAGGCTGACGGTCAGCCCTGCTTTTTCTATATCAAAACAGCTCCCGAAACCGTGAAGATTCCGGGAGCATTTGTCAGTTATTATATGAGATATCCTGATCTTTTTGATGTTGACAGCGTTCAAAAAAGCTTTGCGTTAATTCATTCGGAACGAGTGCCTCCGTTTTGAACAGACGTTTTAAGGCGTCCATCATTTGCTTTCCGATTCCTTGATGGCGGTGAGAAGGATTCACGCTGATATGCCGGATTTCAACCTCTGAGTCCTTTTTTTCGACTCCGATCGCTCCGACGATATCTTCATCCTCTTTCCAAAGAAAGAGCTGGCGGCCAGTATCCGTTTCATAGTCCTTTATTGTCTGCTGAAGCTGCTTGAGATCTTTTTCATTCGGCATAAATGACAGAAGACCCATCGCAATCTTTTCAAACGATTTTTTATAACGAATTAACATAAAAACCCCTCTATATCCAAAATGTCCATTCATGTCCTATCAAACGGATACATAAGGCGATCCGTTTTCTCACATTATATCATTTTCGCCGCGGTTTTAAACGCTTTTCAACAAATTATTCAAATGAGCGGTTTAAATTTGCCATTTCAATGGCAGATACTGCGCAATCCGCTCCCTTATTTCCGGCTTTTGTTCCGGCTCGTTCGATGGCCTGCTCAATGGTTTCAGTCGTCACGATGCCGAAGATAACCGGGACGCCCGTCGCCGTTCCCGCCTGGGCGATGCCTTTTGCCGCTTCATTGCAGACATAGTCGTAATGCGTTGTCGCTCCTCTGATAACCGTGCCGAGCGTAATGACGGCATCGTATTTTTTCGTTTCCGCCATTTTCTTTGCCGCA
This sequence comes from Bacillus sp. MT(2024), assembly GCF_036362845.1. NCBI lineage: Bacteria > Bacillati > Bacillota > Bacilli > Caryophanales > Bacillaceae > Bacillus > Bacillus sp. MT(2024). The sequence continues at coordinate 2,264,061 of NZ_CP143632.1, forward strand.
AACGGGATTTCAAACGCTCCCGGCACCCAAGCGACGTCAATGTCGTTTGATTCTACACCGTGGCGAAGCAGCGTGTCTTCCGCTCCGCTTAACAGCTTGCTCGTTATAAATTCATTAAATCTGCCGACGACGATTCCGATTTTAAGTCCTGTTCCTACTAGGTTTCCTTGTATGATATTCATATGTTATCCATCCTTTTTTGTGAGATTTGTTTTTAGAAATGGAGCAGATGTCCAAGTTTTTTCATTTTGGTCTGTAAATACTGTTTGTTATGCTCACTCGCTTCCATTTGAAGCGGCACCCGTTCTGAAATGCTGAGACCGTATCCTTCGAGGCCGGCGATTTTCCGGGGGTTATTGGTTAAAAGTTTCATATGCTGAACCCCTAAGTCGCGGAGAATCTGGGCGCCGATGCCGTAGTTGCGCAGATCAGGCAGAAAGCCGAGCGCTTCGTTCGCTTCAACCGTGTCGTACCCTTGTTCCTGCAATCGGTACGCCTTCAGCTTATTGATTAAACCGATTCCTCTGCCTTCCTGGCGCAAATACAATAGAACGCCGCGGCCTTCTTCAGCAATTTGCGCAAGCGCGGCATGAAGCTGAGGTCCGCAATCACAGCGATGGGATGCAAACACATCGCCCGTCAGGCATTCTGAGTGCACTCTGACAAGAACGGGTTCGCTGTTAAACGGGACATCCCCCATGACAAAGGCGAGATGTTCTTTTCCGTCAACCTCGTTTGTATATCCGTAAACTCTAAACGTGCCGAAGTCAGTCGGCAGCGTAATATCAACTTCTCTGTTCACAAGTGTCGTAATGTTGTAACGGTACTCTATTAAGTCTTTTATCGTAATCATTTTCAGCTGGTGGCGTTCGGCGATTTCGGCTAACTCCGGCACTCTGGCCATTGTGCCGTCTTCATTCATAATTTCACAAATGACGCCCGCTCCCTGAGATCCGCAGGCTTTTGCAAGGTCAACGGCTGCTTCCGTATGGCCCGCCCGCTTCAGGACGCCTCCTTTTTTTGCGATTAAGGGGAAAATGTGGCCCGGACGCTGAAAATCGTCAGACACAGATTCCTCGTTCAACAGCGCCTGAATGGTAAAAGAACGTTCTTGAGCGCTGATGCCCGTTTTTGTCAGCCTGTGGTCAATACTGACCGTAAAGGCGGTCTCATGTGAGTCCGTATTATGATCGACCATCGGGTGAAGATCCAGCCGGCCGGCGATGTCTTCAGACAGCGGCGTGCAGATCAGGCCTCTCCCATGGGTCGCCATAAAATTCACCACTTCAGGCGTGGCATGCTCAGCCAGCGCTACGAAATCTCCTTCGTTTTCTCTGTCTTCATCATCGACAACAATGATGACTTCACCTTTTTTCAGCGCCTCTAACGCCTCTTCTATCGGATGAAACATATCGATCTTCCTTTCTAAAAGCCGTTCTCGCTTAAAAAGGCTTCCGTGATAGTTTGATTGCTTTTCGTTTGTTCTGTTTTGTGCAAAAAGCGGTATAAGTATTTGCCGATCATGTCACACTCAATATTTACGGTTGATCCGACTGTTTTCGTCTGAAAAATCGTTTCTGAGATGGTATGCGGAATGATGGATACCGTCACGCTTTCGTCTGATAGACCGAAAATCGTCAGGCTCACGCCGTCTACCGTAATTGAACCTTTCAATACGAGCGTTTTTGTCAATTCCGGCGAAAGTTTTAAATCGTAATAGACCGCGTTGCTTTTTTTCTCGATCCGCGTAATTTCCGCCGTTCCGTCCACATGCCCTGATACAAAGTGGCCGCCGAACCGTCCGTTGGCGGACATCGCTCTTTCCAGGTTTACTTTACTGCCTTTTGACAAGCCGTTCAGCGAAGTGGCTTTCACTGTTTCCGGCATGACATCAACCGTAAATTGATTGTCAGAAAATCCGGTTACGGTCAGGCAGATGCCGTTTACCGCAATGCTGTCGCCAAGCTTCACATCACTTGTCACTTTTGAAGCGGCGATGGTTAATGCCATGGAAAGGCCTGTCTTTTTGATTGCTTGGATCGTGCCTGTTTCTTCAACGATTCCTGTAAACATCGTCACCATCCTTTCCATCTTTAGGTATGGCCGTCAGTTTTATATCCGGCCCGATTTGGGTGATTTGTGTGAATTGTAAATGGGGGACATCTTTCATTGATTGAAAACCTTCACCGGAGATCAAGCTGGGAGCAAGCGTTCCTCCGATTAATTTAGGGGCGAAATAGAAATGAAGCTCTTGGAAACAGCCTTCCTTGACAAAACTTCCGTGTACGGATGCTCCGCCTTCCACATAAACGGACATTATGCCGTTTTCAGCGAGAATACTGAGCACCTCAGGGATGTGAATGCGGTCTGTTTCCAGCGGAAAAACTTTTATTCCGAGTGCGGTCAGCCGGTCTTTCTTTTGCACGTCTGCACCTTTGGCCGTAAATATCCATGTCGGCGCAGCGCCGTCAGTGAGCACATTTGCCGTTTCAGGAATGGTCAGCTTTGTATCGAGAATCACTCTGACCGGCTGCTTCACCGCATCAGGAAGCCTGCAGGTCAGGCTCGGATTATCGGCTTTGACTGTGCCTGCTCCGACAAGAATGCTTTGATGCGATTTCCTGTATTGCTGGGCATCAAGCCTTGCCGCCTCTGATGTAATCCATTTGCTGTCACCTGTTTCAGTCGCTGTTTTCCCGTCAAGGCTCGCGGCCGCTTTCAAGGTGACATACGGAAGTCCGGTCCGCATGAAGTGAAGAAACATTTTATTCAGCTCTTCTGCCTGCTGCCTGAGAAGTCCGGTTTTCACTTCGATGCCCGCTGCTGCCAGCATTCCGATGCCTTTTCCGGCTACAAGCGGATTCGGATCTTTCACAGCAATGAACACCCTTTTTATCCCCGACTTTATTATCAGTTCGGCGCATGGCGGTGTTTTTCCGTAATGGCTGCAAGGCTCCAGCGTCACATACAAATCGGCGCCTTTTGCGTGTCTGCCGGCCATATTAATCGCGTGAACCTCGGCATGCGCTTCTCCGTATTGCAAATGGGCGCCCATTCCGACGATCTGTCCGTTTTTGACGACGACAGCGCCGACAAGAGGATTGGACTGTGTCTGTCCTTCACCGCGTCTGGCAAGTTCTATTGCCGTATTCATATAATATTCATCCATCGTTATCCCTCCCTTCTTCCACGCAATTTGGCGTCAAAAAAGCCCCGAATGTTTACACAGTTCGGGGCTTTGCCAGTTTTAATCCATAGGAAATAAGACTATACAGCAAGTTTATTTTTTGCATAGCTTCTCTCATCCTTCTCCCATCCAGACTTTCACTGTCGGCTTCAGCTTTTCACTGAATCCACCGTATACAGATGCATACGGGTCACGGGCTGTAAAGCGCAAAGCGCCTTATTACCGCCGGTCGGGATTTTCACCCAGCCCCGAAGGATACAATCAATATTTTTTTGTCCTTATCCGCTATTATAACATCCTTTGCGGCAGGCGCAATGAATTTGCACCTCATTATTCAGAAAAATAAAAAGCGCCCTTTTCCCATAAAAGGCGTCTTTATTTATTCGTTCACTTTGACGACCTTCAATAAGCCGTCAATCCGGTTTGATTTGCTGAAGTACGCTTTAATCTTATCACCTTTTTTCACATCGGAGAGATCCTGTTTCAGCTTGTCGCCGTTAAAAATAATTTTTGTGCCGTTCGCTGCCGTACCGTGATACTCAGTTCCTTCGATTTTCGTAATTTTATATGTTTTGACTGTATATTCTTCTTTTTCCTGGGACAGGGTTTGTCCGATTGCAGTCGGCACGTCTTTCAGTTCAATATCGTTTATGACCATATAACCGCCCGCTAATAACAGCAGCAGTACAAGTAAAATGGCTGCTTTTGTTTTAATTCTTCCCATTTTTCTACCTCCAGCCCGTATCAATCTATTCATTACTATGTCATATTCCTTTTTTTCATGAATAGAAAACCGTTCTTCCCTGCGTGAGTTATTCATATAACGTTTCATAAAGGGAAGATGTTTCATGTATCTGTAAAACTTTCTATCTATTAAATAGATATACGAATTTATGTTCTGTTTTTGAGGGTGGAGAGATAAATTTATATAAAAAAAGCAGTTTTCTCATGAAGAAAACTGCCTGTACGGTTTATTTCGTCTTGCGAATTTCGTTAAACGGGAAGAAGACGAATTTTGATGTGCCCGCTATTTGTTTTTTCGTAAAAAGACCGAGGCCGTTGCGGCTGTCCATAGATTCTCTGCGGTTATCACCCATGACGAAATATTTGTCGTCCGGCACTTTCACCGGGCCGAAGTCTTCTGTCAGCCGGTCATAGCCGTCTTGCTTCGCCTTGTTCTTGTTTGCCGCTAAATACGGTTCGGACACTTTTTTGCCGTTGATATACAGCTGATCGTTTTTCATTTGCACCGTGTCGCCGGGAAGTCCGATAATCCGTTTGACATAGTGCTCATTTTCTCCGTTCAGCACGACGATCTGGCCGCGTTTGAAGTCGCTTATGTATTTGACCGTCATATTGACAAAGATTCTCTCGCGGTCATGCAGCGTCGGATCCATTGATCTTCCATCAACGAGATAAGGGGCAAATAAAAAGTTTCGGATGAGCAGTGCCAGAACGACAGCGATGATAATGGCTTTCGCCCAATCAAGTACGGCGCTTTTTTTAGAAGTTTTTTCTTTTTCTGATTTCAAGTGATTTCCTCCCATTAGCCATGGTCGTTTTTATTTTACCATGAATCCCTGCACAGAGGGCAAATAAGCCCCGCACCCCATCCATTTTTTTCATTTTATAAGCCGGATCTGCTGATTTTACGGTATTTCACGAAGCTTCCGATCCGCCAAATACATAAATACACAAAAGCAAGCTCCATCGTTAAAACGGCGAATTCCGCCGCGTCAATGTTTTTGAAATATTGGCTGAGCGCGATACGGATCGCAATAATCGCGATAATGACATATTTAAAGTTTTTATTCCGCTTGGAGTAGACAAAGCCGTCTTCCCGGATTTCATAGGCGGTTTGCGACAGCATGATGACACCGAATACCGCGCCTAACAGTCCGGCGATGGCGAGCTCCCAAAGAGCGGGAAAATGAAACGGCTTTCCCGGGATATTCATGAGCTGGCTGATACTGAATGTGAAAATGACGGCGATAATCAAAAGCGGGAGAATGATGCCGAAGCCGCCGCCTTTAATCGGCCTGTTTCCCTTTTTCACCCTGAACCAAATCATAAGTGCGAGAATGATAATGACAAATAAAACGGTTGCCAATTGAACCAACGTTTCTACCTCTTTTCATTGTTGTAATCGGTCTTTTTCACTATACCAGAATGATCACCGATGTTCATATATGTATTTTTTCATGATTTACACATGAGAATTTTCATGTACATAAAAAACCCGCCTGAAAAAGGCGGGTTTTCTGTCATTATCCTTCTACACGGATTTCTTTCATTTTGTCTCCGTTAGACATGTTTTTCGCATGCTCTAAACCGCTTGTCACTTTTCCGAATACAGTATGAACGCCGTTTAAATGCGGCTGCGGCTCATGTACGATGAAGAATTGGCTTGAACCCGTGTCTTTACCGGCATGCGCCATTGATAAAGAACCGGCTTCGTGTTTATGCGGATTGCCTTCTGTTTCACATTTGATCGTTTTTCCGCTTCCGCCCATGCCTGTCCCAGTCGGATCTCCGCCTTGGCTGACAAAGCCCGGAATCACGCGGTGGAAAATAACGCCGTCATAAAAGCCCGTATTCGCCAAATTTTCAAAGTTAGCGACTGTATTAGGCGCTTCATTCGGATAAAGTTCAAATTCGATTCTGCTGCCGTTTTCCATTTCGATGTAACCAGTTTTCATTCTCATTCCTACTTCCGTATTGTTTTTTGTCAAAGCCTTCTTCAATATGAATTTCAATTGTAAGCCGGCTTTCTTTTTGATATTCTTTTGAAGGAAGAGGCCTCTGCTCTTCTTTTCGCGGCTATTATACCACACCTTCAGCCGGAAAACGAATCTCCCCGCTTCCGCAGAAAGAAAATGAAACCAGAACAGCTTCACAGCCGTCTATGTATCGGAACTGCTTCACGCAGGTCCTCACAAACCGCTTCAAAACGGCATTTGTGAAAAGAAGGAGGTTAACCGCTTTGAAAAAAATGTGGATTGGATTGCTGGCGGCGGCCGTTGTATTGTGCACAATACCGAAAATCAGCCTGGCCGATGCCGCAGTCGGAGATGTCATCGTCACACTGGGGGCGGATCTGTCAAACGAAAACCGTCAGAAAGTGCTTGACGAATTAAATGTCCCTGATAACGCGACAAAAGTGACGGTCACAAATAAAGAAGAACATGAATATCTGGGAAAATATATATCGAACGCCCAAATCGGCACAAGAGCCATCTCTTCGTCATCCATTACGGTGGCAAAGAAAGGGTCCGGGCTTGACGTTAAGACCCATAATATCGATTCCATTACGGATGAAATGTACTTAAACGCCCTGATGACAGCAGGAGTGAAAGATGCGAAAGTATACGTGACGGCGCCGTTTGAGGTATCAGGCACCGCAGCATTAACGGGAATCATCAAGGCATATGAAGTCTCATCAGACAAAGCAATTTCAGAAGATGTAAAACAGGTCGCCAACCAAGAGCTTGTCACCACTTCAAATCTCGGGGATAAAATCGGGGATAAAAACGCCTCCGCGCTTATCGCAAACATTAAAGATGATTTCGCGAAAAACGGTGTGCCCGATACAAAAGAAGGAATCGAGAAAAAGGTCGATGATGCGGCTTCAAACCTTAATATTACACTGACTGACGCTCAAAAAGACCAGCTCGTTTCATTGTTTAATAAAATGAAAAATGCAAAGATTGATTGGGGCCAAGTCGGCAGCCAGCTCGATAAGGCAAAAGACAAAATCACGAAGTTCATTCAATCCGATGAAGGCAAAAGCTTTGTTCAAAAAGTTATTGATTTCTTCGCTTCGATTTGGAATGCGATCGTGTCTGTATTTACAGGAGACAGCGGATCAAGTTCTGACAGCTGAACGCAAAAAGAGACCGGACGCCATTGTTCCGGTCTCTTTTTTATTTATTGTTTGACCCCCGTCTTAAACGGCAGATCCAGTTTTACAATGTCTTCATAAGTTTCTCTTCTAATGACAAGATGCGCTTCGCCGTCTTCCACAAAAACGACGGCGGGACGCGGAATGCGGTTGTAGTTGTTAGCCATGCTGTATCCGTACGCTCCCGTGCAGAAAACGGCGAGAAGATCGCCTTCTTTCACTTCCGGAAGGTCTATATCCCAAATGAGCATATCCCCGCTTTCACAGCACTTACCCGCGATGGATACCGTTTTGTCGTGATGTTCTCCGATTCTGTTTGCCGATACGGCTTCATATTTCGCCTGATACAGCGCAGGACGGATATTATCGCTCATGCCCCCGTCAACCGCTGCATATTTACGGGTGCCGGGCACTTCTTTTTGCGAACCGATGGTATAAAGCGTCGTTCCGGCGTCTCCGACGAGCGAGCGTCCCGGTTCAATCCAGATCTCCGGAATGTCAAAAGCGTGCCGCGCTGCGTTTTCTTTTACCGCTTCGATAATTTTTTCCACATAAACGGCGGGATGAAGGGGTTCATCCTCTTCCGTGTAGCGGATGCCGAAGCCGCCCCCTAAATTCAGCACTTCAGAGACAAAGCCGAATGATTCTCTCCATTCATTCAGTTTTGCGAAGATTTTTTCTGCGGCCAGCACAAAGCCCGCCGTATCAAAAATTTGCGATCCGATGTGGCAGTGAACGCCGAGAAGGCGGATATGGTCTGACTGCAATACTTGTTCAATCGCCTTTTCTATTTGCCCGTTATGCAGATCAAAACCGAATTTGGAATCTTCCTGCCCCGTTGTAATATAATCATGCGTATGGGCCTCTACCCCCGGAGTGATCCGGAGAAGCACATCCATTGTGCGCCCTGATTTGCGGCACAGTTCCGCGAGTAAGGATATTTCATAAAAATTATCAACGACGATGCAGCCGATTTGATGATCGAGCGCCATTTTCAACTCTTCTTTGCTTTTGTTGTTGCCGTGAAAATGAATCCTGTCAGCCGGAAAACCAGCCGCAACCGCCGTGAACAGCTCTCCGCCGGATACAACGTCCAATGAGAGCCCCTCCTGCTCAGCGAGCTGTATCATCGCAACGGAAGAAAACGCCTTGCTCGCGTACGCGACCTGCGCCTTTAAATCCGCGTCAATGAATGCCTGTTTAAAGCTTTTAGCGCGCTCACGTATTAAAGCCACATCGTAAACATAAAGAGGCGTGCCGTAATGCTCCGCTAAATACAGCGCGTCCACACCTCCGATTTCCAAATGACCTAGTTTGTTTTGTCTGCTTGTGCCATGTAAGAACAATGCTCATTCCCTCTTTCTGATCCGCCTATGGGTGAAAAGGACAGCTTCTTTTGAGCTGTCCTTATACAAGTCCCGTATAAGTTAAGACATACAATATCATAATCTTCTGTCGGTTTCAATGCGATTATGAACCGCTTGGCTGTCTTTGACGGTCTTTCGGGTGAACAATGCTCGGTCTGACTTTCGCTCCCGGCACTGTCGTCCGGACGAGCACCTGCCACAGCGCCTTGCCGTTAAACGGTAAAAACGGCCATAAATACGGCGTATGAAACGAGCGGATATTCGCCATTATGATCAGCAGCAATGTAAAGCCTATCACAAAGCCTTTCACTTGGAAAATGGCCACGAGCACCATTAAGATGAGGCGTATCATTTTATTGGCGAGGCTGAGCTCATAGCTCGGCGTGGTAAATGATCCGATGGCGGCGATCGATACGTACAGAATCACTTCTGCTGAAAACAGCCCCACCGCTATGGCGATTTGACCGATCAGCACCGCCGCAATCAGACCCATGGCGGTGGATAAAGCGGTCGGCGTATGGATCGCGGCCATCCTGAGAAACTCAATCCCCAAATCGGCCAAAAAGATTTGCAGAATGATCGGGATATGCGTATTTTTATTTAAACCGATAAAATCCAATCTTTCAGGCAGAAGAGACGGTTCAAGAACAAAGAGGAACCAGATCGGAAGCAGAACCGTTGAAGCGATAATACCGAAGAACCTGATCCATCTTAAAAATGTTCCCACTGAAGGCGCCTGCCTGTATTCTTCCGCATGCTGAACATGGTGAAAAATCGTTGTCGGCGTTATGATCACGCTCGGTGACGTATCAACGACAATGATGACGTGCCCTTCCAAAATGTGATTGGCGGCCACATCCGGCCGCTCCGTGTATCTGACCATCGGAAACGGGTTGTAGCCCTGTTTGACGATGAATTCTTCCACCGTTTTATCAGACATCGTCAATCCGTCAATGTCAATCGCATTCACTTCGTTTTCGACGATGCTGACAAGGTCCGGATCTGCGATGTCTTCTATATACACAATGGCAAGATCGGTCTTAGAGCGCTCGCCGACTTTCGTAATTTTGACGCGGAGCCTTTCGTCCCTGATTCGTCTTCTGATCAATGCTGTATTAATAACGATATTTTCGATAAAACCGTCTCTTGCCCCGCGGACGACCTTTTCCGTATCCGGTTCTTCCGGTGTGCGTCCGGGGTAACTTCTGACGTCAACGATAAAGGCGAAGCCCGCGTCTTCAACGATAACGGCCACAAGTCCGGAAAGCACTTGATCTGTTGCTTCGTCGAGCGTTTTGACTTTTTGAACCTGCTGATTGACAAGCCTGTTTTCAACAACGTCAATCGCTTCATCCGCATTCTCATCATAATTATTAACGTCGACGAGCTGTTCCATTAAATGAATGATAAACAAAGTATCGGTTAATCCGTTGACAAAGTAAATCTGGACTTCCCGGTCTAATACTCGAACTTTGCGGACGCCGACATCATAGCTCGTTCCCATACCGACGCGGTCTTTAAAAAATTGTTCATTTTTTCTAGGATCCCGGTATACCTTGATCATATTTTCCGGTTTTTCCGGCATGGCTTTCGCTCCTTTCTAAAATGAATTCGACCGCCTTCATCGTAATCGGCGAGCCTTTGGATATGTCATCTTTTCTCCCCATCTTTCCTATGTCGCCGATGCCCACAATGAGGGGAACGTCCAATTTATCCAGACAATACACCGTATCTCCGTTCATTCTGTGCTCGTCCATTTCTCTCATTCCGGTTTTATCGACGCCATACTCCGTCACTTCTCCATCACGGTCAATGGAGACATCGACTTTCGTCCATTCAGCCTGATGGGTCTTAGAAGCGACCGCAATCACCCCCAGCACTTCAATGTCCTGATGTGAGGCGACATATTTCAGCGCCGTTTCGCCCGGCCCTTCCCCTTGCAGGCCTGAATCGTCAAACATGACAAACACCGGGTCATTCGGCGCGGCTTTAATCAGCTGAACAAGTTCGGGGCCGCTTCTGGTTGACGGATTGCCCTTTGATTGGGAAATACACCGTCCGCCTGCTTTTTCCGCGGCATATTCAATTGTTTTGGCGGCGTATACGTCCCCGTCTGTCACAAGAATGACCTTCCGTTTCGTCATCAGGCATTATCCTTTCGGTTTAAAAATAATGGCTACAAGAAATGCGAATAAAATCGCTGAAGATATACCGGCGGAAGTAAGTTCAAAAATCCCCATGGCGATCCCGATAAATCCATGCTCGTGAGCTTGATGCATGGCGCCGTGCAATAAGCTGTGACCGAAGCTGACGATGGGAACCGTCGCGCCCGCACCTGCAAATTCGATAAATTTGTCATATATTCCGAACCCATCCAACAAGGCGCCGATGACGACAAAAGTTGTCATCACATGGGCGGGTGTCAGTTTAAAAATGTCAAGCAGCAGCTGACCGATAATGCATATGATTCCCCCGCAAACAAAAGCCAACAGATATTCCATTTATGATGCACCTCCCGCCCGCTCAAATACCACACCGTGCGCGATGGTCGGAATGGTTTCCTTCTGCTGGATCATTGTCGGACTTAAAAGCGCACCTGTCGCGACAACGAGCACCCTGTTCAGAGCCCCTGCTTTTAATTGATTAAAAATATGTGTGTACGTAACAAGCGCGGAGCAGGCGCAGCCGCTTCCGCCCGCAAACACCTGCTGGTCCGGCGTATAGATGAGAAGACCGCAGTCATCGTGTTTCGTTCCGACGGGATAGCCTTCTTCTTTGAGCAAATCTTTCACGATCGGCGAGCCGACGCCTGAAAGGTCTCCCGTTAAAATCAGATCATAATCATCCGCCGTGCGGTTTAAGTCCTGCAGGTGCTGTTTGATTGTGTCGGCGGCAGCTGGCGCCATGGCGGATCCCATATCGAACGGATCTGTTATTCCGAGGTCGCTTACTTTTCCCACTGTTGCGCTTGTAATCTTGATATCAGAAGGGTTTTGGCTGATGATGACCGCCCCGCCCCCCGTGACCGTCGAAGTGGCGGTATCCGGTTTTTGCCCGCCATACTCCGTCGGATTACGGAATTGCCGTTCTGCCGTCGCGTTATGGCTGCTCGTGGCTGCGATCGCCCGGTTCGCAAAACCGCCGTCAATGAGCGCGGATGCGACGGCAATCGTTTCCATTGATGTCGAACAGGCGCCGAACAGACAGAGGAACGGAATTTTCAGATGTCTGGCGACGTAGTTGGCGGTCACATTTTGATTTAAAAGATCCCCCGCGAGTAACAAATCAATATCGCTCTTTTTCAAATTCTGTTTTTGCAAAGCTGAGTTGATGGCATCTTCCATTAACTGACGTTCCGCCATTTCCCAGTTTTTCTGATTGCAATGCATTTCATCGTATGTCTTATCAAACAGCGAACCGAGCGGGCCGTCTTTTTCTTTCGGTCCGGCTGCCGTCCCCGCCGCATTTACAAATAACGGGTTTTCAAACACCCAGGTTTGCTTTCCGGTTAATTTCATTTTTTCTCCTCCTACGAAAACAGTTTTTCACAAGCAAACCGTATCAGGCCTACGATATAGGCTGCCACGACGCCGAATACAATGACGTTTCCCGCCAATTTAAACATGTTTGTCGCTACTCCGAGCACGAGTCCTTCACTTCTGTGTTCCAGAGCCGCGCTTGTCATACTGTTTGCAAAACCCGTCACCGGCACGGCTGAACCCGCTCCGGCAAACTGCCCGAGTCTGTCATAAATGCCGAATCCGGTCAAAAGAGCGGAAATTAAAATAAGAGTGGCGGCCGTCGGGTTGCCCGCTGTTTTTTCATTAAAATTAAAAAAGTGGATGTAAAAGTCTTGAAGAGCCTGCCCGATCAGACAGATCAAACCGCCGATCAGAAAGGCTTTGACGCAATTCCAAACATATGGCGGTTTCGGCTGATAGTCTTTCACTTTTGTTTTGTAATTTTCTTTTAAGTTTGTCACGTCGGTTCCTCCTTATGAATGATGGATAAAATACAGCCAATGAAATAAAGAGCCGGCTATTTTGCCGAACACAATGGCCATCAGCAATATGATGATTTTGCTGCCGAAGCCGATCCGTTTGGCAAGAATGGGAAGCACATTCAGCACTTCTGTAAGCGCTGCGGCCAGCATGCCGATAAACATGCCGGCCAAAAGCCCGACCGGAACGGCCAGCCATTCAGATAAAAAAAAATGATTCATATTTAAGGTTTCCCAGCCGCCGAACACAGCTCCTGAAATAACAGCTCCTTCGTAGGCCTGTACAAAGCGCATTGTCTTTGTCAGCTGCATAAGGCGGGGGACGATTCCCATAACGGTTAAAAAAGCCACAAAGCCCGCGCCCACGGTCAGCCCTCCGCCAAGCCCGACAAATATAACGAAAAGAATGCTAACGATCATGCAGATCTTTCATCGTCTCTTCATTTTCGTGCATTGCAACATAATGATCGAGATCAAGCTGATAATTAAACATTTCGACTTCCAGCGGGCTTGGCTCTTCATTCAGGCGTTTTTTGAAGATGTGATTAAAAAAGACGATCATTCCGAGACCGAGGCCGATGCTGTATGGAATCTGAAGCAGATACGGGTATTCATTCCGTTCGCCCGTTATGATTTCATATAAGGCGATATGAACTTCTCTCATACTGACATCTTCATGAAAATTCATAATGGCAAGACATGAACCGATAAAAAGCAGGAGCCAGACACCGACGAATAAAACGGCTGACAGCTGCTTTTTCTGGTAATGGATTTCCACTATCGTTTCAGCGCCGCCGACGGTCTGTACATCAAGCGCGGGAAAAGCGGTATGAATGGTTTTCAGCACTTTTATGATGTCCAGCACGACGATATTTTTGTCTTTTTTCGTGACCTTATACAGCGGCAGTGCCGACAGTTTTTTTTTCAGCTTTTGCTGTCCCGCAATCTGCGCGGCGTCGCCGACTGTGATGATATCTCCGGTATGAGCCTTCACGCGGTGGCGAAGTCTGAGAAATATTCGTCTTTCCACTTGCATCACCATCTTTCGGGTGGTTATATATGTAGTATGTGGTTCACTTTTGTTCTCATTCATCAGCGGCAAAAGACCATAAATTACCACCGATGCACAAATAAAAAAAGCCGGCCCGTAAAAGGTCAGCTTTCCGTATGATCCATCTGCACTTTAATCTGCTTTAATATTTTTTTCTCCAGCCTCGATACCTGAACTTGGGAAATCCCGAGCCGTTCGGCTACTTCCGACTGTGTCTGATCTTTATAATATCTCAGATAGACAATGAGTTTTTCCCGTTCTTCCAAATCACTGATCGCTTCCTTGAGGGCGATTTTGTCAAACCACTTCTCTTCTGAATGATCAGCGATCTGATCAAGCAGGGTGATCGGGTCTCCGTCATTTTCATACACGGTCTCATGAATGGATGAAGGCGCCCGCACCGCTTCCTGCGCAAGCACCACATCCTCCGCATCAATTTCTAAATGATCCGCAATTTCCTGGACGGTCGGCACTCTTCCGTATGTTTTTGACAGTTCATCTTTCGCCCGGCGTATTTTATTGCCGAGCTCTTTTAAAGATCTTGATACTTTGACGGTTCCGTCATCGCGGATGAAGCGCTGGATTTCTCCGATAATCATCGGCACGGCATAAGTTGAAAAACGGACATCATAGGACAAATCGAATTTATCAACGGATTTTAATAATCCGATACAGCCGATCTGAAACAGATCGTCCGGCTCATAGCCTCTGTTTAAAAACCTTTGAACGACGGACCACACAAGACGCATGTTTTTTTCTATGAGGAGGTCTCTTGCCTGCTGGTCGCCCTCTTGGCTCTTTTTGATTAATTCTTTGACTTCATGGTCCTTGAGCTGCGCGTTTTTGCTGTTTTTCTTAACCTCCACATCCATAACAAATCTCCTTAATTACAAAGCGCTTTGCTTTTTGATAGGTGTTTTGTTAAGCGTATCGTCGTTCCCATCTCCGGCGAAGAATCAATCGTGACATCATCCATGAAGTTTTCCATAATGGTAAAGCCCATACCGGAGCGCTCAAGCTCGGGTTTTGTCGTAAAGAGCGGCTGGCGCGCTTCCTCAAGATCCGTGATCCCGAGGCCTTCGTCACGTATGGTCAAATAGACGACATGATCCTCCAGCGTAACGGAGATGTACACCTTTCCGTCGCAGTTTTCTTCATAGCCGTGGATGATTGCGTTTGTTACCGCTTCTGATACGACGGTCTTGATTTCCGTCAGCTCATCCATCGTCGGGTCGAGCTGCGCGATAAAAGAAGCAACTGTTACGCGCGCAAACGATTCGTTCTGACTGAGGGCTGAAAATTCAAGATGCATCTCGTTTTTCATGATGCCACCCCCAACGTTAAAAGCGCTTTTTGTTCCGATTGTTCGAACCTGATGATTTTAAACAGGCCGGACATGTCAAACAGGCGTCTCACCGCGGGCGAAATCGCGCACACGACCATTTCTCCGCCGAGCTGTTTAATTTGTTTATAACGCCCTAAAATCACGCCGAGGCCGGAGCTGTCCATGAAGGTAAGATCTTCAAGGTTCAGCACAATGTGACGGATGCCGTCAGCCTCCAGCGATTCAGTAACCCTTTGTTTTAATGATTCTGCCGTATGATGGTCGAGTTCACCTGTTAATCGAATACAAAGCACGGATTCTTTGACATGAAAGTCAATTCCAAGGCTCATGCTCATTCCTCCTTGATATGATCGGATAATGAGTGTTTCGATTTTTGGGAAAGCAATTCCTTCACTATGACAAAACTAGTGCCCGTTCGCCACGATTATTTAAATTTTGTCCAATCTCCCATCGTCCGCTTCAGAAAAGTGAGAAAACCCGCTTTTTCCATGTCGTCTTTTGCCGTGACCGGGCTTTCAACGAGCACCTTTCCGTCTTTTTTCAGAACGAGGCTGCCGAGCACCTCTCCTTTTTTAACCGGAGCCGTTACATTGCCGTTGATTTTCACTTCTTTTTTTACTTTGTCCATGTTCTCTCCCTTTTTGGCCAGAAGAGAGATCGGCTCAGATGTGGTCAGCTTGATCAGTTTCTGTTTTCCTTTTTTCACTTTTACCGTTCCGACGATTTGATTCCGTTTGTACAGCGGGTGTGTTTTGAACTGGCTGAAGGCGTAATCAAGCATTTTGGTCACTTGGGCATTTCTTTCTTTCGGGGTGCTGGCTCCGAAAACGACAGCGATGACCCTCATATTTCCTTTTTTAGCGGTAGCGGTTAAACAATACTTCGCTTCGCCTGTAAAGCCCGTCTTCACGCCGTCTACACCCGGGTAAAATTTGATCAGCCGGTTTGTATTGACGAGCCAGAACTTTTTGTCTGTATTTTCTCTTAAATAATCCTCATACGTTCCCGTAAATTGAGTGATTTTATCGTACTTTAATAATTCCTTCGCCATTTTCGCCATGTCATAAGCAGAGCTGTAATGGTCTTTTTCAGGCAGTCCCGTCGGGTTTTTGAAGGAGGTATCTTTCAATCCCAATTCTTTTGCTTTTTTGTTCATCCGGCTGACGAAATCCTCTTCTGAACCGGCGATATACTCCGCCATTGCGACAGATGCGTCATTTCCGGAAGCTATCGCAATTCCTTTGAGCATTTCTTTTACCGTCATTTCTTCTCCGGGTTCAAGGAAAATCTGTGATCCGCCCATAGACGCGGCGTGTTCACTCGTCCTGACTTTATCGCTCATCTTTATTTTCCCTTTGTCAAGCGCTTCCATGATTAAAAGCATGGTCATGATTTTTGTCATGCTTGCCGGCGCCAGACGCTCCCGGCTGTTCTTGTTATAAAGAATGCTTCCCGTATCGCGTTCAATCAGCACGGCGCTTTTGGCTTCATGAGCGAGCTCCGATGTATGTTTTCCGTCCGGCTTTGCAAAAGCGGACGGTGCTGATGCCGTTAATAAAATGCCAATCAACAAAGTGGATATAAGACGTTTCATCTCCAAAGCCCTCCATTTCATAATCCTTTTTATTTTTTCCAAATCCGGTGGTTTTATACGCCTCATCTGGAAAATGTTTCGTGTTGAGGGCACAAAAAAACAGCTGCTTCCGAAGAAACAGCTGACTTATGCTGACTTATTTTTGAGATCGTGCGACTACGGCTTTGACAAGCTTCAAAAAGCCGCCTTTTACTTTTTCCGTCATTTCCATTACTTCTTCATGGGATAACGGCTGGTCAAGAATACCTGCCGCCGCGTTGGAAATGCATGAGATGCCGAGCACGCGCATCCCCGCGTGGTTGGCGACGATGACTTCCGGCACGGTCGACATGCCGACAGCGTCAGACCCCATCGTTCTTAAAAACCGAACCTCAGCAGGCGTTTCGTAAGACGGCCCCGTAACAGCTGTATACACACCTTTTTGAACAGGAATGCCCAGCTCATCGGCCGTTTTTTCAGCCAAGCTTGACAGCTCTTTGTCATAGGCTTCTGACATGTCCGGGAATCTCGCTCCGAATTCAGCTTCGTTCGGCCCGATTAACGGGTTGGTGCCTGTAAAGTTGATATGGTCTGTAATAATCATCAGATCGCCGGCGCGGAATTCAGTGTTGATACCGCCGGCTGCATTCGTCACGACGAGAGATTCAACGCCGAGCGCTTTCATCACGCGGACTGGGAATGTGACCTGATCCATTGAGTAGCCTTCATAGTAATGAAAGCGGCCCTGCATCGCGATGACCTGCACGCCTTCAAGCGTTCCCATCACAAGCTGGCCGGCATGGCCTTCTACCGTTGAGACCGGAAAATCAGGGATCGTTTCATATGTAAGCTTGACAGCTCCTTCAATTTCATCGGCCAATACGCCGAGCCCTGACCCTAAAATCAGACCGATCTTTGGTGTTTCTTTCACGTGTTCTTTAATAAATGCAGCAGCACGTTCGATCTTTTGTTTCAAAAAAAGTCCCCCTACTGTAATCTTGATAAAAAGCTTTTTCCGTATTCCGGCTTTTCCGTTTTGAAATTATCCGCAATGGTTGCGCCGATATCGGCAAATGTATCCGCAAGCGGCAGCTGTTCAGTGTGTTTGTGCTTTTTGCTGTAAACAAGAAGCGGCACATACTCCCGCGTGTGATCCGTGCCGTGATGGACAGGATCATTGCCGTGATCCGCAGTGATGATCAGCAGATCGTCTTCTTTCATTTTTTCAAACACTTCCGGAAGCCTCGCGTCGAATTCCTCGAGCGCTTTTCCGTACCCTTCCGGATCGCGGCGGTGTCCGTACAGCGCGTCAAAATCAACGAGGTTGGCAAAGCTCAGGCCCGTAAACTCTTCACCGAGCGTTTCAATCACTTTGTCCATGCCATCCATATTAGATACCGTGCGGCGGGAAGATGTAATGCCTTCTCCGTCATAAATATCAGAAATTTTGCCGATGGAAATGACGTCTAATCCGCTGTCTTTCATTCCGTTCATTACCGTGCGGCCGAACGGTTTGAGCGCATAATCATGACGGTTCGGCGTGCGTTTGAAGCTGCCCGGTTCTCCGACGAACGGTCTTGCGATAATCCGGCCGACCATGTACTTCGGATCAAGCGTCAGTTCTCTGGCCGTTTCACAGATGCTGTACAGCTCTTCCAGCGGAACGACATCTTCGTGAGCCGCAATCTGCAGCACGGAATCTGCTGATGTATAAACGATCAGCGCACCCGTTTCCATATGTTCTTTTCCGAGCTCGTCCAGAATCGCCGTGCCTGAAGCCGGCTTATTTCCGATGATTTTCCGTCCTGAACGCCGCTCAAGTTCCCGAAGAAGTTCATCCGGAAATCCTTCCGGGAACACTTTAAACGGTTTTTCAATGTAGAGGCCCATAATCTCCCAGTGCCCCGTCATCGTATCTTTCCCGTTTGACGCCTCCTGCATTTTTCCGTAGTACGCAAGAGGGTGCTCCGTTTTTTCCACGCCCTTAATGTCTCCGATCAGTCCGAGACCGAGCTGCGCCATATGGGGCATATGTAAGCCGTTCATGTGCTCTGCGATGTGTCCGAGCGTATTTGCGCCTATATCATTAAAATCGGCAGCGTCCGGCGCTTCACCGATTCCGACAGAATCCATTACGATCAAAAATACCCGGTTATATTTGTATTCAGACATCATAAAAGCCTCCTTTTCTTCCATCTGTCCATTGTAGCTTACAGAGGTCAGACAACTCAAGTATAAACCGTTTACATTCTTGTTGACAATGCCGATTCAAATAATTAGAACCTTCTCTGTATTCCGCCAATCCGGCAAAAAAAGCCGCGGCCCCTCCGGCAGCGGCTCCTAAGCGCGCGGATGATACTGTTTGTACACGTCCTTCAGCCTTGTTTTCGTCACATGCGTATAAATTTGCGTCGTGGAAATATCGGCATGTCCGAGCATCTCCTGCACGGCGCGCAGATCCGCGCCGTTTTCAAGCAGGTGCGTTGCAAAAGAGTGCCGGAGCGTATGCGGTGTCAGCTCTTTTTTAATCCCCGCTTCAAGGGCGATTTTTTTCAGGTTTTTCCAGAACCCCTGACGGCTGATCTGCCTGCCGTGATGATTCAGAAAAAGCGCTTCGGTTACGTTTTTCTTTAATAATTTCCCTCTGGCTTTTTCAATGTATGCTTCTATCGCATGGGAAGCGGCTTCACCAATCGGCACAATCCGCTCTTTCCGCCCTTTTCCGAAGCAGCGGACGAATCCCATCGTCAAATGGACGTCGGATAATTTCAGCTCGATCATCTCGCTGACCCGGATGCCGGTTGCGTACAGCAGTTCAAGCATGGCTTTATCCCTGAGACCGAACGGGCTGTCAAGCTTAGGCGTGTCCAATAACCGCTCAACTTCGTGAAGCGCCAATACTTTCGGAAGCGTCCGCTCTGTTTTTTGTGTTTCAATATGTACCGAAGGATCTTTATCCGCGGCTTTTTCCCTTAACAGAAATTGATGAAAAGACCGGATCGACGCCAAATGCCTGGCAGACGTCTTGCCGGATTTCCCGGAGTCCTTTATATGCTTTAAATATTGAATAATATGAAGACGGGTCACATCATTCCATGAAGTGATCTGAAGGGTTTCAGTTAAGAAGAGAGAATAACTTTTCAGATCACGCTCATAGGACATCATCGTATTTTGGGACAGCCCTCTTTCAACCCTCACATAATGGATGAAATCCTTAATTTGATCCTTCACTCTTGATCTACTCCCCGTTTTGGTAAAAAAAGATCAATCGGCCGAACCAGCCGTCTTTCTCCTCATGTTCCGTTTTGGCCACTTTGACGGCGGAGCCTTCCGGTTTATCGTACCGATGATAGTTTTCATACTCTGAATTCACCCATATCATAGCATAATAGAACAGCGCGGTAAAACCTGTGAACAGAATAAACACTTTGATCGTATCCGCGGCTGTTTTCAGGAATCTGCCCATCTTTCGATCGACCCTTTCTTTGGCGGCTGTTAGTACACCTTATGCCAATTTCAAAGGCTTTTATACATAAAAACAGCAAAAAACCCTTTCCTGGCAGAAAAGGTTCATAGGCTTTTACTCTGTTTCATCCCCGCGGCAGCGGTGGCAGATTCCGTGAAAAGTCAATCTATGATCTTTAATTTTAAATTTCCAATCACGTTCAATCACTTCTTCAACGTCTTCAAGCAGATCTTCTTCAATTTCATCGACGGCTCCGCACTCCATGCAGACCAAATGGTGATGAAAGTGAGCCGCGCCTTCTTTGCGAAGGTCGTAGCGGGATACGCCGTCCCCGAAGTTAATTTTATCAACGACTTTTAATTCTGTTAATAATTCTAATGTACGATATACTGTAGCGAGACCAATTTCAGGAGATTTCTCTTTTACGAGGAGGTATACATCTTCTGCGCTTAAATGGTCTTCTTCGTTTTCAAGCAGCACTCTTACCGTTGCTTCCCGCTGTGGCGTAAGCTTGTAACTTGACGAGTGCAGCTGCTTTTTAATTCGATCAATACGGTTTTCCATGTCTTTCCCTCCTACGCCGCATTCCATGACTCATTATAACAAAATACGCGCAGAGTTCCAACTATAATTATTATAAACTGATAAATAAAAGTATTATTTTGTGATAATCATTCTAAAATATGCGTGAAGACAGCTTTTCCATAAACAGCGGAGACACGTACGCTTCGAGCAGCGAAGCGATGACCGAGAAGAAAACGATGAGAATCAGTACGAAGGCGTAACGTCCGAACCATTGGATCGGCGCGTCATGAAGGCTGCGTTTGACAAACAGCTGCCGGATCAGTTTCAGTGAAAAAGCGATGGAGCATGTCCCCATGATAAGATATGCCGGAATGAGAACGATGTTTTGCGGCAGAACCGAAATAAATGACAGGAAAAACCCGTTCATCCCCATTTGATTCACTAAAAAACCAACCGTGAAGCCGACGACGATTCCTTTTAAAAACACCATAATGAAAATAACCGGAAGACCGATCACGGAAATACCAAGAATCCACATCAGCCCCAAATATTTTACATCATGAAAGACGGCCTGCCAAAACATTTCTGAAGCGCCGGCATGTTTTCCGTCAGACAGCTGTCCGAAAAACTTGCTTAAATAGTAATACAAATCTTCTTTCTGCGTGATGGTCATGCTGTTGACGATGATCGCCCCGAAAATGACTCCCATCAAAAACAAGACGAACACAAATATATAAAGTGACAGATGATCCTTTACATGGCGAAAAAACAGTTCTTTGTACGATTGTTTTCTCATACCGCTTTCCTCCCGCTAATCTATTGACTTGATTTAGTAGATTGTATGAAAGAAAAGAGAAAACATGACAGAGAAATCATAGAAAGGCGCGAGATTCGGGCATAAAAAAAGAACCCCCGTCATCACTCCGGTGATCATAGGGGTTCCTTTTTTTATGCTTTATTCTTTCAAGCCTGTCTTTTTTGGTTTTCGTCACTCTTTCATGGGTGCTGAAAGACGGCGCCGTCCCCCTTGACAAGACTGCGTCACGCATCCCGTTTCTTCTGAGATGCTCCCGCATTTTTTTCGTTTTACTCTTCGCCATGTGCCAATCGCTCCTTTTTTTTCCTTTTCTTTATCATAACAAAAAAATCCCGATGTGTTCATGAATACGGCTCATGTTTCGACCGGTAAGCGCGCAGAGACGTTTTGGCAGATGAATAGCTCCCCATGGCGGCGTATCCGTAAAAAAATCCCATAAAAATCCCCGCATACACGTGTTCATGGTGACCGAAAACGATAGACACAACATTTCCGGCAGCAAGGGCAATCGTGGGAACGAATATGCCCGGAACCCGGCAGAACACTTTGATCAGCTGTGTAACGCATAAGACGACCGGCACGCCGATCACAGCATCCCAAATATTTGTATGGATCAGCGGAAAATAATCCACATTGACACCTCTTTATTCCGTCTTTTGCTATCTGTTAGCCTGCCTAAGAATTCCGCTTCCTATTCATGATAAAAAAACAGCACCGGCACATGTCCGGTACTGTAAGAGTTGTTTATTTTCCTGCCGCGGCCCGTTCTACGGCTGCTGATACGGCCTGATGCACGTCCGCATCCAAAGGCTGAGGCACGAGATCGCCGTGTTTTGTGCAAGAGGCGATGGCTTCTGCGGCCGCCACAAGCATTTCATGGTCGATTTTCTTGCTTTTGGCGTTCAGCGCGCCGCGGAAAATCCCCGGGAAGCCGAGAACATTATTGACCGAGCGGCCGTCGGCTGCATAAGCGGCTCCGGCTTGTAATGCCTCTTCCGGTTCAATCTCCGGCTTCGGATTAGATAGGGCCAGAATGACATGTCCTTTTCTGACATCCTCTTTTTTAATGAGACCCGGAACTCCGGTGGTGCTGATCACAATGTCACACGTGTCCATTAAATCTTTGATGCTTCCAAGCGGCTGACCTCCGTACTGAGCGAGGCGGTTCATTGCGTCTTCAGACTTGTCCGTTCCGCAGACCGCTTTGACTCCGTATGCCATAAACATGCGGCAGATGGCGACGCCTGCCGCGCCTAGACCGATCTGACCGACCTTCGCTTCTTTTAAATCAAGACCGGCGCTTTTACAAGCGGAAATGGCGGCGGCGAGCGTGACGACCGCCGTGCCGTGCTGGTCATCGTGCATAACCGGAATATCCAGTTCTTCTTTCAGGCGGTCTTCAATGTCAAAGCAGTGAGGCGAACCGATATCTTCAAGCAGAATTCCGCTGAACCCCGGAGAAATATGTTTTACCGTGCGAATAATTTCTTGCGGATCAGAGGTATCAAGCAAAATCGGAATTCCGCTGATACCCGCCAGCTGGTCAAAAAGCGCGGCTTTCCCTTCCATTACAGGCATTCCCGCGACAGAACCGATATTGCCGAGGCCGAGAATCGCCGTGCCGTCGGTGACAATGGCGACAGAATTGCTGATTGTCGTATAGATGGACGCTTTTTCAGGCTCGTTTTCAATCAGTCGGCACACATCGGCGACGCCCGGCGTATAAACACGGCCAAGCTCAGCCAATGTCCGGATCGGCATTTTGCTTTTCATTTGAATTTTGCCGCCTTCATGAGCAGAGAGCACTTCATCTGAGACTGTATGAAGCCGGATGCCTTCACCGAGAGCTTCAATGGCTTGAATGATTTCCTGCAGCTGCTCTTCATTTTCGGCCTGCACCGTGATGTTGCGCATTGTGTAGTTCGGGCCGACTTTAACGGTTTCTACTTCCCCGATATCTCCGCCCATCACTCCGATGGCGGTTGCCACTTTTCCGAGATTTCCGGGAACAGTCGGCGTTTCAATCATTAACGTCCGAATCATATGCTTTGTAATCATGAAATGAACCTCCTAACCCAATTTTTGAGATTGCAAGGATTTTTCTTTCGTGTACCAAATGAATTTCCCCGTGTATCCGTACAATATTGCCAGTCCGATAGATACAAAACTGAGCCACATGAACGGCAGATATGAAAATGTGGATACGCCGAGAATGCCGGCCATATAGATGCCGTTATCAGACCACGGCACCATCCCTGAAGTAAGCGTTCCGCCCACCTCTGCGTTCCGGGATAAAACTCTTCTGTCAAGTTTCAGTTTATCATAACTGTTCTCCATGATTTTCGGCGTCAGGATCAATGACACGTACATCGCACAGCCGAAAATGTTTCCTAAAAGGGCGACGATCAATGTCGAAAGCGTCACATTTCCCGGTGTGGTCAGCTTTTTCTCAAAAGTTGAGACAATCACTTTTAATACGCCGAGCTTCTCAAGAATTCCTCCAAAACCGAGACCGAACAGGATAACGACTAACGTATCCAGCATACCGGTAATGCCTCCGCGGTTTAACAGGCCGTTTAAAAATTCGACGTCCGTTTTAATAGAAAAACCATTATAAGCAGTCGCGATGGCACTGGCAAAATTCATTCCCTGAAAGACGGAAGCCCAGATTGCGCCAAGCAAAGCACCGATGACGATAACGGGCATAGACGGCTTTTTCAAAATCAGAAGGACAACGACGACAACAGCCGGAATGAGCATCCATATATGAATATCAAACGTTTTCTGCAATGAAGACTTTAAAAATTCCACTTTGTCGAGATCAATATTTTTTCCGCCGTATATAAATCCCGTTACGGTAAATAGAATGGCCGTAATAATATAGGACGGAATTGACAGATACATCATCGCTCTGACGTGCGACAGCACATCCACCTTAGAAAGCGTGGAGGCAAGCACCGTACTGTCAGACAGCGGTGAAAGCTTGTCTCCGAAGTAAGCGCCGGACAAAACGGCTCCCGCTACGATCGGAAGCGGTATACCCATTCCCTCTCCGATGGCAATCATGGCGATCCCCGCGGTTCCCACGGTTCCCCACGACGTTCCGGTCGCAACGGACATAACGGAACAGATAACCAGTGTAGCCAGAAGGAAAATATGAGGATTAATAAACTCTAAACCATAATAAATTAACGTCGGCACAACGCCGCCGGCAATCCATGTCCCGATGAGCGCACCGACCGAAACAAGAATCAACACCGCTTCAAGACCGTTTGATATCCCGGTGACAATCGAATCCTGCAAGTCTTTATATGAATATCCCAGCCTGACTCCGAGAATAATAGCGAAAAACCAGGATATTAATAGAGCTAGCTGGATCGGCAGGTCTAAAAACACTGTGAACGATAAGACAAGTGCTAAAAACCCGAATAATAAGATAATAATTTCCAATAAATTTGGCAATCTGACCTCTTTCACAAGAAAATCCCCCTAGAAGAAAAAAGCTAAAACGCTTTCATCAAATGATATAACAAATTATACTATACTGCCTCATCCCTTTGTATGGCAACCGCCTATTCACTGAAAAACGTGAAAAGGCGGCTGTTGTTGCTTTAAAATTTATTTTTCTAATAGATCTTTTCCGGCAATCCCCGGTTTTGTCATTTCATACGGATTCAAAATGATATCCAATTCTTCTTCTGTCAGGACATCATTTTGAAGGCAGAGATCTCTTACAGATTGCCCCGTCATGATGGCTTCACGGGCAATTCGCGCAGCCGCTTCATACCCGAGGTGCGGATTGACCGCTGTAATGACGCCGACGCTCTTTTCCACGTATTGCTTCAGACGTTTTTCGTTGGCTTCAATTCCCGCCAGACAATGATCGGTAAATGAACGGAACCCGTTATTCATGATGCTGATGGATTGAAGCAGGTTAAATACGAGTACCGGCTCCATTACGTTAAGCTCCAGCTGGCCCGCTTCTGAAGCGAGGCAGATCGTATTGTCATTCCCGATGACCTGGAAGGCGATTTGGTTGATCAGCTCTGCCATTACAGGGTTGACTTTCCCTGGCATAATGGATGATCCCGGCTGACGGGCGGGCAGTGAAATTTCCGCAAGTCCCGCGCGCGGACCTGAAGCCATTAAGCGCAGATCGTTGGCGATTTTAGACATGTTCATCATGCATACTTTCAACGCGGCTGAAACTTCCGTATACGCATCAGTGTTTTGTGTGGCGTCAACCAAATGGCCGGCGCCGACAAGCGGCAGTCCGCTGATGTCAGCCAGGTGCTTTACAACCTGTTCTATGTAGCGCGGATCGGCGTTAAGTCCCGTACCTACGGCCGTTGCCCCCATGTTGACTTCATACAGATGCTGGCGGGATTGTTTAATTCGCTTTATGTCACGCTCGAGCACGCGGCTGTATGCTTCAAATTCCTGTCCGAGACGGATCGGCACAGCGTCCTGAAGGTGTGTGCGCCCCATTTTAATGACAGAATCAAATTGTTTCGCTTTATCCTTAAAGACACTCAGCATATGCGCCATCGTATCAAGGAGCTTATCCAAAAGTTTTAAGGTGGAAATATGGATTGCCGTCGGGAACACGTCGTTCGTCGATTGTGACATGTTGACGTGTGTGTTCGGGCTGAGGTGAATGTATTCACCTTTTTTATGGCCCATGATTTCAAGGGCCCTGTTGCCGATTACTTCGTTGGCATTCATGTTCATGGACGTTCCGGCTCCCCCTTGGATCGGATCGACGATGAATTGGTCATGCCATTTCCCCTCGAGAATTTCATCTGCGGCCTGGACAATCGCATTTCCGATTCCTTCATACAGCCGTTTTACATCCATATTGGCAAGCGCCGCCGCTTTTTTGACGATGGCGAGCGCATTAATCATTTCTTCGTGGATGCGGTATCCGGTAATCGGAAAGTTTTCTTTCGCGCGCAGCGTTTGTATTCCGTAATACACATCAGCTTCAATTTGTTTTTCTCCGAGGAAATCTTTTTCCTGACGATATTCTTTTTGCGCGTTTGTCATGCTAAAACCCTACTTTCTCTTTGTGGTAGTCATGTTTTTACAGTACAACGTCGTCTGCGATCGGTGTCTCCATAATGTTTTTGACTTCAGCCAAGTTGTGAGACTGGCCGAGCGCCCACATTAATTTCGGCACGATGGCTTCCGTGTTCATATTTCTGGAGCGGATAATGAGATCTTGATTGACTCTTCGGCCGACTTCATAGACGCTCATGTCCTCTCCTTCTTCAAGACATTGTGTCGTAATGACGACGACAATGCCGCTTTCAATCATTTCATTGACTTTGGCGAGAATGTCTCTTCCTTCAAACGGCACGCCGCCGCTGCCGTAGCTTTCAATGACGATCCCTTTGTACATGCCCTTTAATGCGTCAAACATTTCCGGTTTCAGCCCCGGGTGGAGCTTGAGCAGGCACACGTCCGTGCAAAGTGAGGTATTGACCGTAAAGGCATCGTCTTTTGGCATGTGCACTTGTTTGTTGTATTCAATTCCGTTTTCGGTAATAAACGCGATATACGGATAGTTAATGCTCTCAAATGCATCATAGCTTTTCGTTCTTAATTTAATGGCGCGTGTGCCTTGAATGACTCTGCCGTCAAATACGACGTATACGCCGCCCACCCCTTCACATGCGAAGCGGATCGCGTCCGTGATATTTTTTTTGGCATCGGTTTTTTGAAATGTAATCGGAATTTGCGAACCCGTAATGACGATCGGTTTATCAGCATGCTGAAGCATATAAGACAGTGCCGCTGATGTATACGCCATTGTGTCTGTCCCGTGCGTAATGACGAACCCGTCATATGCGTCATATTTTTCTTTGACAGCATTTGCGATTTCGGCCCAGTATTCAGGCTGCATATTTGTGCTGTCGATGTTCATTAACGAATGGGTTTCCATCGTGTAATCGTTATCAAGTTTTGATACGTAGGTTAACAATTCGTCTGCTTTCACCCCGGGTGCAAGCCCGTTTTCTCCTTCGACTGAGGCGATTGTTCCTCCGGTTGTTAACAGCAATAATTTTTTCATACCCTGCACCTCTTCATCCATTTCTCAAGATGTGTTAAGCATTCGCTTTTCGCATACTTTTAATCAAATTATAGACAGACGATTGAAATTAATCAAGTGATTATTATTCAATTCGCGTACACTTTTGCATATCGATATGATATAATTTGCTCAAGTGAAAAGGAGCGGTTTTGAATATGAATTTAGATCGTTTAACTGAACTGAGAAAAAAGAAAAATTGGTCTCTTCAATATACGGCTGACCGTCTCGGCATCGCCAAAAGCACGTACGCCGGGTATGAATCAGGATACCGGCGTCCGTCATTCGAGGCGCTGGGCACGCTTGCCGATCTGTTTGACACGACGTGCGACGATTTACTGGGGCGCACTGAAAAAAAGGCGGAGCCGTTTACCCAGACCATCGAATTAACAAACGCCGCACAAGGCCGCGGCACACTGACCGTTGACGGACAGCCGCTGAATCAGGATGAAATCATCGAATTGATTGCGTTTGTCCGCACGAAAAAGAAGGTGCAGGAGGAGCTCCGCTAAAATCCGGCTTTTACGGCTTGATTCTGCCGTACGTCCCTCCGCCCCCGGCCTCAAGGACGAGCTGCCCGGTGCGCGCTTTATGAATGACAGCCGCTATTTTAGGCTGGACGACACGCGCCAATTCCTCTTCTTGCGCCTGATGAAGAATCGCCATCTCCGTCCCGAAAGCCCGCTTCAGTTTGTCTAACGTTTTCGGCCCGACCCCCGGAATGAACTGCAGCGGGATTTGATGAATATACGGCGGCCGCGGCACGCGGCTTTTTTTCGGCCCGCTCAGTTCCTCCAGCCGTTCACTGACCCCTTTTGTCATTGTTTTCCCCCCGCACTCCGGACAGGCGGAAGCTCCTTTTTCCACTGGGCCGCCGCAGCGGTCGCAAGCCGTCCGGTAATACTTCCCGAGCTTCGGGTTCAGCCCGTAATTCGCCGTGATTTTTCTTCCGTCCTTCCCTTTTAAAGCCAGCGAAAATTCCGTGAAATTCGCTTCTTTAAGAAGCATTTCATTATATTCTCTGCCGATTTTTCCTAAGGAATGCGCATCAGAATTTGTTAAAAATGTATACGGATCAAGTTCCGTTACCCGCGAAGCCATGTCGGTGTCACAGCTTAACCCGAGTTCCGCCGCGTCAATGAGCGCCGGGTCGAAAACTTCTGTCAAAGAAGATATGACCCCTTTTCCGTACAGGCTTTTATGCGGGGTGAACATATGGGCGGGAATAAACAGCCCGCCCAATTCCTTTGTTTTCCTTTGAAGATTCAAACCGGTTTCATAAATACGCTGGGAACTGAGATGGATATTTTTAAGCCTTTTTGCGAGCCACTCAGAAAACATCTTCATTTCGGCAAGAGACGGCATAAAGACGAGAACGTGAATCGGCCCGCGGCATGTGTGATCATAGATTTCAAGCTCACTGCCCAATAGAAGCGTCGTATTCCGATACCGGATGCCGCCTTCTTTCAGCTCACGGTATCTGCCTTCATCAATTCCGCGCTCGATTTCTTCTATGACTTCCGGGGAATGGCAGTCGATGATGCCCAATAGTTCAATTCCCTTCCCCTCACTGGCCTCTTCTAAAATCCGATGCAGCGTCAACGTTTTGGCCCCGGTGATTTTGACCGGTTTTCCCGTATAGGTGCGGCCGATATGAATATGCAGATCGGCATAGATGGTTTTCATCATTTTTCCTTCAGCGCTTCTTTCAGCTGGAGATACTGAATCGCGTACGCCGTTTTTGCGTCATACACCCTGCGGGATTCAATCAGCTTCACGGCCTCTTCAAGCGTGACCTGCATGACTTCGACAAATTCATCCTCATCCAGTTCGCGCTTTTCTTCCAGCGGCGAAAGCCCTTCCGCAAGAAAGAGATGCACGATTTCATCAGCAAACCCGGGTGATGTATAAAAAGCGGTGATTTTCGTCAAGGTTTCCGCCGTATATCCCGTTTCTTCCTCGAGCTCTCTTAACGCCGTATGTTCCGGCTCTTCTCCCTTTTCAAGCTTACCGGCCGGAATTTCAACGATTGTCCGTTCCAGCGGCTTTCTGAACTGGTTCACCAAAATGATTTTTCCTTCCTCGGTCACCGCAAGTACGGCCACCGCTCCCGGATGTTTGACGATTTCCCGCTTGCTTGTTTTTCCGTTCGGGAGCTCTACATCCTCTAAGTAAAGATCTATGACTTTCCCGTCATACAGCTTTTTTTTCGCAAGTGTTTTTTCTTCTAAATGTTTCATCATGTCATCTCCCGTTCTGTCTCTCTATTATGCCTCATATATTTTATCATACATGCATGAGAGGGAGGTGCTTTTCGATTGAAGGTGTATCGGAAGGATAAAAGTATCGTATTGGTCGGAAAGGCGTGGGAAGTGCGGGCTAAACTGAAAGAATACGGGCGGACATTCCGCTATGTCGGAGATTGGATCACCGGGCCTTAACAGTTGAAAACTTCGCGCCTTTATATTACGGTCAATAAAAGACTATAAAAAGGAGCGAAACGATGAGAAAACGCACACTGGGACATTCTGATTTAGAAATAAGCGAAATCGGGCTCGGCTGTATGTCGCTGGGCACAGATAAAGCTGAAGCGCTGTCTATTTTGGATGAAGCGATCGAGCTTGGAATCAATTATTTAGATACCGCTGATCTTTATGATTTCGGCAGAAATGAGGAAATTGTCGGGGAGGCCGTCAAAAACCGCAGGCACGACATCATTTTAGCCACGAAAGCCGGAAACCGCTGGAATGATGATAAAGACGGCTGGCATTGGGACGCCTCCAAAGGATACATAAAAGAAGCGGTCAAAAACAGTCTGCGCCGGCTGAAAACGGACTATATCGACCTTTATCAGCTGCATGGCGGCACGATGGAAGATCATATTGACAAAACGATCGAAGCGTTTGAGGACTTAAAACAGGAAGGTGTCATCCGGTATTACGGCATTTCCTCGATTCGTCCGAATGTCATTAAAGAATATGTAAAAAAATCAAATATCTCAAGCGTTATGATGCAATACAGCCTGCTGGACCGGCGTCCTGAGGAGTGGCTTCCCCTTTTAGAGGAGAACAGAATCAGCGTCGTCGCCAGAGGGCCTGTCGCTAAAGGGCTTCTTACGGAAAAACCGCTTGATCAAGCAGCCGCAAGCGTAAAAGAGAACGGCTATTTAACATATTCTTTTGCGGAACTGGAAGAAACTAAAAAAGCGATCAGCGCTGCCGCACCTGACTTGAGCATGACGGAGCTTTCCCTTCAATACTTACTGTCACAGCCGGCCGTCGCTTCTGTCATCACCGGAGCCAGCTCACTTGAGCAGCTGAGAGAAAACTGTTCGGCTGCAGAGGCCCGTCGTTTAAGCAGCCAGGAAATCAAAGCTCTGCAATACCATACAAAACGGGACGTATACGAAGCCCATCGTTCTTAAACAATAAAACCGGCACCTTGTCAGATGCCGGTTTATTTATATTTGTGCCAATCGAGACTGCTTTCATTCAGCAGCTCTTCAAAGCTTTTATTTTTTTCTTTTTCTTTTCGTTTTCTGATTTGTTCCGCTTTTTGCTGCGCCTGTTTTTTCTCGTCTTCTTCCTTCAGCTCACTTTTCATTTGCAAAAGCCTGGCCTTCAGATCTTCCCCCAGATCGTCTTTTAAGCTGTGTTTTTCTTTAGGCAGCTGCTTTTTCATCATTACGCCCCCCGTATCTGAATATGGTGAAGCAAGTGTACCACGGAGCGCCGGAGGCCGGCAACGTTCACGGTCCTGAAAAGCCGGAGGAAGGATTTTTCATATGAAAGGAGGGTGCCTGTGTGAAAAAATGGCTGGCGGTGTTCGGTTCGGCTTGCGCAGTCTTTTTGGCTGCCGGATTCGCTTTTACGAATCTGATTATGTTTATGAAGAAAAAGACGGATGAAGATATCATGAAAAAAGAAACGGCCGACGGGCATGATAGATTTGATTCCTTTCAGGCCATGGAAAAAGAAGAGGCCGTCATCCTGTCACGCCACGGGTATGAGATCAAAGGCTTTTACGTCGCCCCGCATCATACGGCAAACACCATGATTATTTGTCACGGCGTTACCGTAAATTCGTTCAATTCATTGAAATACATGGATTTATTTTTAGATTTAGGCTGGAATGTGCTCGTATATGACCACCGCGGGCACGGAAAAAGCGGCGGCAGAACGACGAGCTACGGCTATTTTGAAAAAGATGATTTGGAAGAAGCCGTGAATTGGGTGAGACACAAAACGGGAGACGGCGGTCAAATCGGCATCCACGGGGAATCGATGGGAGCGGTGACGGCCTTATTATACGCGGGCGGGCATCAGGATGAAAACGGCGCTGATTTTTATATTGCGGACTGTCCGTTCGCAAGCTTTCGCGATCAGCTCGCCTACAGACTGAAGCGAGAGTTCCGGCTGCCTCCGTGGCCGCTTCTGCCTTTGGCTGATTTCTTTTTGCGGATGAGAGAAGGATACCGTATCCGTGATGTATCGCCTTTATCGGTTATCAGCCGAATCCGGCAGCCCGTGCTGTTTATTCACAGTAAGGAAGATGATTATATACCTCCCGCTTCTTCCGAATTGCTGCACCGCAGAAAACGCGGCCCGAAGATGCTCTATCTGGCCGAATCGGGCGGGCATGCCATGTCGTACACCAAAAATCCGGAGAGCTACCGCAAAGCCGTTCAAACCTTTTTAGATACCATGACGCAAACGTAAAAAAGCGAAAGAACGTATGCTGGTTCTTTCGCTTTCCCGTCATAAAACGTCGGTAATCCCGTCCATATTTTCTCCGATCCAGTCAATGGCGAGGTCGATTGTCGTAAACTCCTGCGCTTTGAAGGTCATCTCATCCTGAAGCAGCCAGACATCCTTCTGAACGGATTCAGCGCCTCCGATGGACCAGTGCAGCAGACTGTACGGGTGGTTGTTGTTCAGAAAGGATACCCACGTTTTATGCTGTGCCGTCTGTTTAATGGCTTTCAGCTTTTGATTCACTTTCCGTTTCTCCCTGCTTTACTAATATGCTCATTCTCGGGCTCAGCATCTCTGCCGGGCTTTTTAAGACGAGCGTTTTTGCCTTTTCATTGTAATCGATTGTCATTTCCTCGTCAAAAAACACTTTTTGTGAGGTCTGGATGTAAAGCGGAAGTCCGTTGGTTTCAATGGCCTCGCATTGTCCCGTTAATTCGTCCGCCAGCCAGATGGTCGGCACGCCGCTCACCGCGCACCCGCAGCCTTCTGCGTCATAGCGGAGCTGCGCTTTTTTCCCCGGGTTGGCGTCCATCGCCTGCTGAAGTGTGTGTTTCGCCGCATCCGTCACATGTATTTGCATAGATGATCCTCCGTTTTTCATTTTCGCCATTGTAGCATACCGGAGCCGCTGTATGCATTGTTTCTGCTTTCTTTACAGAAGCCCGCTCTCCCAGTCCTTTGCCTCTTGTTCAGCCGCCTTGATCCAGTCATTTTTCCCTTCACTATACTTTGCCATATCGTACGGGTATGCCTTAGCGAGCCGCCGTTTCAGTTCCATGTATTGAGCCGCTTTTTCAGGCTTTGCAGTGAGGTAATCCCGGAACAGCAGATGACGCTTCACATCCGGATGGCCTGTTTCGTATATGTGGACGTGGTGTGTGCGCTTGCTGCCGCCTTTTTGAAAGAAACGCCGGCCCTCTATCCCGTTTTCCCCTTTCGCCTCATAGCCGAGTGCTTCCAGCTGCGGACTGAATCGGTCAGCGTCCAAAATATCTTTGACCTCCGCCAGTATATCAATGACGGGTTTTGCGGCCATTCCCGGGATGGAGGTGCTGCCGATATGGCTGACAGAATGAAGAGCGGGGCCGAAGATTCGGATCAAGTCCGCCTTCTCTCTTTCAAACATCTCTTTCCATTCCGGCTTGTACGGAACAACTTCCGCTTTCCTCTTCGGATAAAGATGAAAAAACGAGAGGGTCAGCCCTTCCGGCGTCTCTGTCTGTCCGGCTTCTATGAACCCGGTTTTTAAATAGAGAGAGACTGCCGGAACGTTTTGACTGGCGGTAGCCGCCTCTATTTTTTGGGCGTCCCGGTTTTGATCTATCACAAATTGAATAAGCGCCTGTCCGATTCCTTTCCGAAAGCCGGACGGGTGCACCGTCAGCCTGCATATGACAAGGTCATATCCCTTTTTTTCATACGAAATGACGCCTGCAAGCCGATCTTTTTCCTTGAAACCGGCAAACGTCTCCCGTGACCGCTGTATGTCATCGGGTGTTTCATGCAGGGCTGGAATGCCGAAAAAGCCGATCAGCTCGGCTTCTTTTTGATAAGAGCAGCGTTGAACCGCCGCAATTTCCCGCGCCGTCTGTTCTTGTGTATGCCGTAAAAATGTAATCAATCTTCCGCCCCTTTTGACGCAAACATCCGCTGTGACTCCGTCTTCGTAATGCGGACCGCGTACGCTTCATACCAGGCGCTTTTTCCTTTTTGTTTTGCCGCCCGGTGGTCAGTATGGTCTTTCCACCTTTTAATCGCTTCCAGGCTGTCCCAGTAGGAAACCGTGATGCCGCAGCCGTTTTCCTCCCGAACGCTTTCCGCGCCTAAAAAGCCCGGCTGTCCGCCTGCCAAATTCATCATGCGCTCTGCCGTATGCTCATATTCCTCATCATATTTTCCCTTTATTGATGAAAAAATGACCGCATAATAGGGCGGTTTGGGCGTGTCAGCTAAAAAACCCATATACATCCCCCTCTACATATATTTCACAAACAGAATCCGGTCTTCTCCCGGACCGTCATAATTCGCAAAAACAGGGATTCCGTTTACGGTTTTGGTTCCTTTTTCAACTTCAAAGCCCAATTTTGTATGATAAGCGATTGATACTTTATTGACAGGCGCCGTCACGCAATTGACTTTTGTGCAGCCCCTTTTTTTCACCGTCTCCATAAATCGATCGTAGAGCTGTTTTCCAATTTGCATTTTTCTGAAATCCGGATGCACACCCGAAAAATGAATGTAGGCTGTCTCAGGGTCTGATTGTGACTGAAAACCGATTAAAAAACCGGTCATTCCCTCCGGCCCGTACGTGATAAAGCTTGTGTCCTGAAAATGTTCAAAAAACAAGCGCGGCAGTTTGTCTTTCATCTGCCTGCCGCCCCACCATTCATTCAAAACAGACGTAACCATTTCATAGTCTTCAGAGGTAATTGTTCGAATATCCATTATCGATTGACTCTCCTTTTCGTCCGGCAAAATGAATGTCAGCTCTTCTCATTGGAATATAAAAAATTATATGTGGGTTGTTTGCAATTGTAAATGATTTCTTTTCAAGCAAACGAATCAGCACGTCTTCCAGCCGGGGAATGATTTACCAGTATAAACGTGATCATTGTTCGGGTACAATGAAAAACAGAACAAACGTTCCCGGAGGTTTTTTTATGGCTGATATTCTTCTTGTTGATATGCAATCGTTTTATGCGTCTGTGGAAAAAGCGGAAGCGCCTCATTTCAAAAGCCGGCCCGTGATTGTCTCGGGAGATCCCGAAAGACGCAGCGGCGTCGTGCTTGCGGCTTGTCCGCTCGCCAAACGATACGGCGTAAAAAATGCCGAACGGCTGTGGGAAGCGCAGGCCAAATGTCCCGATGCCGTTATTGTCCGTCCGAGGATGCAGCGGTATATTGATGTATCCGTCATGATTACCGAACTGTTTGAACGGTATACCGATCTTGTAGAACCCTACTCCATCGATGAGCAGTTTCTCGACGTGACCGGAAGCAGGCGGCTGTTCGGTGATCCTTTTACAATTGCCAAAAGCATTCAGCAAGCGATTATGCGTGAATTCGGAATTTATGCCCGTGTCGGCATCGGGCCGAATAAGGCGCTCGCGAAAATGGCTTGCGACCATTTTGCCAAAAAAAACGCATCCGGCATTCACAGATTGGATATGTCAAATATCAGGCAGGATCTGTGGCCGCTGCCGGTCGGAAAATTATTCGGCATCGGAAAACGGATGGAGCATCATTTAAGACGGATGGGCATCAGCACAATCGGCGGGCTTGCCGGGCACCCCGCCGAATTGCTGAAAAAACGCTGGGGCATTAACGGCGAATTGCTTCAGCGGACAGCCCGCGGCATCGATCCCTCTCCGGTCACCGTCAACACGCACAGCCGGCAAAAAGCGATCGGCCATAACATGACCCTCCCGAGAGACTACAGCCGCTTTGAGGATATTAAAGTCGTGCTGCTGGAGTTAAGCGAAGAGGTGGCCCGCCGCGCCCGTTTCAAACAATACATCGGCCATACGGTTTCGGTCAGCATCAGAGGCGCTGATTTTGAATTCCCTTCAGGTTTTCACAGACAGAGAAAGCTGATCTCTCCGACTAATTTCGGAATGGATATTTTTAAAGCGGCGGTCAAGCTCTTCAAAGAGCATTGGAACGGTGAGCCCGTCCGCAGCGCCGGCGTCTCCCTTTCCCAGCTGGAGCCTTGTGATTATGTTCAGCTGAGCCTGTTCGATGCTCAGGAAAAAAAGATCAGTCTCGGCAAAGTATTGGATGATATTCATGAGCGGTACGGCCCTGCGTCGCTCCTCCATGCCGCTTCACTGACAGAGGCCGGCCAAGCCTTTCACCGGGCTGAAAAAATCGGCGGGCACTACAAATAATTTGAGGTGATATACATGAATCCGAACAAATTAACACCCGGGTATAATGTCATGTGGGAATCAAGCCGGATGATGCTGCCCGAACATCGGGAGCAGCTGCTTGCAAAAAAACGAAAAGAAAGGGAATTCCGGCCTCCGGAACTGAGCGAAGAGCAACTGAACGACATGAACCGCATCATTGCGGCGTCGATTGAAGAAGATAGGGCCATCTCGGTCACCTACGCTTCAGCACACGGTCCCCGCCGCTTTTGGGGATGGGTAAAACAAGTGATGCATGACGAAAAGCGTTTAAAAATCCTAAACGATGAAGATGCGTTAACGCTGCCGTTTCATCGTATTCTCTCAGCTGAATTGGAATAAAAATCCTACCCCGGCCTGACAGAAAATATGATAGAAGAGTGGGAGGATCACATGATATTTAGTAGAATAAAGATGAATGACAAGAATAGGAGAATATATGATGGATCAATTTATAGAAAAAATGCTGGGACAAGCCCTCCGACAGTATGGACGGAATGTGTCGACAGATCCGCTGAGCCCCTATGAAAAACAGAGTTTAAAAAAAGCTTTAGAAGAAAGAAGGAATGAAGAACCCGATGAGGATCTCCATGCCCATGTAGAAGATATTATCTACGATTACGTCACCAATCAGGGGCAGTTTTCCTGACACGGACGTTTATGCACCGGGCGATAAGGGAAACGTCCGAGAGTAAACCCTTAAAGATTGCGTGGTGCAGGATATGCCTATCGGGCCTTATTTCAGGATCGGCTATGCCGTTCTTCTGTTATTTCTCATCATTTATCTCGGAACATTAATAGACTTTTTGTTCCAGCCTGTTGTGATTACGGTTAAAACCTTGTTTCCGCCTATTGTATTATCGGGCGTCCTCTACTATTTGTGCCGCCCGCTCGTCAGACTGCTGCATGCGAAATTAAAGCTGCCCGAAGGAATCGCGATTTTAACGATTTATGCGGGAACAGCCGGCCTTTTTGTCCTCTTCCTTTATACGGCGGGCCCTGCCGTTCAAAAACAGTTTACAGCCTTCACAGATCATATTCCGGAGCTTTCCGCAAAAGCTGAAAATTGGATCGGGCATCTTCAGGACAGCAAATGGTTTTCCCAGCTTCAGCATGGGGATTCCTTTAAAAAATTAGCGGACAAAGCCGCAAATTATTCCGGTTCAATCGCTGATTCTCTCAGCAGCCTGGCCGATACGGCTGCCAATGCCGCCATCACCGCCGCCATTATTCCGTTTGCGCTGTATTACATGTTAAAAGAAGGAAATAAAGCCCCCCGGCGACTGCTGCGGCTTCTTCCGGAAAAACATCAAAAAGAAGGAAAACAAATCCTTCGGGACATGGATGAAGCTCTCAGTTCATACATACAAGGACAGCTGCTCGTCAGTTTCTGTGTCGGCGTTCTCGTCACAATCGGCTATTTTATCATCGGGCTCGATTATCCGCTCGTTCTGGGCGCGTTCGCCATGGTGACAAACCTGATTCCGTTTATCGGGCCTTGGATCGGCACATTTCCCGGAGTCATTGTCGGATTGTTCGATTCACCGACCGAGGCGGTGCTGGTGATTACGGTCGTCGTCATTGTCCAGCAGCTTGAAAGCCAGCTGATTTCCCCGCAAATTATGGGACGGAAGCTGGACATTCACCCGCTGACCATTATTTTTCTTCTGCTTGCCGCCGGCAAATTCTCAGGAATTGCCGGGATGCTGCTGGCCATTCCGGGATATGCGGCCGCAAAAGTGGTCATAAGCCACATGCAGAGACTGTTCATACTCAGAAAAAAACAAGGCTAGAGAGACACTAAAATGAAAAATGGCGGGCTCAGAGAAGCGCCCGCCGCACACGGAGGTAAAAAGATGAACATCGGTGATGTCATTTTTCAATTGATTTCATTCGCCGCAGCCGCGGTTTTCCTGTTTGCCGTGATATATGTATTCAGAAGCTTGAACAAGCGCCGCATACAATTGGACAGAATCGAAAAGAAACTCGACGCGCTGCGCGAAGAAAAAAACGAGAAGTTATAGTTCATTCAGAGGCAGGCGCAGCCAGCTCCACCTTTATCCGATCCGGGTCCTCCGTGTATACGGCGTAATGCGTGCTTCCGCCTGCATATGGATGGCGGTCCCTGTAAAGCACGGGGCATCCTCTGGCAAGCAGCTTTTCCGTCATCTCGTCAACCTGCTCTCTTGATGCAGCATGAAAAGCCAGATGGTTCAGCCCGACCCGGCATCTGTGGTACTCCGGTGTTAAAAAACGCTCCTCTGTCTGTACAAGCACAACATAAAATCCTGCGTTTTTCCAGCTGATGCCGGAGTCCCAATTTTGAAACTCCCTATAACCGAGCTCACCTAAAAACCATCCCCAAAACCGGGCGGAGGCTTTCAAGTCAGATACATACAATTCAATATGATGCATCATAATATTCGCTTCCTCCTCATATCACACCCGCCTTACCAGCACCTCTTCAACTTTATGGCCGTCACCTTTTCTCAAAATCAAATCCGATCTGAATTTTGTCGGCAGGATATTTTCATACAGATTCGGACGGTTGACGCTCTCCCAAATGGAGGCGGCCATGGTATCCGCTTCTGCATCAGACAAATCCTTAAATTTATGAAAATAAGAAGCCGGATCCTGAAAAGCGGTTTCTCTTAAGAGGCGGAAACGCTCCAAATACCACGTGAAAATCCGGCTTTCTTCGGCATCCACATAGATCGAAAAATCAAAGAAATCCGATACAAAAATCCGCGGATCTTCCCTGTCGTCCTCTAAGGTCGGCGACTGCAGGACATTGATTCCTTCGATAATAACGATATCCGCACCTTCGACAACCTCGACGGCGCCCTCTTCCCTGTCATAGGTAAGATGGGAGTATACCGGCGCCTCCACTCTCTCTTTCCCTGACTTTATATCGTTCAGAAACTCAAGCAGCGCTTTCACATCGTAACTTTCCGGGAATCCCTTTCTGGACAGAAGGTTTTTCCTTTTTAATTCCGCCGTCGGATACAAGAAACCGTCGGTTGT
This sequence comes from Bacillus sp. MT(2024), assembly GCF_036362845.1. Classification (NCBI taxonomy): domain Bacteria; kingdom Bacillati; phylum Bacillota; class Bacilli; order Caryophanales; family Bacillaceae; genus Bacillus; species Bacillus sp. MT(2024). The sequence goes on from NZ_CP143632.1 coordinate 2,303,067, forward strand.
CACCAGGCTCACCTTCGGCCTGTCCGGCAGACGGGAAAGAAGCTTTTGCAAAATTCTCGCCGTCGTGCTTTTGCCGACGGCGACGCTGCCCGCGATTCCGATGATAAACGGGATTTTCGCTGAATGCGGATGTTTCAGAAACACGTTGACATGCTGATTCCGTCTTGCGGCAGACGTGACATGAAGATGGAGCAGGCGCACAAGCGGAATGTAAATCGTTTCTACTTCTTCCACCGACAGGTAGTCATTCAGCCCCTCTACGGCCTTGGCTTCTTCCTCTGAAACGGCAATGGAAAGATGGCCGCCGAATCCGGCCCACGACTCGCGGCTGTGCTGCGTATACAATGTATGTAAGTTCAATTCTTTACTTTTCACAATTCACACCAATCTCTCTGTATGGCTTTCCGATTAAAAAACAAACGCTTACAAAGATTGTAACGGAAAACCGCCTCACTGTCTGCCCATTTTTTTCACAAATGAGGAACCGATCCGGCTGTACTCTTCCATTTCCTCCTTGGGAACCATGCTTCCGCCGGTGCTCCACACAAGGTGCACGGCATTTTCCATCTCAAGCCCCCGCTCTTTTATATAACGGTTACCGGCTTCGGTCTGAACGAACTTGACGGCTCCGGCCATACCGGCAAGTGCAGAGGGTTCAAGGCTCTTATTCTCGGCCGCTCTTAATTGATAAAGCAGCGAAAAAAGCGTGCCGTCCTCAGCGGTATAACAGCCGCTGAGTATAGGCTCCATCAGAGGGCCGGCCAGTCCGGACGGCCTTCCTACCGCAAGTCCGTCGGCGGCTGTTTGATTATCAAGGCCGATATCCTGCACGCTGATTCCGTCATGCAAGCCGGAAAACAGTCCTAACAGCATACACGGTGAATGCGTCGGCTCACCGAAAAAAATATGGACATACCCGCCATAGATCAGCTTTAGCGCAAGCGCGACGCCGCCCGGGCCTCCTCCGACCCCGCACGGCAAATAAACGAAAAGCGGTTCATCTGCACCAGGCTTTATGTTCATTTGATCGAGCTGCTTTTTCACACGGCTTCCCGCAACGGCATACCCCAAAAACAGATCCCGGGAATGCTCATCATCAATAAAATAACAATAAGGGTCCTGCTTCGCCTGCATGCGCCCCTCTTTGACAGCCAGACTGTAGTCTGCTTCATATTCGATGACGCGAACCCCCTTTTCCCGGAGCAGCTCCTTTTTCCACTGCTTTGCGTCACTGGACATATGAACGGTCACACAAAAGCCGAGCTTCGCGCCGATTATGCCGATACTCAGACCTAAATTGCCCGTAGAACCGACGGCTATAGAGTATTTTGAGAAAAAAGCGGTAAACCGTTCTTCAGTCAATATGCTGTAATCATCGTCTGTTGAGAGCATTCCCGCTTTTACCGCGAGGTCTTCGGCATGCTTCAGCACTTCGTAAATCCCGCCGCGCGCTTTAATGGAACCGGAAATCGGAAGTTCGTCGTCGCATTTCAAAAGCAGACGCCCGGGGAAAGCCTGAGCAGCGCTTTGTTCCAGACGCTTTTTCATTTCATTGATGAAGACAAGCGGAGACTCAATGAGGCCTCCCGCCGCTTCCGTCTCCGGAAAAGCCGACGCGATATAAGGCGCAAACCGGCGCAGCCTTTCTTCCGCTTCGGCAATCTCCTTTTTCCATTCAGCGCCATTCTTTACTGGATCATCGGTTTTATGCGGGTTGATCCAAAATACTTCACGCGCCTCCGCCATTTGCCTGACTAAAGGCTCTGCCATCAATGCCTTGTGTATATCCCGGTCGGACATTCCTTTCTCCCCCTTGTTACTTTTTCTTTAATGCGCGGCCGGCCAGTTTTTCTGTAAACGAAGGGAAAAGCTGATACAGCTTCGTCCCGAGGCTCATCCATCGCGGAAGATTCATTTCCCGTTTATCCGTCAGAATCACGGATGTAATACGCTCTGCCACATGGTCGGCATCAAGCATCCATCTGCCGACGCTTTTCACATAACCGCCCTCTTTATCTGCAATTGTAAAGAAGTCTGTTTTGATCGGACCGGGATTAACCGTTGTCACAGCTACACCCGTACCGGCCAGTTCAAGCCGCAGCGCATTGGAATACCCTAAAACGGCGTGTTTCGTTGCGGAATAAAGGCTTGATTTCGGCGTCGCCAATTTGCCGGCCTGTGAGGCGATATTGATAATATGGCCGCTTTTCGCATGAAGCATCACCGGAAGACAGGCCTTCGTACAGGCGATTAATCCGAAGACGTTGACTTCAAACATTGCCTTCATATCCTCCAAAGATGAATCAGCGGCCGTTTCAAAAATGCCGAAGCCGGCGTTGTTGATTAATACGTCAACATGACCGATCAAACGCCTTACGTTTTCAGCCTCTTCTGCATGCCGGACGTCAAACGGAATGACATCACACTGTCCGCCGCGCGCGGTAATCGTTTTTTTCACTTCCTGCAAGCGGTCCTCCCGCCTGGCGGATAAAAAAACATGAGCCCCTTCTGCCGCACAGGAATATGCAAGCCGTTCTCCGAGTCCGCCGGATGCTCCGGTGATCCAAATCCGCTTATCCGTTAATCTGCCCATTTCCTTCACCCCTTCACAGCTTTAAACATCAGAGTGCTTCCCGACTGAAAGGATTCGGCCTTCCCTTTTGCAGCCAGTACGTCAAGATGGCCGATCGTTTCTGACATCGTTAAAAATAATTCATTTTCGTACACAGCCGGAAACAGCCGCCGGCATACCTGGAAAGCCGTCAGCGTTTCCTCTGACAACAGGCGCAGCACATATTCCGACCGATTTCTCTGTTTTTCAAGCCGCCTGTCAAAAGCAGGCTTTACGTCTGTCAGCAGATCGCCGTGTCCCGGATATAAAAAGGACGGGTTTACGTCATACAGCCGCTTCATTGAGTTCAAGTAGTCGAGCATCGGGGCCGCGCGCACGCCCCCCTTTTCCGGAGCTTCCAGAATCGGATTGGTGGAGCTGTTGGACAAAAGCAGATCGCCGCTGAACATTTCACCGCTTTTTTCATGGTAGAGCGCAATGTGAGAAGCGGCATGACCCGGGATTTCGAGCACCGTCCAGCCGTTAAGCCCGTCGATTTTTCCGCCTTCTCCCACTGTTTTCGTTAACGGACGGTTTGCTGAAAATAAGTATGACAGCTTAACTGTTTTATGTATGTCTTCAGGCGTCAGGGGAACGCCCATTTCAGTCATAAGCGACAGAAAAAAGTCCTCCTGCCGGGCGATATACGACTGATCCTGAGTAATGTACCTGTCATTCAGCGGATGCCCGATCACTTCCGTATCATCGGAAAAAAGGTGCAGCAGACCTGAATGATCTGCGTGATGATGAGTGAGCACCACCTGTTCTATATCCGCCGCAGAAACGCCGTGTTCCTTAAGCTGAAATGAGAGCGATTCAGCCGCTTCCTTTGTATTCGGTCCGCAATCAATAAGGGTTAAGGCTTCATCTTTTATTAAATAAACGATAACGTCGCCGACTGCAAACGGAGTCGGCACACGTATCGGAATGATCTTTCTCGCTGCCATGTTTACGCTCCTTCGTTCTTTTCATTCCTGAATAATCATATTTTAGCGTTTTCTTTTCACTGTGTCATTATTGCCGCATATCGGAAAAAAAGATTGACATCCCGCTCTTTCGCATAGCATAATGAACAACAAACTAGAAAACACGGAACGCGATGACGAGGAACTAGTATATAAACAACGGCAGCAGAGAGCAATGTCCCCGGCTGAAAGACATTGCGGCCCTCTTGTTTACAGAACCTGCCCTCAGAGCGGTTAGGAAAACCTAAACGTATCCCCTCGTTACGGGATTTGAGCTGAGCACGGCTGATTCGTGCTAATGTAAGGTGGTACCGCGAAACCTTTTCGTCCTTTTTGACGGGAAGGTTTTTTTGTGTTTTAGAAGAAGGAGGATTTATATGAAGAAAATCGGTTTTATCGGGGCCGGATCAATGGCGGAAGCAATGGTGAACGGACTGCTGCAAAGCGGAATGACAGCCCCCGGACATATATATATGACAAACCGGTCAAATGACAGCCGGCTTGAAGAGCTCCAAAAAACGTACGGAGTGAAACCGTGCCGGGATAAAAAAGAGTTTTTCAGCAATACCGACATTATCGTTCTCGCCTTTAAACCGAAAGATGCGGCAGAAAGCATTGAGAACATTCGCGAATATGTGAAAGATCAGCTTGTGATTTCTGTTATCGCAGGGCTGACGATTCACACGATTCAGCAATATTTCGGCAGAAAGCTCACCATCATCCGGGCGATGCCGAATACATCCGCGGCCATTCAGCAATCGGCGACCGGTTTTTCCGCAAGCTCCGAGGCGAGTGAAGCTGAAATCCGGACGGCAAAAGAGCTTCTGGAAACAATCGGAGAAGCGACGCGCTTTGAAGAAAAACACCTTGATGCCGTCACAGCCATTGCCGGAAGCGGTCCCGCCTATGTGTACCGGTATGTGGAAGCGATGGAAAAGGCCGCCCTTCAAGCCGGCCTGCCGGAAGAAACGGCAAAAGAGCTGATTTTACAAACCATGGCCGGGGCGACGGAAATGCTCAGAACAAGCAGCAAACGGCCTGAACGCCTGCGTAAGGAAATCACAAGCCCGGGCGGCACGACTGAAGCAGGCCTTCGCGCATTAGACGAGCGCCGCTTTGAAGAAGCCATCATGCACTGCATCGCAGAAACCGCAGCCCGGAGCGCCGAAATTAAAGAACAATTCGCAGGCTCCGTTCTGCAAAAGACGGACCAGTCATAAAGCATGGGGCATCCCATGCTTTTTCATTCTGTTTAACTGCCGTATAAGCGGCTGATTCTCTCTTTTACTTCAGGAAGATGGAATGTGGCTTCGTGCATGTTTACCTCTTCCTCAACCGCTTTTGTCAGCTCTCTTTTGATCCGTGCGGTCACATTGGTTTTCAGCGCAACCAATGAGGCTCTCGGTTTATCCGCCAGCAGCCGGGCCAATTCGCGGCCTCTTTGAAGGGCGTCTTTTTTCGGCAGCACTTCAAACGGAACACCCCGTTTTTCCAGAGCGGCGCCGCTGAAGTTCGCGGCCGTAAACAGCATTTCTTCCCCGAGGACAATTCCCAGTTTTTCAGGCACAATATACGTCGCGCCCATTCCTGGTGTAAATCCGTACTTCATATAATTACAAGAATAAAAACTCTCTCTGCTTAAAATCACGAAATCCGAGCTCAGACCGATCGTAAAGCCGGCTCCGATCGCATGCCCCTGCATGACGGAAATCACAGGGATCCTGCAATCCAATAAAAGACTGTGAAGCTTTAAATCTGTAAATTGGAGCTTTCCGCTCTGAATGGTCAAAAGCCCCTCCTGCGTTCCTCCCGTGCAGAAATAATTTCCGTAACCCGTCAGAAGAACGGTTTTATAGGACGGATGGGCATTGATGTCTTGGAATACCCGGTGCAGCTCTCTTACAAACTCTTCTGACAGCCCGTTTTTCCCGGCCGTATCCTGCATTGTGACCTGCACAATGCCCGGTTCTGTTTCCTGTACATCAATCATTGGATTCATGTTTATTCTCCGTTTCTTTAAAAATACTCAAGCCTTTCCGGCTCTTATACTAGGTCGTCCATTCATACTTTCTGTGAAACTCTTTTATTTCAGTCAGCACTAATCGCGTTTTTCCTTGATGCGCATTCGGGATGTCTGCTGCGGGCGCGGCATTTCTTGTGCCGAATTTTACGATGCCGCTGTCTTGGAGCAGCCGGTCATAATCAGCCATCGATAAACGGACGCGTTCATCCAAATGCCGGCTGATCTGAAATTGATTCTGCCGCGCACGGCTTTGCGGCATAACGACACCGCTGTAAAATTCAGAGCAGCAGCCCGAACCGTATGAAAAACAGCCGACGCGTTTCGGCGTTTCAAAAGAGCCGTTATCAATCGTGCTGGCAAGAGATAAAAATACGGTGGCCCCCATGATGTTGCCGACGCGCTGACAGTATTGAATCCCAGGCAGCACGCGTTGCTGAAAATCCGCTTCAATGTCCTGCGGCTTAGCCTTTGCCAATTTTCTCATCATCGTCCGATGCGCTCCTTTTACCATTCCGCCAAACGGAGTATGAAAAGAAAGGTATTGAAATGTATTCTTATAATCCGCCCCGCTCACACGCTTTCGGTATTCCTGAAATGAATTTTCACAGCAATCCAAATAAGACATGAGCGACAGATCAGCATCCCCCGCTTCACTATCCGGAATCGGGCGGCAGGTATCCATGACTTCATACCCGTAATACCCGCTTGCACCTTGATCAAGCAAAAAGACATGAGGGGTGCTGCTGACTAAAAGCGCGACAGCCCCCGCCCCCGCACTCGGTTCGGCATAGGACCATTCCTCCGTCAACGCGTCACCGCCTTCAGCCACTAAAAAGCGGGAAATATCCGTTCCGATGATGAGCGCTTTCGCTCCCGGCGATGTTTGCGACAAGATGAAATTCACGCCCATTTGGAACCCGGCCGTTAAAGAATAGCAAGCCTGTTTCACCTCAAATAACCGGCAATTCCGCTTCAGCTGCAAATAATCATGGACATATGTACTGATGGATTTGCCAAAATCAATCCCGGATTCCGTACAGGTGATCACCATTTCAATCTGATTCCGTTCCTCTTCTGAAAGAGAATCGATAATCGGTTTTGCGGCATTTACGGCGAACGTAATCGGATCTTCAAACGGAAGCGCCACCACTTTTTCTTTCATCAGCAGGTTCTCAAACCTTTTTTTATCCAGGTTCCGATGTTCCGCAAGCTCCATGACGTCTACATACGCGGTTCCGCCAAACACGTTCATTGCTTCGATTCCTACATTCATTTCTCCAAGCCCCCAGAGTAAAGAGGCTTCCCGTGAAGCCTCTTTTATTTTTTCGTTCAAAACTCAACAAGCAGCCGGTCAACGCCGTGAAATACAGGGCTCGGAACCAGATTCGGCTCTTGATCCTCAGTAAAACGCCATGCGGGCATCTGTTCAAAAAAGTGGGAAAGCGCGATTTTCGCTTCAAGCCGGGCCAGCGGCGCTCCTAAGCAATAATGGCTGCCCTGACCGAATGACAGATGCTGATTCGGCTTTCGTCCCAAGTCAATCTGATCGGCATTTTCAAACTTCTTTTCATCTCTGTTCGCCGATCCAATCCACGCATACACTTTTTCTCCGGCCGGAATCGTTTTTCCGCCAATCTCGCTCTCAACCGCGGTGTAGCGGGTTACCCGCTGAATGGAAGGTCTGAGGCGGATGACTTCCTCAATAAAGTCAGGAAGGAGCGCCTTATTTTCAAGCAGCCGGGGCAGAATATGCGGAAACTCCTTGAGACTGAGAAATGAATTTCCGATCACATTTTCCGTCGTTACGTGCCCCGCGACGATCAACAAGCCGCAAAAACCGATTAATTGCTTGTCTGACAGCGGCTCTCCGTCTAAATCAGCTGAAATTAAATGGCTGATTAAATCATTTTGCGGCTGTTTTCTCCGCTGTAAAATAAACTGCATGAAGTATCCGATCATCTGCTTTTGCACTTCATTCATTTTCTTTTCATCTTTTACATTCTGGCTTTGGTCGACCCAGCTTTTAAAGATATCCCTGTCTTTCGGAGGAAATCCTAAAAGCTCTGCGATCACGATAATCGGAAGCGGAAATGCGTAATCTTCAATAATGTCCATCCTGCCTTTTGAACGGACGGCCTGAAGCAGGTCATCAGCGATAGCGGCTATACGCGGTGCAAGAGACTCAACCGATTTCGGCATGAACGGCTGATTGACCAATTTTCTGAAGACGGTGTGTTCAGGCGGGTCCATTTTCAAAAGGCTGTCTTTGTTAATATGCCGGATCATTTTTTCCTGCTTGTCCGCACTTAAGTATTTATGATCGGAAGAAAAATGACTGTAGTCAGAAATCACCCGCTTCACTTCATCATAGGTGAAGATTTCCCAGCAATCTTCCTTTTCATTGTAATGAACGGGAGAGGTTTCTCTCATCGTTTGGTACCATTTGTACGGCTGCTGCTGTCTGATTTTTGTTAAACTGGTCATTTTCATTCCTCCAAGATGTGTCCAAGATTTGAAATGACCCGCCAAAGCTTACGAGTAAACCCGGCGGGCGGATATGTGAATTTACGGTCTTATTTTGGCGGGCTGCTTCAGCATCTCACCATGCACGTTCAGTATCTTTACCTGCAGTTTCAGAAAGCTGTGTTCTGTCATTCCGTCTGCCGAATATAAAACGCCGCAAAATTCAGAAATCGTTTCGGCTGCGCTGTCTTCAGCCAATAACGTCATATGGTTGGATACCGCCACATCCATGATGGCGATGTTTGTCATATGCTCTTGCCACTGGCTCCAGTAGTTGACGAAATCAGCGGATAAAATATCGGCCCTGATCGTAAAATACGGATCAAGCTCACCCAAGAAAATACCGTTTTTATTTCGGAAATAATAGCATGTCACCCCGTTCGGATCAGGAAGCGGCAGGAGTTCGTAATCAGTGATTTCGTAAGCGTCCTGAACGTTTATATTCTGCCAGATCAGATTTTTCACCAACGCGTCCGTCTTCGTTAACCCCCGCTGTTTGGCTTTTGCTATTAATTGCTCTAAAAATATGTCTTCATGAAGATCGGCATCTAGTTCATCACGATGAATCAAGGTTTCAGAAATGCGTTCCGGATGTTGATAGATTGGTGCAAATAAAGCCATGTTCACCGTCTGCAGCATCATATTTTTATCAAATAATTCATCAGGAATGTTTATTTCCCGCGCACCCGCCGAGTCAAAGGAGTCGAGCATAACGATTGACTCAACGGTTTCTCCAGCCAGCTGCAATTGCCGGGTGACTTCATAAGCGAGCATGCCCCCTAATGAATAGCCGCCTACATCGTAAGGACCCCGGGGCTGCACGGTACGTATGAGCTTAACGTAATATTCCGCCATGTTTTTAATGCCGCGGATCGGTTCCCGGTCTGTCATCCATCCTCTTGCCTGAATTCCGTAAAAAGGACGCCCGGTCCGTTCGGCAACAGGCTGGTACAGCTCCACTGCCCCCAGCGCGGAATGAAACCAGAAAATCGGTCTTCCCTTTCCCCCCGGGTTAAGACAGATCAGTTCGGGCGGTTCTTGATCATCTGTCTCTTCTGATATATCGTTTTGTTTCGTATGTTCCTCATGTACTTCCTCAGTGTCTTTTTGGACAGAACCGGTCAGATACCCGGCTAATTTTGCGATTGTCGGATATTCATAGACCAGATTTGCCGTAATAGACGCTTGATACGTTTTATTAATAGACTGAACCCATTCCACACCGATAATAGAATCCAGCCCCATGTCAATGAATGCCTCATGCTCATCAATATCTTCCGGCTTCAGAAACAGGATGTCCGCAAGACTTTCTTTAAGCTCTTTGCGCAAAGTGCCGTCAGAGATGCCGGCAAGGGGAGTTTCTGCTTCCGGGATTTGCGGACGTACCGCTGTTTCCTCCGCTTCAGCATACTCGGGTTTCTTTATTTGCCCCGCTATATATTCCGCAAGCTCCTCAAGCGTCGGGTGTTCATACACCTTATTGGCAGTAATCCCAATGTGGTACGTTTTATTTACTGTTTGTATCCATTCAACCCCGATAATGGAGTCAAGCCCCATGTCGATGAAAGGCTCATCAGCATCAATATCTTCCGGCGACAAAAATAAAATATCTGCCAGGCTTATCCTCAATTCTTCAAGCAATGTTCTATTGTCTTCGGAAACGGCGTTTTCCGGCTGCTGGACAGGAACAGTACAATCCAAAGGCTGTAAGACGATCGGTTTTTGCAATGTCTCCGGTTCAAACGCTGTCATTTCGATCTCAGTTAAAGGACTCAGAGAAATCAGACCTTCATGTTCAGGCTGCGGCGAAGACGGGGGAACGGTTTGCGTTTCAGACTTTTTCATGGCTTGGCCTGGTAAAGAACTGTTTACATCAGCCGCCCAATACCTTTCTTTTAAAAACGGATAGGCAGGAAGCGGCGTTTTATAATATTGCCCTCCGTCAAAAAGCCGTGTGAAAGGAAGATCATATCCTCTGCAAAAAAGGTCAGCGATATGTGCCAGGCTTTCTCTGTACTGTGCGGGTGAAGCCGCCGAGCAGCACTGTTCAATGCATTCCATTCCGAATGTTTTCATTCCGGCTTCGTCTGCCGGCTTCTGGTCCTTCAAATTGGACACAAACACACCCGGAAGCTCTCTTTTTACAAGCCACTCCGATAATACCCGCTTCAGTTCGTCCGCACTGCTTACGATACAGGCAAACCGGTGATGCAGATGCTTTCTGCCGAGCAGGAGCGTATAACTTATATTTCCCAGATCGCTGTCTTTGTTCTTGCTGAGTGAATCCAGCAGGCGTTCTGCCTGAATTTCCAGCTGACGCTCCGTCCGCGCAGATAAAGGAATGAGGCAGGCCGGTTTTGCCGGTGACCGGCGCACGGTTTGCGGCGCCTCTTCAATAACAAGATGGGCATTTGTTCCGCTGAATCCGAATGAACTGATCGCGGCTCTGCGCGGTGCATCCGAATTCCGTTCCCACGGTATCAGCTTTTCATTCACAAAAAACGGGCTGTCCGCAAATTGAATATGCTGATTGGCTTGATGAAAATGCAGGGAAGCCGGAATCTGCCGATGCTTCAGCGACAGCAGGATTTTAAACAGCCCGGCCATCCCCGCGGCCGCAGCGGCATGTCCGAGATTGGTTTTCACAGAGCCGATGGCGCAATATCCTTTTTTATCCGTATAGCGGCGGAAAGCGCGCGTTAAGGCGCTGAATTCGATCGGGTCGCCCAGTGCAGTGCCCGTTCCGTGAGCTTCCACCATTTGAATGGTTTCCGGATTAATGTGAAAAGTATCATAGACATGCCGTTCCAATCGTTCTTGAGAAAGCGCGCTTGGAGCGGTTATTCCGTTTGTAGCGCCGTCCTGATTCATTGCAGAGCCTTTTATGACGCCGTACACATGATCTCCGTCACTGACGGCGTCGCTAAGACGTTTCAGCACCACCGCTCCCACGCCTTCACCCGGCACGAAGCCGTCCGCGCTTTGATCAAACGTATGGCAGCGCCCGGTCGGTGACAGCATATTCGCCTTATTTGACGACTGATAAAAAGCGGGAGTGGATTGAATGAAAACCCCGCCCGCCACCGCCATTTCGGTTTCTTTCGTCCAGAGCCCCTGACATGCCAAATGAATGGCTGTCAGCGAACTGGAACATGCTGTATCAACAGTGATCGCCGGCCCTTGTAAATTAAGGTGATAGGCGATCCTTGCCGGAGTAACGGAATTGTGATTGCCCCAAAAAGCCTGCGCGGGCCCCTGCTGTTTAAAAATGGCCTGGTAATCTCCGCCGCAGGAGCCGGCATACACGCCGCATTCCCGGCCTCTTACCGAGTCTCCCGCATATCCCGCATCTTCAAGCGCTTTCCATGATTCTTCCAGAAACAGCCTCTGCTGCGGGTCCATATAGGTTGCTTCACGTCCCGATATATGAAAGAAAACGGGATCAAAACATTCAATGCCCTCTATAAAACTGCCATACTGGCATTGACTGTCAGAGACATCCCATCTGTCTGCTTTTTTAATCAGATCCCGTCCGGCGGCTAAGTTTTCCCAAAACTCATGGACATTCTCCGATTCAGCAAACCGCCCGCTCATCCCGATAATCGCGATCGGTTCTTTTTCAGGTAACACAGCTGCTGATTTTACCGTTTCGGCCGGATCCTTTTGTTCGGGGCGGTACGTCATTTGATACGGCTCAGAAACGCTGATGACGATTTTCCCGATATTTCCGCGGTCATCCAGACAGTGATACGCTTCTTTTATGTCTTCAAAGGAAAAGATTTTTGAGATGACAGGCTGAATGACTCCCTCTTCCGCCAACCGCTGCAGTTCCAATTGATAGTCCTTGACCTGATCCGGATTTTGAAGAGACAGCTTCCGCAAATCCACGCTGTGAAACGATTGATTGTTATGAAGGACGGACAAGTCGACTGATTTAGCGGATTTCAGCGCAGTCATGGCAATTTCGATATATCTTCCGCCCGGCGCCAGGCAATTCATTCCTTTTTGCATGGCATCACCGGCCAGGGTATTAATGACAACATCCACCCCACGGCCGCCGGTCATTCGCATGATTTCCGTTTCAAAATCTTCTTCCAAATAGCAAATGGTATTGTGGATCCCGAGCGAATGCAGATACTCAATTTTTTTCTGTGATCCGGCCGTTGCATATATTTCCGCGCCGATATGCCGGGCCATTTGCACCGCGATCAGCCCCGTTCCTCCCGTCGCGGTCTGAATTAATATTTTTTCGCCTTTTTTAAGTCCGGCTTTCCGGAAGGCGTCTATCATTGTCACCGCCACGGTAGGAAGAGCGCATGCTTCTTCAAAGGTCAGCCGGGCCGGTTTATGATAGACTTGATGTTCTTTACATGTGATGAGATTCGCCTGAGAGCCAAATTCCTCTCCCATGCCGACAATCACTTCATCACCCGGAATGACGGATGTTACATGCCTCCCCGTCTTGATCACGACGCCGCTTGCTTCGAATCCCGGAGTGAACGGATAAGGCGGCATCGTCGGATACAGCCCTCTGACACAAAGCAAGTCTCCGAAGTTTAAAGAAAAGGCGCGGACGGCTATTTGAACTTCGTCATCTTTTGTCTCGGGCACTTCACTCCGGGCAATCATCAGATCTTCAATGCCGCCCGGACGGTCAATCACAACCCGGAACATTCCCGAGTCATCGGACTTTGCGAAAGAAAGCGGCATACGTTCTTGTTTCGGTTTCTGATAACCGTTTTCCTTTCTTTCCGTCTTCAAAGGTTTTTCATTAGGCCATTCTTCCTGAAGCACCGGGCGGATTTTCGCTCTTTCGGTCTCCAGAGATGAGGCTATGATGGTTTCATATTCTGCCGAGATATAACCGGTCAGCAGTTTCACATGATAGTAATCAAATAAAATCGTTGTCTGCAGTGTAAGATTCAATCGCTTATTAATCTCGTTAATCACATTGACGGCCAAAATGGAATCAATACCGTATTCAGAGAAATTCAGTTCTTCCTGAATATCCTCTTCTTTCATTTTTAATACATCGGCAATACTTGTTTTGATGACAGAGCGGACATGGGAAGCGACCGATTCCCCATCAGCCTTAACAGCTTGATGCTCCTCTGGCGCGCGGCTGCGGGAAACAGGCTGTGCGGGCTTTCGGAAAACTTCGGCCGGGGCGGCGTATGGCTTTCTGCCGTCTCTGATCCCTTGCATCCGGACGAGTCCGTCACTCTCAGCTGCGATAATCTGCTGACCTAAATCATGAGCCGTTTCAGCAGGGAAACAAACCGCTCTGTATCCTTCCGAATGCAGCACACGCTCCCACGATTTTGGATATAGGCCGGGACTTCCCGGAATCCGAAGCTCAGCATCCTCATAGGACCACCAGCCGTCAAGCAGCCCGAAGGTTAAATGGGTAAAAACAGAACGATCGCTGATTTCGTTTATCAAAATCATCCCGTTGTATTTCAGGAGCGCTTTCAGACGGCGCAGCGTCAAACCGATATTTTTTGTGGCGTGAAGCACATTGGCGGCGATGACAATATCGTAAACACCCGTTTTGATATTTTGTGATTCGCAAGGCTCCTCTGCATTAAACAAGGCTGTTGTCAAATACGGCACATCAGGTCCGTATTCCTGTTCGGCATGCATTAAAAAAGCTTTAGAAACATCCGTATAACAATATTCCGCAATCTGTTTTGCAAATGGTTTCAGTTTTGTAAACAGCATGGCGCTCGTTCCGCCCGTCCCGGCCCCTACTTCTATCAGCCTGATACGGGCATCGGGATGTTCTGTAAGGTAGGCTTTCAGGTAAGCGGCCGCGGAATCTGCTAACACTTCATTAAAATAATCCGCAACGGGATTATGCTTATAAACACCTTCAACGAGCCGCATTGATGAATCGGGAAATACGATATCCGTAGCCGGACGTTCTCCTTTTAAAATTGAAGGCATCGCTTTTATCGTCGCCTCGGCCAATTCAGCTTGCGCAAGCTCCCCCTTGGGAAGCAGGCGTTTATGGGCATTCCACTCATTCCAGACTGTGCGGCCGTCCGGGCGCTGATCCGCGAGAAGAGTGATCGTGTATCCGTCATACGCGATATATCCGTTTTCTTTTAATAGATTCAGGCTTTCTTCCAGCCATCTGCCGTATGTGCCGATCACGCCGGCGCTCCGCATGGATGCTGCAGGTGTGGTGACAGGCTCGCTGAAAAACCCGATTGACTGTAATTGATAAAAGAGCAGTTTGCAAAGAAGGCTGTTCATATGCGCAACTCCATTTCTCGTTTTAAAGTCTCAAGCCGTTCATTCCGATCCGGATTTTGCCGCTTGACGCTTTCCATAAATGAAGGCTCCGGGCCGGATACAACCGATATTGCATCTTGATCCGTCAGTGCGGCTAAGCCGTGCGGAGCAGCTTTGATGAATGCCGCTTGGCTGAACGGTTCTGATAGTAAGACTTCCAGCGCCTCCATTGCTTCATCGGGTTCAATAGAACCGATCCCTGACGCCTCCATCCGTTTTCTGTAAGACGGGTCTGATACAACGCCCAGACTGCCCCAATATCCCCAATTCATGACTTTCACTTCACAATCAAGCAAGGAAGCGATATGGCGGGCAAAGGCGTCTTGAAATGTACACCCTGCCGCATAGTTGCTTTGCCCGGCATTTTTTGTGAAAGAATTAACGGATGAGAAAAACAGCACAAAATCAAGCGGTTCTCCCTTAAAAGCTTCGATCATTCGGACGCTCGTATTCACCTTAGCTGAAAAAGCGTTTCTGAAAGAAGCTTCATCCATATTCGCCATACTTTTGTCGGCAAGCGTTATCGCGGAATGGATGACTCCCGTTATATTGCCGTATCGCTCTCTTACGGAACGGACGGCCGCTTTAAGCGCTGCGGCATCTTGAGCATCAGCCTGTATATAATGCGGCGCGGGGCCTGATAGGGCCAGCCTGTCTATTTTGCTCTGAATCTCCTGATCCTTCGGCCGCCTGCCGATCCATATCATCCGTGCTTTGTAACGGGTGATCATGTATTTGCTCCATGCTTCTCCGATGCCGCCCGCTCCGCCGATGACAGCATAAACGCCGCCTTCTCTGTACGACATACGCGGAGCGGAACTTGTCAGCACCCGGACTGTTTTTTGCTTGTGCCAAGCTCCGTTACGGTACGCGGCAGCATTTCCGTCCGGATCTGGAGGAAGGCGCCAGATGTTTTTCATCTCAGACGAATCACTGCCTTCTTCTGCATCAATCAGCCTGATGTCCCAGTTCGGATATTCTTTTGCCAATGAACCGATCAAACCGTGTACGCCTGCATGCTCAGGCTGCGGGAGATCACCCGGATACACGGACTGTGTCTGCCGGGTGACCGCCGTAAAGCTGATGTTTCGGTTTCCATACCCGAGTGACAGCAGCGCTTTGATGAAACGGAAACATTGAATCACCCCATTCTCCTGCTCATCAAGCATTTCCTGACTGGCGGATGCGGGTGCGAAACGATCCGGCGCAATCCATAAGAAATGGCGGATATCTTGATAACCGGCTGTCAATTCACGTAATGTTTGCTCGCTTGAATGATCCGGCGTCTCCGCCAGATGGGCGCGGGGCCACATTTTTGCCGCGGCCTTTATGGTATTTCCCGGCTTTCCGATGATCAGCAATTGTTCCTGATCAACCGCTCGATTTTCTTCCAGGGAAAAGAAAGTTTTGTCCCAAACAGGGGCAAGCATCGCCGTCTGAACTTCCTGCCGTTTGCTTTCGGTTTGGTTTGTCTGCCGGACAGCCCGGCAGGAGAAGCCCGTCAATCTCATACAAACAGCGCCGTTTTCATCACATAAATCAATATCCAGCGTCAGCGCTCCGTTATCTGACCGATCGCTCTGTTTGCGGACAAGCGCCCACATCGTTTTCTGAGTCGGCTGAAATATTTCTGCCTGCCGCAGGGAAAACGGCAGCATCGGAGTGTCTCCGGCAGTATCTGAACCGGCCCCCAGTGACGCCTGAAACGCGGCATCCAGAAGGCTCGGATGGATGACAAACTGATCGGCGGTACTGTCTGCCGTTTCCGGCAGCGACAGCCGGGCTGCAGCCCCCCTCTCTCCGATCATCAGCTGATCAATGCCTTGATGGCTCGGCCCGTATATCATACCCGCATGCCGGAAAGCCTGATAAACCTCATCAGACGTCATAACCGATTGGCTGCAGCCGGACAGCCAGCCCTCTAAATGAACAGACGGAACCGCTGCTATCTCTCCTGATACCGCGGTGCCTTTACTGTATAAAATCCGTTCTCCCCCAGGTTCTTCCGATAGGCTGTAAATCGTAAATTCAATGTCTTCATTTTCCTTAAGGATAAGGCTGATATGGACTTCTACATCCGTCCCTTTATGAACGACAGGCCTCATCCATATGAGATCTTTCAAATACATTCCTTTACGTCCGTCCGGCACAGCGTATGCGGCACGCTCAACGGCCGCTCTGGCCATTTCGATCACGGCGGCTCCCGGGAGCACCTTCTGTCCATTGACTGTGTGATCAGTGAAAAAGAATTCCCGTCCGGTAAAAACAGAGGTGAATTTCAGCTCCCAAAGATCGGATGTGTTTTCATGAAGGAGCGGATGGATCACCATTTTGCCGTCATCCCTTTTTGAAACCGCCTCGGCTTCATCTTGAATCCAGCATCTGACCTTTGCAAACGGATAGGCGGGAAGACTGATTCTCCGGGGTTTTTGTCCCGAATATAACAAGTTCCAGTCCACATCGACTCCCTGCACCCACATTTTCAGCAAATGACCGTACTTTCTCTTTTTCAGCCATTTGACCATGGCTTCCTGCAGATCTTCATCAGATTCAAACACAGCCACTGTCTCATGGTTTCGCTTCGCCCGCCCCCTGTAAAGATGCGGTGCGTTTTCATTTTCCAAGTACGATCTGAGCTTGTCCTCCAGCTCCTTAAGGGAGTCCGCAATGAAAGCCAGCCGCTCATCCATCGCTTCCCGCCCCGCTTGTAAAGTGTACGCGACATCAAATAAGTCCGGCTTATCAATATGCTTCTTTTGAAGAAAAGCAAGAAGGCGCTCCGCATATTCTGTCAGACGCTCTCCATTTTTTGCAGACAGCAGAATGACAGCCGGCTCTTGGCCGCTGATTGCTTGTTTGACAGGAGCCTCATATTCTTCAATAATGATATGCGCGTTAGAACCGCCCGCACCAAAGCTGCTGATTCCCGCCCTGAGCGGCTGTTCTTCTCCGTCTGCTGCAATCCGTTTCCAATCTGTTAATTCCCGGCAGACGGAAAACGGACCTTCGTCAAATTGGATATTCGGATTTAAAACATCCGCATGCAAAGATGGAGCGATTTGTTTGTGCTTCATCTGCAGCAGCACTTTTGTGACAGCGGCGATGCCTGCTGCCGATTCCCCATGTCCGATATTTGATTTGACAGACCCGACAAGACATGTTTCAGAAACATCACCGAATGCCTCGGTTAAAGCCCGGATTTCAATCGGATCGCCTAATTTCGTCCCTGTCCCGTGCGCTTCCACATAGCTGATCCGGCCCGGAGATACCCCCGCTTCCTGTAAAGCTTGAGAAATGACTTCGCTTTGCGCCTTGGGGTTCGGTACGGTGTAACCGCTCGCTCTCCCGCCGTGATTAATGGCAGCTCCTTTAATGACGCCGTAAATCCGATCTCCGTCTTGTACGGCGTCTTCTAAACGTTTAAGAAGCAGCACCCCGACCCCTTCTGCCGGAATATAGCCGTCACCCCCGGCGCCGAAACTCCCGCAGTGTCCTTTAGATGAGATGAACTGCCCCTGGCTCAGCATGAAGTACTTGTTAGGATGAACGGTGAGATTCACTCCGCCGGCAAGCGCCGCGCGAATCCGATGATCCCGCAGATCCCGGCACGCCATGTACAATGAAGTCAGCGAACCCGAACACATCGTATCGACCGAAATGCTCGGCCCTTGAAAGTCACAAAAATAGGAGACACGGTTAGCAATGGATGAAATCCCGCCGGGGAGCCCGATATGCCGTCCTTTCACTCCCGCTTCAGCCGCGAATAGCGGGTATTCCTGATACATGACACCGGCATACACGCCTACCTGACGGCCCAGTTCAGGTGATGTCCTCGTATATCCCGCATCCTCCATGGCCATCCAAGCATGCATTAAAAACAGCCGCTCCTGGGGATCAAGGTGTTCCGCTTCCCGGGGGGAAATCTTAAAAAACTCAGGATCAAAATCGGCGATCCCGTCAATGAATCCGCCCCATTTGCTGTAGATCGCTCCCGGCGCCGTCCGGTCCTCGGAAAAGTAATGTTCCCATTTCCAGCGGTCTTTCGGAATTTCGGTAATACAATCCTTGCCTTGTTTGAGATTATCCCAAAACGCATCGATATCATCGGCCTGCGGATACTTGCCGGAAATCCCGACAACGGCAATATCCAGCGGTTTTCCTTTCGTTTCCTGACGGCTTTGATTCCCGGACGGGGCAAAAGACGCATTTTCAAGCCGATTTGGCTGAAGCACTTCTTTCACAGACGCATTTTTCAATTCCGCCAGCTGTTCCCCGGTATGACTGAGGATTGCGGCATCAAATGAGAGAAACCCGTCTTTTTTATGTTTGATTGTATTCACCACATAGACGGTATCAGACATGACAGGTCCGTAAAGCGTCAGCCTCTCAATCATGAGCGGGACGTGAATCCGCTTTTTCAGCTGCAATTCTTCTTCACCGAGCGACATATAACATGAATTCAATATAAGCGGGTCAAATGCAAAGTGATGCAGATCGCCTTTTTCTTTTTTTCCTGATAAGTCCAGCTGCAATAAAAAGGAACTCTCACTCATTTTGTATCCCGCCGTTACCGTTTTCAGCATCGGGCCTATCGTGAAGTCGGCAACCGAATCGTACAGACGGGAAATGACATCCGGCCCCACCTTTTGTGCATGCGACTTTATTTGTTCAACGTCATATGATTTTTTTATGGGTGCCTCTGTATATCTGCTTATTTCTCCTTCGGCACATGTCTTTCGGCTTTCTTTACCGGAGACAGTCCAGCTTGCGGTAAAGCGTTCGGCACTCTTTTCTGCCGCAAATGAAATGTCAATCTGTGCGGCCTCTCCCGGCTCCAGCGTGACGGGCCCGCCCGTAAAGCGGATATCTTTCAGCTCGGCGGGATACGTGCCGGAACGAGATGCTCCGGATGCTTCAAGCACCAGACACGGATACACTACACCCATCAGTGCCGGTTTGCCGAAAACCAGATGATCCTGAAGGAATGCTTCATGTTCATAGAAAGTAAATGTCTGACTGCCTGATTGCGTTTCAGAGACCGGTGCTGCATCCGCGACAAGGCCGGAAGATTCATCTGTTCCTTTTGTTTTTATGTCTTCAAGCAGTTCGGATATGCTGCTGCACTCAAATAAAAGAGTCGGATTCAGACACAGATCAAACGCCCCTTCGATGTCTTTAATAATGGCCAGAAGCTGTGACGATTCAAGACCTAATTCAAAAAACACGGTGTGCGCATCATTTCTTGTGACAGGACGGCCTACGTATGTCGAGAAAATGCGGTATAAGGTTTCCTCCATCTGCTGAACGCCTGGTATCAGCTGCCGGTCCGTCCGCACCTTTTTGGCTGTCAGGCCGAGCAGTGAAGCAATATGCACGCCGCTGGGGTTGTAAAAGTCAATATCCATTTTCACCATTTCAGAAGGCGTGCCGGACTTTTTCGAAATCACCGCGTAACAGCGCTCCGTAACGGTCTCAGCGGCAATAAACGACTCATAATAAATCGGTAAAAATAACTCGGCGCCTGCAGCTGTCTGCAATACGCCGGAGGCCATAGCGGCACCGTCCATCAGCGCGGGGTGAAAGAGCGCGCCGGGGAGATTTTCCCGGCATGAATCAGACTGCCGAATATCAAGGAAACATTCCTCTTCATAAGCATAGATCTCTCCCTCCGGCTTCATCAGCCCGTCATGCGACAGTCCGCGGCTTCTCGCGTCTTCGTAAACCGTATGCAAGGAGACTGATGGAAGTGCGGCTTGTTGTTTTTTCTCCCCTGCGTCAAGACGCCTGTCTGATGAGAAGACTTCTTCATGCATCTCCGCTGATAAGAAAACCGTCCCGGAATCCGCCCCGCAAATCGAGGCAGTCCAGAACTCCTTTTCTTTACTGAATATGACACTCACATCAAGCCGCTCTGACCGCTTCACTGATAAAGGATGATAAATGGTCACCCGTTTCAGACAGATGGAACGGAATGAAAGATCAAGGCTTTGCTTTGCCAGCTGATACAGCATATCAATATAGGCCAGACCGGGCATGACAGATTCTCCGTGAACAAGATGGTTTTTCATAATGGGATGTTCTGCCGTCAGGCGCAGATTCACTGTTTTTTTCATGGTTAGTCCCCTTTTAAAAACGTCACGTTGTCACCTGCCAAAACGAGTCTGCAGGTGCAGTGCTTGTCTCTGCTTTTTTCTCATATTTCTTTAAAAGATCCGCAATGTCCGTTTTTTCATTACTTGTTTTTTCCGGTTCACTTTCCGTGCTGTTCCAGCCGCCCAAAAGCGGGTAGTGTTTTTTTCTGAATTCCGGCGGCTGGGGCGCCCGGTGATATTCCCGCTGCCTTTCACCTCTGTATTCTTCAACGAGGATATGAGCATTTGTCCCGCCGTCAGGAAATGAACTCTGAGCTGCGACGCGGGGTTTCTTCTCTGAATGCCAATCAACGGGTTCACGATTAAAATGAATACGCGACGCTTCAAAGTCATAATGTTCAAATGGCTCACGCGCTGATAAGAAAGGCGGAATCCGCTTATGATAGACGCTCAGCACACATCGGATGAAGCCCGCAAGACCTGAAGACAGAAGCAAATGCCCTACATTCGGTTTCACTGATCCGATCCGGCAGGGCAGAAGCGTTTTCCGGTTCAGCTGATAGACATCTGAGAGCGCCTTGATTTCCACCGAATCAACGATTGGGGAACCGCCTCCGTTCACTTCTATATATCCGATGTCTTCGGGCGACTTTTCCGCCATATTAAGCGCAGTTTGAATGACGTCTCTCTGCGCCCTTATATTCGGTGAACCGGGACCGAGCGTCCGGCCGTCATTGTTTACCGAGACGGCTTTTATGACGCCGTAAATACGGTCTCCGTCCCGCACCGCATCGCTCAATCGCTTGATAAAAACCGCCCCCGCTCCTTCTCCGAGCACTTCTCCCGCTGATTCACGGTCGAATATATGAAACACACCGTTCTCATTTAAAATATGGCGCGCTCCGAATAACCGGTGCGCGGATGGAGATAAGAGCAGACTCACCGAACCGACTAAGGCCGCGTCAATCCTTCCGGCCAAAAGGGCGTCTTTTGCAAAGGACAGCCCGATCAGCCCTGAGGAACATGCTGTATCCACGACAAGGCTCGGCCCTGTGACATTAAAAAATCGTGAAATGTTGGCCGCCAAATAGTTTTGCCCCGCCCCCAAAATCGGATTAGGCGCCTGCAGGATATGTTCCATACCGGCTGAAGGCTGCGCCCTGCCGCCGATGTATACGCCGACTTTCCGGCCCGACAAATCCTTTTGTCCGTACCCGGCATCATAAACGGAATGAACCGCTTCTTCTAATATGATCCGCGCCTGCGGGTCCATAATTGCCGCGTCTTTTTCAGAGATGCCGAAAAAGCCCGCATCAAACATGTCGATATCATCAATCCACCCCGCATAATCCTTTGCATGTGCTGTTGCATGCCAGCGCGATGCGGGGACAGGCCGGATGGCGGTGTTCCCTTTCATCAGCAGCTCCCAAAAAGCATCCGTTCCGCCCGCCCCCGGAAAACGGCAGGACATGCCGACGACGGCAATATCGTCTTCGGTATCCGCTTTCGGCTTCATGGATGTTCTCTCTTCAGCGGCGGCGGTTACATCAGGCTGGACGTCCATGTCTTGAACGAAACCATTTTCTTTTGTCACAAAATCGGTTTCATGATGCGCTGCGAAATAGTCAACCATTTCTGTAATCGTTTGATATTGAAGCATTAAGGACGGTGTTAACTTTATGCTGATCCGTTTTTGCAATGATTGAACCAATTCCGCAAAGAGTATTGAGTCAATCCCGTATTCATCAAACGGCATATCATCTTTTATCTGCTCATCCGTCATTTTCAGTTCTTCGCTGAAAACGGTGCGCACCCATTGACGAATCATATCCTTCACCTTTTGGTCACCGGCAGTGCTTTTTTTCATGGGCGCTTCAGTTTTCTTCACCTTCAGAAGATCACCAAAATCAGCCTTACTGTCTTCGGGAACACACGGAATTCCGCAGCTTTGTCCGTTTAATATGATGTAATCTAAAAACTTCAGTCCGTCTTCGGCAGACAGCCTGGAAAGTCCTGATTTTTGATAAGCAGGTGTTTCCGGCAGGCCTTCAGCCATGCCGGTTTCTTTCCAGACGGGCCATTGAACGGCTTTAACAAACACGTTTCCTTTACCTGCCTGATGATTTGCAAAAGAGTCCATAAATGAATTAGCCATCGCGTAGTCACTTTGCCCCGCAGCAAGCGAAGGAATCAGACCCGAAACGGATGAGAACAAAATAAAAAACGACAGCGGCTCATTCTGAACGGCTTCATAGAGACCGCAAAGCCCAGTTACTTTCGGCGTGCAAACGCTTTCGATTTCAGTTTCGGTTTTGTTATAAAAAGCGGGGTGTTCTCCCATTGCACCTGCGCAATGAAAAACGCCGGTAATCGGTCCCATCGTGCCGCGGATGCTGTCCGTCATGTTCCGGAGCCCCTTTTGATCCGTAAGAGAAACGCTGTAATAACAGATCTCCGCGCCCCGCTCGGCTAACCTCTGCATCCGCTCGGCTTTTTCCGGGAGAATGCCGTCCTTTTTCATGTCTGCCCACTCTGAGGAATCGGGAAGCGGCTCCCGCCCCATGATGACCAGTTTCCTGCATCCGCGTGAAACGGCATGATCCGCCGCAATTGCGCCGATCCCGCGCGATCCGCCCGTTATTAACAGCACATCATCAGACGAATAGGAAAGCTCAGGCGCCGCAGACACATTCGTACCCTGCTTCAGAAACGGCACATAACGGCGATTCAGCCTGTAGCAGCATTCACTGCCGCTTTTGGCCCGCGGCTGTAAAAATTCAGTCTCAATCTGTCTGCTTAATTCTTCTGTATGCTCAATCGCACAATCGCTATCTATCGTAAAAGAATGAATGTTGGCATACTCAGCGCCCAGCATCCGGTACAGCCCCGCCGTTTTCGCCCCTTGCATCAGAGGTTTACTTTCCTTGAAAGGCTGGAGGCGGTGCGTCACTTGGCTGAACACAGCGCCGCTATGATGGAATGATTCAAGAGCCTGCTGTAAAAAGGCAAGCTTTCCGTGTTCTATCTCTTCCCGCCGTTCATATTCCGCATCATATGCGGTTATGTCGACGACCCCGAGTATCTGTTTGTTTTGAAGAGACTCCCGCACTCTGCCGTAAAGGTTTCGCCCCGATGCGGCAGCGTAATAATCGGCGCCGTCTTTTGCCTGATGGATGATGCAGATCGTTTCAATATGGCCGTTTCCTTTAAATAGAGCATCGGCCAATCGGCTCGTCTTATCAGTTGCAAGTATCATTACTGTTCCTGATAAGGCTTCAGACTCCGCCGGATCTTGCTGCTTCCAGTCTTTTTGAAGAATGATCTTTTGGTTTTCCGCCGGTTCGTCTGTCTGTTTCCGGATATCCGCAGGCACAGGCACCCAATACCGCTCCTTCGCGAACGGATATACAGGAAGGCTGACCCGTTTCGGCTTCTCTCCTTCGTATAACTGGTTCCAGTCAACGGCGGCTCCTTTTGCCCACTCAGTGAGCAATCTGGAATATTGCTTGTTTTTCAAAAGTTCGGCCATTCCACTTGTTGAAATATCATCTTGAGCACGTCCGCGGAAACACCCTTCAATTTCCGTTTTTCGTTCAAGTACATCCTTCAGTTTCGCTTGCAGGCCGCAAACGGATGTAACGATCAATGCCAGCCGTTCAGGCATCGCTTCTCTGCCAGCTTGAAGCGTGTAGGCCAGGTCTTTAAGGTTGACTTCTTTTTCCCGTAAAAAGCGGGCATACCGTTTGACATATTCCAATAGCCGTTCTTCATTTTTTGCCGAAAGCAGAAACAGAACCGGCTCGTCTTCCCGTATATTCACCGATTTCTTTTCAGCCTGCGGCGGCAGATATTCTTCTATGACAAAATGGGCATTGCTCCCGCTGGCGCCAAAAGAACTTAAACCCGCTCTTCTCGGCTGGTCAGAATGTGACGGCCGTTCCCATTCTTCCAGCCGGTCCGCCACATAAAACGGCGTATCCGGAAATGGAATATGGGGATTCAGCGTGTCCGCGTGCAATGACGGAAAGATTTCTCCATGCTTCAGCTGCAAAAGCACCTTTGTTAATCCGGCGATTCCGGCGGCTCCTTCTAAATGGCCGATATTTGATTTGGCAGAGCCGATGGCGCAAAACCGCTTCTTGTTTGTCCATTTGCGGAAAGCGCGGCTCAGCCCTTCAATTTCAATCGGATCACCCAGAGACGTACCCGTTCCGTGAGCTTCAATATAACTCAATGTCTCCGGATCAATGCCGGCACTCTGAAAGGAATCTGTAATGACTTCCGCCTGTGATGCCGGATCAGGCACGGTCAAACCGGATGTTTTTCCGACATGGTTTAAAGCGGAGCCTTTTATGACGCCATATATCGGACAGCCCATCTTTTCCGCTTCTTGAACGGTTGTCAGCAACACGGCGCCGACGCCTTCTCCCGGCACATAGCCGTCACCGCCGTCGGCGAAGCTTTTGCAGACGCCTTCTGAAGACAGAAATCCGGCATTCGCCAAAAACGCATATTTATGCGGATGTGTGACCGCATTAACACCGCCGGCAATGGCGAATTCGCACTCCCCCCTTTTAATGCTTTCACATGCCAAATGTATGGATGTGAGCGAAGAAGAGCACATCGTATCAACAGCCATTGACGGCCCTGTAAAGTTCAGGCAGTGAGACACGATATTCGGAACAGAGGCAGGCGTCACGCCCATAGACAGCAGTGTGCCCCGCTGTGTGATTTCAGCGCCGAACAGCTCATAATGGCTCCAAAACACACCTGCGAATACCCCGACGCGTTTTCTTTTTTGTGAAGATGGCCCGCGCGCCGTTCTGTCCTGATAAAAACCGGCATCTTCACAAGCTTCCCAAGCCGTCTCTAAAAACAGCCGCGCCTGCGGGTCCATCATTTCAGCCTGGCGCGGAGTCAGATTGAAAAACAGCGGATCAAAGCTGTCTATGCGATCTAAAAATCCTCCGTAACGGTAGAACTGATCTGCTTCATATGAGAAAGGATAACCTTTCCATCTGTCTTTCGGCATTGTTGTGATACAGTCTTTACCTGAGCGCAGATTTTGGTAAAATTCATCGATGCTTCCCGCCTGCGGATATCTTCCCGCCAATCCGATTACGGCAATATCGTGCTCTTCTGTATGTCTCTCTTGTTTTCGGCTTCTTCTCTTGACAGCTGCATGGGATAATGAAGAGCGGTTCTTGTCTGCCATCGGAACCAATCGGGCCATGCTTTCAGTTACAGCGGGCTCCTTCCCGTATAAAATAACGGATTGCAGCTTGCCGAGACGCAGCATATATTCTAGTGAAGCCATCCCTTCCCCGGCCGGAAGCGGGCTGGTGCCGGTTGCATCATTCATGATCTCTTTCATCAAACTGTCAACCTGCATGCCGCCATCTTCCCAAAGCGGCCAGTTGATCGTCATAGAAGCCCCGGTCCGTTCGCCTTTTTCCGCTTTGCAATCGCGATATTTCATATATTCATCCATAAAAGCGTTCGCTGCGGCATAATCTGTCTGGCCCGCATTTCCGGTCAACGCCGAGAATGAGGAAAATGCGGCGAAAAATTCAAGCGGTTCATGCCGTGAAGCTTCGTCCGCATGAATCAGGCCGCTGATTTTCGGCAGGAACACCCGCTTCAAGTCAGAACTGTCTTTTTGGATGATAAATTGATCTTTTAAAACACCGGCGCAATGAAAAATGCCCGTCAGCCGGCCGAAAGTTTCTGTAATCTGAGCAAATGCCCGCTCTGTTTCGGCTTTGCTGCCGATGTCCGCTTGAACATAAAGAACTTCTGCTCCCAATGCTTTCAGTCTGCTGATCTTCTCAGACTGTTCCGGCGAACGGCCGATGAGTGCGAGCTTCACCTTTTCTTTTTCTGCAAGGTGACGGGCAAGCAGAAATCCAAGACCGCCGAGGCCTCCTGTAATGACATATACGCCGTTTTGTTTCCAAGGAGACTGTGTCTGTCCGTCCGGTTTCTCAATACGTTCGAACAATCTGATCTGCCGCATATTGTCTTTATACCGAATGTCTGTGCAGCCTGCATGAGAGCAGTCTGCTTCTGTTCTAATGATTGCGGCCGTCTCACTTGGCAATCTCTCATTCTTGTCACAGAAGGTGATCACCTGAGTGCGAAGAGCCGGATTTTCCAGATGGGCCGTTTTCAGCATAGCCCCGAGAGCGGAAGACAATGCCGCTCCATTCTCAACGGCGCATACAAGCTGAATCAATGTATGTTCTTTCGGATGGTCTGTCAGTTCCCGTTTGAGCATACGAAATATGCGCTCGGCATCTGCTTCAAACTGCTCATCTGCAACCTCATGCTCCCTTTTCAGTTCTATCACTTCCGCTTCCGGGCAATATGTGCCGAGTTCACCGGTGAGACGGGCTCCTGCATCGGCAGCGATAATGAGATGACGGGTGTGTTTTTGCCCGTTCTGCACCGCCGTTTCCAGCGGATGATCTTTCCAGGCGGGTTCAAAAAACAGAACCTCATCAGCAGTGTCAGCGTCTGATGTATGCCGTTCTTCGGCCGAATCTTTCAGCACACAGCCCGCTTCATTGATAAGGTAATCCGCAAGGCGGCGGACAGATGAATATTCAAAAAGCAGTGTCGGATAAAACTGCTGCTGAAAAGTCTGCTCTAATATCTTTACAAGCTTCAGCAAATGCGCCGAGTCAAGCCCCATATCATAAAAGCCTTTCCGCACATCAATAGCCTGTGCCGGACGATTGATCAGCCTGGCGATTTCCGACTTTATGTAAGTCACCATGTTTTGTTCCGGCGTTTGCTGTTCAGACACGTCTTCTGCGGCCACAGGACTTTCGGGCTCTCCACGGCCGCTTCTGTTCTGCTGAGGCGGCTTCTCTTTGTCTATCAGATGGGTAATCATATTCGCTTGTCTGACCCTTTTTACTGTCAGTTTCTCACATTCGGCCAATACGTTCCCTGCCCTGTCGTAAATCGTGAAATCGGCCGAATAAAAATCAGGTTCGCTATCTGATGCGCCGCTTTCAGTGCGGCTGTTTTTCGCAGAATAAGTGTAAATCGTTTTCGGAAACGGCTGATGTATGCAAAAACGATTGATCATAAAAGGAATATAAGGTGTGTCATTCTGCTTTTGGGCCGACAATGCAAAGGAAGAGCCGGCAAGGGTGGACGCATCTAAAAAAGCCGGATGCGCCTTAAATTTCTCCCGGAATCCTTCAGCCAAATCACTCAGAGTGAGCTCCATTAATTCTTCTTTATCCTGAAGCTGATAAACAGCCCCTTCATTTTTCATAAACTCGCCATGCTCAATATGGCTTCTTCTTGCAATTCCGTAAATGTCATGCATGTCCCATTTTCGGCTTGCGTTTTTCATGAATGCTTCAATATTCAGTTCTTTTGCCCGGGGCGTGTCTTTTTGCAAATAAAGCTGACATTCCATATTCTCATCCCGTTTTCCGCCAAGCGGTGTGCCGTTTTTTGCTTTTTCGCTTGTGATCTCAACTTTCCAGCTGTCACTCGCCGGCGTAAAGGTGACATACAGGTGTTTATCAAACTCTTCAGATGTTACAACAGGCTGCTTAAAAATAATCTGTCTTAATTCTATAGGCCTTTCACCGAGATACCCGGCGGCGAGCCGATACAGCATATCTATTAAAGTCACGCCCGGGAGGACGCGGATTTGATGAACGCGATGATCCCGGACGATATAATTCGAATGGCTGATTTTCTGCAGGAACGTTTTGACTTGATCGGTGGCAACTGCCAATCTATCACACCTCGCTTATTTCAAACATTGCTTCTGTGCCCGCCTCATTTTCTTCCGCTTCGGACAACTGTGCTTTTTCAGGCCAATACCGCTGTTTTCGGTATACTGTCTGGCCGCCTTTCGGTTCCATGGTCGCTTTTCGTTCTCTCGGAATTCCTTCGTTGCTGACAATGATATGGGCGTTATTCCCGCCCAAACCGAACGCGCTGACGCCGGCCCTGAGTATCTCTTTTTTTCCGTCCCACCGCTTCAGCTCAAGCACAGGATAAAGCGGCGAATCATGAAATTGAAAGCGGGGGTTCGGTTTATGGCAATGCAAAGTCGGCGGGAGTTCTTCATTGGCAATCGCCAGCAAAACTTTGATGATTCCCGCCGCGCCCGCCGCACTCAGCAAGTGGCCGATATTGCTTTTGACGCTCCCTACACCGCAAAATTGCTTTTCATCGGAATAAGCAGACAAGACATTGGTTAATCCTTTTAATTCAATCGGGTCGCCGATCAAAGTACCGGTTCCGTGCATCTCTACGTATGTCATGGTGTCCGGCTCGATTTCCGCTGATTGAACCGCCTGCTCAATCAAGTCCTGCTGCGCCCGGGGATTCGGCGTCGTCACCCCCATTGTGCTGCCGTCATTATTTATCGCAGAGCCGTCAATAAC
Organism: Bacillus sp. MT(2024); assembly: GCF_036362845.1. NCBI lineage: Bacteria > Bacillati > Bacillota > Bacilli > Caryophanales > Bacillaceae > Bacillus > Bacillus sp. MT(2024). The sequence continues at coordinate 2,331,998 of NZ_CP143632.1, forward strand.
GCCGTATATTTTATCTTCGTCTTCTATCGCTTTTTCGAGCGGCTTCAGCATCAGCACACCGCAGCCCTCTCCGATTCCTGTTCCGTCCGCATCGGCATCGAAAGATTTTGAACGGCCATTTGGCGATAAGATTCTCGCCGCGCTCATTGTGAGAAAAGGTTTTTCATCAAGCAAAATGTCAACCCCGCCCGCAAAGGCCGCCTCCGCTTCTCCATTTTGAATAGCCTGCACGGCCAAATGAATTGCCGTAAGCGAACTGGAGCAGGCCGTATCCACGACCAGGTTGGGCCCTGTAAAGTTATAAATGTGCGCCATATGTGCGGTAATAAAATTTTGCCCCGCACCAATAATCGCGTCTTTTTGCAAATATTGAAATTTCTGATGAAACGCACCTGCCCTTGCACCGGCAAAAACGCCGATACGGCGGCCCCAGAGATCCTCTTTTTGATAACCGGCATCGGCCAAAGCTTCCGCACTCACTTCGAGCCACTGCCTTTGCAGCGGGTCTATCATCGGTGCCAGCGTTTCTGAAATATTAAAATACTCCGGGTCAAATTGATCAATATCGTGAATAAAACCGCCCCATTTACTGATGCTTTTTCCTTCTTGATATTCACCCGGCTGATAGTGTTCCCCGGCGTTCCATCTGTCCGGCGGAACTTCAGTGACCGCATCCGTTCCGCTGCGGAGATTCTTCCAAAATTCTTTTATATCCCCCGCTTTCGGAAAATGACAGGCCATGCCGATGATCGCAACCTTTCCCCGTTTCCCGGGCTTATCTGCCGTTTTTTTGCTCTGTTTCGGCGTCTTCTGCAAAGGGATCTTCTCCGCGGGAACCGCTGCATCTGCCGAAAAAGCTTCCAGACAATGTGCGGCTAAATAATCCGCGAGCTGTTCTATGGTAGGGTGTTCCAGAAGGACAGTCGGATCAATTGAAACGGACGGCAGTTTTTGATCGATCTTTGTCAGCACTTGCGCCAGAAAGATAGAATCCATTCCGTATTCCTGAAAAGGCACATCGATATCCATATGCGTTTCATCGATACTCAGCTCTTTTGCCAAAAGCGTCTTCAGCCAAGATTTAATATCAATCCGGTTATGGACCCGTTTTTTTGTTTCAGGAGGTTTGGAAGCTGTTCTCATTCCTTTATGGGCGGCTGGCTTGGCGTTTTCAAGCGCTTTGATGTCCCAATCATGTTTCACTTGTGCCGGCAGCACGACGGTTCCGGGTCTTTCTCTTAAAATGTAATCAAGCATCTTGAGACCTTCCGCGTCAGAGTGCCGCAGCAATCCCGTTTGCTGATACACCCCGCTTTTTGTATCCCTGCTCATGCCCGTCTCATCCCATGCCGGCCATTGTATGCTCATGATGCCGCTCTCATTGTTTTCTGCAAAATAGTCCATATAAGAATTTGCCATCGCATAATCGCTCTGACCCGCCGCAAGAATCGGGACGGCTGCCGAGACAGATGAAAACAGGACGAAAAATGCCGGCGCATCATCCTTTACACTCTCATACAGACTGTGAAGGCCGTCTGCTTTCGGTGCGAGCACCCGCGCGATACTGTCTTTGGATTTGCGGAGAAAAGCAGGGTTTTCACGGTCCGCAATTCCCGCGCAATGCAAAATGCCTCCGACAGGTCCGAGCGTTGTGGTTACCTCTTTTATAAGCCGTCCGACGGCCTGCTTATCCGTCAGATCAACTGCTGAGACGCACACTTTTACGCCCTGTGATTCCAGTTGCCGGATTAACTGTATTTTTTCCGAAATGACAGGGTCTGTTTGCTCAAGATCCCACTCGGTTTTCGGCGGCAGCTCCTTTCTGCCTGTCAGAAGCAGTTTCTTCACACCGTATGCGGAAACGAAATGCTTGGCGCATAAAGCGCCGAGTCCGCGCGTTCCTCCGGTTATCATCAGAACGGCGTCTTTTGGAAACACAGTCCGGTCTGTTTGCACGGCTTCTGGTTCAATCTGATCAGTCTGCCGAAGAACATAGCTGAAGCGCATGCCGTCCCTGTAGCAAACAGCAGACTCCGTTAAGTCTGATTCAATTTCTTGTTTAATAAAAGCGGCTGTCTGCTCCAGCGGCTCTTCAGGATCAATATCGGCGTGACAGGTGAGAATATGGCTGTATTCATGCCGCAGCATGCGATAAAGCCCCGCTTTCTCGATACCATGCATAGCGGCCGCCTTATTTTTGAAGGATTCAAGGCCTTTTGTAAGATAAAGCATTTTCATGTTTTCTTTTCCGCGGCCGTATTCAATCAGCTGCTGCAGCGATGCCACCCAGCTGATGTCCTGCCGCTTTTGCCGGGAGCCGCAGCCGGTGAAGTCAATAAACCCGGAATAGATGGCCGCATTCGGATCCTGTAAGAAAGAGATGAGCTGATTTTCCTGCACAATGTCAGCATCATTCAGCTGTTTTTTCACCTCGGCGGCAAGGTCTTTTGTATCCTCGGAAACGATGAGCGCTATTTTGCTGAATGGCTCGGATGAAGACACTGCCTCGCAAGGCTCCCATGTTTTCTGCAATACTACTGTTTTTTGATTCGAAAGCGGCAGCTGCTCCCGTTTCGGCACCCAATAGCGGTCGGCTCTGAACGGATAGGAGGGCAGGCTGATGCGGCGCGGCTTACTGTCCGTATACAGCTGCTCCCAATCTGTGTCAAATCCGTTTGCCCAGAGCCGCAACACTTTATTGTATTTCTTTTTCTCAATCCAGGCGCTGACGAGGTCAGCAGCGTCTTCATCTTCTGAGAACATGGAGATCGTGTTATTCTCGCGTTTTTTGCGCCCGCTGATGATATCTTCGCTGTTTTTTTCCGTCAGAAACGCGTTCAGTTTTTCAGTCAGTTCCTCTGCGGAGCCTGCAATGATTCCCAGCCTCGCTTCCATTGCGTCCCGTCCGGTCTGCAGTGTGTATGCAACATCTGCAAGATCGATATGGCGGGTTGATCCGTTTTGGATAAAATCCCGAAGGAGACGCGCTCTTTCTTTCAGCCGCTCTTCATTTTTAGCCGACAAAACAAAAAGAGATGACGCTTTCTCACGGGTTTCCGGCTGTTCCGTCTCACTTTTGTCCATGTATTCTTCAATAACGATATGCGCATTGACACCTCCGAAACCGAATGAGCTTACACCCGCCCGGCGGGGAAGGACCCGGCCGTTTTCATCACGCAGCGCTTCCCACTCCTTTGTTTCTGTCACAATGTAAAACGGGCTGTCCTTCAATTTGATATGGGGATTGATGTTCTCGCAATGCAGACTTTTGGCGAGCGTCCGATGTTTCAGCTGCATCAATACTTTGATAACGCCCGCAATACCTGCTGCGAGCTCCAAATGTCCGATATTTGTCTTCACTGAGCCTATCCCGCAATATCCGCCCGGAGCCCCGTCTGTTTGGAAAGCTTTTTTCAATGCATTGATTTCAATCGGATCTCCGAGCGCCGTACCTGTTCCGTGCGCTTCTATATAAGTGATCGTTGACGGGTGAATACCGGCTTTTTGATAAGCGCTTTTCAGCACATCCGTCTGAGCCTGCGGGTTCGGCGCGGTAAGTGACGCTGAGCGTCCGCCGTGATTTTCCGCTGTACCGCGGATGAGGCCGTAGATGTGATCCCTGTCATGCTCAGCCTCTGAAAGCTTTTTCAAGACAATCATGCCGGCACCCTCTCCTCTGACATAACCGTCAGCCTGATCAGAAAATGTTTTGCAGCGTCCGTCTTCACTGAGCATGCCTGCTTTTTGAAAACCGATATGGCCTTCAGGCGTGACGATCGTGTTGACGCCCCCTGCGACCGCCATATCACAATCTCCCGTTTCAATGGCTTTTACCGCGCGGTGAATGGCGACTAAAGAGCTTGAACAAGCGGTTTCTACCGGCTCGCTCGGCCCGTGGATATCAAGAAAATAACTCATCCGGTTCGGCCCGACGGACGGCACGATTCCGGTCATCGTATACCCCTCGACAGGAAGACCCGCCTTATTGATTAAGGTTTGATATCCGCTTCCCAATGTGCCGGTGAAAATGCCGGTTTTTGTTCCGGCAATCCGTTTTGCTGAGTACCCCGCGTCTTCAATGGCTTTCCACACATACATCATTAATAGGCGCTGCTGAGGATCCATCATTTCAGCTTCTTTCGGAGATATCCCGAAAAACAGCGGGTCAAACCCGGCGATTCCATCTATAAAACCGCCCCATTTAATTGACGTTTTATTTGCAGCCGCTGCCGGATCGCCGTCATATTCGCGCCAATCCCAGCGATCCCGGGGAATTTCTGTGATGCAATGCTCTCCTTTTGATAAACGTGTCCAGAATTCATCTATGTCTTTCGCTTGCGGAAAAATACCGCTGATTCCGATAATGGCTATCGGTTCGGTTTTTTCTTCTGATTTTCCTTTTACGGATACGGGCGTTTCCCACTTGACATGAACGGCCGCCGGAGCTTCAGCTTTTCTTATTCCGGCTTTTGGAGCGGTTTTTAAACGCTCTCTTTCTAAGCCGCTGAATGCTTCTTTCCATTCAGATATCAAATGGCCGCTCAGTTTGCGCAATGTCGGAAATTCAAAGAAGATAGTCGGGCTGAGCTCAAGCTGATAAGACCGATTTAATAGATTTGTAAATTCAGTGAAGATGATCGAATCAAATCCGTATTCCGTCAGTTCGCTGTCAGCCTCAATATCTTTCATGCTTACCTTTAAAAGATCTGATACATGCCTCTTTAGTTTCTCTTGAACCCGATCTTTCAGATCTGTTGCATCTGTCTCTGCCGGAGCTTGTCCGGCGGCGCTTTGTTCTTCGCCCAGATCGAAAATATGGCTGCGAATCCGTTTCTCGTCGCCTTCTGCCACCATGACCTGGTGTGCTCCGGAGGCAAAAGCGGCATAAAGCGCCTGGATGCCTGATGCCGATCGCATGGCTTTCATTCCGGTCTGTTCATACATCAGCCGTTCTGTCTCTTTGTCCACACGCATACCGCCTTCTTCCCAAAGCGGCCAGTTGACGGACAGAGTCTGCCCGCTCCGATTGTTGTCCCGCACGAGACGATTTCGGCGGGCTGCATAAACATCCATAAATGCGTTGGCTGCCGCATAACCGGCCTGCCCCGGATTTCCCATGCCTCCCGCCAAGGAAGAAAACAGGATGAAAAAGTCCAGCCGCACATCTTTCGCTGCTTCATCAAGATTGATAAGCCCTTTCACTTTCGGCGCCATGACAGTCTTCCGTTCGTTTTCTGTCTGGTTCAGAATGTAATTGTCGGCGATCACGCCGGCGCCGTGAATGATCCCGTCGAGTGTTCCGTGCTCCTCCTGTATGCCGCGGACGAGGGCGATGACCGCGGCCCTGTCTGTCACATCAACCGGTTGATACAGTACGCGGGCACCCGTCGCTTCCAAGCGCCGTAAGCGGGCGGAGCGCTCTTCATCTAGCGCTTCCGCCCTCCCCGTTAATACGAGGACGGCATTTTTGACGCGGGAGGCTATTTCTTCAGCGAAAATCAGCCCGATGCCGCCCGCTCCCCCGGTAAGGAGGTAAACCCCTTCGTCTTTCCACGGAACGGCGCCGCTTTGAGAGGCCGGCAGGTGACGCCAGTTTCTGACGAAACGTTTGCCGCCTTCATAACGGATTTCCGCTTGTTCAGGATGCGCCCGGTTTTCTTTCAGCTTGGCAAGAAGCGCTGATGCTGACTCGTCCGGATCGGCTTGGATGACTTGGCCGTACAGCTTCGGATGTTCAAGGTGAGCCGTTTTCAGAAAAGCGGCCAGCCCCGCCAATACATTGTCTTCCCCCCTGTCGGGGACAAGAAGCTGGATCAGCGTTTTTTCCTTCTGTTTTTCTTTGATAAGACGCTTGACGATCGCTGACAGCTCCGCCGTGCAGGCGTCATAACGGTCTTCAATCGGATCTTCGCCGTCAGCCGCACATACGGCGCCGCTTATGTCTTCAGCGTTCATTCCGCCATACAGCGTTACGTATCTGAAAGACTCTTCTTGTCCGCCGCCTTCATCCGGCGGTGATTCCTGCCACTTTGGCTGAAGCAAGAGCGGTTTTCCCTCCGTTTCCTCCTCCAGAAAACGGGCGGTGAGCCCCGTCAATCGGACACATACCTCGCCGTTTTCATCACACAGCTCAATATGATAGGCGCCGTCCGCTGAGGAAAGCATCGCCCACATCGTCTCCCGGCACGCAGAAAACACCTGCATATCCCGGAGGGCAAACGGCAGAAACGGCCGTCCGGACGCGGAACCGTCTGAGAGCACGAGACCGATAGAAGCCTGAAGGGCGGCGTCCAGCATGCTCGGATGCAGGATGAACGGCTCCTTTTCTTCGCGGGCGGACGGCGGAAGAGTGAGCTTCGCGAGCACTTCTCCGCTTCCGGCGTAGACGGCGTCAAGCGCCTGATGAGACGGTCCGTAGGTGATGCCGAGACTGTCGAATGCTTCATAGCACTCAGCCTTTGACATGCGCCGGCCGCCGCAGCGCGCCTGAACCGCCTCCACATCGAGTACCGGAGCACGCTCCGTCTCTTCGAGCACGGCCTTTCCCTGGAAAAAGACAAGCGGCTCTTCCCCTTCGGCATACGCTTCAAAAGCGATGTCTCCGTTTTCTTCCGGCTGAAGCTTTACATGAAGCGTCACTCCCTCAGAAAGCACCGTCACCGGACGGAGCCAAACGATCTGTTTGAGCCGGACACCCGCTTTCCCGCCCGGCAAGTCTTCAGCGGCAAGCGTAACGGCGGCCCGGGCCATTTCTAAAGCAGCCGCGCCCGGAAGCACCGGTTTTCCATTGACGATATGATCAGCAAAAAACGGTTCATGCCCCGAAAAAACAGAAGTAAAGCGCTGGGCGGTAAAGGTCGACGTATTCGCATGGATCAGCGGGTGAAGCTTTTCACGTTCAGCTGAATTCCGGCTTTCAAGCTCTCCCTGAAGACAATCGGACGCCCAATACGTCTGCCTGGCAAACGGGTAGCCCGGCAGATTGCCGATTCGCGGCAAAGGTCCGCCATAAAGCAAGTCCCCTTCGATTTCATAACCTTGACAATAAAAATCTGCCAGCACGCATAACAGTTCCTGATATTTTCTATGGTCAGAATATGAGGCGCTGCACTTGCCGAGCACTTCTATTATGTGCTCCTGAATATGCTGTCGGCCTGCAAAGTGCTGCGGTACTTTTCCCGAAAACACATAAGGATGATGTTCATTAAGCTTTGCCTGCTTCCATACATACACTGCGTCATCAGCATCTTGAACCACGATGGCGGCGCGATGGTTAAAGTGATGCCGTCCTTTTAGCAATGTATAGCTGAGCTGGGCTAGATCATTTTCTTTCAGTCCGCCATTTTCCGCCCAAGTGATCATATCTTCGATTTTTTCCTGAAGGGCCTCCTTTGTTTTTGCTGATAAAGTCAGTAAATAAGCAGGGGCATCCGGATGAGGTGAAGCGCTGCGCTTATAGCTTTCCATAACGACATGGGCGTTTGTTCCGCTCATCCCGAATGCGCTGACTGCCCCCATTCGGTTTTTACCCGGCAGAGAAGGCCACTGTTTACCCGTTTTATTCACATAAAAAGGACTCTTCTCCCAGTTGATATAGCGGTTTTCCCCGCTGCAATGCAGACTGGCGGGAATCATTTCACGGGAGAATGCCTGTAAAAGACTGATCAAACTGACAATGCCTGACGCGGCAAACGTGTGGCCGATATTGGTTTTAATTGATGTGAGCGCGCAAAATGCTTCTTCGTTTGTATAGGCAGAAAATGCGTCATAAAGCGCGTTAATTTCCACCGGATCACCGAGTTTTGTCCCCGTGCCGTGTGTGACGATATATTCGATATCTTCAGGGTTGATACGGCCCCGGTCATAAACGGAAGTAAGCAGCCGGGTCTGCGCGACGCCGCTCGGAGCGGTAATTCCGTTTGTTTTCCCATCATAATTGATGCCGCTCGCCCGAATCACCCCGTAAATCGGATCACCATCTTCTTCCGCCTCTCTCAGCGGCTTCAGAACAACCGCCGCGGCAGCTTCCCCGGGAACCATGCCGTCAGCCCTTTTATCAAACGCGAAGCATTTCCCGTTTTCCGACAGCATTCCGGCTTTATCTATCGTTTCAAAAAAGTCCGGGGTATTCATGATATTCACCCCGGCCGCAACAGCTGTTGTGCACTCTTTATTCTGCAGGCTTAATACCGCCTGATGGACAGAAACGAGCCCCGAAGAACATGCTGTATTTATCGCCATCACAGGACCTGATAAATTCAAGTGATAAGCCAGCCGCGCCGCCAAAATACCGTTATGATGAGACGTGACATTGCCTTTGTCCTGTGTTAAAAGGTGATAATCTCCTTCTTCCGCACCCACAAACATACCGATCGTCTGCTGCCTGATGTGACTGGCGCCGTAGCCGGCGTCCTCAAGGGCCCTCCACGCTTCCTGAAGAAGAAGCCGCTGCTTCGGATCCATCGTTTCAGCTTCCCTCGGCGATATTTCAAAAAATAAAGGGTCGAATTCGTCCGCCCCCGGTACAGCGCCGAGTTTCCATTTTGAACTTGTGAAGCCTTTTTTTGCGACCGGTGCGACAACGTCCTTTTCCTGAAACAAAATGTCCCACAGCTCGTCCGCCGTGCGCGCCTGAGGAAATCGGCCGCTCATGCCGATAATGGCAATGGAATCAGCTGCCTGACTGCCCTCGGTTCCGGCGTTCAGCTTATTTCTTCCCCTCTGCTTCTTTCTCTTTTCCGTTCCTGCCTTTTCAGAGACAGATTGATCTGCGGATTCAGGTTTCTTTTCTTCATAGACATGCTCCATGACGGACTTGTGTTCCGTCAGAAAATAGCGGACGACCTTCTCCAGTGTAGAATGCCCGAAAAACAGGGCCGGTGTCACTTCAATTCCGTAGTGAGCGGACAAAGAAGAGGCGAATTCCGCCAAACTGATAGAATCAAAGCCGAAATCAGCCAGATTGTCAGCGTCCGTCAGTCTGTTCTTGTCTATTTTCAAAAGCCCCGCCGCCAGTTCCTTCACATCCCAGCTTACGCATTCTTCCAGTGTAAAGCCTTTCATTTCACTCCGCCTTCCTGAAAACGGGACGTTCCTGTTTACAGAACCCGAATTCGGCCGTTTGCCTTGATCTATCTGCAGGAAGCGTTTGGCCCTCGACGGAAAACCGGCCAGGACGAGATACTGGCTGGACGGCTGGACCAACAATGTTTCAAAAGCTTCGAGTCCTTCCTTTGTATATAAATAACGCTGTCCGCTTGATTTTAAATACATATCGGTGCTTTCCGCCGTGCCGACATGCATCCCCCCTTCTTTCCAAAGCGGCCAATTGATTGCAAGTGACTTGCCGCTTCTGAGTCCGAGGCTCACAAGTTTATCCCGGTGACGGACAAAAGCCATTTGGAAGCGGTTCCCCATTGCGTAGTCACAAGAACCGAAGTCTCCTAAAATCGCTGAAGAAGAAGAGAAACAACAGAAGAAGTCAAGCGGCTCCCGTGACAGAACCTGATCTAACACCGCTGTGCCGTCCGCTTTTGGCGATAAGACTTGCTGAAAGGTTTGCAGATCTTTCTCCAGAATGCTTTCAGTGCCTTGAAGACCTGCAGCGTGAATGACACCGTGAATCGGCCCGCATCCTTTCTCTTTCGCTTCTTGCAAACCTTTCTCCATCTGAGCCTGATCTGCGGCATCCGCCTGCACGTAAAACACCTTGGCGCCTGATTCTTCCAATCTCTTTATCTTGTTCATCACCGGGCCGCCTGCCGCTGATCTCCCCGTCAAAATGAGCGTAACCGGTCCTTTTTCAGCAAAATATCCGGCGAATAATAAGCCTAAACCTCCGCATCCGCCGGTAATCAAGTACGTTTTTCCGCTTTTTATCACACGCTTCTCGACATGGGCAATATCCGTCTGCTTCATTTCCATGACGTGACGGATTTCCCCACTGTACATGACACTGCGGAACGACTCGCTGTGAAGCTCTTCACATACGTTACGGATCAGCTTTTCAAACGGCCCTTTTTGTCCAAAATAAACCGCGGCCGTATCCGTCTCCGGCAGGATCAGTTTCAGCGACCGTTCCAGCCCGATCCATGACTCGGCGTAACTGATATCGGTATCGGTCCCGCACTGAGCGGAAAGAAGGATTCGCCTCGGTTTAGAACGCAAAGAAGCCGCTGCGCGAATCACATGATACAGAATGGAATAGTCTTTCACGGCCTTTTCATCTTCAAGCGGCCATCCATACAAAACGGCATCCGCCTTGCCTGCAGCCGTTTCAATATGCCGAAACGTTTCTTGATATGCTTGTCCGTCAGTGATTTTAATTTGATAATGCGTGTTTGAAAGCTTTTGAGTTTCCTCACCCTGTGAAATAAAAAACACGCCGGCTCCCGGATAAAGGGATTGTAAAGACCGATAAGCATGTTTTCTGGCAGCTTCTCCCGTAAGAAAACAGATGACCGTTTTCAGCTCTTCATGAATGGATTTCTTCAGAGGCTGCTGCGTCCACCTTTCTTCAAATATCATCATCTCGGAGTGTTCCTCTTGCCCGTGATCCTGCTGAGACGGCTGTCTCATTCTCACCCCTTTGATTTCTGCGCATACAATGCCGGTTTCGTCACAAAATTGAATGTCACAGCCGGTTTGATTCTTTTTATTCATATACATCCACATGCCGGATGAGCACGGACGCATGACGCGCAGTTCTTCAACCGCTTCAGGCACGATATGGACTGACGGCTCCGTTTTTGCCAGGACATGAAAAGCTGCGTCCAGAAATTCCGGCGGTAGATGATATCCCGGATTACGGCCGCTTTCATCTGTAAGAGCAAGCTTCGCCCAAATCGCATTTTCTCCCGCATAAAGCTTTTCAATGGTGCGGAACTCCTTACTGATGATCGTTACACCTGATGTGCCTATTGTTTCATAATCGAATGACAGCGGGCGGCAGTCTTTTTGTAAGGAGGCAATATCAAGCATGCGGGACGGCTGTATGTTCCCTTGACCGATGATTCCATAATGATGCAACTTCTCTTCATCACTGTATATTTCATAATGGATGCCTTCCTCGTCTTCAGACAGAAGGGAGAGATTGACGCCCGCACCGTGATGTCCGCCGGTAATCGGATCAGTCCATGCCGCCGTTCGGATCCATATCTCTTTTTCTTCAGAGCTGTCTGTCGCATGATGATAAGCCGCAAGCGCCATTTCTAAATAAACGGCTGCCGACAGAACCCGCTCCCCTCTCACATCCTGAAAAACGTGTTCCCGGCCTGTAAAAGATGTATGATAGCTTTGCTCCGCCAAGGTTGACGTATTTTCATGCAGGAAAGGATGCACATATTCAGTTGTTCCTGTTTTTGGTTCTTCCCGCTTCATCCAGTAGCTTTCTTTTGCAAATGGATAAGACGGCAGACTGATACGATGCGGCAGCGCGCCTTTATATAAAGATGCCCAATCGACGGGCGTCCCGTGGACCCAGGCATTCAAAAGACTGCCAAATTGACGTTTTTCCATCCAATCACTGACTGTGCCTTCCGTTTCTGTGACAGCACTATCACTCCGGCCCGTAAACACCCCGCTTACGGAACCGGCATTATTCAGAAAAGCAGTCAGCTTCTGTTCCAATTCAGAAACAGAGTCCGCTGTCATCGCCAGCCGTTCTTCCATCGGGACTCTGCCGACTTGAAGGGTAAATGCCGCGTCAAGCAGATTTGCATCTGTAATTGTTCCGTTTCCGGCGGCATCCGACAGCAACAGAGCCTGCTCTCGCAAGCGGTCTTTATCCTTTGCCGATAAAACAAAAAGCGCCGGACGGCCGGAGTCCGCCGAAGTCATTTCAGCCGGTTCATACTCTTCTATAAGCAGGTGGGCATTTGCCCCGCCCGCTCCGAAAGAAGATGTACCCGCGATTCTCGGATATTCCCGTGTTACTCCTTCAGTTTCTATGACCGGCCGTCTCCATTCCGCCGTTTCCTGCTGCACGATAAAAGGAGAAGTTTCAAAATCAATTTCCGGGTTCAGCTGCTTTGAATGCAGCGACGGCACCAGATATCCGTGTTTCATCTGAAGAAGAATTTTGGTGACCGCAGCAATGCCCGCCGCACTTTCCAGGTGTCCGATATTGGATTTAACAGAACCGATGGAACAAAATTGCTTTGCATCCGTATAGCGGCGGAAAGCCTTGGTTAACCCCGCGATTTCAATCGGGTCTCCCAAGGAAGTGCCGGTGCCGTGGGCTTCCAGATAGCTGATTGCTCTCGGATCAATCCCTGCCCTCTCCATCGCGTCTGCGATCACTTCCCCTTGTGCATTCGGGTTCGGAACGGTGAACCCGTTCGTTTTGCCGCCGGCATTCAGAGCGCTTCCTTTAATGACACCGTATATATGATCATGATCTTCAACAGCCTTCTTCAACGGCTTTAACACGATACAGCCGACGCCCTCTCCGTCAACAAACCCGTCAGCCTTATCACCGAACGCTTTGCACGCGTTTGACGGCGACAGCATTCTCATAGAAGAAAGTCCGATATAATGAACCGGATCTGTAATCAGGTTTACGCCGCCGGCAATCGCGCATTCAGATGCACCTGTTCTGATGCTTTCTGCGGCGAGATGAATGGCGGTTAAGGATGAGGAGCATGCGGTATCGACCGCGATGCTCGGACCGTGAAAATCAAACACATAGGATACGCGGTTCGGGATAAAGTGGTAGTGGGCCCCTGTCGGATAGTTGCCGTTCATGACACCTGCAAAGACACCAACCTTTTTACCGGCGCATAGTGAATCAGGGGTATATCCGGCATCCTCAAGGGCCGCATAAGCGGTTTCCAGAAACAGTCTCTCCTGCGGGTCCATGCGCTCCGCTTCTTTCGGGGAGATTTTAAAAAACAGCGGATCAAATTTATCAATATCTGTTAAAAAGCCGCCCCACTTTGTATACATCCGGCCTTCCTTACCTTTTGTCTCATCATAGTAGTCCCGCCAATCCCAGCGGTCTTTCGGAATTTCGGTGATTCCGTGTTCACCGGTCTTTAACCGTTCCCAGAACTCATTAACATTTTCAGCTCCGGGATACTTCCCGGCAAGACCGACAATGGCCACTTCAAGGTGTTTTGAGGGCGGTTCGGAAGCGGGCGGCGCTTTTTCAGAAAAAGATGCCGCTTGGCGCTTCGTCAATCCGGCGCTTTTTTTGCGGCTTTGCTTTTTCTGTAGAGTGTGCGGCACCTTTTCGGCTTCTTTATTTGTCTTGAAAATCCCAGCCATATCTTCCTGTCTTGAGCTGACGAGATATTCCGCTAATCCGCCGATTGTCGGATACTCGAAGAACAATGTGCTGCTGATATCAGGGACGTCTTCCCGCACGCGGTTGGTCAGCTGTACGATTAAGATGGAATCGATTCCGTATTCTTCAAGGGGCGTATGGGCTTGAACGTCCTCAATCGGCATCTTTAAGATGACGCTGACGATCTGTTTCAGATACTCTGTGCTTTTTTCAAGCAAAGAGCCGGATGATACCGCTTCAGTATGAGGGAGTTCTTCTGAAAATCGCGCATGCAGTTCGCGCTCCTTCGTTTCAGCCAAGTATGCGGCAAGCTCTTCTATCGTCCGGTATTCAAAAAACAGCGTGCTGCTGATATCAGGGACGAGATCCCGCAGCTCATTCGTCAGCTGAACGATCAGAATAGAGTCAATGCCGTATTCATCCAGAGGAGCCAGCGGGTTTATCTCTTCTGCCGGCATTTTTAATACTTTTGCCGCAGCCCTTATCAGAAAAGCCGCTGTCTTTTCCGAAAGCCCCTCTCCCGCTTGTTTGATGGGGAGCTGACGATCAGAGGATGTTCGCGGTACGTTTGATTGGCGCTTTTGCGCGGTGTAAGCTTCCCTGCTCTGCCTGATGACTCCGTTGCTTTTCGCTGTGATAATCTGCTGGGTGTGCAGACGTTCGTTTTCAGCCGGAAATTGAATGGAATGAAAGCCTTCAGCCATTAAAACGGATTTCCATGTTTCCGGATAAAGACCGGGGCACCCCGGAATCCGCAGCACCTCATCTTCGTACAGCCACCAGCCCTCTAATAAGCCGAATGTAACATGTGTAAACGGCGTATGCCCGCCCAGTTCATTAACGAGCAGCAAACCGTCTTTTTTCAATACGGCTTTTGCGGTCCGTAAGGTTTTCCGGATATTTTTGGTAGCATGCAGCACGTTTGCGGCGATGGCGATATCGTAGGTTTTCAGATGTAATCCCTGGCCCGCCGCAGGCTTCTCCACATTAAACAGCTGATACGTCAAATACGGATTGTCCGCGCCGTATTCCTTTTCGGCATGCATTAAAAAAGCTTTTGACAAGTCGGTATAACAGTATTCCTGAATATGGTTTTGATAGGGGCGGAGCTTTTTAAACAGTGTGCTGCTCGTTCCGCCGGTGCCCGCTCCGATCTCCAGCAGACGGATGTTTGCCTCAGGATTGTTTTTAATTACATTTTCCACATAAATACACGCTTCATTTGCCAGCACATCGTTGTAATAATCAGCGAGAATGTTATGCTTATAGATTCCTTCAACAAGCTCCATTGAAGAATCGGGAAACATCACGTCAGTGGCTTTTATTTTGCCTGTTAAAATGTCAGGCAAAGCTTGAATGACGGTATCCGCCAGCAGAGCCTGCGCTTTCATATCCGGATCTTTCAGCCATTCGTTTTTCTTCTTATGCCACTCTTCCCACACCGCGGCCGTTTCACCGCTTTTAAAATCGCTGTCTAAAAGACGTATGCTTTCTTCCAGCCAGCGCTCATATAAAGGCAGACAGGAAGCTGCCGGCGCTTCGCCGGTCAGACCCATTGAACGCAGCGTCACCCGCAGCACTTGCAGCAAAAGCCGATTCAATTCTTTCATTTGATTGCTTATTTCTGTTCTTAAGGATAACTGTGTACGGTCTTTTTGTTTGTCTCCCTTACCCAAAACCTTATCCTCCTAAGAAAATTAAATTTGCTCCGTCATTTTGACAGGCAATCAGATAGTCACAAATTCATGAGGGTTCATTCCCTCGATCGGAATCGGCTTGGTCAGCTTCATCAGCCCCATGCGGGAGATCGGCTGCGTCAGCAGAGTTTCCAGCGCCTGCATCCCTTCCGCCCGGCTGATCAGTCCGAGACCGATTGCACTCAGTCTGTCAAACTCTTCAGAAATGTGATTGTCAGCCCGCTCCCAATACCCCCAGTTCATCACTTTGACCGGGCATGACAGCCGCCCGGAAAGCTCATGGGCAAATGCGTCTTTAAATGCGCACCCCGCCGCATAATGACTTTGATTCGGATTCTTAATATATGAAATAACCGAAGAGAAAAAGAGAATAAAGTCCAAAGACTCTTTCGCAAATACTTCGGCAATGTTGACGGAAATATCCACTTTCGCCGCAAGGCCGGCGTGAAACTGTGATTCTTCCATATCTTTTACGCTTTCATTCGCAAATACCATCGCTGAATGAACGACGCCGCTGATGGTGCCGTATGTGTTTTTAATCTGTTCATAGGCGCGCTGAAGCGATGGAAGATCAGAAGCATCTGCGGCTATATATTCGGGAGCGGGGCCTGATGGCCGGTACCGGTCTATTTTTTGGCGTATCCGGCTGTCCAGCGGCCGCCTCCCGATCCAGACGACTCGGGCTTTATACGTCTTCACCATATAATCTGTCCAAACCTCGCCGATGCCTCCCGCACCGCCGATGATGACATATACGCCTCCATATCGGTAAGGAACACTTTCAGACGGCCCGCTTTGGACCGGAAGCAATTGAGGCCGGTGCCATTCCTGATGTCTGCGCACCCATGCTTTACCCGTACGGTCGCGGGGCAGGCTGAATATGTCTTCTGCGGGGAAATCCCCCCCGTCTTCAAGATCGACCAGACGGATGTGCCAGCTCGGATGTTCTTTTGCGAGAGACCCGACGAAACCGTGCACACTGGAATGAGCGGGACGCACCTCATCATATTGGGTGATAGGCTGTGCTTGGTGCGTAATCACCGTCATCCCGAGCTGCTCTTTTCCATACCCGAGACCGATAAGAGCTTTGGCCGCTCTGAAAATTTGCAGCACCCCGCTTTTTTGATCATGGATGTAAGAATCAGCCGGCTGAGGGGCAAACCAGATCATATGCTGAATCTCACCGACACGGCGGAGCCGATCGGATATCACTTCAACGGAAGCACTTTGGCTGCTATCAAATCGCACAGCTTTAGGAAACAATCGTAAAACCGCGTCCGCCTGCCCGTCTGTACCGCCTATGATGACAGCTTTTGCTTCAGAAATGGGGAAGCCGGTTTGGTTGTCTATCGGTTCCGCGTCCCATACCTGCATCAGTTTGACGGCTCCGGTAAGGTTACCCGGCAGATCGTATTGCTTGTCATCCGTTTCAGCCGGCGCACTTTCGGCCATCCGGGCAGAAAATCCTTTTATTCTTACACACACATTGCCGCGTTCATCACATATATCAATGTCCATTCTTCGCACGGCCGGTGTTTCATGCGTCACAAATACGGCCGCCCACATGTTTGGACTGCACGGATGAAAAACGGTCAGTTCATGCAATTCAAAAGGCATTAACGGCTGCTCCGGATAACCCGCTTTATCTTCATTCATAACGCCGATGGCCGCCTGAAAAGCGGAATCTATCAGACTCGGATGGAGCACAAACTGTTCGGCCTCATCACAAACGGAAGCAGGGAGCACCAATCTAGCCAAGGCTTCTTTTTCCCCGCAATAAATGTGATCAATTCCTTGATGTGAAGGTCCGTATACAATTTCCGCCTTTGCAAATGCCGCATAGCAGTCTTCCTTTGACAGCACTTTTTTGCGGCATCGCGCTTTCAGCTGTTCAATATGCAAAACCGGCGCCTCAGACAGCGGCTCAATCACAGCACTGCCTTCACAATAAATGTCTGAATCGTTTTCATTGCTGTACACTTGAAATGAAACATTGCCGTTATCCTCTAAGGAAAGACCTGTCGTCATACGCAGCGGCTCTTTTTTATGAACGGCCTGGCGTATCCAGCTGATATACCGCAGCGAAATGCCGGTTTTAGCCGTGTATTCAGCGGCTAACGGCGCGGCAGCCAGTTCAGCCGCGGCTCTCGCCATTTCAAGATAAGCCGCCCCGGGGAGAACACGCTTGTTTCGGACGATATGATCGGCTAAGAAGAATTCATCTCCGTTCAGTATCGTGCTGAATTTTTGTTCTAACAAATCTGAAGTATTGCGGTGAAGCAGCGGGTGAAGCCTGCTTTCTGTATTTACGGAAGTGACGGGATGATCGGGCTCCGGTATCCAATAGCGGTCCTTTGCAAACGGATACGTCGGCAGACTCATCCGGCGCGGCTTCTCCTCCTGATACAGCCGCGTCCAGTCTATCTCAAATCCTTTTGACCACAGCTCCGCCAGTTTTTTGTAAGTGCCGCTGTCCGTCCATTTTCGGATCAGCTCCTCCGTATCCTGATCATCATTCAGGAAACCCCTGATTTCCGTTCCGCTATCAGACCGCCCTTGAAAGCAGCCGTCAATCTGCCGTTTTCGTTCTGTAAATTCGGTTAATTTCCTGATCAGGTCCGCTTGATCGTTCACTAAAAAAACAAGCCGTTCTTCCATTGCCAGCCGTCCCGTTTGCAGCGTATATGCCAGTGACCGCAGGGAAAAAGGTTCTTCAGGCTGCTTCTCTAAGCCGGACTGACCGAAAAGACCGGAAAGAAGATTCTTATGTTTCTCATCGTTTGTCAGACATTCTGCTAAAGTCCGGACGGAAGTATGCTGTATGAGATCAGTCATGTCTATTGCCAGCCCGTATTGATCCGTCAGCCGCTCAGAAAACTGTGTCAGCTGCATGACATCCAAGCCGAATTCCTTCCAATCCTGTTCACCATCTACCGAGCCGGCCTCTACATGCAGAACTTCGGCCAGAGCACCGCGCAGCGCATTTTCCAGCTGATTTTGCATTGTATCTGTTTTGTCATGAAGCGGCCCGCTTCCTTCAAGCGCTTTGTCTTTGAGAAACATCAGCAGGCGGGCAGCGTATTCCTTCAGCCGCTCCGGATTTTTCGCTGACAGAGGCACGATATACGGTCTCTCTTGATTCTCCGTAATGCCGGGGTTTTTGGGCCTGTACTCTTCTAAAATGAGATGAACGTTTGAACCCGTCGCCCCGAATGAACTGATGCCTGCGCGTCTCGGACAGGAATGTTCACTGCCGTTCTCTGTATACGCCGGCTTTTTCCATGACTCGGTTTTTTGTTGCACGTAAAATGGCGAGTCCTCTAAACGGAGATACGGATTAATCGTCTCTGAGTGCAAAGAAGGGACAAGCGTTTTGTGAAACAGCTGCAAAACAGTTTTATGAAGCCCGCTGATCCCGGCGGCTGATTCCGCATGTCCGATATTCGATTTAACGGAACCGATCGCACAAAATTGCCGATCCTCCGTAAACGTGCGGTAAGCTTTAACAAGACCTTGTATTTCAATCGGATCTCCTAAAGAAGTTCCGGTTCCATGCGCTTCCACATAAGAAATCGTCCGGGGATCGATCCCCGTCTTTTCAAGACATTCAGCTATCATATCCCCCTGCGCCACGGGGCTCGGCACGGTAATCCCGCTGACGGTTCCCACGTGATTGACGGCGCTGCCTTTTATCACCGCATAAATATGATCCTTATCTTCTTCGGCTTTGTGAAGCGGCTTCAGCAGCACGGCCCCGATGCCGTCAGCTGAGACATAGCCTGTGCCGCCTTCGCCGAACGTTCGGCACAGCCCGTCACTCGAATGCATATCCATCAAGCCGTATGTGATATATTTTGTCGGGTGCAATGATAAATTGACGCCTCCGGCAAGAGCTGCTTCACATTCACCCCGTCTCAGACTTTCCGCCGCCATATGGACGGCCGTCAGAGATGACGAACACACCGTGTCAACCGCCATGCTCGGCCCGTGAAAATTGCAGAAATATGAAACCCGGTTTGCGATCGGCGCATAGCTCAAGGGATAAGGAAAGACCAGCCCTTTGGCCGCAGCTTCAGCGCCGGCGAGAGAATAATCCATATGCATCACCCCGGCAAACACACCGACGTTCATTCTCTTATTCGGCCCTTTCGGCTGAACGATTGTTTCCGGGGTGTAGCCCGCATCCTCAATCGTTTCCCAGCATGTTTCTAAAAACAATCGTTCTTGCGGATCTTTAGCTTCTGCCTCCCGCGGAGAAATCCGGAAAAATTTCGCATCAAAACAATCCGGATCGTCTATAAAACCGCCCCATTTGGAAATCGGCTTGCCGGACGGCGATCGCAAATGCTCATATTTCCTCGTATCCCAGCGGGAACGAGGCACTTCCGTTACGCTGTTTTCTCCATTTTTTAAATTTGTCCAGAATTCACGAAGATTTTTGGCGCCGGGGTACCGTCCCGCCATCCCGACAATCGCAATATCTCCATTCTGCGTTCCGGCTGACGCCGATTTTTTCACACGGATTTGGGTCGTCCTCTTTTTTTCCCTGTGCAAAGGTTCAGCATTTGAATGCCCGCTTTGAGCATGGCCGAAGCCGGCTCCGTAATGTTCGCACAAATACCCCGCCAATTCCGTGATTGTCGTGTATTCAAATAACAGCGTCGGCAGAAGCTGCGTTCCGATTTTTCGTTCAATTTCCTTTACCATGTCCAACAGCCCCGGAGAATCCAGCCCCATTTCATAGTAGCCGATATCCGGGTCGATCTCTTTCACAGGTTTGTTCAATCGGGCGGCAAGCAATTCTTTTAAATAAAAGATGCACTGTTCAGTAAGGCCAGCGGAAGGCGCCGGTTCCGCTTGCGGAGCCGGGACGGCATTCCGCCCGTCAAGTTCTTTCTTTTGCCGTTTCTGATTGATCAGTTCCGGGTCCCTCACCCGTTTATTGGCGAAGTTTTTCAGTTCGCCGACTTTTCTGCCTTCCTCATTGAAAAACTCCATTGTCACGTAAACGAGATCTTTCTTACGGGTGACGGATTCTTTTTTTATCTTGGTGATACATGTCGTCTGCAGCAATTCGGCGCAATAAAACGATTCATAAAACAGCGGCAGAAATAATTGCCCCTCCTCCCTCGTCAAAGGAGCGAGATATACATTGGAGCCGATGCTGCTCGCATCTATCAATGCGGGATGAAACATCGCCTCTCCTGCATGTTCCAGCTGATCCTTTTGCACCGACAGATCAATATAAATCTCTTTTTCAGTCTGGTAGACGCTTCCGCAGCCTTTCATCATTCCTGAATGAACCAGTTCTTGATCCCTGCATTCCGCGTAAATGTCCTCAAGCGGTATTTCTGCCGCCGTTTGTTTTACGGCATCCATCCGGACGCTCTCTTGGAAGCCGGCGGGCTTGACGGAATGCATTTGCGCCGCGGCATATATCTTTGTCTCTGCTGCTTCGTCACCTTGTTTTTGCCCTTTCACCTCTACCTTCCATTGCCCTTCACCGTTCTCTGTACAGTCAACAGAAAGCAGGATTGTTTCTCCCTGTTCAGGAGCTAAAGGGTGAAAAATCGATAAGTGCCTGAGTTCAAGGCCGGCATGAAAAAAACCGTTTTCTCTGAAAGTCTGATAGATCAGGTCAATATAAGCCAGACCCGGCAGCAGTTCCTTTCCATAGGCTTTATGATGTTTCAGAACGGGATGCTGATTGTTAATAAGAAGCTGCTCTTGCATATGAACTTCCTCCATATCGACGTTCAATTTTCAGCGCAATCAGTAAGTCTTCATTTGTTTCCAAAACGTATTCGGGCGGGACTTATGTGCGTTTTCATGCAGGTTTTCAGCTTTGTCCGGACGGATGGGCCGGCGTTTTAATTCCTGTCTCGGCAAAGGCTTTCTAACCGGGGTGTACGCCTCTTGCTCCCAGGCTTCCACTATGACATGGGCATTCGTCCCTCCGTCAGCGAAGCTGCTGACGGCGGCAATCCGCGGTGAATCCGTCCATTCACGCAGAACGTGCGAAAAATAAAACGGCGAGGCGGACAGATCGTAATGCGTCATCGGCTCTTTGCCCGAAAGGAAAGGCACACGCATTCGGCGCGAAAGCATAAGCACTGTTTTAATGAATCCGGCAATCCCTTCAGCGCATAACGGGTGTCCGATATTCGGCTTCATCGACCCCAATTCGCAAGGCGCGCTGTTTTGCATACGGTACACCGCTTCAATCGCCCTCAGTTCCAAAAGGTCGGTTACTTCAGAGCCTGAACCGTTTGCTTCAATGTAGCTGATATCCTCCGCTTTTCTGCCGCTTTTGGCAAGCGCCTTGGCCATCACTTCTTTCTGCGCCTGTATATTCGGTGTGGCAGGCCCCGCGGTTCTGCCGTCATTGTTTACGGAAATGCCTTTAATGACCGCATGAATCCGGTCCCCGTCTTTTACAGCCTGGGCCGCTGTTTTTAAATACACCATTCCGACGCCTTCTCCCAATACGATGCCTCCGGTGCGGCGGTCAAAAATATGAAACGCAGGCTCTTCGCTTAACAGATTGCGAAGTTCGAACATCCGGTGGGTTTGACCGGATTCCAGCAGACTGACTCCCCCAACCACCGCTGAGTCGATTTCACCGCAAGAAAGCGCCTGTATCGCCATATTCATACCGACAAGCGCTGAAGAACAGGCCGTATCCAAAACGAGACTCGGCCCCTTCAAATCAAAGAACTGAGAAAGATTGGCCGCCAAGTAATTCGGGCCGGCGGCGACTATCGGATTTTTTGCATGCTTCAGACGGTTTTCGTCAGGCATACTGCCGCCGCGTCCTCCTAAATAGACACCGGCTGACCTGCCTTTCATTTCTTGTAAAGAGTAACCGCTGTCTCTGAACAGATGAAGCGCCTCTTCTAATATAAGAAAGGACTGGATATCCATTGCCTTGATGTCTTCTTCGGGAATAAGGAAAAACTCCGGGTCAAAATGCGTTACATTTTTTAAAAGGCCCGCATAATCCGCCTTCTCCGTTTTCCAGCGCTCTTTCGGCACCCTTTGAATGGCCGACGTTCCTTCAGACAGCAGCTTCCAATAAGCTTCAATTGATTCAGCTCCCGGAAAACGGCAGGACATTCCGACAACAGCGATGTCTTGCGCCGCTGCAGCGCCAGAAGGCTGAATGACAGCGGCTGCTGTTTGTTTGGGAACGTCCGGGATTACAGGCTGAACCGGTTTTGAAACGGCATCTTTGATTTCCGGATATGCTGTTTCAAGCCATCCCGCCAGCGCAGCAACCGTAGGGTATTCATACAGCACCGCCGGGTCAAGGTCAGCTTTGATCCTCTTTCCGATCGCTCTGGACACTTGGGCAAGCATGATGGAATCGGCTCCGTAATCTTGAAACGGTGTATCAGATTCAAATCTTGACGGCTCCAGTCTTAATTCCCGGCAGCAAATGCTCGTCAGCCACTCCTCTACGCTTTCTGTCTCACCCTGTACATGCTGCTTTGTTTCGGTAAGACCGGTTGAAAGCATCAGACGGTCAGGCTCCCATTTTTCCGGGTGAATGACGGCCGGCATAATAACAGATCCGCAATCGCCTGCCATAACGGCATCAAACAGACTCAGCCCTTCTCTGTCAGTGATGCTCTTTAAACCGCTTTTCAGATAGGCCCGGCTTTTTGATTCGCCCATACCCGTTTCTTTCCAGCTCGGCCATTGGATGCTCAGCACCGGAAAACCTTTTGCGGCCGCAAAATAATCCATATAGGCGTTAGCCATGGCATAATCGCTTTGTCCCGCTCCTAATTCCGGCATCACGCCGGACACTGAAGAAAACAGCGCAAAAAATCGGAGAGGCTCCTTGTGCAGCGCTTGATACAAAAGGTCCAGTCCGTCTGTTTTAGGTTCAAGCACGGGCATCATCTGTTCTCTCGTTTTGCGGATAAAGGCTGGATGATCGAGATCTACGGCTCCCGCTGCGTGTATCACGCCTCCTATCGGCCCCATCTTCTCTTTCACCCGGCTGACGGCCTGCTCATATTCAGGACCGGAAGATACAGTCAGCACTTCCGTCCGGACACCTTTTTGTTCGAGCTCTCTGATTCTTCTCACTTTATCGGAAAACGGGGAATTCCGTTTGATATGATCATCCCACTCCGCTTTCGGAGGCATTGTTTCTTTTCCGGTAAGCACGAGTTTCGTGACTCCGTAACGTTCGGCAAAATGCCGGGCGAATAAATATCCGAGTCCCCGGGTCCCTCCGGTGATCCAGAGCACATGGTCTTTCGGAAATGAAAATTCTTTTTCAGCTAAGCTGTTTGTTTCCTTTAACCGCGCGTGATAGCGCACATCGTTTCGGTAACACACTTCGATGTCTGCAGAATCGCGAAAAAACTCCTCTGCGATCTGGTTTGCCAGCTCGGAATCTTCAGCAGTCCGTTCTGCATCCATATGCCGCGAGCGGATATCCTTATACTCACTTTGGAGCATCCGGTACAATCCGGCCTTTTTTGCACCTGAAAGATTTATCGTTTCATTTGCAAAAGGTTCAAGCCCCTTTGTCACACAAAGCAGCTGAAGCTTTCGGCCGCGGTTTCTGTTGTCAATGAGACACTGCAGACGATGAATCCAGCCGTCATCATGCTTGATTTCCGTCCCGCACCCCGTCACATCAATCAGACCGCCAAACCGGGCCGCGTCCCCGGATATTTCCGGTGATGCAGCGTCAATGATTTCAGACTCGGGGAAATAACGGGACAGCTCAACGGCCAAATTTCCTGTCTGGTGATCAGCGGCTATTCCGATGACGCCCCGCACTTCCTTAGCCGGAACACGGCTGCTTTCTGCCCAGCTTTTCTGTAAAAAGCGGAATTCACGAAATGTTTCAGAATGTGTTTCAGCATCACGAACATTGTCCGGCGCTGCATCGTCCGGCCAATAACGATCCTTTATAAATGGATAACCGGGAAGGCTGACGCGATGCGGCAGGCTGCCGTTATAAAGCTCTGACCAATCAATCTTCAGCCCTTTTACCCAAAGTTCCAGAAGCTTTGCGAATTTTTTTCTTTTCATCCATTTACGGACGGCTTCCTGCATATCTTCATCCTTAAAAACGGCTAGAATATCTTTATACTGTTTGCTTTTTCCCCTGAAGCAGCCGTCTGTTCCGCCGTCAATAAAACGCTGCAGTTTTTCCGCTAACTGCTCTGTCGACGTCACGATAAACGCCGCACGTTCTTCCATCGCTTCTCTTCCGGTTTGAAGGGTGTAAGCCGCATCCCGGAGGCTGCGGTCTGTGACGTCATTTTTTCTGACCGCTTGAAGAAGCTGCTGCGCCCGCTGCTTCAGGCTGGCCTCCTGTTTGGCGGATAATAAAATGACTGCGGGATCTTCATCTGTGAATGGCTCAGAAATCTCCCTATCAGGTTCAATATATTCTTCTATCAATATGTGGGCATTTGCCCCGCCCGCGCCAAAAGAAGAGATTCCCGCGATTCTCGGAATCTCTTTCTGCGCTCCGTTTTCCTCAATGACCGGCCGTTTCCAGTCTGCCAATTCACGCTGCACCGCAAACGGCGTCCGGTCAAATGCAATATTCGGATTCAAATTTCGGCAATGTAATGAAGGGGCCAGCTTTCGTTTTTGAAACTGGAGCAGCAGTTTTGTTACACCGGCAATGCCTGCCGCGGCTTCCAAATGCCCGATATTGGATTTAACTGAGCTGATGGCGCAAAAGCCTTTATCTGACGTTTTCGTTTGAAATGCGCGGGTCAAACCGTCAATTTCGATCGGATCTCCGAGTTCAGTGCCCGTGCCGTGGGCTTCAATACAGCTGATCATCCGCGGATGTATTCCTGATTTTTCAAGCGCGCCGGAAATCACGTCAGCCTGGGCGCTCGGACTCGGCACTGTATACCCGTTTGTTCTGCCGCCGTGATTGATATGAGTGCCGCGAATCACCCCGTAAATATGGTCCTTATCAGCCATCGCTTTTGACAGCGGCTTTAACAGCACGGCCCCGACGCCTTCCCCGGGAACAAATCCGTCCCCGCCTTCACCGAAACTTTTGCACGTTCCGTCTTTTGAAAGCATTCGATAGGCGCTGAGCTCCGCATAAGCCGAAGGATGCGTATACACATTCACACCGCCGGCAATCGCCATGTCACATTCGCCGCGAAGGATGTTTTCACACGCTTCATGAATTGCAGTCAGCGAAGACGAGCACATCGTGTCGACCGGCATGCTCGGCCCTTTCAGATTAAGAAAATAGGAAACTCTGTTGGCCGCTGAACTGAACGACGTTTTCGGCTGCAGGGTGCCGCCGTTTTTCCAGTACATTCCGTACCCGTTTTTCGTAATGCCAGCAAAAACGCCGACCCGGCCGTTATACAGATTCTCAAGCTGTTCCTTCGTATAACCGGCATCCTCCAGCACCTGCCAGCACATTTCAATAAAGAGACGCTCCTGCGGGTCCATATTCAAAGCATCACGGGGTGAAATTTGAAAAAACAGCGGATCAAAGAAAGCGGCATCTTTCAGAAACCCGCCCCGCTTACTGTAACTTTTCCCTGCTTTCACGGCCGCTTCGGGATCAGGGTTGTAGTACTTGTCCTTTTCCCAGCGCTCTTCGGGAATTTCGGTCACACAGTCTTTTCCGGCCGCTAAGTTATCCCAGTACTCTTCAAGTGTTTCAGCTTGCGGATAACGTCCGCTGACGCCGATAATCGCAATCCCTTCTTTTGTCTGTTTCTCATTGGAAAAAGCAGGCCGTTTCTTTCGCTTGATAAACGACGGAAGCACCGGAAAATCTTCATTTGCCAAAACCTGTTCTGATATGCCTGAACGGTGCTCATCATCATTTGTCCATTTTCGGCATTCATTCGGATAATCCGTGACAAAGTGAGCTGCCAGGGAGCCCAGTGTCTTATATTCGTAAAAAACCGTTTTGGAAAGGTCACCGAAAAGCAGAGACAATTCGCGGTTTAATTTCGTCACAGTGACTGAGTTTATTCCGTAGGTTTCCAGCGGCTCTTCAGTATCTATGTTGGAAACAGCAATTTTTGCAGTCAGGCCAAAAAGCGTTTTGAGCTGAAGAAGCGTTTGTTCATACAAACGTTCACTGCGGTGTTCGGCATTGGTTTTTCCGGAAGCGCCCGTCTTGATGACAGGCTGCAGCTTCAACCCCGACAGAGAAGCCCATATTTTTCCTTCTTCGTCACATAAATCAATATAAAAGCTCCCCGCCTTCTCTTGTATCTCGGCCCATACCTTGTCAGGACAAGATTCATAAAACAAAAGCTCGTCCAATGAAACCGGGGCGAGCGTTTTATATTCTTTGCCGCCAAGCAGCGCGCATGCCTCTGTCACACTTTGCATCACACAGGGTGGGAGGCCGAATCGGGCGGATTCTTTTTGGTCTGTCAATGGAATTGTTATGTCTGCCAGCATCCGTCCTGCTGAGGCGTAAATACGCTCAATTCCTTTCATGTGCTCACTGTATTGAACGGTATCGTTCTGAGTGATGGCTTCAATTTGCTGCTTATCCATCAGGGAACCGCTGTTTTCCTTCAAGCGGCTGATATCCAGCATGCCGGGCACAGCATCAACTGGCTGAATCGTCCCTTGGCTGTACACATCATAATGACTGGAATCAGCAGAAAATGGATTATAAATCTCAAACCTTTTGGCTTCACCCTCTGCGGGTATCAGCCTGATCTCGATATGGAACGGCTCAGCCTCAGTCAAAATGGGCTTTGACCACACGATATGCGTCAGCCGGACAGCCGCAGTCTCCTTTACTGTCAAAACAGCCGCAGCTCTCGCCATTTCCAAAAGAAGTTCTCCGGGCATAAGCTTTTTATGCTGTAAAGAAACATCAGCGAGAAAAAATTCCCGGCCGCTGAAAGCTGCCGAGAATCCCTGTCCCCTTTCATCAGAAATATGCTGCTGAGCAAGCGGATGAAGGGAAGCCGCTTGGCGAAGTCCCATCCGCATATCATAATCGCGCAAAATGCCGATCGCATCCTGTTTTGTCATTTTTTTATTTTTGACGTCAGAAAAAACCCGGTGCAGAAACTCTTTCATATGGTTTCCTCCATTACGCTAATCCCTGTAAAAACAGATCGTTCTTTTTACAGCGGCTTCTATGCTTATTTCGTTTTTCTCCAATTCATCAAGCAGGCGCTCATAAGTCTCAAGCGGGGACGTATCAGTCTCGTAAGTCTCCCGGTGCCTTATATGCTGCGCACTGTGCGGTATCCAGCAATGTGTTTTCGCAAAAGGATAGACGGGCAGGCTGACTTTTTTCGGTCTTTCGTCCGAATACAATTTATTCCAATCGACATGCAAGCCTTGCACCCATAATTTTGCAAGCATTGCATACTTTCCTGCTTCAATCCATTGATCTACGGCCCCGCTCATTTCTGCGTTGTCCGTCATCTCTGTAAACAGCTGTTTCATCGCTTTGTTCCGGCCTGTAAAGAAATTCTGCCCCGTCTCCTTGCCGCTGAGGAAATCATTCAGCGCGTTCGTAAGCTCTTCTTTTGTTTCAGCAATGACGGCAAGGCGCTCTTCCATTTCATCCCGGCCAAGCTGAAGCGTATAAGCGATATCCGCAAGAGCTCCGTCAGCTGAATGTGACTTTTCCAAATATCTGCGCAGCTGTTCCGCACGTTCCTTCAGCTGTTCCGCCGTCTTTGCCGAGAGAATGAATAAGGACGGCTGAAGTTCACCGGCCGTCCATTGTTTCTCTTCAACAGGAGAAACATATTCTTCGAGCACGACATGAGCATTGACACCGCCAAATCCGAACGAGCTGACACCCGCTCTCCGCGGCAGTTCATTTCCGCTATCATCAGTCGCCGCTTTCCACGGCTGAGTGTCGCGGACGAAATAAAACGGGCTGCCGTCGAGGCTGATATACGGATTAACGGTTTCACAATGCAGACTTTTAACGAGCGTTTTGTGCTGCATCTGCAAAATAATTTTTAAAAGCCCGGCCATGCCGGCGGCAAGCTCTGTGTGGCCGATATTCGTTTTGACGGAACCGAGGCCGCAATGAGGCTGATCGGGTGCCGTTACTCCGGCTTTCTGATAAAGCGCTGCAAAAGCCGCTTTGAGTCCGTTGATTTCTATCGGATCTCCGAGCGCCGTTCCCGTGCCGTGGGCTTCAATATAACTCACTGTACGGGGGTCGATGTTCGCTTGCTGATACGCTTTTATCATGACTTCTGTCTGCGCTTTCGGATTCGGCGATGTAAGGGAAGCCGCCCTTCCGCCATGATTTTCCGCCGTTCCGCGGATAACGGCATAAATACGGTCGCCGTCACGTTCCGCATCGGATAATGTTTTCAAAACAATCATGCCGGCACCTTCAGCTCTGACATAGCCGTCCGCTTGATCGGAAAATGTTTTGCAGCGCCCATCTTCACTGAGCATTCCTGCTTTATTAAAGCTGATATGCATATCCGGCGACACAATAGCATTGACGCCTCCTGCAATCGCGATGCCGCAGTCTCCGGCCTGAATTGCCCTGACCGCACGGTGGACAGCGACCAATGAGCTTGAACAGGCGGTTTCAATCGGTTCGCTCGGCCCATGTATATTCAGAAAATAGCTCATGCGGTTCGGACCGATTGACGGAACCGTCCCGGCGGCGGAAGAACCCTCAATCTCTATATGGAACTTTGAAGCTTCCTGGGCGTAACCGCTGTTTGCCGTGCCTGCAAAAATGCCTGTATTTGTACCTGACAGGCTTTTGGCAGAGCAGCCGGCATCTTCAATCGCTTTCCATACATGCATCATTAAAAGTCTTTGCTGAGGATCCATCATTTCGGCTTCATGCGGAGAAATACCGAAAAATAATGGATCAAATTGAGCGGTTTCATCAATGAAGCCGCCCCACTTTACATTGCTCGCATTTTTATCTTTCTGCGGGTCTCCGTAATACTGTCTCCAGTCCCAGCGCCCCGGCGGTATTTCAGAAATGCAGTCCTTTTCTCCGGCTAAATTCTCCCAAAACATTTCCGGATTTTCAGCCATTGGAAATGCACAGCTGATTCCGATTATCGCCACGGGCTCTTCAGGTGCAGCTGCGGTTTTTGTTTTAGGAAGGCGGGACGGAATCGAGAATGGCTCCGTCTTCATTTTTTTATGCTCAACCGGTTTCTCCGTTTCTGTTTCTTCCTGTGAGCCGAATGTATCCGGATGTTCCGTCAGCAAGTATTGGGCAAAACTAAAGACTGTTGGGTATTCAAAAAACACGGCCGGCGTCAGTTCAAGCCCATACATTTTATTTAGTTCATTTGCAAACTGCGTGAATGAAACCGAATCAAAGCCATAATCTCTCATCTCTGATTCAGCATCTATTTCTTCTTCTTTCACCTTCAGAATGCCTGATATCATATGTTTGAGTTCCGCTTGTACTTTATTTGGCAGATGGACGTGCGTCTTCCTTGACACATGAATGCTATGGGACGGTTCTGACGCTTCAGGCATCAGGTTTTTTCGAATCCGTTTCTCGTCGCCTTCTGCCACCATGACCTGGTGTTCTCCGGAGGCAAAAGCGGCGTACAGCGCCTGGATGCCTGAAGCCGATCGCATGGCTTTCATTCCGGTCTGTTCGTACATCAGCCGTTCGGTCTCTTTGTCCACGCGCATACCGCCTTCTTCCCAAAGCGGCCAGTTGACGGACAGGGTCTGCCCGCTCCGCTTGTTGTCCCGCACGAGACGGTTTCGGCGGGCTGCATATACGTCCATAAATGCGTTGGCTGCCGCATAACCGGCCTGCCCCGGATTTCCCATGCCTCCCGCCAAGGAAGAAAACAGAATGAAAAAGTCCAGCCGCATATCTTTCGCTGCTTCATCAAGATTGATAAGCCCTTTCACTTTCGGCGCCATGACGGTCTTCCGTTCGTTTTCTGTCTGGTTCAGAATGTAATTGTCGGCGATCACGCCTGCGCCGTGAATGATCCCGTCGAGTGTTCCGTGCTCCTCCTGTATGCCGCGGACGAGGGCGATGACCGCCGCCCTGTCTGTCACATCAACCGGTTTATACAGTACGCGGGCACCCGACGCTTCCAAGCGCCGTAAGCGGGCGGAGCGCTCTTCATCAAGCGCTTCCGCCCTCCCCGTTAATACGAGGATGGCATTTTTGACGCGGGAGGCTATTTCTTCAGCGAAAATCAGGCCGATGCCGCCCGCTCCCCCGGTGAGGAGGTAGACCCCTTCGTCTTTCCACGGAATGGTGCCGCTTTGAGTCGCAGGCAGGTGACGCCAGTTTCTGACGAAACGTTTGCCGGCTTCATAACGGATTTCCGCTTGTTCAGGGTGCGCCCGGTTTTCTTTCAGCTTGGCAAGAAGCGATGTTGCTGACTCGTCCGGATCGGCTTGAATGACTTGGCCGTACAGCTTCGGATGTTCAAGGTGAGCCGTTTTCAGAAAAGCGGCCAGCCCCGCCAATACATTGTCTTCCCCCCTGTCGGGGACAAGAAGCTGGATCAGCGTTTTTTCCTTCTGTTTTTCTTTGATAAGACGCTTGACGATCGCTGACAGCTCCGCCGCGCAGGCGTCATAACGGTCTTCAATCAGACCTTCCCCGTCAGCCGCACATACGGCGCCGCTTATGTCCTCAGCGTTCATTCCGCCATACAGCGTCACGTATCTGAAAGACTCTTCTTGTCCGCCGCCTTCACCCGGTGGTGATTCCTGCCACTTTGGCTGAAGCAAGAGCGGTTTTGCCTCCGTTTCCTCTTCCAGAAAACGGGCCGTGAGCCCCGTCAATCGGACACATACCTCGCCGTTTTCATCACACAGCTCAATATGATAGGCGCCGTCCGCTGAGGAAAGCACCGCCCACATCGTCTCCCGGCACGCAGAAAACACCTGCATATCCCGGAGGGCAAACGGCAGAAACGGCCGTCCGGACGCGGAACCGTCTGAGAGCACGAGACCGATAGAAGCCTGAAGGGCGGCGTCCAGCATGCTCGGATGCAGGATGAACGGCTCCTTTTCTTCGCGGGCGGACGGCGGAAGAGTGAGCTTCGCGAGCACTTCTCCGCTTCCTGCATAGACGGCGTCAATCGCCTGATGAGACGGTCCGTAGGTGATGCCGAGACTGTCGAATGCTTCATAGCACTCAGCCTTTGACATGCGCCGGCCGCCGCAGCGCGCCTGAACCGCCTCCACATCGAGTACCGGAGCACGCTCCGTCTCTTCGAGCACGGCCTTTCCCTGGAAAAAGACAAGCGGCTCTTCCCCTTCGGCATACGCTTCAAAAGCGATGTCTCCGTTTTCTTCCGGCTGAAGCTTTACATGAAGCGTCACGCCTTCAGAAAGCGCCGTCACCGGGCGAAGCCAAACGATCTGTTTGAGCCGGACACCCGCTTTCCCGCCCGGCAAGTCCTCAGCGGCAAGCGTAACGGCGGCCCGGGCCATTTCTAAAGCAGCCGCGCCCGGAAGCACCGGTTTTCCATTGACGATGTGATCGGCAAAAAACGGTTCACGCCCTGAAAAAACAGAAGTAAAGCGCTGGGCGGTAAAGATCGATGTATTCGCGTGGAGCAGCGGGTGAAGTCTGGCTGCTTTCTCACTTTGCGCTGAGCCTGTTTTGTCAAGTGACACATCAGCTTTTGTGACCCAATATCGGTCTTTGGCAAAAGGATAAGCCGGGAGACTGATGCGGCCCGGGTTGCGCTGATAAAGAGCTGACCAATCGACGTCAAGTCCTTTAACCCAAAGGTCAAGCAGCTTTCCGTATTTCCCTTTTTTCAGCCAGGCATTTATGGTAAGCGCCATATCTTCATCAGAAGTGAGCGAAGCCGCCAATGAATGATGTTTGGCTGTCCTGCCCCGCCAGATATGAGCATGTTCGATATGATCGTTTGAGAAACTCATAAGCTTCATTTTCAGTTCTTCTATCGACTCGGCCGTAAATGCAAGCCGCTCAGCCATCGGTTCTCTTCCCGCCTGAAGCGTGTAAGCGATTTTGGCCAAATCCCCGTCAGAACGTTTTTTTCTTATGACATCATCCAGAAGCTGGCGGGCGCGCTCTTTCAATTGCTGCTCATTTCGCGCTGATAAAATAATAACAGCCGGTTTTTGCGGAGAAACAGACGCGTTTTCCCTTGGTTTCAGGCTGTCAGACGGCACATATTCCTGAATGATGACATGCGCGTTTGAACCTCCTGCTCCAAACGAGGAAATACCGGCAATTCTCGGATATTCCTTCATTTCACCCGTGATATTCAAGACAGGTCGTTTCCATTCCGTTTCTTTTTGCTGTACGAAAAACGGAGTGTGCTCAAACTCAATATTCGGATTCAATTCCGCCGCATGCAATGAAGGGGCAATCCTCTTATGTTTCAATTGGAGAAGCAGTTTGGTGATTCCCGCAATCCCGGCAGCGCTTTCTAAATGTCCGATATTTGATTTAATTGAACCGATGGAACAAAACTGCCGGTCTTCTGTTGTCAGGCGAAAAGCTTTCGTTAACCCGTCGATTTCAATCGGATCACCGAGCGCAGTGCCCGTTCCGTGGGCTTCCAAGTAACTGACCGTTCTCGGGTGAATGTCTGTCCGTTTCAATGTCTCTGCGATCAGATCAAACTGCGCTTTCGGATTCGGCACCATATAAGCGTTTGTCCTGCCTGCTGCGTTCAGCATGCTTCCTTTGATAACGCCGTAAATATGATCGCCGTCTTTCTCCGCTTGAGCAAGCGGCTTTAACACAATCGCCCCTACTCCTTCACCGTCAACAAAACCGTCCGCCCTGTCTCCGAAAGATTTGCATTTATCACCGGGAGACAGCATTGAAAAAGCGGACAGCCGCTCATAGTGAGCCGGATCAACGATAAGATTGACTCCGCCGGCAATCGCTGTTTCACTCATTCCGCTCCGCAGGCTTTCTGCAGCGAGATGGACAGCTGTTAAAGAAGAAGAGCAGGCTGTATCCACAGCCATACTCGGCCCTTGAAAATTGAACAAAAACGATACTCTGTTTGCGATAGACCAGTCGCTGGGAACTGTCGGGTAATTGCTGTTCATCACACCGACAAAGACTCCGATTTTCCGGCTGTCACATAGCGTGGCCGGGGTGTACCCCGCATCTTCAATGCTTGAATAAGCAGTCTGCAGAAACAACCTTTCCTGTGGGTCCATCCTTTCAGCTTCCGCGGGAGATATACGGAAAAACAGCGGATCAAATTTATCAATGTCATCGAGGAAACCGCCCCATTTTGAATAAATGGACCCCCATTTTCCGCGTTCCTCGTTATAAAACGTTTTCCAGTCCCAGCGATCTTTCGGCACTTCTGTAATAGAATGCCTGCCGGCTTTTACATTTTCCCACAGCTCATCAACGTGATCGGCGCCCGGATACCGGCCTGACAGACCGATGACAGCGATATCCTGGGTATAGGGATCTCCGTTTGTCCTGCTTTCTTCCTTGTTTTGAGGAATTACATTCAGGTTATCTGTGTGATCAGACAGCTGCTCCTCACGCACACCCATCGCTTTCATAAATGCTCCCCGCTGAGAAAGAAGCAGGTAATCCGCGATTTCTTCTATCGTCTGATATTCAAAAAAGAGGGTGCTGGTCATTTGGTCAAACACGTTACGAAAAGCATTTGTGAGCCTGACGACCAGAATAGAATCCAAACCGTATGCGGTTAAGGAAACCGACGGATCCATTCTCCCGCTCGGAATTTTCAGCGTTTTTCCTATTAATTCCGTCAGATATGTGATGCCCCGTTCTCTTACGTTTGGAATCGGCGCGGCGCTTTCTGCGGGAGCCTGCATCCGTCCGGCGTTTTCGGAATGAGCCCGTCCATTCCCGAATTGCCGCTCGAGCGCTTCTTTACGGGAAGACAGAAAGTAATCAGCAAGCTCATCAATGGTTTGATATTCAAAAAACAAAGTGCTGCTGACAGAACCGAAGACGTCTTTTAACGCGTTGGTCAGTCTGACGACCAGTATGGAATCCAATCCGTATGCGGTTAAAGGTTCATGGGATAAAAGACGATGCGCCGGCACTTTAAGCGCTTCACCGATTACCTTCTTCATCAGTTCAACGCTTTTTTCTCTCAAGCTGAAATGCAATGTATCATCCGAAATACCATCTGCGTCATACGGACGGCGCTCCGGTTTTTCTTCTGACGCCTGCGGGAGGGCAAGCCTGACCGTTCCGTCACTTTCAGCCGCTATAATCTGCTGGCCTAAGTCGTGTGCGGCTTCAGCCGGAAACAGAGGATGGACGAACCCTTCAAGTGAAAGCGCTTCCGCCCAGCCGGCCGGCTCAACCCCCGGACAGCCCGGAATCCGTAAATCATGATCCTCATACAGCCACCAGCCTTCAAGAAGGCCGAACGTCACATGGTTGAATATGGTGCGGCTGTTGATCTCATTTATAAACAGCTGGCCGTTTTTTTGCAGCATTGCTTTCGCATGGCGCAGCGTAGAGCGGATATTTTTTGTCGCATGAAGCACATTGGTCGCGATCACTGCGTCATACGTGCCGATGTCCGGCACTTCTGTTGATACCGGCTGCTCAGCGTTGAATATTTTATAAGTGACATAAGGATATTCCGGACCGAATATGTCTTCTGCATGTAAAAGAAATGCTTTAGAAATATCCGTGAAACAATATTCGGCAATATGCGCTTCATACGGTTTCAATTTTCTCATGACCGCGGCGCTCGTCCCGCCCGTTCCGGCTCCGATTTCTAAAATGCGGATTTTCGCCTGCGGGTCTTTTTCCAGACGTTCCCGCAGAACTGCAATCAATGTGTCAGCAAGCTTGTCATTGAAAAAATCAGAAATGATATTATTGCGGTAAATACCTTCCACAAGACGGAAAGAGGAGTCTGGGAACATCACTTCCGTTGCCGGAAGCTTACCGGTTAAAATGTCTGGAAGCACACGCAATGTCTCTTCTGCCAATCTGACATGCGCCCTCATGTCTTTCTGGCGCAGCCAAGTCTCTTTTTTCCGCTCCCATTCCTCCCACGCCTCCCCTAAATCCGTTTTTTCCGGAGCAAGCGCTAATTCAGTCAGGAAGACAAAGCTCTCTTTCAGCCATCTGCTGTATTGTTCCGTTATGCCGGCAGCCGATTGAAATAACGGCAAAGTCTCATCAAGCCTTGCGCCCATCTCATAAAGGGTTGATACAAGTATTTTTTCAATGAGGGACTCCATCTCTCTCATGCAGCTCATGACATTTGATGCTTTTACCCGCTCAGCTTCGTCATTCTGCGTGATGTTAACCGCTAATTGTCCGAGTGCGGAAGGAATCTTTTCCGGATAAACCGTTACTTGTTCTTTCAGATCATCTTTCATAAAAACCGGATCTGTCGTTTTGATCAGCGCCAGCTGGT
Source organism: Bacillus sp. MT(2024) (assembly GCF_036362845.1). Lineage (NCBI taxonomy): Bacteria > Bacillati > Bacillota > Bacilli > Caryophanales > Bacillaceae > Bacillus > Bacillus sp. MT(2024). The sequence goes on from NZ_CP143632.1 coordinate 2,367,334, forward strand.
CATAAGGTCCGGAAAGCAGGGCTTCCAGCGTTTTCATCGCTTCGGGCGCCTCAATAGAAGCGATTCCGTCCCGCTCCATCCGTTTCCGGTATTGCTCTGAAGCGACAACGCCGACACTTCCCCAAAAGCCCCAATTGACAACTTTTACGGCATACGGCGCTTTTTGTGAGATCCGCTTAGCAAAAGCGTCTTTAAACGTGCACCCGGCGGCATAATTGCTCTGTCCCGGCGCTTTTTGAAACGACATCATCGAAGAGAAAAACAGCAAGAAATCCAGCGATTCCCCTTCAGCTACCCTGGCAATCTGCAAGCTGACATCAGTTTTTGCAGAAAGTGAAGCGCGGAACTGGTCCTCTTCCATATTGGCAAAACTCCGGTCTGATAACACGATGGCGGAATGAATGATTCCGCACACCTTTCCATATTCCTTCACAATGGTGTCATACGCCCGCTTGAGAGAATCATAATCCGCAGCATCCGCACTGAAATATTGCGGTGCGGGGCCTAAAGCCGCAAGTCTTTTCAGCTTTCTTTCAATCTGTGTATCTTTTTTCCGTCTCCCGATCCAGACAATTTTCGCCTGATAGGTCTGAATCATATATTCAGTCCATACTTCTCCTATTCCGCCTGCTCCGCCGATAATCACATAAACCCCGCCGTGCCGGTATAATGAAGGCTCACCTGCATGAGGCCGGCAGACGGCCAATTGCTGGCGGTGCCACTGACCTGCACGAAAGACCCACGGATTTCCCTCGGGGTCCGCCGGTAAAGAAAAAACATCGGGAAGATGCCGGTCTCCCCTTTGAGATTCCAAATCAAGAAGCCGGATGCTCCAATTGCTGTATTCTTTTGCGAGCGACCCCGCTAATCCGTGTATGCTTGCATGACTCGGATTGACCTCATCATGTTCATGAATCGGCTGTGCTTGAAACGTGCAGATTGTCAATGATAGTTGTTCCGTGTCAAAATTCAGAAGCAGAAGCGCTTTTACCAGCCGGAAAAGCTGCATGACCCCGTGCTCCTGTCCGTCGGCCGTATCCGCATCATAAACGGATGGAATGGGATGATCCGGCGCCGCCCATATCATGTGTTGAAAAGAGCCTTGCGCTTTCAGTGTTTCAGCCATTTGTTCCGCGCTGTCCAAAGAAGTGATGTCCGGAAAACGGACATCGGAATACATCTCTTTCAAAGCCTGCTGAAAATCCGGCCCGCCCCCGATGACGATTATTTTTTCTTCACGCATGAAAGACATGCCGGTTTCCGGAATGGTGACGGTGTTCCAAACCGGTGTCATAAGCAATTCCTTTTCACGGCTTTTCTTCGGCGTGACGCCGGCTTTTTGGTTAAACCCGGCGCTTTCCTGCACCTCTTTTATGATAAAATCTTTCACTGCCGCCAGCAGCACGCCGCGCTCATCACAAATATGCAAATCAAATTGGTGAACGGAGGCGGCTTTTACCTCCGCATGCACAAATACGGTTTTCGCTAACGGTTTAAGCAGCTGTATTTCTCCGAAGGAAAACGGTACGATAAGCGCAGGCTCTTTTTGAAATTGCAGCACATGCGCCATTGCAGTTTGAACAGCGCCATCCATTAAGGACGGGTGCAGGATGTACTGTTTAAAATCGGCTTCCAAGTGTGACGGGAGCGTTAATTTGGCCAGTGCTTTCCTTTCTGTATAAGAAAATTCGCGGATGACCTGAAAACTGTCCTTTTGCACGATTCCCGCCGCAGAGAACGAGTGATAGATGTCTTTCGGCTCCGTTCTCTGCGAAAATAACGCCGGGAGCTGAAAGACCTGGGCCTCAAAAGGCGCTCCTTTTTCTTTACAAATCACTTCTCCTTGCGAAAAGAGAGTGCCGGTCGCTCCTTTTTCCTTAATGACATAGCTTATACGCTCTTTTTCCGCTTCAAACTCTATCATGACGGATCTTGGGTCTGTCCCTGTCACAATCGGCTCCATGTACCACACATTTTGGAGAGAGACGGCCGGACGTTCTCCCCACAATGCCGCGCCGTATGCCGCCATTTCCAGATGACAGACTCCGGGGAGCACATATTTTTCGTTCACTAAATGATCTTTAAAGAAATATTCATCCTTGGAAAATATCTTTTGAAACGTCCCTTTCCGGGCGGATGAAACATTCTCATCAAGCAGCGGATGCAGCGCTTCACGCCTTTTGATAGATTGGGGCTTTTTCGTATACCGCTTTTTTTGATCGGTCAGCCAGGACGTTTCCTTTAAAAACGGATACGTAGGAAGCGGAACTTTCTGATACGGCGTCTCCGGCTTTTTGAAACCTTGAAGGCCTTTGACCCACAGCGCGGCAAATTTTTCAGGATCTGAAACGGATTGGCCTGAAACGTCCGGCCGCCCGGGTGACGCTTTTCCGAAGTAAATATGTCTGCCGTCACTGTGGCCGCTGACAAAGCCGTCCAATCGCTGTTTCAGCTCAGAAAGAGATGACGCAATGACAGCAAGCCGGTAGGAGAAAGGCTCTCTGCCTGACAATAGGGTGGCAGCGATATTTTCCAGGCTGTATCCGCCGGCAGAAGGCGAGTTTTCCAATCGGGCAAGAAAGGAGCTCAATTTCCCGGCATATTCTTTCAGCTGCTGTTCGGAATGTGCGCTTAGTACGACGGCATGCGGTTGTTGCTCAGTATTCCCGTCCGCTTGCCGTTTTGGCTGATAAGCACCTACGATCAGATGGGCATTAGAGCCTCCTGCGCCGAACGAACTGATTGCGGCGATTCTCGGTTTATCTCCTTCAGCCGGCCACGGACGGTTGTTTCGAACGACATAAAATGGCGAATCAGAAAAAGAAATCTTGCGGTTCAGTTCCTCGGCGTGCAGACTGGCGGGAAGCGTTTCATGTTTCATGCTTAAAAGCACCTTGATTAAACCGGCGATCCCTGCAGCCGCTTCCAAATGTCCGATATTGGATTTCACCGAGCCGATTCCGCAGTCATTTTTCTCATCGGCCTGTTTCTCAAATGCCATAGACAGACCGCGTATCTCAATCGGATCGCCGAGTGCCGTGCCGGTACCGTGAGCTTCAATGTAGCTGATATCCGCCGGACTTACCGCGGCTCTGTTTATAGCGGATAAAATCAGGTCCCGGTGCGCTTCCGGATTCGGCACCGTATACCCGGTCGTTTTGCCGCCGTGGTTAGTGGCGGACCCCTTAATGACACCGTAGATGTGGTCGTTGTCCGCAATCGCTTTTTTCAATGGTTTTAACAAAACGGCTCCCGCGCCTTCACCGGGCACGTAACCGTCTCCGCCTTCACCGAAACTGCGGCATTTTCCTTCAGAAGACAGAAAATGCGATTGGCTTAAAAACATGTATTTTTGCGGATGTAAGCTGAGGTTGACGCCTCCGGCCAGCGCCATTTCACAGTCGCCCGACATAATGGCCTGACAAGCCTGATGGACGGCGACAAGCGATGAAGAACACGCCGTATCAACAGCGATACTCGGTCCATGGAGATCAAGGAAATAAGAAACCCGGTTCGGAATGCCCCAATATAAGGAGCCGGGGCCTTTATACTGATCTTTGAGGAAACCTTCTTCGTGTGCAATTAATGAATATTCATTCCAGGTCACTCCGGCGAATACACCGATTTGATCCGTCGGCCTCGCCGCCGGGTTCCCGTAACCGGCATCCTCCATCGCTTCCCAGCAGCACGTGACATACAGTTTTTGCTGAGGGTCCATTAAATCAGCTTCCCACGGGGAAACAGAAAAAAACAGCGGGTCAAATCGATCCGGACGATCAATAAAACCTCCCCATTTACTGTATGACGCGTATTCTGCCGTTTTCTCTTCCGAGTAATAAGAGCTGTCCCATCTGTCCTCAGGGATTTCGGAGACACAATCTTTATTTTCCATTAAATTGTCCCAAAAATCATGCTGGTTTTCCGCTTTCGGAAACATCCCGCTCATTCCGATAACCGCAATATCAGAACTCCTGTCCGTTCCCGGTTCGGGCACCTTTTCAGCCGCCTGTACAGGAAGCACTTCTTCCTGCCGGCTTCCCGTATCAGGCTCCGTTTCTTTGAATTCAAGAACGCTTTCGGGATTTCGTTTCTGCGTACTTAAAAACTCACTCAATTTCTCAATGTTCGGATATTCAAACAGCAGCGTTTCAGAAAGGCCGGTAAATTCTTTATGCAATATGGTCATGATTTCTTCACTGATGAGAGACGTCACGCCAAGAGTAAAAAAAGCGGTTTTATCTTCTGCTTCGGTCACCTCGGCACCCAGCTTTTCCGCTATTACCGTTCTTAAAAATTCGTTAATACATTTCATGAGGATACCATCCCTTGTACAAAAGAATTTTTCTGTGCTTTAACAAGTTAATCCGCCGTCTATCGCCATTGTCTGTCCGGTCATAAAGGACGATTCAGGAGAAAGCAGGAAACGAACGAGTCCGGTCATATCGTCTGTTTCGCCTAAACGCCCCATCGGCGTCCTTCTGATAATCTGCGATTTTTGTTTTTCCGGCATATTTTTCGTCATATCGGTGTCCACAAAACCGGGGGCAAGTGAATTGACACGGATTCCTTTAGACCCGAGCTCCCTGGCCAGGCTTCGCGTCAAGCCGTCAAGAGCCGCTTTGGATGCGCTGTAGACTGAAGTGCCTTTAAATCCTCTTGAACCGATAATGGAGCTTATGTTAACGATTGATCCGGAATTTTGTTTCAGCATGACCCGGGAAACGTTTCGGGTCAGCTTGATGACTGAACCGATATTCAGATTGAGGATGCGATCAATGTCTTCATCATTGGTCAGGGGCAGCAGCTGATCAAGGTTCAAACCGGCGTTATTGACCAAGCCGTCTATTCTGGAAAACTTGCGGTATACTTGAAGAACAAACTGTTTCATGGCGGCATCATCCGCCGCATCCGCCGCTTCCCAATAAAAGCGGTCACGGTACTTTTCACTCTCTCTCAATGTGTTAATAAAATCAGATTCACTGCGGCTGAAAGCGGCTACTTTGTAATTCTCATCCAAAAGCGCCTGTACAATCGCTTTTCCGAGCCCCCGGCTACCTCCGCTGACGACCGCTACTTTTCCGTTATTCATATTTGCCTCCTGTTTTACACGTTTCTTATTTTTTTAAATCGGTCATTAGACAGTTTCCGATCTGTAACAGAGATGATCTGCGGTATCTGATATGGCTGCAGCTTCTGTCTGCAATGAGCTACGGCCCGCTTTCTGAAAGATTTGATATCTTCCTCTTTTTCAAGCACGGCCTCTGCCGCAACAATCTCGCCCGTAATCGGATTTTTTCGGCCCGTTATGAGAACATCCCGGACATTCGGTATCTCCAGAAAGACGCTTTCCACCTCTGCCGGAAACACTTTCTCTCCTCCCACATTAATGATTTCACTCTTTCTTCCGAGAATTCTTATATATTCGCCGTCTGTTTCCACCTGGTCACCGGTGTCGTACCAGCCGTCTTCATCGAAAGGTGACGGTGCGTTTAAATAGCCGAGCATCGCCGACTCAGAACGGACCCAAAGCGTGCCTCCGGTAATTTTGGTCTCTGTTCCGGCACCGCCTACTTTCATCCAAGTGGATTGGCTGTCTTTTGATTTCGTTGAGAATATACCCAATTCAGTTAATCCGTATGTTTGTTTCAGCCGTACATCCGGAAACAGCCGGTGAATGCCGCGCAGCGTTGATTGGGGCATCGGTTCTGTGCCGTAAGTGATCAGCTGGAGTGAAGACAGGTTATAGCCGGCATCCGCCTTGGACATCAGCAGCATGTTTAAAAAGGTCGGGGTGGCGGGGAGCACTTGGACAGCATGTTTGTCGACCGCCTGATAAACGGACTCCGGCGTTCTGCTGTCTGATGTGACGATCGTTCCCCCGTTAAACAGAATCGCAAACAGCGTATTAATGCCGCCTATATGATCCAATTTCAGAAAAATGAGCGTACGCAGCGGTTTTCTCTTCGCCGTTTTGTATTTTTCAAGCAGCCGGCCGGCGCTTAACACGGATGCTTTGCTTTTGCCGGAGGTTCCCGATGTGAAAATAATAATGCCTGACTCCCCTCTCTCTCGCAGGTCATCAAGCAGAGGGTGAGAGGCGCTTTCAGAACCTTCACGAAGCGTCCAGCTGTCATTTTCATTTATTTCAATGATTTGATTCACTTTCGCGTCTTCAAACATATCGAGATGCTTTTCCCTTGATTCATTGCTGAGAGGGACAACGATATTTCGGTTTAACAAAAGCGCCATCAGCAAAAAAATGGCGTTCGGGGAATAATCCCCGATAAGCGCCACACATTCTCCTTTACGTATTCCGTTTTGTTCAAGTTCTTTCTGAAAAAAGCTGATCCGTGTCAGCAAATCATCATACGTAAAAGTCTGCCCTTTAAAAATGAGAAACTCACTGTCCTGCGTTTCCCGAAGCTTATCAGTCACCCAGCTGATATCTCCCCTGCTTTCTGTTTTCATGATTGAGCACTGTCCATATATTTTTGATAAATATCACAAATGCTGCCGACGGTTGTAATGCTGGAAATCGTTTCTCCTTGGGAAAAAGGATCTACTCCGGTTTCCATCTCCATCTGTGCGACTAATTGAGCGATATCCAGTGATGAGAAGCCCAGATCCTCTATGACTCTCACATCATCTCCCGCTTCGACGGCCCGATACGACTGCTGTTCTTGAATATCCTGAATGATTTGAGCGATGATCTGCTTCATTTCCTTGGTTTGTTCCATTTGCTTTCAGCTCCATTCTTTATTTTATAAACTTCTGATGACCCGTTTATAATCCGGAATATGATCTTGTGAAGAGGTCGGCACCGCCAGCAGCTTATCCACCTTGGAAATGGCCAGCAATGTATGATTTCTTTTCATATAGACTTCAATCTGATAGCTGATTTTCGCCACTGAGATCATACCGAGGGACTCACCGTGAAAGTCGGGATCGCATTCTTCAATGTGTCCCGTCATATAAATATCAAGCTCTTCATCTGCAAAACAATTTCCGTAATAATACGTCTCTCTTTCAAGCAAAAATAAATGCCGCGCGATTGAAACCGGAAAACCCGGCTTCGACCGGCGCGTCATCCATTCAAATTCCGCCGCATCCATTATCTTGCTGAATTTCGCAAACACCATGGCATGCCCCGGCGCAGCATCCTGATCAACAGGAACCCGATATGAAACGGGGTCCGCTGTTTTGAGGTTGCCCGGCTTCATACCGAAAGCGTCCGTTCTGATTTTCTTTGACCGCATCAGCGCGTAAGGCGGCTTGGCTAGCTTAGAAAGTTCCGCAATGCATTCAGCCTTCGGCGCTGAGACTTTGCGGGTCGAACCTTCTGTTTGCGTGACGTCGACGACAATTAAACTATTGGCTTTCATAGAAGGAAACCGTCCGCGGTCCCACTCGCTTTTATCAGAGCTGACCGCTCCTTTCGGCCCGAACAAATAATCAGATTCTAATATGGTTTCTCCAAACCGGGAGATATCGACTCCGACGGAAACCTCGTCCCATAATCGGTACTGATCAAGAGGCTTATCTGAAGGAACTTTGAGATGTGTCATAAAATAAGCCGGATACAAAATCAGCCCTTGGTGATCGGCCATCTGATCAGGCCGGAATCCCGTTCCGTCCGTTAAATGGTGACTGTGTGCGTTGCCGAATAACAGCAGCAGCGCGTACTCATTCAAATTCCCTAACCCGACATGGCTCATCGTTAATTCATGATTTTCAATCAGCATGGTAGTCCTCCGCAGAAAAAATGTAATGTCTGGTCATACTCAGCCTGTAATCGATACCAGCCTTTGCGCAAGAAGGCCGGCTGTTTCTTCCATGAGCTGTTTGCCGATCAAGTCGACATGCCTGTTTCTCCAATTTTCAAGCGGGGTTCCTTTCACCCATTGATTAAACGCCCCGAGTGCAGGGCCGCAATGAATTTGGTAATCTATTTTACTTTCGCTTTTTCCTTCCAGAGCGAGTCTCGTCGTATGGGAAAAATACCATTTAAATACCATCGCCATTTTGTGTTTCGGATTCTGTTCGGCTTTGGCGATCTGTTCAGGAGATTTATCACGTTTCAACTGCTCATACACTTCCTCAAAACTGCGCTGGAAATACTTATCTTCAATTAATGTTTTCGTTTTTTCATCTATTTCATCTAAAGAATTGTATTGTCTGTACAAGTCAAAGAGTTTATTGGCTCTTGCCGGGAAAAACAGGCCTTTTTTCAGCACCTGCACCCTTGCCCCCGCTTCAAACATATCTCCCGCGGGAGCGTATGACGTATCCTGCACGTTCGCTTCCTGAAGCAGATCTTTCACTGAATCACTTGTCCCGGCTTCGACCGTGCATTGATTAATAGAACCGGTTCCGATAAATTCGGCGCCGAGCAGAAACGCGGCAGCAGCCGCTTCCGGAGTGCCGATGCCGCCCGCTGCGCCGATTCTTACTTTTTTCGCATACCCGTGCTTCTCCATCATGCGGTCTCTGAGTCTGATCATGGCAGGCATTAATGTATACGGAATCCCTTGGTCGGTATGCCCTCCTGAATCCGCTTCAACGCAAATGTCATCAGCCATCGGAATTTCTTTTGCAAGCGCCGCTTCCCCGGCTGTCAGCCGATTGTCAGACACAAGTCTTTCCAGCACATGAGCCGGAGCCGGATTCAGAAAGGCCTCAGCGACTTCAGGCCGGGATACTTTCGCGATGATTCTGTTTTGAACTGACACCGACCCGTCATGATTCCTGCTTAATCCCTTTGCCCTGTATATCACGAGAGCCGGGGTTATGCCCATAAATGCCGATGCTTCAATAAGATGAATGCCGTTTTTCAAATATAAATCTATCATTCTGACTTCCTTGTCAGGTGACATCATATGATGAAGAAGATTCAATCCGAATGTTTCCCCTTGCCGCAGTGCAGACCGGATGGTTCCGATGGCCTGCCCGATCCGTTCGATACTCAATCCGCCCGTTCCGAAAAAGCCCAGCATTCCCGCTTTTGCCGCTTTAATGACCATCTGTTCCGAAGCAATTCCCCTGTACATGGAGCCCGTCATGTAAGCATATTGGATGTTATAATCTTTTTTAAAATCTTCGTTCCCTAATCTCATTCCCGCCGTTTTTTGTGAATGAGCTGCCGATGCTTTAACATCAGCAGTATCAGACTCTTCTTTCGGCATAGGTAATGGGACGGCATCTTTTTTAATCTGCCGCGTCAGTTTTGTCAGCACTTCCCCGGGCCCGACTTCTGCAATTTCATTATTTTCAAGTCCTATCAGACGGCGTATCGTGTCCGTCCACTTTACCTGATTGGTCATTTGCAAAGTCAGATTTGTTTTGATTTCATCATTCTTATAAGGTGCGGCATGAAGATTTGAAATCACCGGAAAACGAAGAGGCATAAACGCCGTTTCTTCTAAATAATCCGCGAACTCTTTTTCAGCATCTTTCATATAGCGGGAATGGAAGGCGCCGCTCACATTTAAAGGAAGATACATTCTCACGCCGGCTTTTTCAAAGACGGGGCCCGCTTTTTCAATGTCTTGTTTCGTTCCGGCGATCACAATTTGCGAAGGTGAATTGTGGTTAGCGATATCAATGCCGGTCAGATGATAATCGGATAGAACCTCTTTTACTTGTTCAGCCGTAAACCCCAAAACCGCCGCCATGCCTCCGGGAGCTGCCTTGCTCATGAGCTCCCCTCTTTTTTTCACAAGCTGCAAACCGGTCTTAAAATCAAAGCAGCCGGCCGCAAATAACGCATTATATTCTCCTAAACTGTGCCCTGCGGCGTAATCGGGCTCTCTGCCGGACTCTTTAATCTTCTTTAAATAACTGAGTGCACTTACCGTATATAACGCCGGCTGGGTAAATTGCGTTTTCCCCAGCTGATGATTCGGATCCTCCAGACACAATTCTTCTATAGAGTAGCCTAATATGTCATCAGCCTGACGTGTCAGATCTTGAAATTCATCAAACAGCCCGGCTCCCATTCCTTTAAATTGAGAACCCTGCCCCGGGAACACAAACGTAAGCATCTTATCCTCATCCTTTCCGCATCGTCAATTTGAATATCACATGTGGTTCTCAATGCAAAAACGTCTCGCTCATTTCATATATTGACTGGTGTAAACACCGCCATAAAAATAAAAACACAAACGCGTTTGCGATTCAGCACAGGTTTAAAAATCGCAAACGCATTGTGTTTTCCTTTTCTAACATAATTTATATAAAGACATCTTGCTTGTTTACAGAATGTTTCGCATGACAAGCTGCAGTGCCAATATGCCCGAAAACAGCCATGACGGCACACTTCTCCCTTATCATGTATATGTAGATATATACACTGCAATCATTTTTATAATCCCTATTTCCTCTTCAACGTGCCGAAACAGCGATTGAAATTTAATAGGTGCTTTACTTTAATTTAATAAATTTAACAAATAGTTGCTATTTAAAGAGAATAATATCAATTTATAGATAATAATGTCAAGGCTTTATTTCGTTATTTTCTGACATTTATTCCACAGTTTTATGTTCGGTGGACAGTCGGCATAATTGTTTCGGGATAAATGTCAGATAATTCCCTGAACCCTTTTCATGTCAAAGAAAATTCATCACCTCTCTGTCAATTGGGTCTATACTTATTTTTCATTTTCATATATTATGTAAAAAAAAGACGAATTAGAAAATTTTTTAATCACTTTAAATACTATCCATTAAATACTTTCTTTGTATAATAATTTCTTATTATTCTAAGGAGGATCCAGTCATGAAATGGTACGCACTTTTTGTAGAGTCGGGAAAAGAAGAAGCAGTTCAAAAATTTCTGCGTCTGCAGTTTGATGAGCAGGCTCTCTACTCAATCATACCCAAGAAAAAAGTCACAGAACGAAAAGCCGGAATCAAATACGAGGCACTCAAAAAGATGTTTCCGGGATATGTTCTGTTTAAAACAAAGATGACAGAGCGGACATTTCATAAAATCAAAGAACTCCCCATTTCATGCAGAATCGTGAATAACGGCGCATATTATTCCAAAGAGCGCAAAACCTATTTCACGACAATTAAGGATGAGGAAATCCTCCCTATTATCAGGCTGATCGGAGAAGGAGACACTGTAGATTATTCAAAAGTCTATATTGAAAATTCAAAAGTAACCGTTGCCTCAGGGCCTCTTAAAGGAATGGAAGGCATTATTAAAAAGATCGATAAAAGAAAAAGACGCGCCAAAATCTGCCTGTCTTTTATGGGACTGGACAAAATGGTCAACGTCGGAATTGAAGTGCTCTCCAAGCCCTAGCATTTCAAAAAAAGCATCAACAGCATGTGCCGTTGATGCCCTTTTTATATAAACAGACGAAAGCCCGACATCAAAATAACCCCGCTCACCACCGTCACGGTCAGACTTTTTGTTTTCAAGGCATAGTTAACCTGAAGCCGGGCTGCGCCTATGAGACAATCACATTTAGGGGAAGAATCCATTTTAATCAAGAGCGGTGAATTGACGGTTTAGCTTCATGACGAAAACCATGTGCTGACTTCGGGCGGTGCCGCACAGTTATTTTCATTCCTCGGATGAACCGGTGACATATTTTATGCTGGTCTATTATCCTGAACCGGCTTAAACGCATATCAGGCTTCTTCAGACAGAAGCCTGATGGACCGCAACCCATTCTTGTATGCATTGAATCAGTTTCTGGACAGAAGGTGTCTGCGTCTCCCTTGCATGAGCTGTCAAAATGCCGAGCTGCCTGGAGACATACCGGTCGAACCGTTTGATGAGCACATCACAATCATTCACCAAAAGCTGCGGCAAGATGCTGATCCCCAGATTGTTCCGCACCATTGCAATAATCGCTTCATCCCCTCTGATTTGATAAGCGACCCGCGGTGTGATCTTTTCTTCCTTCAGCACTTTCAGCACATCAAAATGTGTCTCCGGATAAGGCACGATACATTTGACGGACTCCATGACATGTAACGGAACCGTTTCACATTGCGCCAATTCATGCTGCGGGCTCATCACCGCTACAATCGGGTCCTCGGCCAACGGGTAAAAATGCCACTTCTCGCTGTGGGATGTCCCGATCGCCGCATCAATCCGGTCATCTTTCAGCCATTGTTCCAGCTCAGTAGAATTTCCTTCAAACAAATGCACCTTAATAGAAGGATACAGCTCATTAAATTCCCTCAAAATTTTCGGCAGCCATTTTACCGCCACGCTCGTAACAGTGCCGAGCCGGACTTCCCCTCTTTCTAACCCATTAATATTATCAACGGTTTGAGACAGTTTTTCATAGTTTTTTTGAATTTCCTTCATAATATGTAACACTTTCAACCCATTTGCGGTGGGCCTCACTCCATGCCGCTGTCTGATCAAAAGCGGAAAACCGTACTCTTCCTCTAATTTACTGATCATTTGGCTGATGTTCGGCTGTGTGTAATTCAATATGGCAGCGGCTTGGGTCAGGCTGCCGCTTTCTACCGTTTTAATAAAGGCTAAATGCTTCTTTAAATCCAACCGGCTTCATCTCCCAGATATCATTCTTTATTATCCAATGCATTAGTTATATTTAGTTTACTTATACATCAATCAAAAATAAAATGGCAATGTCTCCATCATTATACTTGATAACAAACAGAAGGTGAGCGTTTCAGCATGAGTTTTCTCATTCAATTTTTTATCGGCGGCACCGTTATGGTGGCCGCCGCGTATTTAAGCAAGTCGAAATACTTATTTTTATCAGGCGTTATCACCCTGCTGCCGATCATGACGTTATTGAATATTCACTTGCAGCTGAAAAATATGAGCCCCGACGATTTCAGAGCCGCTCAAAAAAACGGAATATTCGGTGCCTTCGGCGCAGTGATCTTCATCAGCAGTATTTTCATCCTGACAAACTGGTTCAAAGGAGGCCACGCAGTCATCGGTGCGTTTCTCATCTATATTTGCTATATGATCGGCTGTAAATGCCTGTTATGAAGATACGGCCACGCTGTGTATAAAAAAATGCCCGTCCAGAACAATAAGAACGATCTGTTCAGTTGTGAGCAGTTTATATGACTGAATGATCATGAGTTGTTATAATCAATGTCTAAAAACATTCCGGGAGGCGAAATAAATGGCGAGAAAATTATTCACACCATGGAGCGTTAAAGATGTAACGATCAAAAACCGTATTGTTATGGCACCGATGTGCATGTATTCCTCACATGAGAAGGACGGAAAACTGCAGCCTTTTCATATGGCGCACTACATATCGCGTGCAATCGGACAGGTCGGCCTGATTATCGTGGAAGCGACAGCCGTTAATCCTCAGGGGCGCATTTCCGATCAGGATTTGGGCATTTGGAGCGATGATCATATCGAAGGTTTTGCCAAACTGACGGAACAAGTGAAAGCGCAAGGATCTAAAATCGGCATTCAGCTTGCGCACGCCGGACGTAAAGCTGAGCTTGAGGGAGACATTTACGCTCCGTCAGCTATTCCGTTCGATGAGCAGTCCAAAACACCGGCTGAAATGACGACAGAACAAATTAAAGAAACCATTCAGGAATTCAAACAGGCAGCGGCGCGCGCGAAAGAAGCCGGCTTTGACATTATTGAACTTCATGCCGCACACGGCTACTTAATGCACGAATTTTTGTCCCCTCTGTCCAATCACCGTACAGACGAATACGGAGGCTCACATGAAAATCGCTACCGCTTCTTAGGCGAGACCATTGAAGCCGTCAAGGAAGTCTGGGACGGCCCGTTATTTGTCCGTATTTCTGCATCGGATTATACAGACAAAGGGCTGGACATTGCGGATCATATCGGTTTTGCGAAGTGGATGAAAGAACAGGGAGTCGACCTCATTGATTGCAGCTCAGGCGCACTCGTTCAAGCTGATATTAACGTCTTCCCCGGCTACCAAGTGAGCTTCGCGGAGAAAATCCGTGAACAGGCCGAAATTGCAACAGGCGCCGTCGGTTTGATAACGACGGGAACAATGGCGGAAGAAATTCTGCAAAACAACCGCGCTGACCTTATTTTTGTCGCGAGAGAACTTCTGCGCGATCCGCACTTTGCAAGGAGTGCAGCGAAGCAGCTGAATACTGAAATACCGTCACCGGTCCAATACGACAGAGCATGGTGATGAAGAGACAGCCGGAGTTTTTCGATCCGGCTGTCTCTTTTTTTATTTTTCGAGAAACGATTGCCGAAGCTTCTCCGTCTTCCCTATAGAACCAATTAGAGGAGATGACTCCAATGAAAGCAGCATGGATGGAAAGGACATATCTGATTGACGGGTGTCCGTTTTATACGAAACACCGTAAAGGCGCCGGCGAAGTGACGATCGTCTTTGAAGCCGGCTACGGCACTTCTTCTGAAACATGGACATCATTACTCGCTGACATAGATGAAGAATTTGGGGTTTTCACATATGACAGAGCCGGAATCGGCAAAAGCGGACGAAGCCGAAACAAGAGGACGGCGGACCATATGGTACAGGAATTAAACGCTCTTCTTCTGAAGGCCGGCGTCAAGCCTCCTTACCTTGTCGTCTCGCATTCATACGGCACGATTATCAGCAGACTTTGGGCGAGCCGGAACCGCCGGGATATTCTCGGGATGGTGCTGCTTGATCCGGTTTCTGAGGATCAGGAGACGAAAGTGTTTCCGCTTCTTCCTGAAGAAATGAAGGCCGCCTATTTGAAACAGTTCAAATTGGAAGGATCACACGCGGAATTTTTAACGAGCCTTAGGCAGATCAAGCATCAGCAGATTCATTTCGGCGATATGCCGCTGTTGATTTTATCATCGGGAGAGCGGGATGAGCGCTTAAAGCACGCTCATGAACAATGGGTGAAACTGCACAGAAGCATGCTTGATGTCTCTTATCAAAGCGGATGGATTCAGGCCAAAAACAGTTCTCATGCCATTCACCACGATGAACCGCACATCGTCCACCTTGCCATTTATGATGTTTGGTGCGCGGTGCGCCAGCAAATGAATGCTCCTGCCTATCAGGCGGTAAACTGATAAAACAAAAGCCATTGTGCAACGGCACAATGGCTTTTGTTATCGTGATCTATTTTGTCTCACGATGCAAAGTATACTTTTTCAACCGGGGTGAATACTTTTTCATTTCTAACCGGTCCGGATTCGTCCGTTTGTTCTTCGTCGTGATATAATTTCTGTCCCCTGTCTCTGTACAGGCCAATGTAACATTCACACGCATCATTTTCACCCCTTATATAAATCGTAATTATTACGTTTTATTATATCTCATCAGAAAAAAATGTCAAGCGTCTATTTTTTAAGACCGCTCCACAGTGACCTCCATGAAGTCAAATGCGATCTTACTGTTCTCAAATACCGCTTTCGCCTCATGTTCGAGACGCTCTATCGGCGATTCACCCTGATACCTTGCGCTGATATGAGTTAAGATCAGCTGTTTGGCGCCTGCTTTTTTTGCCGTTTGCGCAGCCTGTTCTGTCGTCGCGTGATAATAATTATGTGCGAGCTTTGCATCTTCCTTGGCAAACGTCGCTTCATGAACAAGCACATCCGCATTGCGCGCAAGCTCCGTTACCCGCTCTGATGCCCTCGTATCCCCGGAAAAAGCGACGATTCTCCCTTTTTTCGGGGATTCCAGAAAATCCTGCCCGTTAATGATTCTGCCATCGTCAAGTGTGACCGTTTCGCCTTTTTTGAGTTTCTGATAGACGGGTCCGGGCGGGATATTCATTTCTTTCAATCTGCCGGCCTGCAATGCGCCGGGAATATCTTTTTCCTGAACCCGGTAGCCGAACGCTTCCACACCGTGAATGACGGATGCTGCGGTAACAATGAATTGCTCATCTTCAAAAACCGTCCCCTCTTCGATTTCATGTACGGTAAGAGGATACGTCAGATGAGTCGCCGTCACGTTCAGGCTTGTTTCGATAAAGGCTTTAATGCCTTTTGGCCCGTAAATCGTCAGCTCTTCTTCACCGCCCTGAAATGAACGGCTCCCCAACAGACCCGGAAGACCGTAAACATGGTCGCCGTGAAGGTGGGTGATGAAAATCTTTTCAATTTTCCTCGGTTTGATTGTTGTATGTAATATCTGATGCTGAGTGGCTTCTCCGCAATCAAACAGCCATACGGAACGCCTTTCTTCAAGAAGCTTCAGCGCGACGGACATTACGTTTCTCGTCTTTGCCGGCATGCCGGCCCCCGTCCCTAAAAATAATAATTCCACAATGCTTCCTCCTAGATCTTTGTACTACTAAGGATACAGGATCAGACTGAAAATGTGAATTCACCCGGGCCTTCTCCGGCCTGATTAATTTTTTTCCGCAAACCGCAAAAAACAGGCTGAAATGTTTGCTTTCAACGAATTTTAGATTTAAAATGAAGGAAATATGCGGGGTTTTAAACCATGCTTCAGATAAAGTGAGGTACTCTAAGTGAAAACAAACGACAAACCAAAAGCAGTAATTGTAATATTTGGTGCCACAGGGGATTTGGCAAAACGAAAACTTTACCCATCCATTCACCGTTTATATAAAAATGGTCAAATTGGTGAAGAGTTTGCAGTTGTAGGTGTTGGAAGAAGACCTTGGTCAAACGAGGACCTCCGGGAAACGGTTAAAACGTCTGTTTCTTCTGCCGGGCAAAAAGACATAGACGATTTCACATCTCATTTTTATTACCATCCGTTTGATGTAACGAATCCGGGTTCCTATCAGGAGCTGAATGTCCTGCTGGATCAGCTTGAACATACATATGAAATCCCGAACAACAGAATGTTTTACTTGGCGATGGCTCCTGAGTTTTTCGGCACGATCGCAAAATCACTTAAAAACGAAGGTGTCACAGCGACAAATGGCTGGTCCCGTCTCGTCATTGAAAAACCGTTCGGCCATGATCTGCCGAGTGCGAAAGAGCTTAACAAAGAAATACGCGAAGCTTTCACGGAAGATCAAATTTACCGGATCGACCATTACTTAGGCAAACAAATGGTTCAAAATATCGAAGTCATCCGGTTTGCGAATGCGCTGTTTGAGCCGCTGTGGAATAACCGCTACATCTCAAACATCCAGATTACGTCAAGTGAAGATCTCGGCGTTGAAGACCGTGCGAGATATTATGAAAAATCAGGCGCACTCCGTGATATGGTTCAAAACCATATTTTACAAATGGTCGCTCTCTTGGCGATGGAACCGCCGATTAAACTGAACACGGAAGAAATCCGCAGCGAAAAAGTGAAGGTGCTGAGAGCTCTCCGCCCTGTCGCTCCAAACGAAGTGAGTGACTTCTTCGTCCGCGGACAATACCAAGCGGGAAAGATTGACGGAAACGCTGTACCGAGCTATACAGATGAACAAAATGTAGCACCGGATTCCAATACGGAAACATTCGTGTCCGGAAAGCTGTTAATCGATAACTTCCGCTGGGCCGGCGTTCCGTTTTATATCCGCACAGGGAAACGGATGAAAGAAAAATCAACGAAAATCGTCGTTCAATTTAAAGACATTCCGATGAACCTTTATTACGGCAATGAAACGAATGTAAATCCGAACCTGCTTGTCATCCATATTCAGCCGGATGAAGGCATCACACTATATCTGAACGCTAAAAAATTAGGCGGAGCCGCTCATGCTCAGCCGATTAAGCTGGATTACTGCAGCAACTGCAGTGATGAAATGAACACACCGGAAGCCTATGAAAAATTAATCCATGACTGTCTGCTCGGTGATGCGACAAACTTTGCCCATTGGGACGAAGTGGCGCTTTCCTGGAATTTCGTCGATGCGATTTCCGAAACGTGGGCAGCCGACAAAACCCTTTCTCCGAATTATGAAGCCGGGTCAATGGGACCGAAAGCTTCGGACGATCTTCTTGAAAAAGACGGCCTCCACTGGTGGAATATATAAGAAAAAATTAAAAAACCGCGGCGCCGTTCATGACGGCCCGCGGTTTTTAATATCAGGAAAAGCCCCCGCAATCAATGCGGGGGCTTCTTCATTACTTCATCCATTCAGTATGGAAAATGCCTTCTTTATCTGTGCGTTCATACGTATGCGCGCCGAAGTAATCACGCTGCGCTTGAATCAAGTTTGCAGGAAGCACTGCCGTACGGTAGCTGTCGTAATACGCAAGTGCGCTTGAGAACGAAGGTACCGGCACGCCTTGGGCTACGGCAAGTGAAATCACTTGGCGAAGGGCGCCTTGGTAGCTTTCTGCAATGTTTTTGAAGTAGCTGTCTAACAGCAGGTTGTCAAGCTCCGGTTCACGGTCATATGCGTCTTTGATCTTTTGCAGGAACGCCGCGCGGATGATACAGCCGCCGCGGAAGATCATCGCGATTTCACCGTATTTCAGATCCCAGTTATATTCTTCAGACGCGGCTTTCATTTGGGCGAAGCCTTGTGCGTAAGAACAGATTTTACTCATGAAGAGCGCTTTTCTGACCGCTTCAATCAGCTCTTCTTTATTTTCAGTGACCGGCTTAACGTCTGGTCCGGACAGAAGGCCGCTTGCTTTCACACGCTCTTCTTTCATTGCGGAAATGAAACGCGCAAAAACAGATTCAGTGATAATCGGAAGCGGCACGCCTAAGTCAAGAGCGCTTTGGCTTGTCCATTTACCCGTTCCTTTTTGGCCAGCTTTATCAAGGATGACGTCAACAAGCGGTTTGCCCGTTTCTTCATCTTTTTTAGTGAAAATATCAGCCGTGATTTCAATCAGATAGCTGTCAAGCTCTCCTTTGTTCCACTCAGCGAATACTTCGTGAAGCTCTTCGGCAGACAATCCGAGCACCTGTTTCAGAATGAAATATGACTCAGAGATCAGCTGCATGTCACCGTATTCGATACCATTGTGCACCATTTTTACATAGTGCCCCGCTCCGTCCGGGCCGATGTATGTCGTACAAGCTTCTCCGTCCACTTTAGCAGAAATGGCTTCTAAAATCGGTTTTACGAGTTCGTGCGCTTCCTTTTGGCCGCCCGGCATAATAGAAGGCCCTTTCAGCGCTCCCTCTTCACCGCCTGATACACCCGTTCCGATAAAGTGAATGCCGCTTTCGGCAAGCTCTTTGTTCCGGCGCTGTGTATCTTTATAGTATGTATTTCCGCCGTCAATCAAAATATCGTCTTTTTCCAGATGAGGAAGAAGAGATTGAATCGTCGCATCCGTTGCAGTTCCCGCTTTAACCATTAATAAAATTTTACGGGGTGTTTCAAGAGACTGGACAAACTCCTCAATGCTGTATGTGCCGACAACATTTTTGCCTTTTGCCTCTTCTAAAAACTCTTCCGTTTTGCTGCTTGATCTGTTGTATACAGACACAGAAAATCCCCGGCTTTCGATGTTAAGAGCCAGATTTTTACCCATTACCGCAAGACCGATAACTCCGATTTGTTGTTTTGACATATTCTAACGTCCCTTCTTCAAACGTTTAACCATTTTAAAATTTAAATTAAAATAAAATGATATTTATACTAAAGAAATTATCATACATAACCCCTTTTTTCAAGTTATTCACCTTTTCTTTTCATCCTGAAAAAAGTCTCTGTTAAAGCTCGTTCCCCTTGTTTTGCTTTCTTCTTTTTTTATAACGGCGCCTTTTCTGATCAGGTTTTGGCCGTACTTTTCATTCAGCTCGTTCATCATCTGAAAAATCGGCTCATCCTTTGCGTCCTCCTTGAATGAAAACAGATCAAGCTGTTTATACGCCTGCTGTTTTTCAACCAGTTCCGTCCCGGTGATGCCGAGAAGCCTTACCGGATTTTGGTTCCAGTGCTTGTCAAACAGTTCCATCGCCGCTTCCATGATGTCTTTTTTCTGATCAGCCGGATTGCTGAGGGTCATGCTTCTTGTGACCGTTTTCCAATCCGCATACCGAATCATGATGAACAGCCGGCAGGCCATGACCTCCTTACGCTGGAGCCGTTCGCTCACAGACAGCGCGAGCCGGTCAAACACGCCCGTTAATTCATCCCAGTCAGCCGAATCATGCGACAGGGTGGATGAGTTGCCGACGCTTTTAAATTCATAAATCCGCTCGGGATTGACTTCTGCAGGATGGATGCCGTTCGCTTTATCCTTCAGCCTCGGGCCGTTTATGCCGAGAAGCGTTTTCAGCGCATGTTCATCTCCTTTTGCCAAATCACCGATCGTTTTGATGCCGAGCGTTTTTATTTTTTCCGCAGTTTTCGTTCCTATACCGTGCATCTCTTCTATCGGAAGAGGCCATAAGACGTCCGGCAGCTCTCTTTTTCTTAAAATGGTGATGCCGAGCGGTTTTTTCATGTCAGACGCCATTTTAGCGAGAAATTTATTCGGGGCGATGCCGATGCTTGACGGAAGCAAAAGCTCTTTTTGCAATCTCGCCTGAATGTCTGCGGCTGTCTCATACGCCCTGTGTCTGTGCGGTGTGTCCGTAATATCCATGTATCCTTCATCAATAGAAACAGGCTCGACTAAATCCGTATACTCTCTCAGAATGCTGAACATTTCTTTTGACGAACTCCGGTAGCGGTCAAAATTCGGAGGCACGACGATGAGTTCCGGACAGAGGCGTTTTGCCCGCCACACCGGCATGGTGGTCTTTACGCCCCGCGCTCTCGCTTCGTAGCTGCAGGTGACGATGATTCCTTTCCGTTCCTTCACGTTTCCGGCAACGGCGATGGGTTTTCCTCTTAAAGACGGATCATACGCCATTTCTACAGAGGCATAAAAACTGTTCATATCGATATGAAATATAATTCTCCCTTTTCCGGCCACTCCCGGCGCCTCCTTTCCTTACATAGACAACCTTATATATATGTAGTAAAATAAGAGCTGAATGGATGTGATAAAATGATTCTTGAGTCAATGAATGACTTTTTATTTTTAGTCGATTTTTTCACAATTATTCTTCCCGCTCTGACCGCGATCGGCATCGCTTTTCTTTTGCGTGAGCGCCGCGCAGGCGAGCATTGGAGAACGAAACGAATAGATGAACATCAAGCAGTCGTTCAGCTGAACCGAACAGACTTTCTTATTATTATATATCATCGCATTACAACTTGGATACGTAAAGTCATCCGCATGAATTCACCGGCGAATGATGATGAAGATGTCAGCTTCCTCCTTTTATAACGGCAAGTGAAGATAAAAAGGAGGAGACATAATTGTCTAAAACATATCAAAAATGGATTGCATTCGGATTGTTTTTTATCGTACTGTGCACAGGCCGCTCGGCTTTTGCCGCGACATCTCAGACTCAGACGGGAGGCCTCGGGAATATCGGTTTTTTCCACGATTACCTGATCGAGCCGTTTTCGGCACTTTTAAAAGGGGTGGCGGGCCTGTTCCACGGTGAGTACGGACTGTCGATTATTCTGGTGACGATTATCGTCCGGATCGTTGTATTGCCTTTGTTTGTGAACCAATTTAAGAAACAGCGGGCGTTCCAGGAAAAAATGGCTGTGATCAAACCGCAGGTCGACAGCATCCAGGCTAAAATAAAACAAACGAAAGATGCGGAAAAACAAAAAGAACTGCAAATGGAAATGATGAAGCTTTACCGTGAGCACAATCTGAATCCGATGGCAATGGGATGTCTTCCGATGCTGGTGCAATTCCCGATTTTGATCGGTTTTTATTACGCCATCCGCTCAACGCCGGAAATTGCTTCACACTCATTTCTGTGGTTCAGCTTAGGGCATTCTGATATTCTTGTATCACTGTGCGCGGGGGCCATGTATTTCTTACAGGCTTATATTTCCCAAAAATTAAACGAGAAATATTCACCGGCTGCTCAAAATCCGGCCGCGATGCAGTCAGCAAAAATCATGGTCTTTATTTTCCCTGTCATGATGACCGTTTTTTCGCTTAACGTACCGGCTGCGCTGCCGCTTTACTGGTTTACAAGCGGACTGTTTTTGACAGTGCAGAACGTACTTTTACAGCAGACGCATCATAAAAAGAAACAGGCTGCGGCTCAGGCGGAGCCTGCCAAATCATAATACTGAAACCCTGCCGGAACGTATCCGGCAGGGTTTTTTTCTTGTATCTGCAAAGCTTTACGCCAATTATCTTATCATGAAGAATGAAAAAAGCACCCAATCAACTGGGTGCTTCGTTTTTAGTTGGCCGCTGTTTCGATAATGGCAACGACCATTTCCGCCGTTTTGACGAGCTCTTCAATCGGCATTTTTTCATTTTTCGTATGGATTTGTTCATAGCCTACTGACAGGTTGACTGTCGGAATGCCGTGGCCGGCAATGACGTTTGCGTCACTTCCGCCGCCGCTTGTCTGAAGTTCGCTCGGACGGCCGATTTTTGCCGCCGCTTTTTTCGCGACTTCCACAACCTGATCGCCGTCCTGATATTTGAAACCCGGATACATGACCGCGATGTCCACTTCCGCGCGGCCTCCCATCTCAGCTGCAGCAGATTCGAAAGCTTCTTTCATTTTCTGCACTTGCGCTTCCATTTTTTCAGGCACTAATGAACGCGCTTCAGCCAGAATATCAACCTGGTCGCAGACGATATTGGTTTGCGTGCCGCCTTCGAAACGTCCGATATTAGCCGTTGTTTCTTTATCAATACGGCCGAGCGGCATTTTAGAGATTGCTTTTGATGCGATGGTAATCGCGGAGATGCCTTTTTCCGGTTCCACTCCCGCATGAGCCGTTTTCCCGAAAATGGTTGCTCTCACTTTCGCTTGTGTCGGCGCGGCTACAATAATGTTGCCGACTTTTCCGTCTGAATCAAGCGCAAAACCGTATTTCGCGGTAATGTCTGAACGATCCATTGCTTTTGCCCCGACTAATCCCGATTCTTCTCCGGCCGTGATAATGAATTCAATGGTGCCGTGCTCGATGTTTTGTTCTTTCAGCACTTTAATGGCTTCAAACATTGCGGCAAGACCCGTCTTATCATCAGCGCCGAGAATCGTCGTGCCGTCGGATTTTACATAGCCGTCTTCCACAATCGGCTTAACGCCTTTGCCCGGAACAACCGTGTCCATGTGCGATGTGAAATAAATCGTATCCGCATCTTTTGTGCCCTTTAACGTACAGATTAAGTTGCCGGCTCCATGCCCCGTCACTTCTTTTGTATCATCTTCTTTTACGCTCAATCCTAAATCAGTGAATTTTTGTTTGAGCACCTTGCTGATTTCCGCTTCATGTTTTGTCTCTGAATCAATTTGAACGAGTTCAAGAAATTCTTCAAGCAGACGTTTTTCGTTTACCATTTTCAGTTCCCTCCGTTTAAAGCGGTATATTACCGTGCTTTTTTTTCGGTCTTTCCTCTTCCTTATGCGCAAGCATGTCAAATGCCTGAATCAATTTTTTCCTCGAGTCTTCCGGCCGGATGATATCATCCACCATTCCGCAGGCCGCCGCTTTATACGGACCGGCGTTTTCCTTTTCGTATATGGCTTTTTTTTCGCGCTTCGTTTTTTCCGGGTCGCCAGAAGCCTGTATGTCTCTGCTGTATAAAATCGACGCCGCGCCTTCCGCTCCCATCACGGCGATTTCCGCATTGGGCCAGGCGAATACAAGATCTGCCCCGAGCCCTTTCGAATTCATGGCGACATAGGCGCCTCCGTAAGCTTTTCTGATGATGAGCGTCACTTTCGGCACCGCCGCTTCGGCAAAAGCATACAGCAATTTTGCTCCGTGACGGATGATTCCCGCATGTTCCTGCTGAAGGCCCGGAAGAAATCCCGGAACATCAGCGATCGTCAATAGCGGAATATGAAACGCGTCGCAAAAACGGATGAATCTCGACGCTTTGTCAGCGGCATCAATCGTGAGGCTCCCCGCCAAGTGTTTCGGCTGGTTTGCGACAACACCGACTGTACGCCGTCCGAGTTTCAGAAAACCGACAGCAATGTTTTTGGCAAAATACGGCTGAATGTCAAAAAACGTTCCGTCATCCGCCAGCTCTTTTATTACCTGTAACACATCGTAAGGTTTCGAACTGTCCGCGGGAACGAGGGTGTTTAATAACGGTCTGGCGTCTTCCTTTTTAACGGGTAATGCCGTCTGTCCGCCGTGCGGGAGATAAGAAAGCAGGGTTTTCACAGCGGAAAGTGCCTCTTTTTCCGTTCGTGCAGAATAGTGGGCATTTCCGCTTATCACATTATGTATTCCCGCACCGCCTAAACTTTCCGCGTCAATCTGTTCACCCGTCACCTGTTCAATGACTTTCGGGCCTGTAATAAACATGTGCGACGTATGTTCCGCCATAATCACAAAATCAGTCAAAGCGGGTGAATAAACAGCACCGCCGGCACACGGCCCAAGGATGACAGAAATTTGCGGAATCACTCCCGAGTAAAGGACGTTGCGCCTAAAGATATGACCGTATCCATTTAATGATACCACACCCTCTTGAATTCTCGCACCACCTGAGTCGTTCAGCCCGATGATCGGGGTTTTGTTTTTCGCCGCCAGATCCATTACCGCCGCGATTTTTTCCGCATGTGTCTCGCCGAGCGTCCCGCCGAGTACGGTAAAGTCATGGGCAAACAAATACACGGGCCGTCCGTCAATTGTGCCGTATCCGGTAACAACGCCGTCTCCCGGAGCATTCTGGCACCCGGGCGTGCGGCTTTTGGCAAACGGCTGCAGCTCTGAAAAACTGTCTTCGTCCAATAGATAGTCAATTCTTTCTCTTGCCGTCAGCTTGCCTTTTTTGTGCTGTTTTTTATTTTTTTCCGCTCCGCCGCCGTTTGTTAAAAAGGAGCGTCTTTCGTTTAAGTGTCTGATATGATCACTCATGCTCATCTTGAGTTTCTCCTTTTTCAATTGTTTCACAAAGCTCAATCAGGACGCCGTTTGCCTCTTTTGGAGAGAGAAATGCGATCTTCTTCCCGCCCGCTCCGTTTTGCGGTTCATGATGGATCAAAGTCATGCGGCATGATTCAAGCTCCTTGATCGTTTCCTTCATATCGGCGCAGCGGAATGCCAAATGATGCAGCCCTTCGCCTCTTTTCTGTAAAAAAGAGCTGACGGGAGACGCGTCCGACAGCGGCTCAATCAGCTCAAGCTTTGTGCCTCCCGCTTCTAAAAAAGCAACTCTCACATTTTGGCCGTTTACCAGCTCGTCTCCCATATACGTAAGCCCGAGCATCCGTTCGTAAAATCCTCTCGCGGCTTCAATAGAGCTGACGGCAATGCCGACATGATCAAGTTTTTTCATAGCGCGGCCACCTGCTTTCCGCCATAGGATATGGCTTGTTCATACAAGCAAAACACGTTAAAATGGTAGACAGTAATCTTAAGGAGTGAAACAATGTCTCAAAAATTTATGAAAAGCGCCGTCATCGTCATTTTGGGCGTATTTATACTTTCAACCCTCCTCTCAGGCATTATGATGTATTTGCGGTAAAAAAGCAGGCGCCTCATTGCAAGGGGGTTTCCTGCTTTTTTATGAGGGCTTTCCGCTCTATTGCAATGTCCTCGAATGAGCGGTTTTCTTTTGTAATCAATACTTTCGTTCCGGGAGGGATAATCCGGAAAATACGGATGACATCCCGGTTTTTCATACGGATGCAGCCGTTTGATACAAACCCCCCGATCAGCTCTTCTCTGTTTGTTCCGTGAATGCCGTATATTCTGCCGTCGGTGCCTTTCGCATCAAAACCGATCCAGCGGACGCCGAGCGGGTTTTCCGGCGCGCCTCCCTCTACATTTTTCTTCCGGTAATACGGATTGACGGCTTTGACCGTTACCGTAAATTCTCCTTCAGGCGTCAAATCATCCGTTTTTCCCGTCGCTACCTGATAAATGCCTTCTATTCGGTTATCCTTCACAACAGCAAGCGCGTTTGTGGCTTTATTGACGATAATATAAGGGTCACCCGGCAAAGGGTTCGCGCCAAGCGGCCAAAGCGGAGACAGCAGCAGGGCGGCTGACAATAAAAAAAATCGCATGGGCTCCCCTCCTTTTTTCATTAGAATGACCAATGAAAGGAGGACTCATGCGATTGATCCATATGTTTTTTTACAGCTTGATGCCTTTGAAATAACTTTTAATCACGAGATATTGTTCCATCTCACCGAGGAGGTGGAACAAAGCCGCCCGCGCTTCAAACTCCTCGCGCGTTGCCGGGAGCGGCATTTCTTCAAATTCCGTTCTCATTTCTGCAAGTCTTTTTAAAAATTTATGAGCGGTATTGCCGGGATGAATGGCTTCCCTTAATTCATGGATGAAATGGGCGATTATTTTTCCCTGCTCCACCGTTATTGAAATAGAGGTAATCTTCGGCAGCAGCCGTTCAATGATTTCAAATTGTTTCTGTCTCATCTTAAAATAATGATAGTAGAGATTTTCATGGCGCAAAATATGATTCTGCACGTCCCGATAGGCGAGGTTTTTCGCCTCTTGAATCATCTGATGCGTCTCCGGTATTTCCTTCCCCGTCCAATCTTGCTCACCAGTTAACAAATACCGTTCGATTTCGGCGAAGATGACGGAAAAGTTGTCCTCGATTTTTTTCCTGTACGCTGCGAGTTTTCTGTCGAGGCTCGGCATATACAGATTCATTAACAGCGCGACGCCGATACCTACGGTGATCAGCTGGAACTCATTCCAGATAAACGCCATCGTAATGCCGCCGGACATATATAAATGAAGAATGATTACTGAGCTGGTGACGATCCCTTCATTTATTTTTAAAACGACTGTAGTCGGAATGAACAGCACCAGCAATATTCCGATCGCAAACGGGTAATAGCCGATCAGTCCGAAAAAGACATATGAAAAGACGATCGCCAATAAACAGGCGGCAAATCGGGCCCACGAGGCCTGAAGCGACCGCTTTTGCGTAATTTGGATGCACAATATGGTGATGATTCCTGCGGATGCGAAGTTTTGCAGATGCAACAGCTGGGCTAAATAAATGGCCAGCGCCGTTCCAAGTGCGGTCTTTAGTGTCCGGTAACCGATTTTAAACATTGCTTGCTCCATTCTGTTTGTTTCTTTCTCAAAAAAAAGAAGAAGAGCATTCTTCTTCTTTTCTTACAGTTATATTTTATAATATTTTTTCTAAAAAGTCCTGTGCTCTTTTTGACTTCGGAGAAAGAAAAAATTCTTCCGGCTGACCGTCTTCCACGATCGTCCCTTCATCCATAAATAATACGCGGTCTGCGACTTCTTTGGCAAATCCCATTTCGTGCGTGACGATCACCATTGTCATGCCCGTCTGCGCGAGCTCTTTCATCACCTCAAGAACTTCTTTGACCATTTCCGGGTCAAGAGCCGAGGTCGGTTCATCAAACAGCATGATGTCAGGATTCATGGCAAGCGCCCGCGCGATGGCGACCCGCTGCTTCTGTCCGCCTGACAAACGGTTCGGATAGTCGTTCCGTTTGTCAAGCAGTCCGACTTTTTCAAGGAGAGCGCACGCCTTTTCCTCCGCCTCCTTTTTAGACTCTTTCTTCACGCTGACCGGCGCGTATGTGATATTTTCAAGCACCGTTTTATGAGGAAACAGATGAAAATGCTGAAATACCATGCCGATATTTTCCCGCACTTTCAGTTTATTCGTTTTAGCTGCGGTGATTTCGTTTTCTTTAATGGCAATCGTTCCGCCGCTCGGGGTTTCCAGCAGATTTAAGCAGCGCAGAAACGTTGATTTGCCGGAACCGGAAGGGCCGATGACAGCGACGACTTCCCCTTCTTCGATCTGTGTTGAAATGTTTTTCAGTACTTCATGTTTCCCGAATGATTTTGACAGGTTATCGACCTTAATCATTGGCTTTCAGCTTCCTTTCTACGCCTTTTCCGATGAATGCTAAGATCAAAACGAGCACGTAATAGATTAAGCCCGCCACAATAAGAGGTTCTAAATAGTTGTATGTTGCGGCGCCGGACTGGTAGGCCCGTCTCATAATGTCTCCGAGACCGATTACCGTGACGATCGCCGATTCTTTCGTCAAGGTGATTAATTCGTTAATAATAGCCGGAGAAATGTTTTTAAACGCCTGCGGCAGCAGCAGATCTTTCATCATTTTTCCGTACGGCACGCCGAGAGCGACGGCAGCCTCTTTTTGTCCTTTGTCAATTGCGTTGATTCCCGCTCTGATAATTTCAGAGACGTAAGCGGCTGAATTGAGCGATAATGCGGTGACCGCCGCCCAAAATTGATCGATCTGAAAGCCGAGAAGCTGCGGCATTCCGAAATAGATGATCATCAGCTGCAGCACGAGCGGCGTGCCGCGGAATATCGAAGTATAAAAATCCGCAATCCATTTCAGCGGACTGATCATGCTGATTTTAAATAAGCTGAGCACGATTCCTAATACAAGACCGATGACCGCTGAAACGAGCACAATTTTTAATGTGACCGCAAGGCCTTCCAATATAAAAGGAATTTGGGGGATTGTCGCTGAGAAATCCAAATTCATACGTGTGATCTCCTTTGTCTTTATTCAAGATAAAAAGCTCAACGAAAAGTTGAGCTTTCTTTTATTTCTCGTTGGTGAACCATTTTTTCTTCAGTTTTTCGATTTCTCCGTTTTTCTCCATTTCTTTCAGCGCTTTGTTAAACTTCGCTGTCAGATCACTGTCTTTGCGGAACGCAATCGCGGAGCCCGATTCGTCTGATTTCGCATCTGCTGACGCAAAGCCCTGCAGATCGTTATTTGAACTGAAATAGCCTTGTGCTACGATGTCTTCGATAATCGCGGCATCAAAACGCCCGGATTTGATCTCTTCCGTTAAGTCTGAGATCCGGTTGCGGTCTTCGAGCTGAAAACCGTATTTCGAAGCGAGCTTCTTGCCTTTTTCCTCTTGAATGGAGCCGAGCTGAACACCGACGGTTTTGCCTTTCAGATCATTCAGGGATTTAATGCTGCTTCCCTTTTTCGTAACGATCATATTGTTAGCAGTATAATAAATATCAGAAAAATCAACTTGCTTTTTCCGTTCCGGCGTAGGTGTCATTCCAGATAAAATCATATCTACCTGCTTGGACTTTAAGGCTGTAATCAGGCTGTTGAAGTCCATGTCCTGCACCTCAACGTCATAGCCGGTCTTTTTGCCCAGAGCTTTTGCCAGATCAACGTCAAACCCGGTGATCTGATCGCCGTCTTTATATTCAAATGGTTTATAGTCAGCCGATGTACCCATAATCAGCTTGTTCTTTCCGCCCTCTGAGCCTGAATTGCCTGATCCGCAGGCGGACAGCGCAAAGGTGATACATGCGGCAGCTAATACCAACAGCCATTTCTTCATGATTCATTTCCCCCATATCTACTGATCTCTTAAATTTGAATATTTATTCGTTAACTTGTATTTTAAACACTTTTTAATTGTGATGCAATACTATTTTTGAAAAATATATTTTCCTTTCTCTGTTTATTATAGTCATTGTTTTTCCGATTAGTGACAGCTGAACGCCGGTGTATAAATATTTATATTTATACAGTTTCCATATAAAAAACCCCGCAAGCGCTCGGCTCCGGGGTTTTTCTTTCACTTATACTTCTTCACAATATTCTTCAAATGCTTCCTGCAGTTTTGTGACAACGGCCATCGGCTCATGGCCTTCAATTTCATGGCGTTCCACCATTTTCATGATTTTCCCGTCTTTTAAAATGGCAAATGACGGAGAGGACGGCGGATAGCCTTCAAAGTATTCTCTCGCTTTGGCTGTCGCTTCTTTATCCTGTCCGGCAAATACCGTCACAAGCTGATCCGGGCGTTTATCGTAATGTACGGAATGGTACGCGGCAGGCCGTGCAATACCGCCTGCGCATCCGCACACAGAGTTGACCATAACGAGTGTCGTTCCTTTTTTCGAAAGCGCTTCGTCCACTTCCTCAGCGGTTTTCAGCTCTGTATACCCGGCGGCCGTGATTTCCTGGCGGGCTTGACGCACGACATCATTCATAAATAAATTAAAATCCATATTCAACTGGGACCTCTCCTTTTTGATCATCTCTTCTTATGATAGCAAGGAACCTCCCTATCGGCAAATGACACCGCTCATATCCAATTGTTTTTTGTCCCTTTTATGTACCCGATGTAAGTTTATGACCTTTTAAAAACGGGAAACTTGTTAAAGAGATTGTCTGAAATAAAGGAGCAGTCGTATGAGCCAACGGAAAGCAGTATTAATTTATAACGGAAACGCCGGTCAAAAACAGATTGATAAAACGCTCGGCACGGTCGTCCCCATTTTGGCCCAGTCAGCTGACGAACTTTTGATTAAACCGACCAAACATCAGGATGATGCCCGTCAGTATTGTGAAAATCTCGACAGTTCAGTTGACCATTTATATATTTTAGGCGGAGACGGCACTGTGCATCAATGCATCAACAGCATCAGCAAACTTGATCACAGGCCCGCTGTCGGCATTTTGCCGGGAGGAACGTGCAACGATTTCTCACGGGCGCTCGGCATCCCGCAAAACCTTCAAAAGGCCGCTGAAGCGCTCGCGGCCGGACATAAACGGATGATTGACGTCTGTAAAACGGATGACGGCTATTTTCTGAACTTCTGGGGCATCGGATTGATCACCGAAGCATCAAGCCATATCAATGAAACTGAAAAAGCATGGCTCGGTAAAATCAGCTACTTCACGAGCGCCTTGCGGACGATGACAAGCGCGAACCCGTTTCCTGTCAAATTGACGATTGACGGCGAGGTGAAAGAAGACGAAGCCGTAATGGTGCTTGTGATGAACGGGCATTATATCGGGACAAACCGAGTTCCCCTGCCTGATGCCAGCCTCCGGGACGGCTTAGCCGATGTGTTAATCTGCCGCAACACAAGCCTTGCCGCGTTGCGGGAGCTGATGACGATGGAGCAGGGTTCATTTGATGATTTCAAAGGGGAGCTGTCCTATATTCAGGCCTCGAGGATTGAAATCGAAACCGGACGTGAAATGGACGCGGATACAGATGGCGAGGTATACGGAACAACACCTTGTACGATCGAAGTGAAAAAACATCATCTCACTATGCTTGTTCCCGAGGACTCACAATGAAAATAAAAAAGCTCCTTTTGCCGCCCGGGCAAAAGGAGTTTTTTTAATAGACGGAAGTATGTTCATCAATGTTTTCTAAGATCTCTTTGACGCGTCCGAGGAATCGGCCGCATACGAGCCCGTCAAGCACTCTGTGATCTAAAGACAGGCAAAGATTAACCATATCACGCACTGCGATCATCCCGTTATTCATGACAACCGGACGTTTGACGATTGATTCTACCTGAAGAATGGCCGCCTGCGGATGGTTGATAATGCCCATAGATTGAACTGAGCCGAAAGATCCCGTGTTATTGACGGTAAATGTGCCGCCCTGCATATCTTCCGCGGTAAGTTTTCCGTTTCTCACTTTTTTCGCAAGGTCCGTTATTTCTCTGGCTATGCCTTTAATCGTTTTTTCATCAGCATGCTTAATAACCGGAACAAACAGCGAATCTTCCGTGGCAACGGCAATGGAGATGTTGATGTCTTTCTTTTGGACGATTTTGTCTCCCGCCCACATGCTGTTCATCTGCGGGAACTCTTTGAGAGCCTGCGCCGCCGCTTTTACAAAGAAAGCGAAAAATGTTAAATTGAAGCCTTCTTTCTGTTTAAATGAGTCTTTTATGCTGTTTCTGTACGCCGTCATGTTCGTGACGTCGACTTCCATCATCGTCCAGGCGTGCGGAATTTCTGTTTTGCTTTTATGCATATTGGCGGCGATGGCTTTTCTGACGCCTGTAACCGGAATTTCAATATCACCGGCTGACAGAGCTGGTGCCGGCGCTTGTTTTTGCTGTTGTTTCGGCGCTTGTTGCGTTGTTTGAACGGCAGCCGGCGCCGGTGCTTCCGACTTCTGCTGCATTCCCGAATCAATGATCTTTTGAATGTCTTTTCGCGTAATTCTTCCGCCTGCACCCGTTCCTTCAACTTCTTCAAGCTGAATGCCGTGTTCTCCTGCTAATCTGAGCACGGCCGGTGAATAACGCGCTTTATTTGACTGATTTTTACCTTGACGGTTTGCATCGGTGTCTGAAGGGGTATTCTGCTCTTCTTCCCGCTTCGGCGCCTCTTCGGTTTCCGTTTCTTCCGTTTCAATTTTGCAGATGATCTCGCCGACTGTAAGAGTCTGGCCTTCTTCTCCTACAAGTTCTGTAATCGTACCGGTAAAAGAAGACGGCACCTCCGCATTCACTTTATCCGTCATGACCTCCGCAATGGGGTCATATTTATTCACTTGATCACCGGGGGATACCAGCCACTTACTGATCGTCCCTTCCGTCACGCTCTCTCCGAGCTGAGGCATAGCCATTTGTTCAATCGCCATGTCAAAAACCTCCTTACGTCTTTAAAACTCCGCTAATTCTCTCATCGCGGCTTCCGCTTTGTCAGGATTCATCATGAAGTATTTTTCCATTGTCGGCGCATAAGGCATTGCCGGAACATCAGGACCTGCAAGCCGCTTGATCGGCGCGTCTAAATCAAATAAGCAGTTTTCAGAAATAATGGCGGCGACCTCGCTCATAATACCGCCTTCTTTCGTATCTTCTGTGATCAGCAATACTTTTCCGGTTTTAGACGCAGCTTCAATGATGGCTTCTTTATCTAACGGATAAACCGTACGCAAATCTAATACGTGCGCGGAAATTCCGTCTTTTTCAAGACGCTCGGCAGCCTGCAGAGCGAAATGGACGCATAATCCGTACGTAATGACAGTAATGTCGCTGCCTTCGCGTTTTACATCCGCCTTTCCGATCGGAAGGACGTAATCATCCGCAGGGACTTCGCCTTTAATCAGACGGTACGCCCTCTTATGTTCGAAAAACAGCACCGGATCTTCGTCACGGACTGCGGCTTTCAACAGCCCTTTTGCGTCATAAGGAGTTGAAGGCATGACAATTTTAAGACCCGGCTGGTTGGCAAAAATGGCCTCCACAGATTGGGAATGATACAACGCGCCGTGCACGCCGCCGCCGTAAGGCGCTCTGATGACCATCGGACAGCTCCAATCATTGTTTGAACGGTAGCGTATTTTGGCCGCTTCTGAAATGATTTGGTTGACCGCAGGCAGAATGAAATCGGCAAACTGCATCTCGGCAATCGGGCGCATGCCGTACATCGCGGCGCCGATCCCGACACCGGCAATCGCTGATTCCGCAAGCGGCGTATCCATCACCCGCT
The DNA here is from genome assembly GCF_036362845.1 of Bacillus sp. MT(2024). Taxonomy (NCBI): domain Bacteria; kingdom Bacillati; phylum Bacillota; class Bacilli; order Caryophanales; family Bacillaceae; genus Bacillus; species Bacillus sp. MT(2024). The sequence continues at coordinate 2,400,471 of NZ_CP143632.1, forward strand.
CTTCTCCGAACTGTTCATAGAGACCCGCCGTGGCTTTAAACACGCCGCCTTTTCTCCCGACATCTTCCCCGAGGACAAATACGCGCGGATCTCTTTCCATTTCTTCTTTCATTGCTGCATTAATACTGTCAATATAAGACATTACAGACATAAGTATTCCTCCCTACTTCGCATAAACGTGATCAAGCGTTGATTCAGGAGATGCGTATGGCGCTTTCTCCGCTTCGTCTGTCGCTTCGTTTACGATAGCCATGATGTCATCCAGCATGGTCTTTTCTTCTTCTTCACCTAGAAGCCCGGCTTCTTGCAAGTATGCTTTGTATAAAAGAAGCGGATCCTGTTTCTTTGCTTCTTCTACTTCTTCGCGTTCTCTGTAGCTGCTGTCGTCGTCATCACTGGAATGGGGCGTCAACCGGTAGGAAACCGTTTCTATTAATGTAGGACCTTCGCCTTTAGATGCCCGTTCGCGCGCTTCTTTCACGGCCCGGTAAACTTCCAGCAGGTCGTTTCCGTCAACTGTGACTCCCGGCATGCCGTAGCCTGCCGCCCGGTCGGAAATATTTTCGCACGCCACCTGTTTGTCATACGGAACAGAAATAGCATACTTATTGTTTTCACACATGAAAATGACCGGCAATTTATACACGGCGGCAAAGTTTGCCCCTTCGTGAAAATCCCCCTGGTTGGAAGATCCTTCTCCAAAGGTAACGAAAGAGACGATATCCTTTTTATCCATGCGTCCCGCAAGCGCGATTCCGACTGCATGAGGCACCTGCGTTGTCACAGGGGATGAGCCCGTTACGATTCTGTTTTCCTTTTGCCCGAAGTGGCCCGGCATCTGCCTTCCGCCTGAGTTCGGGTCAGCCGCTTTCGCAAAACCGGACATCATCAAGTCCTTTGCAGTCATACCGAATGCAAGCACAACTCCCATATCTCTGTAGTAAGGAAGCACATAGTCGGTATCACGGTTTAAAGCATAGGCCGCGCCTACTTGAGCCGCTTCCTGTCCTTGACATGAAACAACGAACGGAATTTTGCCCGAGCGGTTTAAGAGCCACATTCTTTCGTCGATTTTTCTGGCTAACAGCATGGTTCTATACATTTCAACGGCTTCTTCGTCAGAGAGCCCTAATGCTTGATGGCGGTTTGTAGTCATTCAAACCCCTCCTTCTTTCCTTTTAAAAATGAATCGCGTTTCCGTCTGCGGCTAACGCAGCTTCTCCAATCGCTTCTGAAAGCGACGGATGCGGATGTATGGACTGGCCGATTTCCCAAGGAGTCGCGTCGAGCACCTTGGCAAGCCCCGCTTCAGAGATCATATCGGTGACGTGCGGGCCGATCATATGAATACCGAGAATATCATCTGTATTCCGATCGGCGACGATTTTCACAAAGCCATCGCTTTCTCCGTATACAAGAGCCTTTCCGATTGCCATGAACGGAAACTTCCCGATCTTCAGTTCATGTCCTTTTCGGGTTGCTTCCTCTTCTGTCAGACCGACACTCGCCGCTTCCGGATTTGAATAAATGCATTTCGGCACAAGAGCTGCATCAAGCGGAGCCGGATTAAGACCCGCCATATGCTCAACGGCAATGATGCCTTCACGGGAGGCCACATGTGCAAGCTGAAGACCGCCGACAACATCACCGATCGCATAAATGTGCGATTCCTTCGTCTGCCCGGCTTCGTTCACGATGATAGAACCGTTTTCCGCTTCAATATCCGTGTTTTCAAGGCCGATCCCTTCAATGTTCGGCTGGCGGCCGATGGAAACAAGCATTTGTTCCGCGTGATACGTTTCTTTTTTTCCATTCTTTTCAGCGGCAATTGAAACGCCGTCCGCTTTTTCCAATGTATCCGGAAGCACTTTCGCACCCGTTACGATCTTAATTCCTTTTTTCGTTAACAGTTTTTCCATCTCGCTTGAAATATCACGGTCTTCAGTCGGCAAAATGCGGTCCGCATATTCAATCACAGTGATATTGACGCCGAAATCGTTCAGCATGGATGCCCATTCAATTCCGATGACACCGCCGCCGACGATCATCATGGATTGGGGCAGACGTTCAAGCTCAAGCGCTTCATCTGATGTCAGAATATATGTACCGTCTGCTTCTAAACCCGGCAGCATTTTCGGCCTTGAACCGGTTGCGATAATCAATTGTTTCGGTATCAGCATGTCGTTTTCTTCACCATTTGCGTATTCGACAGAAACCGTACCGGGAAGAGGTGAGAAGATGGAAGGGCCGAGCATACGTCCGTACCCGTTGAATACATCAATCTTCCCCTTTTTCATCAGGTGGGCGACACCGCCGGCCAGACGGTCAACGATTCCCTGCTTTCGTTTTTGCACGCTGTCAAAACGGAGGGAGACACCTTCCGTTTCAATGCCGAATGCTGCCGCTTCCTTTGCGGTTCGGTACACTTCCGCGCTTCTTAACAGCGCTTTACTCGGGATACATCCTTTATGCAGGCATGTTCCGCCGAGCTTTTCTTTTTCTACAACGGCCGTTTTTAAGCCGAGCTGGGCCGCTCTGATGGCGGCTACATAACCGCCCGTCCCGCCGCCCAGAATGACCACATCATATTCAGTCGCCATTTGTTTTCACTCCTTCGCCGATCTGATATTGCTTTGACTGCTCCTCACCGGCTAAAACCCGAAGCGCGCCTTGCGCGAGAGATTGCAGTTCATTTTCTCCCGGGTACACCAGTACATCCGAAATCCAATCTATGTACGATCTGATGGCGGATACGAAACTTTTCCCGTACGCCAATCCGCCCGTCAGGACGATAATGTCTACTTTTCCTTTTAATACGGCGCTTGCCGCCCCGATTTCTTTTGCTACTTGATAAGCCATGGCGTCATAAATGAGCCTCGCATGCTCATCTCCGGCCTGAATGCGTTTTTCCACCTTCACCGCGTCCGTTGTCCCCAGGTAGCCGGAGAGTCCGCCCGTGCCGACAAGTTTTTTCATCATATCGGCTTTTGAATACTTGCCGGAAAAACACATCTCCACCAAATCACCCGCAGGAACGGTTCCCGCGCGCTCCGGGCTGAAGGGCCCTTCTCCGTGAAGCCCGTTGTTGACATCCGTCACCCGTCCGCAATCATGGACACCGACTGTGATGCCGCCGCCCATATGAGTGACGATCATCTTCATCTGTTCATACCGTTTGCCGAGGGACGCCGCCGCCTGACGGGCAACAGCTTTTTGGTTCAAAGCATGAAAAATGCTTTTCCGCTTGATTTCAGGCATCCCTGATACTTTAGCGAGCGGAGTCATCTCATCCACCACGACCGGATCGACGATATACGCGGGGATATTTAGTCCGTCAGCTATTTCCCTGGCAATAATTCCGCCCAGATTAGAAGCATGCTGGCCGTTGTAGCCGTTTTTCAAATCAGTGATCATGGCGTCATTCACTTCATATGTGCCGCCCTCAATCGGTCTGAGCAGGCCGCCCCTGGCACAAACGGCATCAAACTTTGAAATGTTGATGCCCTGTTCGTGCAAAGACTCAAGAATGCTTATTTTTCGAAATTCGTACTGGTCGATAATGCCGTTAAATGTTTTCAGCTCTTCTTCGGGATGTCGCAGCGTCTTTTCAAAGATACAGCGTTCATTGTGAAAGACACCGATTTTCGTTGATGTTGAGCCTGGATTCAGAATGAGAATGCGTTTTTCCTTTTCGAACATTTTCATACCTCCAGATCAAATTCCTATCGTCTGCTTAATATACTTTGGCCGTTTTGCAGAAACTGGCTTCTTGAACGGCGCATGCGTTCAATTCGTTCCTCAGCCAGACGGTCGGCCGCTAAGTATGTCGGAATGCCGTCACGCGCGGAAATATCGAGCACCCGCTCAATGTTTGCATAGATGCCTTCAACTTTTTTCAAAGCCCGCTCAGCATTGTAGCCGTAAAGCTCATCGGCCACATTGATGACGCCGCCTGCATTGATGACATAATCCGGAGCGTACACGATTCCCATTTCATGAATGGTATCGCCGTGACGTGTTTCTTTCAGCTGGTTATTGGCCGCTCCCGCAATGACTTTCGCCTTCAGCTGTTTAATCGTGTCATCGTTAATGACGGCGCCGAGAGCACATGGGGCATAAATATCGCACGCCTGTGAGTAAATGTCGCCGGGATCAACTGCGCGGGCGCCGAAGTCCTCAACGGCACGTTTAACAGATTCTTTATTGATATCCGTTACGATTAAAGAAGCGCCTTCTTCGTGAAGGTGGCGGCATAGATTGTAAGCCACATTTCCCACGCCTTGCACGGCAATTGTTTTACCTTCCAGTGAATCAGTGCCAAACGCCGCTTTCGCTGCGGCTTTCATCCCTTTGTAGACGCCGTACGCCGTAACCGGGGACGGATTTCCTGATGAACCGAATGCCGGAGAAATTCCGGTTACATAGTCTGTTTCATCATGAATAATGTCCATATCTTCAACGGTGGTGCCGACGTCTTCCGCCGTAATATACCTTCCGTTTAAGCCTTGGATGTAGCGGCCGAACGCGCGGAACATTTCTTCATTTTTATCTTTGCGCGGGTCTCCGATAATAACGGTTTTCCCGCCGCCTAAGTTTAAACCGGCAGCCGCATTTTTATAAGTCATGCCTTTTGCGAGTCTCAGTGCATCTTCAATCGCCGCTTCTTCACTGTCATATGTCCACATTCTTGTTCCGCCGAGTGCAGGGCCGAGCGTCGTATCATGAATCGCGATGATCGCTTTTAATCCGGATTGTTCATCTTGGCAGAATACCAATTGTTCGTAATCGTAAGTCTCCATATATTTGAAAATTTCCATAGGTTCGTTCCTCCTACTGTTCTTGTGATGCGCAAATCGCAAGCGCAATTGAATACAGTTTATTTTCTGCGGTATCCGCTCTGCTCGTTAATGCGATCGGCGCTTTTGCACCGGCGATGACGGCAGCAACATTTGCTTTCGCAAAATAAATCATTGACTTATAAAGCATATTTCCGGCCTCGATTGAAGGAACCAAGAGAATATCCGCCTGGCCCGCTACGCTTCCGGAAATCCCTTTTTGCAGCGCAGCCGCTTGGGATACGGCATTATCCAAAGCAAGCGGTCCGTCCGCAATGCAGCCGGTAATCTGTCCTCTATTGCACATCTGGACGATCGCAGCCGCGTTCAGCGTCGCCTCCATTTTCGGATTAACCGTTTCAATAGCGGCAAGGACTGCGGCTTTCGGCATAGGGTTCCCTACAGAATGTGCGACATGAACCGCATTTTGCAGAATATGCCCGAGCTCTTCAAGAGACGGGGCAATGTTCAGCGCTGAATCAGTCACATACATCAGCCGGTCATAGTCCGGCACCTCAAAAACGGCTACATGTGATAACACCCTTTTTGAACGAAGCCCTTCCTGGCGGTTTAAAACCGATTTCAGAAGAGTTGAGCTCGGGAGATTCCCTTTCATTAAAACGTCCGCCTCTTGTTCACGCACTGCGCGCACTGCTTTTGCCGCAGATTCTTCGGGTGAATCGGCGTGGATGATGTCAGCATTGAACTTCGGCTCATTTGCCAGAAGCTCTTTCAGCTTTCCGCTGTCACCCGTCAGTAAAAATCGTGCCGACAAGTGTTCTGCCGCCATTTTGACGGCCTGGATCACTTCTTTATCTGCTGCGTGGGCCACTGCAATGGTTTTTGCGTTTTTTGCCGCGGCTTTTTCAACTAGGTCTTTCAGCTTCATTTTGTACCACCTTTCTTGTGCGAATCCGCTTTTAACAATGCAAGTTCCGTGCCAAATATTCGAAAGGGTTTATTCCGGCTTTTTTCAAGAACACATGCAGCTGTTTGCGCTTTCTCTGCAACTTATTGCATGCCGTCATTTGCAAGGCCGTACTTGTCCATTTTGTAGTACAGATTCCGAATGCTGACACCAAGCGCTTTCGCCGTTTTGGTTCGGTTGAATTTATGCTTTTCAAGCGTTTTTTGAATGACGTGCGCTTCAAATTTTTCAACAGCCTGAGACAGCTTTTCCCCTTCTATATCCGGAAAATCACTTTGGGTGCCGTTTTTTTCATTCAGCTCTGATTCGAAAACAGGCAGATGCTGCTGTTCGATCCGTTCCATGTGCGGCTCTAAAAATATCATTGCCCGTCCGAGAACATTTTCAAGCTCCCGTACGTTTCCCGGCCAGCTGTAGGCTGATAAAGCTCGCAGCGCGTTCGGCGTGAGCCCCTTTACATTGCGGCCGTAATCCTGATTGATTTTTTCAATGAGCCGAATGCTCAGCGCTTCAATATCTTCTTTGCGCTGCCGAAGCGGCGGGATTGAGATCGGATAGCGGTTAATCCGGTAATACAGGTCTTCACGGAACGCGCCTTCCGCCATGGCCTTTTCGATGTTGACGTTTGTCGCTGCGATAATTCTGACATTGACAGAAATCGCTTTAGCGCCGCCGACTCTGATAATTTCTTTTTCCTGCAGAACTCTGAGCAGCTTTGCCTGGGTGCTTTGGGTCAGCTCTCCGATTTCATCTAAGAAAATGCTGCCGTTATTCGCTTCCTCAAAAAGTCCTTTTTTGCCCCCGCGCCTCGCGCCCGTAAACGCGCCTTCCTCATAGCCGAAAAGCTCGGATTCAAGCAGGGATTCAGACAGGGCCGCACAATTGACCCGGATGAATTTATTGTATTTTCGGTCGCTTTCATTATGGATGGCGTGGGCGAAAAGTTCTTTCCCTGTGCCGGATTCTCCCCGCAGCAGAATCGTCGCCGGCGTTTTCGCCCCGAGCTTCGCCTGTTCAAGGGCGACCAGCATTTGTTCACTCGTGCCGATAATGTCATCAAACGTGTATTTCGCTTCAAGCGTGCGGATGATCTGGCGCGCCCGATTCAGCTCAGCAGTCAGCGTTTTAATTTCTGACACGTCGTGGATGACGCCGACGCTGCCTTTTAAAATACCGTCCACAATAACGGGGGCAACATTTACGATGACATCCTTTTTATTGGGGCCGACCTTCATCCTCACACCCCGCACGGGCCGCCTTGTCCCCAATACTTTCAGGTGCATGCTTTCCCCTTCTGAGATATCGGTGGAAGCGGGTTTTCCGATGACTTCGCTTTCTGACAGCCCGGTCATTTTTGTATACGCTTTGTTGATTAACATTCCGATGCCGTTTTCATCAACGACGGAAATGGCCTCGTCTGACGATTGAATAATCGCTTCAAGCATGGTGCGGATTTGTTTTAAGTTCGTGACCTCTTCCGCCAGTTCAACTGCGTCGGTGATGTCTTTAAACACGCATAACGCGCCGAGAAGTTTTCCGCCTTCATCAATGATCGGCAGTCTTGTCGTGACAATCTGCAGGTGCTTTCCGAGAAGCTGCTTCTGGTTATATTCCGGCTCTCTCGTTTCCAGAATCCGCGGCAGCTTTGTGTTCGGCACTACATCTTTAATTTGGCGGCCGATGACATCCTCCCGTTTTCGGCCGACCATTTTTTCTGCCATCTGATTAAATAAAATGATCGTTTCGTTGACGTCTATAAAAATCATGCCGTCGTGCGTTGAATTGAAAATCCGGTCATGCTTATACGTCTGCGACTTCAGCATTTGGATAAGCTGCTGTTTTTCCTCCATCAGCTGAAACACCATGTACGCCAATTTTCCCGGCATGACGATGGTTTGTTCTTTTTTCTCATGGAGCAGCTCATCCATGACCGCTTTATCGCCTGTTGTATGGATGATAATATCTATATCTTCAGTTATGTAGGGTTTCCAATCTGATGAGGTTGCAATTCCATATCTCCGGGCTTCTTGCAGCCCTTGCGCCTCCGGATCTTGATCAACCACCGCAATAATCCGGATCAGTTTTGTTTTCATCAAAATCTGTAGGAGCGCCGTGCCTCCTTTACCAGCACCTATAATCAGCACCTTCTGCATCCCGATACCCCTTTATATGAAAAAATTTGCACACCTGTATTTCCCGTTGCAATAATTTGCACAACCCCTATGTTACCACGTTTTGATCTCTTGACAAAATATTTTTTCGATTGGACAATAAAGGAAATCATATCGTAAAGGGGTTTTCTGAATATGAGCCGGCTTGTTGCGCTTTTGATTCTGGTCCTCCCCGGCGCTGTCGCGGCGCTCGGCATTAAGCTGATGAGAGATGCATTATTCGGGCATGCGTTTTCCCCGTTTCCGTCCCTTTTTCTTCAGGGGGGGGCCGGATTGGCGTTTTTTTTGTTCGGCCTTTATGTTCTGGCCGGGTTTATTCTGTACAGAGATCGGAAACGCAATCAAGTCAGCCCGCGGTTCAGGAAAAAAAAGCTGTAAAAAAAGCCCTTGCAAAAAAAGGGCTTTTTCAGTCGTCCGGCAGTATCGTTTTGGCAATGGATTGATCCAGTTCTTCATAGTCATCGTAAGCGATCGTTTCATATAATTCTTTTCTCGTCTGCATATCCGAAAGCCCCTCTTTTTGAGAGCCTTCTTCTTTCAGAAGGCGGAAAATACGTTCAAAAGCCTTGGCCGCCGTTCTGAGTGACGTGACCGGGTAAATGACCATCTGACAGCCCATATCGGAAAATTCATCAGCACTGTAATACGGCGTTTGTCCGAATTCAGTCATATTTGCGAGAATCGGCACACTGATTTGTTTGGAAAACGCTCTGAATTCACTTTCGGATTGGAGCGCTTCCGGAAAAACAGCGTCAGCACCCGCTTTTATATAAGCGGACGCCCTTTTTAGTGCCCCCTCCAGCCCTTCCTGCTGTCTGGCGTCTGTTCTCGCAACAACAAGAAGAGTCGGCGCGGCCCGCTTGACCGCTTGGATTTTTTGCGCCATTTCTTCAATCGGCACGAGCTGCTTCCCATTCAGATGTCCGCATTTTTTCGGCAGGCGCTGATCCTCCATTTGGACGGCGGCCGCGCGCGCTTCATACATTTCTTTCGCCGTCCGGGCGGCATTCAGCACGCCTCCGAAACCCGTGTCAATATCGACGAGGACGGGCAGATCAGACGAGCGGACCAGATCTTTAACCCGTTCAGCCATTTCCGCCGACGTGATGATCCCTAAATCGGGCAGCCCTCTGCTCGCCGTGTAAGCCGCGCCTGATAAATAAAGAGCCGAAAAACCTGTTTTCTTGGCAATAAGAGCGGCCATCGCATCGTGAGCGCCGGGAATCTGCAATAGATCCGGCGCTGCCATCAGCGTACGGAACCGCTCTGCAAGCTCCTCTTGAGACGACTGCTTGCTGACGATCCACGTCATGTTTGTCACCCTCCTATTTTATATGAGAAATAAGTCCATAAATTCACTAACGCTGAGCTTCTGCATTCGGCCGCTATCTTTACAGGCCTCTTCGATTTTCCGCTGCTGCTTCAATGAAAAATGAGTGCTGATGTTTGCTGAAAACTTGGCAAGAATCTTCGGAACGGCTTCTTTTCTGCGGAATCGGTGCCCGAGCGGATATTCACATTCAATCCGTCCCGTAGCCGTGCCGTCTGTAAAATGCACCTGTACGGCATTTGAGATGGATCGCTTATTCGGGTCTAAGTAATCTATTGAGTACGCTTTGTGTTCCGTCACCTCCATTTTGCTCCGCAATGTATCAATTCGCGGGTCAGACGCCGTTTCCTCTTCATAATGATCCGCCGTGATATCTCCGAAAAGCAGCCCGATTGCCGTAATATACTGGAGGCAGTGATCCCGGTCAGCCGGATTGTGAAGCGGCCCTTTTTTATCGATAATCCGGATTGCCGACTCATGGGTCATAATCGTGATCCTGTCAATGTCTTCGATGCGGTCTTTCACCTCCGGATGAAGCCGGACCGCGCATTCCGCCGCTGTCTGGGCGTGGAATTCAGCCGGGTAGGATACTTTAAACAGAACATTCTCCATCACATAGGACCCAAGCGGGCGGGCAAGCTTCATTTCCTTCCGGTTAAATAATACGTCTTGAAATCCCCACCCAGATGCGGTCAGAGCCGTCGGGTACCCCATCTCACCTTTTTGCGCCATAAGGGCCAAATATACCCCTCTGCTCGTCGCGTCGCCGGCCGCCCATGATTTGCGTGATCCGGTGTTCGGCGCATGACGATACGTTCTGAGGCTTGAATTATCAATCCAAGCGTGAGATACGGCGTTATTGATTTCCTCTCTTGAGCCGCCCAGCATTTGTGCGCAAACAGCCGCAGTCGCCACTTTCACAAACAGCACATGGTCAAGCCCGACTCTGTTTAAGCTGTTTTCCAAAGCGAGAATTCCTTGAATTTCGTGCGCTTTGATCATTGCGCAAAGCACATCACGCACGGTAAGCGGTTCTTTCCCTTCTGAAATCCGCACTCTGGATATATAATCCGCACAAGCCAATATGCCTCCGAGATTGTCAGACGGATGCCCCCATTCGGCCGCAAGCCACGTATCATTATAATCGAGCCACCTGTTGATACAGCCGATATTAAAGGCAGCTGTGACCGGGTCTAAAACAAAAGGCGTGCCCGGGACTCTGCTGCCGTTGGGCACGGAGGTTCCCGGGACAATCGGGCCGAGCAGCTTTGTACATTCGGGATAGCTGAGCGCCAAAATTCCGCAGCCTATCGTATCAAGAAGCACATGTCCTGCCGTAGTGAAAGCTTCTGAACTGTCAATCTCCTGATGGAGCACGTAGTCAGAAATCTCTTCGATTACAGCGTCCATTCGGCGGGGTTCTGTCATGTTTTCATCTTCCTTTCTCATCTGTTTACAGGCGCGCTCCGGTATAGCGGACACGCGGGCGGAAAAGCCGGTTTCGGCTGTGCTGTTCAATGACATGAGCGCACAGTCCGACCGTCCGTGCGCTGAAAAATATAGGCGTATACAGCGGGATCGGGATGCCGAGCATGTAATAGACCGGCGCTGCGTAGTAATCTAAGTTCGGATAAAGGCCTTTTTTCTCCCGCATGACGGTTTCTCCGGCTTCACACATATGATAAAGACGGAAATCACCTGAAAGATCAGACAGTTTTTTCAATGCTTCTTTCATCATGAGCGCCCTCGGGTCCATTTTTTTCATGTAGACACGGTGGCCGAAGCCCATGATTTTTTCTTTGTTTGCGAGTTTTTGAGTTAATAATTGTGTAAACCCGTCTGTATCCTTCGCTTCCTCAAGCATGTACATAACCGCTTCGTTCGCTCCGCCGTGAAGGTTTCCCTTAAGCGAGGCGACGGCTCCGGTCAGAGCGCCGTAAATATCCGATTGCGTCGAAGCAATGACACGGGCCGTAAACGTTGAGTTCGGCAATTCATGCTCACTGTATAAAAGAAGCGACCGGTCGAATATTTCTTCTTCCAAGGAGGACGGCGTTTTTCCGGTAATCATATATAAAAAGTTTGCGCTATACGATAAGGTTCCGACAGGCGCTAAAGGCTCCAGTCCGTTGATGACTCGATAGCTGTTGACGGTCAGATTGGGCATTTTGCCTATCAGCCCGCGGACACGGTGCCGATTTACAGAAGAGGTGCGGTTATCAATATCCTTATCAAAGCCTCCAAGCGCGGACAAACCTGTCCTCAGTCCGTCCATCGGGTGAGTACGTTCGGGCAGCAGACGGCATATACGCAAGATTTCCTCGGGAAGGTGTCCGCCGCGCCGAACGTCTTCTTCAAGCGCCTTCTTCTCTTTCGCATCAGGAAGTCTGTCTTCCAATAAGAGATGAACAATGTCCATATAGCCGGCCGTTTTAGAAAGCTCAATCAGATCGTGGCCTTTGATTAAAATACTGCCCTGCTGTGTATCCAGGAAAGAAATCCCCGTTTCCACCGCAATGACGCCATCTAAACCGGGAGAATAAGATTCCATGGTTTCGCTCCTTTGCACACTTTTTATTGAAGAAGATACTTAGAAATAATCAGCCTTTGAATCTCATTGGTTCCTTCATAGATTTGCGTGACTTTCGCATCCCGAAATAAACGCTCCGCGGGATACTCTTTCATATAGCCGTAGCCGCCGTGAATCTGCACAGCCTCCACCGCCGCTTTCATCGCCGCATCGGACGCGAATTGCTTCGCCATAGATGCTTCTTTTCCGCACGGAAGCCCTCGCTGATACAGGTCAGCCGCATGATAGACCAATAATTTGGCAGCTTCCGCATTCGTTGCCATGTCAGATAATTTAAATGAAACGGCCTGATTCGAAGCGATGGGTCTGCCGAACTGGCTGCGGGTTTTGGCGTACTCCACCGAGCAGCCGAGCGCCGCTTCGATAATCCCGAGCGCCTGAGCCGCTATGCCGATCCGTCCGACGTCAAGGTTTTTCATGGCGATTGAAAAACCCTCGCCCTCTTCGCCGAGCCGGTTTTCAATCGGAATTTCCGCTTGGTCAAACTGCAATTCGACAGTATTGGAACCTAACAATCCGAGCTTTTTTTCTTTTTTTCCGACAGAAAAACCGGGTGTGTTTTTTTCAACGATAAACGCTGAAATTCCCTTTCTCCCTTTACCCGGATCGGTTATGGCGAATGTCAGATACAGATCTGCCGCTCCGCCGTTTGTAATAAAGATTTTTGAACCGTTCAGAATATATGAACCGCCTCGTCGCACGGCTGTTGTTTTCAGACTTCCCGCATCAGATCCGGATTGAGGCTCAGTAAGCGCAAAAGCCCCAATATATTCGCCCGCTGCCAGCTTCGGAATATACGTTTGTTTTTGGGCTTCTGTCCCGAAATGCAAAATCGGGATTGTGCCTACCGATGTGTGGACGGACAAAATGACGCCGACGGCCGCGCTGACTTTTGATATTTCATGAATCGCTAAAATGTAAGATGTTGTATCAGCACCCGCCCCGCCGTAAGCTTCCGGGACGGGAATGCCCATCAATCCCGCTTCGCCCATTTTTTTAATCAGCCGCTCCGGAAATTCATCTGTTGATTCCATGAGCTCAACCACCGGCGCGATTTCCTTGCGGGCAAAATCACGCACCATTTTTCTCATCATGATGTGCTCTTCTGTAAAATGCATGGCTGCCGTCTCCCCTCATGATCTTTACATCATCTGCCGTACTCATAAAAACCGCGCCCGCTTTTTTTGCCGAGCCAGCCGGCGCTGACATATTTTCTGAGCAGAGGGCATGGGCGGTATTTCGGATCTCCGAGCCCCGCGTAGAGAACCTCCATAATGGAAAGGCACGTATCCAGCCCGATGAAGTCAGCTAATGTTAAAGGACCCATCGGATGACGCATGCCGAGCTTCATCACCTCATCAATCGCTTCCTTTGAAGCTGCTCCTTCGTAAAGGCAATAAACGGCTTCGTTAATCATCGGCATTAATATGCGATTAGATATAAAGCCCGGGAAGTCATTGACTTCGACAGGGGTTTTATTCATCCGGACGGCAAGCTTCTTTACTGTTTCCGCCGTTTCTTCCGATGTGGCGAGTCCTCTGATGACTTCGACAAGCTCCATGACAGGAACCGGATTCATAAAATGCATGCCGATTACTTTTTCAGGCCTTTTTGTGGCCGCGGCAAGCTCCGTAATGGGAAGAGAAGACGTATTGCTTGCCAATACGGCATGAGGGGGACAGATTTTATCAAGTGTGTCAAACAATTCCGCTTTTGCTTTTTTGTTTTCGGCAATGGCTTCAATGATAAAATCAGCATCTCCCGCTTCTGTGAGCTCTGCCGGGGAAATACGGCTGAAAACGGCATCTGTCTCCTGCTGTGACTTCCGTCCTTTTGCCTGATCTTTCTCCAGGTTTGTCTTTATGCGGTGAAGACCTTTTGTTACCGTTTCCGGCTCCCAATCGTATAACTTGACGGCAAACCCGGCTTCTGCAGCCGTCTGAGCGATGCCTGCTCCCATCTGACCGGCACCTGCGACCATGATTGTTTTCATCTTCATCCGGCGCTCCCTCCTTTGATCAGTACACCTCCAGCAGGACGGCATCTCCTTGAGCCGCTCCGCTGCATATAGCCGCTATGCCTAAACCTCCTCCGCGACGCTTTAATTCGTATATTAAACTCATGATGATTCTCGCTCCGCTTGCGCCGATCGGGTGGCCGAACGCGATTGCCCCTCCGTTTACATTCACTTTCTCCCGGCTGAACCCGGCTATTTTTTCACTCACGAGCACGACGGACGCAAATGCTTCATTTACTTCAAACAAATCAATATCGTCAACGGACAGTCCTGTTTTTTTCAAGAGCCGGCTGATGGCCTCTCCCGGCGCGCTTGCCAGCTCGGACGCTTCCAGTCCGACTGACGCAAAGCCAAGTATTGCTGCGAGCGGCCTGACATGCTGCTTTGCTGCTTTTTCCTCTGACATCAGCACAAATGCTCCGGCCCCGTCATTTACACCGGGAGCATTTCCGGCTGTAACCGTTCCGTCGGCTGTAAAAATTGGCTTGAGCGCTGCGAGCTGCTCAAGGCTTGTATCAGGACGCAGCCCCTCATCCGCTTCAACGATATGCTGTTTGCCCTTTTTGCCGATCCAGGTGACGGGGACAATTTCTTCACGCAATTTGCCCGCCTCAGCCGCCTCAGCCGCGCGTTTCTGGCTCAAAAGAGCGTAATGATCCTGTTCATCCCGGGAAATGCCGTACTTTTTGGCCGCAGTGCTTCCGTGGACAGCCATATGCACCTGGTCGAACGCACAGGTGAGCCCGTCATGAACCATTAAATCCTGAAAAACCCCGTCCCCCATCCTCACACCCCAGCGGCCGGCCGGAATGGCGTACGGAATGTTGCTCATGCTTTCCATTCCGCCTGCAATCAGCACGTCCGCATCTTTCGCCCGGATCATTTGATCACAGATAGTAACGGCCCTGAGCCCTGATGCACAGACCTTATTAATGGTTTCAGCCGGAACAGACCATGGAAGCCCGGCATATCTTGCAGCCTGCCGTGCCGGAATCTGCCCGGCACCCGCCTGGACGACCATTCCTATCACCGCTCCTTCCGCTTCGCTTTCACTGATAGCGGCGCGCTTCATTGCTTCTTTTATGGCAATGCCGCCAAGCTCGGCTGCCTTTACCTCTTTTAATGCACCGCCGAATTTTCCGAACGGCGTTCTTGCCGCACTGACGATAACCGTTTTTCCCACAATTTTGCCTCACTTTCAATAAGATAAAAGATAACGCTTACAGAAAACGCCCTGTTACAATATATGAACCGGCTGACCGAGTTATGAGTGCACCGCCTTTTTCCCGCCCATAAAAAAAGAAGACTGTCTGAACAGTCTTCTCAGCTGCGGCATTCTTCTTTTATAGAAACAGCCAGCTTTGGATAATCGGTAAAAATTGCGTCTATCCCCGCTTTCATCATCTGCTTCATATCCTCAGGACGATTGACAGTGAACGGACGGAGCGCCGCTTGGTGTTTTGCAAGATGTGTGATCACTTCAGCGCTGACCGCAGGCGTACCGAGCTTCGGATGATAACCCGAAGCGGGAATGGCGGCAAGATACCGTTCAGGCCGGTACAGCACATCCATTGTCAGCACCGCCCGTTCAATTTCAGGCGCCAGGGCGTGGCAAACCGCGAGACTCTCATGATTAAATGAAGAAAAAATAACGCGCTTTTCCAGTCCGTAATATCTGACTTTTTTAATCA
The DNA here is from genome assembly GCF_036362845.1 of Bacillus sp. MT(2024). Taxonomy (NCBI): domain Bacteria; kingdom Bacillati; phylum Bacillota; class Bacilli; order Caryophanales; family Bacillaceae; genus Bacillus; species Bacillus sp. MT(2024). The sequence continues at coordinate 2,416,033 of NZ_CP143632.1, forward strand.
CTTCTTCTTCCATTCCTTCGTAACGGAATACACTGTTTTTCAGCTCAATGTTTATCAGAAAATCAGCACGTTCCGCAAAACGCAGCACATCTGACAAAAGCGGAACTCTGACACCTTTAAAAGCATCTTTCCATTTTCCGGCGGCATCGGCGGTTCTGATTTTGTCATACGCCGTATCTTTCACAAATCCTTTCAAAGACGTCGTGCGGTCGAGGGTTTCATCGTGAATGACCACGATCCGGCCGTCTTTTGTCATCTGTACATCAAGTTCGATTCCGTCAGCCCCGTCCTCAATCGCTTTTTTGAATGCGGGCATCGTATTTTCAGGGCAGTCGCCCGACGCCCCCCGGTGGGCAAAAATATTCGTCATATGTGTCACCTCAGATGTTTGTCATCGGTTTTCTCTATTATAATCGTTATGCACATCAGGAGGGCGCTATTTACACATATTTTATCATTACCGTCCGCTGTAATAGGTTTCGATTCCGTTTACAACGGCGTCCGCGGCATGCTCTTGTCCGTTATCGCTTTTCAGCTTGTCCGCATCTTGAGGATTTGTGATAAAACCTAATTCAGCCAGCACACTCGGCATCTTTGAATATGTAATAACATAAAAAGGAGCTTCTTTTACGCCTCTGTCCCTCATCCCTAAAGACGTGACAAGCTGCTGCTGAATGTCGGAAGCAAGCCTTTCGCTGTCCGCGCCTTCATATGTCGAATTAAAATACGTTTCCGTGCCCGATGCCGTTGATACGGCTGAATTCGTATGGAGGCTGACGAATAAATCGGATTGGCTGGCGCTCGCTTTCGCCACCCGCTCGTCCAAACGTAAAAAAGTATCGTCAGTCCTTGAAGCTACAGGTTTTGCACCTTCTGCCTCCAATTTGGCGATCACCTTGTTTGACACCGCTAAATTGATGTTTTTCTCAAGCAGTCCATTTCCGCCGGCCCCGCTGTCTTCTCCGCCATGTCCGGCATCGATATAAATGGTTTTCCCTTGCAAAGGTTCGGCTGCATAAGCGGACGGCGCAAGCAGAAGCAGAGCGGCACCGAAGGCAGCAGCGCTTTTTGTCAGTAAACCCACGTTTTTTCCTCCCCGTTTTCACATATCTGTTTCTTTTTTCAGTTTCTCAAGCCGTAATTGTCCGTTGCTCTCTTTTTTATAGGTGATTTGCACCGCCGTATGTTCAGGCAGCGACTGACATTCAAACCGCTTAGCGAAAGGCACCTTCACCTCTTGCCTTTCTCCGTCAATTTCGACCGCGATCGTATCGTTTCCGGCCGCTTTTATAAATGTTCCTTCCTGTGTAAATGACGGCGCCGCATCAGCCTCCGCGGTATACTCGCAGCCTGATAACAGCCATGCGGTGAAGATCAGAAGTATGACAGACTTCACACAGATCACCTCACGTTTTCTCATTCGGCTTTATCTTTGAACAGATTGGCCGATTTGTAAAGGGAGCCTCCATTCCTCCAGCGCTTTTCCATATTTGGAATGAAGGCTATCTGACCTGCTGTTTACCTGAACTTAGAAAGAAAACAAGCTGATCAGTCTATGAAAAAGGTTCTGTCTGAAGGCCGAATATGCAGAATTTAACGGAAACGGACGACTTTCTGTTCATTTTGAAAAAATATCAGATCGGCAAAAAAAAGAGAGCCGCGTCATGCACTCTCCCGAATAGAAACATTCATATTTATTTTGAGCTTTTCATAAAATGAACGGGACAACTTAAAAGAGCAGCGTATTGGCGGCAATGATGAGAATAATCACTCCGCTCAGCACCGTGCTGAACTGTCCGACGTGAAAAGAACCGATGCGCAATGACGCGGCTTTTTTTCCAAGCGAGCAGCCGATCCATATGGTCAGAAAGCTTCCGATCGCCGCAGTGATGGAAATGGCAGCAGGAGAAAGCCCGATCAACCCCGCGCTTAATCCGTTGGTCAGCGCATTTGCGGATACGGCCACCCCGAGAACCATGGATTCCAATATACCGATTTCTCCCGAACCGTCGGCATCCGCTGCCTCCGGATTTTGCAGCAGACCGGCAAAACGGCCTTTTTTTCCTGACGCGCCAACACGCGCTGTTTTTCTCGGCACAGCCAGCAGAATGATGCGGATACCGATGACAGATAAAATAAACGCCGCCAGCAATACAGGAAGAAAGCCCGGTAAAACGGCTGAAATCCATTTGCCGAAATAAATTCCGATATAACTGAATACAAAACAGATAAAAGCGATCATCATATTTGACGCATGCGATATTTTGATTTTTCTGATGCCGTATGACATCCCCACTCCTAAATTATCAATGCTTGAGGACACTGCCAAACCTAAAATCAATAACCAAGCCATGTTCGTTTCTCTCCATTCTTTGATGTCTTTTCAACATGTTGTGCCGTTGAATCTACACTATTCTATTCAGCAGCACAGAAAAGGTACCTTTTCTGCAAAAATTATTGATTGACGATCATCATTCCGGCGGAAACGAGGTGACACCCTTGACAGAAAATAAAAATAAGACACTGGGACCCCTTTTAAAATCACTGCTTGATAAGCACTCGCTCTCCATGAGAAAGCTCGGCGCCTTAACAAACATTGATACGGCCACCATCTCCCGGATTATCAACGGCAAACAGAAGGCCAATTTAAAGCATCTTCAGGAATTTTCAAAACACCTCCGCACCCCGCTGGAGGAATTGCTTGAGGCGTCAGGCATAGACATCGGTCATGAAAAAGAAGCTGCGCCGCAAGACCCGATGCACGCGATTCAGGATATGCTGAATATGGCCGAGATGTTTGATCAGCCTTTTTCCCGGGAGCAAATTGAGCGCGAACTGACCAGATATGAACAATACGCCAAAACCCAGCAGGGCCATCGCCTGATTTGCGATGAGTTTCAAAAGAAAATGGACAATGAAGAAAGCGTCGGCCCTTTTATTGATCATTTGAAAAACATGCATCATCAGTATATGGATGAATCAACACCGGCTGAAGACCGCGCGATTCTTGGGAGCGCGCTGCTGTATTATATTTTAGCGACCGACGTCATTCCGGATTACATGTTTCCGATCGGCTACCTGGATGACGCCATCGCCGTTCAAATCGCTTTGAACCGGCTGAAAAAAAAGTAAAGGCGCTTAAAAAAGCGCCCTTTTTGTGTTGAAAAATATGAAACACCGCATTACGGTTTTGTCAAAACAGAGACAGCTATCATATGATACATCAACCTAACAAAAAGGAGGGTGTCTTCTATGGACAGCAACACAGTTGTGGCAGTGTGCGCTCTGTTAAGTGTTGTGATTCAGATCGGAACGATATTCGCCGCAGGAAAGTGGAAAAAAGAATAAACAAATTGACGGTTTTTTCGCACAAGCGTATGCTTATAAATAACCTTGTAAAAGATAAGAAAGAAGATATGCATATGAAAAAAATCATTCTCCTCTTCGCCGCCGCTGTCATATTCAGCTCGATCGGCCATCAAATTTCAGGAGGATATAAAGATCCTGAAAAGGAACGGAGAAAACCGTTTCATTCGTTTAAATGGTTCAGCCGGTCATAACCTCAGGAAGAAGAACAAGCAAAATAATTGCACACAATGAAAACATAAGCTAGAATACGGACGAGTTAAACTCCTAAGGAAGAAGGCGAAATGATGAAGCAAACTTATCAACCGCTGTTTGAACCTTTTACGTTCGAAAGCGGCGTCACCATACCAAACCGTATTTCAGTCGCACCGATGACACACTATTCATCAAATGATGACGGAACGATTTCCGACCGTGAATTAAGCTACATTACTCCCCGTTCAAAAGAAATGGGCATGGTCATTACGGCATGTGCAAACGTAACGCCGGACGGCAAAGCGTTTCCAGGCCAGCCCGGCATCTATGATGATTCTCACATTCCCGGCTTGAAAAAACTCGCTCAGGCGATCCAGTCTCAAGGAGCGAAAGCCGTTGTGCAGATTCACCACGGAGGATTGGAATGCCCTCCTGAACTCGTGCCAAACAACGACGTCGTCAGTCCGAGCGGCTCAGAAGAAGACGGCAGACAAACGTCCCGGGCTCTCACCGAACAAGAAATTGAGCACATCGTGAAAGCATTCGGCGAAGCGACACGCAGAGCGATTGAAGCCGGCTTTGACGGTGTTGAAATTCACGGGGCAAACGGGTACCTGATTCACCAATTTTATTCACCGAAAACAAACCGGCGCACAGACCGCTGGGGCGGAAGCGATGAAAAGCGCCTTGCGTTCCCGCTTGCAGTCGTTGACGCTGTCAAACAGGCGATTGATACACACGCTGAAAATCCATTCGTTCTCGGCTACCGCCTGTCACCGGAAGAGCCGGAAACACCGGGGCTTACAATGAAAGAAACATTCATGCTCGCCGACGCGCTTGCGGAAGAGAACTTGGATTATCTGCATATTTCACTGATGGATGTCAATTCCAAAGCCCGCCGCGGCGCGGATACTTCACGGACCCGGATGGATTTATTAAACGAACGCGTCGGCCATAAAGTGCCGCTGATGGCCGTCGGTTCCATCTATACCGCGGACGAAGCGCTTGCCGTATTAGAAAGCGGAATTCCGCTGGTGGCTCTGGGACGTGTCATTTTGATTAACCCCGAATGGGCGGTGCTGGTCAAAGAAGGCCGCGAACAGGAAATCGAAAAAGCCATTCAAGCATCTGAAATTGAGAAATACCGACTTCCTGAACCGTTATGGGAAATGATTCAGAATACAGGCGGCTGGGTGCCGTTTGAAAAGTAGACTAAAAAAACTGCCGGATGTCCGGCAGTTTTTTTGATTCACAAGTTTTTACCGCTTTGTTTACTCTTATTTCCAACACACAGCGTACATATAGTAAATAGATTAATAGAAAGGAGACCGTATATGATGGCTGGTTTCCCTATTACGATTAACAGTCTTTCCGGAAACGGGGTTGTCAATGTCGGCGGTGCGTTTTCGATAAGTCCTTTAACCGTATCAAAAACCGTCTACGGCTCAGGAGGGGGAAATACAGGTATGGTCCTGCAAATGAATCAATCCAGCACATCTCAATCTTCAAACTCTCAATACTCTGATCAAAATGTAACGAAAACATTATGACATCCGTATTTCCCTCCCTTTCCGGCTGGCAGCAGCCGGATTCTTTTTGCCGTTTTGTTTAATCTTATTCAAATATCACAGCGTACATATAGTTAGTAGACTGAGAGAGAAAGGAGAAAAAATAGAATGAGCGGTTGCCCGATTACGATAAACAACGTATCAGGAAACGGAGTTGTCAATGTTGGCGGCGCCATATCCATCAGTCCGCTGACTGCATCAAAAACCGTTTTCGGTGCCGGAGGGGGAAATATCGGCATTGTCATTCAAAACAATGCTGTAAGCCAGTCCAAAATGTTTGAACATCAATTTTCAGATCAGAATATTGTGAAGTCATTGTAAGGGCTGCCATGCAGCCCTTACTGCATAAATAAAGCAGGCGCATGATTTCCCGAAAACTTGATTTTAAACATCAGCGGTCACCTTCTCATGTTTTGAATGATTTCAGTTAAAGATGAATAGAATGCAGATTGAAAGCATGAGTACTGAATCTCATTAAGGAAAGAAGGAATCGTGATGAAAAAACTTTGCCGGGAAGTTTGGATTGAAGTTGACCTTGATGCGATAAAAAAGAACGTACGGGCGATCCGCCGCCATATTCCGAATACGTCTAAAATTATGGCCGTCGTAAAAGCGAACGCTTATGGCCACGGCTCTGTGGAAGTAGCGCGGCAGGCACTGGAAAGCGGGGCGAGCGAGCTTGCTGTCGCAAGCGTCGAAGAGGGAATTGTGTTACGGAGAGCGGGAATTACGGCACCTATTCTCGTGCTCGGCTTCACAGCTCTCAGCTGTGTGAAAAAATCTGCCGTTTGGAACATCACATTATCAGCGTTTCAGGTCAGCTGGATCAAAAAAGCGAATCGGATATTGGAAAAAGAAGCAGATTCGAAACGGCTGTCCATTCATATCAATGTGGATACCGGAATGGGCCGGCTGGGTGTGCGCACGGAAGAAGATCTTTTAGCAGTGGTGAAAGCGCTCAAGTCGAGTACATACCTGTCATGGGATGGCATCTTTACACATTTTTCAACAGCGGATGAACCGGACACTGAGCTGACGATGCTGCAGCACGAAAAGTTTATCAGCTTCCTCCGCTTTTTAAAAAATCAAGACATTACGCTGCCTACCGTGCATATGTGCAATACAGCCGCCGCTATCGCATTCCCGGAATTCAGCGCCGACATGATCCGTTTAGGCATTGGGTTATATGGTTTATATCCGTCCGCCTCGATAAAGGAGCTGAGCCTCGTGGATCTCACGCCCGCACTAAGTTTAAAGGCGCGTATCGCTTATGTGAAAGCCATGGTGACAGATCCCCGGACCGTCAGTTATGGTGCCACATATATCGCCGAACCGGGTGAAATCATCGCCACGATTCCGATCGGCTATGCTGACGGTTACTCCCGCGCCCTGTCCAACCGCGGGTTTATTCTGCACCGCGGCAGACGGGTGCCGGTGGCGGGGAGAGTGACAATGGATATGATAATGGTCAGTTTAGGTGAGAATGAGGGCAAACAAGGAGAAGAAGTCGTCATCTACGGCAAACAACAAGGAGCCGAGATTTCCGTTGATGAAATTGCCGAAATGCTCGGTACGATCAGCTACGAAGTCCTGTCTGTGTTAAGCCGCCGCATCCCCCGCTTTTATTTCAGAGACGGCAAAATCATTAAAATATCAGCTCCGGTATTATACGTATAGACGGCATAGTTCCCGTATTTATGTATAGAACAAGTACCGGCGTGAGTGGTTCCCATTGTTTTCGTCAGCAAAATCTCAAAACGCCTTCTCTTCCGCGTTCATGCACGGAATAGAAGGCGCAAAAAGACATTTAGCCAAAGGCTTGCGTTACGAAGCTTTATGCTCCAATCTCAGCTTGTCAGCAACCATCGCGATGAATTCCGAGTTGGTTGGTTTTGCTTTTGTCATGCTTACCGTATATCCGAACAGTGAAGAAATGGAATCAATATTTCCCCTGCTCCATGCGACTTCAATGGCGTGGCGGATGGCCCGTTCTACACGGCTTGCGGTCGTGTTGAATTTTTTGGCGATGTCGGGATAAAGGACTTTTGTGATGCTGCCGAGGAGTTCAATATCGTTATACACCATGGAAATGGCTTCACGCAAATAAAGATAGCCTTTGATATGGGCAGGTACACCGATCTCATGGATAATGCTTGTAATGCTGGCATCGAGATTTTTCCGTTTCGGCTCCGGCTGGCTGCGGATAATGCTGCTTTGCGCGGACGGCGCACGGTGTGTGACACTGCTGACATTTCCGCTTACCTGGCGGATATGGCCGACAAGGTTTTCCATATCAAACGGCTTCAGGATGAAATAGGACGCGCCTAAATCGACGGCTTTTTTCGTAACGTCTTCCTGACCGAATGCCGTCAGCATGATGACGTTCGGCTGCTTCTCGAGCTCTGATTCCCGCAGACGCTCCAAAACCGCAAGTCCGTCCAGATGCGGCATGATAATGTCTAAAACGAGCACATCGGGATTCTTATCTTTAAACAAAGAAAGACATTCCTGTCCGTTATAAGCAACGCCGATCACTTCCATATCATCCTGTCCCTCTATATATTCACTCAACAGGCTTACAAGCTCTCGATTATCATCAGCAACACAAACTTTAATTTTCTCCACGTTTCTTCCTCCCCCAATGTATTAACAGGACGCAACCCATTTGACTGCTATATGTTACATTCGACAAAACCACTACTTCCCCTTTTAAAAAATCCATATTTACCAATAATAGTGGTATATCTTTGTTTTTCTAGCATTTTCTAGGTTTTTCGACTAAAAATTAAGTTTGACAAATCAGGAAACGTGAATTTGTCGAAAAATCTTCATGTCTTATTTTACATGAATCCCGGAAAGAAGTGAAGAACGCATCACATAAAAAAACTGCCGGATCATCCGGCAGTCAGCTTGCTTTGTCTTTCCCGTAAACATCAACACCCGCTTCAGACAGCATCCATTCGATATGAACGCCGTAGCCGCTTGTCGGATCATTGACAAATACGTGGGTTACGGCTCCGACGACCTTTCCATTCTGAATGATCGGGCTTCCGCTCATCCCCTGAACGATTCCGCCGGTTCTTTTCAGCAGTTTCGGATCTGTCACTTTCAACACCATTCCCTTTGTCGCCGGGAATTTTTGCGGCGTGGTGCTGACGATTTCAATATCAAATTTCTCTACTTTATCGTTTTCGATAACCGTCAGCATTTGCGCAGGTCCTTTTTTTACTTCATTTGACAAAGCAATCGGAAGCGCTTTGTCGGAAATGTTGTTTTTAATCGGCTGATGCAGTGTCCCAAAAATGCCGAACGGGCTGTTGCGGTTAATATCGCCGATCGTTTTCCGTTCTGACGAAAACCTTGCCAGTTTTTCGCCGGGATTGCCGCCTTTTCCTTTTTCAATCGATGTTACAGTAGAACGGACGATTTCTCCGTCTTCTACAACAATCGGTTTTTTTGTATCCATATCAGAGATGACGTGGCCCAATGCGCCGTATTTTTTTGTTTTCGGTTCAAAAAATGTCATGGTGCCGATGCCGGCTGCCGAATCGCGGATATAAAGGCCGATTCGATATTTCCCCTCGGCTTCGTCCTTTGTCGGAATCAGCTTTGTTTTGATTTTTTGCTTATCGCGTTTCACCAATAAATCCAAAGATTCACCGGTTTTGCCCGCTTTTTGAATAAACGGGGCGATGTCGCTCATTTTTTCAATTTTATGTCCGTTCATTTTAATAATGATGTCGCCAGATTCAATACCCGCTTGTTCTCCCGGAGACTTTTTCCCATCCTTTGTCATCACCTGGTGAAAACCGACGACCAAAACACCGACTGAATGCAGTTTTACACCGATGGACTGTCCGCCCGGAATGACCTTCAATTCAGGAAGGACACGCACTTTCGTTTTTTTAATGGGAAACCCGGCAAGATCATATACTACTTCTGACCGGCCTTGTGTTTGCCCTGTTATGTTTGCATGACCGTGCTCTTCTTTCAGCGTAAAGGCTTCTGATAATTCGCCCTTTTCAGCGCTTATTGATGCATTGACCGGAACGGCCTGAGTCTGGTTTTCAAAGACGCTCATTTCTGACGGTATCAGTAAATATTCTTTAAACGGCTTAAAAAAGCCTACACTTAGTAAAGAAACAAGGAGAATTACACCTATTGCTTTCCTCATGTTATCGTGCATTCATTCCTTCACTCTCCTCGCTCCTATCCCACACCACTTTCTTTTTCTGCTACATCTATACTTTTGCCTTCCTGCGCTTGATTTATAACCGGCATACGAAGAAAAACATTGGATACACTGTTAGAGAAATGGAACAAAAAAATAAGCTGCCTGTATCAGCAGCTTATCCTGTCGTTTTTACCTGTCCGGCCTGTTTTAAAAGCTCTTGTGCATGCCGCTTCGTCAGCTCGGTCACTTCAACACCCGCAATCATACGGCCGATTTCCGCTACCTTATCCTGCTTGGAAAGCGGCGTGACATGCGTTGTCGTCCGTCCGTCTTTGAATTCTTTTGCGATCAGAAGGTGCGTATCCGCCATGGCGGCAACCTGGGGCAGGTGTGTAATGCAGAGCACCTGTGAACCGGTCGATACTTTATGGATTTTTTCCGCGATGGCTTGGGCAACCCGCCCGCTTACACCGGTGTCCACTTCGTCAAAGATGATGGAGGTGACATCCTGCTGGGAAGAAAAAATACTCTTCATCGCCAGCATCACCCTTGAAAGCTCGCCTCCGGAAGCGACCTTTGACAGCGGTTTTAAAGGCTCACCGGTGTTTGTTGAAATTAAAAACTTCACAAGGTCAATCCCCTTTTGGGTAAGCTGCACGGGCTGCCCGTTGACAACCGGTGCTTCACTGGCTGACGGATCGGTTTTCACGAGAAATTCCGTATCAAACGTTGATTTGCCCATATACAGACTTTGTAATTCCTGATGAATCGCTTCCGCCAGTTTCTTGGCCCATGCTTTTCTGATTTTTGATAAATTGGCGGCTTCTACGGCCACATCTTTGCCGACCGACTCCAATTCCTTCTTCAGGGCTTCAAGGTGGCTGTCGCGGTTCTCGATTTGATCGATTTCCTCTTCTATTTTAGATCCGTATTCCAAAATGTCTTCTACCGTCGCTCCGTATTTGCGCTTCAGCTGTTTGATCTCATTTAAACGGGTTTCAATAAAATTCAGCCGTTCCGGATCATATTCCAGATCATCTAACAGATTGCGCATCTGAAAGGTTGCATCCTCCAGCAGATAATAGGAACTTGACACACTTTCAGACAGCTTTTGCAGCGGTTCATTGATATCCGAAATATCTTCAAGCTGAGCAGAGGCCATTCCGACCCAGTCAAGCCCCCCCTGCTCGCTGCGGAGCGCATTATAGGCGTTTTGCAATGATTCATAAATTTTTTCAAAGTTGGATATCTGCTTCCGCTCTTCCTGAAGAAGTTCGTCTTCATTCAATTCAAGCTTCGCCGACTCGATTTCTTCAAGCTGAAATTGAATCAGGTCTAACCGATGCGCCATTTCCTGCTCGCTTTCTGACAGCTTCTTCACTTTTTTGAGCAGCTTCATATAACGCTCATAGCCTTCATGGTAAGCCTGAAGCGCGGATTCGGCCTCAGCGCCCGCAAATTTATCCAAAAGCTCCAAGTGTTTGTCGTCCTCCATTAACAGCTGGTTATCATGCTGTCCGTGAATATCTAATAAAAGTCTGCCGATTTCCCTTAAAGCCGCAATCGTCACTAATTTTCCGTTGACACGGCAGACGCTTTTTCCTCCGGCATTGATGTCCCTTCTCATGACAATCATGTCGTCAGATGCGTCTATTCCCTGCTCACGGCATACTTCAAAAACGGGATGACCGCTGTCCAATAGAAACAGTCCTTCAAGCTCGGCCTTTGTTTCACCGTAACGGACAAATTCGGACGAGCCGCGTCCGCCGACTAATAGGGAAACGGCGTCTATAATAATTGACTTGCCGGCCCCTGTTTCTCCCGTCAGGACGGTGAGCCCCCGTTCAAACGAAATCGTCAGTTCCTCTATAATGGCAAAGTTTTTTATTGATAGTTCAGCTAACAAACAGCATTCCACCTTTTATCTGATAATTACGCTACAGCAGCTCCAAAAGACGGCTTTGTACGCCTTCCGTATCTTCAGGCGTCCTGCAGATGATTAAGATCGTGTCATCTCCGCAGATCGTGCCCATGATTTCTTCCCATTCGAGATTATCCATCAGAGCGCCGATTGCCTGAGCATTCCCCGGCATCGTTTTTAATACGATCATATGGCTTGCTGAGTCAATTTTTACGAACGCATCCATTAATGAACGCTTCAGTTTTGACAGCGGATTGAACCGCTGATCCGCCGGCAGGCTGTATTTGTAGGAGCCGTTGTTCGTCGGCACCTTTACGAGATGCAGCTCTTTAATGTCTCTGGAGACAGTCGCCTGGGTTACCTTATATCCTTCTTCTCTCAGCATGTCAACTAAGTCATCCTGCGTTTCAATCTCATGGCTTGTAATAAGCTCTCTGATTTTTATATGCCTTTGGCCTTTTGTCATGTAAGCACCTCTGTTTTCAAGCTGTTTGTCATTATGTTAACCGCTTCTTGATAAAAAGTACATGATGGCAGAAAAAAGGAATAATAGCCCCCTATTATTCCGGTACATCTGTCTTTTTGGCTTTTAATGTCTCATGTGCTTCGCGGACGGTACGGAGAATGTCTTCTTCCGGCAGTTCAGCGCCGTTTCCGTCTTCTCCGCCCCATTCCAAATGAAGCAGAAACTCAATATTGCCGTCTCCCCCCGTAATCGGTGAGAAGGACAGTCCTTTCACTGTATATCCTTCAGAAGCTGCAAATTGATTCATGCGGCGGAGAACGTCAGCATGAACGCCGGGATCTCTGACAATGCCTTTTTTTCCGACGGATTCCCGTCCGGCTTCAAATTGCGGCTTCACCAGTGCGATACAATCGCTCCCCGGTACAAGCAGCGTTTTTAAAACCGGCAGAATGAGGCGGAGTGAGATGAAAGAAACATCGATTGTCGCAAATTCCGGCAAACCCTCTGTGAAATCGGAAGGCTCGGAATAGCGGAAATTCGTCCGTTCCATGACGACGACCCTCTCGTCCTGTCTGAGCTTCCAAGCAAGCTGATTATAGCCGACATCCACTGCGTAGGACCGCTCAGCTCCGTTTTGGAGGGCGCAATCCGTGAATCCCCCTGTAGACGAGCCGATGTCAATCATCGTTTTGCCTTTTACCGAGACAGGAAACACTTCCAAGGCTTTTTCAAGCTTTAATCCGCCTCTGCTGACGTATTTAAGAGGGTTTCCTTTTACCGTTAACGGAAGATCCCGGGCGATTTTTTCACCCGGTTTGTCCAATCGGTTTTCATTTGAGTATACGATGCCCGCCATAATGGCGCGTTTCGCTTTTTCCCGCGTTTCCGCAAGGCCTTTTTCTACAAGAAGTACATCTAATCGTTCTTTTTTTGCTGTCATGATCCAATTCCTTTATGTGTCTTCGGCGGCATCAGCAGTTTTATCCGGTTCATAACCTCAGCCTTCGTGAGACCGATTTCTTCAAGCAGGGCGGTTACGCTGCCGTGTTCAATAAACCGGTCAGGGATGCCCATTCTGTCAATCGGTGTATGATACATGCCGAGGTCATGAGCGTATTCAAGAATCGTGCTGCCGAATCCGCCTTCAAGCACGGCTTCTTCTATCGTTAAAATCGGCAGACCTTCATTAAGAATGGCCTTCATCATTTGTTTATCAATCGGCTTTATGAACCTCGCATTCACGACACGCACGGACAGGCCTTCTTTTTGCAGTTCTTCAGCCGCTTCAAGCGCCATTTCAATGGTCGTACCGAATGTTAAAATGACCGCGTCTTTTCCGGGACGGAGCACTTCCCATGTTCCGATCGGAATGGTTTTCAGCTCTTTATCCATCTTAACGCCGAGCCCGTTTCCGCGCGGGAAGCGCATCGCGATCGGACCTTCCTCATAGGAAAGGGCTGTATTGACCATATGGCGGCCTTCATTTTCATCCTTCGGCATCATTAAAACGAGGTTCGGTATATGCCGCAAAAAGGCGATGTCAAAGACGCCTTGATGCGTCTCCCCGTCAGCGCCGACCAAACCGGCGCGGTCAATGCCGATAAATACATTCGCGTTTTGACGGCAGATATCATGGACGACCTGATCGTACGCCCGCTGCAAAAAGGTCGAATAGATCGCAAGAAACGGCTTCATACCCTGAAGCGCCATTCCCGCGGCCATTGTCGCCGCATGCTGTTCTGCGATTCCGACGTCAAACATGCGCTCAGGAAATTCTTTCGCAAATCCTTCAAGCTTAGAGCCGACCGGCATAGCCGGTGTAATCGCGACAATTCTGTCATCCTCGCGCGCCAGCTCCTGCACGGTGCCGCTGACAAGTCCGCTCCATGAAGGCGCCGCGGCTTTCGGTTTGACAAAATCACCCGTATTGATTTTATAAGGACCCGTTCCGTGCCATGTGCCGATTGTGTCGGTCTCAGCCGGTTTATAGCCTTTGCCCTTTTTCGTAATGACATGTAAAAGGACAGGGCCTTTCGTTTTTTTGGCGTATTGCAGGTTTTCAAACAGTTCGTGGTAGGAATGACCGTCAACCGGGCCTAAATACGTAAAGCCCAGCTCTTCAAAAAACATACCTGACACAAGCATATATTTTAAGCTGTCTTTTATCCGTTCCGCTGTGGCGGCCAATTTTCCGCCGACGGCCGGGATGCGCTTAAATAAATATTCAAGCTCGTCTTTTACCCATTGATATTTGCCGGCCGTGCGAAGCCGTCCCAGCATAGAATGAATCGCCCCGACATTCGGCGCAATGCTCATCTCATTATCATTCAGAATGACGATCATATCTTTTTTCTCATCACCGATATGGTTCAGCGCTTCAAGCGCCATTCCTCCGGTTAAAGCGCCGTCTCCGATAATCGGGATGATATATTCTTTCGATCCTTTAATATCACGGGCGGCAGCCATTCCCATCGCGCCTGAGAGCGATGTTGAGCTGTGGCCTGTTTCCCATACGTCATGTTCGCTTTCGCTGCGTTTCGGGAAACCGCAAAGCCCTTTATATTGGCGCAAGGTTTCAAACTCCTTGCCGCGCCCGGTTAACAGTTTATGAACATAGGACTGATGTCCGACATCCCATAAAAATTTATCTTTCGGACTGTCAAATTCTTTGTGAAGCGCAATTGTCAGCTCGACAACCCCGAGGTTCGGCCCGATATGGCCGCCAGAGGCAGACAGCGATGTGATGAGGAAATTGCGGATCTCCTCACTCAGCTCTTCCAGCTGTTCAATTGACATCTTTTTAAGAAATGACGGGTCCTGTATTGATAAAAGATCCAAAGCGGATCAACTCACTTTCAGCATGAATTTCTGCAAATTAAACAGTGTCTTTTTGAAAAAAGAAAAAGACTCCCTTTGTATTTTCATCGAAACTGCTTACATTTTACCATAGGAGCGGCAGCCCCTTCAAATCAGGACCGTTTTTAATGATCTCTCGCCGCGATTAAATCACAGAGGTCATGCAGCAGTTCTTTCTGAAGAGAAAGGCCGCTGATGATCCGTTTCGCCTCGCTGATATGATACGCCAGCTTCTCTTTCGCGCCTTCAAGCGTTAAAAGCGACGGATACGTTGACTTTTCATTCGACGTGTCTGAGCCGACCGGTTTGCCGATCTTCTCCTCATGCCCTTCAATATCAAGGATGTCATCTCTGATTTGAAATCCGATGCCGATATGGCTGCTGAACAGACGCAGCTTTTCGACTTCATCCTCCGGCGCATCTGCCAAAATGGCGCCCGCCGTCACAGAAAAACCGAGGAGCTTGGCCGTTTTCCGCTCGTGGATGGATTCCAGCTCCTCAAGCGTTATCCGCTTTTGTTCCGCTTCCATGTCGGCAGCCTGCCCGCCGACCATTCCTTCCGTTCCTGCCGCGCTGATCAGCTCATCGACGAGACGGAGCCGTTTTTCTGCTGAAACCGCCTCAGACACGTGAGATGTGATCAATTTAAAGCTTTCTGTCAGAAGCCCGTCTCCGGCCAATACGGCTGCCGCTTCTCCGAAGACTTTATGGTTTGTGGGCTTTCCTCGGCGCAGATCATCATCGTCCATGCAAGGAAGATCATCATGGATTAAGGAATACGTATGAATCATTTCGACAGCGCATCCGACCGGAATCCCGTCTTTTTCATCTTTTCCGTAAGCATTCAGAACGGCTAAGACGACGAGGGGGCGCAGCCTCTTTCCGCCTGCTTCCAAAGAATACAGCATAGATTTTTTGAGGATTTCAGGCATCGCAAGCCGTTCCGTATACAAAGAAAGCTGCTGTTCAATCAGTTGTTTGCGCGATGCTAAAAATGCGTCCAGTTTATTTGTCACCTTCGTCTTCCTCCTGAACGCTGAAAGGTGCAAGTTCGCCGTTATCTTTTAAAATAAAGTCCATTTGCTTTTCGACATGCTGAAGCTTTTCATGGCACATTTTTGAAAGGGCCATCCCTTCCTGAAAATAATTAATCGCCTGCTCAAGCGGCACGTCTCCTTCTTCAAGCTTTGCCACAATACCTTCAAGGCCTTTCATCGCCTCTTCAAATGTCAGCTCTTCACTTTTTTTGGTTTCTGTCATTTTCGTTCGCCTCTCTTTTGCAATACTTCACACGTCAGAACGCCGTCTGTCATCTTTACTTCAAGCGTATCATTTTGTTCCACTTGATCAACGCTTTTGATCAGCTCTTTGTCTTTATAGGCCAGACTGTATCCTCTCTCCATCACCTGAAGGGGACTTAATGCATTCAGTTTACCAAGAACCGTCTGAAACTGCGAATGAAGCTGCTTCAGTTGGACATTCATGCTTCGGGCGAGCTGATTTGAGCGCTCCTCGTACCGTTTTTTCGCCTGTTTCAGCTGGGTTTCAGGGTGGAGCGCCGTTAATCTGTACGTATTCCGCTCCAGCTGTCTTTGTTTCCTGTCCGTAAGCCCTGTGAGCTGTGATTGGAACTGCTGATACAAAAGATCAAACTGCTGTTCTTTTTGGGTATACAATCGTTTCGGAAAACGGAACGCGTAGGATGACTGGAGCGATTGAACCCGTTCTTTTTTCTTGCTGATATGCTGCTGCATCGCTCTTGTCAGGCGGACTTCCGCCGTTTTTGTCCGTTCCATTAAGTCCGTCGTGTGGGGGACGGCGATTTCTGCCGCTCCTGTCGGCGTTGCCGCCCGGATATCCGCGACGAAATCACTGATTGTAAAATCTGTTTCATGTCCGACGGCTGATATAATCGGAATGGCGGAAGCAAAAATCGCCCGGGCCACGATTTCTTCGTTAAATGCCCACAATTCTTCGATCGAGCCCCCTCCCCTTCCGACGATCAGGACGTCACACATTTTTTGTGCATTGGCTTCTTCAATGCGCTTCACAATCGATCTGCTGGCATTTTCACCTTGAACGAGCGCGGGAAGCACAATGACTTTCACAAGGGGGTATCTTCTTTTAAGTGTGGTAATGACGTCTCTGACGGCTGCTCCCGTCGGTGACGTGACGACCCCGATCGTAGCCGGAAAAGCGGGGATGGCCTGCTTATGCCGGTCATCAAACAACCCTTCGCCGGCAAGTTTTTTCTTTAATTCTTCATATGCTAAGTAGAGCGCCCCCACACCGTCCGGCTGCATTTCTTTCGCGTACAGCTGATAGCTTCCGCTCGGTTCATAGACGGAGATCCCGCCTCTTACGATGACCTTCATTCCGTCCTCGGGCTTAAACGCAAGCCTCGAACTTTGTCTTTGAAACATGACGGCCTGCATGCGGGCATGCTCATCTTTTAATGTAAAATAGATGTGGCCTCTCGTATGAATTTTAACATTGGAGAGCTCACCCTTAATCCAAATGTCTTCAAGATGAGGGTCCACATCGAATTTTCGTTTAATGTATTTGGTCAGCGCGGAAACCGTGACATATGCCGCTTCACTCACATCCTGCACTCCTTTCATAAAGGCTTTTTGCCCTAAACTAAGAAAACCCGCTCTGGCTGAAAGGAGCCTTAAGAAGCGGGTATCGTGCTCATTGTCACACTTTTTGTGACTGTCTCCGGTTATCTATGATAACGTACGTCTGGCAGATTTAACAGTATTATGCGCAAGCATTGTGATGGTCATCGGACCTACTCCGCCCGGCACCGGTGTAATGAAAGATGCTTTTTCTTTCGCTTCATCAAACTGAACGTCTCCGCAGAGTTTTCCGCTTTCGAGACGGTTGACGCCGACATCAATGACAATGGCGCCCTCTTTGATTTGATCGGCTTTGATGAAATTCGCTTTACCGACCGCTACCACAAGAATATCTGCTTTTTTCGTATGCTCAGCCATATTTTTCGTGCGGGAATGGCAATATGTGACGGTCGCGTTTTCGTTCAGCAGCAGCTGGCCGACCGGTTTACCGACAATATTGCTTCGTCCGACTACAACAACTTCTTTGCCGGAAAGATCTACGTTCGTCTTTTTCAATAACTCGACAATTCCGTGCGGCGTGCATGGAAGAAATGTATCTTCGCCAAGCAGCATTTTCCCGACGTTGAGAGGGTGGAAACCGTCAACATCCTTATCGGGAGAGATCCGCTCGATTACGGCTTTTTCAGAAATATGATCCGGGAGCGGCAGCTGGACGAGAATGCCGTGGAATTCCGGATTTTGATTATACTGATCAATCACTGTTAAAAGCTCCGCCTCGGTTAAGCTTGAGTCAAAGCGGTCAAGCTTAAATTTCATTCCCATTGTTTCAGCGGCTTTTTTCTTGCCTGTCACATATGAAACAGAAGCGGGATCGTCTCCGATTAAAATGACCGCCAAACCAGGCACTACGCCTTGTGCTTTCAGCTCTTCTACTTCTTTTGCCAATTGTTCGCGTTTTTCTTTAGCCGTTTCTTTTCCGTCGATGATTGTTGCAGTCATTTTCTTTCCTCCTATGATTCGATATCAGTTTTAATGTTAGAAAGAACCCCGTTTACGAATTTTGCAGCTTTATCGTCGCCGAACCGTTTTGCCAGCTCGATTGCTTCGTTTAATGACACGTTAGCAGGAATGTCGTCAGTATAAACCATTTCATACACCGCCAGACGCAGGATCGCGCGGTCTACGTTTGCAATCCGGTCAAGCTTCCAATTGACGAGATGGCCGGAAATCATTTCATCAAGCTGAACCTGATGTTCGATCACTCCGTACACCAGCTGTTCAAAGAAGGCATCTGTTTTTTCACCATCAAGCGCGTGCTCAATGGCATCGTTCGGTGCAATATCGCTGACATCAATCTGAAAAAGTGCCTGCAAAGCTTTTTCTCTAGCTGTTCTTCTTTTCATTTTCTTTCTCCTTCAGATCCGCTTTATCCGCTTGTCGTTAAGCTTAAAGAGATCATAACATATTTTTTTCTCAATCGCATGTCGAAATTTAGGTTTTTTCACCCTAATGCCGAATATTTTCACAAACCGTATTAATTTCATTCGGATTTCACAGCATGAAGAAACTCGGCTGCCGTTTGTAAGCCGGCTTTCTTCATGCCTGAAATGACGGGAAACGTATAAAAAACCAAAGGGCTGCCCATCCCCTTGGTTTTTATACGCTCATTACATTTCTTCGTCGATTTCGACTTCTTGGGCTTTCGTGTCAAATTGAATGCCGACGATATGAATATTGATTTCATTAATGGTCAGAGACGTCATGTTTAATAAGGTTTGGCGGATATTCTCCTGAACGCTTGCCGCCACTTTCGGGATCGAGATCCCGAATTGAACGACGCAATAGACGTCGATGGTAATCCCGTCATCGGCTAAATCGACCTTTACGCCTTTACCGTGATTGATTTTGCCGAAGCGCTCTACGACGCCGGTGGCGAAATTGCCGCGCATTTCAGCAACTCCTTCAACTTCGGAAGCGGCGATGCCGGCAATGACTTCAATGACCTCAGGAGCAATTTCAACCTTGCCTAAATGAGCCTCGTCATGATCCATTTTAAGCACACTGTTGTCTTCCATTCAATTCACCTCCCGCAAAAATTATGAGCCCATTACATCATATGTTTCTAAAAACTTTGTATTAAACTCTCCGCTGACAAATGTTTCGTGTTCAAGCAGTTTCAGATGGAACGGAATCGTCGTTTCAATACCTTCAATCACGAATTCGCTCAGCGCGCGTTTCATCCGTGCGACTGCCTCATCACGCGTTGTTCCGTATGTGATGACTTTAGCAATCATACTGTCATAGTACGGCGGGATCGAATAGCCGGGATATGCGGCTGAATCCACGCGTACGCCGAGTCCGCCCGGCGGCAGGTACATGTTAATTTTACCGGGTGAAGGCATGAAGTTTTTCGCAGGATTTTCAGCATTGATGCGGCATTCAATCGCCCAGCCGTTAAATTCAACGTCTTCCTGTCTGAGCGAAAGCTCCTGTCCGGATGCCACTTTGATCTGTTCTTTGATCAGATCCGTTCCCGTCACCATTTCTGTGACAGGGTGCTCTACTTGAATACGCGTGTTCATTTCCATGAAGTAGTAGCGCTGTTCTCTGTAGTCATAAATGAATTCTACTGTGCCGGCTCCCGTGTAACCGACGGCCTTCGCTGCTTTTACCGCAGCTTCGCCCATCTGCTCCCTGATTTCAGAATCAAGCGCAGGTGACGGTGACTCTTCAAGAAGTTTTTGCAGACGTCTTTGGATAGAACAGTCACGCTCTCCGAGATGGATCGTGTTTCCGTAATTATCCGCAAGCACCTGAATTTCAACATGGCGGAAATCTTCTATGTACTTCTCGATGTACACACCCGGATTTCCGAATGCCGTAGCGGCTTCCTGCTGGGTAATCTCAATGCCTTTGATCAGTTCTTCTTCTGTGCGTGCGACCCGGATGCCTTTTCCGCCTCCGCCCGCAGTGGCTTTTATAATGACAGGATACCCAATTTCACCTGCAAGCGAAACCGCTTCTTCCGTATTTTTTATGATTCCTTTTGAACCGGGCACAATCGGCACGCCCGCCAGCTGCATCGTGTCGCGCGCGATATCTTTTGTTCCCATTTTTGAAATGGCGTCAGCCGTAGGGCCGACAAACGTTACGTTCAATTCCTCGCACAGCTCGGCAAAGTCGGCGTTTTCAGCTAAAAACCCGTATCCCGGATGAATCGCATCCGTGCCGGTCAGCTTTGCGACGCTGACGATGTTCGTTACATTTAAATAGCTTTCTTTTGATGTTTTCGGCCCGATACAAAAAGCCTCATCGGCCATTTGGACATGCAGGGCGTCTTTATCTGCCTCAGAATAAACGGCTACAGTTTCAATGCCCAGCTCTTTGCAGGCCCGGATGATTCTGACGGCGATTTCTCCTCGGTTGGCGATCAATAGCTTTTTAATCATAATAGCAGGTCTCCTTACTCAGCTTTTACAAGAAATAGAGGTTGTCCGTATTCGACCAGCTGGCCGTTTTCAACTAACACTTCAACGATTTCTCCTTTTACTTCGGCTTCAATCTCGTTAAAGAGTTTCATTGCTTCTACGATACAAACAACTGTATTTTCGCTCACTTTTGAACCTTGGTTTACGTAAGGGCCGGCTTCCGGCGATGAAGAAGCATAAAACGTTCCGACCATCGGAGACGTAATTTTGTGCAGGTTTTCGTCTTGTTTCGGCGCTTCCTGAACAGGAGCGGCTTCACGCGCTTCCGGTTTTGCAGCCTGCGGAGCAGGTGCGTAAGCGGCGGGAACGGCTTGGGCTTGTCCCGTTACATTCACTGCCGGCGCTTCATTTTTTTTCAGTTTGAGGCTTACGCCTTCGATTTCGTAAACGAATTCGTCGATGGAAGATTCATCGATTCTTTTTATCAGTTCATGAATTTCGTTGATTTTTAACATCAGTTTCCACTCCTATGTATAAAAAATAGAAATTTATGGGTTGCTACTAAAAGTACATACTATGTTTATCTTACAGGAGCGCTTGTGTAAATTCAACACTGATCTAAAATGACATCAGAAAAGCCCGCAGCAGGTGCGGGCGGTGGGGATCCCTTATTTTGTCGGTTCAAACGTGACGGCGACGTCTTTCATCGTCTTGATTTCTTTTTCCACCAGGTCAATGATAGCGGAAGCTTTTGCGTTTGAATGTTTGTCAGACATGACCGTAATATTGATTTTGTCTCCTTCAGCATCCACGAGCGCATCTTTATAGCCTTGTGTTTTAATCAGCGTTTCCAGCTGTTTTTCCGTCCCTTCAGCATTGCTCAGCGCCGTCATTTTATCGTAGGCTTCGCTTTTTTCCTTTGCGGTCGCATCATCGCTTGAAACAATGCTGTTTAACTGTTCCCTTTCTTTGCTTCTCGCGTCTTCAAGCTCCATGCGGTATGCGGTAAATAAGTTTTCATCAGCTGTTTCTGTAGCGACCGATCCGTCTTTGTCCGATGCTTCAGCTGATGTTTCTTTATCTTCTTTTGTGCCTTTAGAATCTTTCGTTCCTTTTGTTCCGTCTTCTTTATCCGTGCCGCTTCCGTTCTTATCTTTCGTTTCAGGAGCCGGCGTTTTTTCAGTTGCCACTTCTCCGCTGCTTTTTTCGCTTTTCATCTGCACGGCATTTTTGCTTTCCGGCGACATAATATAATAAACACTTAATACCACGACGAGACTGAGCATTGTTAAAAGCCAAACCGTTTGTTTTTTCAGCATGATTTATGAATCCTCCTTGATTTTTTTAGGGGCAACCGCTACACGGTAGCTCGGAACATCAAGCACCCTTGTGACGGCATCAATGATGGTTTTTTTTATTTGAACGTTGTCCACTCCCTGAGCGACAACGAGTACACCGCGGATATCGGGCTTTTTCGTCTGGACGACGACCGGGGTTTCCTGATCCCCGTTTCGAATCATGACAATTTGTTCTTCAGAAGTTTGATCGGTTACGCTTCTTTTGCCGCCTTCTTTATCGGTTTCTTCGGTGGTGGTGTCTTTTTTCGTTTTATTTTTCTCAAACACTTTCAAAGATGTTGCGTCTACGTTCACGACAATTGATACATCCTCCACGCCGATAATCGTTTCAAGGATTTCTTTCAGCTGGTTTTCATAGTCTCTTTCATAATCATCGATCGTGTTTTTGGCGCTGCTGTCTTTCGATGCCTTAAAAACGGGTGCGCTTTTTTGCCCGCTTTTGTCTTCCGTTCGGCCGGACATGACGGTCTGCGCCGCTTGGTCCTTCCCGGTTTTCTCCGGTGAAGAGAACAGCTGGCTCACCAGCATAAAAGATACTCCGAGCACAAACACGAACAGAAAGTAATGATATTTTGTCAGTTTTGGTTTTTCTCCGTCTTTCGCCTGTCCGATCATCAGCTGTTTTTTGAGTATGGTCCATAGTCCGTTTTTATTCATGGCCGTTTTTCTCCCCGCCTTCCATATAAACCGTAATTTTCTCACTGCCGATTTCCCATATATCCGCAAGTTTTTCTTTGATGTCTGCGGCCTCTTTTTTTTCGGCTGCGCCTTCCGGTTCGTATTTGCGGTCTGTGCGGATGTCGATCGGTGCGACGGTTTGCACGGTTTTTTCAGAAGATGGGGCCATATACACGCTGATCGTTTTTACATCTTCTTCTGAACGAACCTGTTCTTCCGCTGTAAGGCGGATGTCGTCTATTTTGTATTCGTCATGACTGAACATCTCCTCCGCTTTCTTTTTTAGTTGGACAGCCATTTCTTCTAAAACATATGCGCGGTTTGATGCTTGTATTTCTTTTTTTTCTGATTTGATTTGATTTTTTATATCAGCGGATTGAGATTGCTCTTGTTTTGTCAAATAATCGAAGATGATTTCCGGGTCTGTTTTGAAAAGTTTGAAGATCGGGTTGAGCATGACAATGATTAACAGCAGGCTGACAACCATCTTGGCGTATTTTTGCATACTGGAGCTGGGCAGCAGCATGTCGATGACGATGGCGAATAAGATAAATAAAATAATGCTTGTCAGCCATTCTGTTAAAAAGCTCATATCCAATGGGCCTCCTTTATTTCATCATCATGGTGAGGTTGCCTGCTGTAATAATGACTGTAATACTGAGGAAAAACATGAGAGAGACGATGGCGAGCGCCGCGAAAATATACAGCACGCTTCTGCTGATGACGCCGAGGCACGTAATGACGGGCCCGCCTCCGAGCGGCTGCAGAATAGCGGCCGCGAGCTTATAAATAAAAGCGAGCGAGAGCACTTTAATCGCCGGAAACGCGGAGATGCAGATCAAAATTCCGACTCCTAGGATTCCTACGGTGTTTTTTAATAGGAGCGAGGCGCTGATGACCGTATCCGTCGCATCCGTAAACATCCGGCCGAGCACGGGAATAAAATTGCCTGTGATAAATTTTGCAGTCCTGAGCGTAATCCCGTCCGTCACGGCAGCCGAAGCCCCCTGTACGGAGATGACGCCGAGAAACACGGTGAGAAATACGGCAAGCGCGCCGATCGCGATATTTCTGAGCAGATTGGCAAGCTGCGTGACTTTATATTGATCCGTCATCGTGCTTACGATGCTTAAAATCGCTGACAGGAAGATAAGCGGCATGACAATGTTTTGAATGAGAAGGCCGCTCGTATTCATCAGAAATAAAATAACGGGGTGAAAAAAAGCTGCGGAGACGGCTCCCCCGGAAGACGCCAAAAGCGCGAGTAAAAGCGGGATGAGCGCGAGAATGAAACTTGTCATCGTCTGGATCGCTTCACTGGCATAATTGACGGCAACATGAAAGCTGTTTAAAGCGAGAATAATCAGCACCATGTAGACGATTGCATAAGCCACTTTGCTGACGGTGCTCTGCTGGAACGCATTTTGCAAAAGCTGCAGAATGACACAAAAAATGGTGAGAAGAATCAAAGTTCCCAGGAGCTTTCCGTTTGCGAGCACTTCATGAAACAAGTATGAAAATAAAGCCTTCAGCCATGCCTCCGGCGAGAACGTTTTTTCTCCGTTAATAAAGTCGATGATGCTTCCCTTTTGGCTTTCAGGCAGAAGACCGCCGTATTCTGTCATGATGTCGTCCCAAAACTTTCCGATGCCTTCTGTTTTCAGCGCTTCGGCCTGCTTTTTGGCCACTTCATCAGCGGATTCTTGGTGAACTGCGGTTTCCTGCGACGCACCGTCTGTTCCGGCAGCTTGTACACATTCAGTCTGAAAAAATAAGAGGATGAACAAAAAAGCCCCCGCCCACCGAAAGCGCTTCATTTTTTGTGCCCCCCTTTCCATTTTATTGATGATCAAGAAGGAATAAGTCCGAGAATCGTTTCAATAATGACGGTGAGTATCGGCACGGCCATTACCAGTATCAAAATTTTTCCGGCCAGCTCTATTTTCGAAGCAATCGCTCCCTGGCCCGCATCCTTTGTCAGCTGCGCACCGAATTCAGCGATGTAGGCGATGCCGATAATTTTTAAAATGGTTTCCACATAGACCATATTGACATTTGCATTGACGGCTATTTTTTCTATCATTCTGATAATGTCGTAAATCTGATCGATGAGATAGAGAAAGATCACGCAGCCGCTGAAGACGACAATCATAAACGCGAAAGTCGGTTTCTGTTCTTTTACGATCAGGGAGAGAAATGTGGCGATCAGGCCTAAACCTACAATTTGAACAATCTCAATCTGTAAGCCCCCCTATCCTTGGAATAGAAACACAGCTTTGATCTTTTTGAACAGGTCATCGACAATCGTCGCCACCATAAATAAAATATAGATAAAGCCAAGCAGCGTCACCCATTGGGCGTATTCTTTTTTTCCCATTTGGTCAAGTATGGTGTGCAGAAACGCAACCACGATACCGACTCCGGCGATTTGAAAAATGACATTTACGTCGACTCCCATTTTATGTTTGCTCCCCTCATGTTTACATCAATAGAAGAATGAGTAACAGTCCGGCTAAAAATCCTAAGCTTTTCACCATTTTTTCATTTTTCGCCTGCGCCCGTCCGGCATCCGCTTCCGCCGCTTCCAAATGTGTAAGCGCAAGCTTGATATGTTTCTGCTGAGAAACACGGTCATGGAGCCCGAGCGTCTCTCCGAATTGCTTCAGCACATCGTATTCGATTTTTTTCATCGCCATGGAGGGCCAGTTATGTTTCAAGCTCTGTTCCCAGGCCGTTTTGGCGGAATCGCTTCCCTGCTCAAGCCTCCTGCTGAAAGCTTGAAACAATGACGATACAGGTTCGGAAAGCTGTGCGGCAATTTGTCCCGAGGCGGTATGCAGCGGCGTATGCCCGAACATGATTTCCGCTTCTAGCGATTGGAGCGCCGCGCGCAGCTGACGGATCTGCCTCGGCCTTTCAATATACATTTTGGCGATCTCAAATCCCGTCCATGTCGTCGCTGTCAGAATGAACACGGCACCTAAAAGCTTCAGCATGACATCACGCTTTCAGCATGCGGAACAGGTTTCCCGTCCTTTCCGTAAATCCTGCTGATCGTTCCCGGACCGCGGCGTCTTGACAGCTCCACATACCGGTCAAACACGTTTTCCTCCCACAGCATTTTCAGCGACGGCCTCTTGACCAAGTCTTTCATATTCCATCCGTGCGCAGAGACGATAACGGATACGCCCGCATGGAGCGCCTCCAGCAGCGCTTGTGAGTCTTCCATTCTGCCGATCTCATCCACAATTATGACATCAGGACTCATAGAGCGGATCATCATCATCAGCCCTTCCGCCTTCGGACAGGCATCAAGGACATCGACTCTGCGGCCGAAACTGTGCTGGGGAATGCCCCGCAGGCAGCCGGCAATTTCCGACCGTTCATCTACGATACCTGTCTTTTTTGCCGGGATGCGTGTTGATCCGGTGCTGGAAAGCCGGGCCAAATCACGAAGCAAGGTCGTTTTCCCCGTTTGCGGAGGACCGATGATCAGCGTGTTCAGCCAGTTTTCTTTCCATAAGAAAGGAATGAGCGGTTCTGCGATCCCCAGCTTCTCCCGGGCGATTCGGATATTAAAAGATGTAATATCCCGGAGTCCTTTGACGGCTCCGTTTTCGACGATGACTCTTCCGGCCAGCCCCACACGGTGGCCTCCTCTGATTGTGATGTATCCTTTTTTCAGCTCTTCTTCCAGCGTGTACATACTGTAATTGCTGAGCCGGCTGAGGATCAGCTGTGCGTCGCCGGCCGTACACACATATGACAAATACAAAGGTTGTCCTTTTTGGATCAGTTCAACCGGCCTGTCGACCCGGATTCTGATTTCTTCTGTATCCCGCCTTGCTTCTTCGGGCACGGCGGAGATGGCATCTCTCAATAATTCAGGGAGAACCTCTGTAATTTCATTCAATAGAGTCTCCTCCTTTTTACCGATTGGCTTCTTTAAAATGTATGATCCGGGACAGACTTTATGACACCCCGGCCCTCTATTTATGCACACCGGCCAAAATCAGCACCACCCCCGCAAAAATCAATATTAATTTTGCATATGAGAGCTGTCCGGCAATCTGATAAATGCCGATCGTCATTGTGATGATAAAGATCAGAGGGCCGACGATTGCCAAAATACTATTCACCACAACCGCTTTTCTGATGTCGTTTGTCAAAAGCATGATAATAGCGGCCGATAATTCAATGAGCGAGGACAAAACTCGTAAACCGGCCATCGTTAAAACAGTAGAATTGATTGAACCGAACAAAAATTTCATTGCAATCCCCCAACTTCAAGCATTTTGTTACACTATATGCTCTAGCTGACGGAAGTAGTCTCACTATTTTCATATAGAAGAAAGATTCTGAGGCAGAACGCAAAAAAAGCCTGCCCCGTAAAAGGAGCAGACTCCGAATTTCTTTAACTACGCTCTTGACACGTAAGAACCGTCTGATGTATTTACAACCAGCGTATCGCCTTCGTTCACGAAGAACGGTACGTTTACGACAAGGCCTGTTTCCGTTTTGGCAGGTTTCGTGCCGCCTGACGCCGTGTCGCCTTTAATTCCCGGCTCTGTTTCAACAACTTTCAGTTCAACTGTGTTCGGCAGTTCAATACCGAGCGTTTCAGACTGATACATCATGATATGCACAGACATATTTTCCAGAAGGTATTTCAATTCTTCTTCGATTTGGTTTTCGTTCAATTCAAGCTGTTCATATGAGCTTGTATCCATGAACACGTGCTGATCGCCGTTGGCATAAAGATACTGCATCGTTTTTGTTTCGATTTGAGCTTTCGCGACTTTTTCACCTGCACGGAATGTTTTCTCCTGAATAGCGCCCGTGCGCAGGTTACGCAATTTAGAACGGACAAATGCCGCTCCTTTTCCCGGTTTTACGTGCTGAAAGTCAACGACGCGCCAAATGCCGCCGTCTACTTCAATCGTTAGTCCTGTACGAAAATCGTTAACTGAAATCATGTTTGATGTCCTCCTATATTCCGATCACAAAATAATTAATTCTTTAGGGGAATGCGTAATTGTCCGGTTGCCGTCCTCAGTGATGATGATATCATCTTCGATTCTTGCGCCCCCGACTTCCGGTATGTATATGCCCGGCTCAACCGTTACCGCCATGCCCGGCTCAAGAACGGCCGATGACCTGAAAGACAGCCCCGGTGATTCATGGACTTCCATTCCGAACCCGTGTCCTGTCGAATGGCCGAAATACTGTCCGTAGCCTTTTGCGGTGATATGATCCCTCGTCAGGGCATCCGCTTCTTTTCCCGTCATGCCGGGTTTTATATGCAGGACACCAAGCGCTTGGGCATCGTATACGACCTGATAAATCTCTTTCAGTTTATCACTTGGCTCTCCGACCGCGACGGTGCGTGTGATATCAGAACAATAGCCTTTATAATAAGCGCCGAAATCAAGCGTGACCAAGTCTCCCTTTTCAATCAATTTGCCGCTTGCCACTCCGTGGGGAAGGCTGGATCTGACTCCCGAGGCGACGATCATATCAAAGGAAGAGCCGTCTGCTCCTTGACGTCTCATATAAAATTCGAGCTCGTTTGCAACTGAAATCTCTGAGATGCCCGGTTTGATAAACGTCAGAATATGTTCAAACGCATCATCCGCAATCTTCGCAGCTTCCTCTAATATCTTAATCTCTTCACTTGACTTAATCAAGCGCAACTTTTCAACGGAATCCGCGACGGGAACCATCTCCGCTTCCTGCAGCACCGCTTGGTAGGATGCATATGTTCCGTACGTCATGCTGTTTTGCTCGAAGCCGAGTTTTTTAACGCCGTACTCAAGAATCGTATCCGCAGCCGTTTGGATTAAGCTACCGCCGTGCTCGATAATGTCAAAACCCTTCACTTGCGTCTTCGCCTGCTCGGTGTAACGGAAATCCGTGATAAATGCCGCACGTTCTTTCGATATGACCGCAAGGCCTGACGAACCCCTAAATCCCGTCATATACTGCAGATTGGCGGAGCTTGTCACCAACATTCCGTCTATATCCAGCTGACCGAAAAGATTTCGCAATTTCTCCAGTTTCATTCCCTTTCTCCTCCTCGCCGATTCTTGACTGCCGCCTGACAACGCGGGAGCATCCCCGCCCGGTTTTCAGCACAAAAAATGTTCACTTCTCGTGAACATTTTACCATACCGGACAGGGATTATACACTTATTCACTTGTTGCCGAGCGCCCTTGCAAGCTTGTCTGACGTAAGTTCATTGTAGTTGAAGGAAATTGAGTAGCCGACAAACAAACCGTACAGAATGTAAAGGCAAAGCGTCGTCACGATTGTATCTGATTTCAATTCAGTGACGGATTTCACATCTTCGAAAATCGGATTGAATAAGAAAAAAACCGCACACCATAAAATGACGCCGTACACCATCCCCGGCCACATGGTTTTAAAACGCTTCAGGCAGACGAAATAAATAAACGCCCCGGCAATTGAAATGAATCCGATGACAACGATGCTGACCATCGTGCCTAGCCATTGTTTTTTCCATTCTCCGATCATAAACGGCTGAAGAATCATGTTGGGGCTGATCTCTGAAAAATGAAAGACATACCCGAGATAGCCGATCAAACTCCAAAATACACCGCCGGCAAATCCGATACCGCAAATTCTGCCGGTAAATGAAACAGGCTGCTGATCATCATCCTGCTTCTTTTTTTCTTCCTGTTCTGAATGTTTTTCGCTTGTCATCATGGCACCTCCAGTCATAGACTGCCCAAAAATTAAAAAGTCATAAAAAGATGCGCCATATTTTCATTCAATGAGTAAAATCTAAAGAAACGGGGTATACTGCATGTAGAAAAAGCATTGATTTTCCGGCTGTCTAACTAGAGGTTTACCGCGGTTTCCTGTACAATAGAGTGAAAGGAAATGGTTAGTAAATCCTAAGAAAACAGGCAGGTTGATAAACAATGTCCAAACAAAAAACGCCCCCTGCATACGGCGGGCAGGCTGTCGTTGAAGGGGTAATGTTCGGCGGCAGAAAAAATTATGTTACCGCCATCCGCAGGAATGACGGAAGCATTGATTTTTTCAAGCTTCCGAGAGTGCCGAACGCCAAGCTTTCGGCTTTAAAAAAGATTCCTTTTTTGCGGGGAATCGTCGCCATCATTGAGGCGAGCGCCAACGGCACAAAGCATTTAAACTTTTCCAGCGAACGTTACGGGCTTGATCCTCAGGATGACGCCAAGCTGGAGCAGGAAGATAAGAAGGGTTCCGGCTTATCGATGTTTTTCAGCCTGGCGGTGATCGGCGTTCTGTCGTTTTTGTTCAGCAAATTCGTTTTTACGCTCGTCCCGGTCTTCTTAGCGGAGCTTGTAAGGCCCGTATTTTCCTCAGACGCCGCGCAGATCGGAATCGAAAGTCTGTTTAAGCTGATTCTGCTTCTCGGCTACATTTATTTTTTATCAATGACGCCGTTAATTAAAAGAGTGTTTCAATATCATGGAGCCGAACATAAGGTCATAAACTGTTATGAACAGAATTTGCCAATTACAATAGAAAATGTTCAGAAACAGTCACGGCTTCATTACCGTTGCGGTTCAAGCTTTATTTTATTTACGATCATTGTCGGCATGTTCGTCTATTTACTTGTTCCGACAGATCCGCTTTGGCTGCGGATTTTAGACAGGATTGCGCTTATACCGGTCGTTCTCGGCATCTCCTTTGAAGTGCTCCAGCTGACGAACAGAGTGCGGAATATCCCCGTTTTGAAAGTGCTCGGTTATCCCGGCCTGTGGCTGCAGCTTTTAACGACAAAGGAACCGGCGGATGATCAGGTCGAGGTTGCCATAGAAAGCTTTAACGAGCTTCTCAGACTGGAAGACATTTCAGAACAGAGCGAAAAGCCGTCTCACAACGTAATCTGAACCGTTACCGTTATTATTTTGGAGGTGGGCAGTTATGAATCATCGTGTACAACCTTTTTTTGCTGTATTGATAGCGCTTGGCGCATTCGGTTTCATTTATGCGGCGGTAACCAACCCCGGGCAGATGATTTCAAGAGCGATCACCGTTATTATCGCAGGCGTTATTATTTATTTTATCGTGAGGACGGTCCTGAACCGCCGCACCGGCCGTGACGGAACCGCTTTCAAAAAAGCGGCCAGACAATCGCGGCTCCGAATGAAGGAGCAAAAAGCGAAGCACCGCGCCGGACACAGAGGCCGGGTCAGCCATTTGCGGAGCGTGCCGAGCAGCAGCAGACCGAAGCCGATGATTCTTAAGAAAAAAAGCCAGACCCAGCTTACCGTCATAGAAGGCAAAAAGAATAAAAAGAAAAACAGAGCGCTTTTTTAATAGCTCCATTGCTTCAAAAATTGCTCTGTTCTGCTTTTTCCTAGCTCAATGAGAGCTAGTTTTTTTTGCGGTGTGAGATGAAACTCCGTCGCCATCACATGTTCCACCGGAATAAAAATAATATTCTGTTCGTACTTTGTCGCGATATGCCTGGCATCATGAGCGTCTTTCATCGTTTCAAACAAAGCCCCGAACAGCTCAAAAGCGTTGCGGATTGATTTTTTCGGGCGCTCTTTTTCGTTGGGCGAAAGCGAAATTCCGATGACCGGCCGTTTGCGTTCTTTTGAATACAGCCAAATCGGGAAATTGCTTAACACACCGCCGTCAACGACCGTTGAGGTGCCTTTTTCGGTCTTCAGTTTTATCGGTTCAAAAAAATAAGGAATGCTGCAGCTCATTCTGACGGCTCTGGCAACCGGGAACATCTCCGGATTCAATCCGTAGCGGGGAAGATCGTCAGGAAGCACGATCATCGTTCCGTTCGTCAGATCTGAAGCGATGAGACGGAGCGAGCCTTTTTTCAAATCGCCGAACGCGATGATGCCCTTCGCTTTTAATTTATCCGCAATCCATTTTTCCAGCATATCGCCTCTGTATAGTCCGAGGCGCCAATATATCGACACCCACTGCAGGATTTTCAGCGGGAGGAATGAGCATCTCTGATCAAGCAATTGCCTTCCGTCCACCTCATCTATGATGGAATGAACCTCTCTGCTCGTATAGCCCGCAGCGATAAATGCGGCAATAATCGCGCCGGCGCTTGTTCCGGCGAGCCTTTCAAAGCGAAAGCCCTTTTCTTCCAGCGCTTCATAAGCGCCGGCAAGCGCCACCCCTTTTATCCCCCCTCCCGAAAATACGCCGTCAATCTGCATAGCGCGCCCTCTCCCTTCCATCTCAAGGTGTATTATTATTTTAAGAAACGGCTGGGCGAAATAGACCAAAGAATGAAGACATTAAAAAAAGGGCGCCCCATTTCGGGCTGCCCTTTATTCACCGGGATTTTCGGTTTTTTTCTGTACGGATTTCAATTCTTTTTTCCGGCTTTCGTCATCTTCAAAATACTGAACGAGGTCGCCGATGCGGTCAATGCTGTTCCAGCTCAGATGATGTTCGATTCCTTCAACATCATTGTAAATCTTCTCTTCATCAACACCAATGATTCTTAAAAACTGCTCAAGCAATTCGTGTCTGTATACGAGCCGTTTGCCGATCTTTTTGCCTTTTGACGTCAATACGAGCCCGCGATATTTTTCATAAATCAAATACTCGTCTTTATCTAGTTTTTGAACCATTTTCGTTACAGAGGAGGGGTGGACTGCCAAAGCTTCCGCGATATCAGAAACCCGTGCATATCCTTTTTCTTCTATCAGCATATAAATCTGTTCAATATAATCTTCCATACTTGGTGTTGTCATAAGTAACCCTCCCAAAAAGCACCTTAACTTTATAAACCATTACAAGTTTACACTAACGGTCATGAAAAAACAAGGATGCTTCCGGTCTGTCAAGCCTTATCAGCGCTTATAATTCCATTCATCAGACGCGTATTTCGTCTCAGCCAGCTCATTGACAAATGCAAGCTCTTCAGACGTGAGTGTGTAAGGCTCAAGATGAATGTTCAGCCCTTCCTCAAAACCGGCTTTAAAAGCGATTCTGGCCTCATCCATCGTTACCCGTTTCGGCGCTAAGGCGTTGATGGCTACCGCTTTGTTTTTGAAATTCCGCTGCATGCGCTCACGGACTCTGTCGCTCGGATATAAAAACAGATCAAACA
Organism: Bacillus sp. MT(2024); assembly: GCF_036362845.1. Taxonomy (NCBI): domain Bacteria; kingdom Bacillati; phylum Bacillota; class Bacilli; order Caryophanales; family Bacillaceae; genus Bacillus; species Bacillus sp. MT(2024). Next base: position 2,448,728 of record NZ_CP143632.1, read on the forward strand.
GCTTATCCTCATCAATGTCAAGCAGGATGGAACCGTGCTGAAGAATGACGCCTTTTTGGCGTGTCTGTGCGCTTCCGGCAACTTTCCGTCCTTCGACGACCAGCTCATACCACGAAGGGGCATCAAAGCAGACGGACGAGCGCGGATTTTTCAAGCTTTCTTTTTCTTTCTCCGTTCGCGGAATCGCAAAGCAGGCATCAAGTCCAAGGTTTCTGAATCCCTGCAGAATACCTTCTGAAATCACCCGGTACGCCTCTGTCACCGTGGCCGGCATTTCCGGGTGATTCTCTGAAACGATTACGCTGTATGTCAATTCTTTATCATGCAGAACACCCCGTCCGCCTGTCGGTCTTCTGACAAACCCGAGGCCGTGTTTATGTACTGCGTCAAAGTTAATTTCCTTCTTAATATTTTGAAAATACCCGACAGACAAAGTTGCCGGATTCCAGCCGTAAAATCGGATCACCGGAGGAATTTTCTTTTGGCTGTGCCAATATAAAAGCGCTTCATCCAGCGCCATGTTAAATGCCGGGCTTTCATTCCCTGAGTCAATAAACCGCCATGTTTCTTTTTCCATATACTGAACCCTTCTTTATCGTTTTAATAAAATCAGTTTAACAAACTGCCTTGAAAATGAAAAATATTTCGTTTCATTAAGGATGACAATCGCTTCATGCTTTACTATAATAGTATTTGTCCCAAAACGTCCGGTAAGCCTTGTTTTCAGGAAGCAGGGTTTTGATTTTATAAGCTAAAGGAGTAGAATTGCATTGTCTAATATGATTGCTTTAATTATTGTTGCGGCGTTTATCGTTTATATGATCGTGTCGTATTTTTACCAGCAGCGTTTAATGAAAACACTTACGGAAGAGGAATTCCGCGCGGGCTACAGAAAAGCGCAGCTGATTGACGTCCGTGAACCGAATGAATTTGAAGGCGGCCATATTCTCGGCGCGCGCAACATTCCGCTGTCACAGCTGAAACAGCGCAAAAGTGAAATCCGTCCTGATAAACCCGTTTATCTGTACTGCCAAAACAATGTCCGCAGCGGACGCGCGGCACAGACGCTCCGCAAACACGGCTGCAAAGATATTTACAACCTGAAAGGCGGATTTAAAAAATGGGGCGGAAAAATTAAAGCAAAAAACTAATCATGAAAAAAGAGCTGTCCGTTTTATACGGAAGCTCTTTTTTTATACCGTGTCAGCGGCTGACGTCAGGTGTACGTTCGTATTTTAAAACCGGCTTTCTTGCCGCCTTGGTTTCATCCATTCTTTTGACAACTGTTGTATGCGGCGCCTCCTGAACGATTTCAGGCGATTCCTCCGCTTCCCGCGCAATTTGAATCATGGCATCTATAAACGCATCAAGCGTTTCCTTCGATTCCGTTTCCGTCGGTTCGATCATGATGCTTTCTTCAACATTGAGAGGAAAATACACAGTCGGCGGATGATAGCCGAAATCCAAAAGCCGTTTGGCAATATCAAGCGTTCTTACGCCGAGCTTTTTCTGCCTTCTTCCCGATAACACAAATTCATGCTTGCAATGACGGTCAAACGGGAGATCATAATAAGGCGCGAGTCTTCTCATCATATAATTTGCATTTAAAACCGCGTTTTCGGTCACAGCTTTTAAGCCGTCAGGCCCCATGGAACGGATATACGTGTAGGCTCTGACATTAATGCCGAAGTTGCCGTAATAAGGTTTTACGCGCCCGATCGACTGCGGCCGGTCATAGTCAAAAGTCAAACGGCCCTCTTTTTTCGTAAGAACGGGTTTCGGCAGATACGGAATGAATTCTTTTTTCACTCCGACCGGCCCTGAGCCCGGTCCTCCCCCGCCGTGCGGCCCGGTAAATGTTTTATGCAGATTAAGGTGAACGACGTCAAATCCCATATCTCCCGGTCTTGCTTTACTTAAAACGGCATTTAAATTCGCTCCGTCATAATAAAGCTTTCCGCCGGCCTGATGGACGATTTCAGCCATTTCCGTAATGTTTTCTTCAAATAACCCGAGGGTGTTCGGATTCGTCAGCATCAGCGCCGCTGTTTCTTCGTTTACCGCTCTTTTCAAATCTTCAATGTCAACCAGCCCGTGCTCATTTGACTTAACGGTAATCGTTTCAAAACCGGCGACCGTGGCGGATGCCGGATTCGTACCGTGGGCTGAATCAGGGACAATGACCTTCGTCCGTCCGAAGTCTCCCCGCGCTTCGTGGTAGGCGCGGATCATCATCAGGCCGGTCCATTCGCCGTGAGCGCCCGCCGCAGGCTGCAGCGTCACCTCGTCCATGCCCGTAATCTCCTCCAAGTGTCCGCTTAAATCGTATAAAAGCTCAAGCGCCCCCTGAACTGTGTCCTCGTCCTGAAGCGGATGAATAGCGGAAAAACCTGCAAACCGGGCAATTTTTTCATTTAATTTCGGATTGTATTTCATCGTACAGGAGCCGAGCGGATAAAAGCCTGAATCAACTCCGTGGTTTCTCTTAGAAAGAGCGGTATAATGCCGCATAATATCAAGCTCTGATACTTCCGGCAGCTTTGCGTCTTCATCGCGGATATAGTCACCGGGAAGAAGGCTTTCAAGCTCTGTTTCCGGCACATCAAGCTCCGGAAGGCTGTAACCGACACGCCCTTCGCGGGACATTTCAAAAATAAGCGCCTGATCTTGATTATTCATGTTGATCCCCCAATCCCGCAATAAGCGAATCGATCTCTTCTTTCGTTCTCAGCTCTGTGACGGCAATCAGCATATGCTGATTCAGTTCCGGATACGCAAGACCTAAGTCATATCCGCCGATGATGCCGTCTTGCAGGAGCCGCCGGTTTGCTTCCTTGACGGGAAGATTCAGCCTGACGGCAAATTCATTAAATATCGGGCCGTCAAATGCTACGTGCAAGCCGGCTTTTTCCGCTTGGCGTCTCGCGTAATCAGCTTTCAATATATTTTGACGGGCCATGTCTTTGACGCCGTTTTTTCCGAGCGCCGTCATTGCGACTGAAGCCGCTAAAGCATTCAGCGCCTGATTTGAACAAATGTTAGACGTGGCTTTGTCTCTTCTGATATGCTGCTCGCGCGCCTGAAGAGTGAGAACAAAACCTCTTCGCCCGTTTTCATCCTCCGTTTGGCCGACAAGCCGGCCCGGCACCTTTCTCATCAGTTTTTTCGTTACTGCAAAATAGCCGCAGTGCGGGCCGCCGAATGCCGCAGGTATGCCGAAAGGCTGCGCGTCCCCGACGACAATATCAGCTCCGTATGCCCCGGGCGGTGTCAAAATACCGAGCGCGAGCGGGTTTGAAGAAACAATCAGCTGGCTGTTTCCTTTATGTGCGAGCGGCTCAATGCCCTTTAACGGCTCGATTTGTCCGAAGAAGTTCGGATACTGAACGATCACGGCGGCCGTCTCATCACAAACGGCATGTTCCAATGCTTCAAGATCTGTGACGCCGTTTTTCGCGGGCACCTCTACAACCTCAATATATTGGCCCTTTGCGTATGTTTTCAAAACATCCCGTGATTCCGGATGAACGGCTGCGGAAATGACGATTTTTTTCTTTTTCGTATGTCCCGATGCAAGCATCGCCGCTTCCGCAAGCGCCGTTCCCCCGTCGTACATAGAGGAGTTTGCGATATCCATTCCCGTTAATTCACAGATCATCGTTTGAAATTCAAAAATCGCCTGCAGCTCCCCTTGTGAGATTTCAGGCTGGTAAGGCGTATAAGCCGTGTAAAACTCTGATCGGGAAATCACATGATCGACGATAACCGGCTGATAGTGATCGTACACTCCTGCGCCCAGAAAAGATGCATATGTAACAGCGTCTTTATTTTTCGCCGCAAGCTTTGTCAGCTCTCTCGTCAGCTCCGTTTCAGATTTTGCTTGTTTAATTTGGTAGTCTTTTTGAAACCTCACATCTTCCGGAATATCGGCAAACAGTTCATCAATTGTTTCTGCGCCGATGGCTTTCAGCATTTCTTTTTTATCCTGTTCTGTCGCGGGCAAATATCGATGCTTCATATGACTCTCCTTTTTCAGTTCTGTTTTGGACGTTTATAAAACGGTGTGCGGACAACCTTCGCTTTTACCGTTTTTTTACGGATTTCCACTTCTACTTCCGTTCCGACTTCACTGAATTCCGTTTTGATTAAGGCAAGGCCGATATTTTTCTTTAAAGTCGGAGATTGCGTGCCTGTCGTGACTTCCCCGATCGGAACACCGTCTTTTTTCACGGCGTACCCGTGTCTCGGAATCCCTTTTTCAATCATCTCAAGTCCGACCAGCTTTCGCGGGGCTCCTTTTTCTTTCTGTTCACGCAATACAGATTTCCCGAAAAAATCGGAATCTTTCTTGTGTTTCACGGCAAATCCGATTCCGGCTTCAATCGGTGTAATATCTTTCGTCAATTCCTGACCGTATAAAGCAAGCTTCGCTTCAAATCTCAGCGTATCACGGGCGCCGAGGCCGCACGGAACGAGGCCTTCATGCTCTCCCGCTGCAAGTATCTCCTTAAATAGATGAACCGCATCTTCATTTCGGCAATATAACTCAAACCCGTCTTCACCGGTATAGCCTGTTCTTGAAAGCAGGACTTGGCGTCCGGCAACGTCCGCCTCGTCAATAAATGCAAACGGTTTTAAGGAGGACAAATCACATTCAGTCAGCTTCGCAAGAACCGTCTGGGCATTCGGCCCCTGAACGGCAAGCAGTGAAATCCCGTCAGACTGATTCGTCAGCGTGACGTCGCCTTCCGCATGTTCCGTCAGCCAGGCGATGTCTTTTTCAATATTAGACGCGTTTATCACGAGCAGATAGCAGCTCTCGCTTTTCTGATAGATCAGCAAATCATCGACCGTACCGCCGTCAGGATAACACATGGCGGTATAAAGCGCGTTTCCCGGCTTTAAATCGGCAACGTCATTTGTCATCATTTTTTGCAGAAAAGACAGGGCGTCTTTACCGGATACTTCAACTTCCCCCATATGAGACACATCAAACAGTCCCGCTTTTGTGCGGACGGCTTCATGCTCCTCTTTTATAGAAGAAAATTGAACCGGCAGCTCCCATCCTCCAAAATCAATCGTTTTTCCGCCGTATTCTTTATACACGTCATAAAGCGGTGTTCGTTTCAGCATCATCTTCCCCCTTCAGTCATTGGCGCATTGTAAAAACATATAAAAAAGGACAGAGAAACACCTCATGAAAATGAAGGTTTCTCTGTCCCGGCACCTGAAAGTTTACTTTATGAACATATCATAAAGACGTCCCCTTTGGTGGCCTGCTTCTTCTAAGTGCAGACACTCTCCAGAGTTGCGTCGAGCAAGAGTTCTTTTGCCTGAGAGATTCACTCCGCAGTTTGCTCCTTCGGCGCCCGGACGCCCATCTTTCGTCCGAGTCTCTCCCCTTGCTGTCATTCGCTCATATTTACCAATTTTATGGACATACTAAAGCAATATCTTTTAGTGAAATCATTACTTATATCCTACCACCCTCATTTACGTCCGGCAACAAAAATTATGATAAATCAGTTTTTTAAAAGAAAGGCGGTTTTGTTACATATGACAGCAGAGATCATATTTGATGCAAACTGGCCGGGAGAGTTTTCTGAGCGGCTGAAAACGGACGGTCCCTGGTCAAATTGGGAGATGTACAAACTGTCGGCTGAAGTCCAGCAGACCCTTGCCATTCCTGAATTCGAAGGGTTGAGGGCTCCTTTGTACCTTCCCGATTTCACTCCGCTTCCCCATCAGCTTGAGGTCGCGCAGAAAGTCGTTGAAAAAATGAACGGCAAGGCGATTTTGGCTGATGAAGTAGGGCTCGGAAAAACGGTGGAAGCGGGCCTGATTTTAAAAGAATATATGATTCGCGGGCTGGCCAAAAAAATCCTGATTCTTGTGCCGGCATCACTCGTTTCCCAGTGGGTGAAAGAGCTTCAGGAGAAGTTTTTAATACCCGCTGTTGAACAGAAGAAAAGCTATGTGTGGGAACAGTGCGATATCGTCGTTTCTTCTATTGATACGGCCAAACGCTCCCCTCACAAAGACATTGTCCTTTCTATTCCGTATGATCTCGTCATTATTGACGAGGCGCACAAGCTCAAAAACAGCAAAACGAAAAATTATGAATTTGCGAGAAGTCTTGTGAAGAAATACTGCCTGCTTCTGACGGCGACGCCGATTCAAAACCGGATCGAAGAAATCTTCAATTTAGTGTCACTGTTAAAGCCCGGCCATTTAGGAAACGAAAGCGGATTTCAAGAAACCTTCAATCAGAAGGACGGGATTGACGCTCATGAGCATTTGAAAGAACTCGTCAATAAGGTGATGATCCGCAACACGCGGAGCGACACCGGACTTACATGGACGAAGCGCCACGTGGAAACAGTGCCGATCACCTTTTCACCGACGGAACAGGCGCTTTACGATGACATTGCCGCACTGAAAAACGGCACGGAAAAGCCCGCAAGCGCATTTTCCATTATGACGCTGCAAAGAGAGTGCTGTTCAAGCCGGGAAGCCGTGTATATGACGCTCAAAAAAATGCTTGACCAAAAAGACAAACAAGCGCCCGCATTCGATGAACAGACGATCGCTAATTTAATGGACCGCATCAATCAAGTCACGCAAAACTCAAAAGCGATTCAAGTTGTTGACTTGATCCAAAAGATTAATGACAAAGTCATTATTTTTACTGAATACAGGGCGACACAGATTTACCTGCAATGGTTCCTTCAGCAGAACGGCATAAGCTCCGTTCCGTTCAGAGGCGGATTTAAACGCGGAAAAAAAGACTGGATGAAGGATCTCTTCCGCGGCAAAGTGCAGGTGCTGATCGCTACAGAAGCAGGAGGCGAAGGGATCAACCTGCAATTCTGCAACCATATTATCAATTATGACCTCCCGTGGAACCCGATGCGGCTTGAACAAAGAATCGGAAGGATTCACAGACTCGGTCAGGAAAGAGATGTCCATATCTACAATATGGCGACAAAACATACGGTGGAAGAGCATATCTTAAAACTTCTGTATGACAAAATTCATTTATTTGAAAATGTCGTCGGAGAATTAGATGACATTTTAACAAAAATCAAAGTGAGCAATTTTGAAGACCATTTGCATGATATTTTATGCCATTCGCTGACAGAGGAGGAAATGAGAATCAAAATGGACAATCTCACCTCTTTTCTGTCGTACAGTACGGAAAAGCCCGCCAGAAAAAAAGGCTCTTAAAAAGGAGGAAGCGCGACATGAGACAGCAGGAGGTTCACCAATTTTTACTGCGCTTTTTTGAAGCGAACCACTGCCCGATTACAGAACACGGGCCGGGTTTTATGACGGTTCAGTTGACGGTCGAGATGGACAAACAAATTATGAACCGCCCGTTTTATTGGCATTGGCGTGAAAAAACGGGCGGCGAACCGAACCCGATGAAGATTACGTTCATCACTGATAAAGAAACGGCTCCGGAGGATATGGACGGCGAGTTTATTTACTTTGGAGCCCCGCGCCTCTTTCAAATCTTTCAAGCAGTTAAACAAAATGGGAGATTTACAAGAATATATGAGAAAATTGTATCAGCCGGAGCCAGAGTGCCGCTTCAGCCCTGGCTTGGATTAAATGTAGTGATTTCATACCAATCCGACATGAAAAAAGACAGACTTTTGTCTTTAGGCCTGCATCTTGTTTCTGGAACAATTATAGAAGGGTTTCAGCAGAAGCTTGCACCGCTTCCGCTGACCTCGCAAATATCAGACTATTGCTTTACCATATCGCCGATGATTAAGCCGGAAAGCGGGATTAAAAGGATGGAGCATTACTTAAAAGACGCTGCCGCCAAAGAGCCGTCAGACTGGGCTGACAGCGCGATCGCCAGATGGAAAAAGGACCTCAGGCTGCTCGATCAGTTTTATGAGCAGACAGAAGAAAAACCTGAGGAATACCATTTGGAAAAACAAGCGCTGAAAGCCTTATATCAGCCGAAAATTCACATTCAGATTGAAAATGGCGGTTTATTTTTCCTGCAAAGTAATTTTTCTGGATAAGCGTTATCCATTCGACACCTTTCCCGTTTTTTCTGGAAATTCTATATTATAATAAAAGTATATAGAAAAAATTTCTGGCGTTTCGCATGCGATGAATCACTTCCAGACATGTAAAGATAAGGTCATGGGCGGATTGGCTGAAATACATAAACAAGTATTTTAGGAGGAGAAAATGCATGAAAAATGCAAAAATGGAATTTTCGCAATTAGATAAGGAATGGGTTGAGCTGATATTAGAAGCCCAAAAAGCAAATATCAGCCTAGAAGAAATACGCAAATACCTGCTTTCGCATAAAAAGTCTTCTCAACATATCCAGGCAGCCAGAAGTCATACCGTAAATCCTTTCTGAATGTGCTATAATATCACAAGGAAGGTGATGACATTGATTGGCCAGCGTATTAAACAATACCGAAAAGAAAAAGGCTACTCACTATCAGAACTAGCTGAAAAAGCTGGGGTAGCGAAGTCTTATTTAAGCTCAATAGAACGAAATTTACAGACGAACCCCTCCATTCAATTTCTCGAAAAAGTCTCCGCTGTTCTGGACGTCTCGGTTCATACTTTACTTGATGAAAAACATGAAACCGAATACGATGGTCAATTAGATAGTGAATGGGAGAAATTAGTTCGCGATGCGATGACATCCGGGGTATCAAAAAAACAATTTCGTGAATTTTTAGATTATCAAAAATGGAGAAAAGCGCAAAAAGAGGAGTAGTGCCGCCATATGTGCACAACTCCTCTTTTAACTGTCCGACTTTCGGATTAGTTTTTATCCTCACTGTGAGCCTTTTCATTTTCCTTGACGTAACCGTCTTTATCCGTATGATCTTTCGTAATGGTCAAGCCGTTCCATTGCGTTGCTTCAAAAGAGAATTGAAGAGAAATCGCATTGCCTTGGAACTTGTTTTGCACACTTAATCCGTCCGCAGTTTTTGCGGTGTCATTTTTAAATTGGATTTCCATTCTCACCTGGTCATAATCAGCAGGCGTTTTCGGAACTCCGTCGTACTCAGGAGCTGTTTTGCCGTTAATGGTTGCCACATTGACTTTTCCGCTCTCACTCAGGAATTTCGGATCAATGTGCTTGCTGATCGCTTCGGCAGCTGCTTTATCCTGTTTTGTTGACATTAAGTATAAGTCTTTCAGGCTGGCCGCCTTTAAAATGATATTTTTAGGATAGCCGTTGCCTCCTTCTTTACCGACTGTCAGAACCGTAATTTCAAACTGGTTGAGGAAATCCTCCGCAGATTCATTTCCTTTCTTTGCTCCTTTAAAGTCAGTAAAATTCAAAGCCATCAGCACTTCTTTAATGGCAAGTGAACCGTTGTTTCTGAATTCAAAATCTTTCGTCAATTTATCACCTGGTTTTAAGTTTGACAAATTGACATTGGCTGATTGTTCTTTAGCCGATAAATCAAGTGTTCCTGACGCAAATGTAGCGTCCGTCGACTTCACATCATTAAATGCGGCCCATGTGCCTCCTCCTACTAATGCTAAACCGAGTGCGGCAGAGGCAACGCCCAAGCTTAATTTCTTTTTCATACCCATGTTTGTACTCCCCTTACTTTTTATTTTTTGTTATCAAATCCTGTCGCCAGGTTGCAACCGTATTCATGTGGAGATGGTTCCCTTTTTCGCATGTTCTTCCAGCGCTTTCGTTTTCCGCTCAATATCGCGGAGGGCGCTGACGATGACTGTTATTGAGTAAATCAAAAGCATGACGCCGGGAACGATTAACAGAATCGCCGTTCCGATCGGCTGGCTTGCCAAATGTATGACATATCCTGCATACGGAAGCTGATATCCCGTATACTGGGCCGCCACTTTTTCAGCTTGAACGGGTGCGGCATCCGGGGCGGCATTATGGTCCCCTTTTGTCTCAAACAGCAGGTTCCCGTCCTTTTTTGTGATCCCGATTATTCTGTGTGTGACGGCTGTTCCGTCATCTTGCGTAAAGGTGATCACATCCCCTTTTTTTAAGTCATTCACGTCAGAAATTTTCTTTACCGCTATGAGCGAACCCGTCTTAAATTCCGGGTCCATTGAACCCGACAGCACGGATTTCAGCGTATAGCCGAAGATGGCCGGCTCACCCCCGGAAGCCCGGGTCGAAATCACCGTTAACGTCAGCACAATAATCAGACTGAAGATGACGGCATACAAAATATTACTGATCAGTTTCAGCGTTTTTTTCATGTTCTTCCCCGCTTTCTTTTACCGGCTCAGCCGGCTCTTTCTCCGTTTTCTTTAGATCAGAAACGGTTGCCTGTTCCCGGCATTTGACGAGTTTCATCGGTTTTGACCACTCAAATTTTTCTTCGTCCGCCGGATACCCTTCAGGCTTGTAAACCTTGAATGCGTATATGCCCGGCTGCAAAGACCGCTTTGACTCAATTTTATAAATCGTTTTGCTTTTTTTATCAGTAATAAGCCCTTTATCCACAACATTGCCGTTTCGTAAAGGCTGCTGCTGAGAAGCGATTTTATGGAGCTCCCATTTCCAGTCAGAAACAGTCCGCTCTTTTCCCTTATTCTCCAGCTCGGCATAGAGTTGAAGCGGCGCACACACGGTGCCTGACGTATCAGTTTGATTTGTTATATGTAAATCACTCTGATCCCAGCGTTCGTCATAACGGCAATCGTCATCCGTATATTGAAAATCTCCGCACGTTTGAACCGGGAGACTGAAGCTTTTCACATCATTGAAGGAGGAACTTGTATCACCTGTGAACTGAGCACATATCGTCACGGACAGGCAAAAAATGAACGAAAGCCGTAAAAATAGCATCATCCGCCATCTCACCTTGCCCTTTTTTTCCATTCGCAACCATCGGAACATGCCTTACCCCCTGTAAAACTGTTAATAAATATGACAACCGTTCTTTTTAAAGAACCGCATGAACAAAGTATAATCAAGGATTATCGTCTTGAAAAATGTCAAAATCGGTCAAATTGTTCGTTTTTAAGAATGGTATCTTTCAAAAACATCGTTTTGCTTCAAATTACACACCTTTTTGGAATTTTTTCTAATAAAACGTGAGAAAATAACGAGGTGACTAGAACAAAATGGAAAGTATATACAGCGAAAGGACGAAGAATGATGATCACACAAAGTCTGATTTGCCTTTCTCTTCTTGTTTTCGGGGTTTCAGGAACAGCTCAGGCGGAAACGGTGCCTTATTATGCTGTTCACCATAAATCAAAATGGGAAAAATTAGCAGAAAAAGAAGCTAAAAAAAGATATCCGCTCGCCCAAACATTATTTATTCAAAAGGTGTGGGATCGGAAAAGAACGGATGAAGCAGTCAAACAATACCACTTGACATTGCGGGATGGCGCAAAAGAATTTGGTGTGTTTGTTACGATTTCTTTTAATCCCTACAGCCAAAAGGTAAATAAAATTGCCGTCATTGAGGAATACCAATAAGGCCCTCCTGATACAGGAGGACCTTTCGTGTGATTCACTTTATTTTTTCCGCTGCATCCACAGCTTAAAACTGTACGGCAATATTCCGAACCAGTGCTGAGAAGCCGGCACTTTCTTTTCTTTCCGCACTTCTTTTCGCTCTCTCCGTTCCTGTTTCGGCGTATCGAAATATTTAACGAATTGCTCAGTCATATATTTTACATAATCATTTGTTTTCACGGCTCTCACCTCATAGTGCTGTCTTTACTATGAAGTGTTGTCCCGCCGCCTCTTTTTTATACTTCCGTCCATTGAATCAGCTGTTTCTTCTTCTGATCGAACAAAAGGTGAGCCTCGCGTCTCGTGCCTGACACTGTTTCGGCCTGAATTGTAACCTGAACCGTTTCCCGGCGATCACTCCCGGTGATGTGGAAGGAAACAGTTCCGTACGGAAAACGCTGTGTACCAGTTTGGACCTTTTGTCCCTGTGTCATATGGCGGCTTGACAGCAGCGCGCCGTTTTGGAGCAGATTCTCTCCGATCCAGTACTCCCCGGCCTCTTTCGCAAATGTTTTTCGGGTGATGAAATCAGATGAAGTATAGCTGATGACAAGTAAAACTGCGGCAGAAACAAACAGAACCGCGGGATAGATAAAACCGTCAGATTTGTGCATTTAATCACCTTTTAAAGAGCTGTAAACCGGAATGACCGCCTGATTCTTTTTACCTGTAACGCTTGAGATCTCTAATAAGAGCAGGCCGTTTTTCACATCAGCCGTTAATGATGCCGCGTTTTGCAGGATCGGCACGTGGCCTTTTCCGTTTACTCTTTTCCTTATCATCTTATGATAAATTTCAAAACGCACTTCTTCGCCTCCTGTTTCCCGGCATGCTAACGCCCGTCCGCCGTCCGCCGGCTTCACAGTCTCAGCCTGTTTACATTCGTTCATGATCTGCTGAACGGCAATTTGATGCTCCCGGCTGTCTAATCCGCCGTTATCGGTCCGGTTTGATAAAAACAGATGTAAAATCGGGCCCAGGGTGCCTGATAGGAAAAGACAGACTGCCAAGGAGAACAAAACATTAAGAAGCGTAAAGCCAGTCTGTTTTGAGAATGCTGAGGCACATTTCTTTTTCGCCGCGGTCAGCCGCACACACTTTGTAATACTCACCATCCTCCTTCCACTTCACACCGGGAGACGGCGGCTTTTTTCCGGTCATCATATAAGTGCTGATATGTTTCTGAAGAAGCTGGTACGCTTCCTGGCGATCTTCTATTTTCAGACCATCTGTCAGCATGCCCGTCCAGACCGGAATGATAGACGTCATAAGGAACAGCCAAATGGCCATTGCTGATAGTGTTTCAATAGTAGAGAACCCTTTATTTCCGTTTAGCATGGACATTTCCGCTCCCTAAGTAAACTGTGATCTCATAGGTGAACCCGGCGCTCTTCAATTGAATCTTTCCTCCCGAATTCGGATGGCCTTTTTCGTTAAATTCAAGGCTCTCCGGTAAAGTTACAAGTGTAATGTGAAGCGAATCAAAAGAACGCTCGACAATCCTTCCGGCTGACTGCAGTTTGTATTTATGCTCTTTTGGAAGAAAAGTGATTTTTGTTCTTTTATGTTCTGCGATAGCCGTTTCCTGCGCAAGCTGAATATCTTTTTGAAGCTGTTCTGTTTTTTGCCGCACGGCAAGGTGGGTGCAGACCGGCGGAACCGTCGTGAACAAAACCGTCAGCAGGACGGACGCCAGGCTTAACACAATCAGGCTTTCAAGAAGGGTAAACCCGTTTTCTGTCCGCCTGTTATTGTTCAACTGTAACTTCTCCGCCACTAATTAAGATCTGTTTACCATTCGGGCAGGCTGTATTCTTTTTGATATACCCCTCTGATTGTAAATCGTTCATATCCGGCATTTTACCTTCATGGTCGATTTCGTACGCCGTCACTTGGGCTTTCACCATATTCTGCAGTCCTTCACAGCCTTTATGCTGAATGCTTTGATTATGTTTTGTAACGTTAGGAATGGTGATTAAAAGCAGAATGGAAACGATAAATAAAACGATCAGCATTTCAATTAAAGTAAATCCATCTTGATTTTTCAGACGAAGCACTCCCTTACATTTGGTTCATCATCTGGTACATCGGCATCAGCATTGACATGTAGACAATTAAAATCATACCGGCCACAACACCGTAAATGACAGGCTGGAGAATGCCGGTATACTTCGCCGCGTTTTGTTCAAGACGCTCCATCATAAACTGGCTGTACGTATAAAGTTCGCGGTGAAGCAGGCCGTTTGCCTGTCCGTGGCTGACTGCAGCCGCAAGATCTTTTTCATAACACGGATGCCCGGAAAGAGCGGATTCTATGGTTTCTCCGGCTTTCAGACGTGTAATGAGCATCTCTGCTTCTTCACGATAAAAAGGCAGAAAAGATTGTTCTTTAAAAGCTGTTAAGCTGTCATAGATAGAAAGGCCGGATTTCAGAAGACTGCTGAGCTGTAAAGAGAAAAAGTAGCTGTTAAAAAGAACGGCCGCTTTTCCTAAGAGGGGTATTTTCACAACAATGAGCATTTTATCTTGCGGGGATTTTTTCTTACATAAGAACCAAACGTACAAAAACAAGCAGAAAGCGGCGGACAGCGCCAGTGCGCAGGCTTCATGAAAATGCCGAAAAAACGCAAAGATGAAAGCAGTCGCACCGGATGTATTCATATTCATTGATTGATAAATCCCAGAAAACTGCGGAATAATTAAACTTTGCAGAATATAAAACATGACACAGACGGAAGAAATTAAAAACATCGGATACCGGAGCATTTTTTTGATTTGATTCGTCTGCATGAGCTTTCTCTGTAATAATTCGCCGCTTTGTTTCATCGCCCCCGGCAATTCTCCGTGTTTCTCTGCGAAATAGCAGATAGAGACGGCTTCTTTATGAAAAGACAGTGCCTCAAGCACTTCGTAAAACGCATCACCTTCCCTCAGCCGGCGGATTCCGTCCGTCAGCTCTGCAAGCTGACGTTTATGCAGCTGGAGTTTCAGCAGTCTGAGCCCTTCAATCAGACTGTATCCTTTTTCCGTCATTTCACCGAGCCTTTTCAAAAAAGCCGCTTGATCCTTCAACGGCCAGGTTCGTTTAATCCGCTTCATGATACACCCACCGATCGTAATTGTCGGTCGTGACATAGCCGAGCGCGATTCCTTTTCTGATCAGCCTGCGGAGCGTCTGATATTGAAAATTGGCGTGCTCTCCCTTTGCTTCCCGAAAGCATTGGGTGAGGTTTTTCCCGTAGAGCAGTTCATAAATGCCCGCACGGCGTGTCTGCCTGTACATCCGGCAGTACACCGAACAGTTTTCCTCTTTGCAGAACGGACATGTTAAATCAACCAGACGCTGAGCAGCGATGGCAATGACGGTTTGTTCAATTTCTGTCATGTTCACCCCAAACTCCAGCAGTCTGTATATGGCGCCCTTAGCATCCCTTGTGTGCAGGCTTGAAAGAACGAGGTGTCCCGTCATGGCCGCGCGGACTGCGATTTCAGCCGTCTCGGCATCCCTGATTTCCCCTAAGATGATCATATCGGGATCATGTCTTAAAATCGCTTTTAAACCGGCGGAATATGTGACTCCGGCTTTTTCATTCACCTGGACTTGCAACACATCCTCATCTCTTGTTTCTACGGGGTCTTCAAGCGTGACAATCCGCCGGTTGAAATGCCTTTTTGCATAGTTGACAAGCGAGTAAAGGGTGGTCGTTTTTCCAGATCCGGTCGGTCCGGTAAACAGAAGCAGGCCGTGCGAATGCTTCAGAAAGGACAATAGTGCGGCGCCCGCCCCCCGAAATAAAGACAGTTTATCCAGAGGGGGAATCTGCCGCTTAGGCAAAAGCCTGATGACAAGACTTTCATCATTCATTGTCGGCAAGGTTGACATTCTCAAATGAACGGTTTCCGTCGGAAGCGGCAGAGACAATGACCCGTTTTGCGGCTTACGTCTTTCTCCTATATCCATGGCCGATAAAAACTTGAAATGAGAAATAAGCCTTACGCATTCCTCTTTTTTTAAGACTCTTTTTTTCACAAGAGCATGGCCGATGCGAAAATGAATGAAAGCATCCTTTTCTCTCGGCACAATGTGTATATCTGAAGCCCTTGCTGTATAGGCCTCATTTATGATGTTCCTGCTGTATGTTTCAATATTTTTCACAAGACTTTCCTCCTTCCGCACGTATTGTAAATCAGATACACAAAAGCCGGCAAAGGAGAGATTATGCGTTTTACACTGTGTAAAACGCAAAAAAATAAAAAATAAGCCCCCTGACTTTGATTTACTGAATGAAATCCGGAACCATTCGGCCATTTTCAGCCATCAAAAAAGCAGGCGTATGCCTGCTCTTCTTAGCGTTTCTTTTCTTTCCGCAAATATTTTTTTTGATGCTCCCTCAAAATGTCCCCTGTCCAGCCTTTCTGCCGCAGATAAATATAAATCAGCAGGGTTGATACAATAATGAGCACGATGGAACAGATATACGCATATTTCCAATGAAGCTCCGGCATGTTATCAAAGTTCATCCCCCAGAGAGCTCCAAGCGCGGTCATCGGTGTAAAGAGAGTTGTAAAGATCGTCAAGGCTTTCACAATTTCATTTCCTCTTTGGGAGGTAATGACTTCCTCGGCGTGCAGCAGATTGCTCAGTTCCTGATCAAACTCATTGATATATGTAATCCCTCTTTCCATCTTATGATGAGCCCTGAGGTAATCTTTCTGCCTGTCATTTTTCGGGAGAAACGCTTCTTTTAAAGCCATTTCCACTTTTTTAGCTCCCAGTGTAAGACCTTTCCAAATGAACAGCTCATGGCGCAGTTTATGCACATTTTCCAAGATTCCTTTGCTGTTGTCATCATGAATCTGCCATTTCAGCGTCCGCTGCTTGACTTCAAATTCATCCAGTCCGATCAGATAGGAATTCATCAGCTCTCCCAGCAGAACAAAAAAGCCTTCAATCGGATTTTCACAGGTTTGAATCTGCTGTGTGGCATGCTTTTCTTTTACACCGCGCAGCAGCGAAAAATCAAAATTAATCGTAAAAAAGAAGTCTCTCGTAATATAAAAGTGAAATACGGTATGGTTTTTTTCATCATCTAATCCTTGATGATAGATTAAAGATCCGAAAACCGCTTCATTATTCTGATCATTTGTATCTGAGCGCAGAAAGTTTATATGATTTTCATGTTCAAACCACTTTTCGCATTGCGGCCAGTGATTGTGATGGATCATTTTTTTCGCTTCCGCTTTTTCATGCGGACCGAGCTGGTACCACAGCCAGTCCGCTCCCGAATGTACCTTCATCTCTTGTCATCCTCCAGTATCGCTTTCTTGTTTTATTACCGTAAATGAGGCGGGCTAAACCAGGTTCGATGTTTGAGCAGCTTTCTACAGTGGTATTATTCCGAAAAAAGGGAGGTGCAAGCCTTCCTTCGCGGAAGGCGTTACATTGTATATCATCAAACTATCTGCCATCGTACTATTTATTTTATTAACGGCGTGTTTTGTCGCCATAGAGTTTTCAATTGTTAAAGCAAGGCGCTCCCGCATTAATCAGCTCATTGAGGAAGATGTAAAAGGAGCAAAAGCAGCCAAGCATGTCATTACACACCTCGATGAATATTTATCGGCGTGCCAATTGGGCATCACCGTCACCGCTTTGGGGATCGGCTGGCTGGGTGAACCGACAGTCAAAGCAATGCTTCAGCCGTTATTTTTAAAAACCGGAGTTCACGAAGCGGTTGCCCAAGTACTGTCATTGATCATCGCCTTTCTGCTGGTTACATATGTGAATGTCGTCATCGGCGAACTCGCCCCGAAAAGTTTTGCTATCCAAAAAGCCGAGCGGATTACACTTTTATCTGCCAGACCGATGATTTTGTTTTATAAGTTAATGTTTCCATTCATCTGGCTGCTCAATCATTCCGCCCGCCTGATTACAGCCATGTTCGGCTTGAAGCCTGCTTCCGAACATGAAATGGCTTATACGGAAGAGGAATTGCGGGTGCTCCTTGCCGAAAGCTATCGAAGCGGCATGATCAAAAAAAGCGAGCTGCATTACGTAAATAACATTTTTACATTTGATAAGCGCACTGCCAAAGAAATTATGGTGCCCCGGAATGAAATGGTGAGCCTGCCGTTAGACAGCGGATCGGGACATATGCTCCGGGACATTATCAAAACAAATAAATATACCCGGTATCCCGTAGTAAAAGGAGATAAAGATCATGTAGTCGGCATCATCAATATTAAAGAAGTTTTATTCAGATTCCTGTCAGAAGGAGGGGCGTTTACAAAACACGAACTCAGCCCTTACATCCAGCCGGCGATACACGTGATTGAGACGATTCCGATTTATCAATTGTTCGTTAAAATGCAGCGGGAACACGCCCATATGGCCATTCTCATTGATGAGTACGGCGGAACCGCGGGATTAGTAACGGCGGAAGATATCATTGAAGAGATCGTCGGCGAAATCCGCGACGAATTTGATACGGACGAAACACCTTCCGTTCAAAAGCTTGGGAAGAACCGCTATCTCCTGAACGCCAAATTGCTGATCAGTGACGTCAATGATTTACTCGGAACAGAGATTACGGCTGATCAAGTCGATACACTCGGGGGCTGGTTTCTTACTCAGCATATTGACGCGAAGCCCGGGAGCACCATTGATTTTGAAGGCTACACATTTACGGTAAAAGAAATCGACAGCCATCATATCATGACGATTGAAGCTGACAAAGCTGAATAGCTGAGGGAGAAATCCTCCCCGGCCATTCAGCTTTTTATCATCTTAATGATTCTTTTACGATAAATCCGTTTTTTGCCAGCGCCTTCGCCAGACTCTGCTCTGTTTTCACCTGAGAAAAATCGATGCCGAGCTTCACGACAGTCTGCGCGATTTCCGGTCTGATGCCTGAGATTGTCGTTTCTATGCCAAGAAGTTTTGTGCTGTCAATCACTTTGAAAATCTGATAAGCGACCATCGTATCCACAATCGGCACTCCTGATATATCTAAAAATAAATAAGAAAGACGGAGTGAAGAACATTGGTCAAGCACCGATTCCAAAATCATTTTTGCCCGGTAGGTATCAATTTCGCCGACGAGCGGCAAAATTCCAATACCGTCGGCAATCGGCATAATCGGCGCGCTCAGTTCGTTAATCATTTCCTTTTGGGCGTTTAATTGTGTAACCGTCACTTTATAATATTCCTCTGTAAATACTTCAATCATATGGTCAATTGCTTTGTTCAGCTTCTCTCCCCAATGGAATACCGCATTCGCCCCGGGCTTCTCAGACATCGTTTCACAGCATGTCTGTATGCGGTTCCAGACCAATCTCCGGAATTCTTTAAAGCTCGTGACGCTTTCATAGACCGGTACTTCATGGACGGCCCGGTCCCTTGCGAACTGAAGCGCCCACTTTGTCAGCTCCTCTTCCCCGCCGTCTTTTTCCGATAAAATGCCGGCAACGATTTCAATTAACAGACGGTGCTGCATTTCCGCTTTCTGATCATCTGAAGGCCGCCCCGATTTTGGTATGAGCAGCCACTGGCGTGTGATTTCACCTGATTCTTCAATTAAGGTTCGAGATAATGTTTCATTCAAATGTTTCACGGGTCTCCTCCATTCAAATTACTTTGTATGTATAAATCGGCGCCGGACGCACATACTGTAATTACATCCGATGGGCTATAGCCAAGCGGTAAGGCAATGGACTTTGACTCCGTGATCGTTGGTTCGAATCCAGCTAGCCCAGTCCCGCAACCGCAAAAAACGAAGATTAGCTGATAAATTTGATCAGCGGATCTTCGTTTTTCTCTTATGATACAGATTGATGTACCGTTTTTTTCTTCGTCAGCTTCATCAGTTCTCCCGGATTGTATCCGATAACGAGCTTATTGCGATCGATCAGAATCGGACGCCGCAGCAGTTTCGGCTTCTCAGTCAAAAGCTTCAGCACTTCATTTACAGTCATTTCTTCAATGTTCAGGTTGAGGTTTTTAAATGTTTGGCTTCTCGTCGCCAATATTTCATCAATTCCTTCGGTCGTTAATGATAAGATCTGCTTCAATTCATCAATTGTCGGTGTCTCCCTGAATAGATGGCGCTCTTGAAAGTCAACATTGTGGGCTTTTAGCCAATGTTTCGTTTTTCGGCATGATGTGCAGCTCGGGTATGAATAAAAAATAAGTTCTTTCATTTTTAAAAATTCCTCCCTCGGATAATCCGTCTCTTTGTTAACATAAGTACCCTGAACTTTTTTTCCCTAAACGTATTTCAAAAAGATTTTTCGGATCTTTTTTAGAGAGCGGCATAAGATATAAAACACAGGGAAAGACATAAATTCCACAATAAATATAATCATGAAAATGTTTACATTTTGAGTGCCGATCTATTATAATAAACTTCAGATAGACTCTCGGGAGGGGATAAGGAATGAATCGCATGTTCCGGGTGTTAGGATTTTGGACGGGGATATTTGCAGTCATGTTTTTTCTAGGGGGCATGAAAGACGCTTCTCTTTTGTTTTTTGGACAGACGATCTTTTTCGTATTTCTTTCTTATTTGAATCTGACTGAGCGGATGTATATTTATATTTTTGGAGCTTACTTAACCGTATTTTTCGCCGGATTTACATATTACTCTATTTTTATTATGACACCGGGCGGCGGAACCCATTGAACAGAAAAAGACAGACCGATTATGGTCTGTCTTTTTTCATTTACAGTGAAAAACCATTGATAAACGGGTTTCGCTCCTGCTCTGTCTGGATGTCCGTTTCCGGCCCGTGCCCGCTTAATACAAGTGTATGTCCGGGAAGCGTGAGCAGTTTTTGATGAATGGAATCAAGCAATACGTCCTGACTTCCGCCGTGTAAATCAGTTCGGCCGATGCCTCCCTGAAAGAGCACATCACCTGAAATCACCAGATCCGCGTCCTTCACATAATAAGAAACGCTTCCCGGTGAATGTCCCGGCGTAAACAATGTTTCCAAATGGAAAGGCCCGATGTCCAAAATGCCGTCGCCTTCGATGAGCCGTTCGGCGGGCCGTGCCGTTACGGCAATGCCCCGCAATATGCCTGATCCGTTTAAGGAAGAGTCCTCCAGCCACTTTTCTTCATTTTTGTGAAGATAGACGGGAACATCCCATCTGTCTCTTACTTCGTCAAGTGCGCCGATATGGTCAAAATGGGCGTGCGTCAGTAAGATGGCCAGCGGCTTCAGATTGTTTTCTTTTATGTAATTGTTGATTTTGTCCGCTTCCCCGCCCGGATCAAAAATAAGACAGGACTGATCCTCACTGACAAGAAAATACGCGTTTGCCTGAATCGGACCGGCCGGCATTCGTCTCCATTTCACTTTCATCACCTCTTTATGTATATGCCCTTATTATGAAGGTTTTCTGCGGAAGATTCAATGAATGCGGATGGGAAAACGCTATCGACAAATAAAATGAAAACGGTTAAAATAAAATGGAAAGATTTTCAGGTTCCAATGACAAAGGAGGAGCATGATGTTACTAGTTGTAATCTTCGGCCTTGTCGCATTATTAGCTGTATTAGGAGTCCTGCGGGCTGTCAGACAGAGAAATATCCTGGGATTTTTGTTAGCCGCCGCCACGCTGGGTGTGTTTGGCTGGTTTACCGTAATGACCGTTGTAACCAGCGGCTATCCGACTGCACATTAAAAGCCTGTATCCAATGGATACAGGCTTATTTTTTATTGCTGCAAATGTTTGCTGACACTTTTGATTTTGCTCTCCAGCGTCGTTTCTTTATCACGTCTGTCATCAATGCGGATATTTGTCGCCACTCTGTGCAGCCCTTTTTGGAACGGGGCTTCGTGAATGTCCTGAATGACTGCGAATAAGTCGCTCAGCTCACCTTCAATCAACGTGTTCATCGGCGTGAGCTGAAATTTGATTTTGCCGGCAGCTTTGTAACCCTCCAAAATGTTTTGCACATCCGCTACATACTCACTGACGCTCGGTGTTTTTGTTCCGATCGGAATGATTGTGACATCTGCAATTGCCATTTGGTTCAAACTCCTTTTTCATTTGTTATGATTGGTTCTGTCATGCCTGTTTTCAGTGAAATCAGACGGTCATACGTAAAGCCGTATAAAGCGTATTCCCCGTTCGGAGAGATCTGAATCGGCTCCATTTCCGTGTTTTTGAGCACCGTCCGCTCCCGTTCGTCTCCTAAGTCAAAGCTGATCAGATTGTAAGAGCGGCCTTCAGGCTTAAATATGTAAAACCGCTTGTGTGTCTGATCGTAATCATATTCCATCGGCGCAAAGCTCTCATACTTTTTTTGGAGAGGAAAGCGGTGTGTCACGGATGCCGGCTTTTGGAAAAGGAACTCGCCGTCTCCGTCCGATTGATCCGTTTGTCTGACGGCAATCGTCATGCCCGGGCGGGAATCAGCCCAGATGACGTGATGAAGCACTCTTTTTTCTTTTTTCGTCTGCAAGTCATAAGAATATAAAGGACCCTCTTCCTCCGTTTTTCCTTGCTTGATATATTGGAATTCATTAGGGGAGGTCCAATGAACAAAAGGGGCCTGAACGGGACTCTTTTTTAAAATGCCATTGTTCATATCGGCCGTATAGGCTGTGAAGTCCCATGTTTCAGTAAAAACGGTAATCATCATTTGATACGGGTCATACGGATTCCAAGCCGTCTCCAGCTCATAAGAGTTAAAGGCTTTGTGATAAAGTCTTTTCCCCTGCTTGTTTATAAGCACAAGCTCAGTCTGACCGCTGCTTGTCACCTGTACAAGAATCAGCTGTTTTTTCCGGCTGATCTTTACATTGACAATATTGCCCTTTGTTTCATAGAGCCGTTCGGATTTTCCGCTGAAAAGATCATATTTCATCAGCTGATGATGTGCTGTATACAGAATTGTTCTGTTATCCAGCCATCCTTCCGTTTTTTCCGCTTCCTTTTTACTGAGCGGAACGATTTTCTGTTCTGCCGATTTTGCCGAAACGCCTGTGTCTTGCTGCTGATGAGATGGTTCACAGGCCGCTAAACACAGAACGAATGCGGACAGCAGAACACAAACCAAGTATCTCATCAGCCTTCCCTCCATTCTTTTCTATTGTCCCATATTTGTTTATGTAAACAAATGAGAAATTTCACAGATGTCTCAAAAAACAAGCGACCTCCACAAAATACCTTCCGTCGCTTGATAAATATCAGCAAACTGGTGAAAAGGCAAAGGGTTTTTTCCCTTCCCGAGCTCAATGGTATAGCCCTCTTTTCCATACTGCTGTATAAACCAATCCCTAAAACCGGCATGGCTGTCAATGGTTTTAACGCCTTGATAGCGGTTTCCGCTTATCGCTTCAAACTCCCGAATCATCTGAGATGATTGCTCCGGTTCACATCCTTCGTATCCCCAGTAAATCTCTTCTCCCTGCGTATGAAGCGCGATCAGCCGGTCAGGCGGCTGATCCGTTATCAGCCGATGCATCGCCTGCGCCTCCGGTTCAGTGAGCGGCGCCGTTCCCGGAAAATCACGGTATGAAGGGGCTTTCGGTTTGCGCCTTTGTTCAATATCCCAATTGGATGGGAAATGTTTATTTAAATCCACACCGTTTATATTCGCCTTCCATTCGCGGAAATCCGGGCGGTGCTCATTTAATTCGTTGAGAAATTCATTTTTTTCTGATAAATCTTCACATCCGTAAAGTACGAGATCAACACCGTCGGGATTTACGAGCGGAACGAATGACAATGATGTCCGGCTGAATATATCAAGCACAGACTGCCCGAAAACGGTTTTATTTTCGCATAATGCCGCGCAATATTCTTTACACCATTTAATCGCGACCGAGGTGGTGATCCATTCATTGGCATGAAATGAGGCGTTTACATGGACTTTTCTTTCGGCCGTATCCGCACCTATTTTCAGCTCATAAAGCGGCTTTCCCAATACGGAACTGCCGATTTTACGGCATGTGACAAACGGAAAGACATCCGTTATTTTCTCAATTTCTTCATAAACCGATTGGGAGCCGTACACCTTTTCTTCCTTCAGCCATTGATCAGCGGAAAGAACGCTTTCACAGTGCCGGATGTATCGCGAAAGCCCGCTCAGCGTCTCAAGCGGCGGCCCCTCTGACTGCCCGCTCACGGCAAAGCCGGGACAAAATAATTCATCGCTTTCCGCCGTTTTATCAGCGGCTTTCAACAGTTTTTCATCAATTGAAAGCACCTTTGCAATATCTTTCATATGCTGTTTCAATTCAGGTTTGACACGAATTCCCGCCATGTTCATCCCCCTTTTTTTAAAACTATATGACAGGGGAGATAAAAAAAGAAAGCTGCCCGCGATATGGGCAGGCAGACTTTCTTCAGCAGTTTTGATGTTTGAGCCATTCATTTTTGGCAATCCACGCCCCGCCGATGACTCCGGCGTCATTTCCAAGTGCCGCAATCGAAATATCGGCCGCTTCCGCAGAACGCGGGAACGCGGTGATTTTGAAGGTCTCTTCCACTTTTGACCGCAGGATTTCACCCGCTTTAGACACGCCTCCGCCGAGCACGATTTTCGTCGGATTCATGGCGCTTGCCAGATTTCCGAGCACGAGGCCTAAATGTTTTGCGACGTAATCGACGACTTCAAGCGCTGTCTTATCCTGCTGTTTAGCCGCTTCGAACACGTCACGTGCCGTCAGATCGCGCACTTGTAAGAGCGAAGAGTCGGAAACCGCCGCAAGCTTTTCTTTCGCGATGCGGACGATGCCGGTTGCGGACGCAATCGTTTCGATGCAGCCGGATTTTCCGCAATTGCACGGAGCTCCTCCTTCCGGAATACTGCAAATATGACCGATTTCTCCGCCGGCCCCGTTTTTACCGTGAACGATTTCTCCGTTGACGATGATGCCTCCGCCGACTCCGGTTCCGAGCGTCACTAAAATGACATCTTTGGCCCCGTCACCTGCACCCTTCCACATTTCTCCGAGCGCCGCGATATTGGCATCGTTTTCAATGACGGCCGGAATACCCGTTTCCGCCTCGAGATGGTCTTTCAGCGGATAGTTTTTCCACCCCATATTTGTCGTCTCATAGACCATTCCCGTCGCCATTTCCACGGGTCCGGGCGCTCCCATTCCGATCCATTTTACGATCCGTTTCGGCTTGTTCAGTTCTTCCAGCTTCTGATCAAGCGCTTTGGCGATCGTGACCGTAATTGTGTTTCCTGATTTATCGGTCGGAACTTCCCATTTATGCTGAATTTCACCGTACATGTTGATAAAGGCCAGCTTGATGGTTGTTCCGCCAAGATCAATCCCCGCAAACCATGTATCTTCCATAATAATCTCCTTTTCTTATTTAAAATCCTGCTGTGTTATCTGCCTTTAATCCGCTCCGATTCTCTCTGAAGAACTCCGGCGGCTTTTTGCCATAATTCTCTTTCAATCACGTTTGACAAGTACATTTCCTTTAATTCATCTTTCATAAAGTCAATTTCGGCTTGTCTGTCACCGAAATAAACGATATGTCCGAATGACTTAAACAGCTGCTGCACGTCATAAAATGAATTCATCTTCTTCACCATTTCTATTCTTCTTAGTATAAGCGTATTTCATCTCTGATCCGGGCGTCAAGCAAAAAACGATTGGAGAAAATATCCTTGTATTATTTTCATAAATTGTATATTCACAATTGTAAAAAAACACTCATTTATGCGTTTTTCTGTTACAATACTTTCGTGCCCAAAAGCACAAAAGGATTAAAGTTTGATGGGGTGTTGTTTTGAAACAAGAAAAAAGGCTGACGTTCATCTCAGCCATCAGTTTATTTGTCTTGATGTTAGCAGTCATTATTTCCTGCCTGTTTTTCTTTCATACAGAGCCGCATATGCCGCTGTTCTTTTGCGTCATTATTCTGTCTCTGGCAGGTTTGTGGCTCGGTTTCTCGTGGGAGAGTCTTGAAAAAGGAATTGTCAGCGGATTGAAAAACGGTGTGCAGCCGATTATCGTGCTGGCTTTGATCGGTGTGCTGATCGGCGCCTGGATGTACAGCGGCGCCATTCCCACCGTCACCGTTTACGCTTTGTCAATTATACAGCCGAGTCAGCTGCTTTTGACCGCATTATTTTCCTGCATGATTATCAGCACGCTTGTCGGCTCAAGTCTGACAACTGTCAGTACAATCGGCGTCGCGCTGTTAGGGGTAGCAAGCGCGGCGGGAGTTCCGCTCGAATGGACGGCGGGAGCAGTCATTTGCGGAGCTTGTTTCGGTGATAAAATGTCACCGATGTCCGACACGACGAATTTTGCCGCCGGAATCGGCGAAATTCCGATTTTTAAGCATATTCGCCATATGATGGGCACTACCGTTCCGGCACTGCTGATCACGATCGTTCTTTTTTATATTCTCGGTTCATCTGTTTCAATAAATGCCGCTTCAACGCAAAATATTGAGGCGGTCATTTCCGGAATAAAAGAGGCCGTGCACGTTACGCCTTGGTCGCTTCTTTCACCTCTGTTGGTGATCATTTTAGCTGTGAGACGGGTTTCCGTGATTCCGGTGCTTACCGCCGGTATTATTTCCGCAGGGCTTCTGACTGCTGTTTTTATTCCTGACAGCAGCATTCAAGGATTTATATCCGCCCTGCAAAGCGGGACGGCGTTTAAAACCGGCGACCAGGCTGTGGCCAGCATTATCAACAGAGGCGGGCTCCAATCGATGATGGGATCAGTCTCTCTGATCATGATCGCCTTTGCGCTCGGCGGCCTGATGGAAAAAACGGGCCTGATCGCGGCGCTGCTTCAAGGATTGATAAAAGGCGTGCATACGAAAGGACGTCTTGTCATGGCGACCGTCTTCTCAAGTATAGGCGTAAACCTTGCGACAGGTGAGCAGTATTTGTCGATCTTAATTCCGGGTCAATCTTATAAACCTTTATATGACAAGCTCAGCATTAAGCGGATTCACCTTGCGCGGTCGCTTGAGGACGGCGGAACATTGATCAACCCGCTGATTCCCTGGGGAGTAAGCGGCGCTTTTATGGCAAGCGCATTAGGGGTTTCCGTCATCGACTACCTGCCGTTTACCTTTTTCCTGTACATTTCTCCTATGATCTCAATTCTGCTCGGTTTCCTGAAAAAAAGCTGACAATACGAGAAAACCTGCCGTTTTTTACCGGCAGGTTTTCTTATGCAAAAAATCCCGCTGAAAAAACGGGATTTGTTTAAAATGCCTGCTGAATGAATTTGTTTCTGATAAACGGTATTTTTAAAAAGAAATGAATGAATGTCCGTCTGATCCCCGGCTGGCTGAGCACGCTGTTCATCAGACGGTAGCGGTTTTGGTAAACGGCTAAAACAGATACGGCGCATAATGAGTAGATCAACAATTTTTTCATCTTATCCCTCCTGCCCCTATCGTTTGTCAAACAGCGAGAATTATTCCGGTGCAAGAAGTTTTTTATGCGATTAAGCGATGGTTTCAGATTCAGTCACGATCATATCGACCGGAATATCGTGGGGCATGCGGGGAATGCGGTCTGTCAGCTGGCAGTCAAAGAGAAGCGACACGGTACGGCCTTTATAACCGGACAGGTACCGATCATAATATCCTCCGCCGTATCCGATTCTGAAGCCTTCCCGGTCAAAAGCCACGCCGGGCACAATCACAAGGTCAATGTCATTTTGGGCGGCTTTTTCCGTCAGACTCTCGATCGGTTCACTGAGGCCCGCATATACGGTTTCCAGCTGATCATACGCAGAAAATGTACGGAACTCCATTGCTCCCGTCTGCGGAAAGCATTTTGGGATACAGACTTGTTTTTTCTCTTGCCAGGCCTGTTCAATGATCGGCCGTGTCGGAATTTCCAGGCGTGTCGAGATAGTAACGGCGATCATGCGGGCCTGTTTCCATTCTTTTAAAGAAAACAGCGTTTCACGCATGCTGCGGCATTTTTTCTCCCATTCACTTTCTGTCATGTCAGAAAGCTTTGCTTTTATATCGGTTCTGATTTGTGCTTTCACGTTTCTCAAACCTCCCTGAAAGACAAAAAAGCCAGAACTTTATTGAAAGCTCCAGCTTTTTCCGCTGTGTTAAACAGCTTATTTTGTTTCACGGTGTAACGTAGATTTTTTATCACGTGGGCAATATTTTTTAAATTCAACGCGGTCCGGATTGTTGCGTTTGTTCTTTTTAGAAATATAGTTACGCTCACCACATTCAGTGCAAGCCAAAGTAATATTAACGCGCATTATTTTCCCTCCAAACTAAATATCATTTACTTATTCAGACTTATATATAATACCACTATAATGGACGGAATGCTAGAGCTGATTTACATGAAATGTTGTTTAAGTGCAGAAAACATCAGTTTACGCTTCTGATCCTCTGAATGAGCTTGCGTCAGAAGAAGGCAAAATATGACGAAACAGGACAAAAAAGGGCTTTCCGATACGAAATCTATAGAGAAATAACCGTTTGCTCCCCGAGTAAAAAAGATTTTCCGACAAAATTCCGTTTTTTTCTCTATTTCCTTTAGAATGGCGGCGTTTTATGGTATAAAAAAGAAGGGCAAATTAATAATAGAAGGTGATGAAACGTGGAAATTGCTATTATTGCGTTGTTTATCGTCAGTATAGCGCTTATTGCATTCTCATATTCTCAAAGAGATCCGATGAAAGACGTGGAACAGGAGCTAGAAACGCTTCAGCTTTCCGCCATGCAGGAAATTTACAAGTTGAAAAAGAAAATGACGGTGCTTGAAGAAGAATTGCTGGAAACCAACCTCGTGATCCGCAAAGCCAAAAGCAGCGGCATTAACCAAAAAATCGCCAAACAAATCATTTCAAAATATAACAACGGAATGTCTGCGGAAGCCATCGCAAAAGCGGAGCACGTGTCTGTCGAGGACGTCAATACCATTATTAAAGATAATGAGAAGGTGCTCGTATGACAAAACGGGGCATTCAGGCTTTTGCAGCAGGCATGATTTTAGCGACGGCCGTTCTCGCCGCTGTCTTCTATTTGACTGACCATGACCAGGCAGCCGCCGTTAAAACTGAAAAAACAGCATTGACAGAAAAAGAAGTAAACAGCTACCTCGACGATCAGCACAAAGTCTCCGTCAACCGGGATGACTATCAAAAACTGCTTGATTCTAAAGAAAAATCATTAAACAACGACCAAAACACAGACGCTAAAAAGAAAAAAGTAACATACAAACTGACGATTAAAGACGGAATGAGCACTGCTGATGTGTCATCCATTCTTGAAAAAGAAGGGATTATTCCTTCAGCGAAAGACTTCAATGATTACGTCATTGACGCAGGCTACCACAAAGAAATCCGCGCCGGCCATTTCAAAGTCGACTCAGATATGAGCTTTAAAAAAATCGTCAAAACATTAACCCGCTAAAAAAGCTTGCAGGCATCGTCCATTCAGATGGATACGGCCGGCAGGCTTTTTTAATAGGCATATAAAAAGGACCCGGTCAATGGCCGGGCCCTTTTTTTTATCCGAATTTTCCGGTGATATAATCATGTGTTTTGTGATGATCCGGCTGAGAAAATATTTTGCCTGTATCGCCCCACTCCACCAGTTCGCCCATATAGAAAAACGCGGTTTGATCAGAGACCCTCGCAGCCTGCTGCATGTTATGAGTCACAATGACGATTGTATACTTTTCTTTCAATGTCAAAATCAGCTCTTCTATTTTCCGCGTGGACACGGGATCAAGAGCGGACGTCGGTTCATCCATCAGAAGGACGTCCGGTTTGGTGGCGAGCGCCCTTGCGATGCACAGCCGCTGCTGCTGACCGCCTGACAGTGAAAGCGCCTGTTGGTGAAGGCGATCCTTCACTTCATCCCAGAGCGCAGCTGCTTTTAAAGATTCCTCAGCGATTTCAAGCAGTTTCTTTTTATTTTTTTCGCCGTGAATTCTCGGACCGTACACGACATTCTCAAATATTGACTGCGGAAACGGATTGCCTTTTTGAAACACCATACCGATCTGTTTTCTTAATTCTGCCGCATCCGTCTTTTCCTTCAGCAGATTGCGCCCGTTATAGATCATGTCGCCTGTCACTTTGACATTCGGAGCCATTTGCAGCATTAAATTTAATGTTTTAATAAAAGTGGATTTCCCGCAGCCGGACGGACCGATGATCGCAGTTACCTTCCGCTCCTCAAAACCGATCGTAATGTCTTTTAAAGCCTGATGGGCTCCGTACCATACGTTCATGCCGTGAATATCAAATAAATTCTGTGTGTGCACCGCTTCCTTCACAAGTCTCACAGTCCTTCCCCCTATCCGAACTTTCCGTTAATGTAGTCATCTGTCTTTTGCGCTTTAGGACTCGTAAAAATTTGTTCTGTCTGCCCGTCTTCTACCACTTCCCCGTTTAAAAAGAAAGCCGTTCGGTCAGACACCCTCAGCGCCTGCTGCATGTTATGCGTAACGATAATAATCGAATAATCTTTTTTCAGTTCTGTCAAAAGCGTCTCGATTCTGGCGTTTGAAATAGGGTCCAGAGCGGATGCCGGTTCATCTAAAAGAAGCACGGCAGGTTTCATCGCAAGCGTACGGGCGATGCAAAGGCGCTGCTGCTGGCCGCCTGATAACGACAGAGCCGATGAATGAAGCCGGTCTTTGACTTCATCCCAAAGCGCCGCCTTCGTTAAGCTTTCCTCGACCGCATCATCCAAAACGGCTTTCCTGCGTTCCCCCGCATACTTCAGCGCATGTGTGATGTTATTGTAAATGGATTTCGGGAACGGATTCGGTTTTTGAAACACCATACCGATCTCCCGTCTGAGAGACACGACATTAATCGCTTCACCCAAAATATTCAGCCCTTCATAAAGGATCTCTCCCTCGCTTCTTGCCGAAGCAATGGCATCGTTCATTCTGTTAATCTGTCTCAAAAATGTTGATTTCCCGCAGCCGGACGGACCGATCAGAGCCGTCACCGCATGTTTTTCAATATTCATGTTTACGTCTTTTACCGCTTGTTTGTCACCGTAATAAATTGATAAATGCTTCACTTCCAAAATCGAAGACTCCGGCAAACGCTTTGTCTGTTCCGCTTGTTCCCTGATGATGTGATCAATCATGTTTTCGCCTCTTTCCGATTAATTTGCCGTAAGCTTTTTATAAATGACAGACCCGAGCCATCTCGCACAAAGGTTAAACAAGAGAACCGAAATCACCAGCACCGCCGAGCCGCCGTTTGCAATCGCTTCGGCGTCAGGGATGATTCCCTGCGTATTGACACTCCATATATGAACCGCCAGCGTCTCAGCCGGCCTGAAAATATTGAAAGGAGATGATTCAGAAAACGGGTTCAAATCCGTAAAGTTCAGCCGCGGCGTTGTCAGCCCCGCTGTAAATAACAATGCGGCCGCTTCTCCGAATACTCTTCCTGATGCGAGAATGGCGCCGGTTAAAATCGAAGGAATCGCACTCGGAATCAGCACCGTTTTGACGGTATGCCATCTCGATACGCCTAAAGCGAGAGAAGCTTCTTTCAGCTCCTTAGGGACTGCAGTGAGCGCGCCTTCTGTCACCCGGACCATAACGGGAAGGTTAAAGACCGTTAATGCGAGCGCGCCCCCGATAATCGTGTAGCCCCATCCGGTCAGGTTTACAAACATCAGCATGCCGAACATCCCGATGACAATGGACGGAAGCGAAGACAGCACCTCAATACACGTTCTGATAAAATCGGTGATTTTATTTTGGGGCGCATATTCAGCCATAAAGACTCCGCCCCCCACACCAAGCGGTATCGTGATCAGCATGGTGATAAACAGAATGTAAAAGGAGTTAAAAAGCTGATCCCGTATTCCGCCGCCTGACGCAATGGCGCTCGATTTTGACGTAAGAAAATGCAAGGAGATTTCAGAGACGCCGTGAATAAGAATGTACAAAAACAATCCTGCCAAAATCGCCGCGATTACAGCGGCGCATAACCCGAATACACCGGTGGCCAATTTATCCGTTATTTTCCGGTTCATTACACTTTCCTCCTAGATGACAAGTAGCGTATGAGCAATATAAACAGAAACGACATGATGAGAAGAACAAGCCCCATAGACCATAACGTATTATTTTCAATACTGCCGTATGTGGTATGGCCCATGTTTAACGTGATAATCGTCGTTAATGTTCCCGCCGTATCAAGCAGGCTTTCCGGCAGAAGCTTTGTATTTCCGATAACCATCTGTACGGCGAGTGCTTCTCCGAACGCTCTTGCCATCCCGAGCACGACAGCGGTCAGCAATGTCGGAAACGCCGCCGGGATAAGCACCTTTCTGATTGTCTGCCACCTCGTCGCACCAAGCGCGTATGAACCGTCGCGAAGGTGTTTCGGAAGTGACGCAAGCGCATCAGCGGAAATCGATGTAACAGTCGGCAGAATCATTACCGAGAGTACGATCGTCCCCGCCAGAAGGCTGTGACCCGTTCCGCTTGATTTAAAAGAGCCGATAAACGGAACCAATACTGTAAGACCTATGAATCCATAAACGACGGACGGAATGCCGACAAGCAGCTCAATTACCGGCTGCAGCACCTTTTTTCCCCAAGTCGGCGCAATTTCCGTCATAAACACGGCACCCGCAATACCGAGGGGCGCTGCGATCAGAGCGGACAGAACCGTGACCGCAAATGATCCGAAAATAAAAGGCAGCGCGCCGAACTCAGGTTTTGCCTGGGTTGGATTCCAATTCAGACTTGTTAAGAACTCAATCGGGCTTACACCATTTACAAAAAAAGATTGCAGCCCCTTTATGCCGAGAAAAATTGTGATCGCCGCTGATGCCGCAATGATAATCGCGGCACACACAGACACAATCACCCTTCCGCGGACTTCATCCAATTGCCTGTTTTGTTTTGAGCTTATTAAGCGTTCGCTTACAGACTCTTTTTCTCTGTGATTTATCATTTGTTTACACTCCTATAAAGAAGAAGAGGCGGGGAGCCCGCCCTCCCCTCAGCTTTGCTTGCCGTTTGCGTCACGTGTGACTTTCATATCAGAGATCGGAATGTAGCCCTGATCTTTTACGATACTTTTCTGTACTTCATCGCTGTTCATATAGTCAAGAAACGTTTTTGTAAGGCCTGACGCTTCACCTTTCGTATAAGAGTGCTCGTAAGCCCAAATCGGATACTCGCCTGTGACGACGTTTTTCTCTTCCGGTTTGATGCCTCCGATCGATAAAGGCGTTACTTTGTTATCGTTTATATAAGAGAATGCCAGATAACCGATTGCTCCCGGCGTTTCCGCAATGATTTTTTTGACTGTATTGGAGGAATCCTCTGTAATGCCCTCTGCAGGCTCTGCTCCGTCAAGAGCATATTTGACGAACGTAGCGCGTGTTCCAGATGAATCAGGACGGTTCACGAGTGTAATTTTTTGATCTTTACCGCCAAGCTCTTTCCAGTTTTTAATTTTGCCTGTAAAGACGTCTGTCAGCTGTTTTTTGGTTATATCCTTTACGCCCGCACCGGGGTTGACCGCAGCCGCCATCGCCACTACCGCTACTCGGTGGTCTTTTAGGTCTTTCGCATCAATGCCTTCTTTTTCTTCAGCAAAGACATCTGAGTTGCCGATTTGCACTGCCCCTTCAGACACTTGCGAAAGTCCTGTTCCTGAACCTCCCGCTTGCACCTGCACATCAGCATCCGGATGTTTTTCCATAAACTTTTCCGCCGCTGCCAGTACTAACGGCTGCATGGCTGATGAACCAGAAATGGTTAAAGAACCTGATGCTTTTTTATCCTCACTTGCAGATTGACTGTCTGTCTTGCCGCTTTCCTTTGCATTTCCGCATGCTGCAGCAACAATCATAACAGCTGCCATCAGAAGCATAAGCATCCATTTGTTTTTTTTCATTTCCTGAATTCCCCCTGCATTTAATGTGTAATTTGTCCTACACGTATAGAGTAAAGGGTTCTTGTAAAATGCGTATAAATCAAGTGTTAAGGTTTTGTAAATCCGGATGTTTTTTTGTATAAAAAAAACGCTCACAGGTTGTGAGCGTTTTTCTGTTAGTTGCTTGTATTGCCGTTTTCAGCGTTTTCCTGAATTTTATCTTCGTTTTTCTGCTTCGTATTATTATCTTCTTGTTTCTTTTTCAGCTCAAAGTATTTGTCCAGAGCTGCTCTTCCTATATCATTCGTAATCGAATATCGATCGCTGTAATTAATATAGGCCCAAGGAACGACTACAGAAATAGCCACTTCCGGATTATCAGCAGGTGCATACGCGACAAGAGTCGTATTATACGTTCCTTCACCTGTCTCTGATTTGTCGGGACCATCATAGAAAGATTGCGCCGTACCCGTTTTACCGGCAGGACTGTATGTTGCCGTCGCAAAATCAGTTGCGGCTGTCCCTTTTGTCATGACACGTCTGAAACCTGCCTGCACTTCTTTAATGTCTGCATGATTCATATCAATCTTATTCAGTACTTGAGGCTGAACAGACTCTACAACGGCTCCGATTCCTTTTTTCGAATCAGGCTGTCTGACCTCTTTTACAAGCTGAGGTTTCAAACGATAGCCTCCATTGGCGATCGTTGATACATACTGCGCCATTTGCAGCGGTGTAAACGTATCATACTGTCCGATGGCAAAGTCTAACAGAAGCCCGGAAATTCGCTGTGTCCCTTGGTACCCGGTTGCTTCATTCGGAAGATCAATCCCCGTCTTAACTCCGAGTCCGAACTGATTGAAGTAGTATCTGAAAGTATCGAATGCCTTCATATCAAGCGGCAGGGACTGGCCTTTTTTGTACTCCCCTTTACCAACAGCAATCGCCGTTTTGAACATGAACACGTTTGATGATTCCTGAAGCGCTTTTTGGATATCTACGGGTCCTAAATTCGTCCATGATTTTTTCGGGTTTTTACTTCCCTTGAAATACATAGGTTCATCCTGGAAAACGGTGTTCAAATTAATCGCGCCCGTCTGCAGTCCGGTCAACACCGTCGCTCCTTTGACCGCCGATCCCATTGCGTAGGAGGAAGTCATTGCGCCGAGGGCATAATCATTAATTTTGTACTTTCCATGGTCATTCGTAATCTGCTTGCCGGCCATCGTCAGCACTTCTCCGTTTTTCGGGTTCATCATGACGACGAAGGCCCGATCAAGAAGCTTCGTGCTCGGTCTCGCTTTTGCCGATCTTAAATTTTTCTCAATGATTTTTTCAACGGATTTCTGCAGGTCCATATCAATGGATAAAACAAGGTCTTTGCCGGCCTGTCCTTTTGAAATCACTTTGCTGCCCGTGACATTTCCGGATGAGTCGGTTAAGTTCTGCACTTTCTCTTTTTGACCCTGCAGCAGGCTTTCATATTGATATTCTAAATAGCTTTTTCCGACCCTGTCATTCCGGCTGTAGCCGAGTGACAGATAGTGATCCAGCAGATTGGAAGGAAGACCTTCGTTCGCACTGGATACACTGCCGAGCAATGTCCGGATCAGGCTTTTATAAGGATAAGACCGTTCCCAGTCAGACGTCACGTCAACTCCCGGCAGTTCATCTAAATGTTCACTGACGACGGCCATTTCTTTTGCCGACACCCCTTCATTTTTGATGTATTGAGGCGTCAGTGAGTAGCCTGAATCCATCTGCCTTTTGATCGCAAGGATCTGCATATCTTTTGAAGTGAGCTCATTCAGCTGTTTGTCTGTGATACGTTTCAGCTGAAGCTGATATAAATCATCTTCAGACAGTTTTTTGTCTTCAGCTTTTTGCTTTTCTTCGGCCGTAATCAGTTTTTTCGCTTCATCAGGCCTCGTTAACATCCAATAGTCTTTTTTATCCCGCTCAGTCACCTTTTTGGTGCTTACCTTAATCATACCCGACAGTTTTTTTGCGATTTTTAAACGCTGCGCCTGGGTGGTTGAGGCTGAACGTGTATATGTAATCGCATTTAATGCTTTATTCGTTACGATGGGATTTAGGTTCCGGTCGTATATTTTCCCTCTCGGAACCGCCGTGCTGACATCAGACTCCTCCTGCTTATTAGCGGCGTTTTTATAATCATCACCCTGAACGATCTGCTTGATGCCAAGCTCGACGATAATCCAAGTAAAAATAAGAAACGCGGCCAAAAACAAAAAATTAAGCCGGATCGGCAGTGATTTTTTCTTTTCTTTGTTTACAGCTATTTTCTTTTTATTTCTCCTCATGACATCACCTTTTCTTATTTACAGAAAGAAATGACACCTTCTGTTCAGGTGCCATTTTTCATTCTAAAGGTTTTTTCGATATTTTTCTACAGATAACCCTTTTATCTTTCTCCTTTTATAAAATTCGGTTCCGCCGCCTGTTTTTGTCGGTCTTCTTCTACTGTTTCATCAGAAGTTTCCGTATCCAGTCTGATGTCTTTTATAAAGTAATAAATCAGCGGATGGCCGGCTCCGAGCAGCACGAGCGCCGCCGGTATTCCCACTTTTTCCTTGAATAATGTAACGATTACAAGGAAACAAAGGATGGAAACGATCCGGCCCGCATTTAAAAATAACTCCCTGAGCACAATGTATTCAATTCTGGCTTTTCTGGCAAGCCGCGCCCGGCCTATCACATCATATGTAAGCGAGACATACGGCACGAGCAGAACTGGATAGCCGATCGCAATAAACACTCCGTACAAAAGGAGCGTCGTGAAGCTCATTTTAAAAATGATAAGAAACAGGGCGCCGTACAAGATCAATCCGCCGATAAGAATCGCCTTTTTCCGCGCTCTTTTTTTGATGAGCCTTGATGCAAAATAATAGGCAAAAAAAGAAACCGCGGAATTGACGAGACCGAATGTTCCGAGCGCCAGCTCACTGTTTGTCGCAATGAATACAAATACGCTGATTAAAAAAACAAAAATCCCTTCTCTCAAGCCTTGAAAAAAGTGCGCGTTGGTAATCCGGCGCCAATTCAGATTCGTGTGGCGCTCATCAAAAACTTTTTTCAGCATAAACCGGCCTTTCGACTCCCTCCGCTTCAGAAAAAAGCTCATAACCACGGCAAGGGCAAATAAGCCGAGCGACAGGCTGAAAATGATTGTATAACCCGTATTGTTTTCAAGTCTTGAAATGACATATCCGGCCACAATCGGACCGATCATGCCCGCCGATGAAGACAAAATGCCTAAAAACCCGTTAAAAAAATCTCTCGTTTCCGGTTCCGTAATTTCGAACGTCAGCACATTAAAAGCCAGCCAGTAAAAGCCGTATCCAACTCCGAGCACGGCCCCTATCAAAACGAGACGGGAAGCCGCAGTTTCTCCGGCAAGCAGCACACTTAAATAAAAAGCGGCCAAAAAGATAACGCCGAACCTGAGAATAAACACCCTGTCAATTTTTTTAGCCAGCCGGCCGGCCAGCAGAAAGGTAACCGGCTGCATCGTTACGACCGACAAATTGTATATGGCCAAATCAATAAATTTTCCCGACTGCTTCCACAAATACACGTTGACAAATGTATTTGACAGCGCGATGCCCAATGAGTAAAGGCCGCCAATCGTCAATAACAGCAGCAGCCCTTTATTTATTTCGATGTCGCCGATAATTTTTTTTATTTTGCTCATCATTGACTCCCCTTTACTACACATTAGTTTGTCTCACTCAAACTGAGATATGTAAAAGGATTCAAAGTCAATAAAAAAACAAGGCCTCCCGCGGGAGACCTTGTTTGATCGAACTATTTATTTTGCTTCGCTGTAAAGACGGGCAACTTCATCCCAGTTCACAACATTCCAGAAAGCTGAAATGTAATCAGGACGGCGGTTTTGGTAGTTCAGGTAGTACGCATGCTCCCAAACATCAAGACCGAGGACAGGCGTTTTACCCTCTGAAAGCGGTGAATCTTGGTTTGGCGTGCTTGTAATTTCAAGTTTGCCGTTGTTTACAACAAGCCAAGCCCAGCCTGAACCGAAACGGCCGGCAGCTGCGGCGGCGAATTTTTCTTTAAATTGATCGAAGCTTCCGAACGTGCTTTTGATCTCTTCAGCAAGCTCACCAGTCGGTTCGCCTCCGCCGTTCGGAGATAAAAGAGTCCAGAATAAAGAGTGGTTGGCATGTCCGCCGCCATTGTTGCGGACAGCTGTGCGGATGTCCTCCGGCACTGCGTTCAAATCAGCAACAAGCTCATCTACAGATTTCTCTGCAAGCGCTGATCCTTCGATCGCTTTGTTGAGGTTTGTCACGTATGTGTTATGGTGCTTCGTATGATGAATCGTCATCGTTTCCTTATCGATATGAGGTTCTAAAGCATCATAAGCGTAAGGCAATTCTGGAAGTTTGTAAGCCATAATTTTTTTCCTCCTTTAAATATATGTACTGAAATGCCGCTTAACGCGAACTTTTCTAATCTCAATGTAACAAAAGAAAGCATGGTAATCAATGAAAAAGCTCACAATCCGGCGATTCCAGCAGACATATTACACTTTATCCGTTCACTGCCGAAATTAAACCTTTCTAAAGCACCGTCCATAAGAAATATCCGATCATAAAGAGCTGAATGACGCCTTTTGCCGCCACGCTTGTTAAAAAGCCGATTAACGAGCCGAGCCCCACTTTTGCCGCGGACTTGATATCCTTTTGATGAACAAACACCTCAGCGCAGACAGCACCGATAAACGGGCCTATTATAATGCCTGCCACAGGAATAACGAAGGGCCCGATCAACAATCCGATCGTGCTTCCCCAGATTGCCGCCCTGCTTCCTCCGTACCTTTTAACGCCAAGTAAATTTGACACATAATCAGCTGCAAATAAAACGGCCGCAAATACCGCCTCAATGAGCCAAAACAGGTAAGAATAAGGACTGAAGGAAAACAAAAATCCGTAGAGAAGAAAACCGGCCACAATAAAAATAACGCTTGGAATCACCGGATATACAAGCCCGATAAAAGCAATGACGAAGACCGCAATGATAATCAGCCAATACAAAACACTCATGACAAAAACACCCTCCTTTGTTTTGCGGGCGACACCGCTTCCCGCTTTATCTTATTATGTATGATTCCTTATCACCGCTTTAAATACTCTCACTTGTGTTCATCCCCTGTGAACGATACAATAAGCAACATATACCAGTTTAGGCTAGGAAGTGAAGATGTTGAACATATTTACGGCTTTATTGAAAAGTACATACTCTCCGGCAGATATTGCAAAAACACGGTTTCAGGGGATAGGAAAAGCGATCCTTTATGTATTTTTGCTGTCTGTCCTTTTTACGCTGCCAAGCGCTTATTACCTTTGCTCCGGCACCGTAAACTCAATGAACGGTTTCAAAACCGTGTTAAAGAAAGATTTCCCTGATTTCAGCATTTCAAACGGAGAATTGCAGACGAAAGCATCCGCCTCTAAGGAAACGGAAGCGAACGGGTTCGTCATCGTATTTGATCCCACAGATGCTTACGGCGCTAAACAAATAGCGGCGAAACAAAATGCGATCGGCATTTTGAAAAATAAAATGGTGCTTGCTGTAGACGGACAGGCGACAGAAATGAATTATTCGCTGATGCCTGCCGATATCACAAAAAAAGAAATCATATCAGCATTAAACCAAAATAAAACAATGATCGTCACCGTCCTGTCCGTTTTGCTGTTCATCATGACAGCGGCCGGCAAATTCATTGAAGTATCATTTCTCGCCGTCATCGGCCTGATATTGAAAAATGCGCAAAGAAAGACATTGAATTACCAGCAGCTCTGGAAGCTTTCGGCTTATTCCATTACACTTTCGACCATATTCTTTACGATCATGCGCGCGCTTGTTATTACGGTGCCGAGTGAATTTTTAGTGAATTGGTTTGTAAACTTTATCATCCTTTTCCTCGTCTTAAAAGAGATACCGCGAAGTAAAACAGCTGTGTAACAAAGACTGCCCCCGGCGGTCTTCTTTTTTGTCATGAACAAAACGGGACAAGCATACAATGAAGTAAAAATGTATGCGGGAGGCGGTTGGAATGAAGCGGCTTACTTTTGTATTCGGCAGTTTATTTGTGATATTCATTATCTTTTACGATCTTAAAATCGGCACGATCCCTTCTCAAAACCTTCCAGCATACGCAGCGGCGGCACAGCCAGCCCAACAGGAAGCTTCATACAGAACGGTTACGGTCAAAAAAGGCGATACGGTGATGTCGATAGTCGGCGCACATAAAGCGCCAGATGATATTGCACAAGATTTTGAGGCGCTGAATCCGAATGTAAAAGCAAATGCCATTCAGGCAGGCACCGCTTATAAATTCCCCGTCTACCGCAATTAAACGTTAATTTCTTGTCAGTTCGGCAAATACACTGTTACAATATAATATGTAAATAGAAGTTGCCTGACATGTAAAAGGCTCAGCCTGCAAAAGCGGTAACTACAATTAAGGAGCGATTGACAAGTGAGTGAAATCACACATCGTACAAAAACGCGTCCCGTCAAAGTGGGACCTTTAACAATAGGCGGAAATAACGAAGTCGTCATTCAGAGTATGACGACGACTAAAACACACGACGTAGAAGCAACAGTTGCGGAAATCAACCGTTTAGCCGAAGCCGGCTGCCAAATTGTCCGGGTGGCATGTCCGGACGAACGCGCCGCTAACGCGATTGCCGACATCAAAAAACAAATTTCCATCCCTCTCGTTGTCGATATTCATTTTGACTACAAGCTTGCATTAAAAGCAATTGAGGGCGGGGCCGACAAAATCAGAATCAACCCGGGTAACATCGGCCGGCGCGAAAAAGTGGAAGCCGTCGTAAAAGCGGCGAAAGAAAAAGGAATTCCGATCCGGATCGGCGTAAACGCGGGATCTTTGGAAAAGCGTATTTTAGAAAAATACGGCTATCCGACTGCTGACGGAATGGTTGAGAGTGCGCTTCATCATATCAAAATCCTGGAAGACCTTGACTTTCATGACATCATCGTCAGCATGAAAGCCTCTGACGTTAATCTCGCCATAGAAGCATACGAAAAAGCGTCAAAAGCATTTGATTATCCGCTTCACCTCGGAATTACAGAATCGGGCACGCTGTTTGCCGGAACGGTAAAAAGCGCGGCCGGACTCGGAGCGATTTTAAGCAAAGGAATCGGAAACACGCTCCGGATCTCTCTGAGCGCCGACCCGGTTGAAGAAGTGAAAGTAGCCAGAGAACTGCTGAAATCATTCGGTCTCGCTTCAAACGCGGCTACACTTATTTCATGCCCGACATGCGGACGGATCGAAATTGATCTCATCAGCATCGCAAATGAAGTGGAAGAATACATTTCTAAAGTCAAAGCGCCGATTAAAGTAGCGGTTCTCGGATGTGCCGTTAACGGACCGGGAGAAGCAAGAGAAGCCGATATCGGGATTGCCGGCGCGCGCGGCGAAGGACTTCTTTTCCGCAAAGGCCAAATCGTCCGCAAAGTCCCTGAAGAAACAATGGTCGAAGAGCTCAAAAAAGAAATCGACAAGCTGGCAGAAGAACACTATGCAAAGCTTGAAGCAGAAAAAGCAAAAGCAGAACAAGAAACACAAAAAGCTTGACGGATATTCCGCCAAGCTTTTTTTTGCGTTGTGTTAAAAAAACGGTGTAATGAAGATGCCAAGCACAAGGGAAACAATACCGATTCCCATCGCCCATCCGCCTAAAGCGCCTGCTCCTCTTCTTCTGGCGATATAGCCGACGATAATGCCGCATGCCCCTAATAAAACAGGGAGCACAAACAGGGAAATGATAGAAATAGCCAATGCTGCATACCCTATCCCCCGGCCTTCACTTACTCCGTCCCGATTATCATCACGGTCTGCTGCCCGGTCAGAAGCACGATATGGCTCTGAGATTTCGGCCGCTGTTTCTTCTGAATAAACATCACGCGTGATATCGGTTCCTTCCGATCCATGATCTACATAGTAATCGTTGCCTTTTCGATTTTCGTAATCGTATGCCACCTTCAATTCCCCCTTTTTCTTTTATGAAAGGAGCTTTTTTAGTTTCCGCGTTTTTTACGAATTCATGTTTGCTAAACTTTTCTGGTATTGTTAATTGTTTATGTTACACTTGAAGGGATGAATTTATAGGAGTGTGGACATGTTACGGTTAGGTATAGATATTGACGGCACAGTTACGGCACAGGATACATTTGTCCCTTATTTAAACCGCTCATTTCATCTTTCCATTACCTTGGATGATATGACTGATTATGATCTGACGAAGCTTTTGAACATTACAGACGAGGAATTTTGGGAATGGATGAACGTTCATGAAGCAGCCATATATAAAGAAGCGAAGCTCGCGGAATTTGCCAAGCAGGCACTGGACGGACTGAAAGAAGAGCACCGTCTTATCTACATTACGGCAAGACGCGGCCACTTAGAAGATGTTACGCTGGACTGGTTTGCAAACCGGGACATTCATTACGATCACATTGAGCTTGTCGGAGGCCATCACAAAGTGGAAGCCGTCAAAAAACACGGCATTGATTTATTTTTCGAAGATCACCACGGCAACGCGACAATGATCGCAAAAGAAGCAGGCATTCCGGTTATCCTTTTTAACTCCCCATATAATCAGCTCCCCATCGATTCCAATATTATCAGGGTGCAGAATTGGCTTGAAGCCGTCGCCTGGGTTCATAAAAACAAACACAGCTTTCAGCATGTTAAAAGCTGAAAAAAACCTCCTGTATAAGCAGGAGGTTTTTTATCGGCACGCCGGACAGGTGCCGTAAATTTCAAACTTATGGCCGCTGATTTCATACCCTTCCAAATCATCGTGCAGCTTATCCATCGGACAGGACTCAATTTCCTTCGTTTTCCCGCAGGTTAAACAGATAAAATGGTGATGATGATGGGTATAAGAGCATGTAAAACGGAACAGTTTTTCTCCGGAAAGCTCCGTCGTTTCCAAAATGCCGAGTTCTTCATATAACGAAAGATTTCTGTATATGGTATCAAAGCTCAGACCCGGATAGTCGTCATTTAATGCGGCAAGCACGTTTTTGGCGGTCAGATATTTATCAGAATCA
Organism: Bacillus sp. MT(2024); assembly: GCF_036362845.1. NCBI lineage: Bacteria > Bacillati > Bacillota > Bacilli > Caryophanales > Bacillaceae > Bacillus > Bacillus sp. MT(2024). The sequence continues at coordinate 2,491,227 of NZ_CP143632.1, forward strand.
GCAAAAAGCTGCAGCATGTCTTCTCGCTTACTCGTATATTTATACCCTTTTTCTTTCAGCAGGTTCAACGCTTCTTGTACGTTCATGAGGACCTCCCCTTTACAACACGGTATCGCTCCAAAAAGAAAATGGCAGCTGTCTGAACAGCAGGCCATTTTCTTATGATGTATCAAATTATACCTATAAAATGATGAAAAGTAAATGAAAGCCTAGTGAATCGCGGTTTTGAACTTACCGCCCCTCGTTTCATGGGTATTCATGATCGTAATAAAGGCGTTTTTATCAATTTCAAACACAATGGATTTCAATTTAGTCACTTCAAGCCTTGTCACGACCGCGTAAATGACTTCTTTGGATTCATCCGTATATCCGCCTTTTCCCTGAAGCTTGGTGGTTCCCCTTCCAAGCCGATGCAAGATTGCATCTGAAATTTCCGCATACTGATCTGCCACAATAATGACCGCTTTTGTTTCATCAAGCCCCTGGATGACGGCGTCAATCGTTTTCATGGCAATATAATAAGTCATGAAAGAATACATCGCCTGCTCCGGACCGAACACAAAACCGGCCCAAATAAAAATAAACACATTGATGAGCATAACGAATTCTCCGACTGAGAAGGGCAGCTTTTTTGTGAGAAGGATACCGAGTATTTCAGTACCGTCCATCGAGCCTCCGTTTCGGATGACAAGGCCTACCCCGAAACCGAGCAAAAGCCCGCCGAATACCGTCGCCAAAATAGGCTGGGTCGTAATGGCCTCCACATGGTGCAAGGAGGATTCAATCAGCGCTAAACCGACAATTCCGATAACAGTAGAGATGAGAAATGTTTTTCCGATATATTTATATCCGAAAATCATAAATGGAATGTTGAGTAACACAACGAATAAGGCGAAATTGAGGAGGGGATTGGACATAAAGAGGTGGTCTAAAATTAATGAAACACCGATAATGCCTCCGTCGATAAAATTATTAGGGACCAGAAACAATTCAATACTTACGGCGGCTGAACCCGCCCCGATCAGAATCATGATGACCCTGAAGATAAAGTGTAAAAATGATTCTCTTTTGTGCTGTTTATTTGGGGTCATAAAATCTCCTTTCCTGTAATAACTATTTTAAACAGTAAGCAACTTCATTTTACCATTAAAAGCCGTAACATTTTAATGATTTGCTCAATACATTATGTCTAAAGAGGTGAAAGTATCGATGATTTTAATACAAAGAATTATTTTGCAGCGGCTCAATCAAGTCACTGCGGACGATCTTCTGAAATATTCCAAGCAATACGGAATCAGCATTACGAGAAGTCAAGCGGCTGAGGTAGCGGCTCTGATGCACGGAAAAAACATCAATATTTTTGATGAACAGGAGCGGCTGCGCCTGCTGAAAAAAGTGGAAACGATAACCTCAAAAGAAACGGCTCGGAAAGTTGACGAACTTTTCAATCAATTCTCAGGATAAAAAAGGAGGGCAATTCCCCCTCCTTTTTTATTGAGCTGATATTTTTTCAAGAAGCTCCTGATCAAACTGCTTTTCTTTCAGCATTTCGATTTCAAAACGGTACGGCGGCTTCTTATTTTTCTTGTCTTCGCCTACATACGGTGTTTCGAGGATTTTCGGAATATCGGCAAGCTGCTCGTGATGAACGATGTACTGCAGAGCGTCAAAACCGATCTCTCCGAACCCGATATTTTCATGGCGGTCTTTCCGGGCGCCTTTAATATTTTTACTGTCATTCACATGAAGGACTTTTATCCGATCGATGCCGACGATTTTATCAAACTCGTTAAGAACGCCGTCAAAATCATTGGCGACATCATATCCTGCATCATGGGTGTGGCAAGTGTCAAAGCAGACGGATAGATGTTCATTATGCGTAACCCCCGAAATGATCTCGGCCAGCTCTTCAAAGCTTCTTCCGCATTCTGATCCTTTGCCCGCCATTGTCTCCAGCGCAATCTGCACGTGTTGACCGGGAACAATCACTTCGTTTAAACCTTCAATGATTTTTTTGATGCCCGTTTCAGCCCCGGCTCCGACATGCGCTCCCGGATGAAGCACGATCTGTTTCGCGCCGATCGCTGCCGTTCTTTCAATTTCAGAACGCAGAAAATCAACGCCCAGCTCAAACGTTGCCGGATTTGTCGTATTTCCGATGTTAATGATGTACGGCGCATGCACGACAATCTCGTCGATGCCGTTTTCCTTCATATGGGCGCGGCCCGCTTCGATATTCAAGTCTTCAATTTTTTTGCGGCGCGTGTTTTGGGGAGCGCCCGTATAGATCATAAATGTGTTCGCCCCGTATGAAACGGCTTCCTTGCTTGCGGCAAGGAGCATATGTTTTCCGCTCATTGAGACGTGTGAGCCTATTTTCAGCAACCCGATTCCCCCTACTTTCCTCTGTTAGATTGGTTTCTTCTCTGCTTCTTTCTGATTTTTTCCATTTCGTAGCTCATTTTCTTTTTATAGCCCGGCTTTACTTTTTTCGGCTTTTTCACAAGGCGTTTCGCCATTTGGTCAGCCTCATTTGCCGTCTTTTTGCGATTTTTGCGGCGGTGGCGGTCATCGCCTTTCTTCCATTCGCCGTTTACAAGCTCCGCATATTCAAACACAATACCCATCTTTTCGAGTCTTACGAGCGCATCTTCGTCAGAAAGCTCATAAATGGTCAGTGCTTGGCCTGATGAACCGGCGCGTGCGGTTCTCCCGACGCGGTGAACATAAAAATCCAGATCGTCCGGAAGCTCATAGTTGATGACGTGGCTTACGCCTTTAATGTCAATTCCTCTTGCCGCAAGGTCTGTCGCAATGACATAAGTGAATTCCAGATCATTAATCTGCTTCATTACCTTCTTACGCTCACGCGGCGTTAATCCCCCGTGCAGAAGACCGATCCTCATGCCCTTTTCAGTCAGGTATTTCGCAATATGGTCAGCCGTGTTTTTCGTATTGGCAAACACAATGCCCAGATAAGGGTTCAGATGAGACATCATATCAAAAAGCAGTTTGTCTTTATCACGCTGTTTAGAAGGAACCAAAACATGTTCAATCTTTTCGGCTGTGATTCTTTTCGGCTCAACATGCGCGTACTTCGGATTTTCCATATACTTTTTCAAAAACGGCTTCAGCTTTTCCGGAATCGTAGCTGAGAACACAAGCATCTGAAGTTCTTCCGGCATCCGCGATCCGATATAATCAACGTCTTCTAAAAAGCCCATGTCAAGCATCAGATCAGCTTCGTCAATGACGAGAGACTGCGCTTTATAGACGTTCAATGCCTGCGCCTTAATCAGATCCGCGATCCGGCCCGGCGTTCCGACGACGAGATGAGGCTGTGTTTTCAGCTTATCAATTGATTTTTGCTTGTCCGTCCCGCCGATGAAACATTTTGTCCGGATCGGCTCATCTTCCGCACCCTGTGTGATTTTGAGCGCTTCCTGATGAATCTGATTGGCAAGCTCTCTCGTCGGCGCCGTGATAACAGCCTGCACCGTATCAGAACCCGGATCAATCCGATTCAAAATTGGCAATAAATAGGCGTGGGTTTTCCCCGTCCCCGTCTGGGACTGCCCGATCACGCTTTCGTTTTTCAGTACGGCAGGTATCAGCCGCTTTTGAATATCTGTCGGTTCATAAAAACCAAGGCGGTGAACTGCATCTATAATAAACGGTTTTAAGTTGTATCCATCAAATTTAGTTTCTTTCATTTTTCCCAGCTCCTTAAAGCGGCACATTCTGTGTCCATCATCACATTATAACCGATTTTATTTAAAAACACCATGTCTTGGGGGAATCCTGTTTTCGAGACAGAAAAGCAAATGCCCCCTCCGATGCATATTGTAATAGCAGAGAGACAGAAAGGAGGTACAAGTATGTTTCCACAGCAGCCGATGAGAAATATGGCGCAGCAGGGCCGGCCGTTGATGAATCCGCGTATGAGGATGGGAGGAAGACCGTCATTGCCGGGCCGGCAGCTGATGCAGCAGGGCCGGCAGCTTTTCCCTCAGCAGCAGATTGCCGGAGCGGGCCTGAGAAACGCAGGCACGGGCGGCGGAGGGGGCTTAAAAGGGATGCTTTCCCGTTTTTTACCCGGTTCAGGAGGAGGAAGCGCTGCCGCGTCGGCACCGGCGGCGGCCAGCGGAGGAGCAGGTGCAGGACTGCAGGGAATACAGAACCTGGCAAGTCCGGCATCCCTGTCGAGCATGCTCGGCAACGTTCAGAAGGTGCTCGGCGTGGCGCAGCAGGTTACGCCGATGATCCAGCAGTACGGTCCTTTAGTACGGAGTCTGCCCGCCATGATGAAGCTTTACAGCCAATTAAGCAGCAGCGATGATGAGAATGAATCTGACGAGACAAAAGAAACAGACGAACAGGACAAAAAGGATGAAGCTGAAAAAACAGATGAAACAGAAGATGAAAACAAATCAGACGCCTCATCCAAAACATCAAAGAAGACGTCTGAAAAAGCATCCGCTTCAAAAGAAAAAGACGCCGCACAGGCAGAATCAGCGGAACAGCCGCGTCCAAAAAGAACATCGGGCAGATCAAAGCCGAAATTATATATTTAACATTCTTTGATATCTCACGAAAGATTAGCTATAATGAGATCAGAAGAATGCAAGATTTGAGCCGTTTAACTACGGCTTTTTATATTGCCTCTACACTCACTTTTGATAGGAGGACATCTACATTGGACGTTATCAAAATATCGCCGCGCGGCTACTGTTACGGCGTTGTTGATGCCATGGTCATAGCCAAAAACGCGTCACTCGATAAAACACTGCCAAGACCTATATATATACTCGGAATGATTGTTCATAATAAGCATGTCACAGATGCGTTTGAGGAAGACGGCATTTACACGCTTGACGGCACAAACCGTCTGGAGATTTTAAAGCAGGTGGAAAAAGGAACCGTTATTTTCACGGCTCACGGGGTATCTCCGGAAGTAAGAAAAGCTGCTGAGGAAAAAGGGCTTGTTACGATTGACGCCACATGCCCGGACGTCACGAAAACACATGACTTAATCCGAAAAGTAAAAGCTGAAGGCTATCATGTCATATACATCGGCAAAAAAGGCCACCCCGAGCCTGAAGGAGCCGTCGGCGTCGCTCCTGAAATCGTTCATCTCGTTGAAACAGAAGAAGACGTGAGAAATCTCGATATTCAGGCTGAGAAATTAATCGTTACAAACCAAACGACAATGTCCCAGTGGGACGTCCACGATATTATGGAATCAGTCAAAGAAAAGTACCCGCACGTGGAATACCATCAGGAAATCTGCCTGGCCACACAGGTTCGTCAAGAGGCTGTATCGGAGCAGGCAAAAAAAGCGGACTTAACCATTGTTGTCGGCGATCCGAAAAGCAATAACTCCAACAGGCTGGCTCAAGTGTCAGAAGAGATCGCCGGAACAAAAGCCTACCGAATCGGAGACATCAGTGAACTGAAGCTCGAATGGCTGAAAGACGTCAATACCGTCGCCGTTACCGCGGGCGCATCAACACCGACACCGATTACAAAGGAAGTCATCCGCTTTTTAGAGCAGTTTGACCACAACGATGAATCGACATGGCAGCTTGAACACAGTGTGCCGCTCAAAAAAATCCTTCCGAAAGTAAAAATAAAAAACTGAGGCCCGGGGCCTCAGTTTTTTTTATAGGAAGGTAAATGGGTTTGTATCTGTTTCGGAAGCGAAAATGCGCACGTCATAGTTTTTCTCTACGGCCATCGCCGTAAGCTTCTCAGCCGTGCCTTTTCTCATGATCTTTTCAGCATAATGCCCCGGGTCCACGACGTTTAATCCCATCATCATCGCATCATGCGCTACATGAAAATAAAGGTCGCCCGTCACGTAAACATCTGCACCTTTCCGCTTTGCCTGATAAATATATTTATTTCCGTCCCCGCCAAGAACCGCGACTTTTTTCACCTTGCTGTTTCGCTCTCCGACCATCCGGACTCCGTTAACGTCAAACTTTTCTTTCACAAACAGAGCAAACTCTTCAAGCGTCATGTCCTGCTGAAGTTTTCCGATCCGGCCGAGGCCTTTTTCAAGCGGAGACTGCTCCACCGGATAAATATCATACGCCACCTCTTCATACGGATGGCTTTTTTTCAGCGCTTTTACGACGGTTTTCTCCATACTTGCCGGAAAAACGGTCTCAAGTCTCACTTCATGGACGAGTTCCAGCTCTCCCGTCTGTCCGATAAACGGGTCTGCCCCCTCCAGCGGCTTAAAGCTCCCGATTCCCTCAGAAGAGAACGCGCAATGGCTGTAATTGCCGATATGTCCCGCTCCGGCGTTGCCGAGTGCGGTTCTTACAGCTTCTTCATAGTCTTTCGGAACATATACGGCAAGTTTTTTCATCGGGTCCGAATATGTCGGGACGAGCACTTCTGTGTCTGTCAGGCCGAGAGCTTCGGCAAGCAGATCGTTAACACCGCCGTCCGCTACATCAAGATTCGTATGAGCCGCATATACGGCAATATCATGCTTTATACATTTCTCAATCAGTCTTCCGCCCGGCTGATCAGTGGTGATCTGTTTAAGCGGCCGAAAAATCGGCGGATGGTGGGCGATAATTAAGTCAACTTTTTTCTCAATGGCTTCATCTACCGTTTGTTCCAAAACATCCAGTGTCACCATGACATTTTTCACCGGCTTATTCAATGTACCGATCTGCAGTCCGATTTTATCTCCTTCCACCGCATAAGCCTTCGGTGAAAATTGTTCAAACAGCTGGATGATTTCCTGTCCGTTCACATGTTTAGGCATGTCCGATTACCTCCTTCAGCAGAGAAATCCGCTCTTTCAATTCAGCTAATTTTTCATGATTTTCATGCTTTGCGCTGCGGCTGATCTGTTCATAAATTTGTTCAGTATGCTTAAGTTCCTGGCTCCATTTCCGAAGAAACACTTCATTCCTCTCTTTTAATAAAAACGGACCCGCAAGCATTCCGGCAGCCATCGGCACGTCCCGATACGGCGCATCACGGTCGCCAGTTTCCGCAACGAGGATTTCATAACACTTTCCGTCTTCTTCGAGAATCACTTCATCAAGCAGTTCATAACCTTCCTGATACAGCCACTCTCTTATATGAACGGCATGAATATTCGGCTGCAGAATCAGCCGTTCACGCCCCGTCAATTTCGTTTTTCCCGACTCCAAAATATGAGCGATCAGCGCTCCGCCCATGCCAGCGATCGTAATGGCGCCGGCTTCTCCTTTTTCAAGGACGCTCAGCCCGTCACCTTTCCTTACGGAGATAAGAGTGCTTAAGTCCAGTTTTTCCACCTGCTGTTTGGCGGATAGAAACGGTCCGTCTGTAATTTCACCGGCGATTGCGCGGCTTGCCAAATGATTCAAAACGGCATAGCAAGGAAGATACGCGTGGTCTGACCCGATATCAGCAACCAGGGCACCCGGAGGGATAAATTCCGCCACAGACTGCAATCTTTTAGATAACTTCATTTCATTCACAATATCACAACTTTTCTCAGGTTCTTTTTCCTTTACTATCATATAAAAAAACCGCCCGGAATCCAAGCGGCGGATAGAGTTTTTCATATGTCTTTTATATAGGGACCGGTAAAGCTTTATTTAATGTCAGAAACCCATTTTGCCATGTCATCCAGCTTTTCGGCCGGCACAAGGCCCGCAGGCATCCCGTTGCCGCCTTTTTCAATTTTTGTTTTAATCTCAGCGACATCTTTTCTTTTGCCGACGCCTTTTAAGTTCGGCCCTGACACACCTTCATAGTTTTCCCCGTGACAGGTGATGCAGTTCGCTTTATAAATCTCTTCAGGTGAAGCGTTTGCAGTTTCCTTCTCGGCATTTTTGCTTTCACCGCCGCTTGCGATCTGATGCGCATCTCCATTGCCTTTTACAGCTAAAAAGAAAGTCAGCCCTATTCCCAGCACTGCAATGAGCAAAAAAGGAATCAGCGGATTCCACTTCATATCTCCATCCCCCTTTTTCATTCTCCCCCTATGTAAACACTTCTAATTCTAACTTATTTTTACAAAAAGTAAATGGTCTTGCTCAGCAATTTCATTGATTTCACAATTTATACAAAAAGCAAAAATAACTGTTTTGTTTATCACAAAATTATCTTTATTCTATTGTATAATGAATTGTATACGCTTACAATAAAGAATATAAATAAACTTATCTCATTTTCCCCCTCCCAGGACATGCCGCATTTTTTCCGAACTCATTTGCAAAACATATGCTTATCCAGTAAAATAAAGGTATATTATCCATATATCTTATACACAAAAAAGAACGGATCAAAAAGACCCGTTCCATTCTATTCGAGAAAATCCTTCAGACGTTTGCTTCTGCTCGGATGTCTCAATTTGCGAAGCGCTTTTGCTTCAATTTGGCGAATACGCTCTCTCGTTACTCCAAACACTTTGCCGACTTCTTCCAAAGTTCTTGTGCGTCCGTCATCCAGACCGAAACGGAGACGCAGCACGTTTTCTTCACGATCTGTCAACGTATCCAGCACATCTTCCAGCTGTTCTTTTAATAGCTCATATGCCGCATGATCCGACGGAGATGTCGCTTCCTGGTCTTCGATAAAATCACCGAGATGTGAGTCGTCTTCTTCACCGATCGGCGTTTCTAAAGAAACTGGCTCTTGAGCAATTTTTAATATTTCACGGACTTTTTCAGGCGTAAGATCCATGTCTTCAGCAATCTCTTCCGGTGTGGGCTCTCTGCCAAGATCCTGAAGAAGCTGACGCTGCACCCGGATTAATTTGTTGATGGTTTCCACCATATGAACCGGGATACGGATTGTTCTCGCCTGGTCAGCGATGGCGCGTGTAATCGCCTGTCTGATCCACCAAGTCGCATACGTACTGAATTTATATCCTTTACGGTAGTCAAACTTCTCGACGGCTTTCATGAGACCCATGTTTCCTTCTTGGATCAAGTCTAAGAAAAGCATGCCGCGGCCGACATACCGTTTAGCAATGCTGACAACTAAACGAAGGTTTGCTTCAGCCAGTCTGCGTTTAGATTCCTCGTCACCCTCTTCAATTTTTTGAGCGTAGGTGATTTCTTCTTTAGCAGAAAGAAGATTTACCCGTCCGATTTCCTTAAGGTACATGCGGACTGGATCATTGATCTTTACGCCAGGCGGTACGCTGAGGTCATTAAGGTCAAATTCTTCTTCGGCTTTGGCAAGCTGTTGAATATTAGGATCTTCCGTTTCTTCATTTTCACTAATTAATTCAACACCTTGTTCTCCTAAAAATTCATAATACTCATCCATTTGGTCTGATTCAATTTCAAAGCTGGACATGCGTTCAGCAATTTCTTCATATGTTAAAACGCCACGTTTTTTTCCAGTTTCAGTAAGCTGCTCTTTTACCTGGTCTAATGTAAGTTCTGTTTCTGTTTCGTGGGTTTGTTTATCAGCCATTATGGATCCCTCCTTCCAAAGCTTGCAACGAATTCTAAAAGCGGTATGTTTCTTATCCGACCCGGAAGCCTTCTCTCTTTTTCAGCATGCAGGGCTGCGGATAATAAATGACAATTCATGATGAGGTTAAGCGATCTATTTGCTCCTCCGCAAGGAATCATTGCCAATCAGAACGCAAGCCTCTTTTTGGTGTTACTTTAATGATCGGTTCAATGCAACAATTTCTTGAGCCAGAGACGCAGCTTTCACGAAGTCTTTCTGCCTCTCCGCATCCGCTCTTTCTGCTTCTTTTTCCTTTATCATTGACCATTTTCGGTGATCCAACACTTTTTTTACGTAATCGGATAACTCGGCCTCTGAGAGCTCCTCGTTTACTTGGAGCATCCCTATATCTGAAAGCAGCTGGCTGATTTCCTCATCCTGCATTCTCGCCATAAGATGCTGCGGCGTCATGTCAGCACCCTCTTCATAAACAGCGTACAGGTATGCTGCCAGCGCACGATGTCCGTCAATGTTAAATTCAAAGCCGACACGCTCAATCACTTTCTTTATGACGTTTCGGTCTCTCAGCATATGAGCGAGCAGAAGTCTTTCCGCGTTCTCATAGGCGGGACGGAGACGGCGCCGTTTCGCTTTTGTCGTCACCCGGGCCCGTCTTGTCTGCGGTTCGGCGTTTTTGTCGCCGGGGGCGTTTTGTCTGGCGTAGATGGAAAGCTGTTCCGTCAAAGATTCTACCGAAAGAGAAAATTCAGAGGCGAGCTGCTTCACATACATTTCCTGCTCAAGCGACCCGGAAAGAGCGCTGATTTCTTTCAGCACTTCTTTCATGTAAGCGAGCCGGTCTCCTTCGTCAGATAAGTTTTTCCCTTTGCGGAAATATTGCATTTTAAAAGCCATGACCGTAACGCTTGCATCAATGATATCGGTCCGGAATTTTTCTCCGCCCCGGGTTCTGATATAATCATCAGGATCAAGCCCGTCAGGCAGCATGCTTACTCTTACCTTACAATCGGCTTTCTGGAGCAGGCCGGCCGCTTTCAGCGTAGCTTCGTACCCGGCTTTATCCGAATCGTAGCAGAGAATGACCTCCTGAACATTTCTTCTGAGGATTTTCACATGCTCTTCGGTGAGCGACGTCCCCATTGTGGCGATACTTTCTTTTACGCCTGAGCTGACGGCGGATATGACGTCAGCGAAGCCTTCAAACAGAACGGCTCTCTCCTCTTTCCTGATCGGCAGGCGCGCCTTATGAAAGTTATACAGCAGCTTAGATTTATGAAACAGCGGCGTTTCCGGGCTGTTCATATACTTCGGCTGCTGGCTTCCGAGCGCCCTTCCTGAAAAAGCCGCCACGGCTCCGTGGTGATCATGAATGGGAAACATAATTCTGTTTCTGAAACGGTCAAAATACCCGCTGCCGTCTTCCCTTCTGATCAGCAGACCCGCTTTTTCCATCATTTCTTCCTCAAAACCGCGCTTTTTCAAGAATTTCGTCATGAAATCCCAGGAATCCAGCGCGTAGCCGATTTCAAACTCATCTATGAGCTCTTTCGTAAAACCCCTTGATAAAAGGTAATCTAACGCTTCCTGGCCTTCCTTTGTATTTATTAGCAAATGATGGTAAAATTTCTTCAGAAGCTCGTGGGCTTCCGCCATCTTCTGCTCTCCGGAAGATTCAGGCCTGGATGCAGAGTGAATCGTTATATCATCAGGGAAATCAATCTGATATTTATCCGCAAGGTGAGAAACAGCTTCCGTAAATGAATAGCCTTCCATCTGCCGTAAGAAAGAGAAAACGTTCCCGCCCGCTCCGCATCCGAAGCAATGAAAGATCTGCTTATCGCTGGAGACGGAAAACGAGGGCGTGTTTTCCCCGTGAAACGGACAGAGCCCAAAGTAGTTGCGGCCTTGCTTTTTCAATTGGACATAATCACCTATGACTTCAACAATGTCTGCTGACTGCTGCACCTGATTAACTACTTCATCTGGTATGCGGTTTCCCATCTTATAACACTCCGTCGTACATTATTCGATGTTTTGATTTGAAATCCCTTCATCATTCGACAGGATTTTTTTAAGCAGGGTAACAAATCGATTCCGATCTTCTTTATTTAATTTTTTAGGTCCTTTGGAATGAATGCCGCTTCTTCTCATTTTGCCTGACATATGACGGCTCATCAGAGCGAAGTCAATCGTGTCTTCAGTATAAGAACGGCCCCTTTCCGATAAGACGGCAATATTTCTGTTCAGCAAAAGAGATGCTAAACCGATATCCTGCGTGACTACGACGTCTCCCGATCTCACATGGTTTGCGATATATAAATCTGCCGCTTCTTTATGAGGATCAACGTATACCCAGTTCTCGTCTTTGCTTCTGGAAAGCTGGTAGTGTTCAAATGATGCGACGAAAATAACCCGAACGCTGAATTGCGATGCAATGAGCATTATTTCCTCTTTTACGGGGCATGCGTCTGCATCGACAAAAATCGTCTTTTCTTTTTCATTTAGAAGACTAATTCTCCATCCCTCCATCAATCTCCTGCATAAAAACAAGCGAAATCGCATATGCTCCATGACTGCGGATCTATTTTGAGCTTTGTCGAAAAATTTCCGGGAGTTATTCTTGACATCTTACCCATAATAGTTTATTCGTATCACACGAAGCTTAAACCTAAAAATAAACATTTTATCACAATTTTTTATTATAATACAAACTTCGCGAAGATGCCATCCTTTTTGTTTATTCCCTATTTGCATACCCAAAAACCCAGGATAAAGCGTCCTGAGTTATCGGCCCTTTGTTTTGAGATGATGAATGATGTTCGCTGTTTCTTCGACCGCTTTATTCGAAACGTCAACGACTTGGCAGCCGATCCGGTTCACGATTTTCTCAAAATACTCCAGCTCTTCTTTAATTCTGTTGATATTGGCGTAAATGGCTTTGTCATTTAAGCCGAGAGATTTTAACCGTTCTTTACGTATATGGTTCAGTTTATCAGGGCTGATTTTTAAGCCGATGCATTTTTTCGGATCAACGCTGAACAGTTCTTCCGGCGGATCGACCTCAGGAACGATCGGCACATTGGCCACTTTCAGACGCTTATGGGCAAGATATTGTGATAATGGGGTTTTAGACGTTCTGGATACTCCGAGCAGGATGATATCGGCTTTTAAAATGCCTCTTGGATCCCTGCCATCGTCATATTTGACGGCAAACTCGATCGCCTCGACCTTTTTGAAATAATCTTCATCAAGCTGCCGGACGCGGCCCGGTTCATATTTGGCGGTCAGACCGTAAGCCGATTCCATTTTATCGATGAGCGGACCGATAATATCGTAATACAGCACATTCGCTTTTTCCGCTTGTTCAACCAGGTATTTGCGCATTTCAGGAACAACGAGCGTAAAACAAATAATGCCGCCGTCCACTTTGGCGAGAGACACGACTTCATTAATGGTGCCGATATCTTCCACATAAGGTATTCGTCTGATATGCGTATCATCGGCTGAGCCGTTAAACTGGCTAAGCGAGGCTTTTACAACGAGTTCGGCGGTTTCTCCGACTGAGTCTGATACTACATAAATGATGCGATTGTCCATGTTATCCCCCCGTTAGTTTTCAAGCTTATATGATTTCATTTTCTGATAAACTGACAAGTATCTTAGTCATATTCGTTTTGGTAAACCGGCCGATGACCTCAAAGCCTTTATCCGTATCTTTAATAACGGGCAGGGCATCGATCTGTTTTTCAATTAAATACTTGGCGATGTCCATCACATAATCATCACGCCGGCAGACGGCGATATTCGGCATTCTTGTCATGATAATATGAACCGGTATTGAGGCAAGTTCCTGCTGGCCGATGCTCGCCCGCAGCAAATCTTTGCGTGACAGCACACCGACTAAGACAGCATCACGATCTACGACAAATAACGTGCCGACATCTTCTAAAAACATGGTGCAGATGGCATCGTATACCGAGACATTTTCATTGATGACAACAGGGATCGATTGAAAATCTTTCACTTGCAGCTTTTTCAATTTATCCGCAAGCAGCTGATTTCCCGTTTTCCCCGTATAAAAATAACCGACCCGCGGACGGGCCTCTAAGAAGCCTGACATGGTGAGTATGGCCAAGTCCGGCCGCAGCGTGGCCCTCGTTAAATTGAGCTGTTCTGCGATATGCTCTCCGGTAATCGGGCCGTTTTCCTTTACAATCTGTAAAATTTGTTCTTGCCGTTTATTTAATTCGATCGTACTCACCACCTTTATGGAAGGGTTTCTTTATCTATGTTTTCATTCTGTGATGTTTATGTAAAAGGGGAAAAGACGATTGCCGATCACACAGCAACCGTCTTTTTCTTTATTTTACAATAAGATGATTCATATTAGCAAAAGACTTGATTACATCTGCAAGAGCGGTCATTTGCGCTAAACGGTTGGTTTTTAATGCTTCATCGTCCGCATTTACCATCGTGTGATTAAAGTAATCTTCGATCGGCTCTTTTAATCCGCTGAGCACGGCAAGCGCCTGTTCATAGTTTTTGGAGGCAAAGCTTTCCGCGACACTGTCTTTTGTTTTTTCATAAGCGTCAAACAGCTTTTTCTCCTGTTCATTTTCAAACAGATCCGGCTTGATATCGCGGCTCTCGCCTTTTTTACTGATGGAGATAACCCGGCCGAGTGATTCAGCCGTTTCTTTAAAGCCGGGTGTGCCGAGGTGCTTCTCAAGCACTCTTGCCTTATGAACGGCTGCATACGGCTCAAGTTCTGTGCTGTCCAGAACGGCTTCAATAACGTCATGACGGATGTCTTCGGCGTTTAAGACGTATTTCAGACGCTGTGTAAAGAAATCGAGGAGTTCATTTTCTTTTTCCGTTTCTGTCAACGACAGCAGTTCTTTAAAAGAAATGCCCCAGTTGCGGTCGATCAGAATGGAAACAATGCCGCTTGCCTGACGGCGCAATCCGTACGGATCCTGAGAACCTGTCGGAATTACGTCAATGCTGAAGAAGGAAGCAATCGTGTCCAGTTTATCAGCTAACGCCACGACCGCGCCGGTAAAGGTTGAAGGCACTTCTCCCCCGGCCGCTCTCGGCATATAGTGCTCATTGACAGCGGCAGCGACGGCTTCATCTTCACCGAGCATGCGCGCATATTTTTCTCCCATCACGCCTTGAAGCTCAGGGAACTCATAGATCATATGTGTAACCAGGTCAAATTTAGAAATCTCTGCGGCGCGCTTCACAAGTTTTTGCGTCTGTTCATCCGCTTTCAGGCGGACGGCAAGTTTGCCCGCAATGGTGACCACTCTTCTTACTTTATCTCCAAGGGAGCCGAGCTCTTCATGGAAAACGATATTTTCCAGTTTCTTCACGTTCTCATCAATGTTCAGCTTTTGGTCTTCTTTGTAGAAGAACGCAGCATCTGAAAGCCTTGCTCTCAGCACTTTCTCGTTTCCGCGGGCAACATTTTCAATTGCATGGCTGTTCCCGTTTCGCACCGTAATAAAATGAGGAAGCAGATTCCCGTTTTCATCTTTTACCGGGAAGTAGCGCTGATGCTCTTTCATTGTTGTCACGAGCACTTCTTCAGGGATAGAAAGAAACTCGGATTCAAAAGATCCGTAAAGCGCCGTCGGATATTCCACCAGATGGTTGACTTCGTTCAGCAGATCCTCATCGACCGGAATGTTCCATTTCTTCTTGGCCGCAAGCGCATCCAGCTGGCTTTGGATCATTTGTTTGCGTTCTTTCGGGTCAGCAATGACGCTTTGTTCTTTCAGCAGCTTTTCGTATGATGACGGCGCATCAACAGATACTTCTTGGCCGAGAAAGCGGTGTCCCTGCGTGTTCCGGCCCGTCTCGACATTTGTGATTTCAAACGGAATGACATCTTTTCCAAAGAGGGCGGCAATCCATTTGATCGGACGGATATAACGCAGATCCTGCGTGCCCCAGCGCATGTTTTTCGGAAAATGCATTCCGGCAATCAAATTTTCCAGCTGCGGTAAAAGTGTCTTCGTCTCTTGTCCCGCCTGGAATTTTTGAACGAAGACATATTCCGTGCCGTTTACATCTTTTATATACAGGTCATCCACTCCGGCGCCTTGGCCTTTTGAAAATCCGATAGCGGCTTTTGTCCAGTTTCCGTCAGCATCCAGAGCGATTTTTTTCGCAGGGCCTTTTGCTTCTTCCTGAATATCAGCCTGTTTTTCTGCTACGTCTTTTATATATACTGCCAGACGTCTCGGCGTATTAAAAAGTTTCACTTCGCCGTGGGCGATATTTTTTTCAGCAAGCCAGCCGGTCAGCTTTTCACCGAGCTGCACCATGCTGTCATGTAAAAACCGCGCCGGCATTTCCTCGAGTCCGATCTCTAAAAGCAAGTCTTGTTTACTCATGGGAAGAGCCCTCCTCTTTAAGCATTGGGAACCCTAATTTTTCCCGTTCTTCATAATACGTTTTTGCCACTTTTCTCGCTAAGTTGCGGACACGGCCGATATAACCCGTCCGCTCTGTCACCGAGATCGCGCCTTTTGCATCAAGCAGATTAAATGTGTGAGAGCATTTCAGCACATAATCATAGGCCGGATGCACAAGCCCGTTATCCATTTGTCTGATCGCTTCTTTTTCATAGGTGCTGAACAAATGGAAAAGCATATCCACGTCAGATGTTTCAAAAGTATAAACGGAATGCTCATATTCAGCCATCATAAATAAATCTTTCACAGTAAATCCTGACGTCCATTCAAGATCAAAGACGTTTTCTTTATCCTGAATATATGACGCGAGACGTTCAATACCATATGTGATCTCAACGGACACCGGTTTACATTCAATTCCGCCCACCTGCTGGAAGTATGTAAACTGAGTAATTTCCATCCCGTCAAGCCATACTTCCCAGCCGAGACCTGCACAGCCTAAAGACGGGTTTTCCCAGTTGTCTTCTACGAAACGGATATCATGTTCAAGCGGGTCAATGCCGAGCGCACGCAATGAATCAAGGTAAAGCTCTTGAATGTTATCAGGCGACGGCTTGATAATGACTTGAAATTGGTGATGCTGATAGAGCCTGTTCGGGTTTTCACCGTACCGTCCGTCCGCAGGCCGTCTGGACGGCTCAACGTAAGCCACTCTCCACGGCTCCGGCCCGATGCTTCGTAAAAATGTATACGGACTCATTGTGCCTGCGCCTTTCTCCACATCATACGACTGCATGAGCACACAGCCTTCATTCGACCAGTGCTTCTGCAAGGTTAAAATCATATCTTGAATGTTCATTTCAAGCACCTCCACTTTCTCCATTCTTTTACAAGTGCGGCGGCAACCAAAAAACTCCCGTCTCTATGCTTGCCGGCCGCAAACATAGGGACGAGAGTTCTCCCGCGGTTCCACCCTAGTTGCTGAGGATGTGAATCACTCAGCCTCTTTTTAAAGGGTTGCTCGAGAATGCCTTTCGTTGCGCGCTCATCCTTAGCTTACACTGTCCTAAGGTCGCTTGTATGAGTTGGACGCAAGTACTTCTTTCTGTCACTGCAACATATTTTATAATAAATGATCATATAAAAAGATGGGCAGAATGTCAACTTTTGTTTTCATCCAAAAGGTTCTTCATGCTTTCCATCTGGTCTAAAAACCGTTTTGACTTTAAATAAAGTCCTGAATATTCCTCGTAATACAGATCAATGACCTGTTTAATTTCGTTTTTGGTTTCCTGTTTTAACGAGACGCTGCCGAGCCTTCCGATATCAAAGTAATAAAAAAGCCTTAGCAGCCTTGCCGTTTGCGGCGAAATCGGAACTCTGTACGGATCCTTTTCAAAGCAGCGGTGGCAGATAAAACCGTTATCTCTTATCGAAAAATGAAACGTCCCTTCCCCGCTTTTGCAGTGGACACAATGATTCAGCTCCGGATACAGCCCCATGACGCCGAGCATTTTCATCTGCACGATGAAGGTGATCACGTCCGGGTCAGTCCCGTCATTCAGCCTCTTAAAGGATTCAAGAATCAATTCGAATAAATAGGGGTTCGGTTTCTTCTCTTCCGTTCCTTTGTCAGTGAGTTCAGCGATAAAAGCGGCATACGCCGTCAAAAATAAATCTTCTCTGATCGTTCTCATGCTGAGAATCATTTCACCCTGCTGGAGCGTGCCGAGTCCGGATGTTCTTTGCATTAAAAATGACCCGTACAAAAACGGCTGGCTGACTGCTGACAGCCGGCTGGCTGACTTCCTGGCGCCCCTTGCCATGACGCCGATTTTGCCGTGTTCCCTCGTCAGCAATGTCACGATTTTATTCGTCTCCCCGTAGTCATTCGTACGGAGCACGATTCCTTCACATTTAGTCAGCATTTCCGCACCTTCCAACAACGGGAGGGGCCAAGAGGTTTACAAAATTGGAAAATCAATTCGGGCTAGCTCATCTTCCGGTTCTTCGGGTCTTTCCAGGTTCTCTTTTTCCAGTTCTTTAAAAAGAAGGTACGTATCAACACTTCCTGTTTGAGAAAATACGTTCCAGGTAAAATTCAACACAAAAAACCCACCTTTCATCATTAAACTAGCTTGCCAATCCAAATTCTTACCCTTATCTTGACCTGATGTCCTCCTTTTCATGTTAAACAAATTTTGCTAACGAATCCCTGTTTCTGTGAGGTAATCCCACACATCAGGCATGCGCCTCAGATGAATTAATATTCATCCTCTTTGAAGCCGAAATCACGCAGCTGAGACATTTTATTCCGCCAGTCCTTCTGCACTTTCACCCATAATTCGAGGTAAACGCGTGAACCCAGCAGCGCTTCAATATCAGCCCGCGCTCTTTTGCCGACTTCTTTCAGAAGTGCTCCTTTTTTCCCGATGACGATGCCTTTTTGAGAATCCCGCTCGACCACAATGGTGGCGGCGACATGGACAGAGCCGTTTTCCTGCCCTTTAATGGACTCGATAGCGACAGCGATGCTGTGCGGCACTTCTTCCCTTGTCAGATGGAGCACCTTTTCCCTGATCAGTTCAGAAATAATGAACCGCTCGGGATGGTCAGTCACCTGATCGCTCGGATAGAACTGAGGCCCTTCCGGTAAATACGCTTCAATCTGCGCGAGAAGGGTTTCAACGTTGTTCCCTTCCAAAGCTGAGATCGGCACGATTTCTTTAAACGGATAGCGCGTACGGTACTCATCAATTAAAAGAA
Source organism: Bacillus sp. MT(2024) (assembly GCF_036362845.1). Classification (NCBI taxonomy): domain Bacteria; kingdom Bacillati; phylum Bacillota; class Bacilli; order Caryophanales; family Bacillaceae; genus Bacillus; species Bacillus sp. MT(2024). The sequence continues at coordinate 2,509,859 of NZ_CP143632.1, forward strand.
GCAGCTGGTCAGGGTGGATCTTATCAATTTTGTTTACGATCAGAAAGACCGGCGTGGACGTCTGTCCGAGCTTTTCAATGATAAACTCGTCGCCCTTTCCGTACCCTTCTTCGGCGTTAATCATAAATAACACCAAGTCAACTTCTTTCAGCGTATTCTGCGCCACTTTCATCATAAAATCGCCAAGCTTGTGCTTCGGTTTGTGAATGCCCGGTGTATCAATAAAAATGGTCTGCGACGTGCCGGTTGTCAGCACCCCTTGGACTTTATTTCTTGTCGTCTGGGGTTTGTCGCTCATGATGGCGATCTTTTGACCGATGACCCTGTTTAAAAAGGTAGACTTTCCTACGTTCGGTCTTCCGATGATAGATACAAATCCTGATTTAAAGCTTTCGTTCGTCATGTAAATCCTCCGATGAAAATGCGCCCGGCAATAATTCTTCCGCAGTCATTTCTTTTATTTGTCCTTGTAAGTTGGTCAGAATAACAAGCATATCCTTTGAGCACAGCTCGGAAATTACTTGTCTGCAGGCTCCGCACGGCGAAACCGGTCCCGGAGTATCCGCAGCCACGGCGAGCATCGCAAATTCCGTATCCCCCTCGGAAACAGCTTTGAATATCGCCGTGCGTTCAGCACAGTTGCACATGCTGTATGCCGCATTTTCAATGTTGCAGCCTCTGTACACTTTTCCGTCTTTGGTAAGAAGAGCGGCTCCCACTCTGAAATTTGAATACGGTACATACGCTGTGTCCCGTGCTTTTAATGCTTCTGCAATCAATTCTTGTCTGTTCATGTGTACTTAATTCCTCTCTTACCTTTATCCTGTATGATACCGCTGTCACTTTTATTTTACATAATTATGATCGGTTTTTCACGCCCATTTTTGGCAATGTAAAATAATTGTAAGAATCTTCTGCTAACATATCTTCGGCAGGAAGATGAGTAAACCAATGATACACGATATCACGGCAAAGACGCAAACGGCTCCGGCGGCCGCGTCTTTTGCCGCTTTTGCGAGCGGGTGATACTGATCGGTAACTAAATCCACAACATGCTCTATCGCCGTATTTAAAAGCTCCAAAGCAAGCATCCCTCCGATCAGCACCAAAACAACGGCCCATTCGGCTGTGCTCAGCCCGGTGAGAAAACCGCAAACGATAACGGCGCAGGCCGCGGTAATATGAAATTGAAAATTCCGCTCTGCCCGCGCCGTTTTCCAGATTCCCCTCCATGCATGGACAAAGCTCTTCAGGAACCTGCTCCACTCATTTTTATGATCTCGTGAGTCCATACTCATCCAGCAAATCCTTTTGCTTTGAAAACATTTCTTCCTCTTCTTCTTTTGTCATGTGATCATAGCCAAGCAAATGCAAAAAGCCGTGCACGGCCAGAAAACCGAGCTCTCTCATAAACGAATGGCCGTACTCTTCCGCCTGCTCTTTCGTTCTGTCTGCGCTGATGATAATATCTCCTAAAACAGGCGGCATGTCGGCGCCTACGATTTCAACCTCGTCTTCGCCTTCTTCTTCAAGCGCAAATGAAATGACGTCAGTCGGAGTGTCTTTTCCCCGGTAGTCTCTGTTGATTTCTCTGATTTCTTCATTTGTCACAATCGTGACCGATACTTCAGCCTGATCCTGAACGCCTTCTTTTTCCGCCGCGAATTGGAGCAGCTTCTCCACTTCTTGGAGCGCATCAGCTGAGACGCTGTTCGTTTCATCAACAATATCTATGAGTAAACCCATTTATTTCACCTTCTTCGTAGCCTCCGGATATTCAATCCGGGAGTGGAAAATTCCTTTTAAAGTCGCACATAGTGTTTTGGCGATCGTATCCAGTTCTCGGAACGTGAGATCACATTCTGAGAATTGTCCGTCCTGAAGCTTATCGGATATAATTCCCCGCACCAGTTTTTCGATCCGCTCGGGATTGGGATTATGCATGGAACGGACGGCGGCTTCAACGCTGTCGGCCACTGAGATAATAGCCGCTTCTTTCGATTGCGGCTTCGGCCCCGGGTAGCGGAACTCTTTCTCTGTAATCTGGTCGCCCTTTTCTTTCGCTTTATAATAAAAGAATTTTAAAAGGGACGTTCCGTGATGCTGCTCCGCGATATCCACAAGCTCTTTCGGAAACTTATAGCTTCTGAGCATATTCGCACCGTCTGTCGTATGTGCGATAATGATATTTTTGCTGAGCTGCGGAGACAGCTTGTCATGCGGATTATCCATATTCATCTGATTTTCAATAAAATATTGCGGACGTTTCGTTTTGCCGAGATCGTGATAATACGCTCCGACCCGTGCCAAAAGACCGTTTGCCCCTACGGCTTCACAAGCCGCTTCCGACAGATTTGCCACCATGACGCTGTGATGATATGTACCGGGTGTTTCCGTTAAAATCTTTCGAAGCAGGGGATGATTCGGATTAGACAGTTCAATCAGCCTCATCGTTGAAAGAATGCCGAATCCCGTCTCAAAAAACGGCATCAGACCGATAATTAAAACGGATGAAGCAAGTCCCGAGACGACCCCCATCAGCATCAGCGTTCCGATTTCAACAGGTGACAGCGCCGTATTTTGTATTAATAAAAGCGACAGCACGATAATCATATTAATAAATGAGACGAACAGTCCCGCCTGCAATATTTTTGATCTCGCATTGTGTTTCCCCAAAAACAGAATGCCTGAAATGCTGCTGATTAAATAGTAAATGCCGATGACGTAATTAAATGTTCCCGTCACACCCTGATTAAACATCATACTGCCGCAGATCGCCAGAATGATGCTTCCTAAAATGGCGAGCCTTTCATTGAGCAGCAGCCTGATTAAAATCGCGCCGGCGGCGATCGGCACAAGATAGCCGATATTGGTGTATTCAATCTTCTGAAAGAGACTGACGACTTCCATAATGACGAGAATAAGCGTTGTAATGATAGAAAACAGCAAAAGAGATTTATTTTTCAGCTTAAGCTCCTGCTGCTGTTTCTCAAAATAGTAGACAAGCGTGGCAATAAACAGCCCGATCATCAGAAGCAGACCGCTGATCGGTTTTAACAGGTTGGAATTATTCAAAAGCCCCGTCAGTTCAAGCTTCCTGTATACTTCCCGGTCGATCAGATCATTCTCTTCCACGAGAACCTGTCCCTGTTTGATCTGTACCGGCTGGACGCTGTCTGACGCTTCCTGGCGTTTTTCATCCGTCGCTTTCGGATCAAATACGTAATTCGGGATGACCGCGTATTTTCCGATTTCAGTCGCAGCCGCTAAATATTTTGACGGCACAGAAGCGCTTTTGAGCTCTTTTGCGACCTTATCCTTCGCTTCGGCAAGCTTTTCAGAAGGAATTTCACTGCTCATCACCGTATTCACCGCGGTAATGACGGAATCCCTCACAAATGAGAAATCTTCATTGTTTGCATGGAGAAGCGATTTAATGGCATCTTCCGAGACGGATTCATTGACATCCTGTGTCAGCTTGTTTTTCACCGATTTGACCAGTGATTTTTCCGAAGGTGACTTTTTGTCTTTTTCCGCATCTTTTTTCACTTCGCCGATGCTGTCAAAAATGGAAGTGATCAGGTCAAGCCGGTTGTCGGTATAGCCTTTTTTTAGAGTGTATTGATCTTCCACCGCATCTTCGGCCGCCTGTTTTTTCGATTCCGTCGCCTGCTGATCTTCCACTGTGGCGGGCGCGTAAATCGTCTTATCACTGACTGAAAACAAATCCAAATTAAGTGATTCAGGTTTTACATGAATAAAGAGCAAACCAAACATGATCGCTGAAAGCAGCAGGTACAGCAGCACATGGGCTGAGCGGGCATGTCTGAAACTGCGGAACCGTTCCCGGGCGCTTTTGCCCTTTCCCTTCTTTTTCAAAACAAGAACCTCCTCCCTGAAACATCAGGAACACATCATATAAAAATGACCCGATAACGGGAGATCGGGTCATTTTCGCATTACTTTTGCTTATCATAAGCTTCAATAATTTTTGCAACAAGCGGATGCCTGACCACATCTGTCTGGTCAAGTTCAATAACGGAGATGCCGTTTATGTCCTTCAGCATATCCTTCGCTACTGCAAGTCCCGATGTGACGCCTTTCGGCAGGTCAATTTGGCTTACGTCGCCCGTAATGATCATTTTAGAGCCAAAACCCAATCTCGTCAAAAACATTTTCATTTGAGCGGGAGTGGTATTCTGGGCTTCATCAAGAATCACATACGCGTCGTCAAGCGTCCGCCCTCTCATATAGGCAAGCGGGGCGATTTCAATAACCCCTCTTTCCATAAGACGCTCCGTATGGTCGCTTCCGAGCACATCATGGAGCGCGTCATACAGCGGGCGCAGATAAGGATCTACTTTTTCCTTTAAATCTCCGGGCAGAAAACCGAGGCTCTCGCCGGCTTCCACAGCGGGTCTTGTTAAAATGATTTTTTTAATGTGGCCGTTTTTTAAAGCATGCACCGCTTTTACGACCGCCAAATAAGTTTTGCCGGTTCCCGCCGGCCCGATGCCGAACACCATGTCGTTTTTCTTCATCGCCGCCACATATTCTCTTTGGCCGAGGGTTTTGACACGGATCGGTTTGCCTTTTGCCGTTTTCGTTATTTCCTCTTCATACATACTTTCAAAATAGTCCAGTTCATCTTTTTTTGCCATTTTCACGGCATACAGCACATCACGTTCCGAAATCTCGATCCCCTTGCGAATTAAAGTAAGGAGCGAGCCCAATAATCTGTCAGCGATCTCAAATGTTTCATCATTCCCGGAAACGTAAATGGTTTCACCGCGTGTGATGAGGCTAATGCCCAGATCCTTCTCCATTAAATGTAAAAAGGCATCTTGGCTGCCGAACAAAGAAAGTGCTTCGTCCGGGCTTTTCAGTTTGTGATTAATCGCAAGTAAATGTTCTGCCATTCTTTAGTCTCCCTGAACAATAGGTGTGGTTTGAACGATATCTTCTATAACTTGGTAGAGAATAATCAACTTTACTTTACCATTCTCAACGGATTGGTGCAAAACTTTTTCACTTTCCACCTCTCCGCTGCCGTTTAATCGCTTTTCTACATCTTGTCTTCCCATTTTGATACCGGCCTGAACCGCTTCGCCTTTCGTATAAGTCCGCACGGTTGTTTCACTTTCTCTTGTCTGTTCTTGAACGTAAGACACCGGAAGCTTCATCCCCAGAAATTGAAACGGGTGCTTTTCTTCCTCTGTTTTCGGATGTTTCAGCGGCTCCTCATTAAATTCAAAGCCCCAAAAAGGCACGCCCCATGATCCGAAAGACAGCTTGTGCTTCGTCCTTACTTTACCCGTATATAGCGTAAATGATGTTTCAAGAGGCACGGTTACTTCAGACTTGTACCATGTTTCTCCGTAAATTTCCGCTTTTGAGGCGACTTTCCGGTCTTCATTTCCGATCAGTCCTGAGACGAGAAGCTGTCCTTTGTCAACATGATCGTTCACAAAAGCCATCGGCTGCCCCTTTTGCACGAACATCCTTTTGATGACCGCCTTCTTTTTGGCAACGATATGGCGGGGGCTCACGTACTTTTCTTTTGTCGGTTCGTTTTTTTCGACCACTTTCATATGAAGGGCTGTCCCGTTCAATTCCACACCGACCCACGTAATATTATCAATGCCGTTTGTTAATGATTTTTGGATTTTCTCCGGCGTCATCATTAAAAATTGCAAACGGCCTTTTTTCACACCGATTTCTTCAAGGTGCTTTACCATCTGATGCTCGGTTTCGGGCTTGGCCCCTTTAATATCAATGTCCCAAATCATGTTGGACAAAAGAAACAATATAATGAAAAACATCACAAATCCCGCAGTGAAGCCCAGGTTTAATTTTGATTTGAGAAGCAGAAAGGGAAGACCCTTTCTTTTTGTAAAGCTTGCTTTGCATTCATGTTTTCTGATGACTCTTCTGAAAGCATGTACATCTTGAAGCTGAATCATCAGCAGAACACAGTCTTGCTTTTTTTTCACCGCAAAGATGGCGATTCCGTTTCTCGTGCATTCATTCAGCAGCCGTTCAATCCCTTTTCCTTTGACTTCCATTTGGACTTTACCCGAAAAAAATGACAGCCATTTGTTTTTCACATTATTTCCCCCCGGCTTTATGAATCGACATATCGTACGTGATCTATCGTGCCTTCCAAAAGGATTTCCTCAGGAAGGATTGCCTTAATGACCAAGTTTTTTCCTGATATGATACATTGCCCCTGCTTGAGCATCAGCCTGACTTCTTCTTCGCTGAACAGCAGGAGGCCTCTGTGATTCTCTATGTAGATATGAAGTCTGCCGACCATCGTAATACGAGGCAGATCCATCATAACGTCCGGGGGAATTTCCAATGCTCTTGTCAGCCATGCCTTTACACGATTCTTTCTTTGCCCCATAAAAAAAGAACCCCCTTTCATCTCATATGTATGATTTGAAAAGGGGTTCTAACACTTTATTTTTTACCGATGTTCCGCATGGTCCGATGCGGTTTTTTTGCACGGGGCGGACCCAAAACCTCACTGAATATGATGCCTTGGACCGCAGTTTCTTTATTTATTTTGAGGGCTGATTTCTTCAGAGATGCGTTTCGTGCGCGTTGAGATGTCAGCTTATGTTCAAGCCCGTTAAACATCTGCTCCGTCTCCGCTAGGCGCTTTTCAGCTTCCCTTCTTTTTTGCTCAAAAGGGTTCTCTTCTGAAACGGCAGGCAATTCTTCCGCTTCCGGCTTATGCTCTTTCTGCGGCTGTTTTTGATCCTGCTTTTTTGCCTGATTTTCGGGACGTGTACCCGGCGGCCGTTTTTCATCTTTGTTTTTCTTGCCGAATATTGCCGATATAATGCCGATGACGGCGGCAATGACGAGCGGATTTGTCAGAATCTCGTGCATATAGCGGCTCCCTCCTTAATAGAGAGGTTATTGTTGGTCTTCATCTTGCTGGTCATTCGTCAGCTTGCCGATAGAATCCCTCATGTCCGTATCCGCGTCGATATTTTTTATGTTCATATAGTCCATGACGCCGATGTTTCCTTCACGCAGCGCTTCTGCCATCGCAAGCGGCACTTCGGCTTCTGCTTCCACGACTTTTGCACGCATTTCTTCTACGCGAGCGCGCATTTCCTGCTCTTGGGCGACCGCCATGGCGCGGCGCTCTTCGGCTTTGGCCTGCGCAATGTTTTTGTCTGCTTCTGCCTGATCCGTCTGAAGAATCGCTCCGATGTTTTTGCCGATATCAACGTCGGCGATGTCAATCGAAAGAATTTCAAAGGCGGTGCCTGAATCCAGCCCTTTGCCAAGTACGGTCTGCGAAATCATATCAGGGTTTTCAAGCACTTTTTTATGATTACCCGAGGAACCGATTGTCGAGACAATCCCTTCTCCGACACGGGCGACAACCGTCTCTTCTCCCGCTCCTCCGACAAGGCGCTCGATATTGGCTCTTACGGTGATTCTGGCTTTTGCTTTTACTTCAATTCCGTCCATGGCGACACCCGCGATAAACGGTGTTTCAATGACCTTCGGATTGACGCTCATCTGTACGGCTTCCAATACGTCACGCCCGGCCAGGTCAATGGCTGCGCAGCGTTCAAATGTCAGCTCAATATTGGCGCGCTGTGCCGCAATCAGGGCATTGACCACCCTGTCAACATTACCACCGGCCAGATAATGGCTTTCGAGCTGATTTGTTGTTGCGGATAGGCCGGCTTTGTGCGCTTTAATTAACGGATTGACAACGCGGCTTGGTATGACGCGCCGCAGCCTCATTCCGACCAAAGTGAAAATGCTGATTCTGACTCCTGCCGCAAGCGCCGAAATCCATAGCATCACCGGTACAAAGGTGAAGAATATGGCTAACACGATTATGGCAGCTGCAACTATTGCTAAAATCGCCAAACTTGACAGTTCCATCTAATTCCTCCTCAAGGTTATCATCTATATTTCTCTCACGACAATGCGTGAGCCTTCCGCTTTCACTACTTTCACCTGTCTGTCTTTTTCAGTGAATGATCCTTCCGAGACGACATCCAGACGTTCATCATCAATAATGACGGTGCCTGACGGTCTGAGGGCTGTAGCGGTAATGCCGACTTTCCCCAACAGCTCCGTCCGGTTCTGATTTGAAACATAACCGCTCTCCGTGCTTGTTGAATCAGTTAATATTAATTTTTTAAAGAATTTCATTCGTTTCCCCAACACCCTTGTTAATATGATAAAGGCTGTAATAGACACAGCAATGGCGATCAAGAGAGAAACCGCCATTACGGTAAAGCTGCCCGCAGCGAGAAAGAGACTCGCGATGACGCCTGCAATACCGATAAGACCGATTATGCCTCCGGGCAGAAATATCTCTAAAAGGATAAAAACCAAGCCCGTGCAAAATAAGAATACGCTGTCATAGCCGGCGAATCCGGCAGCGATATGCCCGGTGAAAAACAGCAGCATGGCCGTCAGTCCGACGGCACCCGGTATTCCGAGGCCCGGCGAGAACAATTCAATGGTCAAACCAAGCAAAGCAAGCGTTAATAAGACGGGGACAACAAACGGATTTGTCAGCCATCTGCCCAATTTGCCGACAAAACCTTCTTTTGCATGGTGAACATCCGCTTTGTCAAAACCGAGCTTTGTATATAAAGCATCAAGGTTTGAAACCGTGCCCTCCGAATATCCGACTTCCTTGGCTTTTTCAGCTGTCAGTGTCAGCAGTTTTCCCTTTGGGGCGCCCGCTTCCTTTGCATTGATGGCGGGATCTGCCATGGCCAGGGCGTATTTCGGATTGCGGTTGTTTTTAACCGCTGCGTCCTCCATTTCTGCATGCCACAGTGATTGAGCCTTTTTGTCCGCCGCGTTTCCTTTTCCGTCGATGATGGCTGCGGCACCCATTTTTCCGCCCGGCGCCATATAGATTTCATCTGCCTGAAGCGCTATATACGCTCCGGCAGAAAGCGCCCGTTTATTAACGTAAGCGGTAACAGGCACATCCGCGCGGCCGATGATATCCGCAATATCCAAGGCTGATTGAACGGCGCCTCCCGGTGTATTGATATCAAGAATAATGTGTGACGCGCCGGACTCCTTCGCTTCTTTGAAAGAACGCGATAAAAACGAGGCGAGCCCCTGTTCGACATTTTTCTCAACCGGGATGACATAAACCGATGGATGATCAGCTTTCGCGTTCAATTGAACCCCTAATAAAGATAATACAAATAAGCCCAATAGAGCAACAGCAATTCCGGTTTTTTTTCGGAACAAGGCAAATATACCCTCCTTCCCGTTTCGTTCTTCTTTATATACGTAACAAATGTACTTTAGTTTCATTTTTTTATGTATAAAAAAAGACATCTCTCTAGGAAAGATGTCTTTTTTCTTGTCAATTAAGATAATTGACTGCTGACAAGTCTGTTAATTACGCTGCCGTCAGCTTTACCTTTTACTTTAGGCATAATAGCACTCATCACTTTGCCCATGTCCGCTTTGGAGCTCGCACCGACTTCAGCGATGGTTTCATTTACAATTGTCTGCAGCTCTTCTTCAGAAAGCTGCTTCGGTAAATAAATTTCTAAAATGTCCAGCTCTTTTTGAACTTTATCTACTAAATCTAAACGATCAGCGTTTGAAAATTCATGGAGGGAGTCTTTACGTTGCTTAAGTTCACGAGATAGGACAGTAAGTTCCTCATCCTCGGTCAAACTGTCTTTCTTAAGCTTAATTGCTTCGTTTTGAAGTGAAGCTTTCACCATTCGAACGACAGTCAGTTTGTCTTTCTCACGGCTTTTCATATACAGCTTCATATCTTGGTTAAGTCGCTCAAGAAGACTCATAAATCCACCCTCTTTTAGAATTTGCGTTTTCTAGCAGCTTCTGACTTTTTCTTGCGCTTTACGCTAGGTTTTTCATAAAATTCGCGCTTTCTTGCTTCTTGCAAAGTACCTGTCTTTGATACACTGCGTTTGAAGCGACGAAGAGCATCTTCAAGCGATTCGTTTTTTCTAACGACCGTTTTTGACATTCTCTTTCCCTCCCTCCGAATACACCAATCGACTACCTTTAAAAAGATACATATATAAACATGTACTTTGACATTATAATATAAGCCATCAGTCAGGTCAACTAAGCGAGCTCACTTTTCCGTCATGAATAAGGCTGCTTGTCTATATAATGATGGAAAGGGGTGTTTCGTTTGATAATACTGATTCTCTTTACCGCACTTATCCTGTTTTTTTTACTCGGAATGAGCCTGCTCAGGCAGGGCCTGATCGCATTAACGTATTCAAAAATTGAGAAAAGCCTGCTCTTATTTACCGACCACCCTTTGAAAGCTTTTCTCATAAGCATCATATTCACCGGTTTTCTTCAGAGCAGCTCAGCCTTCATGGTCATTGTCATCGGCTTTGTCAGCGCAGGCGCTTTATCTTTTAAACGGACCATTCCGATGATTCTCGGCACGAATGTCGGCTCCACGTTTACGACGGAGTTTTTAGCCATAAAGATGGACGTGCTCATTTGGGTGCTTTTTATCGGAGGCCTTGTGTTTATCCTCATCCGTAAATATCCGTTCAGGCAGATCGGTATAAGCTTCCTCGGTCTCAGCATCATCTTTTTTTGCATCACATGCTTCAGCCGGCTTGCCGTTCCGCTGACAGAAATGAAGGCGGGGGCGGAGGTTTTGCGCCATGTGAATGATTCGAGCTGGTCCGCTCTTTTTATCGGTATGATATTGACGGCAATCATTCATTCAAGCTCCGTCTGCATCGGCATTTTGATGAGTTTTATGAACGAAGGGGTGATCGGCATTGAACAAGCGGTCAGCGTCGTTCTGGGATCTAATATCGGGACATGCGTCACGGCCGTCATGGCTGCTGTTTCAGGCGGTTATGCCGCCAGACAGACCGCCGGTGCTCACGTAGTGTTTAATATTCTCGGCGTACTGCTCGTCTTTCCCTTCCTGTCTGCATCAGCAGGTATTACGGAGCGCCTGTCTGATGATCCCGCGCAGATGATTGCGCATTTCAGCCTGTTATTTAACGTAGTCACCGCCTTATTGTTTCTGCCGTTCACACATTTGTTTTACCGGCTGATTGACAGGATGATTCCTCCGAAACCGTAAAAAAACCGATGCGGGAAGGCACCGGTTTTTTTATCTGTTATGAAGACATGCGCATGTTCCGGGTCATTTCACCCTCAACGACGCGGACGAATTGTCCTTCGTTATACGGATAGCCCGCTTTTTGAATTTTGACTTTGACAAGTTTGCCGATTACATCTTCCGTGCCTTTGAAGACGACTTTCATGTAATTGTCCGTATAGCCGACGAACATGCCGTCCTCATCAGACTCTTTAAATGCCTCTTCCGGAATGATTTCCAGAACCTCTCCTTCATAATCGGAGGCGTATTCTTTGGCAAGCTGGTCAGACAGCGCAATCAGCTTATGCACCCGTTCGTTTTTCACGTTCTCGTCAACCTGGTCTTCCATTCTGGCCGCAGGTGTTCCGGTGCGTTTGCTGTAAGGGAATACGTGAAGCTCTGAAAACTTATGTTCTTTAATGAACCGGTATGTTTCCATAAATTCTTCTTCCGTTTCACCCGGGAAACCGACGATGACATCAGATGTGACGGCAAGACCCGGCAGCGCTTCTTTCAGCTTATTTAAACGGTCCGCGAAAAATTCCATCGTATATTTGCGTCTCATCCGTTTCAGAACGGTGTTTGATCCTGACTGAATCGGGATATGAAGGTGGCGGACGATTTTATCAGACGCGTCCAGCACTTCAATCACTTCATCAGTGATTTGGCTTGCTTCAATAGATGAAATTCTGATCCGCTTCAGTCCTTCTACACGTGTATCAAGCTCGCGGAGAAGCTTGGCGAAATTATAATCTTTCATATCTTCGCCGTAGCCGCCCGTATGAATCCCCGTCAGGACGATTTCTTTATAGCCGGCATCCACCAGCTGCTGCGCCTGTTTAATGACTTCTTCCGGATCGCGGGAACGAAGCAGGCCGCGCGCCCAAGGGATAATGCAGAACGTACAGAAGTTGTTGCAGCCCTCTTGGATTTTTAACGACGCTCTTGTGCGGTCAGTAAAAGCGGGAACATCCAGCTCTTCAAACACGCGTGCTTTCATAATATTGCCGACGCCGTTGATCGGCTGACGCTCTTCCCTGTACTGCTCAATGTAACCGAGCATTTTTTCACGATCCTGCGTGCCGACGACGATGTCAACACCCGGGATGGCCATAATTTCTGCCGGAGAGGTTTGCGCATAGCACCCTGTTACGCAGATGACGCCGTCAGGATTTTGGCGGATCGCCCGTCTGATGACTTGACGGCTTTTTTTATCTCCCGTGTTTGTTACCGTACATGTATTAATGACATATACATCTGCTGTCTGTTCGAATTCTTTTCGTTCATAACCCGCATCTTTAAACAGCTGCCAGATTGCTTCTGTTTCATAATGATTGACCTTGCAGCCAAGGGTATGAAAAGCAACAGTTGCCATTACTGATCACCTCTTAATAACTCTGTATGATAGGAAACTGCGCTTAACGCGTAAAGAGGCGCAGTTTCAGTCCGTAAAATTCTCGGTCCGAGGCCGCATAAGACGGCGCCTTTTTCTGAAAGCTGATGAACTTCAGACTCAGTCAGACCGCCTTCAGGGCCGAATACGATTAAAAGAGACGAACCTTGCGGAAGGCTTTTAAGCTCCGCGGCGAAAGCGCCCGTTTCCCCCTGCTTTGATGACTCCTCGTATGCAACGACACATTTATCGACATTCTCCGCCATTTCAAGCAGCTGCCGGAACGTATGAACGGTTTTCACTTCGGGAATTTCATTGCGGTACGATTGCTCCGCCGCTTCCTTCGCGATTTTCGCCCATCTCTCCCGCTTTTTCTTTGCCTTTTTGTCGTCTAGCTTAACGACGGATCTGGCGCCTTGAAAGGGGATGAACATACTAGCCCCCAGCTCGGTCCCTTTTTGGATAATCCATTCAAGCTTATCGCCTTTCGGAAGGCCGCTGGCGATCCTGATCTTCAAAGGCAGTTCACGGTTTTCACCCGTCCATTCAGCAATGCTGCATGATATATGGTCTTTAGAAACCTCTTTAAGCAGGCATAACGCTTCATGGCCGTCTTTCGAACAGCAGATAATCCGGTCTCCCGCACTCATTCTCATGACGTTCGCTATATGGTGGACGTCTTCCCCCGTAATTTGAAAATCGGGAGTTTCGTCCATCTCCTGCTTCGTGAGCTCGATAAAATATCGTTGCATACGCTGTGACACCTACTAACTGTTATTTTTTCGCGATGATGCTGACCCAATCTTCCATAGACAGAATTTCTGTGATGGTAAAGCCGGCTTTTTCCAACGCTTCTTTTACTTCCTGTTTTTTCTGGCCGATAATGCCTGAAGTAATAAAATGGCCTCCGTCTTTGAGCAGATCGTACGCCTGTGATGTAAAGCGGAGAATCACTTCCGCCAAAATATTTGCGACAATGACATCATGTTCGCCCGTGATGCCGTCTAACAAATTGTTCTGCTTCACTTCGGCCGTATCACTCACTTTGTTCAATTTTAGATTCAGACGCGCGCTTTCAACAGCGACCGGATCAAGGTCATATGCATGAACCGATTCGGCCTCAAGCATGGCGGCCGCGATGCTTAAAATTCCTGAACCGGTGCCGACATCAATGACACGGTCGCCTTTTTGAACGATACGCTCAAGCGCCTGAATGCACAGAACGGTTGTCGGATGCGTTCCCGTACCGAATGCCATGCCCGGATCCATTTCGATAATCAGTTCATCGGTATTCACGGGTGTATACGTTTCCCATGTGGGCACGATCGTGAATTTTTCAGAAATTTTCACCGGATGATAATACTTTTTCCAAGCTGTCGCCCATTCTTCTTCATTAACTTCAGAAATGGTGATTGTGTTTCTGCCTAAATCAATGTCGTACAAAAGCAGATTATTAATCGTCTCTTTAATGCCGTCCACCGTTTCGCCGAGGAAACTGTTGATCGGCAGATACGCTTTGACAATGACACCCTCATCGGGGTAATCATTGGGGTCGAGCTGGTAGATTTCCCCGTAAACATTCTCACGCTCTTTCATTAAATCAAGCGGATCTTCGATGACAACCCCGCTCGCACCAGCTTCATGCAAAATATTTGAGATGGGTTCGACCGCTTCATGTGTTGTGTGAATGCTGATTTCGGACCATTTCAAAACTACCAACTCCTATCCAATCATTACTCGCCTTTAAATGCGCGTTTTACTTTGTCAAAGAAACTCATTTCTTGTTCATCCGGCAGGTTTCCGCTGACTTCAGCGAACTCGCGGATGATGTCTTTTTGTTTGTCTGTCAGATTCGTCGGTGTGACGACGCGGACGACAATGTGCTGGTCGCCTTGTCCGTAGCCCCGGACGTTCTGAACGCCTTTGCCTCTTAATCTGAATTTCGTGCCGGTTTGTGTGCCGGCAGGTATTTTCAATTTCACTTTTCCGTGAAGCGTCGGCACTTCCACTTCGTCTCCGAGTGCCGCTTGGGCAAACGTTAACGGCATTTCGCAATAAATATCGTCTCCATCGCGTTCAAAGAACTCGTGGGCGCGCACATGGAATACGACAAACAGATCTCCCGCAGGCCCTCCGTTTACGCCAGGTTCACCTTGGCCCGGAACGCGCAGCTGCTGTCCGTCATCCACACCGGCAGGAATCGTGACATTGATTTTTTTCCGTTTTTTCACTTTGCCCGTGCCGCCGCAGTCAGAACACTTGTTTTTGATGATTTTTCCTGTTCCTTCACAGTGGTGGCAGACTCTTCGGTTAACCACTTTGCCAAACGGCGTGTTCTGTTCGACGTTCAGCTGGCCTGAACCTCCGCAGTGCGAGCACGTATCCGGCTTTGTTCCCGGCTTTGCGCCCGATCCTTTACATGTTTCGCAATTCTCTTCGCGCGGAATTTCAATGATCGTTTCTTTTCCGAAAGCCGCGTCTTCAAATGACAGGGTCATTGTATACTGCAGATCCGCGCCTTGCCGCGGCGCATTCGGGTCACGGCGTCTCGTGCCGCCTCCGAAGATGCTTGAGAATATGTCATCGAAACCGAAGCCGCCGAAGTCTCCGCCGCCTCCGAAACCGCCGCCGAATCCCTGGTTAGGGTCTGTATGGCCGAATTGGTCATATTGAGCGCGTTTTTGGTCGTCTGAGAGCGCTTCGTACGCTTCTTTTACCTCTTTGAATTTTTCATCTGCTCCGGATTCTTTATTGATATCAGGATGATATTTTTTTGAAAGCTTCCGATAGGCTTTTTTGATTTCATCCTTTGAAGCGCTCTTACTTACCCCAAGCACTTCATAGTAATCACGCTTACTCATCTCGCTTCACTCTCCCGAATTTCTCACATAAATTAGATTGTATCATTTTGAATTATGTTTTTTCAATTCCTTTTATCCCGGGCAAGAAAAAAAGTCAAAGCCAAGAGATGCCTGACTTTGACTTTCTGTCTGTTGAATCAGAATATGCTGTGTGTTCTTCCGCCTAAAGCCATGCGGGAAAGAACTTATTTTTTCGTTTCGTCGTCTTTTACTTCTTCGTATTCCGCATCGACAACGTTGTCATCCGCTTTTTTGCCTTCAGCGTTTGCTGCGCCTTCAGCCTGCTGCGCTTTTGCCGCTTCTTCATAAAGCTTCATAGAAAGCTCTTGAACGATTGTTTGAAGCTCATCTTTTTTCGCTTTGATGTCTTCAATTTCGTTTTTCTCGATAGCGGCTTTCAGCGCGTCTTTCGCGTCGTTTGCTTTTTTCACTTGCTCTTCGTCCACTTTGCCTTCCAGATCTTTTAATGTTTTTTCCGTTTGGAACACAAGCTGGTCAGCTTCGTTGCGGACTTCGATTTCTTCTTTTCTCTTCGCATCAGCGTCAGCGTTTTCTTCCGCTTCTTTTACCATGCGTTCGATCTCATCATCAGAAAGACCTGAAGAAGATTTGATTGTAATGTTTTGTTCTTTTCCTGTGCCTAAGTCTTTCGCTCTTACGTTTACGATACCGTTTTTGTCAATATCGAAAGAAACTTCGATTTGCGGTACGCCGCGCGGTGCAGGCGGGATATCAGTAAGCTGGAAGCGGCCGAGCGTTTTGTTGTCCGCAGACATCGGGCGCTCACCTTGAAGCACGTGAATGTCAACAGCCGTTTGGTTGTCAGCTGCAGTTGAGAATACTTGAGACTTGCTCGTCGGAATTGTCGTGTTGCGGTCGATCAGTTTCGTGAACACGCCGCCCATTGTTTCAATACCGAGAGAAAGCGGTGTAACGTCAAGAAGAACAACGTCTTTTACGTCTCCCGTGATGACGCCGCCTTGAATCGCTGCACCCAGCGCTACAACTTCATCAGGGTTTACGCCTTTATGCGCTTCTTTACCCGTTTCTTTTTTGATTGCTTCCTGTACGGCAGGAATACGTGTTGATCCGCCGACAAGGATAACTTTGTCGATTTCGCTCGCAGAAAGATCCGCATCTTGAAGAGCCTGACGGACAGGAGCCATTGTGCGCTCAACAAGGTGAGCGGAAAGCTCTTCGAATTTAGCGCGGGTCAGTGTCAGCTCAAGGTGAAGAGGACCTGCTTCTCCCGCTGTGATAAATGGTAAAGAAATTTGTGTAGATGATACGCCGGAAAGATCTTTTTTCGCTTTCTCAGCCGCATCTTTCAAACGCTGAAGCGCCATTTTGTCTTTTGAAAGATCAATGCCGTTTTCTTTTTTGAATTCTGCTACGAGATGATCGATGATGACTTGGTCAAAGTCGTCCCCGCCAAGACGGTTGTCACCGGCAGTTGAACGGACTTCAAACACGCCGTCGCCAAGTTCAAGAACAGATACGTCAAACGTACCGCCGCCAAGGTCGTAAACAAGAATCGTTTGGTCTTCGTCCGTTTTATCAAGTCCGTATGCAAGCGCTGCTGCAGTCGGCTCGTTGATAATACGCTCTACTTCAAGACCGGCGATTTTACCGGCATCTTTTGTCGCTTGGCGCTCTGCATCGTTGAAGTATGCAGGAACCGTGATAACGGCTTTTGAAACTGTTTCGCCGAGGTAGCTTTCAGCGTATGCTTTCAGATGCTGAAGGATAATAGCTGACACTTCTTGAGGCGTGTAGTCTTTTCCTTCGATTTCCACTTTATAGTCAGTACCCATATGGCGTTTAACAGACATGATTGTGTTAGGATTTGTGATTGATTGGCGTTTCGCCACTTCCCCTACTTGGCGCTCGCCGTTTTTAAATGCAACGACTGACGGAGTCGTACGGTTTCCTTCAGCGTTGGCGATAACTGTAGGCTCTCCGCCTTCAAGCACTGCCACACATGAGTTTGTCGTACCCAAGTCAATTCCGATTACTTTACTCACTTTGAATTACCTCCTGCTATGTAGTTATTGATTCACTTTTACCATTGAAGGACGGATGACGCGATCCTTCAGTTTGTAGCCTTTTTGCAGTTCTTCGATAACAATATTGCTGCCGAAGTTTTCATCTTCCACCTGCATGACGGCTTGGTGAAGGTTCGGATCAAATTCCTGACCGACAGCTTCGATGGCTTCAACGCCTTCTTTTTCAAGTGCGTCCATCAGCTGGCGGCGGACCATTTCCATACCTTGCAGCAAGCTTTTTGTCTGCTCGCTTTCAGCTTCTACCTGTAACGCCCGTTCAAAGTTGTCGAGAGCCGGAAGGATTTCCGTTACGACGTTTTGAGAACGGTATTTCTGAGCAGCTTCCATCTCAAGGCGGCTGCGTCGTTTATAGTTTTCAAAGTCTGCTTGAACACGCAAAAGCTTGTTTTCTTTTTCATCAAGCAAACCCTGCAATTCATCAATTTGGTGCTGAAGGGCTTCTTCCTGACCTGCCGTTTCTTCATGCTGCTCTTGTGAAGCCGCTTGTTCTGCCTGTTCTGTCACTTCTTCTTGTTCTGCTGCTTCAACCTGTTCTGCGGTTTGTTTTTCTTCTGACATTGTGTTCACCTCCCTCAAATGCTGTAAAAAGATGACTGAAAATGATTGCCAAAATTCCCTTATTCATCATACAAACTTGTGAATGCTTTTGACAAGTCCGAAGTCACGTGCTGCAGCAGGCTGACGACTCTTGAATAATCCATGCGCGTCGGCCCGATAATCGCGATTGATCCGATCTGTTTCGTATCAACTGTATAAGTGGCCGTGATTAAGCTGCAGTTTTCCATTTCTTCGTAGTCGTTTTCTTTCCCGATTTTGATTGAAATCCCGGCTTTTGATGACTGAAACAGCTTCAGAACATCCTGCTCTTTTTCAATTAAAGATAAGAGCGAGCGGACCCTTTCAATATCATGGAACTCCGGCTGATTCAGCATGTTGATCTTTCCGCCGAAAAACAATTTCTCAACGTGGGCCGCCGGATGGAATGTGGAGCGGAGCGATTCAAGTATGCTGTCATAGTTGGCGATATGCTGCCTTAAATATGTGACAACCTCTTTAAAAATGCGCTCATTCAGTTCGTCCATCGGCACGCCCGCTAATCGATCGTTTAATATATTGACCAGTTTTTCAATATCGGCCAAATCCACTTTAGCCGGGAAATTGATGGTGCGGTTTTCGACATGCCCCGTGTTCGTGACGAGGATGGCGACCGCCTTATCCGGCTGGATCGGAACGATTTGAATCTGTTTAAGATAGTTCTCGCTCAGCGTCGGCCCGAGGACAATCGATGTGTAGTTTGTCAGGTCGGACAGGATTTGCGCTGATTTTTGGACTGTTTTTTCCAGCTCGAAGATTTTTTCTTTAAATATCGAGTGAATTAAATCCAGATCGGTTTTTGTCAGCTTGACGGGTGACAGCAAATGATCGACATAATACCTGTACCCTTTTTCCGACGGAATCCGTCCTGAGGATGAATGGGTTTTTTCAATAAAGCCCAATTCCTCCAAGTCAGCCATCTCGTTTCTGATCGTTGCAGAGCTGAATGTAATCTCGTCTTTTTTTGAAAGAGTTCTTGATCCTACAGGCTGCGCTGATTGTATAAAATCATTAATAATCACTTGCAGGATCAACAGCTGACGATTTGTTAACATCATCATCACCCCTGTTAGCACTCAAGGTCAGCGAGTGCTAATTCTATATCAAAAGTAACAAACCAAAAGAAAAATGTCAATTATAACTCACCCAAAAAAGCGCCAAAAACCTCATTTCCTAATAATTTGCCCTCATGCGTTAATGCAACCGATTCTTCCGTGTCACAGATCAGGCCTTTTTCGGTTAAATCTTTGAGAACATCGGGAAACAGTTCGTCAACCGAGCGTCCGAATTTATCGAGAAAAGCTTGCTTTTGTACGCCGGACATTTTTCTGAGACCGAGGAACATTTCTTCTTCAATCTGCTCCTCACGTGTCACCTCGTGCGTGTCACGATAAGGCAGCCCCTTTTCTTCGATGAGCTGAATGTAATGTTTCACAGGCCCGGCGTTGACGGTGCGCGTGCCGCTGATATATCCGTGAGCGCCTGCGCCAAAACCGAAATACGCTTCATTGCTCCAATACGTCAGATTATGCTGCGACTCGAATCCGGGCTTTGCAAAGTTACTGATCTCGTATTGACGGATGCCCGCTTCGCTCATCTGCCTCATGACCGTTTCATACATCTCGGCCTCTTGTTCTTGCGCCGGGAGATGCAGGCGGCCTTTTTGCATTAAATTATAAAACACCGTTTTCGGCTCTACGATCAGCGAGTAAACGGAATAATGCTCCGCATCAAGAGACAAAGCCGTTTTGACGGAATTGTCAAGATCGGCCAGCGTCTGACCCGGCAGGCCGAACATTAAATCGAGACTGATGTTGTCGAAGCCGAGAGCCCTCGCACGTTCAAAGGAAGTGAATACGTCCTTTTGTTTATGCACTCTGCCGATTTTTTGTAAAAGCTCATCTTCAAAGGTTTGAACACCGAAGCTCAGCCGATTGACACCGGCATTTTTCATGATTTTTAATTTTTCCGGGGACAAATCATCCGGATTCGCTTCCGCGGCAAATTCTATGAGTCCGTCAGAAGGTTTCAGCACGCGGTGAATGGAATCCATCAATTTTTCCAGCTGGGCGGGTGAGAGCGATGTCGGCGTGCCTCCCCCGATAAAAATCGTGCGGAGATCAGGGCGTCCCGTCCGTTCTATTGTATTTATCATTTCCTTTTCGAGTGAGTTTAAGTACTCATCGACAGGCTGGCTCTGAATAAAATATTTATTGAAATCGCAATAGTGGCAGATATGCTCACAAAACGGAATATGAATATAAGCTGATTTCATTTTGAAACACCTTCTTCTTTACAGAAAGAAGCCGCAGCGCGGGACTGCGGCGGCTTCCGTTATTTTTTCGGGCTGTCATCCATTTTAAGAACGGCCATAAACGCTTCCTGCGGCACTTCTACCGAGCCGACCTGCTTCATCCGGCGTTTTCCTTCTTTTTGTTTTTCAAGAAGCTTCCGTTTCCGCGAGATGTCTCCTCCGTAACATTTTGCAAGGACGTTTTTCCGCATGGCCTTAATGGTTGAGCGGGCCACGATTTTCTGTCCGATCGCTGCCTGCACGGGCACTTCGAATTGCTGGCGGGGGATCAATTCTTTCAATTTTTCGACGATGACTTTCCCGCGCTCGTATGCGTAATCGCGGTGCACGATAAACGACAGCGCATCAATTTTTTCTGCATTCAGCATAATGTCCATTTTGACGAGTTTGGACGGTTTGTAGCCGATCAGCTCGTAATCGAAAGAGGCGTACCCTTTCGTGCTGGATTTCAGCTGATCAAAAAATTCATATACGATTTCCGCAAGAGGCATCTCATATACAATGCTGACCCGGTTGGCGTCTAAGTACTGCATATCGATAAAGTTGCCCCGTTTCCCCTGACAAAGCTCCATAACCGCTCCGACGTAATCGTTCGGAACCATCATCGTCGCTTTGACATAAGGTTCTTCCACCCGCTCTATTTTTTGCGGGTCAGGCATGTTTGACGGGTTATCCACGATGATCTTTTCGCCGTCCGTCATATAAACGTCATAAATAACGCTCGGCGCGGTCGTAATAAGGTCAATTTTAAATTCCCGTTCAATCCGCTCTTGAATGATTTCCATGTGAAGCATTCCTAAAAAACCGCAGCGGAAACCGAAGCCGAGGGCTTGTGACGTCTCCGCCTCGTATTGAAGAGATGAATCGTTCAATTCAAGTTTTTCCAGAGCTTCACGCAAATCATTATATTTGGCTGTGTCAATCGGATAAAGTCCGCAGTATACCATCGGATTGAGTTTGCGGTAGCCCGGAAGCGCTTCTGCCGCAGGCTTAACCGCGCTCGTGATCGTATCACCGACACGGGTGTCGCCGACGTTTTTGATTGCGGCTGTCAAATAGCCTACGTCACCGACTGTCAATTCGTCAGCCGGCTGCGCTTTCGGCGTAAAGACGCCGACTTCAATGACTTCAAACTCTTTTCCGGTTGCCATCATTTTAATTTTCTGGCCCGGTTTGACCGTTCCTTCTACGACTCTGATATACGCGACGACTCCGCGGTACGCGTCATAAAGCGAGTCAAAGATGAGCGCTTTCAGCGGAGCTTCCGGATCTCCCGCGGGAGCCGGCACTTTTTCTACGATCTGTTCTAAAATGTCTTCGATGCCGATGCCCGCTTTCGCTGAAGCGAGGACGGCGTCTGAAGCGTCAAGGCCGATAACGTCCTCAACCTCTTGACGCACACGTTCTGGCTCTGCGCTCGGAAGATCGATTTTATTAATGACAGGAAGAATCTCAAGATCATTATCAAGCGCCAGATAGACGTTCGCCAATGTCTGCGCTTCTATTCCCTGAGCCGCATCAACAACGAGAATCGCGCCTTCACAGGCAGCCAGGCTTCGCGAAACTTCATATGTAAAGTCGACGTGTCCGGGCGTGTCGATGAGATGGAATATATATTCTTCTCCGTCTTTTGCTTTGTATTTCAGCTGAACGGAATTTAATTTGATGGTAATTCCCCGTTCGCGTTCAAGGTCCATTGAATCAAGCAATTGTTCTTTCATTTCCCGCTGGGTGATCGCCGATGTTTTTTCTAAAATCCGATCCGCCAAGGTCGATTTGCCGTGGTCTATGTGGGCGATGATGGAGAAATTCCGGATTCTTGACTGCCTCTCTAAACGCTTTTCTTTATCTGTCACAATCTATCACTCCTACTATTAAACGCAAAATACACTAGCTTAGATTATATCAATAGGATTGTAAACATTCAATTAAAACAAGAAAGAGAAAAGCTTCCTTTAAGGAATCATCCGCTTTTCTCTTCATCAATGCTATCGGTTCAGTTTCGAAACCCACTCGTACATCGCCTGCGCCGAGTCCGTCACGGTATTTGAAAGGGTTTCTCCCGCTTTTGAAAACAGGTTGAAGGTTTCCGCCTGTTCCAGCTGTTTTTGTTTTTCTTCCAGATCTTTCGCCGTAACGGTTTGCCCCAAAATGGAAGCTTCTTTTTCCTGTCCTTCTCCGCCGCCGAGCGTGAATGCTCCTTTTAAGGAGGGATCTTTGTATCCTTTCATATCAAGCATTCCGCTGTTTGCCTGCTGCATGCCGAACAAAACGCCGAAAAACATGACAATGGCGATCAGCAGGCATTTGCCGGTAAAACGGATCATTCGAATCACCTGATTTCTATTGTTTTTTCTTCTCTCCTGATTGCGAGCTGACCTTGTCTGCATCCCAGTACAGTTCGCTGAACACATCGGCCACGGCATCTGATGCGCGCCTCAGTTCTTCAAGATTGTTATCCACGCCCCCGAATTCCAGCAGAAGCGACCTGTCGTTTAAATCCTGGTTGTATACTCCATTATCTCCCGGAGAGCCTTTTGATAAAACACCGACGCTTAAGCCGGGGTATTTTTTCTCCATCAGCTTATGAAGTTCACTTGCGAGTTTATAGTTTTCTTCAAAATTAGCGCTTTTTTTGCCGACCACGATGGCGACTCTGGCATAGCTTTTTCCTTTGATGTCGGCTGTCGTATTTTTCTTGCGGCGGGAATCCCGGTGAATGTCTATGGTATATTGCAGATTTTTATTTTTGGCGAGCGCGCTTTTTACGACCGGCCTTGATTCGTCATAGCTTCGCGCATAATTTAAGCCGTCTTTGTTCAGGCGGGCCTGAATGTCGGTTTTATCTACGGTCGCTCCTACACCTTGCGCTTCAAGCGCTTTTCCGAACATATCTCCGACAAGCGTGACATTGGCCTTCGAATGGCGGGCGTTATCCGGATTTGTTTCCCCCTTTAACAGAGGAAGATAGGATTCGGTATTATGAGTGTGGTAAATAAAAACGACTTTTTTGCTGCCTGTTGAATGTTTCGGCGGCGCCGTTTCTTCTTTTTTCGTTTTGTTTTCGATTTCTGCCAGGTTCACTTCTTTTTCTTTTTCCATCACCTTCGACGGCGGCGGAGATTCAGCAGGCATATTCGTATAATCCGTCCCCTGCCCCGCCAGAAGGATCTCCGTATCGTATTGGGCAAATCCCGGCAGCTCACGTCCCAAGAAACTCCGCGGGTCTTCCATATTAATACTTGTCGCCAGTTTTAAGGAAAGCCGGGACAGCTGAAAAGAGTCTTTTTCAGGAAGCTCTGAGGCGAAATAATGATTTTCCATACCGAGGAGGTGTGCAAACGCGTCACCCGGAAGTTCTCCGGCAATTCCGTGAAGAGAATCCGAAGAAAGCCTCAGTTCAGGGCGAAGCGATGTGAGCACACCCGATAATACGAAAATAACGATAAGGCTTGTCATAAACAAAAACATGCCCTTGAGCGCATTTCCACCGTTTACTGCAACGACAATTTGACGGTTTCTGCGTTTTTTTCTCATGATTTGAATCCCTCCAGCGCTTGTCTAGTAATTACTCTATGAACAAGCTAGAGGAGGTAGAACCATTTTAATGATTATAAGAGCCTTTGTTATCTTGTGACACTTTTTCATGAAGGGCGGTGTTTAACCCGTTTGCAAGCACGTTCGCCATATCATCAATAAAGGTGTCAATCTCCTTCGGTGTGACCATCAGATTATGGCCGAGCGGAGAGAGCACTTCGTGAATCAGCTGGCGTTTTTCGTTTTCGTCCAGTGTGCCGACAATACCGAGAAAGGATTGGCGTTCTTTTTCTCCGGGAAGGTCTTCGTCTGTCAGCACCTTCTTTTTGCCGAAGTTCATTCCGGCGGGCACCAGAGATCTTGACGGGCTGTCATCTTTCATCTCTCTGCCGAAATGCTTTAATATATAATCCACCGTATCGCTCGCGATCGTAACCGCATCAACGACAGTCGGTACCCCGATTGCGATGACGGGGATGCCGAGCGTTTCCTTGCTTAATTCTTTTCTCTTATTGCCGACGCCTGATCCCGGGTGAATGCCCGTATCAGAAAATTGGATGGTCGTGTTCACCCTTTCAACGGCTCTTGCCGCAAGAGCGTCTACCGCAATCACAAAATCCGGCTTTGATTCTTTGATCACACCTTGAATAATATCGCTCGTTTCAATTCCCGTTAATCCCATCACACCGGGAGCAAGCGCGCTGACCGGCCTGTACCCTTCCTGTACGTTTTCCGGCTGAAGCCTGAACAGATGCCTTGTCACAAGAAGGTTTTCGGTCACGAGAGGGCCGAGCGCATCCGGCGTCACATTCCAGTTGCCGAGACCGACGATCAAACAGCTTGCATCCTTTGGAATCTTTAATGCCGACAGGTAGGCGGAAAATTCCTCGGCAAACACTTCCGTTACTTTTTCCTGCATGTCAGAGTCGTGTTCCCGAACCCCTTGAGCCTCGATCGTGACATAGCGTCCCTGCTTTTTCCCCGATAGCTCGGCGCCTTCTTTGGTAATATCGACGGTTCTGACTTTAATGCCGCCCTTGTCGCGTTCTTTTTCAATAAACCCGTTTATTTCTTTTGTCTGACCGGTTTGTCCGTCTTTTACCGCCTGTTTCGTTTCTACCGCTAAATCCGTCCGTATCAGAAATTGATTGACATCCAGTTCATTGTTTTTCACAGGAAAGACCTCCTTCAATCATCGTGGTACATAGTGTGGCCATTTACAAAACGAATCATGCGAATTTACCCATCAACGAAAAATACTTTACATTTATATTGCAATCTAAAGTTCTGTTTGATAGAATACAATTTGTTCTATTGTGAAGAAGATTTAACCTTAAGACACTGTGCTACAGGTTGTATCTTAGGAGGTGAAACACATGCCAAACATTAAATCAGCGATTAAACGTACAAAAACAAACAACGAACGCCGCGCTCATAACGCGACAATCAAATCTGCTATGCGTACTGCAATCAAACAAGTTGAAGCTTCTGTTGCTAACAACGAAGCGGATAAAGCGAAAACTGCTCTTTCTGAAGCAGCGAAACGCATTGATAAAGCAGTGAAAACAGGTCTTGTACACAAAAATGCCGCAGCTCGATACAAATCTAGACTTGCGAAACAAGTGAACGGACTTTCTGCATAATACAAAAACGATCCCTTTAACGGGGATCGTTTTTTTCATTCAGTCCGGAGAAGCTCAAGGAGAAAGAGCTCCAGCAAGAGCTGCTTGTCCTTTTTCCCCGTTTTCATTTCATAATCCATCACTGCGAGCCTTTCTATAATACGCCGCAGCTCTTCTTCAGAAAATAGCCTCGCCTGATCCATCGCCAGCTTTACCCGGAAGGGGTGCACCTTTAAATTGGAAGCGATTTGCTTTTGGCCGTATCCTTGTCCCGCAAAATACTTTGTCTGCATAATCAGACGGAATTGGTTGGCGATCAGCGCCATAATTTTGATCGGTTCTTCGTTTTGTTTTAAAAGATCATAAAATATTTGAAGACTTTCCGTCCGTTTTCGGTTCACGATTTTGTTGATCAGCTCAAAAATATTCTGCTCCAAACTTCTTGCGACAAGCTCCCGGACATCTTCAAGCGTGATCTCATGTCTGTCACCGGTGTAGGCGGAGAGTTTTTGTATTTCCTGATATATGGAAGACAGATGGCCGTTTGCAAGCAGAACCAAATGCTCGGCAGCTTCTGTATCCATCGTTTTATTTTCGGATTTCGCCAGATTAATCGTAAAATCAGTCGTCTCCTTTGCATTCAGCTCCTTAGCTTCAATCATAAGGCCTTTTTGCTTCAGCGCTTTCGTCAGCTTTTTCCGTTCGTCCAGCTTTTCATACGGAGCCACAATCACAAAGACCGTATAAGGCGCAGGCTCCTTCAGGTAAGTCTCCAAAGCGCTTGTATTATGCTCTATTTTTTCTTTCTTTTTTTCCCCTGTTAAAAAAGACGGATTTTTTACGATAACCAGCCGCTTCTCTCCCATAAACGGAAACGTTTCCGCATCGGTTATGGCCTGGTCAAGCGGATCCTCTTCAAGATCAAAAACAGACAGGTTAAAATCTTTAGTCTCCTCATCAACGACAGCTTGTCTGATCCGGCTGACAGTCTCTTGGAGCAGATACGTTTCTTTTCCGTATAAGCAATAAACGGAGCGGACATCCCCTTTTTTCAGGGCTTTCCAAACATCAAATACCATGATCGTATGACTTCCTCTCTTTCTTGATCCCCTTCTATCCTAAATTGAGTTCGGCAAATAGTAAAGAGGAAGCTTTAAAAAGGACAGCTTCCTCATTTATAATAAACGCCTGATTCACAAGCTCCCGGGTCTGCTTGTAAAAAGGCGATAATCACAAGAACAGAAAACGTTACCATCACTTCTAGATTTTTCAAAACAATTCCAGTATACTTAGGGAAGTCAGGAGGGATGAAATTGAATGATTTTGAAAAAAACGTTCAAAGCAAACGAAATGATGCTGTTGACTCAGCTGTCGGTTTTGTCGTGTCCTTCGGATTTTTCGCCTTTTTGTTCGTGATGGCAACAGCCATCCATCTTATCGGCTCTTAGCCGCATTCCGGGCTGCTGTCAATCGGCAGTCTTTTTTACTTCTTGCGCCCTGGTTTCTTCTATATCATATGGAGGGAAGACGGAAAACGTTCCGGCGCCTTTTTCAAATCTGTATTGAATCGTTCCGCTGATATCGGTGCGAAGCACATTGACAGAGTACGCCTTCAAACGATCCAGCACTTCTTCATGCGGATGATGGTATCGATTCTCTTTTCCTGCTGAAATCAGCGCTGCTTCCGGCTGAAGCTGTTTCAAAAAGGCTTCACTCGTTGAGCTTTTGCTGCCGTGATGACCCGCCTTCAATATATCAGCCTTCAGTTTCGGATACGTTTTCAGCACTTCTGTTTCGCCGTCCGATTCTAAATCTCCCGTCAAAAGCCAGCTCACTCCGCCTAAAACCGTCCAAAGCACCAGTGATGAATCATTTTTACTCTTTCCGTCAGATGACTCCGGAGACAGCACCTGAAACTGAAGATCACCCGCTGTAATGGTGTCGCCCCGCTTTGCTTCGGCAACGGGAATGTTGTTTTCTTTCGCCATTTTTAATATGTTCTGATCCTTCGGTTCTTTTACGAATCCCACGGGGACAATTAACCGTTTGACTCTATGATTTTTGATTAACACTCCGGCTTCTCCGATGTGATCCTGATCCGCATGGGTTAAAAACAGCGCATCCAGCTTTTTCACCCCTTTTCCGTTTAAAAACGGAATCAAAACCTTCTCGCCGATAGAATACGGGTGGCGTTTTTCTTTCCATGATTCTCCGGGATAAGCAATCACTCCCCCTGTATCAACCATTACGGTCCCTTTGCGGTATGGCGCGCTTATAAACAGCGAGTCTCCCTGCCCGATATCAAGCATATCCGCTTCTCCCCATGGACTGAAATACGGACGGCATATTAAATAAGCCAAAACCGCGCAGAAAAAAAGAGCCGATTTCCTGAGTTTTAAAAAACCTCCCTTTTCCAAAGCCGCAAAAAGCGTAAAAACGGAAACCGCAAGCAGAAGAAGGGAAAGAAAGTCAGGCTTTGACACAATCATAGTAAATAAATCAACGGATGCCGCATATGTAATGAAATCATGCACAGGCTTCATCACAAGGTCAAACATATCAAACAAACATTCTCCCATCTGCCTTGAAAGCAAAAGAAGAAGGAAGCCGATGACAGAAACCGGAATGACAAATAACGTATAAAATGGCACCATCACCATGTTCATCGGAAAACTGACAAGTGAAATTTGCTGAAAATGATAGAGAAGAAACGGAAGTGAGCTGAGCTCTGCAATGAATGAGGCCATCGCAAGCCCGGCAAGTCTGCTTTTCCCCGCTTTCTTTAAAATGGAGGATGACAGAATTAAAGAGGCGCTTACCGCAAAGGAAAGCTGGAAGCCCGCCTGCCAAAGGAAGTAAGGATTAAACAGCAGGAGCAGCAGATAAGACAGAGACAATGCAGCAGAGGAATGAATGCCGCGTTTAACAAGAGTTCCGGCGATATAAAATCCCAGCATGAGGGATGCGCGCAATACGGATGGGGCGGCACCGCTCAGCAGCGTATACACCGGCAAAAACAGCAGCAGCAACATCCCCGCCTTTTCTCTTGTCAGCCCGATTCTGATCAGAGCATAAAATAGTCCCGCCGTAATAAGACCGACATGCATTCCGGAAATCGCCATTAAATGAACGACTCCCAAATTTTGATATGCACTCAGTATATCGTCCTCTATAGAAAATCTTTCACCTAAGGTCAGCGCTTCAACAATTCCGGCGGAAGATTCAGGTACGTGATTCCGAATGATTGAAATCAAATTTTTTCTGAAGTTCAGCAGTTTAAACAGCGGCTGTTTGGATTTTTCACACTGCTCAATGGAAGTCACGGAAAATAACCAGTGAATCTGCTGAGAGTAAAGATATTCCTTATAATCAAAACCTCCGGGAATCGTCGCATGTGCAGGCTGTTCCAGAGAGCCTGTAAACGTGCAGCGCATCCCCGGTTCAAGCTGTTCAATGAGTCTCTTTTCCTCAAGAGACCGGATTTTATACGAAGCCGCCCATTTTTCCTTGTCATGTGTACGGATAACGGCTGACATTTTCGCTCCGTCAACCTTCGGAATATTAGTGATGACGGCCTGTTCAGTATAACTGCCGGCCTGATACCGCGTTACATTCGCAGCGTCACAAACCGTATAAAGAAAGAAATAAACACAAAAAGAAACGAGGCAGACAACAACCGGAGCAGGCTGCTTTGTTTTTATCATAATAAAGAGAAGATACAGAAGAAAAAGGAGCAGAACCCAGAAGACATGAGCGGCGGCAATTCCCGCAGTTGCAGAAACCGCCGCCAGAGGCAGAAGAAGGTATTTATATTTCATTTATACGTAACTGGTAAACAGCTCATTGGCCTGTTCATGAATTTTTTTCAGTTCATCTGCCTTAACTCCCGCATCAGATAATTGCTGAATCAGACCTGCTACAAAAGACAATTTTTCGCGGTTTTTCAGATCGATGATCATTTCATCAAGTTCGACCTGCTCCACCTTGACTCCGGCTTGGCTGAACAGCTCTTTTGCATAAGGCTGTGTTTTGTAATCTTCGGCATAATAGACCGTTTTGATGCCTGCCTGGATAATTGATTTGCAGCATTGAATACAAGGATAATGCGTCACATAAATTTCGGCGCCCTCCGTCGGAACACCGAACTTAGAACATTGCAGAATCGCATTCATCTCTGCATGTATGGTCCTCTGGCAATGATTATCTATTAAAAGGCATCCTTCATCAGCGCAATGGACGCCGCCGGCGATTGAGCCGTTGTATCCGCCGGCAATCATCCGCTTATCTCTGACTACGGTTGCCCCGACTGACAGTCTCGGACATGTGCTTCTCAGCGCCAGCAAATGGCTTTGCGCCATAAAATATTGATTCCATGAGATTCGTTCCACAAGTGTTCCCTCCAAAAAGTCTTGTTGCTTTTCTAAGTTTACATAGATTTAAGCAGAACCGTCAATTCACTTTACCGTAATGGAAGTTTTTATCCGCTCAAATGACTTTTCTCCAAAGCCTGATACATTCATCAAATCTTCAGCAGTCTGAAACCGTCCGTTTTCTTCTCGGTAGGCGATAATGGCTTCCGCTTTTTTCTGCCCCACCCCGGAAATCGCCTGAAGTTCGTCCAAAGATGCCGTATTGATATTGACAGCTGCATTCTCCTTTTCACCCGCTGCTGTTTTCGGGTGATTCTCTTCTTCGCCTTCACTCGGAATATAAACAATCGTCCCGTCCCGCAGCTGCTCTGCTAAATTAACATTCAATTCATCCGCCTTTTTCTTCAGGCCTCCGGCTTTTTCAATGGCTTGCGTCACTCTGTCTCCCGCTTTCATTTCATACACGCCGGGATTTCGGACCGCACCTTTCACATCAATCATAATCTTATCGTCTGCGGTGTCTTTTTTGTCCGCGACGGATGCCGAGGCTGTTTGGCCGAGCACGGACTGCTGTTTGACCGGCTCTTCCTTTTCAGAACGAAACAGCCAAATACAGATAAAAACCGCCCCTGCCGCAAGACAAGCGCCCAGAATTTTCAGGTTCCGCCGCAGCCGCTCCGTCATCATCGCTTTCGTCATATTGCATTGCCTCCCCGCATAAGGTTTAGAGGATTAAGGGAAAAAGGAGGGGAATTCATTGAAAATAGGCTTTATCGGCACCGGAAACATGGGAACGATCCTGATTGAATCGTTTATCGAATCAAACGCTGCCGATCCCTCACATATCACCATCACAAACAGAACAATCGAAAAAGCATTAAAACTAAAAGAACGTTTCAGCGGCATCCATGTCACCGAGGATCAGGAAAAGCTCGTACAGGATAATGAAATAATATTCATTTGTGTAAAACCGCTGGATATATATCCTTTGCTGAAAAAACTCACACCGCATTTACGAAAAGATCACATTTTAATCTCCATTACCAGCCCCGTTCAGACGAATCAGATTGAACATACGGTTCCGTGTCAGACGGCCCGCGTCATTCCGAGCATTACGAACCGCGCCTTGGCCGGCGTCTCGCTTGTTACGTTCGGCAAAAGCTGCAGCGAGGCTGCAAAAGCGGATATTCAAACGCTGTTCACTCATATTTCAAAACCTGTGGAAATCAGCAGCGGCATTACAAGAGCGGCGTCAGACATTGTCAGCTGCGGGCCCGCTTTTATGAGTTATCTCGTTCAGCGCTTTATTGACGCGGCAGTGGAAGAAACGGACATCACCAAAGAAGAAGCCGTGATTATGTCGACAGAAATGCTTGTCGGTCTCGGAAAGCTTCTTGAAACGGGGCATTACACGCTTCCCGCCTTGCAGGAAAAAGTATGCGTAAAAGGCGGCGTCACCGGAGAAGGACTGAAGGCTCTCGAAAGCGGTGTTCAGGATATGTTCAATCGTGTCTTTCAGCGTACACATGACAAATACGATGAAGATATATCGTTAGTGAAGAAGCAATTTCACGTGTAACTGAGTATGCCATAAAGAGCTTTATCGCGCCAATCGCAAAAAATGCATTTTAAAAACCATCGTTCCGTTTAAACGATGGTTTTTGGTTTGCCTGCCGTAAAGAAAAGACGTTCAGACTCTGTTGAAGGAGGCCGGTCTGTAAAATCAGCCGTCACTTTCTTCAATTCAAATCCGGTCTCTGCAAGCATTTGTTTATATTCTTCAATGTAAAATGTTTTTTGCTCATGCGTCTCGTCATAGCGGTCATAAGATTGTCCGTTCCATACGAAAAAGGACATATCATGGATGACAGAAAGCTCTTCATCGCCGGCAAAGCTTTGCCAGATATAGCTGATCTGCTCATCCTGATCCGCATGGGTGCTGTCCGGAAAAAGCTCCGTCATTTTATACGGGGAATGGACGTCAAACAGAAGCAGGCCGCCCTCCTTCAAAACTTGAAAAACACTTTTGAAGGTGCTTAAGACATCATTTTTCGTTTTTAAGTAATTTAGGGAATCACAGCAGATGACTACGGCATCAAACTGTTCTTCAAAACCGGAAAGCTCTCTCATATCCTGCTGGAGAAAAAGAATCGGCTTTCCCGTTTTTTTCTGCTGGGCACAGCTCAGCATATCTTCACTCAAATCAATCCCCGTGACTTCGCAGCCTTTTTCAGCAAGCCTGATGGATATTTCTCCGGTTCCGCAGGCAAGATCAAGCACCCTTCCCTTTTCCGGAAGAGACGCTTCAATCCAGCCCGCCCATTCATCATACGGCGCATGTGACATTAACTCGTCATATACACCGGCGAAGCCTTGGTAAATCATGAGTTCAAGCCGAGTTCAAGCTCTGCGAGCGGCGCGTCGCCCCATAGCTTTTCAAGATTATAGTAGCTTCTTTCATCTTTATGGAAAACGTGGACAATGACGTCGCCGAGATCAACTAAAACCCAGCGGGCCTCATCAAACCCTTCCATCTTTTTGACATCAATGCCGTTTTCTTCTGCCTGATCTTTAATTTCACGCGCAATGGCCTGAACCTGTTTATCAGAATTCCCGTGGCAGATTAAAAAGTAATCCGCTACAAGTGAGATTCCTTCCATGTCCAGCGCTAAAATATCTTCTGCACGTTTATCGTCGCATGCTTT
This sequence comes from Bacillus sp. MT(2024), assembly GCF_036362845.1. Lineage (NCBI taxonomy): Bacteria > Bacillati > Bacillota > Bacilli > Caryophanales > Bacillaceae > Bacillus > Bacillus sp. MT(2024). The sequence goes on from NZ_CP143632.1 coordinate 2,542,452, forward strand.
TGCCGCGATTTTTAAAACGGAAGCTTGATTCATTTTCCATATTCCTCCTGTCATTTTTGAGACACCAGCCAGTTATAGGTTGCAAACGTCTCCGGAAAGACCGGCTGGTTTTTTTTCATCAGAAATATCATTGTATTTTTCATCGCTTGTATGAGCGCTTCGTTCAGATCTGTTTCCGCCAGACGGCGCACCTCTTCCACTCCGGGAAAGTGGCGGCCGGGTTCAATGTAATCCGCAACGTAGATGACTTTGTCTAAAAGGGTCATTCCGGGACGCCCTGACGTGTGATAGCGGATTGCATCCAAGATCTCAGGATCAGTGATCCCCGCTTCTTTCTCAGCCAAATACGCTCCCACAGGGGCATGCCACAGCTCGGCATTGTAATCCAAGAGCTCAGCCGGCATTTTTTCCCGCACGATGATCTGCTTCATTTCTTCTTTCGGCCGGAATTTTGCATAATCATGAAAAATAGCCGCCATTTCCGCTTTTTTCGGATCTGCTCCGAACCGGCCTGCGAGAATAACCGCCGTATCTGTCACGCCGATTGTGTGGATGTAGCGATGCTCGGTCAGCTGTTCTTTGACGCAGGCAAGTGCTTCCTCACGATTCATATAAATCATTCTCCTCTATATACTGCCTCACTTTATCCGGCATTAAGTATTGCGTAGGCTTTTTTGCTTTGAGACGTTCTCTCAGCATCGTTGACGAAACGTCAAATTCCGGAACGTCGGCAAAAAGCAGCGGGTACGGGGTCTCAATATGATACCCCGGGCGCCGCACTCCGATAAATTGAATGAGCGTGAGCAGTTCGTCCAGTTTGTACCATTTCGGCAGATATTCAATCATATCCGCCCCGATAATAAAGAAAAGCTTGTCGTTCGGGTGCCGCTCCTTCAGTAAACGGACGGTATCATAGGTATAAGAAGGGCCTTTCCGGTCCATTTCCGCAAGCTCAAGCTTAAAGAAGGAATTAGAGCTGATGGCAAGCTTCAGCATCTCCACCCGGTGCCGGCTGTCTGTAAAGTCTTCATTCTGCTTATGCGGCGGGATTTTATTAGGCATAAACCAAATCTCATCGAGCTCCGCCTGATGAAGGACTTCATTAGCCATCAGAAGATGTCCGTTGTGCGGAGGGTCAAATGTGCCCCCGAATATTCCGATTTTCTTCATGTCAACCACCTTACGGAAGCTCGATTTGTTTATTTTCCTTTGATTCCTTATACAATACGATCGTATTTCCGATCGTCTGCACCAATTGTGAGCGGCTGCCTTTCACAAGGGCTTCTGCGACATCGTTTTTATCGTCTTCGCAGTTTTGAAGCACGCTGACTTTAATCAGCTCTCTTGCTTCTAAAGCCTCGGCAATCTGTTTCACCATGTTTTCGTTGACTCCGCCTTTTCCCACTTGAAAAATAGGCGTTAAATGATGCGCTTTTGAACGCAAAAACCGTTTTTGTTTTCCTGTTAACATTGTGTTCCTCCTAGTTTTCCTTCAACAATTGCTCTCATTAAGCCGCTGTCAGGCTCTTGTTCCGTCCACAGCTTGAAAGACAGTGCAGCCTGTTCCACAAACATGCCGACACCGTCAAGGGTTGTTAAACCTCTTTTTTCAGCTTCTTTTAAGAACGCCGTTTGAATCGGGTTGTATACGATATCACAAACGATGGCGCCCGTTTTGGCCCGTTCCAATGAGAGCGGCACGGCATCCGTTTTCGGATACATGCCGACAGATGTTGTATGAATAATGACGTCATATTGTTCAAGCTGATTTTCAGCTTCTTTTAAAGTAAGGGCGCGTTTCTGCTGAAAAGAGGGAGCAGCAGCAATCAGACTTTCTGCTTTTTCCGGCGTGCGGTTGCAAACGTCAAATTGTTTCGGCTCTCTGCGGACGATCGTCGTAAAAATCGCTCTTGCCGCCCCTCCCGCCCCAATCATGAGGATGGAGAGCTCTGATATCGGTTTGTCCAATACTTTGACTAAGGATTTATAAAACCCATCTCCGTCAGTATTATACCCGATGAGCCTGTCTCCCTCTCTTTTGACGGTATTTACGGCCCCGAGTACTTTTGCGCTTTCATGTATTTCATCCAGATGCTCCATGATCGCGACTTTATGCGGGACTGTGACGTTCACTCCGCAGATGCCAAGCGCCTTGATTCCGTTAACGGCGTCCTTGAGATGACGAGGTTCCACCTGAAACGCAAAATACTGCCCGTTGATGTTCTTATCTTGCAAAGCCGCGTTATGAATATCGGGTGACATTGAATGCCCGATCGGATTTCCGATTACTCCGTACAATTGTTTCATGCTCCCTCTCCCCTTCTCTCTATATTAATGAACGGCGGACAAATACGTGTACGCCTTTCGGAGCGTATGCCGTTATTTTTTTATCTGCTTGCTGCACCGTGACCCAGCCGAGTCCGGAAAAAACGATATCCGTCTTTCCTTCTTTAATCGTAAACGCGTGGGCCGTAAGCTCCGGAAATTCATCCAAATGATCTTTTCCGGGCGGGGTAAGCAGTTCTCCCGCATGCTTTTCGTATAAAGCATCAGCATTTTCAAGCTTTGTTCTGTGAATCATCAATTCATTCGGCATATAGCAGACAAACGCCGTTTTATCGCCTGATACATAGTCAAACCGGGCAAGCCCGCCGAAATAAAGCGTTTGTTTTTCATTCAGCTGAAAAGTGCGCGGCTTCAGTTCTTTTTTCGGTGTCAGCACCTTTAAGTCACGCTTGTCCACGTAATGCGCCATCTGGTGATGGTTAATGATTCCCGGCGTATCATAAAGCGCAGATCCGTCATCAAGCGGGATTTCAATTGCATCAAGCGTCGTGCCCGGAAATTGAGAGGTGGTAATAATATTCTCTTCCCCTGAGACCTCTTTAATAATCCGGTTGATAAATGTGGATTTGCCGACATTGGTACAGCCCACCACATACACATCGCGCCCTTCGCGGTAATGTTCAATGGCGTCAATGACTTCCTTCATCCCTTGTCCGCGGGAAGCGCTGATTAAAAAGACATCAAGGGGTTTTAAGCCGTATTCTTTCGCTTCGCGTTTCATCCATTGGACGAGCCGTTCCCGCTTTACGGATTTCGGCAGGATATCGGCCTTATTACCGACAAGAATGATCGGATTACCGCCGACAAAGCGGTTCAGCCCGTTTATCCAGCTTCCGTTAAAATCAAAAATATCAACGACTTTGACAATTAGAGAGTCAGTATCGCCGATTGTGTGCAAGATATTTAAAAAGTCATCATCCGTTAATGAAACATCTTGAATTTCATTGTAATTTTTCAGTCTGAAGCAGCGCTGACAAATGACATTCTCCTTCGTGAGCGATGCCTTTGGCGCGTATCCGAGACCTTTTTTATCCTCGGTCTGGATCGTTACTCCGCAGCCGATGCAAACAACCTTTTCCATTCCTAATCCTCCCACTGAATATGGCCTTTACGTTTCAAAGAACTCAATATTCTCCGTTCAATCCGGCGGTTAAAGCGCGTCATGACTCCGTCAGAGGAAGCGACAGGCACGACGAGGATCGTATGATACCCGTTTCTGTTTCCGCCGAGAACATCAGTAAGCAGCTGATCGCCGATGACCACACAGTCTTCTTTTTTCAGATCCATGCTGCTGACGGCTCTTTTAAAGGCGCGCCCCATCGGTTTTCTTGCCTTATAAATAAACGGTATGCCAAGCGGCTCCGAGAATAATTTCACTCTTCGTTCATTATTATTGGAGACGATCGTGACTTTAATGCCGTGCTCCTTCATTTCTTCAAACCACTCGATTAATCGAGGTGTCGCACTCGGTCTGTCCCACTCCACAAGCGTGTTGTCAAGGTCTGTAATAATCCCTTTCACATTGCGTTCCTTGAGCTTTTCCGGTGTGATATGAAATATATTTTTCACAAATTCGTCAGGTAAAAAAAACTTTTTTAACAAAACCCGCACCCTTCCTTTTCTTTCTATCATCTATATGTCGAAACCTGTCAGATTTAAAAACAAAGTCGGACTCAGTAAAAAAATTTCGACAAAAATTGGGTTTCTTCACCAGTTGTGGATAAAATTACACACATTATCCACTCTTATTACATCCGGATTTATCCAGATTATAAACAAGATACTAACAAGTTATCCACTTACGAGTGTGGATAACAGAACGATTGTTCTTATTTGTATTTCATGGTAGATTAAAGATAACCTCACCATGATTGAAACGCAACCTTCCATCATATGCTTGCGTCTGATGATTGATTACAATTGTAAGGAGGTGCCACTCCCATTAATTGGGTCCCCGGCATGAGAAAGCTTTCTGATGAATTACTAATAGAATCTTATTTCAAAGCCAATGAAATGAATTTGAGCCGTGAATTTATCGAGTTAATTGAAAACGAAATCAAAAGAAGATCGCTCGGACACATTATTTCCGTTTCTTCTTAAACAGAAAAAATTCCCGGGCGAATTTCCTTTTTTTACTCAGATGACTGATATTATATCACTTCGGTTATGCGCATTACTACCACTTTCAACAAAAAACACCCCTAAAATAGAGGTGTTTAAGAGGACGGCTGCTATATATTGAACCAATACAGACCGCCCAGGACGAGAATGACGACGAGCAGCACAACAAAAAATGCGTACCAGTACCCCGCATTCACCCGAGGAGGCGGGCATACAGGATATTGCGGAGGGAAACCGCGGTTCATAGCAATCGCCTCCAAAAGATGTTTTTTCTACAGCCTATGAAGTAGAAGCAAAACGGTTTAGGCAGCTGACGGCGTCAGCGTTCCAAAACCCGCCCATTTTTTATGCCTTCAATTAAGATTCTGGCGCCTTTTGGCGTCATATGATTTCCGGAGGGATCTATCAGTCCGGATTGGATCAGCGCCCGGTCTGTATCTTTGCCGCCGTCCGCGCGTATAAAGTGTTTCCAGTTATCCACCAGCGGCACTTTCAACTCAGCTGCAACCTGCCTCGTAACGCCGTTATAGGAATTATGCCATTTTCTCGCGCCGCCTTTTTCTTTAAAGGCTGAGGCTTTATATCTCGAATAGTAATAGAGATGATGCGTTCCGTTTCCTTCTATAACCGGGATGCACGTCATTAAAATCGGCTTTATGCCGTGATTTCTGCTTTCGTTTATGAAATAAGTCAGGTTTTCTTTAAACCGTTTCTTTGATACTCGCGGCTGATCTCCCGTCAAAATGCCCGCATCATTTGTTCCGAACATGATAAATAAATATTGGGGCTTACGCTCCAGCACATCGCTTTGAAAGCGCAGGCGCGCATCCTCAGTCGTCTGGCCGCCTATTCCCGCATTTATAACCGTAAGACGGCCGCGTTCCGCTGTTTTTAAAATGTTTACCCACTGCTGCGCCTTCGGATAATCACGATAATCCCAGTTGGAACCGCGCGTATTGCTGTCGCCGAACGCGACAACACTTTTCTCTTTGCCCGCAGCGCATCCTGATAACAGACAGGTTATCGTAATAAAAAGAACAGCAAACTTCATTTTCTCTCCCTCCAAACCTTACCTCCTATGGTACACATCTCTTTGGCGGCTTTCAACGCGGCGCTCTCTTTACTGGATATGAAAAGGACCGGAATCCTGTCCGATCAAATCCGAAACCTTAACAAACGTGTAGCCCTGCTTTTTCAGCTGGGGAATGATTTCTTTCAAAGCCTCCACCGTCTGGCGCCGGTTTCCTCCGCCGTCATGCAGAAGAACGATATCTCCATCTCTGGCATGTGAAACAACGTGCCTGACGATTTTTCCTTTTCCGGGCCTTTTCCAGTCCCTCGGATCTTGGTTCCATGACCACATGATGATATGATAGCCCTCTTTTAAGATGCTTTTGAAAGCCGTCTGATTCAACGACCCTCCCGGCGGGCGGAATAACTTGTCCCCTTCCGGCTGCAGCGATCTGATATGATGCGCGGAGCTGTGAAGCTCTTGTAAAATGTCTTTGCGTTTTAAACGGTGAAAATAAACATGGTTCATCGTATGGTTGCCGATTTCATGTCCTTCTTCAACGATGCGTTTTGCCGTTATGGGGTATTTGTCTATACGGCTCCCGATACAAAAAAAGGTTGCTTTAACATTGTGCTGTTTCAGCACGTCTAACACACCCTCCGTATAGACAGGATGGGGGCCGTCATCGAAGGTTAAAGATAGCTTCTTTTTTTCAGACCTTATATCCCAGTACACGTTTCCCGTCTTCTCCATGTCACTTCTTTTTAAAGATTTCGCATCGGCGGACACGGCAGTGAGACTCGTGAGGACGCATATCATGATGATCAGATGAAAGCATCTCAACGTTTACACCTCCAGTAAACACTACTGTTAACGTGTCCCCTTTTATAAAAAATCATTCTCTGCATCAAATGATGTACATCCCCGCTTCCCGCTTGTTTTTGTCCAAATCCGGGTGCAGCCGTTTCTCATCGAACGGCAAATGCTGATAAACAAGTACGCTTATCGGACAGCTTATTTTAATAGAAGGAGATAGATTTGTGCTGTATACTAATTGAAAAGAGGTGAACGTACAGATGATAAAAAAGGGATTCAGTCTTGCCGTCATCATTGCTGTCGTGATGATCGGCTTTATGCAAAAAGACGTCTGGCTCAGCATGATTCGCGCGGGCGGCATGTACGCCGTGCTTATGAGTATCCTTCTGGTCGCAGCTGACGTATTTTTTCCGATCGTTCCATTCGCCATTATCGCAGCCTTAAACGGAGCGGTTTTCGGGATTGTAAACGGAGTGTGGATTACATTGTCAGGCGCGATGCTCGGAACAATGGCATTGTTTTTTCTCGTCCGGTACGGATTCAGAGACTGGGCCAGAAAAAAGCTGGTGGCTTACCCGGCCGCGGCTCAATATGAAGATTCATTTCATCAGCACGCGTTTACGGCGGTGCTTTTCGGGCGGCTGATTCCGATTATACCGTCGCTTGCCATGAATACCGTCTGCGGGCTGAGTAACATACGATGGCCGATCTTTTTTTCTGCGTCGGTGCTCGGCAAAATTCCGAACATTGTGATCGTGACCGTCGCAGGCGCTTCATTTACAAGCAACAAACTGCTGTCTTTCGGGATTTACGGAATGTATATGCTCGTCTTAATGGCGGTCATTTATAAGAAGTTTCCCGGTCTTTTAAAAACAACGAGAAAATGAAACGCGTACCGCCCCCTATTCCGGCGGTACGGCTCCTCTCATTCTGAGAACTTTTCCGTTACATTCTGAACCGATCACTTCCATGTTTTTCTTTCTGTAAAATGACAGAGCCGCTTCATTGCCCGGCGAAACTCTCAGGTGATATTCCGAAACACCGTTCGCTCTGAAAAACTGATTCGCGTATTGATGCAGTTTTGTTCCGCACCCTCTTCCCCTCTGCTGCTCAGTCATATAGTAAAGGTGCACATAACCGATTTTTTGGCTGCGGTAAAATTTGATGGAAGCTTCAAGCTGTCCGATCGGCTGCCCGTTATGAAGAAGCAGCATAAAACCGGCGGGAAAGCATTTGATTTGGGATGACAGCCATCTGAGATATTCATCCTTATTAAAATGATCCGCCGTGCCAAAACTGACGAAAAACGAATCCTCACGAAATGAAACGGCCGTCTCTTTATGTTTGTTTACATTGATCCGCTTGAAATACATCGGGAGTCCTCCTTTTTGAGGCCGCAAATAAGAACGAGCATAAAACGGCTGCCAACGCCAGCATAACAGCAGCCCCTGCGATGACGATGACGCGGACGGAAGAACTGACAGCCGCCGCTCCGAAAACCGCCGTTACCACTATAATGAAGACGGCTTCGACTAATGAATAAAAGCTCCCCACTCTCCCCATGATGTCCACCGGAACTTTCTTTTGATAAAACGTCAGAAAGCCTGTATTGGCAAACGCCAGAAAAAAAGCGAGAAGGAAAAATCCGAAAGCAGCCGTCCAAAAAACGTCAGAAAACGCATAAATCATATATCCTGCCGCTGTGAATAAAGAGCCCATTCCCATCAATAAAGAAGCCGGCATTTTTTTATTAAAGAATACATTGACAAGCGCCCCCGCAATAATGCCTGCCCCTGAGACACTGACGAGAAAACCGTAATCGGCATCAGTCAGCTGAAGAACTTTTTTTGAAAAAGCGGCTTCAAGCGAATCAAGCGCGGATGGCATAACGGTCATGACCAGACTGAATAAAAAATAAATGATCATGACGTTTCGCGCCGTTCGGCTGAAGCGATAGACGAGCTTCCAATCTTCTTTGTACACTGCCAAAGAAAGCTTCTGTGCGGGAGAATGTACGTGGGGCTCATTTTCAAGGTTCGGCAGCATCATCGTGATGAAACCGGACAGCACCAAAGCCGCCGCATTCACCCAAATCGCAAAAATCGGCGTGCCGGCGATAAAAAGCAGCCCGGCCGCAGCCGGCCCGAGGAGAAAAGCCCCTGATTCCGACAAAGCCCTTAGTGAATTGAATCGTTTTCTCCTTTCAGCCGGAATAAGCATCGTCACATACGCCATGGAACACGGACGAAACATCGCATTGGCCATTTGAATCAAAAACACGATACAATAAACAGAAAACAAAGACCCTACAGTAAACATCAGCGGCAGAACGGCAATGAATGCAGCCCGGATGAAATCAAGCGACATCATCATATTCCGTTTGTTACACCGGTCGATGATGCTGCCCGCCCACCCATTTGTCATCAAAACAGCCGCAGGCCTGATTAAATAAATGATGGAAACCGCAAAAGCAGACCCCGTTTCTTTTAAGACAATAAGATTAAGAGACAAAAAATAAATCCATTCACCAATATTTGCTATCCCGATTCCGGTTAACAGAAGCATCGGGTACAGCCAAGACTTCCGGTTTTTCATCTTATCCCTCCCTTAGAAATAAAAAACGCCCTCAAGACAATAAAGTCTTGAGGACGGGAAACAGCCCGCTATGCCACCTCAATTCGGTTTGGTGCCGGCCTAAGCCGGGTACAAAGCTTACTCGGTAACAGGAGTATCCGCCGCATCATCCTCGTTTTTCATGATTCCGATGCGAAGCTAAGAGGTTTGTTTCAACACATCCATTCATACTCCTTCACAGCTCCCGGAGCTCTCTGTCATGAATGATATCTGTCTACTCGTCTCTTCAGCGCTTTTCGTTATATTCTTTTCACCCTTACTTTTTTTAACAATATACAGGCTCAATCAGCAAAAATCAAGAGGCTGTAAGAAATAAAACCTGCCTTTGATTAATTTCCCTGTACAGACACAAACAGCCTGACTGCCACATACAGTTACATATAGGCTTTTGCCTACATAACTTTGTGGAGGTGAGGATGGTGACAGGTGTTTTTGCAGCGCTCGGGTTTATTGTGAAAGAACTCGTGTTTTTAGTATCATACGTGAAAAATAATGCCTTTCCACAACCGCTCTCAAATAGTGAGGAGAAAAAATACTTAGACCTTATGGCCGAAGGAGATGAACACGCCCGCAATATGCTGATCGAACATAATCTCCGTTTAGTCGCCCATATTGTAAAAAAATTCGAAAACACGGGAGAAGACGCAGAAGATCTGATCTCCATCGGTACAATCGGGCTGATCAAAGGAATTGAAAGCTACTCAGCCGGAAAAGGCACGAAGCTTGCCACATATGCCGCACGATGTATTGAGAATGAGATTTTAATGCATCTGCGCGCATTGAAAAAAACGAAAAAAGACGTCTCCCTTCATGACCCGATCGGCCAGGATAAAGAAGGGAATGAAATAAGCCTGATTGATGTTCTCAAGTCGGAAAGCGAAGATGTGATCGACACCATTCAGCTCAACATGGAACTTGAAAAGGTCAAAAAATATATCGATATTTTAGACGACCGCGAAAAAGAAGTCATCGTCGGCCGCTTCGGGCTTGATTTAAAAAAAGAAAAAACGCAGCGCGAGATCGCAAAGGAGCTCGGCATTTCAAGGAGTTATGTGTCGCGGATTGAAAAACGCGCATTGATGAAGATGTTTCATGAGTTTTACCGGGCGGAAAAGGAGAAGCGGAAGAAGAAGGGAAAGTGAGCGAAAAGCCGGATCTGACATTCCGGCTTTTTCTATTTTATCTTTTTCAATCATGACTATGAACAGAATATGCGTAGCGCTCAGTGTGAAGGGACAAATATACAAACTATTTAATCGCGTCAAGGCCTGTGATGAATTCATTTGTGATACGGCCATTTTCAAAATATATTTTGTAGGTTTGAGAGGTCTCTATAACTTCGCTGTCATCTTCAATATCATCAAATTCAATTTCTGAGGAAAGGGTCATGATAAGATCACTCCTATAACGTTCCTCCATTTATTGATTGAATGAACCATAATAAAAACCGCTCCTAAAGAGCGGTTTTAAAATATAAGAAATAATCATTCTAAGAAGAAATCGAAAGGGATTTATTTACTGCTTTTTGAGCATGGATTAAAGTCGTATCAAATAATGGCACTTTTGAATCCTCTGCCTTTACTAATAGTCCAATTTCAGTGCATCCAAGAATGATTCCTTCTGCTCCTCTATCCACCAAATTATTTATGATCTTCTTATAAATGTTTTTGGAAGACTGTTTAATTTCACCCAGACACAGTTCTTGATAAATAATATTATTTATTAATTCCCTTTCCTCATCATCAGGAACAATGACATTAATATCATGAGACGCAATACGTGATTTATAAAAATCTTGTTCCATCGTATATTTAGTACCAAGCAATCCTATTGAGCGAATGTCTTGTCTAATAATTTGTTCTGCAGTTGCATCGGCAATATGCAAAATAGGTATAGTGATCATTTCTTGGATATATCCAAGAACTTTATGCATAGTATTTGTACATATTACAATAAAATCTGCACCTGCTTTTTCTAATGATCTTGCAACTTGACCTAAAGCTTCACCTGCTTTATCCCAAGCCCCTACGGATTGATAATGTTCAATTTCCTTAAAATCAACACTGTATAAAAGGCATTTTGCCGAGTGAAGCCCTCCTAACTTCTTTTTTATTTCTTCATTGATAATTCGATAATACTCAACTGAAGATTCCCAACTCATTCCGCCAATAAGACCAATAGTTTTCATAACCCACCTCGGATAAAATTTTCAAAATATTATAGTTATTTTAAAGCATAGATTAGGTCTTTACAATTATTTATTTTTTCAGGATTACTATCATTAAATTTTATCGAGAATAAAAAATGATTGCCCGCCTTTTAAGGAGACAACCATCAAATTCTCACCCATTTTCAGTTCTTCATCTTCTCCAGAGCGCCACCGTTTAGGAATAATAATCAAATCAGCAGGTATTATTAATTTGTCATTTTCATATAGCCTTATTTCAATAGATGAAACGAAAATCACTTCAGCCGGCATAATATCCACCGGTGACTCACATTCAATAAAGTTAGAATATAGAAAAAGAGATGTGACAGTTATGAAAATCATTTTTCTCATTCGTTACTGCATTTTGGTATCAAATGACTTGACTTATAAGTCCTTAACTTGCGTCCTCTCTCAAACGATTCAACGCCGGACGCTCTAAAAACTCCTCAGAAAATCCTTCCCAGGCATACTTCAGTCCCTGCTTTCTTTATGCTGACCTCGATCTGGCTGCCGATGTTTGATCCCTTGTTCCTCGGTTGATAACCTTACAGCTAATGGCTATCATCCTGAAGTTTGTCCTACTGAGGTGATTTTCAACGGTGGAAAAAAGAAAAACTAGCTACTGATTAGTAACTAGTTTTTATCTTAAAAGATTCAAATATTAGGTTTCAGATTTTCTGGTTTAACCATCTCATCAAATTGTTCTTCCGTTAAAATGTAAGCTGCACGCAGTCTTTTTAGCATTAACCCTCCCTTATGAACAAACTTGGCATTTTCGAATAATTTTCATACCCGATAAGGTTCTAATTCCCTAAGTTGTAGTATCGATATCCTCTGTGTAATCCATGGGATTAACCTTTTAAGTTCATTAAACTTAACTGTTTTATTAGACAAAGCTTACAGATCGAATTTCATGGCGCCTATCGATTTTACAATTTCAGGATCTCGGTGCGACCCGAAAAGACTTTCTCCTTTATCAAGGGTGGAAATCTTTTCGATATCCTCTAAGCTCAACTCAAAATCAAAAATGTCAAAGTTTTCGACAATCCGTTCTTTGCGCACCGATTTTGGAATCGTAACGACTTCACGCTGAACAAGCCAACGCAGCACGACCTGGGCGACGGATTTATTGTGTTTTTCCGCAATGGAAGTCAACACGCCGTTGCTGAACATGTTATTGCGCCCTTCAGCGAACGGTGCCCATGACTCGTGTTGAACTCCCTGCTCTTTCATAAAAGCAGCACTTTCTTTTTGCTGGCAGAATGGATGCGTTTCGACTTGATTGACGGCTGGCACGATTTCATTATGCATGATCAGATCCATTAGACGGTCGGGATGGAAGTTGCTGACTCCGATTGCCCTGATTCTTCCTTCGCGGTACAGATCCTCCATCGCGCGCCAAGCGCCGTAGTAATCGCCGTATGGCTGGTGAATAAGGTATAAATCAAGATAATCCAGCTGCAGCTTATTTAAAGATTTGGAAAATGCCGCCTTGGCACTTTCATAGCCGGCATCCTGAATCCAGAGCTTGGTCGTAATGAACAGCTCCTCACGCGGTACGCCGCTCCGCTTGATTGCACGTCCGACTGCCTCCTCATTTAGGTAACCGGAAGCAGTGTCAATCAGGCGATAACCGGCCATCAGTGCTTCATATACTGCGTTTTCACATTCTTGAGCATCGGGGACTTGGTATACACCGAAGCCGATAATTGGCATTTTCAATCCGTTGTTTAATGTTACGGTTTGCATTGTAATTCCTCCTATTGTTCAAATGTAGAACGACAAACGGCACGCATCCCGAAAATCGGGCACTGCAGAATGAATTCCGCTGCGGCTGGTTTGCGTTATAATAAGCTTATTACCTTCGTGCAACACGAAGGCAAGCACTTTTTTAAAAAATTTTTAAAGGAGGATTACACATGCATACAGTCAAAGAAGCAGCGATGATAACCGGACTCACTGAGCATGCGGTGCGCTTTTACACGGATAAAGGCCTGGTGCCGAGCGTACAGCGCAATAAAAACAATATCCGTTTGTTCGATGAAGAATCAATCAACTGGCTGTTTGGCGTCAAATGCCTCAGGCAATCCGGAATGCCGATTGAAGACATTAAAACGTACGTGAATCTCTGTCTCGAAGGAGATTCGACCATCCCACAACGGTACACACTCATGATGGAGCATAAAGAAGATGCGCTCGCTCAGCTCGAAGAAGCCAAACAGCACATTGCCCATTTGGAACAAAAAACCGCCCTATATCAAGCCATTCTGGAGCACCGCTCTTTTGATACAACCAATCCCGCCAACTGGGAAAAAATACAGCATATGCATAGTGACGTATTTTACTCGCCCACTGTCCGGTAGATGTGAAAGATATTTATGAGCACATCAATGGCTCTTAAACTCCTAAATTGGAATCCATATTGAATAGGCTAAGTTTGATGACATGTTATGAGCGATTAAATTTGTTTATATACGGCTATAAGGCTGCAAGTCCTTAATTTTTTTCTTACGGTTACTTTCTATTAATTAGAAATTGATAGAAGTCGCATCTGTATGCGACTTCTTGTTCGATGTTGTTTTCAAGCGTGTCAGAGGTAATGTTAACTTCAGCAATTACTTCTTTTGTGCTTAAGTTAGCTGTGCTAATTGATGGAACAGACTTTTGATCCTTAGTCAGCGCAACTCTTAAAATCGTTGGCGTATCTTGAACCATTCGAATAAAAGTTGAAGCTTGAACAGGCTTGCCATCAAAGGATCGGCTTCTCGCGCGCTTGGTTTTCTGTATTTTCTTTGCTTGAAGGCTCGGAAACTTAGGAGCCATCGCATCACAGTCATTTTTCCATCCAACATCAGACTTACTGAATTTCTTTTTGTGCTTTTCTACTTGTGCCTTTGTCCAGTACACTGTTTTTCGGAAGCCATTTATCAACTCAAAATAAGCTGCATAACCAATTACTACGTCTGAATTCACGCTTTTCAAACTCAATCTCGATCTCCTCAGTCAGCGGATTCCGCTTCTCCAATTCGCCTTCATGAATCGGTATGCAATTGATGGACTTATATTGGCCTGTTCGCAAAGCAATCTGTATGTACCCTTTGTATCCAAGCTGGAATTGAGCCTTTCCTCCATAAGGAACTATCCAGACATCCCCTAAGTTTTTATCTATAGGCAGGTCGAGTTTCTGCCACCATTGCAGATGAGATGGCACTCATAAGATCTGTTTTCTGCAGCATCTGCTCGCTGTTATCAAGACTTAAGATAGAAGCAGTAAACTGTGCAGCCCTCTTTCCTGACACTTCCTCAAATCGCTTAATAAGGGGTGGTGGAAGAAAGCTAGCCTTTCATGATCGCTCCTTGCTGTTTCACAGGAACGCTTTTCATACATCATAATAAAACCTTATTAAAACTTTACAAGACAAGCTGAATTGACTATAGTCTAATTAGACTAAAATATTGATGTAAAGAAGTGAAAAAATTAGATGATAAAGTCTTTTTTAATGTTGGGGCAGTCGAATATGGCAGGCCGTGGATTTTTGAATGAAGTAGACCCTATCTATAATGAAAAAATTAAAATGCTGCGCAATGGACAATGGCAGATGATGACAGAGCCGATTAATTACGACCGTCCGGTTTCCGGCGTTGGCCTGGCGGCATCTTTTGCAGATGCATGGTCAAAAGCTCATCCCGATGAAGAAATTGGCTTGATCCCGTGTGCGGAAGGCGGCAGTTCATTGAATGACTGGCATCCGGAAGGCATCCTTTTTCAGCATGCTTTGTCCGAAGCCCGCTTCGCCCTCCGTTCCAGTCAAATTTGCGGAATCCTTTGGCACCAAGGTGAGAGTGACAGTTATCGTTCGCTGCATGAAACTTATTACGAGAAATTAACTCTTATCATTGAGACGCTAAGAAACGAGTTGAAACTTGATGATGTACCGTTGATTATTGGAGGGCTTGGTGACTTTCTTGGGAAGACCGGTTTTGGACAGCACGCGACTGAATTTCGACAGGTTAATGAACAATTGCTGCGTTTTGCTAATGAACAACAGAATTGTTATTTTGTTACTGCAGCAGGTTTGACTGCGAATCCTGATGGCATTCATTTAGACGCAGCTTCACAACGTAAATTCGGTTACCGCTATTTCGAGGCTTTTTCGAAAAAGCACCATATCCTGAAACCCATTTCGGGAGAGGAGCAATCATTGAAAGTGAAAGGTGACTATTCTAAAACAGAACAGATTTACCTTCATAGTATGGATTTGGCTTCGGGTGAAATCACGTACGCGGAATTTGAGGCGCGGATGGCGAAGGTGATGAAACCATAATTCCCTTACTTATCCTTGGCTTGCTCATCCAAAACCCCGGAGCTCACGGCTATGAACTTCTGGCCTTAATGGAAAAACGTCATTACAAATACATTGTTAACTTCACGAAAGGTTCATTTTATTACAATCTGCAGCAACTTGAAGAAAAGTGTTTGATTGAACAGATTCAGCAGAAACCCTCAACCAGCGGGCGTGAGATCCGTAACTTTAAAGTCACAGATTCGGGAAGGGCAGAATTCGAAAAATTAATGATCAAATACGGCACCAAATCGGAATATGTGAACCTGCAATTTTATGGGGCGTTACTCTTTGCCGATGAATTCGACAAAAATAAATTACTGGATCTGATCCAATCACAAATCGATCAGACTAAAACTCGAATCGAGCTCCTTGATGAATACCTGGCCATCACTCAAGAAATTCCCGGCACAATCAATTACTTTCGCCGTATGAATGAAAATTCCCGTTCACATCACTTGGTTAATTTAGAATGGTTCGAAAAATTGAAAGCAGAAATAGAGTGAACTATTGCATAATAAAATTTCGCATCGTCGGCATTAAAAAAAGAGTCCCTATTTTGTTCAAAGGCGTGAATCCTGACATTGCATTGATGTGGGAAAGTTTAAATGAAGCAGCAATCAATCAACTAAAAGAGCTTTCTAATGCAGCGCCTGCAGGACTCATCAGTGCATCCACGAACTTTTCTGAAGGCCGGACAGAGGAAAACGGAGAGCTTGATCACTATATTGGCGCAGCCACAACGAAACATTGCCCAAATCATCTATCACAGCTTGAAGTCCCTGCCTCAACGTGGGCTGTATTCAAAGCAGCCGGATCATTTCCGGATGCACTGCAGGAAGTATGGGGGCGGATTTATTCCGAATGGTTTCCATCGTCCCATTATGAACAAATTGAAGGCCCAGAAACCCTGTGGAACGAGCATAAAGATGTAACATCGCCATCTTTTAAAAGTGAAATTTGGATACCCATTTCAAAAAAGGAATATATCTTACAATGAAATTAGAGGAATTGAAGGTTTTAAGGAAGGGGTCTCATCCCTTCCTCTTTATGTCACTCGATCTGCGGCAATATTGATGCCACTAATCTTCGAATTGAGTTTTTTAATGAGCAGAGCCGTTCTTACTGAAAATATAAATTGAGGTGTATTGCGTTTTGATGATCTGCTTCTCACCTCTTATTTTCCGCCTTAACGTCCGATCCTTTCTGCAATTCTTCTGCAAAGTCTGACGTTGATGATTGACTGCCAAGATCTCCCGTTTTGATTCCTGCCTTCACGGTTTCCCGAAGTGAGTTCTCTATTAATTCCGCTGCTTCTTTCCGAGAATAAATCACTTCACAACAGACAAACTGAAGGCGGTATAAAAAAACAGCTCCGTTAAAATGGCCGGAACTGTCTTTGACTTTTGGATTTTGCAGTTATCTCCATCCGTTAGTTTAATTAGAATTCAGATAATCCAAGACACGATCAACTCTTTCATTGACTGAGTAATCTCCTTCAATTTTTAACAATGGACAAGATAAATCTTCCATCCAATGTTCGTGTAAAGCTTTGCTTCTAACTTCCATTCCGGCATGATCATATAAAGAAGCCCACTCTAAAAATGTTTTTGATTGTTCATATTTACTGCCGCCGGCTAACACTTCGTTTCCATAACGCTGAAATTCCCTATGCCTTAATCTCTCAAGCCGTATATCCTGCGGAATCCATAAGAAGATGACAAGGTCAAAATAACTTTTTAGATCATCGCCCCAGCGGCACACTGCGCCAGAAAGAATCCATTTCTCATTTATTGTCAAGTCTTTTTCAAGCAACTTTCTTCTTTCAGGGATTTCTCTTTTTTTAGTGAATTTATCTGTCCAATAGTAATCATCAGTATCAAGATGCGTATGCGGCAAATGCTTTGATAATGCAACACCCAATGTTGACGTTCCGACACCAGAGGCTCCCAATATGTGAATCTTATTTTTCATACTTCCCCCTCCTTATGAAGCAACCAAACTCCCTGTTGCATAAGGTATTTACTATTATTTTGACATAAATCCCCAAAAACCTTTACTTTGCCAGGAGAATCCAGATGCATGTTAAAACCATACTGCTTACGAACTTCATGGTCATTTTCAAACAGAATGATTAACTTTCTCTCCGGCCTATTTTAATATCCTCATACACTTTTTCAAAAGTCTCGATTGGCAGTGAAAACTTGGTTGTTTTCTCGTTACGGTGATTGATTACGATCTCAATTTGATTATTTTTTTGTTCAAACTCAATAAGTGCGTTCTCCCATTTATCTCTGATTGAAATGATACAATTTCCATTTTTCTTTTCCTTTTTCTTATAAATGTAATTCACTTTAACTCCCCTTTCATTGATCGGCAAAAGGTTTCGGAATAAGGAAGCTCCTCAAAAAAAGGATCAAAACTTTTATCAAGTTTGATCCTTTTCCCTTTTTAGTCATTTCTTCGCGAACGTTTATAGACATTCACGGTTACCAGCCAGCTCATAACAACGATTCCTGCAAAAAGAATGAGCATATTACTGTACAAATAAGCGGAATGATCAGCGTTAACAGGCAGCAGCCTTTGATTCAGCAAGCGGATCGATAATAAACCGCCTGCAATCGAAATACCCGTTCCCTCTGATAAAAAGCTCGTAAAATTAAGAAGACTCATTCCGGCGCCGGCTTCCTTTTGTTTCAAACTGCCAGACACAATTGTAGATATAACCGTTTTTGTGAAGGAGAGCCCCCCAAAAACAAAAACGATTATAACGGTCATGAGCCAAGGTGCCGCATCTATGAAAAAGGCAGCGATTAAAAAGCTGGAAGACATCAATACAATCCCAATGGTCAGCACATACAAAGAACCTTTCCGATCAACAAGCAATCCTCCAATGTAACCGAAGATGATGACGCTCATTGTCCCGGGGAACATAATCCCGCTTCCAATTGCCGCAGTACTTAAATGGTGAACATCTTTCATCATATAAGGAATCATAGACACAAATCCTGCAGCAGTGCCGAAGATCAGGCCTCCGCAAAGGACGCCCATCATAAACAAAACATTTTTCCCCAGTGCAGGGTCAACAAAGGGATCTTGAGTTTTCCTAATATGTCTCACAAATATCAGGAAAGCTAGAATACTGATGATCAGAAAAGACATTCTATATGAAGTTGTAAACAGCAGAAAAAATACGATGCCTGCAGACATTAATATAATCCCCGTCATATCAAAGCGCCCGCTGACTCTTTCTTCCTTTTCCAGCAGTTTCATCAGGAATGGAACGGTGATAACTGTTGCTGTCGGAATAAGCAGCAAATATGACCAGTGAATATAATGAGCGATCATTCCGCCAATAGCTGGTCCGACACCTTCCCCCATTGCCACCAGCGAACCGATCAGACCAAATGCTTTACCCCTGTTTTCTTTCGGAATATAGCGTACTACTGCAACCATCACAAGAGCCGGGAATGCGGCTGCACCAGCCCCTTGAATAAATCGGGCCAGAATGAGTACAGGAAAGAAAGAGTGTCCGACAAATCCAATGATCGATCCGAAGCCATTTACCATAATTCCAAATAGGAGCAGTTTTTTGATGCCCAGCTGATCTGATAACTTCCCATACAGAGCAGTTCCGATGGAAAAGGTTAACATAAAGGCCGTGTTCACCCAGTTTGCACTCGCTGGCAGTTTATGAAAATCGTTGGCGATATCAGGTAACGAGACGTTCAAAACCATTTCATTTAATACGCTGAAAAATGACAGAACACAAAGCCAAATGAACACTTGGTTGTGCCGTAAAGCTGACTGTGAATAAGGCGTATTCACAAATTTCCCTCCATTAATGAGGGCAGACGCAGTTTATAGGGCCATTGATACGCTTCCCTCTTTTAATTGTACCCTGTTCATTTTTTTGCACTTCATACATAACTCCCCCTGCATTGATTGATATACCTTATTATAAATCCTCAAGCCGATGTTTTGAATACTTTGCGGCACACACCCGCTAAATGACGAAACATCAAATACTGTTATATTTAAAATTTACAGTACCAAAAAACCGCAATTTCATTTGCTGTTGAAAGATTGGAATAAAGCATTGTATCGACCGCTCCTATGACAAAGTTATTTTTGGCATAAAAATGACAAGCTGAAACATTAATATCTTGTGTTTCAAGCATAAGACCGCATAAATGATTCTCCTTTGCCCACTCAATCGCTTTATGTAATAAAGCCGTCCCGACACCATTTTTTCTATAATCTTTTGCAACGGCAATGTCTTCAATCAGTGCGTATCCATTCCAATTAGAACGAAGCTTACTCCGGCCGACACAGTCGTTCTCTGCGTAATAAAAAAAGACAACTTTATCCTCTTCTTCAATATAACTGACATCAATGTCAGCATCGTCATATTTTTTGACATAAGGTTCAGCAAATTTCTCCTCTGTATATGTCCAAACATTGTTTTCAAATGAAGGGATGATTCTCCCTGAAACAACGAAAGGTTCGTTTGGTTTATTGAAGTCTTTCATATTGAAACGAGTCATTTTAGTTATCATCATAATCACCTTTCTGCAGTTATTGAACTCACTTTACACCTTTTGAACTGTTGATTCGTCTGCATGTCACGAAGACTAAAACAAAAAAGATACCAACATCGATTGGTATCATCTATTCATTCGAGCCCTGCAACAACATCCTATTTCGGAGCTTCCAAACCAAATGTTGTCCATTCCTCTTTTGCCGGACCATAAATACCCGGAACAGGTAAACCTGCTTGTCTCATAAGGACAGTCATTTGTCCTCGATGATGGTTTTGATGTTGAATTAAAAACATCAAAAGTGAACCATTTGGCAATTGCTGACCAATAAAGTTAACACATTCTTGAAGTGTATCGTCAGTCCATTGCGTTTTTAACGCCTGCACAAATGCATTACTGGCTTGATGATAACTCTCAGCAATAAACCGCGCCGATGCAGGAACAGGAAAATCTTCAGCAGGAGCATGAAACGTTAAATCTGTGTTTGAGGTAATGATGTGAATGGCCGCGACAGTATGCCATGCAATACGGCCTAAAGTCCAATGTTGTGAAGTGATTTCTTGTTTAAGTGATTCATCAGTCAGATGATTCAGCAGTTTTTGTGTCGCGTCGGCTTCGAATTCCCAAGATTTCAAAAAATGGTCTAAGGTTTGAAACATAAAAATCCTCCTTATCCTTTTTTGTTTTTCTATGTATCTGCAGTTCAATTATAGTGCTCCGTTTAGTTAAAAAAGAACAAAACGATAGACAGACATTTTTATCAGAAAGCCCGATCTGACAATAACAGTCAAAATATAAGAACATAACAGATCACTCTATACTTCTTTTTCTTCAATCGACAAACAGGATTCTTCTGTGTCTAATATTTTCGCTTTGCAAAAGTCCATATCGTCTTAGTGATTGAACCGGAGATAAAACAGCTCCCCGTCATCATAGCCACCCAAATGAAAAATGTCGGCTCGGCACCTATTACAATAAACATAAATATCAAGGACAAAATGAAGACAATAACAACCATCATCCATACTTTTTTAAAGATGAAATACCCTAATATCCCTAACAGAAAAGAAGCTGCCGGAAGAAAAATGAGAATGATATACGCGGGACTCAACAGCGGGCTAATACAAACACCTCCCAATTTCAAAACGAGGAAGTTCCTACTTTTTGTCTGATATCAAATGATATGAAGTGATTTTTTTCATCTTGATATTACGCCGTTTCATTCATTTTATACATATTATACCAATACAATCGAGTCAAATATAGATATTTATTCATTTTTAACATATTTCCGGAAAATGAGGAGTGAATTAAAGTCTGAGAATAGCCCGCTTTTTCTTTTCCTAGTAAGTCCTGCCTCATTGGCTTTAGCCCATCTGCTTTCTCATTGTTTTTGCAGCGCTAATATTCTCATAATCGTGTGCATGACGCTGCTTTCCTCATTTGATTTGATGACAAAGTGCGCCGCATCTTTTATTTCGTCAATGGCGTTCTTAACCGCAAAGCTGTAGGATGCCGCTTCCATCAATTCTTTGTCATTGCGGCCGTCTCCGAATGCCATTGTTTCATCAGCCGAAACCCCTAATAATCGCTGCAGTTCTTGTACTGTTGATCCTTTATGTATTCCGATATTTGATATATCCATCCAGGTATCTTCTGATGCTACGATATATAATTGGTGAAAAAATTCATGCAGCTTTTCTCTCGTTTCCGGACAGTTGGCGTCGGGGTCATGAACCGTAATCTTGATAAAATCGTCTTTTATCTCAGTAAAATCAGTTATTTTCGTTACATGTGCATAAGAGGCATTTACATATTTCATTTCACTTTCAGACAGATTTTCTTTTACGATCGCGCCTTTTTTTGTGCACGCGATAATGGTGTGCCCGCAGCTGATTTTTTCTAAAGCGCCTATAATTGACAGTCCGGCTTTATTGCTGATCAAAGATTCATATACGAACTTGCCGTTCTTTTTTATACGTGCGGCACTGTCTCCTAAAATCCAAAAATCTTTCGCGTCTTCTCCGAATAAGGCTTCCACCCTTTCACACTGCTTCCCGGTGCAGATGGCGAAAGCGACATGCTGTTCCTCCATTACTCTTTTTGTCTTTTCAAATAACGTTCTGTCAAAATCGCCTTGATTATTTAAAAATGTGCCGTCTAAATCCGTAATCACTAATTTAATCATCGTTCAGCACCTCCGCAGTTAAAATGTCTTTTTTCAGACAAAGGGTTTTTCACATTTGAGGATTGAATCAATCGCATTTAAGACCCCTTCCTCATTGTTTGATTGCGTGATATGCGCCGCGGCCTGTTTAATGCTTTCCTGCGCATTATCCATGGCGACTCCGTATTTCACGGCCGACACCATCTCCAAATCATTGCCGCTGTCTCCGAAGGCCGCGCATTCTTCATCATTTATCCCCCATTGTTTCTGGAGAAGCTTAATCCCGCTTGCTTTATGAAGCCCCGGTATGATCAGATCTATGTCACCGTGCCCGCTTGATACAGGCGTGACGAAAGACCCGATTGCGTTTTTTAAATGGCTCAGAAGTGCGGAACAATGTTCGGCGGGAAAGCTGATGGAAAATTTTAAAATGTCATCATCGATGTTTTCAAAATGCGGCACCCTTTTTAACACATAATAATACTTACTGGCATGCAGATATTCATCTTCACTGGCATTTTCATGAATATACGCGCTTTTTTTTCCGCAGACAATGACGTTTTTCACCTCATACTGCTCTAAAGCACGGATTACTGCTATTATAGTGTCTTCAGACATGTTACCCGCGAATACTTCTTCTCCGGCATTCACGACGAAAGCGCCATTCTCGGCAACGAAAGCGATTTCACTTTTGATTTCCGGAAAGAAGGATGTAAGCTGCGCATATTGGTTTCCGCTTGCTACGGCAAATTTAATTCCCCGCGCATTTAATTCACGATACTGATTCATAAAACGCTCTTCGTTATATGCCATTTCATCATTCAAAAACGTTCCGTCCATATCAACCGCTATCAGTTTGATACTCATATTGTCCTCCTTTTTTCGGCCGCTTTTGTCAGCGCCCCTTGAAGAGATCATGCATAAAGCGTATGAACGAATTATATCCGCAGTTGTTTTGACCGTAAATCATTGGCTGACGTCTTGTTTTGAATGACACAAAAAGTGATTTGTCACATAAATATAACACTATGTTTCTTTTAAAAATGATATGTTACGATGAGATGTACATTCACCATTCTCATAAAAAGGAGAATCCCCCTGCATGTTCACACACGAAATGATTGCTTCATTTAACGAGCTTGAAACTTCTTTATACAACTACATCT
Organism: Bacillus sp. MT(2024); assembly: GCF_036362845.1. Classification (NCBI taxonomy): domain Bacteria; kingdom Bacillati; phylum Bacillota; class Bacilli; order Caryophanales; family Bacillaceae; genus Bacillus; species Bacillus sp. MT(2024). The sequence continues at coordinate 2,565,807 of NZ_CP143632.1, forward strand.
CCCAAAACAGCGAGAAAGTCGTCTATATGCGCATCCGTGAATTGGCAAATGAAACCCATGTATCTACGGCTTCTATTTTACGTTTCTGCAAAAAAATAAACTGTGAAGGGTTTTCAGAGTTTAAGGTGAAGCTGAAAATGTATGCGGAGGCAAATAAAAAAACGATTTTAAAGAGTCCCCATCATTCCGTTGCCGAGTTTTTTGAAAGAACAGTAAGCGGAGGGATGGAAGAAAAGCTGAAGGAAGCAGCAGCCCTTGCGGCCGATGCAGAAAGCGTCATTTTTATCGGAGTGGGTAGTTCAGGAATTCTCGCCGAATACGGAGCCAGATATTTTTCGTGCTTAGGGAAACTTTCAATGTATATTAAAGATCCTTACTTTCCGGCCCATTCCCATTTCCGCCATAACAGCATCACGATCGCATTATCGGTTTCAGGTGAAGGAGATTCTACGGTGACTCATCTGAATCAGCTGAAACAAGAAGGAAGCCGGGTCATCAGTATTACAAATCATAAACATTCAACCATTGCCAAAATGTCCGATGTGAATATTTCATATTACGTGACGGAAGAATGGGTTGAAAATGCGAATATCACCACCCAAATCCCCGCGATGTACATACTTGAATCGATGGCTCGGGAGATATACAAATTGAGAGAATAAATTCAGGAACGAACCACGGAAATTTCGGCCTTTTTGTAAAAGTAACGAGAAACCCTTCTCTGATGCCAGAGAAGGGTTTTGAAGATCACAGATGAGACACAATACAATTTGCATGGCCCGCCAGTTTATATTCTCCCAAACCGGAAGGCAGGAGAATATGATCTCCTTTTCTAAAGGAATGTTCATGCCCGCCTGCAATCATTATTCCGTCTCCTTCGATCACGCTGACAAGAAGGAAGGGATGATTCTGGAATAAATTCACTTCACCTTTTACATCCCACTTTTCGACTGAAAAATAAGGACATTCTATTAAAACAGCTGCCAGCAGATCATCTGTTTGTTTATATTGAACGGTCGGCCGTTCACGGACAGATGGAACGTCTGTCACTTCTATACTTTTTTCCAAATGGAGCTCGCGCAGCCTGCCGTCCGCATCTTTTCTTCCGTAATCATACAATCTGTAAGTCGTATCTGAATTTTGCTGCGTCTCTAAAATAAGTGTGCCCTTTCCAATCGCGTGAACGGTGCCGCTTGGGACAAAAAAGAAATCTCCCGGCTTTACCTTAACTCTGTTCAGGAGCCCGTCCCATTCTCCGCGCTCAATCATGGATATCAGTTCTTCTTTTGTTGTTGCGTTATGGCCGAAAATGATCTCCGCATCTTTTTCACAATCAATGATATACCAGCATTCGGTTTTTCCAAGTTCCCCGTTTTCATGCATTTTGGCAAAGTCATCATTCGGATGCACCTGAACGGACAGGTCTTGGTCCGCATCCAAAATTTTTGTAAGAAGAGGAAAACGGTCTCCTTCAAGGTTTCCGAATAAATCTCTGTGATGCTCCCACAATTCACCGAGCGTACATCCTTTATACATGCCGTTTCGAACTGTGCTCTGTCCATTTTGATGAGCGGCAAAGGCCCAGCACTCCCCTGTCCGCTCGGACGGAATATTATAGTGAAAATCACGCAGGGCGGCGCCTCCCCAAATTCTTTCTTTGAAAACCGGATTGAAAAATATCGGTTCAGTAGACATGATCATCCCCCGCTTTATTCGATTTCTTCCAGAAGCTCATACGCCTCTTCTTTTGTCTGAACGGAGAGCAGCCTTTCCCGATAGCTGTCATCCATCAGTTTTCGGGATAACATCTGCAATATTTTCAGATGCTGATTTCCGCCGCTTTCCTTCGGTACGGCAATCATAAAAATCAGTTTTGCATCAGAACCATCAAGGCTGTTCCAGTCAACACCCGAACGTCTTATTCCGAATGCGACACCCGGCGTTCTGACGGCATCAGACTTTCCGTGCGGAATGGCGATATTCATACCTATCGCCGTGGTTCCCTGCTGTTCACGGCTCAAAATGGCCTGTTTAAATCCGCTGTCAGACAGAAGCATACCTTTACGGGACAATTTCTCGATCATTTCATCGATAATGTCATCCCTCGTTTCGCCGGATAAATGCGGTTCAATCAAGTCCGTGCTGATAATGTCAGTCAGTTTTTTGATTTCGGTCATCCCGGCTTTTCGGCTGTCAGCCTGAGATGGTTCCTTTGTTTCTTTTGCCGCTGCAGCTTCATTTGGTGCGGCAGACGGCAGCACCTCACCGGGCGCGGGGGATTTCGCCATATCTTTCTTCAGTACATTAACCAACAGAGCGGTGACAAGAGAGCCTGCTGTTACAGCGATAAAAAACATCAATACATGATCTACTGCTCCAAGTACAGCAACGATGGGGCCGCCGTGTGCCACTCTGTCCCCCACATGGCCGATCATCGCTATCACCGAGCCGGTCATAGAACCCGCCATAATACTCGGGATCACACGAAGGGGATCTTGGGCCGCAAATGGAATGGCTCCTTCCGTGATACCGAAAAGGCCCATCGTAAATGACGCTTTTCCCATTTCTCTTTCTGCGGCGGCGAATTTTCTTTTTCCTAAAAACGTCGCAATCCCAAGCCCTATCGGCGGTATACAAATGGAAACGGCAATCGGGCCCATAATTTCATAATTTCCTTCTCCGATCATTGCCGATCCGAATAGAAAGGCCACCTTGTTTACGGGTCCTCCCATATCAAAGGAGATCATCGCTCCTAAAATCAATGCCAGGAGAATTGAGCTCGAGCCTTTCATTCCCGCAAGCCAAACCGTTAATGATGCGAAAATATGAGCGACGGGGGCGCCGATCAGAAATACAAACGCCAAACCGACGATCAGTGAGGCAAACACCGGAATAATAATGATCGGCATAATCGGCTGTATTGCTTTAGGAACTTTACATTTTTTGATTCCAAGCGCCGCATATCCCGCCAAAAATCCCGCAATGATTCCTCCAAGAAATCCTGCGCCGCTCGCACTGTCGTAAAAGCTGCCGGATGCCGCAATATATCCGCCGATCATTCCGGGGACAAGACCCGGCTTATCGGCGATGCTGAACGCGATGTACCCGGCTAAAATCGGGATCATGAATGAAAAAGAAGCGCTGCCGATCTGTTCAATCGTTTTCCAAAAAGACGCATCCGGAATGACTAAGCCCTTTGGTGTTTTTTCTCCTCCAAGCGTCAATGCAACCGCTATCAATAATCCGCCGACGACAATGAAAGGAACCATAAAAGAAACGCCGTTCATTAAATGACGGTAAATCGGGTTTTGTTTTTTGCCCTGCTGACTTGCGGTTTGAGCTTTTGAAGCAGATTGATAGATCGGCACTTCACCGCTAAGCGCTTTTTGAATTAATTCTTCCGGTTTGCGGATGCCTTCCTGAACCCCGACGGCCAGCAGCTTTTTTCCCGCGAATCGGTCTTTGTTCACCGAACGGTCCGCCGCGATAATGATTGCGTCTGCTTCCTGGATTTCCTCTTCGGTCAGCCTATTTTCCACCCCGATTCCGCCCTGGGTTTCCACTTTGATCTCAACGCCTAATCTGCCGGCTGCTTTTTGTAAATTTTCAGCAGCCATATACGTATGGGCAATGCCGTTCGGACATGATGTAATCGCTAACAGTTTCATATAAATCCTCCTTTGCAGTCTGAATTTCAAGATCTTGTCTCAACTTTATACTGAAATCAGCCTGTGATAAGCGCGTTTTTTTACCATAAGTTCCGGAAATAACGGCATTTTTCCCTATAAACAGAAAAAAAGCAGGGAGCCATTCCCTGCTTTTAATAGTTTAAATACGATAAAAACGTCATCACATTTTTTTCTTCCGTCAGTTTTTGAATAAATGCCGGCTGCTCGCTAAGATAGGAAAGCTCACTGAATAATTGCTTTACCTTGTTTTGATCTTCGTGTTTGACGGCAAGCATAAATACAAGCGACACCTTTTCCGTCCCCCACTCAATGGGCTCTTTTAAGGTGGCGATTGCAATGGCTGATTGTTTGATATATTTAGAGTTCGCGTGAGGGATGGCAATACCCGCCCCGATATTTGTCGCCGACATTTTTTCTCTCATTACTGCATGAATGCCATACTCTTTTTCTACATAGCCTTTTTCATACAAAGCCTGCGCCAGCTGTTCAATGACCTGATAACGGTGCTCTGTCTCTTGCTGTAAAAAAACGAGAAACGGAGTCGTATCATTCAGCATTTTAAACGTTTTTTGCTCCCGGCGGTATGATGTATCAAGCTGTTGCATAAATGCGCTGAGCTTCTTTTCATCAGCAGGCTCCAAAAGCGGTGATACGACGATATGAGGGATCGTTACATTTCCAAGCTCTATCGTAGAAATGACGAAATCTATATCTTTATGCTTTTTGATATACTCTGTCAGCTCCGCTTTTGCGATACAGTCTTTTATCGTAATGTGATGAAATTTGCGTTCAATTTTAGTCCGCAGCAATTGCGACATGCCAATGCCCATATGGCAGACGATGATCGTCCTTTTAGGGTTATGACTGCTTCGGCGCAGCCGTTCGATCGCTGCCTGAAAATGCAGCGTCAAATAGGCCGCCTCTTCTTCAGGAATATAAAGATCAAATGTTTGATTGATGTCTTCTAAAACGTCAATGATAAGATGAAACAAATAAGGGTACATTTTTTTGATATCGTGGAGCATGGGGTTTGAAACAGAGAGATCATAGCTCAGCCGCTTCAACACCGGATCGAGATGAATGTTCAATCCGTTGATCAATTCCTGGTCTTTGTGAAAATCCAGCATTTTCAGTTCTGAAACACGATTGATCAAATGCCTGACGACTTTGGAAAGCTCAGAATCTTCAAGATCAAGCTTCTTTTCTTGCTGCAATGGATAGCGGACTTTCCCGCCTATTATATGTAAAGTTAAATAGACGGCTTCTTCCTCGGGAAACCGGATGGCAAATACCGGCTCAAGCCGTTTTAAACAAGCCAGTGTCCATTCATATTCTTTCTTCTTTTTTACCGCCTCCAGCTGTCTTGCAGAGATGGCGACCGGCTGTTTCATTTTGATACGGCGGATGGTCAGCAATGTATGCAGCAGCAAATTTTCAAATGTTTCATCCGTAAAATAGATAGAATGGTTTTTTTGTAATAACTTGATTTCTTTTCTCACAAAGTCCGCTTCATGACTTAAAAACTTACTTTTTATAAATTGGCTTGTAAACTCCGCATTATCAATCAAATCTGAAATTCGCGCCAATGCTTTTCTTTTGTTTTTTTCGTCCCCTTCAATCTTTAAGCCGAGCCGCTGTTTAGAAACCAGTGTGAGATCAAATCGCTTCAGCCACTCTTCAACCGCACTAATATCCTTTTTAATGGAAGCTCTGTTTACAAAATGCTGTGCGGCAATTTCTTTTGCGGAAACGGGCTTTGAATTCATTAATAAATCATAAGCGATGTGAAGTATTCTTTCTTCATCGGTCTTGTGCCTGCATGTAAAGTGCTCATTATAAATGTGCCGGCTTAACCGTGACCTTTCCTGTTCAGATATATGTAAATAGACGCCTAATCCCGGTTTGCGGATCAGCTGAGCTTGAACATGTTCATTCAGGAAATCTTCAATCGTTTTCAAATCATTCCTGATCGTTTTTTCAGAACAGCGGACCCTGTCTGCGAAATCTTGCACAACTAAGTAGTCATCAGGTTCAGATAACAACAGATACAAAATCTTTTTCTGTCTTGAATTCATGTATTTCATCTGTTTTTCTATCCTTCCTGTCCGTTTCTGCTGGAGCAATTATGATAGGTTAAATATACTGCGCATACGAAACCGTTTTCATTGTATAGTGAAACAAAAGAGTAAAAAGTTTTGTTTTTTACCGCAGATTCCGGAAAAATCATGTTTTATACTGAGGCTGTTCACCTTTGGTTGACAACAAAACACCAACCGTTTTTAAACGATTGGTGTCGGCAGCGAAAACCTGCTGTTACAGCCAAAATGTTTCGCCAAGCGCTAATGCTTTCAGGTTTTCAGGAGGTAATGCACGCCGGTCCCACTCGCTGTGCAGTCTGCTTAATGCTTCCGGGCCTGTATCATCAGCAAGCCGGAATGCCCCGTAATGCATGGGAATGAAGCTGTCAGCCTTCAGCTCCAAAAACGCTTTCACGGCGTCTTCCGGATTGATATGTGACACTTTCATAAACCATTCGGGTTCGTATGCTCCGATCGGCATCAGAGCCGCCTTAATACGAAACCTCTCTCCGATTTCTTTAAAGCCTTCAAAATAGCCTGTATCTCCTGCAAAATAGATGGACTCGCCGTTTTCGCTTTCTATGACCCAGCCTCCCCAATGAGAGGTATCGGTATCCCAAAGCGTTCTCCGTGTCCAGTGCTGGGCCGGAACAAATGATATACTCACCCCCCGCACCTCAAAACGATCCCACCAATTCATTTCATGAACCTTTTTGCGGCCTTTTTTGATGAACAGCTTTTTCAATCCCGCAGGCACGTAAAAATCCGGGTTTCCTCTCAGTTTTTTTATACTCGGAAAATCAAGATGGTCATAATGCCCATGTGAGATGAGCACGGCATCAATGTCAGGCAGTTCGCTCAATTCATATCCCGGCTCTGTCAGCCGTTTTTGAAAACCCATCCTCCGCGCCCATACAGGGTCGGTCATTATGTTAAGCCCCTGTATTTGGATCAGAAATGAAGAATGGCCGATCCATGTTATGGCGGTTTCCGTCCGATTGACGGCAACATCACGGACATCCCTTGTGACCGCCTTCGGAATATTCTCGCTTAAGTCTTTACTTTTTTCTCTTCGTTCTTTCATCCATTTCCACATGTCCATGAATCCATGTTCATTCTTCACGCCATTCAAGTTTTCATATCTTTTTTTCATTATCATTCTCCCTTGAAACGTGTATTCCATTAGATCCACCGGACATTTATACAATGTCTGTAAATACCGCCCCGCTTGCTTCGGCTAAATCTTGAGGCGCTACTTTCAGCTGCATTCCGATTTTCCCCGCACTGACAATCATAAACTCCAGTGTTTCAGCGGATCTATCAATAAAAGTCGGAAACCTTTTTTTCATTCCGATCGGAGAACAGCCGCCGCGTATATAGCCGGTCACTCCCAAAAGGTCCTTCATGGCAATCATTTCTATTTTCTTCTCACCTGCCGCCTTCGCAGCCTTTTTCAGATTCAGTTCTTTTGCAACGGGAACGACAAAGACGTAATAACGATCAGTTCCTGCAGATGCCACTAAGGTTTTATAAACATATTCGGCAGAGTATCCGATTTTTTGTGAAACGGAAAGACCGTCTGCGGGCTGTCCCCCTTCTGTTTTGTAACCTAATAGCTCATAGGGAATGTTTTGCTGCTCAATGATACGGACAGCATTTGTTTTCACTGTTTTTTTCGCCATGGTTTTCCTCCGTTTTCTGTATTTCTTTCTGCTTTATTTTCAACTTCGATTTTAATAAAATGACCGCTCAGTTGCGTGCTTTGTAATAATCAAGTGCAAACTGTTTAAAACGCTCAGCAGCGGGAGAGAGAGCATGGTTTTTTAACTGGGCTAACGCTATGGTGCGTTCGCATTGGTAATCTGCAACCGGGAGAAAAACGACCGGAAAGTATGAATGCTCCGCGGTTTTCGGCAGCACTGCAGCCCCCAGACCCGCGGCGGTCAGCCCTAATATGGTTGACACTTCCTCTCCTTCAAATGCGAGATGCGGGTGTATATTCAAATCCCGGCACATCAGATCAAACATATACCTCAGCCCGTATCCCGGTTTAAATCCGACAAAATCCTCGTCCTGCATCTCTTTCATTTGAATGCTTTTATTTCCTGCAAGCGGGTGGTTCTCAGGAAGCACCGCATAAAGAGGCTCTTTCTCCAGCACTGTCCATTGTAAAAGCTCGCTGGGAAGCGGCGGGGAGCTGAGACAGATATCCGCATCTCCCGTTTCCACCATTTTGCGAAGCGTTTCATTTGCGCCTTGATAAAGCCGGAAGATCACGTTTGGGTATAGCTTTTTAAATTCGGCAATCAGCTGAGGCATTAAGCGCAGCCCGAGCGTATGAAGAAAAGATACAGATATTTCGCCGTGCTCCAGGCTCATATTTTTTTTCACTTGTTCAACGCCTTCATTTAAAGCTCGTCTCGCTTGTTTTGCTTTTATTAAGAACTGCTCTCCGTGCCTTGTCAGCCGGACGGCTTTTGTCTCTCTGTAAAATAACGGCGCGCCTAATTCTTCTTCGAGCCTGATAATCGATCGGCTTAATGCCGGCTGAGAAATCATCCTTTCTTTTGCCGCATTTGTGAAATGCTGATGAGTTGCCGCCGCAATGAAGTTGTCAATTTGATGAAGCTCCATTTTCTCCTTCTCCCCTTTCCTCATAACCTACACGCATTAATTCTATAGTTATTATAAATTAGACACATTGAAATGAAAAGCGTACGATACATATATAACCAACAGTGAGAAAAGAGGGACATTCATGACGTTTATTCAGCCTCATACAAAGGCTTACAGAAAGGCCAGCTTAGCTCTGTTTATCAGCGGCTTTGTGACATTTGCCACGCTTTACACGACACAGCCGCTTATGCCTTTGTTTTCGGAAGAGTTTCATATTTCCGCTGCAGCTGCCAGCTTAACTTTATCCATCTCAACAGCCGTTTTGGCATTTTCATTATTGGCCGCCGCTTCGTTGTCTGACGGATTCGGCAGAAAAAAATTAATGGTGCTGTCGTTAACAGCTACTTCTGTTTTAGGTCTATTAACAGCGTTCAGTCCGGCTTTTCCGGCGCTTTTGGCGATGAGGGGGCTGCTCGGTATTTTTCTGGCAGGCGTTCCTGCTGTCGCTATGACATATGTAGGCGAGGAGTTTGATCCGAAGGGCCTCGGGAAAATGATGGGCTTATATATCAGCGGCACAAGCATCGGGGGAATGAGCGGCAGGCTGTTAACGGGGCTTCTGACTGATGTATTCGGCTGGCGGCCGGCGCTTGCCATTATCGGCATTCTTTCTATTGTATTAAGCTATTTGTTTTGGCGTTTTCTTCCGGCTCCGCGCCATTCATCTCAGCGGCATGCGGGCGTAAAAGCGGCATGTAAGGAATACGGAGCGGTTCTACACCGCAAACGGCTGCTTTTGTTAATATCTCTGGGATTTATATTAATGGGGAGTTTTGTGACATTATATAATTATATCGGCTTTCATTTAATGGCGGCTCCTTATCATTTGTCACAGACTGTGATCGGTTTTATTTTTATTGTCTATCTCGCGGGAACGTTCAGCTCTGTCTATATGGGGAAAAAAGCGGACCTTTTCGGAAGTGCAAAAATGATTAAGATTGCGATTTTTGTTATGCTGGCCGGTGCAGCGGTGACACTTTTGCCCCAGCTTGCCCTTAAAATCGCGGGGATTGCCGTCTTTACCTTCGGCTTTTTCGGCGCACATTCGATCGCAAGCGCCTGGGTCGGCCGCGCAGCCGGTGATCAGCGCGCGCAAGCCTCTTCATTATATCTGCTTGCATACTATATCGGGTCAAGCGTGGCCGGGTCTTGCGGCGGTTTCTTTTGGACGCATTTTCATTGGATCGGTATCATTTCATTTATTTCGGTTTTGCTATTGCTGTCTTATCCGGTTTTATTTCTGGCGGAATTCAGAAAAAAGGGACATAGCTGCCTGCATGTAAATCAATAAAAACATTAAAGATTTGTGTCTTTTGTCCGATACTAAAGATAAGGCCGGCACGATACTCCCTATAACTATTCCTTTTGATTCAGTAGATTTCAAATATCGTGCCGGCTTTCTTCAATTAAAACACAATCTTCAATTGCCTTACGCTTCTGTTACACACCTGCCCAAACATCTTTCGCATATCTTCCTTCCGCCTGCAGCTGTTCAAGCCAATTCAAGGAAACTTTTGAATCAGTGTTATGCACCTTTTCATACGCCTGAAGCAGTACATTTTCGACAGCCGGAGCCATTTTGCTTCCGTCTCCGCATATATAGAGATGGCCGCCTTGGTCAAGAAGCGCAATAATCTGTGCAGCCTCGCGAAGCAGGACATCCTGTACGTAAACTTTACAGTCCTGATCTAATCTGGAATACGCCCGATGCACGGTGACAAGGCCGTTTTTCTCCGCATGGTCGAATTCATCTTTGTACAGATCGTCTTCTTCAGGATGTCTGCAGCCGAAGTATAAATGAGCTTCGCCCAGGCTGTTACCGGACATTTTTTCTGCAGCCCGCGCCTGGATAAATCCCCTGAACGGTGCAATTCCGGTGCCTGCTCCGATCATAATGAGAGGCGTTTTCGTATTTTCAGGCAATGCGAAACCCGACTGCGGCGAGCGGATGAAACAGACGGCAGAATCGCCATTTTGTAATCCGGCTAAATAGTTCGAAGCCACGCCCCTGTATTCTCCCCGGCCGCTCCACGCCGGAGCCGTCACAACGCCGACCGTGATACTGAGCTCCCTTTTGTTTGCCTTCGGTGAGCTTGAGATTGAATAATAGCGCGCCTTTAAGGACGGCAGAAGTTCTAAAAAGCGCTCAAACGGCAGTTCACAAGCCGGATAATCTTCCAGCAGGTTCAGCATGGTCATTCGTTTTTTCAGCACGTTTTCTTTATATGCCGCATCGTCAGAATAAAGATGCTCCAATTCTTTTTGGTGCGGCGGGCACACGGTATGGGCGGCAAGTTCGCGAAGCTGGGCTCTCGTTGCCGGTTCCTGCAGCTCTACATATGACGCCAAAAGCTCCGGCGCATTAACCGGCCGGTCCGTCGGCAGATGAGGCAGCTGCCGGCCCTTGATCTTAAAGTGCTGGTTCGGATCAAGACCGAATCGGCGAATGACACGGCTGATCAGTTCCCCGCTGTTTTGCGGAAGCACCCCGAGATGGTCTCCTTCCCGATACGTTTCGGTTTTCGGGAGACGCAGCTCAATATGCCGGACTGAACGCTTGCTGCTTTCGGTATGAAGCTCTTTGTTTGTGATGACTTCCGCCTCAAATGCTTTGTACGTTTTGGCAATCGGCGTCTCGGCTGCTTCACTTACGTATTCGATTGATAACTGTGATTTGTTTGCCTGTTTTGGAGCGGCCTCTATATGAAAAGCCTTCATGATGTCCTTCCAGAATGAGTCTTCCCAGGCTTCCTGACTGTACTCAAAATCATCGGCATTGTCGCCCTCCCCGATAGAAGTCAGCCTTTTTGCCCCTTTTTCTTCAAGCACTTTGTCTATCAGGCGGGGGATCCTCTGGTAAGTGGCGGCCCAGTTGCGGTCTCCGCAGCCGAAGACAGCGTAAGAAACACCCTTTAATTCCTGATCTTCAAGGGTTTCCATCCATTTCACAAAGCCCGCCGCATTATCAGGCGGCGCCCCGTTATAAGAAGCCGTCACAATAACGACTGCGCCTTTTACAGGCAGTTTCCCCGTATAATCATCGAGCGGGCCGGTTTCAGTTGAAAATCCTTTGCTTCTGCCGATGTCAGCCAGCTCTTCCGCGATTCCTTCCGCAGTTCCTAAATTTGATCCGTAAAGAATGAGAAGCGGCGTTCCGTGGGACGGTATTTCTGTCGTTTCTTCTTTGTGACCGCTGCCTTCAGCTTTATGGTTTTGTGCGGACTGCTGATTGGACACATCCTTGTTTTTCACACGGATTTTAAAATCACCGGGCTTAATGGTTAAAGCTTCTTTAATCGTAAGCTCATAATCAGTATGATCAATCAGTTCAAAGTGTTTAAGGACAAGGCCGAGCACCATTGTCGCTTCCTGCAGAGCAAACTGCATCCCGATGCATGCGCGCTGTCCGTTTCCGAACGGCTTATACGCATCAGCCGGAATTGCCGCGGGATCGCTGAACCTTTCCGGACGGAATAACTCGGCATCTTCTCCCCACGCGCTTTTATCCCGGTGCAGCTGCGGAGTCAGAATCGTCACCGGCTGTCCCTTCGCAATCGGATATTTCCCGCCGAGAACCGTATCTTCTTTCGCGTACAGGGAAAATGCCGGGGCAGTCGGATACAGCCGCAAAGTCTCGTTCAGCACCATGCGGATATATGTCAGCTGCTGAATCTGCTTATATTCAGGTGTCTCTCCCGTCAGCACCCGCTCGGCTTCCTGAACGGCTTTTTTCAATTTATCTTTATTTTTCAGCAGGCAGTAAATTGCGAATGAAAGCAGTCCGCTTGTGGTTTCATGCCCAGCGATCAAAAAAGTAATAATTTGATAGCGGATATTTTCATCATCCAGCCTTTCCCCTGTTACAGGATCTTTCGCTTCAAGCATCAATGCTAAAAGATCAGACAGATTCTCATCCGGATTTTCCCTCCGCTCAGCGATGATCCGGTCTACAAGCGAATTCATCTCTTCAATATCCTGCTGGAACTGATGTCTCGTTTTGATCATCAGCTTGTCCTGCAGGCTGTGTCTCTGTGATTGGCGCATTGCCTCCTGCAGCGCGCGAAGCATGCTCGTGATAAAAGGATGCTGTGTGTCGCGGTAAAAGCTGTTAAAGCGGTAATGAAATCCGCACAGGCCGATTGTATCCAGCGTCAGGCGCGTCATATCTTCGGCAACGTCAATTTCTTCATTCGGATTTAATCTGCTCCACTTCTGCACGAGCTGCATGGCAATATCAAGCATCATTGAATGATAGCCTTTCATCGCCTTCTGGCTGAAGCTCGGCAATAAAATCCGATGCGCTTTCTGCCAATTCTTTTCGTGAGTCCAGCTCGTAAATAGTCCGTCACCGCCAAACTCACGGACTTTCAGCAAGGCTTTACTGAGGTTTTTATCAAATCGCTTTTCATCACAGACTTCTGCCGCGAGCTCGCGGCCTGAGACGAAGACCCCGACAGAGCTCGGAAATTCAAAACGAAAGATCGGGCCGTATTCTTCGGCAATTTTCCAGAGCGATTGTGACAGTTTTTCTTTTTCCAAGTGAGGGAGATTTTTCAGAGGTCCGTATGTTTTCGGCTGCGGTATAGCGCTTAGCTGTTTCATATCGATCTTCCTTCCTTCGGCGAATAATTAATGAGTTCTGATGGCATCCCAAGAACATTGTTCCAGTTCTTTCAGAAACGGTTTTGTTATTTCGACGCTTCCCGTCCGAATAAGCTGATAGAGTTTGAGATATGCCCCGAGCAGCAGCGCCATCAGCACATTGGACGGCAGATTGCGGAGCACACCTTCAGACTTGCCGCGCTGAAAAAAGACGTCAAGCATCTGTGTTATTTCATCAAGAAGCTTACGGCTCGTTTCATTCAGAAAGTAGGCGTCCTTATTCGTTTCAAGAAAAAACAATGCATACTCACTTTCCTTCGTAAAATCAATCAGACAATAAAACAGGTGATGAAACCCTTCTCTTACAGAGATACCCTGAAAGTCCGTTTTGACTTTTTTCATAAAACGCTGCGCACTTTCCTGATACAGTACGTTCACAAGTGTCTCTTTACTGTCAAAGTAACGGTAGATTGTGCCGGTTCCGACATCGGCCTGAGCGGCAATCATCGGAATCGTCGTGGCGTCAAATCCTCTATCTGTAAACAAAGTAAGCGACGCTTTCATAATGAGTTCAACCTTGTTTGAAGCTGTCATTTCATCCCCCTTTCTAAATGCGGAATGAATGTTCATTCCGTTTGTTCAAAATATTTAAAATGTACGGTCATCTGATTACCATTGTATAAGAAAAAAACTTTTTTTAATATAAAATAGATGTGAAATAACCAAAAATAAGGAAATATGCCCAATTTCACAAAAAGAGCTGCAGTGACTTAAGCAGCTCTTTTTATTTCCCAAGAAATATTCTATTTAATGGAAGTAATAAAATGGAATGAATCTCTGCTGACAACTGAAATGTCTCTGAAATGCTGATCATAGAGCACCTGAATCACATCCTTCTCACTCATCCGCGAAGGTTTCAAAACCATATAGAAACATCCGTCAATTTGAAGAACGCGGTACACTTCTTTACATGCTGTCCTGTAATCGCTGACTGTTTCAGCAGTATGTAATGAGAAAACTTTATGAAAGCTGCGATCGCGGAACGGTAAGCTTTCAGGCCTCCCCTGCTGAATGTTTCCGAGCCCGGCTTTTATAACCGAACGGTTTGCGCGCTGTGTTTTCCGTATTTTACGTTTCGATGTTTCTATGCTTTTAAGACTGCCCTTTTCAAGCTGTCCGATGATTTGTTTAAACATTGAGCCGTTTCCGGTCCCGATTTCCAAAATGCGGTCGTATTCCTGTATGTCCATCAATATTTGCTGAATGACTGACTCTGCCGGTTCTGATGCAGCAAAGTATTTCGCGCGCATTCGTTTTAATGCTGAAGATGTATGTTGCAACATTGTATAACACCCGCTTTTCCATTCCTGTGATTTATTATTCAGAAATAATATTACCTCGTGTTAGTATGAGGTACTAACTAGACGCACTTCTCTTCATGAACGTTTCGATTTATTTGAAATTTATATTTGTTTTCATAAAAAAAAGACGGAAAACGTAGGTTTTCCGCCTGCTCTAGTACCAATAATACGGTGCTATATATCTTGTCTGCCGGGAAAGCGCCGCCATTCTCTGCCGGCGATACGGGTTGCCGTAGCCGTGTTTAAATGAATGGGGCATTGACGCATACCCGTGCCCGATGGATGGAATTCTGTTCTGACCGCCTTGCATGCTATCACCCGCTTACCAATTTTTCTTTCTTTACCATGGTATGCAGGCCGTCTGCGACGTGACAGCAACATCCTCGCTAAACCTGGTCCTTCTCCATTGTGTAATGATTCAGCAGTTCAATTCTGAACATGATGATCTCCTCCTTCTCCTCCGTTTTAGCCCTTCGTGTCCGTTCAGTTCATATAAAAGTGTTTCAGCTGTCGTTCTTTCGCTTCATTATAAAACTCTTCGACCTGCTGTTCTCGTTCATACTCTTCCGCACTTTTAAAACGCTTTGAAATGGTCAGTGTTAAAAAGAAAAGATTAATGGTCATTATCGCTCACCCCCTTTCAATATCCGCACAAGCGAAAATAACCCGCAGCAAACTTCATATGCGCTGCGGGCAGACTAAATCCGCAGACAAAAGAAGACGGAGCTTCTTTCCCTGCGGGGAGCTGCGAATGTCCTGATACTCCGAAATTAACGTGCTTGACGGGCAGAGGTTAAGGAAGGACACGAACTCTTCCACAGGCTGAATCGGTTCAATTGTAAATTTTGATTGCCGTTTAACGTCGTCATGTGATTCAACCTCCCTTTGCTTTTTTCTTACTTTGTAAGTATATCCATCAGCTTCCATTTTGTAAACATTTTTTTCAAGATTTGGACGGAAAATGTGCTGGCATTCCGCTTCAATTGTCCGTGTTTTCCGGCATCTTTCTTACCTCAGGAAACTCTTTTCATCCCTTGCTTTTTCTGATCTTTTTTTGAATATGCAATAAAATAAATAAGGCCGACAAACACTGCCCCGCCGATTACATTCCCGATAAAGGCCGGAATGAGATTGCCAATCAGATCACCCCACGAAAAAGAGCCTGCAAAAATCGCAGCCGGGATGATAAACATATTGGCTACAACGTGCTGAAAACCAATCGCGACAAACGCCATAATCGGAAACCATATACCCGCGATTTTTCCAGCTCCGTCTTCTGCGCCGAAAGAAAGCCAGACGGCCAAACAGACAAGCCAGTTACAGCCGATCGCCGAAACAATGACTTTTCCAAACGGCATATCCAATTTGCCTTGTGCGACCGCAATCGTTTTTTCCAAGTAAGGTCCTGTTTCGGTTAATCCGACAACATGTCCGAAAAAGTAAGCGACAAACAGTGCGCCGACAAGATTCATCAACGTCACGATCACCCAATTTTTCACTAATGCACCGGCGGATATTCTTCTGGAAAACAGCGCCATAGATACCGACATCATATTTCCCGTAATCAGCTCCGCGCCGGCAAGAACGACGAGCACCAATCCGATGGGAAACACGGACGCCCCGATTAAACTCGACAGGCTTCCCCATTCTTTCGGAAGGTCGCCGATGACACGGATATCAAGCAAATAACCGAGTGCGATAAACGCTCCTCCCAAAAATCCTAATACAATCAGTGCTGAAAGCGGTGAATGCACCTTTTTTACCCCTGATTCGACCGCAAGCTCCGCTATTTCGTCCGGTTTACGAAAAGCCATAATAACCCCTCCATTTATCATTTCAGCCCGCAGTTTCCAAAGACGCCTAACAAAAAAGGCAGCATTCAAACAGCCCGTCTAAAACGGGTTTGAATGCTGCCTAACTTGTATGCATACCCATACAACAATATCAAGCAGAATGAAAATATTAGCTATAGAAAATGTACAGATCATGCACACATTCCATAAAAAAATCGTCCTTAAGCCACTGCTGGCAGTTCATATCATATCAAATGTGACAATTTCGTGTCAATTGAATTTTTTTCAGCTTTTGATTTCTTCACGGCGCTCTTCAATGGTTCGGTCAAAGACAAATACAGACACCGCAATATTCTCTTCGATCTTGATGTCTGAAAACAGATGCACGAGCTTTGCTCCGATGAGCTCTTCCATTCCGTCAGGCGTTTGTTTTGAATACAGTTCCTGAATTAAGCTGGTCCGCGCCGCATGAACCATTTCTCTTCCTTCAGGCGTGCGTGCGATAAACTGCTCACTTGCGCTTAGATTGCCGTAAAGCGTTGATACCGCCATGTTATCCACAAAAACGGTGTGAATTCGTTCCGGCCCCTTTCCAAATAATTCTTTGCGCAATTTCCGGATAATATCGTTAAATTCATGAATTTTTTTAGACATATTGTCCCCTCCGATTTCAGCCTATAAAAGACATTCCCGGTTCCCCTTTTTGACATTTCACCTGGTTAAAGTTTTCCTTTCGTATTGTATTATAATAAATATCACCTTATAATAAAAGCAGTGAAGATGGATTTGTAATAGGAAACGTGTTACGAGTCTATCGTTTTATACAAATAGGATTGGTCTGTTAGTAAGACTTGCTAGTGAACTATTCCGCCATGCGTATTTATACCGTTCTCCGGACAGGAGGCCGGTATCTATGTGCATGGCTTTTTTTCGAGTTTAAAAGATGGAGGGGAATTGGAAGTGACAGACGTTCAGTCTATCCGTGTCAAAATTGACGGCACGGAGTATGAAGCACCAGAGGGGTCAAAGATTTTAGATATTTTAATCCAAAACGGCATTGAGATTCCGCAAATATGCCATGTACCGGAAGTAGATCCGATTCAAACATGTGACACCTGTATTGTTGAAGTAAATGGGAAATTGCAGCGCTCTTGTTCCACGGCTGCAGAAAACGGGATGTCCATCTCGCTTACGTCGGGAAGGGTAAAAGAGGCTCAGACAGAGGCCATGGACCGCCTGCTCGAGAATCACCTGCTTTACTGTACGGTATGCGATAACAACAACGGCAACTGCACACTGCATAATACAGCGGAAATGATGGGAATTGAGCATCAGAAATATCCGTATACGCCGAAAGATGATTCAAAGTGCGCGGTTGATATGTCTCACCCGTTTTACCGCTATGATCCGAACCAATGCATCGCCTGCGGCCAATGTGTGGAAGTGTGTCAAAACCTTCAGGTGAATGAGACCCTTTCAATTGATTGGGAGCGCGACCGCCCGCGGGTCATTTGGGATGAAGGCGTCGCCATTAATGAATCATCCTGCGTCAGCTGCGGCCAATGTGTCACTGTCTGCCCTTGTAACGCACTGATGGAAAAATCAATGCTCGGCCAAGCCGGATTTATGACAGGAATAAAAGAAGATGTCATGGAACCGATGATTGATTTAGTGAAAAATGTTGAACCCGACTATACAAGCATCTTCGCCGTGTCAGAAGTGGAAGCGGCTATGCGCGATAAACGGACGAAAAAAACAAAAACAGTCTGCACGTTCTGCGGCGTCGGATGCTCTTTTGAAGTATGGACAAAAGGCCGTGACATCCTTAAAATTCAGCCTGTTTCCGATGCTCCGGTTAACGCGATTTCCACTTGTGTGAAAGGGAAATTCGGCTGGGACTTCGTGAATTCGGAAGAACGGATTACAAAACCGCTTATCCGGAAAAACGGCGCATTTGTTGAATCGTCATGGGAAGAAGCTCTTGATCTTGTCGCTTCAAGACTCGGTTCGATCAAGGCCGAACACGGAAATGGTTCTGTCGGTTTTATTTCTTCTTCTAAAATTACGAATGAAGACAACTACGTTATTCAAAAATTAGCGCGTCAAGTATTTGAAACCAACAACGTGGATAACTGTTCACGCTACTGCCAGTCACCGGCAACGGACGGCTTATTCCGCACAGTCGGTATGGGCGGCGACGCCGGCACAATTAAAGATATCGCAAAAGCGGGCCTCGTGCTCATCGTCGGCGCCAATCCGGCAGAAGGACATCCGGTTCTGGCCACACGCGTGAAACGCGCCCATAAGCTACACGGACAAAAATTAATTGTTGCCGATCTGCGCAGAAATGAAATGGCTGAACGGTCCGACCTCTTTATCAGCCCGAAACAAGGGACTGACCAAGTCTGGCTCATGGCAGTGACAAAATATATGATTGACCAAGGCTGGCACGATCAAGCGTTTATTGATGAGAATGTCAACTACTTTGAAGATTATAAAGAAACGCTGAAAAAGTATACATTAGAATATGCGGAGCGCATCACCGGACTTTCTCAGGATACGATCATCCGCATTGCCGAAATGATTCGTGATGCAGACGGCACTTGTGTTCTTTGGGGCATGGGCGTTACCCAGAATACAGGCGGCTCTGATACATCAGCGGCGATTTCCAATCTGCTGCTTGCCACAGGGAACTACCGCCGCCCGGGCGCCGGAGCCTATCCGCTGCGGGGACATAACAACGTTCAAGGCGCTTGCGATATGGGAACTCTTCCAGGCTGGCTTCCGGGGTATCAGCATATTACCGATGATGCGGCACGCGCTAAATTCGAAAAAGCTTACGGTGTTGAAATTGACGGCAAGCCGGGTCTTGATAATATCGAAATGCTCCATGCGATTGAAGAAGGAAACATGAAAGCCATGTATCTTGTCGGTGAAGATATGGCGCTCGTCGATTCAAACGCCAACCATGTTCATGACATTTTATCCAGCCTTGATTTCTTTGTTGTGCAGGATATTTTCCTTTCAAGAACGGCGCAATACGCGGATGTCATCCTGCCTGCAGTTCCATCTCTTGAAAAAGACGGAACATTTACAAACACAGAGCGTCGTGTACAAAGATTGTATCAGGCGCTTCCGACACTAGGCGATGCCAAACCCGACTGGTGGATTATTCAGGAAGTCGCCAATCGTTTAGGCGCTGATTGGAATTACACGCATCCAAGCGACATTTTCTCAGAAATGGCAAGCCTTTCTCCGCTGTTCGGAAAAGCAAGCTACGACGTTCTTAGCGGCTGGAACAGCTTTCTGTGGGGAAGCTTTACGGGAGAAAGCACTCCGCTTCTTTATGAAGACGGCTTTAACTTCCCGGACAAAAAAGCCCGTTTTGCGCTGAGCGATTGGGTGGAGCCTGCCGTATTCCCTGAAGAATATGACCTGCATATTAACAACGGACGGATGCTTGAACATTTCCACGAAGGAAACATGACAAACAAATCGAAGGGCATTCAGTCTAAAGTGCCGGATGTTTTTGTTGAAGTATCGCCGGAGCTCGCGGCTGAACGCGGAATTTGCGACGGAACAATGATCCGGCTCGTCTCTCCTTTTGGGGCGGTTAAATTGAATGCGCTTGTGACAGACCGTGTCCGCGCAAATGAGCTTTATCTGCCGATGAACTCTACAGATAAAGATTCTGCGATTAATTTCCTGACCGGGCCTGCGTATGATTCACGGACACATACACCTGCCTATAAACAGACAAAAGTCCGCATGGAAGTGCTCGGTTCCTGTGGTACACCGCCGCTTCCGAAAACGAATCCGCGGAACAAAAAACGTCATCCGCAAAACGGTGTGGAAGCTCAGCGAAAATGGAACCGTCCGGGCTATGTGCACTTAACTGATTAAGGAAAGGAGGAAACATTATGGCAAGCCCAATTACTGAAATTCAAAAAGAAACGAAAACAGAGGAACAGCTGAAAGCTGAAAAACTGGAAGAACTGAAGACGCTTCTCGCAGAAAATGAAGAAGCCGTCGCGAAAACGATGTCTATTATGGCAGAGCTGAATGGCTTGGGCATTTTTGATGCCGCCGGCTATATGCTCCAGGCAAAAGAGGAGATTGCCAAAATCGCACTCGGACAGATTTCCCGGGAACCTGTCACCAATCTTCTGAATACGATGATGGCCGCGGGAGGCGCGCTGTCAAAAGCTGATCCCGAATTTATGGGCAGACTTTTAGAAAGCGCCATGGCCGGGACGGATCAGGCGCAAAGATTTTTAAAAGAGGACAGGAAAGTCAGTATGTTTGAACTGATGAAAGCCGTCGGTGATCCTGATATTAACCGCGCGCTCGGCTTCGGGTTGCAGTTTTTAAAAGGAATGGGAAAAGAATTACGCGAAACCCCATCTGAATAAGAAATGAAAAAGCCATTGTCAAAAGACAATGGCTTTTTTTTATTCATCGGCCTCTTCCAGCCTCTTTTTATAAATAAGTGAACGGTCAACGCAGAAATAAGCGCCCGCTAAAAATGCACAATCCGTTACAAACATCAGCATTTTCTGGCCCGCAGTCAGCCCTTGTCCGGGAAGAACCGCGCCGATATAAATGAAGGTGCTGACTGCAAGCAGAATAAATGCGTAATGCTTAAAATCTTCTATTAATGATTTCAGTCTTTTCTTCTCCATATAAGGTCACCTGCCAGTTTTATAGTCTACCAACATTATAATACAAGCTGACAGCCGACAGAGAATGTAAATCTATCCATTCTTTATAAAAGTGAATCAAGCGCCTGTTTCACATCCGCCGTTAAATCCTCAGTATCCTCAATACCGACTGAGATCCGTACGAGCCCGTCGGTAATGCCAAGCGCAAGCCGGCGGTCGCGCGGGATCGAAGCGTGCGTCATTCTGGACGGCACGGAGATTAAGCTTTCAACCGCTCCTAAGCTTTCAGCGATTGTAAACAGGTTCAATTTTTCTAAAAATGCGTCGACGCGTTCACTGCTGCCGATATCAAAGGAAATCATTCCGCCGAAACCGGAGCTTTGCGCTTTTGTCAGCTCATGGCCCGGATGTTTCGCTGATCCCGGATAGTAGAGCGTCTGAACGGCATCATGCGCTTCAAGCAGCTCGGCGATTTTCCCGGCGCTGTGATTGATGGCATCCATTCTGAGTCCGAGTGTTTTAATGCCTCTCATTAAAAGCCATGAATCCTGCGGTCCTAAAACGCCGCCCGTTGAGTTTTGCACGTAATGAAGCTTTTCACCGAGCTCTTTATCAGCCGTCACGACTAAGCCGCCGACGACATCACTGTGGCCGCCGAGATATTTTGTCGCGCTGTGCAGCACGATGTCCGCGCCAAAGCTGAGCGGCTGCTGGAAATACGGCGTGTAAAATGTATTATCGACGATAAGCAATACGCCCGCTTCTTTTGCGATGTCAGACATCAGTTTGAGGTCAGTCACTTTCAATAGCGGGTTTGTCGGTGTTTCGATATAAATGGCTTTCGTATTCGGGCGAATGGCCTTTTTGACTTTTTCTTCACTGCTCGTATCAACAAAGTCCGCTTCAATGCCGAAGCGGTTCAGCACACCTGTCATCACCCGGTAAGTGCCGCCGTATACATCATCCGTCAAAATAACATGATCGCCGCTGTCAAACAGCATCATGACGGCAGTAATCGCAGCCATGCCTGAGCCGAACGCATATCCCGCCGCGCCGCCTTCAAGCTCCGCAATTAAGCTTTCAAGCGCCGCCCGCGTCGGATTGGCCGTTCTTGAATATTCATAACCCGTGTGCTCGCCCGCTTTCGGCTGCCGGTACGTGCTTACTTGATAAATCGGTACGGAAACCGCTCCTGTTTTTTCATCTCCCGTAATTCCTCCGTGCACCATCAGCGTTTTTTTCTTCATCTTACTGACCTCCTTGAAAAATGTTTTTGCTTATATATCGATCGCTGCCGTCAGGGAAAATAGTGACGATATTTGATCCGGCGGGCGCTTTTTTCGCTTCTTCAAGCGCTGCATAAAGAGCCGCCCCTGAAGAGCTTCCGATTAATAGGCCTTCTTTCTCGGCCGCTTCTCTGACAAGCGAAAACGCCGTATCGTCATCCACTGTGTAAATGGCGTCAAAATGGTTCTCGTCCATATATTCCGGGATAAACTCCATGCCGATGCCTTCCGTTTTATGGGCATGCGGCTCTCCTCCGTTCAGGATCGAGCCTTCCGGTTCAACGATCACCGTTTTGACGGCAGGATTTTTCTCTTTTAAATAAGCTGCCGTACCGGCAAAGGTGCCGCCGGAACCCGCTCCTGCGACAAAGGTGTGGATATCCCCGCCGAGCGCGTTCCATATTTCAGGTCCGATCGTTTTATAGTAAGTCAATGGATTTACTCGGTTTTTAAATTGCAGAACGGCATAAGAATTATTAATCTCTCTCTCCAGTTCAAGCGCTTTTCGAATGGCTCCCTGCATGCCTTCTTCTCTCGGGGTATGCACGATGTCCGCTCCGAGAGCTTTCATAATTTGCTGCTTTTCTCTGCTGAAATGCTCCGGGACGCAAAAAACGGCGCGAAGCTGATGCTTTCTGGCGCACAGAGCGAGTCCGATCCCGGTGTTTCCGGCAGTCGCTTCGATGATAACGCCGCCCGGTTTCACCTTTCCCGTGCGAAGCGCATCTTCAATGAGCATCCCGCCCAGCCTGTCTTTAATGCTTCCGCCCGGATTCATCATCTCAAGTTTAGCATAAACCGCTGTTCCCTCCGGTATATCAAAATGCTTGAGACGGAGCAGCGGTGTATTTCCGATCAGTTCTGTAATATCTGTTATCACGTTCAATATATGTCCTCCTCCTGGAAAAGCGGAGGAGAACGAGAATCCCCCGCTTAGTGAATTCGTTTGATGACATTCAGGACAAGCTCAGTTGAATGAACGGCAGCCTGTTCTAAAAATTTATCAAATGAAACGTCAGATTCTTTTCCGGCAATATCAGATAAAGCTCTGATGACAACAAAAGGCGTTTTGAACTGGTGGCACACCTGTGCGACAGCCGCAGCTTCCATTTCAACCGCGTACAAATCCGCAAATTTGGCGCGTACGTCTTCAACCCGCTTCGGATCATTCATAAAAGAATCTCCCGTAGCGATTGTGCCTTTGGCGACTTGAATGCCGTTCAGTTCAGAAACCGCTTCCTCAGTAATACTGATCAGCTTTTCATCAGCTTTGTATGCTGCCGGAAGACCCGGCACCTGTCCGTATTCATAGTCAAACGCCGTCACATCCACGTCATGATGGCGGACATCTGTTGAGATGACGACGTCGCCTACATTCAATGTATGATGAAAACCTCCCGCTGAGCCTGTGTTAATCACATAATCAGGTTTGAAACGGTCAAGCAGAAGCGTCGTGCTGATCGCGGCGTTGACTTTTCCGATCCCCGATTTCAGCAAGATAACTTCGACGCCTTCATAGCTGCCCGTCGTAAACTCACAGTGAGCGATCATCTCTTGTTTTGCGTCTTTCAGTTTGCTTCTTAAAATCGTAACTTCCTCTTCCATTGCTCCGATGACTGCCAGTTTCATTTATACACAATCCCTTCGATTTACCGTTTAATCGCCTCCATTATCCAGACAAAGTCATTTTGCTGCGTAAACCGCGCGGCAAATCCCTCTTCTGAAAAGATGTTTTTCATTGTCCCGAGTGTCGGATAATGTTCCGTCTTTAAATCGTCCGCTAATTGATGATAGCCGTTTCGGATTGCTTTTTTAATTGTTTCATCATAAGCTTCATGATCTTTAAAGACGGTATCGGCAAACACTATTTTATCATGCTTCTGAAGGATTGTGCCATACTGCTTTACAGCCGTTCGCTTTTCTTCATCGGTTAAATGATGAAAGGCGTACGAGCTGACGATGGTATCTATTTGAAAAGGCGGAGCGGGAAACTCCAGAAAATCTCCGTCACTGAACACGGCTTTGTCAGAAAGCTTGTCAGCCGCCAGTTTTCTCATTGACGGAGACGGTTCTACACCAAACACCTTTTTGTTCGCGGCGGCTAATTTCGCCGTTAAATTCCCTGTGCCCGGTCCGAACTCTAAAACGTTTGAACCTGAAAGTGCGACGATGCTGTCAAGAATATTGTCATACCCTTTAAAAACATCAGCATATTGTTTGTCTGCCCCGTGCACTGTGGCATCATAAGTCGCTGCCCAATCTTCAAATAATGGAATAAATTCACGGCCCATATTTTTCACTCTCCATAATTTATAATTCCTATGAGTATAGTATGGATTAATCGTGGAACAGTTCCTATCCTATCACAAAAAAGAATGGAAGGGTACTAAAATACTTTGGGATTATTGCGCAATTACGGCAGAAAGGCTTATACTTTCATTGACTCAGAAGAAAAATCAGGAGGATCTGTACTGATGAATTTTCAATTGGATTTAATCAAAGATAAAGTAGAATTTTTCGAAGCGGCATCTTTGCAGGAGCTTGAAAAGAAAATAAACGTTCAGATTGAAAACAACCAGGCGATTATGCTTCGCGTCCGTTCTGTATCCCATCAGGTGACGGCCGTTGACGGCAGAATCCTTTACAGCGCGTCGGTGCATTTTTCAGCTGACGTATGACAGAAAAAAGCAGCTGAATAATCAGCTGCTTTTTTGCGGTTATTTTAACGTTTCTACTTTTGTCGGCTTCCAGCCTTTTTTGTCTTTCCAAGTGATGGTGACCTGATACTTTTTGCCGTTCGTTTTGTCTAAAACTTTACCCTTCGCATCTTGCGGGCTTCCATTGTTTCCGAGCCACAGCACTGTCATGTGATCTTTTGACACGCCTGTTGCGTAAGAGATGGCGTCAAGCATTTCGGACCAGTCTTCAGAGCTTGAGTCATACGTCGCCGCATGTTCTCCCGTCTGCTTTGTTCCGACCGCTTTCCATTTTGGGTTAACAATTGTTTTCTCGACATCGCTTGATGAGCCGCCCTCTGTTATTTTTGCTCCTTTAAAAGGATCGCTTGAATCAGAGTCTTTTTTGCTGCTGTCATCACTTTTCGATGAATCATCGTCTTTTTTGCTGTCAGAGTCTGAAGATGAATCAGATGTGTCCTTATCCTGTTTATCTTTTTTGTCATCGTCTGATGCCTTATCTTTTTTGCTGTCTTTTATGTCTTCATCGGATGTCTGCTTCGTCTTGCCTGATGCAGGTGTTTCCTGCTTCTGGCTCGTGTCCGCTTTTTCGCTCACGTCGCTCGACGGACTGTTGATGAAGAGGCTGACTGCAACGACGACAATAAGAATAGATACGATAGCAATTAAAATGTTAAGCACCATATTTGCTTTTCTGCGCTTATCACGGTTTTCAAAACGAGATTGTTTATTGCTCAATCATTCTGCACTCCTTTATCCCTCTTGCTCAGCATATATTTTAACATGGGCTGAGCGGTTGTTCTATGTCTGATTTGTTTCATTTTCATGTACCTTTTTAACAATATCATAAAACACTGTATTTGTCAGAGCCTTATCCCCCGGCGTGTCCATGTGCAGCACCACGAGAGCGTATTTCGGCTTGTCCGCGGGAAAGTATCCCGCAAACCATTTGTGGTAAAGCGTCTGTTTTTCTTTTGTGAACATTCCCGTCTGGGCCGTTCCCGATTTGCCTGCTATCTCATACGGCAGATCCTGAAACCTTCGGCCGGTTCCTTTCGGTGAGGTGACGACTTCTCTGAGAATTTTTTGAAGCTGCTGCGCCGTATATTTGTCGATGTTTTCCCCTTTTAACGGCTGATCTTTGAATGACGCCATCGTCGTTTTGTTTTTGTATTCAATTTTGTCCGCAATTTTGACTTGTTTTTTTTCACCGCCGCGCGCGATCGCCGCCATCATATTGGCGACTTCAAGAGGCGTGACTTTCACGTTTTTTTGCCCGATCGCCGTCTGTGCGACGGCTTTTTTTACGGTTTTGTCTTTGTCATCTCCCCAAATGACCCCGCTTTTTTCATTATACAGCTGCCTGAATCCGTCTTCCCGGTACAGCTTGCCTTCCCAGCCCGCCCGCTGTGTGAGACCTAGTTTTTCCGCCATGTTTTCAATAACGGAATCATCTTTTTTGATCAATTTTTCCGCAAGACTTGTAAACGTATAATTGCAGCTTTGGGCAAAGCTTTCTCCAAAACTGAGCGTGCCTTTGTCATCCCCCGGCTCTCCGTACAGGTTGAGATTGCAGTTAAAGGATGTGCCCGGCTTCACTTCGTTTTGTTCTATTGCGGCTGCGGCGATCACCGTTTTAAACACTGATCCCGGATAAATCGGCGTCAGCATGTAATTTTGCAGTGTCTGCTGCTTTGACATGTCAGCGTCAGGCTTTGATACCATTCCGAGCACACTGCTTTTTTCAATGTCTAAAAGGACGGCTCCCCCCTTTTTTAACCCGCGGTCTTTCAATACATCTTCCATTGCTTCTTGAATATTGCGGTCGATGGAGGTTTTGACTTGCAGCGGATAAAACGCGTTTGCTTCAGCCGTATATTTGACGTCCATTCCGAATAAAGGGTTTCCCCTTCCGTCGACATGATACAAAAGTTTTGTGTCCTGATCCGCCAGTAAAAACTCATCAAACGTCCGCTCCATCCCGCTTGTCCCGATTTTTGCCGTGATCGGCAGTTCCTTCCTCCCGGGGTATTTCTTTTTCAAAAGCTCAGGGTCCTGGTTTGTCGCGCCCAACAGATGAGCGGCTATGTTTGTTTCTTTGCTGTCTTTCATATATACGCCGTAAATGCCGGGATATTTCAAAGAATTGATATTTGCCACGGATTGTTTCGTCAAATGTTTTATTTTTCTGCTGTTCAGGATCACCGGTTTTTTTGCTTCCGTGAGCAGCTGCCTGAGCTCCCCCTGTTTCATTCCGAGAATGTCTGATACCCGGTCAACCGGCCAATCTTGCGTCACGAGAAAGGGAAACAGTATGACGGCAGGCTGCTTTTTTCCGGTCAGCTCTTTGCCGTTCCGATCAAGAAAAGAGCCGCGTCCGTCTGAAATAAGGACTTCTTCCGTCCGCTGCTTGACGCTTTCCTGAATCAGATTAATATTGGATTTTGAAAAAGATTCTGTAAAAAACAGCTGAATTTCAGCCAGCCTAGCAAGCAGAAAGAAAAACACGAGCAGAAAACAAATCACGGCCGTTTTCAGCCTTTTTGATACGATCATAAAAAACACCTCATCCACATTTTGGACGAGGTGTTTCATTGTTAAACGGATCTTATGAAATTTTCACAATTTTCACGAGCATTTCTCCGCCCGGCGTCTGAACTGTCACTTCTTCGTCCACTTTTCTGCCGAGCAGGCTTTTTGCGATTGGCGAGTCGTTTGAGATTTTTCCTTCAAACGGATCAGCTTCAGCGCTTCCGACAATCGTGTAAGATTCTTCTTCACCGTCCGGCAATTCGATGAATGATACGGTTTTTCCCAAACCGACTACATTTGAACCGCCGTCGTCCTCGATGATTTTCGCATTGCGGATCATGTTTTCAAGCGTCGTGATGCGCCCTTCCACAAATGCCTGTTCTTCTTTTGCGGAATCATACTCAGAGTTCTCTGACAGATCTCCGAAGCTTCTTGCGATTTTAATGCGCTCTACTACTTCTTTACGTTTAACCGTTTTCAATTGCTCTAATTCTTGTTCAAGTTTTTGTTTTCCTTCGTGAGTCATCGGAAAAACTTTTTCTTGTGCCATGTTCCTTCACTCCTTGGTGGTTGTCCCTCAACAATAACGTGTGATTATGTATGAGAGCATAAACGAAAAAATCAAGAATGAGAACACAGGGCAGTCCTCGTTCTTCTCTCCCATATAGGTACTGTTTATCTTAAACTGAATGTGTGTTTTCTGCAAATGTTTCGGTTTATAAACAGGGAAAGAAGGGAACTGTCTCATTCCCTTCCAGCCTATACATAATATGGTCTGAGTTATTTATGTCTATGCTATGGTATTACAAAATTGCATTTTGTTCAAGGATCGTTTGAATCTTCGTGACCATCAGATCAATTGCGACGTGGTTTTGTCCGCCTTCCGGAATAATGATGTCCGCGTAGCGTTTCGTCGGTTCAACAAACTGATTGTGCATCGGTCTGACGACGGACACATACTGCTCAATGACAGAATCGATTGAACGGCCTCTTTCGTTAATATCTCTCATAATCCGTCTGATGATACGGAGATCCGCGTCCGTGTCGACATAAAGTTTCATATCCATGAGGTCGCGAAGTCTTTTATCTTCGAGGACGAGAATGCCTTCCAGAATAATGACATCCTTCGGCTCAACCGGAATGGTTTCCTCAGAACGCGTATGCAGTTTATAATCATAAATCGGCTTTTCTATCGGCCGGTAATTCAAAAGCTCTTGAATATGCTCGATTAAATAGTCATTATCAAATGCGAGCGGGTGATCATAGTTTGTGTTCAGCCTTTCTTCAAACGGAAGATGGCTTTGGTCTTTATAATAAAGGTCTTGCTGGATCATTAAAATCGAGTGTCCTTTAAACTGTTCATAGATGGAACGGGTGACGCTTGTTTTTCCTGATCCGGAACCTCCTGCGATGCCTATAACTACAGGACTCTTACCCATTGGTGATTACTTCCCCTTTCTCATCATGTTGCTCGGATAAATCTTTTTGTCTACTTTAAATGTAACGATTTGCAGGGGATGGCGGGCAGCATCAAGCTCGTTTCCGTCTTCGTCCCAAATAGTGCCGATTGTGAATGTGAAATTGTCGATTTCAGGACCGAAAAATTCCACTTCGTCACCTTGTTTAAAGAAATTGCGCTGCTGGAGCGTCACCATTTGAGTTTCCTCGTTATACGCGAGCACGAGACCGGCAAAATCAAATGTTGTTTTCTTTCCGTGTTCGCCGAACATCTGCTCTTCATACCCGGGCGTGCCTTCAAAGAAAGCAGGCGCGGTATCCCGGTTTGCACATTTGTCCAGCTCATCCAGCCATTCTTTTTGAATGACAAAGTTTTCAGGATCAGCGCAGTATGCGTCGATGACTTTGCGATACACGCTGACAACCGTCGCAACGTAATGAATCGATTTCATCCGGCCTTCAATTTTCAGACTGTCGATACCCATCTCGATCATTTGCGGAATGGATTCAATCAATTTTAAATCTTTCGGGCTCATCGCAAACGGAGCGTCTTCTTCGTCATAAAGCGCGACCGCGTTTGCACCGTCTGTCTGATACAGGTCATAATCCCAGCGGCAGGACTGACAGCAGCCGCCGCGGTTGGAATCCCGGGCCGTCATGTGATTGCTCAGCACGCATCGTCCTGAATAAGCGATACACATAGCGCCGTGGATAAAGGTTTCAATTTCAATATCCACCTTTTCCTTCATTTCTTTAATTTCCAGTCCGCTCGTTTCACGGGCAAGCACCACGCGGTCAAGCCCTTCTTCTTTCCAGAACTGCACCGCTTTCCAGTTTGAAAGGGACTGCTGTGTGCTGAGGTGAATTTCTACGTCCGGGGCCACTCTCCGGCATGTTTCAATAATCAGCGGATCAGCGACGATAATTCCGGCAACTTTTGCGTCTCCCAACGCTTTTAAGTATTCTTCCAGACCGTCCATATTTTCATTATGGGCGAAAATGTTTGTTGTCACATATATTTTTGCCCCGTATTTTTTGGCAAATTCTACGCCCTCTGCGATTTCTTCTATTGAGAAGTTATCCGCATTTGAGCGGAGTCCGTATTCCTGTCCTCCGATAAAAACCGCGTCCGCTCCGTAATGAACGGCAATTTTTAATTTTTCAAGGTTTCCTGCCGGAGCAAGGAGTTCAGGTTTTTTCGTAATGACGCGTTTTCCGTTTACGACTTTGGAAATGGTTTGATTTACGGCTGTCATCCGTTGCACCCTCCTTTTTAATAGACCGTTTCTTTAAAGAAGAATCCTGTGTCGATGCTTCTGTTCACAGGCTGAATGCTTTCAATCCGCTCTATCCAGCTCTCTTTTTTCTCTTCGTATGTCTCTCGGCTTTCAAAGCACAGATCGATTGCTTCTCTGTACATGCGGGTCACTTCAGTTAAGTATTCAGGAGACTTCAAAACTCCGTCAATTTTGAAAGAATCGATGCCGGCGTCCATCAGGTCCTCTAATTCATCAATCATGCACACATCGTTCGGGCTCATGATGTGCGTGCCGTTTTCATCTTCAAAAATCGGGTATTTATTGCCCCGTTCCTTGTCATGCAGAAACATTCCCGCTTCTTTTTTCTTCTGTTCGATGTCCATGACTTTTCCCTGGTATTCGAAGTAATGGCCCACTAAAGAACGCTTCGATTGGAACATGCACGTCATGCCGTGGATTTGAATTTCAATTTCCACTTCGGCGTTTTCTTTTATGTCAATGATGCTGTCCATATTTAATTCTTTAGCCAGCACTGCCCGCCGTGCGCCTTTGCGTCCCCAGTAATTGCAGGAATAGTAGTTGGTACCCGTTGTTTCCGTGCTCCAGTGCAGTTTGAGATCGGGAGCCGCTTCACGCGCCGCCATTAAAACGGCCGGATCACCGAAAACAGCCGCATCAACGCCGGCCTCCTGCAAAAAGGCAAGATAGCCGTTCAGCTCGTCCACTTTTTCGTTGTGAAAAATAGCATTGACGGCGGCGTACACTTTCGCGCCTTCCTGATGAGCTGTCTTTACGGCTTCTTTTATATCTTCTCTTGAAAATTCACCGGCCAGTCTCAGGCCGTATCTCTGTTCTCCGACTAACAGGGCCGTTGCGCCCGCTTGAATGAGCGGAAGAATATCCTGTACAGAAGTCGGAGTCACCAAAAGTTCAGGTTTTTTCATGATCATTCACCTCTTCTTTTTACTGATGGCGATGCCGTCTCCGACCGGCAGTATGACCGTTTGATAGTCAGGCCGGTTCATCAGCCATTGGTTATATTGATCAATTTTTTCAACAAGCTTCCGTCTTCTTTTCGGCTCAATGTCCGAGTGATTTTGTGCCACCAGTCCTTTAAACAGAACATTGTCCGTAAAAATGACTCCATCCGGCGCAAGCATCGGTTCATAGAGCTCAAAAAAGTTCGTGTACTGGCCTTTGGCCGCGTCGATAAAAATGGCATCATAAGGAGCCGTGACACGGACAGACTCAGAAAGTTCCAGCGCATCCCCGTGCATTACGTGAATCCGTTTTTCCATTTCAAAGTCTTTTATATTGTTCACAGCTTCTTCATAGCGTTTGTCGTCCCGTTCAATCGTGTAAATATTCGCATCCGGAAGCTCAAGCGCCATCCGTATGGCGGAATATCCGATTGCCGCGCCGATTTCCAAAATGTTTTTCGCCTGTTGAATCGACAGCATTTGAAGCAGCACTTCAATGCCCGCTTCTTCCATAATCGGAACATGGTGCTCTTTTGCATAGGCTTCAAGCTTTTTCACTTTATCAGGCCGAGGCTTCAGCATCGCGTTTATATACTCGTTTATTTGTTCATACCGATCATTCACGGCAAACAGCCTCCGTTCTAAAAAGGAGTGCCCCTGACGAATCCGCGGGGACACTCTCTTAAGACACTTCTTTATCCATAAGTAAACAACCCGATATATTTTATCATAAAACCTTTCAGAATGGAATAAAAGGAGAGCTTTTGCCCTCCTTTTATTCGCTGTCTTTTTTGGAAATATACTTTTCCTTCGCTTTATTATGGTCTTTTAATGTTTTGGTGAAAACGACCTCGCCGTTTGATTTTGCAAGGAAATAGAGATAATCCGTTTTGTCAGGGCGGAGAGCCGCTTCCCATGATGAATCGCCGGCATTTGCAATCGGTCCCGGCGGCAGCCCCTTATGTTTATACGTATTAAACGGAGAATCAATTTTCAGGTCTTTGTAGTAGACCCGGCTTTTATGCCTGCCGGCCGCATATAATACCGTCGGGTCAGTCTGCAGCGGCATTTTTTCTGCAAGCCTGTTGTAAAAAACGCTGGCGATTTTGTGACGGTCGGCTTTGGCGGTGGCTTCTTCTTCAATAAGCGATGCCATCGTCAGCGCGTTATGGACGGAAAGTTTCTTTTTTTCCAGTTCAGATTTATACGTTTCGATACGGGTGTTTGTTTCCTGAACCATTGCCGTCAAAATCGTGTCAAGCGATGCATCCGGATCATTAAACGGATATGTGGCCGGATACAGATAGCCTTCGAGCGGATGCTTGAGCTTCTTGTTTGAAAGTGCGTCCGTTATTGTATCAGGAAACTGTTTTTTCAGTTTGCCGATGAATGTTTTGTCATCCAGTTTCGCCATAATCTCTTCTTTTGAATATGATGTTTCTTTTGCGATCGCATCCGCAATCTGTGTAAGCTGTTTTCCTTCAGGAACG
Source organism: Bacillus sp. MT(2024) (assembly GCF_036362845.1). Taxonomy (NCBI): domain Bacteria; kingdom Bacillati; phylum Bacillota; class Bacilli; order Caryophanales; family Bacillaceae; genus Bacillus; species Bacillus sp. MT(2024). The sequence goes on from NZ_CP143632.1 coordinate 2,598,368, forward strand.
GAGATCTGAAAGGCATATCCCGTTGATCCCGCGGTCAGTTTTTTGATAATCGCATCCGCATCCATTCCTTTATTCAGGTGGTAAAATCCCGCCTGAAACCCGGAAGCGCCTTTATACTTCACATACAGCTGAAATGCTTTTTTGCTTTTGATGACATGCTGATCCTCAAGAATTTCAGCGATTGCCGAAACGGAAGAACCGCTAGGAATATTAATATTGACTGCCGTTTTGCTGCCTTTGTCAACCGGAGACAGCAGAGATTTTCCATAGAAAAAAGCACCGCAAATGATGATAAGCAGAGCAATCACGGAGGACAGTATTATCGTTGTTTTTTTGTTTTTACGCGGAAATGAATTTTTAGTCTGATTGATATTCATACAAGTATTTTCCTCCCAACAGCTCTTATACTACATGATTCATGTGCATTCGGCAATTTATTACAAAAAAAAGCCGAAGCACATATGCGCTCCGGCTTTTTCTGTTCATTTTATTCTTCGTCTTCTTCCGCTAAAAACGTGTTCAGCGTTTCTTCGATCATTTCCCACTCTTCATCAGTTTCAATCGGCATCAGTTCGCCGTCTTCACCGTTTTCGTTCGGTTCGAAGCTTGAAGCGTGAATTTCGATTTCATCATCGTCTTGAGCATCAATCGGATAATAAAGTACGTAAGATTTGTTGAATGTGTCGTTTTCAAATGTGAACAGCACTTCGCAAAGCTGTTCGTTGCCTTGATCATCGACAATTGTAATGTGTTTTTCGCCGTGTTCCATTTCTTTCACCTCTTAGTTTAAACTGTCCAGATATCCTTGAAGGATCATGACAGCCGCCATTTTATCAATGACTTTTTTTCGTTTTTGCCTGCTGACGTCAGCCGCGATCAGCATTTTTTCAGCCGCCATCGTCGTCAGACGCTCGTCCCACAGCACAACAGGGACATTGTACGCTGTTTCAAGCAGTTTCGCAAATGTTTGGCTGGCTTCGCCTCTCGGACCGATCGTCCCGTTCATGTTTTTCGGAAAACCGAGCACGATCTTCTCTACATTATAGTCTTTCATCAGCTCGGATAAACGGTCCAGACCGTAATCTCCTTCAGCCTCGTTTATTTTTATCGTCTCAATGCCTTGAGCGGTCCAGCCCATTTCATCGCTTAAAGCTACGCCGAGTGTTTTCGTTCCAAGATCAAGTCCCAATATTCTCATGAATGTATTTACGCCTCTTTATGCTGTTCTAGATAGGATTTTACCAATTCCTCGATTAATTCGTCACGTTCCAGTTTGCGAATTAAGTTCCGGGCGTCGCGATGCCTAGGAATGTATGCAGGATCTCCAGACAGCAAGTATCCGACAATCTGGTTGATAGGATTGTACCCCTTTTCCTGAAGCGCATCATATACTGTATTCAGCACTTCTTCGACGTTTGTTTCAGCAGAATCATCGGAGAAATTAAATTTCATCGTTTTATCAAACGAGCTCACCGTTTTGCACCTCTTTCCCAAATTCGCAGGCAAAGTTCAGCCTGAGGTCCTCATCTTATCATCATTCTACACTAGTTGAAAGGATTATAAAACGGATTTTATCCAATCTTCCGCAGATGCGAGCGCCTCTTCCAATTTTTCAGGCTGCTTTCCGCCGGCCTGCGCCATGTCCGGACGGCCTCCGCCTCCGCCTCCGCAGACTTCAGCCGCTTGTTTGACCATTTTGCCGGCGTGAAGGCCTTTTTCGATCAGGTCTTTCGTCACGCCTGCTGAAAGGTTGACTTTCTCGTTTTGCACGGCGCCGAGAATGATGACCGCAGAACCGAGCTTCGCTTTCAGATCATCCACCATAGTGCGAAGGTGGTTCATGTCTTTCGCATTTACTTTTTCAGCCAGCACTTTTACGCCGCCGATGTCTTTTACTTTAGACAGAATGGCTCCGGCTTCCACATTGCCAAGTTTGCTGAGCAATGATTCATTTTCTCTTTGCGCTTCCTTCAGCTCTGCTTGAAGAGACTGAATTCGCTTCGGTACGTCTTTTACGTTTGATTTCAGCTCGTCCGCAGCGTGCTGCAGAAGGCTGAGCTGGCTGTTCATTTCCTGATAAGCGCCTTTTCCTGTTACGGCTTCGATTCTTCGCGTACCTGCGCCGATCCCTGATTCGGATACGATTTTAAACAGACCGATTTCAGCCGTATTCGTGACATGGCATCCGCCGCAAAGCTCAAGGCTGTAATCTCCGACTTGTACGACGCGAACGATATCGCCGTATTTCTCGCCGAACAGGGCCATCGCGCCCATTTCTTTCGCTTCATTGATCGGTTTCAAATCAATCGCTACCGGAATGCTCTCCCAGATTTTTTCGTTGACGATTCCTTCAATGCGTTCAAGTTCTTCTTTTGTCACTTGACCGAAATGAGAGAAGTCAAAACGCAGACGATTTTCGGTAACGAGTGAACCCGCTTGGTTGACATGTGTGCCGAGAACGTCTTTCAGCGCCTGGTGCAGAAGGTGGGTTGCTGTATGGTTTTTCACCACGCCGCTTCTCATTTGATCTTCAACTTCAGCCGTCACGCTTGCGCCTTTTTGAATCGTGCCGCTATCCACCGTGCCTTCGTGTACATGCTGACCGTTCGGAGCTTTTTTCACGTCTTTAATGGTTACGACAGCCTGCTCGCTCCTCAGCACTCCTCTGTCACCGATCTGTCCGCCGCTTTCAGCATAGAAAGGCGTTTTGTCGAGAAGGATTTGGACGGTATCCCCTTCCTGCGCCTCGCTGATTAATTGCCCGTCATGAAGAAGCTCGATTACCTTCGCTTCAGCTTTTACGGAATTGTAGCCGACAAATGTGCTTTCTGCGGTAATGTCGCGCAATGCGCCGCCCTGCACCTGCATGCTTCCTACATCTTGGCGCGCATTTCTCGCCCGTTCACGCTGTTTTTCCATTTCGGCTTCAAAGCCTTTATGGTCAACCTTCATTTGCTCATCTTCCGCGTATTCCTCCGTCAATTCAACCGGGAATCCGTACGTATCGTACAGTTTGAATACGTCTTTTCCGGAGATGATGCCGCTGCCTTTTTCCTTCTCTTTCTTTATCACGTCGGATAAAATGGCCAGACCTTCGTTTAATGTTTCATGGAAGCGCTCTTCCTCCGTTTTGATGACTTTGGCGATAAACTCTTGCTTTTCTTTCACCTCCGGATAGAAAGCGTCCATAATTCCTGCAACAGTCGGAACCAGCTCGTACATAAACGGACGGCTGATACCGATGGTTTTCGCGTATCTCACTGCCCGGCGCAAGAGGCGTCTCAGTACATACCCGCGCCCTTCATTTGACGGCAGAGCTCCGTCGCTTACCGCAAATGCGACCGTTCTGATATGATCGGCGATCACTTTAAAGGCCGTATCCTTCACTGCATCCTTTCCGTAAGTATCTCCGGAAATACGCTCTGTTGCTTCAATAATCGGCATAAACAAATCAGTGTCAAAGTTTGTCGGGACGTCCTGAATCACGGAGACCATCCGTTCAAGCCCCATGCCCGTATCAATGTTTTTCTTCGGAAGCGGTGTGTACGTGCCGTCCGGGTTGTGGTTGAACTCTGAGAATACCAGGTTCCACACTTCAAGATAGCGGTCATTTTCGCCGCCCGGATACAATTCAGAATCTGACGGATCATTGCCGTATTTCTCGCCGCGGTCATAGAAAATTTCTGTATTCGGTCCGCTCGGGCCTTCGCCGATATCCCAGAAGTTCCCTTCCAGACGGATGATTCTTTCTTCCGGAACGCCGATTTTTTCCGCCCATAGCGTATAAGCTTCTTCATCCTCAGGGTGAACCGTTACAGACAGCAGCTCCGGATCAAAGCCGATCCACTTTTCGCTCGTTAAAAACTCCCAAGCCCACGTGATGGCTTCTTCTTTAAAATAATCACCGATGGAAAAATTTCCGAGCATCTCAAAGAACGTGTGATGGCGCGCCGTTTTCCCCACATTTTCAATATCATTTGTGCGGATTGATTTTTGCGCGTTTACAATTCTCGGATTCTCCGGCACAACGCGGCCGTCAAAGTATTTTTTCAGCGTCGCAACGCCGCTGTTGATCCATAATAAAGACGGATCTTCATGCGGAACCAATGAGGCGCTCGGTTCAACGGCATGGCCTTTTTCTTTAAAGAAATCTAAAAACATTTGACGCACTTCAGCAGAAGTTAAGTGTTTCATCTATATTCCTCCTTATCACTACCCGAAATTCTCTTTTGCGACAGCAAAAAAGCTCTCTCCCTATGCAAACCATGCGTTCACACAGGGACGAGAGCTGTCTCGCGGTACCACCCTGATTACAGGCCGAAAAAGGCCTGTCACCTTTCATCCCGTAACGCAGGATTGCGGCAGCCTTTAACTGCACTCAGGATTAGCTTCGGCCGATCTTCTGCTGAAGCTCCTTTCAGCGTATCGGAGCTTCTCTCTTAAACAGGGCTTCGGCGTACTCATATCCGTCACTCGAGATTCGTATGTATTCTACTCGAAATTATAGACAAGCAGAACCCGAATGTCAATGTTCCGTCCTGATCCGCAAAAAGTGAATGGCCGTCACTTTTAAAACGGCTGCCGCCGGAACAGCGAGAATCATGCCGGGAATGCCCGCGAGCTCCCCTCCGGCAAGAAGCGCAAGCATGATCACGACGGGGTGCATCCTGAGACTTCGCCCGACAATGAGCGGGCTCAAAATGTTTCCTTCTATAAATTGAAGAATAAAAATCGTGACGATTACGATGATCACAGCCTTGGAGGAAATCGCCAGCGAAAGGAGCAGCGCCGGCACAGCGCCGATAAACGGACCGAAATACGGGATGACATTCGTAATCCCGATGGCAAGGCCCAAAATCAGCGGGTAAGGAAGCCCGAACAGCCAAAATGAAACGCCGGCTATGAACCCGAGCAAAAAACAAACGAGAAGCTGACCGCGGATGTAATCACCGAGAGAGTCGTCCACATCCCGCAGAAATTCACTCCCCCTTTTTCTCCAGGATTTCGGCGTCAAATACCAGACCGTCTTTTTCATAACGTCTATATCCTTCACCATATAGAACACGAGAAAAGGAATCGTCGCCGCGATCAGGATATAATCAAGCACGAAACGGATGCTTCTGATCGTGCTTTCAATCGTGCCGGCAAGAAACGTTTCTGTCTGCTGAATCATTTTGTCCATCCGATGGTGCATGCCGTCAGGCCAATGATCTGTGTGATTATGCAGATGCCTCAGCATGCTGTTGTAGTTTTCGGCCAGACCGGGAATGCTCTCAGACAGATCCTGCAGCTGTTCAATTAAAACAGGAACCCCTTTATAAACCCCCCAGCCGATTCCGCCGAAAAACAGGCAATAAATCAGAAGCAGGCTTAAAGTTCTAGGCATCCCTTTTCTATGAAGCCATTCAGTAATCGGAAGTAAAAGATAAGCAATAAATACTGCGATGAATATAGGAATAAAGAGAGATTTTATAACAAGCCAAATGGGAGACCATAACATATCGAGCATGCAAAAGACATACACTGTTAACAAAACGAGCAGACATACAGCCGTCCACATTAAGAGCTGCAGCGGTTTTTGAAGCATGACGTTTCACCTCTTGCTTTATCTTTTGACAGAAAGCCGGAATTATTCCCGATTCATAAACTCCGCCTTATGACGCAGACCTCTTGACGGAAATAATTATCAGAAATTACGAAATAATCTAACTAATATTCATAAAAGTCTGTATAACCATCGTAATGTGTTAAAGGATTTCAAAACTGTCCAGTCAATATGACTCATGTTTTTTAAGGAGGATGGCCATGATTTCATTTCAGGATGTAAATAAGCACTACGGACATTTCCACGTGCTGAAAAACATTAATCTGCACATTAAAAAAGGGGAAGTCGTCGTTATCATCGGACCTTCAGGATCGGGAAAAAGCACGCTTCTCCGCTGCATTAATCAGCTGGAAACAGTTGATGGAGGCGCCTTAACGGTAAACGGCGTCTCCATCCATGACAAGAAAACGGATATCAATCAGGTCCGCCGGAATATCGGCATGGTGTTTCAGCATTTTCATCTGTACCCGCACAAAACCGTTCTGCAAAACATCATGCTCGCACCGATCAAAGTGCTCAAGCAATCAAAAGAAGAAGCAAAGGAAACGGCCTTATACTATTTGAAAAAAGTCGGTATACCGGACAAAGCGGACGCTTATCCTTCACAGCTTTCCGGCGGCCAGCAGCAGCGTGTCGCCATCGCCAGGGGGCTTGCGATGAAGCCCGAGATTATGCTGTTTGATGAACCCACATCCGCGCTTGATCCGGAAATGATAGGGGAAGTGCTGGATGTCATGAAAACACTCGCAAAGGAAGGCATGACCATGGCAGTCGTCACACATGAAATGGGATTCGCAAAAGAAGTGGCGGACCGCATCGTGTTTATCGACGGCGGATCCATCTTAGAAGAAGCTGCACCGGCTGAATTTTACGAAAGCCCCCGTGAAGAGAGGGCGCGTTTATTCTTAAGCCGTATTTTAAATCACTGAAAAGAAACGGAGGAGCGCTTATGTCACGCGTAACAAAATGGTTGTCATTCGGATTGATATCACTGCTGGCCGTCTTTATGCTGGCAGCCTGCGGAGGGAAAGAAACGTCCGGGGATTCAAAAGGAACGGGAAAAGACACGTTAGCCTCTATTAAAGACAGAGACAAAATCATCTTCGGCGTCAAAACCGATACGAGGTTATTCGGGCTGAAAAACCCAAGCTCCGGTGATATTGAAGGCTTCGATATTGATATCTCAAAACAGCTCGCAAAAGATATTCTGGGGGATGAGAAGAAAGCGGAATTTAAAGAAGTGACGTCAAAAACGAGGATTCCGATGCTGCAAAACGGCGATATCGACGCCATCACCGCCACGATGACGATAACGGATGAGCGGAAAAAAGAAGTTGATTTCTCAGATGTTTATTTTGAAGCCGGGCAATCCCTGCTCGTCAAAAAAGGAAGCAGCATCAAAAGCACCGAAGACCTGGGAAAAGGCTCAAAAGTATTGGCGGTAAAAGGCTCCACTTCCTCACAGAACATCAGGGAAAAAGCGCCTGACGCCTCAGTGCTGGAATTTGAAAATTACGCCGAAGCGTTCACTGCGCTTAAAGCGGGACAGGGAGATGCGCTCACAACCGATAATGCGATTTTATACGGCATGGCGGATGAAAATAAACAATATCAGCTGACAGGCGAAACCTTCACCGATGAACCTTACGGAATCGCCGTCAAAAAAGGCCAATCCGGCCTTGTCAAAGAAATCAACGCCTCTTTGAAAAAAATGAAAGCCGACGGCAGGTACGAAAAAATCTATAAAAAATGGATAAAAGAAGAACCGGCAAAATAGGACGGACCGCGGGATGAGCAGGCATGCTCATCCCCGTTTTATAAGGAGTGACATAGATGAACTTTTCAATTTTAACGGAAAACTTCGATATGTATATGGACGGTTTCCTGCACACATTGCTTGCGAGCTTCATCGCGCTGGCAGGCAGCTTTGCGCTGGGCGTTCTGATCGCAGTCATGAGAATCACGGCTTTCAAACCCCTTCAATGGATCGGCACTGCGTATGTGGAATTTATCCGGAACATCCCGCTTCTCCTCATCACATTCGTTTTTTATTTCGGACTTCCGAACGCCGGGCTGAGACTGGACGGCTTTCAGGCGGGAACAATTGCGCTTACGATTTACACGTCCGCCTTTATCGCAGAAGCCATCAGAGCCGGAATTCAGACTGTCCCCAATGGGCAGATGGAAGCGGCCAGATCGTCAGGCTTCACCTACAGTCAGGCGATGAGATATATCATTCTTCCTCAGGCCGTAAAAATCGTCATTCCCCCGCTCGGAAACCAATTTCTCAACCTTGTCAAAAACTCATCAATACTCGGAGTGGTGGCGGGACTCGATTTGATGTATCAGGCGGATCTCGTGTCCTCGAGCACTCTTGTCGTGTTTGATGTCTATATTTTCGTCGCGCTTTTTTATTTGATATTAACGATCCCGCTCAGCATCGGGGTTCACTATTTGGAAAGACGTCTCGGAAAGAGTTATTAGAGAAGGAGAGTGAAAAACATGGATTTTAGCGGCGCCTATACACCTGACCATCTGCTGTTTTTATGGGACGGCTTTTTGGTCACACTTTATGTTGCGCTGATCTCCATTGTCCTGAGTTTTATTTTCGGGCTTGCCGCCGGCACTTTGCGCTATGCGAACATTCCTATCGTCTCGGGCATTATAGCGGCCATTGTGGAAACCATCCGCAACCTGCCGCTGTTATTAATCATTTTCTTTACGTTTTTTGCCCTTCCGGAAATCGGGATCAAACTGGAAATTACCGCGGCCGCCATCACGGCGCTGACGATTTTTGAATCGGCCATGCTGTCAGAAATCATCAGAAGCGGTTTGCAATCCGTTGACAAAGGACAGATTGAAGCGGCGCGTTCTTCAGGACTGACGTACACGCAGACTCTTTTTCTCGTCGTCATGCCGCAGGCGCTCAGGCGTATGGTTCCTCCGATTGTGAGCCAGTTTATCTCCTTATTAAAGGATACGTCACTTGCGGTCGTCATCGCTCTGCCCGAACTGATTCATAACGCGCAGATTTTAAACGGACAAAGCGCTGACGGGGGGTATTTTTTCCCGATCTTTCTGCTGGCGGCCCTGATGTATTTCGCGGTTAATTACAGCCTGTCTCTCGCAGCCAGACGGCTGGAAGCGAGACAAACGTAAAAAGGATACTTCCGGAGAAGTATCCTTTTTTCTGCTTAAAACATTTTCATGACTCGTCTTCTCATCCGTTTCATACCTTTTTTATTCAGCATATCGGACTGAGAAGCCATACGATACATAACGGCTCCAGCTCCTAAAGCCAACAGAGAGGTCATTGTTCTGCCCATCGCGCGTATCTCCTTTCAACTTTAAAAATTGATACTGCGTTCGTCTTCAGAAAACAAATCATCAAGACTGCTTAACGTGCCGTCTTCCTCTACTTGATGTGTCGCAATTTTGCCTTTGGCCACCGTCAGCTCAATGAAGCAGCCCCAGCAATAGTATTGGTTTACGCCGATTTTGCCGATATCTTTACTTTTGCAGTTCGGACATACAAGCACAGACTACACCTCTTATCCGTTCAGGACGATGCCTTCTTTCCCCGCTTCAATAGGCGTATCGGCGGCGCGGCGCACTTGGCGTCTGCCAGCCAGATCTGAAAAGAAGCCGTCCGAGAGTTCATATGCTACGATTATGCCCCTGTCCAAACAAAAGTATACATCTTCCAGCAAACCGAACATTTCACCATCAGGCGATTTCACCGGCTGCATTTTAATCTGTTCAAAGGTGAAACAGCTCTTCGGCAAAGGCTGCAAATGAGCATGACCGGCAGCTACGGCTTCTTGATCCATCTCTTTTATATCACTTGCCCCTAAAAAAAGATGGCGGTTGTGAAACAAGCGTTTCTGCTCCAGCACGAAACCGAGAAACCGGCCGTCCAGAGAGAAACATACATCCGATATCATTCCGAGACTGCGCCCGGTGTTTTCGTCATATACTGTTCGTCCTTCAGCTGCATGGCATGTTCTCAAAGTGTGATCAACCACCTTTTGTTGAACACGTATAGGTTTTGCCAAGAAGCCGGGCAGCATACTTTGAAATGACTTCCACAGGCGAAAACCCGGCGCATAAACATACGCCGGGTTTTATTTACGCTTTTTCTTCCATAAAGTCAAAAGGCGTGATGCCTTCCATTCCGATGTTCGCATCATATACACTGAACGGCAGCTCTTTTTGCAGGGCGGCCAGTTCTGCATCCATCTCTTCAGTCTGCTCTGTGAGCCTGTTTTTAAGCGATGTCTGTCTGACGGTGGCATCATTGTTTTTGACGCCCCATTCAAGCGCTTCTTCTTCTCCGCAAAGAATCAGGAATTTTTTCGCTCTTGTAATGGCGGTATAAAGCAGATTTCTCCTGAGCATTCGATAGTAGCCTTTGACGACAGGCAGGACGACAATCGGGAATTCGCTTCCCTGCGACTTATGGATGGAACAGCAGTACGCGTGGGTAAACTGGCTGAAATCCTTTTTCGTAAAGGTGATTTCGTTGCCGTCAAACGAGACAACGACCATGTCTTCTTTTTCCGTATTTTCTTTGGCATAAAAAATGGACACGATTTCGCCGATATCGCCGTTAAACACATTGTTTTCCGGCTGGTTGACAAGCTGCAATATTTTATCGCCCGTCCTGTAGACGACATCCCCGAATTTCAGCTCCCGCCTTTTTTCTTTAGGCGGATTCATGATGTCCTGAAGAAGCATGTTCAGCTCGTTAATTCCCGCTTTTCCCCTGTACATCGGGGCAAGCACTTGAATATCTCTGGAGGTATACCCCTTTTTTAACGCGTTCGAGACGACCTGGTCCACGACTTCTCTAATCTGTGAAGAATTACAGCGGATAAATGAGCGGTCCTTTGTCGGCGCAGTCAGCCCCTTTGGAAGCAGTCCTTTTTTCATATCATGGGCAAGTTCCACAATGGATGATCCTTCAGCCTGACGGTAAATATCTGTCAGGCGTACGGTCGGCAGCACCTCAGAAGCCAAAAGGTCTCTGAGCACCTGCCCCGGTCCTACTGAAGGAAGCTGGTCTTCATCACCGACTATAATGAGCTGAATGTGCTTAGGAAGCGCCTTAAACAAATGGCTGGCGAGCCAAATATCAAGCATACTCGCTTCGTCTATAATGATCAGTTTTCCTTCAATCGGCTGATCTTCATTATAGGTAAAGCCTTCAGCGCCATTCCAGCCAAGCAGCCTGTGAATCGTAACAGCCGGCAGACCCGTAGATTCGCTCATTCGTTTTGCGGCTCTTCCGGTCGGCGCGGCAAGCAGCACCGGAAACGCCTCGTCTTTTTTATAATCACCGGGGTCAAGGGATACGCCGTGCAGTTCACTGTATAATTCCACGATTCCTTTAATAACGGTCGTTTTCCCCGTGCCCGGTCCCCCGGTCAGTAAAAGCATCGGCGAGGACAGCGCTTTTTGAATGGCATCCTTTTGGCTTGGTGCGTATTGAACATTCATCCGTTCTTCCAGTTCACCGAGTGCAAGCAGAAATTCCGATTCAGGAAACTGATCGGCATACTCCGTCTGGGCCGCAATGTCGAGCACGCGTTTTGCGACGTTTTGTTCCGCATAAAACAAGGACGGAAAATAGCAGCGCTCTCCTTCGATGACGATATCCTTACTCTCCCCGAGGGCGATGATGCCGTCAGCCGCATCCATTTCCGTGACGCGGCCGCCTTCAGCTGACTGATTCAGAAGCGTTTGCGTATTGATAATCAGCTGCTTTGTCTCTATGTACGTATGGCCCTCTGAAAGACAGGTCGATTCAATCGTATATAAGATTGCCGCTTTGATCCGCTCCGGGTGGTTTCCTGACAGACCCATTTTTCCGCCCAGCTCGTCAGCTTTCACAAAGCCGATGCCTTCAACGTCTTTTACAAGCTGATAAGGATTTTCCTGAATTTTCTCCAAGGTTTCCGTTTCGTAGGCCTGATATATTTTCATGGATAGCTGGGGCCCGAAACCGTATTGGTTCAGAGAGATCATAATCTGCTCAAGACCCTGATGCCGCTGCAGCTCTCCCGCCAGTTTGTCCGCTTTCTTTTTTGACATTTTCGGCACATCATAAAGCACCGATGCATCAGCCAGAATTTTATTGAGCGCGCCGTCTCCAAGCTTTTTGACGATTTCTTCCGCCGTTTTTTTTCCGATTCCTTCAAACAGATCACTTGATAAATAGTGAATGATCCCTTCTTTTGTGGTCGGAATTTCTTTTTTAAAGTGTTCAGCCTGAAATTGCAGGCCGAACTTAGGATGCGTGGCGGTTTTTCCGTAAAATGTGTAGGTCTCATCTTCTTGCAGCAGAGGGAAGTAGCCCGTTACGGATACGACCTTGTCTTCGATCGCCTCAGACGTTTCTGCAACCTTGACTTTCAGCACTGTATACAGGTTGGTGTCATTATGATAAATGACCGTATGAATGACGCCTTTTACATACGGCTGTTCTTCGATGTTCAGCTGATCCACGAGCCTTCCCTCCTTTTGTTATGACTGGGTGATAAGCTGTTTCGCATGAAGCGCAAGCATATGATCAGGCTGTATGCCGATTGCGCCTTCCAGCATCTCAAGCGCCTTTTCACGATTTTCTTTGTATGCGTAAGCGACCCCGGCATTATAAAATGCGTCCGCGTGGCCCGGATCCTGCTCGATCACCGTCTCAAACTGCGCAAGAGCTTCATCCAGCATTTCTTCATTTGCGAGACACATTCCGAACTGGAAGCGCGCTTCCGTGTCATTTTCGTTTAATTCAACGGCACGCTGCAAATACGGCAGTGCAAGCTTCGGCCGCTCTAATTTAACGAGAACGGTCCCCAGCATATAAAACAAATCTCCGTTTTCCATTCCGGAGCGAAGCGCTTTTTCAAACATATCCTTCGCTTCGGAAAACGATTCTTTCATCACATATACGTTTCCCGCACCGTAATAAGCGGCTGCCGCCGAATTGTCCAATTCAAGCGCTCTGTTATAGAATGCAAGCGCCCGTTCGAGTTCGTTCACAGAAGAAAGCAGATTTGCGAAGTTGATGTACGGCACCGGGTCTTGGCCGTTTTCCTCAATCGCTTTCGTAAAAGCCTCTGCCGCTTTTTCAAAATCGCCCTCCTGCATAGCGTCAATCCCGATTTTATTATAATCCATTTTTAACTTCCTTTCGCTAAAAAACCCCAACATGCGAGTTGAGGTTTTTTACATGTGTTATACGTACCACAGTTTTGTTCCGTCTTTATAAACGTCATCTATCGTTCCGCCGCCGAGGCACTCTTCTCCGTCATAAAAAACGACGGCTTGTCCCGGCGTAACGGCGCGTACCTGCCCGTCAAAAATGATTTCCGCTTCATCATCACCCGTCATTTTCACCGTTACTTTGTGATCTTCCTGACGGTAGCGGAATTTCGCCGTGCATGTCATTTCGCCGCTGTCCATCAGACCGGGACGCGTCCAGCTGACATTTGTCGCCGTGATCTTATCGGAATACAGAAGCGGATTATGGAATCCTTGATCAACATACAGAATGTTTTTTTCAAGATCTTTACCGACGGCGAACCACGGCTCGCCGCTTCCGCCGATTCCAAGACCGTGGCGCTGTCCGATTGTATAATACATCAGACCGTCATGACGCCCTTTTATTTCTCCGTCCATTGTCATCATATCGCCCGGCTGAGCGGGGAGATATTGGCTGAGAAACGTTTTGAAGTTGCGTTCGCCGATAAAGCAGATTCCCGTGCTGTCTTTTTTCGCAGCTGTCGCAAGTTCCGCTTCTTTGGCGATTTCCCGCACGCGGCTTTTTTGCAGATCACCGATCGGGAACATGACTTTGCTGAGCTGTTCCTGATTGAGCTGATTCAGAAAATAAGTCTGGTCCTTGTTTTCATCCAGACCGCGGAGCATGCGCACTGTACCTGCGCTTCTGTCCACGCGGGCGTAATGGCCCGTCGCAAGATAATCCGCGCCGAGTGACAGAGCATGATCCAAGAAAGCCTTAAACTTAATTTCTTTATTGCACATGACATCCGGATTGGGGGTTCTTCCGGCTTTATATTCATCAAGGAAATATTGAAATACCTTCTCCCAATATTGCTTCTCAAAATTGACGGCATAATACGGAATTCCGATCTGGTTGCAGACCCGGATGACGTCTTCATAATCTTCCGTTGCCGTGCAAAAACCGTTTTCGTCCGTATCATCCCAGTTTTTCATAAAGATTCCGATTACATCGTAGCCCTGCTCCTTCAGCAGAAGGGCCGCCACGGAAGAGTCCACGCCGCCGGACATGCCGACTACGACTCTTGTATCCTCCGGCCGTTTTTCCATTTGCATTCACTCCATTAAAAACGTAAGTCCGCCGTTTTAAGCAAGCCGTTTAACGACGGCGGCAAGCTTTTCGGCGGCTGTTTCGATTTGTTCCGCCGTATTGCCGAGGCCGAAGCTGAGGCGGATTGACGAAGTCAGCCTGCCGCTCTCACTTCCGAACATGGCCGTAAGCACATGGGACGGAAGAACGGATCCCGCTGTACAAGCAGATCCGCTGGATACGGCAATGCCTTCCATGTCAAGATTGACCAGCAGCGCTTCCACCGGCACACCGGGAAAGTAAAGGTTTAAAATATGAGGCAGGCATTTCTCGGCATCTCCGTTCACCTCCGCTGTGACGCCGGCTTCTTCCAGCGTGCTCATGATGATGTTCTTAAACTCCTTATACTTCGCTGTTTTCTCTTCCCTCTCACGGTTTGAAAGGACGACCGCTTCTTTTAAGCCGGCGATGCCCGGTACATTTTCCGTCCCCGCGCGGCGCTTTCGTTCCTGCTCTCCCCCAAGAAGAATCGGTGACAGCTTCACCTCTTGATTTACATATAAAAAGCCTGTCCCTTTAGGCCCGTTAAGCTTGTGACCGGAAACAGACAGCATGTCAATTCTGCTTTTTTTCACATCAATCGGCATATAACCGAATGCCTGAACGGCATCTGTGTGAAAATAGGCCTGGTGCCCGCTTAACAGCTCTCCGATTTCGTCAATCGGCTGAATGGTTCCGACTTCGTTATTGCCATACATGACGGTAACAAGGATTGTATCATCACGGAGCGCTTCTTTCACCTGATTTGCACTGATCCGTCCTGAAGGGCCGGGGATGAGGTATGTCACCTCAAAGCCGTCTTCTTCCAGCTTTTCGCAGGCGTGCAATACAGCATGATGCTCAACAGCGGTCGTAATGATATGCTTTCCTTCATTCTTCCGGGCGGCAGCCGTTCCGAAAATCGCTAAATTATCAGCCTCCGTGCCGCCGCTTGTGAAAATAATTTCCTGTTCTTTCGCACTGATTTGGCGCGCGATGTCCGCTCTCGCTTCATCGACCCATTTCCGGGATTCTCTCCCGAATGAATGAATGCTTGACGGGTTGCCGAAACTGCCGAAGAAATGGGGCTTCATTTCTTCGAGCACACGTTCATCCATCGGGGAAGTCGCGGCATGATCTAAATAAATCCGTTCCATTGTCTTTACACCTCTGGTTTAAATATAGAACATATAAGCTTCCTGCTCGCCGTCCGTGTAGCTCGCAAGGTCTTCTAACGTCGTGCTGTCCAGCACGTCTTTTACAGCGTCGCGGATGCGGATCCATAACTCCCGCTTGGCAGGCTCTTCATCCTCAAGCACTTCTACCGGGCTGATCGGCCCTTCCAGCACTCTGATAATATCTCCGGCCGTTATCTCTTCAGGCTGGCCCCCGAGCACGTAACCCCCGTAAGCGCCTCTGATGCTTTTTACGAGTCCGGCGTTTCTGAGCGGTGATACAAGCTGTTCCAAGTAATGCTCAGAAAGGCTGTTTGTTTGGGCGATGCTTTTGAGCGACGTCGGACCGTCTCCATGCTTTTTCGCCAATTCAATCATAATGGTGAGCCCGTATCTTCCCTTTGTCGATATTTTCAATATGAACACCCCAGTCAATTCTAATTGTTAATTTATACAAGTAAATGGATATGAATAATCTGTTTAGTATCTTATAGACCAACTGTTATTATAACATAACTTATCCTAATTTTCATTGAAACACGGGGCCCGCCGCAATTCGCTTTTCTAATCGGCCGTTTTCCGTTACCCTGTATATGTAAGGAGAGATGTTCATGAAACCATTGGCGTATCGGATGCGGCCTGCCAATATCGAAGACATTATCGGCCAGGAACATTTGGTCAAAGAAGATAAAATCATCGGCAGAATGGTGCGTGCGAAGCACTTATCATCCATGATCCTGTACGGACCGCCGGGCATCGGAAAAACGTCCATCGCCACAGCGATCGCAGGATCGACAAGCATCGCATTCAGGAAATTGAATGCCGTCATTCATAATAAAAAAGACATGGAGATTGTCGTACAGGAAGCGAAAATGTCAGGTCAGGTCATTTTAATCCTTGATGAAGTGCACAGGCTTGATAAGGGAAAGCAGGATTTTCTGCTGCCCTATTTAGAAAACGGCATGATTATTTTAATCGGCGCGACGACCGCCAATCCTTATCATGCCATTAACCCGGCCATCAGAAGCCGAACCCAGATATTTGAGCTTGAACCGTTAACACCCGATCTGATCAAGCAGGCATTGAAAAGAGCGCTCACAGATGAACACCGGGGACTCGGTTCCTACAGCGTTTCGGTGGACGACGACGCGATGGATCATTTCGCACAAGGATGCGGAGGAGACGTCCGCTCCGCTTTGAACGCACTGGAGCTTGCCGTGCTCTCCACAAAGGAATCAAGCGACGGCACGATCCGGATTACACGGGAAACGGCGGAGGAATGTCTGCAGAAAAAAAGCTATACCCATGATAAAAACGGCGATGCGCATTATGACGTATTATCCGCGTTCCAAAAATCGATCCGGGGCTCGGACGCAAACGCCGCCCTTCATTATCTGGCCCGTCTGATCGAAGCCGGAGACCTTGAAAGCATATCAAGAAGACTTCTCGTGATCGCCTATGAAGATATCGGCCTCGCAAGCCCGCAGGCAGGCCCCCGGGTGCTGAGCGCGATTCAGACCGCAGAACGGATCGGCTTTCCCGAAGCGAGAATTCCGCTGGCCAATGCGGTAATCGAATTATGCCTCTCGCCAAAATCAAACTCCGCCATCTCAGCCGTTGATGAGGCGCTCAAAGACATCAGGACTGGTAAAATCGGCGATGTGCCGAAACATTTAAAAGACGCTCACTATAAAGGGGCCCAAGAGCTCGGACGCGGGATCGGCTATCAATATCCTCACGATTTCGAGAACGGATGGGTCGAACAGCAATATTTGCCCGATCCGTTAAAAAACAAGCAATACTATAAACCGAAACAAACGGGGAAATTTGAAGCCGCCATAAAGCAAGTGTATGAAAAACTGATGAAGCAGAAAAAATAACCGGACAAGATCTTTCGTGTAAACGGCGGATTCAAATAAAAAAACAGCCTTTCCTGAAGAAGGCTGTTTTTCTTTTTACTTATCTTTAACCCGTTTAATGTCGATGTCCTTTAAGAGCTCCATGACAACATGTCCGCCCATAATCAGACCGGCCACTGACGGAACCCAGGCGTTGGAAGACGGCGGCATTTGCGCTTTGCGGATTTTCGCTTCATCATTCCCGACTTCTTTTCTGACGTCTTCACGGATGACGATCGGGCTTTCATCAGAAAAAATGACCTGTACGCCTTTTTTAATGCCCTCTTTGCGAAGTCTTGTGCGGACGACTTTGGCAATCGGATCAGTATGGGTTTTTGAAATATCAGCAATCTGAAAGCGTGTCGGGTCTGTTTTATTCGCCGCTCCCATGCTTGAAATCAGCGGAACATTCCGTTTCAGACATTCTTTCATCAGATGAATTTTATAATGAATCGTATCCGACGCGTCAATGACGTAATCAAGCGGATACTCAAAGAACTGCTCATACGTCTCTTCTGTATAAAACATTTTTAAGGCGACGACGTCACAATCCGGATTAATATCAGCGATCCGCTCTTTCATCAATTCTGTTTTCGGCTGTCCCACCGTCGACAATAGCGCATGCAGCTGGCGGTTTACATTTGTAATGTCAACATCATCTTTATCGACAAGCACGATCCGCCCCACTCCGGACCTCGCCAATGCTTCGGCTGCGAATGAACCGACTCCGCCGACGCCGAGAACGGCAACCGTGCTGTTTCTTAACGTGTCCAGCCCTTCTTTTCCAATCGCTAGCTCATTTCTGGAAAACTGATGTAACAAGAACCTCACTCCACATTCTGGTTTTAGCGCACAAAAAATAAAGTCCCAATTGTGCCGTTGCAGCTTTCCTTCGTTTTGAACCCGCTCTCAGCAGGTGGGTGCCCTTTTTTAAATCTTGTAAGTCCTCTTTAGCGAATGAAAAGAGGCATGTACGCCATTTAAAAATGCGGGCTCCCAAATCAAAAAAATGTTCGGTCAAAACTAGGTGTACAACTAACACATCAGGACTTTATTTAACTTGTCAAAATCATATCACAGCAGATTTTGATTTTCAAGAAACAAACTGCCGATCTTTACTGTTTCACTTTTCTTTTGACAGAAAGATGAAGTTCTTCAAGCTGGGCGTCGCTCACTTCGCCGGGCGCTTCCGTAAGAAGGCAGCTTGCGCTTGCCGTTTTCGGGAAAGCGATCGTATCTCTTAAGTTAGTGCGGCCTGCAAGAAGCATAACCAACCGGTCTAAGCCGAGCGCGATTCCGCCGTGCGGAGGGGCGCCGTATTCAAAGGCTTCAAGAAGGTATCCGAACTCCTCCTCCGCTTCTTCTTTTGTAAAGCCGAGAAGCCCGAACATTTTTTCCTGAACGTCTTTTTCAAAAATACGGATTGAGCCTCCGCCGAGTTCATAGCCGTTTAAGACAAGGTCGTAAGCCTGCGCTTTCATATCTTCAGGCGCCGTTTCAATCAGGTCAAGATCTTCACGGACAGGCATTGTAAACGGATGGTGAGCCGCATAGAAACGGCCTTCTTCCTCGTCATGCTCCAGTAACGGCCAGTCCACAACCCACAGGAAGTTGAAGAGGCTTTCGTCAATCAGGCCGCGTTCTTTGCCTAGTTTTAAGCGAAGCGCGCCGAGGGATTGAGCCACAACCTCAAACTTATCAGCGCCGAACAGGAGCAGATCGCCTTCAGAAGCATTAAGCGCTTCAGCCAGTTTTGCCTGCTTCTCTTCATCAAAGAATTTCGCAATCGGGCCTTTTACGCCGTCAGCTTCAACTTTCACCCAAGCGAGACCTTTCGCGCCGTAATTTCCGGCAAAAACGCCGAGCGCATCGATATCTTTTCTGGAATAGTCGCCGGCAGCGCCTTTGACATTGATCGCTTTTACAACGCCGCCGTTTGCCACGGCTGATGAGAACACCTTAAATTCAGTATCTTTCACTATGTCTGACACGTCCGTCAGCAGCATGCCGAAGCGGGTATCGGGTTTGTCGGAACCGTAGCTGTTCATCGCTTCTTCATATGTCATTCGCGGAAGCGGCAGCGGTACTTCAACACCTTTTGTTTCAAGCATGACTTTCGCCATCATCTCTTCCGCCAGAGCCATGATGTCCTCTTGACTCATAAAGGACATTTCAATATCAATCTGCGTAAATTCCGGCTGGCGGTCGGCACGCAAGTCTTCATCGCGGAAGCAGCGGGCCACTTGATAATACCGTTCAAAGCCCGACACCATCAGAAGCTGTTTAAAAATCTGCGGCGATTGCGGAAGGGCGTAAAATTCCCCTTCATGCACCCGGCTCGGCACTAAGTAATCACGGGCGCCTTCGGGAGAACTTTTTGTTAAAATCGGTGTTTCAATATCAAGAAATCCGTTTTCATCCAAGAAATGGCGGATGGATTTTGTGACTTGATGGCGCATTTGCAATGTTTGAAACATCGCCGGGCGGCGCAAATCCAAATAGCGGTGTTTTAACCGGACGTCTTCAGAAACGTCAGCCGCCTGGTCACTGATCGGAAACGGAGGCGTTTTCGCCGTACTGAGCACCGTCACCGCTTCAGCTTTGATTTCAATTTTACCGGTTTTCAGGTTGGGATTCACCGTGCCTTCTTCACGGGCAGAAACCGTGCCTTCGATATCAAGCACATATTCGTTTCTGATTGCTTCCGCTGCGGCAAGGGCTTCCTTCGATACGTCAGGGTTGAACACGACTTGCACAATACCCGAGCGGTCCCGCAAATCAATGAAAATCAAGCCGCCGAGATCGCGCCGTTTCTGTACCCACCCTTTCAGTTTGACGGTTTCGCCAATCGCTTTTTCAGTTATCTCGCCACAATAATATGTTCTTCCAAACATAGCGTTCCTCTCCTTCACTGCTTTTGATCTGCCTTTAACACTTGTATCAGCTCGTCTAACACCACTTCACGCTGCTCTCCTGTTTCCGCATCTTTTACATTGATTTTATTTTGAGCAAGCTCATCTTCCCCTAAAATCGCAATAAAACGTGCGCCGAGACGGTCAGCCGTTTTGAATTGGCCCTTCATCTTTTTATTTTCATAATCGATTTCACTTGAGATGCCCGCTTCTCTCAGTTTGTACACAAGGGAAACGGAATAATCCTTCGCTTTTTCTCCGAGCGTCACGATGTAGCAATCAATCCCCTGATTGACGGGAAGCTCTGTTTTCTCAGCGTCAATGGCTGCCAGCAGACGTTCGATGCTCATCGCAAATCCGATACCCGGCGCTTCAGGTCCGCCGATCTGTTCAACAAGCCCGTCATAGCGGCCCCCGCCGGCAAGGGTTGTAATCGCTCCGAATCCTTCGGCATTGCTCATAATTTCAAAAGCGGTATGGTTATAATAATCAAGCCCTCTGACAAGGTTCGGATCTATTTCGAACGGGATGCCAAGACCGTTTAAGTATTGTTTTACCATCTCAAAATAAGCGGCTGATTCTTCATTTAAGTAATCAAGAATGGACGGAGCCGTTTTCATCAGTTCATGCTCTCTGTCTTTCTTGCAGTCAAGAATTCTGAGCGGATTTGTGTGCAGGCGCGACTGGCAGTCTGAGCAAAACTCTCCGATGCGCGGTTCAAAATGTTTGACGAGCGCTTCCCGGTAGGATTTGCGGCTCTCCTGGTCACCAAGGCTGTTCAGCACAAGCTTGACATGTTTCAAACCGGCTTTACGGTAAATACTCATCGCAAGCGCAATGACTTCTGCATCCACGGCCGGATCTTTGGAGCCGATCGCTTCAATTCCGAATTGATAGAATTGGCGGAAACGCCCTGTCTGCGGACGTTCGTAACGGAACATCGGTCCGACATAATAAAGCTTCGTCGGCTGCACCGGGTTCGCAAATAATTTATTTTCATTGAACGCGCGGACTGCGGCGGCTGTTCCTTCCGGCCGAAGCGTCAGGCTTCTCCCTTTACGGTCTTCAAACGTGTACATTTCTTTCTGCACGATATCTGTAGACTCACCGACGCCTCTTGCGAATAATTCCGTATGCTCGAAGATCGGCGTGCGGATTTCTTTATATTGATAAGTGCGGCACGTCTCCCTCATAATTTGTTCGACGAACTGCCATCTGTCTGATTCACCCGGCAGTATGTCCTGTGTGCCTCTTGGAATGTGATATGCCATGTTACAGGCCTCCTTAATGTCTTTCTTCAAATAAAAAAACTCCCGCTCCTACTATACATGTATAGTAGGGACGAGAGTTATACCCGTGGTGCCACCCTAGTTGGAATGCCGAAGCATCCCCGCTCTGACCTTTAACGCAGGTTCACGTCCGCTGCCTAATGACTTGCAAAAGCGTTCAGCAGGGAACCTCCGGAGTGTTGTTTCGAGAAAGATGCAGTGCGGATCCGCTTTCAGCCCGGGACGGTTCCTCTCTTCTCCATGCATTCTGACCTACTCTTCTCCATTATCGGTTCAAAATCGTTATCATGACTTATGTACATCAATTTCTATTATAATAATGGGATTGCACTCCCCTGTCAAGTTTTATTCCGTCTGTTTTTCCTTGCGACCGCTTCTTTCGATAAGAGACCGAACTCCGTCGACGTCTCTTCTAGAAAACCCGCCTTTTCTCTATCGCTCTGATCACTGAAGTGCAGATTTCCTTCCGCATCGTGCAGCGCGCGTCCCATTTTTGGTTGATATTTCATGATTTGCACACCTTTTCGCTGTATTTATGACTAGTATAAACAAACCATTTTATTTTTATTTAACATTCAGCAAGGAAAATACGATATTATACAAGAATGTATTTTAGTTAGTTCAGAAAGGAGGACAGCCATGAAGAAGAGAACTCTTGCTCTTATTTTATGCGGCGTCATCATCACAGCGCTTCTTCCGTCATTTCACACCGCAATCGCCGCAGAGGGAGAAGCGGTCATCGCGACAGACAAGATCAATGTCAGAGGCGGTCCCGGCCTGAGCTACGGAATTAAGGCTGAAGTGAAAAAAGGGGAAAGATACCCGATCACTAAAGAAGAGGGAGACTGGGTACAGCTTCAGCTGAGCCCAGGTAAAACCGGATGGGTCGTTTCCTGGCTGATATCAAAAACAGCCGGGGGAGCAGACAATTCATCCGCAACAAGCGGAACGGTCACTTCCACCGATCCTGACCTCCGCATCAGAAAAGGCCCGGGGACATCGTATGAAGTCATCGGCAAACTTCCGCAAGGCGCGCATGCATCCGTGCTGGACAAGAACAGCGGATGGGTGAACATTTCTTATCAAGGCACAACCGGGTGGGTTTCTTCCGAATACGTCACCGCGGACAGCGGCGGATCGGATACGAAAGCAACTTCGGCCCGAAGCGGGTCAAAAAACGGAACGGTCGGCGTTTCTTCATTGAATGTCAGAAGTGCAGCGTCACATGATTCAGCGATTATGACTAAATTATCACGCGGAACAAAGGTTTCCATCTTAAGTGAAGACCACGGCTGGCTGAAAATTGAAGCAAACGGGCAAAAAGGCTGGGCAGCAAGCCACTACATCATAAAGGATTCTGACTCATCGGACAGCGCATCGGGCTCAGGAGACGGTTCTGCGGGCTCAGGCTCCTCGAAAAAAGCGTATATTGTTTACGGCGGCACCAACTTAAGGAGCTCGGCCTCGACTTCCGCTTCTATCGTAAAAAGAGCAGATAAAGGCGCAGCCTACCCGATTGTCGGCTCAAGCGGCAAATGGTATGAAGTCCGGCTTGAGAACGGACAAACCGCATATGTGGCAGACTGGGTCGTACAAACGTCAAAAAGCGGTGAGGAAACAGGCGAAGCACCTTCTCCCAACACGTCAGGCGGCAGCGGCTCACTTAAAAACAAAACGATCGTCGTTGATCCCGGACACGGAGGAAAAGACAGCGGAACGATCGGCTACTCCGGAAAGTTTGAAAAAAACGTAACGATTAAAACAGCTAAGCTGTTAGCCGGAAAATTGAGAGCGGCCGGTGCAAACGTGTATATCACCAGACAGGATGATACATTTATCAGCCTGCAGGCCAGGGTTTCAACCTCTCATTACCGGAATGCGGATGCCTTTATCAGCATTCACTATGACAGCTATGCCGATACGTCAACGCGGGGAAGCACGGCTTATTATTACAGTCCGTCTAAGGACCGCCAGCTTGCCTCAGACGTCCATTCTGAAGTAGTGAAGCGTTCCCCTATTCCTGATCGCGGCGTTCTGTTTGGCGATTATTACGTCCTGAGGGAAAATAAACGGCCTGCCATGCTGTATGAGCTCGGCTATCTCAGTCAACCGCAAGAAGAAACAATCATACATAGCGGCTCTTACCAGGAAAAAGTGACAGACGGAATTGAAAGCGGATTGGAACATTATTTTCAATCATAAAAAAAGCTGCCGAACGGCAGCTTTTTTATTGTTTAGAATCCATAATCAATGTAATCGGCCCGGAATTCGTCAGCTGAACATCCATCATGGCTCCGAATATTCCGGTTTCCACTTTGACTCCTTTTTCTCGAAGGAGTTCGTTCCACTTTTCATAAAGGAGCACAGCCTGATCCGGTTTAGCCGCATTCATAAAATTCGGGCGTCTCCCTTTCTTCGTTTCGCCGTAAAGCGTAAACTGGGAAACGGATAAAATCTCCCCGCCCGTATCCAAAAGCGATAAATTCATCTTGCCGCTTTCATCATCAAAAATCCGAAGATTCACGATTTTATCCGCCAAGTAAGCGGCATCTTCTTCTGTATCTTCATGAGTGATGCCGACAAGCGCCATAATACCGGGTCCGATCCGGCCGGCGACAGCGCCGTCAACCGTCACACTCGCTTCTGTTACACGCTGAACAACTAATTTCATAGCAAGCTCCTTTTAGTTCATTACCCGGCGGACTGAATAGATGTCTCTGATCTGTTTAATCCGCTCGACCACTTTGTGCAGATGATTGATGTTTTGAATAAAAATCGCCATATGAATCGTAGCGACTTTATTGCGGTCGGATTTGCCGGAGACAGAGGAGATGTTGGTTTTCGTTTCATTTACGGCTTGGAGCACCTCATTTAAAAGCCCGAGACGGTCATACCCCAAAATCTCAATCTCAACGTTATATTCTTTGCGCCTTTGAACCTGTGATTCATGCTCCCATTCAACGGGGATCAAACGTTCCTGCGCTTCATTCGTTTTGACGTTCGGACAGTCATCCCGGTGAACGGATACACCGCGCCCTTTTGTAATAAAACCGACAATATGGTCGCCCGGCACCGGGTTGCAGCATTTCGACAAGCGGACGAGAAGGTTGTCAATGCCTTTTACGCGCACACCCGCTTCCCGTTTTCTCCCTTGCGGATAATGTTTCGGCTCGGAAGTGACTTCCTGAACGATTTTTTCCTGCTCTTCCTGGTCACGCAGCTTCCGTTCTTTTTCGGTGAGCCTGTTGGCCACCTGAAGAGCGGTAATGCCGTTATACCCGACCGCCGCGTACATATCCTCTTCATTTGAGAAATTGAACTTGTCGGCAACTTTTTGAAGATTTTCGAGTGTTAAAACATCTTTCACTTCAAAATCAAGATTTTTAATTTCTTTCTCGACAAGCTCACGGCCTTTTTCGACGTTTTCTTCCCGGCGCTGTTTCTTAAAGAATTGGCGGATTTTGTGTTTCGCCTGGGACGTCTGCGCCAGTTTGACCCAGTCTTGGCTCGGACCGTAAGAATGCTTGGACGTCAGAATCTCGACGATGTCGCCCGTCCGGAGCTTATGGTCAAGCGTCACCATTTTTCCGTTCACTTTCGCCCCGATTGTTTTGTTGCCGATCTCCGAATGGATCCTGTAGGAAAAATCAATCGGCACAGAGCCTGACGGCAGTTCAATGACATCGCCTTTTGGCGTAAATACGTATACCATGTCAGAAAACAGATCGATTTTCAGCGATTCCATAAATTCTTCCGCAT
The DNA here is from genome assembly GCF_036362845.1 of Bacillus sp. MT(2024). Classification (NCBI taxonomy): domain Bacteria; kingdom Bacillati; phylum Bacillota; class Bacilli; order Caryophanales; family Bacillaceae; genus Bacillus; species Bacillus sp. MT(2024). Next base: position 2,623,374 of record NZ_CP143632.1, read on the forward strand.
CGGTAGACTCGTTTTGAAATTCCAGAATTTCACGGAACCAGGACAGTTTTTTCTCAAATGTCGCTTCTTCGTTTGCAGCCTTGCCTTCTTTATATGCCCAGTGTGCGGCCACCCCGTATTCAGCGATCTCATGCATCTCAAACGTTCTGATCTGCACTTCCAGCGGATCGCCTTTAGGCCCGATTACGGTCGTATGCAGAGACTGATACATATTCGGCTTAGGCATCGCAATATAATCTTTGAATCTGCCCGGCATCGGCTTCCAGCACGTATGAATAATGCCGAGTACGGCGTAGCAGTCTTTAATGCTTCCGACAAGAATACGGACGGCGAGCAGATCATATATTTCATTGAACTGTTTATTTTGCAGCGCCATCTTGCGGTAAATGCTGTAGATGTGCTTCGGACGTCCTGAAAAGTCCGCTTTAATATTCACTTCTTCAACGCGTTTTTTCACTTCATTGACAACCTCTTCGACATAAAGTTCGCGTTCCGCGCGCTTTTTCTTCATGAGGTTGACGATTCTGTAATATTGCTGAGGATTCAAATAACGGAGAGCGGTGTCTTCCAGCTCCCATTTGATCTTAGAAATCCCGAGCCGATGGGCCAGCGGAGCGAAAATCTCCAGCGTCTCATTTGAAATTCTCCGCTGCTTTTCCTGCGGAAGATGCTTTAACGTCCGCATATTGTGAAGGCGATCCGCCAGCTTGATCAATATGACTCTGATATCCTGAGCCATAGCGACAAACATTTTTCGATGGTTTTCCGCCTGCTGCTCCTCTTGAGATTTATACTTAATTTTACCGAGCTTCGTCACACCGTCGACAAGCATCGCCACTTCTTCAGAAAATGCTTCCTTCAGGTCGTCGAGGGTGACATCCGTGTCCTCCACCACATCATGCAGAAATCCGCCCGCAATTGTGGAAGGGTCCATTTCCAGATCGACGAGGATCCCCGCCACCTGAATCGGATGAATGATGTACGGCTCACCTGATTTGCGGTACTGTTCGCGATGCGCGTCTTGCGCATACAGGTAAGCTTTCTCAACAAACGCAATCTGCTCCTCCGGCAGATAAGTGCGCGCTTTATCTATTACTTGCTCGGCAGTCAATACTTGTTCGTTCGCCATGGAATCACCTTTTTTAAATGTAAACTGTATTAGTTTATTATCAAGAAAAAAACGAGAGATGTAAAGGGCAGAAGTTCAAAACACCTAAAGAATCTGTCAGGATGATGAAATAATAGGAAAAAAGCACCCTGACACGAGTGCTTTTTTCCATATGCGGTTAATATTTCATTAATGTTAAAATATCGTAATCGTCAAGCTTGTCTCTGCCGTCAAGGTAAGAAAGCTCGATTAAGAATGCAATACCGGCTACGACGCCGCCCAGTTCTTCGACAAGCTTAATCGTTGCTTCGATCGTGCCGCCTGTTGCAAGCAAGTCATCAGTAATCAGCACGCGCTGTCCCGGCAGGATCGCATCTTTATGAATCGTCAGTACGTCTTTTCCGTACTCCAAACCGTAATCGACTTTAATGACCTCACGCGGAAGTTTCCCTTCTTTCCGAACCGGGGCAAAGCCGACTCCGAGCGCGTATGCAACCGGACAGCCGATAATAAAGCCACGCGCTTCAGGCCCGACAACTAAATCAATTTCTTTTTCTTTTGCATATTCAACAATTTGGTCAGTGGCGTAACGGTATACGTCGCCTTTGTCCATCAATGTCGTAATATCTTTAAATTGTACGCCTTCTTTCGGGTAATCGGGCACAATTGTTACGTATTTTTTAAGATCCATCTGTTCTATGTCCTCCTCGTACTTTCATAAGCCTCTGAACCTTGGTTCATCAGCTTATTCAGCCATTCCTTCAGCTCATGGGCTGCGGAATAATTGAGCTTCTGGTCTAATTCCATCAGCTGCTGTTTTACCTGATAGGTTTGCGAATCTGCCAGGTCGCGTTTTTTCGCGCCGCTCACGACAGACAGCACACCATCTTCTATTTTAACAAAACCGAGATCAAAAAACACCTTTGTCATAAAATTGATTGTGTCAATTGACCATCCTCTGTGTCTCGCAAGCTCTGAACCATGCTTGCCGAAGTCAAAAGCGCCCCTTTTCAAGAGAAATGCGTAAAACCACTTGAAATCATTCCGCGATGGAAATGAGGACAGGAAATGTTCTTCATGATTGATAAAAACAAAATAAATCCGTTCCGGCTTCTTTCCGTCAAGCAAATGCTGCAGGCGATCCGCTGACGGCGGCACATCCAGAAAAACGGCATATTTTCCGTCAAGCTGGAGAACTTCCGCCTCGGATTCCGAAGTGATCTCGGCAAGCTCGCCCGACAGCTCTTTTTCACGGAGCTTCTGAGCGGTTTTTTCGTTAAAGCAGATGAGCACCCGTTTTTCCTTCGGCAGCGCGGTGACCGTGTCTTCCCACGTCCGCTTGCCCCGGATATCAAAAAGCTGCCATTCCGGCACCGCAGCATCTTTAATCATCAGCTGGGGCTTCTTTCTGTTGTTCCATTCATTAATGGACATCTCGCCGACAATGGAAATCGTTGATCCGGGAACAACTCCGGCTTCCAGCTCTCCTTTGTTAAAGCCGACGCAGTCAAGGACGGCGGAATCACTTTTCACCGTCATTTTTACGTGGTTTTTATTCGCTCCGATCAGGCGCACATCATCAAGCACGGCATTTTTCACCATCACATGCGGTTTAGGGTTAAGCATGCCGAACGGCGACAGCATATTCAATTCTGTAATGCTTTCAACGGTTATGTCTTCAACGCCGCAGACAAGATCAACCTCCTGAACGGGAATAAAATCCTCTTCCGTCAGGGTTTCTTCAGCCATTTGATTCAGCCTGTCCCTTAATTCCGCCACATCTTCAGCCTTCAACGTCATTCCGGCCGCCATCGGATGCCCGCCGAAATGAGGAAGAATGTCTCTGCACTGTGAAAGGCTCGTAAAAAGGTTGAAGCCCCTGATGCTTCGCGCCGACCCTTTGGCGATTCCCTGCTCCTCATCTATTCCAAGCACAACAGCGGGCCGGTAAAAACGCTCAGCCAGCTTCGATGCGACAATACCGACGACTCCCGGATTCCAGCCGGCTTTTGCCACTACAATGGCAGACGGGTTTCCGCCTTGCTGCTGAACCATTTCAACAGCCTCTTCGGTCATGGTTTTCACCATTTTCTGCCGCTCTTTATTCAGCCGGTCAATATCCGAAGCCAGTTCCTCCGCTTCAAACTGATCTTCGGTCATCAGCAGGTGAACGGCGGGATCGGCCTGTTCTATTCTTCCGACAGCATTGAGCCTCGGTGCGACCTGAAATCCGATCGTTTCCTCATCAGCTTGTCCGATATCTCCGCCGGAAAGCTTAATCAGAGCTTTGAGGCCCGGCCGATTTGTCGTCCGAAGCCTTTCAATTCCGAGTGACGCAATTAATCTGTTTTCATCATGAAGAGGCACCAGATCTGCAACCGTACCGATTGCCGCCAAGTCCAGCATAGCTTCCGGCAAAGAACCCGTAAGCGCGTGGGCAAGCTTAAACGCCACACCGACGCCGGCCAATTCTTTAAACGGATAGCCGCATCCCGGCTGCTTCGGGTGGATGATCGCAAATACGTCAGGAAGCTCGGGTCCCGGCTCATGGTGGTCGGTAATAATGACGTCTAAGCCCAGCTCTTTTGCGACTTCAGCTTCATGGACGGCGGCGATTCCCGTATCCACTGTAATGATCAGCGAAAATCCCCGCTCTTTTATGGAGCGGAAAGCTTGTTCATTCGGGCCGTAGCCTTCTGTAAAACGGTCGGGAATATAAAAGTCAACGTCCGCCGACAGCTGTTTGAGTGCCATCAGCATCACTGACGTGCTTGTAACGCCGTCTGCATCGTAATCTCCGTAAATCATAATCGGTTCCCCTTGAGAAACCGCCAGTTTTATCCGATCAACTGCTTCCCGCATTCCCTTTAATTCATACGGGTCATAAAAGTCTGCATCCTTTGTATGTAAAAACAGCCTTGCGCTTTCGGCAGTATCAAAACCTCTTTTTACAAGCAGTGATGCCACAAGAGGTGTTATGTCTAATTGTTCTGTGAGTGATTTGACTTTTTCCTGATCCGGCTGCTGGATTTCCCAGCGCATTTTTGACGCTAACATAAATTCACCCCTCAACCACCCTATTATACTAGAGCGGACTGAGGGGTTTCAAATGTTATTCTGATCCTTTTTTCTCTTCAAGCATTTCTTCCGGCGGCGCGGCTGTTTTTTTGCCGTCCGAATCAGCCGTCAATTCACCTGCGGATCTGTTTTCTTTCCGCAGCATTTTAATTTCGCGCTTCAGTTTCATCACTTGAAATATACCGGCTGAAAACACGATCAGCGCTCCCATTAACACAGAGCCTAAAATGACTAAAATCAGCGGCCATTCAGCGGTTCCGAACAGATAATCAACCTCAACCGCCCGCACGTTAATGACAGCAAAGATGGCGACAATCAGAGTAAATAGTAAAGCGAATATAATAGTCCATTGTTTATTCATGCGTCTGCCCCCAATTATTGATTCTTATCTTTTCCCCTATTTTCCCGGGAGTAAACCCCGGTCTCAGGAAATCCGGGCCGTTAATTGCTCGCGGACCAGCTTTTTCAGTCCGCTTCTTTCTCCCGATATAACGAGGGTGTCCCCTTCTTCAATTACGGTATCAATACCGGGGCTCAGCTGTTTTTGCCGGTTTTTCTTCACGATCGCAATAATCTGGACGTTGTAATGTTTCTTGATCTCCAAATCTCCGATTGTGCGGCTGACAGCCGGTGCATGAGATTCGGCTTTAAACCACTCAATGACGAGGTCATCAAGCGCGACTTCCACAGATTCCAGCGCTTTCGGCTTATACGTCATCCCGCCTAAAATAGCGGAAATCTGCCTTGCCTCTTCGTCGTTAAATTCAACGGATGCCAAGCATTCGTCATGATCATTCTCATCGAAGTAATAGAGCTCTTTTCTGCCGTCATCATGAAGAATAATACTGATTTTATCATGATTTTTCGTAATGACTTCTACTTTCTGGCCGATGCCCGGAAGCTCCGACTCACGAACGTTCATAAGAACCCTCCTACATGTTTTTACAATGATGATTGATTATGTAAGCGTATGTCATTATAGCAAATGCAGGTTTTAAGTTCAATGTGGCCTAAAAAAAACAGGCTGCCTTCCGGAAGACAGCCTGTTTCCTTTTACTCTTCGATTGATTTTTTCCCTCTAAATTCTTTTCCTTTCCATACAAGCCACAGCTGCGCGGCGATGTAAAGAGAGGAATAAACGCCCGTCAATAAACCGACCAATAAGGCGACGGAGAAGTTTGTAATTGACGATGAGCCCAAAATGAGCAGCACGACGACCACAATCACAACGGTCAAGACCGTATTGATCGAACGTGTAAAGGTTTGCTGCAAACTCAGATTCACGATGTGTTCCAGATCGGCAAATGACTTCGGCTTGCGTTTTTTCATCTGCTCGCGTATCCGGTCAAATGTAACGATCGTATCATTTATCGAGTAACCGATTATGGTGAGAATAGCGGCGATAAAGGTTACGTCAACCTCCAGCCTTGTAATGCTGAAAAACGCGACGATAAAGAAAGCGTCATACAGCAGGGATACAATTGCGGCGATAGCCATTCTGTACTCGAAACGTATTGATACGTAAATAATGATGCCGATTGATGCAATGGCGACAGCATATAAAGCATTACGGGCCAGTTCTTTTCCGACTGTCGGCGATACCGTGCTGACGTTCGGTTCAGATCCGTATTTGTCCTTAAAGTACGTTTTGATTTCAGCGATCTTTTCTTTAGATGGCTCTCCGACAAACCTGGCCGCGGCAACATGGTTCTCTTTACCCGAGAGCACGATGTTTTCCGGATCCATGCCGAGAGAGTCAAAGTCTTTTTCAACCTGCTGCGCCGTCAATGCATGATTGCTCTGCACGTCAATCCGCGCACCGCTTGCAAAATCGATTCCCAGGTTGAGCTTAAAGACCAGCAAGATGATAATTCCCGCAATGGTTACAGCGCTTGAGAAAATAAAGAAATATTTTCGCTTGCTCGTGAAATCCCATTTTTGGAATGCCGTATGCGGTTCAGTATTTTCATCCGTTTTTTGAATGTCCATAATATGTTTTTTCTTGACGCCGAACCAGCCTTTTTTCCGGTCAAGCCATCTGCTTTCCACGATAAGGGAGAGCAGGAATCTTGAAAGGAAGACAGCTGTAATAAAGCTTGTCAGAATTGACAGAATCAGCATCGTCGCAAACCCTTTTACAGAGCTTGTCCCGAAAATAAAGAGCACGACCGCTGCGATGATCGTTGTGATGTTCGCATCGAAAATCGTCGCGAATGACCGTCTGTTCCCTGAACGGAAAGCTGAGCGTACGGATTTGCCGAGTTTCAGTTCTTCTTTTATCCGTTCATAGGTGATGATGTTGGCGTCAACCGCCATCCCGACACCCAAAATGAGAGCCGCAATACCCGGAAGCGTCAGCACCGCCTGCATCCAGTCAAACACTTGAAGCGTAATATACACGTATACAGAAAGCGTAATGACCGCTATGAGTCCAGGCAGTCTGTAATAAAGCAGCATAAATAAGAAAACAATTGCAATACCGATGATGCCGGCCTCTACCGTATCATGCAAAGCCTGCTGTCCGAATTGCGCCCCTACTGAAGTAGAGTATTTTTCGGTCAGTTTCACAGGCAGCGCGCCCGCGTTTAAAATATTGGCCAAGTCCTTCGCTTTTTGAACGGTGAACTGGCCTTCAATCGTGACATCCTTCGTGTTTAATTCCTGGCTCACATTCGGAGCGGATACATATTTCGGATGTTTTTTACCGACTTCTTTTTTAAATGAATCGCCTTTTTGGTAATCAAGCCAGATCACAAGCTGATTATTTGGCGCCATTTTCTTGACTTTTTTCGTCACTTCTCCGAACTTATCCGCATCCTTCAGCTTAACGCTGACAATCGGTTCGTTCGTCGTCGGATCAAAGGTTTGCTTCGCGCCGTTTTCCACGAGATCAGAGCCGTTTAACAGCTCTTTATCATTCGTATCCCTGAACGAGAGCTGCGCTTCCGTTGACAGAATTTCGCGCGCCCTGTTCTGGTTCGTGACGCCAGCCAGCTGAACGCGGATACGGTTATTTCCTTCAATCTGAATGTTCGGCTCGCTTACGCCGAGAACGTTAGCCCGGCGGTTCAGCGCCTGCACCGTGCTGACGAGCACGTCTTTTGTGATTTTATCGCCTTTTTTGACGGGCTGCACATCGTACAGAACTTCAAACCCGCCGCGTAAATCCAACCCTAACGTAATATTATCGGCAGCCGGTTTTGTAAAATACCCCAGCCCTGTGCCGATCAATAATACGATCAGGAAAAACGCAATCAAGCGTCCTTTTTTCATTATGTATTTCCTCCTTAAACCTATGCCGTCAAATCATTATCTCAGCAGTTCATCCAAAGCTTCCTGACCCTCATCGCTTTCCAGCCAATTAGACGACTTAAAAGCTTCAACGGTTGCATAGTTCATAAAATCGCCAATTTTAACTGATAAAATATGACCGGCCAATTCATGCAGCGGCAGTTCCTTTTTCTGTTTCCACTTTTTATGTATTAAGTATGACCATAAACTCTCGTGCTCAACATCATCGTATCCGAGGATTTTGAACTCTTCAAGTTTACTGTACAAGAAAGGCCGCAAATGATCTTTGTACATTTCGGCGGGATGTTTCTCCACTGGGCGCTCGCTCCTTTTTCCATTTTTCTCGAAGACTTGTCATGCTCGGACGACATCGGCGCATATCTTTATTGTATATGATTCCAGGTAGTTTGAGAAGGCAGGGGTTTATAAAATGGCAAAACAGACTTTTTTAAGGGGCACTCTTATTCTCATCGCAGCCGGGATGATTACGAGAATGCTCGGCTTTGTCAACCGGGTGGTTATCGCCCGGTTTATCGGTGAAGAAGGGGTCGGTTTATACATGATGGCTGCCCCGACATTTTTCTTGGCCACCACTTTGACTCAATTCGGCCTCCCCGTTGCCATCAGCAAACTTGTCGCTGAAGCAAGCGCGCGGGGGGACCGGCAGAAAATGAAACACATTTTAGTGATGTCGCTTACCGTCACTGGGATATTAAGTCTCATCTTCACGCCGCTGTTTTTATGCTTTGCGCCGATTATGTCCGAAACGATGCTGACGGATCAGCGCACGGTTTACCCGCTTCTGGCGATTACGCCCGTCGTGCCGATTATCGCGATCTCCAGCGTGCTCCGCGGTTACTTTCAGGGCAGACAGAATATGAACCCGCTGGCGTTTTCCCAAGTGCTTGAGCAGATCGTGCGGATTTCACTTGTCGCAGTCTGCACGACGGTGTTTCTGCCGTACGGGATTGAATATGCCGCAGCAGGAGCCATGATTTCGTCTGTCATCGGGGAGCTTGCCTCTCTTATTTATTTATTCATTTGTTTTAAAGCAAATAAAACAATCAGAATCAGAAAACAATTTTTCAAGTCGATCGCAAATGGAAAAGAAACCTTCCGCCAGCTGATGAGCGTGTCGCTCCCGACAACCGGAAGCCGCTTCATCGGAAATTTATCTTGGTTTTTTGAACCTATTGTCGTCGCGCAGAGCCTTGCGATTGCAGGAGTGGCCACCGCTGCCGCCACCAGCCAGTACGGAGAGCTGACCGGATTTGCCATGACGGTTTTGACGCTGCCCAGCTTTATAACCTATTCTCTGTCAACAGCGCTTGTTCCTGCGATCAGTGAAGGAATGGAGCAAAAAAAGCTGCAAGTTGTCGAATACCGTCTGGAACAGGCGATGAGGCTGTGTCTTTTAAGCGGAGGCATTTCGGTGGTTATTTTATTCTCTTTCGCTGATGAACTGATGTCCGTCATGTACGGATCAACTAATGCGGCGGTATTTGTTAAAGTGATGGCGCCGTTTTTTCTGCTTTACTATTTTCAGGGGCCCCTTCAGGCGGTGCTGCAGGCTCTCAATTTAGCCGGGGCCGCCATGATGAACAGTTTTATCGGCGCCGCTGTCAAAACCGGCCTAATTTTTGTTTTGGCGACCAGGCCTTCCTTGGGCATCATGGGCGCCGCACTTGCGATTGTAACGGGGATGGTCCTTGTCACCCTGCTGCATGCGGCCACCGTAAGCAAGGTGCTTCCGATCAGCATTAAAATAAAAGAATACGCGCTCTGTTTTGCCGTCATATTCATTTGCGGTTATGTCAGCCGCATCATCAAGCACGCCGTTCATTTTTCAGGATCAGAGGCTGTTAATCTCACAGGCTGGATTGCAATGACCTCGATTTTGTACATTGCGCTTCTTCTGTTATTCAGGCTGATTAAAAGGGAAGAGCTGATCCGGATTCCGGTCATCGGCAAGTTCGTGACGCGGTGAAACCGATTTATGGCTCCCCTTTTTCATCTTTAAGATCAATAAAAAAAGCGCCGTCCGTAAACGTGCAGAATGATATAACCGAAAGATCGCGATATCCTCTTTTTGCTAAATTTTTTTCAAGCCAGTGTTTATCTTTCCCGATTCTGTCCAGATGCTCGTTCTGAATGACCCCGTCAACGATAAGCGATGTTTCCATCTGCTTATCCTTATTGTTTTTCTTTTTGACGATTGACAGTTTGCCCGAAGACTCCAAAATGGCGTACGACACGTCAGAGATTCTATCGATGTTATTCTCCCTCAGCTGCATAAGAAGATCGTCAAAATTGTAGCGCTGCGATCTCATCGCCCGTTCATCAATTTTTCCCTGTTTTATAATAATGGTGGGTTTTCCGTCAAGCAGCTGCCGTATTTTTTGGCTTTTGAGCGAAATAAAAGCAAGGCTTACTTGAATAATCATTAAAACGACAATCGGCACTATTGTGTGCAAAAGCTTATCTTTTACATTTTCAATTGCCAATACGGCAATCTCGGCAATCATAATGGAGACGACAAGGTCTAAAATGCTCAGTTCTCCGATTTCCCGTTTTCCCATCAGTCTGAAAATCACAAGAATGATAAAATAAAGCACAATCGTACGAAACGTAATAATGAAAATATCTTCCATATCGCACCTCCAACGGTCATAGCATTTGCCATCGGCTCTGAATTATGTAATAAACGGGCTGAACATCATGCATTTACGTCTAATTCGAACATTCAGAGAATACATTTAGAAAAAGACGGGCTCCGGCTTGTCATATATCAGGCCGCAGAGCGGAGAGGAGATAAAAATGGAAGAAACGAAACAAGTGGGAAGAGGCGTTTTGTACGGTTTAGTGGCTATTTTTGCGGTGATGCTTCTTACAAGTTTGGCGATTTCGCTTTTACTGACGGTTACCTCAATGGAAGAATCATCTTTCAGCTGGCTGATCACCGCGCTTTCTTTTCTTTCTTTATTTGCGGGAGGTTTTATATCGGGCGGCAAAGCGAAGGAAAAAGGCTGGATGATCGGAGCGTTAACCGCCGTCTGTTTTTCATTAATCATCTTGCTGTTTCAATATTTAGGGTTCGGAAAAACGTTTACATCCGGTCAGCTTTTGTTTCATCTCGGCTTTTTGGGAGTCAGTATGCTGGGCGGCATTTTCGGAGTGGATTTGAAAGGAAGCAGATCAGCGTAATAAAAAAAGAGCGGATTCTCCGCTCTTTTTTTTTGTATGTATGAGCTTCGCTGTTATTCAGCGGAAGCTTCTCTGATTGCGCGGCGGTCAAATGTTAAACGGGTGTTATCACCTGTTTTAATGACGACCTTGCTTTCATCAATTGAATCAACAGTGCCGTGCAATCCTCCGATTGTCACCACTGAATCCCCTTTTTTCAGCTCTTCCTGCATCTGGCGTACGGCCTTCTGCTGCTTTTGCTGCGGACGGATGAGCAGGAAATAAAGCACTGCAAACATTAAAATAATAGGAACGATTGTGCCTAAAGTACCCATCTGTTTCCCTCCTTTCAAGAATGGTTTTATTTAGAAGCTTTTCGCATTTGGCTTATTATAGCCGTAACGCTCAAAGAACTCTTCTCGGAAATCACCAAGACGATCCTCCCGGATGGCTTGTCTGACCTGCTCCATTAAGTGTAACAGAAAATGAAGGTTATGGTAAGTTGTTAATCGAATTCCAAACGTTTCATTACAGCGGATCAAATGTCTGATGTAAGCGCGGGAGTAATTTTTGCATGTATGGCAGCTGCACTCTTCGTCAATCGGACGGAAATCACGCTCATATTTGGCGTTTTTCATATTCAGACGCCCTTCATTCGTAAACACCGTGCCGTTTCGGGCAATCCGGGTCGGCAGTACGCAGTCAAACATATCCACGCCGCGGATGGCGCCGTCAATTAAGGCATCCGGTGAACCCACACCCATTAAATATCTCGGCTTGTCCTTCGGTAAAAGCGGAGTTGTAAACTCAAGCACTCGGTTCATGACGTGCTTCGGCTCGCCGACAGATAATCCGCCTATGGCATACCCCGGAAAATCAAGCGAAACCAAGTCTTTTGCACTTTGTGTCCGCAGGTCTTCGTATTCTCCGCCTTGTACGATTCCGAACAGACCCTGCTCATCTGAGCGCCCGTGCGCCTCCAGGCAGCGTTCCGCCCAGCGGCTGGTCCGTTCCACAGAGCGTTTCATGTAATCATACTCTGCCGGATACGGCGGACACTCATCAAACGCCATCATGATATCAGAGCCGAGGGCGTTTTGAATTTCCATCGCTTTTTCCGGAGATAAAAACAGCTTGTCTCCGTTTAAGTGATTGCGGAAATGAACGCCTTCTTCTTCTATATTACGAAACTTGCTCAATGAAAAGACCTGAAAACCGCCGGAATCTGTTAAAATCGCGCGGTCCCAGTTCATAAACTTATGAAGCCCGCCCGCTTCTTTTACAATGTCGTGTCCCGGACGGAGCCATAAATGGTACGTATTGCTTAAAATAATGCCCGCATCCATAGATTTCAGCTCATCCGGAGACATCGTCTTTACCGTAGCAAGCGTGCCGACCGGCATAAATACAGGCGTCTCAAAGGAGCCGTGGGGCGTATGAACTCTGCCCAGCCGCGCTCCCGTTTGTTTGCATTCCTTTATAAATTCATAACGTATCGGTTGTTCAGCCACTTTGTATGAGGCCTCCTGTCATTCAAATTAGATAATCAGCATGGCGTCGCCAAAGCTGAAGAAACGGTATTCCTCTTCTACCGCATGACGGTAGGCGGAAAGAACATGCTCTCTGCCGGCAAGCGCAGAAACGAGCATGATAAGGGAAGATTTCGGCAGATGAAAATTGGTGATCATACCGTCAATCGCTTTAAATTCATATCCCGGATAAATGAAGATGGACGTCCAGCCGCTTGAAGCGGTAAATACGCCGTCATGCTCGCCGGCAATGGTTTCCAGGGTGCGCGTTGATGTCGTCCCGACCGACACGATGCGCCCTCCCGCCTTTCTGACCTCGTTTAAAGAGGCGGCGGTTTCTTCCGTCATTTCATAAAATTCCGCGTGCATGTTATGCTCTTCCACATCATCCGCACTGACGGGGCGGAATGTGCCGAGTCCCACATGAAGTGTGATAAATTCAATCCGCACACCCTTTTGCTTCAGCTCGTCCAGAATCTCTTCCGTAAAATGAAGTCCGGCCGTCGGAGCTGCGGCAGATCCGATTTCTTTTGAAAAGACGGTCTGATACCGTTCTTTATCATCAAGCTGCTCTTTAATATAAGGAGGCAGCGGCATTTCACCGAGTGATTCAAGCACTTCGTAAAAAATCCCGTCATACCGAAATTCTATTTTTCTGCCTCCGTGATCAAGCTCCTCCGTGCAGACCGCTGTCAGCCGGCCGTCGCCAAATGTCAGGACCGTTCCTTTTTTTACGCGTTTCGCCGGCTTTACGAGCGTTTCCCATGTATCATTTTCTTCCTGTTTTAATAACAGAAGCTCCACTTTCGCTCCCGTATCTTCTTTTGTGCCGAATAATCTTGCAGGCAGCACACGGGTATTGTTCAAGACGAGACAATCCCCTTCATTAAAAAAGCTTACAATCTCTTTAAATGAACTGTCCGTCAGCCCGCCCGTCTGTTTGTCGAGCACCATCAGCCGCGATGCGTCACGCTCTTTCAGCGGCACTTGGGCAATGAGGCGTTCAGGCAGTTCAAAATCAAATAAATCGACTTTCATCATTTCACCTTTATTCTGTCTATTGTTATTTCATTCTGCCGAAAAAATTAAGCAGAATGGATAGTATCACACTGATCACAATACAAGTGACAACGGGAAAGAAAAATGTAACATTTCCCTTCTTAACGAAAATATCTCCGGGCAGCCTTCCGACAAAGTGCCAGACTGCGCCGGCAATAAGCAAAACGGCACCGAGAACCATGAGAACCTTCGGAAAGTCAGTCACGGGCGGGCGCCTCCAATTGAAAATGTTCATACACAGCCGGAGTCACGACCCGTCCCCTCGGCGTCCTCTGGAGAAATCCGATCTGCAGCAGATACGGTTCGTACACATCCTCTATTGTATGCGGTTCTTCGCCGATTGTCGCGGAAATCGTATCAAGGCCGACGGGACCGCCGCTGAATTTTTCGATCATGCCCATCAGCAGCTTATGGTCGATATGGTCAAGGCCGAGCGCATCGACTTGAAGACGTTCGAGCGCGTCGTGAGCGATTTCTTCCGTGATGCGGCTGTCGCCGAGCACCTGGGCAAAATCTCTCACCCTTCTGAGAAGCCGATTTGCAACCCGCGGCGTTCCCCTTGACCGTCTGGCGATCTCCAGAGCCGGAGCTTCTTCGATATCCACTTCAAAAACGTCAGCCGTTCTTGACACGATATCTGTCAGCTCTTCCTGCGTATAGTATTCAAGGCGCGACAGCACCCCGAACCGGTCTCTGAGCGGTGCGGTCAATAATCCGACCCTTGTCGTCGCTCCTACAAGCGTAAAAGGGGGAAGGTCGAGACGGACGGAGCGGGCGGACGGGCCTTTTCCAATGACGATATCAAGGCAGAAATCCTCCATCGCCGGGTACAGCACTTCCTCAATCGAGCGGTTCAGCCTGTGAATTTCGTCTATAAACAGCACATCCCCTGGTTCGAGCGCCGTCAAAATGGCTGCCAAATCTCCCGGTCTTTCGATGGCGGGACCTGACGTCGTCCGCATCTCCACACCCATCTCATTGGCCACGATAGACGCAAGCGTTGTTTTCCCGAGACCCGGAGGCCCGTATAAAAGAACGTGGTCCAGCGTTTCCTGCCTCATTTTCGCCGCATCGATAAACACGCGCAGATTTTCTTTCACCTTCTTTTGGCCGATATACTGGGCGAGATTCTGCGGCCTGAGGCTTTGCTCGATTATTGATTCATGGCTGTCTGCTTCACTTGAAACGAGCCGTTCATCCATGAACATCACCTTACTTTAATAATTTTTGCAATGCTTTTTTCACATATTGATCTGTTGAAAGCGCCGTTTCCTCTTTTAAGTGAGGAAGCACTTTTTTAATTTCTTTTTCGGCGTAGCCGAGAACCCTAAGCGCTTCAAGCGCCTCGTCAAGCGCCGTTTCAGCCTCTTGTTTTTCAATGCGCGCTTCATGATTGAACAGGTTGTCAATCATTTCAGGCACGACGTCGGCCAGTTTGCCTTTCAAATCAAGAATAATCTGCCGCGCCGTTTTTTTGCCTACACCCGGAAATTTCACCAAAAAGGCTTCATCTTCCTGTTCGATCGCTTCGATGACGGCTCCGGGGTCACCGGAACCGAGGATGGCGAGGGCCCCTTTCGGCCCGATGCCGGTGACGTTCAGCAGCTTTGTGAAAAGCGCTTTTTCTTCCCGGGTTGAAAAACCGTACAAAGAAAAGGCGTCTTCTTTTATATGATGATACGTAAAAATGGTCTCTTGATTGCTTACCTTATAAATAAACGGATTCGGAGTGAAGACCTGATAGCCGATTCCGCCGTTTTCAATCACGATGTATTGGGGAGATACATAATCAATCGTCCCCTTCACGAATTCAATCACACCTATTCACCTCTTTGACTGCTTATCATTGTAACACAAAAACAGCCAAAGTCTTATAGAAAAGTTAACGTATGTTCGCTTTGACACCTTCCATTCAGAAAAAAAAGACATGTGTCACATGTCTTGCGTCAAAGTCAGCCGCTGTAAGTCTTAATATGATCGATCACGCTCTCAAACTCCGCTTTTGTCCTGTACGGTATGCCGTGTTCCAAGTGCTTTTGCAATCGGCTTTCCAGCCTTTCTATATCAATCTGGAAGAAAGATTGAATCGGCTCGGCCAGCGATCCGGGACGGCCGTGAAAAGTGGAGATGACGCCTCCGTCCGTGACGCCGATATAACCGTTAACCTTACTGAGCGGAGAAATGTCATCAACATGCTTACGGAAAAGGACGAAGCCTTTTTTCTGCTCAACGAGCGTCCAGCCCGCATATGCGGCCCAAAAATCCTCCATCGCCAAAACGGTTTCATCCGTATGTTCGATGCCGACATCACCGTCCAGATAGACCTTTTCCAGCTGGACGTGCACCCGAAGCGGCCCGTAATGCTCAACCTCCGCCCCGTATGCGCCTTTTCCTCCGCAAATCAGGACTGCAGCCGATAAGATAAGCATAAACAATAGACGAGCACCGCAAATTCGTTTCACCAATAACACCTCTTTATTCAATCAAACTCTTGATGCTAGTTTGACCAAAGATGCCGGTGCTTAACCGTTTTCTTTCATTTGTCTGTTTCAGCCGGAAAAAAGCAGCCTCTATATGAGGGCTGCCCCGATGATTATGCCCGGCCGGCTGAAATCAGTTTCATTTGTCCGGGCGTCAGTTTGAGCCGGTATCCCCTTACGGTCAGATACACAGTTTTTTCTCCGCGGCTTTTGTCATGCTCCGTTTTTTTCATTCCGGCCCCTCCGTTACGTTTTATTACTTTTATGTTAACACCGCAACATAAAGAGCGTTTTAAGAATATGTAAAGAAATGATGAAGCTTTATCCATAAAAATACTGCCGGATGAAATCATCCGGCAGTCCCGTTTAACGGCTGTTTCTGTTCATGTCTTGCAGCTTTGTAAAAGTAGCGTTGTCGGTAAACACTTGAATTGTACGGCCGTCCGCAAATTTTTTGGCCGCATGTTTGACATGTTTATCATCATTTTTCGTAAAAGGATGATTTGTTCTGACGGCAATGACGACTCTCGTGTCAGTCACGATGACCTGACTATCCTGTACGCCTTTTACTTTTTTCACGCGGTTTGCAACTTTTGCCGCCAGCCTGATGTTTTCGGCGTTGTCATACCCATTATAAGACATAGCTGCCGGCGGCGTATTGACATTTCGGCCGTTATATGTGCCGTCCGTCGTTAACGGAACCCCGTCATTAGGCGCATACTGGTCGGACACGTTTGTCGTATTATGACGGCCGTTTCGGTTTTCCATCATTTCAGAAACGGGTCCTTGATGGTCCATTCCGTACTGGCGTCTGCCGTTATCATTATCATTCGAATAATATCCGACCGGACGTGTTGACTGATTGTAGCGTCCGTCATTCATGGCATTATTTGCTCCGCATGCCGTTAAGCTTGCCGTCACGGCTAAAACGCCTGCGATCGTCATCAGTTTTTTACCCAATGGAAAAACCCCCCGTGGATTCATCGCTGTTTGAGCGTTTTCCGCTCATGTTTAGGATGTGCGGCCGACGGCGGGTTTAAGCTTGTCAGTTATGTCCATTCCTCAGTTGGACATAAAAAAAGGAACGACATACATCGTCCCGAAACATTAATCTTCTTCTTCCTCCGGCCGTCCGAATACTTGATTTGGACTCGGCTGATTCGGCGCGGCATTAGGATTTGCTCCGCCGTAAGGCATAAAATATCCGGCGTTTGCACCCACATTCGGATACGGCTGCACAGGCATATTTGCGTGATGGTGATGTGAACCGTGGTGATGATGGTGGTGGTGATGTGAATCATGGCAGCCGCAATCATCATCCTTATATTTTCCATCATGATGAGGCGCGTTTGCGTAATGTGACGAATATCCGCCGTAATACGGCATTTGACCGTACGGAGCACCGCCGAAACCTGATGCAGAACCATCATAATGCTCTGCATTTTCATGGGCCTGGTTTTCATATTCACCGTAACCCGCTTGCGGCCCAAATCCCGGATGATGGAATCCGTACGGTAACGGCATCGGCATTACCGGAAAGCCTCCATAACCTCCTCCAAAACCGCCGAAACCCCCGCCTACCGGGAAGCACGGATGGCATAGTCCCGAACCCGGCAGCATCGGTGTCACCGGAACCGGACAAGGACAAGGCATGCACGGCATCGGGTAATGCATAAAAGGCGGTTCAACGGCCGGCATATTCGGAAACGGGACATTCGGAATGTTTGGCATGTTCGGCAGATGATAAGCGGCGTTTTCTTCTTCCATCTTACCGGCTTCAGGCGCCTTCGGCATATTCGGGTAATTCGCGTTTTCCATGTTGATCATTTCCTCCTGTTGTGGAATGTTATTGTCATGCTCTTTTTCTTTCGGCTCGACAAAATGTGTCACCGGTTCCTCCGGCTTAGGAGGCGACCACGGCTGAAACAGCTGATTGGACGGATAATATTGGTTCATATCAGCTTCCGGCAGCACATTTTCATGCTTTTCAGGGATTGGCGGCACATACGGAATTGACGGCTTCGGTTCTTCCGGTATGGTGTCTTCAATGTCCACAACTGATTTCGGTTTTTCTTTGGCATATGGATGCTCATGCTTATGCGCAGACGTTCCGAAGCCGGCCTTGGGTTCTTTTCTGACCGGAACGGCTTCTGAAGGCACCTTTATCTTCATTCCAGGCATAATTAAGTCTGGATTGCTAAGCTGATGATTCAGTTTTTTTAACTCTTCAAGATCAACTCCGTATTTTTCAGCTATTTTCCAGAGCGAATCGCCTTTTTGAACGATATGAATTTTCAACGTTTTCCCCTCCTATGCACAAAACGTGAACGGTACATTTGTCATTACAATACGTTTCTTCACACTATATGCCGGTGGACTGGGCATGATGATAAAAAATTTGGGAAGGAGGGGAAATTTTTATGATTACGTATGACTCAGCATTCTGTTCAAAGCACGAAGCGCTTCTGTCCGAACCGCTTCCGGAACTTTAATGACACCCTTCGGCTCGCCTTTTTCAAGCTGCTCAAGCGACCACAATAAATGCGGCAGGTCGATTCTGTTCATTGTCAGACACGGACACATATCGGGATTCAATGATTCAATCTGTTTATCCGGGTGCGAGTGAATGAGGCGCTGAACAAGATTCATTTCCGTGCCGATCGCCCACTTGCTTCCCGGTTCTGCCTGTTCAATCGTATCAATAATATATTTGGTAGACCCGCTGTCGTCACTGAGCGAGACCACTTCCCGCGAACATTCCGGATGAACGATAATGCGGATGCCGGAATCCCGCTGCCGCAGCTGAGAAATATTTTCCGCTGTAAACTTTTCGTGTACGGAGCAATGCCCTTTCCAAAGGATGACTTTAATGTTTTCCGGATGTTCAGTAAGCAATCGGTTCTGCCCCGGGTCCCATACAGCCATTTCTGTCAGCGGAATGCCGAGGTCATAGGCCGTATTTCTGCCTAAATGCTGATCCGGTAAAAATAAAATTCTTTCTTTTTGTTTAAAAGCCCATTTCAGCACACTCCGGGCATTCGAAGAGGTGACGGTCGCTCCTCCGTGCCGTCCGACGAATGCTTTAATTTCCGCCGTCGAGTTAACATATGTTAACGGAATGATGGTGTTACCGTACAGTTCTTGAAGCTCTTGCCATGCTTTGTCCGTCTGCTGAATATCTGCCATATCAGCCATCGAGCATCCGGCGCGCATGTCAGGCAAAATGACGGTTTGGTTATCATCAGTCAGCATATCAGCGGTTTCCGCCATAAAATGCACGCCGCAAAACACAATATATTCCGCCTCTTTATTTTTTTCTGCCACTTGAGCAAGCTGCAGGGAGTCACCTGCCGTATCGGCGAATTGTATCACTTCGTCTTTTTGATAGTGATGCCCCGGAATGAATAAGCGCTTTCCGAAAGCCCGTTTAATGGCGGCGACACGCTTTTCCATTTCTCCGGTGCTCATGTCTTTATAATGGCTCGGCATCATTTCGGCTGATGCAGTTAGCACGTCAAAAATAGACATCTTAAAAATCCCCCTGTTCCGCAGCCTCAACATCCATGCTGATGTCGGCGCTTTTTACTGAATGAGTCAGAAATCCGAGTGAAATATATTGGACGCCCGTCCCTTTATAAGCGGGCAATGTGTCGAGCGTTATGCCTCCGGATGCTTCCGTTTTGATATGACCCGGTGTCATGCCTGCAAAACGCCGGACGGACTCAGGCGGACAGTTGTCAAACATAATAATGTCTGCGCCCGCTTCTATTGCCTCGAGCAGCTGCTGTTCGGATTCAATTTCGACTTCCACCGCAAGCATCTGCCCCGCCGTTTTTCTTGCCCGCTCCACGGCTGCCTTTATCGATCCGCAGGCGGCAATATGATTATCTTTAATCATGATGCCGTCATATAAGCCGAAGCGATGATTAAAGCCGCCTCCGATGCGCACAGCGTATTTTTCCAGCATTCTGAGCCCGGGTGTCGTTTTTCTCGTATCACAAAGCTTGATGGACGGATCATCAAGACGCCTTTTGGCCTCATCCGTCATGGTCGCAATGCCTGACATTCTTTGTATGAGATTCAAAATGACCCGCTCCCCCGTAAGAAGAGCTGCCGCCCGGCCTTCCATTTCAGCGAGCACGTCTCCTCTTTTCATCCGTTCTCCGTCTTTTTTCAGGGAGCGGATGCGGATATCATCGTGTAAAAGCTTCCATCCTTCACGGATAACGTCTTCTCCGGCAAACACGCCGTCTGTTTTTGCGATGATCCGCGCTTTACATTGCTGATCAGAAAAAATCGCTTGTGACGTCGCATCACCCGTTCCGATATCTTCCTGAAAAAAATGAGTCAGCATTTGTTTCAGCTGCAGAATGTCCATAGTTCCCCAATCCTTTCGTTTTTTCTGATAACTGTTCCAGATGTTGAATGAATGATTTGTTTTCCGTGCCACTCTTTCCCCGTCCCGGGAAAATCAGTGCGAAAATGAGCGCCTCTGCTTTCTTCCCGAATAAGGGCTGAGGTCACAACAAATTGCGCAGTCTTCCATAGGCAGGATAGCTCGGCTTGTTCCATTGTGATATCCTTCACATTTATATGACGCACAGATACGTTGTTAAGCCAGGATGCCAGCGCCTGCAGGTTTTCTTTTTCCCTGACGATGCCCGCTCCGGTTGTCATTTTGGCTTGAAGCACATGAAGCGTTGTGTCCGGCACTTGTAAGATGACATCAGTTTTCTTCGGGGTTTTTTTATATCTTCCGTTTAACGGTGTTTGAATGATATGTTCAGCACATCGTTGCCCGCTTGCCAGCGCTTCCAGCAGTGAGTTGCTCGCAAGGCGGTTCGCCCCGTGCAAGCCTGTGCAGGCGGTCTCGCCTATGGCGTACAAATCAGGCACGGACGTTTTCCCCCATGTATCGGCTTTTACTCCGCCCATTAAAAAATGCATTCCGGGTGCTATGGGGATCCCGCTTTCAAGATCAACGCCGGCTGTTTGACAAATTTCTGTTATGGTCGGAAAACGTTTGTTAAAATCGGCTATTCGGCTGCAATTTATAAAAACAGGATTTTCTTTCATCATTTCTTCATAAATCGCCCGTGAAACCACATCCCGGGGCGCCAAATCTTCAAGCGCGTGTCTGTCAGCCATGATCCTGCGCCCGAAGCGATCCGCTAAATATCCGCCTTCTCCTCTCACTGCTTCAGAAATCAGACCGTACACAGTCCCGTTTTTCACAAGGAGGGTCGGGTGGAACTGGGTGAACTCCATATCCGTGATCTCAGCTCCCGCACGGAAGGCAAGAGCGATGCCGTCTCCCGTTATGGCGGAATCATTTGTGTGATATTGGTACAGACTGCCGCAGCCGCCTGAAGCAAGCACTACACAATCCGCCCTTCTGTAAGAAACGGCGCCTGAAGCATCCTTTACGGCAACGCCTGCGCATCGCCCGTGTTCAATCAGCAGATCAACAACCGTCTCGTGTTCAATGATCCGAATGCCGTCCCTCAACTGCTGAACCAGAAACTCAACCAGCATCCGTCCGGTCGCATCTCCCCCGGCGTGCAGAATCCTCCTTTTGGAATGAGCGCCTTCCCTGCCGAGACAAAAGGTTCCATCCGACTTCGTATCAAAAGGGAAATGGCCTTCTATCAGCCTGTTTATCATGCTCTGTCCGCTTTTCAGCAAATGCCGCACGGCTGTCACGTCATTGTGTCCGCATCCCGCATACAGTGTATCGTTCACATGGGATTCTATAGAGTCATCTTTTGCGTATGACACAGCAATCCCGCCTTGAGCATAATGCGAATTGCTGTTCGTTACGTTTCTCTTTGTAATGACGGTCACTTGGTATGACGGAGGAAATGAGGAAGCACAGGCAAGGGCCGCCGTCCCCGAACCAATGACGATAATTGTTTTTTCAGACATACATCACCCTCCTGTTATATTTACACCTGTCTTGACACCTATATTTACACAACGATAAAATAAACTCAAGCTTTTTTTAACATAAACGGATAGGAGACGGGCTGTATGATTTATCTTGATTACGCGGCGGGAACGCCTTTAAGCAAAGAAGCCGCGAAAGTCTTTCAGCATCTCAGCACAGAGGTATACGGCAATGCAAGCAGCCTTCATGACGCCGGAGGAAGAGCGGCGGACGTGCTGGAATATTGCAGACATTCTGCAGGAAAATTGATCGGCGGAGCGGCAGACGGCATTTACTTTACAAGCGGCGGAACGGAAGCGAACATCTTGGCCGTCCAATCATTGCTGCACGGTCTGCCCGACCACAAAAAACATTTTATTACGACCGCAATGGAACACCACTCGATCCATAATGCCGCGGCGTTTTTAGCTGACCGGGGAATTGATGTCACCATCATATATCCCGACGAAAACGGCCTTATAACCGAGGACATACTGGCGGCTCATATCCGACCTGACACGGGGCTCGTTTCCATACAGCACGCCAATTCAGAAACCGGCCTCATCCAGCCTGTGAATCGTCTGGCCGCTTTTCTTCACCAGAGAAACATTTTGCTGCATTGCGATTGTGTTCAAAGTTTCGGCAAACTGCCGATTGATGCGGATCAGGCGGGAATCGACGCCCTTTCCGTCTCCGGTCATAAAGTATACGGCCCGAAAGGCACCGGGGCTGTTTACATTCGGCCCGGTGTCAGCTGGAATCCGGTTTATCCGCATACCGTGCATGAAAACGGGTTCAGGCCCGGTACGGTGAATGTGCCGGCCATCGGCGCTTTTACCGCTGCTGCGGAGCATGCAGTGAAACATATGGAGGAACACCGTGAGCATGCTGACAGGCTGAGGAATTATTTGTATGATCAAATTCGGCGTCAAGGCCTTCCCATTTCATTTTCAGAGGAAGAAACCGGCGGTGAATGCCTGCCCCACATTGTCGGGTGTTTTTTTCACTCCTTTGAAGGACAATATATTATGTTAGAATGTAATCGTAACGATATTTGCATCTCAACCGGGAGCGCATGTTCCGCCGGCAGCCACGGCCCTTCTTCAGCTATGAAGGCGCTGAGAAAAACCGAACGGGAAGCGCGGCAGTTTTTCCGGATCTCATTCGGAAACGAAACAACATGTGAACAGCTCGATATGCTGATACATACATTTACGGCGCTATGGGAGCAAAAGAAAGGAGAATCAGCAATTTGACAGAAGGAACGAAGCTTACTGGGGCGAAAAGACGCGACATGCTGCTTCATTGGCTGAAAGAAGCCGGCTCGCCATTAACAGGAGGCGAATTGGCCAAAAAAGCAAATGTTTCAAGACAGGTGATCGTGCAGGACATATCGCTCTTGAAAGCAAAAAGCGAACCGATTATCGCGACGAGCCAAGGCTATTTATACATCAGCATGAATGCCGGCGGCGAAAAAAACGCCGAACGGATTGTCGCCTGTCTGCACGGCCCGGAGCGGACGGAAGAAGAGCTTGAACTCATTGTCGATGAAGGCGTCACCATAAAGGACGTCATTATTGAACACCCCGTATACGGCGATTTAACCGCCGCCATAAGAGTCAGCACACGGAAAGAAGTCAAACAATTCATGGATCACATTAACTCGACAAATGCCGCTTATCTTTCACAGCTGACCGGAGGCGTGCATCTCCATACGTTAAGCGCCCCGACAAAAGAGCGGATTGACCAAGCCTGCCAAGCGCTGGACGACGCGGGTATTTTAATAAAAGATTAAAAAAAAGCCCCCTGAAGGGCTTTTTTTATATCGAATAGGATTGATATGTTCCCAGAAGCTTGACCCGGCAGCCGAGGGCTTCCATCTCTTGAACGGCACCGGGAATGAGAACCTGATCCATCGCCTGTTCAATATCAATAATAAAGAAATAGTTGCCGAGACCCGTTTTTGTCGGGCGCGATTCGATCTTTGATAAATTCAGGTTTCTCCATGAAAAAGCGGACAGCACCCTGTGCAGCGCGCCTGATTGGTCATCTTGGGGAAGCGTTACCATCATCGTCGTTTTCGGCCGTGAAGACAGTTTCGCATTCACTTCGAATGAGACGTCTTTTTCAGGCGAAAGAATGACAAATCTCGTGTGGTTGTCCTGATAATCCTGAATATCCCGCTTCACGATGCTCAATCCGTATGTAGCGGCCGCCATTTCATTTGCAATCACGCCGATCGGAAGGTCCGAATGCTCACTGACATACTTGGCCGCCGCACCTGTTGACTTCGCATACTCATAAGGAACGGACGAAAAATGCCGGTGAAGAAATTTGTGGCATTGCGCAATCGCATGGGAATGAGAATAAATTTTCTCAAGCTTTTTCCACTCATTTTCTCTCGAAGGGTGAACGAGCAGATGCTGGTGAATCGGCAGCGTCATTTCCCCCACGATCGCAAGAGGCTGCTCATGAATCAAGTAGTCAATCGTTAAGTTAACCGAGCCCTCCAGCGCGTTTTCCAAAGGAACAAATGCAAGATCAACTTCTCCCGCAACCGCCGCATCCATGCATGCCGGTATTGTTTGATAAGGTGCTTGTGTCACGCTGTTTTGAAAGCAGGAACTGACTGCTAGATGTGTAAATGTGGCTTCTGGCCCTAAATAACCGACTTTCATGTCTCTTCTCTCCTTACGCGCCTGACCCTAAGATCTCAACTTTTTCTATAAAATCAAATTTTCTCAGTTTATTCATTAACGTATGAATGTTTTCTTCCATTGCGGACGTACTGATTGAGAGCGTGACATTCGCCCTGCCCTGAAGCGGAATCGTCTGGTGAATGGAAAGCACGTTGCTTCCTGAGTCAGCCACCGCCTGCAAAAGCTGGGATAACGCGCCTGACCGATCCTCCAAATGAAAGAAAAGTGTGATTATTTGTTCTTTAACCATCGTGTAAAAAGGGAAAACCGCATCTCGGTATTTATAAAAAGCGCTTCTGCTTAAATCAACTTTTTGCACGGCATCTGCAACCGATTCAGCCTTTTTTCTGTCCAGCAGTTTTTTGACTTCAAGGGTTTTCCGCATCGCATCAGGCAGAACGTCTTCACGCACTAAATAAAATGTCTCTTCTTTCACCTGCACCCCTCCCTTTTACATCAGAGAGCCTGCATTGCAAGCTCTCCATTTTTTTAATCAATAAATTCAAATTCAAATTCCAGCAGCCGGATGATATCGCCGTCTTTAGCACCGCGTTCTCTGAGCGCTTCATCAACGCCCATACCGCGCATCTGTCTTGCAAAACGCTTGACGGATTCGTCACGGGAGAAGTCAGTCATTTTAAAGAGGCGTTCCAGACTGTCACCTGAAAGCACAAACGCGCCGTCCGGATCACGGGTAATGTCAAATGGAATTTCTTCATCTTCCATCGTGTACATTACGCGGTTTTCCGCCAGTTCTTCTTCATCATACAGCGGGAATTCAGGCGTTGTTTCCAGCTGGTTGGCGACTTCAAACAGAAGATCGCGGAGCCCTTCTCTCGTCACCGCGCTGATCGGGAAGACAGGATGGTCATCCTGAAGCTTTTCTTTAAACGCTTTAAGATTTTCAGCCGCTTCGGGCATGTCCATTTTATTCGCAACGATAATTTGCGGACGCTCCGTCAGCCGCAGATTATATTCACTGAGCTCCTGATTAATGGTCACATAATCCTCATACGGATCACGGCCTTCCATCGCTGACATGTCAATAACGTGAACGATGACGCGCGTCCGTTCGATATGGCGGAGAAATTGGTGGCCTAAGCCGACTCCTTCGTGCGCTCCTTCAATCAAACCGGGCAGATCCGCCATGACGAAGCTTCTTCCGTCATCCGTTTCCACCATGCCCAGATTCGGAACAAGCGTTGTAAAATGATAATCGGCGATTTTCGGCTTTGCCGATGAAACGACAGACAGAAGCGTAGATTTTCCGACGCTCGGGAAGCCGACGAGACCTACGTCTGCAAGCACTTTCAGTTCAAGCACGATATAGCGCTCTTTTCCGGGTTCTCCGTGCTCTGACAGCTGCGGTGCCGGGTTGGCCGGTGTCGCAAAGCGGGTATTTCCGCGTCCGCCGCGTCCGCCTTTTGCGATGACGGCGCGCTGCCCGTGCTCTGTCAGATCGGCAATGACCTGTTTTGTATCGTCATCCGTTACGACTGTGCCGGGCGGAACTTTAACAACCATATCGTCCGCATTTCTGCCGTGCTGGTTTTTAGACATGCCGTGCTCGCCGCGTATCGCTTTGAAATGGCGCTGGTACCGGAAGTCCATAAGCGTGCGCAGTCCTTCATCAACCTCAAAAACGACGTCGCCTCCATTACCTCCGTCACCGCCGGCAGGCCCGCCTTTCGGCACATATTTTTCACGGCGGAACGCAACCATTCCGTTACCGCCGTCGCCGCCTTTTACATATACTTTCACCTGATCTACAAACATAATATCCTCCGTTCTAAACCGTAAAAAACCGCTAGTTCATTCCAATTTCGGCCACACATTCATGGCCGGTCAGCTCAAATTGCATGACATCAAAGTCCTCATACCGCGATTTGCGAAATTCATCAAACACATCTGCATTTGCAATCGTTCCATGAAAATCGAGATATACAATAAGCTGTCTGTCAGGGTGATCTGTCTGCAGCGATACGGTCAGATGATTTTCACTTTCATTGCTTACCGCCAGACCGAACAGATGAAACAGTTTTCTCATCAGGTTCGACAGCTTTTGATCATATGCCGATAAATCTTTAATTTCTCCGAGCACTTCGTATTCGAGCCTCATATAACGGGACTTCCAATTAAATGTCAGAAAGTCAAACGCCAAGTGCGGGGTTTTCAGGTTTGAGAGCTTTGATTCGTGCTTTGCATCTATGACCATTTCGTCAATAATTTCAACGACCCTGTCATACTTCTGCAAACTTAAGTTTCCTTTTATCAGCTGCAGCTTATTCATCCAATCATGACGGAAATGGCCCATTAATTGGATCAGTTCATTGATCAGAGCCGCATCGCTTACAGGTTCTTCTTGTTTCTTCGATACATCCTTCATTTTCGCACTCCCAATCGTTTAATTTCTTTTTAGGAGTCTTGATAAGTGTGTACTATGAATTATAACAGAGAAGGCTTTGTTAAAAAAACACTTGTTTTTCCTGGTTCATCATGTTCCTTTTTCGGATCGCATACAATGCGGATGCCAGGCAGAAACATTTTTGGTATCACTGCTTGGGGAACATATCCAGTGGGTATGAGAAGCTGATGTCCTCATTCAAGGCGGGGTTCACTCACGCATCCTCTGCTTTTCATTCTTGATGTTACTCCGCTTACTGCAAAAAAAACTCCAGTCAACGACCGGAGTTTTTTGTGTCATTATTGAGCTACAGGATATACGCTCACTTTTTTGCGGTCACGGCCGAAACGTTCGAATTTAACAGTTCCGTCGATTTTAGCAAAAAGAGTGTCATCTCCTCCGCGGCCCACGTTTTCACCTGGGTAGATTTTCGTTCCGCGTTGACGGTAAAGGATAGATCCGCCTGTTACGAATTGACCGTCTGCACGTTTAGCGCCTAAACGTTTAGATTCAGAGTCACGTCCGTTCTTTGTAGAACCTACACCTTTTTTAGAAGCGAAAAACTGAAGATCTAATCTAAGCATGTAACTCACCTCCTATATTTGGTTTGCACCCAACCGTAAGTGTTCACTGTAATCCCGCTCGATCGTTTCAAGAGAAACAATCATGCCTTCAATCAGCAGCTGCGCTTTTTGCAAAGCTTCCTGATCAGCGGCTTCAGGGAATTCAAAGTAGAAATAACCCCCGTCCTCGCCTATATCAAGAATCGGTTCGAGAGGAGCCAGCGCGATAACCGCATTGACCGCTCCGAAAACGACAGCCGTGACCCCGGCGCAAACGAGATCTCGTCCATGTTCAGCAAAATCGGCATGTCCCGTCATTTCAAAGGACAAAATGCCCCCGTCATCCCGGGATCTTCGAATTGTTGCCTCAATCATGCTTACGCGTTGATTTTTTCGATTGTCAATTTAGTATAAGGCTGACGATGACCTTGTTTTTTATGAACATTTTTCTTTGGCTTGTAACGGAAAACAGTGATTTTTTTCGCACGGCCTTGTTTTTCAACTTTAGCTGTAACTGTCGCGCCTGCAACTGTTGGGTTGCCGACTTTCACGCTGTCTCCGCCAACAAACAATACGTCTTCAAACGTCACTGTTTCACCTGCTTCAGCAGCAAGTTTTTCGATGTAAACAGTTTGACCTTCTTCAACTTTGATTTGTTTTCCGCCTGTTTTAATGATTGCGTACATTCTCTGCACCTCCTATTAGACTAAGACTCGCCAGCAACAGGGGGCTTTAAAGCTCTTATCACCTGTCCCGAGCGGTTGTAGCATTGGTGCTACATCCATAACATTAAAAAATATATCAGAACCAAAAGGATATGTCAATCTATTTCTAGTAAGGCAGCAGCAGGTCTTCCATAGAGGAATCTGTCCGTTTATCGGCAAAATACGCATGAAGCACTTCATTTTCATCGAGCTGGCTGAGCTTTTCTCCGGCTTTTTCAATGATAATGGGGTGCTTGCATCCCCGTTTGAATTCGGCCATGACATGCTTTACTTTGGCATCGGCCGCGACCGTCAAAGGATGCAGCATGGCGACATCGCGGTTTTTGCCGTAGTATCTCTCCAAAAGAAACCTCAGCTGAATATAATGCCGCTTCCGGTATTCATCCCATAAAGAAGCGGCGAGAAAGACGAACAGCACCCATGCGCTGACCTGAAGGGGGACGGCCAGCACAATCCAGCAGCAGAGCAAAAGAGCGGAAACGGCCGATGTCTGCAGGCTGAGGAGATGCGCTTTTTGAAAAGCCATTTGTTTAGAGAAGTATAAAAACACGAACTTGCCGCCGTCAAGCGGCCAGATCGGCAAAAGATTGATGAAAAGAATGGAGAGATTATAAAAGGTAAACATCTCAAATGTCTGCTCACTTGCAAAGCCTGACATGAAAAAGAGCCAGGCTGCCGCCTGAAGCCACACATGCTGAAGCGGGCCCGCCAGGATGACCGCGAATTCCTCTTTTAGCGGCCGGTTTCCGTGCTCCTCCACCTCAACCGTCCCGCCGAAAGGGAGCAGAAAGATGCGTTTAATGCGCCACGAAAAAAACACAGCCAGAGCAGCATGCCCCAGCTCATGAACGGATACAACCAGCAAAAGACACAGCAG
Source organism: Bacillus sp. MT(2024) (assembly GCF_036362845.1). NCBI lineage: Bacteria > Bacillati > Bacillota > Bacilli > Caryophanales > Bacillaceae > Bacillus > Bacillus sp. MT(2024). Next base: position 2,652,296 of record NZ_CP143632.1, read on the forward strand.
CGCTTTGATGTGCCCCGTCATAAGACCGAGCCCCATAATAATCCAAAGAAAAGGATGGACATGAATTTTAAAAAGGAGGATGAGCCATTTATTCATCAAATGTGATCACCTGGATCGGATCTATGAATTTATCGCCATCCTGGATCGCGAAATAGTACTGGCCTTTACTTTTATCGTTGAGCTTGATCGAACCGATCTTTTTCCCTTTATCGACAAAGTCGTACAATGAAACGTTAACATCTTTCAGCCGGCCGTAAATGCTGCTTGTATTGTCGGCATGCTGCACCTTCACCGTCAGCCCTGTTTTTTTATCTTTGCTCACTTCCATAATGTAGCCTTCTTTTACGCTGTCAATGGCTTCACTGGCGGTTTCGACGACGACGCCCTCTCCGTTATTTTGAAAGTCCTGCTGGATTTTCCCCGCGGCAGGAACGGCCATATCCTGACTGACCGCCACCTGACCGTCCTTCTTTTTCGTTCCCGGCGTAAGAAAAGCGAGCGGGTTTCCGAAGGAAGATACGAACCAATTGCTTACGGCAGCAAACTGAAATTCTTTTTGAAAGGTTTGTGCGATTGCCGGTTTGATCTGACTCAGCGGCTGTTTGTCAGTTTTATAGGCAATAGCGGAGATCAGTACGAGACAGGCGGCCAGCAGGCATTTTAAAATAATAGAATGAGCGCTGATCAATGGATGCCGCCCGTTAAATTCGGGCGGGTGTTCCGTTTGATATTCGTAGTCCGGAAGAAGCTTGTGCTTTTCCTGCTCCTTGACCGTCTGCCACGCGGGAAAATTCTGCGTTTGAGCGTTTTGAACGAAAGTCCGTTTTGATTCAGGCCGCTGTTTTCTTCTTTTGGCCAGTCTTTTTCTAATTTCATCAGCTCTGTGACTCATCGCCATCATCCTTTGCAATCGTTGGGTTTGTACATCCTATGTCTTGTCCATTGCAAATATGCGCTCTTAAAAAACAAAAAAGACCTGATAAGCTGGGCTTCATCAGATCTTTGTATTCTGGTATATATTATGAACGCACGCCGAAAAATGACTTGATTTTCGCCATCATCCCTTTTTGCTGCTCTTCAAGCACCTGCAAAGGAACGGATTCTCCTAAAATGCGCCGGGCGATATTGCGGTACGCAATGCTGGCGCGGTTTTTGGAATTCATGGCAATCGGTTCGCCGATATTTGAAGCCCTGATCACTTCATCATCGTCAGCAACGATTCCGAGGAGATCAATAGACAGATGATGAACAACTTCATCCACATCCATCGTGTCACCGTTTTTCACCAGGTGATTTCTGATGCGGTTCACGATAAGGCGCGGCGGTTCGATATCTTCCTGCTCCAAAAGTCCGATAATGCGGTCAGCGTCCCGCACCGCTGATATTTCCGGCGTCGTCACAACAATCGCCTTATCAGCTCCGGAGACGGCATTTTTATAGCCTTGTTCAATTCCGGCCGGACAATCAATAATGACATAATCAAATTCCTGCTTAAGCTCCTGCACAAGCAATTTGATCTGCTCAGGGACAACAGCCGTCTTGTCGCTTGTCTGGGCAGCCGGCATTAAATGAAGCAGATCATCAAAACGTTTGTCTTTGACAAGCGCCTGATGCGTCTTGCATCTGCCTTCAATTACATCTACTAAGTCGTAAATAATTCTGTTTTCAAGACCCATTACGACATCAAGGTTGCGCAGTCCGATATCTGTGTCTACCAAACAGACGCGCTTCCCTAAAATGGCTAAGGCGGTACCGAGGTTTGCAGATGTTGTTGTTTTACCTACTCCGCCTTTTCCCGAAGTTATTACGATAGCCTCACCCAATTTCACATTCCTCCCTCAAGCCTTGTTAGATCAGGTCTTAAATGAGCCAATTGCTGAAGGCGTTCAATGACCATATTTCCGTCAGTATCTAAATAAGCACATTCCATGTCGTTCCCTTTTTGAATGTGGTCTGGGGAGCGATTTAACACATGATTGATCCTCAATTGTGTCGGCATCATTTCGGATGCGGCGATCACAGCCCGGTTATTTCCGTTATAACCCGCGTGGGCAATCCCTTTTAATGAACCGAGAACAAATATATTTCCTCCGGCTCTGATCGTACCGCCGGGATTCACATCTCCGATTAAAAGCAAATCTCCCGTCACGTGAAGCACCTGGCCCGAACGGACGATTTTGGAAACCGAAACAATTTCCTGCTCCTCTTTCATCCGCTGCGCTTCTTCTTTGGCGATGACTTCACTGTCAATTGAATGCACGACTAAATCTTTCTTTGACGCGATCAGATCAGTCAGCTGCTCTGCCTGTTCCTGATACAGATACCGATGCCCGAGTTTAATATGAACACTGATTTTTTGGCCTTTGCCATCAGTATATTGTTCAATCGACAGCATGTTTTGAAGACCATCGAGAAGCTCATCAAAAGAACACGCATCATCCAGATGCAATGTTAAGCCGTTTTTTGTTCCTTTTATTGTTACATATTGCTGCTTTTTGGTCTTCATCAATGTTCACCTCAACAACATACTCTTTTCGTCAAAAAAAGATAAAATCCTTTTTACTCATCTCTTAATTCTTTCTTCAGACTTATATAAAACAGCCTAAAGGGCAGGACTAATATAACGGCTCCCGCGATATTCAGCAAAGCGGTCGGCAAGAACCGCTGAATGACAAAATCGTTAAACGTCATAGTGCCGCTGCGGATTAACGTCTGAATGCCGTAGACGTAAAATTCAAGCACACATACGCTCAGCACCGCGACCAGAATAACCATCAGGGCGTTTGTCTGCAGCACTTTAAACGCTTTGGCCGCCAGATAGCATAATCCGGCAAAACCAAACATATAAACGCCTAAAACACCCGTATAATTGATGTCATAAAGAAATCCGAAAATGAAACCGTAGATCACCGCATGCTTTTGGTTGATATAAGCCGACATAAAAATCAGCGCAAGCAAAAGAAAATGCGGAACGACCTGCTGCTCGACGGAAACGAAAGGAAAACGCACCAGATCGGTATAGATGCTTTCCGCACAAAAGACCAAAATCATAATCAAAGGGAGAAGGAAACGTTTCACGATCCTTCCTCCCCTGTTGCTACGCTTCGATTGACAACGATGACATGGTCAAGATCATACAAGTTGGCAGCCGGTTTAACGTAAGCGATTTTCGTCAGGCCGTAAGCATCTGATTCTACATCGGTCACTTCGCCGACCGTCAGCCCTTGAGGAAATACGCCGCCCGTTCCGGAGGTCTCCACGAGGTCGCCTTTTTTCACTTCACGTTTTTCATCCGGTTCAAGGATGGTCATTTTCAGGGTCTGTTTCTTTTTATCATACCCTTCAATTAAACCGTAGCCTTTGCTTCCCTTTTTGCCGGAGATTTTGGTGGCCACTCTGTTATTGCGGTCAACATCGCTCAGCAGCTGAACGGCGGATGTGAAACTGTTGAGTCCGCTGCTTTTGATCTTCCCGACCAGCGCACCCTTTTCGTTCGTGACAGCCATGTCTTTGGCCACTTTGTGCTTCGTTCCCTTATTGATCATGATCTGCTTGTACCATTGATCAGGGTTTCTGGCGATAACGGTCGCTAAAATCGGATCATAGTCGGAAATTGATTTGACATGCCCGAGTTCATCACGCAGCTTCTTGTTTTCATCTTTGAGTTCTTGGAGCTTCGCTTCATATTGTGTCTGTCCGTCCAGCTTTTGTCTTAAGCGTTCGTTTTCTTTGTACGTGTTTTTCAGGTCTTTTATGTCCCCGAAGAACCCTGCAAAATATTCGGCAGGCGTGTGAAAAATGTTTTGAAATACTCCCGTCGTATCACCGATCAGCTTTTCAGGCCAGGTGGTATTACGGCCGTTCTTCAGCGAGAATCCAATCATAGCCACCAATATGATAATACACAGAAGTAATAGCATTAACCGTTTGTTCGGCATCGTGATACACCTCTTCTATTTAACTCCTGATTATCTTGTTTTTCCTTTGAAAAGATGGATGTGCTCCAGTGCTTTTCCAGTGCCGATCGCAACACAATCCAGCGGATCTTCAGCGATAAGAACAGGCATTTTCGTTTCGTCGCTGATGACTTTGTCGAGATTGCGGAGCAGGGCGCCTCCCCCTGTTAATACAATACCTCTGTCCATAATGTCAGCGGCCAGCTCAGGCGGTGTTTTTTCAAGCGTGCTCTTCACCGCATCAACGATTGAGAGAACTGTATCACGCAGTGCATTTGCAATTTCCGTTCCCGTGATTTCGATCGTTTTCGGCAGACCAGTCAGAAGATCGCGGCCGCGGATTTCCATTGACGCATTTTCTTCACCGGTTTCTGCTGAACCGATTTCCATTTTAATGGCTTCCGCCGTACGGTCACCGATCATCAGATTATATGTTTTTCTGATATAGCTGATGATTGAGTCGTCCATTTCGTCACCGGCTACGCGGATGGACTGAGACGTGACAATGCCGCCTAAAGAAATGATCGCCACTTCAGTTGTTCCGCCGCCGATATCAACGACCATGCTGCCCGTCGGCTCCCATACAGGAAGATTCGCACCGATTGCGGCCGCAAACGGTTCTTCAATCGGATAAGCGTCACGTGCGCCCGCTTGTCTTGTCGCGTCGATGACCGCCCGTTCTTCAACGGCCGTAATACCTGACGGCACACACACCATAACGTACGGCTTTCTCGCAAACAATCCTTTATTTTTCACAGCCTGATTAATGTAGTATTTCATCATTGTCGCAGTTGTTTCATAGTCAGCGATAACGCCGTCTTTCATCGGACGGAGCGCAACCACGTTGCCCGGAGTTCTTCCGATCATGTTTTTCGCATCGTTACCGACCGCAACGATTGACTTCGTATCCGTTTGCAGAGCAACGACAGACGGCTCTCTCACTACGATTCCTTTACCTTTAACAAACACAAGCGTATTCGCGGTTCCCAAATCTATACCAAGGTCTCTTGTACCAATTCCGAACATATGTATGTATCTTCCTTTCTTAAAGCAAAAATACCCTAAAGGGAAAAACTCATAAAATCTATTATATCTTAAATCAACGAAAAAAAAAGTGTTACAAATATCCTTTTTCCTTTAAACTCACAAATTTTTTATCACCAATGACCAAATGATCCAGCAGCTCGATGCCGATTAAATTTCCGCACTCAAAAAGCCGCCTGGTTACCTCTATATCTTCCCTGCTCGGTGTAGGATCTCCTGAAGGATGATTATGAACGCAAATGAAGGACGCGGCGGATCGTTTGAAAGCTTCTTTAAACACCTCCCGCGGGTGGACAATAGATGAATTCAGACTTCCGATAAAAACGGTGCGTTTATGAATGACTTGATTTTTGGTATTTAAATATAAACAGACAAAATGCTCCTGGGATAAAAAGCGCATATCCTCCATCACATACTTCGCCCCGTCTTCCGGAGAGCGGATGACGCAATGCTCCCCGGCGGATGTCTTATGAATGCGGCTCCCCAGCTCAATTGCGGCAAGGATCTGAACAGCTTTCACCGTGCCGATTCCCGGAATGCTGGAAAGCTCCTGGGCAGAGGCGCCTTTTAACAGGCGCAGCCCGTCAAACGTCCGCAGCAGCCGGTGAGCGAGGTTCATGACGGACTCATGTTTCGTTCCCGTCCGCAGCAGGATGGCGAGCAATTCATTGTTAGAGAGATGTTCGGCTCCGAAGTGGAGAAGCCGCTCTCTCGGTTTTTCTTTTTCGGGGAAATCTCTTAATTTTAACGGCAGATCACGGATGATCAACCCCTCCTTGTTCCCCTTCCCGGTTTGAACATCAAGCTTTTATATTAAATTCTTTCAAGGCTCTCATTGTTTTAGCGACAGGAAGCCCGACGACAGAATAAAAATCACCGTCTATTTTTTTCACTAAAAGCGCGCCTTTTCCTTGGATGCCGTATGCACCTGCTTTATCCATCGGTTCTTTTGTTTCAATGTAGAGCTGTATGTCGTCTTCACTGAGCGGCCAAAACGTCACTTCCGTCGTGTCACAGAATGTTTCTTTCCGGTCATGCGTCTGAATGCTGACCGCCGTAATGACTTGATGGCTTCGGCCGGAAAGCCTTCGCAGCATCTGTGCCGCTTCTTCCCTGTCACGCGGTTTGCCGAGGCACTCGCCGTCTATGCACACCATCGTGTCAGCCCCGATAACGACTGCATCGGGATTTTCAGCCAATACAGCACCGGCTTTTTGCTCGGCCAAACATTGGACGTTTTCTTCCGGCGAAAGGTTTCGATTTAATTTTTCTTCTGTGCGGCTCGCAATAATGCTGTAAGGAATCTGAAGAAGATTAAGGAGTTCTTTTCTTCGCGGAGATTGTGATGCGAGTATTAAGCGTTTTGTCATGGTTGTCATCCTTTCAGGGTTTGCTTAAGAAAAAAAGATACTTGTCTATCCTACCAAATCAAACGGGCAACCACAATTTCAGAAAAATAACTTTTTGATGACAAAATAAAAAATCCCGCCGGATGACGGGAAATGAGATACTATTTTACAACACTTAAAAGCTCTTTTTGGGCTTTCCAGCCGGATTCTGCCCCCGACGTTTCCAGCTCTTTCAGCGCTTGAAGCACGGCCTCTTTCTGCTTTTTGTCAGCGGCGTCTGCACCGTCTGCCGCTTTTGCCGCTTCAGCCACTTCCGTTTTTGAAAGATCTTTGCCGGTAATCGCTTTGGCGGAGAGCTCAGATGCCTGTTTAAAAGAGTCTTCCAGCCCTGAATCGACCGCAAAGCTGAGCTCTTTTCCGCCCCAAGCCTCAAAATCATGGTCTATCAGTGTCTGACCCAATTGCTGTGATAAGCTTTTTTCCGCTGCAAGCCCGGCGATCACGTATGTGTATCCGTCTTCTTTTGCCAGAGAGACGGCCGAGTATCCTTTTTCAGTCAGCTGGTCAACAAGCGTTTGCGCTCCTTTTTCTGATGAAAATTTTCCGGCCTGCACCGCATATGTTTTATAGTTTCCCACTGAAGATTCCGCATCTCCTGTGCCGGCTGTTTCAGATTTGTCTTTAGAAACATCTCCCGCTTTCACCGTCTGCCCTTGTGAACCTTTGTCAGCTGATGCCGGAGCGGAGGCTTCTTTACTTCCCGACATATTTAAGGCGACAAGGCCGAGCCCGGTGCCTAAAACAGCCGCAACGGCAATTGTCGTGACCGCTTTTTTAACTGGAGAAGACGGCTGCTTTTTTTTCGGAAAATGAGGGCCTGTTTTTTTCTTCTGGTATGGCGGAACGACTTTCGGGTCATCTTCAAATACCTCAGAATTCTTCTCATGATCCCAATTGAAATCTTCTTCTTTCGGATCTTCATGGGAAGCGGCGGTCTCCTGTTCCGCCTTTTTTGTTTCTTCCCAATTGGAAAATGTGACGGTCTTCTCCCCGCCTTCATTCACATCTTCTTGTCCATACATCGTTTCTTCTTGTCCGTTAATGGTTACTTTAAGGGCATTGTTTTTAGCTTTGCTGTGCTTTTTGCTCTTCCTTTTTTTCAACGTCTCTTCCCCCTTGCATTCGTCTTGGCCGTACCTTGAACTGATCATGGTTCACACTTTAGCATAGGCGAAAAAAAAAAGAACAAGACTTTTGTCGTCTTGTCCAAAAAACGTTCGCCAAATTTTTCAAGCTCCGCCTGAAGCGAGCTTGATGTAAAACGAAAACAGCTCATCACCGTATAAATAACTCAAAGCGCTCCCGGCTGAGATGGCCGGCGCAAACGGAAATGGCTGCTTTTTACCAAGCCTGCCCCGGGCTGCGGCGCACATACCGTATACGGCTCCGATCATAACGGAAAGAAAGAATGCAATGAGCACGAGCTTCACGCCGAGCGTCAGGCCGATCACCCCAAACAGTTTCACATCACCTGCGCCGATGCCTCCTTTACTGACAAACATGATAAAAACTAGCAGAAAAAATCCGCAAACAGCTCCGGCAAATCCCGCATACCATGAATCCAGCGGAGAAAACATACGGCCGGCGATGAAAAGCGGAAGAAAAAACAGCAGAACTTTGTCAGGAATCAGCATATATTGCAGATCCGTCATAGTAACAATCATGAGCAGAGACAGAAATAACAGCGCGACTAACAGTTCTTTTGAGAAACCGAAATGAATGCCTGCAGCCGTGAATAAACACGCCGTCCAGCATTCCGCCGCCGGATACATAACCGACAGCTTCGCACGGCAGTTTCTGCATCTGCCTCTTTGCAGAATATAGGAGACGACGGGCACAAGCTCCCCCCAGGAGAGCGGCAAGCCGCAGAACGAGCAGGCTGAACGCGGCGAAATAACCGAGATTCGAAGCGGGATACGGCACGCTGCTGTATAAAAAAAAGAACCGAAAATCAAGCCGAGAAAAAACAGAATCAAAAGCACTCAGACCACACCTTTACTATCAATCTGGCTCAGATTATAGCAAAGAAAAACACCATGACTGAAATGGCTGAAAATATATTTTCAGCATAAAAACACCCGGCAAAACCGGAAAATGGTCTGCCGGGCATCCGAGGGGCTGTCAGATAAGCCGCTTTCTCATTTCTGAAATAAAATATAAGGAGCCGGTAATGATGATGACATCATCCGCCCCGTCTTTTTGTTCTATCCATTCTTTCACACTGTCCGGGTTCTCATCGAAGCTCTTAGACGCAAGACTGCTTGCATTGTAAAGAGCTTCGGCGCTTGAAGCACGCGGAAAGTCAAATGATACAAAGTGAATGGAATCTGCTTCGGTTTCAAGCTTTTTAATCATTTCCTGATACGGTTTGTCTTTTAATGCGCTGAATACTACATGGACGTTTTTATCGGCAAAGCGCTGCCTGATCGTTTCTGTCAGCGTTTCAACGCCCTCTTCGTTATGCGCGCCGTCCGCAAACACTAAAGGGCGGCTTTGAAGACGTTCAAACCGGCCCGGCCAGGAAGCTTTTTTCAGGCCGTTTCGCATCGCTTCTTCTGAAATGACTGCGGCTTCCAGGCGATTCAGCCATTCAGCGGCCAATATCGCCAATGCCGCATTCTGCCTTTGGTGAATGCCGATCAGCGACGTTTGAATGTTTTCATAGCATTTCGTTTCTGTTTCCAGCGAAAAGCTTTCGCCGGACGGAAGCGCCGCTTCATTAAACAGTCTGCACGTTTTATATAGTGACTGATACGGAGCCTGCTTTTTTTCGGCTTCCGCTTCAATAACGCCGAGTGCTTCCGGCTGATTGACACCCGTAATGACCGGAATGGAATTTTTAATGATACCGGCTTTCTGCCCGGCGATCTCCTCGATGGTATTGCCTAAAATGGCCATATGGTCATGTCCGATACTTGTAATGACCGACAGGAGCGGTTTCACAATATTGGTTGAATCAAATGTGCCGCCGAGCCCCGCTTCAAAAATAACAAAATCGATATCAGCCCGCTTCGCAAAATATAAAAATGCACACGCTGTAATGATTTCAAATTCCGTCACCGTTCCGGCATCGGTCTTATCAAGCTCATCGACTATCGGTTTTATGTCATTAACGAGCGTTCTCCATTCCTCATCGGTAATCGGCGTGCCGTTGACGCTGATTCGCTCATTAAACGTAATCATGTAAGGCGATGTGAACGTGCCGACCGTATAACCGGCTTCTTGAAGGACGGAACGGATAAAAGAAACGGTTGATCCTTTGCCGTTTGTGCCCGCCACATGAATGGCGCGAATGTTCTTTTCCGGGTGTTCCAGTTTTTCCATCAGCTTTTCCATACGGAGAAGGCCCGGCTTAACGCCGAACTTGAGTCTGCCGTGAATCCAGCTGATCGCTTCTTTGTACGTATTAAACAATGAAATCCCCTCTTTTATACGACAAGGCGGTTTCTTAGGAAACCGCCCCGCTGTTTTATCAGCCTTTCAGCTCTGCAATCCGCTGCCGGACAGCTTCGCGTTTTGCCGTGTAGTCTTTCTCTTTTCCGCGTTCTTCTTCAATGACATGCTCAGGAGCTTTTTTAATGAATCCTTCGTTGCCGAGTTTTTTCTGAACGCGTTCGACTTCTTTTGTCAGCTTGTCGAATTCTTTTTGCAGACGGGCGATCTCCTCATCAATGTTAATCAGCCCTTCAAGCGGCAGAATGACTTCCGCTCCGGTGACGACAGCTGTCATCGCTTTGTCTGCCGCAGCGATATCCGTCCCGATTTTCAGCGTGCTCGGATTCGTAAAGCGTTCAACGTAAGAACGGTTCTTCTCAAGGCGGCCGGCAATGTCTTCGGTAGATGTTTTAATGTAAAGTTCAACCTGCTTGCTCATCGGCGTGTTGACTTCGCTCCGGATATTGCGGACAGAACGGATTAATTCAACGAGCAGTTTCATATCCGCCGCTGCCTCTTTATCCGTATGTTCCGACACCGGAACCGGCCAAGAGCTGATCGTGATTGACTCGCCTTCATGAGGAAGGTGCTGCCAGATTTCTTCCGTTAAGAATGGCATAAACGGGTGAAGAAGACGCATCGTCTGGTCAAGCACGTATGCCAGAACAGACCGGGTTGTTTTCTTCGCCGCTTCATCTTCCCCGTACAGCGGAAGCTTCGCCATTTCGATATACCAGTCGCACACATCGTCCCAGATAAAGTTGTACAGGTGGCGTCCGACTTCACCGAATTCATAACGATCCGCAAGCTGTGTTACGTCTTCTATCGTTTCATTCAGTCTTGTGAGGATCCACTTATCAGCAACTGATTTTTCACCGGACAGATCAAGCTCGTCATACGTCATGCCGTCCATGTTCATTAATGCAAAACGGGAGGCGTTCCAAATTTTATTTGCGAAGTTCCATGTGGATTCCACTTTTTCATAGCTGAAACGGAGATCCTGTCCCGGTGAACTTCCGGTTGCCAGGAAATAGCGCAGGGAATCCGCTCCGTACTTGTCGATGACATCCATCGGGTCCACACCGTTCCCAAGGGATTTACTCATTTTTCTGCCCTGCTCGTCACGGATTAAGCCGTGAATCAGCACGTCTTTGAACGGACGCTCGCCGGTAAACTCAAGACCTTGGAAAATCATCCGGGATACCCAGAAGAAAATGATGTCATATCCCGTTACAAGTACATCGGTTGAGTAATACCGCTTAAAGTCTTCAGCGTTTTCATCAGGCCAGCCCATTGTAGAAAACGGCCAAAGCGCGGAGCTGAACCATGTATCAAGCACGTCTGAATCCTGCTCCCAATTTTCGCTGTCCTCAGGCGCCTCAAGGCCGACGTACACTTCTTTTGTTTCTTTATGATACCAAGCCGGGATGCGGTGGCCCCACCACAGCTGACGGGAAATACACCAATCACGGATGTTTTCCATCCAGTGCAGGTACGTTTTCTCGAAACGGTCAGGAACGAAGTGAACCTTCTCTTCTTTTGCCTGAAGGTCAACCGCAGCATCAGCCAGCGGCTGCATTTTGACAAACCATTGTGTGGACAGGTACGGCTCAACAACGGCGCCGCTTCTCTCACTGTGGCCGACAGAATGCATATGGTCTTCGATTTTAAAGAGAACGCCGGATTCCTGAAGATCTTTGACGAGTTTTTTGCGGCATTCAAACCGGTCCATGCCGTTATATTGCAGCGCTTTTTCATTCATTGTTCCGTCTTCATTCATGACGAGAATCCGCTCTAAATTGTGGCGGTTTCCGAGTTCAAAGTCATTCGGGTCATGGGCAGGCGTAATTTTAACGGCGCCTGATCCGAATTCCATATCAACATAATCATCGCCGACAATCGGAATTTCGCGGTTTGTAATCGGCAGAATCACCGTTTTGCCGATTAAGTGCTTGTAGCGCTCATCTTCAGGATGAACCGCGACAGCCGTGTCGCCAAGCATCGTTTCCGGACGGGTGGTCGCGATTTCAATTGAGCCTGAGCCGTCTGCTAACGGGTAGCGCAAATGATAAAACGCGCCCTGTACGTCTTTGTAAATCACTTCAATATCGGATAAAGCCGTTTTTGTGGCAGGGTCCCAGTTGATGATATATTCGCCTCTGTAAATCAAGCCTTTTTCGTACAACTTGACGAATACTTCACGCACGGCTTTGTTCAGCCCTTCATCAAGAGTGAAACGTTCGCGTGAATAATCGAGTCCGAGTCCCATCTTGGCCCATTGGCTGCGGATGAAATCAGCATACTCTTCTTTCCACTTCCACGTTTCTTCTAAAAACTTTTCACGGCCGAGGTCATAACGGCTTGTGCCCTGCTCGCGGAGTTTCGCTTCGACTTTTGCCTGAGTGGCGATGCCGGCGTGGTCCATGCCCGGAAGCCAGAGCACGTCATAGCCCTGCATGCGTTTCATACGCGTAACGATATCTTGCAGCGTCGTATCCCACGCATGTCCGAGGTGCAGCCTGCCCGTCACGTTCGGCGGCGGAATGACGACAGAATACGGCTGTTTCGTTTGATCGCCGCCCGCTTCAAAATATTTTCCTTTCAGCCAAAAATCATAGCGGCCTTTTTCAATCGCAGACGGATCATATTTTGTCGGCATTGTTTGTTCGTTTGTATCCATGATAACCCTCCAGCATGTTTAGAAATGGCTGAGCAACTAAAAAAGAGCCTTCATCCTGATAAAGGACGAAAAGCTCTTTCGCGGTACCACCTTTTTTCATGAACAGATTTGTTCATGCACTTAAACGGATAACGGGTGCGGCCCGAATTTCTCTACTGTATGTTCAAGAAATTATGCTCCCGGGCGACCTTCCAATGAGACGGCATAAGAAGCCTTTCAGCACAGTAGCTTCTCTCTCTTCATGCGTCTTTCTTGTACTCTTCCCGTTCAAAGCAGGTGTATTTATATCAGCTCATGATCTTATTTATTATGTTCTTTATTATAGTAAAAGTGTTTTTGATTCGTCAATCATCTTTTCCAAAAACCGCTGCCGTCATACATAAATGGGCATGCACCCCGCTCTTCCCCTTACATACGATACATAGAAAGGCGAATGTGAGGAGGAATTGCCCGTGAGAAAAAAATTCAATTCTTATTCGCTCCCCCAGTGGGCCAGACAGGTCCGCCTTGTATCCGTGCAAGTCATTATCCCGATTACGATCTTTCAGGGGATCAGGACGATTTTCTTTCCGACGACTTTTGATGTCCTGCTGCTTGCCATCCTGCTGTTTTTAGCGTGCGCCCTGCATTTGGAATGGATATAAAAAAACGAGTCCCGTTATGAAGAGGACTCGTTTTCCGCTTTTATTTTTTTCTCCCGCTCAATCTGATGAACCTTCATGAGAAAAGGCTCAACATTTTTCATCTGCCAAAACGCTCTTAATAATTGCGTGCATTCTTCTTTTTCAGAGCCCCTTTGGCCGGTCTGATACCGTTTCAGCACTTTGTACATGGCGGACGGATAAGCCATATAGCTGAGAAACAGGCTGATTTCCGCTTCACGGAGCGGGAATGATTTGTGATACGTATAAAACCAGTCCAGGCATTCCGGACATGCTTTCGGATAGCTTCTGAACATTCTGGAGTAAAAGCTGAGCAGGTCATTTTGCGGAGGGCCCAGCGCAGCTTTCTCGAAATTTGTGAAAAAGCCTGATCCCGCATCATTATACAGAAAGTGGCGGCTCGATAAACTGCCGTGGTTGATCACCGCTCTCGTCTTGTCATGATCCTTTGCCGCGTCAAACCATTCTTCCAGACGTTCGAGAGCAAAATTGACGGCGGAAACCGTTTCTGTAAGATACGTAACAGCCTGCAGTTCAAAAGGTGAAAGGTACCACTCTTTTTCCGCCCGGTCGGCGAATTGTTCATAGACAAGTTTATCATTTTCCCAATCTCTTTTCGTTGCTTCATAAAAGCGGCTGATATCTTCAGTCCGGATTTGGATGTCCCGCACAGTCGCAGAATGGAGCTTCGCGACCTCTTTAAAAAGGTAAACATGTTTTTGGTCCCGTTCTTCTTCCTGATCGTACTGAAGCCAAGGCATTAAATAATAAGAATTCTCCGTCTGTCTTCCCGCAAAAAAATCGCCTGCATACGTGCGGCAGATCGGCACAAATGATCGGTAGCCTTTCTCCTCAATCTCAATCATAAGATCCGTAAATTCACTGCTGCGGGCCGGCTTGAGCTGTTTCAAAGCAAAAATGCCGTAGTTTGAGTAGACCTTCCAAACATGCGGGCTGACAGGCTCAATGTACTCAGCCGTCAGCCCGTATTCCTGAAGCACTGATTGGACTGCTTCCATTCCATTCACCACATTTTTACGGCCTCTTTGTGCTTACACATGGCTGTTATTATATTCAGGTATATACAGAAGCTGACCTTCCTCAAGCTCGTCATCAAACGATAAAGCATTCGTTCGGATGAGCTGCTGGGATGTAATGTCATATCGTTCACACACCCGGTCGATTGTATCTTGCTGCTGCACGATACAAATTTTCATTCTTGAAAACTTTTCTTCTTCCCTTGTAAATAATTTTGTCAAGTAATGAGAGTTGTCATTTTCCTTCTGCTCGGTTCCCGGTGCCGCTTCTTCATTCTTTCTTTCAGGCTTAAGCGGCTCAGGCTGTTCCGCTTGCGCCGGCTCCTCCGGCGGCAGTTTGGAAAACTGAAAAGACAAATCGAGAGGCTTCCCGGTTTCCTCCTCCGGCGGCGCCATCTTCCTTACCTCAATTTCAAACCCTTCTTCATCATGAGCCTCTTCTTCAAGCAGCTTAGGAGCGCTGTAAAACTCCTCTTCCTGCCGTTCCGGAACGAACTCACGATAAACGGGCGCCTGCTCTTCTTGAAAAACCGCAGGCTCATCTTCGTCTTCTGCCGCCTTATGATCGCTCTGACGGAGAAGCGGCTCGGCCTCTGGCTGTTCTTCTTTTTGAAGGAAGGGCTGTTCCGCAATTTTTGTTTTTTCTGCATGCGGAGTCAGAGTGAATGCAGGGAAAACCGGTTCGATATCATCTTTTGGCTCTTCCTGCGCTTCTGCTGAATCATCCTCAAATACGGGTTCATTCCTCACGGCTGACATGATTGCAGGCTCCTCAGCTTCTTCCGGTTCTTCTTCGTGCTGAAAGGAAACGGGAGGAGGAGGCTCAGTAAAGGAAACAGGTTTCGGCACCTCTTCTTGCTCCCTCAGAATCGGGGTTGCTTCCTGCTCTTCTTCCTGCTCCCTCAGAATCGGGGCTGCTTCCTGCTCTTCTTCCTGCTCCCTCAGAATCGGGGCTGCTTCCTGCTCTTCTTCCTGCTCTCTCAGAAGCGGGACTGCTTCCTGCTCTTCTTCTTGCTCACTCAAAATCGGGGCAGTTTCCTGCTCTTCTTCCCGCTCCCTCAGAATCGGGGCTGCTTCCTGCTCTTCTTCTTCCCGCTCCCTCAGAATCGGGGCTGCTTCCTGCTCTTCTTCTTCCCGCTCCCTCAGAATCGGAGCTGCTTCCTGCTCTTCTTCCTGCTCCCTCAGAATCGGAGCTGCTTCCTGCTCTTCTGCCTCCCGCTCCCTCAGAATCGGGGCTGCTTCCTGCTCTTCTTCCTGCTCCCTCAGAATCGGGGCTGCTTCCTGCTCTTCTTCCCGCTCCCTCAGAATCGGAGCTGCTTCCTGTTCTTCTTCCTCCTGCCTGAGTGAAGACGGGATTTCTTCCTCGTTTTTCTCTGTTTCTTGTGCTGCTTCTTCTGATACAGTCAAAGGTATTTCAGGCTCATGGCGTATCATTAATTCTGGTTCATTTTCGTCCTCTGAATGATGTCCGGCAAGATTGATCATTTCTTCTCTGGCAAATTCAGGCGCCACGTACAAAGGGATCTCCGGCTCTTTTGGCTCGGATTCCTCAAGCAGCCCTTCAATTGCCAAATCAGCTTGAATGGTTAAGATCCTTGAATCCGTCAGCTGATAATCAAAGGCATCAATAAATACGAAAACATCATTGAGGTGGCTCACTTTATTTTTCGGAATCGTAATGTCCACCGGGAAACAATGAATGAGCTCGGCCGTGCCATCCTCCCTTGCCCTCACTTCCTCTACATGCCTCAGCTCACTATTAAGCTCTTCAAAATGACTGCTGTGATCTATGTTGTACTCGCCAGTAAGTTCTAATGATCCTTTAATTGAGACATAATCATTTACTTCCTGCACCCTGATGTCAGGGTCTAATGAAATCGAAAGTAATTCAGAAACTTCCTGTCCTTTTTGGAAACAGATTGATTCTTCAACAGAAAATTGCAATCGGTGATTATGCGGCAAGTTCATATCCTCCTTTCATCTAATCCATACAATTAGATGTCACTAAAGGTGTATGCCGCAATCCGGGAAAATATGATAATGGAAGCATTGAAAAAAGCCGATACAAGTCTTGCTTGCATCGGCTTTTCGGTATCAGCGGCTGATCGCCTGGAACACTTTCTCAGCGGCTTGAATGGTATTTTCAATATCCTCCATTGTATGCGCAGTGGAGAGAAACAATCCTTCAAATTGAGACGGCGGCAGAAATACGCCTGCGTCGGCCATCCCTTTATAATACTTGGCGAACAGCTTTAAATCAGAAGATTTGGCTGATTCATAGTTAATGACAGGCTCATTGGTGAAAAAGAAGCCGATCATTGACCCCGCCCGGTTAAACGTGTGCGGAATGCCATGTGCTGCAGCTGCTTTTGAAATGCCTTCTTCAAGCATATCGCCTTTTTTCACAAATTCTTGGTAAGATTCAGGTGTGAGCTGCTGTAACGTCTCAAGTCCCGCTGTCATGGCAAGCGGATTTCCTGACAATGTTCCCGCCTGGTAGATCGGACCGCTCGGCGCGATTCGTTCCATAATGTCAGCTTTGCCGCCATACGCACCGACAGGAAGACCGCCGCCGATGACTTTGCCGAGACACGTTAAATCAGGCGTCACGCCGAAATACCCTTGCGCACAGTTATAATCCACGCGAAAACCGGTCATGACCTCATCAAAAATGAGCAGCGCGCCATACTGTTCTGTAATGTCGCGAAGTCCTTGTAAAAAGCCTTCCTGCGGCGGAACAACGCCCATATTGCCCGCTACCGGTTCAACAATGACCCCGGCAATATCTTCACCGTACTCCCGGAATGCGAGTGCAACGCTTTCCAAGTCGTTGTATGGAACGGTAATCGTATTCATCGCTATTCCTTCCGGTACGCCCGGGCTGTCCGGCAGGCCGAGTGTCGCCACTCCGGATCCCGCTTTGATCAGCAGCGAATCACCATGGCCGTGGTAACAGCCTTCAAATTTCAAAATTTTGTTGCGGCCGGTATATCCTCTTGCCAGACGCAGGGCGCTCATTGTCGCCTCTGTGCCGGAGCTGACCATCCGCACGATTTCAACAGACGGCACACGGTCAATGACCAATTTGGCCAGTTCGTTTTCCACTTCAGTGGATGCCCCGAAACTTGTCCCGTTCTCGGCTACTTTTTTCAGGCTTTCAACGACCCGGTCGTTCGTGTGGCCCAAAATGAGCGGCCCCCAGCTCAGGACGTAGTCGATATATTCATTGCCGTCAATATCAAAAATTTTCGATCCTTTTCCGCGCTGCATAAAGATCGGGTCCATATCAACTGATTTAAACGCGCGCACCGGGCTGTTCACTCCGCCCGGCATCAGTTTCTGCGCTTCTTTAAAAGCGGCTTTTGATTTTTCATAGCTTCTCATCTGCCTCAGCTCCCGTCAAATGAAATCGTTACTCAGCAAGCCATTTTGCTGCGTCTTTTGCATGATACGTCATAATCAGATCGGCTCCTGCACGTTTCATGCCCGTTAAAATTTCCAGCACCATTTCTTTTTCTTTAATCCAGCCGTTTTGGGCTGCCGCTTTCACCATGGAATACTCCCCGCTCACATTATATGCGACCAGCGGCAGGTGATGGCGGTTTTTCACATCACGCATAATATCTAAGTATGACATAGACGGTTTGACGATTAAAAAGTCAGCGCCTTCTGCCGCGTCTGATTCAGCCTCACGTAGCGCTTCCAGGCGGTTGGCCGGATCCATCTGATATGTTTTTCGGTCACCGAACTGCGGCGTGCTGTCAGCCGCGTCGCGGAACGGACCGTAAAATTCACTTGAATATTTCACGGCATAAGACATGATCGGAATATTCGTGAAGCCTTCTTTGTCGAGCGCTTCCCTGATCACTGTGACAAAACCGTCCATCATATTTGAAGGAGCGATGATGTCAGCGCCGGCTTTAGCCTGGCTGACGGCTGTCTGCGCCAGCAGTTCAAGCGACTCGTCATTCAGGATTACTCCGTCTTTCACGACGCCGCAATGGCCGTGATCCGTGTATTCACAAAGACATGTATCAGCGATGACGATCATTTCAGGATAATGCTTTTTAATTTCAGCAATCCCTTTCTGCACAATGCCATGATCGTGAAAAGCCTGGGTTCCGCAAGCGTCTTTTTCTTCCGGCACGCCGAAAACGATGACCGACTTAATGCCGAGCGATATCAGCTCAGCCATTTCATCCTTTAACAAATCGAGTGATACATGATAAACCCCCGGCATGGAAGGAACTTCTTTTTTTCCTTCGAGTCCTTCAACGACAAATAACGGGTAAATAAAATCTGAAGGGTGAAGACGTGTTTCTTTTACTAGATCTCTCATCGCAGCGTTCGCGCGCAAACGGCGGTGTCTGTTAAATGTTTGATTCATCATTATCTATCCTTTCCCGACATGCTGCACATGACGTCCAGCATGCCTTCAATCGTATAGGTGTCAGGCACATGGGATGAGATCCCGTATTCCAAGAGCGCTTTCTCTGTCAAAGGGCCGATGCTGATATAGCTCGCACCGCTGTTTTCCCACGCTTTTTCTCCGTCTCCGACCGCATGCATAAACGTATGCACCGCCGATGAGCTGGTAAACGTAATAAAATCAAAATGAGAGCGGGATGCAGCCCGTCTCAGCTCGTCCATGCCTTTTTCATCCTGAATGGTATTGTATAACACCCATTCCCTTATTTGATAGCCAAGCGGCTCAAGCTCCGCTTTTATGACATCGCGTGATAAATTGCCCTTTATCACTGAAATGGGTTCGGCAGCTGATGCGTGCCGTTTTAAAGTATCAGCCAGACATTCCGCCACATACTCGTCAGGCATCGCATCCGTCCGGGCTCCCCGCTCTTTCAGGGCGCGCGCTGTCTTTTCACCGACGGCTGCGATTTTTTTCCATCCCGAAAGCGCAAGGCCATGCTGATCAAGGTAGGAAAAAAAGAACCGGACACCGTTTACGCTTGTAAACACAAGCCAGCCCGGTTCAGAAAGGTCTTCCCGCAGACTGTCCGCACATTCATCCGGGAGCGCTTCCTGAAAAGCGATCAGAGAGGCGGAAACAGCCGTTCCGCCGAGCGCCTCCACTTTTTGTCGGAACGGTGCTGCCTGTCTTTTGTTCCGGGTGACGAGCACGGTCTTTCCTTGTAAAGGAAGGTCATTTGCCATCCTGATCGAGCTCCTGTTTCACGCTGTCGATTAGTGCTTTGGCTCCTTTTTCAGACATCATCGCCGCACAGCGTTTCCCGATTTCTTCCGGATCATGTCCCGCCGCTGTTTCTTTATAAATCGTCTTTCCGTCCGGAGACGCGACAAGACCGACCAATTCAACCTCATCCCGGTCATTGACGGACGCATACCCGGCTATCGGCACTTGGCAGCCGCCTTCCATCGCGTGTAAGAAAGCCCGTTCGGCTGCCACAGTGCGCTGCGTATACTCATCGGTAAATTGCGCAAACAGCTTCAAAAGCTCTTCATCCGACTCTCTGCATTCAATGGCAAGAGCGCCTTGGCCGACCGCGGGCAGACAGCGGTCCGGTTCGAGGAATTCAGATACGACATCATCTTTCCAGCCCATTCTCGAAAGCCCCGCAGCCGCTAAAATAATAGCATCGTAATCTTCCGTTTCAAGCTTTTGAAGTCTCGTATCGATATTGCCTCTGATCCACTTAATTGTAAGGTCAGGGCGTTCAGCAAGAATCTGGGCGCTTCTTCTTAAACTGCTGGTGCCGATGATGCCCCCTTCTTTTATGCCGTCCAGCTTTTGATGCCCTTTTGAAATGAGCGCATCACGCGGATCCTCACGTTTCGGTATGCAGCCTATGACAAGACCTTCAGGCAAAACGGCGGGCATGTCTTTCATGCTGTGAACCGCCATATCAATCTCCTGATGCAGCAGCGCCTGTTCAATCTCTTTGACAAACAAACCTTTGCCGCCCACTTTTGACAGTGTAACATCGAGGATGCGGTCGCCTTTTGTGACAATCTCCCGGATTTCAAAGTCATAGGAAGGATTCAATTCCTTCAGTTTGTTAATCACCCATTTTGTCTGGGTCATAGCCAGTTTACTCCGTCTGGAACCTACCTTAATCGTTCTCATTTTCTTTCCTCCCGAATCTGTTTGGGCGCGTGCGTTAACTGAACCAATGGAATTGTGACAGGCTTCCGAGCAGGAAGTAATTAATCATCAGCACGAGAAAACATGCTGAATTCCATAACGCCGCCACTTTTCCCTGCAGTTCCTTAATCATTCTGATATATAAATAGTAGCTGTATAAAAGCAGCACAATAAACGAGCCGAGCACTTTTGAATCAAACCAGTACAGCGTTTCCAGCGACACATACGCCCAGATCACGCCTAATATCAGGCTCAACAGCAGCATCGGAACCCCGATGACATTTAAAACGTAAGCCATATAATCAAGTTTTGACAAATCTTCAATTCTCAACAGCCATTTTCCCCATTTTTTCTTCTTTAATAAAGAATATTGAAACTGATAAAGAAGCGAAAAGACAAAAGAAAGGGAAAAAGCGCCGTAAGACAGAATCGCCATTGTAATATGAATGACCAAAAGCTCTGAGACCAGCTGGCCGGAAAAGGCGGCCGAATGCTGATCCGTCGGTGAAAACGTATGGATCGCAATCATCGAGAAACCGATGACATTCGTGAAAAACACGATAAAATCAACCCGCAGAATCTGCGTGACCACAAGTGAGAGCGTGACAAGCACCCACGCATAAAAGTAAAGGGCCTCTGTAATATTCAAGACCGGAAATCTGCCCGTCTGCCACATGAAATAAGAAAGATAGACGGTTTGCAGAGTCCAGACAATAGAAAGCAACCAGAAGGCTATTTTTCCAGCCTTCCGGTTGTGTTGAAGAAAATCTATAAAGTAAAAAAGGACGCTTACTGCATAAATAACAATTGTCGCTTCATTAAGTCTTGCCATTGCTGTATCAATCATACAGCCCTCACTCACTTACAAGCGGACGTAAGCCCGTTTTTGCTTCTGCCTTTTGAAACGAATGAACCGTCTGGCGGTTATCCAGGCTTTTGTCCAGCTGGCGGCCGGCCTCTTCCTCAATATCGAAAATCTGCATAAACAGCTTCAGCTTTTCATCTGAATCCGCTTCAGCCGCAAGCTCTTTCGCTTTCAGAATCGGGTCGCGCAGCATTTGGTTAATGATGCTTTTCGTATGTTTGCTGAGAAGCTTTTTCTCTCTGACCGTCAGATGAGGCAGCTTGCGCTCAATGCTCTGCATCGTATCGGACTGGATGGACAGCGCCTTTTCACGCAGCGCCGAAATGACCGGCACGACGCCGAGCGTATTAAGCCACTGCTTAAACTCAACAATTGCCGCTTCAATAAACAGCTCGACTTTTTCAGCGGTTTCGCGGCGTTCTTGTAAGTTGGCTTCAACGATTCCTTCAAGGTCATCAATATCGTACAGAAAAACACCTTCAAGATCGTTAAGCGCCGGATCGAGGTCTCTCGGCACAGCGATATCCACCATAAATAACGGACGGCCTTTCCGCTGTCTGCCCGCTCTCTCCATCATTTCTTTAGACACGACGAAATCACTTGCGCCTGTCGAACTGATTAAAATATCAGCTTCAGCGAGTGCATGTTCAAGCTGGTTTAAGCTGCGCGCTTCTCCGGAGAAACGGTCAGCAAGCGCTTTTGCCTTCAAAAACGTTCTGTTGATGACCGTTACTTTGCCGATACCCTGACCGTGCAGGTTTTCTGCGGCGAGCTCGCCCATTTTTCCCGCACCGAGAATCAAAATGTGCTTATTTGACAATGAGCCGAAGATTTTTTTCGCGAGTTCAACGGCGGCGTAACTGACGGAAACGGCATTAGCGCCGATATCGGTTTCGGCATGCGTGCGTTTGCCGACGGTCACCGCCTGTTTAAACAGCTCATTGAAAATGGTGCCGATCGTCTTTTCTGCCTGCGCCGTTTTAAAGCTCGAGCGGACCTGGCCGAGTATTTGCGTCTCTCCGATGACCATGGAATCCAAACCGCACGCCACACGGAATAAATGCTCGATCGCCGCGTCGCTCTCATAAAATTTCAGAAACGGAGACAGCTCTTCTTTCGGCAGCGAGAACCATTCGGATAAAAATGTCTTTATATAATAACGGCCGGTATGAAGCTGGTCGACCACCGCATATATTTCGGTGCGGTTGCAGGTTGACACGATAATGTTTTCAAGAACGCTTTTTTCTTCTTTTAAACGGAGCATCGCTTCTGCAAGCTCATCCGGCTGAAAACTTATTTTTTCGCGTATTTCAATAGGGGCGGATTTATAATCTACTCCCACAACAAGAATATGCATCGCTTTCATGCACCCCCGTACATCGCAATTTATTTATAATCATTCTAACATAGAATTTATTATTTATAATAATTATAACATAGTTTCTTCGGGAAAATGTGAACAGATTTCAAAAATGTTATGCTATAGTATAAAAAGCGCGTTTCCACTGTAATCATCATACTAAAAATCCTTTACTGCGGGTAGGTGACAGGATGAAAAAAACATCAATTTTATTACCGGGACTTCTGCTAGCCGCTTCATTATTCGCATGGCTTCAGAGCGGACAGGTTCACCTGTTTGCGAATCAGGGGGAATGGCCGGTGCTCCTTATGCTCTTGGGGGCCGTGCTCTTGTATCAGGGCAAAAAGGAAGCGGCCGGGCCTCACGTCCTGATCGGCATGCTTCTTTTCGGCATAGGTTTACACTTTTTCGCCAAACCTGAGCTCTCATGGTGGCCGGGAGATTTTGAAATGATTCTCTTCGTCTTCGGATTCTCCTTATTTGCGGCTGCCAGAAAAGAATATGTATACGAAGCGGCTGCCATGATTGGTTTTTCCCTCTTTTTATACTTCTTTAAACAAATTACGGCGTGGCTGGAGTCCGTCCATATTCCGACGGAACACTTCAAAACATACTGGCCGTATGTTTTCATCGGAATCAGCCTTTTATTATTGTTTATCAAGCGGAACAAAACTATACGATAAAACCCAAAACGCACTGCGTTTTGGGTTTTTCATTACCGGCTGATCATTTTTTTAATGGCTCCCCATGCTTCATCTTTGCCTTTTTTCGTTTCAGAGGAAAATAAAATCAGCTCATCTTCAGGATCCATATCAAGCGTCTGTTTGACAACCTTTAAGTGCTTGTCCCATTTTCCTTTTGGAATCTTATCCGCTTTTGTCGCGATAACGATGACGGGAATGCCGTAATACTTCAGGAATTCATACATGTTCACGTCTTCAGCAGACGGCGCGTGCCTGAGGTCGACAATCTGCACGCAGGCTTTCAGCTCTTCGCGGGTCGTCATATAGGTTTCAATCATTCTCCCCCATGCTTCCCGCTCGCTTTTGGAAACTTTCGCAAATCCGTACCCGGGAACGTCGACAAAATGCAATTCATCATTGATGATGTAAAAGTTTAAAGTCTGTGTTTTCCCCGGTTTTGATGACGTTCTGGCCAAGTTTTTCCGATTGATTAATGAA
Source organism: Bacillus sp. MT(2024) (assembly GCF_036362845.1). Lineage (NCBI taxonomy): Bacteria > Bacillati > Bacillota > Bacilli > Caryophanales > Bacillaceae > Bacillus > Bacillus sp. MT(2024). The sequence goes on from NZ_CP143632.1 coordinate 2,676,046, forward strand.
TTGATAAAAGATGACTTTCCTACATTTGATCTTCCCGCCAGCGCGATTTCCGGAAGCCCCCCATCTGGGTACTGCTCAGGTTTGACCGCGCTGATCACGATTTCTGACTTTGTGACTTTCATTTCTTCTCTCCTACTAAGGCATGTTCCAAAACGTCATCCAGGTGAGAAACGAATATAAACTTCAGTCCTTCTCTGACGCTTTCTGGAATATCCTCTATATCTTTTTCGTTATCTTTAGGCGCAATAATCGTGGTCAGGCCCGCTCTGTGCGCGCCGAGCGCCTTTTCTTTCAGTCCGCCGATCGGAAGCACGCGGCCCCGCAGCGTGATTTCTCCCGTCATACCGACTTCGCGTTTTACCGCACGGTCCGTTAATGCTGAAACGAGCGCCGTGGCCATCGTAATTCCGGCAGAAGGGCCGTCTTTCGGCACCGCTCCTTCAGGGACATGGATATGAATGTCATACTTCTCATGGAATTTCGGGTCGATTCCGAACTGTTCCGCTTTCGAGCGGACATAACTGAAAGCGGCCTGCGCTGATTCCCGCATGACATCTCCAAGCTTCCCGGTCAGAATCAGCTTTCCTTTTCCCGGTGACAATGACACTTCGATTGACAGCGTATCTCCGCCGACCGTCGTATACGCGAGCCCCGTGACAACCCCGATTTGATCTTCGGTTTCCGCCTGTCCGTATCTGAATATCCGTTTTCCGAGATAGTCGGCCAGATTTTTCTCTGTAACGGTAATGCGTTTTCTCTCCTCAGACACAATGGCTTTCGCAGCCTTTCGGCAAATGGCGGCAATCTGGCGTTCAAGCGTTCTCACGCCGGCTTCCCTCGTGTAGTAGCGGATGATGTCCGTAATCGCCTGATCCCGAATCTGCAGGCTGCTCTTTGTGAGCCCGTGCTCTTTGATTTGTTTCGGAAGCAGGTGGTCTTTCACGATCTCCAGCTTTTCGTTTTCAGTGTAGCCTGACAGGCTGATAATCTCCATTCTGTCTCTGAGAGGGCCCGGGATGGAAGCAAGGTTATTCGCAGTCGCGATAAACAGCACTTTCGATAAATCGAACGTCTCTTCAATATAGTGGTCGCTGAATGTGCTGTTTTGTTCCGGATCCAGCACCTCAAGCATCGCCGAAGACGGATCGCCTCTGAAATCAGACGACATTTTGTCGATCTCGTCGAGGAGAAAGACCGGATTTTGTTTGCCGGCTTTTTTCATTCCCTGGATAATCCGGCCCGGCATCGCCCCGACGTATGTGCGCCGGTGCCCGCGGATTTCAGACTCATCGCGCACTCCGCCCAGTGAAATTCTCACAAAACGGCGTCCCATGCTCGTACTGATTGATTTTGCAAGAGATGTTTTACCGACTCCCGGAGGTCCGGCGAGACAAAGAATCGGCCCTTTCAGCGTTTTCGTCAGCTGTTTCACGGCCAAATACTCCAAAATCCGCTCTTTCACTTTCTCTAAGCCGTGATGCTCTTTATCTAAGATTTCCCCGGCTTTTTTAATATCAAGTTTATCTTCTGTTTCATCCGACCACGGAAGGGCGATGAGCCAATCAATATAGTTGCGGATAACAGAGCTTTCCGCTGAGCTTGACGGCACTTTTTCGTAACGGCTTAATTCCTTAAGCGCCGTTTCTTTGACACGCTCAGGCATGCCTGCTTCTTCTATCTTTTCCGTGAGCGACTGAACTTCGCCGGTTTTTCCTTCTTTGTCGCCAAGCTCCTTCTGAATGGCTTTCATCTGTTCGCGCAAATAATATTCCTTTTGAGTGCGTTCCATCGAACGTTTGACGCGCTGACCGATTTTTTTCTCAATCTCCAGCACTTCTTTTTCATTATGAATGGAACGAATGACCTTATTCAGACGTTCTTTAATATCCGCCGTTTCTAGAATGTCCTGCTTGTCCTTTAATTTCAGCGGGAGATGAGAAGCGACGATATCCGCCATTCTGCCGGGCTCTTCAATATCAGTCACAGCCGCATACGTTTCTGCGGAAATTTTTTTAGAAATTTTTATGTACTGGTCAAAATGGTCCAGCAGCGTCCGCATAAGCGCTTCGTCTTCCACGTCTTTTGAATCATCCTCATGCATCAGCTGTATATCGACCGAAGTATAATCTTCGAGTTCGGTGTATTCAAGGATCTGCGCCCGCTGAATTCCTTCTACAAGCACTCTGATCGTACCGTTGGGCAGCTTCAGCATCTGTTTAATTTTTGTATAAGTGCCGACGGCGAAAATATCCTCTTCACCCGGTTCGTCTATCGAAATATCCTGCTGAGTGGCTAAAAAAATCATATGATCATGCATCATTGCCTGTTCAAGAGCCTGAACCGACTTGTCACGGCCTACATCTAAATGTAAAACCATTGTCGGGTATACCAATAAGCCTCTTAAAGGGAGGAGCGGGATGCTGCGTTTTGTATCTTCTGCCATGTGACTGACACCTCCGTGACTTTAGTATGAACCATTATAATACAACTTTTTCATCGTTGTACAATTCCGGGATCGGGCTTTAATCGGCTTATCCGCCTGCCCTGTATATAAAACAGTCTCTTCGTAGTATACCCTTTCTTTCTGTTCTGAAAAAGGAAAAGATGTCCTCCATAAAAAAAACCCCATTATAAAAATGGGGTTTATACGGATTCTTTATTCATTTGAATATCAAACGGTTTTTGTTCTGAAGGAGGGTCAACCAATATGACGTCAAGCACTTCCTGGAACGTTTTTACCGCTTTAATGGTGATTCCGTCTATTCGTTTCAGAATGGACTGCTGATTTTCATATGGGATAATGACCGTTTTTGCTCCGGCCTGTTTTGCGGCTTTAATTTTCGGAATGACGCCGCCGATCGGTTTGACAAGCCCCGTCAGGCTGATTTCTCCCGTCATCGCCACCGTATGGTCGATCGGGATGCGGTGAATCGCGGAAAAAATCCCCGCGGCCATCGCGATACCTGCTGAAGGTCCGTCAATCGGGCCTCCGCCCGGAAAATTGACGTGAATATCATAGTCTGAAGGTTTGATGCCCATTGTGCGGAGAACCGTCAGCACATTTTCCACAGATCCCTTCGCCATGCTTTTGCGGCGGATCGACTTCGATTGGCTGCCGATGCTTTCTTCCTCTGCAATTCCCGTGATATTCAGGCTTCCTTTGTCCTGCGCAGGTGTGACATTCACTTCGATTTCCAGCAATGCGCCGCTGTTCGGCCCGTAGACGGCAAGTCCGTTCACGATGCCGACTTGCGGTTCATCGGCGATTTTCTGCTCATTTTTAGGTGTAAGCTGACTGGAATGAACAACCCATTCTATATCTTCTGTCGTGATTTCTTTTCTGTCCTCAGTCACCGCCATGCCGGCAGCGATCTGGATCATATTGACGGCTTCACGTCCGTTTCTCGTATATGCGGTCAGCACGCTGAGAGCTTCGTCAGAAATCTCTTTCTGAATTTTGTCGGCTGCTTTTTTCGCAACGATTTTAAGTTCATCCTTTTCCAGCTCGCGGAAAAATACTTCAAGACAGCGCGAACGGATGGCCGGAGGAATTTCAGTCGGCATTCTCGTTGTCGCACCGATCAAACGGAAATCCGCCGGAAGCCCATTTTGAAAAATATCATGGATATGATTCGGTATTTGCGTATTTTCTTCACTGTAATACGCACTGTCTAAAAATACTTTTCGGTCTTCAAGCACCTTCAGCATTTTATTCATCTGAATCGGGTGAAGCTCGCCGATTTCATCAATAAACAATACCCCGCCGTGAGCATGGGTCACAGCCCCCTGTTTCGGCTGCGGAATGCCTGCTTGGCCCATCGCACCCGCTCCCTGATAAATCGGATCATGCACTGAACCGATAAGCGGATCGGCAATCCCCCGTTCATCAAATCGCGCGGTCGTCGCATCAAGTTCAACAAAAACAGCCTGCTTTTGAAACGGTGACTGTTTATGCTTTTTCGCTTCTTCCAATACCAACCGCGCCGCAGCCGTTTTACCGACTCCCGGAGGACCGTAAATAATGACGTGCTGCGGGTTCGGTCCGCAAAGCGCTGCTTTTAACGCTTTAATTCCGTCTTCCTGGCCGACAATGTCCTGAAAGCTTTTCGGCCGCACCTTTTCTGATAAAGGTTCTGATAAACTGATGGCGCGCATTTTGCGCAGCTGTTCCATTTCCTTTTTTGATTCTTTATCTATCGTCACTTTTTGTGTTCGCTGGTTTTTGAGCAGATTCCAAAAATATAGTCCGATGACTATCCCGAAAAACAGCTGTACAAATAATGCGATCCCTGTCCAACTCATGCTGGTCCCTCCTGAAAAAACGATTTATGTATCCAATTCATTCCTCTGTCCGCTAGTATCTCCCAGCAAAGCCCGGAATAAACATTTTCAGAAGGGTCAAGACAAGAAAAAAACCTCCTGATCAAATCGGGTCAGGAGGTTTTGTCGTGTTATGCTGATGTTTTATCTTGGCCAACAACAGTGCCGTCTTTTAATACAAGACGCGGCGCTTCACCGTCTGCGACTGTCGCTCCGGTAATGACACATTTTTCAATATCATCACGGGACGGCAGATCAAACATGACGTCAAGCATGATGCCTTCAATGATAGAACGCAGGCCGCGTGCGCCTGTTTTACGCTCGATCGCTTTTTTCGCAATTTCAGATAATGCCTCGCCTTCAAATTCAAGCTCGACATCATCAAGTTCTAACATTTTCTTGTATTGTTTGACGAGTGCGTTTTTCGGTTTAGTCAGAATTTCAACCAGTGCCGTTTCGTCAAGCTGCTCAAGGCTTGCAATGACAGGAAGACGGCCGATGAATTCAGGAATCAGACCGAAACGGAGCAAGTCTTCCGGGAGAACTTTAGAAAGCAGTTCTTCTTTTTCCAGGTCTGCCGCTTTATTATCTGAGCCGAAGCCGATGACTTTTTGTCCGAGACGGCGTTTGATGATTTGTTCAATGCCGTCAAATGCACCGCCGCAAATGAACAGAATGTTCGTCGTATCGATCTGGATGAATTCCTGATGAGGATGTTTACGTCCTCCTTGAGGCGGCACGCTTGCAACCGTTCCTTCAAGAATTTTCAGCAGCGCCTGCTGAACGCCTTCGCCTGATACGTCGCGTGTAATGGACGGGTTTTCAGATTTCCGCGCTACTTTATCGATTTCATCGATATAAATAATGCCTTTTTCTGCTTTTTCCACATCATAGTCTGCTGCCTGAATCAGCTTGAGGAGGATGTTTTCTACGTCCTCACCGACATATCCGGCTTCAGTCAGAGATGTAGCGTCCGCGATCGCAAACGGAACGTTCAGAATACGCGCAAGCGTCTGGGCAAGAAGTGTTTTCCCGCTTCCAGTCGGTCCGATTAAAGAAATATTACTTTTAGAAAGCTCGACATCATCCACTTTACTGTTGGAATTGATGCGTTTGTAATGGTTGTATACCGCAACCGCAAGTGATTTCTTCGCCTGATCCTGTCCGATGACATATTCATTCAGAATCTCACGGATTTCCTGCGGCTTCGGAACGTCTTTAAATTCGACTTCTTCTTCTGTACCAAGCTCTTCCTCTACGATTTCTGTACAGAGCTCAATACATTCGTCGCATATATATACACCCGGTCCTGCAACCAGCTTACGAACCTGATCTTGCGTTTTTCCGCAGAACGAGCATTTCAATTGTCCTTTTTCCTCGTTGAATTTAAACATTCTTTCACCCCTTAATCTTGTCTCACTTTTTCTTTTACCTGAAGGGCAAAAGAAAACGGTTCTTGCTACGATCGAGTATGTATTGCATTTTACCATACTTTCCAGTAAGACGGTAACAATGTGTTTCGCACTTGCACATTCTATATGTATGACGAAAAACAGCCCGGCAATGACTATCTTGCCCCAAGAAAAAGAGTTATATCATAATTGTACAAAACAAGGCACGAATTAATCGCGCCCTGTTTTATTATGTCTATTATTATGAACCATATTAACGGTTTTCTACAAGAAAATCAATTGCTTTTCGAACTTTTAAATCTTCTTTCATCGCGTCAGTTGAACCGATTGCCTGCTTGATGTTTTCAACCGGCATGTTGTAAGCTTCAGCCATTTTAGTCAGCTCAGCTTCAACTTCTTCGTCCGTTACTTCAAGGTTTTCTGCTTGAGCGATCGCTTCAAGAGTCAGGTTTGATTTTACGCGTTTTGCGGCATCTTCTTTCATTTGCTCTTTTAACGCGTTTTCGTCTTGGCCTGAGAATTGAGTGTAAAGCTCAAGGTTCATGCCTTGCATTTGCAGACGCTGTTCGAATTCTTTCAGCATGCGGTCAAGCTCAGTGTCGATCATCGCTTGAGGAACATCAGCTTCAGCGTTTTCAGATGCTTTCAGAACAAGCTCTTCACGCAATTTAGCGTCAGCTTCGTTTTCTTTTGCTTCTTCAAGGCGTTTTTTTGTTTTCTCAGTTAATTCAGCAAGCGTTTCAACTTCTTCGTCAATGTCTTTTGCGAATTCGTCATTAAGCTCAGGAAGCTCTTTCGCTTTGATTTCATGAATTTTCACTTTGAAAACAGCTGGTTTTCCGGCAAGCTCTTCAGCGTGATACTCTTCAGGGAATGTTACTTCAACATCCTTTTCAGCGCCTGCTTCAAGGCCTGTTAACTGCTCTTCGAAGCCCGGGATGAATGAACCTGATCCTACTTCAAGTGAGTAGTTCTCAGCTTTTCCGCCTTCAAACGCTTCGCCGTCAACGAAACCTTCGAAGTCAAGAACGACTGTATCGCCGTTTTCAACAGCGCCTTCTTCTTTCACGACAAGCTCAGCCTGACGCTCTTGAAGCGCTTTAAGTTCGTTTTGTACATCTTCGTCAGTAACGGCAGTGTCATCTTTTTCGATTCCTAAGCCTTTGTAATCGCCAAGTTTCACTTCCGGTTTTACAGTCACTTTTGCAGTGAAAATTAAGCTTTCGCCTTTTTCGATTTTTTCAACATCGATTTCAGGGCGGTCTACAGGCTCAATGCCGGCTTCTTCAACCGCTTTAGGGTATTCTACAGGAAGTAAAATATCTAAAGCATCCTGGTAAAGAGCTTCAACGCCGAAACGCTGTTCGAATAAACCGCGGGGAACTTTCCCTTTGCGGAATCCAGGAATAGAAACCTGTTTTACTACTTTTTTAAATGCATCATCAAGAGCTGTTTTGAACGTATCCGCATCAACTTCAACCGTTAATACGCCTTCGTTGCCTTCTTGTTTTTCCCATTTTACAGACATGTGTTTCCCTCCAAAAATCTATTCAGGTTGTGTCGGTCTTCCATTCTAAAGCAATCCGCGGCTTTGTCAAAGAAAAAACCGCTTTGAATCAGAATCATTATGTAATGAACTGGCAGCCTGTCCAACCGTAATTCTCATTTCAGTTAAACCGCTATACATAAATACAACCACTATATTATAACATAACGCCTACCGCTTTCAACTATATGGTGTGATTTACAAATAAGAAATTTCTTCAATATCCTTAATCATCGTGCAGGCTTCTTCGAGTTCGCGGCTGTCAAACTCGTACATCATATGAAGTTCCTCCGGCTCAATGTCAATGCCGTGCATCTCGTAACCGACCTTATGAAGCGCAGCCGCCCATAAATCCGCGTTCAAAAACTTCGGCATAAAAGGGTGCAGGACGTACAGATGCCTTCTCCACAGCTCCTCGACGGCAGCGTATAATGTAGGGTTTTCATTGCCGAGCGTTTCATCAAGCACCCGAAGAACGCGATGCAAAATCGGAGCTGCATCAGGCTGAACCGTTTCACTCGGAACCGCGGTCATTGAATCGCCGAATTTTGTAATATGGACCGGCTTGCTGTAGTCATGCTCCGCCATCAGCGTCAAAATCATCGTCTTGATAAGCGGATGCGCGCCCGGATCTTGAAGAATTGTTTTTAAGAGACCCGTGTATTTTGCAATATTGCGGTCTTTAAGAGAATGAATCAGATTCATTTGTTCAGCCGGGCTGTTCAGCACTTTTTCCGCATCAAGAATGTCCTCGTATTCCTCCTCCCACGCCTCATCCTGCTGATCGGGATCGGTCATTTTGCGGCTGAATTCGAGCAGCCGGTAGAATTGCTCCGCACTTTCTGCGGGCAGCTGGTTTTCTTCCAGCACAGCTTCAATTGTGCTTTTGACTTCTTCATATTGTTTCAGCTGAATTAAAATGGTCATGTACACCTGCAGCACGGTGAAATAATGGCCGTACCCTTCATTCAGCATTTTCTCGCAAACTTGTTTTGCTTCTTCCAATTCCCCGAGTTCCAGAAAACAAATCGCCATGCCTAAATGTACGTCGGACTCGGTATCGCCGTGGCTTACCGCCTCTGAAAACAGTTCGAGGGCCTCCTCATACTGTTTATCCTTCATGGCGGCCATCCCTTTATCAACCAAGCGTTCTTTCAGACGGGGGAAAGGAATGATATCAGCTTTTTTCTTGTCATGCGTCATACTTTATTTCCTTTCAGGCGCTATTTTGTTCAAGTGTATCAACACGCGTCATGAAACACAAGAAAGGATGATGCACACGGTAAAAAAAGCCGCCGGACAGATGCCGGACAGCTTTTTTCAGGCTTGAAGCCATGAACTCCTTTTCGATTCAAACTGCTGAATGTCGTCCTCCAGCAGAAGTGTTAATGAAATTTCATCATAACCGTTAATCAGCATTTCCTTCCAGTGAGGATCGACTTCAAATGAAATCTCTTTTCCTTCACTGTCATGAATGAGCTGGTTTTCCAAATCAACCGTCATGTTAAGAGACTGATTTTCATATTGGCCGGCGAGTTTTTTCCACTGATCATACGGCATACGGATGGGAAGCATACCGTTTTTAAAACAGTTTTGATGAAAAATATCGGCAAATGACGGAGCAATGATGATTTTGAAGCCGTAATCATCCAGCGCCCAAGGAGCGTGTTCACGGGATGATCCGCAGCCGAAATTCTCTCCGGCAATTAATATGGACGCGCCTTCATAGACTTTACGGTTTAATTCAAATTCAGGGTCAGGCTCACCGTTCTCAAGGTATCTCCAATCAAAAAACGCGAATCTGCCGTATCCGGTTCTTTCAATTCTTTTCAAAAACTGTTTCGGAATAATCTGGTCCGTATCGACGTTGATCCGGTTTAAGACGGCCGCTTTTCCCGTATGCGTTTTTAAAGGTTCCATCTTTTCGCGCACTCCTTACACAACTGTTTTTTCTTGATAAAACTTTCTTACATCGACGAAATGCCCGTGAATGGCCGCCATTGCCGCCATCGCCGGGCTGACAAGGTGTGTTCTCGCGCCTTTTCCCTGTCTGCCTTCGAAGTTGCGGTTGGAAGTGGAAGCGCATCGTTCCCCTTCAGGCACGACATCATTATTCATACTGAGGCACATGCTGCAGCCTGATTCTCTCCATTCAAAGCCGGCCTCGAGAAACACGCGGTGCAGCCCTTCTTCCTCGGCCTGCTGTTTCACGCTTTGAGAACCCGGCACCACAATGGCTCTGACGCTGTCGGCGACTTTTCGGCCTTTGATCATATCCGCAGCCTGGCGAAGATCGGTCATCCGCGAATTTGTACAGGAGCCGATAAACACATGCTCGACTTTAATATCTTCAATTTTTTGATTCGGTGAGATTCCCATGTATTCGTACGCGCGGATGGCTTCTTTTTTACCGTCTTCAGAATCAATCGTTTCCGGCGCCGGTATTTGGGCATCGACCGGAAGAACCATGCCGGGATTGACGCCCCATGTTACCATTGGAGAAATCTCGCTGCCGTCTAACACGATGGAATGATCGTATACGGCGCCCGGATCGGTTTTTAACGCTTTCCATTCTGCGGCGGCTTTTTCAAATTCCTCGCCTTTTGGCGCGTATTTACGGTTTTTACAGTATTCAATCGTCGTGTCATCTGGAGCGATCAGTCCCGCCCGTGCTCCCGCTTCTATTGACATATTGCAGACGGTCATGCGTTCGTCCATAGACATGTTTCTGAATACTTCCCCGGTGTATTCAATGACATATCCGGTACCGAATTTCACCCCGTATTTTCCGATGACCGACAAGATGACATCCTTCGCTGTCACTCCTTTTTGGAGCGTTCCGTCAACGCGGATTTCAAGCGTTTTCGGCCGTTGCTGCCATAATGTCTGTGTGGAAAGAACATGTTCCACCTCACTTGTGCCGATACCGAAGGCAAGCGCTCCGAACGCGCCGTGAGTCGATGTATGGCTGTCTCCGCAAACGATCGTTTTTCCCGGAAGTGTCAGACCAAGCTCAGGCCCGACCACGTGAACGATCCCCTGGTCTGCGCTGTGAAGATCCGCAAGACGGACGCCGAACTCCTCGCAATTCCGTTCAAGCGCGGTTACTTGGCGCTTTGCGACTTCATCTTTAATGTCAAAACGGTTGACGGTCGGAATATTGTGGTCCATCGTCGCGAATGTGTTCTGCGGCCGTCTGACCTTTCTTCCCTTCTGCCTTAACCCTTCAAACGCCTGAGGAGACGTCACCTCATGAATGAGGTGCAGATCAATATAGAGAAGGTCGGGTTTTCCTTCACCGCTTTTTACAACATGCCGATCCCAAATCTTTTCGATGATTGTTCGAGGCATCATCTTTGTTTCCTCCCTCTACCTATGAACTAAGACCGCTTTCTTTAAAGCGTCATACTATAGATTTTGTATTCGAGCCGGCTAATGCGGCTTTTACTTTTTCAGTAATGTCATGCGTTCCGGCATATTGGCCGTCCCGGGCGATATCACGTGTACGGCTGCCGTCTGCAAGCACCTTTGCGACCGCTTTTTCCACCGCCTGCGCTTCGTTTTCAAGTCCGAAAGATGTTCTCAAAAGCATCGCCGCTGATAAAATCGCCGCAAACGGATTGGCCATCCCTTTACCGGCGATGTCAGGCGCAGATCCATGCACGGGTTCAAACAAGTGAAGACCTGAACTTGATAAACTGGCTGACGGCAGCATGCCGAGCGAGCCTGTCAGCATGGAGGCTTCATCGCTTAAAATATCGCCGAACATATTCTCAGTTACGATGACGTCAAACTGGCTCGGAGCGTAGATGAGCTGCATCGCGGCATTATCGACAAGCATATGTTCAAGCGTCACATCAGGAAATTCTTTTGCGATTTCATCTGCCGTTTCACGCCACAGTCTGCTTGAAGAAAGCACATTCGCCTTATCAACGGACGTCACTTTTCCTTTTCTGCCGGCAGCCATCTTAAAGGCTTCTCTGACAACGCGTGCGATTTCTTCTTTCTTATAAAAAAGGGTATCGACCGCTTCCTTTTCTCCCGCTTCATTGACATACTGTCTGCTCGGTTCTCCGAAGTAGAGGCCGCCCGTCAGTTCCCTGACGATTACAAAGTCGACGCCGCTGATATATTCTTTTTTCAGCGGAGACGCCTCAGACAAGCTTTCAAATACGGTCACGGGACGCAGATTCGCAAACAGGCCGAGTTTTTTTCTGATGCCGAGCAGGCCTTTTTCCGGTCTGAGCTCCGGAGGATTTTGGTCCCATTTCGGTCCGCCGACTGCCCCGAGCAGGATGGCGTCGGATATTTCACAAAGAGCCACCGTCTCCTCAGGAAGGGGGTTTTGATGGGCGTCAATGGCCGCTCCCCCGATCAGTCCGTTTTCAAATTCAAATTCATGTCCGAATTGTTCGGCAACGCTTTTCAATACATCTGCCGCTGATTCCGCCACTTCCGGTCCGATTCCGTCACCGGGAAGCAAAGCAATGCGTTTTTTCAAATCAAACGTTCTCCTTTCTATTACGAGCCGACCGCAGTCTGTCTCTTTAATCCGTCTAAATTGCAATCCAGCACCAACTGCCGGTTCACGGCGTTCAGATAAGCTTTAGCAGAAGCTTCCAGAACATCCTGCGCGATTCCCCGCCCTGATGTTTCTTTTCCGTTCACGGTCACTCTGACATAAACTTGAGCCAGCGCGTCTTCGCCTTTCCGGTTGGATTGGATGCGGTAGTCTGTCAGTTCAATATTTTTATCGATGCAGCGCCCGAGCGTATTATAAACGGCTTCTACGCTGCCCGCCCCCGTTGCCGCCTCTTGCATCAGCTGTTCGTTTTCCTGATTTTTCAAAGAGACTGTTGCAGTCGGCACCTGAGACGTCCCGTAATGCACTTGCAGAGAAAGAAATTCATAGCCGATTTTTTTGTCCGTCACTTTTTCTTCTAAAATAAGAGAAATCAAGTCATCATCGGTGATTTCTTTTTTCTTTTCGGTCAGTTCTTTAAACATCGTAAAAAATTTATTGATTTCCTCACTATCAAACTGGAATCCAAGCGCATTCAGGCGGTCTTTGAACGCATGGCGTCCGGAATGCTTTCCGAGTACGAGCGCATCAGCAGTCACGCCGACAAGTTCCGGTGAAATGATTTCATATGTTGATTTTTCTTTCAGGAAACCGTCTTGGTGAATGCCGGATTCATGTGCGAAAGCGTTATCTCCGACGATTGCTTTATTGCGGGGAACGGCCATGCCCGTCAGTTTGCTGACAAGATCACTCGTCCGCTTCAATTCATGAAGATTGAGAGATGAATCGGCTTGATGCGCGTCATTTCTGACATGAAGCGCAACGGCGATTTCCTCTAGCGCGGCGTTCCCGGCTCTTTCTCCTATGCCGTTAATGGCGCATTCAATTTGATCAGCGCCGTTCTCAATTGCCGAAAGTGAGTTGGCAACCGCCATTCCGAGATCATCGTGGCAATGGGCTGAGAGCTTTACCCGGCTGATATTCGGAACGTGTTCCTTCATATATTTAAAGATGTTTCCGTATTCAGCCGGCGTCAGGTAACCTACAGTGTCCGGCAGGTTGATGACGCTCGCGCCGGCATCAATCACTTCTTCTACGATTTCAGCCAGAAACGGAAGTTCGGTGCGGCATGCGTCTTCTGCCGACCATTGAACGATCGGAAAGCGTTCTTTTGCATACTTCACCATTTCAACCGCTTTTTTCTTAACCTCTTCCCGCGTCATTTTCAGCTTATGCTTCAGATGAATGTCAGAGGTGGCGATAAAGATGTGAATGCGCGGGCTGGCCCCGTCTTTCAGCGCTTCCCAGGCTGCGTCGATATCACCTTTAACAGATCGGGCAAGCCCTGTTACCGAACAATTTTTAATCGTTCTTGCGATTTCCTGCACGGCTAAAAAATCACCTCGGGATGAAGCGGGAAATCCCGCTTCAATAATGTCCACCCCGAGTCTTTCAAGCTGCTTGGCTATCGCCAGTTTCTCCCGGGAATTGAGGTTGACCCCGGGAGATTGTTCACCGTCACGAAGGGTCGTGTCGAAAACATTAATTTTGCGCAACGGAGACCACCGCTTCCTTCTTCTTGCCTTGTTTGACAAACGGCATCATTTCACGAAGCTGTCTGCCGACCTTTTCAATCTGATGCTCGTTTTCGCTTGCATTGATCGCATTGAAACGAGGACGGTTCACTTGGTTTTCCACGATCCATTCTTTTGCGAATGTACCGTTTTGAATATCCGTTAATACTTGTTTCATCGATTCTTTTACCTTCGCATCGACTACGCGCGGTCCTGATACAAAGTCTCCCCATTGAGCCGTATCGGAGATAGAGTATCTCATGCCCGCCAATCCTTCTTCATACATCAAGTCTACGATCAGCTTCAGTTCGTGCAGACACTCGAAGTATGCGAGTTCAGGCTGGTAGCCGGCTTCTGTCAGCGTTTCAAAACCCGCTTTGACAAGCGCCGTTAAACCTCCGCACAGAACAGCCTGCTCACCGAACAAATCCGTTTCCGTTTCTTCTTTAAATGTTGTTTCAAGAACCCCCGCACGCGCTCCGCCGATTCCTTTTGCATAAGCAAGAGCCGTATCTTTCGCTTCGCCTGATACATCCTGGTAGATGGCAAACAATGCCGGTACGCCCGCGCCTTGTTCATATGTTCTTCTGACAAGGTGTCCCGGTCCTTTAGGGGCGACAAGGAATACATCCACATCAGCAGGAGGCACGATCTGATGGAAATGGACGTTAAATCCGTGTGCGAATACCAATGACTTGCCCGCCGTCAATTCATCTTTGATTTCAGCTTCATATACTTTTTGCTGCTGTTCATCCGGAAGAAGAACCATAATGATATCAGCCTGCGCAGCCGCTTCTCTTACCGAAAAGACTTGATGACCGTCTTCTTGGGCCTGTGTAAATGATTTGCCTTGTCTGACGCCGACAATGACATCAATTCCGCTTTCTTTTAAGTTCAGCGCGTGTGCATGACCTTGTGAACCGTAACCGATAATCGCTACTTTTTTACCTGCCAATACGTTCTCTTTGATATCACCGTTATAATATACTTTTACCATTTTAATCTCTCCCTTTTTTGTGTTATACAATTGAAATTGTTTTATTGGATGACGCCTTCTGCTGGGTTCCCCTCGCAAAAGCCGTTGTGCCCGTTCTCGCGATTTCTTTAATTCCGTAAGGTTTGAGAAGCTCTATGAGCGCTTCGATTTTATTAGATTCGCCGGTAACCTGAACGACGATGCTGTCTCTTGAGACATCAACGACGGAAGCTCTGAACGGCTCAATGATTCCATTGATTTCCGTTCTGGCCGACGGTGCGGAAACAACTTTGATTAATGCCAGCTCACGCTGTACAATCGATTGGTTTGTAATATCCGTCACTTTCAGGACGTCAATTTGTTTGTTAAGCTGCTTTGTCAGCTGCTCTACGTCATTTTCGCCTTCCACATGGACGACAAATGTAATCCTTGAAACACCGCTTGTTTCCGTGTGGCCTACAGTGATGCTTTCGATATTATAGTGTCTTTTTGTAAACAGGCCGGTGATCCGGTTTAATACCCCCGAGCGGTTGACCACCGTTAATGTGATAATGCGTTTCAAGGTTTCACCCCCACCATTTCATGAAGTCCTTTACCCGGCGCGATCATCGGGAATACTTTCTCGCTTTTAGCGACCCGGACGTCAATAACGGCCGGTTCTTTTGATGAAAGCGCCTTTTTAAGCTCTTCTTCCGCCTCTTCTTCCGATGAAATCCGGACGCCTTTAATGCCGTAGGCTTCTGACAATTTGACAAAGTCAGGCTGCGCCGAGAATTTGGATTCAGAATAGCGTTCTTCATAGAAGATTTCCTGCCACTGTCTGACCATGCCCAGACATTCGTTGTTCAAGATAACCACTTTGACAGGAAGATTCAGCTGCCGGATGACATCTAATTCCTGAAGGGTCATCTGAAAACCGCCGTCTCCGAGGATGGCAACGACCGTGGCGTTACGATCGGCCAGCTGCGCACCGATAGCCGCCGGAAGGCCGAAGCCCATTGTGCCGAGCCCCCCCGAGGTCACCCACTTATCAGCCTTTCGGAAAGGATAAAACTGAGCCGCCCACATCTGGTGCTGGCCGACATCCGTCGCCACAATCGCCTCACCGTTTGTGAATTGGTGAATATACTCAATCAGCTTTTGGGGTTTCAAGCCCTCTTCTCTGTCGTCTGTATACCAAAGGGGATATTCTTCTTTCCATTCTGAAAGCTGCTGTTTCCATTCCTCTGTCTGTCCCTGTTTTCCGTTTTGCTTCAATAATTCCTGAAGGACGATTTTACTGTCGCCGACCACCGGAATCTGCGTTTCAATAATTTTTCCGATTTCAGCAGGATCAATATCGATATGCGCTACTTTGGCCGATTTTGCAAAATGCTTCAGATTTCCGGTCACGCGGTCATCGAACCGCGCCCCGACGCTGATCAGCAAGTCACAGTGATAAAGCGCCATATTCGCTGTGTATGTGCCGTGCATCCCCGCCATTCCCAGAAAAAGAGGATGGTCTGCCGGGAAACCGCCCAGACCGAGAAGCGTGTGCGCTACCGGAATTTGCTGCTGTTCGGCATAATTTTTTAAATCTTCTGAAGCTTTACCGTGCAAAACACCCGCTCCGGCTAAAATAACCGGCTTTTTCGCACTGCTGACAGCTTCCACGAGCTTTCGGATCTGCAGATAGTTAGGCTCTTTTACCGGCTGATAACCCGGAAGATTGATCTCGTGATCATATCTGAATTCTCCTTCAAATGCTGCGACATCCTTCGGTATATCAATTAATACCGGGCCCGGTCTTCCCGTCGTGGCAATATGGAACGCCTCTTTAATCACACGAGGGAGATCTTCCGGACGGCGGACTTGGTAGCTGTGTTTCGTAATCGGCATCGTAATTCCTAAAATGTCGGCTTCCTGGAAAGCGTCGCTGCCGATGACCGAAGTGGCCACCTGACCGGTAAACACTACGAGCGGCAGTGAATCAATCATCGCATCCGCAAGACCGGTAACTAAATTTGTCGCTCCGGGTCCGGAGGTAGCAATCACAACCCCCGGCTTTCCGGAGACTCTCGCATACCCTTCTGCCGCATGGATCGCGCCTTGCTCGTGGCGGGGCAGGATGTGAACCAATCCTGATTGATACAGTTTATCGTAAATCGGAAGGACGGCTCCCCCCGGATAGCCGAAGATCATCTCGACATTTTCTTTCTTTAATGATTCAATCAGCATCAGAGCCCCGTTCATTGTTTTTGTACAATCGGCAGACAAAGAATCCGCCTGTACATTTGTGCCCATTTTCAGTTCCTCCTTTTCAATGTTCCCTTCTAAAATCCAATTCATAAAACGCAGCGCCGGCTGACGCAAATAAAAAAGCCTTCCCACCCACATTCAGCCAAGCATTTCATGCGATAGCCAAAAGGGGCGAAAAGGCTTTGCTCTCCGCGGTACCACCCTTGTTTACGGTCATATGCAGACC
Organism: Bacillus sp. MT(2024); assembly: GCF_036362845.1. Lineage (NCBI taxonomy): Bacteria > Bacillati > Bacillota > Bacilli > Caryophanales > Bacillaceae > Bacillus > Bacillus sp. MT(2024). Next base: position 2,692,860 of record NZ_CP143632.1, read on the forward strand.
GTCTCATGGATAATGATTATCCGTTTTGATAACGAGTAAACATTGCGTTCACTCGGCCGAGTCCTACTCTTTACATTTCAGACCGGCACTCTGAGGGGAGTTCACTTTGATTTGTTTTACCGGCTCTCAGCGTTACCGGCTCTCTGTGAAAAACTTCAGCAAAGCTACTTATCCTCTTCTGCGCTTTTTATTATGGCAGCTCTTTTATTAAAAAAGAACCTTCATTTGTTTGTTTTTTCAGTGTTTTATGATTTTTCTTTTTAGCGTGAATCATTTATTTATTTTTGTTTGAACTCATATTACGCCCGTTTGCAGACAGTGTCAACAGCATTTTTATAATTATTAGACAATTTAGATTAATCAATCTACTTTGTATACGCTTTCATTACTGGTACAAAGGGATCTGTAAATATTAAAAGTTTTTATCATTTTTTTATTAATCTCTCAAGATTACATGAAATTTTTCCGTTCATATACGAATATGTCACATTTTATTACGCGATTTTTCTCTGTCCTTCCGGCATGCTTGTCAGATATTCCGTTCGATTGAACAGGCTCTTTATACAGACATACGCATACACTGTTCTTATCTCGTAAGAAATGAGTGATGTCATGAATAAGATGTTATCAGGCATGCAGGGCCTGCCTCCTGGATTTCCGCCTTTACCGGTCTTACCGCCGCAGTCTTACTATCCTCCGGCCCCGATGCATACAGCACCATATCAAGGCGGCCCTTCTTTTCAGCAGGGATTTCCGCCATCCGGATACGGACAGCAGACCCCGCAAAGCACACTGTCATTCGCCGGACAGCAATTCGTTCCGTACCCTTATACATCCGGGTACTACGGCCAAACCTTCAGTGACGTCGGCGGAAGCCTCGGCGCCGGGGCACATCCCGGCGCGCTCGGAGGCGGTTTCAGCGGCCATGCCGGGGGCTTCAGCGCTCCGAGCGGATTCAGATGATACAAAAACCGGTCTCACACGGCCGGTTTCTTTTCTTATTCACAGAGTATAACGGTCATTCCACTGATTCATTTCCTGCTCCGTATAGTAATCAGCCCTTGAAACCTCAACAATGATTAAACCGCATTGAGTGATTAAAAATTGTTTCAGTTCCTCAAACAGCTCGTCTTTTCCGCAAAAGATCGTTTCTATATTGTGATTTTTATATGCAAATGCGTACTTCAAAAGCTAATTCCTCCTGCTGTCTTTCTATCAATCATCGACAAAACATATGATAGAAATCAGATAATTTATCACTCAAGGGCGCCTTAAGTATATTTATACATATATTTATTACGGTAAATATTACATTAAGTTTCATTTATATTAAAATTACTTTACAATTTTCATCAAATACGGAACTTTTGTTTGGTAAAATAAAAATAAAATACAAAAAAAAACCTCAAACCCATTGTCAGGGCTTGAGGTTTTTTATACGTCCCAGGAGAGATTCGAACTCCCGACCGACGGCTTAGAAGGCCGTTGCTCTATCCGGCTGAGCTACTGGGACATGAAAAACAAATATCTGCTGATCATTTTACCATGATATCAGCGAATTGACAATATAGTCATCCGATAAAAAAGGCCAGCGGCATCAGTTTTCAATCTGATGTCACCAGCTCTTTTTTTGTACGTCCCAGGAGAGATTCGAACTCCCGACCGACGGCTTAGAAGGCCGTTGCTCTATCCAGCTGAGCTACTGGGACAGCTTTTGCTTTATGTATCAGCGACAAGATTTATTATATACAGGTTCAAATCATAAGTCAATATTTTTTTAAAAACTTTTGATGGGGAAGAATGAAATCTCCCCCATCACTTGTTAAAAACTGATTGTATTCCCCAAGTCCTTCAATTCCCGACCCGTTTCATCGTAAAATGTCACGGCGCCTTCTCTTTCTGTAAGAGTAAGAATGGCATAGCTTTTCACATTGCGGACTCTCGGAAGACGGATGCTGCCCGGATTAATTAAAAGCTTGCCCCGAAGCACTTCACTCCCGGCAATATGTGAATGGCCGAAGCAGACGATATCCGCCCCAAGCTCTTCCGCCCGGTAAAAAACAGTTAAAAGTGACTGTTTAATGCCGTGAAGATGCCCGTGAACAGCCAGAATTTTCTTTGAACCGGCGTCCAGAAGGAGTTCATCCTGAAACCCGCCGCCAAAGTCGCAATTGCCTTTTACCGTGTGATACGGCGTGAGTGCCGGATGTGCGGCGTCAAGCTCTGAATCACCGCAATGAATCATCAGATCCGCTTCGTCTTCGTGCCGCTTTGCAATCGTCTCCAGCTCGTTTTCAAGGCCGTGACTGTCACTTATTATCAGCACTTTCATTGCATACGCTCCCCCTTATGAATCAAGCAGCTTTGACAGTTTCTTGAGCGCCTCAGCCCTGTGGCTGATTTTGTTTTTCTCAGCGCTTGTCAGCTGGGCCATGGTTTTATCTTTATCTTTTACAATAAAAATGGGATCATAGCCGAACCCGTTATCTCCCTCGGGTCCTTCTGCAATATACCCTTCAACATGACCTTCGACCGTTTTTGTTTCCTGCCCCGGCATGCTGACGGCAAGGGCGCAGCGGAAACGGGCCGTGCGCTGCTCTTTTTCGATGCCTTTTAATTCTGACAGCACCTTGTCCATATTCGCCTTATCATCTTTTGCTTCTCCGGCATAACGGGCTGAATAAACGCCCGGTCTGCCTCCAAGGTTGTCCACTGATAAACCGGAGTCGTCTGCAATGACCATTTTGTTGACGGCTTTTGCCACGGCTTCTGCTTTTAAGATGGCGTTTTCTTCAAAGGTATGTCCGGTTTCCTCAATTTCTTCCGTAAATCCGATTTCCGCCAAAGAAGAGACGCTGTAGCCTTTCGGTTCGAGTATTTCCTTGAATTCTTTCACTTTTCCCTGATTGTGTGTCGCAATAATAGCTTCTTTCACGGTGATCAGGCCTCTCTTTCTTATTTCAGTTCAGGCAATGTTTCTCCGAGCACTTCTTTTTGCTTTTGAATAAGCGTCTGGATTCCTTTTTCGGCAAGGCTTAACAGTCCGTTTAAATCTTCACGGGAGAATGTGGCTTCTTCGCCCGTCCCTTGAAGCTCTACAAAACGTCCGCTTCCCGTCATGATGATATTCATGTCGACTTCAGCCGCCGAATCCTCTTCATAATTCAGATCTAAAAGAAGGCCTTCTTCTTTATCCATCCCGACAGAAATGGCCGCGAGATAATCTGTCACGGGAGAGGTTTTGATAACGCCGCTTTTTACGAGTTTGCCGGTCGCAATGGCCATTGCCAAGAATGCGCCGGTAATGGAAGCCGTTCTTGTTCCGCCGTCAGCTTGAATGACGTCACAGTCGATCCAAATCGTCCGTTCGCCGAGCTTCTCCAAATCAACGACAGCCCGGAGCGCGCGCCCGATCAGCCGCTGAATTTCCATCGTTCTGCCGGAGACCTTTCCTTTTGAAGATTCTCTTATCGTTCTTTGATTCGTCGCGCGGGGAAGCATGCTGTATTCCGCTGTGATCCAGCCTTTTCCTCCGCCGCGTAAAAATGGCGGCACCCGGTCTTCCACAGATGCATTACAGATGACCTTTGTATTTCCCGCTGTAATTAAAACAGAGCCTTCCGGGTGAGTGATAAAATCCAAATCAAATGTGATAGGGCGCAGCTCATCGTGCTGTCTTCCGTCGTGTCTCATATTTTACCTCCGATTATATGTACATAAACCTTTTGTTCCGGATTGCGAATAAAGAAAGAGGCAGCCGGAACGCTAACCTCTTTTTTACTAGTATATCAAAAATCGCAAATTAAAAACTACCCGTATTCACTTGGGCCGGCCTCGAAACAGGTTTTGAAAGGGATTCTCCTTTTTCATTCACCAGTTCTGATTTTCCGTTTACTTTTATAGAAACACTTTTAATCGACGGCTGTTCGGTTAACGTGAGAACGATGCTGTCCAGTACGCCCGATGACACCATTTTTGTTTTTTCGTCGGCGCTTCCGTAAATAGAGCTGTTAAAGTCCAGTGTAACCTGGCCGTCTTTCACTTTCGGCTTGCTGAGAAGCTTAACATCGTTATTAAAGTCCGTCAAAAGCCCGCTTGCTTTGCCCGGTCCGTCGGTGAGCTGTTCAACGGCAGCGGTGATGTCATTTGTTTCCGAATTGTCAATCCGCTTTGTAACAGGCACGTAGTATTCGCTTGTCTCTGTTTCCGCCAGATAATATACAGTCAGCGGATGGGTGTCTGTCAGATCATTCACTCCGGCCGTTTCAATATTAATCCCGTCTTTTCTGCTTAAGTCGCCCGTAATCGGCGTGCCGCCCACAGGCATTTCTTTCAGTTCGTGCCCGTTGATTCTGATTTTGACTTTATCTATTGAGCTGAATTGGGTAAGCGTCCATGTAATCGATTGCAGGATTTTTTGTTCGTCTTCTTTTTTATAGTTTTTAAATTCCTTCGAAAAATCAGCGACGGCAGTGCCGTCTTTTTTAATATCGACATTTACCGTCGTATCCGCAGGGAGCACCGCTCTGAAGCCGTTCGGCAGGATTTCTGATACAGGCCCTCCCTGAACCAAGTACTCAAGGGCCTGCTTTGCGGTTCCCTCACTGTTCGGAAGAGGCAGTGTTTGTGCTGCGACATAGCCGTTTTTATCAATCAGATACAGTTCTCGCATGACTGTATTGGCCGGCTGGTCGGCTTTAGAAGTGCCGTTTTTCTCTGACTGCTTTGGTTTTGCCTGAATTCCCGCTTCATCCTTTACATATGAAATGTCTTGAGGCGGGTCAATTTCCCCGGCTGTTTTATCGGATTGAAACAAACCGCATCCAGATAACACAAAAGCCGAAGTAAGACATGTTGCAGCAATGACTGCAGGTCCTTTTTTCAGCATACTTTTCCCTCCTAAGGCTGTTTGTACTATGATGTATACGAGCCCTGTCCGGGAAATAGACCGGGAAGCGCAAAAAAACCCGCTGTAAACAGCGGGGTTTTTTTGATTTATTTTCTGACCGGCTCTTGAAGGGAGATGCACTCGACATGGCCGATTTCGTGACCGAACCAGTCTTCGGCAATTTTTGCGAAGCCGTTCCGCTCTCCCGTTGTAAGAAATTGATGCTCCGGTGCATGTTTCGATTGGTTTAACAAACCTTTATAAGACAAGATGGTGCTCACTTCTCTCGCCGTCTCGTCTCCGGAGGAAATGATTTTCACATGCTCTCCCATATAATTCTGAATCGGGTCTTTTAAAATCGGATAATGCGTACATCCTAAAATCAAGGTGTCAATTGATGTACCTTTTAAAGGTTCAAGCGATGCTTCAACCGCTTCCTCCGCTGATTCCTGAAGAAACCGTCCGCTTTCCACAAACGGCACGAGCAGCGGACAAGCCGTGTTCTCAACTTGAAGTTCTGCGTTTAACCCGAGCAGCGCCTGCTCATACGCTCTGCTTTTAATGGTATTGACCGTGCCGATGACGCCGATATGCTGGTTTTTCGTGACCTTTATCGCCGTTCTCGCACCCGGCTGAATGACGCCGACAACCGGAATATCCGTTTTGCGCTGAAGATCCTCCAAGGCAATGGCCGTGGCCGTATTACAGGCGATCACGAGCATTTTGATATGGTGGTTTTCCAGCAGGTAATCGGTCATTTCCCACGTGTATTGAAGAACTTCTTCTTCAGGACGCGGGCCGTACGGGCAGCGTTTTGTATCTCCCACATAGATGATATTTTCCTTCGGTAGCTGTCTCATGATTTCCTTAGCAACGGTTAACCCGCCAACCCCGGAATCAATGACTCCTATCGGCTGTTCCAACAAAATCGCCTCATTTTCTTTTCATTTCATGCTGCAGTTTCAATAATGATTTTTCGAAAGCGGCTGTTTCTTCTTCGGAAAATGTCGCAAACATATCCCGCAAATAAGCCTGTCTTTTCAAAATCACTTCTTGGATAATGCGCTCTCCTTCAGCGAGAAGATGAATTCTGACGACCCGTCTGTCAGCCGGGTCTTTGACCCGCTCGACAAGCTTATTTTTTTCCATGCGGTCTATCAGATCCGTCGTCGTGCTGCAAGCCAAATACATTTTGCCTGATAATTCGCCTATTGTCATATCCCCCAATTCATAAAGCCATTGAAGCCCCACGAATTGCGGCGGTGTAATTGCATATTGGTTAAGGATTTCTCTTCCTTTTTGTTTAATGATCGCAGCGATATGGCGGAGTGATTTTTCGATATCCGCAACATGCTCTACAGATTTTGATGTCATTTGTCCATCCCTCACTCAAGGATCTTTCTGGGCTATGCGCTCCGTGTCTATTTTCCTTCTTTTTTTAAGAAAATGCAAGACTGACGGAGAAAAAGGAAAAACCGGAATTTTCACCGCATGCCCATCAGCCCGGGCGCCAACGCAAATAACCGGCTCCTTCTCGTAAAGAAGGAAAACCGGCAAGAATCAGAGCTCTAGCTCACCCATTCTAAGAAGCTCGACAACAGCTTGCGAACGCCCTTTCACACCTAACTTCTGCATGGCATTTGAAATGTGATTCCGTACAGTTTTTTCACTGATAAATAGCTCGCTTGCAATTTCCTTTGTTGTCTTGTCTTGAACGAGCAATTCGAATACTTCTCTTTCTCTTTTGGTCAGCAGCGGCTTTGATTGAAAATCTTTCTCCTTCAAGTATTGTAACCCTCCTTGCTAAGGTGAGAGCGAATCTGAAACGAATGGGTTTATATAGTCAAGATATCATATGTAAAGGGCGCTTCGGAGGTGACGTCTCTTAGAGAAATAGTTATCCGTTCAGGCGAGCAGAATGCCTTTCTCCCGCTCCGTCCAGCTGACCGCTTTGCCGCTTTTTTTCGACACTTGAACCATAACGACGGAACCTGTAAAGCACGGCAGGCCCGACTCATTTTCTCCAAGGTAATGAAGGGTGACGGACGCATTTCCGGCAGCGCTTGCTTTCACATAAATCCGCAGATTTTCATACGGCATCACCTGACGCATATAGTCGCACTGCTGGCTTGCGACGACCGTCATCGTTTCCGAGTTTTGCGCCGTCATGCCCCGCTGTTTAAAATAAGCGATCCGTGCTTCTTCAAAATAGATGAAAGGGGTTACATTATTCATATGGCCGAACATATCCGTTTCTGAAAAACGAACCGATACTTCAGTAAAGAAAGAAAACGACTGTCTCCATTCTTCAAACGGGATATCAATATATTGCGGTTGTTTCATCACCTTCAGCTCCTTATAAAAAAACCTCTCCCGTGCGGAAGAGGCTCTTTTTCTCTTTCTTATACTCTGTCGCTTCCGAAGAAATTACGGAATGCTTGTAAATTGGTATCTCTGTTCAAAGCAGCGATTGAAGTCGTAAGCGGAATGCCTTTCGGGCAGGATTGAACACAGTTTTGTGAATTCCCGCAATCTCCGAGACCGCCGTCTGTCATTAAAGCTTCTAAACGTTCTGCTTTGTTCATTGCGCCCGTCGGGTGGGCGTTAAACAGACGCACTTGCGACATCGGGGCAGGCCCCATGAATTTCGACTTGCTGTTGACGTTCGGGCAGGCTTCGAGGCAGACGCCGCATGTCATGCATTTAGACAATTCATATGCCCACTGGCGGCGTTTTTCCGGCATTCTCGGCCCCGGCCCCAAATCGTAAGTTCCGTCAATCGGCACCCATGCTTTCACTTTTTTCAGTGAATCAAACATTCTGCTGCGGTCAACCTGAAGGTCACGGACAACCGGGAATGTTTTCATCGGCTTCAGACGGATCGGCTGTTCCAGCTTATCAATCAGCGCCGTACATGACTGGCGCGGTCTTCCGTTGATGACCATGGAGCAGGCGCCGCATACTTCTTCAAGACAGTTCATGTCCCATGCGACCGGAGTGGTTTTCTCTCCTTTTGCATTCACGGGATTTCTGCGGATTTCCATCAGGGCGGAAATCACGTTCAGATTCGGGCGGTAATTGATTTCGAATTCTTCATCGTATGGCGCGCTTTCGGGCGTATCCTGGCGTGTAATGATAAACCGTATCTTTTTCTCACTCATGATTATTTCGCCACCTTCTTCTTCGAGTAGTCGCGTTTACGGGGCGCAATCAGTGATACATCGACATCCTGATATTCAAATTCTGGAGCTTCAAACGGACCGGCATGTTTAGCCATCGTCGTTTTGAGCCACTCATCGTCATTTCTTTCAGGGAAATCCGGTTTATAGTGCGCTCCCCGGCTTTCATTTCGGTTATATGCGCCGAGCGTGATGACTCTGGCAAGCTGAAGCATATTGGAGAACTGGCGGGTAAACATCGCCCCTTGGTTGCTCCATTTTGTCGTATCGTTGATATTGATTTTCTTAAAGCGTTCCATCAGCTCTTGGATTTTGTCATCCGTTTTCAAAAGCTTGTCGTTGTGGCGGACCACCGTGACGTTGGCCGTCATCCATTCTCCGAGCTCACGGTGAAGCACGTAGGCATTTTCGTCGCCGTCCATCTTCATGATATCGGCCCATTTTTCTTCTTCTTTTTTCACATAGGAATCAAATAATGAAGAAGACAGGTCTTCCGCTGATGTTTCAAGTCCGGAAACATATTTCACCGCATTCGGTCCGGCCACCATTCCTCCGTAGATGGCGGAAAGCAGAGAGTTCGCCCCTAAACGGTTTCCTCCGTGCATTGAATAGTCACATTCACCCGCTGCGAACAGTCCGCGGATGCTTGTCATCTGATCATAATCAACCCACAGTCCGCCCATCGAATAGTGAACGGCAGGGAAAATTTTCATCGGAAGCTTGCGCGGGTCATCGCCCATGAATTTTTCATAGATTTCGATAATGCCGCCAAGCTTAACGTCAAGCTCTTTCGGATCTTTGTGCGACAGATCGAGATACACCATGTTTTCTCCGTTGATGCCGAGTTTCTGATTCACGCACACGTCAAAGATTTCACGTGTCGCAATATCCCGCGGCACGAGGTTTCCGTAAGCCGGATATTTTTCCTCGAGGAAGTACCAAGGTTTTCCGTCTTTGTACGTCCAGACTCTACCGCCCTCGCCGCGCGCCGATTCACTCATCAGACGCAGTTTATCGTCCCCCGGGATTGCTGTCGGGTGAATTTGGATAAATTCGCCGTTTGCATAATAAGCGCCCTGCTGATAGACGATTGATGCGGCAGATCCCGTATTGATCATGCTGTTTGTTGATTTTCCGAATACGATTCCGGGTCCTCCCGTCGCCATAATAACGGCGTCAGAACGGAATGACTCGATTTGCATATTGGTCAGATTTTGGGCTACGATACCGCGGCACGTGCGCTCATCGTCAAGAACGGCGCCGAGGAATTCCCAGCCTTCGTATTTTGTGACGAGACCCGCCACTTCATATCTGCGCACCTGCTCGTCCAGTGCGTAAAGAAGCTGCTGACCCGTCGTCGCTCCCGCGTAAGCGGTTCTGTGATGCTGTGTACCCCCGAAACGGCGGAAGTCCAAGAGCCCTTCCGGCGTTCTGTTAAACATAACCCCCATGCGGTCCAATAAGTGGATAATGGACGGCGCCGCTTCACACATCGCTTTTACAGGAGGCTGGTTTGCCAAAAAGTCGCCTCCGTATACCGTGTCATCAAAATGCTCAAACGGAGAGTCTCCTTCCCCTTTTGTGTTGACAGCTCCGTTTATCCCGCCCTGCGCGCAGACCGAGTGAGAGCGTTTGACCGGAACGATGGAAAACAATTTAACGGCCGTGCCTGATTCCGCTGCTTTAATTGTCGCCATGAGGCCGGCTAGACCCCCGCCGACTACGATAATGCTTGATTGACTCATGATAGCCCCTCTCCCTCTAGTAATCTAGTTCTCTTACACAAACGCAAAAATCGCTTTTAAACCTACGTATGAAAGCGCTAAAAATATAATCAGCGTCACGTAAGTCGAAATTCTTTGAGAACGCGGCGTAACCGTGATCCCCCATGTGACCGCAAAAGACCATAAGCCGTTTGAAAAGTGGAAAATGACCGATAAAACGCCTACAATGTAAAAACCGAGCATAAACGGCGAGCTCAGAATATTCGCCATCATATCGAAGTTGACTTCAGCGCCCATCTGCGCGGCAATCCGCGTCTGCCACACATGCCAGCTGACGAAAATAAGGGTGAGAATACCAGTGACACGCTGAAGCACAAACATCCAGTTTCTGAAATAACTGTAGTGGCCAGCGTTGTTTTTCGCAGTAAATGCTATGTACACACCGTAAACCGCATGATAAATTAAAGGTAAGAAAATAATAAAAATTTCTAACGCATACCTGAACGGCAGACTGTCCATAAAGCCGGCCGCCTTGTTAAACGCATCCGCTCCCCTTGCGGCAAATTGGTTGACGACTAAATGCTGGATCAAAAAGATGCCGACCGGAATAACACCGAGCAAGGAATGCAATCTTCGAAAATAAAACTCTCTGTTCCCAGACATTACTTTACCCCCTGTTTGATTTAAGTGCGAAATGTACTAAAATCTCTGCCCCCACTTCGTTTCAATTGTAAGCACTTTATTAAAATTTATTGACAATTTCATTTTACTCCTCCCTCAAAAGGGCGTCAAGAAAACGTGTACATAAATTATAATTTTCGGAATTGATTATCTGGAGGGAAAATTTTATTTTCCTGCGATATCTTTCTCACATTTTTTCGCGTGTTTTATAGGATCATCCTGTAATCCTCCCCCCTGTTTAAGCTATAATAAACGAAGGAGAGAGGGGAATACATAATATGAAGAATAATTATGAAGCAGCTTTAGAACCTTTAACTGAACTCGACGTCAGCGCATACGGCTACGAATTAATCCGGGAAATCGTGCTTCCGGATATCCTCGGCCCGGAGCATTCATCGATGATGTATTGGGCGGGAAAACGCCTCGCCCGCAAATTTCCTCTTCAATCGTGGGAAGAAATCCCCGCCTTTTTTGAAAAAGCCGGCTGGGGAACTTTGACAAACGCAGGATCAAAAAAACAAGAATTGGAATTTGAACTGGAAGGACCGCTCGTGTCCAACAGGCTCAAACATCAGAAAGAGCCTTGTTTCCAGCTTGAAGCCGGTTTTATAGCCGAACAGATTCAATTGATGAACGATCAGATTGCAGAATCTTATGAACAGGTAAAAAAGAGAGCGGATAAAGTCGTCCTGACCGTAAAATGGGATATGAAGGACCCTGTATAATTGAAAAAAGGCGGTGACTCCAAGTCCCGCCTTTTTGCCTGCCCGTTTATACGGCAGACGGCTGTTTAGAAAGCTCAAACGCGTCATGAAGCGCTTCGACCGCTTTCACCATATCATTTTCGTTGACAACCGCTGATACTTTTATTTCGGATGTGCTTACCATTTTGACTTGTACATTTTTTTCCGCCAGTACGGCAAACATGTCCGCGGCGACGCCGGGATTTGAAACCATGCCCGACCCGACAATGGAGACTTTCGCCAGTTTTCTTTCGGTTTCAATTTTTTCATAGTCAAGCGCGTTTTTATATTCTTCAAGCACGGCGACCGTTTGCGCGGCATCTTCCGTTTTCACTGAGAAAGAAATATCCGCTTCCCCATCGTCCGACTGTGTCTGAATAATAATGTCAACGTTGATGTTTCGTTTTGCCAGCGCGGTGAAGATTGTTGAAAGTGTTGTCAGTCCGCTTGCAAGGCCCGTAACGGACACCCTTGTGATCTGGTCTTCAAATGCAATTCCTCTGACGATTAAATTCTGCTCCATTGATGATTCCTCCTCAATTAATGTTCCGGCTTCATGCTCCGTGCTTGACCGCACTTCTAAAGGCACTTGGTAGTTTTTCGCGAACTCAACCGCCCGCGGGTGAAGAACACCCGCTCCGAGATTTGCAAGTTCCAGCATTTCATCATAAGAAATCCCCGCCAGTTTTCTCGCTGACCGGACATACCGCGGATCTGTCGTAAATACGCCCGGAACATCTGTATAAATGTCGCATTTATCCGCTTCCAGCGCTGCTGCAAGAGCGACCGCCGTCGTATCGGAACCGCCCCGTCCGAGTGTCGTGATGCCGCCGTCTTCCGTTACGCCCTGAAAACCGGCAACGACTGTAATTTTACCTTCTGCAAGCTGCGAACGAATCGCCGTGATATCAATATCCGTAATTCTCGCATTGCCGTGAACGGCTTCCGTGCGGACACCCGCCTGCCAGCCCGTATAAGAGACGGCGTCATATCCTTTTTCCTGAAGCGCCATGGCCAAAAGCGAAATCGTGACCTGCTCCCCCGTAGACAAAAGCATATCCATCTCGCGTCTGCTTGGTTCAGATGTGATTTCAGCCGCGAGGTTAACGAGCGCGTCGGTTGATTTTCCCATTGCCGAAACGACGACTACGACATCATGGCCTTTTTGCTTTTCAGCAATGGCGCGATTTGCGGCATTTTGAATTTTTTCGGCAGAGCCGACGGAAGTGCCTCCGAATTTTTGTACGATAAGACCCATACTAGACCACCCTTTACATTTTGGTTCGTGCGGGTGAGGAGAAAAGAGCGTTTTGTCCACAATAAAAAAAGCAATGAGAGGAATAGCTCTCATTGCTTTTTCATATCAGTACGATTGATTATGAACAACGAGATAGCCCTCCAAGAAAATGAATTCTTGACAGCCTTACATTTATTTAATGCAAGGCCAGCAAATCACACCGATGGGATGTGATACACTTCGGCGACGCTCCCCTTTCAGCCTTTTTCGCAGAATCCATCATTCTCCAAAGGCTTACTATTGAAGTTCGCACCTCTATCTTCACCATATAACACGATCTTATGAAATTAGTTCACATTCTAGCAGATTTTTCAGGAAAGCACAATACTATTTTTTTAATTTTTCAAACAGCAGCTGGGCCGCCGCGGCCGGGACACCGGCTTTTTTGATATCGTCAAGGCTTGCTTCCTTCATCTTTTTGACAGATCCGAAATGTTTTAAGAGCATTTTTTTGCGTTTTTCGCCGATTCCGGGGATATCATCCAGAACGGATTGAAAGACGCTTTTTCCCCGGATCTGTCTGTGAAAGCTGATCGCAAAACGGTGAACTTCGTCCTGAATGCGCTGAAGCAGGTAAAACTCTTGGCTGTTCCGCTCCAGAAACACCGGTTCAAGCGGGTCGCCGATCAACAGGTTCGATGTCCGGTGTTTATCATCTTTCGCCAATCCCGCTACCGGGACATCAAGGCCGAGCTCATTCTCGAGCACGTCGCGCGCCGCGTTAATCTGCCCTTTTCCGCCGTCAATGATGATTAAATCCGGCAGCGGAAGGTTTTCGCGGAGCACCCTCGTGTATCTTCTTCTGACGACTTCCCTCATTGAGCCGTAATCATCAGGCCCTGTTACGGTTTTAATTTTATATTTGCGGTATTCCTTTTTATTCGGTTTTCCGTCTATAAAGACAATCATGGCCGATACGGGGTTTGTGCCTTGAATATTGGAGTTGTCAAACGCTTCAATCCGATGCGGCGTGTAAATATTCAGTGCGTCGCCAAGCCGTTCGGCTGCACCGATTGACCGTTCCTCATCCCGCTCGATTAACGAGAATTTTTCCCGCAGGGCGATTTTCGCATTTTTGTGCGCAAGCAAAAGCAGCTCTTTTTTCGGGCCTTTTTTCGGCTGATGCACGGCGGTTTCCAACAGCTCGCTGATCATGTCCCTGTCAACGCTGTCAGGCACCAGAATTTCCTTAGGCAGAAAGTGATTGTTTTTGGAATAGAACTGGCCGATGAAGGTCAGAAACTCTTCATCCGCTTCCTGATACATCGGAAACATGCTGACATCGCGTTCGATCAGTTTTCCTTGGCGTATAAAAAAGACTTGGACGCACATCCAGCCTTTATCGTAGGCATATGCAAACACATCGCGGTCCAGAAGGTCATTCATGGTCATTTTCTGCTTCTCCATCGTCGATTCAATGTGAGCAAGCTGGTCGCGGAATTCTTTAGCCCGTTCAAATTCAAGCTTTTCGGCCGCTTCTGCCATTTTCGCTTCAAGCTCTTTTTTGATTTCGTTATGCCCTCCCTTTAAAAAACGGGTGATGTCTTCAACAATCTCCCGGTTTGTCTCCTCAGATATATCCTTTACACATGGGGCGAGGCATTGTCCGAGATGATAATAAAGACAGACGCGGTCCGGAAGCTTTGAGCATTTCCTGAGCGGGTAAAGGCGGTCCAGCAGTTTTTTCGTTTCCCGCGCCGCCTGCACATTCGGATACGGGCCGAAATAGCGTCCTTTGTCTTTTTTGACATTCCGGGTGACAATCAGCCGAGGATGGCGTTCATGGGTGATTTTAATAAAAGGATAGGTTTTATCATCTTTCAGCATGACATTGTATTTCGGATCGTATTTTTTAATCAGATTCATTTCCAAAATAAGCGCTTCAAGATTGGAGGAAGTCACGATATATTCAAAGTCCTCAATCTCCGTCACAAGCCGTTGGGTTTTTGCGTCGTGAGAACCGGTGAAATAAGACCGCACCCTGTTTTTCAAGACTTTCGCTTTCCCCACGTAGATGACTGTTTTTTGACGGTCTTTCATTAAATAACAGCCCGGCTGATCGGGAAGGAGGGCCAGCTTTTCTTTCAGTTGTTTATTCATACGTTACCCTTCCTTACATTCATTTCTCGTGTCCATTCAGTGTATCACGAACATTTGTTTTTCTCCATTCTCAGCTTTTGGAAGATCAAAAAAAGGCGATTCCCTTTCAAAGGAATCGCCCTGCCGTAACGGAAGCTTTCGGCTTACAGATGTTTGTTTACAAGCTCTTCAAGAGCTTCTTTCGGTTTGAAGCCGACAGATGTTTCAACGACTTCTCCGTCTTTTAGCACGAGAAGTGTCGGGATGCTCATGACGCCGTATTTACCGGCAGTTTCTTGGTTTTCATCCACGTCGATTTTGACGATTTTCAGTTTGTCTCCCATTTCTTGATCAAGCTCTTCAAGAACGGGCGCGATCATTTTACAAGGTCCGCACCAAGGAGCCCAGAAATCAGCCAATACGACACCTTCACTTGTTTCAGCTGAGAACGATTGATCAGTTGCTTTTACGATAGCCATTTGTTATTCCTCCAATTGTCAAATGATGATTTTTAGTATAGCATCTCCCATTCGTTCATGCTAATTTAATGCTTATATTATTTTCTCCCGAACCCGCCGGAAATAATCTTATTTATACAGTGTATTATAACCGGGCGGCGGGCGTTCAAAACTTAAGATGGACCTGCAGGCAACGTGATTAATACAATCGCCATCGGAGGAAGCTCCGCCTCAAGTTTTCCTCCCTTTTGAGCAAACCCGGAAAACGGCTTCGGTTTGACGTTTTCCGGACTGCTGAATGTATTGTGGGCATTCATTTTTTCCGCGTGCAGAATCGTTCCCGAAGGCGTCCCTGTCTTTTTCATGCCCCGCAGTTCAATCTTCACGTCAGCTTTGTGCAGATGATCGATATTGCAAATGCTGATATGTATGTCTCCGTTCTGCTGTTTGGACGCTGAAATGCTGACTTGCGGGAGCCGGCCGTCATTCCATTCGTACCCGGCTGCATTTGTTTCTGCCGCCAAAAGAGATGCGTCCTGGTGCACCTTAAACATATCGAACACATGATACGTCGGCGTCAACAGCATTTCTTTCCCTTCTGTCAGGATCATTGCCTGAAGCACGTTGACGGTTTGCGCGATATTGGCCATCTGTACGCGGTCTGCGTGCTGATGAAAAATGTGAAAATGCGCGGCGGCGACAAGGGCGTCGCGGATCGTATTCTGCTGATACAGAAAGCCCGGATTCGTGCCCGGCTCAGGATCAAGCCACGTGCCCCATTCATCAATGATCAGCCCGACTCTTTTTTCGGGATCGTACTGATCCATGATGGCGCTGTGCCTTGTGATCAATTCATCCATATGCGCCGCTTTTTTCATCGTGATGAACCATTCATCTTCCGTAAACTCCGTCGCTGATCCTTTCCCCTTCCAGAAGTCGCCCGGTATTGTGTAATAATGCAGGCTCAGCCCGTCCATGAGATCCGCGGCTTTTTTCATTAAAATTTCAGTCCAGCGGTAATCGTCGACATTCGCGCCGCCGGCAATTTTATAGATTTCATTACCGCTGTAATTGCGGACATAGGTTTGAAAGTTTCTGTAAAGGTCGGCATAATACTCAGGATGCATGTTTCCGCCGCAGCCCCAGTTCTCATTTCCTATTCCGAAATACTTCAGCTTCCACGGTGTTTCCCGCCCGTTTTCTTTTCTCCAGTCGGACATCGGCGTGCCTGCTTCAAACGTCATGTATTCAATCCAATCAGCCATTTCTTTAACCGTTCCGCTGCCGACGTTTCCGGCGATGTACGGTTCGCATCCGAGCAGTTCACAAAGCATCATAAACTCGTGCGTGCCGAATTCATTAGAATCAATCGTCCCGCCCCAATGGGTATTCAGCATGGTTTTGCGTTTCCCTACGCCGTTCGCCCAATGGTATTCATCAGCAAAACAGCCGCCCGGCCATCTGAGGACGGGAATCTGAAGCTGCTTGAGGGCGGCGGCGACATCCGTCCTGACCCCTCCGGTATTCGGAATATCGGAATCTTTTCCGACCCAGATGCCCTCATATATGCCTCTTCCCAGGTGTTCCGCGAAATGTCCGTATATGTTTTTATTAATGGTTCCCCGTGTGATATCAGTTTGAATGACTGCCGTATTGTGAGACAAACTTGATCATTCCTTCCCCTTAATAAGAATGAAAGCACTAGAGCCGATCTATCTGGGATGTATGCTGACTGGATAAGTTTGTAAGCGCTTTACAAAAGCTTATTACATTGGTTCGTACATGTCAATCTATTGTTTTATCAATATGTAATTTGTACGAATCAATTAACGCAAACCAAAACCCTCTGACAAATAAGCCAGAGGGTTTTGATTATGAATGAATATTGGCATTTTTAAATTCCTGGGTCAGAAGCGGTACCACTTCGAACAAATCGCCGACAATTCCGTAGTCCGCTATTTTAAATATTTCCGCTTCCGGGTCTTTGTTAATGGCAACGATGACCTTACTGTTTGACATGCCCGCCAAATGCTGAATCGCTCCGGAAATGCCGCAGGCGATATACAAATCCGGCGTGACGACTTTCCCCGTCTGGCCGATTTGAAGAGAATAGTCGCAGTAGTCCGCGTCACACGCGCCGCGCGAAGCGCCCACGGCTGCTCCGAGCACCTCGGCAAGTTCTTTTAACGGTTCAAATCCATCTTTGCTTTTTACACCGCGGCCGCCTGCTACGATAATTTTCGCTTCTGATAAATCCACGCCGTCCGCCGTTTTTTTGACTACTTCTTCAATGACCGTCCGCAAATCTGCCGGAGGCGCCGCAAGCTCTTCAATATCACCCGTCCGGTTCGCGTCTTTTTCTAATGCCTGAATATTATTCGGACGAATTGTCGCCAGAATGAAAGGATCGGTTGAAATCACCTGTTCAAAGGCTTTGCCGGAATAGATCGGTCTTGTAAAAACGATGTTATCTCCGGTAACGCTTACATCCGTGCTGTCTGAAATCAGCCCCGTTTCAAACCGGGCCGCAAGCTTAGGTGACAAATCTTTTCCCATAGAAGTGTGGCCGAAAATGACCGCATCAGGCTTTTCATTTTCGATCAAATCCCCGAGAACCGCGGCATATCCGTCCGCCGTATACTGAGAAAGCCCCGGCGAATCGGCCGTAAATACTTTGTCGGCGCCGTACTGAATGAGTTCTGATGCTGCATCAGCCGCGCCCTTTCCCATCAGCACGCCGATGACATCTCCTCCGCCGGAAATGGTTTTGCCTGCGGCTATGGCTTCAAAGGTGACGTTCCGTAAGGCGCCGTCACGAATTTCTCCGAGTACGATCACTTTTTTTCCCATTCTGACATCCCCCAGTTTCTTTAATATCAGTTTATACGACTTTGGCTTCTTTTCTCAGCAGTGACACAAGCTCTTTCGCCTGCTCAGCGGCTTCTCCTTCGATCAGTCTGCCCGCTTCTTTTTGCGGCGGCAGAAAACGTTCGATCGTTTTGAGCTTCGGTGCGGCATCATCTTCATCAATGCCGAGATCATCGAGCTCAAGTTCTTCCAGCGGTTTTTTCTTCGCCTTCATAATGCCCGGAAGCGACGGATAGCGCGGCTCGTTTAAGCCTTGCTGTGCCGTGATGACTAAAGGAAGTGAGGTTTTAATGATTTCGGTATCCCCTTCGTTGTCTTTCTCTGCCACAGCTTCATCGCCGCTGATTGTCAGTTTTGTAATCGTTGTGACGCAAGGAATGTTCAGCAGTTCGGCAAGCCTTGGAGCCACTTGGCCGGAACCGCCGTCAATCGCGACATTTCCGCCGAGAATCAGATCATATTCCCGGTCCTTGAAATAATGATATAAGATAGTTGAAACGGAGTATTGGTCAGGATCGCTCAGATCATCTTCAATATTGATTAACACCGCCTGGTCACAGCCCATCGCAAGGGCGGTTCTCAGTTCTTTCTCCGCATCTTCTCCGCCGACGGTTACGGCGGTCACGGTTCCGCCGTGCTCTTCCTTCAGCTGAATGGCTTCTTCAATGGCGTATTCATCATACGGATTAATGATAAATTCGGCCCCGTCCTCCTGAATCTTTCCTGCTTCAATGACGATTTTCTCTTCTGTGTCAAACGTCCGTTTCATCAGTACAAATAGATTCATATTCTTATCCCCTTTATCTTCGCCCACCGAATTGAGGCTTTCTTTTTTCGAGAAATGCCTGAATGCCTTCTTTTGCGTCATCTGATGCAAATGCTTCCCCAAAGCGCTTTGCTTCAAGCTTTAAGCCGCCGTCATAAGAATAGACCTTGTTTGAATAAAGGAGCTCAAGCAGAGAAGCCATCGACTGCGGGCTTTTTTCCGCAAACTTGCCCGCGAGCATTTTCGCTTTTTGCAGCAGCTCTTCCTCATGTTCGGCGCCTATCGTGACAAGACCGAGGCTGAGCGCTTCTTCTCCGGTCACAGGTTCTGAAGTGCCGATCATTTCAAGCGCTTTCGCCGTACCGACGTACCGGGGAAGCCGCTGCGTCCCGGCAAAGCCCGGAATAATGCCGAGATTCAGCTCGGGCAGGCCGAGCTTTGCATCTAATGTAGCGATTCTGATATGGCAGGCCATGGCAAGCTCAAGGCCGCCGCCGAGCGCAGCGCCGTGAATCGCCGCGATAACGGGCTTCGGAAACCCTTCAATTCTTTCCATCAGCTGCTGGCCTTTATCCGCCATGGCAGAAGATTGCTCAAGATTTTCAAGCGACGTAAATTCCTTTATATCAGCGCCCGCCGAGAAAAATTTCCCCTCTCCGCGAATGATGATGCTTCTGACACTGTCATCTGTTTCACAGCGGTCGAACAGACCGGACAACTCATCTAAAACCGCGCCGGACAGCGCGTTTGCCGGCTGATGATTAATGGTGATCACCGCAACAGATTGTTCTACCGCCATCGAAAGGCTGTTCATCCGTCAACCCCCTTTAGTTTTGATGAATCCCTGACACCAACAGCTCCAATACCTTGTCTGACAAATCCGGAAGATCATATTTCTGATCGTTCATCACCCATGTTGTCACTGTTTCATCTATCGTCCCGAATATCATCTGCCGGGCGAGGCGGACGTCGAGATTGTCTTTCCATTCCCCCGACTTGATTCCTTCGGTCAAAATGGTGTCCAGCATGTTTAAATAACCTTTTAAAATATCATTGATTTTCAGGCGCAGCTTGATATTCGACTGTCTGAGCTCAAGCTGGGTCACAATCGCGAGGTGGCGGTCATTGCCGAGCAGTGTGAAATGCTGCTTAATAACGAGAGCGAGTTTTTCTTTTGCCGTCGTTTTTTCTTTCACTTCTTCTTCCATGCGTTCAATGAACTGGCCCATCTTTTCTTTAAAAAGAGAAATGAGTATATCCTCTTTGTTTTTGAAATATAAATAGATGGTGCCGTCCGCAACGCCGGCCTGCTTGGCGATTTTGGACACCTGTGATTGGTGATAGCCGTTTTCCGCTATGACTTCTACTGCTGCATCAATAATCTGCATATACTTTGGCCGTTTTTGGTTCAATGTCATCGTTCCTTCCTTCGATAAATGAATGACCATTCATTCATAACTTCATGATAAAAAGGAATCCGGATTTTGTCAAGTTTTTCTTTTAAGGCACCTTGTTTTCATGGGAAGCATCTTCCTCTTCGACTAAACGCCTTCTTAATATTTTTCCGACGGCCGTTTTCGGAAGCTCTTTTCTGAATTCGTACAGCTTCGGGACTTTGTACGGCGCAAGCCGCTCTCTTGCAAACGCATCAAGCTCATCGGCATCTGCCTCGGCGCCTTTTTTCAAAACGATAAATGCTTTCACCGTTTCCCCCCTGTAGGAATCAGGGACGCCCGCTACGACGATTTCCTGAACGGCTTCATGCTCATAAAGCGCCTCTTCCACCTCCCGGGGGTAGATGTTGTATCCGCCGGCAATAATGATGTCTTTTTTCCTGTCGGCGATGTAGAAAAATCCTTCCTCATCCATATATCCCATATCTCCGGTAAACAGCCAGCCGTCTCTGATGACACGCGCCGTCTCCTCCTGCTTATTCCAGTATCCTTTCATGACCTGAGGGCCTTTTACGATCAGTTCGCCGTGTTCATACGGCTCCGCAAGCCCGCCTTTTTCTTCTGAATAGATTCCGGCATCGGTATTGGGCCAGGGACAGCCGATGCTGCCGGGTTTATTTTTTCCCCAGATGAAGTTTGAATGGGTAACCGGTGATGCTTCGGATAATCCGTAGCCTTCCACAAGCTTTCCTCCGGTCACTTTTTCAAATTTCTGTTTGACCTCAACCGGAAGCGCCGCTGAACCGCTCGGACAGCTTTCAATGGAGGACAGATCATACTTATTCAGCTCCGGGTGATGCAGCAGCCCGATGTAAATCGTCGGCGCCCCGGGGAAAACCGTCGGCTTCAGCCTGTCGATTGTTTTCAGGGTATCAAGAGCATTGAATTTAGGAAGAAGGATCATTTCACATCCCTGCATAATGGAAAAATTGAGCACGGCGGTCAATCCGTACACATGAAAAAAAGGCACGATGCCGAGCACCTTTTCGGCTCCCTTTTTCATTTTGTACATCCAGGCGGCGCACATTTCTGTATTGGCCTGAATGTTTCGGTGTGTGAGCATGACGCCTTTCGGATAGCCGGTTGTTCCGCCCGTGTATTGAAGCACGGCGATGTCATGCGCAGGGTCAATATCAAATGGCTCCGCTTCCTCCGCTTTTTCGTTTTTTAAAATATCCGCTAATTTGTGAATTTGTTCGCAGCCGTCATAATCAATATGCACCTGTTGTTTTTGCGTGAGCGTATAAAGCATATTTTTCGGAAACGGCAAAAAGTCTTTTATACTTGTTGTAATAATGCGTTCGACGAGTGATAACGTTTTCATTTTTATCACTTTCGGAAACAGCATATCGAGGGTGATGATCACGCGCGGCGCACTGTCTTTCAGCTGATACTCAAGCTCGTGTTCCGTGTAGAGAGGATTGGTCTGAACGACAATGCCGCCGGCAAACAATACGCCGTAAAAAGCGATGACCGACTGCGGACAATTGGGCAGCATAATGGCGGCTCTGTCACCTTTTTTCAAGCCTGTTTTGCGTAAAAAAGCGGCTAGCTTTAATGAATCTGTGAGAACGTCTTGGAATGTGAGTTTTTTTCCTAGAAAATAAATGGCGGTATGGTTCGGGAATTGAGCTGCGGAGTTTGTCAGATTGGATGGCAGGGTTTGATCGGTAAATTCAAGCTCATGCGGAATCTCTTCGGGATATTGAGAAAGCCATGGCTTTTCAGACTGCATAATACCTCTCCCTTCTGTTTTCCTATACGCTATTATTATAGCAGAAGGGTGATTGGAATGGGAAAGCGTTTCATGTGAAATTTCGAGTTTCAGGAGGTGTTGAGTTTGCTGGAAACGCTGCATTTTGAAGAGGGAGTTCCTATCCTGCGCCAGCTGCCGAAGCCGTTTACGTCGGCCGCCTTTTTGCTCCATCCCTTTGTCCGGATGCCGGATGGTCGGGAAGAGCAAAAGCGCAAACGGCCTTATGAACATATGTATCCGAGTGATGAGGAGATCATCGCGATGGGCAGACCCGTTTCCTGGCAAACCGTCATGACCATTTGCGGCCTGCGTTCTGAAAAAGAAACGGCGCTTGCGCTTATGACTGCTGTCACGGCATTGCGGGAGGAATATGCACATCCTGAATCCGCCGAGCGGTTAAATCGGCTCCATCATCCCGATCTGTACTTGCCGAGCGATGATGTCACTTCGCCATTTTTGATTCCGGGACTTTTGGATGTGTTCCGTTCAAAAGGCATAAAGCGCTGCACTTATTATGAGCCGTTCGAAGAGAAAGGCATATTTTTACTCAATCAAACGGCGGCTTCGGATGTATGCGGACTGCTGCGGGCTGACATGATCATTGCCGATGAAAAACGGCGCGCCGCTTTTATGAGCATATATGATTCTTTTACGACACTCTTTCTTATGGAAGATCAAGACATACAGTCTGTCGTCCGCGCCATGAATTGGGAAGCCGTCATTTGCTCTGATACGGCCTGCATAAACTGGTATTCTCAATAAAAAAGGCCGCCGATTTTAGTTCGGCAGCCTTTTTTCAGTATTAAGATGTCATGACCAGATAAATAAGTCCGATGAACAGAAAAATCCCCGCTGCCGACAGCAGCACTTTGGCAAGCTTCTCCATTTTTCCCCGTCCCCTTAAATCCCGGCGGCCACCACAAATGACAGGCCGACTGAGATGACAAATGAAATAAAGCCGACAGCTCTGTTATCTTTTTCAATTTCTTTATCAATTTTAAACCGGGGCGTCAGAAATTCAAAGATAAAATAGCTGATTAAAAGCATAATAAATCCGTATACGCCCCAGCCGATCATTTGCAAAAGCGAATTATGCTGGGCGATGCTGTGCTGAAAGACATTCGCGATACCGAGAATTTTCCCTCCGGTCGCCATTGCCACCGCAAGATTGCCTTTTTGGATTTCCACCCAGTTTTTATAGGATGTCACCAATTCAAACACGGTCAGAAAAATGACGAGACACAAGACGGCCACACTGTAATAAGCCGCGATTTCAACAAGCTCATTTTCCCAAAAAGCATTCATGACGTTTTCTCCCTTTTTATTTTAGTTCGACAATCGTTACGCCTGATCCTCCTTCTCCCGCTTCCCCGAACCGCGAGCTTTTCACGCTGCGGTGGTTTTTCAGAAGATCCTGCACCCCTTTTCGGAGGGCGCCCGTGCCTTTTCCGTGAATGATGGACACTCTCGGATAGCCGGCAAGCACCGCGTCATCTAAATATTTTTCGACGCGGCTGAGGGCGTTTTCGTAACGCTCTCCCCTGAGGTCAAGTTCAAGGGATACGTGATAATCCTTCCCTTTTACGGCGGTGATTGCTTTTTCTTTTTTCGGTTCAGGAGCCGATTTGAGAAACTCGAGATCTTTTTCCTTCACCTTCATTTTGAGGATGCCGATTTGGACGTTCCATTCTTTCTCGCCGGTTTTTTCAAGCAGCGCCCCTTTTTGTCCGAATGTGAGCACCTTTACTTCGTCGCCCGGCTTCAGCTCGCGTTTTTTCTCTGTTTTTCTTTCCGGCTGCTTTGATTTTTCAAAAGCCGGCATCGCGTCTCCGAGACGTTTTTTGGCGTCAATCAGCTCGTGTTCCTTAAAGGATCTGTGTTCTTGCTTGATGGACCTGAGCTCGCGGATAATCTGTTCGGCTTCATTTGCGGCGGCTTCCAGTTTTTCAGCAGCTTTTTGCTCGGCTTCTTCCATCATTTTATCTTTTTGGGCGTTCAGCTCAATGATTTGCTGCTGAAGCTCTTTGTGCAGTTTTTCTGCTTCTTTTCTGAGTGATTCGGTTTCAGAAAGTTCTTCATCCGCTCTTTTTTTGCTTTTTTCAAGCGATGCGATCATCAGATCGACTTCGTTATGTTCGGCGGTCATTTCTGACTTCGCCTGGCCGATGATATGCTCCGGAAGCCCAAGGCGTCTTGAGATTTCAAATGCGTTGCTTCGGCCCGGCACTCCGATCAGAAGCTTATAGGTAGGCGAAAGCGTTTCAATGTCAAATTCAACGCTGGCATTCATGACGCCTTGTCTGTTATATCCGTATGCTTTCAGTTCCGGATAATGGGTGGTCGCAAGCACTCTGGCGTTTGTCCGGTGAACTTCGTCAAGGATGCTCATGGCAAGCGCCGCCCCTTCCTGCGGATCTGTTCCGGCACCGAGTTCATCGAACAGCACAAGACTGTTTTCAGACACGTCTTTTAAAATATTGACGATATTGACCATGTGGGATGAGAACGTACTCAGACTTTGTTCGATCGACTGTTCATCGCCGATATCGGCAAACACATTGTCAAATACGGCTGCTTCTGATCCCTCGTCAGCCGGTATGTGCAATCCTGCCTGCGCCATTATCGTCAGCAGCCCGAGTGTTTTTAACGTAACGGTTTTACCGCCCGTATTCGGTCCCGTGATGACGATCGTTGAATAATCTCCGCCCAGTTCAATATCGTTGGCCACGACTTGATCTTGGGGCAGCAGCGGATGGCGCGCTTTTTTCAGACGGATAAAGCCGTCTCCGTTCATGAATGGTTTTGTCGCCTTCATTGCTTTTGCGTATCTCGCTTTGGCGAAAATGAAATCCAGTGTCTGCAGCACTTCCACATTTTGAGCGATTTCTTGTGTGTGTTCAGCGGTATGCTCCGTCAGCATCCGGAGAATCCGTTCGATTTCCTGTTTTTCTTTTACTTTCGCCTGCTGAAGCGAGTTGTTCATATCTACGATCGCCTGCGGTTCAATAAACAGTGTCGCACCGGATGAAGATGTATCGTGGACAATTCCGCCGTAGCTTGATCTGTACTCCTGTTTGACCGGGATGACAAAGCGGTCATTCCGAATCGTAACGATGGTGTCAGACAGCATTTTAGAAGCGGAAGATGAACGCAGCATCGATTCAAGCCGGTCTCTGACTCTTGATTCAAGCGTCCTGAGCTGTGTGCGGATTCCCCTTAAAGCGGGAGACGCATGATCAAGCACTTCACCATGGTCATCAATGCAGGAGTTAATCTCCCTTTCCAAATCGCCTAATGTAATCAGCTCTTCTGCATGGGCCTGTATCAGCGGAATGCCGACGCCGTCTTCTGTCATTTGGCTGATAAAATGCTTCATTTGTTTAACGGCATACAGCAGCCCGGACAATTCGGTGAATTCCGCCGGCGTCAGCACACTGCCGATTTCCGCCCGCCGTAAAGCGGATCTTATGTCGGTCAGGCCGCCGAACGGAGCATGGCCTCTCAAGCGCATGATTGCGGATGCTTCTTCGACTTCATCCAGCTGTTTTTGGATGTCGGTTAGATCCGTCAAAGGTTTCAGCTGCAGAAGTTTCTCCCGGCCGAGCGATGAGGCGGCATGTGCGGTAATCTGTTCTTTTACTTTATGAAATTCAAGTGATGATAACACTTTTTGCTGCACGGTTTTATGGTCCTCCTTACTTAATCATTGCGCGTCAGAAATGCTTTGACCTCATGTAGCGGCCGGGCGTTTAACACATGTTTTGTCTCCGTCCAGCCTTTGCGCGCAGCGGTCACGCCCGTTTTCATATCATCGAGCATCTCGATATTATGGGCATCGGTATTAATGACCAAAGTCACACCTTTTTCATTTGCTTTGATCAGATGCTCAGTCCGTAAATCGAGGCGCGCGGGGTTTGCATTCAGTTCAAGCGCCGTATTTGTTTTGGCGGCGAGCTCAATCAGCATATCGATGTCGACTTCATAGCCGGCCCGTCTGCCGATCAGACGGCCCGTCGGGTGGGCGATAATGTCCACGTGCTTATTCGTCAGCGCCTGTTCAAGCCGTTTCATAATGACATGCTCCGGCTGGCTGAAACTTGAATGAATAGATGCGATGACAAGATCCATTTCAGACAGAACACTGTCATCATAATCAAGCGAACCGTCGGGGAGAATGTCCATTTCTACGCCTTTAAAAATATGAAAATGTTCAAATTCAGCGTTTAACGCGTCAATTTCTTCCGCCTGTTTTTTGAGCCGTTCGGCCGTTAACCCGTTGGCTACCTTTAAATATTGGGAATGATCGGTGATCGCCATGTACTGGTAGCCTTTTGCCATACATGCTTCTGCCATTTCTCTGATGGAAAAAGCGCCGTCACTCCAGGCTGAGTGCATGTGGAGATCGCCTTTTATCGCTTTATGCTCCACAAGGTCCGTTTCTTCCCGGTACGTGTCGACCTCCTGCCCGCTTTCTCTGAGCTCAGGAGGAATAAACGGCAGACCGAAGTGGGCGTAAAACGCTTCTTCGCTCGGGAATGTTTTGACGTCTCCCGTTTCTATGGTTTCTACTCCGTATTCACTGATCCGTTCACCGCGCTCTTTCGCCAGCTGGCGCATTTTAATGTTGTGATCTTTAGAACCGGTAAAATGATGCAGTGTGGTGGCAAACTGTTCCTCTGTCACAAGCCGGAAATCCACACTCGTCTCATATTCAAATGTGAGGATAACCGATACTTTTGTATCCCCGCCCGCTATCACGTCTTTTACGTTCGGGAGGGAAAGAAGCTGTTCTCTGACAGCCTCCGGATGATCTGTAGCGATAATGTAATCCAGATCTTTTACGGTTTCCCGCGCTCTTCTGAGACTGCCGGCCCGGGAATATTTCTGAATATCCGTCAGCCGGGCCAAATGTTCTTCAATGACTGAAGCAATGCTGAGCGCATAGCCGATCGGAAACCGTTCCGGCTGTTTTCCGGCTTCTCCGAGAGCCTGAAGGATTTTCTCCTCCGTTTTTTTGCCGAAACCGGCGAGCCCCTGTACTTTTTGCTGCTCGCATGCTTCTTTCAGCGATTCCGCGTCATGAACACCCAGTTCCTGGTACAGCTTGGCGATTTTTTTGCCGCCGAGGCCCGGAAGCTTCAAAAGAGGAATCAAGCCTTCCGGGACTTCTTTCTGCAATTGGAGAAGCGTGCCGGACACACCTTCCTGCATATATTCACGAATGACGCCGTAGGTGCCTTTTCCGATTCCGGATAAAGACATCATGTCGTCGATTTCCGACAGGCTGCGGTCATCCTGCTCAAGCGCCGCTGCCGCTTTTCGGAAGGCTGATATTTTAAACGGGTTGTCCCCTTTCAGTTCCATATAGACCGCAATCGTTTCAAGCAGCCTGATGATATCTTTTTTATGCATACTGTTAACCCCCAGTCGTTTCCTGCTTTTCATCATACAAATTTTTCTCCTCCGGCACAACTGACGCAGAGCTTGAAAAAAACTTCTCCGGTCAAGAGAAGTTTTTTATGCCCCGTACTGGGCCCACAGTTCTTGCAGGAGCCCCGACAGATACGGCGTATGATGTGTGATGATATTTGCAAGCGTCGATTGTGCGAGCATATCCTGAAGCGCGCTTACCGGCAGTACGGATGCGACGTATAACAGGATAAACGCAAATAAATAGACTTCCAGAAATCCAAGCACCCCGCCCAGCAGTTTGTTGATCTGTTTAATGACCGGAATGCCGGCGATGATATTAAGCGCCGCTCCGATAATCCGGAGCAGAATCTTTGCGATGATAAACAAAATGACAAACGCGATCGCGTTGTAATAAGCCGTCTCCACGTTTCCTTTAATAAAAGACAGAGCCGCCTGCCCGCCGGAAAAATCAGGCGCGGGTATAAAACTCAGATGCGGGGCCAGATTTTTGTAAAAAAGCGCCGCAAACGCAATCGAGAGGATGAAGCTCGTTAAATATATAAATTGGAGGATAAACCCTCTTTTTAATCCAAGCAATGTGCCCATTAAGAGCAGAACTAAGATGATGATATCTATCATATGGTGTTCATTCCTTTTCTTTAAGCTGCCGCTCCAGTATTTCATATTTTTCTTGCAGTTTCATATAATCATGCACGACATTGACCGCAGTCAATACAGCGAGCTTATTTATATCAAGATATGGATTTTTCTCGTTGATTTCTCTCATTTTATCATCAACCATTCCGGCCACATGGCGCATGTGCGCTTTGCTTTCTTCTCCGATAATGGTGAAGTGCTGGCCGTAAATGTTTACTGTCGTTTTGGTTTTTTTGCCGTCAGACAACGTTTCTCCTCCATTCCGCGAGAATCCTAGTTCCTATCATACCACGATTATCGTTTGAATGGAAAGACGAGCCTCGGGCTGTTATGATACACTGGTATATACAGTGAAAAGTGCCAAAAAAGGAGATTATATCGTGTCCCATTCTGTTATAAAAGTATCCGCTTCCGCTATGGAACAAATGAAACAATCCTATGCCGGCTCCCTAACTCCCGCCGTTCCGCAGGGCGCCGTCTTCCAGGCCAAGCCTCCGGGCTGTACCATTACAGCCTACCGCTCGGGCAAGGTTCTCTTCCAAGGAAAAAACGCCGGCACAGAAGCGGCCCGCTGGGGAACGGCTGAGGCACCGAAAGCAAAGAAAACCGTCAAAAAAGCAGCCGATCCGCTTTACGCTCCCCCGGCGGGCATTGCCTCCATGTCAGTGATCGGCTCTGATGAAGTCGGAACAGGCGATTACTTCGGGCCGATAACGGTTGCCTGCGCTTACGCAGACAAAACAAAGCTTTCTTTAATGAAAGAACTCGGTGTGAAGGATTCGAAGGATTTAAAAGATCCGCAGATTATTGAAATCGCCAAACTGTTAATTAAAACCATTCCTTACAGCCTGCTTGTGTTAAAAAACGAAAAATACAATCAGATGCAGGAAAAAGGCATGAGCCAAGGAAAAATGAAGGCGCTCCTTCATAATCAGGCGATTTCCAATCTGCTGAGAAAAATGAACGGCGTTAAACCGGAAGCGATTCTGATTGACCAATTCGCAGAGCCCGGCATTTATTTTAAGCATCTTTCCGGACGGGATATCGTAAAAGAAAAAACGTTTTTCAGCACGAAAGCGGAAAGCATACATCTTTCCGTCGCCGCAGCCTCTATCATTGCGCGATATTCTTTCTTAATTGAAATGGATAAGCTTTCCCGTGAGGCTGGGATGACGATTCCAAAGGGCGCGGGGCCGCACGTCGATGAAGCTGCCGCCAAGCTGATCATCAATAAGGGAGAAGGTGCGCTCAGAACGTTCACCAAACTTCATTTTGCCAATACGCAAAAAGCGAAACGCCTTGTAGAACGGAAACGGTCATAATAAAAAAGCTTGCAGAATGATCTGCAAGCTTTTTCTTTATCCTCTTAATACCGCCTGATACGTTTCTTCCAGCGCTTTCAGCACGTTTTCATGTACTTTTGTCACTTCTTCTTCTGTCAATGTTTGTTCAGGGTTAACATATTGGAGCGAGAAGGCGACGGATTTTTTGCCCTCTTCCATATGCTCACCTTCGTACACATCAAATACGGTGACTTCTTTCAGCAGCGCGCCGCCGGCTTCTTTGATCACGGCTTCGAGCTGTCCGCTTGTAACGGTTTTATCTGCCACAAGCGCAATGTCGCGCGTGACGGACGGGTACTTCGGAATCGGCGTATACACGACAGGTTCTGTTTCCTCGGTCAGAAGCGCGTGCAGATCAAGCTCGAACACATACGTTTCTTTGATATCCAGCTCTTTTTCCATTGCCGGATGCACCTGGCCGATAAATCCGGCAAGCGAACCGTTCAATAGAATGTTTGCCGTCCGGCCGGGATGCATGTTTTTGCGTTCAGACTGGACAAATTCA
The DNA here is from genome assembly GCF_036362845.1 of Bacillus sp. MT(2024). Classification (NCBI taxonomy): domain Bacteria; kingdom Bacillati; phylum Bacillota; class Bacilli; order Caryophanales; family Bacillaceae; genus Bacillus; species Bacillus sp. MT(2024). The sequence continues at coordinate 2,722,670 of NZ_CP143632.1, forward strand.
ACCCGGTCTGACACATTCAATTGATGCAGCAGGCCTTCAACGATTCCTTTGGCGACGAAGAAATCAACCGGCTTTTTCTCACCCTGCCATAAATTTTTGCGCCACAATCCGGTTACAGCTCCGGCAACCCGTTCTTTTTCAACCGGTTTTGTGTTTTCTTCTTTCGTCAGAAATACAGAACCCGTTTCATATAAAGCAACGGAATCAGTCTGTCTGGCCAGATTGTATGAAACGGCTTCAAGAAGATTCGGCACGAGGCTGTGTCTGAGAATGCTTCTTTCTTCGCTCATCGGCAGAGAAAGCATCGTGTTGAATGATTTTTCGATCGCAAAAGCGGCCGCTTTTTTATCATTCGTTAATGAATAAGTGGTCGCTTGTGAAAGACCCGCTCCTTCAAGGAAACGTCTCACTTTCCGGCGTTTTGCCTGATACGGTGTCAAGCCGCCTGTCGTGCCGGCCGTTTCCGGAAGCGTGGACGGAATATTGTCATACCCGTACAATCTCGCCGCTTCTTCAATCAGGTCTTCTTCTATTCTAATATCTCCGCGGCGGGACGGCACTGTTACGACGAGAACGTCTTCAGCTTCACCGACTGCAAACCCGAGGCGCTTGTAAATGCTGATGATTTCTTCTTTAGCGATTGCCATGCCAAGCACGGCGTTCACTTTTTCAACAGACACGTGAATGTTGTTTGCTTCGATTTTCAGATGGTTTTCTTCAACCGTGCCTGAGAGCACTTCTCCGCCGGCATATGCCTGAATGAGACTGCAGGCCCGTTCAGCCGCCAGCAAAACGCGGGCCGGATCAATGCCTTTTTCATATCTGGCGCTCGCTTCGCTTCTCAGTCCGAGGTCTCTCGATGCTTTGCGGACGGTCTGTCCGTCGAAATAAGCGGCTTCCAGTAAAATCGCAGTGGTGTCTTCACGGACTTCAGACTCAGCTCCGCCCATGACTCCCGCAACGGCTTGCGCTTTTTTTCCGTTTGTGATGACCAAATGGCTGCTTGACAGCTTGCGCTCTTGTTCATCCAGCGTCACGATGGTTTCGTTTTCCGCCGCTTTTCTGACGACGACCTCTTTTGAACCGAACCGGTCGTAATCGAAAGCGTGAAGCGGCTGTCCGTACTCAAGGAGGACGAAGTTTGTAATGTCCACGACGTTATTATGCGGGCGGATGCCTGCATTCATCAGCTTCGTCTGCATCCAAAGCGGTGACGGGCCGATTTTGACGTTTTTAATGATTTTTGCGGCATAATGCGGATTGGCCTGCGTATCTTCAATCTTGACGGAAACAGCATCCGCCGCTTTTTCTGCCGCTTTTTCATATGAAGCCTCCGGAAGCTTTACCTCTGCGCCGAGGATAGCCGCAACTTCATAAGCCACGCCAAGCATGTTCATCGCGTCGGCGCGGTTCGGCGTTAAGCCCAATTCTAAAATCGCATCATCAAGCTGAAGGGCCGCCATTGCGTCAGCTCCCGTTTCAGCATCATTCGGAAAAACGAAAATGCCTTCCGCATATTCTTTCGCCACGAGCTTGCTTTCAATGCCGAGCTCCTGAAGGGAACAGATCATGCCGTGAGACGCTTCGCCGCGCAGCTTGGCTTTTTTAATTTTGAAATTGCCGGGAAGCACGGCTCCGACCGTTGCAACGGCAACCTTCTGTCCTTTATCAACATTCGGGGCGCCGCAGATAATCTGAACGGGTTCCTCCGCACCGATATCAACAAGGCATTTGTTGAGTTTGTCGGCATTCGGGTGCTGTTCACGCTCAAGCACGTGTCCGATGACAACGCCTTTTACGCCTTCCCCTTTATACTCGATACCCTCAACTTCAATACCGGCTCTTGTAATTTTTTCTGCAAGCACGGCCGGATCGATTCCCTGCAAGTCAACGTAATCTTCTAACCATTTATATGAAACAAACATGTGTATCCTCCTCTTACGCCTGTTTAAACTGCGAAATGAATCTGACATCATTGGTATAGAAATGGCGGATATCTTCAATGCCGTATTTCAGCATCGCGATACGTTCAACACCCATTCCGAAAGCGAAACCCTGGTATTCCTCAGGATTGAAACCAGCCATCTTCAGCACGTTCGGGTGAACCATGCCGGCGCCGAGAATTTCGATCCAGCCTGTTTTTTTGCAGACGGAGCAGCCTTGGCCGCCGCACTTAAAGCAGGTTACATCCACCTCGACAGAAGGCTCTGTGAATGGGAAAAAGCTCGGACGGAGCCTGATTTCACGGTCTTGGCCGAACATTTTTTTGGCGACCAATTCAAGCGTGCCTTTCAGGTCGCTCATGCTGATTTTGCGGTCCACGACGAGACCCTCGATCTGCATGAACTGATGGGAATGTGTCGCGTCATCGTTGTCGCGGCGATACACTTTACCGGGACAAATGATTTTGACGGGGCCTTTTCCTTTATGCTTTTCCATCGTGCGCGTCTGCACCGGTGACGTCTGCGTTCTCATCAGCATTTCTTCTGTAATGTAAAAGCTGTCCTGCATGTCGCGGGCCGGATGTTCCTTCGGCAGGTTCAGCGCCTCAAAGTTGTAATAATCCGTTTCCACTTCAGGGCCTTCTTCGACGGTATATCCCATGCCGATAAATAAATCTTCAATTTCTTCAATAACGACCGTCAGCGGATGGCGCCCGCCGATGTTTACCTGACTGCCCGGCAATGTGACGTCAATCGTCTGGCTGCTGAGTTTTTTATTCATCTCTTCTTGTTCAAGCTGTTCATTTTTCGCCGTAATGGCTGCTGCAATGCGCTCTCTCACTTCATTGGCGAGCGCTCCCATTTTCGGGCGCTCTTCGGCGGACAGTTTGCCCATGCCGCGGAGAACTTCTGTAATCGGCCCTTTTTTTCCGAGATATTGCACCCGAATGTCGTTAACTTCTTTTAATGAACCCGCCGCTTCTACTTTTTCTGCAGCTTCCAGTTCAAGCTGTTTAAGCTTCTCTTCCATCATGCATCCTCCTTTTATGTAAACCAAACCGTTCTATGCCTTTTTCAGAAAACAAAAAAACCCGCCCCTTGAGAGAAGGGACGAGTTGTGGCCGCGGTACCACCCTTTTTAAGGCAGACTTCATCTGCCGACAGCTTCATTGACATAACGGAAACGATCGTTCCGGTTCACCTTTACGCGCATTTGGCGCGGTCCCGGTGACAACTCGAGAGGTGAAAATCAATTTCTGTGCTGCGATAAAAATGCTCTCAGTCAGCGGCATTTTCTCCCTGGAAGGCAGCGTGTGCAAAAATTGACGTCCTCTGTCACGGTTTTTACATTATTGTTATCTATTATAGTGAAATACAAGGTTTTTCGCAACCTATCCTCTGAGATGATAAACGAGGATGGCGGCCGCTACCGCCACATTCAGCGATTCCGCCTTTCCGTACAGCGGAACGTACAGGTTGAGATCGGTTTTTTGCAGAAGGCCTGCGTCCACTCCCGCCCCCTCGTTCCCGACGATTAACGCGAACGATTCTTCAGGCTTCACGCTTTGATAAGCCGCACCGTTTTCAAGCGCCGTGCCGTAGATCGCGACGCCTTGTGATTTCAGCTCAGCGGTAAACTCATCAAGCGGACGTTTTAAAATGGGAATATGAAAATGAGATCCTTGTGCTGAACGCAGCGTTTTTCCGTTGTACGGGTCTGCCGTTCCCTCACCAAGGACAACGGCGTCGATTCCCGCCGCATCTGCCGTTCTGATCATTGTTCCTAAATTCCCCGGGTCCTGCACGGCATCAATCAGAAGCAGCCGTTTCAGCTGATCAGGCTGCTTATCCGGCATATGGCAGACCGCGGCGATCCGCTGCGGCGTTTCCGTTTCCGTCACGGCTGAAAACGCGTCTTCGCTCAGCACGTAGCACGGAATGCTCATGTCCAGATCGGCCGGGATGGCGCTCTCATCGTTTACGAGAATTTCTTTTACCGTTCCCTTTGATTTGAGCGCTTCTTCTGCCAGATGCTCTCCTTCTATCAGAAATGTATTCGTTTTAAGTCTCTCTTTTTTTGTGTGAAGTTTTTTCCAGTCCTTCACTTTTTGGTTTTTTGCAGAGTCGATTCGTTTCACTTTATGTCTGTGCTCTCCTTTTTTCATGCATGTTGTTATTATATCTCAAGAACAGCACATAATAAACCGCGTGCGCGGTAAGAATATGCGTATCACATTCAGGAAAAAGGAGCGGTTGTAATGGATCTTAATTTACGCAACGCCGTTATTGCCAATGTAACCGGCAATAACCAGGATCAGCTGGAGCATACTATCGTTGACGCCATCCAAAGCGGTGAAGAAAAAATGCTTCCGGGCCTCGGCGTCTTATTCGAAGTTCTTTGGCAGCATGCGTCAGACTCAGAAAAAAATGAAATGCTCAAAACACTTGAAGGCGGATTAAAACCTGCGCAATAAGCATGAACCGGGTGATGGCACACCCGGTTTTTTTTGTATAATAATGGCGAGGGGGATCGCCATGCAGTTACAGCCGGAACTGGCAAAAAAATTGATTGCCGAAGTCAAACATATGTACAGCCGCGAAGTGATTATTGCCGATACAAAAGGGATGATCATCGCAGGCACCAACGAGGCGCGCGCCGGATGGTTTCATGAAGGCGCACTGATCTGCGCCCGCGAAAAACGGAATGTCATCATTACGAAAGAAGATGAAAAACGGCTCCAGGGCGTAAAAGCAGGACTGAACCTCCCCGTTTTTTCAGGCCATGAGGTGATCGGAGTGTTCGGTCTGACAGGAGACCCTGACGATATCCTGCCTTTCGGAGAATTGCTCAGGAAAATGACGGAGCTGTTTATTAAAGAAACGCGCCATATGGAAGAAGCGCAGTGGCGTGCGAGAATGCTTGAATCCTTTATGGTTGATTGGCTGCAGCTGAAAGAATGGTCTCCGGGCTTTTTAGAAAAAGCAAAGCTCATCGGCGCAGACCTTCACGCATACCGCCGGATCATACTCATTCAAGGACGTTATGAGCAATATAAAGCGGAGGAGCTCGGGCGGCTCTGGCAGAACGAATGCCCTGAAGACCTGTTTGTCCGCTGGGGAAATGAACGCATTCTCATTAATCATGAAGCAAATTCGGCTTCCAAAACACAGCTCATCAAAAAGATCGGCGCCGTTTTTGGGCAGCCTGTCACCGCCGGCATCGGACGGATCGTTCCGGGAGAGCGCCTCGCGGAATCATACGAACAGGCGGATAAAGCACTTTCAGCCGGAATCGGTGACAAGCAGGCCGTCTTTGAAGAAGATTTAAAACTGGATATGTGTATTGCCGATATCGCACCCGGCACGCGGTCGGAATTTTCACGGCGGGTTCTCAAGCATGTACTCGGCCGGGAAGAACTTCTGAATACGCTGCGCGCCTTTTTCGACCGGCAATTATCGTTAAAGCGCACCGCCGACGACATGCATATTCATATCAATACATTGCGCTACCGTCTTTCCAAACTGGAATCACTGACAAATATGAAGCTTGACCGCCCCGAAGACATAACGGCTTTTTATTTGGCGCTCCGCTTTTTAGATCAACATACAAAAAGTACGTAATCATATCATCATTTTTCATACGTTTCTCCATAGTGTGCGGAATCGTTTTTCTTTACAATTAAATGAAAACGCTTTTCTTATCAGGGAGGTTGGGAGAACATGATTTCACGAGAGGCAAAAGAAGCGTTCATCCGGACGGTCGGGAAGGAGAATTATGATGATTCGGCGGCGGGCCGTCTTGTGTATTCTTATGATGCGGCTCCTCAGCTGCAAGCCATGCCGGATGCGGTAATCGCCCCCCGCAGCGCGGATGACATGTCCCGTATATTAACGATTTGCAGCAGGCATGACATTCCGATCGTGCCGAGGGGTTCAGGCACAAACTTATGCGGCGGCACATGTCCGTCTGAAGGCGGGCTTGTGCTTTTATTCAAACATATGAACCGCATTCTTGAAATTGATGAAGAAAATTTGACGGCAACCGTCCAGCCGGGCGTGATTACGCAAGATATGATCCGTGCGGTTGAGCAAAAAGGTTTATTTTATCCGCCTGATCCGAGCAGCATGAAAATATCGACGATCGGCGGGAATATTAATGAAAATTCCGGCGGACTGCGCGGTTTGAAGTACGGCGTCACCCGGGATTATGTCCTCGGCCTTGAAGCCGTCTTGGCTTCAGGCGATATCATCCGCACAGGAGGAAAGCTGACAAAGGATGTCGCCGGTTATGATCTGACCCGGCTTTTCGTCGGATCAGAAGGTACGCTCGGCGTTGTGACGGAAGCGACTTTAAAGCTGGTTCCGAAGCCGGAAACGAAAAAAACGCTGCTTGCACTCTATGAACATATTGAAGCGGCTGCGGAATCTGTTTCTGCCATCATCGCTGAAAAAATCATTCCGGCCACACTCGAATTTCTGGATCAGCCGACACTGCAGGTCATTGAAGATTACGCCAAGATCGGGCTTCCGACCGACGCAAAAGCGGTGCTGCTGATCGAACAGGACGGTGACATCGAAACGGTCAGACGGGATATGGAAAAAATCGAAGCCATCTGTAAAAACGGAGCCGCCGTATCCGTCCAAACGGCTGAAACCGAGGAGGAAGCATTCGCCCTTACAGAGGCCAGACGGTCCGCACTATCAGCTCTCGCCAGACTGAAACCGACGACGATTCTGGAAGATGCCACCGTGCCGAGATCACAAATTGCCAATATGGTCAGAGCCATTAACGAGATTGCAGAAACATACGGCTTGTCCATCTGCACATTCGGCCATGCCGGAGACGGCAACCTTCATCCGACGTGCACCACCGATATCCGAAATACAGAGGAGATGGAACGTGTCGAAAAAGCTTTTGCCGCTATTTTTGAAAAAGCGATTGAGCTGGGCGGGACGATAACGGGTGAACACGGGGTCGGTATCGTAAAAGCGCCGTATTTAGAAATGAAGCTGAAAACAGAAGGCATCACCGCCATGAAAGCGATCAAACAAGCGCTTGATCCCCAAAATCTGCTGAATCCGGGAAAAATATTCGCCAATTCATCAAGGAAACGCGTGGTGGTGATGAAATGACAACGGCTAAAGAGCAGCAACACATTCAAACAGAATTCAAAACCCGCATGGATGAAGGTGAATTGCTGAACTGTATGCGCTGCGGCTTCTGCCTTCCTTCCTGTCCGACCTATATCGAATCGGGATTTCAAGAATCCCATTCGCCGCGCGGCCGGATCGCCCTGATGAAAGCCGTCACAGACGGACTGATCGAGCCGGATGAAGATGTCGAACGCTCACTTTCGCTGTGTCTCGGATGCCGGGCATGCGAGCCCGTTTGTCCGGCAGGGGTCAATTACGGACAGCTGCTTGAAGAAGCGAGGGATATCATTCATCAAAATAAAAAACATAAGCCGGGCGTGCGCCTCTTGCGGAAAGCCGCCTTCACCGGGCTTTTCCCTCATCAAAACCGCATGCAGGCAGCCGTGAATCTTCTCGGAATATACCAAAGATCGGGACTGCAGACAGCCGTCAGAAAAACCGGTATGCTGCGCGTTTTGCCTGAACATCTGCGCACGATGGAACAAGTGCTCCCGCCCGCCCCGAAACGGAAAGACATGAAGGAAAGGCCGCGTTTTCTTCCTGCCGCGGGTCCCGTCCAAAAACGGGCCGCTTTTTTCTCGGGCTGCTTAATGGATACGATGTTTTTAGCAACAAATCATGCGACAACGGCGCTTTTACAGGCGGCCGGGTGTGAAATCGCGGTTCCGGACGGCCAGGCGTGCTGCGGCGCGCTTCACGGGCACAGCGGAGAAAAAGAGATGGGAAAAGAACTGGCCAAGCGGAATATCGCCGCTTTTGAGGCGCTTGACGCTGATTATATCATTACAAACGCCGGTGGATGCGGCGCCTTTCTTCAGGAATATCCTCATTTACTGAAAGATGAACCTGGATGGGCGGAACGTGCCGAACAATTTGTCCGGAAGCTCAAAGATTTTTCATCCGTACTGGTTGATCTGAAGTTCCATCAAAAAAACCTGCGGGCGCAGTCTCCTCATATCGTCACATATCAGGACTCCTGCCATCTCCGCAATGTGATGCATACGTCAGAGGAACCGCGAACGCTTTTGAAAAGCATTAAAGGGGCTGAGTACAGAGAAATGGAAAAGGCCGACAGCTGCTGCGGGTCGGCGGGAATTTATAATATAACAGAGTCAGAGATGTCTATGAAAATATTAGACAGCAAGATGAAAGCCGCCGGAAGAACGGAGGCGGCCGTCATCGTGACAGCCAATCCCGGATGCCTTTTGCAAATGCAGCTCGGCATTTTACGCGAAGGATTAACAGACCGTGTCCGCGCGGTTCATTTGGCGGATTACCTTTTGGAAGCGGCAGATTTGTCATAAGCCGAAAGCAGAGAGACAGATCGGCTCTCTGCTTTTATGATGCTGCAATGTTCGGATCGGCCGCGGATTTATCCGGGTATTGAAGCTTCCAGTCTGGCACTCGGATCACGCCATACATTCGCCCATTTTTTCACAGCCGCAATGATAATTACAAGGCCGAGAATGAGCATGATAATGGATAAAACGCCATTCAGCACGTTGTATCCCGCCGCTTCGGGGTTCAAATACACATACCGCACCATCCAATAACCCGCATAGTTGACGGTCACATACAAATAAGCGAGAGGAATCAGGCATGTCAGCATATAGCGCCGCTTATCCGCTATTTTTAATACGACGGTCGCACCGATGATTAAGCCGACAGATGCCATAAGCTGATTGGATACGCCGAACAGCGCCCAAATGGAACTGATGTCGCCCGAATACAGAAGATAGCCCCACAGCAGGCAGGAGAGCGCGCTTGAGAAAATCGAGCCCGGCAGCCAGTCTGTTTTTTTCAGCGGCTTATAGACCTCTCCGAAAAACTCTTGAATCAAGTACCGGGCGACACGGGTTCCCGCATCAATCGCCGTTAAAATAAACACCGCTTCAAACATAATGACGAATTGAAAAAAGTATGAAGCCAAATGACTGAAAAACGGAATCTCCGTAAAGATATACGTCATTCCGACGGCAAGCGTAACAGCGCCGCCCGTTCTTCCCTCCAGACTGAGCCCGATTTCTTTGCTCAATTCAGGCAGATGGACGACATTCATCCCGAGGGTGCGGAATATTTCAGGCGTGCTGTTAATAGCAAAATAGTCGGCGGGCTCAAGAGCGGCAGCTGCAATGAGCGCCATAATTCCGACGAGACATTCCACAAGCATCGCTCCGAAAGCAACCGGTTTTATATCACTCCATTTATCCAGCATTTTCGGCGTTGTGCCGGAACCGACAAATGCATGAAAGCCCGAAATGGCGCCGCAGGCAATCGTTATTGAAATAAACGGCCAGACAGGACCCGCGATCACCGGCCCTCCGCCGTGAATAAACTCCGTTACGGCCGGGAATTTAATGGCGGGATTGACGAAAAAGACGCCTGCGATCAAAGCGGCAAAAACCCCGATTTTCATAAAACTGCTTAAATAGTCGCGAGGAGCCAGCAAAAGCCAAACCGGAAGCGCCGCGGCGAAAAACGCATAGACGGGAAGCGCCACTGCAAGCGTTTTCGCATCCAGTGTCAGCATGTCCCCGAGAGCCGTTGTCTGCAGCCGCGGCCCGATTACAACACCGGCCATTAACAAAAGAAACCCGACTGTTGATGCGAGTTTGAGATTGCCCGTTTTTTTATAGTAGAGGCCGACCCCCATCGCGATCGGAATCGTAATCCCCACCGCAAACGTTCCCCACGGGTTTTTCTCAAGCGCGTGCAGCACAACCATGGACAGCCCCGCCATCGTGATCGTAATGATAAACAGCATCGAAAGACCGGTGCAAAATCCCGCCACCGGGCCGAGCTCTTCTTTGGCGACTTCAGAAAGCGTTTTCCCGTTTTTCCGCATTGATGCAAACAATACGACAATATCGTGCACGGCTCCCCCGATCACCGCCCCGATTAACAGCCATAAAAGCCCGGGCAGATAGCCGAACTGAGCTGCCAGAATCGGTCCCACAAGCGGGCCGGCAGCGGCGATTGCCGCGAAGTGGTGGCCGAATGACACCCACTTATTCGTCGGCACATAATCTTTCCCATCCTCAAGCACATGGGCCGGAGTCGGTGTCTGATCATTGATTTTTAATACTTTGACCATCATAAAGGTACCGTAAAGCCGATAGGCGATCGCCAAAATACATATAGACGCTATGACGATTGTAATCGCATTCATTTAATCCCAGCCCCTTTTCTCTTTTTCTAAATATTATCACAATTATCAGATAACAGGAGATGATTTTTGCGTAAAAAAAAGCCGGCAGCGGCAGCCCGGCTTTTCGGAACATTATTTTCCTGATAAACGGATGACATTCCAGGACAGCGGAGTAAAATGTGCCGTTATCCCTTCAGCGTTTGCCGAAGACGTTCCGTTGGAGTGAGGAATGACTTCTTTTCTGTTTTTTTGATTGGTCGCTTCCATATCCTGATGCTCCAGCACGATATGCTCAATGATGCGGTAATCTTCAAACCCTCTCAGTTTGATCTCCGTTTCCATCAGTTCCTTGCTTTTGTTGACGGCAAAAATGGTCAGTGCTTCATCCTCTTCATGGTAAACGGCCGCGGCATCAACATACGGCACATCCGTAAAGTCCGCCGAGTCGTATTTCGGGGAGGTGATCAGCAGCTTCATTGAAGCCCCTCTCCCGTAGACTGAGGCGTGCATGTAAGGGTAAAAGATCGGCTGCCTCCATGCTTCTCCGCCCTTTTCAGTCATGATAGGCGCAATCACGTTGACAAGCTGGGCGAGACAGGCGATCTTCAGTCTGTCCGCATGCTGCAGCATCGTAATCAGCAGTGAACCGATCAACAGCGCATCTTCAAAATTGTAGATGTCTTCGAGAATCGGCCGGGCCGTAATCCATGGCTCCACTTTTTTATCCGCTTCATTTGAGTGATACCACACATTCCATTCATCTAAAGAAAGGTGAATCGTTTTTTTGCTGCGTTTTTTCGCTTTCATATAATCACATACGGCTGTGACGGATTTAATAAAATGGTCTAAATCCATAGACTTCGCCAAATAGTTCTCAAGATCATTTTCATGGTTGCCGTAATACGTATGCAGTGAAATGTAATCCACATGCTCGTACGTATGCTCAAGCACCTCGGCCTCCCACTCGATGAAGGACGGCATGCCGCTGTTTGAGCTTCCGCAAGCCACCAATTCGATCGTCGGGTCCGTCCATTTCATCACCTTTGCTGTTTCAGCGGCGAGCCGTCCGTATTCATGCGCCGTTTTATGACCGATCTGCCAAGGGCCGTCCATCTCATTTCCTAAGCACCATGTTTTGATGCCGTAAGGTTTTTCATATCCGTGCGATTTTCGTAAGTCGCTCCAGTATGACCCTTCAGGATGGTTGCAGTATTCGACGAGGTTCCGGGCGGCATCGATCCCTCTCGTCCCGAGATTGACCGCCATATTCACTTCGGCGTTCACTTTTTTCGCCCACGTTAAAAATTCATTCGTCCCCACTTCGTTCGTTTCTGTCGTCTGCCATGCCAAATCAAGCCTCCGCGGGCGGTCCTTCACCGGCCCGACGCCGTCCTCCCAATTGTAGCCTGAGAGAAAATTCCCTCCAGGATAGCGGATGAACGTCACTTGCAATTCTTTGATTAACTCCTGCACGTCTGTTCTGAAGCCGTCCTTGTCGGCTTTCGGGTGTCCGGGCTCATAAATGCCTTCATACACCGCCCGGCCCATATGTTCTATAAATGATCCGTACATCCGTTTGTCCACTTCACCGATGATATATTCTTTATCTGCTGTAATTCCCGCTTTTTTCATTACATTTCCTCCCTCTCTCTATCCCTTCACTCCGCCTACTGTAAGGCCGGAAATGAAGTATTTTTGGAAAAACAAGAATATGATGATCACCGGCAGTATCGCAAAAACGGACCCGGAAATCAGCATGTCATAGTTGTTGCCGTACGGACTCAGCAGCCCTGAAAGTCCGATTGGAAGCGTAAACATTTCTTTCGACCGAAGCACGATCAGCGGCCATAAAAAGTTATTCCAGCTGTTTAAAGATTGAAGAATGATCATTGCTCCGAATGCCGGTTTCATGAGCGGCGCCATAATTCTGAAGAAAATGCCGAATTCGGTGCAGCCGTCCATTCTCGCTGAATCAAGCAGATCCTTCGGAAGTCCGAGCGCATATTGCCGGAAAAAGAACACGGCGACAGGCGACACAATAAACGGCAGAATCACCCCCGTATAAGAATCGATCAAATGAAGACCCACCGTCAATTTGAACAACGGAAGCATCATCACTTCAAGAGGCACCATCATAATGATCAGCACAAGAACGAAAATAATATTTCTGCCTTTAAACTCGTAGACACCGAGTCCGTAGCCGATCAAAGAGGAAAAAAACAGCGTGAGAACCGTGGTGAGGACGCCGAGCAGCAGGCTGTTAAAAAACCATTTGAAATAAATGCTCCCCCCGTTGAACAAATAGGTGTAGTTATCAAGGCTCATCACATCCGGATCAAGACGCAGATTCAGCCCGATGCGCATCAGCTCAGATGACGGCTTTAAAGAACCGAGCAATAGACAGATCATCGGAAAGATATACAGCAGGCTCAGCATGATAAAAAACAAGGTAAACGCGACTCTGTACACGGAAAACATGTAATTGTTACGCAACGCTTATCCCTCCCCTTTAAACGAACCGGACAGTTTCAGTGAAACAAGGCTGACTAGTAAGATGACAAGCAAAAGCACAATTCCGATTGCGGCACCGTACCCCATTTCGTTGTATGCAAGCCCCTGCTGATATAAATAACCGACAAGCGTGAGGCCGATATTGCCCGGAGAATTATTCTGCCAAAGCACATAGCTTTCCTCAAACATTCTGAAACCGCCGATCATACTGATCGTTAACACATAAACGGACACCGGCTTTAAAAATGGAAGGGTGATATGCCGGAACTTTTTCCACGTACTTGCCCCGTCAATTTCAGCCGCCTCATACAATTCTTTCGGCACGTTTTGCAATCCCGCCAGAAAGTAAAGAATGTTAATGCCCATCCACCTCCATGACGCAAGCAGCACCATTAAAAACATGCCGGTACCTTTGTTGTTGAGCCAGTTTTGGGGTGATGCGCCAAGCTTCATCATCAGCTCGTTTGCAAGCGACGTATTCATTTCTCCGAACATCAGCCGGAAAATAATCCCCGCTACGATCGTCGATGTTAAAGCCGGTACAAACAGAGCCGATTTAAACACATTTCTGAACCTGACGAGCTTCGAATTCAGAATCACCGCTAAAAGAAGCGGCACCGGAATCAGCACGATCAGCGTCCAGAAAGTATATTCCAATGTGTTAAATAATGCCGTATAAAAGGTTGGATTAAGAAGAGCGGTATAATTGGAAAACCCGACAAATGTAATTTCTCCCGGCAGTATCCGCTGAAAGCTCATGATAAACACGCTGATGATCGGATACAAAAAGAAAACGAGAAACGAAATGATAAATGGCGCCGTAAAAAGATAAGGCGCCGCTTTTTTTGAATACAGCACATTGCGCCGGCGCGGCTTCTTCCGGACTGCAGAAACGGTTTGCGCTGTCTCTGTCTTTACAGGTCTCATAAAAGCTCCCCCGCTTTCACTGTTAAATAGGGCGGCTTCTCCTATTTTTCCAATTGCTCTGCCGCCTCGTCCAAGGCTTCCTCAGGTGTTTTTTCCTGCGTCTTCAGCGCATCGAACAGCACCTGTCTGACAACGAGATCAGCCGCTTTAGAGAAGTCTTCATGCAGATAAATCGGATTGATCTCATCTTTTATTTCAAGAAGCGAGGAAAAAATTGACGTACCGTTCTGGAAGAAATCCGTGTACTTGTTTTTCTCCTTCAATTCTTTTGAATCCCACACGTCCCAGCGGAGCGGGTCAAAGCCGAGCACCGTCCACAGCTTTATGTTCCCTTCCTTTGAACCTTTCGCAAATCCGAGAAATTCTTTCGCGAGCTCCAGATGTTCAGCCTGCTTCGGCACGACGGTGGCTGTTCCGCCTAAACCCGCTGATCTGTCACCGCCTTCTTTCCAGGCCGGCATAGGGTAAATCGCCATTTTTCCTTTTAAATCAGGCATATAATCGATAAACCGTCCCATGTACCAAATGGGCATCAGCACGGAGGCTGCCCCGCCCTGATTCATAAAACCGTAGTATTCTTCGCTGTGATGGCCGCCGCCGGGAGCCGGCAGAAGGGTTTTATCATTTACCATGTCCTTTACATCATTCAGTGTATCTATATTCTTCTTGCTGTTCAGAATCAATTTTCCGTTTTTGCTGTAGTAGCCTGACCCTTGCTGCGAAATCATGGATAGGAATGTGGCGGAATCGTTTGTTTCAACCGTTCCCATCGGTTTCCCCGCGGCCTTACGCACTTTTTTCCCTGCCCGCCGGTAATCTTCCCATGTCTTAATGGAGGCGGGATCAACGCCCGCTTTTTTCATGATATCCATGTTGTAAAACATGACGGTCGTCCCCACATGTGTATCAAGGCCGTACAATTTTCCGTTTTTGCTGTATAAGGCCAGACGCGCTTCCACAAACTTATCGCGGTCTTTTTCAATCAGCGGCGTCAGATCGGCAAGCGGGATATCCTTCCCCTTCAGAAAGTTCGAGAACCGGCTTAATTCCACGTCGGCTATATCGGGAAGCCCCTCACCCGCGATCAGCGAAACCGATAAATTATCATGCATTTGTCCATAAGGATAAACAACGGTATTCAGCTTGATTTTGCGATCCGGATACTTCTGATTCCATTCTTTGACCATTTCCTGATAAAACTGTTCGTGCAGGCCGTTAAACGTCCAAAACGTCAGCTCCGTTTCTCCCGGCCGGCCGGCAGTCCGTTCTTGTGAACAGCCGGCGGTAAACAAGAAGAGCATCATCAGCACCAAACATACAGCGGTTGTTTTTTTCATGTCATTACCCCTTCCACTTTAGGCCGTGCGGCTATTGATGCAAATGATGTGCAAAGAGCGCTGCATTTTCATTTATGATGGTTAAACCGGTATAACGGTCTCGCAGTGTGTGCGCATGCTTAAGCGCATCGCTGACAAGGTCCTTTTTTACACCGATCTCATCGAAACAGGCGGGACCTCCCGCAGATGAGAGCCACCCGGCAATTGTTTTGCCGTCGGGAAGCCCTTCATATGCAGACTGAATCGCCTCGCGAAAGTGCGGCGGCAGTTCAGCAAGCTTTTCGTGACAAGCCAGTTCTTTGTAAATATCACTCAGCAACGCGCACGCACAGCCGACCTTCGCACCGTGGAGAATCGGAGGCTGTTTTGCCTTCAGCATTTCCATCTCAATCCAATGCGAGATGTGATGTTCTCCTCCTGAGGCGGGGCGGGAGTGGTCGAGAGCAAGCATGACAAGACCCGAAACGATCAGCGCTTCCATCAGTATCTGAACGCCTTCCTCAGTCCCCATGGCAATGTCAGCGCGGTGATCAATGCACTGCCAAAGCGCGTCTTTCACAAGCTTCGCCCCTGCTTCTGAGTACGGCTCACCCGCAAGACTGCGGGAAATCTCCCAATCTGCCAGCGATGTTATTTTTCCGAGCATGTCTCCGAAGCCCGCGGCTGTCATTGAACGGGGCGCTTCTTTTAATACATTCGTATCGGCAAATAAGGCGATCGGTGCTTTCGTTTGGATCGTCGTTTTGATTCCGTTTAATATGAGCGGCGCTCCCGCCGATGTAAAACCATCGACTGACGGAGCGGTGGGGAATGAGATAAACGGCAAACCGCGCTGATAAGCGGCAAACCGCGTAATGTCGTGAATCGTTCCTGAACCAGCCGCAATGATGACATCCGTCTCTTCCGCGAGATTGATCAGCGTATAGACCAATGTCCTCTCATCAGCCGCGGCGGCCCCGGCTTCATGCTCCGGAATGATGACTTTTGATGCTTTGATTCCGCCTGCCCTTAATTCGTCCGCAAGCAGACGTCCCGCCGCCTCGTACGTGTTCCGGTCACAGACGAGGACCGGATGATTCCAGCATTTTTTTTGCAGAAATCTGAGAAGCTCTTCTTTTGCATTCGCCCCGATCACGATATCTTCTATTTGAATCGGTGAGCGGCTGGCCCCTTCCTTGTCAAACTCGGATTGAATGTCCTCAGGAGAACGTTTCATAAAAGGATTCCCTCCTTCGCTAATTCTGTCAGGTCTTTAATAGAATCAAGGACGATGTCAGGTTCATATAGACGGGGCTCCCCAAGTTTGGCCGACCCCGTCAGAACCAATACGCTTTTCATTCCGTACAGCCTGCCCATTGCGATATCAGATTCGAGGCTGTCTCCGATAATGGCGCATTCCTCAGGGGGAAGTCCGAGCGCTTCACATGCCGCCTCAGCCATCAGCCAAGACGGTTTGCCGATGACAAGCTCCGTTTTTGCTCCGGCGGATGCTTCAATGGCCCCGATCATTCCCGCGACATCCATGGCATGGCCGCCTTCATTCGGAAAGGAGCGGTCCCGGTTCGTGGCGATGATGCGCGCGCCGGAGGAAGCCGCCTTAAAAGCGAGATTCAGATCCTCATAGGTGACGGTTTCATGCAGGGAGATGACAAGCCAGTCTGCCGCCTGCGGGTTTTGCGCCAGGACGACACCCGCTAAAGCGAGTTCATCAGTCAGCCCTTTCTCTCCTAACACCCAGACCTTTGACAAAGGATAATGCTTCTTTAAAAATGATGCCGTCACACTGGAGGACAGCACGATGCTCCGTTCATCCGTGCGGATACCGGCACCCAGCAGTTTCTTTCGGCACATTGCTCTTGATAGATTGCCGCGGTTGCTTAAAAAGACAACGGCTTTGCCCAGTGACTGAAGGGTATGAACGGCTTCTTTTGCGCCGTCAATCAGCTCCCGCCCCCTGAATACGGTTCCGTCTAAATCAATCAGAAACCCGGCTGCGTCAAGTTTGGCCATAATAAGCATTCGCCCCGTGTTTTCTGTAAAAATGCTTATCATGCAGCACTCTGTCGATCGGACTGAGCTGTTTGTTCAGCATAAGCGAATGGTAGGCCATTTCCGCTACCGTTTCGAGCACAACGGCGTTATGCAGGGCATTCAGCGCGTCCGTTCCCCAGCAGAACGGGCCGTGGCTGTGGACGAGGACACCCGGATTTTGTTCATACGGTTCGTTTTGAAAGGTTTCGGCTATAACTTTGCCTGTATGATACTCGTAATCTTTCACAATTTCTTCTTCATACATTTCCCTCGTGCAGGGTATAGCGCTTTCAAAGTAATCCGCGTGAGTCGTTCCGAGAGCGGGTATGTCTCTTCCGGACTGCGCCCAGCTCGTCGCCCAGCGGGAGTGAGTATGAACGATTCCGCCGATAGCCGGAAACGCTTTATACAGATAAAGATGGGTCGGCGTGTCAGAAGACGGTTTCAGCGAGCCTTCCAGAATGTCTCCGTCCTCATTCAGAACGACCAGTTTGTCAGCGGTCAGCTCACTGTAATCGACACCGCTCGGTTTAATGACGATTCTCCCGCTCTCTCTGTCAATGCCGCTGACATTCCCCCATGTAAACGTGACAAGGTTATGTTCCTCGAGCTTCAGATTGGCCGCGAGCACTTCTTCTTTTAACGCTTCAAGCATGGAGGCTCCCCCCTTTCGCAAAATCGCGGTTTTTAATGGCTTTCAGGCGTTTCATGACATTGTTTTCTTTGCCGAAGTAGTGTACGAGCTCTTTATATTCCGCATATAAGCTGTCATAAATCTCAGCTCTTTCCCGGTTCGGGGCATAAAAGCCGTCTTTTAATTTCCCCATATGCGCGCATGCTTCAGCAATATTGGAGAATCCCCCGTTTTCCCGTCCCGCGGCGAGCGCTCCGAAAATCGCGGAGCCCAGTGCAGGCGCCTGCGGAGATCCGGATAATTGAATGTCCATATTTGTGACGTCTGCGTAAATCTGCATGACAAACGGATTTTTTTCGGCGATTCCTCCGGCTGCGTAAAGCTCTTCGATCGGAACACCGTTTTCCCGGAATGTTTCGATAATCATCCTCGTTCCGAACGCCGTCGCTTCAATCAATGCCCTGTAGATTTCTTCCGGCTTCGTGTGCAGCGTCATGCCGAGCATCATGCCCGTCAAATCGGCGTCCACCAAGGTTGAGCGGTTTCCGTTCCACCAGTCAAGCGCGAGAAGGCCGCTTTCCCCGGGAACAAGTTCAGCTGCTTTTTTGCTGAGCAGCTCGTGAATGTCTATGTGTTTATCCTCAGCTTCCTTCTCATAGTCTCTCGGAACGCACGTTTTGACGAACCATTCAAAGTGGTCGCCGACACAGGACTGCCCCGCTTCATATCCCGCATATCCGGGCAAAATGCCGTTATTGACGACTCCGCACATACCGGGGACGATATGTTCTTCCTCGCCGAGCAGCACATGGCAGGTAGACGTTCCCATGATCATCAGCATTTTCCCCGGCTCTGTAATACCGACCGCGGGCACTGACACGTGAGCGTCGACATTGGCGACGGCAACGGCAGTCCCCGGCAGAAGCCCGGTCAGCTCCGCCATTTTTTCGGTCAAACCTCCTGCTTTTTCCCCGACTGAATAAATCGTGCCGCTTAATTTATCCTGTGTAATCGTTTTCATTAACGGGTTGAGCTTTTCGAAAAAATGATCCGGCGGATATCCCGTCTCCTCATTCCAGATTGCTTTATAGCCGGCCGTGCAGTTGCTTCGCTTCAATGAACCGCACAATTGATAGACGATCCAGTCTGCCGCTTCCACAATCCGATCTGCCGCCTTGTATATATGCGGCGCTTCTTCCGCGATTTGCATGATTTTCGGGATCATCCATTCAGAAGAAATTTTACCGCCGTATCTTTTAAGGAATGGTTCCTTTGTGTCTTCGGCAATCGTGTTCAAACGGTCTGCATGTTTTTGAGCCGCATGATGCTTCCACAGCTTCACATAACTGTGGGGCTCCCGTTCAAATTCCGGCAGCATACAAAGCGGCTGGCCAGCGCCGTCTATCGGCAAAATCGTGCAGGCGGTAAAATCAATTCCTATGCCGATCACGTCTTTTGGATCAGCGCCCGCCTGCTCAAGCAGGTTCGGAATCGCCGTTTCCAGAACTTCGATATAATCGGCAGGATGCTGAAGCGCCCAGTCCCGAGGGAGTTTTTCACCCGTCTTCGGCAACGTGCGGTCGATGACGGCATGAGTGTATTCTTTTACCGCAGACGCGATTTCTTCGCCCGTGCGGACATTGACAAGCACCGCCCGGCCGGACAATGTGCCGAAATCAACACCAATCGTATACGCCATATCAATTCCCTCCCAGCCGGTATAATACGTCATTCCATTTCAGCTCTTTTTTCAGCTCATGTATTTCGGTATTGCGGGAAATAAAGATGCTTTCAATGCCTGCCATCTCAGCCCAGTCAAGCATCTGTTCAGCCGTAAGCCGGAAGGACATACAGGTATGGTGGGCGCCCCCCGCCAAAATCCATGCTTCCGCAGCTGTTTTCAGTGATGGCTCCGGCTTCCACAGCACCCGCGCCACAGGGAGATTCGGCATATCATGATCAATTTCCCTGCCTTCCGCTTCATTCAGAATGAGACGGAATCGCCCGCCGATATCAATGATGCTGGCGATGATGGCTGAACCGCCGATTCCGTTAAAGACCAGCCGGGCCGGATCTTCCTTCCCTCCGATTGAGAGAGGATGGACTTCGATTTTCGGCTGATCAAGAGCGATCGTCGGACATACTTCAAGCATATGTGATCCGAGAATCATCGCACGACCCGGTTCAAAATGGTACGTATAATCTTCCATGAAGGAGGTTTGTTCTCCGTCCGCCATTATTTTCATCATTCGCACAAGGGCAGCCGTTTTCCAATCGCCTTCGCCGGCAAATCCGTACCCTTTTTCCATGAGACGCTGAACGGCAAGACCCGGAAGCTGCTTCATTCCGTGCAAAACTTCAAAGGAGGTCGAAAACGCTGTATATCCGCCCCGTTCGAGAAAGGCCGTTAATCCGAGTTCAATTTTCGCCTGTTCTTTAATGGAAGCAACTTTTGCTTCATCCCGCTTCGTTTCGTCGCTGATGACATACAATTTGTCGTATTCCTCATAAAGCGCCTCAATTTCTGCGTCGGTGACATTGTTCATCACCTCGGTAAGATCGCCGATTCCGTACCCGTCAACCTGCCAGCCGAATTGAATGTGGGCGCCGACTTTGTCGCCGTCAGTAACCGCCACATTCCGCATATTGTCGCCGAACCGGGCTACTTTAATATTCCTGCTTTCATTCCAAGCGGCAGCCGTGTTCATCCATTGCGAAATGTCATGTTTGACTTCCTCATCATCCCAATAGCCTGCGATGACTTTTCTCGTCTGCCCCATTCTTGACTGGATATATCCGTATTCCCGGTCTCCGTGAGCGGATTGGTTGCTGTTCATAAAGTCCATATCAATCGTTTCCCACGGGATGTCGCGGTGATATTGGGTATGCAGATGAAGCATCGGCTTTTGAAAAGCGGAAAGACCTTCAATCCACATTTTCGCAGGGGAAAATGTATGCATCCATGTCACGACCCCGGCACAGTTTTCTTGATACTGCGCTTCCCGCAAAACCTCTCTGATCGTTTCAGATGACGTGACAACCGGTTTATGCCTGATCTTGTATCTTGATGACACCCCGCTGAGACCGTCACATATTCCCTTTGCGTGTTTATCGACAAGCTGCAGCGTTTCCTCTCCGTATAAGTGCTGGCTTCCCGTTACAAACCAAAATTCATATTCTTTGTTCTGAAGCACATTCATTTCCCCTTCCCATCAAAATAAAGCGCTTGCATTTTTAAATAAATATACGTACGAATATAAATAATAAAACTTTTATTCTTTCATTTGTACGAACAACTTTATTATAGTTAAGGAGGAATCAAACTGTCAATCTTTTATTGCAAGTAAAAAAGCCGGACACACATGCCCGGCTGATCAATTAATAGGAAGGCCAGCCTGAACTCCAATCGATATCATTGATGAGCATCTTCGGAATTCCGCTGTTTTCGGCATCATACGCATGACGCACTAAAATATTCCCGTTCACAATGTCTTGACCGCCCGGGCCTTTCCAGCGTTCATTGCCGGAATCAAGAATCGTCCCTCCGCCTTCAGACATGCTTTTCCCGCTTTTATCGAGATATGGGCCGGTGATGCTTTTGGATCTTCCATAAGCGATTTTGTACGTACTATTCACGCCTGAACAGCATTTATCAAACGACACCATTAAGTAATAGTAGCCGTTCTGGTAGGTGATGGCCGGCGCTTCCAAAGCTCCGCCGTTATTCGGTCTGGCAGCGATGGAATAAAGTGATCCCGTCGGTTTCATTGTATTTTTATCAAGCTTTGTCAGCTTAATGCCGCTCCAAAAAGAACCGAAGGCAAGCCAAGGGTTTCCGTCTTTATCAATTGTCAGCTCCGGATCAATTGCATTGTAGTTATTGGCGCTTGTCGAACGGATGACAAGCCCTTCGTCCTTCCAGTTTCCCGAACTGAGGCTTGTAGATGATGCAAGACCGATCGCGGAGGTATTTTTGCCGAATGAAGAAACGGCATAATACAGCCAATACTTTCCGTTAAAATATTGAACATCGGGGGCCCATTGATTCAGCCCGTAATTCGGCACATAATTGCCCCACCATGACAGCGGGGAAGTAAAGATTGATTTCTGAACGGTCCATACGCCGCCGCTGCCCGCCTTTAAGACGCGAAGCCCCCTCTCCCCTTCCAAACCGGTTCCGAAAGCGTACCACGTGTTTCCTTCCTTCGCCATTGTCGGATCATGAAGCAATTCATTTGATGCCCCCCAAAACGCGGCAGATGCCGGAGATGAAGACATCAGAAGCAGACCGGCTGTAACGGCTGCGCATGAAAAGCGGATCATGCGTCTGAATCTGTTTTTCATTTGTAAACCTCCCTTTTTTTAAAGCGCTTTCAAAAACATGTTGTCAGATTTTTCTATGTCTTTTCTTATTGTAGACGCAAGGCTCATATTTGTACAGACAAAAAAAAGAATCTGCTTAAAAAAGCAGATTCTTCCGTATCTTTATTGATAAGTAATACGGTCAACCGTTTCCCGGTCTAATTTTTTAATCACTTCTGTGATCAATTTTACCGTATTCTCATAATCATCCCGATGCAAAATAGCGGCATGAGTGTGAATGTAGCGCGTCGCGATCGTAATGGACAGCGCCGGCACTCCGTTTGCGGTTAAATGAATGGAACCTGAATCCGTGCCCCCTCCGGCAATGGAATCGAATTGATACGGAATTCCCGCTTCTTCCGCCGTGTTCACGACAAGGTCGCGCAGCCCTTTGTGAGATACCATTGACGCGTCATACAGAATAATTTGCGGCCCTTCGCCGATTTTGCTTTGCGCCTCTTTTTCAGAAATTCCCGGTGTATCTCCGGCAATTCCGACATCCACACCGAACGCGATATCAGGCTGGATCGTATGTGCCGCTGTTTTCGCCCCGCGCAGCCCGACTTCTTCTTGAACCGTTCCGACCCCATATACTTCATTCGGGTGATCACTGTTTTTCAGATTTTTTAATACATCGATGGCAATCGCACAGCCGATACGGTTGTCCCATGCTTTCGCCAATAAATGCTTTTCATTGTTCATCACTGTAAATTCAAAATACGGCACAATCTGGTCACCCGGAAGAACGCCCCATTCCATTGCTTCTTCACGGCTGGACGCCCCGATATCGATGAACATCTCTTTAATATCAGCGGCTTTTTTTCTGGCGTCAGGAGGCAGAATGTGAGGCGGTTTCGAACCGATGATCCCCGTGATGTCCCCTTTTTTTGTCACGACGGTGACGCGCTGGGCCAGCATGACCTGAGACCACCAGCCGCCGACGGTTTGAAAGCGGAGAAAGCCTTTATCAGTGATTTGCGTCACCATAAAACCGACTTCGTCTAAATGCCCTGAGATCATGATTTTCGGACCGTTTTCTTTGCCGGTTTTTTTGGCGATTAAACTTCCCAGCCGGTCTGTTGTGACATCATCGGCAAATGGTTCTATGTATGATTTCATCACTTGTCTTACTTCTCTCTCATTTCCCGGTATCCCTTTTGCATCCGTTAAGGCTTTCAGCATGGTGAGCGTTTCATCTAATTTTGTCATCAATAAACCTCCTTTTTTTCACTACCCTTCTTATTATACAAAACCAATGCTGAAGCATACGATTAATTCGCCTGAAAAACGGGTAAATGTTTTTATCTATTTCTTTTAAAAAAATGAAACTTTTTGTTTTGTTTTTCGTATTACATCAGATCATGACAAAGGTGAGGAGGTGCCTTCACACATATGGCCATTACAGTATTGAGGATTGTCTTGCTTGCACTTCTTATTTATTTTATTTACATGTGCGTCAAATTTTACGCAAACCCGAAAAGAAGGCTCAGACTGGCGCAATCAAAAGAGAATTTTTATTTTATTGACGAACAGAAAAACACGCGAAAAAATCTCCAGCTTACTTATAAAGGAGTGCTCTTTGAAGGAGAAAAGCATATCCCTTCCAAAGATCATCCGCTGTTTATTCATACGATATTTGTATGGACCGAAAATCCGGAAAAGCTGAACCGCTTTTCTGCAGGTGATTTTGAAGAAGTCGAAAAAAAGGTATTGGAGCGGTACCCGAATTGCAAGATTGATTGGGACCAGCCCATCAAAAAAGCGAAAAAAGCAGGCGAGCGATAAGCTCTCCTGCTTTTTATTTTTTATACATCAAATACATGAGCACAAGGGCGGCTTCAGTGAGAAAAAGCAGCGGCACCCCGTATAAAAAGGATTTGTGCTTCGTCTTATGCCTGAAGGTGCGCATGCCGATCCATACGCCGAGTGAGCCGAACATGGCGGCTGTGAGCCATATTCGTTTCTCTGATATTCTCCACCTGTGCGCCTTTGCTCTTCTTTTATCAGCGCCCATGATCCAAAAGCCGTATCCGTTTATCAATACGGCGTAAATGAAGAGAGCCATTGATTGTCACCCTTTACGTAAAAAAACCGCTCCCGGAAAGAGAGCGGCTTTTTCAACTTACTTGTCTAACTGAGCTTTAGCAGCATCAGCAAGCTGATTGAAAGCAGTAAGATCGTTTACAGCAAGATCAGCAAGCATTTTGCGGTTTACTTCGATGCCTGAAAGCTTAAGACCGTGCATTAAACGGCTGTAAGAAAGACCGTTCATACGTGCAGCAGCGTTGATACGAGTGATCCAAAGCTTACGGAAATCACGTTTTTTCTGACGGCGGTCACGGAATGCATAGTTTCCTGATTTCATGACCTGCTGGTTTGCTACTTTGTATAATGTATGTTTTGAACCGAAATAACCTTTTGCTAATTTAAGAACCTTTTTACGACGCTTACGTGTAACAGTTCCGCCTTTTACTCTTGGCATTAGATTTCCCTCCTAATTGTTCCTTGTCCGATTACTTGATGTTGGCAAGCTGTTGTTTGATGCGTTTGAAGTCTCCTGCGCTCACAATAGCACCCTTGCGAAGCTTACGCTTTTGCTTTTGGGATTTGTTGGCGAATAAGTGACTTGTGTATGCATGAGAACGTTTTAACTTCCCAGAACCTGTCTTTTTAAAACGTTTAGCAGATCCGCGGTGAGTTTTCATTTTTGGCATGGGATTTCCTCCTTATTGCTTTTCGTTTTTCGGCGCGAGCATTAAGAACATGCTGCGGCCGTCCATTTTTGGTTTTGTTTCGACTGTCGCAACTTCCGCACATGCTTCAGAGAAACGGTCCAATACGCGCTGGCCGATTTCTTTATGAGTGATTGCGCGCCCTTTAAAGCGGATAGAAGCTTTCACTTTATCGCCTTTTTCAAGGAATTTAATCGCATTGCGCAATTTCGTGTTAAAGTCATGCTCATCGATCGTCGGACTTAATCTAACTTCTTTTAAGTTAATGATTTTTTGATTTTTGCGTGCTTCTTTGTCCTTTTTCTGCTGCTCGAATCGGAACTTACCGTAGTCCATAATGCGGCAGACAGGCGGTTTTGCATTTGCTGCAACTAACACAAGGTCAAGATTTGCGCGGCCGGCGATTTCAAGTGCTTCCTGACGGGACTTGATGCCGAGCTGATCGCCATTTTGTCCGATCAGACGAACTTCACGTGCACGGATACCCTCATTAACCAATTGATCTTTGCTAATAATGAGCCACCTCCATAGTTTCTTCGAATTGATTCACAACGCTTTTTGACTGCATTCTGCAGGCAAACAAAAAGTGCGGGCATGACAACACACCCACACTACGAACATCTGCATAAATAAAAATGTACGGTCAACCTGCCAACTACATGAATGTGTCAATCAGGTGAGAAGCGGGTGCCTCTGCTTGTGATTTATATTCAATTCAATAACTATTCTACACAATACCGGATCATTAGTCAAGAATGACTTCTCCGGATCAACTTTTTCATTTTAACACGATGCCGGGGCGAGCGCAAGGAAAAATGTGAAATTTCGTTCTTTGCCGCCCGCGGACGTGCCAACACAATAAAAAAACCGGGTTTATCCTCCGATGAGCTGAACGAATACCGGAATGACCAGCACCGTCACCACTCCTACGACGACAACCGCGATACTTGCCATTGCCGCTTCTACTTCCCCCATCTCAATTCCGACCGCAACACCGAGTGCGTGTCCTGATGTGCCGAGAGCCAGTCCCTTAGAGATTGGGTGCTTTACTTTAAACAGTTTTAAGAATAAAGCGCCAAGAGCATAGACGATAACGGCATTGAAAATAACAGCGAAAGCGGTGATGTCGGTGATGCCGCCGATCCCTTTTGACAGCGGAAGGGCAATTGCCGTTGTCGCCGCCTGCGGAAGCATGCTTTTCATAACGGCCGCGTCGAGATGAATGCCTTTTGCGATCAAATAGACAATCGTGACTGAGCAGATAGATCCGACAATGATGGAAGACATGATCTGCCACCAGTATTTTTTCAGCTTGTCACGCTGTTTGTATAAAGGGATGGCAAAAGCGATCGTCGCGGGCTCCAGGAAGAATTTAATAATGTCTCCTCCGCTTTTATAATCTTCATATGAAAAACCGCCGAGCTTCAGAAAAAGGATTCCAAGCACCATCGCGACAAACAGCGGGGTGAAGAGGAAAAAGCCTCTCGTTTTTTTAAATAAATACGTGCCGATGCCAAAGGCCGCAAGTGAAACGACAATACCGAAATATGGACTCATCCGTTTTCCCTCCTAATGCTGCACAAGTTCGTTTTCCTGATTGGAACGGCGCACCGTTTGTTTATCAGCCGGAGCAGCCTTCTGACGTTTTTGGCTGACAGACAAGATCAGCTGAGAAAAAAGGCCCGTCGCCCCTAACAGAATGATGGTGGCGAGTAAGATGACGAGTGCGATCTGCACGCCGTACTGCTGCATGACGCCAAGTGAATTCATCACGGAGATGCCCGACGGGACAAATAAAAATCCGATCAGTGACGTTAATGATGTTCCCAGCGTTTCTACTTGTTCAAGCTTAATCACTTTCAGGCATAAGAGGATAAATAATAACACCAAACCTACTACGGAAGCGGGTATAGGAATGGGGACAATCGCTGCAATCTCATTAGATATGAGCATAATTACGGCAAAAATAAATGCTTGTGTCAGAAATCCGTACACTTTTTTCGCACTCATTTTCTTCACCTCTTTCTCTTTGTTAGGTCCATTATAAAAGAGAAATCGCTTTTTAAAGCGCTTTCATAACAAACGGCTGAATATTCATTCTGAAATGCAAAAAACGGCTGCTGAAATGCAAAAGCCGCCTCATATAATATGAAGCAGCTTTTTTAAGTCCTTGGCGTATGTACGGCTGACGGGAATTTTAGAGCCGTCTTTTAGAATCAGATTGTAAGTCGAATTAAACCACGGATGAATTTCCGTAATATGCTCCGTATTCACGATGAACGCGCGGTGCACTCTCAAGAAACCCGTATCAGGCAGTTTTTTCTCAATGACCGCCAAAGTTTCATGAACGGAATAAGACGCGGCAAAGGTTTTGACGGAAACGTGTCCGTCCTCCATGCCGGCGTAAATAATGTCCTTCGTATCTAAAATGACAATAGATTCACCGGCTGATACAGCCAGTTTATGCGCTCCGGCTGCGGACGGCTGCTCCGAGACGGCTCCTGCCCTGTCCAGCTTCACTCTTTTAAACTTTCTGATCGTCTGGCGCACTCTTTCTTCATCAAAAGGCTTCGTTAAATAATCGAGCGCGTCGACTTCAAAAGCTTTTAAAGCAAATTGGTCATACGCTGTCGCAAAAACGACGGCCGGCGGATTTTTCATGTTTTTCAGCCGTTTGGCAATGTCAAATCCGTTTTCTCCTGACAAATCAACGTCCAAAAACAGCATATCCGGTTTTTGATCCATCATACTGTCAAAAGCGGATTCAATATTTTCAGCTTCGTTTATGTCACTTACTTCATTCGTCCGTTTCAGCAAATAAGCTAATTCATCTCTTGCCAGCATTTCATCATCAACGATTAACACCTTCAGCATGTTCTTCTCCTTTAGTCATCAGTTTCAAAGGCAGCTCAAATGATACGTCCGTACCTTTGCCGGCCTCACTTTCCAATCGCAGGGCTGCTTGTGGGCCGAACAGCCCGATCAGCCGCTGATTTAAATTGTAAAGCGCGGTTCCCGTCCCTTCTTTAGACGGGAGCGGACGGTTTCCGAGCACGGACAGCAATTCCGGATCAATTCCCCTACCGTTATCTCCAACCCGCATTAAAACCGACTGACCGGCGGATACCACGCTGACATTGACGGCACAGCTGTCCTGCTTTCTTGAAAATGCATGGCGAAGCGCATTTTCGACGAGAATCTGCAGCACAAAAGGAGGAATTTCGATGTCCTCCAAACCGCGTTCGATTTCAAGACTGATTTTATATTTCCCGGGAAAACGGGCCTGCTCCAATGATAAATACGCCTGCAGATGGTTCAGTTCTTTAGAAAGCGGGATGAGCAGCTGCCTTGCTCCCTGCAGATTGGAACGGAAATAGACGCTGAGCTGCAGCAGAAGCTTTCGGGTTTTTTCCACATCCGTACGGCAAAGTGCAGAAATCGTATTGATCGCATTAAACAGAAAATGCGGATTGACCTGTGCTTGAAGCGCCTTTATTTCTGCGTCTTTCAGCAATTTGCTCTGCAGTTCCGCCTCGCCGAGTTCAAGCTGGGTGGAAAACAGCATGGCGAGTCCTTCTGCAAGCTCTTCTTCAACCCGGCTTAAACCTGACGGGCTTTTAAAGTACATTTTCAGCGTCCCGATCGTTTTGCCGTTTGACGTCAGCGGCAATACAATCGCCGCATGCAGCGGACAGGGATCGTGCGTGCATTCAATTTCTTCCTTTGATGTCGCTTTCATAATATGACCCGTTTTAATGACGCGTTTTGACAATCCGGTGATCAGGCTTTCAGACGGAATATGATGGTCGGCACCCGCGCCGACGTGCGCCAAAATCTTTTCGTTATCCGTAAGCGATACCGCGTCCGTTCCTGTTTGCCTGTGAATGATGGCGGCGACGCTTTTGCATGAGCTTTCATTCAGCCCCTGGCGGAAAAACGGAAGCGTCTGATCGGCAATCATCAGCACCCTATGGGTTTCAAGGGCTCTCGCCCGTTCTTCCTTCCGGATAATCGACTGAATGATCGAAAGAAAAATAAAAGTCCCTGACCCGTTTACCAATATCATCGGGATGCCGATGATGCTCACAAGCGTCCAAGCATCAGAAAACGGCTTGGCCATCAAGAGGATGAGCAGCATTTGCAGCGATTCCATTCCGAGTCCGACAAGCGCGGCCACACGCGGTGTCGGCATCGCATAGCGTTTTCTGAAATACCGTCCGATCCAGCCGGACAAAATGCCCGCTAAAACGGATGAGACGGCACAGCTGACTGCGGTCGCGCCGCCGAGTGATAAACGATGCAGGCCGGCCAGTATGCCGACGCCGATTCCCACATACGGACCGCCTAAGAGTCCGCCGATTTCAACGCCCATAATTCTTGTATTGGCAATTGAACCGGACGGATTAATTTGAAACACCCAATCATTATTCATGATTGTATTCCGCTGAATTTCTATTCCCGTATAGTTGCTGATGATACTGAACAGCGAGAAAATTGAAATCAGCACCGCTTTGCCTTTATAGCTCTCAGGCTGCTGGAGCGCCTGTCTGAACAATCTGGTATGAGCCAGAACAAATCCCAATATGACGATAATTCCGACTCTTTCCAGCATCATGATGATCAAATGCAGCATACTTTTCACCTGTTCTTTCAAATTGTATTTTATCACGTTTTAGAGCCTGAGACAGAATCTGACACAAACCTGCCTGTTTTTTTCAAATCATCTGAAAACATCTTTCACAGTCTATGTATCTATTGTAGAATAAACGGGAGCCTTGCGGCAGAGAGTTTCAGAATATAACAAAGAGGAGAAGATCATGAAAGCCGTATTTTTTGATTTGGACGATACACTGTTATGGGATGAAAAAAGCGTCAGAACAACATTCAGGGAAACATGTTTACAAGCGGAAAAAAAATATGGCCTTGACCCGCATACATTTGAAGAGGCGGTTCGGAAAGCGGCACGGGAATTGTATATGTCATACGAAACCTATCCTTATACGGTCATGATCGGCATTAATCCGTTTGAAGGATTGTGGGCGAATTTTTCCGAGCCGGTCAGCGAAGGATTTAAACAGCTGAATCGGATTGCGCCGGAATACAGACGAAACGCCTGGACGAACGGCTTAAAAAGCGTCGGTATAGACGATGCGGCTTACGGCGAATATTTGGCGGAGTTTTTCGCGGCGGAACGCAGACAGCGCCCGTATGTGTATGATGAAACGTTTGCGGTGCTTGATAAGCTGAAAGGTGTTTATGAATTGCTTCTGCTGACAAACGGCGATCCCAGCCTGCAGAAAGAAAAACTCGCCGGCGTTCCTGAGCTGGCGCCTTATTTTAATGAAATCGTCATCTCAGGCGCTTTCGGAAAAGGGAAACCCGATGCCTCCATATTCGAACATTGCCTCGGCCTCCTGAACCTGAAAAAAGAAGACGCCATTATGGTCGGAGATAACCTCAATACTGATATATTGGGAGCGAAACGGGCAGGCATTACGACAGTCTGGGTAAACCGGACGCAAAAGAAAAATGATACGGACATTGCGCCTGATTACGTGATCAGCGATCTTCACGAGCTGTTTGCGATTATAGAGAAACAAAAAGAAAGATAATTTTACACGCAAAAAAACCCCATTCTGAATGAACGGGGTTTTTGTATTTCCGGTTATTTTTTCGCTTCGGCTACAGCCTTTTTCACAAAATCGTCCAATGAGACGGTTTCTGATTTCTGCTCGCCGTATTTCCGGACGTTTACCGCGCCGTTTTCCGCTTCTTGGTCACCGACCACAAGCATGTACGGGATTTTTTGCATTTGCGCTTCACGGATTTTATAGCCGATTTTTTCGTCCCGGCTGTCAAGCTCGACACGCAGGCCTTCGCGCTGCAGGCGCTCCTGCACTTTTTTCGCATAGTCAAGATGCACGGACGGTGATACAGGAATGACTTGGAATTGCACCGGCGCAAGCCATGTCGGAAGGGCGCCTTTGTGCTCTTCAATTAAGAAAGCAACGAAACGCTCCATCGTTGACACGACGCCGCGGTGAATAACGACAGGGCGGTGCTGTTTGCCGTCTTCTCCGACGTAAGTGAGATCAAAGCGTTCCGGAAGAAGGAAGTCAAGCTGTACAGTTGACAATGTCTCTTCTTTGCCGATCGCCGTTTTCACCTGCACGTCAAGTTTAGGGCCGTAAAACGCCGCTTCGCCTTCCGCTTCATAATAGTCGTGCCCCATCTCATCCATTGCCGCCTTCAGCATGGATTGCGCTTTGTTCCACATCTCATCATCATCAAAATATTTTTCCGTGTCTTCAGGATCGCGGTAAGACAGGCGGAATGTGTAATCATTCAGGCCGAAGTCTTCGTATACGTCTTGAATCAAACGGACCGTGCGGATGAATTCTTCTTTAATCTGATCAGGGCGGACGAAAATGTGCGCGTCATTTAACGTCATGCCGCGTACGCGCTGAAGACCTGAAAGCGCCCCGGACATTTCGTATCGGTGCATCGTTCCCAGCTCTGCAATCCGGATCGGAAGCTCGCGGTAGCTGTGAATGTCCTGTTTATAAATCATCATATGGTGAGGACAGTTCATCGGACGGAGCACGAGTGTTTCATTGTCCATTTCCATCGGCGGGAACATTGTATCCTGATAATGATCCCAGTGGCCTGATGTTTCGTACAGGTCTTTGCTTCCGAGGACAGGCGTATAGACGTGCTCATAACCGAGGCTCAGCTCTTTATCCACAATGTAGCGCTCGATCACGCGGCGGATGGTCGCGCCTTTCGGCAGCCAGAGCGGCAGACCTTGTCCGACTTTTTGAGAGTTGGCAAACAATTTTAATTCTTTGCCCAGTTTTCGGTGGTCACGCTCTTTCGCTTCTTCAAGCATGCGCAAATGCTCTTTTAAGTCATCCTTTTTAAAGAAGGCCGTGCCGTAAATGCGCTGAAGCATTTGGTTTTTGCTGTCGCCGCGCCAGTATGCGCCCGCAAGGCTCAGCAGCTTAAATTCTTTAATTTTGCCTGTAGACGGCACATGCACGCCGCGGCACAGGTCAAAAAATTCGCCCTGCTCATAAATGGAGACCGTTTCGTCTTCTGGGATGGCATCCAGCAATTCAAGCTTCAGATTATCGCCGATTTCCGCAAACATGGCTTTTGCTTCATCACGGCTCACTTCTTTTCGGATGATCGGCAGATTTTCACCAATGATGCGTTTCATTTCTTTTTCAATCTTCGGAAGGTCATCCGGCGTCAGCGCCTGCTCCATTTCAACGTCATAATAGAACCCGTTTTCAATGACGGGGCCGACTCCGAATTTCACATCTTTATAAATGCGTTTAATCGCCTGGGCCAATAAATGCGCCGTGCTATGCCGCATGATGTTCAAGCCTTCTTCTGTGCCTTCTGTAATGATTTCTACGGCACCGTCCTCTTGAATCGGCGTTCTTAAATCAATTTCCTGTCCGTTCAGTTTTCCGGCTAAAGACTTTTTCTTTAATCCCGGACTGATGGATGCCGCGATATCTTCTGTTGTTGTTCCTTTCGGAAATTCCTTTACCGCTCCGTCCGGAAATGTGATGTTGATCATATCTGACATCTTCGTCACTCCTTTTTTTATGCAAATCAAAAACCCCGCCCCCTATGAAAGGGACGAGGTTAAATAAACGGAATCGTGGTTCCACCCTTTTTTCCGCGCGGCCGATTGTTTCGGCACCTGCGGCTCTAAACTCTGTAACGGGAGTTCCCGTCAGCTATTACTGGCGCTTATTCCGGCGTTCACAGCTGAAGTTCAAAGGCGGTAAAGACAATGATCCATAGCTGGAAAGCTTTCAGCCTGGGCTCTCCTCTCTTATAAAGCCGGTATCAATGCTTCATGTCCTTATCAATACGTGTAGCAATCATTAATCTTTTATGTATTATAAAATGTCTGTGAGAAAAATGCAACTCGGTTTTCCGTCTGATTTCGCACAGACAGCCCTGCCGCTTACGCAAGGCCGTCCGAGCGGCTATCCTTCCGTCTTCTCGGCTGCAAACGCGCCCAGCGGAAAAAGGCGCACCCTCTCCTGAAACACGTTTTGAATCGTTCTGGACATCATATGTTCCGGTTTGTCCGTATACAGTTCGACCGTCTCAGGCGCAATGGAGATCAGCGGCGCAAGGAGATGGGAATCTATATACATCGGGTGCTCCCGCACAAACCGTCTGTCTATGTATTTTTTCTGTTCCCGTTCTGACACATAGCGCAGCTCCCACAGCGTAAAAGCCCGTTCATGTACGATGCGGACTTTCTTCATCCGCGGCGGATTGGATGTCACATAATCTCTCAGAGACTGGATAAAGTTTTGATATTCCTGTTCCATCCGGTATTCATCTATCGCAGCCTCCGCGTATTCTCTGAGCCTCTCATAATACCTGCCGAGCCGGAACGTCTGAAACGAACGCACGGAAAAAACACCCGCATCAAGTGAAATCGTCCGGAGCGCATCTGAAATAAACTGTGCGCGCGGCTCTTTCTTCGGCTCAAACGGATGATCCTCAAGCTCTCCTTCCATAATGCTGTGTGCAAGCTGAAGGATTTGCTGCTGTTCATCCTGATCGGTGAAGCAGTATGCGTCCTCAATAAGCGAAAGCATATGCTCGTCTTCTTTGCATTCCAAAAAAAACCTGACAAGTATCGGCTCAATAAAGCGCTGAACGCAAAAAGCCGTTTCAGACCTTGCGATTCCGACTTTTTTTATGCCTTCACGGACAATAAAATGTCTCCGGTCGTCCGATTGCTGAATGAGATGTAAAAAAGCGGCGGTATCGTGGTCATCTTCAAAGATCACTTCAAGCATATTTGTCCCCCCTTACGGCATCTGTTACAAGTATATGGGGGATGTTTTTAAAATAGACGTAAAGGTTAGCTTTCACCGCCGAACAAATGACGCACCTTCTTTTTAAATATAACGGGAAGCGATAAAAATACGACGTAAAGACAGATCACGCAGAGTACGGTCAGCACATTGCCGGACATAAAGCTCGCGCCGAGCACATTCAGGACGATCGTCCCCGGAATGATGCCCGCTGCGGTCGCCAAAAAATACGTTACCGGCCTGACTTTCGATAGGCCCGCGGCATAGCTGATCACATCAAAGTTAACAGGCAGAATGCGCAGGATAAAAATATAAAAGAAGCCATTGGTTTTCATCTGCTTTTGAATGGCTTCCATTTTTCCATGACGGCTTTTCTCATTAAAGGCAAACAGCCCCGCCGCAAAAAAAGACGCGGCGGCAGCGCCCATTGAGCCCGCCAGCGTATACATGGTGCCGAAAAACGGGCCGAACGCCAATCCTCCGGCGACGGAAACGATTGATACGGGAAACAGCACAAAAGGCCTGACGATGGAAATTCCGATAAACACAAGCGGCGCAAAAACACCGAACGATAACACCCACAGCCGGATCTCCTTAGGCGACAGATTCAGATATTTGCGGTTTGCCCACAGCAAAAGACCCGCTCCCGCCGCAGCCGCAGCCCAAGTGACAGCCTTCTTATTCCTCATTCCCTCAAATCCTTCCCATTGGACGCCGGCATCATGAACGGCGGCGGTTTTCCCCGTCAAGACGGACAGGCGAAGCCAAATATAAAATCCGCTCCATCAGTCTTGCCGCTTTTACTTCTTCCTTTTCTCCCCGCTGTGAATACGTAAAATGATGCTTCAGCTCGTCTGGTGAAAAATTAGACGAGAAGAAAGTGGGAAGCTGCTGGCTCATTCTGTGCTGAAGCACGGTGCCGATGACTTCATCCCTGACCCAGCTTGTCATTGATTCCGCTCCGATGTCATCAAGCATCAGTACGGGCGTCGTTTTCACCATATTCAGTTTCGCCTCCAGCGACTGATCCTGAAGCGAGTTTTTCAGCTCTCTGACAAATTCGGGAACATATACGATCATTGATGAATACTCTTTTTCCGCCAGTTCGTTGGCAATGGCGGCTAAAATAAATGTCTTTCCGATTCCGAATTTTCCGTACAGATACAGCCCTTTGCCTTTTCCCGTTTCATTATAGCTCTTCAGAAAATCCGTCACATGCTGGAAAATGCCGAGTCTGCTCGGATCGGTAATGTCGATCTGCTGAAACGTCGCGCCGAGAAGATCCTGCTGGATATACATGCTCTTCATCAGGGACTTTTGCCTTTTCTGGCGGTCGAGCTTTCTCTTTTCCGGACATTCGTAATATTCAATATCAATGGAACGCCCGTTGATCACAAGCTTCGGATGGTAGCCTTCAAGCAGGCTGTTCGTCCGGCTGTCTTTCGAACAGAAGGCGCACTGTTTGCTTTGCTGAACGAATTCGTACAGTTTATTTAACCCTCTGTCAATCATGCTTTGATTGATTACATCTTTCTGTTCCTTCAAAAAAGCCTGGACGTCTTCGTCGGCCATGACTTGCTGCTGCATTCGTTCCAGGCGTTTTTGAAAGTCAGGTCTTTTCGTCACGCCTTCTAAGGATCGGCTGATCGGTTCCATTCAATATCACCCCGCTTCTCTGTCTCAATAGGCAGAGTATTTTTTCAGTTTTTTCATTTCTTCCATCATTTTTTTCTTCTGTTCTTCAAGATCCTGTGCGGAAAGAGCCGTCTGTTCTTGTTTCTTCCCGGTTTCTTCTTCTTTCATCCAATCAGGGCGCTTTTCTTCCCGGACGGTTTTTTTGCCGCGCGCCGCGCCGTTTGTTTTGCCGTCCGCCCAATCAAGATATTGCCTGTGCTCTTCGATTGCGAGCTTCATTGCTTCCCGTACCGTTTTGACTTTCTTTCTGGCCCAGTGGGCGGCGATTTTTTGGATATAGTTTTTGGACAGCTTCATATCCGTTTTCAGCATGACATAATAAATCAGCACATTGGTGACGCCGGGCTCAAGCTTTTGTTCGAACATAATATCGGCAATAATCTGCAGGTCGGCTTTAGACGGCTCGGTCCCGTCCGCAATGTCCTGAAGAAGCTTTCTCGGTGATATGGTCTCAAGCTGTGCGATGAGTTCGCCGTTCAATGAATCGTCCTTTTCCGTCCGGTTTTCTCTCAAGGTGACAGGCTGTGTTTTATCAATCAGTTCCGGAAGCTTGCCGCTTCTTTCAATTTGGTACCAGTCGCTGGCCGCTTTCCTCAGCGCTTCTGCCGTTATCGTATCCTGTTCATTAATTGCGGTCATGACGACGTGCTGCATGGAGATAGGATCTATTCCGTATAAATATGAAAGCTTTTTAATGCTCTCCCGCACATCCTGTGTGATTGATTTGCGCGGTATCATCGTTTCTGATAACCCCGCCAAAAACAGCTCAAAATCAAACACTTCCTCCGTCACCGTATAGGAAGGCGCTTGTCCGACAGACGCCGTCTCATAGTCCTCGGGGAGCTTCATCGCCTCTTCCATATCAGGCGTCATTTTCCATTCACTCGGCTGAAAAGAGGCAAAGGCGTGATTAAACGGACGGGTAATTTCCCTTGCGCCCGCGCCGACGGAAGGGTGCGTGTAAAATTGTCTCAGCTGCTGGTATTTCGTTTTACCGACTCTGTTATAAAGAAAGACATTCAGCATGCCGTCTTCAAAAAAATCATTCGGCCTGAGCGGGGGCAGCAGCTCATAAATAAACATCCGCTCTTTTTGCTCGGACTCCCGGATATACACTTTCAGCAGCCCGATTCCTTCAAGCTTTCCCTGTTCATGATGAATCTTTTTTAAATTTGACTGCATCATGCCCATCAGCTGCCTGTGCGTGGATTCCGCTCCCCACAAGCGGTTCTGCTCAAGCTCCCCCCACAAGGTCATATAAAGGGAGAATGCAAAAGAACCGATCAGCGGCTGGTACAGATGTGTCAAAACCTGTCTGTCGACATCCTGAAGAAGCGAACGGCTTTTGACCGTATAAGGATCTACAGGCAATACGTCATTCCAATAGTCAGCCATGATTCTCAAACCTTCCGATATGTTTCTACTCTCATTTTACACCGTTTCTGCGATCTATCAAATGCCAATTTTGCTCATGAGAAAAGAGCCAGACACAATCTCTTAGCTCTCTCAGCGTTCTTTCTTTATTAAATCTTTCAATTCATCGATAAACACGTTTATATCCTTAAACTGCCGGTAGACGGAGGCAAAGCGGACATAAGACACCTCATCGATTTTCGCCAGGCGGTCCATTACCATTTCTCCGACAAGTTCGCTTTTGACTTCAGATACGCCTTGGTTTCTCAGCTCTTTTTCAATGTCAAAGCACATGTCTTCCAATGTTTTTAAAGGAACGGGCCTTTTTTCACAAGCTTTAATTAACCCGCGCAGCATTTTTTCACGGCTGAATTCTTCCCGGACGCCTTCTTTTTTCACGACGATCAGAGGCATCTCTTCAAACTTCTCAAATGTAGTGAAGCGGTAATGGCAGGCTTCGCATTCCCGCCTTCTGCGGATTGATTTCCCTTCGTCCGCAGGCCGTGAATCAAGTACGCGGGAACCGTTATGCTGGCATGAAGGACATTTCAAATTGGATCAGCTCCCATCTGTTTCGTTGCTGTAATGCGGTTCGCAAGCTTCCGGTAAATGCCCGCCAACGTTTCTAGGATGAGCCTATTTGTTGGGAGAGCCGATAGACCGGCCTTATCTTTTCTATTTTACAAAAAAAATGCTTAAAGAAAAAGCAATGCTGTTTTTTTACATTAGAAAAGGAGCATCAGCTTCAAAGCGCGTAATGGCTTTTTCAGCTTAGCTCCCTTGTGTTTGCGTTTTGAAAATTACAGTACTTTCGCTTGTGCCTGTTTAATCTGTACAGGCCCCATTCCTCTCGGTATTTCAATGTTTTCTCTTGTATCTGCATGTAATGCGTCCGCAATGTAATCCGCAGCCACATTAGGATCCAGGTCTCCACAAGTATAAACATCAATGCTTGCATATCCGTGTTCAGGAAAACTGTGAATCGTTAAATGTGACTCAGAGATAATAACGACTCCGCTTACGCCTTGCGGTGCAAATTTGTGAAATGCGACCTCGCGCACCTCAGCTCCTGATTTCAAAGCAGCATTTACAAACGTTTTTTCAATAAAATCCATGTCATTGAGCTTATCAAAATCGCATCCCCACAGCTCGGAGATGACGTGACGCCCCATTGTTTCCATAATCATGGACCCCCCTTAACAAGAATTAAAAAAGTGAATTTCCGAGAACTGACCCGGCCATTTACCACGGGGGAAAGTTAGTCCGGAGAGGTCCTAACCCTTTAAGTAATTCCGAAGCAGTCACGAGCAAGAAGTTCACGAAAGATAGTATACTGTGTTTAAGTTTATTTTGCAAGGTGTGTTTTTTGCGAATATGCCGTTAAGGGTTTTTTTCTAACAAATGTCCATGATCTTTAGTCTACACAGCTGACGGGTGTTTCATTCGCGCGGCGACGTGACGGATAAGATCAACGACCCGGCAGGAATATCCCCATTCATTGTCATACCAGGCGAGCACCTTTACTTTTCGTTCTTCCATCACCATCGTTGTCAGTCCGTCGATGATCGCAGAGTGTGAATTCGTATTATAATCCGAAGAAACGAGCGGCTCATCCGAATAATCAAGAATTCCGTACATCGACGTTTTTGCGGCTCTTTGGAAAGCGGCGTTCACTTGCTCGGCAGACACATCTGTTTTCAGATCGCAGACAAGGTCCACTAATGACACATTCGGAACGGGAACACGCAAAGCAAGACCGTGAAGTTTTCCTTTCAAATGAGGCAGCACAAGCGACAGCGCTTTGGCGGCGCCTGTAGAAGTCGGAATGATGGACTCTCCGCACGCTCTAGCCCTCCGCAGATCTTTATGCGGATTGTCGATATTTTTTTGATCATTCGTGTAAGCGTGAACAGTCGTCATCAGGCCGCTTTCAATCCCGAATTCCTGATCAAGCACTTTGACGACCGGCGCAAGGCAGTTTGTCGTGCAGGATGCATTTGAAATAATGACATGTTCATCGGGGTTGAACTGCTCTTCATTTACTCCCATGACAATGGTAACGTCTTCATTTTTGCCCGGAGCCGTCAAAATGACCTTTTTCGCCCCTGCTTCAATATGGCTCATCGCTTTTTCTTTTGAATTAAATTTCCCCGTTGCCTCTACGACGATGTCTATTCCGCATTCTTTCCACGGAAGCTCTCTCGGGTCCCGGCGATTGAACAGCATAATATGTTTTCCGTTGACGATCAGGCTGTCGTCGGCGGTCTCAACTTCTTGATCGTATTTGCCGTGAATTGTGTCATACTTTATCAAATGAGCAAGCGTTTCCGGGGGATAGCTTGCATTAATGGCTGTTATTTGAATTTGATCATCTTCCATTGCTTTTCTGAACACCATTCTTCCGATTCTTCCAAACCCGTTGATTGCTACTTTTACCTTCATGCTCAGGTCACCCCTTTTTAATATGCCACTCTAATTTACCTTTATTTATATATAGTATAACACATTAAAAGAAATCCGCCAGTACAACTTGATAAAAATCCACCCTTATACCGATCAATATGTTGTTCAATCGGTTTTTTTGCATATAAAATGATCTTTCTTCCATAAAAAAAGCAGGATCAGCGTCTCAGGCTGCCTGCTTTTTTCTTATATTTGTCCCGGTTCTTTAAATTTGTCATTTAAAATGCTGTCCTCTAAAACGGAAGACACCTCGCCGTACCGTTTAGCAATATGCATCGCGCCCCAGTCACACAGCGCATTTAAAATTCTTTCCAGACTGTGCCCGTATTCACTCAGCTCGTATTCCACTTTCGGCGGCACCTGATTGTACACGATCCGGTTGATGACGCCGTCAGCTTCCAGCTCCCGCAATTGCTGTGTCAGCATCTTCTGGGTGATGTCCGGCATAAGCCGCTTCAATTCGCTTGTCCGTTTTTTCCCGCGCATGAGGTGGCAGAGGATCACACACTTCCATTTTCCGCCGATCACTTCAAGCGCCGCCTCTACGGATATATTGTATTTTTTCTTCAGCAACGGTAATTCCTCCTCATCTATAGGAACTAAAAAGTGCCTATGGCACTTAAAAGTACGTTCTTTTCAATGACACTTCTATCAATCATAATGACATTTGCCGGCTGAAAAGGAATGTACTCTTATACTTATATCGTTTACCCGGCATCATTTCAACCATACATTATCGTTCAAGGAGGAAAACAGATGTCTTCACATCGCCAAAGTTATTTACCAGCGCTGCTGGCATTAGCCGTCAGCGCTTTTGCGATCGGCACAACCGAATTTATCAGCGTCGGACTGCTGCCGCTTATATCTCAAGATCTGCATATACCTGTGACAACGGCGGGACTTACCGTTTCCATGTATGCTCTGGGCGTGACATTCGGCGCGCCGGTTTTAACGTCTCTCACATCCGGCATGTCGCGGAAAACGCTGCTGCTCTGGGTAATGTTGATTTTTATCGCCGGAAATACACTCGCAGCGAGCGCTTCCTCAATCGGCGTCTTACTGGCGGCACGGGTCATTTCGGCTTTTTCCCACGGCATTTTCATGTCAATCGGGGCAACGATCGCCGCCAATATCGTGCCGGAGCATAAAAGAGCAAGCGCGATTTCCATTATGTTCACGGGGCTGACGGTGGCTACGGTGACCGGCGTTCCGTTCGGCACCTATCTCGGCCAGCAATTCGGATGGAGAATCGCATTTGCCGTCATTGTGGCGGTAGGAATCATCGCATTCCTCACAAACGCGCTTCTCGTTCCGTCACATTTGCGCAAAGGGACGAAAACCGCATTTTCCGAGCAGGTCAAACTCGTCACAAACGGCCGGTTATTGCTTTTATTTATTATTACAGCGTTAGGCTACGGCGGAACGTTTGTCGTGTTTACGTATTTATCTCCGCTTCTTCAGGAGGTAACCGGTTTTCAGAAAGAAACCGTCGCAGCCATCCTGCTCATTTACGGAATTGCGATTGCCATCGGAAACATGATTGGCGGCCGTTTATCAAACCGGAATCCGCTGAAAGCCTTGTTTTATATGTTCATTGTCCAGGCTGCTGTGCTGTTTGTCCTGACTTTTACCGCACCGTTTAAAACAGCCGGGCTGATCACCATTATTTTCATGGGGCTGTTGGCGTTTATGAATGTGCCGGGCCTTCAGGTATATGTCGTGATGCTGAGTGAACGTTTTGCGCCAAGCGCCGTTGATACAGCATCAGCCTTAAATATCGCGGCATTTAATGCCGGAATCGCGATCGGCTCGTTTGCCGGCGGAATCATTACAGACTCAATCGGAATCATTCATACCGCTTGGATCGGGGCGCTGATGGTGCTCAGCGCGGTCGTATTAACCGGATGGAGCAGGAAGCTTGAAAAGCGGGATCGCACTGCCATTGAAAGGAGGTGAGTTTTTCTTCAGCGCATTTTGATTTTTTTCAACAGACAAATAATAGGAGGAATATATACATGACAACACATTTACAAGCAAAAGCAACATTGCATAACGGAGTAGAGATGCCTTGGTTCGGCATCGGAGTTTTCAAAGTAGAGGAAGGCGCGGAACTCGTCAACGCGGTGAAAACGGCATTGGTGCACGGCTATCGCAGCGTTGATACCGCCGCGATTTACGGAAATGAAGAAGGTGTCGGCGAAGGCATCCGCCAAGGGCTGCAAGAAGCGGGATTAAAACGTGAAGACATTTTTGTCACGTCAAAAGTATGGAATGCCGATTTAGGATATGAAGAAACGTTAAAAGCGTTTGACACAAGCTTAGAAAAACTCGGTTTAGATTATTTAGATTTATATTTGATCCATTGGCCTGTCGAAGGAAAGTACATCGATGCGTGGCGGGCGCTCGAAACCCTCTACCGGGATGGACGCATTAAGGCGATCGGGGTCAGCAATTTCCAAATTCACCATCTGAAACATCTCATGAAAGAAACGGAAATCAAGCCGATGATCAACCAGGTGGAGTACCACCCGCGCCTGACACAGAAAGAACTGCTTGCTTTCTGCACTGAACAAGGCATTCAGCTTGAAGCGTGGTCGCCATTGATGCAAGGGCAGCTGCTTGATCACCCCGTCTTACAGGAGATCGCTGAGAAATACGGCAAATCAGCCGCTCAAGTGATTTTGCGCTGGGATTTGCAAAACGGTGTCATCACCATTCCGAAATCAACTAAAAAACACCGTATTGAAGAAAATGCAAATGTCTTTGATTTCGAACTGTCAGCTGACGATATGAAGCGGATTGATGATCTGAACGAAAATCTCCGTGTCGGTCCGGACCCTGACAATTTTGATTTTTAACCAGAAAAACACCGTTCGGCTTTCCGAACGGTGTTTGTTTATGCCCAGCCGCTCAATACTTCCTCAAGCTGGTGCTTTGTATGTTCAAGACTGCCGCTGTTATCAATGACGGCGTCAGCTTTTTTTGCTTTGTCCGCTAAAGGCATTTGCGACGTTATCCGGCTCATCGCTTCTTCTTCTGTCAGGGAATTCCGCTCCATCAGCCGTTTGAGCTGAATGTCTGCCGGTACGGTGACGACGAGCACCTTGCCGACAAGATAATCAAGCCCGCTTTCATACAAAAGCGGTATATCCAAAACGACGAACTGCTCTTTTCTCGCAACGGCTTCATCCCGCTGTTTCAGCATTTCCGCACGCACTGCCGGATGAACGATCTGATTCAGTTTCAGACGCTTCTGTTCGTCAGTGAAAACGATAGAACCGAGTTTTTTTCTGTCAATATCGCCATTTTCCAGCAGGATGTCTTTTCCGAATGCTTCCACAATTTGTCCGTAAGCCGGCATTCCTTTTTCCACCGCCTGTTTCGCGATGACATCCGCATCAATGACTGTTATTTTTTTGTCGATCAGCATACGCGCTACCGTGCTTTTGCCGCTTGCGATGCCTCCCGTTAAACCGATGACCAAGCTCAAAAAGCCCACTCCTTCTTACATTTTCCAAATCCCGATGATAATCAGCAGGACTCCCGGCAAAAATGTCATTTTATCTATCCAATTCCATCTTGAGAGCAAATGCCCAGCGTTTATGCCGAGTGAAACAAACAGCGAGCTCATCAGCCCGACAGTCACGCTCATCATAACCGGAGAAAAGCCGAGAATGGCCGCTCCCAGCCCGGCGCCAAACGCGTCAATGGATAAGGCGATACCGAGCAGAAGCGCCTCGACTCCGTTAATGGTTCCGGATTGATCAATATCGGCGCTGGTCGGTTTTTTCAAAATATGAATGACGATGCCGAGCGATTTCACTTCAAGATTAAGCAGCGTTTTTTCATGCAATAAGTAATCCGGCTCTTTAGCCGGTTTAAAAAATTGCCAGATGACCCATGCCCCGATTCCGATTAAGATCAGCCCGCCCAGTTTCTCCGTGACGGATACGGGAAAAATCTTTGTCAGAAAATGGCCGATCAGCATGGATATAAACATCACAGAGGCTGAACAGCAGGCGATCACGGCAATCGCTTTGAACGGGATTTTCATTTTTCTCAAACCGTACGTAAACCCGACTGAAAAACTGTCCAAGCTGACAGCAAAAGCCAAAAGCAGCAAAGAAACAATCTCCATATCCGTTTCTCCCTTTCTCTTGATCGGCAATTGTGGCATATGCCTATTGGGTGAATCACAATATATATATGGAGAAAGGTCATCAACTGTGTTAGAAAAAAGTCATTCTGCTGCCGCCTGCTTGAACAGCTTCAGTTTATGATTTTTTTTGGCAGCGGGCGCAAAAATGCGTACCCCTTCCGCCGACCACGATTTTAGAAATCATCGTGCCGCACGTTTTGCACGGTTCATCCTTTTTGCCGTATACGTAATGTTTGAGCTGAAACATTCCGATTTCCCCTTGAGAATTGATATAAGACCGGACGGTGCTCCCGCCCGCGTCAATCGCTTCCTGAAGGGTGTCTTTAATTTCTGTATGAAGCGTTTTTATCTGCCCGTCAGACAGGCTGTTCGCTTTTGTCTCAGGGTGAATCCGCGCCCGGAATAAAGCTTCATCGACATAAATGTTGCCGAGGCCGACGACCGCTTTTTGGTCGAGCAGGGCGGTTTTCACCGCGCGGTTCGTTTTTGCAAGCCGCTCTTTTAAATAAGCGGCGGTAAATGCTTCATCATCTGGTTCGGGCCCGAGCTGTGAAAGCGGCAATGCATTCCGTTCCTCTCCCGGCGCAAACAAATGCATCGTGCCGAATTTCCGGACATCCCGGTAGCGGAGCTGTGTTCCGTCCGTCATGTGAAACACGACGTGCACATGTTTATCGTCAGGCTCATCGGCCTGATGAAGACCGTATTTCCCCTCCATCCGCAGGTGGGACACCATGACATAATGATCCAAATGGAAAAGCAAAAACTTTCCCCTTCTTCCGATGGATCGGATCGTTTC
The DNA here is from genome assembly GCF_036362845.1 of Bacillus sp. MT(2024). NCBI lineage: Bacteria > Bacillati > Bacillota > Bacilli > Caryophanales > Bacillaceae > Bacillus > Bacillus sp. MT(2024). The sequence goes on from NZ_CP143632.1 coordinate 2,766,833, forward strand.
TCCTGCAATTTGCCGCGCGAATTCCTCCGGCTCGGCGGGTTTTTTGATGATATTCGGCCATCTGATATCCGCCGATTCAATCGTTTTCCCCTTCACAAGACCGGTCAGAGTGCGCCGGACCGTTTCAACTTCTGGTAATTCCGGCACAATCATCACTTCCTTTTTTTCTGTTTATTTTGCATCGTACCAGGACGGCCCTGAAGCATAATCAGCCTTCAGCGGCACGTCTAATGCCAAAGCATGCTCCATCACTTCAGGAACCAGCTTTTCTAATATTTCAATTTCTTCCTTAGGCGCTTCAAAAATCAATTCATCGTGCACCTGAAGCAGCAGCCGCGCCTTCAGGTTTTTCTCTTTCAGCTCAGCTGCCATGTCAATCATGGCTTTTTTAATAATATCAGCGGCGCTTCCCTGAATCGGCGTATTCATGGCCGTCCGTTCCGCAAAGCTCCGCAGGTTGAAGTTGCGGCTGGTCAGCTCAGGGATATAGCGGCGGCGCTGCATAAGTGTCGTCACATATCCTTTTTGTTTCGCTCCCTGCACCGATTCTTCCATATATGCCTTGACGCCCGGGAAGCTCTCCAAATAGCGGTCAATAAAAGCGCCCGCTTCTTTCCGGGTGATGCCGAGGTTTTGCGAAAGCCCGTAATCGCTGATGCCGTAAACGATCCCGAAATTGACGGCCTTTGCCTGGCGGCGCATCGCTTGTGTCACTTCATCTTCACTGACATGAAACACGTCCATGGCGGTTTTTGTGTGAATGTCCATGTCATTCGTAAATGCTTCGATCAGATTTTCATCTTTTGAAATATGCGCAAGCACCCTTAATTCAATTTGTGAATAATCAGCGGCGAAAATAAGCCAGTCCGGTTCGGACGGTACGAAAGCCTGACGGATTTTCCGCCCTTCCTCCAGCCGGATCGGAATATTTTGCAGGTTCGGATCCGTTGAGCTCAGGCGTCCGGTTTGCGTCAATGCCTGATTGAATCGTGTATGCACCTTATGAGAATCCTTGCGCGTGACTTTCAGCAGCCCTTCAATATAAGTCGATTGGAGTTTGCCGATTTGTCTGTATTGCAGAATGTACGCGACGATATCATGTTTGTCGGCGAGCTTCTCAAGCACATCAGCTGAAGTGGAATAGCCTGTTTTTGTTTTCTTTACTGGCGGCAGGCCGAGTTTTTCAAACAGAATGACGCCGAGCTGTTTTGGTGAGTTGATGTTAAACGGCTCACCGGCGATGTCATGGATTTTTTCTTCATATTCTTTCAGTTTTGCCTTGAGCTCTTCTCCCATTCGCTTCAGTCTTTCAACATCCACTTTGACGCCCATTGATTCCATTTCTCCGAGAATTAGCGCAAGCGGGAGTTCAAGATCTTGATAAAGTTCAAGCTGATTATTTTCTTCCAAAGCGTCAAGCAGTTTGTCACGGAGGCTGTTAACGGCAGACGCTTTCCGCGCGAGATGATCGGCAAGCTCTTTTTCAGCCGGAACGGCGCGTTTTGCGCCTTTTCCGTATACCGCTTCATCTTTTGAAACGATATTCAGCCCGTATTCTTTCGCTACGCTCGCGACATCGTCGTACGAATTGCCCGGGTTTATAATGTAGGCAGCAAGAAGCGCGTCAAATTCCGTTCCCTTCAGCTCAATTCCCTGCCAGCGCAAAGCGACGACGGAACGTTTGCTGTCGAACACCCATTTTTTCATTGATTCATCTTCAGCCCAAGATTTAAAAGCTTCAGACTGAATGGCGATTTCTTTCGGAATATAATAAAGACCTGTTTCATTCACGATGGCAAAGCCGAGGATCGGTTCTTCGTGATAGTTATCACCGATTTGTTCGACGACCAAAGCGGACGGCGAAACGAGCATATCTTCGGTGATTTCTTCTGCCGTTTCGACATTGATGTCTTCAAAATTTTCTTCCGCCGTTTCCCCGCTTTCTTCTCCGAGCCGCTCAAGAAGCGTATTAAAACCGAGGTCTTTAAAAATGGCAACAACTTGTTCACGGTCAAACCCTTGGTAATCTAAATCTTCGGGCTTGACTTCAATCGGCGCATTTGTCATAATCGTCGCCAGCTCTTTGCTCATCAGGGCTTGTTCCTTATATTCTTCAAGCTTTTCTTTTAATTTTTTTCCGCTGACTTCATCAATGGAATCAAGCAGTTTCTCAACCGAATGGAACTGCTTTAAGAGCTTAATCGCGGTTTTTTCCCCGACGCCGGGGACGCCCGGTATGTTATCGGATGAATCCCCCATTAATCCCTTCATATCAATGATCTGCAAAGGGGTCAGACCGTACTTTTCCTGCACGTGCTCCGGCGTGTAATCTTCTACGTCGGTAATGCCTTTTCTCGTAATGGCAACGGTCGTTTTCCCGGTGGCAAGCTGGGTTAAGTCCTTGTCCCCCGAAACGACCTTCACTTCAAAGCCGTCTTTTTCAGCAGATACGGCAAGCGTGCCGATAATATCGTCCGCTTCATATTTAGGAAGCTCGTAGCGGCTGATGTTGTAGGCATCGAGGAGCTCACGGATGAACGGCATCTGTTCTGAAAGCTCCGGCGGCGTTTTTTGTCTTCCGCCTTTATATTCTTTAAACGTGCTGTGGCGGAAAGTGGTTTTTCCCGCATCAAAAGCCACCAGCATATGGGTCGGTTTTTCATCTTCCAGCATTTTCATTAAAATCATCGCAAACCCGTATACGGCATTTGTATGAATGCCTTTTTCATTGCTTAAAAGCGGCAATGCAAAAAACGCCCGGTACGCCAGACTGTTTCCGTCGACAAGCACTAATTTTTTTCGTTCCGTCATTCAATATCCTCCTAAGAGCAAAAGCTCGTCATTCCTCTGTTTTTTAATCTCACAGCTTCTCTTATTTTAACAAAGTTCAATTTGAAAGGAAAATGAGCGAACCCCGTGAAAACGCAAAAAAGGACGGGAACAAAAAACGCGTTCCCGCCGTCAAAATTGGCTCCTTGGATGAAGGGGTTCTGTTACATCCTAACAAGATAGGTTTAACAGGTCATGAAGAAATTGTTAATCCTTTGTAAAGCTGATCACGCTGCCGGCGGCCGCTTCAGCGTCACAGTGAACACAGTTCCCTGTCCAGGCTCGCTTGTGACCTCGATTTTACCTTCATGGGCTTCTATTAAGTGCTTCACAATGGCGAGGCCGAGGCCGGTTCCTCCCGAGTTGCGGCTTCTGTCTTTATCCACGCGGTAGAATCTCTCAAATATCCGCGGGATCTCTTCTTTCTGAATGCCGATTCCCGTATCGGACACTTTGATATCGACAACGGTTTCTTTCACATGTACCGAAATCCCCACCGTCCCTTTTTCAGGCGTGTAGGTCAGGGCATTGTTCGCCAGATTCAAAAATACCTGCTTCAGCCTGTGCGCATCACCCGTCACAAAAATCGGCTCTTCCGGGAGATCGAGCTGAAAGCTGATGCCTTTTTCCTCAGCCTTATGCTGCAAAAGCGCCTCAATTTCATGCAGAATTTTTGCAGCATCAAAGGACTCTACGCGCATCGTAAAGTTTTGCTGCTCCATCTTGGATAAATCCAATAAATCCTGCACGAGAGATTGGAGCCGCTCACTTTCTTTCAGAATGATAGACAGAAAGTCTGAAAGCGCCTTTTCGTCTTTCATCGCTCCGTCTAACAGTGTTTCCGTAAATCCTTTAATCGAGGTGATCGGTGTTTTCAGTTCATGGGAGACATTGGCGACGAAGTCCTTTCTCATCTGCTCCAATTTTTTAATTTCCGTCATATCGTGAAAAACGAGGACGATGCCCTTCCATTCATCATCAGGGCCCATGATCGGAACGCCGTCAACTTCAAAGTAGCGCCGCTCAATGTTGATGGGAAGTCTGAGCAGCTGGCATTTTTTCGTCTCCGTCATAAAAATGTCTTCGACAAGCCGAATGATCTCCTCATGTTCAAACGCATCGTGGTAAAGGCGCCGAAGCAGACGTTCAGGCTTTGTATGAAACTGCTTCGTGTATGACCGGTTCACGAGATTGATAAAACCTCTCCCGTCTATTAAAATCAAACCGGATCCGATATTTTCAATGACCGTTAATAGACGATCGCGCTGCATATCCTGCGTTCTTGTCATTTCCATTAAATCAACCGCCAGGCTGTTCATCGCACGCCCGAGACGGTCCGACCGCCTTGCGTAACCGCTGTAGGAGCGGGCGTCATAATTCCCCTTGGACAGCTCCGTCGCCACCTTTGTCGCGGCGTCGATTGATTTTTTGTAACGGGACGTCATGTTTGTATAAAAGAAAACGATAATGATAAAAGCGGTACAAAGACTTGCTGCCAGCATGCCCCACATTTCTCCGGTAACGCTTGAACCGCCGTTGATCTCCGAGGAAACGAGTACATACCCCGCAATTTTCCCTGCGTCATTTTTTACGGCAGTGCCGCGGATGACTTTGCTTTTCGACTGTACAGCTTCCTCGCTTTTATTGTGAGAAATGAACTCCTTTACGGCTGAATCATCAGCACGACTGCCGGAATGATATACAGCGTCACCCTTCTCGTTGAGCACGGAGACGTTTATACCGAGGGTGCGGCCGGCATCACGGATTACCGTTTCATTGCTTTTATTGCCGATTCGGCCGGTGTCAAGAAGGCCCGCTATGTATACCGATTCCTTTTTCAGCTGATCCGCCGTTCTTTCTTCAGCGGATGAAGAAATAAGCTGCTGTAAAAAAAGGCCGAGAACACTGAAAACCAATATGATACATACAACGAGTAAAGCGAACAGACGCACACGGACTTTATTCATTCATTTTTGGCTCCTCCAGTTTATACCCCAAACCTCTGATTGTTTTAATATAGATGGGTTTTTTGGTATTTGATTCGATTTTGTCGCGCAGATGGCTGATATGAACGTCAACAATCCGGGTATCCCCGGCAAAATCATAGTTCCAGACCGCGCTCAGCAGAAGATCTCTCGTCAGCACTCTTCCCTTGTGTTTTCCCAAATACAGAAGCAGTTCAAATTCTTTAGGCGTCAATTCCAGCTGTTCTGACTTAAAATACGCTTCGTAATGCTCCGGAAGAATTTTCAGCTCGCCGATGAGGATCTGCCCGTCCTTTTCCTCTTCTCTGCCTTGTGACAGCGAAGAAATGTCAGCCCTTCTTAAAATGGCTTTCACCCGCGCAGTGACTTCCCGCGGACTGAACGGCTTTGTCATGTAATCATCCGCTCCGAGCTCCAGTCCCAGCACCTTATCAAATTCCTCATCTTTTGCTGTCAGCATCAAGATCGGGACCATCATTTTCTGCTGTCTGAGCTGTTTACAGACATCGATTCCGTCCACTTTCGGCAGCATGACATCCAGTACGATTAAATCCGGATTTTCATTCTCTGCCAGCTCCAGAGCCTCTTCACCGTCTGATGCGGTTATGACATCATAGCCGGACCGTTCCAGATTATACTGTAAAAGAGTAACGATAGATTGTTCATCATCTACAACTAAAATTTTTTTGTTCATGCTGCGCCCTCCGCTGTCTATTTTCCCCGACATCCAATTTTCTCTATTTTATGTGCTGCATATCACTTTATGATTTCATTTTATCCAATACTGCCCGTTCAGACAATTCGCCTTTTTGATCATTTTCAGAGAAAGGATCGCTCAGGGAAAAAGAAAACGCTTTCATTAATTGTAAAAAGAGGAAGGCTTCTGATTCGGAAGCCTTCCCTTTTTTCTTATGACAATACTTTCATCACGTTTTTGACAGATTCAACTGATTTACTCAGCTGCGCTTTTTCATAGTCTGTCAGTTCAAGCTCGATGATTTGCTCTAGGCCGTTTCCTCCGATAATCGTCGGTACGCCTAAGTAAATGCCTTCATGACCGTATTCGCCTTCTAAGTAAGCGATGGTCGGAAGCACGCGGCGCTGATCTTTCAAAATGGCTTCTACCATTTCAGTCAGTGATGCAGCAGGCGCGTAGTAGGCGCTTCCGTTTCCGAGAAGGTTGACGATTTCCCCGCCGCCTTTTCTTGTGCGTTCTACAATCGCATCAAGACGGTCTTTCGGGATAAGCGTTTCAAGCGGAATGCCGCCCGCATAGGAATAACGGACGAGAGGAACCATGTCGTCACCGTGTCCGCCAAGAACAAAACCGGTCACATCTTTTACAGACAGGTTTAATTCTTCAGCGACGAATGTTCTGAATCGCGCAGTGTCAAGCACTCCGGATTGTCCGATGACGCGTTCTTTCGGGAAGCCTGATTCTTTGTACACCGCATATGTCATCGCATCAACAGGGTTTGTCAATACAACGATAATGCAGTCAGGAGAATATTTCACGATCTCACGTGTGACGCTTCTCATGATTTTTTCGTTTGTAGATACGAGATCATCACGGCTCATGCCTGGTTTTCTCGCAATTCCGGCTGTGATGACGACGATATCAGAACCGGCTGTGTCCTCGTAGTTGGACGTGCCTGTGATTTTCGCGTCAAATCCTTGAACCGGACTTGCTTCGAGCATGTCTAGCGCTTTTCCTTTTGTCGGGTTTTCTAATTGCGGAATATCAACGAGCACAACGTCCGCAAGCTCTTTTTGAGCTGTAAGAAAGGCTGTTGTCGCTCCCGTAAATCCTGCTCCGATAACAGAAACTTTACTGCGTGTTTTTCCCATGATTCTCTTCTCCTTTTTTGGCTTCATTAGAAGTCTGCTTTAGGTTCAGTCCATGTTTTTGATGAGCTCTTCACCGAACTCTGAACATTTCACTTCAGTTGCACCGTCCATTAATCTAGCAAAATCGTACGTTACTACTTTTGAAGCAATCGTTTTTTCCATAGATTTAATGATCAAGTCAGCAGCCTCATTCCAGTTCAGGTGTTCAAGAAGAAGCACTCCTGAAAGGATGACGGATGACGGGTTGACTTTGTCAAGGCCGGCATATTTAGGAGCCGTTCCGTGAGTCGCTTCGAAAATCGCATGCCCTGTTTCATAGTTGATGTTCGCTCCAGGCGCGATCCCGATTCCGCCTACCTGAGCGGCAAGCGCATCAGAGATATAGTCTCCGTTTAAGTTCATTGTCGCCACGACGTCGAATTCGCTCGGACGGGTTAAGATCTGCTGAAGGAAAATATCAGCGATGCTGTCTTTGACGATGATTTTCCCTGCCGCTTCCGCTTCGCTCTGCGCTTTATCAGCCGCTTCTTTTCCGTCTTTTTCGACAATGCGGTCATATTCAGCCCAAGTGAATACTTTATCTCCGTATTCTCTTTCGGCAAGCTCGTAGCCCCAGTTTTTAAATGCCCCTTCAGTGAACTTCATGATGTTTCCTTTGTGGACAAGCGTGACAGACTTACGGCCGTTTTCGATCGCATACTCAATGGCAGCTCTGACTAAGCGGCTTGTGCCTTCTTCAGAAACAGGCTTGATGCCGATTCCTGACGTTTCAGGGAAACGGATTTTGTTAACGCCCATTTCATTTTGCAGGAAGCTGATCAGCTTTTCAACTTCTTCAGAACCTTTCGCATACTCAATTCCGGCGTAAATATCTTCCGTATTCTCGCGGAAAATGACCATATCCGTATCTTCAGGACGTTTGACCGGAGAAGGCACTCCCGTGAAATATCTGACAGGGCGCAGGCACGTAAACAAATCAAGCTCCTGTCTCAGCGCCACGTTCAGTGAACGGATACCGCCGCCGACCGGTGTCGTCAGAGGACCTTTGATGGCGATGAAGTACTCTCTGATGTCTTCCAGCGTTTCGGCAGGAAGCCACTCACCTGTTTTATTATAAGCCTTTTCACCGGCATAAACTTCTTTCCACGTGATTTTTTTCTCGCCTTTATATGCTTTTTCAACAGCGGCTTCCAATACTTTAGAAGCGGCGTTCCAAATATCAGGGCCTGTGCCGTCGCCTTCAATAAACGGGATAATCGGATTATTTGGTACGTTTAATACTCCATTAGAGACTGTAATTTTTTCACCTTGTGACACAATATTACCTCCCAGTATGTAATTCATATTTAGAAAACATTTTATTTTTCTTGTATAAAAAATAAAATGACTTTTCTCAAGATTCTATCAAAATTGTAAACCAATCCGGGCTTGATTAACAAGAGGCTAACGACATGAAAATCACCAGCCTCCCGTTTGATCAGGCTCTTTCATCAATCGGAACAAAAGTCTGCTTATCCGGGCCCGTGTAATCAGCGCGCGGGCGGATGAGGCGGTTGTTATCGTACTGTTCAAGAATATGGGCGATCCATCCTGACATTCTGCTGACCGCAAAGATCGGCGTGAACAGATCGTGATCAATGCCGAGACTGTGGTATACAGATGCGGAATAGAAATCAACGTTAGGCGGGAGTTTTTTCTCCGACGTCACGATTTCTTCGACACGGATTGACATCTCGTACCATTTGCTTTCACCCGTCAGATTCGTCAGGCGTTTGCTCATTTCTTTTAAGTGTTTGGCGCGCGGGTCTCCATGCTTATACACACGGTGTCCGAAGCCCATTACTTTTTCCTTTTTCTCCATTTTGCTGCGGATATAAGGCTCGGCGTTTTCCACTTCGCCGATTTCTGTCAGCATTTTCATGACGGCTTCATTGGCTCCGCCGTGAAGCGGTCCTTTTAAAGCGCCGATGGCGGCAGTGATGCCTGAGTAAATATCAGATAAGGTGGCGACACATACTCTCGCCGTAAATGTTGATGCGTTCAGCTCATGATCCGCATGAAGAATGAGCGCTTTGTTAAACGCTTCCACTTCGATCGGAGAAGGCTCTTCACCGTTTAAGGTGTAAAGGAAGTTCTCCGCGATTCCGTACTCTTCCTTCGGTTCAACAGGATCAAGTCCTTTGCGGATTCTTGAGAAAGCGGCGACAATGCCCGGCACTTTCGCCTGCAGACGGATGGCTTTTCTGTAGTTCGCTTCCGGATTCATGACATCGGCTTCACTGTCAGTCAGACCGAGTAATGAAATCGCCGTCCGGAGCGCAGCCATTGGATGTACGTTATTGAGGGGATAGGATTTGAAGTGCTCAATGATTTCTTGTGGAACGGCTGCTTCTTTCGCAAGCTGTTTTTTCAGTTCAGCAAGTTCCGTTTTATTCGGCAGGCGCAGATGCCACAGCAAATAAATGATTTCTTCAAAACTTGCATTCTCTGTCAAGTCGTCAATATCGTACCCTACATATGTAAGGGTATCGTCGATAATAGAGCTTACAGATGATGTTGTTGCTACAACCCCTTCAAGACCGCGTGTTGCTGTCATATTCAACCTCTCCTTTTCAATCAAAATTCCCCTTTAAAGAGTATATAAAACATACGGCTTACTTAAAATGAGTCATGCAAACAATCCCTTTCCCCTTTAAGAAAATGCTTACATTTCACTGGTTGCGGTTACATAACCGGTATGCTTATAGAGGAACATAACAAATTCTTATAAGCTTATTTAAGTTTAAGCCTATTCTTATTATAAACAATAATCTGATTAATTTGTAGACTTTTAACTAAAAATGTTTTAAAAGCCCTATATATCAAGGCTTGGCGTTGATAAATTTAATCGCTTGCTTTCAGATGCTTTGTAAAACCATGTATTCTATGTCTTCATTTGGGGGAGCTTTGGGGAAACATTAAAAGGACAGGCGCGACAACTTCACCGCAAATTTAATCCCCTTCTTAGGAAAGTGAATAATATGAATGGGGCAGAGTTCTCAATTTTATCGGACCGAAAACAGCAAATGCAGTCAAACGATTCCAGTCCAATGTACGGCCTGACTGCTGACGGCATTTATGGGCCAAAGACAAAGACGAAAATATGGTCCTTGCTATAATATAAAGCCTTCCCATTAATGTCTCTTAGTGGCAGCCTTATAGAATTTACGGACATTGTTAATATATCTTTACATAAAAGTTCTTACATAAAAACATCAAATAGCTCTTGAGAATCTTTTAGGTTCTGGCGGTGTTCTGTTTTAACAGCAGCTACTGTGATAGAGCTTAACGAAAATATAAGATCAACAATACAATTAGTTTTTCAAATTAATCATCTCCCTTCATAAAAAAGAGAGTTTATGATTACTTCAGCTAAGACAAGATTTTCGCTTTTGCACTCAGCCCGTAAATATCCTCATCAAACCGTTCATCAATTGAAACTGACTCATTTACTGATGTAAGTGAAGTTAAATAAATGCAGAAAAACCCTCCTCATCTCGAGAAGGGCTCGATTTCTGCTTCTTCTTTCTAAATCAGTCCGAAGAAAAAACGGATGCCGCTCAACTTTTCAATCGAAGGGCTCCATCGGGTTCTCCAACTATTTGCCCCTATGCTTTTCTTTTGCTTTTTGTTTTCTGATTAAATATTTTTGTTCCTTTATTTTTTCTCTTTGTTTTCTGTTCAGTTGTTTTTTCTTTTCTTTTCTTGCTTCAAGCTCCTGTTTTATCGCTTTTTGCGCCTTAGTTGATATCCCGATATTTTTCATCTCTTTAGAAGCTTGCCGTTGTAATCTTTTTGGGTTTAACTTCTTAGATTTTGCTTTAACACAAACCCCTGCTTGTTCAGTACGGGAGAGAGTCTGTAAAAGTTGATTATGAACAAAATGCATGATTTCTGAATCCTTGGGCTCTTGTCCAAACAAATGACGAACTGCTCTTAATTTCCCATTATTCACAACTTCAATGACTCCTACCCAAAACTGACCATCGTAGTAAACCGTTAATTTCATAACGATTCCCTCCTCCTAAATTTACTGAAGAATGATGGACATCCCGAGGAGGGGAAGGTTACTGACATTTTAAATCATGCATCCGGACTACCAACCGAATTGTGTTTTTTCATTCTCACTATAAATTTAACAAACTTTCAAATTGAAGGAAAGGGTCTCCGCTTATTTTAACAACACTTCAAGTTTTGATTTGGTTCAAGTGCATAAATTCCATCAGCTTTTAATCCATTCATCAATTGGAACCGCCTTACTGCATCTGCTGTCATCGCACAATATGCGCCGTCGATTCCGAAGTTCTTTGTTACATGGTAAGCCACTTCATTCATCGGAATAATGCGAATGGCATTTGTCTGAACTACAAAATGCGCTGCAAACTCTTATTTTCACCCGCAAAAAAAAGCAGCTTTACGCCGCTTTTTTTACTTTATGAAGTGAATATTTTAACGATTTGCATGGCCAAATAGGCGATTCCGGCGCCGATTAACGGGCCGACGGCGACGCCTCCGAAAATCGCGACGGCAAGTATCGTGCCGATGACCAGCGCCGTTGTAATATGAGGGTCGTTTTCCAATAAGGTGAGACCGTTTTTGGCGATTAAGGCAACCGCGATCCCGGCACCGAGAGCGATCCACGCATAATATGATTTCATCGCTTCTCCGAGCTGTTTAAAACCGATATCACCTGTGGCAATCGGCACTAAAACGGCGATTGTAATGACGGTGACCCCCCAGTTGATGCCTTTTGACTGAATAACCGGAAATAGTTTCTGATCAAGACCGACAGCTTTTATCACAATGAGAAAGCCGACGGCAAAAAGCAATGACTGATTTTTGGCTACCAATGCGATGGCCAGCAATAATAGTAAAAATAAATTCGCCTGTGTAAACATCCTGAAAGCACCCTCTTTCATCATATCTGTAATCATATCCTTTTTTTTGACGAATAAACTAATGTAATAGGACGTGCCGACCGAGAGGAGGATCGATGTGAATCCGCACTATGCAACTGTTTTTTTCCGCGCGCTGTTTGTACTCGCTGCGGCCGGCGGCGCTTTAGCGGCCGGTTACGCCTCATTTCCGTTAACTTATCCGTTTCTGATCGCCCTTATTCTGTCATCAGCGATCATTCCCGTTGTTGACTGGCTGGACAAACTGACGGGGCTGCCACGGTCAGTCAATACAGTCATTGTCCTGGTCTTCTTTTTGCTTATTCTTCTCGGCGCGGCGACATTTCTCGTTGCGGAAATCATTTCGGGAACCGCCTATCTGGCCAAAACGCTCCCTCCCCATATCAGCGCCTTTATGACGTATTGCGAAGAGCTGTTCACTTCCCGCATTCAGCCATTGTATCACGAGCTGACCGTCTTATTTAACGGGCTGGAAACCAATCAGCAGGCTTCCATCGTGACGCATATTCAGACCCTCGGTGATACAGCCGCTAAAAATGCGGGGCTCATGCTTTCACATCTTTTGGAGCTGGTGCCGAAATGGATTGCCTTCCTTCCCAATACAGCTGCCGTCTTCATTTTCGCAATGCTGGCGACTTTTTTTATGACAAAGGACTGGCATAAGCTGAAGGCGCTGCTTTATTCCATTTTTCCGGAACGGGTTTCGGCAAACGCCAAGGCCGTATCGGGAGAGCTGAAAAAAGCGATGGCAGGTTTCATTAAGGCGCAGGCCGTGCTCATACTTTTCACGATGATCATTGTCTTTATCGGACTTTTTCTTTTAGGGATTGAGCATGCGGCAACCATCGCCTTTTTTATCGGCCTGGTTGATCTGCTCCCGTATCTCGGCGCCGGGTCGGTCTTTGTTCCCTGGATTATGTATTTAGCCATTGCCGGTCAGCTTCCTCAAGCGATCGGTCTCGGTGTTTTATATATTGTGGTTCTCATTCAGCGCCAGCTGACGGAGCCGAAAATTTTAAGCAAGTCAATCGGACTTGATCCGCTTGCGACCTTAATCGCCCTGTTTGCCGGCTTTAAATTGTTCGGAATTTTAGGACTGGCTGCGGGGCCCGCGCTGCTCGTTTTCATTCAGGCCTTTATCACAACGGGCGCTCTAAAAGAAATATGGGCCTATATTACTGTTCAATCCAAATAAAAACAGCAGCCCTGTAAGAAGGCTGCCGTTTTTATTTGATAATGATCCGCTTGTTTTTTGACATTCCTCTCAGCCATTTGAACAAAAGCGGCTTCATGCGGTTCCGAGTGAACGGAATCAGAAGACAGGCCCCTGCAATATCGGACAGAAAACCCGGAAGCATCAAAAGCAGGCCTCCGAAAAAGACGCATATTCCGTCAAGAAGCGCTTCCCCCGGCATTTTGCCGTGCTGCAGGTCGCGCATCACCCGATGATACACATCGGTTCCCTGTCTTTTTGCCACCAAGGCGCCTAACACGCCTGTCAAAATGATGAGAAGGAAGGTCGGAAAAATACCGAGCCATTTTCCTGCCAGCAGAAACAAACCGATTTCAATTGCCGGACATACGATAAACAGTAAGAATAACACTCTCATTTTTCTGCCCTCCTGCCCTTCTAAAAGCGCGTCACCGCCCGCATGGGAATAGGAAAATCAGCCTAAAGACAAAAGAGAAGGGAGAACCCCCCTCTCTTTTTTAAAGCTGTTTAAAGAACGCTTGCGCGGCCTTCATACACAGCGCCGCGGGCAGCGTCAACTGTGATAACCTGTCCTTCTGTTAAAACTGAAGTTGCGTTCTCAAGGCCGACAATAACCGGAATGCCCAAGCTTAAACCGACAACGGCTGCATGGCTTGTCAGACCGCCTTCTTCAGTGATGAGCGCTGATGCTTTTTCAAGTGAAGCGATCATGTCGCGGTCAGTGCTTGAAGCAACCAATACTGCGCCGTCTGTCATTTTTTGTTCAGCTTCTTTCGCATTTTTTGCAACAACGACCGGACCGAATGCAGATTTGCGTCCGATGCCTTGTCCTTTCGCGATAATGCTGCCGACAGTGTGGACTTTCATCAGATTCGTCGTGCCTGATTCACCGACAGAACCTGCTGTAATGACAATCAGATCACCGCGTTTCACGATGCCGCTGTCAAGTGATTTTTGAACCGCGTCTTCAAGCATTTCATCGGTAGAATTCGCGTTTTGGCCGCTTGACGGGAATACACCGAATACAAGGCCGAGTTTGCGTGATACAGACTCATTAACCGTAACGGCTACAATCGGAGCCTGCGGACGGTATTTCGCGATCATACGCGCCGTATGGCCGCTTTCTGTAGGCGTCACGATAGCTGCCGCACTCAGATTGATCGCCGTGTGCGCAACTGATTGGCCGATCGCATCGGTAATCGTCATGCCGACCTGATCTCTGCGTTTAGACAGAATTTCTTTGTAGTTCAGAGATTCTTCCGTACGTGTGGCGATGTTAAACATTGTTTGAACCGCCTCAACAGGATATTGTCCCGCAGCCGTCTCACCGGAAAGCATGATAGCGTCTGTGCCGTCGAAAATAGCGTTGGCAACGTCACTTGCTTCAGCGCGTGTCGGACGAGGGTTGCGCTGCATGCTGTCAAGCATTTGTGTCGCTGTAATAACCGGTTTGCCGAGCGCGTTGCATTTTTTGATCATTTCTTTTTGCACGAGCGGCACTTCTTCGGCCGGAATCTCTACGCCGAGGTCTCCGCGCGCTACCATTAGGCCGTCAGATACTTCCAGGATCGCATCCAGGTTGTCCACGCCTTCCTGGTTCTCGATCTTAGGAATGATTTGAATGTCAGACGCGTTATGCTCTTCAAGCAGTTCGCGGATTTCCAGGACATCCGTAGAACGGCGTACAAATGACGCAGCGATGAAATCAACGCCTTGCTCGATACCGAATACGATGTCTTTGGCGTCTTTTTCAGTAATTCCGGGAAGGTTGACGCTGACGCCGGGAACGTTTACGCCTTTTTTATTTTTCAGCGTGCCGCTGTTTAAGATTTTTGTTTTGATTTCGTGTTTTTCCGGATTTGATTCCAGCACTTCCAATCCGATTAAACCGTCATCCAGCAGGATGATAGACCCTGCTGACACGTCGTCTGCCAGGCCTTCATAAGAAACTGAGAATTTTTCAAGCGTTCCCAGCACCTGTTTCGTAGAAACGATAATTTCATTTCCCGCCTGAAGCTCAAGCGCGCCGTTTTCCATATCGTGCGTGCGGATTTCCGGACCTTTCGTATCGAGGAGAATCCCCACGTTTTTGCCGAGCTTTTTGCTGGCTTCTCTGATGTTTTTGATTCTTGCGCCGTGCTCTTCGAAATCACCGTGTGAAAAATTCAGACGAGCAACGTTCATACCCGCTTCCATCAATTTTGTCAGCATTTCTACACTTTCACTGGCCGGACCGATTGTACAAACGATTTTTGTTTTTTTCAACTCGTTCACTTCCTTCTGAAATCTTCAGCTTCTTCCGCCTTAAATAGACAGTTCTTTTGAAAGCTGATACATGTTTGGTTCAACAGTATGTTTTGATTCTAAAATTTCTATAATATCATGGTCTACAAGCTTGTTGTTTTGTATACCTACGCAGCGTCCGCCTTTTCCTTTAAGCAGAAGCTCAACCGCGTAAGCGCCGAGGCGGCTTGCAAGAACCCGGTCAGAAGCGCTTGGAGATCCGCCGCGCTGGATGTGCCCTAAAACGGATACCCGTGTTTCAAGGTTCGTTTCTTCTTCGATGCGTTTTCCGAATTCAACCCCGCTGCCTACCCCTTCTGCAACGATGATGATACTGTGTTTTTTGCCGCGGTCGTGCCCTCTCTTCAAACGGCCGATAATTTCCTCCATATCGTAGTCCGCTTCAGGAATTAAAATTGATTCCGCTCCGCCTGCAAGACCTGCCCATAAAGCAATGTCGCCCGCATGGCGCCCCATTACTTCAATAACGTATGTACGCTCATGAGACGTAGCGGTGTCACGGATTTTATCAATCGCATCAATTACGGTGTTTAACGCCGTATCAAATCCGATCGTAAAATCAGTTCCCGGGATGTCATTATCTATCGTACCCGGTACACCTACACACGGAAACCCGTGCTCCGTTAATTTTTTCGCACCCATGTATGAGCCGTCTCCGCCGATGACGACAAGACCTTCAATGCCGAGTTTCTTTAAATTTTCGATTCCTTTTTCACGGCCTTCAACTGTTTTGAATTCAGGACATCTGGCCGTATACAGCTTTGTTCCGCCGCGGTGGATGATGTCACCGACCGAACCCAGCTCCAGTTTTTCTATTTTTCCGCTGATTAATCCTGAATAACCGTTATAAATTCCGTACACTTCGACGTCGTGGTAGATAGCTTTCCGCACAACCGCGCGCACCGCAGCGTTCATACCCGGGGAATCCCCGCCGCTCGTTAGTACTCCTATACGCTTCATTTCCTATTCACCTCAGCAACATATATATGTTAAACATATCATGATCATTGCCCTAAAACAATGAAAAGGGACGCCTGAGCTCCCATGAAACCTTACCTATTATACAATTAAATAAATTGTTTTTAAATAAAATTTAAGGAATATCACAAAAATCACAAAAAATAAACGTGAGCCATAGGCTTCACGTCTATTCAGTTTACCCCGATATATTGATCCTCAACCGAAACTTTCCCGATTGCTTTATATTTTTCATAGCGCTGTGAGATCAACTCTTCGGCGTTCAATCGAAGAAGAGATTTTAACGTTTCTTTAAGAATACCGTCAATGTAGCCCGCCTGCTGCTTGATATCATGGTGAGCTCCGCCCTTCACTTCTTTAATCATATCATCAATAATTCCTAATTCTAATAAATCGGGCGCAGTAATCTTCATGGTTTCGGCCGCTTTTTTCGCAAGGCTGGAGTCTTTCCACAAAATGGACGCGGCTCCTTCAGGAGAAATAACGGAATACGTCGAGTTCTCAAGCATCAGCATGCGGTTGCCCACACCTAACGCAAGCGCGCCTCCGCTGCCGCCTTCCCCGATGACGATACAAACGACAGGCACAGTCAGGCCGGCCATCTCGAACAGGTTCTTGGCGATGGCTTCACTTTGTCCCCGTTCCTCCGCCGCTTTACCCGGGTACGCTCCTTTCGTGTCGATGAAGCAGATAATCGGGCGGTTGAACTTATCCGCCTGCTTCATGAGACGAAGCGCTTTGCGGTAGCCCTCAGGGTGAGGCATCCCGAAATTGCGGACAAGGTTTTCTTTCGTGTCTTTTCCGCGCTGATGTCCGATGACGGTGACCGGCATGCCGTGATATTTGGCGACTCCGCCGACAATCGCAGCATCATCTCCGTATGTTCTGTCTCCGTGGCACTCAAAAAAGTCGGTAAACAGGTATTGAATGTAATCAAGCGTCGTCGGCCGGTCGGGAAGGCGTGCGATCTGCACTCTGTCCCACGGCTTCAGGTTTTTATAAATCTCATCCTGGAGCTTGCTGAGCCGGTCTTCAAGCCTTTCGATTTCAGCGCTTAAATCCATCTCCGAATCTTGGGTGAATTTTTTCAGTTCGGCGATTTTCGTCTGCAGTTCAATCACCGGTTTTTCAAATTCTAATCTTGCAGCCACTCATGCTCACCTCCTGTTTGGTGCATGTCCAGCAGAAATGCGAGTTTGTCTTTCATGTCGTTTCGGTGAATCACCGCATCAAGCTGGCCGTGCTTTAATAAAAATTCCGCCGTCTGGAAATCTTCCGGCAGTTTTTCCCCGATCGTCTGTTCAATAATACGTCTTCCGGCAAATCCGATCAAGGCGCCCGGTTCAGCGAAATTATAATCACCGAGAGACGCGAAACTGGCCGATACGCCGCCTGTCGTCGGGTGGGTCATGACAGAAATAATCAGTCCCTGCTCCTCACTGAACAGTTTTAATGCAGAGCTTGTCTTTGCCATTTGCATAAGACTTAAGACCCCCTCCTGCATACGTGCGCCGCCGGAAGCGGTAAAGATGATAAACGGGACTTTATCCTCTTTTGCTTTTTCAATTGCAAGCGTGATTTTTTCGCCGACAACCGAACCCATGCTGCCCATTCGGAATGTTGAATCCATGATCGCGATCACGGCAGGGAAACCGCTGATGGTTCCTTTTCCGGTAACCACCGCTTCATTCAGCGATGTTTTCTCACGGTCTTTTTCGATTTTTTCTAAGTATTCCGGGAAACCGAGCGGGTTTTCAGATATCATTCCCTGGTTGAATTCTTCGAATGAATCTTCATCCAGGAGGCTTTCAATGCGCTGCTTTGCATTCATCGGGAAATGGTGCCCGCAGTTCATGCAGACGCGCAGGTTTTTATCTAACTCTTTTGTGAGCATGATTTTTTTACATTTGGGGCACTTTGTCATAATGCCTTCCGGAACATCATGTTTTGCCTGCTCAGACGGCACGGAAGCATATTTTTTCTTTTTTGTGAATATATCCTTTAACAAATGATTACCTCCCTTTTGTGAAGGGTTCTCTTCACTGCATGTCTTCCGATTAGATAGACTTAATAATAACTTTACCGAAACTATTGTACTTTTTTTGTCAAACGGTGTCATCCTCCATTCGACATTTTTTGCTGCAAAACAGACGGAAACGGACGGATTTCATACCGTAAAAAGCGTTGTTCAGCCTTATCTGTCAGCGTTTTCAAAAGAAATAAGGATTCTGCTGAAATTTTTTTAAGACCTGCCCTTAAAAAAATGCCGGCAGTCCGTATATTGAACAGCAGCGCGTTGTTTTTTTCCAACGCGCTGCCATTTCATTTTTGTGTTATTATTCGCCGATGACCGTGAGCTGTCTTGTTTTTTCAGCCACTTCTTCAGGATCGACCGTAATTCTGGCGACGCCCGTTTCCATCGCTGCTTTCGCAACAGCTTTCGCAACGGCAGGAGCCACGCGTTTGTCAAATGGAGCCGGGATGACATAATCAGCGCTTAATTCTTCCTCTGAAACAAGGGAAGCAATCGCTTCAACCGCAGCAATTTTCATTTCTTCGTTGATGTGAGTCGCGCGAACGTCAAGCGCCCCGCGGAAAATTCCAGGGAATGCCAGTACGTTGTTAACCTGGTTCGGGAAATCAGAACGGCCTGTTCCGATTACGCTAGCGCCGGCTGCGCGCGCGTCTTCAGGCATGATTTCCGGATTCGGGTTGGCCATTGCGAAGATAATCGGATCTTTCGCCATGCTCTCCACCATTTCTTTTGTCAGCGCGCCTTCGACTGATACGCCGATAAAGACGTCTGCATCTTTAATGACATCCTGCAGCGAACCGTCGTTGCGGTCTTGGTTTGTAAACTTTGCCACTTCGTTTTTCACCGCGTTCATGCCAGCCGGACGCCCTTCGTAAATCGCTCCTTTAGAGTCGCACATCACGATGTCGCGTACGCCGAAATGGTAAAGAAGCTTAATGATCGCGATGCCTGCCGCTCCCGCTCCGTTTGCCACAACTTTAATGGATGACATGGATTTTCCTGATAATTTCAGCGCGTTTACAAGTCCGGCAACGGTTACGATGGCAGTGCCGTGCTGATCATCGTGGAAAACCGGAATGTTTGTTTCTTTTTTCAGGCGCTCTTCGATAATGAAGCAGTTCGGCGCCGCAATATCTTCAAGGTTGACACCGCCGAATGTCGGTGCAAGCAGCTTCACAGTGTCAATGATTTTGTCCACATCGTTTGTGTCAAGCGCGATCGGGAATGCATCCACGCCCGCGAAACTTTTGAACAGCACCGCTTTCCCTTCCATGACCGGAAGTGAAGCTTCAGGCCCGATATTACCGAGACCGAGAACGGCTGATCCGTCTGTTACGACTGCTACCATGTTCCCCTTCATTGTATAATCATATACTTTATTTTTATCGTCATAAATCTCTTTACAAGGCTCAGCTACTCCGGGAGAGTAGGCAAGGCTTAAGTCGTCCGCGTTTCTGACTTCTACCTTTGCTTTTGATTCCAGCTTTCCTTGATTTACTTTGTGTAAATGTAACGCTTCTTCTCTTAATGACATTCTAAACACTCCTTTTAAGTACTTTGTTACATATTCTGCCGCATAGACTGGTACAATCGCTGGAGGTGAAAAATTTCAGAATCTTTAAATAAGATAGCACAATTGTTTCAATTGTATAACAAAACGATTATTGTTACCACTATTTTAACACGACGTTTTCGCGGCCCAGCAGCTCTTTTAAACGGTATAACGCCTGATGGTCCGCCTGAATATGAAAAGTATCCGGCAGCCTGATCGTCTGCTTGTCTTTTTCATAATATAGATAAACGCCGGTTTCCCCTTTATGCTCCAGTAAAATACGCTTCATCTTTTCCAAAAACTCCTGATTGTGCCGGCTGCCTTCGATTTTGATGTAAACAGACGGCGCTCTGTCTGCCTCCGTCTGCTCAAGAAGAGAGGCGGATGACATGATGAATTGTGTCTTCTCCTGACGCTCTTCCATTTTTCCGGCGGCGAATAAAAGCGCGCCTTCTTTTAACAGCGGAGACAGCCTTCTATATTGGTCAGGAAACACGACGGCTTCCATTTCTCCCGTTTCATCGCTTAATGTGAGAAACGCCATATGCTGACCTGTCTTTGTCCGAATCGTTTTGATGCCCGCGAGCAAAGCGCCGATTGACAGCTGTCCCTTCGGCATCTGCCGCGCTGCTGTGATCGCTTGCGCCCCCCGTTTGTTCAGGAGATCCCTGAAAGCAGACAAAGGATGGCTTGAGAAATAAACACCGAGAGCTTCTTTTTCGAACCGAAGCTTGTCCACGAGCGGAAATTCCTCAGCCTCTACATATTTTGGCTTAATGGAGAACGATTCTTCCAAAAACAATCCCATTTGGTCATCGTCTGCACGAAAAAGTTCAGCGTGCTCTAAAGCCACATCAACGGAAGCCAGCAAGGCGGCGCGATTTTGATTGAATTCGTCCATGGCGCCAGAAAATATAAGGGCTTCGATGGTTTTCCGATTCACGCTTTTTGCAGGTACGCGAAAGCAGAAATCGAAAAGATCCTCGAACGGTTTATGTGTTCTTGCTTTATAAATATCTTTCACTGCCGAGACGCCTACGTTTTTAACGGCCCGCAAACTGTATCTGACGGCTCCGTTTTCCGGCGCAAACGGAAAACCGCTTTTGTTTATTGACGGCGGAAGGACTTGAATCCCGCTCCCCTTCGCTTCATGCAGATATTGCGATATTTTGTCCTCATTGCCGATGACGCTCGTCAACAGCCCGCACATAAAATATAACGGATAATGCGCCTTTAAATAGGCGAGCTGATAGCCGATCATGCTGTATGCGACAGCATGGCTTCTGTTGAATCCGTAGTTAGCGAATTTTACAATCAGATCGTAGACCTCGTTTGCAGTGACTACAGAATACTCCTTTTTTAAGCACCCTTCAACAAAATGGCTTCGCTCTCTGTCCAGAATGTCCTTTTGCTTTTTGCTGACAGCCCGTCTGAGCAGATCCGCTTCACCTAATGAAAACCCTGCCATGCGCGAGGCGATCATCATTATCTGTTCTTGATAGACGATGACGCCGTAAGTGTCACTGAGAATATTTCTTACGTCCTCGTGCGGCACTTCCACACGCGCGCGGCCGTGCTTCCGATCGATAAATAACGGAATATTTTCCATCGGTCCCGGCCTGTAAAGCGCGTTAACCGCGACAATGTCTTCCAGTCTTGACGGCTTCAGGCGCTTCAGCACGTTTCTCATTCCTGATGATTCCAGCTGAAAAATGCCCGTCGTATCACCGTTTGACAATAGCGAGAACGTTTTTTCATCCTGATAAGAAATCTCGGAAAAATCAATTTTCGTATTCGTCTCTTTTTCAATCATCGTTTTAATGGATTCAATAAGCGTCAGGTTGCGCAAACCTAAAAAGTCCATTTTCAAAAGACCGAGATCTTCCAGGTGATCCATCGCATACTGCGTTAAATACACGCCGTCATGCCCTTCTTGAAGAGGGACAACTTCCGAAAGCGGCTCTTTACTGAGAACGACCCCGGCCGCGTGTGTTGACGTATGTCTCGGAAGACCTTCAATTTTCCTTGCGATCTGAAACACTTTATGAAGAACGGCGGATTCGGACAGCCGCCTGTTCAGCTGAGCGGACTGCCGCCTCGCCTCCTCAAGCGTCATTCCCGGTTTTGACGGAATCAGGCGGGCAAGCTGGTCGGCTTCTTTCGGGCTGATTCCGAACACTCTCCCGGTATCCCTTAACGCCGCCTTTGCGGCCAATGTCCCGAAGGTGATAATCTGGGCGACGTGCATGGCCCCGTACTTATTTTGTACATACTGAATGACCTCATCCCTTCTCGTATCAGGGAAATCGATATCAATATCCGGCATGCTGATCCGCTCGGGATTAAGAAATCTCTCAAACAGCAGAGAATGTTTAAGCGGATCCACGTCGGTAATGAAAAGCGAGTAAGCGACAAGCGAGCCTGCCGCGGACCCCCTTCCCGGGCCTGTCACAATGCCCTTTTCATGCGCGTACTTCATAAAGTCCCATACGATGAGAAAATAATCACTGAATTTCATGCGCCTGATGACGTCCAGCTCATATTCAAGCCGGCGGACAACCCGCTCATCAGGAGTGCCGAAACGGAGACGCAGCCCCTCATGACAGACTTCCGCCAAATAGTCATCGGCTGATTTGCCGTCCGGCGCCGGAAAAGACGGAAGCTGTGTCTGTCCGAGGCTGACATCGACCCGGCATTGCCGGGCGATACGGGCGGCTGCTTCAATCGCTTCCGGATGCCGCGTGTAAAGCTCTGCCATTTCTTCAGGCGTCCTCAAGTATAAGTCCGGCAGATTCCCGCTCTGATCCTCCCATTTCTCTCCGGCTTTAATAGCGCACAGACAGCGGTACGCATCTTGATCCTCTTTCTTGATATAGCGGACATCCCCCGCAGCGCAGACAGCGATTTCCGTCTCGGCTGACAGGCGGAGAATCTCTTCTGATAACGCCTCATGTCCTTTAAACGGCTGGTACCCTAAATAAAAACGGCCGTCTCCGAACAGCTCCCGGAATCCTTCGGCAGCCCGGGCCGCTTCTTCAAACTTCCCGGCTTGAAGCAGGCTTTCAATGTACCCGTTTTCACCGGGCGTAATGGCGATCAGCCCCTCATGATAGCTCTTCATCCATTTTCGCTTCATGCCGCCCTTTGCCATGGATTGCAGCGCACTTGAGATTTTCACCAGGTTCTGATAACCGGTGTTTGTCTCCGCTAAAAGAATGAGCGGGTGTGCTTCAAGCTCTGTATCGTCCGTGTATATAGAAGCCGTCAGACCGATAATCGGCTTAATTCCGTTTGATTTGCATGCTTTATAAAACTCAATGGCGCCGTACATCACATTTTCGTCCGTCAGCGCCAATGATGAATATCCGAGTTCCTTCGCTTGTGTAACAAGCTCTTTTACAGAAGCGGCGCTGTTTAACAGGCTGTAGCCGCTATGTACTTGCAGGTGAACAAAAGACGACAATGCCGCCACTCCTTTCCCATACGTTCATTTTGCCTTTCTACATTATAAGACGGGTTTTCTTAAGAAACAAATGTTCTTTTTTGACTCATCATCATACTTGTCCGTTTCGCTCAATATGATAGAAAAGTGAGGTGGTGTATATATGGATCAGGAAGCCGGCTTTATGGCGAATTTCATCAGCAGTTATTTTATCGCTCTCGGTGTGTTGCTCGGCGGCGCGCTGATCGGCGGCCTCGGAGCTTATTTATCAGGCGAGCCTCCGCTGACGGCGATCACAAAATTGGCGAACAGGCTGAAAATCTGGGCGCTTGTCGCGGCCATCGGGGGAACATTTGACGCGGTATACAGTTTCGAGCGGGGGCTGTGGGAAGGCAACACGCGCGACATCTTCAAACAGCTTCTTTTAATTATTTCAGCAATGGGCGGCGCGCAGACCGGCTGGCTGATTATTTCATGGCTGACCCAGGAGAATATGTCATCATGAGAATTCCCGAGTATTATAAAAAACCGGGATGGCAGCGTTTTTTTGCGGGAATGATGTGCGGAGCCATCGTCAGCTGGCTGTTCTTTCTGTTTACATACGGAACGTTTCAGGAAGAACAGGTGACGTTAATTGAAAAGCAGCGGGAGCACGCGCGGGATTTAAAAAACCAAATCTCCATCTATCAGAAAGATCTTCATAAATTAAATGAGGATAATAAGCAAAGACTTCTCATCCAAAGTGTTGATGTGAAGCTGATTAATGGGGAAAAGTACAGAATCGCCCAGCCTGACAAGATGAAATTTGAGGAACAAGTGAAAGATAATATTTCTGAAGTCATCACAAAGGATATTGAAAGCGTGTATAAAACAAAGGAACTTTTAAAACGGACGATCGAAAACAAAATATACACCATAAATGAGAAGGAATTTAAAGCTGAAGTAAAGGAACTGACGATTTATACGAGATTGTCTGTCGAAATTCATATTTCTTTTGCGACGTAATTATGTCATTTTTAAAAATTTTCCATAGATCTGTCGCTTTTTTCTCCGCTTTTTTATAAACTGTAGATGAGACATTTTCAACGATTCTGAAGGGAGGAAGGGAAAATGGAGGTTTTTAGTGAACGCCGCTTGGCAAAAGATCATGCAGCCCGAATCAGACAAGGCTATTCCGCATATGCAGAAACAGACACACTCGCTTCCCTCATAAAAAAAGAACTCCAAATCTGTAATCTCCGCGTCTACGAAGACCTGACTGAATTCGGCTGCTGGTTCATCCCCGTGACAGATGAACACTAAGAAAGAGGGTCTCCCCTCTACTTGTGTTCGTTACATACCTCTTCCAGATCAGCAAGAATCTGATCGGTTTCATCCCAGCTGAAGATGGATGCGCCCGCCGCAAGCGGATGTCCGCCGCCATTGTATTTCCGGGCAATTCCGTTGATGACCGGACCTTTTGAACGGAACCGGACTCTGATTTGATCGTCTTCTTCTACGAAAAACACCCAAGCGCGGATACCCGAAATATTTCCGAGTGTTCCGACAAGCTGCGACGCTTCAGAAGCGGTGGTTCCATATGTCTCCAAAATGTCTTTTTTAATGAAAACGGAAGCGACGCCGTTTTCAGACAGTGACACATTTTGATAAATAAAGCCGTTAAGCTTCACCACATTTAATTTTGTTTCATACAATTGATTGAACAGCTCTGACGATGAAAATGGGAACTCAATGAGCTCTCCCGCGTATTTTAATGTCTTTTTTGTGGTGTTCGGGAATAAGAAGCGCCCCGTATCACCGACGATACCAGCGTAGATCAGCTCAGCTGCTTTCGTATTCAGTTTCCAGCCGTGCTGCTTTCCTTCCAGGTACAGCTCATAGATCATTTCGCTTACGGAGCTTGCATTCGTATCGACCCATAACAGATCGCCATACGGATCTTCATTTGGATGGTGGTCTATTTTCATGAGCTTTGCGCCGGAATGGTAGCGCTGATCGTCGACCCTGCCTTGGTTTGCGGTGTCGCACACGATGACAAGAGCATCTTTATAGGTTTCGTCATCCACCTCATCGAGGGAATATAAAAAAGACAAGGACGGTTCAGGCTGTCCGACGGCAAAAATATTTTTTTCGGGATACGTTTCCCGCAGGATTTCCGTAAGGCCGCACTGTGAACCGTAGGCGTCCGGGTCAGGCCTCACATGTCTATGTAAGATAATGGTGTCATATAATGATATGGTTCTGATCAGTTCGGATTTCATCGTTTTCTCCTTTTCGTTTTTATTCATTTAATCATACTCTTTATCCATGGAAAAGGAAAATCTTTCAGCAACGGTATAAACGGTTTTGCAAACTCATATAATGGAGGATTTCATTTATGCTGGTTTTTGTTTTTCTCATCGGGCTTTCTGCCTGCTTTTACGTGTATTACAAAGTAAAAGGAATCCAGACGAAACGGGCGCTGGAGAAGGAATGTTTTTCGGCTAAATCAAGTATGGCATTAGGCGCGCTGGTGCTTTTGTACGGAGTAAACCAAATGATTCTGTTCCACTCCGTTCTGACCCTGGTCATCGGCGGCGTCTTCATTTTAATCGGAGCAGGCAGCGCATGGGCCGGGTATAAAGCCTATAAGCATTATGAGCCCATCCATGCAAAGGAAGCGGAGAGGGACCACGCATAATGAATGCCAAGGGACCCGGGTGCGTCCCTTAACTTCTCTCCATCAGCTGCACCATGAGCATCGCTTTTGAAACGATGCCGCTTTGGCTTGACACTTCCACTTCCATTTTCCCGAATTTCCGGCCCGCCTCTAAAATGCGCGGTTTCACTTCAATGACCGACTCCATCTGTACGGGCTTCAGGAAGAAAATCGTAATGCTTTCAATGACCAGCTCGCCGCGTTTGCGGGAGCGTAAAAATCGGCTGGCGGCCTGGGTTAAAATCGTGGTAAACACCCCGTAAGAAATCGTGCCGAGCTGATTGGTCATTTGCGGCGTGACTTCATATTGATAAACGGCCGGCGTTTTGTTATCTTCCTCTTCTTTAAATCCCCTTGAAACAATATCATCCAGCTTTTCTCCGACCTGAGGCTGCTTTTGAACCATCTGAAGCGCTTTTAAGACATCCTGGCGGCTGATCATTCCGATCAGTTTGTGATGCCCGTCTGTCACCGGAAGCACTTCAATTCCTTCCCAAACCATCATTTGAGCCGCTGAGGCGACAGATGTTTTTCCGATCACCGTGACAGGGTTTTTGGTCATTACTTTTTCAATGGGAACTGACCGGTCATGCCCCGCGATATCTTTCGGCGTGAGGATTCCGTGGATTTTCATCTGCTGATCGATAACCGGAAAGCGGCCGTGTCCGGTTTCATAGTTCTTTTCGTACCATTTCTCCAGTTTATCCTTAGGGAACAGCGTCACTGTCCGATCTGCGGGCGTCAAAATATCTTCCACGAGCACAATCTCTTTTTTTATGAGCTGATCATAGATCGCCCGGTTGATCATCGCGGCGACCGTAAAGGTATCGTAGCTCGTGGAGAGAATCGGAAGCTCAAGCATATCGGCCAGCTCGATAATGCTGTCATCGGTATTAAACCCTCCTGTTACCAAAACGGCCGCGCCCGCTTCAAGCGCCTGGCGGTGGGCGTTGATTCGGTTCCCGACGATTAACAGGTTCCCCGCCGCCGTATAACGCATCATCGCGTCAAGCTCCATCGCCCCGATCACAAACTTATTCAACGTTTTATGCAGACCGGCTTTTCCGCCGAGCACCTGGCCGTCTATCACATTGACGACCTCGGCGTATGTCAGCTTTTCAATATTTTCTTTTTTCTTCTGTTCAATCCGGATGGTCCCCACACGTTCAATAGTGGAAACGAATCCTTTGTTTTCGGCTTCCTTAATGGCTCTGTAAGCCGTTCCTTCACTGACTTTCATTTCTTTCGCAATTCTTCTGACCGAAATTTTTTCACCGACAGGAAGCGAATCTATGTATGATAGGATTTGTTCATGCTTTGTTGCCAAGCGTTTCACCTCTAAGGACAGTCTTCTGCTTTTATTATAAGGGTACGGGGGATTCATTCGCAATGAGACGCCCGAAAAAAGGCGGCATCACAAAAAAGACCTTCTGAATGCTTGATTCAGAAGGTCTTCGACACATATGTCAGGCAAGCTCAATGGTCTCGCCGACCGCCATGACTTTGCCGACGCCTCCGGGCAGACTTTCTGCGAAAGCGTCAGGGTCCTGTTCAATGACGGGGAATGTATTGTAATGAACGGGGACGACCTGTTTCGCTCTCAGCCATTCAGCCGCGAGTTTCGCATCTTCAGGCCCCATGGTGAAGTTATCACCGATCGGCAGAAACGCCAGGTCAATGTGATTCAGTTCCCCGATCAGTTTCATATCTGAGAACAGCGCCGTATCGCCGGCGTGGAAAATTGTTTTGCCGTCAATCGTTAATAAAATCCCGGCCGGCATCCCGGTGTATGTGATGGTTTTGTTTTCTTCATCAGTGACCGCCGATCCGTGGAACGCCTGTGTCAGTTTTACTTTGCCGAAATCAAATTGGTGCGCCCCGCCGATATGCATCGGGTGGACCTTTAACCCTTTAAAGCCGAGATAAACGGCCAGCTCGTTCGGCGCAATGACGAGCGCATCGTTTTGTTTGGCGATCTGCTCTGTATCTCCGACATGGTCATTGTGTCCGTGAGTAAGCAGGATGACATCCGCTTTCACTTCTTCCGGTTTCAAATTTGTCAGACTGTTTCCGGTCAGAAACGGATCAAAAATAATGTTATGGGTTTTCGTTTCCACTTGAATGACAGAATGTCCGTGATAAGTCACTTTCATCGTTTTCACCTCATAAAAAATTAATATTTATCAAGTTCCCTTTTTGACAAACGAAAAAACTTACAGGGATTGATGCCTGTTAATCACATTCAGCCCGCCTGTTGCTTCAATGACCGTTCCGGTTACAAGATCGGAATCTTCTTCACATAAAAAGGCGATGATTCTCGCAATGTCCTCTCCGGTTCCGGACCTGCCGATCGGCGTCTTTTCTTTGCCGATTTTCCGTCTTGCTTCCTCTATAGACGCTTCTTTCATATCTCCTACAATATCGCCCGGGCAGACCATATTGGCTGTAATGCCTGATTCGGCTTCTTCAATCGCAATGGTTTTCGTTAACGAAGCCAATCCGACTTTAGCCGCTCCGAAAGCGGAACGGTGAAGCCAGCCGGGGGCATGGTCCGCTCCTTGAAAACCGTATGTAATAATCCGGCCGAACCGCTGCTGTCTCATGACCGGGATAACCGCTTTAAACAGATGGAAAACGGCGCTTAAATTCCCTTCAAGCATGCCATACCATTCGTCATCGGAGTAATCGGCAAGCTTTTTGCGCTCAAATATGTACGGCCCGGCATTGTTAATCAGTATGTCAATCCTTCCAAACCGCTGAAGGGCTGCATCGGCGATCCGCATGAGATCTTCTTTCCGGGTTACATCGCCCTTAACGAATTGCAATCTGTCATGGCACCCGGGATAATCCGCCTTCAGACAAGCGACCGCTTCTTCGTCCTGTCTGTAATTCACTGTGACAGAAAAACCTTTTTCCAGAAGCATTTCAGTCACTTTTCGGCCCAACCCCTTTGTACCGGCAGTGATTAGAGCATGTCGCACATTGAATACCCTCCCCAGCAACGTAGCCGCTTCAATAAAATCAAGACGTTTCTCCCTCTACTTTACTATAAACAAACGGCAATATCACTTTTTTGCACTTCGTCCGCACGAAAAAAAAGCCGTCTTTACAGACAGCTTAATTTTCTGAAGGAGCAGAGGCTTCCTCCATGCCGACATAACCGCTTTGGTATGCCTCTGAGATGAGCCTGGCCGTTTCTTCACTTTCTTTTTCATCATAGATGTAACGGTCTTGTTCTTTGCGCATTCCTTCTACCTCCCATCTTTTATAGATGTAGGGTGTCTGATATGACGGGAAAATATGAAGGAAATTTCAGCAAATTAAATGCCGGCGCAGGCTTTTGCTTTTACGAGCGCCTGTTCTACCTGCTGAAAACCCGTTCCGCCGGCGCTCATTCTTTTTTCAACCGCATGATGCGGATCGAGCACGGTATAGATATCTTCTTCAAAGAGACTGCTGGCTTGAAGGAATTCTTCAAATGCCATATCACTTAAATAGATTCCTTTTTCAATACAGCTGTACACAAGCTTGCCGACCACTTCATGCGCTTCTCTGAACGGCATGCCTTTTTTAGCTAAATAATCGGCAAGTTCCGTCGCATTTGAAAAATCTTGTTTTGTCGCTTGTTTCATGATGTCTTTGTTTACTTTCATCGTTTCAATCATGCCCGTGAAAATCTGAAGGCTTCCTTCTACGGTTTTCACAGTGTCAAACATGCCCTCTTTATCTTCCTGCAGGTCTTTGTTGTAAGCGAGCGGGAGCCCTTTCATAATCGTGAAAAGACCCATCATATCACCGTATACGCGTCCGGTTTTACCGCGGATCAGCTCCGCCATGTCGGGGTTTTTCTTCTGCGGCATCATGCTGCTTCCCGTCGCGTACGTATCATCCAGTTCAATGAATCTGAATTCCTGCGAGCACCATAGAATGATTTCTTCTGATAAACGTGAAAGATGCATCATCAGCATGCTGCTGCCGCTTAAAAACTCGAGAATAAAATCTCTGTCACTGACTCCGTCAAGACTGTTCTCATAAATGGAGTCAAAACCGAGCAGCTCCGCCGAATAGTTACGGTCTATCGGAAACGTAGTTCCGGCAAGCGCCCCGCATCCGAGCGGCGATATGTTAATCCGCTTCATAGCATCGCGAAAACGCTCTTTATCCCGTTCAAGCATCCAAAAATAAGCAAGCAGATGGTGGGCGAAAGAAATCGGCTGAGCCCGCTGTAAATGGGTGTACCCCGGCAGAATGGTCTCGACATTGGCCTCCGCTTTTTCGATCAGCGCTTTTTGGAACTGTTCAATCAGCACGATGATATGTGAGACATGATCTTTCAAATACAAATGCATGTCGGTCGCCACCTGGTCATTCCGGCTTCTGCCGGTATGGAGCTTGCCGCCCAGCGGTCCGATTTCTTCGATCAGCATTTTTTCAATATTCAAATGGATATCTTCATAATCAACAGAGAATTCAAGCGTCCCTTCCTCTGCTTTTTGCAGGAGGATCTGCAGCCCCTGTCGGATGGCGCCTTCTTCTTCTTCCGTCAGAATGCCGCATTTTTTCAGCATTGCCGCATGAGCGAGAGACCCTGTAATATCCTCTTTGACTAAGTTTTGGTCGAATGTGATGGATGCGCCGAACTCATCGACCCACTTTTCCGGTGTTTTTTGAAAACGGCCTCCCCAAAGCTTCTTCATGCTTCAATCTGCTCCTTCTTTTTCACAATGCTGTTTACTTTTGTCGGCAGCCCCCAAAGCTCGATGAAACCGATTGCCGCGTGATGGTCAAAAGCATCGTCTTTTGTATATGTCGCAAGTTTTTCATCATAGAGTGAATATTCCGACTTACGTCCTTCTACAATGGCATGGCCTTTAAACAGCTTGACTCGCACAACGCCGGTGACGTGTTTTTGGGTTTCTTTCAGGAATGCAAGCAGCGCGTCTTTTAACGGCGAGAACCATAAACCGTTATAGATGATTTCAGACAGTTTTTGTTCAATTGCCGGTTTGAAATGGGCCACTTCTTTCACTAAAGTCAGATCCTCAAGCTCTTTGTGAGCCGTAATCAAAGTCATCGCGCCCGGGCACTCGTAAACTTCACGGGACTTAATGCCGACCAGGCGGTTTTCCACATGGTCAATCCGGCCGATGCCATGTTTTCCGGCAGTCTCGTTCAGCTTGAGAATTAGATCAGCGAGCGGGTAGGTTATGCCGTCGATTGAAACCGGAACACCGGCTTCAAATGCGATTTCGATGATTTCCGGAACGTCCGGCGTGTTTTCAAGAGATGCTGTCAGGTCATATGCCCCTTCAGGCGGCGCCGCCCACGGATCTTCTAATATACCGCATTCATTGGCGCGTCCCCATAGGTTCTGGTCGATGGAATACGGGCTGTCAAGATTGATCGGAATCGGTATGCCGCGGCTTGCAGCGTATTCAATTTCTTCTTCACGCGACCATTGCCACTCACGGACCGGAGCAATGACCTCCAGATCAGGATTTAATGATTTAATGGATACTTCGAAACGAACCTGATCGTTGCCTTTTCCCGTGCAGCCGTGCGCTACGGCCACCGCGTTTTCCTTTTCCGCCACTTCAACGAGTTTTTTCGCGATTAACGGACGGGATAGTGCAGATACGAGCGGATACTTGCCTTCATACATTGTATGGGCCTGCATAGAAATGAGCGCGTACTCCCGGGCGAATTCTTCTTTCGCATCAATCACATACGAATTTACGGCGCCAACTTCCAGCGCTTTTTGCTGAACGAATGCCAAATCCTTTCCTTCCCCAACATCTAAGCAGCAGGCAACAACATCGTATCCCTGTTCTTGCAGCCATTTTATCGCTACAGAAGTATCAAGACCTCCTGAGTATGCCAATACAACCTTTTTTTGTTCTGCCATGTTAAAAGCTCCCTTTGTATAAAAATTAGTTTTAATTAATAAAAATGCATTTTGTATGTATACACTGTAACAAGTAAATTCTGTTTTTTCAAGCCTTTTATAAAAAAAACCCCACCCAATTTTTTGAGCGGAGCAAAGCCTTTTTATACATTTATAAATCTTTTCGGATTTCCCGGAGCACATGAGGCAGTTCAGGAATAATCAGTTTACTCATTGCAAGCTTTACGGCGCCTGAGGAGCCGGGCGTGCAGAAGACTGCGGTATTTCGGATCACACCCGCTGCCGCTCTGGACAAAATGGCGGCGGAACCGATGTCCTCCGTATAGCTCAGCATGCGGAACAGCTCGCCGAATCCCGGGAGTTCTTTTGAAAACAGCGGCGTGACCGCTTCAATTGTGACATCCCTTTCGGCAATGCCCGTCCCTCCGTTTAACAGCACCGCATCTGTATATTCATCCATACAGCCGGATAAAACGGCTTTCTGCAATTCATCTTTTTCATCTTTTACAATGTCATAAGCGACCGTTTCAAATCCTGCTTCTCTGATGAAATCCATCATGACGCGCCCGCTTTTGTCGGTTTCTTTCGTTCTCGTGTCGCTGACTGTAACCACCTTGCAGCGCACGGCTGACGGGGCTTCTTGTTTATGTTCATGCACGCTCATTGCTTCACCTCATCGTTTATGTATTAAACATATCGTAACGTTTGACTCTGGGGCATTCAATAAAAAAGCACACCCTAAAGGATGTGCTTTTTTCGATCATTACTGTGCAAGGCGGACAACGTCGCGTGCGATCATGACCTCTTCGTCAGTCGGAATGATGATGACTTTGACAGGAGAGTGAGGGTAGCTGATAAACGCTTCCTCGCCGCGCACGTTGTTCAGCGCAGGATCCCAATATACACCCATGAATTCTAAGCCGCGAAGCACGCGTTCTCTGACTTCAACGCTGTTTTCACCGATACCCGCAGTGAAAATAATCGCGTCAACGCCGCTCATTCTCGCAGCATAAGAACCGATGTATTTATGGATTCTGCTTGCAAACACTTCAAGAGCCGTTTCCGCTCTTTCGTTTCCTTCTTTTGAAGCTTCTACGATATCGCGAAGGTCGCTGGAGAAACCGGATATGCCAAGCAGTCCGCTCTTTTTATTTAACGTATTTAATACTTCATCTGCCGTCTGATCCGTTTTTTCCATAATGTACGGGATCAATGCAGGGTCGATGTTTCCTGAACGTGTTCCCATCGCAACACCCGCAAGCGGTGTGAAGCCCATTGACGTATCAATGGATTTTCCGCCTTCTACGGCCGCAATACTTGCGCCGTTACCGAGGTGGCAGGAAATCAGACGCAAATCTTCAAGCGGGCGGCCGAGAAGCTCAGCTGCGCGCTGTGTCACGTATTTATGAGAAGTGCCGTGGAAACCGTATTTGCGGATGCCGTATTTCTCGTAGTATTCGTACGGAAGGCTGTACAGGTAAGATTGCTCAGGCATCGTTTGGTGGAACGCCGTATCAAACACTGCAACCGCAGGCACATCCGGAAGCACTTCTTTAAAGGCTTTAATGCCGACGATGTTAGCCGGATTATGAAGCGGCGCAAGTTCTGAAATCTCTTCAATCTCACGGATTGTTTCATCCGTAAGCAAAACAGAATCGCTGAATTTTTCTCCGCCGTGAACCACACGGTGGCCGATTCCGTCAATTTCATTTAAATCCTTTATAATACCGAATTCAGTCAGCTTGTGAAGCAGCATCTTCACCGCAACCGCATGATCCGGAATATCTGTCACTTCTGTATTTTTTTCGCCGTTAACAGAGATAGTGAAAACGCTGTCGGCGATACCGATCCGTTCTACTAAACCTTTTGTTAGCACCTTTTCTGAAGGCATTTCGAATAACTGAAATTTTAAAGATGAGCTTCCTGCGTTAATTGCAATAATTTTAGACATAAATGACGCTCCTATCAAAATTCTTCTTCGTTTGTTCGTTCTTTTTTCCCAGACCATAACTGCGGTCCAAAAAATATCTGACTTTTCCATTTAAACATTGTCAACCCAGCATTTCAAGTCAACATCCACATTGGTACCGCTTACAACACGAAGTCGATATTTTCTGATAAATCTCATTTGTGCCAAATGGACGGCACGGCCTTACGGAATGTTATTTTCTTTCCTTAATTTGTGTTTTCGCCCTGATTTCCATTCATTTTAAAAAGCGAAAAGCAGCGCGGGATTTTGCGTCTCACACTGCTTTTTCGTCATTATTTTTCTTTTTGAATCCACTGATCCAATTTTGCCATCATCTCCCGCATCGCCTGCTGGTTCGCAAAAGAAGGAAGATTCGCCAAAAGCGCTTGTTTCGGCGGCTTTGTGTCTTCGCCTTTTTTCTGCAAGATTAAAATGCTCTTTGCCTGCGCTTCGTCTTTAAACATCGTAGCCGGCAGCTGGAGAAGGGCGTTGATATACACTTTTTCCGCAAAAAACCGCTTCAGTTTATCGCTTTGCGCGCTGTCAAACAGATGGTTCGGAATCATAAAAAATAAGTATCCGCCCGGTTTTGTATGTTTGACGCTCTGCTCAATAAATAAGTGGTGAGCAAATGAGTGGCCTTCATCCGCTTTCAGCTCAAACGCTTCAGCGCCTTCGTCATTCGGATAGTAGCCGACCGGCAAATCGCAGATAACCGCATCGGCCGGTTCGATAAATAACGGCTGAAGACTGTCCTGGCAGAACAGCTCCATTTCTTTTTCCTGCAGATTCGCCTGAGCATAAGCGATCTTCAGAAGGACATCGTCGATTTCAATGCCGAAGCTTTTTGCCGCTTTGTCAGAAAGCTGGTTTGCCGCGGTCAGCAGAAGATTTCCGGTGCCGCAGGCGGGGTCCAGCAATGTCAGGCCTTTTCGGCCGCCCGTAAATTTATTCACGAGGTAACTGATGAAAAGGCCGATCGTATCAGGCGTCATCTGTCTGTTCGGATGGGACTTATCTTTCAGTCCTTTTAAAATGGCGAGCTGGAACGCCTTGCGGATCCATTCATGCTCCCATTTTCTGAAGTCTGCTTTCGCAAGCAGGTTTTTAAGCTCGCCGGCTTGCTTTTCCTGAAGCGGAAGCTGGTCGGCCGTTTCAAGAAAATACATCTCTCCCGCCTCCGCAAGCCCCTCAATATAAGAAATCTCAAGGCCTTCTGCTATCACTTGGGCGGCTTCATCTAAAAGTTCATAAATCTGACCGACATGGTCGTGTTGCATGCTGTTTCCTCCTTGCCATGAAAAGAGCTCCGCGGCAGCACCCGGAGCTCTTTTTCTCTCTTTACTTGATTAACGCTTTTGCAGCTTCGATAGGCTTTTCATAATTCGGGTGGTTTGTCGCTTCGCTTACGTATTCCGCGTAAACGACTTTTCCGTCCTGATCAAGGACGAATACGGAACGTGCCAAAAGACGAAGTTCTTTGATGTAAACACCGAATGCTTCACCAAATGACATCTCTTTATGATCCGATAATGTTTCCACTTTATCAATTCCGTTCGCTCCGCACCAGCGCGCTTGTGCAAACGGAAGGTCGGCGCTGATTGTATAAACGTTCACATCACCAAGTTTTGCGGCTTCTTCGTTGAAGCGGCGTGTCTGCGCGTCACATACGCCTGTGTCAATGGAAGGAATAACGGATATGATCGTTACTTTCCCTTTCATATCTGCTAATGTCTTCTCTTCTAATCCGTTTGTCAAAACCGTGAAGTCAGGAGCTTGGTCACCCGGTTTCACTTCTTGTCCGATCAGCGTCACGGCTCCGCCTTTAAATGTAATTTCAGCCATTCTGATTCCTCCCTTTATCTATGTATAGCTCTATCATAGTCGAGTTTTATGCAAACTGCAAAGGTTATGCCGCATCGTAAAAAAAGCTAACTGCGGGCGGCAGTTAACTTTTCTGTTATAAATCGATATCCGTTCTTTTTTGGTTCCGGCCTTTTTCATTCTTTTTAAACATATGCTGGATGCGTTCAATCGTTTGAGGCGCGGAGTCTAACAGTTTATCAATCAGATGGGTGTTTTCGTCTAAATGAAGCATGCGCACGCCGTTTGTTCCGACAATCAGAAACGCAATCGGCGTAATGGATACTCCGCCGCCGCTTCCGCCGCCGAACGGGAGCTTCTGCTCTTTTCTTTCATCATCATCGGTTCTTTTTTCAGCCGGCTTTCCTCCAAACTCGCTTCCGCCCGCCGCAAATCCGAATCCGACCTTTGAAACCGTTAAGATTACGCTGCCGTCAGGCGTTTCAACAGGATCGCCGATGATTGTATTCACGTCAATCATTTCTTTTAAATTTTCCATAGCGGTTTTCATTAAACCTTGAATGGGGTGGTCTGCCATATGCGCTCCTCCTTAAACTGATGAATCATTCTTTGAAGCAACCGGAACCGGCTGTTTCTTTCGTATGATAGAAAGTCCGTTCCGCCCGTATTTGAGCAATTTGAAAGCTGCAACTATAAGATGTCCAAAACGAAAAAAGAATATACACTGCAAATGCGTCTTGGATGCAGGCACTTGAAAAGACGGAATGACTTCGCACACCGGTTTATGTATGAAACGCAGATGATCATACAGCATCGCCGTAAGGCCTCCCTTTACGGCCCACAATCCGCCGGCGGCGATTCCCGTAACGGCGGCGTCTTTTATTCCGATAACCGTCACCCATTCAAACTTCGTAACACGGACTCCCGCAAGAAATGAGGCGGCGATTTGGCGCATCTGAAAGACTTGGTGCAGAATCATTTCTATTCTGTGAATGCTCTGTTTGACATCTTCATATGTGATTTTTTTCTTCTCTTTTTTCTGACCTTTCATTTCTGATTTCGTGTCCTGTTTGACATCAATAGACGCGTCTTCGCTGTTTACTTTAATGACGGGCAGCGTTTTTTTAAAACGGACCAGCCCGTATAAGGCCGAGAGTTTATACGTCAGTTTGTCGTTATCTTTATCGTGAAGATATTCGAAAGTCAGATGGATTTTCATCCTCATGAGCAGCCAGACCAAAATGAGAATGAGAATTACAGCTGCTGCGGCATATCCCATAGGCTTCACTTCCTTAGCAGCATTATCGCCAAAACCAAAAAAAATAAACCCGGACGTTTATTCCGGGTTTACTGCTTTTATTTGCGGTACAGCGCTTCGTGAATCACCGTTGTGTCGGCGATCAAATCGTGAATGCCCTGCTTTTTGGGCGTAAACGCAATGACGATATAGAGAATCCAGATTTTATCGATATATCGCCCCACCGCTTCTCTGAAAATGACGGTGCTCCAAGTCAGCGGCTTTCCGGGCGTCAAAGAAGTGACCTTTAACCCGAAGACCATTTTGCCGAGTGTCTGATGAAACCATTTCGTCATGAACACAAAATAGGCGAGGTAGACGATCAGGGTTGTGACGGAATAAGCTGAGATTGTAAACATTCCGCTTGTTGCCGGGAGCTTCATCAGCGTGAAAATCGGTGAAACGATGAGATGGTTAAGTCCCCAGACCACCAGCCAATCAAGAAGAAACGCCCAAAACCTGATCCAAAAGCCCGCATATGCCTGCTCGGGCGCCTTCTGTTGTTCGGCTTCCTCTTCTTTGCCGTGAAAGCCTTCGTAAGTCGCGTCCATTCTTTCTTCCCCCCTACTTTGCATAGAGATACATCATCCGCGGCGAACCGGATTGCGAAATGAGTTCTTTCATATTCAGAAAATCAATTTCGCTTTTAAACATTTTCGCTGCGCTCATGGAAAAGAGCGAGCCTAATCCGAATCCTTCCTCGTATGTGATGACTGAAGCGTTTTTCATATTTTTATGGTCCTTTTTCATCGCGCTGATCGTATCATCGTAAAAACCGAGCTCATCAACGAGGCCGATTTTTTTCGCTTGTCTGCCGTCGTAAACACGGCCGTCGGCAATTTTTTTCACATCCGCTTTTGACATGTGCCGGCCTTTTGAAATGACATTGACAAATCCTTCATAAGAATCGTTGACCATTGTCTGCATGATCTTTCTTTCTTCCTTCGTCATGTCGCGGGTCGGGGACATGATGTCTTTATGCGCGCCGCTTTTAATGGTTTCAAACTTGATGCCGAGTTCATCGGCGAGCTTGGAATAATTGACGCTTTCCATGATGACGCCCAGTGAACCCGTGAGCGTTTCCGGTGAAGCATAGATTTTATCGGCGGCCGTTGAAATATAGTAGCCTCCCGATGCCGCCATGGAGCCCATGGATACATAAATCGGTTTCTTCGTTTCTTTCTTTAGTTCTTCCAGTTTTTTATGTATTTCCGCGCTTTCGTAAACGCCTCCGCCGGGAGAATTGATTTTCAGTACAATTCCTTTGACGCTTTTATCTTCTTTCGCACGCTCAACCTGTTTTAAAAATGATCTGTGATCATACCCGCCTGAGCTGAGCAGGCCAGCGGACCCGCCGTTATCCTCAATCGTGCCGTCCACTTCAAGCACGGCGATTTTACTGCCGGGGCTGCCCTTATCCAGCGTCACTTCCTCTGTGTCATCTGTCAGTGATGCAAAGTCAGACCCGGTATCTCCGAAATTCTTCAGCACCCCGACGGTCACACTTGCAATGACTGATACGCCGAAAATGCCGAGCGCGATGACGAGCGCAATCCATCTTTTTGCATTCATTTGTTCTCCTCCTTTTCTGTCAATATTCGTACGTTCCCCCGTAAAAAAAGATTCATTTTTTTCATGAAGCGCTTTCTCTTAACGGATAAACAGGAAACATGTTACACTATTGCCACAGGTATTTTAACACAATACCTGCTGGGAGAAAAACGTAAATATGACAGCAAAGGGGAATGGGGATATGACCGATCTTCGCCGCAATGTTTATTTTTTTCACAAACAAAACAACGAAACAAAAGAACAAGTCAGCTCCTTGAAGCAGCTTGCTGAATCGCACGGTTTTACAGTTGCGGCTCACCCGGAGGATGCCGGTATTATCGCCAGCATCGGCAGCGACGGCTCATTTCTGCAAGCCGTCAGAAAAACCGGATTCCGTGATGACTGCCTGTATGTCGGCATCGCTAAAAAAGGGAAAGCCCATTTGTACTGTGATTTTCACAGCGATGAGCCTGAAAAAATGGCGGCCAGCATGACCGCGGAACAACTAGAGGTCAGAAAATACCCGCTCATTCACGTAACGGTGGACGGCAGCAATCATTTTCACTGTTTAAACGAGGTTTCCATCCGTTCAAGCATTATTAAAACGTTTGTGATGGACGTGTTAATTGATGATCTTCATTTTGAGACGTTCAGAGGAGACGGGATGATCATTTCCACCCCGACGGGCAGCACCGCCTACAATAAATCTGTTTCAGGCGCCGTTGTTGATCCTTTGATTTCCTGCATGCAGGTATCCGAACTGGCGTCGTTGAACAACAACACATACCGTACACTCGGATCCCCGTTTATTTTAAGCTCAGACCGGAAGCTGACACTGCAGGTGGTGCAGGACGGCAATGAGCATCCGATTATCGGGCTTGATAATGAAGCGCTCAGCACGCGGAATGTCAAAAAGGTTGAGATTACACTATCCGATAAAAAAATCAAAACGGTGAAATTGAAAGACAACTCTTTCTGGGAAAAAGTAAAGCGATCATTTTTATCATAAAAAAAGAGGACGGGCATCACTGCCTGTCCTCTTTTTCATATACGATACGGCCGCCGACGACGGTTTTGACCGCTTCCAATTCATGAAGCTTTTTCGGATCCGTCCCGAACGGATCACCGCTGAGTACGGTAAAGTCGGCATCATAGCCGGGGGCGATCCGTCCGCGGCTATGTTCTTTATGGATGATGGCCGCGCTTCCCTCCGTGTAAAGCTGAATGGCTTCGTACACGGTCAGGCACTCTTTTTCATAATAGGCCGGACCTTCCGGGTGCTGCTTGCTTGTACGGAGCACAGCCGATTGAATGCCCAGAAGCGGATCGGCCGGCTCAATCGGGGCGTCTGAGCCTCCGGCGCACAGCAGCCCTTTTGACAGCAGTGTTTTCCAGGCGAAAGCCGTTTTCATCCGCTCTTCTCCGAGCCGGTCAATCACCCACGGAAAATCACTGGCCACAAAATGCGGCTGAAGATCAAGTCCGATCGGCAGCCGGGCGGCTCTTTCAATCAATCCGTCATCTAATACTTGCGCATGAATGAGCCTGTCTAGCTGTCCGGGCTTTGCCGGGTATCTTTCGATAACATCGAGCACCTTTTCAAATGCAAGGTCGCCAATCGCGTGCACGGCGATCTCCATTCCTTTCTCTCTCGCTTTATAAACAAGAGCGGCAAGGGTCTCGTCATCGTGCACCTGAACGCCGGAAACTGACGGATCATCATGATAAGGCTTTTTCAACAGAGCGGTTCTGCCTCCGAGCGCGCCGTCAGCAAAAATTTTCATCGCTCCGTATTCCAGGTAAGGTCCGGTCGATTTATCCAGAGCGCTCCAGCTGTCGACGGCTTCGTGATGAACGAGCAGATGGGCGCGAAAAGGATAAAGGCCGCTGCCGGTTAATGACTCGTACGCGGCAACGGGAACGGACGCGTCTCCGTAGTATGCCAGATCTTCTGAATGCCCGCCTGTCAGGCCTTTTGACCAGCAGTCCGTAATCGCCGTTTGAAGCGCGCGTTTGACATAGTGAAGTGAGACGGGCGGAAGGGCCTGTGTCACAAGCTCTTGGGCTTTATCCAACAGAAGGCCTGTCGGACCGGTGCCGTCCCGGACGATAATCCCGCCGTTTGGATCAGGGGTTTCGTTTGTAATCCCCGCCGCGCGCAATGCGGCCGAATTAACCGCTGCGGCGTGCCGGCATACCCGCTTCAGCAGGACGGGGCGGTCGGGAAAGAGCGGGTCAAGGTCATGCTTCGTGACGTAATCCGGCCGTTCAAACAGGTTTTCATCCCAGCCTTCGCCGATCAGCCATTCGCCATCTTCCAATTCACGCTCTGCTTCTTTTGCGGCCCGCAGGATCGCTTCTTTTGACGTCAGCTGCGACAAATCGAGGCGAAGCTGTTTTTCCCCGTGTCCGATTAAATGCATATGACTGTCCGAAAACCCCGGGAACATGACAGCTCCATGTAAATCGATTTCCTCCGTATCAGGCGAACCGTATGTTCCTTGGAGCTCCCGGTAGCTGCCCGTCTGCCTGACGACGCCTTCTTCGGTATAAACGGCTTCAGTGACATGATTCTTGTCAAGCATTGTATAGATGGTGCCGCCGTGCCAAATCGCTTTCATCCCCGCTCACCCTTTATCCTGTATTATGCTTTTTTATCAGCCTTCAGCCGTTCTTCACGCTGTCTCAGCTCCACACGTCTGATTTTTGCGGACGCCGTTTTCGGCAGGCTTTCGACAAATTCAATTTCTCTCGGATATTTGTAAGGCGCCGTAATTGTTTTTACGTGGTTTTGCAGTTCTTTGACAAGTTCGTCACTGCGCTTTTCATCGTCTTGTAAAACGACATAAGCTTTTACGATTGAACCTCTGATTTCATCCGGGCTTGCCACGACTGCACATTCTTTCACTTCCGGATGCTTCACGAGCGCGTCCTCTACTTCAAAAGGCCCGATTGTATATCCGGAGCTGACGATAATGTCATCATTGCGGCTCTCAAACCAAAAGTAGCCGTCCTCGTCTTTTTTCGCGCGGTCTCCTGTAAGAAAGTAATCTCCGCGAATCTGCTTTTTCGTTCTTTCGGGATCTTTATAATATTCCTTGAATAAAGCCGGTGTGCTCAAATGTACGGCGATATCGCCCGTTTCGCCTGTTTCGCATATTTCGCCTTTATCGTTTATAATCTCTACTTGATTTCCGGGGGTCGGTTTGCCCATGCTTCCCGGCTTAATATCCATATCCTTCAGGACGCCGACTAACAGGGTGCTCTCCGTTTGGCCGTATCCGTCTCTCACTTTAATGCCGAAATGCTTCCGGAATACGTCAATGACTTCCCGGTTTAATGGCTCACCCGCAGAAACTGCGCTGTGAAGAGCAGAAAGATCATATTTGTCCAGCTCCTCCACTTTTGCCATCAGGCGGTATTCCGTCGGGGTACAGCAGAAGACATTTACTTGATGGCGCTCCAGCAGCTCTAAATACGTCTTGGCGTTGAATCTGCCGTGATAAATGAATCCTGTCGCGCCGCTTCCCAGAACGGCGAGCAGCGGGCTCCACACCCATTTCTGCCAGCCGGGAGCCGCGGTGGCCCACACTGTATCGTCTTCAGAAATATCCAGCCATGCACCGGCTGATGTTTTTAAATGGGCAAAGGCCCAGCCGTGTGTATGTACAACGCCTTTAGGCTGGCCGGTCGTGCCTGAAGTATAGGACAAAAACGCCATGTCCTCTCTTGTTGTATCAGCTGTTTGAAAACTGTTTCCGTCCGCTTCAATCGTTAAGAGGTTTTTCCAGCCGGCATCATTTTCACCGATTGACAATGTCACCAGCTGCTCGGTATTCACCTCGTCAAACGCGTTTATAAATGAAGGAAAAACGATAGCGCCTTTCACTTCGGCGTGTTTGATCCGGTATTCAAGGTCTTTGGCGCGCAGCATTTCCGAGCAAGGAATGACGACCATCCCCGCTTTTAAGATCGCTAAATAAACGGCATACGCTTCAAGCACTCTCGGAACCATGACAATCAGCTTATCGCCTTTTTCAAATCCGAGACCTTTCAGGCGGGCTCCGATTTTATTCGTTTCTTCCATCAATTTTTCATACGTCCAGACTTTCTTGCCGCCTGTTTGATCTTCCCAAATAAGCGCGTTCTTCTCTTTGGAACGGCTGAACTTTTCGATTTCATTTACAAGGTTATAGTTCTTTGGGGCGATTAAATCTTCTCGTTTTAACACGAACAACTCCTCACTTTCTTTCCCCATTATACATAAACATAGGCCATTACAATAAAAATATGCATAAATTGCTTCCCGCCTTCTATCTATACTCATGAAAAAAGAGCGGGGAATTCCCCGCTCTCTTAGCCATTATGTGAAGTTGTGATTAAAACTGCTGCTGGCTGCTTCCGCCCATGCTTTGCTGAGCAAAAGAGACAAGACGTTTTGTGATTTCTCCACCGACAGAACCGTTGGCGCGAGAAGTTGTTTCCGGTCCAAGGTTTACACCGAATTCAGAAGCGATTTCGT
The DNA here is from genome assembly GCF_036362845.1 of Bacillus sp. MT(2024). Lineage (NCBI taxonomy): Bacteria > Bacillati > Bacillota > Bacilli > Caryophanales > Bacillaceae > Bacillus > Bacillus sp. MT(2024). The sequence goes on from NZ_CP143632.1 coordinate 2,809,740, forward strand.
ACTTCATTTGGTCGATAGCTTGAGCAGCGCCTGGCACTAAAAGCTGGTTGCTGTTTCCGCTGTTTGATTGTGACATGTGTATCACCTCCTTGTGAGTATAGAATGTGATAAAACACATGTCTTCATTCAAAAAAACTTTGGTAATTGTATACAGTTTTAAAACAGGCCGGCAAACTTATCGTGAGCTTCCTGCTCTGAGTAAACAGTGATGGTTTCGATGCCGGCAGCGGCCTCTGCAATCAGCGGTTCAAAATCAACGAAGCTTTCGAAGTGCTCGATTTTTTCTTTTTTCGGACGTGTTTTCGGACTTGGCGGCGTAAAGATGGTGCAGCAGTCCTCAAACGGCTGAATGCTTGTTTCATAAGTGCCGATTTCTTTTGATTTCTCGATGATTTCTGTTTTGTCCATTCCGATTAAAGGGCGCAAAACCGGTGTTGCCGTCACGGCATTGATCGCATACATGCTTTCAAGGGTCTGGCTCGCTACCTGCCCGAGGCTTTCCCCCGTAATGATCGCGAGCGCTTTTCGTTCTTCTCTGATTCTGTCCACGATTTGCAGCATAAGACGCCGCGTCGCCGTCATCGTATAGTTTTCCGGGATTTGTTTTTGAATGAGTTCCTGCGTCTTTGTAAACGGCACGATATGAAGCGTCATACTGCCGCCGAACTTCGCGAGGCATCCCGCGAGATCCATGACTTTCTGCTTTGCCCGTTCGCTCGTATACGGCGGACTGAAGAAATGTACGGCTTCAACTGATAATCCCCGTTTCATCGCGTAAAAACCGGCGACCGGACTGTCAAAACCTCCGGAAAGCATCAGCATCGCTTTACCCGCGGAACCGACAGGAAGGCCTCCGGCGCCTTTTTCGTTACGAATGGTCAGGAATGTCGCTTCCTCCCTGATTTCAATCCGAAGCGGAATATCGGGATTTTTCACATCGACGGTTAATCCATCCGTGTTTTTCAAAATATGGCCGCCGATTTCAGCGTTCATCGCATTTGTATCTAATTCAAACTGCTTGTAAGCCCGTTTGGTCTCGACCTTAAACGTATTCCCCGGTTTATATTCGCCTTCTATCGCGGCTAAAGCCGTTTTTTTAATGTCTTCCAGCTTGCTTTCGCATTTAATTGCGAGACTGAAACTTTGAATGCCGAATATATTCTTTAATAAGGAACAAATTTCCTCCGGGTTTTCTCCATTAAGTGTAATTGACATCCGGTCCCGGTTTGAAAAGTATTTTACTTTTTTATAATCCTTTAATACCAGGCGGATATTCTGTTTTAATCTTTCAATAAAACTGCGTCTGTTTTTTCCTTTTGTGGATATTTCACCAAAACGGATTAAAATATGATCGTAATTCATATGCTACCTCATCATTTTTTTTAGTTTTTGAACAGCCGGCGCCAGCGCGGCCATAAACGGCTCCGTGATGTCAGCCGTATGGCTGAAGTTCAGGCTGACTCTGATGCTGCTTGATGCAATCTGTTCGCCTTTATTCATTTGCAGAAGAACACGGCTCGGTTTGTGCTCTCTTGCCGAACATGCCGCGGTTGTGGAGACATATATTCCTTTTTCCTCAAGCATGTGCAGCAGCACTTCCGCCTTCACACCCGGAACGGAAAAATTAATGATATGCGGCGCGCTATTTTCGGCGGGAGTGTTGATGACGACCTCGTCCGTCCCGCTCAGCCTTTCCATGAGCGCATTCTTGGCAGCCTCCACGGAAGAAAGCCGCTCATTCATGTCACGCGCGGAAAGATTGATCGCTTTCGCAAGGGAAACGGCGCCTGCCGTGTGTTCTGTTCCGGCGCGGACGCCTTTTTGCTGCGAGCCGCCCGTTATAAGCGGAATGAGCCGCGTTCCTTTTTTGACGATAAGCGCTCCGGTCCCTTTTAAGCCGTGAAACTTATGCCCTGAAACGGTGCAAAGGTCAATGCCCGCTTCTTCTATAGACAGAGGAACTTTATGAATGCCCTGCACATGATCAACATGAAACAGAATATTCCGGTGCTGCTTCAAAAACCCGCCGATTTCCTTTACGGGCTGAATGGAGCCGACTTCGTTATTGACATGCATGACGCTGACGATTATCGTATCCGGCCTGATAGCCGATTTGACGTCTTTCAAAGAAACGAAGCCGTTTTGATCGGCCGGAAGATATGTGACTTCAAAGCCGAACAGCTCTGTCAGCTGATCAAGCGTCTCCGTCACAGAAGGATGCTCAATCGCCGAAGCAATGATATGTCTTCCTTTACTCATGTTTGCCCAGGCCGCTCCCTTTAACGCAGCGTTATTCGCTTCAGTCGCGCCTGATGTAAATACAATATCATAATTTTTTAAACGTAAGGTTCTTTTTATTTGCTGAGCGGCCGCTTCAAGGAGCTGTTCCGTCTCAGTTCCTAACTGGTGCAGAGACGAAGGATTGCCGAAATAACGGCTGCTCGTCTGTTTATACACTTCCAAAACCTCTTCATACGGCTCGGTCGTTGAACTGTTGTCTAAATATATCATTTTTTTTACTCCTTTTATGAAAACGGTACATCGTATGATATTTATGCTACCATAACAAAAGTAAATAGAAATTCGCAATAAATCGAGTATTGACTTCTCTGTACATTGCCATATAATAAGTAATGTTCGTTTTGTTATATTATCTGACAATTAATTGACAGAATATTTCAACATAGTATTTAGGAGGACTTTTATGAAACACTCACTACCTGTCAAAGATACCGTTATTATCGGTTTCATGCTCTTCGCACTTTTTTTCGGGGCAGGAAATATGATATATCCGCCGGAGCTTGGGCAAGCGGCGGGGCATAATGTCTGGAAAGCGATGGGCGGTTTCTTACTGACCGGCGTAGGACTGCCGCTTTTGGGTATTATCGCCATCGCATTAACAGGCAAAGACGCGAAAGGACTTGCCGATAAAGCTCACCCGGTATTCGGCACTATTTTCACCGTTGTGCTTTATTTATCAATCGGGCCGCTTTTCGCGATTCCGAGAACCGGAACCGTTTCATATGAAATCGGTGCAGTTCCGTTTTTAAGCGGCATTCCGGAAAGATTATCTTTATTTGTTTTCACGTTGATCTTTTTTTCTATTACGTATTATTTAGCTCTTAACCCGTCCAAAATCGTGGACAGAGTCGGAAAGATTTTGACTCCCATTAAATTCGGTATCATTTTAATCATTGTCGTAAAAGCCATCGTCACTCCGATGGGCGGGCTGGGCGCCGTACATCAGGCATATTCCGGAACGCCGGTGTTCAAAGGATTTTTGGAAGGCTATAAAACAATGGATGCGCTCGCCTCAATCGTCTTCGGCGTCGTTGTCGTCAATGCTGTTAAAAGCAGGGGCGTCACCCAGCGTAAAGCGCTCGCGGCCGCTTGTATTAAAGCGGGTCTGATTGCAGCGGCGGGTTTGACATTCATTTATTTATCTTTGGCCTATCTGGGAGCGACAAGCACGGACGCTGTCGGGCCGCTCGGCGAAGGCGCAAAGATTTTATCAGCTTCATCTGATTACCTGTTCGGTTCACTGGGAAACATCGTTCTCGGCGCCGCCATCACCGTTGCGTGTTTAACGACAAGCATCGGGCTTGTCACATCTTGCGGCGAATATTTTTCAAAATTGATTCCCGCTTTATCATACAAAATGGTGGTTACGATTGTCACGCTGTTCAGTCTGGCGATTTCAAATTTCGGACTTGCTGAGATTATTGCATTTTCAGTTCCTATTTTATCAGCCATTTATCCGCTGGCGATTGTCATTATCGTCCTTTCCTTTATTGATAAAATCTTTAAGGAAAGACGCGAAGTCTATATCGCCTGCCTGATCGGAACAGGGCTGTTCAGTATCCTGGACGGTTTGAAGGCAGCAGGCATTCCGCTCGGATCATTAGATTCATTCTTAAACGCAAATCTTCCGCTTTACAGCATGGGAATCGGCTGGGTGCTTCCGGGCATTGCCGGAGCGATCATCGGCTGCATCATCACGTTTTTTATCAGCCCGCCCATCGAATTAAATAAAGCAAAATCGTAACATTCAGCGCCTGCGGTTTGATGTATATCAGCCATAGGCGCTTTTTATATTCCGTGAGAAACAAAAAAACTGCACCTCTGATTTCCATCAGGGTGCAGTTTTTGCTTGTGCGTCTATGAAGCAGATTGATCAGCTTTAATTTTTTTCACGGCGCCGGGAGCTGCTTTTTCAACAGCAGCTGCTGCCATCTCATAAGCTTCATTATAGCTGTAAGCGTAAAACAGCCGTTCCGCTTCTTTCAGCTGTTCGGATAAAATATGATTCTGGCTTCGGAAGCGGTTGCCGTACTGGATGATCCGCTCAATCAGCTTCACCTGAATCACAAGTTCTTCCGCCTCTTCGCTGACTTCCGCAACCACCTTTTCAGCTTCGGTCAGATGTTTGGCGGCTTCCTCCATGTTTAACGGCAGCTCTTCCAATTGGCTGACGGTTTCTTCTATATGATGATTTGCCGTCTCGAGCTTGTCCTTAACTTGTTCAGGAATTCCCGGCACGTTGCTTTTTTGCAGCATTCGGGCCGTGTCAGAAATGGTTTTCCGAAGATTCATCAGTGTTTCCCGCGCCTGCAGTTCTTCTTTTCTGAGCGCCTGCAGATTTTCACGGTATTCGGCATGTTCTTTCTGAGCCTCTTCCATCTGCTTTTCGATGGCCTCGACTTCTTCAATCAGCAGCGAGTAAGCGACATGCTCACCGTCAAGCTTTTCTCTCGCCTGCTCAAGGAGCCGGCCTATCGTTTCCAGCTGTTTTTCGAAAGCATGCTGTCTGCCGATTTCTCCCGCCGTCAGCTGATAGCTTTCCTTGACGAGTTCCGTTTCGGTTTTTGTGCGGTCTTTTTCTTCCTCAAGCTTCTCATACGCGATGATCAGCTCAGGCATTTTGCTTAATACGGACTGTCCGGCTTCCACTTCGCCTTCCAGCTGTTCATACATCGATTGAATGGTTTCATCAATCAGCTGAAGAATGGCGGACGCTTCGTCGACATCTAATTCTTCCAAAAGCGCGCTTTCGGCCCGTTTCAATTGATTTGTGAGTGTCTCCAGCTCTTTTTCGATTTGAATATGCTCCAATTTGTAGCCTTTTTCCGTCATTTCCCGGTAGCCGTCTTTCAGCTTGGCAATTTGGTTAGGCACGGTCTGTTTACAGTCCGCGAGCAGTTTCGGAACGTCATCTATGTATGTTTGAAGCTGATCCAGTCTGCGGTCCTGTTCAAGCAGCACTTTTCTCGCTTTAATGTAATTGCCGCTTTCCGTCTCTTCTTCGAACTTTTTTATGCCGCTCCAGATTTCGTCGAGATCCGTCTCCAGGCTGTTATATAGCTCTCCGTAGAGATGGCTGTACGCCAGAAGGTTTTTTCGCGCTTTTGAATACCGCTCACGCACCTGTTCAATCTCTCCGCGGCTTTTTTCCTCGCTCGTCACAAGGTCGCTGATCTCACGCAGTATGCCTTCTATATTTGATTCGGCTGCAGTGAGGAGGTCGTCGATGTGAACAAGCACCTGATTCGCTTTTTTGAACCGGTATTTGTCGGCGTTCTCTTCGGCATCATAAAGGAGCTCTTCTACTTTCGGCAGATGGGCTGTGACAATTTCATCCCACTCTTCGCGCCATCTTTCAAAGAACTCTTCCGTCTCTCCGGTCATTTTCAGATGTTTGATCTTGGACATTTCTTCCACTATCGAACGGTTTAAAATTTCAATCTTCCATGACTCCAGCCGGTCAATTTCCGTATAAATTTTTTTCCTGAAAAAGTAGCCCGCCGCAAAGAGCGCGAGCAGTATAACCAATAATCCGATGACTAACTCCATAATGAGCCCCCTTGTTGTTCTCTTAATCTGTCAGGGTGTTTTATGTATTCAGAAAGATTTCAATATATGTATTGAGAAAATCTGTCGTTTTCATTGTTATTATGATACCATGTAACCAACATTTTTTGACCAGAAATCAAAAACTTTTTGCATAATTTCGGCAGGATTCTGCAATTTTATAATGGAGTGACACAAATGGAAAAACGAGACGCTCATATCCACACGCCTTTTTGCCCTCACGGCTCGAAGGATGCGCTGAAAGAATATGTCGAAAAGGCCCTGGAAAGAGGCTTTGACTCGATCACATTTACAGAGCACGCCCCCCTTCCTCCGTCATTTCAAGATCCCGTACCGCTTCAGGACAGCGCGATGGATCTCAGACAGATGGAGGTTTATTTGGAGCGGCTTTCACAGCTGAAAAAGGAATATGATGGACAAATCAGCATTCTGACCGGGCTAGAAACTGATTTTATCACAGGGTATGAAGAGGAAACCGCGGCGTTTCTGAACACGTACGGCCCCTCACTGGATGACGGCATTTTATCCGTTCATTTTTTGAAGACCGGTCCGTCTTATATCTGCCTCGATTTTGACGAGCACGCGTTTCGGCAGCTTGCCGACCACTTCGGAAGCGTTGAAGCCGTATATGAACAATACTATGAAACTGTGTATTCTTCCATTGTAACACCTCTCGGCCCCTTTAAGCCAAAACGGGTCGGCCATATCACGCTCGTCAAAAAATTCGCACGCCTTTTCCCTTACAGCATGTCACCTCAAATAAGAGAGCTTGCGGCCCGCTGTCTTGACGCCGTGAAAGAACACGGAATGGAGCTGGATGTGAATACATCCGGGCTCAGAAAGAAGTTTGCCGGGGAAGTATACATGGAGGATTGGATGGCTGAGACGGCGAAGCAAAAAAAAATCCCGCTCATATTCGGGTCGGACGCCCATCAAGCGGAAGATGTCGGCAGTTCCTATGAAACGTACAAAAGCATCATTACTTCATAAGCGCCGCATCAGGCCGTCGGAACACGCTTTCGATCCATATCTTCACCTCTTCAAAATACCTTTTATAAAAGTACGGTTCATGAGGCTGCATATAGAGCACCTCCGTAATGTATTGAGGCTGAAGATACGGCATCATCAAGAGGGATTTCAATTGCAGAATAAAATGCGGCACGGGCAGCGTCAGCCGTCTGTGGCGTGACTGCCCTTCTTCAATCACCAGCTGGAAAATATATTTTTCTTTCATTAAGTAAGTAGACATAATTTCCCTGATAAGCACGGAATCAATCGTCACTTCCCGGTACACAAACCGCGTTAATTGACGGTTATCGTGCTGATAGGATAAAATATCGAAAATCACCCGCAGGATGCGTTCCTGCGCGTCTTCACCGTTCATACTGACGGCGGCTTTTTCCAGCGCTTCAGTATAGCCTTCGTAAAACTCGGAAACTAAATGTTCCATTAATCCGCCTTTCCCTTTAAAATAGTAGGAGATGTGCGCAACATTTACATCAGCTGACTTTGCGATTTCACGGACGGACGTGCCGGAATAACCTTTTTGGTTAAACAGCTGGACAGCGGCGTTAATAATTTTGTCTTTGGTGCTTACTTTCATACGGCTCACCCCTTTATGTGTAACAATTCAAGCAGAAAGGCGCCGTTCCTGTAAGAACTTCTCGACAAATGCCGGCAGAACGGCCGGAACTTTGTTTGATATTATAGAAAAAGTGAGGGTTTTCCATGTTTCATGTCGAAAAACAATCCGGAGATAAAGAAAAAAGTTATCAGCTTCTGCTTAAACAGCTCGAAGCCATGACAGAAGATGAAACGGATGCGATCGCAAATTACGCGAATGCATCAGCGCTTTTATACCATTCATTACATGAAGTCAACTGGGCGGGGTTTTACTTCGCTAAAGAGGGCGAGCTTGTGCTCGGACCGTTTCAAGGGCTTCCTGCCTGTGTGCGCATTCCGTTCGGCAGAGGCGTATGCGGCACTGCCTACTCTAACGGCGACGTGCAGCGGATTGCCGATGTGAATGTGTTCCCGGGACATATCGCCTGTGACGCGGCTTCCCAGTCAGAAATCGTTCTCCCGATCCGCGTAAACGGTGAAGTGATCGGTGTGCTGGACATTGACAGCCCCGTGAAAAACCGTTTTGATGAAACGGACGAAACCTATTTAGCAAAGTTTGTTGAAACGCTTGAAAAACGATTAGGATAAAAAAAGGAGCCCGGCCGGCAGGCCGGCTCCTTTTTTATGTCGTCGTGCTGTTTTGATGGATGATCAGCCGGTTTTTGCCGTTCCGTTTGGCGATATAAAGCGCCTCGTCCGCTTGCTGAACGAGCATTTTCAACGGCATCGGGCCTGTCTTTGACCAGCAGGAAACACCGCAGGAAATCGTCACGCGCGGCTCGGTGTTTTCCCGGATGGCGCGAACAAGCCTTTTAGCGATGCGTTCTCCGGATGACACGTTGATATTCGGCAGATAGACAGCCAGCTCCTCGCCCCCCCACCTCGCAGCGACATCATGCTCACGAATATGGTTTTTCATAACGGAGGCCACCTGAATCAGGATCGAATCTCCCGTTTGATGACCGTATGTATCATTAATGGTTTTGAAATTATCGATATCAACGAGGATGAATACACCCCGTTTATGAATTTTCATGCTGTATTGAATTTTCTCATCCAAATAGGTTCTTGAATACAGCTCCGTCAGCTGGTCTGTCTGAACAAGATGCTCAAGCCTGTCGCGCAGCATGGAGTTCGTGACCGCCAATGTCGCATGGTGAATGAGCGCTTGAAAAAGCTTATACATTTCAAACGTAAAAGCATACAAATCCTTTTTCAATAAAATCGCGAACCCGAAGACGGTGTCATTTTCGATCATCGGCACCGCCATCAGCGAGCCGTAGCCGTTTTCGCCGAATACAGTCTTTCCGCTGCCGATAAACACGCCCTTTTCTCCCTCGAACAGCTTTTCTTTCACAATGCTGATATAGGGGTTCGCACGTTCTGTCTTAAAAAAAGCGGTATGTCCCGGAAGCAGATTTTGCGTCTCAAAATGATCAATATGAAAAAAAGCCACTTCTTCCGCATGAAACGATTGGGTCATAATGGCGGCGAGTTCCCGCATCGTGTCAGTGAGTCTGAGGCGCTGATTCAGCTGCCGCGATGTTTCATTAATGAGCTCCAGATTCGCAATGCTTTTTTTCGATTGCTCATAGAGCTGCGCATTTTCAAATGCTTTTCCCGCTGCGCCCGCAAGCAGCAGCATTTCACTGAGAGTACTGCACGAAAGAACGGCATCCTGCAGCCCCTCCGTCTTCAGAACCCCGTAAGTCCCCTGCTGGCCTTTGATCGGCAGGTAAGCAGATGACCTGCCTTTTCTGAGCAGTCTCCCCGATAAATAAACCTTCAGGGCAGACGGGTCGGCATCTTTTCCGTCCATATGTAATTCTTTTGCGGGAAGCTGTCTGTCCGTATCCTGATCCTGCGTGATAAACAGTGAAAAGCGGAAAGACCGGAAAGCCGTACTCAAACTTGCCTGCAGTTTTTCCAAAACCTCATTTTGATCCAAAAGCGAATGGAACATTTCTGTCATTCTGTGAATTTTCCGCTGATGCTTCGTTTTGTCAAACAGCCCGCTTTGTCTCACAGATTGATTGATAAACTGAGTAACGATCTCAGGCAATGATTCCGGGATCGGCAGCCCGCCTTCCGAGCGCAGATAAAAGGATCTGCCGGACGTCTGATTCCTGATCATAAAACGGCCGTCACTCTCTTTCAGCGGAGCATAATGCGGTTCATCTTCTGTTTTTATGGTGAAACGTGTTGATTCTGCCGGTGAAAGGGTCAATGAAAGAGATGTAAAGCAGGATTCTAGAGCTGAGGCCAGCCATAACAGCGAGTCGGATAATGAGACGGATTCAGATTTCGTTAAGAAAAAAGAAAGCATTTTCTGATGAAAGGCCGTCACTTCATCAATTGTTTGTTTTTTCATTTTTATCACCTAAACATGTACTACTCATTTTTGTACATTATATCATAAACCGGCACTCTTCATGGAGAAATGGTTGACGGCGGCGGGGAAAAATCATATAATGTTCTTTGTGTGAAATATTGCAGCCTTTTTGTTCAGCTTCTGTGTTTGCATTTTGTTCCTTAGCTGTAAGGTGTATCGTGTAACTCTCTGCTGCTGGAGCGAGGATACATGAAAACAAAATGTGCACGGTCGGATCGAACAGACGGTTTTTATTTTCCACAAAATAAAACCAAAGGAGGAGTCACATTATGGCTCGCTATACAGGTCCATCTTGGAAACTGTCCCGCCGTTTAGGAATCTCTCTTAGCGGTACAGGTAAAGAATTAGAAAAACGCCCTTACGCACCAGGTCCCCACGGTCCGGGACAGCGTAAAAAACTATCAGAATACGGTTTGCAATTGCAAGAAAAGCAAAAACTTCGTCACATGTACGGTGTAAACGAACGTCAATTCCGCACATTGTTTGACAAAGCTGCAAAAATGACTGGTAAACACGGCGAAAATTTCATGATTCTTTTAGATGCACGTCTTGATAACGTTGTGTACAAGCTCGGTCTTGCACGCACTCGCCGTCAAGCTCGCCAATTAGTTAACCACGGTCACATCCTTGTTGACGGAAGCCGCGTTGACATTCCGTCTTACCAAGTAAAACCTGGTCAAACAATCGGTGTTCGCGAAAAATCAAGAAACCTTTCTATCATCAAAGAATCTGTAGAAGTAAACAACTTCGTTCCTGAGTACCTTACTTTCGACGCTGAAAAGCTTGAAGGTACATTCACTCGTCTTCCAGAGCGCTCTGAGCTTGCTCCGGAAATTAACGAAGCGCTTATCGTTGAGTTCTACTCCCGTTAAGTAAAACGCTCTTTAAAGAGCATTGGATTAAACCCTAGAAACGTTGTTATATCAACATTTCTAGGGTTTTTCTTTTGGGCTGTCAGAATGGTGGACAGATGCTCCCTCTCTTTATTAAAAAAAGCCCCGGACAGGGGCTTTTTTTATGTGCCAACTGGCCGCTCTGCTAATTGCAGAGTACCGACCGGGCGCTCTGTTATCTTAACATCCGATGATGCATGATTCATTTTGACTGCAGCTAAACCACTTAACGTAACGAAGGTGAGAGCTGCACAAAGAATAACTTTTTTCAATTACAATCCCTCCAGGTGCCTCATTTTCTCCTCGGCTAAAATAGCATGTTTAGAAAATTCAAGCGCCTCTTTATAGAGTCCATGCTTCTCACAGTGTTCTGAAATAACCAAAGAAAGATCAAAGACGCTATCAAGGTCATTTACTTCATATAAGTAAGAAATACCACCTCGACAAGTTTCAATGCTTTTACTCTGATCCTGCTGCAGAAGTCCGTAAATAATATTTATTTTAGCCTCATACACCTTATTCTCTTTTCGTTTAAAATATTCCTTTGTCTTTTTATAATAATATGGCATTTTATTTACATCCCCTATTTTATAAAGCTCTTTCAGAAACATATACAGGGAATTTATATAATAAACCGAGTCCCTCCAATCTTTATTTCTGATGGCTTTTTTCAAGGCATTTATACAGTCTTGGGAACGATTTGCTGCAGAATATGTAATACTTAAATTATGATGTATTAATGCGGTAAATAGTGAATCGTGTAGAACTCTCGAAATTCTGATTGCTTCTAAAAAACTTTCCTCCGCTTTTTCGTAAAGCCCTAAATCAGTGTAGTTTTGCCCGACAATCATAAGAGACGTGGCAAGCTTTCGTTTATAGCCTTCGTTCTCTCTATAAATTTGTACAGAGTCATTCATATAATTCAAAGAAATTAGACTCTGCCGCAGCATCATATACATAGACGCCACTTTCGAATAAAATTCAGCCCGCTCTATACAATCGGGTATATCTTTCAATTTTTTCTCGGCTATTTTGAACAAAGTAATTGCTTTCTCAAAATTCCTTTTGTGCGACTCATATAACGCTTCAAATAGAAAGAAATAATATTCAATCATATGGTCTGTTTTTTTTATTTCCTCAGCGTGGTTTTCATTAAAATATGAATGAGGCGGAAGCTCCTCCCCTTTCACCTGATACAAAAGCATTTTATGCCTTTCCTCCAACAAAGAATAATACATCAAAACTTCCTGATCCTCTTCCATCTCATCAAACAATGGTTTGACCTCTTCAAAATATTTCTCAGCAGACTCAGCGTCTTGTTGTTTTATCGCGATATACCAATCATTTAATATATTTGCAACACATTCAGAAGCCAGTTTACTCATAAGATAAACCCCTCTTTCTACAAATATTCTAAATTTTCTCAAACAATATTCTAGCATACCTTTAACATAAAATGTAATTAATAGGATTTTTTTCGACATCACGCAATTTTCTCTTTCGACATCGCGCAATTACAAAAAAAGGCTATTTACCCACTTTTTCAGAACGGTATTATAGCGGACTATTTATCTCCATTGTCGAATTTACACTTCGCTGTCCCTATTCTTAAAAAATAACAATACCGGTATAATTTGGGTCGTAACGAATATACAATAGGGAGTGTGATTGTTTGAAGAAATTCAGGTCAGCTTTACTTTTGTTTTTGGTCACTGCATTGGTTGTAGGTATTATGCCCAACTTTAAAGCCAAAGCAGAAAGCAATGAAATGTTGAACATCCCTGCATCAATGTCAAATGATACTGTAGGTGAGAATGTTTTTGAGATTGATGGGGAAAAGTATGTCTATTCTTACGACTTTACTGACCCAGCTGTGAATAAAGCTAAAGTTACTGAGGAAAATGGGGCAGTTACAAAATTTGAATACAACAACGAAACAAACACACTTTATAAAAACGGTGAGGTCGATTTTAACCTTACTATGGAGGAAGATGGGGTATTTTCTTCTTCTAATATGTCAACTATGAAGATACCGCCCGGTGGAAAATACATGGGGAAATACAATTATAAATACAATTTGAAAGGCGTTTCTGTCGGTGTGGCAGCCACAGCTATTTCAACAATAACAAAAACACCTTACAACGTAGTATTCGCTATTGTAGGGTTTTTAGCAGGTACCCAAACAACTGCATACTATACAGTATTCCAATATCGTTATGCCTTTAAATGCAGCGCATACCCTTATGCTAATAGAACAAAATTCTACGAAGACTCTAAAAGAAAGAAAGTCCTTAAAACGGCAGACAGTCCCAAATTCTTTGGAAGCAGGCCAATCCCATCAACTTGCCGACCATAAAAACGAGGTGAAAAAATATGCAACAAGAAAAAACAACGTCTAATATTAACAGGATATTAAAAAGATATATCCTACTGTTCCTTGTTTTATGTGCATGTTATTTTGTTTACATGGGCATTTTGGGTAATAAATTCACTCCAGTCCCATTGATTATTTTCATCGCTGGATCAATTATTGGGGAGTTAATCAGAATAGGAAGAATGAGAAGATAGGGGGTTACATCCTCCTATCTTTTTTAAACACACAAGCTTCACAAATTTGTTTTTACCCATCTTTCTTTTATGCTCGGTATATGACAGTGAAGACAATAACATCGAAACAGATGAAGTTAAGTGTACGCAAAAGAATTTAATTTTTAGTCTTGGGGAATTTGTACATTCTTTCATTTGATGTTCTGTTCCCAAATCCTCCATCCTCCGTCGTTGTCTACCGGCCATGACACGAGGCGTATAAGGGCAGCCATTTACTTGAATCCCAGAATAGGTTCATGCCGCCTTTATGCGGAACGATGTGATCGACAACTGTATCCGAGGTTCTTCTGCCCTGCATTAAGCAGGCGGCACATAACGGATGCTTGGGCAGGTAGCCAGCGCGCGACTGCCTCCACTTGCTGTTATACCCCCGTTTGGCAGCTGATTCCCGGTATTGGTCATAGGCCGGCTTTGTTCTCTGTGCTGTTCTCTGTGCTGTTCGCAGTAGTCCTCTCGTGTCAGGATAGGACATCCGGGTTTATTGCAAGGCTTCAAAGCTTTCTTCATTCCAATCCCTCCAATCATATTCTTCTTATACTGCTCCCCGCACTCAGAGCGTTCACCGCCGATAGTCATCCCGAGATTTAGCAGACACAGTTAGAATATAAAAAAAGGTGATTATGACTATTTCAGAGCTTTCCCTCTACCCTGAAACGATCCTTTCCTTCAATGTTCATTTGCACTCGAACCTGCACTACTCAAATAAAAAAGCGTCATCCCTAAAATAAAAACGCCTTCCCGTTTGGGAAGGCGCCTAATATAATTTCAACTGTCTAACCTGGAAGACTTTTCTTAAAAACGAACCAAAAGATATAATCACCATTATTTTTTTTTATTTATTTTCCGGTTTTTTTTCGCTAGTTTCTTTAGGTTTTTCTTTTTATTTTTATTTTGATTGGTTTTCCTTTTAGGATTAGTTCTTTTTTTCTCAGATGAAGGAAAGTAATGATTAAAAGGCCTAGCCTCAATACCTTTATTTATATAACTAAACTTACGAGTTTGATAAACAATTTCGGCTAATCCTATACAAGTCCTCATTAATTTAAAACATTCTTGAATAAACTCTGTTAAATATAAACTTTCCGTACTACCTCTACTTACATCACCTGAAGGGTAATATTTCAACTTCTGCGTATCAACATTATAGATGTAACTTCTATGTGCTATTGCATTTCGTAATCGATTATCAACTTTTGAGACAAATATTTTATCAAAGCTTTCTTGTCCATTTATAAATTCCAGCTTTCTCCCCTTTTTTTGCATTTTTTGATAATCCTTAATTTCTTGGATACTATCAATTACATTACTTTTCATTTCTTTAAAATCACCACGATGTTTCAAATTATTGTAAGCAACGATTAAATTTAAAACATCGCTTATATCTTCAAAAGTGTCTGTATAAAAATCCTTGATATCCTCAAAATCAACCGTTGTCAATCCAAGTTGTTTTATTGATTCCTCTCTGTGTTTTATGTCTGAATAAAAATCCAATCCAAAAATAGGAATAAACATATGGAATTTTTGGACAAACTTATCAAGAGTATTGAATAATTTTTTCTCGTAAGATCCTAAATTATTTTCAAAATGATTTGCAAGTAATAACAATTGTGTCGAGTTTATATTTTTAAGTTCATTAAATATATGATCTGTTATTTTCTTGAAATATCCTCCCGCAAAAATTTGAATAAACCGAGTATTTAAAAAATGGACTGCTCTCAACAATTCTAATTCGTTATCTACAGGAAACGGTGTTTTATCTAAGACATTATGAAGTTCTTTTCTCAAATATCCATGGCTCTCATTGAACCATAATTCATTAATCCGTTTAACTATAGGCCATTCATTATCAATTTTATAAAGGAATAAAAGAGTGCTTCGCTTGAAATGTTCTATATTCTCCCCCATAACAAAAACACCATTTTTAAAAAAGGGACTGAAAACGTCACTCTTCGATTCAGTATATATACGTATCTTATCTGTTAAAAGCTCACCTGAAACTTCCACTATAAAATCAGGCAATTGACCTGGATCAAGAGGATTGACATTTTTTAATTTAATAGAATACCCTGCATTTTTCTGGTCTAAATATACATTTCCATATATAGAAATTTTGCAATTTCCACATCTGATTCTAACTGGATATTTATCTAGCCAACCCAGCTGAACCTTTATACGAGTAATACTTTTACATACATTACACTGATAGTCTCCTGTAACAACCATAAACTTCACCACTCTTTAATATATGCCTACCATCTCTCTTAGACAATCAGTTAAACTTTAAACATAAGCGTTTTATTGATTTTTCTTATTTTATGTTTCGATAATGCTTTTTTGGCTTCACATATTATTATCGGTTAAAAACTAATTTATTTGGTACTATTTACGAAAATTGCCGAAAGATTTTTTCGGTGTTCGAATAAAAAAATGATCGTATTCGTATATATTCTTTCTAAACCGATTCCGTACTCAACCGTTACCAGCCAATCTTTTATCCCGGGAATTACCGGGAGCAGTTTACAGAGAAATATAAAAAAGGGACCCCGCTCATCAGCAGTGCCGCTTCCTTTACCATAATACTATATCTAAAACAAAATGGTGTGCCGTTATCCTGCCAAGTTTGTGCCAAAATTAATTCGAGTTGCTACTGTCTTTCATAATGATCGGCGCAAAAATCGCACCAGTAACCTTCAAACATCCATTTACCTTCATGGTTTATACTTATACGTTGTCCACATTTAAAGCACTCCTTGATTTCGTGTTCCGCAAAACAAATCGCACAGACTCCAGGATCTACTCCTAACCTATTGTCTGCAGCTACCGACTGTTCTGAGCATTCGTCGCATACCCAATCTAAAACTATTTGGGGAGCCCCATTCTTAACTGTATCGTACTCATACCAATAAATGTCGTTTCTGATCATTTCCTTTCTAGCTTCTTCAGCCCTTTCTTGAACTATTACATAATAATCAGTGCCTTCAATATAACTAAAATAAAACTCATGATAATTGGCTAAGACATTTTCTAACTCCACACTAAGTTCTAAATCAATAAAGCGTCCGATGTAATGTAACAGAAACAGCATATTTTCTTCTTTTTCTTGTCCAAATGCAAACTCATAATGAACTGCTGAATCTCTAAGTAGCTTTAAAATGTCGTAAGCACTCTGCTCATCATCAGTTATTGGGTTTTGTAATACTGCTTTTATTCTTCTGTATGCGTTCCCCACGTGAACTGTGGCTCTATAGCCTGTATCATAATCCTCCTTTTTATTATTATTTGATGCAAAAATTGCTTCTTCTCCTTCAACTTGTCGAAGTTTTTCTAATACAAATAAATCTAATGAATTTATTAGATTGATAATAGATTGCTTTATATCTGAAATTGAAAGCCTTTCCTCATATTCCTGTAAATTATGTAATCCGTGCTGTAAATAATCTATTGCATTATCTAGCAAGCCTAGGTTTCCCATTTAAAGAAGCCCCCTAATAAATTATGATTTGAATTATAACATGAGACGTCAGTTCCGAATTACCCATATGTTATATACTGTGCAACTGCCCGAAGCGCCGTCAGCCCTCGCCACCCTTGTTTTCAAGCAATATGACTAAAATGAATTCCACATATGCTTTTTGAAGGGAATCAATAAAAATATGCAAAAAAAAGGCTCATCTTGTTTATGAGATGAGCCTGCTTATATCTTGAATTTCTTCATAGCGTTGTTCATGGCATCCTGATTGATTCCAATGAATCGAAGAGTTGTCCGTCCTGCAGCATGGCAACATCTTTTGTTTGCTTGTAAAAATGGTACCCGAATATTTTCCTCAGCGTGTGCGTACCTATATCATCCAAACCAACGTACTCAGCGGCAGCCACCGACGAGACACCCCGCTCTAATTCCCTGTTCGTTCTGTTATCTAGAATAAAAAAAGCACCCGATCCGGGTGCTTCATACATTAAAATCATCGCCCTTCCTTCTCCAGTCACACCATACTCAGCTGCGGTTCAAATAATTCATAGCGAATCGATTCCGGCGTTGTATTGAATTCAGAAATCAGTTTTTTCATTTCTTTAATGAACGACGGGGATCCGCACAGGTAAAAATCAGCATCTTTATCTGTCATCACTTCTTCTAACAGCTGTTTGTCAATCCGGCCTTCCCGAAAACGAATATTTTCTGAACGTTCTTGTTCGGACGGCTCGCTGTAAATAAAGACGGTGTCAGCGGATGAGTGTTCCGCGGCTTCTTCAGCTTCATGCCGCAGCGCATGATACTCTCCGCTCCTTGCCGCATGGATAAAGAGAACGTTTCGCTGCGGCTGGGTTTTGGCAACCGTCTTTAACATGCTGATCATCGGGGTAATTCCGACACCGGCACTGATCAGAACCAGATTCTTTTTGGAATCAGGGTCTAATACGAAATCCCCGGCCGGAGCGCTGATCTCAATTGAATCCTTTTCGTGTAATTGGTCATGCAGATATGAAGAAACAATTCCGTCTTTTTTCACGGAAATCCGGTAATAATCCTTACCGGATACATCCGACAAACTGTACTGGCGGATATGCGTATAACCCGTGTCCGGAATGTATACTTTTACACTGATATACTGTCCCGCTTTGAATTCGGGGAGAACTTGTCCGTCTTCCGGTTTTAAATAAAACGACGTTATCTCTTTGCTTTCTTTTACCTTTTTATCAATTTTAAACGCCTTATCGTCTTTCCAGCCGCCTTTTTGCGTTTCCGCTTGTTCATACATGTCCTTCTCAATTCCGATAAAAGCGTCTGCAATGACGCCGTATGCTTTTTCCCATGCCTGAATGACCTCAGGAGCAGCCCCGTCTTTTAGCACATCCTTTATCGCGATTAACAAGTACTTTCCAACTATTGGATAATGCTCGGGCTTAACACCGATACTCCGGTGCTTATGGCTGATTTGTTTGACGACGGGGACTATGTTTTCCAGCCGGTCAATATTGGCTGCGGCCGCAATCACAGCATTCGACAAGGCCGTACGCTGTGTTTTTTTCTTTTGATTCGTCTGATTAAAGATATTCAGCAGCTCAGGGTGATGCTGAAAAAGCAGGTCATAAAATCGGCCTGTGATTTCTTCACCATGCTCTTCTAAGACCGGCACTGTGCTTTTAATGATTTCAATCGTTTTTTCATCGAGCATTCTGAAATCCCCCTAAAGATGTATGCATCTCGATTGACCTGAGAAAAGAATCGTTTTTGAATTCTTTTTTATAGATTTCCCCGTTCAAAAAGGGTTAGCCATTCCAATTTGAGACGGCTTCAGGAAAAACCAGAAAAACGAAATTGCAGCTGAAAAATTGTGGACTTGCCATGGTGTACTTGTCCGATGCAAAACCCTCCTTTTCAGCATTTAATAAAGTACGGGAGGTGAGATGAATGGGTAAAAAATCGAAAGTGTATTACTGTGACCCTAAGTATATTGTGACTGACAAGTATACTGACAAAGAAGTGGTTTACGTCCATCCCATCAAACACATTAACAGAGAACATATCCGTTATGTTCCCCGCCACGTTTATCAGGAAGAAACAATTCACGAAGTCATTGATCCGGGCGATCCGGGGAAATGCGGGTGTAAAAAGGATAAAAAAAGACGCAAAAAGTAATTGGTTCGATTTCTTGCCTTATCTCAAGTTAAACACGTAAGTTTCAGCAGACCTCCGTACCTTTTGGCTCCTCTTTTTCAGAGGGGTCTTTTTTTCATGCCGTATCTTCAAGCAAATACGTTGTGAGGCGGCAATCCGCCTGATATTCTTGTCATATACAAATTCACAGGAGGCATGATGTATGAGCAAAAAAATCGCAGTTCTGATGACAGATCAATTTGAGGATATTGAATATACAAGCCCGGCGGAAGCATTTAAAGAAGCGGGCCACAGTGTGGTGACAATAGATTTGGAAGCAGGGAAAGAAGTGACGGGCAAGCACGGTGAGAAAGTAAAGATCGATCAAGCGATCTCAGACGCAGACCCAAAGGAATTCGATGCGTTATTGATTCCCGGAGGCTTTTCACCGGATCTTCTGCGCGGAGATGACCGCCCGGGTGAATTCACTAAAGCATTCGTGGAAAATCAGAAACCCGTTTTCGCGATCTGCCACGGCCCGCAGCTGCTGATTGATACCGACCTTCTTAAAGGAAAAGATATCACGGGATTCCGCAGCATCCGCAAAGACTTAATCAATGCCGGCGCACATTATAAAGATGAAGAAGTCGTCGTGAGCCATAACATCGTAACGAGCAGAACGCCTGACGATTTGGAAGCCTTTAATCGTGAATCATTGAACCTGCTGAAATAAGCGAATAAAAATGCACAGACCCGTTCAGTCTGTGCATTTTTTTATGGATTGATAAAGAAACACCAATAGTTAGACCTATTCTCTTCCCCATCCATAATAAGTAAAATAAAGAGTGGGTTTTTCAACACTCGACGGGAGGTTCACTGATGTGGATGATCATTTTGCTGCTGATCATTTTAATCGGTTTTACCGGTAATATCGTCTCGCTTTTGAGAGCGCAAAAACACGCATCTCAAAGAATAATTGAGCTTTTAGAAAAGCAAGGCCGAAAATAATCTGTTAGCGCTGTGTTACCCATAATAGTAATAATAATTCCGGCAGATTTCCTGAAATATGATTTGATGCCCTTTCTCGTTCGGATGAAGACCTTCTGACATGCACATGCTTCGGAAAGCGGGATTATACGGGTCGATGAGATCTGTATCAAACAGGTCGGCATACGGTACAGAGAGGAGTGTGCAGGCTTCTTTTTGGGCTTTCACATAGTCAGCCAGCTTCAGGCCCAGTTTATTTTTA
This sequence comes from Bacillus sp. MT(2024), assembly GCF_036362845.1. Classification (NCBI taxonomy): domain Bacteria; kingdom Bacillati; phylum Bacillota; class Bacilli; order Caryophanales; family Bacillaceae; genus Bacillus; species Bacillus sp. MT(2024). Next base: position 2,829,968 of record NZ_CP143632.1, read on the forward strand.
TCAGTATCACGGCGGACGATTTTTCCTTTTGATATTTTAGCTTGTCTCGTTGGGGTCACTACAATGATGCTCGCGCCTTTATTTCCGCTCCGCAGCTGCTGGATCACTTGGCAGAAGCCTCCGTAAAATGTGGTGATATCCTTTTCATCTGTGCCGATGGGAATGTGGTTGCACCAATCATCATCTGTTCCCTGGACAATGATGACATCATGTCCCTTTGTTTTAAGCGCCTGCTGATAAATGTTATCGCTTCCGTTGTTGCTCATGTTAACGCCGCTGACAGACAGATTGGTTATATCAGCGTTTGTCCGGTCTTTCAGAATGTCACCAAAGCCGTATTCCGCACGCAGCCCCCGGGCGACGCTGTCACCTAAGATCGCGATTTTTGAAGCCTTCCGCAGCCTGCTTATGCTGATGAAGTCAACGCTGATATGCCCGCTGTCCGTGATATGCAAAAGCTTGCTGCTTATGTTTTGCGAAGAGACTGTCTTTCCTTCAGAGTTATAAAAGTCCTCATTCAGTTTCATTCGGCGTCATCCCTTCCTTTTTATCCTCCGGCATCTTTTTTTGACACGAAAAACGGACACGAACAAACAGCGCCATGTTGTCAGTTCAGTGTCCGCAGATGATGATACCGGATCTTTTATGCAGTTCTCTTGCCATTATAGCAGATCTCCGTTACTTGTAATAGAGTCTGCAGTCAGCATTTAAAACAGCGCTTGCGGGTACGTTTTTGATGGGACCGTCTTCTGCTGCGGGAGCGATGTGTCCGGTGATGGCTCCGTCTTCTGCTGCGGGAGCGGTGTGTCCGGTGATGGCTCCGTCTTCTGCTGCGGGAGCGGTGTGTCCGGTGATGGCTCCGTCTTCTGCTGCGGGAGCGGTGTGTCCGGTGATGACTCCGTCTTCTGCTGCGGGAACGGTGTGTCCGTTTTCTGCTGCGGGAACGGCCCGAACATTTTTTGGAAACCGGTTCTTGGTATAAATACTCCCCTAAACCTTCTCTTTCCGCAACGGCAACTCCATGTTCAATTTCTTTAACAGAAATAGCGTTCAATTCTGTTCACCTCCCTTTTTCTTTACAACATAACGTATGAAATGTACCCCTCACGTGTATAAGCTTCTCTCTCATATGAGCGAGAAATGGACATTTATACAACAAAAAGACCCGTGGGAACGGGCCTTTTGCAGGCATTTTGCCGGGAACAAACGCAAACATAAGATCGATTTATTTCTTCCTCTCGCTCTCCGGCTCGGGGTGAATCATTACCTGTGCTTGTTTGAATTCATTCGTAATATCTCTTTCAATGCGGTCACACAGGTCGTGCACGTCTTTAATCGTCACGTGAGAGGCTACGACCAGGTGAAAATCAATATACTCTTGCGGGCCGGAGCGTCTTGTACGAAAATCGTGAATTTCAATAAATTCCTGTTGAAATGTTTCGATAATCTTTAAAATTGTTTTTTCTTCCTCTTCCGACAAACGGGTATCAATCAGCGGCGGGAATGCTTCTTTCATTAATTTAAACGCTTCATATATGATATACACCGCCAGCACCATACCTATAATGGGATCAAGTATGTACCACTCCGTTAAGGTAACGACCAAAAGGCTTGCCGCTACGCCTAATGATGTGTACACGTCAGTCAGTAAATGCAGGGCATTTGATTTCATTGCCACGGAATTAACCTTTTCGGCTTCTCTTTTTACGAACTTCGAAACGATCAAATTAATGAGAGCCCCCGCAAGCATCACAACAATTCCCAATACGGGCAGATGAACCGGCGCCGGGTTCACCAGTTTTTGAACGCATTCATATATCATCCAAATCCCTGCCGCAAAAATCAGAATCGTCTCGATGGTCCCCGACAGATTCTCGACTTTTCCATGACCGTACGGATGCCCTGTATCAGCCGGCTTTTTTGAAATCCTGACGGAGATAAAGGCGATGAAGGCGGCGATCAAATCTAAAAAAGAATGAATGGCTTCAGAAAGTATCGCGACAGATCCGGTTATTATCCCCACCACTATTTTGAGCATGACGACCAGGGAATTGCTTATAACCGATAAAAAAGCGATTTTAGAGGTGTTTTCCACCGTGATCCTCCTCTTTTTGACTTCTTGTATTTATCGTATCAAACGGCATTCGTGTGGGTCTACGGCAACGTTTTTCACAAAAGCCATACATGTAACTCATCATAAACTAAGTTGGAAAGCGACAAAACAGGCGAACCTTTCTTTCAGCACTCAAGTCCCATTGACAAGATATAACCGCTTACATTATAGTAGTTTCATGAATAACCACTACGGAGGATGTTTATGGACGATGTTCTGAAAGAATTACAGAAGTTTGGATTTTCTCAATATGAATGTAAAGCATATATCGGCTTGTTGAAACACTCGCCTGTTACCGGATATGAAATCAGCAAAAGGTCAGGCGTCCCCCGCTCAATGATCTATGAGGTATTGGGGAAATTAGTTGATAAAGGCGCTGTCCATATTGTACCGTCTGATCCGGTTACATATGCCCCGCTGGCCGGAAAGGAATTAATCGACCGGCTCCGGCACGATTTCGAGAACTCATTCGGCTACCTTGAGGAAAAGTTATTGGCGCTGGAAAGCGAGCAGGAGATGAATGTCATCCGCCGCATCAGCACGAATGATCATGTCATCAATGAGATGAAGGATATGATTGAAAAAGCCGAGGAAGAGTTGTGGCTGTCTGTCTGGGAACAGCAGATTCCCTTTATTCAAGAAGCCGCTAATAAACGCGCCGCCGAACAATTGCCCGTCTTTTCGATTGTGTTCGGCCCTCCGGAAGTGAAGCTCGGAAATACGACAAATCATAATATGTCTCCTGAAGTGGCGGAGAAACGGATGGGCGGAAGATTAACGATAGCTGCCCGAGATAATAAAGAAGTCTTAATCGCCAATTTTTCTCCGCAGACGAATGCCTGGGCCATTAAATCAGAAGATCCCGCTCTCGTTCTCGTGGCCATGGAATATATGAGGCACGATCTGATGTTCGCAGAGCTTGTGAAAGAAGTCGGGGCTGAAAAAGTTGAAGGCCTGATGAAACAAAACCATTCGTTATTTCATGTCGTCACCGGAAATCGGTTCATATAAATGTGAACCGTATTTTCTTTGATTTTTTCATTAGTCGTTATCATTATAATCTCTATGAAAGGAGTATAAAAAATGATTAACACAGAAGTGCAAAAAACCGCCGTTTCCCGGGAAATGAACGATACGTTTTTACAGGGGGTGCGGGATTGTGTGCCTACGCTGCTGGGCTATATGAGCATCGGTTTTGCTTTCGGCATCGTCGGCGTTGCCTCTCATCTAAGCATTCTTGAAATCTGTTTGTTATCCTTGTGTGTCTATGCCGGCGCCGCCCAATTTATTATTTGCTCGCTCCTTGTTTCCGGGAGTCCGATTTCCGCCATTATTTTAACGACGTTTATCGTCAATCTGCGGCACCTTCTGCTGAGCCTGACCATCGCGCCGTATTTCACGAAATACTCTCTGGCAAAAAATATCGGCTTCGGGGCTCTGCTTACTGACGAATCTTTCGGAGTAGCGGTGAACAAAGCGGCTCAGAACGGCAGGTTATACGATAAGTGGATGAACGGCCTCAATATAACCGCTTACATGTGCTGGGTTATTTCCTGCGTGATGGGCGGGCTTCTCGGGCAATGGATATCTGATCCTTACGCGCTCGGCCTGGACTTTGCTTTGCCCGCTATGTTTGCGGCGCTGCTTGTGCTGCAATTGCAGTCATCCGCTTCGGAAAAGCTGAAGCACAGCCTCTCCTTAATTCTCTATATGATCATTTTTATGGTCTTGTTATCGTATTTCGTCCCGTCACACATCGCGGTCATCGTCTCAACCGTGATTGTGGCAACGATCGGGGTGGTGACGGACAAATGAGCATCAGCACACAAATGATCTGGATTATACTCGGCTGCATGATTGTTACACTTGTGCCGCGCATTGTTCCGTTTATATTTGTCCGGAACATTCAGATGCCTGAATTGGCTTTAAAATGGCTCTCCTTTATTCCGCTTTGCATTTTGACGGCTCTGGTAACGGAAAGCATGATTGTGAAAACAAACAGCGCTTTGACCTTTGATTGGAAAGCAATGATCGTTCTCATCCCGACATTGCTTTGCGCGATGCTGACAAAAAGCTTATCCATCACGGTCATCACAGGAGTCGTGCTGATGGCCGCCGTCAGACTGATATGGTGACAATCAAAAGCCTCCATTCCGCAGAATGGAGGCTTTACCTTTATGATATCGGATTTTCTTCTTCCGTCTCTGATTCCTCGGCTTTGGCTTCGGCGTTTATGCTTTGCTGCTGTTCCCAATGATCCCGCTGCAATCTTTCTTTTGCGATGGTAAACATGAAATTCACGGCGCAGCACCCCTTCCCTGTTTTGCTTATACTATGTACTGTACTCATTTCCCCGTGCAGTATTCACAAAACATAAAAAAGCAGCCTGCCGCATGGAGCGGCCGGACTGCTTTTTATTTTCAGTACGTGATCAGGAAGTATTTTTTCTTTCCGCGGCGCAGTACGGTAAATTGATCTTCAATGCGGTCTTCCGCAGTCAGAAGATGCCCGATGTCCGTCTGGCGCTCGCCGTTAATGTAAACAGCTCCGTTTTGAATGTCTTCGCGGGCCTGCCGTTTTGAAGGCGATAATTTAGATTCCACTAGCACGTCTACTAAAGACAGTTCTTCAGAGCGGTCTTTTTCAAACGAAGGTACATCTTTAAATCCTACCTTGACGTCTTGAGCAGAAAGCTCTTTAATATTGCCGCTGAACAGCGCCTGGGAGATATGAACGGCCTGCTCAAGCGCTTCGCGGCCGTGTACAAGAACCGTCACCTCTTCAGCGAGACGTTTCTGCGCTTCTCTTTTCTCAGGAGCCGTCTCCGTTTTTTCAGCATAAGCTTCAATTTCCTCTTTTGACAAGAAAGTAAAGTATTTTAAGTATTTGACGACGTCGCGGTCATCTGTATTGATCCAGAACTGGTAGAATTCGTACGGCGATGTTTTTTCTTTATCAAGCCAAATGGCGCCGCCTTCCGTTTTGCCGAATTTCGTGCCGTCAGCTTTTGTGACGAGCGGAATGGTAAGACCGAAAGCTTTCGCCCCTTCTTCTTCTGATTTTCTGATTAGTTCAAGACCGGCCGTGATGTTGCCCCACTGGTCACTGCCTCCGATTTGGAGTTTGCAGTTCTTTTCTCTGTACAGATTCAGAAAATCGTAGGATTGCAGGATCATGTAGCTGAATTCCGTGTAAGAAATTCCGGTTTCAATTCTTGAGCTTACAGTATCTTTCGCAAGCATGTAGTTAATTCCGAAGTTCTTTCCGACGTCGCGGAGAAATTCAATGATGCTCAGCTTTCCGATCCAATCAAAGTTGTTCGCTATGACAGCGGGGTTTTCTCCCGCCTCGAAATCTAAAAATCGGGAAAGCTGATTTTTAATTTTTTGCGACCATTCGACAACGATATCCTGAGTATTTAACGTACGCTCCGCTTTTTTGCCGCTCGGATCGCCGATCAGTCCCGTCGCGCCGCCTACAAGCGCAATCGGATGGTGGCCTGCAAGCTGGAAACGGCGCAGTGTCAATATCGGCAGAAGGTGTCCGATGTGCAGGCTGTCAGCCGTCGGGTCAAACCCTGAGTATAAACGGATTTTTTCTTCGTTCAGCTGTTTATTCAGTCCTTCTTCATCCGTCATTTGCTGGATTAAGCCGCGGAATGATAAATCCTCTAATAAGTTAGTCATTTTGTCTGCTCCTTTGTTTATGAAAATAAAAAACGCCCCTTCGTTTAAAACGAAGGGACGATATAATCGCGGTACCACCCTACTAATAAAAGCATAAAAAAGCTTTTATCACTCTTTTTGATAACGGACCGTGTCCGTTCTTTCACTACTGAAAGCCTTGGAATGACTTTGTTCGCAAAAGCGGTTCATGAGTGTATTCGGCATATCTTATGTGCTGATTTTCACCGGCCATCAGCTCTCTGGAACAATCAGATATCCTACTTGTCTCAATCAAAACCTTTTCGTATGAAGCTTACTCATTTTTAACATAAATAAAATACGATGTCAACGCCGTCTTTAATCTTCCATTGTGGACAGGTCGCCTGCCGGCAGGTTCAGCTCCCACGCCTTCAGCACACGTCTCATGATTTTTCCGCTCCGTGTTTTCGGAAGTTTATCTTTGAATTCAATTTCCCGCGGTGCGGCATGCGCGGCAAGCCCCTGTTTTACAAAGAGGCGAATGTCCTCCTTCAGCTGATCGGATGGCTCATGCCCTTCTCTGAGCGCGATAAACGCTTTAATAATTTCTCCCCGGACAGGGTCCGGCTTTCCGATGACGCCGGCTTCGGCAATCGCCGGATGTTCAACAAGTTTGCTTTCGACTTCAAACGGGCCGACGCGCTCGCCGGATGTCATAATGACATCATCGACTCTGCCTTGGAACCAGAAATAACCGTCTTCATCCATATAAGCAGAATCTCCGGAAACATACCAGCCGCCCGGCATGAAATAAGAATCATATTTCTCTTTGTTGTTCCAAATGGAATCCATCATCGACGGCCAGCCCTTTTTAATGGCGAGATTTCCCATCCGGTACGGCGGAAGCTCATTTCCCTGATTGTCAACGATCGCCGCTTCCACTCCCGGAATCGGTTTCCCCATTGAACCCGGCTTGATCTCCATGCAAGGATAATTGCAGATGAGCTGTCCGCCCGTTTCTGTCATCCACCACGTGTCGTGGATGCGCTTGCCGAATACTTTATGTCCCCACTTGATGACCTCGGGGTTCAAAGGTTCTCCGACACTCAGGACGTGACGAAGTGAAGTAAGGTCAAATTTGGATGCCATTTCATCTCCGGCGCCCATAAGCATTCTGAAAGCCGTCGGAGCGCTGTACCAGACGCTGACACCGAGCTTCTCAATCGTGCCGTACCAGTTTTCCGGACTGAATCTGCCGCCGACGATCACGTTCGCCGCTCCGTTCAGCCACGGCGCAAATATCCCGTACACCGTCCCGGTCACCCAGCCCGGGTCCGCAGTGCACCAGTAAATATCGTCTTCTTTAAGATCAAGCACCCACTTGCCGGTCTGGTATTGCTGAATCATGGCTTCATGAACATGGAGCACACCTTTGGGCGTTCCGGTAGACCCTGATGTGTAGTGAAGCAGGTAGCCGTCTCTTCTGTCCATCCATTCAATATCAAGTCTCGTGCTTTCTCCCTCAGCCGCTTTATCATAATGGATGATTTTATCTCCCGCTTCTTTGCTGCCGCCGACAATGAAAATATGCTCGAGGTCGGGCAGGCTGTCCGCCGGAATCCGTTCGGCCAGTTCAGGTGTCGTCACGACAACCTTTGCCTGGCTGTTCAACAGGCGGTCTTTGACGGCGCCTTCCATAAACGCTTCAAATAAAGGGCCGGCGATTGCACCGATTTTAATTGCGCCGAGCATAATAAAGTAAAGCTCCGGCGAACGCGGCATGAAAATAAAAACGCGGTCCCCTTTTTCCACGTTTCCATACCGTCTCAGTACATTTCCCGCCCGATTCGATTCCTCCATCATTTCTTTAAATGTATATTTTTCATCCCGGTTTGCGTCCTTGTAATACAGCGCTACTTTGTTTTTTCGAAATGATTCGGCATGACGGTCAATCGCTTCGTACGCCGCATTCAGCTTCCCCGTCTGATGCCAGGAAAACTCCGCTTCGACCTCTTTCCAATCGAAGCTGCGGTACGTTTCCTCATAATTTCGCAGATGATAATTCCCCTTTTCCGCCGGCAACGCTTTCAAATTCATGCAACATCCCCCTTTGCTTATCTATAGACTAATTATAGTAGATGTTCACAGTTTTCTCAATTTTTAAAATATAAATTACAACACTATTGAAAACGCTTTATATTTTGTTATGCTTAAGAGAGATGTGTTTTTATTAAGAACCGACAGGCGGTGAATCAGTGAAACATCATAAAACGTACCATTCTTCATCAATTCAGACAGCAGCCGGCCCTCTATTGGTAGAAGGGCCCGTTCCTCCAGAGGACCTAGCACAGTATGAGTTTCATGAAGGCCTGACAGCCTTTCGCCTTCCTCATGAACAGCACAAAGCGTTAATCGAGATCGCCGGGCTTCCTGAAGGTCGGATCATTATCGCCAGGGACGGACAGACGATTATCGGCTATGTGACGTATTTATATCCTGATCCGCTTGAACGGTGGTCTGACGGAAATATGGAAGACCTCCTTGAACTCGGTGCGATCGAGGTCGCTCCCGGCTACAGGGGCTGTTCTGTCGGGAAAACGTTGCTGACAGTCAGCATGATGGATGAACAGATGGAACGGTACATCATCATGACGACGGAATATTACTGGCATTGGGATTTAAAAGGAATGAAAAAAGATGTGTGGGAATACAGAAAGATCATGGAAAAGATGATGAATGCCGGGGGTCTTGTCTGGTTTGCAACGGATGAACCGGAAATCAGCTCTCATCCGGCCAATTGTCTGATGGCCCGCATCGGCAGGCACGTCAGTCAGGAGTCAATTGAACAGTTCGACAGGCTTCGTTTTTATCAGCGATTTATGTATTGACTGACATACAAAGGGGATAAAAAGATGATTGCAGAACAAATCATGAAACGGGACGTCATCACCGTCTCAAAACACGACTCCATTGAAACAGCCGTCCGTAAAATGAAGGTATATCATATCCGCCATCTCCCTGTCATCGACGACGAGCTGCACGTCATCGGTATTGTCACAGACAGAGACATTAAACAGGCCGGCCCCGGCAGTTTCGAACAAAAGGAACGCGGCGCGTTTCTGACAAACAAAGTGGAGACCATTATGAAGCGGAATGTTATCTGCGCCCATCCTCTTGACTTTGTGGAAGAAATATCCGCTTCCTTTTATGAGCACGGCATCGGCTGTCTGCCGATTACGGTAAATCATAAGCTGACGGGCATTTTAACGAAAACCGACGTGCTCCGGACTTTCGTCAGCCTGACAGGCGCGGCCCAGCCGGGATCCCAGGTGGAAATCCTGGTGACGGATATGACAAAAAGCCTTGCTGATCTCAGCTGCATGTGCCGTGATCTTCAGCTGCAAATCCTGAGTGTGCTCGTCTATCCCCATGATTCCGCCGGGTCGAACATTCTCGTCTTCCGGGTGAAGACGATGAATCCGCTCCCTTTTATCCGTGCCGTTCATGAAGCCGGATACAATGTCTTATGGCCGAAACATTTGAGGGATCAGCCATGAGAGACAGCGTTTTTGTTTACTCGCCTTCTTATCAGACGTATCAATTTCATCAGGATCATCCGTTCAATCAGCAGCGCGTGCTTTTAACATACGATCTGCTTCAGGCGGCGGACGCGTTTGACGAAGGAGACATCGTCATTCCGCGCACGGCCTCTAAAGAAGAGCTGGCTCTCGTTCATACAGAGGATTATATACAGGCGGTGGAACTTGCGGGTGCGGGCCGGCTCCCTGCCGCAGAAGGAGAAAGCTACGGTCTCGGAACGGAAGACACCCCCGTTTTTGCCGGCATGCATGAAGCTGCGTCGCTTCTGGTGGGCGGCACCTTAACGGCGGCTGATTACGTCATGACGGGACAAGCTAGGCACGCCTGCAATTTAGGAGGCGGCCTTCACCACGGCTTCCGCGGCAGGGCGTCAGGCTTTTGTATCTATAATGACAGCGCCGTGGCCATCCAATACATCCAGAAGAACTACGGGGCAAAAGTGTTATACATTGATACAGACGCCCACCACGGCGACGGCGTTCAATTTACGTTTTACGACAGGTCTGATGTCTGCACTGTTTCTTTTCACGAGACCGGGCGTTATTTATTTCCCGGGACGGGGCAGGTACTGGAAAAAGGAAGCGGGCAAGGCTACGGCTATTCTTTTAACATTCCGCTGGACGCTTTCACAGAGGACGATTCCTTTCTCCACGCTTACAAAACGGCCGCCTCTGAAATTGCGGCTTTTTTTAAGCCGGATGTGATTCTTACCCAAAACGGTGCGGACGCCCATTATTACGACCCATTGACACACCTGTCCAATACAATCTACATTTATCAGGAGATCCCGCGGCTCGCTCATTCATTAGCCCATCAATATTGCAGCGGCAGATGGATCGCGGTCGGCGGCGGCGGATACGATATTTGGAGAGTCGTCCCGAGAGCATGGAGCCGCATTTGGCTTGAGATGAAAGGGATTGATCCCGGGGAGCGCATACCGCAGAAATGGATTGATAAATGGCAGAAGCATTCCCCCTGCACGTTGCCCGCTTTTTGGAGTGATCCTGAACAATTATATCCTCCGATTCCACGCAAAGAAGAAATTTCAGAAAAAAATGCCCAAACCGTGGAAAAAGCACTTTTTGCCATCCGGTCTGAGCAGCGGTATAAAACAAAATAAAAAACGACCTTATGAGGAGGTCGTTTTTTTGATCACAATTTCTACACGGCGGTTTTCTTTCATATGTCCGGGACTTTTGTTGTCCTTCACAGGTTTCGTATCCGCATACCCGGCAGAGATAAACCGTTTGGCGGAAAAGCCTTCATTCGCGGTAAAATACCGGATCACACTCGCCGCTCTTGCAGACGACAGCTCCCAGTTCGACGGGAATTGATAGGTGGAAATCCGGCGGCTGTCCGTATGGCCTTCTACCTGTATGTCATTCGGAATTGTTTTTAAAAGCACCGCGATCTGATGCAGAACCGGCTCGGCGTTTTTCAGCACATCCGCTTTTCCCGTCTGAAACAGAACGGCCTCCTGCAGCACAAGAACCACTCCGCGCTCATCGCGCTTCGCCGTCAATTTGGAACTCAAATGATGCGCTTTTATGTATGTCTTCACGTTTTGTAACAGCAAATCCTGTTCTTTATTTTCGTTTGCTTTGTCTGATGACGCCGGTTCACCCCCGCCGCCGTTTGTATGAATCGATGAAACGGCAGATTGAAATTTTTCCGCGTCTATTTGCGACATCGAAAAAAGCAAGATAAAGAACACGAGAATGAGCGTGATCAAGTCAGCGAACGTCACCATCCATCTTGGTGAACCGCCGGAATGTTCCGGTTTGTTTCTTCTTTCAAAACGCTCTTTTCTAAGCTTCATGGACAGCGCCCTTTTTCTTGTTCGCAGGCTGTCCTTTACGCCAGTCTTCTCTTGAGCTGAAGACGACGAGCTGACTTTCGAGGTTGCGGGGATTTTTGCCCGATTGGATGCCGACAACCCCTTCGATCATGACCTGTTTGATGAAAATTTCACTTTCCGTTTTTTCTTCAAGTTTTGCCGCGATTGGAATAAACACCAAATTGGCAAGCAGCGCTCCGTACAGCGTCGTCAATAGCGCAACGGCCATGTTCGGTCCGAGGGTATGCGGGTCATTTAAATTTTTGAGCATAAGAACGAGTCCGACGAGCGTCCCGATCATTCCCCAGGCGGGTGCGAAATCACCGGCTTTTTCAAAAACGCGTCTTCCTTTTCTGTGTCTTTCTTCCATTGCGGCGATCTCAGAATCCATCACCAGCCGGATCGTTTCCTCGTCCCAGCCGTCAATCGCAAGCAAAAGCCCTTTTTTTAAAAACGGATCCTTGATCTCCCGCGCCTGGTCATCCAGAGACAGCAGCCCCTGCCTGCGCGCCTGCTCCGAAAGGCTGACAAATACTCTGACAAGCTCTTTCACATTGTCATCCTGACGGGAGAATACCTGTTTCAGAACAGAAGGGGTTTTCTTTAAATCCCTCGGCGGAAAGCTGATAAAGACCGCCGCGGCAAGGCCGCCTGTGACGATTAAAAAAGAAGTCAGATCCAAAAATGAACTGATTCCCGCCAGTCCCGTCCCTGACAGAATACCGATTGCGACAATAATACAGCCTAACATAAAGCCAACGGGCGTCAGATAATCAAAACGTTTCATATCTTCTCCTTACTCAAGTAAAAAAGCAAGATTCCACCCCTCAGAGTGAAGCTTGCTTTTCCGTTTTTTTATGACTTGGTTGATTGTCTTAATTCGATGCGGTGAGGCAATTCGACGATATGCTCTTCAACCGGCTCTTTGTTCATCAGTTTTGTCAAAAGTCTCATCGCCACGGCGCCGATATCGTACGTAGGCTGCACGACTGTTGAAAGCTGAGGGCGGACCATCAGGCTCAATCTCGTATTGTCAAAACCGATAATATCAAGATCATCAGGTATCGAAAGACCTTGATCTTGGGCCGCATGGATAATGCCGAGGGCCATTTCATCCGTCGCAGAAAGAATCGCCGTCGGTTTCCGGTCAAGGCCCATCAAGCTTTGAAGCGCCTCCATACCGGAATCATAAGTGTAATCGCCTTCCGCTACGAATTGCTCGTTAAACGGAATCGCCGCTTCTTCAAGCGCCCGTTTGTACCCTTGCAGTTTTTTCGAACGGTTGATCGGCTCTTGCATCGGTCCGGAGACGAATGCAATATCACGATGCCCTTTATCAATGAAAAGCTTAACGGCATCATAAATCGCCTGTTCATAATCAATGGCGACAGAAGGCGTCTCGCCCTGTTCTTCCACTGATGCAGCCAAGACGATCGGCACAGGAGAGCGCTTAAATTCTTCGACATGCTCGTCCGTAATGTTGCCGCCCATAAATACGATACCGTCCACTTGTTTGCCGAGCATCGTATTTAACAGATGCAGTTCTTTCTCAAGATTTTGATCCGAGTTGCTTAAAATAATATTATATTTGTACATCGTCGCGATATCTTCAATTCCACGCGCAAGTTCCGAGTAGAAAATGCTTGAGATATCAGGGATGATGACGCCGACCGTTGTCGTTTTTTTGCTTGCAAGCCCTCTTGCCACCGCGTTCGGACGGTAGCCGAGCCGGTCAATGGCTTCCAATACTTTTTTTCTGGTCGTCGGTTTTACATTCGGGTTGCCGTTCACGACGCGGGAAACAGTCGCCATACTGACATTTGCTTCTCTGGCCACATCGTATATCGTAATGTTGCTCACTGAAACCACTCCTTTTACTGGATACACTTATCCTTATCTATAGCATAAACACTTTATGTAAAGAAATGTCGTACAATTTCGCATTCTGTCGTTTATGATTGTAAGCGTAAGTCAGTAGTGTACATTATTTTTCATTATTCATCAAATTTAAATATCTCTCATGAAATTATACACGTTTTTCCCAGTGATGAAAACGTTCACTTTCATTTTATAATTAAATAAAATGAAGATACGAAAAAAAGCCGCGCGAGGCGGCCTTTAAAGAGCGGAACATTGTATTATGCTTTTACTTTCAGCATCGGCTTTAATTCGTTCAGCCATTTCTCGAATTCAGGGATATCCATCTGCTGCGCAGAGTCTGACAGGGCAACGGAAGGATCAGGGTGAACTTCGGCCATCACGCCGTCAGCGCCGATCGCAAGCGCCGCTTTTGCTGTCGGAAGCAGGAGATCGCGGCGGCCTGTTGAGTGTGTGACGTCAACAAACACCGGCAAGTGAGTTTCCTGTTTCAAAATCGGCACGGCAGAGATGTCGAGTGTGTTTCTCGTTGCCGTTTCGTACGTTCTGATTCCGCGCTCACAAAGAATGATTTGGTCGTTTCCTTGTGACATGATGTATTCAGCTGCATTGATGAACTCTGAAATTGTTGCGGCAAGACCGCGTTTTAACAATACCGGCTTTTTAACGGAACCGGCGGCTTTCAGCAATTCAAAGTTTTGCATGTTCCGCGCGCCGATCTGAATGACGTCAATATAATCAATCGCTTGCTCAATGTGGGCGGGCGTTACGATTTCACTGATCACCGCGAGGTCATATTCATCAGCGACGCGTTTGAGAATTTGCAGGCCTTCTACGCCGAGACCTTGGAAATCATACGGACTTGTGCGGGGTTTAAACGCGCCCCCGCGCAGGATTTTAATGCCTTGTTTTTTCGCGGCGGCCGCGACTTCGGCAACCTGCTCATAGCTTTCTACGGCACAAGGTCCGACGATGAATCTCTGATCGCCGTCACCGATTTTTTCGCCTTTAATGTCAACGATCGTATCTTCTGCTTTTTTCTTCCGGGAGACGAGCAACGCTTTGCTGTGATCCTCTTCTTGAAGTTCAAGTCCGGCTTTGAAAATTTCTTTGAAAATATGCTGGATCGTTGAGTTTTCAAATGGGCCGTCATTGCTTTCAATAATGCGGTTAAGCATTGTACGCTCTCTGACAGGGTCAAATCGGTTGACACCCTGTGCTTCCTTTGCTTTACCGATTTCTTTTACAACGGCTCCGCGTTCATTGATTAATTTAAGGATTTCTAAGTTTAGTGCGTCTGCCTGCTGTCTTAGGCTCTCTAATTCCTTGTTGCTCATCTTTTTCATCCCTTCTATGCTATGTTTTATTTTAATGGTTAACATGCATCTTACTACAGTTATGCGAAAATAGGAATATGAAATAATAAATTTTTTCACATTCGACTTTATCACAAAAACGCTTTTAAGCTTTTATGCGTTGAAGCAGTATATATTGATATCCTACATGATCCGGCTGAAATGATCAATAGTTTTTTTCAAAAAAAAACCGCCGGTATCAACCGGCGGCCAGCAATTATGAAAGGTGCTGCTCTATTGCGTTTTTTGTGATTTGTGAATGAGACGCGTGCCATTTCACTTCGCCGTTTGTAATGACGAATACTTGCGGGCTTTCATGTTTCACGCCGTATGTCTCGGCGATATAGTTTGAAAGCGGCCGGCTGTCCTGCACATGCAGGTAATAAGAAGGTACTTCTGAATGCTCCGATGCAAAGGCGTCAAACTCCTGAAACGCGGCTTGGCTGATCGGGCAGGTTGTGCTGTGTTTCAAAAACACGAGCGTGTTTTCTTTCTCAGCGGCATTTTTGAACTCTTCTTCAGACGATATCAGCTGTTTTGTCATGTCGGTTATCTCTCCTTATTGAAGGTCAGCGATTTGCCTGACCGGCTTTTTCCCCGGCGTCTTCCGCTTCGGCCTTGATGCTTTGGGCCGTGTCCTGCATTTCGCTTCTCGTCTCTTCGGCTTTCTCGGTTAGTGTGCTCTTAGAACGGTCTTTTAAATCCTTCACTTTATTCATAATCTGGCCTGACTGATCAGCTACCAGCTGGGTGATATTAGATGTTTTGTCCTTGGCGATGCTGACATATTGAGAGCCTTTTTCTTTCGCATCGGCCGTCATTCTGTCCGTCTTATCCTTTAACGCAGAAGCCTGACTGCCGAGATCGTCGCGCAGCTCCTTACCTGATTTAGGCGCCAGAAACAACGCCGTTGTCGCGCCGATAATTCCCCCGATCAGCGTTCCGATTAAAAAATCCTTACTATTGATTCCATCTTTGCTCATTATGATTCCTCCTTAGTGGATTTTTCTTATGATTAAAGCGATGTTTTTTTCTTTTGCTTCCACTTGTCCCATATTTCCATAGCGGCCTGGCTCCAGGTGACAACCTGACTGATCTTATCCTGATTCTCTCTTACAGAGGCCGTAACGGAACCTGCTGCCTGCTTTATGGATGTATTAAACTGCTGGACGGAAGTTCCCACTTCCTGAACAGCATGGACAACCGTATTTAATTTCTCTGATTTTTCCTGAATGTCTTCCGCGAGACGGTTTGTCTTATGTAACAGCTCGGTTGTCTCTGCGGTAATGCCTTTCATCTGCCCTTCAAGGCCGTCTAAAGTCGAGGCTACGTTTGTTAAAGTCATCTGCACGGACTTTAATGTTTTGGACAGATAGATGACGAGGATGAGAAATGCAACGGCAATGAGTGCGACGCTTAAGTAAAGAATGATGATCATCTAATACCTCCTTATAATGCAGGATATAGTGGTATATACCCAATTCTCAAAATGATAAACATATATGAAAGGTCTGTATGTATACTATTTCTCCGTTTATCGGTAAATCCCTTTTGCAGCACGCGCAAAAAAGCAGTGAGAGCCCCACTGCTTTTTTGTTACGCTATGACGTTTTCATAGGCTCTCATATATTTTTGAATGTCTCCGGCGCCCATGAAGATCAGCACTGCGCCTTCATGCGCTTTTAACACGGATGTGTCATTTTCTTCAATGAGTTCTGCGTTATCGATTTTTTCCTGAAGATCCGTGATCGTGAGCTTGCCGACGTTCTCGCGGGCAGAGCCGAAAATGTCGCACAGATACACGCGGTCGGCCGCGCTTAAGCTTTCTGCGAATTCATCCAGGAATGATTGCGTCCGTGTAAACGTATGCGGCTGAAATACCGCGATGATTTCACGTTCGGGATATTTTTGGCGCGCCGCCTCAATCGTGACTTTGATTTCAGTCGGATGGTGGGCGTAGTCGTCGATCAGTACCTGGCTGCCGATCACTTTTTCATTGAATCTGCGTTTGACGCCGCCGAATGATTCAAGTCCGAGCTTAATCATGTTCACGTCTATCTCTTCATAGTGGCAGAGCGCAATGACCGCTAAGGAATTGAGGACATTGTGATGGCCGTATGCCGGGATGTAGAACGTATCGTAAAACGTATTGCGGACAAAGACGTCAAATGTCGTGCCTTCCGTATTTTTTACGATGTTTCTCGCTTGAAAATCGTTTTCTTCTCCCGTGCCGTAATAAACGACTGGCACATTGGCGTGAATTTTCGGCAGGTACTCGTCATCACCGCAGGCAATGATGCCTTTGTTGACTTGAAGCGCCATGTTTTGGAAAGCATCAAACACATCGTCAATGTTGGCGAAATAATCAGGGTGGTCAAAATCAATATTCGTCATAATCGCATAATCAGGCTGATAGCTTAAGAAATGACGGCGGTACTCGCAAGCTTCAAATACAAAGTATTCGCTGCTTTCATTTCCTCTGCCCGTCCCGTCCCCGATAAGAAACGAAGTCGGCTTCGCCTGCTGCATCACGTGTGCCAAGAGGCCCGTTGTGGACGTCTTGCCGTGTGCGCCCGTTACCGCGACACTTGTGTATTTTTTCATATATTCAGCTAAAAATTTATGATATCTGATGACAGGAATCCCTTCATCGAGCGCCTTTGCGATTTCCGGATGAGAATCAGGAAATGCGTTTCCGGCGATGACCGTTAAGCCGGGTTTGATGTTATCGGCGCTGAACGGATAGATCGGGATATTTCTTTTTTCAAGGGCAGCCTGAGTGAAAATCTGCTTCTCGATATCCGATCCCTGCACCTGATACCCTGTATCATGCAGGATTTGAGCAAGCGGGCTCATACCTGTCCCTTTTATTCCAACAAAATGATAAACAGTCATAATCGTACCTCCAACAAACGTCTATCTGTTCCCCAGTATATGACGCTCATTTCATTTTGCGACCGCAGCGGGCGAAAAGCCCGCACAGCGGCGCTTCCATTTATTTTTACGTTATCGTCAGTATCTGTAACTTTCTTTTTGATTAAACCTGCCGCATGATATTTCAGCGCGTGACAGTGATGCAGTTTTGATGGTCCATCCACTATCATACCATGTTTGTGAGAAAAATGAACGATATTCTTATTCTTGAGAAATGTCAGCGGCCGTAATCAGCACTTCACGGGGTTTGCTGCCCTTCGCTTCTGAGATCATGCCTTCGGCTTCCATCATGTCAATCAGCCTCGCGGCGCGGTTATAACCGATTCTGAACCTTCTTTGAAGGCTTGAGGTGCTGGCGCTGTTTTGCTCCACGACGAATTGGCACGCCTCAGGAAACAGTTCGTCTTCTTCCTTAAGGGCGGTTCCCTGCCTGATCAGTTCTTCCTGTTCAAACAAATAAGAAGGCGGCAGCTGTTTTCTGACATGAGAGACGACGCGGTCAATTTCTCTGTCGGACACAAAGTTGCCCTGCAGGCGCACCGGTTTTCCGGTACCGTTTTCCCAGTACAGCATGTCGCCTTTTCCGAGCAGCTTTTCCGCTCCCGCCATGTCGATGATCGTCCTGGAATCTACCTGGCTTGAGACGGAGAATGCAATCCTCGTCGGTATGTTCGCCTTGATCATTCCGGTAATGACATCGACAGACGGACGCTGTGTCGCGACAAGCAGATGAATGCCGCAGGCTCTCGCTTTCTGTGCGATTCTGGCAATGCTTTCTTCCACATCGTTCGGCGCGACCATCATTAAATCGGCAAGCTCATCAATGACCACTACGAGGTAAGGGAGCTTTTCGCCTGTCTTATGATCGGCCGTTAATTCATTAAAGCGTCCGATATCTCTCACACCCGAATGGGCAAACAGTTCATACCGCCGTTCCATCTCTTCCACAACCCATTTTAACGCGGCGGTCGCGGCTTTGGCGTCCGTGATGACGGGGCTGACCAAATGCGGAATTTGGTTATAAGGCGCAAGCTCGACCATTTTCGGATCAATCAGAAGCATTTTGACATCACTCGGATCCGCCTTATAAAGCAGACTGACCAAAATGGTATTGATGCAGACGCTTTTTCCCGATCCTGTCGCACCCGCTATCAACCCGTGCGGCATCTTTTTCAAATCAATGACGACCGGGTTTCCGGAAATATCGACACCGAGCGCGGCTGTAAGCGGAGACGGATTCGTCCTGAAAGCGGCGCTTCTGATCATCTGCCTTAAATCGACGACTTTGCTTACGCGGTTCGGAACTTCAATGCCGATCGTGTTTTTACCGGGGATCGGCGCCTCAATCCGAATATCCTTGGCAGATAAACTCAGCTTTATATCATCTGCTAAGTTTGTAATTTTGTTTACTTTCACTCCGGGCTCAGGATGCACTTCAAAACGTGTGACGGACGGGCCTTGTGTGACATGAACGACTTGGGCGCGCACATTAAAGTTTTTCAGCGTAACGTTTAAAAGCTCGCGCTGTTCTTCAATCCACGATTGGTCGTCATGTCTTTGCGCCGGCGGTACGTCCAGAAGCGACAGATTCGGAAAGACATAGCTCGCTCCGCCCTCTGGCGTCTTCGTCTGCTTGTGTTTATCGCTTTTAAGCATCATGACGTTAAACGGAACATTGCGCTCTTTCGGCCGCTCCGCTTTTCTCACAGTCTGAGGCTGTCCGGGATGCTCCGTTTTTTCCTCGGCAGGCCGGGACGGGGCATCAGCCGTCTCAATGCTTGCAGGTTCAGGCTCAAGGTCTGAATGCCGGTCTGCTTCATTGTACTCAGGCTGAGAGTCTGCTTCCTGTTTCGCGTCGGCTTCAGCTGATTCGGGCTTGTCTTCAGACTGCGGCTGAACTTCCTCATCGTATCCGGGTTCTGTGTATGTATACACCGGTTCTTCTGCGGTTTCAAAAGGAGGTGCTTTTTCCGGCTCAGGCTCCTGATATTCCCCCTGCAGCGCCGCTTGTTCCTCTGTGTTTTCAGCCGTTCGGGATGCTTCATACTCAGGCTCTTTAATAGGCTGCGGTCGGGTTTGTTCATGCTCTTGTTCTTCTGTAAAGCCGGCAGACTCCGCGCTTTCGGTGTGCTCCCGCTCTTCAGCCTGCTGCGGTTCTGGTGCTGCAAACACTTGCTCTTTTGCATTCTCAGCCTCGGTGTGAAGCTCCTCTTTTTTAACGGCCTGGATTTCTTCCGTTTCTTGTTTCGCAAACGGTTCTGGCCGGTCATTCGTCTGTTTTGTTATACCGGATGTTGTGAAGACGGGCTCTTTTTCCGTTTCCTGACCGGATTTTGGCGGAACAAATTGCTCCTCTGACAGCAATGTTACGTTCTCTTCACGCCGCTTTTCGGAAATAGGCGCTTTTTTTATGCTGTGCTGAGATTGAAAGCCGTAAACCGGTGAAGGAATGGATGACGGTTTAAAGGGCTTTTTCACGGCATCAGGCTCTTTATGTGTATGCTGTTTCCGCTCGGTTTGCTCCTTCCCGGCGGCATAACCCCGGGACGGCTGGCGGCGTTCGTGCCTTTCCCGCTGTCTTTGGTTTTGCTCCGTTCGCTTATAGCCGTCCGGAACGACCGGGAAGCGGAAATTCCCTTTCGGATATTCGTAATATATTTTAGGATCTTCCATGCGCGTTAATTTGCCTTCTGGCTGATCCGGTATGTGCTGTTTCGGGATTTGGGCATGCGTGTTCGGTTCACGTTCATGCTCTTCTTCTTTTTCACCTAAAAATAAGTCAAAAAATTTATTCAGCCAACTCATGTTTAATCACTCTCTAACTCCCTTTTTAGTAGTCTGGGACGATATTTAGTATACCATTGCCGGGCGGTTCAGAAAAGATTAAGCTCCCAACTGAAGAAAGCCGTTAAGCAGGCCTGCTTAACGGCTTTCTCTCACATCATTCGATTCTGTGCGCTTATTTATGGGAGTTAGAATTGAAATGCTTCGCCGGCCTCGCGGCTGTCT
Source organism: Bacillus sp. MT(2024) (assembly GCF_036362845.1). Lineage (NCBI taxonomy): Bacteria > Bacillati > Bacillota > Bacilli > Caryophanales > Bacillaceae > Bacillus > Bacillus sp. MT(2024). Next base: position 2,850,338 of record NZ_CP143632.1, read on the forward strand.
TCAAGAACAAGAATCCCTTTTTCCGCCGGCGCATCCGGCAAAGCGAGTTCTTTCGCGGAGCAGATCATGCCGCTTGACGGAACGCCTCTTAATTCAGCGTCTTTAATCACAAGTCCGCTCGGCATTACCGCGCCGACTTTAGCGACGACGACTTTTTGCCCTTTGTCCACGTTCGGCGCGCCGCAAACGATTTGAAGGGTTTCCTCTCCCACATTCACTTGGCAGATATTCAGTTTATCCGCATTCGGATGTTTTTCTTTCGATTCAACGTGACCGACAACAAATTTCGGAGAAAGGTCAACCGTCAGCGTTTCTGAAACGCCGTTTCTGTTCAGTATTTCATTCACATCCTGAACGAATGTCTCAGACAAAGCGACGGGGCCGTTGTCCTCAATCTGTAAGTAAGAAGACACGTTAAAAATGTTAAAGCCCGTCGTTTCTTTTGTTTCTTTGTTAAAGATTCTGACGACATCGCCTTCTCTTTCATAGCCGATTTCTTCGCGTGCTGCATCTTTAAGAGAGATCAGAAGCGTATCTCCCACACCTTCTTTATTGTAAAAAGCGTTCATAAGAAAAATCCTTTCTAATCCTTTTTCGGCCGGCTTTTCGCCATGATAAACACAGGTTCCAGTCTGCCTTCATTATACAGAAATGAAAGGGCCGTAATCGGCACCGTGCCGCTTGCAAAGAAGCTCATGGACATTTGCCCTAAAATATCATAACCCGATTCATTTCGAATGTCAGCAAGTATTAATACATCCTGATGCGGAACGGAAATCGCTAATTCGCCTTCAGCGGCCTGCTTGTATTCATGAAGAATCGAATCATTGAGAATCCGGCTGGCGTCATAGCCGTCATTCGCCCTGAAAAAATAAAAATAATTGTCCGCAACCGTATCCTGTTTCACGACCGAAGGAAGAGAGCGGAGATTGAATGACGCCGTCTCCCTGATGCGTTCTTTTGTCCAGCTTTCTTTCTCGAGCATACGGCTGTCAATTAAGCGGTACGTCTTACCGAGATCAAGCGCATAGTAGATTCTCGTTTCGGCCGTATGGTCATCATACACGAGCGGAATGCCGTCGCTCGTTTGATCGGGAAATGACGTAGAGCGGATGACCGGATAGATTCCGGTTTCCTTTCCGGACATCTCCTGTCCGCTGCCTTCCATCGCCTCCATCGCTTCTGACACATAGTAGACGATTTCGTCGATCGCTTCTTCTTTTTTTGTCTCCCACTTCGCAATGATCGGCGGGAGCTCCAATGTGATGCCTTTTTTGGTCGTTTGATCCTCAACACGGAGGGTGTCTTTTTCTCTGTCAAAAAAGAAGGATCGGTTCTCGTGCTGCAGGCGCTGTTTTAATAAATCCGCCAGCTTCCTTGACGTCATTTTCAAAGCCCGTGGCCTCCTTTATGCTTTAGCAAGGGAATCGGTTAAAAATTGCTCAATTTCTTCTTTTGTTTTACGGTCTTTGCTGACGAAGCGGTTCACTTCTTTTCCTCCGTTAAACACAACAAAGCTCGGAATGCCGTAAATTTCCCATTCCGCGCATGTATCAATAAATTGATCGCGGTCTACGTAGTAATAAGTGAATTCGGGAAAGTCCGCTTCCAGCTCAGGGAGAAACGGCTCCACAAAGCGGCAGTCCGGGCACCAATCCGCTGAAAACATAAATACCGCCCAATCGTCTTGTACCGCTTTTTGCAATTCTTCCGTGCTTTCAATCTTTTTCATTGTCATTCCTCCATCTGGATTATGAGTTTTTTATATGCTGATGTTTGTCCAATTGGATCATACCAGACTGTTTACGGCAAAACCAACTATATGCAATATCATTATCATATTTCATTTGCATTATCAAGCAAGTTTCGTTTACCATTTTGCTTGTAGCCGTACGAAATTCTGAATATGTACATAAGGAGGGGCAAAAGGTGCAGTTTGTCGTGTATTTAGCCGGTGAAATCCACAGTGATTGGCGGGATGAAATCAAACAAAAAGCAAAAGCGCTGAACCTGCCGATTACGTTTGTCGGTCCGATGGAAAACCATGAACGCTCAGACAATATCGGAGAAGAGATTATGGGCGTGCAGCCCGATTCTGTTTTAAAAGACGCCAGAGCTTCTGATATCAACAATTTCCGTACAGAGGTGCTGATGGAAAAAGCCGATTTTGTGATCGCCCTGTTTGGCGAGAAATATAAACAGTGGAATACCGCGATGGATGCTTCTTATGCCGTCGCAAAAGGAAAGCCGCTCATTCTCATCCGCCCGAAAGAACTTCATCATCCGCTGAAAGAGCTTTCCGGAAAAGCGAATATCACGGTCGAAACCGTAAATCAAGCGATGAAAGCACTCTCTTATTTATTTGAAACAAAATAAGCAGGCCGCCTTTATGCGGTCCTGCTTACCTATTTACAATAGAATGGTATCAAATCTTACTTTTCAGACTTTTTTCTCGAATCCAAAAGAATTTGTCCGCAATAAATTATTCCCACAGCCCTCTTTTTCTTCACTTCATTCATGAATTATTTTACTCAACCTCAAACTAACTATATATTGTTTTCTTTATATGTAAGGAAGGAGAGCGAAATCTGCGCAATAACGGATACATATGCTGCTCGTTGAAATTGATTAAAACCAAAAAGTGGGATACTGCCGATTATTTCGCAAGTTATTAATAATAACTGCTGCCGCAACAATAATTACAGATCCCACAAAAACCGGAAAAGCTAAATAGCTCCAAGCATACGCCCCTTGAATAACTACAATAGGGTCCGCTCCAGCAGGTGGATGAGTAGTCTTTGTAACCGCCATAAAAAATATAGCTAGCCCCACTCCTAAAGCCAATGTCCAGGGATGAGAACCAAGAAGATTATATATAACAAGTCCAGTCAATGTCGAGATGAAGTGTCCGCCAATAATATTTCTAGGTTGTGATAAAGGGGCATTCCACGCTCCGAAAGCCAGTACACAACTTGCCCCAAAAGGCGCCATCAGCCACAGAGATCCAGTTTTATAGGTTATCAATGACAAGATTAAAATTGTTATAAAACCACCTAATAAGCCTGTTGAAGCATCTTTAACATTTACTTTTAAAGGACTTTTTCCTCCTCCTTTCATTTTTTTGAAATAATAGCCTTTTTTACTTTGTGGATTTTCTGCTGTTTGCTCAATCTTCAATATAACCCCTCCTTTTCACTAAGTTTAAAACAATTAAAATAACCTGTCAATTTAATTTTAAAGGGTTATAAATCTGAAATTACAATCCTTCTCTCTTTCAAAGATTGTTCTTCTATTCAAAAATGATCTTTTAAGAACGCTTGAAATATCATTTTCCTGTTTGTTACTTTAACCTTTTTTTATAATTCAACTGGGTTTTAGCTGCAAATTGGTTGTTTTATGAGCGACATTTTAATTTTCCGTAAAAGCCGTTAAGTTACTTATTGATTGTTTTTTCTAAAAAAGACAAACAACCTTACTCAAAAGAATATTGAAATAAGGCTGTTCATTAACTTTTTATTTATATGTGATTATTCAAAATTAAAGTAAAGTGCAAGATGATTTCGACAATACAATAAAGAAAATTTGTTCTATGTTTTTTTAAGATGACGGGAAACCTTTTCTCTGTTACCACATATCTTCATTGAACACCATTTTCTCCTTCCAGTGTTATCAATGAATAATAAAACACATTCCTCATTAGCACATCGCTTAATTAAATTAATCTTTTTTGTATATATTAGCGATAAGCCATCATAAGCAATGAGCGAAATAATTGCATCATCAATATTTCCAATTGGAATACGAGCAAGTTTAGTATCGAGAATCTTATATGTAAATGGAGCCAATTCAATCTTTTTTTCTAAAAAAGTGATAAAAGATTCTCCAGGTTCTTCACCATCTGCAATTTTCTCAAAATTTTCTCTTAGTGTTGATCGTAACTCAAGTATTTTTTCAACCATCACAGTAGTCAGTTCATCTTGTGCTTTTTTTAATGTTAATTGATTGAAAAAAGGGGTTACTTTACTCATTAACCTTAACCATTCTAAAAGATCCTCTTTTGACTTTAACAAATTATGACGTTTACCATAACTGACCACCTCAGTATTAACCAGATCAAGAGGAAGATTGTTAGAGATGAGAGGAAATTTTATGTTTGTCTTTTTTGTCATAATCATACCTCCTTGCAGAACAAATAAAAAATGCAAATGTCACTCGACTTTGTGAAATCGCTGCTCATCTCAATGCTTGCAGCATGTTTTTGATTTAAAAACGTTTATCATTGCAATAAAGATTCGTGGTTGTTTATTTGGATTGGAACCATTTTGATAATAATATTGAAAAATAATATGTGTTACCTAATTCTATTTTCAATACGCTTTAATGAACTGTCTCGATCACGCGGCTTAAAACAGAATGTAAAAACAGCAGTCAATAAGTATTCAAAGGGACTTATTGACTGCTTATTTTTTTACACATTTTCTCTGATCGTTTCAACCGTCTGTTTGTCACTCGCCATGACCAGCTTAATGAGCATTTCTTTCGCCGCGGCATAATCATCGACATGGATGATAGCGGCATTTGTATGAATGTATCTTGAACAAATGCCGATGACGGCAGACGGAACCCCGCTGTTTGATATGTGGACGCGTCCGGCATCCGTTCCTCCGCCTGAAGCGAAATATTGATAAGGGATATTGTGCGTTTCCGCCATATCAAGGACGAACTCTCTCATCCCGCGGTGCATGACCGTCGTTCTATCGAGAATGCGGAGCAGCACCCCCTCGCCGAGACGGCCGAACAGCTCCTTATCCCCGCTCATATCATTTGCCGGGCTGGCATCAAGCGCGAAGAAGAGATCAGGCTGAATCATGTTGGCCGCTGTCTGCGCCCCTCTCAAGCCGACTTCCTCCTGAACGGTGGCCCCGGCGTAAAGATTGTTCGGCAGGTCTTTTCCGTGCAGCTCTTTTAATAGTTCAATGCTTAACCCGCAGCCGTAGCGGTTATCCCACGCTTTGGACAATATTTTCTTCTCGTTGGCCATCGGGGTGAACGGGCAGACCGGCACGACCTGCTGTCCCGGTCTGATCCCCATTTTGACCGCGTCCTCTCTGTCATCGGCACCGATATCAATCATCATATTTTTGATCTCCATCGGCTTTGCGCGCTGGGCATCCGTTAAAATGTGGGGCGGGATGCTTGAGATGACGCCGATAATCGGTCCGTTATCCGTCTGCACCTCGACGCGCTGGGCAAGCAGCACCTGGCTCCACCAGCCGCCGAGCGTCTGAAATCTCAGCATGCCGTTATCCGTAATCTGTGTCACCATAAACCCGACTTCATCCATATGCCCGGCTACCATAACGGTCGGCGCATCTTCAGCGCCGCGCCTTACTCCGAAAACACTTCCGAGTCTGTCCTGCACGATGTCATCCGCATATTTCGCAAGCTCCCGTTTCATAAAGGAGCGGACCTGATGTTCATTTCCCGGTGCGCCGGGAAGCTGCGTCAGCGTCCGGAAAAGCGTTTTCGTTTCCTCATTCATATTTTCCCCTCATTTCTATGTAATGCTTTTATTTTATTAGAAAAACAACTGTTTTCCAAGCGCTCAGGTTGAATGGGCTGTAAAACCGCCGCTTTACTTAACACCGTCTGGCATCTTCTGTATAATAAAAACTACGACATAATTGGAGGTGCTTCATATTGAAATTACGTCATTTTCTCTTAGGTGCAGGAGTCGGATTATGCGCTGCCATCGCAGTGAAAAAGTATGCGATGAAACCTTATATCTCTTCAGAAAAAGCGCTCCGTATCGTGAAAGCGGCTTTTAAACAGCGCGGGCCGATAGACGGATCATGGATTTACACAGAGCCCGAGCCCTACCAGGTAAACGGAGAAACCATCCAGGTATACAAAACCGGCGTGACACGTTCGGCATTCGGCGAACTGGAGCAATATGAAGTTATGGTCAATGCAAAAACAGGCCAGATTGTCGATGTCATTGATTCTGTCGCCTCATAATTCGGACAAGCAAAAAATAAAGCCCAAAACCATCAGCGTTTTGGGCTTTATTCGGTTACATCGGCCGAATTCGTTTATATACGGGGTTCCACATCGCGTCCTGCACCGCTTGGATCAGATCCTCGGGTTCCGTTTCCGCTACACCGTCCTGAATCGCAGCTTTAGCTACAGCTACCGCCACTGTTGCCGATACCGTCCTGAGATCCTCCACTTTCGGAAGCATCGGCGCTCCCGGCTTGCCGACGTCCACCATACCGGCGATGGCATTCGCGCAGGCAACGAACATATTGTCCGTAATGAGCCTTGCTTTTGTCACAATCGTGCCGAGTCCGAGTCCCGGGAATACGAGTGCGTTATTCGCCTGTCCGATATGGTAGGTAACGCCGTTATACGCAACAGGCGGGAACGGACTTCCCGTTGTGACAAGGGCGCGGCCTTCCGTCCATTTAATTAAATCTTCAGGTTTTGCTTCTGATAATGTCGTCGGATTTGACATCGGCAAAATCGCCGGCCGTTTGACATGTGAGGCCATTTCTTTGACGATTTCTTCCGTAAATGCGCCTGAGACGGTGGATGTGCCGATCAGGATCGTCGGCTTGGCCTGACGCACCGTCTCCGCCAGATCAATTGATCCGCCTTCACCGCTGCGGCCGTACTCTTTCACTTCGTCAGCAGGGCGGGCGTACGGAACCTGAAAATCACGCAGATCCTTCATATCATCCGTTAACAATCCGTTTCTGTCGATACACCAAAAGCGGCTGTATGATTCTTCTTCGCTTAATCCGTCATGCACCATAGCTTCGCGCAGCTGCTCAGCAATTCCGATACCGGCCGTTCCCGCGCCGAAGACGACGACTTTATGCTCTTTTAAAGGCACTTTTGACGCTTTCGCACACGCTAAAACAGCTGCAAGCGACACCGCGCCCGTTCCTTGAATGTCATCGTTAAACGTACAGACTTTATCTTTATACCGTTTTAATATGCCGCGGGCGTTAGCCGTACCGAAATCCTCCCAATGAAGCAGCGCATTCGGGAATGTTTCCCGGGCAAGCGAGACATACTCATCAATAAAGCGGTCATATTTCTCGCCGCGCACTCTTGAATGCTGGTTTCCGACGTACAGCGGGTCATTTAAGAGGCTTTCTTGATTTGTCCCGGCATCTAATACGACCGCAAGCACTCGTGACGGATCAATTCCGGCCGCCGCCGTATACACCGCGAGTTTTCCGACAGAAATGGCGATGCCGCCGACGCCCCAGTCACCGATTCCCAGAATACCCTCTGCATCTGTCGCAACGATTAAGTCAATGTTTTCATTTTTTCCGAACTGCTGAAATGCGGCGCGCATTCCTTCAGGGTCATCTATTGACAAATACAGACCGCGGGGTTTTCTGTACTCGTGGCTGTAACGCTGGATCGCAGTGCCGACGGTCGGCGTATATACGATCGGCAGCATTTCGCCTAAATGATCATTTAACAGCCTGTAAAATAATGTTTCATTCCGATCATGGAGAGCGGTCAAGTAGACATTTTTGCTCAGCTCATCAGGCTGCGAACTGAATTGTTCGTAGGCCCGCCTCGCCTGCTCTTCGATTGTCAATACTTTCGGCGGCAGAAATCCCTCGAGCCCGAGTTCCTTTCTTTCCTCCTGTGTAAAGGCCACCCCTTTATTTAAAAAAGGCGTAGAAAGCACTTCTAATCCGCGCAGAGTTGTTTTGATTTCTCCATCTTTCGTCACTTGAAATTGATTCACCTGTCTCTTCCTTTCAAAGCAATTTGTCTTAGGTTTGCTTTTATTCCCGAAATTCATACAGGTAAATCATCGATCCGCCTATTTTTTCTCCCGTCTGACAGATGCAGCCACTTCGCCGTCTTCTCCCCATTTTACCGCTCTGTAAATCGCGTCGTGATAGAAAATCAGCCAGGCGTCTTTTTCTGCCGCGAACGTCTGCCATTTCTGCTTTTGCGGAATGGAGGTCATCGGATAATCATCATATGCCAGCACCCATAGCGGATTTTTATGCGCATTCGTCGGCATCAGGTCGGCAAAATGCACAGCCGTCTCCCCGCCGTCTTCTAAGACGATGACGCTGTGGCCGGCGCTGTGGCCGCCGGTGTGGTGCATCGTAATGCCTTCTGTCAGCTGATACTCGTTCTCAAAGGTTTCGACCTGATCTTGTACCGCCTCCCAATTTTCTCTCCAATATGTATTTTTCGATCTGATATTAGGGTTTCTCATTTCGCGCCACTCTGTTGCAGAAGTGATAATGCGGGCATTCGGGAAAACAGAGACAAGCTCCTCTCCGCTGTATTCCGTCAAGCCGCATGCATGGTCAAAATGAAGATGGGTCATCGCCGCAATATGAATGTCCTCACAGGAAAGCCCGAGTTCACGAAGAGAGTGTTTTAAATTGGATTCCTGTGTTACACCGTAATTCCTTTTTTGTTTATCAGAAAATTTCCCTCTGCCGATACCCGCGTCAACCAATATATTCAGGCCGTTTGTTCTGATCAGAATCGGGTCTGTTCTTAATTCAATCTGGTTTTTGTCATTTACGGGGTATTTTCTCGACCATAAAGGCTTCGGGACAACGCCGAACATCGCTCCGCCGTCCATATGCGTTACACCGCCGTCCAGCCATGTTAATGAAATACTCCCAATATTCAATGTCTCCATCTTGATCCCTCCTGATGTAATGGTAGCAAATGGCGGCATAAAAAAACAGACTCCCGCATCAGAGTCTGTCTTTTGTTCTCCATTCAACTTCGGCCCGGTAAATCGGCTGGCCGAGCGCGGAGAATTTTTCTTCGTATTCTGTCATAATATTGCCCTTCGGATCGCTGTTGTGCAGATCAAGACTGACTTCCGTCAGAAGCAGGCCGTATTCGGAAAAGCTTTTCAGAGAGTATTCGAATAAACCGCGGTTATCGGTTTTGAAATGAATCTCACCTGTTTCGCCCATCACTTCTTCGTATTTTTTCAAGAACGTTTTAAATGTTAAACGGCGCTTTTCGTGACGGTTTTTCGGCCACGGGTCAGAAAAGTTTAAATATACGCGCTTGATTTCTCCCCGTTCAAATACGTCATTCAGTGTTTCCGCGTCTATATTTAACAAACGGACATTGTGAGCCCCGCTGTCCTTTACTTTTTGGACGGCAGTGACGATGACGCTTTTAAACAGCTCAATTCCGATATAGTTGATATCCGGATTCTGCTTGGCCATTCCAGAAATGAACTGCCCTTTTCCCGTACCGACTTCAATATGGATCGGGTTGTCATTGCCAAAGACCGTGTTCCACCGCCCTTTATACTGGGCCGGATCACTGATGGCGATGTCAGCGTTTTCTGCCAGAAAATCATTCGCCCAAGGTTTATGGCGCATTCTCATATGATTGACACCTCTATCTATAATTTCGAGTAACAACATACCATGAAACATAAAGAGCCGCAAGCGCCTTTTAAAGGCGCCGGCTGCATAAAAAAAGAGGCTCCCCCGGTCCGGAACACTCATGTGATGCATAAAACCGCACCGCTTTGCACAATGTATGACACAGAAAGGATGTGTATATGAATCATGGGCTTAACAAGCGAACATCAGGTCCGGTTATTAAAGGACATATTGGCCGACCATCAATTGGATTGCTGCGGCACGGTTGCCGAGTATGAACAGCTGGAGCGCGTCATCAAATCACTGATGGCCAACACCGGGCTTGATTCAAATATAAAAAACGTGCTCGAGGATGTCTACCGCTACAGCCAGTCCGGCATCACGGCCGATTCCATCGACACGCATATTCAGGAGCACCAAAACCATTTGTCCCAATGGGTGGAGCAGATGGATTCGTACTCCTGACTACTTGACAATCCGCTTCATCAGGGCATGAAGCTCTTCCATGGCATCATGATACGCTTTGTCGTTTCCTTTTGATTTGTGCCAGGCGATGAAGGTGATGGTCTCCGATAACATGTACCACGCCATCCGCAGCCGAAGCCCTTCCGTGAGCTTCATGCCGTACATCCCAAGCCAGCTGTCCCACGCTGGCTCTTCGACGTAATGATACAATAAAGGGCCGAGATCCATGGCCGGATCGGCTATCATGGCGCCGTCCCAATCTATTAAATACAGCTGGTTGTCTTCTGACAGAAGCCAGTTATTATGATTCACATCACAATGGCAAACGACTTTTTCACCGAATTGCACCTGATCCACATGAGCTTCCAAATAAGCAAGGCCTTCCTGAATAAGCGGCGAAAATTGCCGCACGGCAAAGACGGCCTGCTTCAGCTGCGACAAAAGGGCGCCCGGATCAAGCGGTTCTTTTCCCAATCTTTTCAGCATGTCGAGCAAAGCTTTTGATGTGTGGATTTTGCGGAGCAGCTCAGCCACCGGGCGTCCGCTCATATCCTTTGCCTTCAGCTCCCTGCCCGCCATCCAATGCTGAGCCGTAATGACGTCTCCGTTTTCCATCCGTTTTGTCCAAACCAGCTTCGGAACAATGCCTTCGGCGGATAACACGGCTAAAAAGGGCGAGCTATTACGTTTTAAAAAAAGCTGTTGGCCGTTATGTTTCGCATAATATGCATCTCCTGTAGCTCCTCCGGCGGGGAAGATCTCCCAATCGCTACCTAGTAATTGTCCCAACCAGTTCATATCAATGTTCAACCCATCATTTCTTAAAATATTTTAGAATAGGCCTCCAGCCTTTCTCTATTGGCGGAGCGGCCTGTCATAAACAATTTCATGAGAATAAAAAAGACAGCTATTGAGAGTCTCATATGCTAATCAATAGCCGTCCTATAAATTTTAGCGCTACAGCACAAACTTCGTCAAGCAAAACTAGCAAGAACACCTGTGAATTCTGAAGATTTATGCCGCGAACCGCTCTTTGCCGTGAAACATTTGACGGGTTTCATTTGTTTATTATGTTTTTATTTTCAACGGCGCGCCGCCCGGCATAAGCCGAAACGGCGTCGTTCCGATCAGCTCGCCGTCAGCGTGAAACGGAATTTTCCCATCTGTTTCAAAAACGAATTCCTTCCCCTTTATCATCGTCACTCCGTCCATTTTGATATGCCGGCCGAAGCTCATCGCCCATAAAAAACGATACAGCGAGAAAAAGGACAGGTTTTCTGCAATGACAATATCAAAATGGTTTTGACGGGGATTTGCTGAAGGCGCCGCTTTCATGCCGCCTCCGTAATAAGGATGATTAGCCGCAATGACAAACCAGACATTGCGGAATTCACGCCTCTGGCCGTCTGCCGTGCAAACAAATCTGAACGGCTGAAACCCCGAGGCCGTATGTAAATGCGCGAGCGGGTAAATCACAAAACCGAGACGCAAAAACCGAAGAACGCGCGATAACGGAAAATTCGCAGCTGCCTTCAAAACTGAGGCATCGAAACCGACAGACAGGTGGTTAATAAAATAAAGTGATTGCGCTTTGTCATGAAAAAAGTTGATGTTTCCCGCAAAAAATTTCCGTGTGAGCGGGCGGTGCAGACTTTTGATTTCTTGGAGGAGCGCCGACTTCTTAATACCGAGCCCTTTGGAAAAGTCATTGTATGAACCGGCGGGCACAAAGGTCAGCTCAATCTGATCCGTTCCTTTCAGTCCGTTAATGACTTCATGCATCGTCCCGTCACCGCCGATGACGAACAGCCGCTTAAGCTTATGATCCTGCATCATTGAAATCTGTCTCGCCAGCACCTCCGCATGTCCGGGATGCCCGGTCAAAAAAGAGCGGTGGCTGACCCCGCGCCTGGTCAGCTCTTTTTGAACTGATTTCCAGACACGCCGTCCCCGCCCGCCTCCTGAGACCGGATTAATAATAAAAAACCATTGACTCATCGTTTGTTCTCACCTGCTTCATAGATGAAGAGACAGCCGGCAAACGTCCGCTTTAATCAAGCCATTCCTGTCTCCGGCTTGAATCGCTCAAGCCGTAAGACAAAAGAGCCTTCGCCGCCTTCAGCTGGTGGTGCTTGATCGGCGCCGTATTTTTCTGCTGCTTTTCCAGCCACCCTGCGGCAGTCCGTTTATCAGCTATTTCCAGCCCGTACGGCGGCTCCGGGTAATCAATATAAGACGTTCTGCTGAGCAAAAGCTTCCGCACGGGAATGTCGGCCTGCTTTTCTTTTATGATTTGCGAAACGACCGAGCCCGTCCGGTGCAGGCTGAGAGACGGATTCAATACTTGGCGCGTGCTGCCGGAGCCTCTTTCTTCCCAAAAACGGTGTTTTGATCCGATATATACGCTGTCCTCTTCCGCTTCCATAAAAGCGGCGCAGAAAATCTCCAGCGGCGAGATGATGATAATGCTCAGTTCGACGGACGCCTGCTGAATTTGCAGAACCGGATGATACATCACAAAATAGGAATCGGGCAGCTTTTGAGCCAGCATTTTTAACATCCTGTCCCTTTTGACCGCCTGCGAAAGCTCAGACTTTTGAGAAAGCGTGGAGCTCGCCCATTTTAATTGAAAGTCATACAGCTGATCTTTGAAAAAAGGCGCGAGCTCAGACTTTTGAGACGGAAGATTCCCGAACAGCGCCTCTTCTCCCTCCGGTTCATCAAACCATTGGTGCCTCTTTTCATTTATATCGGCCGTATTTTCTTCTTTTCTCTTTTTTAAGGAAAATTTTTTCCTGGCCGGCGCTTGATCGGTTTCCCCGCCGGCAGCCGTTTCCGTTTCCGTTTCTTCCGTTATCCGGTCAAACGCTTCAAGAAGCGCCTCCCAGCGTTCTTTCTTCAGCCGGATAAACTGGTTCATATAATGGTATGGATCAAGTTCATATCTGGATATGCAGTCGTGAATTTTGATGATCTGTGCCATGTGATTTCTCCACTCCGAATATTTGTTTATGTCAATTGAAACTGTGCGATTTCTTCGTATTTAGGCGACCGGTCAAGATGGGTCTGAAACAGGGAAAACCGGCTGACGGCACTTTGCACCCTGCCGCTTTCAAACGGCACATCGTCAGGAAACGGCCGGTCTCCCGCCCACTTCCGCGCCATCGTCATATGAGGGTGATACGGCCGTTTTTCCACTTGAAAACCGGCTTTCAAAACAGCCTGTTTTGTTTTTTCCCGCAAATCAAAGAGCAGTTCATTCCGTTCGGGCTCAAGGTGAAGCACTCTCGGCTGTCTGCGGTCGCCGAAAATATCCAGATGCTGAAACTGTACGGTAAACGGCTGCGCTGCCGACGCAGCATCTGCGAGCAGAGACGATAATTTCGCAAGCCGTTCTTCATCCGCGGCTCCGAGAAAAATGAGCGTAATATGATAGTCATGCGGGTGCACCCATTTTTTGAATGATAACGCCGGCTCCTTTTTGGCTGCTTCCCAAATCGGTTCAGCAATGTCAGCCGGAATCGGAATGCCGATAAAATAATGCGGCAATGAAGCTTTCATACGAGGATCTCCCCCTCTTTGGTTATGGTGTTATTATAAAACGGATAAGCGGAGAGGAGAACCCTGTCCGCTCATTATGATAGGATATTATGTACCGAACGTTTTATACAGAAAGGAATGAGCCGGCCTTGAAAATCGCAAACAGCACGGCGGAGCTGATCGGCGGCACACCGATCGTAAAGCTCAATCGCCTTCAGCCAGAACATGCAGCACAGGTCTATTTAAAATTAGAATCGTTTAACCCGAGCGGCAGTGTCAAAGACAGAGCGGCTTACAATATGATCATTGAAGCGGAAAACAGCGGGCATTTAAAACCCGGCTCTGTCATCATCGAACCGACAAGCGGCAACACAGGCATCGGCCTGGCGATGAACGCGGCGGCGCGCGGCTACAAGGCAATTCTCGTCATGCCTGACACGATGACGAAAGAACGCATCAACCTCCTGAAAGCGTACGGCGCGGAGGTTGTGTTAACACCGGGGGCGGAAAGAATGCCCGGCAGCATCAAAAAAGCGAAAGAACTCGCCGAACAGATTCCGGGAAGTTTTATCCCGATGCAATTCGATAACGGCGCAAATCCAGATGCCCACCGAAAAACGACCGCCATTGAAATCTATCAGGCCGTTCAGCAGCTCAACAGACCGCTCGGTGCTTTTGTGGCAACGGCGGGAACGGGCGGAACCATTACCGGAACCGGAGAAACGCTTAAAGAGCTTTTTCCGGATATGCTTGTTCATGTCGCCGAGCCTGCGGGATCCCCCGTCCTGTCTGGCGGAAAACCCGGCGCTCATAAGCTTGTCGGGACAAGCCCCGGATTTATTCCCGGCATACTGAATCAGGACGTTTACGATGAAATCATGAAAATATCTGATGAAGATGCGTATACGACAACACGGCGTCTGGCCCGGGAAGAAGGCATACTCGTCGGCCCGTCTTCAGGCGCCGCCTGCTTCGCCGCCATTGAAACCGCCAAACGCCTCCCTTCCGAACAGATCGTCATCTGTATGACGGCCGATACGGGAGAACGTTATTTATCAACGGATTTATGGTCATTTGAATGATAAAAAGGGATGCCGCTTTCGGCGTCCCTTTTTATTATCACTTGGCAAGCTCATAAATGGCTTCGGCATATAAAGCCGTTGACCTGAGAAGGTCATCGATTTCAATGTACTCATCCTTTTGATGCGCGCTGTCAGGCCGGCCGGGGAACAGCGGCCCGAACGCGACGCCCGCCGAAAGGGATCTCGCATACGTTCCTCCGCCGATTGAAATCAGATCCGCTTTCTTTCCCGTTTGTCCTTCGTAAACCTTTTGAAGCGTCTTTACGAGCGGATGATCGGCAGAAACGTGGTGCGGTTTGCTGTCTTTAAATTCTTCAAGCCGGAATTCTTCAGCAGACGTAAAAGCATCACGGATGACTTTGCTGTCTGAAGTGACGGGATAACGGATGTTGATGCCGAGTTCTCCTTCCTCACCCTTTCTGTATGTAAAGGTGCCGACATTCAATGTCAGCTCTCCGCTGATGTCATCCCTGCAATCAATTTTCAGCTTTTTGCCTCGTGTATCATTTGAAAAATAGTCACTGATGGTTTTGACAAAGTGCTTTCCGGCTCCATCCAGCTCTGTTCCGTTAAGGCATTCAGCAAGCTTTAAGCCGGCATTGACACCATTATCCGGTTCCATCGCGTGGCATGATTTTCCGTACACCCGAAGCGTCAGTTTTCCATTTTCCGAAACTGCTTCACCTTGTGTTTTTGACTGCTCAAGCCATTTGCTGAAATATGCGTGCACGGCATCAAGACCGTTCCCTTCAATAACCGCTTCAGCCGCATCCGGCACCATGTTCAAGCGCAGTCCTGAACGGAATGACAGAAGCACGTTTTTTGCGTCTTTGTCAGAAGCGCTTTTTGCAATGCGCAGTGACGCATCTATAATTCCTTTTTCCGCGTTAATGATCGGAAAATCTGCGTCAGGAGCAAAGCCGATGTCAGGCATTTTTTCGTGTTTGAAGTAGTGATCCACGCATCTCCAATCACTTTCTTCATCCGTTCCGATGATGATTCTCACGCGTTTGGATAAAGGGAGCTGCATGTCTTTGACGATTTTCAGCGCATAAAACGCCGCCATTGTCGGCCCTTTATCATCAATGGCGCCTCTGGCATATATCCGGCCATCCCTGATATCGGCTGAAAACGGATCGCTCGTCCAGCCGTCTCCGGGCGGAACGACATCGACGTGGCACAAAACGCCGACGATTTCGTCACCCGTTCCCCATTCAATATGGCCCGCATAGCCGTCAAGATTCTTTACGGTGAAGCCTTCTTTTTTACCGAATTCCAGCAGTGACGTCAGGCTGGCATTGACGCCTTCTCCAAACGGCCGGCCGGGACCGGCTGTTGATTCGTCCATTACGCTGTTGATCTGCAAAAACTTCTGCGTGTCACGGATCAGATCTTCTTTGTTTCTGATGACTTCAACTTCCCAGTTCATCACAAATCCCCTTTCTTGATAAAGACTTGCAAAATGTCAATAAAACGAATAATATAGATGATGTTTTGAAAAAATGTTCGTCATTGGAGGTACTTATGTTTCATCTCGACAAGCATCAAACGACAATAAAAAGAGAAATTACCGCGGGATTGACCACCTTTTTCACAATGGTGTATATCATTGTCGTCAATCCGGTGATCCTTTCCAATGCGGGAATTCCGTTTGACCAGGTGTTCACCGCGACGATTATCGCTTCCATTGTCGGCACTTTATGGATGGCTCTCGCTGCGAATTTTCCGATCGCCATTGCCCCCGGCATGGGCTTAAACGCGTATCTCGCCTTTCACGTTGTCGGCACAGGCAGCGGCATTACGTATCAGACGGCTTTCAGCGCCGTTTTTATCGCGGGAGTCATCTTTATTATTTTATCGTTAACGCCTTTAAGAAAACAACTTATAGAAGCGATTCCGGACAATTTAAAATACGGAATTACGACCGGCATCGGCTTATTTATCGCTTTTATCGGCTTACGCCAATCCGGAATCATCACGGCTGATAAATCCAATCTGGTCGCACTCGGCGATCTTCATTCGCCCGCCGTCATTTTAACGCTTATCGGACTTATCATCAGTATCGTGCTGATGGTGCTGAATGTAAACGGGGCTCTGTTCATCGGAATGGCGCTGACCGCCGTCATTGCCTTTTTGACCGGACAGATCCATTTTGCGAAAGGGTTCGTTTCATTCCCGCGCCTGCCGGAGGGTCTTTTGATCACAAATCCGTTCGGGGCCCTCGGGGATGTCGTGCATCACGGTCTGTACGCCGTTGTGTTTTCTTTTCTTCTCGTTACGATTTTTGACACGACCGGCACCATGATCGGTGTCGCCGAACAGGCGGGATTGATCAAAAACAATCAGCTGCCGAATGCCAGAAGAGCGCTGTTGGCTGATTCGACAGCTACGACGGTCGGAAGCATCTTCGGCACCAGCCCGACGACCGCGTTCGTTGAATCTTCAGCAGGTGTGGCCGCCGGCGGAAGAACGGGTCTGACGGCGCTGACGATTGCCGTTATGTTTGCCGTTTCCATGTTTTTCAGCCCGCTTGTCAGCGTCTTATCCGAAGTGTCCGCGATTACGTCACCGGCTCTGATTATTGTCGGCAGCCTGATGATGGGTGCTGTGTCGAATATCCGCTGGAATGAGCTTGACGAAGCGTTCCCGGCCTTTCTCGTCATTTTGGCGATGCCTTTAACGTCCAGTATTTCAACCGGAATCGCTCTCGGCTTCATTTCATATCCGCTTGTTAAAGCAGCTAAGAAAAAATGGCGCGAAATCCATCCTTTAGTCATCATCTTTGCGGTGCTGTTTTTTATTCAGCTTTTTATTTTGAACGGACATTAAGAAAAATCCCTTTCCTTTTCGGAAAGGGATTTTTACATATAAAGAACGGAAAGAATCGCGGCAATGAGACACCAGGCGGAACAGATGATTTGAATGACGGTTAATGCGCTGTTTCGCGCCCGGAAATAGTCATCACTGTCTCTCTTGATACCGCTTAAAACCGGTTTATCCGTGATCCGGTCAAATAAAAGTGACGCGGCATAGCGGCTGACGATCGCAAATAAAATAAGGACTGCCGGCTTCACTAAGAGCGGAAGAACGAGAATAAGAGCCGTAAAAGCCGCGGTTAAAAGGTAAAGCTGCCGGAGATACCCGCCGTTTCGGATCATCACTTTAAAGAACAATTCTTTCCACGCCGTATACGCCGACCGTTTTGTAAAGATGTGCTTTGAGCCGGGATATAAAAACGGCTTGTTCCGCCCTTTATTTTTACCATTCGGGAGCTGCACATCATGGCTGAGCATCAAAACAGAGGCCGCGAATGAAAGCTTCCGCCTGTTCTCCTCAAGCACTTCTTCCTCAAAGGCTGATAATGTCTCCGTCCCTTTCCAAGTCAAAAAAGCGGAGCAGATGAACAATATACATCCCGCCGGCCAAAGCCAATACCATTCGGCGGCAAAGGCGATCATAAAAAACGCACCCGCCATCAGAACCATCACTTTCAGCCAGCCCGCCGCCTGATTCCCGAATGTCCGCCTGCTGTTTTTTCTGTGCCGGTGCACCGCTAATATCGCGGTATGGAAGCCGAACAGACAGCAAAACATACCTGAATATGCCGGTAAGGTACAGTCACCGTACTGGAGCCATAAGGGAAATAACAATACGGCAAGCGCACCCCATTTGATAAGGGAAAGGAACATCGAATACAAAAGCGCGTACCGTTTCAGCTTTTGCATCAGATGTTTTGCATGCACCAAAAACACGTGATCCGCTTCCAGCAAAAAGGTATGAATAAAACCCGTGCACAACAGCAGGGCACTGAATACATACAGCCAGCCCCATCCCAATACACCTGCCGCTCCATTAAGAAGCCCCCTGCCGTTCAGCCATTCAGCATATTGATAAACGGCAAATGCGGCAGCGGGAAGAACGATATACAGCGCGACCGTCCAATCAATGACCGTCTGAAACACCTTCCATTGATACCGCCAATAATGAAACAGCCTTTGAAAAAACAGAGCCCGCCCGGTCATCGCTGACTGCTCCGAACCGCTGAATAAAAGCAATCCAGCAGTGAACGGCTCCCCGTTTTTTCCTGAAGCTCCTCTAATGTGCCTTGAAGAAGCAGAGCGCCCTGATCCAGCAAATAAAATCGGTCG
The DNA here is from genome assembly GCF_036362845.1 of Bacillus sp. MT(2024). NCBI lineage: Bacteria > Bacillati > Bacillota > Bacilli > Caryophanales > Bacillaceae > Bacillus > Bacillus sp. MT(2024). The sequence continues at coordinate 2,868,980 of NZ_CP143632.1, forward strand.
CAGATTTTTTCCGCCGTATCCAGAACATGCGTGCACATCAAAATCCCCGCGCCCCTTTCTTTCTCAGCAATCAGCATGTCGGTAAACAGCTTTGTTGAGATCGGATCAAGTCCGATAAAAGGCTCATCAATGATGTAAATATCCGGCTTCGCCAAAAATGCCTGTATGAGCATCAGCTTTTGCTGCATCCCTTTTGAAAAACCGGAAGGCAAATCATGTTTTACAGACGTCAGCGAAAACTCTTCAAGCAGCCGCCCTGCCCGCTCACGGCACTCTTCCCCTTCTATTCCCCGCAATGATCCGGTCAGCTCGAGGTGCTCCCAAAGCGTCAGTTCATCGTAAAAACTCGGACGCTCCGGTATGTAAGCATAAGATGAATCATTCCACTCAATACCGCCTTCTATATCCCGGCACAGCCCGAGAACCGCCTTTATCACTGTACTTTTCCCCGCGCCGTTCGCTCCGATTAAACCGGAAATTTCACCAGCGTTGACTGACAGAGATACATTCGAAATCACCTTCGGCCTGTCAGCATAACCGGCGCAGACAATGTTTGCATTCAATAATTCTCCCAAACTTCTCACTCCCCCGTTTTCATACGGACATGTATAAAAAAAGTTTCAGTTTCCATAATAATAAAAGCGGGCCGGACATAGTAATGCACCAAGGCTGTACCCATTTGAAAAAATTACCTGCGCTTATTCCTAGATTCATGTCGTCCATATCGTGTATAATGGAGGCAGTTAAAAGAGAAAAAACAGAATGTCATCCTTTGTTGCTTATTCGTACGAAGTTTTAGAGTCGAAAGTTGTGGTATATCAAGTCCATCCGATCTTATGATAGGGAGTGGTTTTTTGAAACCTTCAACAAATCGTATGCTGACTCGGATTAAATCAGTTTACATGTTCATCCAGGAAAAAGGCCTTGTGACAACACAGGAACTGGTTGATGAATTCGGCATTACACCTAGAACCATTCAGCGAGACTTAAATGTGTTAGCATACAATGATCTTGTTCATAGTCCTAGCCGAGGCAAGTGGGAGACAACACGAAAAAAAGTGAAAATTACATCTTAAGCGAACAATTACATAAGGCCCTTTTCGGCCTGACATGCTGCAAGGCAAAGCAGCGTCTTTGCCTTGTTTTTTGTTCCTCTATATAAAAAGCCCAAAACAAATCTGTTTTGGGCTTTTCTGATATCGATTACACTTCAGCGCCTCTCAGCGTTTCGAGCTCCTCTTCAGTCAGCTCGCGGAATTCTCCCGGTTTAAGATCCGGGTCAAGAGAAACAGCCCCCATCGAAAGCCGCTTCAAATAAGCCACTTCATTTCCGACAGCCTTTGCCATCAGCTTCACCTGATGATATTTGCCTTCTGTAATGGTCAAGTGTATCACCGTTTCATCCGGGCTTTCTGTAATAATTTCAACGGCTGCCGGCTTCGTCTTATAGCCTCCTTCAATGACGACGCCTCTTTCCAGATGAACGATGTCTTCCGGTGACAGAGGTGAAATTAACCGGACCTCATATGTTTTAGGCACATGCTTTTTCGGAGAAAGGAGGCGATGAGCGAGCTGCCCGTCATTGGTCAGAAGCAAAAAGCCTTCCGTATCCTTATCAAGACGTCCCGCCGGAAACGGTTCAAATCGCTGTTCTTCAGGCGTCAGCAGATCAACCACCGTTTGCTGGCGGCTGTCTTCTGTAGCGGACAGCACTCCTTGCGGCTTATTCATCATGACATAAATAAATTCACGATAGTCTGCCGGCTCTCCGTATACCGTGATGTCCTGTTTTTCCGGATCGACATGGGTTTTCACATCTTTCGCCGGCTCTCCGTCAATCATGACAGCCCCGGCCTTGACGATTTTTTTCACATCTTTTCTTGAGCCGAATCCGCTGTTGGCAAGCAGCTTATCAAGTCTCATCCTGATCCTCTCCTTTAAAAAGAAAAGCCCGCGATAAGCGGACTATTCATTATTTCTCAATGGGCGGAATGCCTGCCTCTTCTCAAAACGCGGGGCAGACGGTTTCCAAACATTTTCTGTAAAAATCCGATTCGGTATGCGGCAAACATGTACACCGCACCGCCGACAGCGGCGCAGACAAAGACGACAATCGCCGCATGCACCTGGCCGCTTTGGTATGTTACAAAGAAGCTGAGCAGCCATTGAGTCAGCTTGACCGCGACTCCCATCACGACGGACAGGACTGCGATTAAAATGACCCGTTTTATAAGTACCGTATACGAATAGCCCGCATGGCGCTTAATCATGATAAAACCGTACAGAAGAGAAGCGATATAACCGAGCGCCGTTGCCAAGATGGCCCCGTCTCCCTGAAACAGCTTGATCAGCGGCACGTTCAGCACCACTTTGATAATGACGCCGATGAAAAGGCTCACGACAGCAAATTTCTGCTTATTAATCCCTTGCAGGATCGCGGCGTTTACGGTAAACAGAGAAAACAGAATCGCGACAGGCGCGTACCAGAACAATATATCCTGTCCGATATCCGGGCGAAGACTTTCAGAGCCGTAGAAGAACGTATAGGCCGGACCCGATAACACGGACATCCCGACAACGGCGGGAATAACCAAAAACAGAATGATTTGCATCGTCTGGTTAATCTGCTGGTTCAAAAGCTTATAATTCCTGCTCGTAAACGATTCAGTAATCGTCGGAATCAGCGTCAGACCGAAAGCGGTCGCGAGAGAAACCGGGATCATCACAAGCTTCGGCACATAAAGGGTGACAATCGCAAGCATGTCCTGGCTGATATCCTTATGGCCCGCCGCAATCATCGCTTTATTAAACGTATTCGTATCGATATATGAATACAAAGGAATCGCCAGTCCGACAAATACGTAAGGAGCGGCATAACTGAAAAGCTCAATGAACATTTTTTTATAACTTAAGTTCGCAGACGGGACGAGATTCGGCTTCATCGCCAGAAGATCGCCCTTCCGCTTATTCCAGTAAATATAAAGGACGACAAGCCCTCCGAATGATCCGATCAGCGCCGCGAAAGTCGCGTATCCGACTGCGATGACAAGGCCGCCGTTGATCACTCTTAAAATCAAATACGTTGCGCCCAATAAAAAGATGATCCGGGCAAGCTGCTCCACAACCTGTGAAACGGCTGTCGGCCCCATCATCTGATGACCTTGGAAAAAACCGCGCACAAGACTCATAATCGGCACGACCAAAAGTGCCAGACTGACCATCCGGATGACATAAACGACGTGGTCAATCGTAAGTCCGTTGTTACTCGTGCCGCCGAGAGATGTTTCCGCAAAAAACGGCGCCGAAATATAAAGAATTGAAAAAGCGATCATCCCGGTTACGAGCATAACCGACATTCCCGCTCTCAGCATCCGCCTGCTCGTCTCATAGTCTCCTTTGGAGTTATATTTCGAGACAAATTTTGAAACCGCGGCGGGAAATCCCATCGTGGCAATGTTTAAAAACAGTGTATATTGATTATATCCGTATTGAAACAAAGCTCCGCCCGTCGCTCCGACCATCGCTCCGAACGGGATCAGATAAATCATCCCTAAAATCCGCGATATATAGGTGCCGAGCGTCAGCACGAACGTGCCCCTTAACAATTTGCTTGACATGTTTCCTCATCACCATTTTCTACGAAGATTCAACTTTTCTATTTTAACACAACTGGGCAATTAGACGGTAATAATTACAGCGGGAAACTTTTTGGGAAAGCTCTTAAAAACAAAATACGTTTAAGGAATCCCCTTCTTTCGCTATAATAGCAGGAAGCGGACATTTCCGCCTATTATACGTGAAAAAGAAAGTTGTTGATGAATATGAAACATTATGACGTGATTGTAATCGGCGGCGGCCCGTCCGGTTTAATGGCTGCGATTGCGGCAGGCGAAGAAGGGGCGGACGTATTATTAATCGATAAAGGAAACAAGCTGGGACGGAAGCTGGCGATTTCCGGCGGCGGGCGCTGCAACGTGACCAACCGCCTACCTGTTGAAGAAATCATCAAACACATCCCCGGCAACGGCCGCTTTTTATACAGCGCGTTTTCCGAATTTAATAATGAAGATATCATCGCCTTTTTTGAGAAACTCGGTATTCAGCTGAAAGAAGAAGACCACGGGCGCATGTTCCCGGTGACGGACAAAGCGCAAAGCGTTGTCGATGCGCTTTTGAACCGATTAAAACAACTGAATGTCACCATCCGCACAAATGAAAAAATCAAAGAGGTGCGGTACGAGAACGGCAGGACAGCGGGCATTACGACAAACAATGACGAACACATTAACGCAGACGCCGTCATTATCGCGGTCGGCGGAAAATCAGTCCCGCATACCGGCAGCACCGGAGACGGCTATGCATGGGCGGAAGGGGCCGGTCATACCGTGACCGAACTCTTTCCGACGGAAGTGCCGGTTACGTCGTCAGAACCGTTTATTAAACAAAAAACACTTCAGGGGCTGTCCCTTAGAAACACGGCCGTCAGCGTCCTGAATAAAAAAGGCAAACCTATCGTCACACACGTGATGGACATGCTGTTTACCCATTTCGGCTTGTCAGGCCCCGCCATTCTCCGCTGCAGCCAGTTTGTCGTCAAAGAACTGAAAAAGCAGCCCGAAGTCAAACTCCGCATCGATCTGTTTCCCGGCATCAACGAGGAAGAGTTATTTCAAAAGATGCACAAGGAACTGAAAGACGCACCGAAAAAAGCGCTCAAAAACGCGCTGAAGCCGTGGATGCAGGAACGGTATCTGCTTTTTCTTCTGGAACGGAACGGTCTTGATCCGCAGACAAGCTTTACGGAACTGCCGAAGGATCAATTCAGGGCTTTTGTCAAAGACTGCAAACAACTTACGGTTGCCGCTGACGGAACGCTTTCTTTGGACAAAGCGTTTGTCACAGGCGGAGGTGTTTCCGTAAAAGAGATTGAGCCGAAACAAATGGCGTCTAAAAAAATGGAAGGCTTATATTTTTGCGGAGAAATACTCGACATTCACGGCTATACCGGGGGCTACAATATCACTTCAGCCTTTGTCACGGGGCGTCTCGCCGGTTTGAATGCAGGACGTTTCTCACGCTCGCTGTAAATGGTTTAAAGCGCATTTACCTGAGCGTCCCCGTTGATAATTGACCAAAAACATGATACAGTTTTCTGCGTTTTGTTTCACCTGATTGAGGGAACAGGAAGAAAGGAATGATCTGCAATCGTGCGACCATACTAAAAAGTGGCGTATTGAAAAAAATAGTCAGAGGGTGAGAACGTTTGAAGAAGAACATCTCCAGTGTTTTTTGGATTGTGATTGTCATCACAGCCGCTGCGGTTTTATGGGGGGCCATTTCTCCTGACAGCCTGCAGCAAGTCACTGATACGGCACAAAAATTTATTACGGATTCTTTCGGCTGGTATTATCTGCTGGTCGTTTCTATATTTGTCGGTTTCTGTCTCTTTCTCATTGTGAGTCCGATCGGCACAATAAAACTCGGAAAACCCGGGGAAAAACCGGAATTCGGCTTATTATCATGGTTTGCCATGCTTTTCAGCGCGGGCATGGGAATCGGTTTGGTATTTTACGGGGCTGCAGAACCGATCAGCCATTACGCCATCAGCTCTCCCTCAGGTGAAACAGAAACACCCCAAGCATTTCGTGATGCGCTCCGGTACACGTTTTTCCACTGGGGGCTTCACGCTTGGGCCATCTATGCGGTCGTCGCTTTATGTATCGCTTATTTTCAATTCAGAAAAGACGCGCCCGGTTTGATCAGCAGCACACTGACACCGCTTTTGGGCGATAAAGTAAACGGGCCGATCGGCAAAGCAATTGACTGTATCGCGGTGTTTGCGACCGTTGTCGGTGTGGCGACAAGCTTAGGGCTCGGAGCGACTCAGATCAACGGCGGTCTGCATTATTTATTCGGCATTCCGAAAACATTTTCCATTCAGCTGATCCTGATCGCTGTCGTGACCGTGTTATTTTTGATTTCTGCGTGGAGCGGAATCGGCAAAGGGATTAAATACTTAAGCAATACCAACATGGCGCTCGCGGCTATTTTAATGATCTTTATGCTCATTGCAGGCCCGACGGTGCTGATTATGAACTCATTTACCGATTCTATCGGCCAATACATCCAAAATATCGTGCAGATGAGCTTTCGCTTGTCTCCGAATGATCCCCAAAAACGCGAATGGATTAACAGCTGGACCATTTTCTATTGGGCCTGGTGGATATCCTGGTCGCCGTTTGTCGGCATTTTTATCGCCCGTGTATCAAGGGGCCGGACGATCCGGGAATTTTTAATCGGGGTGTTGGTGACACCTTGTATATTGGCTTTCTTATGGTTTGCGATTTTCGGTGTATCCGCGATGGATCTTCAGCAGAAAGGCGTATTCAATGTCGCGGGTATGTCAACGGATACGATGCTGTTCGGCGCACTCAGCCACTATCCGCTGACAATGGTGACATCCGTATTAACGCTTGTTCTGATCGCTGTATTCTTTATTACATCAGCGGATTCAGCGACATTTGTGCTTGGAATGCAAACGTCTTACGGCTCTTTGGACCCGTCAAACCGGGTGAAAATCATCTGGGGCGTCATCCAGTCCGCCGTGGCAGCTGTATTATTATATTCCGGCGGTCTGGCCGCACTGCAAAACACGGCCATTCTCGCCGCGGTTCCGTTTTCAGTCGTGATCCTTCTGATGATCGTGTCTCTGTACAAGTCATTAGCGAGCGAAAGAAAAGGAATCAAACAAGCGGAGAAATACCAAAAACCGAGAAGTCCCCGCGTCAAAAAAGCATAATGCACAAAGAAGCCCGGCATTTCATCCGGGCTTTTTTATTTTCGGTATAAAATGAGAGCGGAAAAACAATAAAGCTGCTCACCTTCAGGATCACAGGCCGCCGCTACCGTATATTTAATATCAACGAGCTGTTCATCAGAAATCCCCTTTAAAAATGTATTGACTTCAGTCTGCAGATCCTTTTCATGCTCCTCATCAAAAACAGCTATCTTCAGCACATCACCCTCTCCTTTCTCTATCAATTTATTCCGGTTCAATTGAAATATGATAGAGAAAAACAGATTTTCTTTTTTACTGATTTTTACTAAAAGTAACCAAAAATAGGTGTTGAAAACGCTTACTAACATATGATAATATCATTTTAACAATAACCAGGTCATTTCTGTTTAGTAAATATTTAGTAAAAAGGAGATGCGAAATGGTCCGTCTCAAAGATATTGCCTTACAGGCATCTGTATCCAGCGCGACAGTATCGAGAATTTTGAATAAGGATGACTCTTTGGCCGTGACTGATGAAACAAGAGAAAAAGTTCTGAGGATCGCCGATGAGCTGGGCTATCAGCCGTCGGCAAAAAAACGGAAGAACCGCAGCCGCAGCGATTCAGCGCCCCTGATCGGCGTTGTCAGCTGTCTGTCACCGGAAGAAGAACGGCAGGATCCTTATTTTTCAGCGATCCGAAAAGGCATTGAGGAAGAATGCTTTCGGCAAAAAGTTTTTATCACATCTTCTATCCATCTCGGGTCTTTTCAAGAGCATATGTTTCACGATCTGGACGGCGTGATCGTAATCGGCAGCCTGCAAGACGAGGCGCTTACGAATATCAGCGCCGCTTTCAGGCACGCGGTATTTGTTAACGGCACCCCCGATCCCGCCCGCTACGATTCCGTCAGCGTGGATTTTTATGCCGCAGCGCAAAAGGCGATCGAACATCTTCTGTCGCTCGGTTACCAGCGGCTCGGTTATATCGGCGGCCGGGAACGGGAGCATACCGTCATAGACGGTGTAAACAGCAATAAAACGATTGAGGATAAGCGTCTGACCGCTTTCTTACAAATGGCCGGCGCCGGGCCGGAGCATGTACTGATCGGCGAATACAGCATGCACGAAGGGTTCCGGCTGATGAATGAAGCCATCAAAGGCGGAAGTCTCCCCGATGCCTTTTTTATCGCAAGTGATTCGATGGCTGTCGGCGCTTTAAAAGCCTTGCAGGAAGCCGGCCTTCAAGTCCCGCGCGATACGGCGATTGTCAGCTTCAACGGAATTGATGAGGCAGAATACGCCAGCACGCCGTTATCAACAGTAAAAGTATACACGGAAGAGATGGGCCGGACGGGTGTCAAATTGCTTCTCGACCGTTTAAACGGCAGAACCGTCCCGCTGGCCGTGACGCTCCCCACTTCATTGATTGTCAGACAAAGCTGCGGCTCACAAGAAAGGAGGTGACATGTCCCGCAGCGTTTATATCATATTTAAAGGAGGAAAAGATGAAACGCTTACTGGCTTTGTTTCTTTCTTTTACTTGCATGATACTTCCCGGCTGCTCGGCAGAACAGAGCGGCGCCGGAGAAAAGCAGAAAACATTGACAGTCTATTCCACAATATCCTCAGACAGCGAACGCGCCGTATTCAGAAAGTTGGCTGATTCATTCCAAAAAGAACATCCGGACATTCAAGTAAACGTTCATTTCCCAGGCAATGACTACGAAAATATGATGAGGGTCAGAATGGCGGCCGGTGACATGCCCGATCTTTTCGACACACACGGCTGGGCCAAAATCCGCTACGGAGAATATACCGCCGACCTCAGCGGCATGTCTTGGACGAAGCGGCTCGATCCGAATTTAAACAGCATGCTCAAAGACGCCAAAGGCAGAATATACGCCTTCCCTCTGAATCAGGCAAAAGACGGACTGGCCTACAACCGCACACTGTTGGAAAAATACGGAATCAAGCCGCCGGAAACAATGGATAATTTTATGAAAGCACTGAGACAGATTAAAGAAAAAAGCGGCGGAACAGTCACCCCCTTTTGGTTTGCCGGCTATGAGAAAAGCTCATTTGCCCAATATTACGATCAATTCGCCGCACCGCTTCTCATCACAGATCCCGCACACCGTTTTAAAAAACAGCTGTTAAACGGAACCTTCCGCTGGACACACTTCACCTATTTATCTGACAAACTGAAAGAGATGCAAAAGGAAAACCTGCTCAATATAGATGCCGTGACGGCAAAACGGTCCCAGCTCATTGAACTGATGGCGCAAAACAAAATCGCCTTTACGCTGCAGGGCGGCACCCTCGGCCAAGACGTCGCTCAAATCAATCCGAAGGTAAAAGTCGGCATCATACCGACCCCGGCCGTCCACAAGGGAGACGCGCCGGTTTGGATCGGAGGCGAACGTTACACGCTGGCGGCATTCAAGGATTCCCCGCGGCTTGAAGAAGCCAAACAGTTCATCGCATTTATGGCCCGTCCCGAGAATGCGAAATCAATTGCCGAAGCGACCTCGCTTCCGGCCGGATTAGTGAATGTGCAAACGGACATTTTCTACGCAAATGACTATAAGCGCTATCAGCATATTAAGGTGCAGCCTTATTTTGACCGCCTTTATTTGCCGAACGGAATGTGGGATGTGATGGGGACAGCCGGGCAGGAGCTGACGGCCGATATCTTAACCCCCGCGGAAATTTCAGCGAAACTCGGCAGGGAATATAAGCGGCTCCGTCTTCAATCTGATTCACAAGGAGCTGAAAAAGAATGAGTGATCTTGCAAGAGAAACCCAAGGATTTCAACATCAAAAGCCGGTAAAACCCGCGTCACTGTGGTGGATGTACGTTCCCGCTCTTGCCACGGTTTTTATTTTCATGATTTTTCCGTTTGTCAAAGGCGCTTTTATCACATTTACAAACTGGAACGGCTTCTCACAGACGTATCAATGGGTGGGGGTCACTCAATATAAAAGGCTTTTTACAGATCCGGACACGTGGCTTATTGTGAAAAACACTTTGCTTTACGGCATCGGAAGCACTTTTTTTCAGAATATGCTCGGACTTTTATATGCGCTGCTTTTGAATCAGAGCTTAAAAATGAAGGCGCTCACAAGAACGATCGTCTACCTGCCCGTCATTATCAGTCCCCTGATTATGGGATACATTTGGTATTTTATTTTCTCATATGACGGGGGTGCGCTGAATGATGTACTTGGCGCACTGGGAATCGGTCCTGTCAACGCCTTGGCAAGCCCTGCGGCAAACCCTTGGATTATCGTCATGATTAACACGTATCAATACGCAGGCATTGCGATGATTGTATATTTGGCGGGGCTGCAAAGCATTCCGAAAGATTATTACGAAGCCGCAAAAATGGATGGCGCGGGAGGTCTTCAGCCGTTTTTCACCATCACCCTGCCATTATTGATGCCGGCTGTCACCATCAACATGGTCATCAATATCATCGGAGGGCTGAAGCTGTTTGATGTCATTTTCGCGCTGACCGCAGGCGGGCCGGGCAATTCCTCTCAATCGATGTCGACGTTTATGTATGATTTATATTTTAAACGGCAGGATGCGGGATATGCCGCCGCCCAAGGAGTGTTTATGTCCGTTATTATTCTTGTCATCAGCTTTTCGGCTCTCGTGTATTTCAAGCGAAAGGAGACGGAAATGTCATGAAAACAGCCCGAATGCGGATCTTTACGCTGTTGGCTGCCGTTATCTCGTGCGTTCATATTGTCCCCTTTTATATTTTGCTGACCACATCATTAAAAGCAAAAGGAGACTACAGTTCAAAATGGTCGCTGCCATCCGCCTTTTCATTTCAGAATTTTCGTGAAGCATGGGAGCGCGCCTCTCTCGGGCAATCCTTTCTGAACACGATCATCATTACAGCCGTTTCTGCCGCCTTGCTAATTTTCATGGGTTCGCTTGCCGCATACCCGCTCGCAAGAAGAAATACAAAGCTGAACAAAATCGTCTTCGGCCTTTTGATTTCCATCATGATCATCCCGCCTTTGACTTCCATGGTTCCTTTATACAAGATGGTCGCTGATGCGGGGCTGGTCAATACGCATGCCGCAGCCATTCTCATTAATACGGCTGCATATATGCCGCTGACCGTTTTCTTATATTCAGGGTTTATCCGCTCTTCCATTCCGAAAGAACTTGAGGAAGCCGCCAGGATGGACGGCGCGGGATTGATCAGGACTTTTTATACGATCGTGTTTCCTTTGTTGAAACCGATTACCGCAACGGTCTGCATTATTTCCTGCGTGTTTATCTGGAACGATTACCAATTTGCGATTTTCTTTTTACAAGATCAAAAGGTGCAGACATTGACCGTGGCCATGGCGGGATTCTTCGGCGAAAACGCGAACAATCTTCACTTAGTCGCCGCAGCCGCAATTATGGCGATGCTGCCGATGGTCGTATTGTTTTTGGCACTTCAAAAATATTTTATCTCAGGGCTGTCCTCCGGGGCGGTCAAAGGCTGAGAAGAAAAGGGAGGAATTTCTGTTGAAGAAAATTACGTTTATCGGAGCGGGGAGCACGATTTTCGCAAAAAATGTATTGGGGGACTGTTTACTGACTGAAGCATTAAACGGATTTGAATTCGCGCTTTATGATATTGACGCTGTACGGCTGAAAGAATCTCAGCTCATGCTGGAAAACATGAGAGACCGCTACAATCCGAGTATATCCATCATCTCCTACGATGACCGAAAACAGGCGCTTACACACGCCGGCTATGTGATAAACGCCATTCAGGTCGGAGGCTATAAACCCGCGACGGTCATTGACTTTGACATCCCGAAACGGTACGGTCTCCGCCAGACGATTGCCGATACCGTCGGAATAGGCGGCATTTTCCGTTCCCTCCGCACCATCCCCGTTTTATTTGACATCGCAAAAGACATGGAAGAGGTCTGCCCGGATGCGTGGCTGTTAAACTATACAAATCCGATGGCCTCTCTGACCGGAGCGATGCTCAGACATACAAATGTCAAAACGGTCGGCCTGTGCCACAGCGTCCAGGTCTGTACCAAAGATCTGTTTGACTCACTCGGCATGGATCACGAAGGTACGGAAGAACGCATTGCCGGCATCAACCATATGGCTTGGCTTTTAGAGATTAAAAAAGACGGAATTGATTTATATCCGGAAATTAAAAGACGGGCACGCGAAAAACAAAAGACGAAACATAAGGACATGGTGCGGTTTGAGCTGATGGATAAATTCGGCTGCTACGTGACGGAATCATCTGAGCATAATGCCGAATATCACCCATATTTTATAAAAAGCCGGTATCCGGAGCTGATAGATGAACTCCAAATTCCGCTTGATGAATATCCGAGGAGATGCGCGGATCAAATCAAAAATTGGGAAACGATGAGAGACGGCATCATCAACAACCAAAACCTGACGCATGAACGCTCGAAAGAATACGGTTCGAGAATTATAGAAGCGATGGAGACGGGCCGTCCGTTCACATTCGGCGGCAATGTGCTGAATACCGGGCTGATACCGAATCTGCCGGCGAAAGCGGTCGTTGAAGTGCCGTGCGCCGCCCTCAAAAACCAAATTATGCCGTGCTATTCCGGCGAACTTCCGGAGCAGCTCGCGGCGCTCAACAGAACAAACATTAACACACAGCTTTTAACCATCGAAGCAGCCGTTACATTAAAAAAGGAAGCCGTATATCAAGCGGCCATGCTTGATCCGCATACGAGCGCCGAGCTTTCCATGAATGACATCATCTCTTTGTGCGATGACTTATTTGAAGCGCACAAAGACCGGCTTCCGGCTTATCATTGATCATTCGCGATCCGGTCCTGAGCGGGCCGGACGCTTTTATATGTTCAGCACCAGTTTGACCGTCTGTAAGGTGTGTCCTTTAAAATCTTCTTCAAATTCACATACCCTTTGAAACCCTTTCGCTTGATAAAAGGACAAGGCGATGCGGTTCTCTTTTTCTGCATGGACATAAAGCTTTTTTACCCCGCCGGACTGCCTGATGCATTCTTTAAGAAGTGCCGTGCCTATCCCGCTTCCCTGGCAATCCGGGTCAATATAGATGGCGGTCAGCTCCGCATTTCCGTCTTTTTGAACCGGGGTGACATTTGCAAAACCGAGCACTCGCCCCTCTTCTTCTGCCACAAAGAACAGAGAATGCAAGAGCCGGCGTTCCATCATCTCATCCTGATAGGCGGATTCGAGAAACTGATCCTGAATTTTTCTGGGAATAATCCCTTCATACGTATGATGCCAGCTGCGTTCTGCGACTTGCCGGACCTGCTTGATATCGTTTGTTTTCATCGCGCGGATCATCGGTTTCACCTGATTCGCCTCCCGTTTTTTTATAAAAAAAGAAGAAAAAGACGCACGTCCCTTTTCTTCTTTCACTTCAAAGCGTTATTTCTTCGGCTTTGTTTCGCCTTCCCACTCCAGCATGCCGCCTTCAACATTAACTGTACGGAAGCCCTGCTCATGTAAATACATACAAACGTTCATGCTTCTTTTTCCGGAACGGCAGATAAATACATATTCCTTGTCCTTGTCTAACGCATCCATCTTCTCAGGGATGTCCCCCATGCGGATATGAACGGCCTCCGGAATCATTCCTTCGGCAACTTCTTCGTCTTCTCTGACATCAATCAGATACAGCTCTTCTCCCGCTTTTAATTTTTCTTCCAGTGCGGCTGTGCTGATTTCATTTATTTTCAATGCGTGACACTCCCATTCATCTTTATGGTGTTAAGTATACCAAAGCCCGCGGTGCAATTTCTATGATAGAGGCCTGATAAAAAAGCCCCTCTCTGTAGGAGAGGGGCTTCGTCCGGTCAGTTTGCCACGATATTGACAAGCTTGCCCGGTACGGCAATAATTTTTCGGATCGTTTTTCCTTCAAGCTGCTCTTTTACTTTTTCGTCAGCTTGTGCGAGCTGTTCTAACGCTGCTTTATCAGCATCAGCCGGAACCATTAATTTCGCTTTTACTTTTCCGTTCAGCTGGACGACGATTTCCACTTCATCGTCCACCAGTTTTGATTCATCATAAGCAGGCCAAGCCTCGTATGCAATCGAACCTTCGTGGCCGAGTTTTTCCCACAGTTCTTCCGCCAAATGCGGCGCAACAGGAGAAAGCAGCTTCACAAAACCTTCGATATATTCTCTCGGCAGTTCATTCGCTTTGTAAGCTTCATTAATGAAGACCATCAGCTGAGAAATGCCCGTGTTAAAACGAAGGGCTTCGAAGTTTTCTGTCACTTTCATAACCGTTTCATGATAGACGCGCTCAAGAGTTTCGCCCGCGCCTTCTGTCACTTTACCCGTCAGCTCGCCGTTTTCCTCGATAAACAAACGCCATACGCGGTCAAGGAAGCGGCGCGCTCCGTCAAGACCTGATTCAGACCAGGCGATAGATGCGTCAAGCGGCCCCATAAACATTTCGTACAGGCGAAGCGTATCTGCTCCGTGAGACGCCACAATTTCATCCGGATTGACGACGTTTCCGCGGGATTTACTCATTTTTTCATTGTTTTCCCCGAGAATCATCCCTTGGTTATACAGCTTTTGGAACGGTTCTTTCGTCGGCACGACACCGATATCATAGAGGAATTTATGCCAGAAACGAGCGTACAGAAGGTGAAGCACGGCATGCTCCGCTCCTCCGATGTAAATATCGACGGGCAGCCATTTATCCAGTTTCTCAGGTGAAGCGAGCTGATCCGGATTTTTCGGGTCGATAAAGCGGAGGAAATACCAGCAGCTTCCCGCCCATTGCGGCATCGTGTTCGTTTCTCTTCTGCCTTTTCTGCCCGTTTCAGGATCAGTGACTTCCACCCACTCTTTAATGTTGGCAAGCGGTGATTCACCTGTTCCGCTCGGTTTGATCTCATCGGTTTTCGGCAGAATCAGCGGCAGCTCTTCCGCCGGAACGGCTGTTGACGTGCCGTCTTCCCAATGAATGACCGGAATCGGCTCGCCCCAATAGCGCTGGCGGCTGAACAGCCAATCACGCAGACGGTATGTCACTTTTTTCTCACCGTTTTTCGTTTCTTCAAGCCAGGCGATCATTTTTTCAATCGCTTCCGCTTTATTCAGTCCGTTCAGAAAGCCGGAATTGACATGTTCTCCGTCTCCCGTGTACGCTTCTTCATCCGTGTTTCCGCCTTTTACGACTTCTTTGACAGGCAGGCTGAACACTTTGGCGAATTCAAAATCACGTTCGTCATGCGCCGGCACGGCCATTACAGCGCCCGTTCCGTAAGAGGCGAGGACATAATCCGCTATCCAGATCGGCAGCTTTTCCCCGTTTGCAGGGTTTACGGCATATGCACCTGTGAAGACGCCCGTTTTTGTTTTCGCAAGATCCGTCCGTTCAAGGTCACTTTTCGCCTGAACTTCTTTAACATAAGCGTCTACCGCTTCTTTTTGTTCAGGCGTCGTGATGGCCTCCACAAGCTCATGCTCAGGAGCCAGTACGGCATAAGCCGCGCCGAACAGCGTGTCCGGTCTTGTCGTAAACACCGTAAACGTGTCATCAGTGCCGTCGATCGCGAAATGCACGTTTGCGCCTTCTGAGCGTCCGATCCAGTTGCGCTGCATGTCTTTAATGCTTTCCGGCCAGTCAAGTTCTTCTAAATCTTCAAGAAGCCTGTCCGCATAAGCGGTGATTTTCAGCATCCATTGTCTCATCGGGCGGCGTTCAACCGGATGGCCGCCCCGCTCGCTTTTGCCGTCAATGACTTCTTCGTTCGCAAGCACCGTTCCGAGCGCCGGGCACCAGTTGACCGGCACTTCGTCTACGTAAGCGAGCCCTTTTTCGTACAGCTTGGTGAAGATCCACTGCGTCCACTTGTAATAGTCCGGATCAGTCGTATTGATTTCACGATCCCAATCATAAGAAAATCCGAGTGATTGGATCTGGCGGCGGAAATTATCTATATTTTGTTTTGTGAACTCAGCCGGATCATTTCCCGTGTCAAGCGCGTATTGCTCGGCAGGAAGCCCGAACGCGTCCCATCCCATCGGATGAAGCACATTGTACCCTTGCATGCGTCTCATGCGAGAAAGGATATCGGTTGCCGTATAGCCTTCCGGATGTCCGACATGAAGGCCGGCTCCTGAAGGATACGGAAACATGTCAAGCGCGTAAAACTTCGGCTTGTCATTCTCTTCACTGACGGCGAACGTTTTATGATCCAACCAGTAATTCTGCCATTTCTTTTCTATTTTTTCGTGCTGAAAACTCAACGTAAAAACCTCCTTCTGATTGAATACGGCGTATGTAGTCCAAGTATTGACGGGATGAGGAAGATTATATTCAGATTATTCTAAAACTAAAAAAAACTCCCTCATCCCTAAAAGGGACGAGAGATTTTTGTTTCCCGCGGTACCACCCTCGTTAGCGCGGTTTTAAGCCGCACTCACTTGATACTTTTAACGCAGTTATGCGTCAGCGGTTTTGCCGCTGCAACTCTGAGGCGAGTTCGGAAACAGACTTGATTGACTTGCACCGGCCGTCAACTCTCTGAGTGCGAAATCTGCTTCTTACTGCTCCTCTTCACTGTTCTTATCGCTACCGTAATCTTACCTGTATTTTATAGAATTCTGTTCATAAGTGCAAGCAGGTTTGTATACAATGGGAATGTACCCGGAACGGGTCGTGAGCGGGGATATTATTTTGATGGAGGATTTTTTTGCTGGTGTGGTTTTGCTTCGGCCGAATCACTGTTTTGTTCTCTGACAAAATCAAAGCTCCTGAGAACAGCTTCTCCGCCGTAGCCTGCGATTATGGATAAGATGACGAGTTGAATTCCTGAATCGGGGTCAGCGGATAAGACAAGTAAGATGGAAGCAGCCATTCCGATAAAACCATCTTCCAAAAAACCGAGATAGATAAACCGCTTTGTCATTCTGGGTTTCTCCAGCCTGCCTCTCTTTTTCACATGACCGAGAACCCCCATGATGCCTCCAATTACACAAGCAATTATTACCTGATGCAGCATCTTCATCACCTTCCTAAAGCCCTTATTTAGTAAAGCGACTTCAGGCCATCCAGCCCCCTTACGAATACGATGATTTTCGATATCTACATACCGGCGATTGAACAGGAATGTAAAAAGCTTGTTTCTTCCATTATATGTGAACACATGATCGGTAAGCTTGATGCATTAGATTCATTTTTCACCCAGTGACAATGACCTAGTCACTTACTTAGCGATGATGTGCCTTCCCCTTATATATTCAGTGTATATGAGGACAAGCCCGAATGACAAATTGCAAACTTCGGCTGCTTGAATCAGAACATATGTTATGCTACGGTTACTGTAGATTCATTTAAAAAGGGGAGAAACAACGGCTGAAAAAAGCGCGCAGCTTTACGGCCAAAAGGGGGTTTTACATGGCTGACTCAAATGTATCCGGAAAACTGGAGCAGCTGGAGCTTATCAAAAAGGCGCTTGATCACGCACGCATCGGCGTGGTGATTACAGACCCCTCTCTTGAGGACAATCCCATCATATATACAAATCAGGGATTTATGGATATGACAGGCTACGCTTCCGAAGAGATATTAGGTAAGAACTGCAGATTTCTGCAAAGCAAAGAAACCGACCGTCAACAAGTCGCGAAAATAAGAAAGAGCTTAAACCAGAAAGAAAAGATCACGGTGCGGCTGAAAAATATCAAAAAAGACGGCACCCCGTTTTGGAATGAACTCAACATTGATCCTCTGTATGTTGAAGACAAGCTCTATTTTGTCGGTTTTCAAAAAGACATTACAGAGCAGAAAGAATACGAAAAGCTCCTTGAGGATTCCCTCACAGAAATCACGACGCTTTCAACACCGATTGTTCCGATCCGAAACGGCATCTCCGCCTTGCCGTTAGTGGGAAACTTAACGGAAGAACGATTTGATTCAATTGTGACAACTTTGACGGACATATTAACCGCATCTAAAGATGATTACTTAATTATAGACTTATCAGGTTTGGCCGAGGTAAACGAACAGACCGCAGACCGGATTTTCAAATTGCACCACCTGCTTAAATTAATCGGCACAGAACTGATTATCACCGGGATCAAGCCTTCCCTCGCCATGAGAATGAATCAGCTTGATGCCAGCTTTTCTTCATTAAAGACGTATTTAAACGTTAAGGACGCCGTCAACGTGCTTCCGGTCGTATAAACAAAAAAATCCCGCCGAAACAGCGGGATTTTTTATGTCGTCATCGCACTTGGACGTTTTGTTTATTAACGGTTTTCAGGCGTTTGTCGTACAGCACCGTCGCTGCGATGCTGACAACAAGAAGCACCATCAGAATCAACAGCAGCACGCTCATGCCGTACTGATCAACCAGCACGCCGCCAAGGAGCGGCCCGATCATTCTGCCGCCCGTCGCCGCACTGTTGACAAATCCTTGGTAAAACCCTTCTTTCCCCTTAGGCGCAAGCTGATTGGCAATGGTAGGCACGGCAGGCCAGACAAGCATTTCTCCGACGGTTAAAATCACCATTGCGGTGAGGTACATCGGAAATTGCTTGGCGCTAAGAAGCACGCCGAACGAAACGATAAAAATACAAAAGCCGATGACCATCTGCGTTTTTAACGCGCCTGACCATTTTTTCAGAACAGCTCCTATGAGAGGCTGTCCGGCGACAATTAATATTCCGTTTACGGTCCAGAGCACACTGTATAATGAAAGCGGCATACCGATGCTTTGAGTATGTGACGCAACGGTTGTGGACCACTGCGAATAGGCAATCCACCCGAGAACATACCCGCCGCTCAATATGAGAAGCGCCGTAAATTTCGTTCTGCTGCTGACAGGCTCGTAGTCCAGAACAGAAACCTGGCTCGCATTTCCGGTTTTGATATTTCGAAACCCGAAAAATACGATAAGGAAAAACAGCACATAAAGCAAAGCATTGGCTAAAAACACGTACGTAAACGAGTATGCTGCAACCATCCCGCCGAGTGCCGAGCCCACGGCGACACCTGCGTTCTGAGCTACATAAATCGCATTAAAAGCCCTCCGCCCGCCTTCTTTCCATACCGCTCCCGCCATGGCGTAACTGGCCGGAAACACGATACCGGAACCGAAGCCGACAATGATGAGCAGCCAAATATAAACGGGCCATTGGTGAAACAGAACGAGTCCGAGAAGACTTGCCAATGTGATCATAATGCCCAGCATAATGGATTTGAATCCGCCGATTTTATCAAACAAAAATCCGCCGCATAAATTCCCCGCCACACTGGCCCCGGAATTCAGCATCAGAACAATCCCCGCAACAGTCAGCGATTTCCCTAAATGATTATGAATATAGATCGTATTCAGCGGCCACAAAAAAGATGCGCCCGTCACATTGATAAACATTCCGATGATTAATATCTTCAAAGCGCGCGGCATACCGATCCCCCTCTCTCTATAAAAAACCCCATGAAAAAACGGAAACCGCAAGCCGCGGCTCCGTATCGATCACGTTATCATAGCACATTCATTCTATCGCCGCGGACGTCTTTTTTCAACATCAGAATCTGAAAAAAATAATGCCGGAATGTTGAAAAAATTACAAATGATTGGATTCGCAAAAACAGACCGGCTTCATGCTCTTTTCCTCAGCAGCCAAAACGGAATATACAGAATGAAAAAGCTCAATATCACCGCCGCTTCCATTGATAGAAGATACCACGGCCAAGGTCCGAAAACATTCAGAAGCGAAGCGGTCTTCGGTTTTTTCATTAAATATAGATAATTTGCATTCAGCACACGATCAATAAAAAAGACACACGCCCCGTACAGATTTACGATCAGCACCGACACCCACAGCCCGCGCGCCGACGGTCTGTACTTTTCTGCAGCGGCCATGAATAGACAGGTAAGAAAAACACAGCCGTGGGAGACGAAAAACACGATGTACCGAAAATGCGGGAAAGAATACGCCCCTAAATCAGGTGTTGCCATCGCCTGTACGGCGCTGCCCAAACCGGCAAAATAGAGGAAGGCGAACAGCTTTTTGCTTTTTGTCATGACCATCAGCATCGCCAAATAGACGGAAAGGTCGCTCAGCTGCAGCGGCAGAGCTGTTTTCAGCGACCAGGCATGATGACAAAGCAGCCATATATGATAGCTGATCTGCGACATGGCAAGGAGAATGAATAGTACATAGCGGATCATGCGACTCTGGTTGAGCTTTTTCCGGAATACGATCACGCCCGCCACCAGCAACCCGATGATCAACAGCGTGAAAATGTGTTCCTTGGAAAAAAGATGAAAGGCCCCTGTTTCAGATTTCAATTGAAAATACTTCTGCATAAGGCTCCCCCGCGCGAAAAAATGACGTATGTCTATTCTTTTAAAAATCGCTTTCTTCTATTCATACAAAAAAAGCCTCCGCTTATGCGGAGGCTCCTCAACTTGTTTTACAAGGCGGATTGAATGACCTTTTTATAATACAGCACCGACAGCATGCCGAAGATGGAGTACAGCAGCGTATACAGCGCCATGACGATGATCATCGGCGTCCACACTTCCGTTCCGAATAAAAACCATCCTGACTGAACGGCAAAATAGCTGTGGAACAGCCCAAGAACGAGCGGAATCCCGAAATGATACGCCTGCTTCCGGCGGATGCCTTTCAGCAGATCTCCCGTTGTGAAGCCGAGCTTCCGCAATATCGTATAATCAGCCTTCTCATCCTCACACTCGCCCATTTGTTTAAAATAAAGGATACAGCCTGAGGTGATCAGAAAGGTTAATCCCAAAAAGCCGACAATAAACATGATCAGCCCCATGTTTTTCTTTTGCGTGTCAGCCGTTTCAAATTGTGAAAGCGCGCCGTCTGAATAGTGCTGCGCCTGAAACAGACCATCAGCTTTTTGGATGTCCTCTTCTCGTTTGAGTGTAATGCCGAAGAACCGATTTGATTTTCCCTGAATGGACGGGTCGATATCTTTCTCGATCCGGTCGAATACCTGCTGCGTGACGATAACGGTCGGCAGCCCTCCGCTTGTAAATGTATATGACAGGAGGAAGTCGTTCTTCAAGCCCTTATACGCCAGCGGTATTTTATCCGTTTTGCCGTTTATATCAATGGAACCTGACGTTTTCAGGTCGAGAAATCTTTTCATCATATCATTATATCCGGTAAACACGGCTTCTCCGTCAGAAAGCTCCGTCCCTTCTGCGTCTTTCTCGCTTATAATCGGCAGCGCCAGGCTGGACGGGTCTTGTTTAAAGCTTTTCATGTCGCCGTTTATGATGTTCTTCATATTGACACCGGCTTGAATGGTCTTGATTGTTTTTACTTTGTGTTCAATTCCGTTTTTCTTCAATAAAGCGGTAAATGAGTCAGTCTCCTTTTGGTTATCAAACGCAAAGTCCGCAGCTGTATTTTGCTCAGCCGATTTTTCCGCGGAGTAGTACGAGATATAGCTTAAAGACAGTAAACCGATTGCCAGCGCCGAAAGAGTCGTAATAATCGTCAGCAGCACGGCGTTTGACTTCATCCGGAACATGATGGATGACAAAGACAGCACTTCACTGACATTCAGATACCCGCCTTTTGATTTCCGGATGAGATTTGCCAGAAAGCTGACCGAACCTTTATAAAACAGATAGGTTCCGATAATGACCGAGCCTAGAATAAACACCATTGCCGAAAACAGTTCATTCATGCTCGTAAAACTGCCTCCGAATAAATCCGCGGACACGGCATAGCCGGCGATAATGGCCGCAATACCGACAACGCCGATCAACATCTGCACCCAAGAAAGCCGTCTTATGCCGCTTTCTGACGATGACGCGGTTTTAAATAAAGACAAAATGCTTTGCCGTTTAATAAATAAGTAATTCATCATCATAATCAGCACGTAAATTGCCCCGAACACAATTAACGTCTGAACGAGCGCCTTGCTTGAAAAAAACAGTGAGACAGAGGCTTTCACACCGACTGTATGAAACAGCATCATCATACATAATTTCGAGAGGGAAAAGCCGGCGAAAATACCGATCCAAATCGATCCGAAATACAAAATGAAATTTTCTGCGCTGAGTATGCGGAAAATGTGCATTTTCGTCATGCCGATTAATCGGAATAAGCCGATTTCCCGGCCGCGCCGTTTAATAAAAATGGTGTTGGCGTATAAAAGAAATACCGACACGATCGCCACAAGCAGTACAGAGGCGGCCCGGATTGCCGCCGCTCCTTTTATGGAGCTTTTCATTTCATCAAGCGCAGGATCGTATTGCATCGTGACAAACGCGAAATAAAGGGCGGCGCTGAACACCAGCGCAAAAACGTAAAGGTAATAGTTTTTCATATTCTTTTTCAGGTTCTGGAAGATCAAATGATGAATACTCATGCCTGAACCCCGCCCAATACACTTTGCGTTTTCATAATATCCTGAAAAAAGTCCGGTCTGTCCTGGCCGCCTTTATTCAGCTGTGTATACACACGGCCGTCTTTAATGAAAACCACACGTCCGGAATAGCTGGCGGCAACCGGATCATGCGTGACCATCACAATGGTGGCGCGGCGTTTTTGATTCAGGCGGCTGAGTTTATTCAATAAATCCGTGGCAGCCTTTGAATCGAGCGCTCCGGTCGGCTCATCAGCAAAAATAATGCCCGGCTCGTGAATAACAGCTCTTGCGGCAGACGTCCGCTGTTTTTGCCCGCCGGAAATTTCACTCGGATACTTATGTCTCAAATCATAGATCCCAAGCTCCTCTGCCGTCTCGGCAAATCGCAGGTCCGCCTCTTTCTTAGACATTTTCGTAATGGATAACGGCAGGAGTATGTTTTCCTTCACGGTCAGCGTGTCCAATAAATTATAATCCTGAAAAATAAAGCCGAGATGCCGTTTTCTGAATTCGGCAAGCTGTTTTTCTTTCATGGATGTAATCTCCGTCTCGTTCAGTTTAATGGTGCCCGCGCTCACTTTATCAATGGAGGAAAGCACATTCAAAAGGGTCGTTTTCCCTGATCCTGACGGGCCCATAATGCTGACGAATTCCCCTTTGTGAATCTGAAGATCAATTCCTTTCAGCACCTCTTGTTTATTCAGCTTGTTTCCGTAGCTTTTTTGGATATTGCCTGCTTCTAAAATCATCACGTTATGATTCTCCTTTTACATTGGTTATCTTTATTTTAAAAACAGAAGCCGTTTTTTTCGTTTGATTAAGCGAACAAAAGAGAAAAGCATGTGACACTTTTGTCACACGCTGAACATGCTGACGGCATCGTTCTGTTTCGGAAACACCAAGGTAAAAACCGTGCCGCTTTCCGGCTCAGAGCGCACGCTGATTTGGATGAGAAGAGGAGCCGCGGCTTTTTGAGCCAAATACAGGCCCATCCCCGTTGACGCGTGATCTCGCCTCATTCGCGTCGAGGTAAATCCTTTTTCAAAAATGCGCGGAAGATCTTTGGGCTCGATGCCGATGCCGCGGTCTTCGATATCGACATGCACACGGCCGTTTTGTTCATAGCTTTTTACGGTAATGTCATCCGCTTCACTGTATTTTACCGCATTGCTTAACAGCTGCCTGATGATGAAGGAAAGCCATTTTCCGTCACTGTGAACGTCCGGTGAATCAAGCTGAATGTCAAACCCGATCCCTTTTTGTATGCACCATGATTGCAGATTTTTAATTTCTTTGAAAACGAGCGGTCTGAGCTGAATGCGCTGGAATGATAAATCATTTTCAATAAAGGACAATCGTTTCTGATGAAGCTGCTGGTCCAGGAGATGGTGAATCCGCAGCCATTCATACAGCAAAGGGGCTTTCAGCGGCTGTTCATCAAGGCGCTCGATCATGAGATGCATCGCTGTCAGCGGTGTTTTGACCTCGTGAATCCATGACATCAGGTCATCCTTTTCATGCTCTGACGCCGCCTGAAGATCAAGTGAGCTTTTTCGTAATTGCTGTGTCTGCCCTTCAATGCTTTCTTCAACGATAGACTCAAACGGACTGTCAGGCGCTTTAAGATAAGACATGTCTAAATTGGCGTCCCACTCTCTTAAGCTTTTATAATAGGCGGTCTCTTTCCGATAGCGGAACAAGAGAAATACAAGAAACACAAGAAGCGACAGGTAAACAAAATACAGCACTGAAAGAAACGGAATAGACGGATCAATATATGCCGCAAAAAGGAGCACAGCCTGCTGCAAAAGAAACATCGCGATCCAGCTTTTTCTTTCGAGCAGAAATGATTTAATCATAAAGACCGTCTTCTTCCTTTGCGATGTATCCCTGCCCGACCTTGGTTTCAATCATTTTCCCGATGCCTAATTGATCGAGTTTTTTCCGCAGCCGGTTGACATTCACCGTCAGCGTATTATCACTGACGAAACGCTCATCATTCCATAGGCTTCTGATGAGTTCTTCCCGGCTGACGATTTTATTTTTCTGTTCAGCCAGCAGTTTTAAGATCAGCATTTCGTTTTTGGTCAGCTCGACCGAACCGTTTTTACGGCTGACCGTGTTGGTTTCTGTGTCAATGACCGCCCCGCACCATCTTTTCATCAGCGCCGGTTCTGTGCCGTATTGGTGCACACGGCGGAACACCGCCTGTATTTTCGCGATTAACACATCAAAGTGAAAAGGCTTCTGAATAAAATCATCTGCCCCGAGCTGCATCGACATGACCATATCCGCGGGATGATCGCGCGAGGACAAAAAGAGAATCGGCACGTTTGATTGGGAGCGTATCATTCTGCACCAATGAAAACCGTCAAATTTCGGCAGCTGTACGTCAATGATCACCAAATCAGGCTTGATTTCGGTAAACTCCCGGATGACCCGGCTGAAATCCTTTATTCCATGCACCGCAAATGACCAGCCCGTTAATCTCTCTTTCATCTCGTGAAACAAAGTGTTATCATCTTCTATTAACAAAATGTGAAACATGGTATCCGCCCTTTTCTGATAGATAGAGGAAAAACCGGCTGATGTCCAGCCGGCTTTTTTCCTTTACAGTTCTCTTCTTAATGCGGTCAGAACGTTGGTTTTTGTCGCTTTGCGGGCCGGATTCATACCGGAAATTACCGCGACCCCCGCACAAATGACAACTGCGATCACAACGAGGCTGAGCGGGATATAGGAGAAGGTATAATGAAGATCTTCAGCTCCGGTGTTTCCCCCTACCGCTTTCAAGATAACCGGCACAGCCAGATTGACGGCAAAACTCACTCCGTAAGAAATGATAATCCCGATGACAGAACCTAATATCCCGATATAGGCGCTTTCCATCAGGAACATTCTGCGGATGATGGACGGGCTTGCGCCGATCGCTTTCATAATCCCGATTTCCTGCGTTCGTTCCGTCACCGCCATCGTCATCGTATTGAAAATACCGATGGCAGAAATCACGACGGCGATAAAGCCGACAAAGATCAGGCCGATTTTAAAGACGAGGAAAAAGGTGTTGACGCCCTTCAGCTCGGTTGTGACAGATCTGACATAAAAGCCGTCATCCGTGAGGTCATGGGTAAGCTGATCGACATGATCGAATTTGTCCGCATACACATTGATGCTTTTTTCCGCATTTCCATTCTTCAGATCCAAGAATGTCGAGAAGTCTTTTTTGAATTGATCACTCACAAAAATATTTGTATCCTCCATCCAATCTTGGGACGGTTTTTTTGTAATTCCGACTACTTTGAAGTCGTACGTTTTCGTTTTTTCAACGTCTCCGTCTTTGTTTGTTTTGGAGATGCTCAGCTGTATCGTTTTATTAAGCAGGTCTTTCGTATAGCCTTTTGGTTTTTTCACCTCCGACATGTCGCCTTGGTGATCCTTTAACTCTTTGTCGTAAGCGTCAGCCTCTTTTTTCGTCAATAGGTTCTTCGCAAAATCATAGCCGACCACGATTTCATTCTCTGTGCGGGCGACTCTTCCCTGATCAAGCTCCATATTGGCTTTGACTTCATCTTTCATGTTTGTCAGCACAATGGCTGAATCTTCATTTGTTCGGTTTCCCAATGACGCTTTGTTCGGTTCATACACTTGTGTTCTCTCAACGACAGACTTGACATTTTTATACTTTTCCAAGTCTGATTTCTTCACGGCTTTTCCGTTCTCTTGGCCGAGCACATTGATTTCCGTAACAATCTGCTGGCTCATGGTAATGTCTGTAATCGTTTTTTGGATGCCGAATCCGACGGAAGCCAGCACCACTAAAAACGCGCACGCCATTGTCGTCGCCAGCACCGTCATGAAAACACGCAGCCGGTTTTTCTTCATATTTCTTCTGATAAAGTGAATCTGATCCTTAAATCTCAACAGTAACGCCCCCTTTTAATACACCGTCATGCAGCTGGAATTTTGAATGCGCGATCGAAGCGACTTCATCGTCATGCGTAATGATGACAAATGTAATCCCGCGCTCCCGGTTCAGCTGCTGAATTAATGCAAGCACCTCAAGTTCCGTTTCTGAATCGAGGCTTCCCGTCGGCTCATCGGCTAAAATAATTGACGGATTTAAAATGAGGGCTCTTGCGATACTGACACGCTGCTGCTGGCCGCCTGACAGCTCATTCGGATAATGATTCGCATGATTCTCAAGTCCGACCCGTTTCAGCATATCCGCGACTTTCTGCTTGCGTTCAGACGGTTTGACGCCTTTTAAGGCAAGCGGCATTTCAACATTTTCATAGGTTGTCAGACTCGGAATGAGCTGAAAGCTTTGAAAAATAAAGCCGAAATGCCCGAGGCGGAACTGCGCCCACTCTTTTTCATTGAAACCCGTCACATCAGTGCCGTTAATGACGATACGGCCCTTTGTCGGCGCTATGTATCCCGAAATTAAATTCAGAAGCGTTGATTTTCCGGAACCGCTCCGCCCGACGATACAGGCAATTTCCCCTTTTTCAACGGTCAAAGAGACATCCTTCAGTACCGGAACCTCACTCTCTCTGCCTTTCCTGCCGATTTTAAATGAATGATCGATATGCTGTACCTCTATCACGTACACCACTCCCCCTTATATCTGTTTCGTTTTTTTATAGATGAAGTAATAACTGATGAAAAACCCGATAACCGCACCGATGAGCATGCCGAATATGTAACCGGTATACGAACCGTTATAAGCATATCCGCATACCCCCGCACTTCCCATCATACTGAGCGACATGACGAGCACTTGAATGATGCGTTCAATGTGTTTGCTCAGGATAAAATGTCCGCTTCGTTCATTCGGCATTTTCAGGAAATTCACATAGCCGAATAGATAGAAACAAAATCCCATTAATGTGGAGATGAACAATGCGTTTTTCATGTAATACATCCATGATGTATGGATGTAAGCCGCAGGCATGAAATAGATCAGAAATCCGCTCCAAGGGAAATCAATATCCGGCACAGCCTGCCTGCCAAAAAGGAACTCAGCGTTTAACAGGTAAATCGTCATAACCACGATCGGAAAGACGGAAACCGTGAACGCTGTGATCAGCTGCGCCGCTAAATTGCCCGTTATCGTGCCGGCAGCTGTCACTAATGCATAAATCATCAAGCTGATGACCAGCATCCCTGCGCTGAATGATTGAAAATGATGGACAGCGTCAGGTTTAAGCGCTAGAAACAATATGTCTGATACTCCGTAAGAAACAAACTGCGAGCCGGCTAACACGGCTGCTCCCAAGAAAAACTTCGTATGAAATATCCGGCTTCTCGAATACGGAAGACTCAGTGTAAACATCCTTTCAGCCCGGCCTGCTCTTATCAGAAAAAGCCCCATAACAACCGGCGGAATGAAATGAAGCCCAATCAAATTCCGATAATTGCTGTAATCGATGCTGAATGTACAAACTGACCCCGGGTACAGCTGAAGTGCACGTAAACAATCCTTATAGTGAAAATACTCATTTATAATTGCCAAAGGGCCTAAGATAGATAAGAACCCCGCTGTAAGCAGCAGCAGCGTCTGCCGCTGCTTACATTCTTTATAAAGCAAACCGCTAATCGGCACCTTGCCTTCCTCCAAACTGCTCATTTTCAAACGGATCTACATATGCTTTGACTTCCTGTAAACCGTAAAATAACTGATGAAAAACCCGATAACCGCGCCGAAGATAATGCCGGCTAAATAGCCGAACATCGTGTCTGTGACCCCATATCCGAAAACACCGAAACCCATAACGGCAAACGCAATCACCAAAATCTGCACCGGACGGTCCAATTTTCTCCATAGAAAGAATCTGCCGTTCCGTTCATTCGGATGTTTCAGAAAGCTGACGTAACCGATCAGATAAAAGACAAGACTCATCACCATCGGAATGATTAAAACCAAATCCCTTTCTCTGATCCACTCGTTAAACACATATCCAATAGGGGTTACAAATATAAAAAGACGGGATTCGATATAACTGCTGATAAAAGAAAATTGATCTCCCACACTAACACCGAAAACGACCTCCAAATTCGCGGCCGGCAGACCGATGAGTAAAAAAGGCAGAATCGTTACGGTAAACGCCGTTAACAGCTGGGCGAATATATGTCCCGTTATTGCTCCGGATGCCATTAACAAGGCGTAAGCCATAAAACTGATGACAATCATTCCGATTGAAAAATGATCAAAATCGTACGTATGGCTCGGTTTCAGCAAAGATATCAGCAATGACGCCGCTCCATAGCCTATCGCCTGAGGAACAACAATGACTGCCCCGCCGAGCCAGAATTTAGTCTGAAAGATTTGGCCTCTGCTGTAAGGCATGCTTAACAAAGCATCCATCGTTCCCTTTGTCCGTTCCAAGCCTAATAAGAAGACGGCAATGATGACACTCACAATCCAGCTGAAGGAAAGAAGCGACCCATTCGTATAATTGACAACGAATTCACAATCTTGAAGAGCCTGGTTATTCAAACATTCTTGATATGTTGAGTAGTTGTTATAAACCAAAAAAGGGTTTGCCGCCATTAAAAGAATGCCGCTGCATATAAACAACCACTGATTTTTCTTCCATTCTGTGTACAACAATCCCTGCGGTATCATTCCGGTCCTCCTTTCTTACACATGCTTCGTTTTTTTATATATGGCAAAATAACTGACCAAAAATCCGACCGCTCCTCCGACCAGCATCCCGGCCACATACCCTGTCATCGTCTGTCCCGTCGAGTACCCCGCCAGGCCAAAACCGAGAACGGCGATGATGATCACCACAACCTGAATGGGCCGGTCAAGCTGTCTCCAGAGAAAAAAATGGCCGTTCCGTTCCACCGGCTGCCTGACATAGCAAAAGTACCCGATGGCATAAAATACAATGCTCATCACTGCCGGAATGATTAATATATACTTGCTGGCAGATACCCAATCTGTATCCATGTACATGATCGGATTCAAATATTGAAAAAGATTGTATACTTTGATATAAGCATCCACTGACGGCATCAGCTCATACATGCCGGCTCCGAAGATGACTTCTACATTGGACAGCGGCAACGTAATGATCAGGTATGGTGATATCGACACGGCAAACGCCGTTAACAGCTGGGCGAACGTATTCCCCGTTAAGCAGCCTGCGCTCGCGACCAATGTAAAAGCCAAAACACTCACAATAATCTCTCCGACGCTGTAATGGTGGAAGAAATATACGCGCTCAGGCTTTAACAGAAGAATGAGCAGCTCAGCCAGCCCGTAGCCGATCACCTGAGCGCCGGTAATGACCGCCGCCCCGAGCCAAAATTTAGTGTTAAACACCTGAGCGCGGGAATAAGGCAGACTGAAAAGCGCATCAATCGTTCCTTTCGTACGCTCCAGTCCGAATAAGCAAACCGCCAAAATCACAGCGGGCGCCCAGTTTAAGTTCAGCATTCCGCTATCCAAAGAATTCACATAAAACTTACAATATGCTCCGTGGGTGTCCAGACAGCCTTGATAAACCAGATAGGTATTTAACACTTCAAATGGATTGACCGCCGCTAAAAAAATGCCGACCATCACAAGAACAGTTCGATTCTGCACCCATTCCCTGTACAGCAATCCCCTGTCTACCATCTCCGGTTCCCTCCAAACTTCGCGATGAAGACTTCTTCTAAGTTCACAGGAAGTTCGTTCCATACTTTCGGCTGCAGCTCTTGCAGAAAGTTCTTTTTCTTCTCATCGTTCTTTTGAATCAGCACCGTATAAAACACACCGGCATGGTCGAGAATCGGTATATTTTGTTCTCTGATCTTCAAGGCGACGTCCTCTTCAAATGCCATTTGGATTTTCATGTACTCTTCCTTCATATCATCCAAGTCCATCACATTCGTCAGCTGATTTCCTTCCAAAAACCCGATCCGGTTGCACATTCGCTCAATATCTTCTAAACGGTGTGAGGTAATCAGAATGCTCGTTTCCCGTTCAGCTACTTCATCCACCATAAGCTGAAGCACGTCATGACGCGTTACGGCGTCAATTCCGTCCGTCGGTTCATCCAAAAGGATAAGAGCCGGGCGTGAAGCAAAGGCAAGGACGAGCGCAAGCTGTTTTTTCAGGCCTGTGGATAATTCACGATATTTCTTCGTTTCCGGAATGCCGTACCTGTTCATCAGCTCATTGGCGTAAGTCACATCAAAATTCGGATAGATTCTGCTTACAATCGCAACAAGCTGTTTATATGTATACTTGTCATAAAAAGGATTTTCAACAGGCATATAAATGATATTCTGTTTGACTTTCGGATGACGCTTTATTTCCACCTGATTAAATAAAACCGTCCCTTGATCCGGAAGCAGAATCTGCTGAATGAGCCGGAGCAGTGTTGTTTTCCCTGATCCGTTTCGCCCGAGCAGCCCGAAAATTTCCCCTTTTCCGATGGTGAGCGAAATATCTTTGAGCACTTCTTTACCGTCTATCGTTTTTGAGAGATTCCGCAATTCAATCATGATCCTTGCCTCCTTTCACATCAGCGCTGATTTCCTTTATCCATTCCTGCAGCTTCTCCAGCTCAACTCCCGCGTAATGGGCATCGATGATGAGCTGTTTCAATTGCTCTTTTATCATCGTCATCTTCCCTTCAACCAATGTCGTTTTTGCATTCTCCGATATATACGTTCCTCTTCCCCTCAGCGTTTCAATGACACCATCGCGTTCGAGCTCCTTGTACGCTTTGCTGACTGTGTTCGGATTGGCGATAATAATCGTTGCCAATTCCCTGACAGAAGGAAGTTTATCCCCCGGCTTCATGATCCCTTTTAAACAAAGCTCTTTCAATTGCTGTATGATCTGCTCATAAATCGGAGTTGAGCTTCTCGGATCGATTTGAATCATTTACTTCCCTTCTTTCTTTTACGAGCTGCTCTCTTTCTTTAAATGTTCTGCCATTGAAAACCGATGACGACAAGAACGACAAACAGACTGCTGGCCAAAACCGAGGCGGCGATAATAAGAGGCACATCTTGTTTTACGGATCTTTTGTTTTTCATGAAAGTTCCCCTTCCCTATGCTTAACATTTATATGTCGATTTCATTTTTTGAGTGTTTTATGTGTATTACATCAAGTAGTACACGTAATACAATAAACACACTCAGGCCTATTGTCAATTCTTTTTTAAAAGAAATACAAAAAAACCCGCCGGGATTCCGGCAGGTTTGCTGAACCATTTGAAACGGCGCGGTCAGTAATCAAAATTACGCTGCAAAATCATATTGTTTTGCAAAGTCTGCAGCTGCAATCTCATTCTGTAAAGCTGCTCTCTTTGCTGATCATTCGCAGATAATGACAGCTTGTTTAATTCATTCACCGCGTTTTCAAGCATCATTTGCGCTTCACTGTATTCATTATCATTATAATGCTCTTGTTTTGAAGCGGTCATAAATTGCTCATTCGCAAATTCATACGCCTGTTCGCTTCTTTGGAGATGTTCATCTACTGATTGTCTTGTTGCCAACGAAACCCCTCCTCAGTGAATGGGAAATCAATCTTAGTTTGAGCGGACCCAAAATAATAACACCCGAAGGTTGCAGGAAAGAGAACCAAATTTTCCGTGTTTAAGCTAAAAGAATGAGAATCCTGCCTGGAGTCATAATAAACAAAAGAAAGCCGCATCCTGTTTTCAGATTGTGAACCCCCATCATTCATGCTACAATTTTAGGATGCATCTGATGTGAGGGAGGCTTTTTGAACATTGAACGAGAATAACCCTTTTCCTTATTCAAATACGGAAAAACGGTACCATACATTAAATTATCATCTGCGGGAGCATTTCGGGCATAAAGTGTTTAAAGTCGCACTTGACGGCGGTTTTGACTGCCCGAATCGGGACGGCACGGTTGCACACGGCGGCTGCACATTCTGCAGCGCGGCGGGATCCGGTGACTTTGCCGGCAATCGGGCCGATGACTTACTCACGCAATTTCACGATATCAAAAACCGCATGCACGAAAAGTGGAAAGACGGCAAGTATATCGCATATTTCCAGGCGTTCACGAATACGCATGCCCCTGTAGAGGAGCTGCGTGAAAAATTTGAATCCGTCCTCGGGCTTGACGGCGTTGTCGGCATGTCTATCGCGACCCGTCCGGACTGCCTGCCGGACGATGTCGTGGAATATTTGGCAGAACTGAATGAGCGGACCTATTTGTGGGTTGAACTCGGGCTGCAGACCGTGCATGAGCGGACCGCCCTTCTGATCAACCGCGCCCATGATTTTGACTGCTATGTTGAGGGTGTCAATAAACTGAGAAAACACGGCATCCGCGTTTGTTCCCATATCATTAACGGGCTTCCGCTTGAAAACAGGGACATGAT
Source organism: Bacillus sp. MT(2024) (assembly GCF_036362845.1). Classification (NCBI taxonomy): domain Bacteria; kingdom Bacillati; phylum Bacillota; class Bacilli; order Caryophanales; family Bacillaceae; genus Bacillus; species Bacillus sp. MT(2024). The sequence continues at coordinate 2,901,514 of NZ_CP143632.1, forward strand.
GATGGAGACGGCCAAAGCCGTCGCTGATTTGGATGTGCAAGGCATTAAAATTCACCTGCTTCACTTATTAAAAGGCACACCGATGGTGAAGCAATATGAAAAAGGAAAGCTGGAGTTCCTTTCTCAAGAAGAATATGTAAGTCTTGTATGTGATCAGCTCGAAATCATTCCCCCGGAAATGATCGTTCACCGCATTACGGGAGACGGGCCGATCGAATTAATGGTCGGGCCGATGTGGAGCGTCAATAAGTGGGAAGTACTGGGCGCCATTCAAAAAGAGCTGGAAACACGGGGAAGCTATCAAGGAAAGCTCTTCAGAAAGATCGGGGAGGAGACCGCCCTATGACCTTGATGCACATCCTCCCTTTCAGTAAAGAATTGCTGAAGTCCGCCGCACAGGAAGGTGATATCACGGTTGACGCGACGATGGGCAACGGACATGATACATATTTTCTGGCCGGCCTTGTCGGTGAGACAGGACATGTCCATGCCTTTGATATTCAAGCGGACGCACTCGCTAAAACGAAGGAGCGGCTCGGTGCCGACTTCGGCCCGCGCGTCACGCTTCACCATAAAAGCCATGATCAAATAAAGGCATCGCTGCCTGAAGATGCGCACGGTCGTGTGGCTTGCGCCGTCTTTAATCTCGGCTATCTGCCAGGCGGCGATAAAAGCATTACGACAAACGGCCGCTCAACCATTTCCGCGATCGAACAGCTCCTTGAACTGCTGAAGGAGAACGGGCTGATCGTTCTCGTTGTGTACCACGGGCATCCTGAAGGCAAGACAGAAAAAAGTGCATTACTGGAATACTGCAGCAATCTTGATCAGGAAAAAGCCCGCGTGCTGAGCTACGGCTTTCTCAACCAGCAAAACGACCCGCCGTTTATTATAGCGATTGAAAAGAAATCTGCCGGCAAATAAAGAATCGGCCTGTCATAAGCGGGCCGATTCTTTTTGTGTTTACTTTTCAAGAAAAATCAATTACTATGAAATAATGGAAAAAAGTTCACCTTTTAAGTGTAACGTCTGGGAGGAGCGGCAGTTTGAATATTCTTCGCATCATATTTTCAAGTGTTCCCTATGTGATGTTTGTCATCATTTTATCAAGACATTTAGGATTTGAGTTCGCGAAAACCTATTACTGGTGGTTTGCTGCATTTTTTGTCATCGGGCTGATCGGCAAATTCGCAATGCACCTTGCGGCAAAAAAGAAACCGTTAAAAAAAGAGACAGCGTAAAATGCGCATGTCTCTTTTTATTTACTGTTTTGCAGCACGCTGCGTGTATAAGCGGGATTGTTCGTAAAGACACCATCTGCTTTTTGTTTCAGCATAATAGGCGTCAGCGTATGCTCGTCTTCCTTATCAAAAAACACGTGCACTTTCATCTTATTGTGATGAATGCGCTTCACGACTGCTTCATTTGCCAATTTGGCGTTGATCCCGACTGTATCAGCATACGTTCTGATGGTTTGCAGCTGCTTATCATTTATCTCCTCAGCCTCGTGATCTTTTAATAATCGAACAAGAGGAACTTTTTTATTCATAGAACGAACTTTCTTTAAGCTCTTCCCGCTAAAAGACTCAATGACTGCTTTATGGCTGGAAATCAGCTTATGTTTTTGTAATATGTCAATCAGTTTCTTTTCCATCACCAGGCTGCCGTTGCTTTCTCTTGTCTCAATATAGTAATTGGCAGTTTGTCCGAATTTCTGTATGATTTCTTCTAATGTTAAAATCTTTTCTCCTTTTCCCGCATTCAGTTTCTTAATCTGAGCCAAAGACAGATCATCTGTCATCCCTTTACCATCTGTTGTCCGATCTACCGTTTTATCGTGAATCGCAATCAGACGGCCGTCCTTTGTCTCCCGTAAGTCTATCTCAATATAATCTGCTTTGTCTTTAATCGCACGTGCATAAGACAAAGCGGTATGTTCCGGCTCAATCGCAGAAGAGCCCCTGTGCGCTATCAAGACAGGATGATAGCCGGCGGAAGCATGGATGACGGAGCAGCCTCCGGAAATGGAAAGTAATGCTATGACCGCTAAATACTTTAATTTTTTCATAAAATTAAAGTATCATATTCTGCAGGCGCAAACAATGTTTCATTCTTCACGTCATAAATAAAAAACTGCGCCGTCATGATGTACACGAGAGGCGCAGTTCCCCATTACGAACTTTTCGTCCAAGCCATCTTCTGAAATTTGCGGTAGGCTCTTCCGTTGATATAAAAGAAAAATGACGTTTTTCCGCTTGCCCTGATCAGCTTTCGCGCGAGGCGGCCCATTTCTTTTTGGCCGGCGACTTTGTCATCGGATAAATAGACACCGAGCAGCCCCCTGTTGATCAGCCGGTGAAAATTTTCATGCGGAATGCCTTGCAAATGTTCATCCGCTTTTTCAATAAAATGCTGCAGTCTCTGCATCATTTCTTCATGAGACTGATAATACGTACAGAAATTCAGATCGCCTTCAAGCAGATCTTCTTCCTGGTCAATTAAATAATCGAGCAGTATGTGCAGCCCTTGTATGTACGGAAAATAACTGCTGCGGATTTTCTCAGCGGTATGTTCGTTAAAATCAGGCTGGAATGAGTAAGCAACGAGACAGAAAATGCCTAACGTCGATCCGGCGCAGGCCGAGAACTCAAACCACTCCATTTCCGGAAGCTGTGACCGGTACTGCTCAAACCAGGCTTTAAGCCTCGGAACGCGTTCATGCTCAACGACATGCTTATGAACCTGAAGATCGCAATAATAATCACACAGCTCAAGCAAATAAGGTTTAATGATACCGTAATGTTCTATTGACCCGAGCACCCGCTGGCATGTTCTGACCAGCTCATGAAGATAACCGCCGTCATCCCGCTCCTCTCTGTACTGATAGTACGGCCGCACCTCGGCACCGACCGTCAGCGCGTCACGCATGGAAAGATGAAGCATGCGGAAGTCCTCCGGATCAAGCGAGGTGCTGCGGTCGCACAGATTGTCCAGATAATCACTGATTGTCTGATACGCGATGATAAATTGCACGCATTTCTGTTTTTGTTCTCCCGAAAGCAAGGCTAAAATGCCGCCGCCTTCACAATGAAACGATTTATCGCGGATACTTGCGGCCGCCTGCTGCCGCAGTTCGGTATTTTTAATGGAATCTGATTTTTCCCGCCACATGTTCAATTCCTGATGAACGAGCGGAAAAATTTCCCGATACACTTTTGCCATAAGGTTAAAAGGATGTTCCGGTACTGTCAACATATGCACCCCCAGCGAATTCAAATATACTGATCTGTAAAGGCTTTTGCCGCCTTAAACACAGTTTCTCTTTCCGGTTCATTAAAAATTTCATGATAAAGCCCTTCCCATTCCCGATACGATTTATTATGGGAAGCCACACCGGAAAACCATTTGCGGACCTTCATTTTATCGACGATTTTGTCATCACCGCCCTGCATAAGCAAAAGCGGCACCTTTAAAAACGCATCAGTCGGCACCATAGCGGCATCAATGGTTTTTAAAAGCTCTCTGTACCATCTTACGGATACCTTCGTGACATATAAAGAATCGTTTTGATCCGCTTCAATCATATCCGCATTCCTCGTTGCCATATCAGGTGATAAGCCGGAATCCACTCTGAGGGACGGAGCGAGGACGTTCAGTCCTTTAGACGCAAAATCAAGGACTTTATTGACTTTTATTTGCAGACCCAGACAAGGTGATGATAAAATGAGTGCCGTAATGCGGGGATTTCTCTGCTGCTTAAACCATTCTATCGCAATCAGTCCGCCCATGCTGTGGCCTAAAAGGAAAACGGGCGCTTCAAGCGTTCTCGCTTTATCAATCCATATATCTACTTCATCAATGTATTCTTGGAAAGAGCGAATATGCCCTCTGGCGCGGGTCGACGTTCCCTGACCGGGCAAATCGCCCATCACCACGTTATATCCGGAAGATCTCCACATTTCAACGAGCCATTTATAACGCCCGTGGTATTCGCTTGCCCCGTGGATAATGACAATGGTACCGACGGGCCTGTCTGCTTTCCAAGTCCACATGCAGTTCACCTCTTACATAAATTTAGAGAAAGAAGGATGAGACATGATAATCTACCCTTATAAACAATTTACGCCTGACATACATCCTGAAGCGTTCATTGCGGATAACGCCGTCATAACGGGCGACGTCGTGATCGGAGAACAATCGAGCATTTGGTTCTCGGCAGTCATCCGGGGGGATGTTGCGCCGACAAGGATCGGAAAAAGAGTCAGCATACAAGACTTGAGCTGTCTGCATCAAAGCCCGAACCGCCCGCTTCTTATTGAAGATGACGTCACGATCGGCCATCAGGTTACACTGCACAGCGCAATCATCAGAAAGAATGCTTTAATCGGTATGGGCTCCGTCATTCTTGACGGGGCGGAAATCGGAGAAGGCGCGTTTATCGGCGCCGGAAGTCTCGTTCCTCCGGGCAAAACCATTCCTCCCGGCTGTCTTGCGTTCGGCCGGCCCGCAAAGGTTATCCGCCGGCTGACAGAAGAAGACATACGGGACATGGAAAGAATCAGAACGGAATATGTTGAAAAAGGCCGATACTATAAAACAATGCAAGAGAAATAAAAATAGATCAGCTTTGTTTTACTACTGTACCATTTTTCAAAATATTATTTAAGTAAAAACCATTTGCATTCTCCCGATTGTCAGGAAACAGAAGCAAAATGTTCAGGAATTTGTTTTATTCTTCCCCCGCCGGCCCGATCCTATGAAAAAAAGAGCCCATGTCCCGGGCTCTTTTTTTACGCTTTTTCGGCGAATGTCTGTCCGTTTTCCAGATCTATGTCTTTTCTTTTATGGAAACCTTTCCCGTAATAGGCGGCTAATAATATGCCGAACCAGACAGGACCGATGATGACGGCCACCCTGGTCTCTGCATCAAAAGCCATCAGCACAACGACAAAAGCCAGAAATGCCAGCGAGATATATGAGGAAAAGGGGTATAAAGGCATTTTATATTTGAGTTTTTTCCGTTGTTCCGGCTGTAAGCTTTTACGGTATTTCATTTGGGAAAGCAAAATAATCGACCATGTCCAAATTGCTCCGAACGTCGCAATGCTCGTCACCCACGTAAACACTTTCGCCGGCACCACGTAGTTCAGCAAAACGCCGATGCATAACGCACCCGCTGAAACCAATACCGCTTTTCCCGGCACACCGCCTTTTGTGACCGTACCGTATGCTTTAGGCGCTTCATTTTGTTCCGCCAGATTGAACAGCATACGCCCCGTGCTGAAGATCCCGCTGTTGCAGGAAGAAAGAGCCGCCGTCAATACGACAAAATTAATGATTCCGGCTGCAGCTGGTATTCCGATTTTTTCAAATGTCAAAACAAACGGGCTCCCGCCTGAACCAATTTCCTGCCACGGATAAATTGACATAATGACAAACAAAGCTCCGACGTAAAAAATGAGAATGCGCCAAAAAACAGTATCTATGGCCCGCGCCAGTGATTTTTCCGGATTTTTGACCTCACCGGCTGTGACACCGATCAGCTCAATCCCGAGATAGGCAAACATGACCATCTGAAGCGACAGCAGCACCCCTTTAATCCCATTCGGGAAAAAGCCGCCGTGGCTCCATAAATTGCTGATTCCGAGCGCAACGCCTCCGTTTCCGAGACCGAATACGATCATCACCAGACCGATCGCGATCATTGACAGAATCGCCAAGACTTTAATGAGCGCAAACCAGAATTCAAGCTCACCGTACGCTTTGACCGCCAGAAAGTTGACAGCCGTCATAATGACGAGTGCACAAAGCGCCCAGATCCATGACGGCACGTCAGGGAACCAGTAGCCCATATAAATGCCGACCGCGGTGATTTCCGCCATGCAGGTAACAACCCATAAAAACCAATAATTCCAGCCCGTTAAAAACCCGGCAAGCGGACCGAGATAATCTCTGGCATACCGGCTGAATGAGCCGGCTACAGGCTTTTGAATCGCCATTTCCCCCAATGCCCGCATAATAAAAAACATAATCAGTCCGCTGCAGGCGTAAGCGGCTAAAATCCCCGGCCCGGCAAGCTTTATGGCAGAAGCAGACCCGAGAAACAGCCCGACTCCAATCGCGGCGCCCAACGACATAAGCGAGATATGCCGCTCTTCCAAGCCGCGGTGAAGCGTTTTTTCTTTGTTTTGCATAACTCTCCCTCCCCCTGATTTTGACAAAGAAACAACAAACCGAGACGAAATAGCCAGAAAACTCTTTCCGGAATCTACCCGATTAGTCCTATTATAACCTTTTTCTGAATATTGCGTAATACTTTGTCGAAAACAGAGCGGAATAGACGGTTTACAAAAAACAATAGAAAAAAGGCTTTCGATAACTCGAAAGCCTTTTGGATTAAACGAAAATGACTTCTTTCGGCTGATGATTCAGCTCTTCCGGCACCAGTCTTTTTTCGACATTGATGCTGTGCCAGATCATGAAGATCAGCACGGTCCAGATTTTGCGGCTGTTGTCCGCTCTGTCGGCACAATGATCTTCCAGAAGCTGAAGGACATAATCCTTTTCAATATAAGCATCTGTTTCACTTTCACGAATGATGTTGCGAACCCATTCGTTCATTTCATTTTTCAGCCAGTGGCGGATCGGCACAGGGAAGCCGAGTTTTTTGCGGTTAAGCACATGATCAGGCACTACCCCTTCAGCAGCTTTGCGCAGAAGGTATTTCGTCGTGCCGTTTTTCGTTTTCAGTTCATCCGGAATTTTAGAGGCCACGTCAAACACGACTTTATCAAGGAACGGCACGCGCAGTTCCAATGAGTTGGCCATCGTCATTTTGTCAGCCTTTAACAGGATGTCGCCGCGCATCCACGTATGGATGTCAACATACTGCATTTTATTAATGTCGCTGTATGAACGGCTTTCCGTAAAGTACGGCTTCGTGACATCACGGTATGAAAGCTCTGGATTGTAATGTTTGAGCAGCTGTTTTTTCACGGGCTCTTCAAAAATCTTCGCATTACCGATATAGCGCTCCTCAAGCGGTGTGCAGCCGCGGACTAAGAGGCTTTTCCCTCTCATTCCTTCAGGCATGACGGACGCCACATGAAGAAGCATTTTTTTCAGACCGGACGGAATGCGTTCAAACGGTTTAAGCGAAAGCGGTTCGCGGTAAATATTGTACCCGCCGAACAGCTCGTCCGCGCCTTCCCCGGATAATGCAACCGTTACATGCTTTTTCGCTTCTTTCGCGACAAAGTACAAAGGAATCGCCGCCGGATCTGCAAGCGGGTCATCAAAGTGCCAGACGATTTTCGGAAGCTCATTCATATACTCCTCAGGAGAAATGACTTTGCTTATATTTTCAATCCCGAGCGCGGCAGCCGTTTCCTTCGCTACGTCAACTTCACTGAAGCCCTGCTGCTCAAAACCGACGGAAAATGTTTTAAGGCTCGGGTGAAATTCTTTCGCAACTGAGACGATAAAAGAAGAGTCGATACCGCCGGATAGAAACGAACCGACAGGAACGTCACTTCTCATGTGAACTTTGACAGAGTCAAAGATTGCGTCTCTGACTTCTTTCACCAATTTATCTTCATCAGACTGAACAGGCTTGAAGTTCGCTTTGAAATATGTTTTAAACGCGATGTCGCCTTCCGGGCGGATCGTAAACTGGCTGCCCGGCTCGACTTTTTTCACTTCAGCGTCAAGCGTGCTCGGTTCAGGAACGAATTGGAAAGACATATATTGCTGTAAAGAAGCTGTATCAAGATCAATACCGTTTTGAGCGGCCATTAAACTCTTTCTTTCAGATGCAAAATATACTTTGTCCCCGATGGTTGTGTAATACAGCGGTTTAATTCCGAACGGGTCTCTCGCGCCGTACATGACGCGGTCAGCTTTGTTCCAGATTAAAAACGCAAACATTCCGCGAAGCTTTGAAGCGGCTTCTTCTTTATAATGACGGTATGTCGCAAGGAGCACTTCGGTATCGGAATCTGTATTGAAAGTGTAGCCTTTCGCTTCAAGCTCTTCTCTCAATTCAATGTAGTTATAGATTTCGCCGTTAAAAATGATCCAATATTTTTCGTCTTCATATGATAAAGGCTGTCCGCCGTTTTCTACGTCAATAATACTGAGCCGTCTGAAGCCGAATCCGACGTGCTCATCATGATAATACCCATCGCTGTCAGGACCGCGGTGAACGATCATTTGGTTCATTTGTTTGATTAGCTCTTCTTGATCTGCGGTTTGAGTTAATGGATGCTTATTAAAAACACCGACAAATCCACACATAGTATAGCCTCCATAAGTGTAATTTTCTAATTGGACCCCCTTTTTATAGACGCTTTGTTACGCCATTGGTTTCACGCTATGTAAAAAATAAGCATGGCAGCATCTACAAAAAGGGAAAGCCGCTTAAGTAAGCGGCTATAAAATTATTCTCCTAGTGCTTCTTTGCGAAGCGCATCCGCCTTGTCAGTACGCTCCCAAGGAAGATCCACATCATGACGTCCGAAGTGGCCGTAAGCAGCTGTCTGCTTATAGATCGGGCGGCGCAGATCAAGCATTTTAATAATGCCGGCAGGTCTCAGGTCGAAGTTATTCCGTACGACTTCGATCAGTTTTTCTTCAGAAGCTTTTCCTGTATCAAATGTATTGATGGAAATAGAAACAGGCTGTGCCACGCCGATCGCGTATGCAAGCTGCACTTCACAAGAATCAGCAAGACCTGCTGCCACGATGTTTTTCGCTACGTATCTCGCAGCGTATGCCGCAGAACGGTCTACCTTCGTCGCATCCTTACCGGAGAATGCGCCGCCGCCGTGACGTGCATATCCGCCGTATGTGTCAACGATGATTTTACGGCCGGTAAGACCCGCATCACCTTGAGGTCCGCCGATTACGAAACGTCCCGTAGGGTTGATGAAGTATTTTGTTTCTTCATCGATCAGTTCCTCAGGCACAACAGGGTTAATGACATGCTCTTTCAGATTGCGCTGAATCTGCTCAAGCGTAATTTCCGGGTGGTGCTGAGTTGAAATGACGATCGCGTCGATGCGGACCGGCTTGTTGTTTTCATCATATTCAACGGTAACTTGCGTTTTGCCGTCAGGGCGAAGGTACGGAAGAATGTCTTCTTTGCGGACTTCGCTCAAACGGCGGGCTAATTTATGCGCCAAAGAGATCGGAAGCGGCATAAGCTCTTTCGTTTCGTTACACGCATAACCGAACATCAGGCCTTGGTCTCCCGCTCCGATTGCTTCGATTTCAGCATCGCTCATTGTGCCTTCACGCGCTTCAAGAGCCTGATCGACACCCATTGCGATATCCGCAGACTGTTCATCAATTGATGTTAAAACAGCGCAAGTCTCCGCATCAAATCCGTATTTAGCGCGTGTGTAGCCGATTTCTTTAATCGTTTCACGGACTGTTTTCGGAATGTCAACGTATGTTGATGTAGTAATCTCTCCGCTTACCAGCACAAGTCCTGTCGTTACAGATGTTTCGCAGGCCACGCGCGCGTTCGGGTCATTTTTTAAAATCTCATCTAAGATACTGTCAGAAATTTGGTCACAGATTTTGTCCGGATGACCCTCAGTAACAGATTCAGATGTAAATAGTCGACGGTTTTTACTCATTCACTTTTCCTCCTGAAAAAAGATCTTTTGCAAGACCTTCTCATATGATACGGAACTCGCTCCCTCTTAATACAATGTCATACTATATCAGAGAATGTTAATTGGCATATTTTATGAAATAAAAAAACCTTTTCCACTCGAGGAAAGGGTTTGGTCTGTGTGCCTTTCACTCTTATCGCTCAAGGAAAATATTAAACCTTGCATCAGGTTAGCACCTTGGTTTCCCACAGTGTTTTCACCTGCTTTTTTACAGAGAAACCGGTTGCTGGGCTTCATCGGGCCTGTCCCTCCGCCAGCTCGGGATAAGAGTATCCGCTCAATGAAATATCTTATCGTAAAAGGGCGGAAAGTGTCAATATGAATTAAAGCGATTGCGCGCCTTTATTTCGGGAAGCAATGGAAAAACACAAACAAAAAACCGCAAATAGTATAGACTATTTTCAGATATATGTTATACTAATTCCACATTCAGCGAAATACAAATAAACCGGCAAAGGAAGGTTTTTATGAAATTAGTTGATTTAACCGCAGATCTTCAAGCATTACTTGCAAGTCCGAATGTGCATCATAATTTATCGGCTCCAAAACTTACCGAAAAAGTGATCAGCCGAGATGAAGGAACGCTGACATCAACGGGCGCCGTACGCGCCACCACCGGCGCATATACAGGCCGGTCACCTAAAGATAAATTTATCGTCCGTGAACAAAGCACAGAAAATCAAATTGATTGGGGCGCGGTGAATCAGCCCATTTCTGAAGAGGCGTTTGAAAAGCTGTACGCCAAAGTCGTCAGCTACTTAAAACAGCGGGATGAACTGTTTGTGTTTGAAGGATTCGCGGGAGCGGATGAAAAATACAGACTGCCGATTACGGTCGTAAATGAATTTGCGTGGCACAATTTATTCGCGCGCCAGCTGTTTATCAGACCGGAAACGGATGAAAGAGACCCGCAAGCGCAGCCTTTCACCATTCTCTCAGCTCCGCATTTTAAAGCAGACCCGGAGACGGACGGCACGCATTCGGAAACATTTATCATTGTCTCTTTCGAAAAGCGCGTCATTTTAATCGGCGGCACCGAATACGCCGGAGAAATGAAAAAATCAATATTCTCCATTATGAACTTCCTGCTTCCGCAGCAGGATATACTGCCGATGCACTGCTCAGCCAACGTCGGTGAAAAAGGCGATGTCGCCCTGTTTTTCGGCCTTTCCGGCACAGGGAAAACGACGCTTTCAGCCGATGCGGACCGCAAACTGATCGGAGATGACGAGCACGGCTGGTCAGATTCCGGCGTTTTCAACATTGAAGGCGGATGTTACGCTAAATGTATCAATCTGAGCGAGGAAAAAGAACCGCAGATTTTTCGTGCGATCCGCTTCGGGTCTGTTCTTGAGAATGTCGTGCTTGATGAAAAAACGGGTGAAGCGGATTACGACAATTCCTTCTACACGGAAAACACAAGAGCCGCATATCCGATTGAGATGATCGGCAATATCGTGCAGCCTAGCATTGCCGGCCATCCGCAGGCGATCGTCTTTCTAACGGCGGACGCATTCGGCGTGCTTCCTCCGATCAGCAAACTGACGAAGGAACAGGCGATGTATCACTTCTTAAGCGGCTACACCAGTAAACTCGCGGGAACCGAACGCGGCGTGACATCTCCGCAAACGACTTTCTCGACGTGCTTCGGTTCACCGTTCCTTCCGCTTCCGGCACATGTATATGCCGAAATGCTCGGGCGTAAAATCGACGAACACGGCGTTCAAGTCTTCCTGGTCAACACAGGCTGGACCGGCGGAGGGTACGGAGTCGGAGAACGGATGAAACTTTCGTATACAAGAGCGATGGTCAAAGCCGCTATTGACGGCAGACTGAACCAGACTGACATGACGGCAGACAGCATTTTCGGCCTGCACAGTCCCGTTCATGTTCCGGGCGTGCCGGATGAAGTTCTTCAGCCTGAAAACACATGGAGCGATAAACAAGCATACAACGAAAAAGCGCTGTTTTTAGCCAATGAGTTTAAAGAAAACTTTAAAAAGTTTTCCCATGCAGACTCGATTGCCAAAGCCGGCGGACCTCTCGTGTAATCAAAAAAGCCAAGGGCGTTTATGCCCTCGGCTTTTGTTTTTTCAGTTTGTCGAATGAAGCGAAGTGAGTCTGTATGTAATGCTTGTCCGGCCGTTCGCCCATTCGAGCTTTTGGACCTCGCCGGTGCCGGATTTCTCTCCGGTTTTCGTTTTGCGCACGTCCATCGGAATATCAAGAGGATAGACGCGGTAGCCCTCTTTCTCCAATAAAAAGATATTTTCCTCTATCCGTTTTTCATTGCCTTTTGTCACAATCATGGTATTAAATTCAACAGGCATTCCCAAAATGAAAATCCCCTTTCATTCTCTTATTCTTTATTATCATATCATAAATCAGGCATCTTACCGTGTCTTCATCCATTCCGCCAGCCGCCGGACAATGCGTCTGTTTTCCTGCGGCGGAAAATAATGCGTAAAACCGCTGTAATACCAAGTTTCCACCGGTTTCCCCGCCTCTTTCAGCTTGTCCTCGATCATCCGGGCGTGTTCAATCGAAACATTCTCATCATTCTCTCCATGGATGAGCAGCACAGGGGCCTGAATGCGGTCTGCTTTTTCAAACGGCGAACGCCATCTGTATTCATCCGGCACCTTTTTCGGCGTGCCGCCGATCACCCGCTTCATCATCCGCCGCATATCCTTCCGCTCTTCATAAGTAAGCACCATATCGCTCACACCGCCCCATGAAACGAGTGAAGCCGCTTGATGCCCCATTTCAATCGCGGTCAAAAGCCCCATGATTCCGCCCCGGGAAAAACCGAAAATATGCACCCGCCCTTCCCTGACGTTCGGATGCTCCCGAAGAAGGCGGAAAGCGGAAAACGCGTCCTCTCTGTCCTCTCCCGCAAAATCTTCATTTCCCTCGCCGCCCTGGTTGCCTCTGTAATAAGGCGCAAACACGACAAAGCCTTGGGAAGCGAATTGAACGATTCTTCCGGGGCGTACCATGCCGACATTTTTTATGCCGCCGCGCAAATATAAAAAACCGTCATATGTTCCCGGTGCCGCAGGTTCGGCAAGGAGCCCCTTTACCTTCAGCCCTTCTGACTCATAGCATACCGCAAAGAGGCGGACATGCGGACTCGGAGACGGGAACCTTTTCTTTTCTACCAGCAATACAATGCGCCTCCTTATATCATCAGTTTTTTTATTCTTTCCCAACGTGAATATGGGCACTCACACATTTTTTATACCCATCATACGATATGTAAAGCAGAAAAGGTTATTTTAACGCTTAAACAAGGAGGTTACACCGTGAACAAATGGCTCAAAGCGGGCTGCGTTTTTGTCATATGCGCCTTTTTCCTGCTCATTCTTCCGGCTTGCAGACAGGAAGAAAGTCTGACGAAGGTAAAGGTGGCGGAAGTCACACACTCCATCTTCTATACGCCTCTGTATGTCGCTGAAGCAAAAGGTTTTTTTAAAAAAGAAGGGCTCCAAGTGTCACTTCAAACAACATGGGGCGGAGACAAAACGATGACATCGCTTTTGTCAAACGGGTCAGACATCGCGCTGGTCGGTTCTGAAACATCCATTTACGTGGAGGCACAGGGAGCAAAAGATCCGGTCATCAACTTCGCGCAGCTGACACAGACGGACGGCACGTTTCTCGTGTCGCGGAAGGATGAGAAATCATTCAAATGGAACGATTTAAAAGGAAAAACATTTCTCGGCCAGCGAAAAGGCGGCATGCCCCAAATGGCCGGTGAGTACGTCCTGAAAAAGAATCACATAGAGCCGAAAAAAGACATTAACCTCGTTCAAAACATTGATTTCCCCAATATTTCCAACGCATTCGCATCCGGAACGGGTGATTATGTGCAGCTGTTTGAACCGACGGCATCCCAATTTGAAAAAGAAGGCATCGGTCATATCGTCGCATCCTTCGGAGAAGCTTCCGGCCAAGTGCCATACACAACCTTTATGGCAAAAGAAAGTTATTTGAAAAACAATGAAAAGACGGCGGAAAAATTCACCCGCGCCATTTATCGCGCCCAGCAATGGGTGGAAAGCCATCCGGCCAAAGACATCGCAAAAACGATTCAGAAGGAATTTGCCGATACAGACCCGGCCATTATCGAAACATCGATAGAGCGCTATAAAAAACAAAAGTCATTCTCTGCAGACCCAGTTCTGCAAAAGGATGAATGGGAACTGCTTCAATCTATTATGGATGAAGCCGGAGAGCTCCCGAAACACATTCCGTACAGCAAACTCGTCAACACAAAAATCGCCAAAAAAGTCACCTCAGAACAATAGGAGGAACATGAATGTCTTTTTTACATGTGGATCATGTAACACATACTTATTTCTCGCTGAAAGAAAAGACAACCGCCGTGAAAGATATACATTTTCAGATTGAAAAAGGGGATTTCATCTCCTTTCTCGGGCCGAGCGGATGCGGAAAAACAACACTCCTGTCCATTCTGGCCGGCCTTATCACCCCTGCGCAAGGCCGGGTGCTGATCGAAGGAAGCGTGCCGAACCATAAAGAACACCAAATCGGTTATATGCTTCAGCAGGATTATTTATTTCCTTGGAAATCAATTGAGGAAAACGTGCTGCTCGGTTTACACATTTCAAAAACATTAACAGAAGAAAAAAGAGCTGAAGTTCTCAGCCTTCTGCCTAAGCTCGGATTAATCGGCGTTGAAAAGAAATACCCGAAAGAGCTCTCAGGCGGAATGCGGCAGCGGGCGGCACTTGCCAGAACTCTTGCGCCGGACCCGGGCCTGCTGCTCCTTGATGAACCGTTTTCCGCGCTGGACTTTCAAACGAAGCTTTCTTTGGAAAACCTTGTCTTCAGAACATTAAAGGATTTTCAAAAAACCGCCGTGCTCGTCACCCACGATATCGGTGAAGCCATCGCCATGAGCGATACGATCTATTTATTTTCGAATCAGCCGGGCACCATCCACCAAATATTCACCGTGCCTAAGGAGCTCGCGGCTTTAGATCCGTTTGACGCGCGTCAGGATCCGGCCTTTCAGCCGCTGTTTCAAACCATATGGAAGGAGCTGAATTCCCTTGAAAAACAGCAGCGGCACGATTGAACAGCTTCATCAGCAGTTTAAGAAAAGACACCAAAAAGAAAAGCTCCGGATCCGTGCGTATCAGGCCGCCATTTTCATCGTATTTTTTGCCGGATGGGAAATATCGAGCAGGGCGGGCTGGATCGATCCGTTAATCTTCAGCTCACCCTCCGCCGTTTGCAGGCTTTTAGTTGAAAAGATTGCGGACGGATCCCTTGCGGCGCACATCGGCGTAACCTTAGGAGAAACCGTTCTCGGCTTTTTGCTCGGCACGCTTCTCGGCACATGCCTCGCCGCTCTGTTATGGTGGTCAAACAGGCTCGCCCGGGTTTTAGACCCGTACCTCGTCATTTTAAACGCGATGCCGAAGGTCGCACTCGGACCGATTCTCATCGTGGCACTCGGACCGAATTTCACAAGCATTGTCGCCATGGGAGCAGTCATCAGTGTCATTATCACGACAATCGTCGTCTTTACGGCTTTTCAGGAAGTGGATGAAAACTATATTAAGGTGATGAAAACATTCGGAGCGAAAAGAAGCATCATGTTTAAAGAAGTCATTCTGCCGGCATGCGCCCCCGCGATTATTTCCGCGCTTAAAGTGAACGTCGGTTTATCCTGGGTCGGCGTCATCGTCGGCGAGTTTCTCGTTTCCGAAAAAGGTCTGGGCTACATGATCATTTACGGTTTCCAGGTCTTCAATTTCACTCTTGTGTTCTTAAGCCTTCTGATCATCGCGATTTTTGCGACATTGATGTATCAGGGAGTCGAACTGTTAGAAAGAAAATGGACGAAAGGAAAAATATAAAAAAGACCCGTGCGTAAGCGCCGGGTCTCCGTTTTTTATGATTGAAATACGCCGTCCTCTTTCAGCTTTTTCAGACTGATCGGAAGCACCGAATCTTTCATAATGAAACTGAATTTTTTATTTCGGGGGAGATTCTCCGGCAGTTCGCTGAACAGCACCGGCCCTTTTGTTTCAAAATAGTCAGCCTGTTTTTCAAGCTTTTCAATATCGGCAAAATAAATATTCTTCACAATTACCTTTTCCCTGCCGAGAACTTTATACTGTCCGACGTACTTCAGATGTCTTACCGCGGCGCCGGTTTCTTCTTTCACCTCGCGCAGGGCCGCTTCCTCCGCACATTCCATCGGCTCCACTTTTCCGCCCGGAAATTCAAACCCCCGGTCTTCATGCTCAGTCAAAAGCCACTTATCTCCATATCGGCATATGACCCATACATGCTTCGGGCTGTCTGAAAAAGGCTGGTGTTCAAAGGAGAGCTGAACAGTATTCTGATAATAGTCTTTAAACTCGTACATGTTTATCCCTCTAATCCGTTCCTTCATATCTTCCATACATCATACCACAGTTGCGTTTGTTCGGAAGCCCTTTATCAAAAATTCAGAGGAAAACCATCATACCCGCTAGTATAGCCTCCTTTGAAGCAAATGTTACGGTTTGCGCTTGAATTTATTTTTCAGGGTATCCAATAGGTCGACGAGCACCTGCGGAACCGGGATGCCCAGCGAGCTTGCCGTTATCACGATCTGAACCGATTCGTATAAGATATAAAACATAATAGCCAAA
This sequence comes from Bacillus sp. MT(2024), assembly GCF_036362845.1. Taxonomy (NCBI): domain Bacteria; kingdom Bacillati; phylum Bacillota; class Bacilli; order Caryophanales; family Bacillaceae; genus Bacillus; species Bacillus sp. MT(2024). The sequence goes on from NZ_CP143632.1 coordinate 2,917,868, forward strand.
TTACGGATAGCGCCTTCTGAATGAAGCAGCTGATCAAAAAAATGGCAAACTGAGACTAATGCCAGGGTCACGATTTTTTTGACCAGCCGCGCAAAAAGCTTTCTTGCGCTCAGCTGCTGCAAAAGAGATTCTTTTAAGCTTGTACTGATAAACTCAATCGCCATGACCGATAGCAAAATCAGAAAGGAATACTGAAAACCGCCAAAGAAAAACCCCGCTGCCGACACGATCACTGCAAAAAACGAAAAGATGCCAAAGTCTTTGCCCACTTGATCCAACATCCTTTCACAGAAACGGCCTTACATTATTCTATGAAAAGTGAATGGAACGGACTGGATTTTTCAGAAAAATGGACAACACCTCTCTTCGGCAGCCAAATAAAAGACCGAGTGCTTTATAGCCCCGGTCTTCCCTTGTTGATTATCCTAAATACGCTTTCAGCATCCAGTTATGTTTTTCGATATTCTGGTGAATGGCAAGCAGCATATCTCCGGTCGTTTCGTCTCCGACCTCATCTGCGAGATCCATGCCGCTTTTCAGCTCTTCCGCAATGACAGTGAAATCATCATAAATGTTCTGTACCATTTGTTCTGCGCTCTCATTGCCTTCCGCCTCTTTTATAGAAGCAGTCTTCAATGATTCCGTCATTGTGCCGATCGGCTTGCCGTTCAATGCCAGCAGACGTTCTGCCAGATCGTCAATATATGTAGCCGTTTCGTTATACAGCTCCTCGAACTTTTCGTGCAATGTGAAAAAGTCCTTCCCTTTGACGTACCAATGATAGTTATGTAATTTCACATACATGACCGTCCAGTTTGCAACTTGTTTATTGACCGCTTCCAATAGTTTTTCTGACATGCCTATCTTCCTCCTTTGATTTACTATTGATATACCCTATATATCGTGTGTTAAAACATAAATTTTTAGCCCTTGATTTTACGTATGGAAAATATGTTATGATTTGTTAAAAAGGAGGGATTTTATGCTGCTTCTTCTGGGCTTCGGCTTTCTTATCGTGCTCGCCGTGCTGCTTTTATCCATCTGGTCGACTGTAAGAGCTTATAACGTAAAACATACGATTGACCCGCCGGAGGACGCATCAAAAGGCTTGACGGATAAAAACAATCCTTAATGATGATGCGTCTGTTCCTCATGGCCGGAGGAATCATCGGCAGCTTCAGCATCCCCGACACGCACTTTTACAGTCGGCATATTATGCTGCTGTTTTGCCGTTACGTGGGATTGAACGGTATACACACCCTCTTCATCAAATTCAGTCCGCAGGTGATACGCCCCTTTTTCCTCCTTGGCCTTGCTTGTTTTGCTGCTGCCTTTTTTTCCTTCTTTCCATACTTCAAACATGACTTCATCCGCATCCGTGACACGCTTGCCGCCGTAAAAAACCACCGCCTTGTATTCCGTTTTTTCATGCGGTGCTGCCTTTTCCGGTCCTGTAAGCTTGACCTCAAGCGCTTTAGGCTCCTCATCCGCGGCGGTTTTGTCCGAATTGCCCCCGCAGGAAGATAATAGAAATACCATACCGCACATACCTGCCAATACAGCCCGTTTCATCCCATCACTCCTTCATGTTTGCTTCTATTTTAGCAAACGCTTACACATAAGGTGTGACATTTTTTAGAAATATGTAAAAAAGCCTTTTTGCATGTCAGCAAAAAGGCCTGTTTTTTATCCGAACACTTTCAGCAAATCTTCTTTATCTTGTGACAGCCAGAAACGCATCAGCCGTTTCGCGCCTTCTAAATCATGAAGTTTCGCCTGGCCGCACTGTTTTTCGTTGGCCGCCGGAATCTCCGTAATATCGATGGCTTCTTTCAGCGTAGCGTCAAGCAGGTCTACAATTTCTTCCGCTGTCGGCTCGCCGCTGACAACAAGATAATAGCCTGTCTGGCAGCCCATCGGTGAGATATCTATGATGTCGAAGTGATCGTATTTCTCAGAATGTGTGCGAATCGTAAACGCAAGCAAGTGCTCAAGCGTATGAATCGTATCCGGCTTCATCGCCTGTTTGTTCGGCTGGCAGAAGCGAATGTCAAACTTATTCACGACGCCGTCTGTTCCGACTTTATGCACTCCGCAATGTCTTACATACGGAGCCACAACCGCATTATGGTCTAGCTCAAAACTTTCTACTGAAGGCATAATGGCACTCCCTTTTTTTCAGAATATACATCCATTATAACACAGTTTTCCGATAAGAATTGTGGCGGAAGCTTTTCAATCTGAAATTTTTTTTCTATACTAGCATCAGAAAGGTGGTTTTTTGATGAAAACCATAATGATTGCGTTAATCCGCGGGTACCAGAAGTTCATCTCTCCGCTGACGCCGCCGTCATGCCGCTTTTATCCGACGTGTTCGCAGTACGGAATCGAAGCCGTCAAGACTCACGGCGCATTAAAAGGCGGATGGCTGACACTGAAGCGGATTTTAAAGTGCCACCCTTTTCATCCGGGCGGTGTTGATCCCGTACCGGACAAAAAACAAAAACATTAGTCCATATGCTGGTAGCCGTCGATCACCAGATCAAGTTTACCGGTTTCAGGATCAATCACCAGACCGTGCACCGGGACATTGTCAGGGAATAGCGGATGGTGTTTAATGACGTTTACGCTGTCTGTAACACTCGCTTCTACTGAATCAAAGCTTTTCAGCCATTGATCAAGATCAACACCTGAGTGCTTCAGCATGTCAATCCGCTCTTTCGGAATACCGCGGTCGATAATTTTATCAAGCATATCCTCGCTGTTGATTTTGCTCATGCCGCAATCATGGTGGCCGATAACGCAGACTTCATCAGCGTTTAATTCGTATACAGCGACTAAAAGGCTGCGCATGATGCTTCCGAACGGGTGGGCGACAAGCGCGCCGGCACTTTTAATAATTTTCACATCGCCGTTTCGCATGTTCATCGCATGCGGAAGCAATTCTACAAGACGTGTGTCCATACAGGACAAAATCGCCATCTTTTTATCCGGGAATTTAGATGTTTGGTATTTTTCATAATCTTTGTTTTTAGTGAACTGCTCATTAAATTGCATAATATCGTTTAGAAGACTCATCTTGGTGTTTCCTTTCTGCCTTTTTATTCACAATATAACATAAGGCGGGTCATTTCGTCACTCCCCGCACAAGACGACAAAGTGCTCAATAAATAAGACAAACCCCATTGGGCTTGTCTTATTTCCCCATATTGTATTTTTTGTTGAACTGTTCGACTCTCCCTCCTTTTTCGTTGAATTTTTGGCGGCCTGTATAAAACGGATGCGTATCTGAGCTGACTTCTACTTTAATCAGCGGGTATGTTTTTCCGTCTTCCCACTCTGCCGTTTCCTCTGACGTTTTCGTAGAATGGCTTAAAAAGCGGTAGCCGCTGTTCACATCTTGAAAAATCACTTGATGGTTATCCGGATGAATATCTTTTTTCATGGTGATCTCCCTTTCTTAAATCGTAATAATTACGTTTTATTCTAAACCTTAAATAGGCGCTTGTCAATCATATATGCCCTGATCCCTTGATTTCTAAACCCTGCACATATATGGAATCGGAAGAATAATCTAATCGCTTCAGCAAATAATATAACCACATTACATAAAACGGTAATTTAGAAAGGCGGTTTATGATCGTGGATGATTTAGTATTAGCCAGAAGTCTGTTCGGGACAACCATGGGCTTTCATATTATTTTTGCGACGCTTGGTGTCGGCTTGCCTCTGATGATTTTAATGGCTGAATTGATTTATCAAAAAACAAAAGATCCGCATTATGCCATTATGGCGAAAAGGTGGACGAAGGCGCAGGCTGTTCTGCTCGGCGTGGCGATACCGACCGGAACGATCGCGGGTACACAGCTTGCCCTTTTGTGGCCCGGATTCATGGAGGTCATCGGCAGGGTGATGTCACTTCCGTTTCAGATTGAAATTTATGCTTTCTTTATCGAAGCGCTGTTTATGTCCATTTATGTCTACGCCGCTGATCGGCTGACTCCGGCGATGCGCATCATTGCCGTTATTTTCGTTTTGATCGGCGCCGCGGCATCAGCCGTCTTAATCACAAATGTTCACGCATTTGAAGGAACGCCGGCCGGTTTTAAAATTTTAAACGGCAAAATCACTGACGTCGAACCGTGGGCAGCGTTTTTTAATCCAAGCTTTTTCACCACCGCGGGCCATGTCGTTCTGACGGCTTTCATGACCGGTGCATTTATCGTCGCGTCAGTAGCGGCTTATAAAATGCTGAGAACGAGAAAACAGGAGCAGGTATACCGCTTTCACCGAAAAGCGCTGCTGCTCGCCTTAACGATCGGCGGGATATTCTCCATTCTTGCCTCTTTAAACGGTCACGAGTCAGCCCAGCTTCTTTACGAATACCAGCCTGAGAAGCTTGCGGCCGCAGAAGGGCTGTTTGAAACTAGATCACACGCTCCGCTTGCGATCGGGGGTTTTACTGATGCAAAAGAAGAAAAAGTAAAATGGGCGATAGAAGTGCCGTGGGCTTTAAGCTTTTTGGCCGCAAACAGCTTTGATACCGTCGTCAAAGGATTGAACGCGTTTCCGAAAGACGAGTGGCCGCCTTTATTCATCCATACACTGTTTAACGGAATGGTCGGCATCGGGATGCTGCTCATTTTGTACTCCATCATCGGCATCGTGTGGAGAAAAATTTTAAAGAAAGACAGCTTTCCGACTTGGCTTTTGATTTTATTTTTAACCGCAGGACCGCTCAGTCTGATCGGAATTGAATTCGGGTGGATATTCGCTTGTACGGGGCGGCAGCCATGGGTGATTTACCATCTCCTGAAAACGTCTGATGTCGTCACGACAACCGGTTCAATCGGTTTGCTGTTCATCCTGTTTACGGTCGTTTACGCCATTTTGGCAGCCGCAGTCATTTATGTGCTGCTTTACTATTTCCGCAAACATCCTGTTGAGGAGGATGTAAAAGCGGCGGAATCCTAACAATAGAAAGGGCTGAATTGAAATGGACATTACCATGGATGCTCTCATTGCGATATCAATCGTATGGGGCTTCGTGTTTATCTACGCGGTCATGGCAACGATGGACTTCGGAGCCGGCTTTTGGTCGATGATTTATTTAAATAGAGAACAAACAAAGGCGACAAACATCGCCAACCGTTATTTGTCCCCGACATGGGAAGTGACCAACGTCTTTATCGTCGCGATCGTTGTCGCCCTATTCAGCTTCTTTCCAGGGGCAACCTTCGTGCTGGGAACCGTTTTATTGATCCCGGGAAGTATTATTTTGCTGCTCTTAGCCATCCGCAGCGGCTTTCTCGTCTTCTCCAATACGGCGAAGGAAAGAAAAATCATGAGATATATCTCCGGAATTTCAGGCTTCATTATTCCCGCTGTGCTGATTTTGGTCCTTCCGGTCACACACGGAGGGTTTATTGAGAAGACGGGCGGAGTGTATCAACTGAATTTGGCAAATGTCTTTACAAGCCTTAATGCGTATGCGTTTATCGGCTTTGCCATTTTAAGCACTTTATTTTTATCTTCACTGCTTCTGGCCGATTTTTCAAATGTTGCGGAAGAGGAGCATGCGTACCGCATCTACAGACGGAGCTCTTTAATAACAGGGCCGCTGTCGCTTCTGTTTGCCTTCTTCATTATGCTGACATTACGCTCTGAAGCCGGCTGGCTGTATACGGGGATGATGAAAGACAAGACATGGCTCATTCTGTCTGTCATTACATTTATCATTGCCGGCGTGGCTCTGTTTTTGCCGAATAAGCACTTCGGCCGCAACCTCGGCAAACCGAGAATCGCCATGATCGCCATTGCGCTCCAATACTTTCTGGCAAGCTATGCATACGGACGGGCTCATCTTCCTTATATGATTTATCCGGATATTACGGTCATGTCAGGATTTACGGAGCCGGCAACCTTCAGGGCGCTGTTTATGACGTATATCGTCGCTTTCATCATTTTGTTCCCCGGGTTTTATTTCTTCTGGAAGCTCTTTATGAAAGACAGACGTTATATCCGCCAGGAGGAATAACAAAAATCAGGGCGGCTCATACTAATGGCGTACCTTTTATCTTGGAGGGGAGCCAGCATGGACCAAAAAATTCTGTGTGAAGTCAATAACTGTTCATATTGGGGCAGAGGAAACAAATGCACGGCCGACGCTATTTATGTGGTCAGCCATACAGGCGAAACCGCTGAAAAAAGTGAAGAAACGGATTGCAAAACCTTTAAACCGCATGATTTATAAAAGAAAAGAGCTGTTTTATACAGCTCTTTTTCATTTCCGCCGCAAGCATCCCTGAACCGGAGAAAACCGCGCGGATGAGAAGCATGGCAGAAAGGCGGTTCGGCGGCAAATATAGGCGGCGGCATGCGATACAATCAGTATCGCATTCATGACAAGCACAGAATTTTTTATCAAGATGTACATGTTTGCCCCAGCCGGAAAGCAGCACCTGCGATGTAAAGCCGACACTGTTTGAAGAATAAAAAAATCATCGCATTCGCCTATTAAAAAAACCGGCTGATACAGCCGGTTCAAACGGGGGAAGGGGTGATAATGAACAGTTTCAATATAACAGCAGCATACAGGCAGCTCAACTCGCTGAAATGTCTTTTTATCAGTTGTTTGTCGTAAAAACGTCCATTTGGGTGACGTATTTTCTCATTATTTCCTGATTGACTTCAACACCCAGTCCGGGACCGTCCGGGACAGAGATGAATCCCTCTTCGATACGGATGTCGGGAGTGACAATATCCTCCTCCCAGTATCGGTCTGATGAGGAAATATCACCCGGTATCGTAAATTGCGGCAGCGAAGCAAGCGCGACTGTCTGCGCTCTCGAAATGCCGGTTTCAAACATTCCGCCGCACCAAACCGGCATGTGATGCTCTCTGCATAAGTCATGTATTTTTAAGGCCTCTGTCAGGCCTCCTACACGCGCCGGTTTTATGTTAATGATTTTACAGCTCCCAAGCTCAATGGCCCGCCTTGCATCATCATGTGAGCATATGCTTTCATCAAGGCATACCGCAGTTCTCAAGTGTTTCTGCAGGTGGCGGTGATCGACAATATCATCTGCCTGAAGCGGCTGTTCTATCATCATGAGCTGGAATTCATCCAACTCTTTCAGCCTGCTGATGTCTTTCAGTTCATAAGCCGAGTTGGCATCCGCCATCAGCGGCACGTTCGGAAAACAGCTGCGGATGGCTCTGACCAGATCAACGTCATGGCCGGGCTGAATTTTTATTTTTATACGTTGATAACCTTCTTTTACGTATTGCTCAATTTCCCGAAGCATCTCATCAGCCGAAGCCAGACCCACCGCCACGCCGGCGGGCACTTTATCTCTTTTGCCCCCTAAGGCTTCTGCGAGAGATATCCCCTTTTTCTTGGCATATAGATCCCACACGGCTGATTCAAGCCCCGCTTTTGCCATGCGGTTCCCTTTGAAACGCGCGAGACTGTCAGGCACTTCTGACGGATGGAAAAACTCGCGGCCTACGACATTTGGGATAAAAAAATCTCTCAGCATATGCGCGCATGTCTGAATCGTTTCTTCTGTATACCACGGAGAAGAAAACGCCGATACCTCCCCCCAGCCGGTTCTCCCGGTTTCATCGATCGCTTCCACGATCAAAAATTTACGGTCCTGCAGCGTTTCAATACTTGTTTTAAACGGTTTTTTCAGCCTCATACTTACATGATAAAGGGTGATTTTTTCAATCTTAATCATGACAATTCTCCTTTACGAAGCTCATTCAGCCGATGCCTCATCAGTTTATTGGACGCATTCCGCGGGAGCTCGTCAACCGTGAAAAAAGCAGCCGGTATTTTATATTTTGCAAGCCGCTCACGGCAAAAAGCGGTCAGCTCCTCAGAACTGACAGAAGAAGTCAGCACGAGAAAAGCATGCGGCACTTTCCCCCACTTCGGATCTTCGGCTCCCGAAACACCAACCTCCGCTACAGCCGGATGGGCAAGCAGCGCCGCTTCCACTTCTGCCGGGTAGATGTTCTCTCCGCCTGAAATGATGAGGTCCGACCGCCTGTCCAGCACGTATAAAAACCCTTCATCATCCAAATAGCCAAGATCGCCCGTTTTAAACCATCCATTATGAAAAGCGGCCTGGTTCGCGTCGTCACGATGATAATACCCTTTCATTACATTCGGGCCTTTCACCGTAATTTCACCATGTTCAAACGGCGCACAAGGGTTTCCGTCTTTTTCAATTCTAATTTCGCATGAAAACAGCGGTTTACCGGCCGAGCCGAGCTTGTCCATACTGAATTCCGGAGAAAGCGTGACAATCTGTGAGCAGGTTTCAGTCAAGCCGTAAGATTGGAATACCGGAAATTGTTTCCTGCGGCATTCTTCAAGGAGCGGCAGCGGTGCCGGACCCCCGCCAAGCAGAATGCAGCGCAGTGATTCAGGACATTGTTCAGTTTCCGCAAGCAGGCCCGAGAGCATGGTCTGCACCGCTGAAATGATCGTGACCTGATGGGAGCTGATGCTGTCCAGCACATCAGTGACAGAAAATTTTTGATGAAGCACGACAGGCATGCCGTAAATGACCGACTTAAACAGCGCAGACAGACCGCTGATATGAAACAGCGGCAGCGCAATAAGCCAGCGGTCCCGCTCCGTGACCCCCAGATTCAGCGCAGACGATACAGCGCTGGAATAATGATTACCGAAAGTCTGCTGCACCCCCTTCGGCCTTCCTGTTGTTCCTGACGTATACATAAGAGTCGCCGTATCATCAAGCGTTACATAAGCTTCCGGCTCCATGTCACCCGCCTCTTCAGCCTGCAGCTCGTCCACATCTGCGGTGGCGACCGCAGATTCATATTCTTCGCGGCAAAAACCGTCCTCCGTTAATAAAAGCTTTGCCTGTGAATCTTCGAGCTGAAACAACCGTTCCTGTTTTGAGAGCTTCGTATTCAACAGCACAGCTTCCGCCCCTAATAAGAAGCAGGCGTGAACGGCATAAACCATTTCCGGTCTGTTAGAAAGCAAAATCGCGGCGCGGTCTCCTTTTTTAAGCGAACAGTATTTGGACAGCCGCGCGGCCATTTGTTTAGAAGCATGATATAATTCTCTGAATGTCATCTGTTTGTTTTCAAATATGAGAGCGATTCTCTCCGGTGTCAGCTGAGCCCTTTGAATGAGCCAATTCGGCTGTTCTGTCAGCATGTTATCATCTCCGAGGTAAAAGTACTGTTTTTGAAAAGAAAACAGCTTGGACCAGAGCGGCTCAAGCTGTTTCGTAGTGTCATCTGATCACGGAAAACGAGGGAATTGACCGAAATCGGGACTGCGTTTCTCTTTAAAGGAATCACGGCCTTCTTTCGCTTCGTCAGTCGTGTAATAAAGAAGCGTTGCATCTCCTGCAAATTGCTGAATTCCGGCGAGGCCGTCTGTATCAGCGTTAAATGCCGCTTTAAGGAAACGAAGGGCTGTAGGGCTTTTCTCAAGCATTTCTTCACACCATTTAATTGTTTCCTCTTCAAGTTTCTCTAATGGGACAACCGTATTGACAAGCCCCATGTCGAGCGCTTCCTGCGCGTTGTATTGACGGCACAGGTACCAGATTTCACGGGCTTTCTTATGTCCGACGATACGCGCCAGGTAACCTGAGCCGTAACCGGCATCAAAGCTTCCCACTTTCGGTCCGGTTTGGCCGAAAATCGCGTTATCGGCCGCAATCGTTAAATCACAGACGATATGAAGCACATGGCCTCCGCCGATGGCATAGCCTGATACCATCGCCACGACCGGTTTAGGAATCACGCGGATCAAACGCTGAAGATCAAGCACATTTAGACGCGGGATCTGATCGTCTCCGACATATCCGCCGTGACCGCGGACTTTTTGGTCTCCGCCTGAACAGAATGCTTTATCTCCCGCTCCCGCAAGAACGATGACACCAATATTGGAGTCATCACGCGCACAAGCAAACGCGTCAATCATTTCTGATACCGTCTTAGGAGTAAATGCGTTATGTACCTCCGGGCGGTTAATTGTTATTTTTGCAATACCGTTATACGTCTCGTACAGGATTTCATCGTACTGACGTTCACTTTTCCATTCTGCAGCCATTGATATGACCTCCTTCATTTTTGCCTGAGTCCGGCCGAAAAGCTATTTTCTTTATGCTTTACAAGCCGTATAAAAACTCACTTACTATCTTACCAAAAATTCGCGGCTGTTCCACATGTACCGTGTGCCCCGCCTGTTTGACAACCTCTATTTTACTTGATGGGAGCAGGTTATGCACCTTTTGATTAATAGCGCAAAACTTTTCATCCCATTCACCGCATATAAGCAGGACGGGCGCCTTGATGCGGTGTAATGCCTCCCACCAGGAAGGCTGTGAGCCCGTCCCCATCCCGAGCAGGCTTCCTGCAAGTCCGGACGGATTATTCTTCAGCCTGCCGGCACGGATGGACGCCTTTACGCTGTCCGGCAGAGAAAGCTGCGTGGCAAACAACGGAATGCTCTCCCAATAATCAACAAACGATGTTATACCTTCCCGCAATATAAAGTCAGCAAGCTTCCGGTCTGACTGAATCCGCTTTTTGCGTTCCTGAAGCGTGCTGAGGCCCGGGGTTGTACTTTCCAAAACAAGCGCTGACACCCGATGCGGAAATGCCTGTGCGAAGGAATACGCAAGTCTTCCCCCCATAGAATAACCAATAAGTTTCACTTTGTGAAGTTTTAATTGATCAAAAACGGCGGCAAGGTCCGCAACCTGCCGGCTCGCACTATACCTTGCCGCTTGCACAGGCGCGTCTGTCTCCCCGTGACCCAGGCAGTCAATCATCACCATTCGCTCGCCGGGAAACATGCCGCGTAAAAACATCCATGATTCTTTGCTGCCCGTAAATCCATGCAGACAAACAATAGCTTCAGACGATTCGTGTCCGCTATCAGCAGCACGATAGCATACGCCGTCAGCCGTTTTAACTGTTACAGTTTCCATTCTTTTTTCACTTCCCGCACTGCGGTCTGCAGCAGATCACGATGGAATTGAACTCTTGATGTCCGATCTGTTTTCAGCTCGATTATATGAAGTCCGGGCTTGTCCGCCTGCGGCTGATACGCATCCTTAAATGCTTCCCATGTCTCAGGACAAGTATACGTCCCGCCGTACAGTGCGGCGGCATGCCGGAAATCAAGACCCGTCGGCGTACCGAACAGTTCTTCAAAATGAGTCTTATCAGATGCCTGCGGCAAAAACGAGAAAATCCCGCCGCCATCATTGTTTATTAAAATAACCGTAAGCGGAATTCCAAGTTTTTTAGCCGCTAACAGCCCGTTTAAATCATGGTAAAACGATAAATCTCCAATGACAAGCGTGACAGGAGCTTTTGTACCTTCACACAGTCCCATAGCCGAGGAGACAACTCCGTCAATGCCGTTAGCGCCGCGGTTGGCATAAACACGGAAGGAACGATCTTGTTTTTCAAAGAAAGTATCCACGTCGCGGATCGGCATGCTGTTGCCGACAAAAATCGAACTGCCTTCAGGGACAAGGTGCTGAAGCTGACGATATACATTTCCTTCAAATGATAAATCATCCATGCTCGCGGCCTGTAAATGACTCCGGAACCGGTCATTGACAAACTGCCATTTCTCAAGCCATCCGGACGGCCGTTTTCCGGTTTCAGCTGAACGGACCGCTTCCAAAAACACCGACGGATGGCAATGAATCATATGCGCGCCGGCCTGGGTGGGATCTCTCCATCCTCCGTCTTCATCGACGATAAACTGCTCAATGGCAGGATCATCTCTGAGCCATAAAAAGAGCGGTTTGGAAACCGGCATCGGGCCGAAGCGGATCACAGCCTCAGGGCGCAGCGCCTCTTTTATTTCTTCATCTTTTAAGAACGAGTCATAAGCATCAATAATCAGCGTCTTATCATGCTCCCCGTTTCGGAGGTTTGAAAGCGGATCAGCCAAAATCGGGAACTGAAGCATCTCGGCAAGCGCGATGATTTGCTGCTTTTCTGCTTCACCGTGAATTTCGCCGCAGACGATCATACCTCTTTCGGTACCCGCGAGACGCTCTGTAATATGACAGAGCGCGTCTTGATCAGCTGACTGCATCCCTGTTGTGACTGAGACGTGCTTCCCCTTTCTCATTCTTTCAAAAGGTCCGGCTGATAAATCCGGCATCAAAGGCTCTCTGAGCGGCACATTGATATGGACTGGCCCCATCGGGCGCTTCCCGGCTTCACTTACGGCTCTGCCGGCCAATGTTCTGATATAGCTCAGCATTTGAGGATTTTCCTCAGGCAGAGCCGAGTCTGTGAAAAACTTAACAAAGTTACCGAACAGAAAATGCTGGTTAATCGCCTGAGGCGCCCCCACTTCCCTCAATTCATGAGGCCGGTCAGCAGTCAGGACAATAAGAGGCACTCTTGAATAATGAGCTTCAATCACGGCCGGATAGAAGTTAGCCGCTGCCGTTCCTGACGTACAAATCAGCATGACCGGACGCTGGCGGGCTTTTGCAAGACCTAGTGCGAAAAAACCTGCGGATCGTTCATCAATCTGTATATGGACTTGAATATCCGGGTGGGCCGCCGCCAAAACCGCCAGGGGAGTTGACCTCGATCCCGGGCAAACAACCGCGTCGGTGACACCAGATAGAGCGAATTCATCAATAAAACTTCCGATATAATGTGTAATCGGGTTTGTCAAAGCCTTTCACCTCCTAAAGCAGAGATCATCGGCTTTAGTTTAATTTGTGTTTCTTCATATTCTGATTGCGGATCTGAATCTTCAACAATACCGCAGCCTGCGAAAAGCCGCGCACTTTTGCCTTCAATCAGCCCTGATCGGATAGCCACGATAAATTCTCCGTTTTCCCTGCCGTCCATCCAGCCGATCGGAGCCGCGTACCATCCGCGTGTCATCGGTTCAATATCAGCGATAACTTCAACAGCTTTCTGCTGGGGAGCTCCGCCCAATGCCGGAGTGGGATGCAGCTTTTCAATTAAATCAAACAGCGAAGCGGACGTTTTAAGGTGGCCTGTGATCGGCGTATATAGATGCTGAACACTTTTTGTTTTATATAATTGCGGACCTGCAGGCTTTTTCACATCGCTGCAGCTCGACAAGAAAGAATCGTGTATCATCTTAACCACAAAATCATGTTCCGCGAGATTTTTTTCGTCATGCAGCAGCTCTTTGCCGAGACGGTCATCTTCTTGTTGATTTTCTCCGCGCTTAATTGAACCTGCCAGACAGGTGGACATAACGTCTTTGCCGGATTTTTTGATCAGCCGTTCCGGTGAAGCGCCAACAAAGCATTTATCTCCCTGCTCAATCGCAAAAACATAGCTTGTCGTTTGGTCCGTCAAAAGCTTGCGGACAACGCTCTCCGCCGGAATAGGCCCATCATAAGACAAAACGACTTCCCTTGCCAGCACGACTTTATCATATTGATTTGCTTTCATATCATTTGTTGCTGTTTTAATGGCCTCAAGCCAGTTTTCCACATCAAGTTCTTCCGCTTTTGTTAAAACAGGATATTCTTCATACTGAATTGAAGAAATTGCAAAAGCTTCTGAAAAAGATTTCAGACGTTTCAGCGTATCTTCTGCCTGATTACCGTCTGCCGCCCATTGATTGACGGTTAAATAATCACCATCTGCCGTCTTTGTCAGCATGAGTGAGGGGATAAAGAACAGTCCTTCTTCGAACCCGTTCCATTCGTCTCCTCTCTCTTCAGCGGGATTAAATGAAAAACCGCCGAATAAGACAGGGCCGACCGCGGTATGCGCCGCCTCTTCTTCTTCATGAATATGAAAAGCCGTCTTTTTAAAGCGCTCCCATTGTTCAAAAACGTCGTGATAACGTTTTCCATTTTTTTCATTCGATTGGAACAGCGCTTCTGTGCCAAGACCGACTATTGTTAATTCACTACCGGGTTCTGACCAAAAAAATCGTTTGCCTTTATATTTTTTTGCTCCGTCTTTGAAAAATGATAGAGGGTCTAAAGACGCAATACGTCTTGAATAGCTCAATAAGACAGCATGGTTGACTTGTTTGGCTTTATGTAATGCATGATCTGCTTCCTCTCGGAACGTATGCTGCACCGTTGTCACCATGAGACATTCCTCCATAATCCGTTAAATGCTTTTAATACAATACACCTGTGATGAATTTGTGTCAAACACACAGATTTGAGCACGACAAAATGCCCGCATTTCTTATTATAAACCTTTTTGCGCAAATGAATAAAGAAACAAACTTGAATTTTCTTTCCCCACTCTCGGCAATCACTGTATCCTTTTACTTCCCCGTGGGAAAATGACTATTTTTATCCACCATTTTTCTGCGCAAAAACGTTCATACTAACAGTAAGCATCACATAGAAACGAGGGATTGATGTGCTTACAAACGAACAGATCACACACTTAAAAAAAGAATTGAAAGAAGCCAGACATGATATTTTAAGTCGCTTTAAAGAAAATGATCAATTTCAGTTAACTGATGAATTCCCGTATCAATCATCCGGTGAATTGTCTTCCTATGACAATCATCCCGGCGATCAGGCGACCGAATTATACGAGCGGGAAAAAGACCTGGCTCTGCTCGACCATGAACGGGAGCACCTTCGCGATATTGATTACTCTCTGAAACAAATTGAAAACGGCACATACGGCACATGTGAAGTCAGCGGCAAGGACATTCCTTATGACAGACTCGAAGCTCTGCCGACGGCTACGACATTGGCGGAATATTCCTCGCAGGATGCCGTTTCCAAAGACAGGCCGATTGAAGAGGAAACACCGTTCGGACAGTTTGAATTTGATGATGATGAATCAATCCGGGCGGCTTACGATAGTGAAGATGCTTATCAGGATGTTGAGGAATACGGAAACTCAGAAACGCCTCAGGATTTAGAAGATCCGCCGCTCAGCTATGGGGATATGACAATGAACTCAGAAGAAAACATCGGCTATGCTGAGGATTATGAAAACTTTATCGCGACAGATATTACCGGAAAAAACATTTCCGTGTATCCAAGCAAAGCACACGAAAAATATGAGCAGGAACTGGACGAAGAAGGAATTATGACGACCTTTGGCGATCTTCATGCTGATTAAAACCCCGGCCTGCCGGGGTTTTTGAATACAAATAATTGGTTTGCTGCATTTTCACACTGAAAACTCATACACTTAATGGTGCATGGATCTTTAAAAGGCTTGATCTTTCCAAAAGAGGGAACTAACGTATTGACATTGAATGGCGGAGGGAACAAATGAAAAAGAAGTATATCGGTGCAATTATTGTATTTATCATTACATATGTCTTGTTTTCTTTAGCAGGGTTTCTCTTTCCCATCGACCGGGAATGGTACGACGCGCTGCAAAAACCTGACTGGACGCCGAGCGGATCAGTGATCGGCATCATATGGGCGGTTTTGTTTGCGCTTATTTCGCTCTCAGCAGCCTTGATATACGCAAAGTTTTCATGTAAAGAATCCAAAGCTTTTTGGGTGATGCTTCTCATCAATTATATCGTGAATCAAGGATTCAGCTATTTTCAATTCACACAGAAAAATTTGCTTGCTGCATCTATCGATTGCCTGCTTGTGGCTGTGACAACACTCATTCTGTTGCTCATTGCCGGTAAATACAGTAAAGCTTCAGCCTGGCTTCTGGTTCCTTATTTATTATGGAGCGCTTTTGCCACATACCTGTCTTTTACCATTTACGCTATGAACGTATAATAAAAAACCTTGCATAGTATGCAAGGTTTTTTTAATGACCCGTACGGGATTCGAACCCGTGTTACCGCCGTGAAAGGGCGGTGTCTTAACCGCTTGACCAACGGGCCTTATGGCGGAGAAGGAGGGATTTGAACCCTCGCGCCGCTTACACGACCTACACCCTTAGCAGGGGCGCCTCTTCAGCCACTTGAGTACTTCTCCATATGGCTCCACAGGCAGGATTCGAACCTGCGACCGATCGGTTAACAGCCGATAGCTCTACCACTGAGCTACTGTGGAAAAATCATCATGGTGGGCCTGAGTGGACTCGAACCACCGACCTCACGCTTATCAGGCGTGCGCTCTAACCAGCTGAGCTACAGGCCCATGACAATATAAAAATGGAGCGGGTGATGGGAATCGAACCCACGACATCAGCTTGGAAGGCTGAGGTTTTACCACTAAACTACACCCGCATGTTGTTTGGGGCGATTGATGGGAATCGAACCCACGAGTGCCAGAGCCACAATCTGGTGCGTTAACCACTTCGCCACAACCGCCAAAACAATATTAAATTAAATGGTGGCTCGGGACGGAATCGAACCGCCGACACACGGATTTTCAGTCCGTTGCTCTACCAACTGAGCTACCGAGCCTTTTTATAAATGGCGGTCCGGACGGGACTCGAACCCGCGACCTCCTGCGTGACAGGCAGGCATTCTAACCAACTGAACTACCGGACCATTTTTTGGTTGCGGGGGCAGGATTTGAACCTGCGACCTTCGGGTTATGAGCCCGACGAGCTACCGAACTGCTCCACCCCGCGATGATAATTAAATTAGATATGGCGGAGGAAGAGGGATTCGAACCCCCGCGGGCTTTGACACCCCTGTCGGTTTTCAAGACCGATCCCTTCAGCCAGACTTGGGTATTCCTCCGTATAAGTGGTGGACCTTGTAGGACTCGAACCTACGACCGGACGGTTATGAGCCGTCTGCTCTAACCAACTGAGCTAAAGGTCCAATGGTAGCGGCGGAGGGGATCGAACCCCCGACCTCACGGGTATGAACCGTACGCTCTAGCCAGCTGAGCTACACCGCCAAAAACAATTAAAATCAAGTGGAGCCTAGCGGGATCGAACCGCTGACCTCCTGCGTGCAAAGCAGGCGCTCTCCCAGCTGAGCTAAGGCCCCAAAATGGTCGGGAAGACAGGATTCGAACCTGCGACCCCATGGTCCCAAACCATGTGCTCTACCAAGCTGAGCTACTTCCCGTTTTTCAAAAGTATGTATGGCGCGCCCGAGAGGAGTCGAACCCCTAACCTTTTGATCCGTAGTCAAACGCTCTATCCAATTGAGCTACGGGCGCAACAATAAGTGCCGAGGGCCGGACTTGAACCGGCACGGTAGTCACCTACCGCAGGATTTTAAGTCCTGTGTGTCTGCCAATTCCACCACCCCGGCATGGATGGTATAGTATAGTTGGAGCGGAAGACGGGATTCGAACCCGCGACCCCCACCTTGGCAAGGTGATGTTCTACCACTGAACTACTTCCGCGTTTGGCAATGCGGATGAAGGGACTTGAACCCCCACGTCTGTAAAGACACTAGAGCCTGATTCTAGCGCGTCTGCCAATTCCGCCACATCCGCAAGAAAAATATGGTGAGCCATGAAGGACTCGAACCTTCGACCCTCTGATTAAAAGTCAGATGCTCTACCAACTGAGCTAATGGCTCTTATTACAAGAGACTTATATAGTATAACATATAAAAGTGGTGCCGGCAAGAGGACTTGAACCCCCAACCTACTGATTACAAGTCAGTTGCTCTACCAATTGAGCTACACCGGCCTAATACGCCAACTTATGTATGATAGGAATGGTGGAGGATGACGGGCTCGAACCGCCGACCCTCTGCTTGTAAGGCAGATGCTCTCCCAGCTGAGCTAATCCTCCGTATATTACACTTACGTGTAATGGCTTGGCGGCGTCCTACTCTCACAGGGGGAAACCCCCGACTACCATCGGCGCTGAAGAGCTTAACTTCCGTGTTCGGCATGGGAACGGGTGTGACCTCTTCGCTATCGCCACCAAACCATTGAGAGTGTTCTCTCAAAACTAGATAACAGTAAGCATACATTCAAATTGGTTAAGTCCTCGATCGATTAGTATCTGTCAGCTCCATGTGTCACCACACTTCCACCTCAGACCTATCAACCTGATCATCTTTCAGGGATCTTACTTCCTTGCGGAATGGGAAATCTCATCTTGAGGGGGGCTTCATGCTTAGATGCTTTCAGCACTTATCCCGTCCGCACATAGCTACCCAGCGATGCCCTTGGCAGAACAACTGGTACACCAGCGGTGCGTCCATCCCGGTCCTCTCGTACTAAGGACAGCTCCTCTCAAATTTCCTGCGCCCGCGACGGATAGGGACCGAACTGTCTCACGACGTTCTGAACCCAGCTCGCGTACCGCTTTAATGGGCGAACAGCCCAACCCTTGGGACCGACTACAGCCCCAGGATGCGATGAGCCGACATCGAGGTGCCAAACCTCCCCGTCGATGTGGACTCTTGGGGGAGATAAGCCTGTTATCCCCCGGGGTAGCTTTTATCCGTTGAGCGATGGCCCTTCCATGCGGAACCACCGGATCACTAAGCCCGACTTTCGTCCCTGCTCGACTTGTAGGTCTCGCAGTCAAGCTCCCTTGTGCCTTTACACTCTGCGAATGATTTCCAACCATTCTGAGGGAACCTTTGGGCGCCTCCGTTACCTTTTAGGAGGCGACCGCCCCAGTCAAACTGCCCACCTGACACTGTCTCCCCGCCCGATAAGGGCGGCGGGTTAGAAGGTCAATACAGCCAGGGTAGTATCCCACCGATGCCTCCACCGAAGCTGGCGCTCCGGTTTCCAAGGCTCCTACCTATCCTGTACAAGCTGTACCAACATTCAATATCAGGCTGCAGTAAAGCTCCACGGGGTCTTTCCGTCCTGTCGCGGGTAACCTGCATCTTCACAGGTACTATAATTTCACCGAGTCTCTCGTTGAGACAGTGCCCAGATCGTTGCGCCTTTCGTGCGGGTCGGAACTTACCCGACAAGGAATTTCGCTACCTTAGGACCGTTATAGTTACGGCCGCCGTTTACTGGGGCTTCAATTCGCACCTTCGCTTACGCTAAGCGCTCCTCTTAACCTTCCAGCACCGGGCAGGCGTCAGCCCCTATACTTCGCCTTACGGCTTCGCAGAGACCTGTGTTTTTGCTAAACAGTCGCCTGGGCCTATTCACTGCGGCTCTCTCGGGCTTGCACCCTAACAGAGCACCCCTTCTCCCGAAGTTACGGGGTCATTTTGCCGAGTTCCTTAACGAGAGTTCTCTCGATCACCTTAGGATTCTCTCCTCGCCTACCTGTGTCGGTTTGCGGTACGGGCACCTCTCACCTCGCTAGAGGCTTTTCTTGGCAGTGTGGAATCAGGAACTTCGCTACTATAATTCGCTCGCCATCACAGCTCAGCCTTCACGGGAAACGGATTTGCCTATTTCCCAGCCTAACTGCTTGGACGCGGATATCCAATACCGCGCTTACCCTATCCTCCTGCGTCCCCCCCATTGCTCAAATGGTGAGGAGGTGGTACAGGAATATCAACCTGTTATCCATCGCCTACGCCTTTCGGCCTCGGCTTAGGTCCCGACTAACCCTGAGCGGACGAGCCTTCCTCAGGAAACCTTAGGCATTCGGTGGAGGGGATTCTCACCCCTCTTTCGCTACTCATACCGGCATTCTCACTTCTAAGCGCTCCACAAGTCCTTCCGGTCTTGCTTCACAGCCCTTAGAACGCTCTCCTACCACTGTTCGAAGAACAGTCCGCAGCTTCGGTGATACGTTTAGCCCCGGTACATTTTCGGCGCAGAGTCACTCGACCAGTGAGCTATTACGCACTCTTTAAATGGTGGCTGCTTCTAAGCCAACATCCTGGTTGTCTAAGCAACTCCACATCCTTTTCCACTTAACGTATACTTTGGGACCTTAGCTGGCGGTCTGGGCTGTTTCCCTTTCGACTACGGATCTTATCACTCGCAGTCTGACTCCCAAGGATAAGTCATCGGCATTCGGAGTTTGACTGAATTCGGTAACCCGGTAGGGGCCCCTAGTCCAATCAGTGCTCTACCTCCGAGACTCTTACCTTGAGGCTAGCCCTAAAGCTATTTCGGAGAGAACCAGCTATCTCCAGGTTCGATTGGCATTTCACCCCTACCCACACCTCATCCCCGCACTTTTCAACGTGCGTGGGTTCGGGCCTCCATTCAGTGTTACCTGAACTTCACCCTGGACATGGGTAGATCACCTGGTTTCGGGTCTACGACCACGTACTCAATTCGCCCTATTCAGACTCGCTTTCGCGCGCGGCTCCGCATCTTCTGCTTAACCTTGCACGGGATCGTAACTCGCCGGTTCATTCTACAAAGGCACGCCATCACCCGTTAACGGGCTCTGACTACTTGTAGGCACACGGTTTCAGGATCTCTTTCACTCCCTTCCGGGTGCTTTTCACCTTTCCCTCACGGTACTGGTTCACTATCGGTCACTAGGGAGTATTTAGCCTTGGGAGATGGTCCTCCCGGATTCCGACGGAATTTCACGTGTTCCGCCGTACTCAGGATCCACTCAGGAGAGAACGAAGTTTTGACTACAGGGCTGTTACCTCCTATGGCGGGCCTTTCCAGACCTCTTCATCTACCTCGTTCCTTTGTAACTCCGTACAGAGTGTCCTACAACCCCAAGAGGCAAGCCTCTTGGTTTGGGCTGGTCCCGTTTCGCTCGCCGCTACTCAGGGAATCGCATTTGCTTTCTCTTCCTCCGGGTACTTAGATGTTTCAGTTCCCCGGGTCTGCCTTCTCATATCCTATGTATTCAGATATGGATACCACTCCATTACGAGTGGTGGGTTTCCCATTCGGAAATCTCCGGATCAAAGCTTGCTTACAGCTCCCCGAAGCATATCGGTGTTCGTCCCGTCCTTCATCGGCTCCTAGTGCCAAGGCATCCACCGTGCGCCCTTTCTAACTTAACCGTTAAAAAGAATCACTACGTGATATCTTGCATTACAATTGAATGTGAATTACTTCTGTTATCTAGTTTTCAAAGAACAACGCATAGGACATGCTAACACATGCGTTGCCACAGGAAGTGGCGCATTTAGCAGGTGTTCCTATGTTTTGAAGGAATGATCCTTCAAAACTAAACAAGACAGGGAACGTTCTGTTTATAAGACCCAAGGTCTTATATTCCGTTAAAATCCTTAGAAAGGAGGTGATCCAGCCGCACCTTCCGATACGGCTACCTTGTTACGACTTCACCCCAATCATCTGTCCCACCTTCGGCGGCTGGCTCCATAAAGGTTACCTCACCGACTTCGGGTGTTACAAACTCTCGTGGTGTGACGGGCGGTGTGTACAAGGCCGGGAACGTATTCACCGCGGCATGCTGATCCGCGATTACTAGCGATTCCAGCTTCACGCAGTCGAGTTGCAGACTGCGATCCGAACTGAGAACAGATTTGTGGGATTGGCTTAACCTCGCGGTTTCGCTGCCCTTTGTTCTGTCCATTGTAGCACGTGTGTAGCCCAGGTCATAAGGGCATGATGATTTGACGTCATCCCCACCTTCCTCCGGTTTGTCACCGGCAGTCACCTTAGAGTGCCCAACTGAATGCTGGCAACTAAGATCAAGGGTTGCGCTCGTTGCGGGACTTAACCCAACATCTCACGACACGAGCTGACGACAACCATGCACCACCTGTCACTCTGCCCCCGAAGGGGACGTCCTATCTCTAGGATTGTCAGAGGATGTCAAGACCTGGTAAGGTTCTTCGCGTTGCTTCGAATTAAACCACATGCTCCACCGCTTGTGCGGGCCCCGTCAATTCCTTTGAGTTTCAGTCTTGCGACCGTACTCCCAGGCGGAGTGCTTAATGCGTTAGCTGCAGCACTAAGGGGCGGAAACCCCCTAACACTTAGCACTCATCGTTTACGGCGTGGACTACCAGGGTATCTAATCCTGTTCGCTCCCCACGCTTTCGCTCCTCAGCGTCAGTTACAGACCAGAGAGTCGCCTTCGCCACTGGTGTTCCTCCACATCTCTACGCATTTCACCGCTACACGTGGAATTCCACTCCTCTTCTGCACTCAAGTTCCCCAGTTTCCAATGACCCTCCCCGGTTGAGCCGGGGGCTTTCACATCAGACTTAAGAAACCGCCTGCGAGCCCTTTACGCCCAATAATTCCGGACAACGCTTGCCACCTACGTATTACCGCGGCTGCTGGCACGTAGTTAGCCGTGGCTTTCTGGTTAGGTACCGTCAAGGTGCCGCCCTATTTGAACGGCACTTGTTCTTCCCTAACAACAGAGCTTTACGATCCGAAAACCTTCATCACTCACGCGGCGTTGCTCCGTCAGACTTTCGTCCATTGCGGAAGATTCCTACTGCTGCCTCCCGTAGGAGTCTGGGCCGTGTCTCAGTCCCAGTGTGGCCGATCACCCTCTCAGGTCGGCTACGCATCGTTGCCTTGGTGAGCCGTTACCTCACCAACTAGCTAATGCGCCGCGGGTCCATCTGTAAGTGGTAGCCGAAGCCACCTTTTATGTCTGAACCATGCGGTTCAAACAACGATCCGGTATTAGCCCCGGTTTCCCGGAGTTATCCCAGTCTTACAGGCAGGTTACCCACGTGTTACTCACCCGTCCGCCGCTAACATCAGGGAGCAAGCTCCCATCTGTCCGCTCGACTTGCATGTATTAGGCACGCCGCCAGCGTTCGTCCTGAGCCAGGATCAAACTCTCCGATAAATGGATCACAGACTAAGTTCACTGCATCCTGCAGTAACGTCTGTGTGATCTGCATCGTGCAGACCTTAGTTTGACTGACTACGCACATCGCTGTGCGATTTATTTAAAACTTTGAATTAACAGGTACGTTTTGTCTTGTTTAGTTTTCAAAGATCATTACCGCTTGTCGAAGCAGCTTTATTATCTTACCACTCATCTTCTTTTATGTCAACAACTTTTTTTAAGTTGTTTCCGAAGCTTTTTGTTGTTGTCTGCTGTCCATCAGCGACGTTTAATAATATAACACCCTTTTGAAAATATGACAATAGTTTTTTAAAAAAATCATTAATTATTTTCTTTCATACCTTATTTCAGTTTCTCTTCTATAGAAAGATAAGCTGTCTTGTGGTTTGGCCTATTTTCTTGTATAGTAAGATTGAACTAAATACTTGATGACCACAAGGGGAGCATTAAAGCTGAGAGTGAACGTTTTGTTCTGACCCTTTGAACCTGTTAGTTAACGCTGGCGTAGGGATGTGGCAAAGCCAAATGATTTGCAGTTTATGTAAGCAGCGCGCGGACCTTTTCCCATCCTTCCCCGCGCTGCTTTTTTGTTTATCCTTGATACGGTTGTCTGACCAGGGGGAAAACTATGAATCATTCAACACAGCTTGTGCGCTTAATTGAAATAGCGATTATGACCGGGGCGGCTGTCATTCTGGACATTGTCTCAGGTATGTTTCTCCGGATGCCCCAAGGCGGTTCGGTCTCTATTATGATGATTCCGATTTTTTTGATTTCATTCCGCTGGGGAATGAAGGCCGGGCTTACGACAGGCTTTTTAACAGGGATCGTCCAGATCGCCATCGGCAATTTGTTTTTGCAGCACCCGGTGCAGCTATTTCTCGATTACATCGCGGCATTTGCAGTTCTCGGTTTCAGCGGCTTGTTTGCTTCCGGTGTACGAGCATCGGCATTGAATAAAAAAAGAGGCGCTTTAACGATGTATGTTATAGGCGGTGTTTTCATCGGCAGTGTACTGCGGTATGCGGCGCATGTGGTCTCCGGAGCTGTCTTTTTCGGAAGCTATGCTCCGAAGGGTACGCCGGTCTGGATTTATTCATCCGTCTATAACGCGACTTACATGATTCCTTCTTTTATCCTTTCAGCCATTGTCCTTATCTTATTATTCATGACTGCGCCGCGGCTTCTTGAAGCTAAGCGGACGAACTGAAACAGCAGGCGGTTTACGCCTGCTGTTTTTTTATTCCGGGCTGTGCCGTTCGTTAGAATCACTCAGTTCTTTTGTAAGTTCATTTATGCTTTGTTTTATGTTTCCTTTGCCTGAAAAATTCTCAATCAGCTCTTTTACATTGATTCCGGAAGATGCTTTTAAGCTTTCCTGGAGACCGGCCATTAAATTGGTTGCGTAGCCTGTGACTTTATTGGCTCCGCCGTTTTCACCGCTTCCTCCCGTATCCACGACGGTAATTTTATCAATGTTTGAAAGAGGCGCTGAGACTTGTTTTGCGTATTCAGGCAGCATTTTCACAATCATATCAAGGATTGCAGCCTGCCCGTATTTTTCGAATGCGTCGGCGATTTTTTCTTTAGCTTCCGCTTCTGCGAGACCTTTCAGGCGGATGACTTCCGCTTCGGTTTCTCCTCTCGCCTTTTCAGCCTCCGCTTTAGCAAGACCGTCAATTCTCACGCGTTCCGCTTCCGCCTTGGCCATCGCTTCGATGCTGTACTGCTCGGCATCCGCTTCGGCGAGCTGCTTCGCTTTTGCGGCCGCGGCCGCTTGTTCCACCGAGTAACGGTCAGCATCGGCTTTTTTCTTCACTTCAGAGTCATATTGGCGCTCACGGCGCAGAATTTCTTTTTCCTCCAATTCAATCTGCTTTTGCCGCTCAATAATTTTAATTTGCATTTCCTGCTCTGTCACCTGCTGGCGTGCTTTTGCGGTTTCAAGATCATATGCCTGGTCGGCATTGGCTTTTGCTGTATCCTGCTCTCTTCTGTATTCCGCCATTTTCAGCTGATTGATTTTTTCCGCTTCAGCTATTTCCGTCGCCCGCTCCAGCTCTGATTTTTTTGCGTCTTTATCAGCGGCCGCGCGTTTAATCCTCGTCTCTTTATCCGCTTCTGCCGTGGCAATGTCCGCATCCCGCTTGACTTGGGCGATTCTCGGCTTACCTAATGATTCAAGATAGCCGTTTTTATCCCGGACGTCTTTAATCGTAAAAGAAACGATCATCAGCCCCATTTTAGCAAGATCCTGAGACGCGACCCGCTGGACTTCCTGAGAAAACTTTTCCCTGTTTTTATAAATCTCTTCAACGGTCATGGAGCCGAGGATGGAGCGCAGATGGCCTTCCAGCACCTCCCGCGCCTCCTGCTCACGGTCGTCCTTGGATTTCCCCAAAAATTGTTCAGCCGCTGTGGCGATTTCACCGATGGAGCCTCCGATTTTAATAATGGCGGTTCCGTCGGCCATTACCGGCACGCCTTGCTCTGTATAGACTTCAGGTGTAGAGACATCAAGTTTGCTTGACAGTAAACTGAGAGGTTCTGCCTGCTGGAATACGGGGAGCACGAACGTTCCCCCGCCCCGGACGATTTTCAGACGATTTCCGCCTTCATCAATGTGGACGTTCTTATTTCCCAAATAACTTCCGGTCACGATAAGGGCTTCATCCGGCCCCGCTGTCCGGTACTTCGTAATAAATACAGCAATAAGTGCGATAAGTAAAAAGAATACGATTCCGATAACAATGATAATCGGCATAGTCATAACAGTTCCCCCTTAGATATCAGATTGGTTCATGCGGCGTCACAAAAAGCACTCCGTCTTTCACGTCAATCACTAATACGGCCGTTCCGTACTTGATCTGTTCTTGATCAAAGCTGACGGCTGATTTAGAAATGGCGCCCCCTATTCCCTCTATGATCACTTCCCCATAGCCGTCTTTCGGGACGGAAGTAATGACCCTGCCGACTCTGCCCTTTAAATCTGTCTCCCGATATGCGAGCGATTCTTCCGCTGATGAAAGCGGGACAAGGACGAAGAAGTGAAGCAGGATGACCAAAAGAACCGAAAGAACAAATGAAAGTAACGCAATGACAGGACTTGATAGCGGAGCGGCGATTTCGCCGATATAACCTGAGGCTGAAAAGATTGTTAAAAAAGACAGAATCAATGCAGGGTTTAAAAATGAAACAGGAATGGCTTCCGAGAGGCCGTGAAACACATCTTGAAAAAACAGAATCAAAAGCGTGAGACTTCCCGAAATAATCAATGTGTAAAGATAGACCGTTTCAAGCGACAGATGAAATATGTCCACATTCTATCCTCCTTTCGGCTTGGTGTCGGAGTGTTACTTTATATACGGATGTAAAGGTAAATGGTTTCAATTTTCTGATAAGTAAGGCTGATTACATGATTATCCAATCCGGATATGATATGTTTACTCTAAAGGAGGAGATAGGATGAGCATTTTTAATGAAGCCAGACAGCAGACCTGGGAAGTACTGAAAGGACTCTCTGATGAGGAATTCAACCGAAAGCCCGCGGCTGATGAGTGGAGCGTGCGGGAAGTCCTTGACCATTTAAAGAAAATTGACGAAACAGCGCAGGCCCTTTTATCAAAGCAGGCAAAAGACGCACCGTTTAAAAAAATCGAAGACAAACCGATGGAGTTTATAGAGGACAGATCAAATAAACGGCCGGCGCCGTCACACCTCGAACCTGAGCAAAACCGAATCTCAGTCATTGAAGCAAAACAAGAATTAGATACGGCAAGACAGCAGCTGACCGCAGTTATTTCATCATTAAACGAGGAAGATTTTGAACGTGTGCTTCCGCATCCCGTTTTTCAAGAACTGACGATCCGCCAGTGGATTGATTTTATCGGCCATCATGAAAAGCGTCACATCGATCAAATAGAAGAAATCAAGAAAAAAATCGAGAAGGTCTGAGTCAGACCTTCTCGATTTTTTTCTTGACGCGTTTCGGTTCATAAGAATGGATGGTGACCGCATCGCCCGTGCATATATCACCCGGGCGTTCAACAATACAGACAATTCCTCTTCTGCCCATCGCGTGCCTCACAAACGCCGCGGCGAGTTTTGGCTGACCCGGATAAAAGGATTGAATGACTTCTCCCGGCTGAATGCACGGATCATTTTCTCCCTCGCACAACAGAGACGCGCCGCTTGGAAATATCAATCTGCTTCCTTCTTTAAGCGGCGTCAGCGCAGAAAAACCGCTGATTGCAATGTTAGCGCCGAGCCATTCGGGAAAGATATGAGAAATCCCCATCTTCTCCGCAATGTCATCACATTCCTCCATGGACACGATTGAAATTTGTCTCCGGTTAAAAATTTCCGTTCCTCTTTCATACATCGGCTCACGCGCGCCGGCCTTTTTTGTCAGTCCGAAATGCAGGTCACCGGGAAACCCGCCGTATTCCGCGCGAAGCTTGTCCATCTTTTTGGTAACAAATTGTTCGGTATCCGCTATATATACGCCTTCCGTCTTTGCTGTTATGCGTTTCCACATCAGCCACCACCGCCTTTTTCTTGACATTATCCTTAAAAAACCCCGCTCTGTAAAGGAGCGGGGTTCATTTATTATACCGTTTTCGGCGTTAAGTCAAAGCAGCGTTTGTAAATCCAGTTGTATGCTTTCTCATTCAAATCTCTTGGATTTCCGAATGTTTGCGGATCTTTCATGGCTTCTTTTGATAAACGTTCAATCATGTCCGGAGACACACCTTGTTCTTCTAAACTCGGCACCTCTAAATCTTTTACAAGATCATACATCCAGTTGACGGACGCTTTGGCCGCTTCTTCGGTTGTCATGTTGCTTGTATCGATTCCGAATGCTTTGGCGATGCGGGCGAATTTTTCCGGATAGCCTTTCCAGTTGTATTCCATTACCGGTCCCATCATAGCTGCGACGCATTGTCCGTGAGCGACAGGGATGATGCCGCCGAGCGTCTGGCTCATCGCATGCGCCGCGCCTGCTGATTCACTGCCGTATGAAAGGCCGGCAAGCATCGCCGCCTGCGCCATGCCGTATCTTGCTTCCAAATCCTCTCCGTCCGCAAACGCGCGCTTAATATAATGCGCCGCATATTCAATGGCCATTAAAGCGACGGCATCAGTGATCGGCTGCGCGAATTTCATCGTATAGCACTCGATGGCGTGCGCAAGTGCATCAATACCTGTCATGGCCGTCACATGCGGAGGCATGGACGTGTGCAGCTCAGGGTCAATGACCGTTAAATGCGCGGCGATAAGCGGTCCGCCCGTATTGAATTTAAATTCTCTTTCCTCATCTGTAATGACCGCCCATTGTGTGACCTCTGAACCTGTTCCCGCAGTCGTGGGGATCGTTGTCAGCGGAGGAATACGGTTTTCCAGCGGCTTTTTCCCTTCCGCGGCTTCATAATCAAGCACGCTTCCTTCGTGTGTCGCTTCTACCCCGATCGCTTTCGCCGTATCCATGGAGCTTCCGCCGCCGACAGCCACAAGACCGTTGCAGTTTTCTTTTTTATACAGTTCTGATCCTTCGTTCACAAGACGTACAGGCGGGTTCGGCTCCACTTTGTTAAACAGGACGACTTCGATGCCCGCTTCCTGCAAAGATTCAATGACCGGGTTTGCCACTCCCGCGTTATAAATTCCCGGGTCTGTTACGAGCAGCGCTTTTGTGACGCCAAGCGCTCTGACTTCACTTCCCGCGTGCTGAATCGCGCCGATTCCGTGTTTAATGACTGTCGGGATTTCGAATGTATGGAATTTATGCATGCTTTCTACTTTCATATTTAATGTCATATTTATCTCCTCCTAATTATGCTTGAAACCAGTTCACAGCCGCAGGTTTCGTGTTGCGGTAAATATGTTTGATTTCCGTGTATTCTTCCAGGCCGATTTTACCGAGCTCACGGCCGAAGCCCGATTGTTTGTACCCGCCCCATGGCGCTTGCGCGAAATACGGGTGGAAATCATTGATCCATACCGTTCCCATCCGCAGTTTGGCGGCTACGCGTTCGCATTTTTCAATATCCTTTGACCATACCGCTCCGGCCAGCCCGTAAATGGTATCGTTGGCAAGTCTGATCACTTCTTCTTCAGAAGAAAATGACTCGACTGTTAAAACGGGGCCGAAGATCTCCTCTTGGACTATCCGCATATCAGACTTGCAGTTTGAGAAAATAGTAGGTTCATAGAAAAAACCGTTTTGAAGGGCGGGATCATCAGGACGTTTGCCGCCTGTTTCCAGTTTTGCCCCTTCTTCGATACCGATTTCTACGTATTTTTCGACTTTGGCCCGATGCTCGGCGGAAATCAGCGGACCGCTTTCCGTATCTTCATGAAAACCGTTTCCTAATTTGATGCGTTTCGTGCGCTTGATCAGCTCGGCTAAAAATTCATCATGAATGGCTTCGTCCACCAAAAGACGTGACCCTGCTGAACAAACTTGACCGGCATGGAAGAACACGGCGTTCAGCGCTTGATCTGCAGCTGTTTCGAGATCTGCATCTTGAAATACGATATTCGGATTTTTGCCGCCAAGCTCCAGGGCAATCTTTTTCACGTTGCCGCTTGCCGCCTGCATGATTTTTTTGCCTGTTTCAATTCCGCCCGTAAAAGAGACCAAATCGACGTCGAGGTTTCTCGCCAGCTCGTCGCCGACAGAGGCGCCCGGCCCCAGCACGAGATTGGCGGCCCCTTTCGGAATACCGGCTTCTTCTATTAATTGAAAGACTTTAATGGTTGTCAGCGGAGTAATCTCGCTCGGCTTTAAAACGATCGTGTTTCCGGCCGCAAGAGCGGGAGCGATTTTCCAGCTCGCCTGAAGGAGCGGATAGTTCCACGGCGTAATTTGTCCGCATACGCCAATCGGCTCTCTGACGATTTTACTTACTGAATCGGGAATCGGAGATGAAATGACTTCGCCTCCGTCTTTATCCGCCAAACCGGCATAATATTGAAATACATTTGCGATATCATCCATATCGGCTTTACTTTCTTCAATCGTTTTTCCTGTGTCAAGCGATTCCAGCTCAGCTAATTCGTTCAGATCGCGTCTGATTAATTCCGCAATTTTCAGAACAAATTGTCCGCGCTCGAGCCCGGAAAGCACCGGCCACTCCCCTTCATCAAATGCTTTTCTGGCTGCGGCGATGGCTTTCACCGCATCATCCCGGTCTCCTTCGCATACCGTTGCAATTTCTTCTTGATTAAATGGATTAATGATACGGCGGGTCTGTTTTTTTTCTGCACTGATCCATTCGCCGCCGATATAAAGCGTTTTGCTCATAAGAGTCCTCCTTACCGAGAAGTAAGTTTGTTAAATAAAAATTTAATGTTTTTAACAATGTTAATTTAACACATGTTTTTTTGCCTGTCAAAACCCGGTCAGTCCGTTTAGATTTTGACATTTTGTCATGATTCGTTAAGATTAAGAACATAAAGAAATGACTTAACAAATTTAAACTTCAAGAGGAAAAGAGGGACAGTATGGATGAGAATCCAGAATTCGCAGCTATAGAACAAGCCAGGGAGCTTGTCATTGATTCCATTGCAGAGACGATGGATCTTTACGGAATCACACGGAGTGTCGGGATTTTATACGGAACAATGTATATGAGGGATGAAATGACGCTTGACGAAATGCGTGAGGAACTGCAGATGAGCAAACCGAGTATGAGCACGGGCGTTAAAAAGCTGCAGGATTTAAATGTGGTCAAAAAAACCTTTCACCGCGGCACACGGAAGCATACATTTGTAGCGGAAAAGGATTTCTTTACGTTTTTCACGAATTTCTTTCCGCCGAAATGGGACCGTGAAGTTCAGGTGAATTTGTCAGCCATCGTACAGGCTCAGGCGGATTTGCAGTCCGTTTTGCTGGCCGAGGAAGGCAGCGCGGAATTACAGGAAGAAGCGCGGCAGTTATATGATCAGCTTGAAAGCTCGAAAGCTTATTATCATTGGCTGAAGCGGCTCGCCGACTCGGTTCAGAGCGGGGAGATTTTTAAATTTATTCCGATAGAAACGGACGAAAAAAACGCCTGATTTTGATTCAGGCGTTTTTTTGTCGTGATTTGATTATTTTTGAGAAAATATAGGAACATAACCCCATTTACTTCCATTAAAATTGATGGTAAATTTTTATAGGTATGGTCGTTCTTTTTTAAGAACAATCAGCAAATTTTTTTTAGGGGGATTTATGAAAATGAAACAGAAATTTTTCTCAACTGTCATGGCAAGTTTATTCGGCCTGGTTTTGCTTCTTTCTCTGCCGACAGCGTCATTCGCCGCTGAGTCAGGCTCAACCGTTCACGAGCCGGAAATGTCCGCGAAAGCGACTGCTACCTTATTTGCAAAATATACAGGTGCCAGCCAGCAGGAATGGTCATTTTCTGATATCGAATTGACGTACCGTCCGAACACGATCCTGAGCTTAGGCGTTATGGAATTTACCCTTCCTAGCGGATTTGCGGCTACAACAAAAGATACAGTCAACGGACACGCTTTGCGTGAAAGACAGATTCTGAATAACGGCAAAACAGTCAGACTTCCGTTAAACATTGATTTGCTCGGCGCAGCGGAATTTAAGCTTTCTCTTAATAATAAAACATTGCCTGCTGCAGGTACATATAAGTTCCGTGCAGAAAATAAATCATTAAGCATCGGCTCTAAATTCTATGCTGAGGACACAATTGTTGTTCAAAAACGCAGCACACCGCCGACACAGCCTTGCAACTGCAAATAATTGCGAAAAACGGACCGGCACAAGCTCATCGCTTGTCAGCCGGTCTTTTTTTGTGCTGTTTTCTTTCTTCCGGCCCTCGCATTGACAAACCCCTGAAACAGGAGTACATTCTTGTTTGTTGTATTTGGAGTGACGAAAACAGTTTCTTAAGGAGTTATGAGGATTGGGAAAAATCAAAAATAAACAATTTGCCGTCATCGGACTCGGCCGTTTCGGCGGAAGCATCTGTAAAGAGCTTTTTAAAATGGGGCATGAGGTGCTTGCGATCGATATCAGCGAAGAGCGGGTCAACGCATACTCCTCTTATGCCACGCATGCCGTGCGGGCAAATTCAACGGAAGAAAGCGAGCTTCAGTCGCTCGGCATCAGAAATTTTGAATATGTCATCGTAGCAATCGGCGCCAACATTCAGGCAAGCACGCTGACGACGCTGTTATTGAAGGAGCTGAACATCCCTAATATTTGGGTGAAAGCGCAAAACTATTATCATCACAAAGTGCTTGAAAAGATCGGTGCTGACCGTATTATCCATCCCGAAAAGGATATGGGCGTGCGGATTGCGCAAAGCCTTTCAGATGAAAACGTCTTAAATTACATCGATTTGTCAGATGAATACAGCATTGTGGAGCTTTCAGCCACGAAAAAGCTGCATTTAAAATCCATTCTTGATCTCGGCGTCCGGGCCAGATTCGGCTGCACCATTCTCGCCGTGAAACATAATGGAGACATTCAGCTGTCCCCTTCTCCGGAGACTGTCATTCATGAATGTGACTGCCTTGTGCTGATGGGGCATAAACGTGATATTAAAAGGTTTGAAACTGAAGGAATGTAAAAAAGCCGGCAAGCTGCCGGCTTTTTTTGATGCTTATGTTTCTTCACTTAACTGGACGGCGGTTTGGTCAACCCAGCCGATCAGCTCATCTTTCACTTGAATTTGGTACCAGACGGATTCTCCGTTTTGTTTTTCAGATACGACTTTAATATGCTCGCCGGTAAACTTTTGCGCCGATGCCAGTTTAATAGAATGCCGCTCTTTCGACGGCTTGGACCACACGTCTTCAATGGCGTGGTCTTTGATGGCGCCTTTCTTATCAACTGCTTTAAGAGAGGCATTGATTTTGTCATATTCATTCAGGTTATAGGTTTCTATGACATCTTTAATTTTTTCAGCATAGCCGGGGTCTGTGGCGTAGCCGGATTTTTGAAGGGCAGCCGCCGCTGTTTTATAATTGTCCGCTTCAATGACGGGCTTGTACTTCTTTT
Source organism: Bacillus sp. MT(2024) (assembly GCF_036362845.1). NCBI lineage: Bacteria > Bacillati > Bacillota > Bacilli > Caryophanales > Bacillaceae > Bacillus > Bacillus sp. MT(2024). Next base: position 2,950,476 of record NZ_CP143632.1, read on the forward strand.
TATTCCAAGACGTTCCGTTGACAAATAATTTGGCATGGTCATCCATTGATTCAAAAAACGTGCTGTATTTACGGAATTTTGCCCGAATCGTTTTTCGTTTTCCTTTTTCAAATTCATCCGTTTTCATCGTGACGTGTTTTCCTTTATAATCACCTTTTACACCGAACAGGTTGCGCGCTTTCCCCGCAAGCTCACTGTTCCCCCAGTCCGATTCGAGAATGGCCTGTGCGAGGGTGATGCTCGGAAGGACATGATATTTCTCATATAAAATCTGAGCATGCCCGGAAAGGCTGTCAATAAAGACCTGCTGCTCGTCCACCTCTTCAGGCGGTTTTTCTTCCGTCACTATGAATTTCGAAAATACCATTGATACCAGAAATAATCCGAATATAAGAGATACAGCAAAAAGGCACCCAAGCACCCTTTTGGTCTTTGCTTTCTTTTTCATATCAACCTTCCTTTAATTCCGGAATCACTAGATTTATAATTTTACTGGTCATTGATGAAAATTTCAATAAAATAGGGAAAAAGACGGAGAAAGAACACATTGTGCAAATAAAAAAGACCCCTCTTTGAGGAGTCTTTTTTGTTATGCCATGCTCAGCTGAGGGCCGAACAATTCATATTGAACAGAATCAGAGTCAAACCCGAGTGCAAGAATCATATCTTTCATTTGCGTCATAAACTGCGCTGACCCGCACAAGTAACATTCAGCATCTTGATTCAGATGAAGCTGCTCCAAGAAGGTTTGATCAATCCGGCCGCTGTAAAAAGGCTTGTCTCCTGAGCGGTCTTGTTCTGCCGGTTCACTGTATACATAAATGACGTTAATATTCGGATGATTCTCCGCAGCTTGTTCAGCCTCTTTGCGGAACGCGGCGTACTCTCCGTTTTTCGCGGCATGAATAAAAGTAACGGAACGCTCCGGCTGTTTTTTGGCGGCTGTTTTCAGCATGCTCATCATCGGCGTGATTCCGGAACCGGCACTGATAAGAACAACCGGTTTTTCGGAAGCAGACAGCTTGAAATCTCCGGCGGGTGCGCTGACTTCAAGTTTATCTCCCTCTTGAACTTCATTGTGGAGATGAGAAGAAACCGCTCCGTCCTTTTTCACAGAAATCCGATATTCCCCTTTTCGGGCAACATCAGACAGGCTGTACTGGCGAATGTGCGTATAAGGAGAATCCGCAATCCTTACTTTAATGCTGATATATTGTCCCGCTTCAAATCCAGGAAGCGAAGAGCCGTCACTCGGTTTGATATAAAATGATGTGATATCTTTGCTTTCTTTTGTTTTCTGTATAACCGTAAATTCTTTATACCCCTGCCATCCGGCTTCATTGTACATGTCTTTTTCAATGCCGATGAAAGCCTCCGCAATAACACCGTAAGCTTTTTCCCATGCCTGCATAATCTCAGGAGTTGCGGCATCCTGCAGCACATCCTTAATTGCCAGAAGCAGATACTTTCCGACAATCGGATAATGTTCCGGTTTTACACCGATGCTTGTGTGCTTATGGCCGATCTGTCTGACCGCCGGAATGATTTGTTCTAATTGATCAATATTCGCCGCAGCCGCAATAACTGCATTTGCCAATGCTGCGCGCTGAGTCTGTTTCTTTTGGTTCGTTTGGTTAAACATATTTAACAGTTCGGGATGATCTTGAAACATCAGGTTATAAAAGCGTCCGGTGATGTTTTCTCCATGTGTTTTCAATACAGGTACTGTGCTTTTGATGATGTCTATTGTTCTCTCATCCAGCATGTTCATCCTCAACCCTTCTAAAGATGTATTTTCAATATATCTTTATAGTAAGAGATATTTCGAATAAAAGATATATCTAAAATGAATCTTTAAAAAAGCCGTCACAATATTGTGTTGGATTTGGAATTTATGGATTTCACCTCCTTTTTTATCACCCGGTGAAACAGGGACACATATATTTGGGAATATACGTTTAAAGATGAAAGCGGGGGATTGCATGGTTTCCGATATCGATTACACGTCTCCGAATACACAGTTCACTTATGATGTGAATGAGAGCCGTTTTTTTACGAAAGATGCTCGGAACTTTATCAATGTATTGGGGATTAAACAGTTAAACACGCTTGAAAATATTTCATTATTAGATATCTTTCTGAGTAAAACAAATGTGATTGAACCGCATACCCATCAAAACGCCGCTGAATTGGTGTACTGTATTTCGGGTTCCGCGGTGGTGTCGATGCTGAATCCGTTCACCCAGAAAATACGTAATTACCCGATTACCCCCGGGCAAGTGGCGAATATTCCGCAGGGGTGGTGGCATTATGAAGTCGCCACTTCAGACAAAACCCATCTTTTGGCCATATTTGACGCCCCTTCGCCTGAAGTGATATACGGCTCGGATATTCTCCGTCTGACGCCGCCTGAGATCATGGCGCATACGTACTGTCTGAATGAGCATGAGTGGGAAAAAGCCGTTTCACCGATCCGGCAATCAACTGTGATAGGCCCCGATAAATACTGCGGACAGTCTGAAAACACGGGTATTCATGATATGAATAAGCCTTATCAGCCAAATACGCATTATCCCAATGATCCGTATCGGCATTATGTTCAGCCGTTCTATCGGGGGTATTAAATGGGAAACGGAGCGGCATTCAAGCTTTGACGAAAAAAGCCCCTCATTGGAGAGGGGCTTTTGATCATTACGGTCCGGTTCCGCAGCTTACTTTGTACTCGCCTTCGGACGATTTTTTTGAATAACATACGTGCGGCGTCTGTCCGGTTTCATCTTTCCAATTGAACCAATTTACATAATAAAGGTTCCCGGCCTCTCCGCCTCCTTCTTCTCTTTGAAGAATCGCAAAGCAGCTTTGATACGGATATCCTTTTTTATAAATGTCATGCCTGATGGCTCCTTTTTCTGAAGCAGACGTGATGATGACGGGAGAAAGAGCCGGGAGCGCTGTTAAAAGAAGTGCCAGTGCAGCTGACAGAGATAATATAAAATAGATTTTCTTTTTCATTTTCTCTCTTTCCTTTATTTTGAGTTGTTAGAAATGAAGCGGAACACAGAGGCTGTTACAGAGATTAAAAACCTATAAAGGTATGGAGCCAAGGGGGCTCGAACCCCTGACCTCTACGCTGCCAGTGTGGAGATGAGTTTCTGATACGAACAGACGTTTTATTTCAAATCCTAATCTTTTATTTGGCTAAAAATGAATAAGCTGGTCCCAAAATAGGATAATAAATTAAAGGTTAATTTTCCACTAGACCTGCCATCAAAACGCCCATCACAATCAATAATAATAGTAAAAGTAAACAAAGTGCTAGGATAACAAAAGAAATATTCTTTGCAATTCCTTTAGGCGATTTGATTGCTAGAATACTCCCCACGACAATTCCTAGGATTCCAAGCGCCCAATGAATATGAGGCAGGAAACACAATGTGAATAAAAGGATGATAAGCAACACGATCCCAAAATACTTTCTCATTTCTCTCCTTTCTATTTTCCCTCCATTAAATTGATAAATTGAACCTATAAATATTGAGTGCCATATTTTTTAAATATTAGCATAGAATTATCGTTCGAGCTTTATGACGACGGATACATACGCGAGGTTATCAGTTCATTACGGGACCACCTACGGAAGGAATTTCGTGTGAAGAACTTAAAGGGGGATACATTATTGTATTTGATTCTCTTTTATCCGTTGAGACTTATGAAGTTAAGAGATGATCAAATGACTGATTTTGAACGAAAAGTGTACCGGATTATCTTTAGATCCAATTCAGGAAGAACCCCTCCTTGGATGAATTGAAGAGAAAAACTGGCAAGGATGAACGCGCTATCCGGGAAGCAGTGAAGAACCTCATGAGGCAGTGTGTGCTGAAGTGGGATAAGCATAAAAACAAGTGGATGTTTTGAAACAATATAATGAAGAAAGGAAAAAAGCCTTTTCCGAAGAAAAGGCTTAAGCTGTTCAAGTTTGAAAACGATCTGAAGCAGTTTGAAAGGTATCATGTGTTTTTTCCACTGAGTTCATACCCAATCCACATACTAAAGATAACGACAGACCCAAAATAATGCAGATGCTTTTTTTCATACTGGCACTCTCCTTCTTAAGTTTGATTACGATCAGATGAAACTTGATATGATCCATCAAATGAAACAACCGAAGCCGTTAGACCGGCCCCTGACATTAAAACGACAGCCGATACAATGATAAATACGCCTTTTCTAAAATTCATACAGGCATTCTCCCCTCTGAATTTGTTTTTGCGTTTGAATCATTTTTTGATGATAAAAATAAGATTTGTCATATTGCTTTGATTCTGCATAAACAGCAGCCGTATCAAGAGCAATATCTTCTACATACGAATAGTTTTTATTTTTCTCAAGGTAATCAATTGTTTTTTTGATTCCCATTTGGTCTATTGCATTAATATATAAAGCCTCCAAATATTTTTGCAGAGATTCAAACAGCTTATCCCCTTGATATATCGCTGATGAAAGTCCCTTTTTGCTGATTTGAATCGCCTCGCTTGTTTTCCCTTGTTTAAATAGAAGCTTTGCGTATGTAAACAAGGAATGCGGAAGGTTACCCAATTTATACTTTTCAGATATCTCCGCTGCTTTTTTTAAGTAGATTTCAGCATTACTGTATTCTTCTAGGTCTCCGTAATTCTTTCCTATGTTGTAATAAGCAGAACTGAGCAGCCTTTCATTATTGTTTACTTGTTTCGATAACTCTAAAGCTTTTTCTAAATGAGGCAAACTTTTTTCAAAGCGTTTAAAGTCAACATAATTCCCAGAGATGACGAATAGACATTGAATTTTCCGGACCTTATACAACTCATACTGATCGTAAATATCGAGCGCTTGCTTTACGTGATGCATGGAGACGTGGCTTTGTTTCATACCGTAATATGCTTCAGCCAGTTTAAAATGAAACTCCGCTCTCTCAATTTCATCATGCACATGAACGAGTTGTTTTTCAGCCTCTCTATAAAAGCCGATCGCCTTTACATACTGCTTTTGATCAAATTCATACATGCCGCGGAAAAATAAAGAGTAATAGCACAGCAGGCCGGAAATTCCTTTATTTGATGCTTCGATTTTTTCCAGCAGCTCGTCAATTGTCGGTCTCACACGGGTAGTCACCGGTTCTAAATAATCCAGCATGAGCTGATGGCGGAATTTCATGAGGGTGTAGTAAATCAGTAGATACTCGTCTTCTTCCATCTCATTTATTTCTTGTTCCACTTCCGCTTTCAAAATCTCCGCATCCGGAACACTGAACTGACGTATCATTTTGTACCATTCATTAATCTTAACGCCAACCTCCGATGACGGTAAAACAGAACTCACAAGGCCACTCCTCCTTTTATATAATATTCTAACATTTCCATAATATGTTTGGACGAAAAAAAACCGCAATTTGTTTGCAGTTGCCAGATTACTTATTTTCACATAACTGTTGGAAACGTCCATTCTATTTGAGATAATAAAACTAATGTATGGGGAATATAAATGGGAGGGATTAAGGATGTGTCATTTAAAATGAGCCTTACTTTATCACTCAAATGTTTTAAGCTGTATGAAAATGTGTACTTTGGGATAGCGTTTATAAGTAGACTCTCTACAAGTCTACTTTATTTTTTTCTCATAAATAAACGAGGTGAAAATCAATGGATGGTATAGAATTTTTAGAAAATATGACACGACTCGGAGTACTCATTTTGGTGTTCTCAGGATATGCTGTTTATTGGAAATTAGGTAAAACAAAAAGAGAGCGAGGGCTTACAAAATTTGAAGCTTGTCTTAGGTTCTCTGTCATGTTCGGTATATTAGCTTGGGGGGGTTCGACTCTTGCTTTGAGTTTATGGTCATAATCTTTTTTGTCGATATTTTACTTATCCTGTCTAAACAGATTAAAACTAGATAAATGTACCCTTATTTAGAAAAATGTGTTACCGTGTAGTTTCTTGTACAAGTTTCTAAAAGAGGAAGTTATAATGTTGAAAAGATTAGTTTTTCTGGCGTTGACCCTACTTCTTGCTATTGCTACAATAGCGCCAACAGTTTCAGCAGAGGAAGAGAACGGGTTAGATGGATTAACTAAAGAACAAATTGAAAAATTTTGAAAAGAAGTTGAGTACATCTTTACTAAGATTGTAATTTTTGATGAAGAGACAGGCTACACAGTTAATGAGGATGAGCTTGAAAAGTCTCCTTATACCAAAGGTCAAAAAGAGGGTATGATCGCTTTCGCTAAATATATGAATAAGGAATATAAGTATACAAGTGTCCAAAAGAACACTGTTCGAAGATGCCTTGAAGATGCTATTGGTATCTCTAAAGGAGCATTAGATAAAGTTCAAAAGGCAATTGAAAAAGGAGATTGGTGGACAGTATTAGAATATCTGGGCAAATTAGGCGTAGCAATTTCTCCACCAGTATTATTTACATTCTTCCTGTTCTGCGGTGCTGCACCAGCAAAGATTGCTCCGAAAGAAAATTGATAAACAACAAAGCCGCCTTTAAAGGCGGCTTCTTCAATCCTAATTGAAGGCGAAAAGCAACTAAACTTCCTCAAAATAAATTTTTCGTCCCCAAATTGTCCCCAATTGCTTTTTTGGGCTATTGGCTCTGTTCCTGACAAATAAAAAAACCCTTATAGAATAAGGGTTTAAAGGTATGGAGCCAAGGGGGCTCGAACCCCTGACCTCTACGCTGCCAGCTTTACGTAATTAATTTTCCGATAAGTCAACCGTTTAGTCACTACGGAAAGTCAAGCGTATCAACGTTTAGTCACCGTTTAGTCAATCGTCTCTTATTCAATTATACGATGCGGACGCACTACGCCGCAAGTCCGAACTGGGTTACGCTGTTTCAAACGCCTGCCTAAAACGATCCATAAGCGATCCGCCACGATTTAACCGCGCCTTAACCGTCCAAGCCGCCTTCCTGAACCCTGCGTATAGGTAATCGTCGAAACGTCTAATTTCGTGCGATTTCGCTTTCATAATCGTTGCGTGCCACGCTTCAACGAAAGGCGACGCATGTTCTTCGAGTCTGATCGATCTGTCTACGCTGGCCTTAGCGCGAAGTAAAATTCCGTAGTATTTATAAATATCCTCTGCGTCAAAGTAGCGAGACATCGCGTTAAATATTTCGTCAGGCAATGCGCCTTTTAACGCTTCAGCCGGCACAGTCGCCGTATCTAATACGTTATTTTTGTTTTTAGAACGCTTAATAGAATCCGATGGTTCGTTTTCCGTTTTCGGGGCCTCGGCCGTTGTCTCCGTTGGCTTTTCGGCTTGTCCGCGATTGGACATTGTCGACTGGTCATCTACCGGCAGGATCACGATTATGTTCGCGCCCTTCCCTCCGTTTATCTTCCGAGTTGTTGCGATTTTCTTAACGATGCCGAGCGTTGCCAATTTATTTAGGGCCCGGCGTGCAGTCTTGACTGACTTATCGATGAGATCCGCCAGCGTTTCCGCCTTCAGGTGCGCCGCCCCGCTGAACTTAACCGCATACCGGGCGATCTTCTTCAACGCTTGGCGGTCGGTGTCATTCAGGTCGTATGTATTGCGCTTGATGTGCTCGTAGACTGCCGCGTTTAGGGCAGCCGTTGAATTAAACGTTTGATGCTCCGCTAAGTAATGCATACCTCCACCTCCTTATCGCTTTATCGATAATAAAATAATATTATCGTTTTATCGATAAGTCAACTCTTTTATCTTTTTATCGATAAATTAATATTTTTGATTTCGATTTAGGAAAATTTAAGGTATAATAAATCTACCTTATCCGATAACGATCAGAATCAAGGAGGAAGAGTTATGCGGCTTTATATAAAGCTTGAAGAAATATTGGACAGCCGTAATATACCGAAAATGAAGTTCGCAGATAAAATAGGGATTAGAAGAAACGTTATCTCTGAGCTTTGCTCGAATCAGCGGACATCTTTTAACCGAGAGCATGTTGCCAAAATTGCGAAAGAGCTTAACATAACAGATATGAATGAGTTGTTTGAAATTCGTGAGTGAGCGAGAGGAGGTGAATATAATGTCGACGGACAATGGTAATGGAGTCGTCAAAAAGTACAGACGTGAAATTAATAATATAGAAAACAGGTTGAAAGATCTTGAAAAATCGCGTATTTATGAACTTAGTGGTTCAAAGATGGACGGATATTTAGCAACTAATATTAGTAAGCTGCGAGATGATTTTCACGAATTATTATATAAAATTGAAACCAACGAAGAGTCCATTGAAGAGAAATTGCGAAGCGCTTTTAAAAAAGACGAACAACAATAGCTCCTCGTTATGGCTGATATTTCCGATTGATAGCCGAACGCATATTCGCATATAATAAAGCCGGAGGTGTTCGGCATGACTAGCGATAACAAACTGTGGGCTTCGAGTTTTATCTTGCCGGAATTACGCGAAGGCTTTCAGCGATTGGCTGAGGCGAAACTTAAAGTAGAAAAGCCGCAACTGGACACGCAGCAGATCGAGGATATGGAAGTGACGGTCGCGCAATCGATGGAGGTAGGCGCAGATTTGTCGTTCGAGCTTTATGACGGTGGATACATACGCGAAGTAATCGGCGCAGTCCATTACGTGGATCACATACGGAAGGAATTTCGTGTGAAGGACGCCAAGGGCGGCACCAATTTCGTGAGGTTTGCGGATATCATAAACGTAAAAAACGCCCCATCCGGTTAAGGACGGGGCTTATCGTTATTGTTTTAGTGTGTAATTTCGCGTGAAGGTAGCTGAGTTTACTGCGTCATCCCCAAGCGTTTTGTAGATATTCCAAGATAGGTTTATGCTTGTCACTTCGTTCGGAGATGTATTGGACATAGGCCAAGCGTAGAAAAAATCGAGACGATCGCCCTTCTTCTTTAATTTATTCGTGCCGTCATCAACTACTTTTATCACTTCTTGCGGACCTAATTCCTCTCCGGTGTTAAGCTTGATTGTTTCCGCTGCCGGATACGCTTCAAAGGAAGAATGCCCGATGTTTTCTATCGATCCTTTTATCGCAATGTGGGCGCTTGATGGCGATATCAAAATCCGATCGATTTTTATATCTAGCCCATCGTAATTTGCCTTATCATTTATTTCTGCTGAATAAGCCCAAATAGCACTATCTTCACCTAGATTTTCATTTGTGCTCACTTCCTCAGCTTTTGCCGTACTGTCTTTGCTATGAGGCTGCGAATCAGATGAACACCCACCGATTAAAAACGCAGCTATTAACGCAGAAAAAAGTAGCCCAACCCGCTTCAATACGATCACGACCTTTTTTCTTCTAATGATAACTTATTTTTCAGTTATGTAAACGGACACCTACGTATTCATACGCAAGCGCCCGCAAAAAGTTCCGTTATTTTATTTCGTAGTTCCCTCTCGCTTTGTTCCGATTTCAAAAAGACCCGTCGCGGCCAGACCCGCAAAGCCGCCGGCCCACAAACGTAGCACCAAGTCGAGGTCAGTAAACGGATAGGCAATCGCGCCCAACCCGATACCAATGACGAAGCTGAGAGCCGGCACAATATTCGTCGGCAGCTTAACGGTTTTCTTAACGAGCTGAACGAGCGCCGTTAGGATGGGCGCGAGGATAGTCGCGAAAATTAATACTTCTTCCATATTATCGTCTCCCTTTTCGTTTATTTAACTGTTGCGCCTGTGGACTTCGCGGCATAGATATTTACCTTTCCGAACTGGTCCGTCTTGATCGTGTACACGTCGGTCTGTGGATTACCGAGAACCTCGTACTTCAGGCCGCCGAATTTCTTAGGACGCAATAATCCGCATTCGTTCCCTTTGACCGGCGCTTTATTCGTAGGATAGATGCGCCATGAGGCGGCAGACGCCGGAAGGTAGACGTATTTCTTGCCGCTGGATGACGGCTTAGAAGAGCCGGCCGCCCCCGTCAGTTTTAACACTTGGCCGACCGTAATCTTATTCGCATTCTTAATGCCATTGTATGCTTGTAACTTCGCCATACTGACGCCTGTTTTCACCGCAATTTCGGACAAAGTGTCGCCTTTCTTAACGGGGTATGTCGATCCGGACGTCTTGGTTTCTGTCTTCGCTGGTGAAGATGGCGCGCCGCTTATACCGGCCTTAAAAGAGTCCCACCGATCAAGCAATTTGCGCGGACAATACTTACCCGACCAGTGTTGATGTGGAACGACATTTGCAAGGGAAATGCCCTGCTCCTTCATGAGCTTTTTGATCAGCCATTGAGCATTCGCCACGGCTTTCTCAAAATCCCCATCGCTATTCTCACAAATTTCAATGCCAATAGATTTTCGGTTGCCGGTTCCGCTGTTTCCGTCTCCCGCGTGCCATCCGTTTTCATTCAATGGCAGATGTTGATATATCTCTTTTTCGTCAACCGTAAAGTGCCAGCTGGTGGGTGTTTCCGGATTTTTCTCATAACGGGCGTGCATGGCTGCGTTTGCCCCTCTCGCCGTGTTCGCCGTGTTGTGAACTGTGATGTATGCCGGATTCATTGCGTATCCCGGTCTGTTATTGTGTCCTACTGGAATAAAGTCCTTTGTGATTTTCACCATGTTTCATCGTCTCCTTTTTCATAATTTAAAAAGCCCGCCGGGACTCTCACCTGACGGGCGTGTTGCGTTTATTCGATTATTCTCTTCCGCGGAATTTTTCTTCGAGCCTATCGATCTTGTCGATGATGACGTCGTACTTATCGCTAAATTTATCGAGTAAGTCCTGCAGCCGCGATTCACGCTCCCTGTTCGACTTCATTACGTAAATCAGCAGCCACGTAAAAAGGACCGCGAACGGTCCCTGCGTTAAAAAATATTTGAGTACGTCTAATTCGCCGCCGTTCAATAACTACGCCTCCTGTCCGCTCACTTTTTCGTCACTTCCGGTAGAGTCTTCGCTGGGAGGCGTGCTGGGATCGTACGGATCGCCTGTAATTTCTTCGTATTGTTCCGGTGTGATGCGGCCGACAGCAACAACATCATAAACTTGTTTTTTCGTCCACCGACCCGTTTCGTAAAACCCTTTGATATACGTGAACCAATCTATCATATTATGAGCCTCCCATCGCAATTAGATAGTATAGATCCGCGACCTGTTGAGACAGGACTTCAATTTCGCTTGGTTTTGGTGCAGGTGGTTTTACACTGTCGATATAATCTTGTGTTGCCGCCTCAACCCAAACGCCCTTTTTAGGATCATATTTCGGATCGTATAATCCGGCAGGAATTAACGCCGTTGTGCAATTTGGAGGCAGTTTCTCGCCTGCCTCCGTATTTATTTCGATATCCGCTTCGCCGTCATATTTGAAATTCTCATCGTAGAAAAGAACGTGCACATTCATCGCCTCCATTACCATAGTGGAATCCCGATATTAAAAGATACTCGCGTAACGCTAGCCGAGTCGGTTGCGGAAAGCCCATCGAACCGTAATTCGCCGTCCGTCGTAAATGCAAACCGCGCAGTCCCGTAAGATCCGATCGTAGGTACAACGAAATCTACGAGCTGCGTCGGCTTATACGTGAACTTCGCTACCGTCGTACCAGCGGCCGGTAGTGACCCGAATGTACCACGCAGTTTAATTTCGTTATTCGCAACGGAAAACTTGAACGGATAGCTAGCGTTTTGTTGCGCGCCGTTAATCAAAGTAACGTTATTCCACGTCGCGACCCACGGACTATTCCACTTATCTTTATCCGTCTGTACGACGTGAATGTCCGTTCTGTTGGCGTGGGCATCTACCTTTGACTGCGCCCCTTCTACCGATTCAAGCTCGCGCCACGACGTCCATGAATCCGAACTCGCGACCTTATTACGCATAAATTTCCGCCGGCCGGAAGACGTTGAATCATTACTGCTATATGACGTGTATTCCTGATACGCGTACGTGCTGTAGTTATGAACGAGAAGATATCCGTTGTTATTTACCGGAGCGTTTAGGGCCGTCGTTGCGCCGCTCATATAATAGAAGCCGGTATCTGTTACCGTATTAAAATCGATGCCCGTCATGTACTGTGCCGCGCCGGTATCCTGCGTCAATTTAAACAACTGCGATCCGTTCCACTTGTCCTTCTCAACCTGCGAAGTATGACGAATGCCATTCGAATCGTGCGCCCGGAATTGGTCGAGAGGCGCCTGCTTAACGTTGTCGACGTTACTAAGTCCGATCTGATCCTTCGTCACTGAGTGCGGGTTATCAGTCCGACCTGTGTGTTCGTCTGTGTACGCTTTGCTGTCCGTTAAGGCCTTGTCGGCTTTTTCCTGCGCACCATCCGGCGTCTCCTGCCTCACATTCTCAACGTTCCCCAAACCGATTTGCGATTTCGTTACGCTATGCGGATTGTCAGTCCTTTTCGTATGAGTGTCCGTATAGGACTTCGCATTCTTTTCTGCAGCGTCCGCTTTTGCTTGCGCCCCTTCTTTCGTTTCAATATTTTCAAGGTCTTCGAATTTCTTGCGCAGCTCTTCGACTGTTTCGACCACTTCGTCGTATAAGTCGTTGATTTGTTGGCGCAACGCTTCGAAGTCATCCACGTAGTATTCCGCCAATGGTACGATATCCGTATCAATCAGCGCCTTGTCGATGGTAAACGAAAACTTATGGATGGAAAGCGCCTGCTTATTCGCGTAATACAGGTAAAGTTCCGCTTGCACATCGCCACTGTGTCGGATCTCTTCGGCTGACAGAACGTACTGCGCAACCCCTTCGACCTTATCTACGATCTCTACGTTTTTTATAAACCGGCTGCCGTCCGCCGTGAACATGACAAGTTTCCCGGTAACAGCAGACAACGGCAATGGGACGCCATCCTTAGTTAGCGAGAAGAGTAACCGCGCCGTATCGATGTCTTGCGTGCTGAACTGTATTGCGGTTTTTATATTCGTTTTTGTCCGGCTCGTCACCTCAAACGCAAGTGGTGCGTTATTGTATATCACTGCAAAACCTCCTTAGTGCTGCGGCGTAACGATCATTTGAGCTACACCGTATCCTTTTTCCGCATCATACGGAGATTTGATTTTCATAACGGTTCCGTAGCCGCCGCTTTCTGCTTTAGTCGCGATGCCACCAATTGCTGATACGCTGTCCCCTACGGCCACTGTTTCGTCAATCCTGACAAAGACTTGGCCGATTAGTCCGATGACATGCCATTCGTCACGAGAGTCACGCGGCACATATTCGAGAGAAGGGTCGTAGTCGGGGTTTAATTTTGGAACGCTTAACTCTTCGCCACCATCGATAACCGTTTCGTAAACCAAGCCGCCGAATTCGTTTCTTTCGAACTGATCGTTCCAATAGAACGCCGCGCCTCCGAGCACCAAGCCGGCCGTTTCCGAAACAACTCCGAGTATCTTATCTCCTTCGCCTGCTTTTCGTATCTTTTCGCCTTCTAACGCAACCAGATAGCTTGAATCGATTTTCTGACCGTCAGCAGATTCGAAATACTCCGCGAAGTCTTTGAAATCTGAGACGCTTTCTACCCGCCCTGTACCACGAATATGTCCGCCAGTTGAATCGAGTTCCCATTTCGTATTTCCGGTCGAGGCGCTGCCGCTTCCGTAGCCCCCTCTGACGCTATATCCGTTATCGTTGATAACCCCGTTGGCAGCGAGTACGACCCTCGACGGCCCGTCACCTTTTGTATGTGAATTGTTTGACGCTATAACCGCTTGACGCGAAGCTGTTGTGGATGAGCCACCACTGGCGCCTAAAACGACGTTTCTAGGTCCTTTCGTTGTACATCCGCCCGTGGTCGCAATGATTGCGCTTGTTTTGTCTAAAACGTGACCTGATGTAGAAGCAGCACGGAACCCACCTTTCACGTTGTTAGGGACGACCGAATGTTTCTGGCCCCCGAGTACTGCCGCACTTTCGTAACCATACGCCCGGACCATTAAGATATTTGTTTGCGTATTCGGCGATGTGATGCCGGCCGTACCGCTAGATACGTGAAGAATACCATTTTCCAAGTTTACGTTATAGACACCGCCCCCGATCCCGATACCATTTTGCGCTGAATCATGGATAACGAAATCAGAAATGAGGACGTCATCTGTGCGCTGATCGCCTCCGGTAATGTTGACATCATAGCCGGCCTTTTTAAAACCGGAAATTTGCAGACCAGTTACAGTTATCTTCCGGCTCTTATATTGAAAGGCTATCATCGACTTTCCTTTGTAGTCATACGTCGGATCACCGATTGCAGTAAAACCGATTATCTTAACACGTTGGTACGCCGAGACGACTAAAGCTTTCGGTTCCAGTCCGTCATACAGCGAATTGAATATCGGCTCTCGCGCAGTACAGTCGATCAGCGTTACGTCCCTCGCCGTCTCGCTCCACGGATCAGTCGCTAAGTGGTGTCCTATATGCCGCAAGTCGAATGAGCGCACATCCCGGAAAGATTCGTGTCCGCGAATATGGACGTTACAAGGCGCCGGCCATTCTGTATGAGCCTTCACCTCTACGCCTCGGATGTTTCCTTCAGTGTAGTTATCAAGAAGCCATACGTGTTTAGATCCGTCATCGACTTCGATACCGTTCGAATTGGCGGCACCCTTACGGTGGGCTGTGCCGCGCGGATTTGTCATTACGTTATTGGTGATGAAGATATATTCGCTGTAGTGCGTAGTGATCCCGTCATCACCGTAACCATAGCCGACGCAGCGATCGATCCAGACGTACTTACTTCCTGTTGCGGTGTAATCCTTCGCTGTAATATCGTAGGTAGGGGCCGATATGTCGAAACAGTGGAGCCCCGGATTAATGCCTTCGACCTCCCGGACGATACCGAACTTCACTTGCGCGAAAGTTAAACAGCTCGAATGGATTCCGCCAGTTGAACTAACGCCGCCTTGACGATCCGGATTCCAGTCGAGTGACATTCCTTGGACTACGATATTCCGGTTGCCGGACGCCGGGTCCGCGTTAATGATGACCCATTCGCTCGCCGGCGTATCTTCGTGTAGCTTCAACGTAGTAACGCCCATACCTTGACCGATCAAATACGTCCATGACGGCAACTTGATGCCTTTAACGATATATGTGCCTGCCGATAGATTTAGCCGCACCTTACCGTTCCCGATCGCCTTTTTAAACGCTTCTGTACTATCGTTAACACCAGTCGGATCGGCTCCGTAGTCATCAACGTTTACATCGCGCTCAATTTTGCGTAAAAGCTTGTTATACTCTTTGTCGAGCCGCTCCTTCAATAAAGGCGCGATGTTTCCTTCCGCGTCTACACGAGCGTCAACGACCTCTTTTACGTTTGTACCGTCCGCGTTAAGGATCAGATTTCTGATACGGTTATACAGGCCGTCGATATATGTGCGCAAAGAAAAACCGCCATGGTCGATTTGCTCCGACGTGTGGGCGGTTTTCGCGTTCTTATGTGCGGCCAGATCCGTATACGATCCTTTAATATCGTCCGCAATATCATCGAGGTTTTGGTTGTGATCGTTACGAAAAACACGGTCCCACGCCGCCCCGGCCTTTCTGTACGGAAATTTCGGCATTGTATTCCTCCTCGTTATTTATTCTCTAGCGCGGTCAGGCGCTTGTTTATAGATTCGAGCTGTTGCGAAAGTGTCGATATATCCACCGTAGCCGTACCGACCTTGATGCGTTGCAGCTTTGCGAAGTCAGATGCGCTCATTAAGCCGTCAGTCGTTTCGGTAGCCAGCGAGACATAAACTTGGCCGTCGGGCCCCAATACGATACTCGCCAGCTTCACATAGTCCGATGAGCTCATAAGACCGTCCGTTGTTGCGTTTGCCCGGCCGTACGTAGGAATCGTCAGCTTTGTCGGATCGTACCCGTCTTCGTAAATCGCGTCTTTTCCGATGGTTATGTTTCCGCTTATGGCGCTGCCTTTCACTTTCCCAGTTGACGTATCGATAAGCTTGGAGAGCGTGCTCTGCGTACGACCTAGTTTTGCGACAGTTTTACTGATATTCGGCCGCAATTTTCCGAAAGTAAAAACAGACGGTTTATTCGGATTGGAATAAGATTCGACACTGACAACGCGTAGCTTGGTGCGTAAGTCAAACGGCTCTAATACGCACCACACGTAATCACCTTTTCGGATGTCCTGCATTTTCAAAGCTTCGACTTCCACATATGTCAAACTGATAGATATCTCAATCTTATCGGTCAGTTCTTTTTCTAGCCGCTGTTCAAGTTTACCCTCGTCCTTTGCCGTGTAAGAGTCGTCGAATATTGGATTTGCGTGTTTAATTCCGTAGATTGCAGCCAAAGGGCTTTTGTATTCAGCTTCGACCGCATATTTCCCTGTCTTGTCGTCTTTCTTTCCGAAGCCCTTGATAAACGTTTTTATAGAAGAGGTGTCGATTTCCTGTGTCGGATCTTTTACATTTACTCGATCGCGAATAACATAGTCTGTATCTCTCGCTATCTCCTTCGCGAAGTACACTTTCTTTCCAATACATTCATATTCCGCCGAGTATTTTTCTTTAATATCGTTTAACAGTCCGAGCGAGTATCCATTCCCGAAATCCTCTACTTCAAATGAATCACCAAGACCATCCGGTACAACTTCGTAAGAATACCCGGAGCCTTTTAATGCGATATCCAGCATATCTTCGAGGTAAAGTTTTTTCTTTTTCCCCGAAGTCTCGTACACGTAATTCTCTCCGAGGTCTGAAAATGATCGGTGCAGGGCCGTAATGTCGACCTTTAGTCTCTTGCCTCCGATCGGTACATAGCGCGTCTTTCGGATGACAAATTCCTCGTCTTCATAAAAAAGAGAGCCTTCATTCTGAATCAGCGGAAAGGAGTGCGCGTTCCGATCGGTCTGTATAACTGATACATCTAAAGACCTGCCGTTATCGATTTCATCTTTCTTTGTCACGTTAAAGTCCGTTAAGGCTTCGACCTGATTAGCAAGGTTTTTTACAATCAAACTAGGCATGACGCACCTCCCTACGCGTAATAGTGGAATCTGAAATCAAAGGTGATCTCAAAATCCCCGCTCGTTCCGCTTAACTCAAAATCATTCCATCCGGGCTCAAGCGTAATGAGTCCGAAATTTGTCTGACCAAAGATGCTAACGTTACCCTTTTTCACAGTAACACCGGAAATTTGAATCGCTTCCTTCGTAGTGGAATTGCCGGAAAACGTCCACAGATCGCCTGTTGTTCTATTTTTGATCGACAATTTATTTGACTCGCCTTTATACGTGATTTTTAAAGGCATGTATCTCGGATCTAGCCGGACGGCTCCCGCGTTGAAAATACGAAAAGTCTTCGTCTTGTGTTTGTACGAAGGGATATCGTCCGTCAGTCCTTCGCCTATCTGCCATTTGTTCGCATCAAACGTAAACGCATTCAGTGTGGTGCCGACTGATTCGCAATAAGTCGAGGCGCTTTGGAAAGTCAGCGTAAAGTCGCCAAAGCTACCGATTCTGTCAGGCGTGAATGATGCGCTTAGCTCGACCCGCCACCGTTTTTTCGGCGTCGCTTCCGAAACTAAAAAGAACTCCTCCTCGCGATGAAGCGCGTGAAAGAGTTCCGCTTGTAATAAATGAAAATCAACGTCATCCGCTCCGAGCAAGAGACATTCGGCAGTCAGCGTTCGGGCTCCGAAGTTTTTCCCCACTCGAACTAATCCGTCCCTCCCCGGAATCGTTTCGTAATCGATATCGGGAGTGGGCGAAGCAATTTTGAAACTTCGCACAAGAACTGATAAATCGCGAGCCATGTCAATTATGCGGCCATCCTTGTAAAGTATCCGGAAGTTGCTATCCGTAATAGGGACACCGGATGGAGGCGTTGTATAAACGCTTGAAAAAACGTCGATAGATACCTCCGGCTCTTCAACGACAACCGGAGCCGGGTTGTTTGTGCCCGGCGTAGTAGGAGTGGACGGATTCGACGGAGACGGGGCGGTGTCGTACTTCGTCAGGTTGTACGTTTCAATAATTCTGTTAAGCTTTGATGCGTAAGACGGGTCCGTTGCATAACCGGCGTCTACCAGCGCAGCAGTCGCTTTCTTGTAGTTTTTCTCGCCTACGACCGCCTTATAGTGATTCGGGTCCCAACTGACGCCGTTTACGTAAAGCTTCGCAAGGTCTTGCATCGACTCATACCACGTCGGGTACTTCCGGAACTTGGCGTCCACTTGAACGTTTCTTCCGTTGATTACTTCCCACGTTTTCATGATGACGTATTTTCCGTTATATTCGCCCTTCACTCCGAAAAGGTTCTTTCCATTAACGGCAAGACCACTGGTTCCGTACGCACTTTCGAGACATCCCTGCGCGATTACAAGGCTGGCGAGAATTTTATAATTTACGAATATCTTCTGTGCATCCGGGGCGATTTTCTTTATGAAGTCCGTATTTCCCATTCGAAATCACCTCCCGCTCTTTAGACTTTCTATATCGAGGCCGTCTTGTTGGATCGCGCTGATATGCGGCTCAATTACATGGCCGAGTTCGTATCCATCTACGATTATGGAAGCGCCGCCTTTCGTCTTAATCGCCTGCTCAATCGAACTAAGCGCTCGAAGCATATCCGACGATAAGCCGGAATCTCCTCCAAGGCCCGTCGTGTGGCCTGCGTCAATCATTCGCATAAGATTCGCCTGTTGTGCTTCGGTAAGCACCATTTCGTTACGCAGGGCCCGGATATCGACTTCGTGGCTCATCGGATTAGCAAATTGAGACGCTAGGCCGCCGATGTGAAGTTTATTGATCTGCCCGAGGCCGATGACGCCGCCAGTGTGGTAGGTACCTTCGTTCCCTTTTCCCCGGCTTACAGCACGCTCCGTCTTCATAGAAACATCCGATGTAATTGTCGTGATGCGTTTCGTGATGTCCTTACTTAGAGCAGCGTTCATTCTTTGGGCTTCTGACGTAATATCCGCGACCCGACCCCTTGCGGTACGAAGGTTTGCGATCTCGTCGTCAATTGCTTTAACAGACTTTCGATACTCATCTGTTTTACGATCGGCTGCTGTCGTGTTGTTTTTCAGATTCGCCTTCGCATCTTGAAGGCGAGCGATCTCCTTATCGATTACTCTCACGCCTTCTCCCTTTTTGGCGTTTAAGCCGACTTGTCGCATCTCTAAATCCACTAGTTTTTGCTTAACAGTATCGAGTTTATTTATCTCTTCATTTACCTTTTGTAGTTCTTCTTTTTTGCTTAGAAGCTTATCACCACTCGCCCCGAGTTGCGCCTGAAGTTCGCTTAGAATCCGCTTTTCTGTACCTAGGATATTCTCCTTTTGTGCAGCGTCTTCTTTGTTTCCGGCCGCTTTCGCTTGTTTTATACTGTCTTCTATCCCCCTTACTTTCTCAAGCTGCTCCTCGGCTTTCACCTGATTTTCGCGATACTCCTCCGCAAGGCTATTTATCTTTTCTTGAAGCCTGCTTCTTTCATTGAGATTCTCAGTCTCTTTAGAGTCAAGTTTGGCTTTTTGAGTATTCAGTTCAATCCTTAATTCTTCGGCTTTTTCCTCAGTCAGCCGCTTTAACGCCTTAGTGTTTTTCGCGAACGCATTACCTTGGTCTGTTATTGCCTTGCTTGTGATAGGAGCCTTTTCTAGTACCTTGTCATTAAGCGAAAGATAGCGATCGAACTCATTATTTGTAAGACCCGACTTTTTGCGTAGCCCCTCCTGCTCCTCCTTCATCAGTTTGATCGCGTGAGAATCAGTTTCCAATTTAATGCGATCGTTCAAGTCGAGATAGTGCGCCATCTCTTCTGCTGTAAGCTTTGTTTTGTTTTGAAGTTTTTCAAACTCAGTCGCTAAATTATTAATAGAATCTATCTCTTTTTGTTTGGTTTCGGCCGCCTCTAAACTAACGGT
Source organism: Bacillus sp. MT(2024) (assembly GCF_036362845.1). Lineage (NCBI taxonomy): Bacteria > Bacillati > Bacillota > Bacilli > Caryophanales > Bacillaceae > Bacillus > Bacillus sp. MT(2024). Next base: position 2,970,328 of record NZ_CP143632.1, read on the forward strand.
GTTCATCTGATCGTATCCCGCTTTCACCCCGACGAGTGCTCCCGCTAATAGAGAGAGCCCGGTGATCACCCATCCGGCCGGCCCCATCGCAACAAACAAACCGCGCACTGCGATTCCGAGTTTCATCATGGAAGACGCAACCAACGCCACCGCTGCCGCCGCACCCGCCATTTCGAGGCCCGTCGTAATAATCCCCGGATTCAGTTCGCTAAGGAACTCAACCACCTTCGTACCGGTATCGACAATTTTTCGGAAAGTAGGTAAAAACTCGTTACCGATCGTAATTCCGAGGCCGTCGAGCGCAGACGTAAACTGTTCGAATGACCCTTTGAGGTTATCCATCTGCGTTTTCGCTACTTTGTCCGCTGTCCCGCCGGCTTCCTTCAGCGTCTTCGAGTAGTTGCGCAGCCCCTTTTCTCCGACGCCCAAGAGCGTAACGAATCCGGAAGCAGCTTCAACTCCGACGAGCTGTGCCGCTGCTGCCGTTTTCTGCGCTGACGTCATCCCTTCGAACTGTTTCGAAATATGGCCGACGAGCTCCGGTATCGGCTTGAGGTTTCCGTGCGCGTCCTTTACTTCGATTCCGTACTTTTTCATCGCCTTGGCCGACTGGCCGACCGGATTCGTAAGGTGCAAGAGTGACGCACGAAGCGCCGTACCCGCCATCGATCCCTGAATACCGGCGTCTGACATTTTCGCAACGGCTGTCGCAGTATCTTCGATGGAGTATCCGAGAGAGTGCGCAACAGGGGCGACGAATTTCATTGCATCGCCTAATTGCGGCAGATCCGTGTTGGCCGTCGTCATCGCTTTTACGAGTACGTCTACGGCGTGCCCGGAGTCTTCCGCTTTAATGCCAAAGCCGGTCATGATATTCGAAACGATATCTGCTGAACGGCCGAGCCCTTCGCCGGAAGCCGCAGCCAAGTTAAGAACGGCCGGTAACGATCCGACTTGCGCTTTTACGCTGAAGCCCGCCATCGCGAGGTATTGAAGACCCTCGGCCGCCTCGACCGCGGTATATTTTGTTTCGGCGCCCATCTTAGCCGCGATGTTCTTCAGATCTTCGAAGTCCTGACCGGTCGCACCGCTGATCGCTTTAACTCGCGACATGGCCTCCTCGAAGTCAGCCGCTTTCTTAACGGAGACACCGATGCCGGCTACGACTGCGCCACCAACCGCAAGCGAAGCCTTTTGGATGAGGCCCATTTGCTTCGAGAGATTCGCGGATGAACGGCCCATTTGATCCATATCGCTTCGCGCTTGCTGAGATCGACGGGACCAGTCCGCCATGTCTAATACGAGACGCGCCCGGATTTCTCCGACTGTTGTTCCGGCCATCTATTTACCTCCTTTCCGAAAATTCCCCTGTAAAGCCCGTAGTTGTTCGAATTTCTCACGGTCGAATTTCACTTCCGGACGAAGACCGGCCGCCCGAATCAACGTATTCATGAGCTGTTTATACTCGTCGTCCTCACTTGCCCGGCTATTCGTCGCGAGAAGTACGCGAATGTCTTCTATCCGCCTTACCGCGCCTTGCTTCGTCTTGGCACGCACAAATTTCGGTATGTCCACCATATAAAACTCGTTTTCTATTTGATGCTGCGTGACACCTAAACTGATCGCCGCTTCGATCAGATAATCGTCAATCGTATACGGATCGCCCTCTTCGTCTACTTTTCGAGTTTCGGAAGAAGGCTCTTCACGTTTTTTGCTTGCGAATCGAGACGGTTATTTTTAACAGTGAGCGTGATGTACTCGATAATTTCGTCCGTTCCGACTTCTTCACGGATGTACTCGGCATCTACGCCGCTCAATAATGCCGTAATTTCGACGATCTCATCCATACCGACTTCAATCGCGCTTACTAAATACGAGTAGAAATCAGTTTTAGGCGCGCTAAAGACTTCCAGAACTAGAAACGGAATTTTATCGAGTGCTGCGAAAAGTTGTTTCCACTTGGCCGGAGTGAGCTTCGCAACCTCGACCGGATACTTACCGAGCTGGATCGAATCAGTCTCCTGTTTCTTTTTGAAAATGTTCATGCGACTCTCCTTTCGTTAATTAAAAAGACACCGCCTCTTGACGATGCCTTTCGTTCGTTATTCGCTACCAGAGCCAGAAGAGGTACCGGCCGTTTCATCGCCCATAATAAAAAGATCGCCCTCTCCCATCGTGTCCGGATAACCGGTAAACGTTAGGTTAGCGATCCTCTCATTATCGGAATCATAGGTATACTCGATGTCAGTCGACGCACCAGCTAACGGAATCGTGAGCCAGTCGTTGGCCGTCGCTTCTGGATCTGTCGGCTTAATTCGTAAAGGCTTCGCGTCCTTCAGCAAGTCATATCCGGCTTTACCGCTGACTACAAGCTTCTTTTTGTCTCCGTCAGACACGTACTTACTGTTCGGAACCGCCTTATGAATCTTTTCTAAATCATAGATCGCAAACGGTACGGTACATTCGCAAGTTCCGCCCTTTGTCCGTGAGCCTACAATCGAGTCACCGTATTGGTCGACCGTTGTATCCTGCTTAGACATCTGCGCCTTAAAAACGATGCCGCCCTTCGTGATGTCAAACGTCACCATATCCTTACCCTCGCCGTACTCGACGATTGCGGGGCCGATAGGAACTTGAATCGTTTTAATTCCAGCCATCCGTTTTCCTCCTTTATTTTTGCATTAAAAAAGCGCCCGGTCAGGGCGCACTACACAATCGAAATTTAACGAGTATTGGGGACGATCATTGTCGTCGTATCCGATAAATAACGGCACCGAATTGGCCGCGCGGATAACAACGATTGAGCTATTACCGATAAACACTTCACGGAGATTCGTTAACGCTTCCTGAAGCTGGTACGCTTTCTCTTCGCAATCCGCGTCGCCCCTTGCCTTTCCTCGTACGATTATTTGAAACGACGGTTGGCTCTTTCCGGTCCATTGAGACGGAGGAAAGCCGCCTGTAAATCGCACATAAGTACATTCATCTGCCGCATTTCGCGGGAATCCGTTTGCGTAATAAACGCCGTCAACCCGCGACTGTATGAACGAGATTAATTCGGTTATCTTCAACGATTATCACAACTCCCTTCTCACCGCGTCTGCTACGTGATTAATGTATTTCTGCGATTCACCTTTCAGTGGACGTTCCAGATATTTGTTACCGACCGGATAGCCGCTAATGCCGCCGGCACTTGCCGAATTCGGTCCGAGGCTGTATTCCGCTTCATGGGTCCATAACGCATAGTTAAAGCCTTTATCAACGGCCCGGAACGATACTTCACCGATCAGACTATCACGCTTTAACGTAACCTTCTTTTTCATGCCGCGACGGAGCGTGGCTTTATCAATCGGGGCGATATTTTGCGCAAGTCTAGCGAGGTCATCCGTGTTATCATGCATCGCTGTCTTTGCTGCCTGCTCAACGGCTACCTCTCGGCTACCCAATAACGATAGAAAATCGCCAGCATCCAACGTAAAACTCATACGATTACCTCGGTCAGAATCGGCTTGCCACTGACTTGCCGCTTCACGTTTATTTCCTTCGGCTTACGCTCAATGGTTTCGCCTAGCTCGTTCGTGAATGCGAGTGTATCCGTATACCTGATGTCGGCTAATTTATCGACCAATATACGCGCCGTGGCTACGACTTCCTCGCTCTTCACAACGCCGGAAGAACGTGAATTCGCAATAGTAGATCCTTCGTCGATTCGGCACTTAATTTCGAACGGCTCGACGTTCACAGGGTTTCCCCACACGTCTATTTCGTCTGAAGCACGAGTAACGGTCACGACCTGACGCATTGGTATGATCGCCAACTACATCACCGTCGCTTTTACGGTCCGGCCGCTAAGTTTTACGTCGTTCGCTTCTTCGATCAGGTCGATCGTCTTTTTCGGTATGAGAGACTCATCGTCAGCTCGAAGCGTTTCCTTATACGTAAACGACCCGACGCCGGTGATTGAGTAAGACGCGATGCCGTGCTTATTCAGACGGTTCGTATCGTTATAAGCAGTCGCAAGCACATTCGTAAACTCGTAAACTGCGTCATCAGGAATGACGTACTTACGAAACTTTCGAGCCAAGACGTCCTCGGCTACGTTTAATACCCGCTGCTGCTTTGCGAAGTCATAGTCGTTCCAATCCTCGTTATCGATTGTCATTCGGTTGATGTATTCGTTTGCAGCTTCTACGCTTAAAGCCATACGCACAGCCCTCCTTATTTTCCGGAGGACTTACGTGCAGGCTTTTTCGGCGCCTTTGCCTCCGCCTTTTCCGTCTCATCGTCTGACGCAATACAGCTAATCCATCGCGGACATAATGCATTCAACTGCTCGATTTCGGCTGGCACATCGGTTTCATAAACGCCTTTGTGGTCGAAAACAATCGTCTGGTCGGTGCCTACGGAATAAAACGGAGAAGCCTTATAGACGGCCATTATTACGAGCCAGCTCCCTCTAACGCTTTAAGCCGCGCGATGATGTCGTCATACTGCGCCTTGGTACCGAACCCGTCCGCTCCTTTTGGTCCGGTATCGCCTTTCGGTCCTTGAGGTCCAGTGTCCCCTTTATCGCCTTTCGGACCAGCCGTGCCTCCGCCTTCCTGTAATTCCTTAATTATGTCGCCGAGCTTTAGATCGTTGGCGACTGGCATAGATTCATTTAATCTCCGTTTCTGATCATCTGTAATTGCCATTGTTGGCCTCCTTTCAAATTAAAAAGACGGGCCGAAGCCCGTCGATTTCCATTAAGATACAGTTGTCGAGATATTTTCAAGGATGGCGATTTTTTCGTTCGCGTTTTTGATCTTGATTCCGTATTCGCCACGGATCTGGCGCGCAACAAAGTCAGCTCCCGGAACTGTGGCATCCTCGTCGTAGACAGAGCGCTCGCTCAATGGATGCAGAGAGAGAATGTTACGGTCAAACAAAGCGATTTTGTTCTTAGGGAAGTTTGGATCGACGATTACAGTCGCCTCGCCTCCGCCTACCATGTCAGAAACAAAGGTGCTCACTCTGTGGCCTGTAACTGTGTCCGTTCTCTCTGTGCGGATAGTATCTTTCGCCAATTTTGAAATTTGACGAGCTCCCGCAGTATTGGTGAGAATCGTGTTAGCAGATCCGCCTCTTAAATAAACTTGTTCCATAACATCGTTAATTGCCTTAGCTCCAACCTCTTCGCCTTTTAAGTTAGCTCTAGTAGCATTTTTCAAGCTAGCGAAGTGTAGAAGACCACCCGTTGTACGAGGCTTACCGTCAATTCTGCGGCCATAGATCAACCAGTCGTTAAATTCCCGCGCCATCTCTTTAAGACGTAGCTTTACTTGGTAGTCAAGCTCACTCGTCACATTGTGTGTGCGGACCGCTTGTTGGGTTTTTGATACAGCAGCATACCTTTCGATAATTTGCGTGAAGTTGTAATCTACATAACGGTCATGACCTTCATCGATACCGACACCAGCGCCTTCATTTTGCGGACGGGAAACGATGCGCAGCTCAGAGCCCGCCTTGATTTCCTCTTGAACTGTTCCGTCAAATCCGCGAACAACCGTCAGCACATCGCCGGACACGTTTGTGACTTTCAGATACTCTTCGCCAATAACAACGATGGCATCTTTACGGAACTTCTCCCCGTCATCTTCCGCCACAGTAATTTTTCCGTCTTCCGCTACCGATTTAACAGTCGCGAGGTTTGAGTTCAGTCGGTCAGACATCCACTCGAATTTAGTCTGATAAAGTGCCTCTCCGTTTAAGCCGATCAGACCAAGCAACGTTGGTTCATCCTGAATAATAAGTTCAATCCCCGCATCAAGCTGCCGTACCTGATCTTTAAAATCGTAACTAGTTAACATTTATTTTCCCCCTACTTCTTCAAAAGTGATTTCAATTTGTTTGAAAGCTCGATAACCTTCGAAAAATTCTTTTCTTTCCTTGCTTCGCTTAGCTGCGCTTCTAACGTCTTGATTTCTCCGCCGTCTCCGTCTCCTCCGCTATTAGAGGGTTGGCCGATCGGCTTCAGCGTTTGCTGTTTCGCAACCAAGTATGGTTTATTGTCAACGAGCCCCTTTACAACGTCCTCCATGCCGATTACTTTTCCGTCCTCAACCTTTACCGCGGATAGGTCAGCCAGACGTAAAGCGTCGTCAATGTAGGCGATGCCGTTGCTCGTAGCAACCTTGATAAATTCGTTCGCCACTTTTTCCTGTTCAGCAGCCGCTTTTAAATCTTCGATCTGCTTTACGAAGGCGGCTTCAGCTTCGGCCTTTTCGTCGAGCTGTTTCGTAAGCTTTTCCAGCTCGGTCATTTCCGCCTCTTCTCGCTCTTTCTGGGCTTTTTCGTAATCGCTGAGTTTCGCCTTTACTTCGTCATAGTCAGCGTACTTGTTCTTAACGCGCCCCTTTTCGCGAGCAATTACAGCGTTAAATTCCTCTTGCGTCATAGTCACCGTCTGCGCTTCAGGTTTATTTTCCGGCACCTCAGCCGTAGTTTGATCGGTAACCTCGCTTGTTTGCGTTTCTTTAAGTTCTTCGCTCATACAGTCCCTCCACCGCTTAAAGCCCGTCGGCTATTGAGTGATGCAGCCGTTTCTTTTAACGTCATAACGTTCGGACAAAATAAAAAGCGCTACACGGCGCTTGATGGGTTTCTTATTGTGGAAATTACGTGCTTACAACGCGGATGAAATATCTCACCGGTCGCTTTGAGTTCGTCATATGTCGGATAATTGCCGGGAGCGTCGTCGGTCAGCTTAATGATTTGTCCCTCGTGGAGACGGCATAGATCCTTCGCTCCGTGCGACGAAATTTGCGCATAATAAGCTCCGCGGCTTACCGCCTCATTCGTATGAGCTTCCCGGTAGGTTTCCATCATCTTTGTACGGACAACCATATCCGCATACACTTCCGGCTTCCATCGATTCCCCCTCGCATCAATAATGCCGGTACTCACTGAAGCCCGAAGAGACTTGCGCACCAGATCCGTTATGCTCCGCCGTCCGTTCGTCCCTTTGGTCATATTAAGCCGCATCGAATCCGAAACGGCTTTCCTCACGGCGGCCCGCGTCTTCCTATCGACGTTTTGCGTAATTGCTAATAAATCCGACTGCGTATCCGCTACAGCAGCCGCAACCATGTACTCGTTTACCTCGTTAAAAGCAACGACCTTTTCCGCGCTCGCCACCGTCTTTGCTACGTCCAGAGCGACCAGTGCACGCGCAATACCATCGGTGGCCGCCTTCGGCACATTCTTTTTGACCCATGCGGAAGATTTTTCGTCTAAATCGCTGAGGATCTCGCTAATAGATTTCAAGGTCGCCAACGCGTTAGCCCTTCGAAAATTATCGAGGTCAATTCGTTCAAGCTCCGCCAAAATGTCTCGGACCGCTTCCTGATAATACCCGGCAAGTCGATTCGTCTGATAATCGTATTGAGGCTCAGGAGAACGAGGCATTAACTATCGTCCTCCTCTGTGATTTCCTCTTTATCCTCGTCTGAAGGGCTCTTTTCCGATTCTTCCTTGTTGAAAATCGATCCGTCAACAAAGCCGCTCGTCGTTTTTTCGTCTTCTTCAATGCGGCGAATAATTTCGTCAGCTTTCTCGTCGTCCACATCGTCCTGCTGTTTAATGGCTCCGCGAACATCAATCGTAGGCTTGCCGCCTGTACGGATTTGCATAATTTCGGCGAGCTCTTTTTCATTCTTCGGAAGTCCGTCGCTCCAAATAGCCCGCGGATAAACCGCATTTTCAACGTCGATGACACCGACTGCTTTTTCGAGCAGCATACACGTCCAAAGGGCGTCTCTTACCGCTCGGTCATAGTGCGCCCGTATCCGCTTTACCTTCGAAAGAATCGGCATGAAGCGAGCTTTGATCGCCACACCGTCTGTATGCGACGTGCCTGTTCCGCCTGAATTGTCTCCGGAGATCGTCGTGCCGAATAACCACTGCGGCGTCTCGGCCATTTGAAAGACGTTACTGAAGAGTACGTCAAGCTCTTTGAACGCTGCGTCAAGCTGCGCCTGCCAAACCATATAGCCCGGAGTCGGATCGTCTTTATTTACCGGAATGTACTTGCCGCCAAACTGAACCGAATCCCCGGACCCTTCTAAATCCGGGCCATATGCAGTTGGGTCGCTGTGCTTCCATAGGATGTAATCGATCTGCACCAGACGATCGTTAATTGCCGCGAGCGCCGTTTCGATCTTCTCCAACCCGCCAATACCGAAATAACTGTCATCGATAGACTTGTACGGAATGTGAAAGACCGGGATGTGCGGGAGGAACGTTTCTTCGTGATCTTCTTCGCGACCCGTCGACACCTCTTCGCCTATAGTGAAAACGCTGATTGGGGCGCCGCCGGAAACATCGACGCCATTCTGATAAAGTCTGTATCGCGTATAGAAGATATGGCCCGGTATATGACGCTCTACGTTTAAGAAAGGAATTTCCGTCTGCTCCGTCTCTACCCATTCGACTTGGGCTATATTGACCGCTTTGATCTGCTTAACATTTCCGGCTGAAAACTCAGGGAAAACACAATTTGCATTAACATGTTCAACAATGGATTCCATTTCCGCGTCTTCCGGAATCTCTAAGCCCCTCGCGATAAGTTCGGAATAGTCTTGGCGGTAGCCAAATCGAACCTTAATCCACGCGTCACCGCGATACCCGTTCGACATGGCGCTCTCGTGCAGCAGTTGGTTGAGATCGTTTTCTTCTACATATCGGTTGAGCGCCTTTTGCTCTTTGCTAGTGTCGTCCAGTCCGCTCTCAAAGTGAACCGGTTCTCCTACCAACAGATCCGCAGGCTTCGTTACCAAAATATCTGCGAGATTGATAGCGATGTAAAGCTTTTCGAGCTGTTTCGCTTGTGGCGAATCTTTTAAAATGTCCGTAGCTCTTTCGTACACGTCTCGGTGCTTCCCTTCGAAGAGCTTACGCATACGCTTATATTTCGCCAATCTCTCGATTGAGTCATCCGGAGGAAATTGCGCGCCTTCCCGAATGATGCTGTATGTCTTTTTGACTGTGTACTCATCCGAAGGCCGGTCGTGTTTCTTTAGTAAGTTGAAAAACCCCAACGCTATCCCTCCTCTCCGATAATGTCAGCCAGTTCTTCGAGTTCCTTCTCGATATCTTCGTTGCTGCGAGCGCCTCCGTCTGCTTCATTGGTCGTTATCTGACGATCGGTTAATAAGCTGTAACGACGCAGGTATAGGTCGATTGCCTTTACTGAGGACTGCGGTCCTTTTATTAGCTTCATAAGCTGTCCGTATACCTCGGATCGGTGCCCGGAAAGCATGTCGTCCGCTAATAGATTCATGTATTCGATGAATACCGGATTTTGAAACCGCCATCGATAGAGCGTCATGCGACTTACACCGATTTCTTCGGCTAGTTCGTCCTGACTTCGTTTGTTCCCGTCTTCAGGCGCGACTTCATTACTCGCAACGACTTGTGCTGCCTTACGTTGCTGAAGCGTTAGTTTTGCTTCAAGCTCTTTCATACGCGACATATTATCGCCTCCTTTCTTATAGCCACCCCGGCTTCTTCACTAGCCTTGTTTTCGGCCTGAATACGGATTCGAGCGCCTGTTGAAGCGCGTCGAGTGAATCAACGTAATCGCCGAAAGGATATTGCGCCATCTGATCGAGAAGCATCGTATGCCTATCGTTCAGAATTAGCGTTTTGTTATGCAGCATCGGCTCCATCGACTGAATACGCTCGTCCTTCGAAGACTTATGCGATTTCACATCGTTCACGCGGCACGTATAAAGACCTTCCTGCCGGACCCGCTCCTGAAGCTGACGATAGTATTCGTGCTGCGCGTTTATTGTTTCGACGTTGAAGGAACGATGCCGGTATTGTTTGATCTTCCGAATAATGACGTCAATGTATACGTGCGCCGGTTCCTTCGACGCGTATTCATCGAGTACGAAAATATAGCCGGTCGGCTCGTGTTTTCCGAGCGTAATAACCGAGTTGTAGCAAGACCTCGCATTCTTACCCTGCGCGATATCCCACGCGCCAACAATTAGAAGATCGCTGACCGGTATTTTTAATTCGTTGTACACGACGTATGCTGTTCCGTTCTCGTGGTAGTAGTGATAGTAAGCGTAGTTATCCGGGAAGAAGAACTGCTCGTCTTCACTGAAAGCCAAGTTTCGGAATTCCGAATTGTATGCGCGCGTTCCCATGTTTACTTTTTCGTGCATAAGCTCGCGATAGGTCCAGCGCCAAGGCCACGCCAGTTCGACGCCGTCCTCCAACGCCTCTTTATGAGCTTCGTAAAATTCGTCAGCCTCTTCGATCGTTTCTGCTCTCGCATAGACCTCGCAGTATTTGTCCCACAATTCCGGATGCGTCGGCTCACTTATGATCGCTCCGTGAAAGCTCGCCTTGAAATCCTTACGCTTCAGAACGTGGTTAAGAAGCCCGGTCGCCGAAACCATCGTCCCAACTAACACGATCGCGGTCGCCTTGGACCCGATCGGAACGACGACGGAGTTAAACCAGTGGACGAGCTTTTCACGCGCTTCCTTGGTTCCTTCGTTGTTTGTCGATGACGGGTCGTCAATTATTACGAGATCCGGCCGAACAGCTCCGTGCCGTTTACCGCGAAGCTGCTTTCCGGAGGATGACGACTCAATAAGGATATTCGTCGTTGTAATGAACGCCTCTTCGTTATCCTTTTCATTGCGGCTTGCCGACTCGTGCATCATAGGCCCGAAGTCTTCCCGGAGCTTGCCGTTAAATTTCATTTGCTTGTTAACCCATCCGATGAGCTTTTTCGAGAGAGAATCCGTCTCAGATATAACGAGAATATATTTCCGCTTTCTATAAGCCGCTTGATGTAACGGCAAGGCGTTCGAAAACATTCCGGACTTTGAGTGGCCCCGAGCTGCCGCGATTGCAAGCCGCGCGTTCCTTTTTTCTTCGTTGACGTAATCGCAAAGCTCAAAAAACTCTTCGTGAATCTTCGCGATATCTTCAATGCTATCGTGAGGCGTCCCGTCATCCGAATTCCTTACGACATTATCCTCGTTTTCCGGGTTTAGGCCGTCACTCAAATACTCGTAGGTGAAATATGCGATATCTACTTCGGCACGATGAACACGCTTCAGCTTAATTAATTCGGCCTTGTTCTTCCGGAACATATCGATATGGTAATCGGTGGCTTTTTTCGCTTTAATGAGGGCCGCTAATCGACGCACACTCTCGATCAATAAGTCGATACGTTCTTGTCGCTCTTCACGATCCAACCATTTTCCGTTAATATACGCCAAATTATCGCCCTCCTTTCGCTTGACTTTCGTTATTATCTTCGTTAATATGAATTTAACATATTGAGAACGGAGTGAAATTCGAATGAACGAAGTCCAACCGATTAGAGAAAAACGCCAAATAAACGCAATAAAAAAGGCCCTTCGTGGGCGTGATCTGCTTTTATTTACGATCGGCATTAATTCCGGCTTACGTATTTCCGATATACTTGCGCTCAAAGTCGGCGATGTACGCGGAAAGGACTTCGTTGCAATTACGGAAGGGAAAACGAAGAAGTCAAAACGTTTCTTCTTCAATGCCGCAATCAAGAAAGCCGTTGCTGACCTGATTCCGGCCGAAGCAAACGATAACGACTGGCTTTTCCCTTCTCGGAAAGGTTCGAAAGCCATTACCCGCGTTCGTGCCTACGGCATCCTTAACGAAGCTGTTGAACGCGCCGGCCTCTCGGAGAAGCTCGGCACAATCGGCTGTCACTCATTACGTAAGACTTTCGGCTACCATGCGTACAAGAACGGTACAGATCTTACGCTACTTCAATCGATTTTCAACCACTCGAAGCAGTCGGTCACGTTGAGATATATCGGAATCAATCAGGACCGGATCGACGAAGTATACGCGAATGTTAATCTATAAGACGACGAGCGCCCCAACGTTTGAGCCGTAGCCAACGTAGGTGTGCTCGTCTTTTTTCGTATACACCAATTGCAGCTCCAACTTCTTCCTGCCGCTTCCGTATTTCTGCTCCGTACCGTAGCAAACACATCGACTTGCAGTCGCATACTTCGAAATGGCGCGAACAATTGGATGGGGCGCATTGGGATTCCGTTTGCTTATTCGTCATAGCTTCGCCCACCACCGTGTTTCGCCTGCTCCTCCCGCAATTCAGCTAGCGCCTGCGTCGCCGCCTTTGCTTCGCGCTGTAGCGCTTTGAGGCCGGTTATAGCTTCGGATACCTCTATGGCTACTTTTACGCTAACGTCGCCTGTTGCGTAGATATCTCCCGATTTCGGGTCAAGATTTACAGGAGTTCTACTATCTACGGAACTCATAACTGAACTGACAGGCGGCACATTATATGAATTTGATAATCTGCGCCCATAAGTATTTGTCGTTGAAGTCATAATGATTGATTCGCGTTTATCCGCCATTCACACCGTCTCCTTTTCGTTTAGTTGATTTCGCTGATCAATTCGTATCTGATCGCGTCAAGGGCTTCCGCAATCTCGTTACGTACTACATGTCCGGATGCCTGCAACGCAATCAAACGATCTAAATACGCGAGCAATTCCGCTATCTTCGTCATCTTCATCGTCTCCTTTTGGTTTCTTAGACAGAGATTCATCATGAAGCTCTGTTAAAACAGAGGCGGCAGGAATCGAACCTGCCCACGCGGTTTTGGAGACCGCATCGCCACCGAGGAACATGCGCCCCTATTTGCCACACCGACCGGGGTCCGCATTGTTAAGAGGCGTGTCGGTGGGTGCGCTAGCGTCATCGGAAGGCTCGGAAGCACATTCCGACTGATCAGTAAAACGCAAGCACAAAAAGACCTCCGCCGTAGGGTGCGGAAGCCTCGTTCTGATTGCGTACAAAACAAGAAAAATTTACTAGAAAAATAGAATATTTTGTAGTAATATGTTTATGTAAGGAAAATAACAAGTTGACACACATTTCGACCTAGCGTTGCTGAGGGGGCGAGGTCTGCTTGCTCAGAGTTCGTTACATACGTTCTTTGAGCCGGCGGACTTCTAACCGGGCTCGCAATCCGGATAGAGACGCCGGGGGAGGAGGTTCGAAAGTAGTGTCGTCATCTAAACTTGTTACTATGATTCCGACATGTCCGGACTGCGGAACGTACAGTAAGAACGGAAAACCCGTTACTCCCGATACGTGCTCATTCTGCCAAGATATGAACGCATAAGGACATATGCTGGTGGCGATAGCGAAGAGGTCACACCCGTTCCCATGCCGAACACGGAAGTTAAGCTCTTCAGCGCCGATGGTAGTCGGGGGTTTCCCCCTGTGAGAGTAGGACGCCGCCAGTGTATTTTTTTGTTTTAGGCCTTCTGAAATAAATTCACTTTTTCGTTTGACAAATATATATACAAATAGTATAATTATTTTAACAAGTTTAGATAACGGCATTACGAAAAGAGCTTATTCAGATTGCGACTGGTGAGCTCTTTTTTACGTTTATTCAACTTCTATCCTTTCGTAAGTCTTTTCGAAAATGTCCGGCTTGCACGGGTAAAGTTCGCCCTTAATGCCGCGAATAATGTAATCGCCAACTTGCGCGGTCATATCTCCCTCTAAAGTCTGAATCGTTAAAGTCGGATATTCACTCTGGTAACTGTATACGATCGTCCTTCCGCCGGCCAAGTTCGAAATATCAGTGATTGAATGCGCCGTATCCTCGAATTTTACCGCTTCTATTTCAATCGGCTTTTTACGATACTTCGCCATCCTTTCGTCCTCCCTTCGAAATCACACGAAATTAGCGTTTCTAACGTTCACCCTACCGAATACCCTCCGGATGGATTTAAACGGCTGTGGCGTGTTTATTTCGTGGTAGAATCGTTATGTTAAGCCGCCATAATAACAAGCCTCGTAATATTCGTCCCAACACCGCTCGCACATATGACGATCGTTAATATCATCGTATTCTACTTCGCAATCTTTTTCGCAAACGTCGCATTTATGGGGCAACGCCTACACCTCCGTTTATCATTTCGTAATCGGTTCGATGATTTCGAAGCTCGTCGTTCTACTTACCATGTCGTATATGGAGGGTCTTCCGCAATTTACAGTGATCTTTATCGCGCCATCTCCTTCGAGCATCTCCGCAAACCTTTCCGTTAATAGCGCCTTCTGGTCGTCTGTCAGCCGTTGAACCTGGATGAACAACGCGATCACCTCCGTTTAGTTGACGCCCCGAGTTCGAAAAATTGTGCGCAAGTTTCGGACAGCAGTTGCGCCGGTATTTTTGGAGGCGGTTGGGGGCCCGGCGTTTCCGTGATTCTTCGTTTGGGTCATCGTATATTAAATACATATTTATGAATAACGAATTTAACAGAAGTAAATTGAGTTACATTCGAATCAATAGACAAACGTTGATATGATAACGTTCGTCATCGTTTACTCATCGCAATTAAACGTACATTGTTTATGCATTCGAGAACCCGCGCCGCGCCTGCACCCTCCCGCATGCCCTGTGCCGTATGCTATGTATAGGATCGTGCATATTGCGTTGGTCATTCGGTTTGACCCCGTGAGTTTCGGAAGGGCTCAGCCTCCGGCAGTGGCTCGTTGCTGTTCGCCTCATCGCGCATCGCAACCGGACGCCTCTTCGCCGCCTTCCTTCCTATATAACTATACGTATGCCTATACGGTGTTACATATAGCGTATGTATGCCGGCTATATCCCGCCTGCCTATCGCTAGGTTATACGGTATGTTACGTCCTTCTATTACGTATAGACAGCTAAGACGGTAAATTGGTATACTACCGCCGGAAGATCGATATTTATTACGTTAGATTAACGCTATATTAACGGGTATCTTCCGCTTGTACTTAAACATAGCGCTAATTCCGGTCACTTCGTTCCCTACATACACGCAGATATTAATAGATATATTGATTGCGCTAACACCGGACGAAGGCGGAGCCGTAGTTCCGGAGGCTTGTGACTCACAAGACTAAGAAGTGATTGGCGACCTAAAACGGCTGTATCCCTTGCGGCTCTAAGCGCGAACCCACTTTTCTGTTGTGCGAATAAAGTCGTGTTTTTGCCCGATTTGTGCGAATAAAGTCGTGTTCATTATCATTTAGGTTATCGTAATTGAGAATCGCAGACTAAACGAACTCACGAAAAAAGACGCCAACTATTCGTCAGCGCCTCAACGTAAGTATTTTCCCCGCCAGAAACAACCCTACGACCGCCTTCCGTTTTAGCATCGCCAAGTATATCCGCCTTGCCAAGCTCTCCTCGTGCTGCAGCGCTATCGTAACCGCCTTCCCTACGTTCGGATGTTCGACTATGCGCTTAATCAACGTCAACTTTTCGCGCACTGTTTTACGGCAGCCCGGCTTGAATTCGTTCTGTATACAGCCGTTAACCGCGATATAACATTTACGCCTCGCCAGATCTACCGCAACTTTCTCGCTGTATAAGCCCCATCGTTTCGCATACCGTTCGAGCGTATCGCTATCGATGTACGAATCGAATAGTTCCGGATTATATTCGCGCATCAAACTGGCGTTATTGATCTGCCGGTAATGATACAGCGGCTCATCGATATAGTATGCCGTCTGACAATGCGTAAACGCGTCCATGTTGAACAGCCAATCTTCGCCGAGATACTTGCCGTCAGGAAACGATATGTTATACGCATCGAGCATGCTTCTCCGAATTACCTTGCCGACGCCGCCATACGATCCGTTATATAAGAAATCCGTTAATATAGTCGCTTTAATCTCGGCCCGTCCGATCGGCTCATTCGCTTTTGCGCTATAACTTTTCGTATAGCTTTTCGTCTCGTCTTCGTAATCCCAACGCATGTCCGTAAACACAATATCTGCGTTGTTTTCGCGGGCAGCTTCGTACATAATCGCATAAGCTTCCGGCTCAATCCAGTCGTCCGAGTCAATAAACGCTACGTATTCGCCGCGCGCCTGCTTCAGCGCTGTATTACGCGCCGTTCCAGGCCCTTGATTCGCCTGATAGATCGGTTTGACTCGTTCGTCTATCGTGGAATAGTACCGCAGAATATTGCGCGTCGCATCAGTCGAGCCGTCATCTACGACCAAAACCTCGATATTTTTAAGCGTCTGTCCGAGCACGCTGTCAATGCAATCGCAAAGATACTTTTCGCCATTGTATACCGGTATAATAACGCTCATTTTCGGATTCATTTATAACCGTCCTTTCGGTTCGGGAATTCCCGAACTTTATTCGATAGGATAATTATACCAACGCGCACTCGAATTTCAACACAAAAAAAAGACGCCGATTTACTCAGCGTCCTCTTCTGTGGTTTCTTTTACCTCAAATAATTCTTCGTATTTAACTCCGGTTGCTTTCATGATAGATGCTACGTGCCAGTCGTAATGCCTTTCGGAATTATCGAATCGAGAGATTGCCGACTGAGTAACGCCGGATCTACGCGATAATTCGGATTGGGACCACCCTAATTGCGAAAGTAGCGCTCCAAGACGAGGCTTTACCGTAATTTTCATTTCGACCACCTCGTTATAATTATACGCTAGAGGATATTTTTTCGCAAATACCCTTGACGACACCTATGCGCTGGCGTATAGTTTAGATTAACGAAGGGCCCTCGTTAATAAAATCCGAGAGGGGTAACGAAATGATTAATGATCCTCGAAAACTGAATAAGGCGATTAAAGAACGAAACGGAGGCGCAGCCCCACCGACCAAAGCAAAGCTGCACCGTCCGAACCGAACGAAGCACTTCCAGTATATCACAGCGTTTATTCTATGCGCAATGTTATTCGCATCCACTTCAACCACCGCGCAAGCCACCGACGTTTACCGCAACTTTGCCGAACTCCAAGCCAACGAACCCGAGACGAACTACAACATTTTCGCAATCGACCGCACCACGCCCGTTCTAATATTAGCGCCACACGGCGGCAGTATTGAAGGCGGAACTAGCGAACTTGCTCGCGAACTCAGTACCGACTATTCTACGTATCTATTCGAATCTCTTAAGACGCCGAACGGCTTCGACCTCCACATCACGAGTACCCATTTCGACGAACCAACTGCGCTTGCCTTAGTTGCGCGACACCATCGCGCTATATCGCTCCACGGATACAGCAAAAGCGCCGAGCATATTATCGTAGGCGGCACCGATCCGGTCCGCGGACAGACGTTAGTAGATCGCTTGAACGTTGCCGGCTTTAGTGCCGAACTTGTAGGCGCTGGACATCGATTCGCAGGCGCAAGTAGCGCGAACATAGCGAATAAGTGTATAACCGGCGAAAGCTTACAGATCGAGCTTAGTACCGGTTTACGCAAAAGCATGTTCGGTAAGTTCTCGCTTAGCGGACGCGCCGGAACCGAAACCGCAACGTTCTATAAGTTTGCCGGGCTGCTGTCGGAGTTCATTAACGAAAACTATAACGTTGGAGGTAAAGAATAATGATGCGATATACGTTGGAAGTCGAAAAGTACGGTATCTGTAGCGATGGATCTGAGGCGGTTATGACTACGGCAGGGTTTAACCAGGCGCTTAAAGACGCATCAGAGGCGGGCATTTGCGAGATTGATATACCACGTGGCGATTACCTGATCGACGGGGTTAATAAAGACTCCGCTAATAAACCGGAAGAACGTGCGGGTATTATTGTTCCGTCCAATATGACGTTAAATCTACACCCAGCAGCCGTATTCCGCGTGGAGCCGAACAGTTCTTTTGGATATACGTGTTTCTACATCGGAGAAGTAGAAAACGTGACGATAAAAGGCGGCAAGATACGCGGCGAACGTTACCAGCACGACTTTACCGGGCACGGTGATCACGTAAAGAAAGAAACACACGAATGGGGATACGGCATAAACGTACATGGCGCCAAGAATGTCGTGATCGAAGGCGTGGATATTGCGGATTGCACAGGCGATTGTATTATGGTGAACGCGCAAGGCATGTTAAACGTACCGTGGACGACTTACCGGCCTGCCCGCAATATTACGATTGAGCGCTGTAAATTAGACGGAGCGCGTCGAAACAATATATCAGTCACCGGCGGAGAAGATGTGAAGATCGATAAAAACGTAATAACCAACGCTGGCATAAACGATGGCTGCAAGCCTATGTTCGGCATTGATATCGAAGGTTACGGAGAAGGTAATATCGACTACGAAGAGCCACGCAATGTGAGGATAACGAATAATACTTTCAAAGGAAATGTATTACAGTCCGTTTGTAATTTCAGCGGATACGAGGTCGTTATTTCCGGAAACTATTCGGATAACTCGATCTCTTACGGATTCGGAACTGACACCACTATCTCGAATAATACGCTAGTACGTACGGACAAGAAATATACCGCAATTACGAGCCTCGGCGTTTCTGCCGGCTTTACCGGAAATAACACGACAATCACAGGAAATACGGTAAAAGGCTTCAGCAGTGGTATTGACGTTCGCGGAGCAGACGTTTCAGTATCCGGCAATACAATTTCGGAGCTTAGCGCGGACGGCACCGCATTAGCTACCTTCGGAGCCAAGAACGTTAAGTTTTCGGATAACATCGTAAATCACTGTCCGGGTAAAGTATGTAGCGCGCGCAATTCAAAAGATATAACGTTCGAAGGTAACGATCTCCACGATTCAGATATAGCTGCGATAGAGATTGCCGATTCCATTAACGTTAAAGCGAAGTCGAATGACATTAAACGTAGTAAGCAAGGCGTCGTGGTTACGCGGTCTTCGGCGAAGCTGATAGATAACGATATTGATCTTACCGACTACTCGGGCGCAACAGGATACGCTATATCTTTCGATAAGGGAAGCGACGTGAATATCGAATACAGCCGTATACCAAAGCCGGCAAACATGGCTATTTACGGAGAAAGCGTTGAGGGTCGGAGTGTTCGCATTAAGAACAACGATATCACAGACGCGAAATGTTTGATCCCGATTTACGTCGTCGGCGGTAAAAACCCCGAAATATCCGGCAATGATATAACGTTTAATCGGAAGGCTTCTGGCGGTTACGGAATTCAAACGAAAAACACCGACGGTGCCTTAGTAAAGGAAAATGTTGTGTATTCGGCCAACTCATTCGCGTTGTACAATCCGATTAAGACTTCCGAGTCTGTGAATTCGCGAGTCATCGGAAATAAGGTATCCGGCACCCTATCGCTCAACGAGACCGACAAGGAATATCAAAATATTCCGATTTAACTTGACATTTTCTATGCGCTAGCGCATAATAGAGTTATAGAAAGGAGGTGAACGGTAAATTGATTGACATCATCGTAAAGCTTTCCGCGCTCCTTGGCACTTGGTTAGCGATTTTCAAACTCTCGCTAGAACTTCGCAAGATGCGCAAAGAGGCGAAAGCAAAAGAGCGACGGCTTCCGACCAAGAAACACCGTCGCCGCACATAACCCAACGGGGGCGAAAGCCCCTGTCAATCAATTATACCACGTATGAAACGGATTAATACCACGGAAATTTTGCTAATTGTCGTCCTTGTCTCATGGATCGCGAGCATGAATTTCGCCAAGCTTTCCGCGCTCGATTATATCGGAATCGGATCGGCGATCGTGTTTTTTGTCCTTCTGCTCTTACGGCGGAAAGGCGGTGTGGAAAATGACGCTTGATATAAGATGCCTGTGGTCGGACAATCCGCCATTAACAACGAAACAGAAAGCGCAGATCATCGACCTGTACGAACGACCAAAGAACATATTTCAGGACAGCGGACGCGCGTATCAGATCGGTTTTAACACGGCGCTTACCTACTTCGGATATCTAATCGAAAAGGAAACGGAGAGCCATAACGATGATTGAATACACTTGCCATGATTGCAATTACGCTAAGTTAGATATCGAAATCAAGCCGGACGCGTGCTGCCCTACGTGTGGTACGCGGCTGGAAGTTGAGGAGGAAATCGTATGAAACGTTTAGTCAAATCGCTTGTAATCACCGCTACCTTATTAACCGGCACTATTGCACTGGCTCCGCAAGCTGACGCGGCATGGTCGGGCTGGCAGACGGAGAAGTTCGGACACAAGGCGCGGGTATATACGGACGCAACCACGTACAGCAGTAGCGCAAGCACGGTCGATTGGAAAGCCGAAAAGAAAGGCGGCTCAGCGCTGTACTACACGGCTGGCGTTTATAAAAAGCGCAGCGGCGGCGGGTTGACTGATACGAATTTAGTACAGCGGGGCAGCTTCAAGACATCAACGCCGCTGAAGTCGTTTAGTGTGAAGTCGATCCGCAGCAAGACCGGCAAAGGCACCTACGTTATCCAGATCGACTGCTATTCGGATTCAGGCAAGCGCAAATACGTCGGTACGTTTGAGTCAGCGAAATTCAACGTTAAATAATGAACGAAATGAGCCGTTTCGAGCTTTCGGATACCTATCGTACCTGAACGCGTCTGAAGCGGCTCTCTCATTATAATTTCGTGGTATAATCGTTCTATACAACGATGTAGGACACGGAGGTACAACGAAAATGGAGGAAAAATACGAGACTAACGGCATTGATACGTCGATCACTTACGAATACAAGGAATTTCCGGACAAGCGCGCAGGGAGATGCGACAATTGCGATTATACGCTGTTCAAAAGCTCGGTGAAGAGCGGAAAGTTTCTTCGGGAGTGCCGGCGGTGTGGGATGAAAAAGAATATATAAAAAATAAAGACGCCCGTATAAGGCGTCCTTTTTCGTTTTATGCTCCGCGTGATGCGCTTTCCGCTGGACCTGCGCCTCTGATAATGCTTTCTAACGAATTAGCTCCTCGTGGCATTCCCATTCGCCTCACCTCCGGTATAGTAAAATTATACCTTCTTAACGTTAAACAGCGCAATCAACGTTTTGTCCGGTGTCTTTGATTGTCGATAGAATACGTTAGGATTAAACGTGTAGCGCTCCGGCTCGCTTCCGACTTTAATTCGCGCAACAACGTATTCGCCGTCGAATTTCATCTGCTTCAGGCGCCGACCGAGCGTATCCGAAGTAACGCCGATCGCCGACGCAAGCTCCTTCTTATTGAACCAGCGAATTCGCTTCGGATTCTTTTCGAAAGGATTTGCGCACAGAGCGTTTGTTTCGTAGTGAATAAACGGTAGCATACGGTAGATCAGACCGATGTCAGTCGCCTTCACTTCGCTGTACACCCGTTTAATCTTCGCGCTGTAAAGCTTGACGACTTGCTGGCTACCGAAATTCCCTTTGAAATGATAGCGCTCATTTACGCTGTATAAGCCGGCCTCTTCCCGGATAATGTCGTGCTCGGTACAGGCGGAGAGGAAGTCGTAAAAGGACCGAGGTTTTTTACCGAGCTGCAAAACGTCCATCATGTCCGCAGTGGTCATCGGCGTTTTGTTGCGGCTAGACTTGATAAGGACACCGTTGTAATCGACGTAGCATTGAAGCAGCATCAGGTAGCCGCACTGTGCCGTCGTAAGAGCGTCATAGACTTCGTGAATATTAGACATATTGGCGTTTGAGAAATCGCGCCGATCGGCTGTTTTTTCTTGCTTCTGACGAAAGGCTGCGTCTTGGTTGCGGTGCCGCAGCGTGTACATTTCCGACCAGTCTTCGCCTGTCTCCGTATTAATAACTCGTAATCTCTTCATTATACCGTCTCCTTTTCACAAAAATAAAAGAGCGCTGAACGGGCGCCCTCACAACGTATAGACAACTAACGCAGTAAAATACGGGTATTAGTGATAAACTTTTTCGCCGGTTGCGATATTTACGGTGAACTGTCCGGGAGTATACCTTCTCTCCGTAATCACCTCCCCTTTCGGCGATTTGCCTACGGCGACTAGATACCCTTTCGTAAAAGAATTGTAGTTTTTCCTACGCTCTTCATTCCGTGCCTTGGCGCGCCTATCCAGTAATTTATTTTCGTAGGAAGATCGTGGTCTGCGGATCGGCCGACCTTTATAGGAGCCGGTTTGGTCGTATTCCTCCGCCAATTTATCCGAAGCCTCTCGTTTATATCGCTCTTCGAACTGGGTTTCGCTCATGATCGGGTACTCTTCGCGCGTCATCTTGTCCGGATGTGAATCGGAAAGCTCTTCGTAGAGTACGAGATTAGCCATTCGCTCAAGCGCTGACGGCTCCGGGTGCTCTCCGGTAGAGTCGTAATAAGCGTCTGATAAGGCCGTTATTTCCTCAATACGTTCCTGCCGCGTCATCTTGCCGCCCTTAGTGCGTTTGTACATTTCCGTAATCGTTTCGTGCAAAATCGTTTTATCCATCAATCCGTCCTCCTGTCGTGTATCCTTCGCCGTGACCGGCCCAATAGTAATAAATGTCCGCGATCTTTTCGGTGGCTTTTAAGAGGTACAGTTTGACCGCCTCCCTAGAAATGTACATCCGTTCGCCCGCCTCGGCTTGCGTTAACTCCCCGAAGTAAACGAGCTCGATCGCCTGCCGTTGCCGATCCGTTAAGCCGGCGAGCTCAATCGCTTTATGAATGTCGATTAGCACTTCTACGGCCGCATAGTCGCCGCACCGCTTCCGGCTGACGAACTTCTGGTAATCGGCGAGTAGCAACTTGACGCCCTCTGCGTTAGATAACGCATATGCAGCGTTAAATTCGCGATCCTTGCGGTGTAGATCGATTTTGACTGTACCCATCCCTTCGCCCCTTTTCGTTTGACTTTCGCCCCAAAAGCGAATATAATTTCCGTATAATGTATAATCGAGGTGTATCCGTATGGTTATTAATTGGATTTCAGCGCAAAGTAATGACGCTTACATAACGCTTGATAAACAACGAAGAATATACGTTTCGTCCGGCGCACGTAAGATCATCGGCCTGCCCGACAAAGCACCGTTTTACCTGACGATCGGCTACGATGACGAAGCGAATCGCCTTGTTTGCGCGAAGCCTGAAAGCGTAAAGGCCGATGCGACTCCGTTCAAATTCGATAAGCGTTCGTATAATAAAGCCGCAAGCAAAGTAATTAAGGCGGCCGGCTTCAAAGACGAGGACCTTCCGCTACGTTTTCAGATGATTGGCGAAGAGGAAGCCGCAAAGCAGCCGTATATGGCGTACCCTTCCGGCGTTTATGCTTTCGATTTAAATCGTAGCTGATCCGCCAATGCACATCCGATATACCACGCTACACGCGAAGCAATTCCGTTTCCGACAATCCGGTATTGCGCCGATAAAGAAATATCGTCTGGCAGGACGTAAGTGTCTGGCGCAGATTGGATTCGGAGACATTCGCGAACGGTGAATCGTCGTGGTGCTTCGGTCGGATGGATCGGCTGTCCGCTGTTATGGTGCGCCGGAATTGTATTAGACGGTTTGTCTAGCGATTGCACGCGGTTAGCTTGGCCGTATGTGTATTCGCTTTTTGGCGTCCAATACTTTCCGCAATCTTGGCGCTCAGGCTCAGGCAAATCCCCGATAACATCCCGCAGGACTCGCGTCTGAAAATCGCCTTCTAACGGCTTCGGAAACTCGAAGGTGAATCCGAGGTCTTTTCGAATTCCGACGATAAACACGCGCTCTCGCTTCTGTGCTACTCCGTAGTCCCACGCGCTCAGCGCTTTCCACTCAATCTCGTAACCTATTTCGTTAAACTTCTCGATAAGTGCGTCGAATGTAGGGCGGTGGCGCTTCGTTATCAACCCTTTTACGTTTTCAAATACGAAGGCTTTCGGTTGCTTTCGTTCAATGATTTCGAGATACCGCCATACGAGTTTACCGCGTTCTCCATCTGCCCCGGCACCTTTACCCGCAACCGAGAAGTCTTGGCATGGCGGCCCTCCGAATATAACGTCTGTGTCCGGCAAATTGTCGATACCAATTTCGTTAATGTCCGCCTGTTCTACGTAATCACCAAAGTTGTGGCGGTAGGCTTTGACGGCGTTCTTATCGAAGTCCAGCGCCTTTACGATATCAAAGCCGGCCGCCTTAAAGCCGATTGCTCCCAGTCCGCCTCCACAGAATAATTCGAGCACAGTCAGTCCGTTCGCCGGCTGTTGTGGCGTTAAATTAAAGTCGCCCATGTATTCGCTCCTTTCGTTATGTGGTACGGGATAGAAGACACCGTAAGGCACTCCCTTATAGATGACCGCCGGTATTGTAGCCGCCGCTTTGTCTGTAGAATGAATAAATCTACGTTTTGGATTGGCGTACATATATCTCAAAGCTTTTTCGCTTAGTGTTTTCGGTTCGTGATTCGGAATCTCCGTCATCTAACGCCCACCTCCGCCATTAAATCGTCCAACTTCGCATAAAGCTGCTCGTACGTCCCATCGTTAACAATTTCGTAATCAACTTCGAAAGTTTGCAGCGCTTTTTCAGTCGGATGATCGAGCGCTGCTAAATCAAAATCGTCGCCGGCCTTTTGTGCGCGTTCGATCCGTAATTCCTCCGGCGCTGTGATGCGGACGATCGCAAATCCTTCGGCGCGCAGCCGGTCATATTCGTTCTGCTGCCGAACGTCTTCGATCAGTACGCGATTCTTCAGGGACGGGGGTAAGCCGCAATCACATTTGCGTGAAAAGAGCGCCGTGTATGCGTCAACTTTCGCCATGCATGCGTCTATCCAGACGTTCTCGCCGAGTATCTTCCGCACCGCCTGACCGAATTCTTGATAATACGCCCGCGGCTTCGGCTTTTCAGGTACGGAAGGGAATGCGCGATGGAAAGCCGATTTTAATTCGTCACTGAAGGCGAACGTTTGGAAATCGTAATACGTCGATAGATAGCCGGCGGCCTGCGACTTGCCTGCGCGTAACGGTGCGGTTAGGGCGAGCTTCATGGGCGCTCCTCCTCAGTTGCCCCGGAAACAAATTCGATATCGTGCGTGGTGAATTCACCATCCGCGGCGTCAATACGAATATGCCTTACTCCGCGCAATTTCTTACCGTCTTGATACACGTCAAACGCATCGCCAATTTTCCGTTGAATAAAAACTAGCGGCGCATCAATCGGAGCGCACTCTGCAGTCTTCGTCGGCTCCTTCAACCGCGCTAACTCTTCGCCGAGCGTCCGTTTGTCTTTATACAGCGTGTCGATTTCGTCTCTATGGCGATTGACTGTTCGTTTTAAAGCCGCAACCTCTTTCGCTAAACTGGCGATAACGTCGATTGGGTCGGCTGGCTTCGGTTCGTCTTCGGCGGTTTCGACCGGGACGAGTACGCGATAATATCCGTGATCTAAACCGATCCACACTCCTTCTTCGTCTTTATACGGATCGACTTCTACTCCTTCGTCATCAGTCTTACGGACCTCTCTCGCGATTCCACTCGATTCGCCTTCGTATAGGTGAATAATCTTCTCGCCCACTTCCGCCTTGCGATCGGTTAATTCGTAGCGCTCGCCGTCAATATGAACGATGTCGGTCGGCTCGAGTACGTGATATTCAAAATCGAAGATATCTCGATGACATGCCGTCTGTATGCCCCTACTGCAACCGAGTAAACTTTCCACCTCAAATCTATATCCGTTATGATACGGCTCTTCACATTGAACGTCTGCGTTTACGATGACGATCTTCTCGCCGACCTCCGCCTTCCGATCGACCTCTACGTATTCGCGCTTGATACCGCCGAGTGTTTCGTCAGCCAGTACGTGGATGCTTGCGTTAGTTTCCGTCATTTATTCCGCCTCCCCGTTTTCGAATTCTAATACCGCATAATCAAGATGATTAAGAAAGTCTCCGTACGGACCGACGTATTCAACCCGTTTCACACCCACGTTTAGTCCTTTCTTACGAACATAATCGGTTATCGCGTTCTGTACCTCCGCCTGACTTAGCTTTAATTCCATCCGATAGCCCTCCCGTTAATTTATTACGCGAGCCTGCACCGACTGCCGCCCGAACTGAGCCGCGTCAGCCTCATTCGCAACTAAGACGTCAATCTTGGCGCCCTTAATCGCGCCCCCAGTATCCTGCGCCACGGCCTCAAACGTCGTACCGTCCGCCTGCCGCACCTCAACCGCCGAGCCTAACGCAATCACTGACGGATCGACCGCTATGATGCGCTTGCCTGCGTGATAGATCGTATGGCTGACGTCGAAGCCGGTCGCTGTTGTTCCGGTACACCCTTCCGCGCAATAAGCCGTATACGCAGACGCCTCGAACGTTTGCCAGCCGGATGTTTGTGCGTGCTTATGAGGCGGCTTCTCGCGCTTTTCGTTAGCCCGCGCCTTGACTTCGTCTTTTACGGAAGCAAGTTCGGATTCGAGCGCTTTTATCTTCGCATCCTTGGACGCCAGTTCAGCGTCCTTGCCTTCGATAACGGCTTCCGCCTTCTGTAACGCGTATTCTTCCTCGGTAATGCGAGGTGGCTCAGGCGGTGGTGGCTCAGGTGGCTTGGCGGTCGGGTTCGTGAGTAATTGCGTTGACATCGCTAGATTCGTTAGTATACCGATGCTTACACCTCCTCGAAAAACTGGTCCGTCCATGGTTCCACGGCGACCACTTCGCGTCTCAGCGCTTCGGCTAATTCGGTGATTTCCGCCTGTGCGCCGCGTCCCTTTTTACGTTTGGAATAGAACGAAAGCAACGCAGTCAGATTCGCAGTCATTACGAGATTCGTTGCGGCCGCGTTCGGTAGGACAGCTCTCGCATCTTCGGCGGGCACTCCCATTTCGCGTAAGTAATCGTAAGCATCCTGTAGCTCACGTAGAGCATCTACGAATATCTCTCTCGCGCTAAAAGGAACGTCCCCTCCTCCGTATAAATCTAATTCTTTCGTGCAGGTCTTAACCTTATCCGGGATCACGTAATCGAACCCTCCCGATCTATCGTCGCTCCCCATCCGCACATACCGCTGTGACTGAACGCTGAAGCTAAAACCAACGCGATGCCGTGTAAGTTGCGCCAGTAACGCCCGGCTGACGCCTTCGATCGCAAAGGTGAACGAGATATGCTCCAACGTCGACGTGTGTTTGGATGCGAAGATATGTCGGAACAATCGGTCGGCGTCCGTGCCTGCGCCGCCATCTGACGCTTTGGAACCGAAATACTTGGCGCCTTCCTTTGTGACGATTTCGGACGGTTTGTTTGCGCTGTAGCACGTTCTGATTGCGGTTAGGGCGACCGCTTGGCCGTCAGTTACATCGTGATCTTCAACGTGATTACCGTCAAAACATCCGAGAATAACGTCATAATTTCCGTAATTGAGAGAACGATAAAACTTCTCGCTTAGTTGCGTATGTGCAAGTAGCTGTACGTTCATTTTGGTTTCCGCCATTTATTCGTCCTCCAATCGGTTTAATGCTTCGCCGTTTTCTCGAATAGTTTCGTTAATCAATAAACGGCGAGCTTTCTCTTGCGTAGTTATCCGGAATGTACAGTCGTCTCTTCCATACATCTCGCAATAAACAACGTAATCGCGAAATAGCTCGTTCATATATTCGAGGTCACCCCATCCGTACAGCTTGCCGTTCATAAAGCACGCATATATTTGCGCCATTACGACGACACCCCGCTACTCCCGAAGCCGCCCGCACCACGATCGCTATCGCCGAGCGTATCAACCTCCGTAAACACCGCTTGTTCGACCGGCTTGATTACGGCTTGTGCGATGCGATCACCTTTGCGGATGAGATAAGTCTTATACGCAACTTCATCTTGTTCAACGTAATCACCGTACCGACTACAGTACCGATCATGCTTTTCTGTTTCCGTAGCAGTTCCATCAATATGTTCGTACTTTATCGAAGTTAACGATGTTCTTTCGGAGATATTATCGACAATCACTCCGACCTCTCCTCGATAGCCTGCGTCAACTGTACCGAGCTGAACGCGTAAAGGCGTCTTCAACGTAATGCCTGATCGCGGTCGGATCTGCATTTCGTACCCCTCCGGAATCTCGAACGCCAAGCCCGTCGGCACACACGCAGTTTCGCCCGGTTCGATAATAACGTCCTTTGCCGCGACTAAATCGAAGCCGGCGTCTGTTGCGTGCGCATAATCCGGAATCTGTGCGTCAGGTGATAATCGTTTTATATTTACGTTCATCTCGTTTCCTCCTTCGTTAATATCGCGATCAAGGCGAACACGGCCACTATCGAAAACCACCGGAACCCTATCGTATGGATGTACGGCAGTACGAAAAGCAGTCCGGCGATGATCGTTGCCGTAGCGCTGATAAATCGTTTCATAGGCGATGACCTCCTCACTTATATAATGGGTAAGTAATCGCCCGTTTTGCGACATCCTACGTGAAATAATATGCACCTAGTAGAAAAACCGCGCAATTATCCCTCGAAATAAAAATCCGAATCCTTTAGCGCCTCGACCGTCGCCTTCTTATAGCCGTTTCCTTTTTGCGAGAAGAAGTCGTGCGATTTCGTCTTCGTATTCAGGCCGTTCATGACGATAGGATTCGGCCTTTCCTCTTCGAAATACGGATCGAAGCCGAGGTTTTGTAGCGCCTTATTCGCGTTGTAACGAAGGAATCGCTTTACATCGTGCGTTAAGCCGACCGCATCGTATAGATCCTCGGTATATGCGACCTCATTATCGTACAGTTCCGTCAGTAGCTCGACGGCAAAGTCGCGCATCTCTAGCTGGACGTCCGGCTCTTGCTTTCCGTAGATCTCCTGCGCCAATAAGCCGACGTATACGCCGTGGATCGCCTCATCGCGAATGATAAGGTTAATGATCTCGCCGCTGCTCGTTAGCTTGCCTTGGCCCGCGAAATATAACGGATAATAAAAGCCGGAATAAAACAGGAAGCTTTCGAGGTAAACCGAAGCCACAAGCGCCTTATACAGCGAAAGTACATCGCCTTCTTTTATGTCGCGATATAGGCCGGTTATCAGCGCCGCCTTCCGCTGCAAATACGGATTGGTCTTAACCCATTCGAATACTTCGTTAATAGTTTCGGTAGGCGCTAGCGTCATGAATATATTCGAATAGGACTTCGCGTGGACAGCGTTCTCCATCATCGCCATGAAATTAAGGACGGCTTTCCGTTGGTGGCCGACGATGTGCTGCGCGATGATAGGCATTCCGGTATTTCCCTGCTCCGTGTCTAATAGCGTTAGGCCGGCAAGGCCCCGCATGTACGTCGTCTGCTCGGCCGGGCTCAGCGCCTTCCACGAAAGGAGATCGCCATTAAGCGAAATCTCTTCCGGAAGCCAGAACTGCTTAACGTTCTGCGCGTAGAACATTTGCGTGAAGTCGTCTTCGTGGCGCGACCAGTCGGCCGCCGTATGGATTGCGTTTGCGTTCGTCAATTAATCGTCCTCCTTCTTGTAACCGTCTAGCAATGCCGTTAGTATTCTAGGCGCGATTGTAGCGTGATTCATAGTATCGTAGCACCATCGCTCATACCGCCGTAATTCCGCGATTTCTTCGTCCGTCAATGGGTGCACCAATTATTCGTCCTCCTTATCTCGCGAAACTCCTAGAATCAAATAAGAATATCCGTCCTCTAATTTTTTTATTTCCCATGGTATTGCAAGTAAATCAGCGGCCTTAATATGTTTCAGAAGTTCCTCAGCATTGTATAATGGACCGTCCGCAGCATACACAACTGATGGCATAATCGTCCCTCCTCTTCGTTTAAACCACGCATGATAAACAGCCTTCCTGACCGGTATCCTTTGTCCGCGCATAATACAACGTCTTAATGCCTCTATGATGGGCGTATAAGTCAATCCGGTTTAGATCGCGTGTCGTCATCGTATCCTTCAAGAACAACGTAAACGAGATGCCTTGATCGACGTGTTGCTGAATCGTTGCGATCATATCGACGACCTTAAACATATCCATGTCGTACGCTTCCTTGTAGAAGAACCAGTTTTGCGGCGATAGCCCCGGCATTGGATAATACGTCTTCGAATTGCCGTACGTACGCTCCTCTATGCGTTCCATAATCGGCATAACTGACGCCGTAGCCGACTGCACATACGAAATAGATCCGGTCGGCGCGATACACAATCTGTATGAGTGATAGAGGCCGTACTCCTCGACGTCATTCGCAAGGTCCGTCCAATACGTATGATCAGGAATAAACACTCCTTCAAATAATGCCGCGACTTTAGCAGTCTTAGGTAGGAATTTTTTCAGGTGGTTTGTATACTTTTCGAAATAGCTACCGTCCGCATACGTCGATCCTTCGAATCCCTCGTACGTGCTGCCGGTTTCTTTTGCGAGCTCCATCGAACGCACAAGCGACCAATAATTCACCAACGCGAAGAATACGTTAGCAAAATCCCGCGCTTCTTCCGATTCATAAGCGATACCGTTCTGCGCCAAGTATCCGTGCAGATTCATTGCGCCGAGGCCGATCGAACGCATCTCCCGGTTAGCCCGCGCAACAGCCGGCGCGTTCTTAATATTCGAAGTTTCCGAGACTCGCGTGAGAGCATCGACGGACAGCTTGACGATAGATTCGAAGTCTCCGTTTGCCATAACGTTCGCAACGTTGAGTGATCCGAGATTACACGAGATATCGAGGCCGATTTCGTCCGGTTCGCCATAGTCGGTGTATTCCGATACTTGCGACGCCTGAAGGACCTCCGAGCACAAATTCGAAAACTTCACCTTCGATATGTGGCTGTTCGCATGCTCCGCGTTTACGTTGCCTTCGAACATGATATACGGATAGCCCGATTCGGAACGCAGCACGGCGAGCTTTTCGAGCAACTTCCGCGCGTCGATCTTATCTTTACGGACAGCCGGATTATCGACGAGCTGATCGTACATCTCTCCGATATCCATTTCGTCTAAGTGTTGGCCATACGCTTTGTAAACGGTGTGCGGATAGAAAACGTAAGCCGGCCGATTCTCTCGCGCCAGTTCGATGAATTTATCCGGAATGACCACGCCGATCGATAACGTTTTAACGCGTACGTCTTCATCTGCGCTGATTTTCTTCGTATCCAAGAAATCGTTAATGTCCGCATGGAATACGTTTAGGTACGCCGCGCCCGACCCCTGTCTTTGACCTTGCTGATCTGCATATCGGAATGCATTATCGAGGAGCTTCATAACTCCGACGACGCCTTTCGTTACATTCTCGATGCCTTTAATCGCTTCACCTTTCGCGCGAATCTTCGATAGATTCAACGACACGCCTCCGCCTACTTTCGATAGCTGCATCGAGATCCCGACGGCCCTTTCGATGTCATTTAACGAGTCGCCCACTTCGAGCAGGAAGCAGGAAACGAGCTCGCCCCGACGCTTCCGGCCCGCATTCAAGAACGTCGGCGTTGACGGTTGGTATTCTTGCCGCATCATCAAATCTACGTACTCGATCGCCTTGGCTGCGTCTCCTCCCGCGAAGAATAACGCGACAACAGAAACGCGGTCTTCGTATCGTTCAAGGATCTTTTTGCCGTCGTTCGTCTTCATCGCATAGTCGTTATAGAATTTGAACGCGCTCATGAACGAAGGGAATCGGAACTTGTGCGCATAGGCCGCCTGATAGACCGCCTTGATTTCATCGAACGTATAGGCGTCGAGGAATTCGGTTTCGTAGTAATCGTTCTCGCGCAGATAGTCGAGCTTTTCGCGAAGGTCGTGGAAAAATACGGTGTTTTGATTTACGTAGTCAATAAAATAAGCGCGGACGGCTTCGATATCCTTTTCGAATTGGAACCGGCCGTCCTTCTGTATCATAATTTCGTTATTAAGTTCGATATAGCTTGCGTGTTTATTCGTCATGCGGCGCCTCCTCTGTATTTTAATACGTTGTTCATTCTTGGCGATAAAAAGCAACAAGTTTCTTTAGAATAGATCTTCCCCTCAACAGATAGGAGATCCTTATCAAGTTGAATTTCACCACGTTTAAATTTATCGAAGTCCCACCCAGGTAAGTTAGGTACATCTTTCAAAAACTTCTCAAAGGAAAACCACTCTTTACATACTGTGACTCCCGCACCTCCATAACGAAGATAGTCCTTTCTTCTAGGGTCGTAACATCTTCGGAGGATTCCTCTCCAAACATGGTAGATCTTTTCGTTCCCTTTGTAACTTGCTAATCCTAAAAACCCAACACCAGCTACATTTTTGTCGTAAGGATACTTAACCTTCCCATTCTTTATATTATGGGAGTACGCGCTCCTTCTAATTCCGCAAGGAAACTCTATAACGTAAACTGTTTTATTCCTCTTATCCTGACCAAAGCCTACTATTCTATAGGGCGTTCCATGTCTTGTCTCGAAACTGTCTCCGATCTTATACACGACCTCACCTCCTGTTTAAAAAACTGTACGTCTGAGTCCGTTCCAGCTAATTCGAACTTACACAGAATAGGGACTCTGAATTCCTTACTAATCAAATCCGCAGCCTTTGCGTAATTATCCGCCCATATACGATTACCCGACGCAGCCACGGCCGCAAGATAGTCGCTGTTATCCGCAAGGAAGTCCGAAACCGTGCCGGCGACCTGACCGAATCCGTACGTACCGGTCACGCATACGAACGGCTCGGCGATCATCAGTCCCGGCTTAATTTCAACGGCAGCCAGACCGGTCTTCGCGACGAATCGGCGGACATTGCCGGTCAGCGAGTAGTAAGCGATTAGCATCCGATCTACCCCTTCCGTCTCTCGATTTCTTCTTCCAGCGCCACTATATTCGCAAGCCGACGATCTCTTTCGATCCGCAGTTCGATAAGCTGCCGTTCGTGCCGACTAATTGCGTAATCATCTTCGGCAAGTCCTTTGCGATGAATTCGTAACATCTGCTGTAGTTGCGCGTCCGTCGCTGAGCCCATCATTCGGCCGCCCCCTCCTTCTCGCGTTTATGTGCGCGATATGGTTCGACGATCAGCCATAAGATAAAACGGACGATTCCGTAAAGCCCGACGAGAAGCAGTCCGAATACAGCCGCAATCGTAAAGATCGCCCTTGCTACGGGAGATTCTATCGCCCATATCAGAAATCTAACCAACAGAAAGAACGTTGCGATTGTGAGTATCCACGAAAGCGTTTCGATTAATCTCCGCTTAAACATTCGCATCACTTCTCCTTCACCGTCATTATGTTTTCGTAGTTCGACATGAATGGAATACGGAAGCCGATCGTCTTGAATTCGTACGTCTTACCGATTTCGATCTCCGCGTACAGATCGCTGGAATTAAACTTCCGCGCGAACAAAGCGTCGGTATTTTCGAACACTTTCGCGTTACCTTTCTCGTCATCTCCGAAAATCAGATACTTCGAGGAATCGTCAGACGTTTTCGTTTCTTTATCCGTTACCTTTATTACGTAAGTGTTTTCGTTATGGTAAGACGCAATCGTATATGCCGGCGCCCCTACCACGAAAACAAACACAGCCAGCGCAATCACTGCGATCGTTCCCCATTTAATTAAACGCTCCATCATTCCGCCTCCCCAGGTTTTATAATCTTCTCGCGCACAAGATACGAAAGCCCAATCGCCACCGCATCCGATTCGTCATCTGTCCGAAACGTAAAGTCGGCTGGGAGCGAAATCATCCGCCTTACTCCCGCCTCTACTTCGTCTTTTGATGCGCTGCCTTTTCCGGTTACGTCCTTTTTAACCGTTGTCGGCGTGATCTCCACATCCGCCTTATAGCCGTATTTACCAAGCGCTAAGTCGATGACAGCCCACGCACCAAACACCGTTTGGGTCGATCGCCTATTGCGCCCTTTCGTGTAATGCTCCCGGACAACAACGTCGAACGGTCCGTGTTCGTGCAGGACCATCGTTGCCGCTGCCTCGATATAGGAATACCGGTGGCTGTCCGGCGACTGGCTCGTCGTGCTGACAGACGTTACGTGTACGAGATTCACGCGCGGACCTGACTTCAGCCGTTTGACTTCGATGACCGCAAAGCCGGGATTAGTCGATATATCTAACGCGAGAATGCGGATAGGCTTGGCGCTAGTCATACGAAAGAACCTCACACCCGGTTTTATTCCATTCGTCTAATTTATCGAGAAGGCGTGTTGATTTTTCGTTGTCAATTAGCCCGCTCCTAGTTCGATAGATGACATGCATTTCGTAGTCCAAGATAATTTGGCGATAAGCTAAGAAGGTCATCAAACCGCCTCCCCTTTGCGTACTTTTTCGATAAACTCTAGCGCATCTACTAATCGCTGTTTTTTCCAGTCTGGTAATCGCGATCTAAGCATCCGACTCTTCAACGAATATAAATCGGCAAGTTCCTCATCAGTCAAAGCTAGCGCAGTCGAGCGTTTGTATTCGTAATAATCCCACTCGAACAGATCCAACGAAGGCACTTGCGAAAGTCTGACCGCCTTAGCTACGTTGGCGAACTTATCAAACGTCTTCTCACGATCCTCTTGCGTAATAAAGATTCCAAACGTTTTATTGCGGTTAAGGTCTTGGTCCCACTTTACGCCGTACGTCAGATGGTAAAGGACGATGTAGTAATCTAGGTCGTACATTTCCGAGTAACAAATCGTCTGATCTACGTGGCTCGACTTCGGTTTATCCTTCCTCTTAAACTCCGAGTAGCTTTTTTGAAACGACTTTACCTCGAGTCCTACGCGATACTCTCGGCCATCATCTGCGGTGTAGATTAAGATTCCGTCTGGTAACCCGTTTAGAGCAAACTTTTCTCCGTTGTGTTCAACTTCGTGCATTACCTTAACGAAATGCTCGAACTTCGGCTCACCTCGGGCTGTCCGTTCAAAACGAAACTTCGGCTTTAAACCCGTCAACCTTTTATAATGACGTTCGGCAAGTAATACCTCACGCTGAATATAATCGCCGACCTGCGAGCCGAGTGCCGTCCAGTTTCGTTGGTTTGGCGTAGGTGCTTGTGGATCACGCATTGCCTTACGCGCTTTCTCGTATAATTCACGCTCCGATTTACTCGCTCCGCTCGGCGAAAATGCAGGCCGCGGCGTTCCGTCCGGTGCCTTCTTCCAACTGAAATAACCCGGCTCTGCCTGCTCGCGTAAAATCCGCGCATATTGCTCGTGTAATTCAGCGTCCATTAACTCGTCATAAGGCTGTGGATGTTTATGGAATTCGTATAGCATATCGTTAAACTCTTGCGCGATAAACTGAGCGAATTCTTGTTCCTCGGTTTGTTGCGGCGCTAAATGGGCGCGCAGTGAATTTGCGGCTGATCGTGCGTTTGCGTTCGTCAAACTGCCACCCACTTCGTTACTACGACTTCTCGTTTTTCTACCTCGGTAATTTCGGCCGGATCGTCGGCTCCGTAAATTGCGCTGTCATACGTCCAGTCAGTCCATTCAGATCCGGATCTGCCAATTTCTCCGCGATAATGTTTATTTCCGTCGGTGAAAATAACGGTTTTTCTTTGGTGCTTGTGCCCGTGCTCCCACTCGCTTTCCTCTACGACTGTATAGGTCACATCGTCGATATCAATTCCGCCCTCAAACGCCATATCTTCCAGTTGTTCAATCGTCAATTTAACCAACTAAACCGCCTCCCTTATTCATCGTACGGCCGATAATACTACCCAGCTTGGCAAACATATCGTGATCCTCCGGAAACGCTCGAACCAAACGAATTAAGTCCGTATGATCCAACGCAACCATGTGAACTTTGCGGACAATTGCGTTCTTAGGCTTAAACTTCAGTGGACGATCTGCGGAGTCTTGAACGATGTTTTCGAACTCGTTATACTCCTCTCTTACATGCGGTAGATAGATCCGGAAAACTTTAATCGTCGCTTCTACGTCGTTAAGCGCCCGATGATGTCCTTCAAGCGAGATATCGTGGCGGTTAACCACGTCCTTAAGGCTCGCAGACAATTCCGGCTCAACAAAACGCGCCATAGCTCGCGTACAATAGAACCGTTCGGGCTCGATCCCTCCTCGACTGATAAACGACAGATCGAACGGAGCGTTTTGCGCAACTACAATCGAGTCACCAATAAATTCGTTCAGCTTTTCGAGCGCTTCGGCTTCAGTCGGCGCGCCTTCGAGATCGGCCGCTGTGATGCCGGTCAGTTTCGTAATGAATTCCGGCAGCTCTCGCCCCTCTTCCAACGCAACCATCGTATGGAAGCGATCAATTTCGTTAAAGCTTTCGTCAATCTTAATTGCACCGATTTCCGTAATTTGTTCGGACTGATAATCGAGTCCTGTCGTTTCTAAGTCGAGTACAACGTAAGTTTTCGCCATATTAAACCGCCTCCCGTTTTGTTTCTTCTTCGATAATCTCCCGCACAAGCACCGGAACGTATTTTCCAATTGCCTTACGTACAGCTTTTTCTTCGAAATCCTGCGACAAACTGTCGGATTCTTCTTTAATAAGGTCGTCGTATACTCGGCCGCCTAAATGCGAGAGGATTACTCCCATGTCCGATAGATCGAATTTCTCTTCGATGACCCCTTCGTCAACCATCTTTCGTAGGAGTTTATCGACGCGTCCTTTCGTTGCGAACGTTCTTACGAAGGTTTGCTCGGCGTTTAATTTCGCAGGATCGCGCGGAGCTTTCTGCAGCTGCATCTCTCTGAACGAATCACTGACGACTTTTACGAAAAGTTGCTTGCCGAAATTATCGCGATAGCTTACGTTCTTTACGACAACTCCCTCGCCCCCGGCCGATTCATTTGCTAGTGCACTACGCCCAACAAAGTTTTGCAAATGATCGAAGCCGCGATATTTTCCTGCGTAAAGAATAGGGGCCAAAGTAAGGCCAAGTCGGAAAGCCTCCGAAACAACGGCCGCGTGTGAGAGATAAACGCCCTCTTTCTTGTCGTAAATATCGAAGAGGTAAAATTCATTCTTATTAACACCGTAATCAACCTTGTGCTTAACGAGCCATTCTCCGAAGTAGATGTATTCGCTGTTGAGGTCCTCCGGGTCGATTTTCTGCGTATATTCATAGAACCCACGTAATTTGTTCTCGTTGTCTAGCTTCCTATTACGCGAAAAAACTTCTAGTTCATATGTGTCATGATTGAGCGTGAACGATGCGTTTGCTCCATCCAGTTTTTCGTAAACAACTACGTAATCATTCTCAGTTAGAACGCCCTCAGTAGTACGATGACCAAGCCGCACGATATCCGTATACTTTTTCATTTCGCCCATCAAACCGCCTCCTTGTTTTTAAACCATTCGTCCGGACCGTATTCTTCCATCCAGCACGGCTCGATTACCGTATCGCAATCTAATGGAAGAACTAGCTTGAACGTATTCGTCATAATGTCGTCAAATAAATCCGTTGCTTCTCGCGTCAATTGTTCGTTAGGAATAGCGCATTTCAATTCGTCATGCAGCGTCAGAGGGAATTCCCATCGGCGACCTAATACACATTCGTAATAAACGCGGATCATGCACATCTGTAGAATATTTGCGCCCGATCCTTGAATCGTATGGTTAAAGGCAGCGCGCTCGCATCCGCCAGTAAATCGCATCAGATCCCAGAATTCAGACCGTTCTTCCCAACGTAATTTATTCGTTTTCTTGCCGAGGTCCGGATCGTTTTTGTCCGCTATGCCGCACTTACGCATAAGCTGGCAGAGCCGTTTGTACTTCTCGACATATCCCGGAAAACGACGTTTTTGTTTGAAGATCGTCGCAGTCCAACCATGCTTTCGTAAATGTGCGAATGTAGCCTCGACCATTCCCTTAAAGCCCGGTAAGATTTCGTCAAACTTTCCGTAGGCGACTTTCGCTTGTTCTTCGCTAATACCGAAAGGAATAACGCCTTTATAGAACATATCGAAAGCCTGACCGTAACCAATCGCGAGGAACATCTGCTTCATCGCTTTTCGGTACGCTGGAACTGCGTCTGGCGTCCCTTTTACGGATTTATAATAAGCCTCCGTACATATCTCTTGCGGAACATTGAAAAGAATTGCGGCAAACTCAACGTATGGATCAAGCCCTTGTCGGTACATATCCGCGAATATCTCGTCTCCGAACTCCGTCGCCATCCGGTGTGCCTGAATCCTCGGTTCTATCGATGATAAATCCGATCCAATGAACGTATATCCTTCCGGCGGCCTAAACGCCATCCTCACGCGTTGACCTCGCTCAGTACGTGACGGGATGTTTTGGATGTTCCTCCCCTTCTCCGTTTTCTTTGGCGCGTCGACTAAGCGTTTCATATGTTCGAGAAAGTCTTCATCGGAAATATTTTCGCTATAGAGTTCGTTATCTTTGCCTGTATAGCTTTTCGAACTATAACGCCCTGTCGATACGGTCTGTAGCTGCGTGTGAAGGCGCCCATCCGCATCTTTAACGTAAGGAATCCTATTAATGAACGTCCCTAGTAGCGTTGTCAGTTCGGAGAATGTTGCCATCGGTTTAAGACGCGGCTCATCTTTAAAGTAGAGCGCAAGTACGTCCTTACTAACCGCGCGCTCTTTCTTCTTATCGATGATCTTCGTTTTGTCTTCGATTCCAAGCACATCGTATATCAGGTACTGAACGTGCTGATCAGAATCGAGGTTGAATTCGTGAATATAATCAGGCGCGTTCTGAGGAATAGCTGGCGCCAGTGGTTGCGTCTTGTATTTATGGATGCGCTCTTTAAGCTGTGCGTATTTTTTCGTTGCTGGATTCGCCTTTTTAAACTCCGCTTCACATTTCGCAAGCATCTCCGCTTGTTTAGCGATTTGCTTCTTACGGTTCTCCTGCCAAGACCGAATTTTATCGCCCTTAAGGTGCATCGACATCTTATAAAGGAAATCGTCATCGATCTGATACGCTTCATGTATATCATCGATTGCTTGCTGTAATTGAGGCTCATAATCGGCCTTCAATCGCATAAGTTCCTCGTCGTCAATCACGAAACCAGTACGCTCAATCGTCGTATTTACTTCGTAGAGATACTGACGGATTTCGAAGTACGGATAATAGAGGTCGTCAATCTTCAGCATCATATCGATTTGCCAACGCGTTAGAAGCCATCCTTTTTCGGTATCCTTGATCGCGTATATGCCGACTACTTCAGGCGAGTAGACCATCGGTGAACCCTTTCCGAATAGATCCTCGAATGTGAAATCGTCCAGATGATCTGCGCCGATGTATTGTTTGTATTTCGTGACGAGCTCCTTCAAACCAATCGATTGCTCATGTTCATTCATTAATCGCGCCGCATCTAGCGAGTCATATCGGAAACCCTTCGGCTCAAGCCCGTCGTTCAGAAACATCGCGTAGTCGAAGGGCGTATTATGGAACGCTTTGATATGTCGCGCATCTACAATGAAAGCCCGGCATATATCTAACGCAGCCGATCGCGTACATTGTTCGTCTTCCGTCAAATGACCGTATGCAACGTAGTAGCCTTCGTTTAAGCAAGGCAACCAGAACGAATAGCCGCCCGACATATCGATAAACGTATCAGTTCCGGATGTCTCCGTATCCCATTCGGTAAATGACATCGCGAGTGGAATTTCAATGCCTCGTTCCGCTAGCTTTCGTCTAATGTGCGTGTCGTTAAAGAGATCGAATACTTTACGGAACCACGGGTCGAGTTGCTGCGCTTTTACTTCTTGACGCAACCGTTCGATCATTGGTGCCAGATCTTCGTCCCTCGTAATAACGTAATAATTGTCCGGCTTTGTGCGAACCGTTTCTTCCATACGCTTCTGTCGCAGAACCTCATTCTCTTTCGCGAGCTGCTGTTTACCGAGCGCACACGCTTCCGTTTTCGTCAGTTTGTTGTTTTTTGTACGGACTAAATCGCCAGTCTTCTGCGCTCGCCATGCCGCATCAAACTCGCGTCTTTCTTTATCGTTAAATTTGCACGTCCTAGCGATGCGTTCGAAAGCCTCGTCAAGCGTTTCCGCCTTCTTCGCCTCTACCTTCCGCTTGGCCGTCGCCTCTACTACGTCCGATTTCGGCGCCGCTGGCTTCAGCGCGTTCATATTTAACCGTAAGCCTTCCATCCGTCGTCCTCCTTCCTCGCGTAATAAAGTCCGCTTAATCGCTCGTTACGTTCAGGTATCCGAAAATTATTACGCCTACCAATAAAATTAACGGAGCTACAGCCGAATAAAGCGCGAATACGCCCGCAACAAATGCGGCTATAATTCCGAATAGAAATGCGATTGCTCTCGGTAATCTCTTCATAAATCGATCGCCTCCGTCCATTTCCGTTTATACTCCGCTTCATTATCCGCATACCACCCCAACCAGCAAGACGGCCCGCACGCATATACCTCGAAGAGCGAATCGTAAATTGCGGATCGCCCTTCGTAAAGGTTAGCGTTACATGCGGCGCAGACGGCGGCCGGCTTATCGGTCAAAGCGCGCCTCGACTGGCGTGATGAGTGTTAAATCTCGCGTATTCTCAGACGTAGTTCCGTATTTAGCGTGCAAATGCTTGAAACCGTAGTAGTTGCCTCCTCTAAGTCCGGTAATCTCACCGAAGAAAATATCGCCATTTCTGATTGTTAGTTTTGCGATATCGCCTTTCTTATACTCGCCAACCTTGCGCCCAATCTTCGCCCACTTCGCTTCTTCGGCTTGCTTGCGCTCGATTTCGGCGGCTTCCTCTTCGGATAAAATTTCGAGCTGATCTGGCGTTGCGTAGCCGAACCTCTCGGTACTGTCAGCGATTCGAATACGTTTACCCTTAGGGTGATTGAAGTTATTATATAAAACCTCGTAAATCTTATCGTTCTCAAATCCGCTAAGAGGGTAGTCTCCGCCGCCTGAAAGCAACCGCACCTTATCGCCTCTTTTAAATTTAGCGCGTGCTGCTGCGTCTTTAGCTTCGGCAACTTCTTCGTCAGTGGCGCGTACAACTTCCGACGCAGCGACGCACCAAACTTCTCCGTCTAAGAGACGTCGCGCTTTAAAATTCGGGGTGTACCCCTCCTCAATTAACTCGATTACGTCATCA
Organism: Bacillus sp. MT(2024); assembly: GCF_036362845.1. Lineage (NCBI taxonomy): Bacteria > Bacillati > Bacillota > Bacilli > Caryophanales > Bacillaceae > Bacillus > Bacillus sp. MT(2024). Next base: position 3,011,074 of record NZ_CP143632.1, read on the forward strand.
GTATCGAACAGATGACCCCATTCCTCACGGACCACCTTCGCATAATCACCGACCTTCAGACGCTCAGCTTCTGCGGTTACGGCGCTTACTTTGCGGTAGAATACGAAGTCACGGTTACTAGCGTCATACTCGTCTCCATCATCGTCAGTGATCCAAGGATCTCTAGAACTATCGAATCGATCAATTTCGTAATATTCCTCATCGGTTAAGTAGTCCGGCGGATCATCGAATTTAACGAAATCGCCCACCTCCGCCTCATCTGCGTCAATTCGCTTATATTCCGCTTCACCCTTCAACGCAGCCACGTCGGATTTTAACGATTCGATTTCGTCTTCCGCAGAGCTGACGCGTTCTTCTAGGGACGGATCGGTACTGGCGGATACTTTGCGGAAGAGTACGTAATCGTCGACATCTCTAACCCGCCCATCATCTGCGTCGTCCAAGAATCTAACGTCTTCCTCATGGTCGGCGTCCTCCGTAATTTTGTAGAAAGCGCCGTAGGTAATGTCGTAACCGCATTTCTGAGCCAGCACCAAATCGCCCATCTTCGGTAAACCTTCCGCCTTCACATATTCCGAACCGCCATACGCAACCTTCGTAATTTCACCGTTCACCATATCGAGTGTCTTAACGCCGTCTAATTTCGCCATCCGTTCGTCCTCCTTATTCGAACCAGCAAACAATTGCTGGCTCCTCGTATTTAAAATCCGCCAAGTATTCCGCATATGTCATGTATTCAAATCTGCCCGTTTCCGTCTCGAATTTCTCCACGGTGTCCGTATCAATCTCGGAAACTTCCGGCACTTCACCCACCGAATAGTGATTCGGCTCGATCAAACTTAGTTGATGCGCCAATGCTTGCTCCGCTGTTTCTGCCGCAATAATGTCGTAACAACCGTCTAGGCCGACTTTGAAGAGTTTATATTTCGCCATCATACAGCCTCCGATTCGTTAATTTTCGTAAGCTCTACGTCTTCGCGCCGAAAGTTCAAATCCATCCGTACCCACCGTTTGCCATCCTTCGACTGCGGCCCCCAATACTCGGTGAGCTCGCGATTCTCGAACATCCACACGGTAGGCACCGGACCGCGTCCGATAAGCACGCCGATAAAGTAATCGACCTCATCGAGCTTATACGGCGTTCGGTCGCTTTTCCGTGCCTGAACGATGAGGCTGCCGCGCTTCTTCCGGTCATAAATCGTCTTCACCTGAAACGTTTTCCATTCGCCACTCAACGGATCTTTTGCGCTAATGTCGAATGCCTCTTCCGTTTCGGACGTACTGACCGCCTGCCAGCCGCTAGCCAGCAGCGCAGCACGAGCGATCAGTTCCGAATACTTGCCGGTATCTTCTGCTTTATGCGCCATGTGAGCGCCTCCTTTTCGTTTGGTTGGTGCGTGATTAGAACGGTAATTCTTCGGAAGTAGGTTCGTTAGAGTCCGCCGCTTCTTTAGTCGCCGGAACTGGCGGTAACTTAGCGCGATCAATCTTCGCTTCGTCGTCAGCCTCGTGTAATAGCCCGATGATATCCGCTTCTTCACGGAAGTTAGCGAGTTCTTCGTATCCGTAGTCAATTCCGATAAACTTTTTCGCTTCAGCCAACTGTTCTTCTGTCGCGTCTCCCGACTCAATAGAGAACGTTTTGTCTACCTGCTTGATATGGATCGCTTCTCCTACGAGTGAATAATCCGGATTAAATTTGCGGCCCATCTTTTCGGCTTTATCATAGTCGGATACAAGGTTGTTGATATGGAAATCCTTCGTATCAATTACGCGATATGTTTTGTATTCGAGATCGTAAACAGGAATCATTGCGTAAAGCTTACGCGGAGCTCCGACTAAGCAAGACGGACAAACTTCCGGATTTGGCTTTTTAAACGCACCGTGATCTGGTCGGATTGCTTTCGGCGAGTGCAGACAAGTGTGCTTACGGAAGTGGTAAATGTTTCTCTGACCGTTGTAAGTGCTGTGTTCGTGAACATAATACGCAAACCAATCGTCCGGATCTGCGAGGATAACGAATGTACGACCTTCTGCGTTTACCTCACCGTGCTTACCCATGCGGACATATCGCGTTACACCTTCCGGAAATTCGCCCCCTGATTGCGCTGCTTCACGTTGTGCCTCACGTTGTTTCAAAGTATCTCTTAAGCCCATTCGTTTTCCCCCTACGTTTTTATTAAGGCTTTTCGCCCTCGCAAAATGCCGGTGTCTGCGCCCGAAACGCCGCCAGCGCTTGGCCGTAGCGACGCGACACGGATTACCTAACGGCCGCCCCGACATTCTCCGAGGACGCGACGCGCCTATGATGCGTCGTCTTCGCCACTTTGCGTCCACATGCCGAAAAGTATTAATCCGATGATGACGGCGGCAATCGGTCCCACCCACGAAAGATCAGACATACGCCGCAACTCCTTTCGCCGCTTTTGTAAGCCTGCGTTTTAATTCGAAGGATTCGGCGGGCAATTCGTCAATACGCATCTGAACCGCATTGATTCGCGCCTGGTACGCCATCTTCTTCGCTTTTGATCGCGTTCGTTTAAGCTCGGCCGTCAGATGCGCTATTTCTTCGTGAAGCTCCGCGGCATAATTTTCGTTATTCTGAACCGCAGCCTCTACGCTTTGTTTCATCGTGTCGTACGCTTCGTTGATAAATCGGATGGCCGTATTCTTTTCGGGAGGATGAACGGTCAGTACATAATCGCTATTCAGCGCGAAGAGTATAACGACTCCTTTTCCGCCATACATACGCGCTTCCTTGCCGCTAGAATCTACGGTGATTCCGAGATACTTTGCGTGCTGAAGCTTTTGCGCAATCCAATTACGTGCTACGTGTAAATTCGTAATATTGTAACGTTCCTTCAGGCGCTTGCGTGCGTGGTGCGAAAACTTGACCTGACCGGCGGTAATCATCCGACGCGTACCGCCTTAATCGGAGTTGCCGGTAGATAGTCGGCCAGGTCTTCATCGTGCGACCATGCGCCATGATAAATGAAATCGGTGAGTTTGCGCTCATCTAGCGCTAAAAGCGTTTGAGATTCGTTAAATGTGGGTAAATTCGATGTATGCATAGTACGTTAGCCTCCGTTATTTTAAGGATAATCGCACTAGGCCGAGGACATGTTCGCATAATTGTTCTCTTGAATTCGTTGACAATATGCAATACAATGAGGACGTAGCGAAAGTCCTTCGGGCCTAGCTGCGTAGTTATTGCGCGATCAAGTAGTCTCGGTAATCGCCGAACTGTTTGGTATCGAAATTGCGTGAGAGCTTTTCGAGTTTGCGTATGACTGTTGAGTGATGTAGACCCAACTTTTTCCCGATTGCCGTCGGAGTTGGCTTCTCACTCGAAAGATATGCTTCGGCGATTTGTATTGTCGTTGCGTCAGATGTAGTACCTAATAGGAAGTTGATCAGTTGCCGCTGGTCAACTTCTTTTTTTGTTGTCAAAAGTTCTTCCGGGGTTATCGTGCAGGGGACCTCGAATGTTGCCGCATCCTTATGGTCTCCTTTTGGTATAATTTCTCTTTTGTTTCTGTTTACCCGCCCCCTTAAAAAATAACGCCTCTGTAACGGAACACTTGCATTAAATAACCTTTCAAAATCATGCTCTCCGTTGTACGACTCAATGCAAGAAAGTAAGGTATCTTCATAAATCGCTCTTGCCTCATAATAATCTGCACCAATTGATTTACCGATTGTTTTGAACTTTCGGTCATTTCTTGTTATGAAGTAATCGTAAACCATCCTAAAAGCAGATTCACTTCTACTTTCTTGGTACTTTAATACTTCGCTATTCAATTGTTCTTTTCTCAATTTTACGTCCTCCCTTTTGCTTACATACGACTATATGCACCTACTTACACAACCGCGCATTTTTTTGTTTGTTTTTTCTCTATGTGTAAATAATACCAAGTATTTTCTGCAATTATCTGAAAACGACACCCTATTTATATAAAAATAAGTAGCGCGGATACGACCTGAGTATCGTGTTTCGTAGAAGCTTTAGAAAATTAAAAAACCCCACAACGTAATGTTGTGGGGTTAATAAAGAATTAAGCGCCAACCCGAATGTCGGCTACCTTATATCCTCCTTCGGTGCTAGCTTGATTCTGTGTATCATATTTAAATGCAAATCCTGCTGCCGCCATCACTACGATTAAAGTGGCTAATAATATCTTTTTCAATTAAAACCTCTCCTTTAATTAATTTTTTGAATTTTAGGAATGGTCTAAGCGCTCGTGAGTCAGCTCCTGCTTTCTCAAGCTCTTTCGCTACTAACCTTGCAAAAAAGAAGTTTTCTTGACAGAAAAAAGACTCTAGGCAATTATACATTACATCTATTGACTTTTCCGCTGTGTTTTCGAAAAATATTATAAAATTGTCTTTATCGCCCCTCTCTAATATCGTATGTAACTTCGCTAAAGAAATTTTCCCGTTTCTCGCTTTCTGATATGCTCTCAGCCTGAAGTTAGAATCTTCATCAAGCTCAACGCCGTGAAAGACTTTAGCGAAATCTAAATTGAATTTTGCCTCTTGGATATACTGCAAATCGCCCACTTCACGCATTAACTCGTAGCTTTTCCGGAGGTTATACAAACAGACATTTTTATCATCCGGTAAGTACGACATCCCTATAACATAATATGCATCAGATTTCTTTTTCGCGGATATATTTGCATTAATAATGGATTCAGCAAAATCCCGAGCAGATTTTACATCATTAAGTTGCAAACTAATAGGCGCCAATAATTCACAGACCCTGAACGTTAAGCATTCTTTATAAAAGGTTTCTCGCGGCCCTAGGTTTGTTATATCCTTCTGGATTTCCGAGACTTCATTTATTATTTTTTGTATGTCACCTTCAAAATAGTTGTTATACTGTCGAATGATATTCATTAAGATCAAAAGGGGTTTACTTGTTATATTGTGGAGTCTTCCTATTGCATCCTTCAGTTCAAAACCGCTCAACGTTCCTACCATATAGTTATAAACAATGCGGTACACTTCCACCGTCTGTTTAAGAACTCCGTCAGTATTTTGGTGAAGTAGTAATAATCTTTTTAAAAGGGGAGCGTTTGTAGTAATTGCGGAGTATTCAAATGCATTTTTTATTGTTTCTGTCCGTGTGATATGCAAACACCATTCTGACAAAATTTCATGACTTCCCTTTCCTGTTTCTCTTGAAATCAGTTGAGCGAATTTAATAAGTTTCTTGAAACTTATTTTGCCTTTCTTGAAAAAATCCCTATATGCACTTTCACTCATTCCAACAAACTCCATAACATCCGTCTTTTTTATGTCATCGTGGTCTTCAATAAAATCATGCACCATTTTTGTGATGTATTCCAAGTGAGCCTACCTCCTTGATTATCTATTTAAATTCGATCAGCAACTTTTAACTAACTCAATTATATTATTGCATTATCGATATGTCAATAATAATTTTCGGTAGTTTTTGTTAAAGCGATAATATAAAATATACTGGACACCTTTACGAATGGAGGTGTTTATTACGTTTAAGGTCGGCAAATGTCGGATACCCGAACTATGCAAGAAACGCGGAATCAGTCTCAGTCAACTCGCAGCAATGGTCGGAGTATCAAAAACGCAAATGTCCGATTACGTCAGCCTTCGGAATCTTCCGAGCATCGAACGAACCTACAATATCGCAATGATGCTCGGCTGCGCGCCCGAAGATCTGTACGATTGGATTGAGGTATCCGACAGCAACACGGAGGGTTAATACAACCTCCGCCGACCTAAAGTACGGGAATTCCCGAACCTAAACGTAAAGTATTTCTTACGACCTCCGCACGATCATACACGTCTTGCAACGCTTCTGTACCGCGCTTTATAAGTAGTTCATCAGCGTCTTTCACCTCCGTAATATAACCGTGCGCAAGCCGCACCTTTCCGCTCAAATAACGCTCAATCTCCCGCCGTAACTTTTCGCCAGCTTTGTCGTTATCTGTAACCACCGTTAAATATTCGATAGGTGACTGCGCAATTATGTCCGCCTTCTGTAAATTAAATGTGCTGCCGCCTGTTCCGATCGCCGGTACACCCGCAGACCGCCACGCCATAGCGTCGATCTCTGCCTCGCATATCACTGCGCTTTTAATCCGTTGCGCATATACGAGATCCATTCCGTAAACTAAATACCGGATAGGCAAGCCGCCTTTTACGTACCAGAACGCCTTCCCCTTCGTTGCCCTATACTTAACGTTTGCCAGCCGGCCGTTAGGAAGCCGCCAGGGAATCGCGACTGCATTTCCGGCAAGTGATACGCCGGCCTCTTCTTGTGCCGCGTCCGCAATGCCCCGGCCCGTTAGATAAGCGTTAGGCCCCGGCGTTGTGTCAGCGAGGACCGATTCCGCTAAAGGTTCCGGCTTCGTGACGGCCTTTAATTTCGGGAGCCGCAACGCCATACGTCCACCTTCAGCCGCCGGTGCATACGTTTCCAATAAGTAATCGATTGCATCGTCTTCGGTTTCGCCGCGCAGGAAAGCGAGCAGTTTAACGAACCCGCCCCGCGCAAATTCTTCGTCATAGGCGCCCGAGTCGCCCCAATAGCCGGCTTTTGCCGACGCTGTGTCTTCGAGATATACGTAAAAGCTCGGAGTCCGATCGTATCTGAATGGACTGGCGGCCAGCAGGCGTTCATCGCCCCACGTCGGCCGGGTCCAGTCGAATTGTTCGAGCTCATACCGAATGTCGACGTCCACAAAACGTCCATTCAAAGTTAATATCGGCAATTCGAGACACTTCCTTTCGAGACTTGTAAATTATATTACGACATTGTTACGAGAATTACAGTCGCAATTTGTCGAAAATATTCAAAAATTTAGATGTAATTGTTGACAATATCATCCGGTAAATTCCAAACGATCTAAAACTCGAACACGTCCGCAGCCCCGGCACCCGTTTCCGGCTGTTTTACTACGCCGATTTGCGGCAAATAGATGATCTCTGCGACTTCCCCTTCGCCGCCGTCGCGCCCTTTGTTCAATCCGATCAAGCCGCGGCCTTCTTTCGCGTTCGTATCAACTGCGATCAATAACGCAGCATCTTCGAGCAGGGCTTTCGTTTTCTTGACGTCCTTACGCTGCGGCAGCTTAAGCTCGCGCGCTCCGTCTTCCGTTTCTTTCTCGTCATCCTCATCTGCCTGTGTGAGCGCAAAGATCGTCGTTTTCGTATGCCCGGCCAGACGGCGCAGTTTTTGCGAAGTATTAGCCGCATCCCCGCCCGCCGTCTTTGACGTATTGGCTTCGTAGTCGAGGTAATAAAACGGATCTACAAGCACGACGTCGGCCTTCGTTTCAATAATGTCCGATTTTAGGTCGCGTAGGGTTCTTGAGCCGAAGTCTTCATCGTCGACAGCTCGCACCGTAATGTTTCCCGGAATGATTTCGTTAAGACGATCAAGGAATTCCATAAAACCCGCCTCGAACTCGTCGGATAGTTTTCCCTGACGTACATCGCGAGAATTGAATCCGGCTTCCATATCGACGCCGTCCAGAGTCGCAGTCGTAACGCCCATGGTTCCGGAAATCGATACGTACAGACGCACCAACACTTCGTACCAGCCCATTTCCATCGACCAAATCAGAACGTTCGCCCCCTGCATCGCACAGTTAGTGACCTCCTCTAACGATACGGCCGATTTACCCCGGCCCGACTTTCCGTAGATCACGTACACGTTCGACGAGACGTAGCCACCCATCGCCTTATTAACAAAGTCGAATTTGCTGCGCCAGATCCGAAAGGACTCGCCGGCCTTACGGTTTTCATATTCCGCTTTAAACTTGTCGATGTCCCGTTTGATATCCGTCCCGACCGAATTTCGAACGTTTGTTCTCATTTTAAGACTTTCGGCCTGCCCCGTCAACCACTCGAAGAATTTTCCCATATCTCCGCTTTTTTGCGCTTCAATAAATCGTTTTTCGAGCTGCGGCTCCTGAACTTGGCGATCGGTTTCCGGATCAATACGGCCGTTCATCAGCTCGATAAATTCGCGCTCGGCCGCCCGATCCTTGAGATTTTTCGCAAGGTAATCGTAGCTGGCTTCGATGTTAAAATCCGGCTGGAAGTCCGGCACCTCATTCGCAAGCATTTCAGCCGTCGGCGCTTGGCCTCGGTATTTCTCCGCGTAATCCATAACGTACCGGAAGGCCTTGCGTTCGCCCTGCGTTTGGAAGTCGGCTTCGGAAACATTGAAACGCAGAAGGGCGTTCGGATCGTTTGCTTCGATAGCTTTCGATATTAGTAAAGTTCCGTAGTTCATGCGCGCTCCGCCCTTTCCCATCGAATATAAATTGTGTTAAAAGAGTCTCGGCGTACTTTATAGCCTAAAGCCCGCAATTCTTTTATGAGGGTCTTTACTTCATCTTTATAAAGATGCGAGGTGTTTTCATAACATTGGTAACGCCCTATTGCGGATAAACGATTTATTGTTTTATAAATCGCGGTCCGAGTATCTCGGTTGATTATCTCCCGCGCATCAGACGCTTTCTCGGAAGCTTCCTTCGCATTCATTCGCCCGCCTCCCGTCTCAATTTCGCCATTACACCGTCAGCCTTCGCTTTATACTCCGCATCCCCAAACGTCTCGTATAGGCGCATGTTATCGTTGTATTCGTCCAGCAACTCGTCAGTCTTCCGTTTGCGTTTCGCAACTTCCTGCGCACTTAATACCCGCGCCGTCTTCGGCGTTTCCTTCGGCCCTTTCGTCATCCCCACCGCCTCCTTTTTCGCGTAACCTATTCCGAAAGAATAATCATCCGTAAAGTGAAACGCCGCGCCCGACGGCTCCGGGTAATTCGTCTCGTCGTACTCTAAAAGGTAATCTTCCGCGAACTGTTTCCGGCAGACCAGCCGCAGATCCGTTTCGAACGCGTCGAGGAGTTCACCGTTTATGGCGTCGGTCAGCTCGAACTCGACGTATTCACTTACGCCCCACTCATCGGTTTCCTTTACTTCGCGCCAAGCCTCGACGTAGAATATCCGATTTTCGTACCCGGCAACCGAGACGATATCTCCGAAGGTGAATTCCGTTTTCATCTACGCATCCCCCTTTTCGATTCGCCTACGAATTCAATCTCGCGGCATAGGTCGCCTACCCGATCGGCCAGACGTCGCTCACCGAATACTTGCCAAAGCTGATCGAGCGCAATGTTGCTCGTGTAGATCGTCGGTAGCTGATTCGTTACTCTTGCGTTAATAACGGTATGCAAATCGCCGCGGAAGCCGTCCGTTGCATCGCGAACCCCTATATCGTCCAGCACGGCAAATGGCGCCTTCTTTGCGGCCTCAAGCGCACGATAATACCGGGCGGCCGCCGGCTCTGCAACGGAATCCGGAACACGTGGACGGTTGAATTCGTTATAGTCGTTCTGCCACGCATTTACGTCGAGGAAGTACGCTGGCCGCTGTAACGGTTCGAGGCCGCGCCGCAATGATCCGCTATAGTGGACGCGCAACCATTCGTTAAGAAGTGCGGCGGCCGTCGTCGTCTTGCCGGTGCCGGGCGATTCGCTTACGAGGTATAGCGACTTGATGCGATCCGCTGCCGCTACCGAACCGGATTGCTGATCGAATTGACGATTAAATGTAGACGCGTAAGCATAAGCCGCTTTATAAGCCTCCGGTTGGTCACCGCGCGCTGGCGAATTCTGTAGCGTCACGAGCTGGTACTCACGCGGAAGCCCTGCCGCCGCCGACCGCCCTCCGTTTCCGCTTACGCCGTGCATCTGAATGAAAGCCGTACAGTGTTTCGTACAAGCCGCCGTACCTGCCCCCATGCATCCGTTAGCAAGTACGCAATTGTTTTCGTTAGTCATATTCGCGGACCTCCTTTCGTTAATTTTTACGGAGAGTAAACTACGCTTTTACTTCCCGATTCCATTGATTGATCACAAACCTTCCTTTGGTCGCCGCGTATCCTCGCTGCTTAAGCCACTGGACCATAGCTTCGACGATCTCCGCCTCACTCATCGTATATTTTAAAGTCATTCGCACTCATCCTTTTGTTTTTTCTCGTTTTCTAAATACGCATCTTTCTCCTCTTCGGTTAAGACCTCGTAATCTTCGTTCTCAAGGAAAAACATCGTTCCGAAGCACTCATCGTTAACATTTACGCCCATGCGAACCCAAGTTGGAAAAGCTGTAGTTTTATCTTCAACTGTTCCTTCCGGAAAGTTGATTTCTACATATTCACGATCATACTCGCCGTTCTCGATTTTTTCTCTAATCCGAGACATATCGATAATTTTATGAACGCGGAGAACACTTCCTTCCGGATAATTTTCGCCTCCGTAAATAGTCAATTTAATCAAATCTCCGACACTTGCTTTTGCCTTGGTCATTCACCGATCACCTCTTCGCGTGAGTCGTCGATGATAGTTGTTATGCCGTTCCCTAAAAACGGTCTTACTGATTGAATGGGTACGAAGGCTGTCCGATGGTCCACCTCTTCAGATACAGTTAAACGCGGGTATTTACGACTGTAGTAAACAACGTCGCCCACACGAACCTCAGTCGGCTGCGGAGCGTTCAAGTATTCGTCAGGCACCGCCAAGCCTAGCGCACGTCTTAGCGCGACTGCTTTACCGATATGAACGTTGAAGCAGTCGTCAGGGGCGGCTTTAGCGATTCCTCTCGCAAAGACCTCACTGGTGTACTCGCCTTTAATTAACGCAACAACGGTACGTTTATTACGATTAACAATGAAATCAATCCCGCACCATTCTGACGTGTTGTCCATGACCAATTCCTCAGCGTCCGCCTTCGCCTGCTCAACGATTTCATCCCGGCGGGCTTGGGCGCTTACAACCGGAGCCTGACCGTACGTAGTATCCATCTCCGCGTCGAACTTCCCTTGCCGATAGCCTTCGCCATAAGCCCGCATTCTGATCGCCCGCATAACGTCTTCGCCGTGAGCGATTAACTCGTCGTATCCCATTGCGTTCAAATCGATTTTCACTTCGTCAGCCTCCTCGTAATTTACTCGCATAAAATAGCCGCTACTTTTGCGAAGTCCTCTTTCCGCACAGAAACCTGATCGTAACCTTCGCCAATTCGGATCACATCGTCTTCAACTTCGAACGCTATCGTTTTCTGATCCTCGTCATAATATGAATCGTTTATCGCGTTAATTACGACTCTCATATCCACCGCAATCCCTCCTCGTTATTTTCCGTCAAAACCACGCATCATCCACGCCTTCACTGCGATCGGCCCGTTTCTGTTCAGCTTGGACTGCGCTAGACGCCCGCTGCAAGTTCGGCCCCATATACGTCTGCATCCATCCGAAACTGACGCCCGGCCATTCTATGGACGGCTTATAATCCGCGAAGCACATATCGATGAATCGCTTCGTTATCTCCGGCCCGTATGCGCCCGGCTTTCGTTTCGTACCGACCCAACGTCCGAGCATGCCCGCTTCAGCCTTCCACGGCTCACGAGTAGGCATCGGAACATAAGGAACGCCGTAGAGCCGCTCGTGCTCCGCTTTGAGATACGCTTGGAAATCGCGCGTATTCCACTTGGCGACCGGCTTCGTTTCATACGTTGTCATCTTCCGACCTCCTCATGTAAGGCTTCGATTTCGTAGATAAGGCGCCAAACGTGGTGATAAAGGTGTTCAGGTACGCCGAGCTGTAGCGCTGATATTGCTTCGTTTAATTCGTACGGTGTCGGTCGTTTCATCGCGCGTTCACTCCTTCGATTTTGATTCCGAGAAGATTGAGCGTATTGATAACGCCTTCCCTTTCGCATTCCAAACTGAACGTAACGCCCCGGGATTGCGCAGTCCGTTGCTTTTCCTGAAGTTCGGCGAAATACTCGCGTACCCGGTCTTCCGGCGTCGCTTCGACTTCGTATCCGTTGATCAATGCGGCCGCAAGCGTCATAATATTCATGTCTGCGATCGGACCAAATTCCGGAGAGTCCGGTTCCCCACCGAAATATACATCGGCATATTCGAACAAAAACCACTCATCTGATACTGCGTCGAGGCTTCGTAAAAATTCGATAGCCTCCGCCTGCTCCTTCGTGATTGTCGGTTTCATTTTAGCGCCTCCTTTGCGATATAGTTGAGATACAACGTCACTCATTTGGCGCGTATGTCATATCTTCATCGTACCTTTGGTTTGCGATATCCCAAGCTTCGTCGTAATCTAAGTTGTTAGTTTGAATAAATAAGTTCAGCAATTGAAGAATATAACTGTAATCATCCGTCAGTTTTTCAAATTCTGCTTGTTTTTCCGCGCTCAACTCATTCACCAGGATAGTTCCCTTCATTTTAGCGCCTCCTTTGCGATTCTATTGATTTCCCTAAGAACGATATCTCCCTTAGAAATACTCGATACGGTCGCGATTGTACTAAGCGCAGGAACACAGCGCCGGAGTTCCTTATTCCGCAGTTCAAGCCGGTCATTCTTCGCCTTTAACCGATCGTTCTCGCCAATCAAATCCGCCACAGCACAACGTAATCGTTTAACTTCTTCGGTCATCGCTTACCCTCCCATTCCGGAAATATTGATTTTACGAACTCTTCCGTTGTCAGTTCGCGCTTGGTTCCGTCTTTAGATGCGATAATGAAACCCTTCGGATTAGGTTCGTCGCGAAGACTAACACCGTACACAGCTGCGATCTCTTTTAGCGATTGAAAATTAACGTCATTTCCAGCCACGTTTTCGCCACCTCTCCGCCGTTTTATCGCTGACCCTACCAATCGCCCTCGACCGCCAGTAAAGCCGCTATTCCCTCGCGAAACTCCCGTATTAATCGTGCTAATTCCGCCAGCGATGTCGCATCCGAGTCGCGCAACCGTCGATTCATTACGTCGAGTACCGCGCGTTCGACCGTTGAGTGGTACGCTACTTCGCGCCACTTTTCCTTCGGCGTCGGATCAGCGTTCGGATTTTCCGCAAGCTTCTTCGGCCAGTTCGGAGCTTTCGTTGGGTCGGTGAAATAGCGTTCATTTACGATAATGTTAAGCGAGTCGGACGTTAGTTTGTAATCGGGTGAGATCGGGATTTCAATCGCCATTGTTGGCGTCGCCTCCTTCGTTAATTAGTCGCCAAACTTTTTCTTTAAGATCGTATACAGTTCCGCTGTATTCACCCTCGATAGTAAGGGATTCTTTCGGGTCTAGCTTATCTAAGCCGTCAAGTATAAGCATTAATTCCAGTTCATTAAACATATCGCACATCCTTCCGTTTACTAATAAGACCTAGCAATCGTTCGCTTTCGCTCACTCTTGCGGATGTTCCTTACCGCGATAGAATTATTATTTAATAAGTATCTGCGCGAAAAGGTTTTAATTGAGCGCTATTATTTATCTAGTTATTAATGGCTCTAGTTAAAAGATGGTTCTAGTTAGTGTAAAGTCGAGCCGTGTATGGGTCCGCCGTGTATGGCTCGGCGTCACATGGCTACGTAAGCTCCTCCGTATCTCCATCGAATATCGCGAGCTGACTGATCGGCATAATCGTATATCTCGCGTTATCCCATCGCTGCGTCTTCGGGTCCCGCGCCTTCTGCTTTACGACTAACGGACGCTCTTGCCATCGATATTCGCACAGCGCTTTGATCCGCCTGTTCGCTGCAGCTCGGCTGAGATTTAGCGCGCCGGCTATCTGATCCTGTGTCGGGTAGCATTCGCCATTAGCGTTCATGAACGAAGACAGTACGCAAAGAGTCTGCCAACGCTCCGCCCCGATGTCCGCGATAAGGCCTTTCTTGACGGCGTCAACGTACATCTTAACGAAGATGCGCGTTTCGGCCTTGCCGGACGTGACGTTGTATTCCGATTGAGATTCGACGGATACGAGCCGCTGATGTTCGTCGGTCATTCGTTATCACCTCTCACTTCTATAACGGGTAGGCTACCGTCAATTTTGCGACATCAGAAGTAAAACTTTTTACAACCGATAATATGCACGCCAAATTAATACCGCGCAAAAACGGACAAAAAAAATAACCCGGCCGTATGGCCGAGTCATCGTCTCCGAGTTTTTCGTTTCTTATTTTTATTTTCTTGTATCTGAAGTAACGGCGAATGCTTACTATGCTCTTTAGCCAACGCTTTTTTGGATAGATGGGTATAACGCTGTACCATACGGAGATCGTTATGTCCGAGTATCACCTGCAAGTGCCGAATGTCTCCACCATCTTCTAAAAACATCGTCGCACCCGTATGACGGATTAAATGAGGATGCACGCGCTTTTTGATGCCTGCCCTATCCGCGTAGTTATTCAGACGCTGCCTGAAGTTATTAGTTGTCATCTTCTCGCCGTAGTTCGCCAAAAAAACATACTCACTATCGAATTCTTCGTTTTCTCTTATAAGTTCGCGCAGCAGTCGAAGTGTTTTATCCTCTAACGGTACAAATCTTCCCCTTCGATTCTTTACGTCTTTCCCTTCGAGTATCAACGTTTTGGAGCCGAAATCAATACTCGACTCTTTAATTGACAACACTTCGCCTACACGCATCATGGAGTCGATCAGGCATGTCAGCGCAACGTAATCTCTAAATTCGACGAAAGATCGCTGATCCATCGCATTAAGAATCGCCCGCATTTCGTCAGGTGAAAGGATATTTATCGGACTCTCCGGGTTCGTGATTAACGTAACCTCTTCGAATGGGTTATCGTCCGCATATGCCTCTTTAATCGCGAAACGAAAGAACGTCCGTATGGTCTTAATATAATCGTTAACTGACCGCGGAGATAACCCTTGCGTCTTATGTTCGTCCAATTTGAAACTGTGGCCGTCGAACTTTATTTTATCGTTAATCAGCCACGATACAAAGCCGCGCGCAAAGTCAACGTCAATATGACGTATGTCTGCGGACACTCCGATCTCCTCCGCGTACTTCGTTAGATACCGACACGCCCGCATGTACTTATCGATCGTTTCCTGAACGACATTCTCAGCGCGTTTGGCATCGCATAGTCTATCGAATATGTATTCGAGATCGTACGTACCTTTTCGCGTTGTCTTTACCGAGGCCCTTCCGGCCTTCACACGCTTACCTTTTCGATTTTCTGAATGCATAAAAAATCGCCTCCCATTTCGTATGGAAGACGATTGAAAAAACGGTGCGCCACGCTGTCCGAATCGGAAGCGCTACGCTGTTTTAGTCACCGGGTAAGTCATCGTTTAGTCAACGTTGATATACCGCGGTTTCATTCGGGTATGGAGCCAAGGGGGCTCGAACCCCTGACCTCTACGCTGCCAGCGTAGCGCTCTCCCAGCTGAGCTATGGCCCCGTGCTGTAACGTCATGTTTTATTATAGACGACTCTTCTATGAATTTCAAGCAGAAAATTCAGTTTGCTCATATTTTCCTGAGACGTTTTTCGAACATAAAAAGAAGACCCTCCGGGGGCCTCTTCGTTTATCGCACGAGCATGATTAAAATGATGCCGAGGATGACACGGTAAATGGCGAACGGGACAAGCTTAATCCGGTTAATGAGCCGAAGAAAAAATTTGACGACTAAGAGGGCGACGACAAAGGCGCAGATAAAGCCGACAAGAAAAAACGGAATCATGTCATAAGAAAGACTGCCCCAGTATTTCACCAGCTTCAGAAGGCTTGCGCCCGCCATAATCGGAATGGCCATAATAAATGTGAAGTCTGCGGCTGCCCGGTGATTCAAGCCGACAATGACACCTCCGGCAATCGTTGAGCCTGAGCGGGAAAATCCGGGCCATAAGGCGAGACACTGGAATAATCCGACACAGAAAGCCTGTTTGTAGGTGATTCTGTCCACCGTATCGATCGTTTCTTTCCTTTTATTGATCCAGTCCGCTATAAGCATAAGCACGGCTCCGGCAATTAATCCGTAAGCGACCGTTCTGACGGAGAATAAATAGCGGTCAATGAAATCCTCAAATAAAAAGCCGAGCACCGCTGCCGGAACAAGACCGACGGCGATTTGCGCGATGGTCAGCCTGTATCCCTTCTGCTGATCGCGCGTGACGTTTTTTTTGAGGCCGAGTAAATGTAATATCCGATCCTTAAACACAATGGCCACCGCCAGAATCGAACCGAGCTGAATCACCACTTTGAAGGAATTGGCGGCTTCCGGATTCATCAGGCTTCCGGATTTCAGCCAAATGTCATCCGCTATGATCATATGTCCCGTGGAAGAAACCGGCGCGTATTCCGTCAGCCCTTCCACGATTCCCAAAACGGCTGCTGTGAACATCTCCCATAGTGTCATCCCATTCTTCCCTTCATTCATCATTTACAAAAGAGAAGCTCTCCTCTGAAGGAAAGCCTGTCTTATAATAAATATCATGTCCGTTCCGATTTTATGACTTCGATACAGCATCATTTTTTTCTTCTTCATATAAATGCGAACGCATTTTGAACCAATCAAACAGATGGGTCGTGACCACTTTGATGACCGCATACCCCGGGATGGCTAAAATAATGCCGACAACCCCGAACAGCTTTCCGGCGGTTAAAAGAACAAAGATGATGGTAATCGGGTGAATGTGAAGATTTTTCCCCATGATCTGCGGCGAAATTAATTTACCTTCCACGAGCTGGACAACGGTCCAGACAATCGCAAGTTTCAGCAGCATAAGAGGCGAAGTGACCAACGCGATAATAATCGCCGGCGTGATGGCAATGGTCGGCCCTAAATACGGAACAACGCTCGTACAAGCGGCAATGACCGCAAGCAGGGAAGCATAATCAAGTCCGATAATCAGATAGCCGATAAATAATAAAAACCCGATGCAGAAGCTGACGATGACCTGTCCTCTGATATAGGAGCTTAATCTGTGGTTCATTTCACTAAGCATCGTATACGTTTGTTCTTTCAGACGGGTGGGCACAAACTTTAAGATATAGATCGGCAGTTTTTTGCCGTCTTTCAGCAAATAGAACAGAATAAACGGCACGGTCACAATTGAAATGATCACTTCAGTCAGCGCGCCGATAAAATTCCCGACTCCGGTAAATGTGCTGTTTGCAATTGTCGCCGCCTGCGCCGATACTTTATTAGCAAGATCGGAAATGTTGATATTCATCGTCTTTTGCGCCTGATTTACAAAATCGCTTCCGATCAGGCTTTTCGTCTGATCTTCAACGATGTCCACATATTTCGGCAGGTTGTCGATCAGGCTCATGATCTGTTCCTTTAAAAACGGAATAATTGAAACGACCGTAATCGAAATCAGCCCTATAATAATGAGGTAAAGGAGCAGGATGGAATAGACTCTTTTCACTCTTATTTTTTCCAATATATCTACGATCGGATTAAGCAGATAATAAACAATTCCTGTCAAAATGACGGGGAGCGCAATCGTTTTGAGCAGGACGATAATGGGTGTGAAAATAAATGATGTCTTCATAAAGACAAGGATATTGAGACCGATGAGCAGCAATACAAGCAAAAACAAGACAAATTTATTGTCTAAGAAAAACTGTTTAAATCTGCCGCCCCATGTTTGCAATGTTTCCACTATTGTTCCTCCATCATATGTATTTTACTTAAATTGTACACTATCGTTCCTGTAATGAAAAATAATAACCGGTCTCTATGGGAATTTTTCCTACCCCTTTAGCTGGCAGCCTTTTTTCCATTTATGTTTCCCAGAAAAAAAGCTATAATGTAAGCCAATACATAGAAGGAGCGATAGCAATGATTCGATTTGCAACAGTCGGAACGAATTGGATTACAGAACGATTTCTGGAAGCGGCTTCTGCTATTGATGATTTTCAATTAACGGCGGTTTATTCCAGAACTGAGGAACGTGCGGCGGAATTCGCCGGCAAACACGGCGCTGCTCATTATTTCACCAGCCTGAAAGAAATGGCGGAAAGCAAAGCCTATGACGCGGTGTATCTCGCCAGCCCGAATGCATTTCACAAAGAGCAGGCGGTCCTTTTTATGGAACACGGCAAGCATGTACTGTGCGAAAAACCGTTTGCGTCTAACGCAAGGGAAACGGATGAAATGATTCACGCAGCCAAAACGAACGGCGTTCTCTTGATGGAAGCCATGAAAACGACGTTCCTGCCGAACTTCAGCATGCTTCAACACCACTTACATAAAATCGGACCCGTCAGGAGATTCACGGCAAGCTACTGCCAATATTCATCACGATATGATGCATATAAAAACGGTACGGTGCTTAACGCGTTTAAGCCTGAATTATCGAACGGTTCGTTAATGGACATCGGCGTGTACTGCATTTATCCGGCCGTCGTCCTGTTCGGCAAACCGAAAAACGTCATTGCGACCGGTCATAAACTAGCATCCGGCGTTGACGGCGAAGGCACGGTCATTCTGTCATACGACGGATTTGAAGCGGTGCTGATGCATTCGAAAATCTCAAATTCGTTTGCCCCGGCGGAAATTCAGGGTGAAGACGGCACGATCGTTCTGGACAGCATTCACGGACCGGAACGGGCGGAAATCCGCTATCGTGACGGCCGGACGGAAGACATTTCAGTCCCTGATCTGAAACCTTCGATGTACTACGAAACGGCTGAATTCATCAATCTTCTTCGAAACGGACAGCGGGAGTCTTCCGAAAATACATTTGAACGTTCTTTCATTACGGCGAGCATTATGGAAGAAGCGAGAAAACAAATCGGAATCGTCTTTCCCGCCGATCAAAACTAAAAACATCCGCCCGGATTCGGGCGGATGTTTTTTATTTGGACGCTAACAGGTCAGCAAACGCTTTTGCATACTGCGGAAGGTCGGGCGGGCGGCGGCTTGATACAATGTGGCCGTCAGTTACGACAGCTTCATCCAGCCACTGTGCCCCTGCATTTGTCATGTCGTCTTTGATGCCGGGCGTGCTCGTTACTTTTTTTCCTGCAAGAATTCCGGCAGGTATAAGCACCCAGCCCGCATGGCAGATCTGGCCGATCGGCTTTTTCTGCTCGTTCATCGTACGGATGATGTCCAAAACTTCGGGATATCTTCGCAGTTTGTCAGGAGCCCAGCCGCCAGGCACGAGCACGGCATCATACTCCTGAATAATCAGGCTCTTAAAATCGTAATCCGCCGTCGCGGGCACGCCGTATTTTCCTTTGTATGAACGGCCCGCTTCTTCTCCTATTAAATGAACGATCGCGCCTTCCTCTCTCAGCCGGTAGACGGGATACCAAAGCTCTAAGTCTTCAAAATCGTCACTGACAAGCGCTATGACTTTTTTGCCTTCTAATCTCATCACTGCCACTCCCTTCTTTTATATTAGTGTATCGCTTTTTTCAGATGAGGAAAAGAAACAGCTCGTTACAGCTGTTCTTCGTCTTCAGACTGAATCGTAAATTTCCGTGTGACCTGCTGCAGTTCTTCAGCCATATGCGCAAGCGTTTCGGCGGATGAACTGATTTCTTCCATGGAGGCCAGCTGCTCTTCAGCTGAGGCGGCGATGTCTTGAATGCCGGCGGACCCTTCTTTGGCGACTGAGGTAATGTCCTCCACTGCGTTTGTCACATTTTGCGACCCGGCTGCAAGCTGCTCAAGCGTTCCGTTCATCTGCTGCAAGGCGCCTGAAATCTGAGTCGTCATTTCTGAGATTTTTTTGAAGCTTTCGGCCGTTTGATCCGTAATATCGAGGCCTTCCTTCACATCTTGATTCACCGCTTGGAATACGGAAAGCGATGTGGCGATTTCTTTGACGATTTCCTGAATCAGCGTTTCGATTTCCTTCGCGGAGCCGGCGGATTGTACGGCAAGCTTTCTCACTTCTTCCGCAACGACGGAGAAGCCCCGCCCGTATTCGCCTGCTCTGGCCGCTTCAATGGCCGCGTTTAAGGCAAGCAGATTTGTTTGATCGGCAATGCCGTTAATGACGTTCAGAATGCTCTTAATGTCGTGCGACTTCGTTTCCAGCCCTTTTACGACCGCTTCCGCCTGCTGTACGGAACGATCAATTGTTTTCATCTGGCCGACCGTTTTCGCCACTAATTCTTCTCCGCTTCCGGCCGTTTCAGAGGTTTGAATGGCGGATTCAGTGATTTCCGCCGATACATTCGCCGTCTCGGCAATGCCGGCATTCATTTTGGAAAGATGATCGGCACTTTCTTCCAATTTCTCGCTTTGTGATTCGTTTCCGTTTGAGAATTGTTCAATCGCCAGAGTAATATGCTCTGTCGCCTTGCTTGTCTGTCCGGCGGATGCCGTCAGCTCTTCAGATGAAGAAGCGACATGTTCGACGGATGATTGGATGACGCCGATGACAGACCGGAGTGATGCCGACATCTCATTGAAGCTTTGGCTGAGCTGCCCGAATTCATTTTTTGACTTGATGTCAATGACTTCCGTTAAATCGCCGTCACTGATTTTAGCTGATGTCGAGACAAGTTTTTTGAGCGGTTTTGCAATCGAGCGAATGATAAAAAAGATTAAAATACCGCCGACGATAAGAGAAACCGCCAGGATGATCAGCGCCATTTTCATGACAGGCGAGGCTGCGTCATGGATCTCACTGACAAAAAATGTGCCGGCGATTTTCCAGCCCGTCAGTTTGTTTGTCGTGAAGGCCATTTTCTTCTGCTGTCCTTCAAACATGTATTCAAACGATCCGCTTGATTTGGAAAATACCTCTTTCGTCCACTCTCCGGAGCCTTCCGTTCCCGCTTTTATAGTCGGATGGGCGATGTATTTTTTATCCCCCGTTGTAATGAAGGCAAATCCTTTATGACCGATCTGGACGCGTTCGGAAGCGTTCAGCAGGTCGCCCAGATTAATATCAAGCGCCACAACGCCTGATCCGTCTTTTGTCTGCTGGGCAATCGTAACGACCGTCTGTCCGGTTGCAGCGTCTTTATAAGGCTCGGTAAACACCGGCTGCCCGCTTTTTTCAACCGCCTTTGTATACCACTCGCGCGTGAGCGGATTATAATCGGACGGCATGTCAGCGGACGGATATTTCACAAACGCTTTGTCGCGAGACGCGGCGTAAATTGACGCGACATCGCCATTTACGGTGACATACTGCTTCATATTGTCGAGCAGTGCCGATTTATTTTTCGTGTTCAGTTTTTCCTTTGTGATTGATTCGCTGTAGTAGTCAATCGCTTTCAGCTTGCCTTCGAGCATGTTTTCCAGCACGCTGTTCAGTTCACTGACATTTCCCTGGGCGCTGTGGGTCAGTTCTCTTTCTAATGTACTCCCCGCCGTTTGGTAGCTGAAGTAGGCGAGTATGCCGACCGGAAGCACCAATACGGCTAAAAATGCCGCGATCAGCGGCTTGCTGATGGATGGCTGTTTGATCCAATGTATCAGTTGTTTCATTTTTTCAGTCTCCTTCTTTGAAAAGCTAAATCTAATATCGTCAGATAGGACAAAAGATTTATTAAAAAAACTAAAAAAAACACCCAAACAGCACATTTGGGTGTTCTATGACCTATTAATCTATTTTAAATCGTTTCGTCATATCACGTAATTCTTCCGCCATCTGGGATAACGTTTCCGAAGACGAACTGATTTCTTCCATTGAAGCCAGCTGTTCTTCGGCAGAGGCCGCGATATCCTGAATGCTGGCGGAGCTTTCTTTTGCGATGGACGCGATTTGCTCAGAAGCTCCTGAAATCTGCTGTGATCCTGCTGTCAGCTGTTCTACCGTCGCATTCATATTTTGAATTTCTCCGGCGATCTGGTTCGTCATTTCAGAAATCCGTTTGAAGCTCGTTTCGGTCTGATTCGTAATATCCAGTCCGCTCTCCACCTCTTTATTGACCGATTGGAACATGCCGAGAGATGTATTGATTTCGTTGACGATTTCTATAATTAAGCTTTCGATTTCTTTCGCTGAATCGGCAGACTGGACCGCAAGTTTTCTGACCTCTTCGGCGACGACTGAGAAGCCCCGGCCGTATTCACCCGCACGCGCGGCTTCAATTGCCGCGTTCAGCGCAAGAAGGTTTGTCTGATCAGCGATTCCGTTAATGACACCGAGAATGTTTGTAATGTCTTTTGATTTTGTCTCAAGTCCGCGCACCACTTGTTCAGCTTCTTTCACTGACCGGTCAATGACGTTCATTTGGCCGACCGTCTGGTGGACGAGCTTTCCGCCTGAATTGGCGACTTCCGCTGATGTGACGGAGGATTCGGTAATGACGGCAGATGCTTTCGCCATATCTTTAAGCCCGCTGTTCATTTGATAAATATGTTCCGCCGCGCTTTCGATATTTTCACTTTGGCTTTCATTTCCGTTAGAAAATTGTTCGATCGCCAGTGTGATATGTTCCGTTGCCTTGCTTGTCTGCTCCGCTGAAGCCGTCAGCTCCTCTGAGGAAGATGCGACGTTATTCACGGAATCCTGAATGGCATGGATGAGAGACCTGAGTGAAGCGGCCATATTGTTAAAGCTTTTGCCCAGCTCGCCTAATTCATCTTTTGACTGAATTTCGATCGTTTCTGTTAAGTCGCCTTCACTGATCTGTTTCGATGATGTCACAAGCTGCTTGAGCGGTTTTGTGATTGAACGGATAATCAGCACCATGACGATGGTTCCGATGACAATCGCTAATACGAGAACGAGCAGGGACAGATGAAGGATCGGCAAAGCCGCTTCATGAATTTCGTCCAGATACATCGTTCCGGTAATCTTCCAGCCTGTCAGCCCGTTCGTATCATAAGCCATTTTCTTTTCCTGGCCGTCGTATTTGTATTGAAAATCACCTTTTTTGCTGGTGAACAGCTGTTCAGCCCACTCCCCGTTTAGTACTGTGCCTGACGCACGGTTCGGGTGGGCGACCACTTTTTTGTCTTTCGTCAGGATAAAAGCGTAGCCTGATTTTCCGATGTTCACTTTCTTTGTCGTTTTCAGAAGCTCATCAATTTTCATATTGATGGCGACGACCCCTGAGCCGTCTTTCGTCTGCTGAACGACCGTCACGACCATCGTATTGGTGGAAGCCGTGCGGTAAGGATCTGTTACAACAACTTTCCCCTTATTTTCCACGGCCTTTTTATACCAGTCTCTTTCAAGCGGATTATATCCTTTAGGCATCTGCAGATCCGGATACCGTGTGAAATGTCCTTCCGTGTCACTCGTATAGATGGATTCCACGTCTTTATTGATCTTCATGTACTCTGTGAATTTATCGGTAATTTGCGATTGGTTTTTCGGCTTGTACCGATCCTTTGTGAGCCAGTCGCTGAAATATGCCGTTCCGTCTTCCTTTTGGCTGATGCTTGTGTTGATCATATCGTTAATCTGCTGCACATTATCTAGTGCGCTTCCCATCATCTGCCTGTCAAGCGTGCTAACCGCCGATTGATAGGCGATAAAAGCCAGCGTTGAAATAGGAAGAATGAGAATGGCCAAAAAAGAAATGAGCAGTTTTCTTGTAAGCGATCTCTGCTTGATGATTTGCACAATTTTTTTCATCTGCTATATCTCCTCTTGCGTGTTTACCCTTCATATCGGCAATTATGGGTAAATATACACATCCAAAAAGAAGAAATATAACGAAACATACTTTTTACCTATTACAAAATTAGTCTTTTAGACTTAATTAAGAGTTTATCTTAAAACGCTTTGTCAGTTCGCGTAATTCTTCCGCCATTTTTTCCAGCGTGACGGCTGAGGAACTGATCTCCTCCATGGACGCAAGCTGCTCTTCAGCTGAAGCCGCGATGTCCTGAATGCCGGCCGCGCTTTGTCTGGAGACTGCCGCGATATCCTCTGAAGCGTTTGATACTTCCTGAGATCCGGCAGAAAGCTGTTCCACGGTTGCATTCATATTTTGCAGTTCACCGGCAATCTGATTTGTTTTAGCGGAAATGTCCCGGAAGCTTTTTTCCGTTTCGTCCGTTAACTGAAGTCCGCTTTTCACCTCGTGATTGACGGATTCCAGCATTCCGAGCGAAGTATGAATTTCTTTGACGATTTCATGAATTAAGGATTCGATTTCTTTCGCTGAATCTGCGGATTGGACGGCAAGCTTTCTCACTTCTTCGGCAACAACTGAAAAACCGCGTCCGTATTCTCCCGCTCTTGCCGCTTCAATGGCTGCATTTAAAGCAAGCAGATTCGTTTGATCGGCAATGCCGTTAATGACGCGCAAAATGCTGGTGATGTCCTGCGATTTGAGTTCAAGCCCTTGTACGACTTGCTCCGCTTTACTTACGGATTGGTCAATAGCGCCCATCTGGCCGGCTGTTTTCTTGACAAGCCGCTCACCGGCGCCGGATATCTCCGCCGATTCAATTGACGTTTCCGTCACAACGGCTGCCGCTTCCGCCAGATCGCTGAGCCCGTCTTTCATCTCATTCACTTGTGCTGTCGCTTTATCAATACTCTCACTTTGGTCTTCCGTTCCATTAGAAAACTGTTCAATCGCAAGGGTGATATGTTCCGTTGCTTTGCTCGTCTGCTCAGCCGAAGCCGTCAGCTCCTCTGAGGAAGAAGCGACATGTTCAACAGAGTCCTGAATTCCTTGAATAAGCGAACGGAGTGAATCTGTCATATGATTAAAACTTTTACCGAGCACGCCGAGCTCATCTTGAGAGCCGACATCAATGGTTTCCGTCAGATCTCCGCTGCTGATTTTTTCCGCTGAAGCTACGAGACGTTTTAACGGTTTGGTAATTGAGCGGATGACAAAATAAATGAAAATCATCCCTGCGGCAATGGCTATCGCCAATATGATAACGGCCAGAGTCAGAACCGGTCTTGCCGCATCTTTGATTTCATCCACGGACATGGTTCCGCTGATCTTCCAGCCCGTCGCTTCATTGGTCACGTACGCCATTTTTTTCGCTTTCCCGTTCAGCGTATATTCATAGTCGCCTTTTTGTCCGCTGTATAATGTATCAACCCATTTTCCCGATACCGCCGCGCCGGCTTTTTCATCACTGTAGGCAACGGCTTTTTTATTTTTGCTGAGGATAAAGGCGTATCCTTCTTTTCCGATGTTCACTTCTTTTGTCATCGTGATGAGATCGTCGATTTTTATATCAATGGCGACGACGCCTGATCCGTCTTGCGCCGCGCGGGCCATGGTGACGACCATCTTTTTGTTTGAGATAGACTCATAAGGGTCCGTGATGATGGTTTGGCCTTTATTCTCCATGGCTTCCTGATACCAGCTTCTTTCAAGCGGATTGAAATCGGCCGGCATATCGGCATGCGGATAACGGGTAAACGTTCCTTCCTTGCTGCTTGAAAATATGGCGGACGCTTTATCATTGCTTTCAATAAACTGTTTGAACCTTTCTTGCATTTCCGTTTGTTTTTTTTCTTTAAATTTAGCGCTTGTCGCCCATTCGCTGAAATATGCTGAGCTTTTTGTAAACATTCCGATCCGGTCATCAATCATATTGTTTAAGATTTGCACATTTCCTTCGGCGCTTTCCATCATTTGCTTTTCAACGGATGAAGCGGCCGAACGGTAGGCGCCGGCAGCCAATACTGCTACCGGAATAATTAAGATCAGTAAAAATGAAATAATAAGTTTTTTGGCTATTGATTTTCTGGCGATTTTTTTTGCTGTTTTTTTCAATTTTGTAAACCTCTTTCAATCATTTACTGTTTATATCGGCCGACTCCCTTTTTATTACATTGAAAATTAAGTCATAAATGAAAAATAGTTCTATGTACTCCCTTTGTATGCAAGACTTTTTATTTAATTATCCGGCTGTCACTATAAAAAAGGACGCCTTCCACCTGGAAAGCGTCCTTTTTTACTAGTTGATTTTAAATTGTTTCGTTAATTCCCGCAGTTCTTCGGCCATTTGCGCCAACGTATCGGCGGATGTGCTGATTTCTTCCATTGATGCAAGCTGTTCTTCTGCGGATGCGGCAATATCCTGAATGCTTGCTGCGCTTTCCCGTGATACGTCCGCAATATCCGTCACTGCAGCTGAAACGTGCTGAGAGCTGTCTGACAGCTGTTCAACCGTGCCGTTCATCGATTGAAGCTTCTCGGCGATATCGTTCGTCATGCCGAAGATATTCTGGAAGCTTTCTTTCGTGCGGTCCGTCACGGCAAGTCCTGATTGAACTTCTTCATTGACGGATGTAAACATGTGAAGCGATGTATTGATCTCAGCCGTGATTTCCTGAATGAGTTTTTCAATCTCTTTGGCAGAACCGGCGGATTGGACGGCAAGCTTTCTCACTTCTTCGGCTACTACTGAGAAGCCCCGCCCGTATTCACCGGCTCTTGCCGCTTCAATGGCTGCATTTAATGCAAGCAGGTTTGTCTGATCGGCAATGCCGTTGATGACTCTTAAAATATGAGCGATGTCTTTTGATTTGGCCTCAAGGCCTTTTACAACCGCTTCCGCCTGCTGGACCGATTGATTGATGAGATTCATCTGCCCGACGGTTTGCTGCACATATTCTTCCCCGGTGCCGGCAGCTTCCTTCGATTGTTTAGATGCTTCCGTAATGGATGATGATGTGCGGGAAACGGCGGCGAGTCCGTCGTTTATATGATTCAGCTTGGCTGAGCTTGAATCGACTTTTTCGCTTTGCTCTTCGTTTCCGTTTGAAAACTGCTCAATCGCCATTGTAATATGTTCCGTCGCTTTGCTTGTCTGCGAAGCTGATGCGGTCAGCTCTTCCGATGACGCGGCCACGTTGTCGACAGAGTTTTGGATCGCGCTGATCAGTCCGCGCAGAGATTCTCCCATTTCATTAAAGCTCGCTCCGAGTTCGCCCAATTCATCTTTCGAGCGGATATCAATGGTTTCGGTCAAGTCTCCGCCGCTGATTTGTTTAGAAGAGCGGACAAGCCGTTTCAGCGGTGACGTAATGGATCTGACAATCAACAGAATTAAAATTCCCCCGATGATAATGGATGCTGCAAGGACAATCATCCCCATCGTCAGCACCGGTTGTGAGGCGTCTTTAATTTCGTTGAGCTCCATGCTCCCCTCTATTTTCCATCCGGTCAGTTTATTTGTCGTAAACGCCATTTTTTTATTTTGATCATCGAGCTGGTATGAAATAATGCCGCTGTCTTTGCTGTATACCTCATTCAGCCACGGGGTTGAAACTTTATCGCCCGGTTTGTGGTCTTTATGCGCGACATAGGTTTTATTTTTGGACGTGATAAACACGAATCCTTTTTGTCCGATTTTGATTCCCTGCATCTGCTTCAGCAGCTGGTCAATCGTAATATCCATGGCCACTACGCCTGTTCCGTCCTGCATCTGCTTTGCCACGGTAACGACCATGCTGCCGTCGCTTGCCGCGGTGTAAGGGTCGGTGACAACGAGCGTGCCGCCGGCCTTCACAGCGTCTTTATACCAAGTGCGTGTTCTCGGATCGTAATCGGCCGGAGTATTCTCCTTCGGCGCCTGTGCGTAGCTGCCGTCTTCCGTACCTCCGTAAATGCGGGCTACGTCCTTATGAATAGACGTGTATTGCCCGAACTTTTCTTCAAGAGCAGACATGTTTTTCTTTGAGAAGGATGACCCTTTTAACGTTTCGCTGAAAAATTCAATCGCCTTTGCTTTTGCGCCGATATCATTTGTAATGGTTGTGTTAAAAGATTCGATGTTATTTTTCGCGTTGCCTGAAATCTGATCATCCAGCGAATTGCTCGCCGTATGGTATGAACTGAATTCTAACACGAGAATCGGTATGATTAAGATCACGATAAATGAAATGATTAATTTACGTGAAATCGATGCCTTTGTGCACCAATTAATGAATTTTTTCATATTAAGCTGCTCCCTCAAGTGTGATACCTTATATATCGGCTCAGTCTTCACATTTTGTTAACATTTCCTCCTTTTTTATGACTTGATTTTCATTGCCCAAGCTTCCTGCATATCTTATAAAAAAAGATAGGGGGCGCGCAGATGATTATCATATCCGGCCAAGTGCTTCGGCCTCAGGACATCGCGAACTGGCAGACGGAAGAAAGCCTTGTTCCGTATATAAATGACCTGCTCAATTCTCCCGTACAATTCGATTACGGGTCGATTGCTGAACTGATGTTCGAGGTGCGGCTGCGCCGCCATATTGTGGAAGCCGCAAGAGAACTGCACGGATCAGGTGTGAAATTTGCAACTTTCGCCAAAACATACGGAAATACGGCTTATTGGAGACTGACGCCGGAAGGAGCCCTGGAGCTGAAGTACAGGATTCCCGCTTCAAAAGCGATTCGGGACATTATTGAAAACGGGGCGTTTTACGCATTTGAATGCGCTACCGCCATTGTTGTGATTTATTATCTGGCCGTCTTAAAGACAATCGGTGAAGAACGGTTTAACCTGCGTTTCCGGAATATCACTTTGTATGACTGGCACTATGAGCACCTGCCGATCTACACGGAAACCGGCAGCCACTTTTTACGGGGAGATTGTTTATATTTTAAAAATCCTGATTTTAACCCTGCAAAGGCTCAGTGGCGGGGAGAAAATGTCATTGTGATGGGGAATGATCAATATTTCGCCCACGGTCTCGGGATTCTGACCGCTGAACAAATCATCCAGAGATTGAATTCTTTAAGAAAAAAAAATGCCGTGCAGCCGGCTTATCTGCTTAACCAGGCAACAAGGCTTGATGCACCCGCGCTTTATCAGATCATGCATTAAAACAATCCCATCGTCTGTCATTGTGACGATGGGATGTGAAATGCTTTTCTTTTCCGGTAAAAAGCCGTCGTGCCGAGCGCTTGATTTGCAGCCCATTCAAACTTCTCTAAATCATGGCGGGTGACGGCTCTGTCCCGTCTGCTCCATTTAATGGCGCGGACAAAATAATACCCTTTAATCGGCGCCATGGTGACTTTGGAATGTGGAAAATCTTCAAAGACAAACTCAATAATCCCTCTTTTTTTATAGGACATTTGAAGAATCTTCATCATCCATCACCTCACGATTTCTGGATTATGATTCGCACAATCCGTCCAAAACGGTTTTCACGTCTGTCGGCCCTTCAAGTTTCGCGGCGGACTGGCCGGCCCATAAAGACATATACTCCGCGTCTCCTGATTGAGCCGCGTGCCCGCGCATCGGCTTTGTCAGCGTATTATGCAGCGGATAAGGCAGCGTTTTTCCCTCATCAGCTTCATATGTTTTCATGAACTGATTCACGATTCCCCGCGCCTGTTTTCCCGAAAACAGGGTGGTCAGCCGCGTATCGGCTCCTTTTGATTCGGCAATGGCTTTTTGGTATGCCGGTGAGGCGCTGCTTTCTTCACAAAGGAGAAACGGTGTTCCTACTTGAACGCCGTCCGCACCCAAACATCGGGCCGCCTGCACCCCGCGGCGGTCAAAAATGCCGCCTGCCGCAATCACCGGGATATCCAGCGCGTCTTTAGCCTGCGGAATCAGCGCCATAAGGCCGAGAGCCGGTTCTCCTTTAACCGGCAGAAACGACCCGCGATGCCCGCCGGCTTCTATTCCCTGAAGGATAACGGCGTCCATTCCCCGTTCTTCAAAAGCCTTCGCTTCCTCCGGCGTTGTCGCCGTGCCGAAAAGGAAACAACCGCTTTTCTTCAGCTTTTCCGCCGTTTCTTCCGGCGGCAGGCCGAAGGTGAATGAACACGCTTTGATTCCGTAACGGATCAGAAGCTCCGCTTTTTCCTCGAAATCATTCCATTCTTCTTTCAGATCAGAGAACGGCTTGGCGTCTTTTGCCCTCGGGATGCGGGCTTTCCATTTTTCAACGAGTTCCGCCTCAGGCATCTGTCTTTCTTCCGGGACGAAAAGATTTACTTGAAAGGAGCGGTCCGTCAGCTCTTTCATCTCGATAAGCTGTTTTTCAAGCGCTTGCGGGCTGACGTATCCTGAAGCGAGGCTTCCGAGCGCCCCTTCATTTGATACCGCCGAAGCCAGACGCGGCGTGACCAGTCCGCCGGCCATCGGCGCCTGAATGACGGGCTTTGTTAATGATAATGGACCCATCCACTCACTCATTTGTTTTCCTCCGTTTCAGCCTGTATTTTGATATAACATGTTCTGTTTCGCGGACCGTCAAATTCGCAAAAATAAACGCCCTGCCATGTTCCGAGTATCAGGCGCCCGTCTTCTATGATGACATGCTGAGAGGCGCCGGTTGTACTCGCTTTCATATGTGCCGCCGTATTTCCCTCCATATGCCGGTCCAGTTCGTGCTCCCACGGATACACTTCGTCAAACCTGCGGAGCATATCCCTTTTCACATCCGGGTCGGCATTTTCATTGATGGTAATGCCGGCGGTGGTATGGGGACAGTATATGAGCGCCAAACCGTTTTTTACGCCTGTTTCGCGGAGAAAAGATTCGGCTTCATGTGTGATGTCGATCATTTCATCCCTTTTTTTTGTTTGAATCTGCAATTTTTTCAGCATATGAATGCCTCCTTTCTTTTTCTCTTCCTTTCCCATATTCGTTTCTGTATTTGTCTTTTCCTGTCGGATCGCGATGATAAACGCAGATCACAAAAAACTTCAGCCTCGGGACTGAAGTTTTTCACCATATATATACGCGGGCCTCATAAGGCTTTAACAGAAAGGATGTCACATGGCGGTGCGCTTCTGTTTCCGCGTTTGCAAGCACGAGAGAATCGGAGTCAAGCGGATAACCGGGATGCCTGTATAAAGCGGGGGTTTGGGACAGATTTGTGATGATCAGGGCGGTTTTTGTTCCGTTTTTTCTTAGATAGGCATAAATCTGCCGGTCATTCGGAAGCAGCAATTCATATGTGCCGCTGATCAATACGCCGTGTTCTTTTCTGAGGGCGAGCAGCCGTTTGTAGAAATGGTATACGGATGTTTCATCCTGCAATTGTGATGCAGCGTTCAGCCATGTGTGATTCGAATTCACTCCGATCCACGGAGAAGCATCAGAAAACCCGCCGTTCGCCTCACTGCTCCATTGCATCGGTGTCCGTGAATTATCCCGGCCCTTCTTCCAGATGATCTTCATCACTTGTTCATGCGGAACGCCGCGGGACGTCTCTTTTTCATACAGATATTTAATTGCGGCGTCATCATAATCTTCAATGGATGGGAACGAAACATTGGTCATTCCGAGCTCCTGCCCCTGGTAAATAAACGGCGTGCCTTTCATCAGCATATACATCGCGGCGAGTGCCTTGGCGCTTTCTGTCAAAAACCGTTCGTCACCCCATACCGAAACGGAACGGGGCTGATCATGGTTCTCCATAAATAACGCATTCCAGCCCTTTCCTTCAAGGCTGTTCTGCCAGTCGGACAAGACGCGCTTAAGCGCCGGAATGGAGATGCTTTGATCATCTTCCGTATCCCAGAGGCCGAGATGTTCAAATTGAAAAATCATTTGAAAGACGCCGTTTTCTTCACCGGCCCAATCAGCCGCCTCCCAAGCCGCCACTCCGTTCGCCTCGCCGACCGTCATGATCGGATAGCGAGAAAATGTTTCCCGCTTCAGCTCTTTTAAGAGATCCATTATGCCTTCCCCATTCATATGATACGGGAAAGACGGGACGTACGGGAGACCGTCCGGGTTCGGCATGTCAGGGAGCCCTTCTTTTTTCTTAATGTGAGAAATGGCATCCACCCGGAAGCCGTCTATGCCTTTATCAAGCCACCAGCGGACCATCTCATAAACGGACTGCCTCATCGCTTCGTTTTCCCAATTTAAATCAGGCTGTTTTTTGTCAAACAGGTGCAGGTAATACTGGCCGGTCTCTTGATCATATTCCCACGCCGATCCGCCGAAAATGCTTTCCCAATTGTTCGGCTCTTTGCCGTTTTTTCCGTCTCTCCAGATGTACCAGTCCCGTTTTTCGGAATCTTTCGCTGAGCGTGATTCGATAAACCAAGGGTGCTCATCGCTTGTATGGTTAATGACGAGGTCTATAATCAGCTTCATGCCGAGCGCATGGACATCCGCAAGGAGCCGGTCAAAATCCTCCATCGTCCCGAATTCGCCGGCAATTTGTTTATAATTCCGAATATCGTAGCCGTTGTCCGCGCCCGGCGAGTCAAAAACGGGACAAAGCCAGATCACATCCGCCCCCAACTCTTTTATGTAATGAAGCTTTGCTCTGATGCCGTTCATGTCGCCGATTCCGTCCCCGTTCGAATCCATAAAGCTTCGGGGATAAATTTGATAGACGGCCGCCGTTTTCCACCAATCCGTTTTCATATCGACACTCCTTTCTTTACAGCATATGAAGGAGCGGGACGAAGAAGCATTTTTTCCATAAAAAAAGCCTCATTGCAAAAGCAGGAGGCTCAGAAATCAGTTTTTTTAATTTCAACGAAGCGGATATGATGGTCTTCCGCTTCCAGCACCTTAAATTCACACCCTTCGGCATGAAACACATCACCATTTTTCAGCTCCATTTTTTGTGTTAAGAGCCAGCCGGCAATCGTGTCAATGTCTTCATTTTCGATGGCGATATCAAGGAGATCATTCACCTCTTCTATGAGCGCCTTGCCGTCCATCACATAATGGTGTTCGCCTTTTTTGACGATGTGGGGCATTTCATCCTGGTCATATTCATCACGGATTTCCCCGACGATTTCCTCCAATATGTCTTCGACGGTCACAAGTCCCGCCGTGCCGCCGTATTCGTCAACGAGAATCGCCATATGAATCCGCTCCTTCTGCATGCGGATCAAAAGCTCCTGAACGGGGATGCTTTCAATGACTCTGATGACCGGACGCATAATTTCTTTTAATTCAATGGAGCGGCCGAGAAAATACGCTTTAAATAAATCCTTATTGTTAATAATGCCGAGAATGTGATCTTTGTCTTCCTTAATAACCGGATATCGCGTATACCGTTCGTTGATGATCAAATGTATGGCTTCATCAACTGACTGTTCAAGCGAGATGGCGGCGATTTCGGTGCGCGGCACCATGATTTCTCTGGCGACCCGATTATCGAATTCAAATATTTTATTGACGTAACGGAATTCAGATTGATTGATTTGACCTTTTTTATAGCTTTCGGACAAAATCAGCCGCAATTCTTCTTCACTGACCACGACCTCATGTTCTTTCACCGAATGAAAACCGAACAGCTTGACCAAAAATCCGGCTGAGCCGTTTAACAGCTTAATAAACGGATACATCACTTTATAAAACAGAATGAGCGGTTTCGCCGTCCACAGACTGACGGCTTCGGCTTTTTGAATGGATATCGTTTTCGGCGCAAGCTCTCCGATGACGACGTGCAGATACGTGACGGCGATAAACGCCGCAATAAACGTGACGACGTGCGTAATAGATGACGGCATTCCGATCAGGCTGAAAACAGGATGAAGAAGCCGCTGAATCGTCGGTTCACCGAGCCAGCCGAGTCCGAGCGCCGTAATCGTAATGCCGAGCTGGCACGCTGATAAATATTCATCGAGATTTGAAATCACCCTGTGCGCCGCGAGCGCCCGGCTGTCTCCGGTTTCAACCAGCTCCGCGATTTTTGAACCGCGGATTTTGACAATCGCAAATTCCGCAGCGACAAAGATGGCCGTTAATCCGATTAACAGCATAATGAGAATCAGTTTTAATATAAGCAAAAAAACCCCTACCGCAAACGGTAAGGGGCCACCTCCTTCGTGTTAATTCTCATCACGACCATTTAAGAAAATCATCACAAAACGAAGCAGCTCGAATAATGAAACGAGCGCCGCAGCCACATACGTCAGCGCGGCGGCGTTCAGCACTTTATTCACGCCGTGTTCTTCACTGTTGCGAATGAATCCTTCCGACACGATAATCCGCTTCGCCCTCGCGCTGGCATTAAACTCGACAGGCAGTGTGACAAGCTGGAAAAAAACAGCGGCCGAAAACAAAATAATGCCGAGTCCGATTAAGTTCAAGCTGCCCAGGAGCATCCCGCCCAAGAAAAGCAGAGGGGCAACCCCGGAGGCAAAATTGACGACCGGAAAAATTTTGTGCCTCAGCACAAGCGCGCCGTATGATTCCTGATGCTGCAAAGCATGTCCGACTTCATGAGAAGCGACGGAAATGGCGGAAATGGAGCGGCCGTAATATACCGGCTCAGATAAACGCACCACCCGCTCCGTCGGGTCGTAATGGTCTGTTAAAGTGCCTCTTACCGGTTCTACCGGCACATCATATAAACCGTTAATATCAAGAATCCGTCTTGCCGTTTCCGCCCCCGTCCGCTGACTGGAGGCTTCCACGTCTGAGTATTTCTGAAAATTGCTTTTCACTTTAAATTGTGCCCAAAACGACAATCCCAATGCAGCAATTGTTAAAAAGATAAACAGCATATTATCCTCTTCCTTTTTCTCTTATATCGTACGATCTGCTTATATATTATTTTAATGATTGCCCGCTTTCCTGTACAGAAATCCGCTTCTTTTTTCTGACAGGAATCAATCCTCCGAGCATGATGAGGATACACCCGGCCATTCCGATGTAAAACGGAAACGTGCCTGCGGTCTCTTTTGCAAAAACAAGCCATGAAAATCCGCCGGACATGTGATTGTATCCATTCAAATCGAAAATAAGCAATACGGCCGCCGAAGCAAGCAGCTGCGCTCCGGCCAGCGCCGCCAACAGTTTTTGAATGACCGTCATTTGACTCACCCTTTTTCGGTCCGCTTTCTTTATCATATGAAAAAATAAGGGTGAATATGTTTTCGGCGATTTTTGAAAGACATCAAACGAACTGGGACATACTGTATAAAAAAAGATACAGGTGTGATCGACATGAAAGTGACAAATGGCGAGAAAGAACAGCTGAGCAATGCGATAGACAGAATGAACGAAGGGCTTGACGCCTTCATCCAGCTCTATAATGAATCGGAAAACGACGAACCTCTCATTCAGTTTGAAGATGAGACGGCCGATTTAATCAGACATGCGCGTGACTCATACGGCCAGGAACAGCTGGACGAAAAACTAAACACCATTATTAAGCAGATTTTATCCATCTCTCTGTCGAAAGAAGAGCCGGACGAATGAAATCAAACCGTATATTTATTTCCTGGCTGAGATGGCCGTTATATGTTCGGATCGGGCTGATCATTATCGCCTTGATTTTATTGTTCGGCCAACTCATATACATGCTCGAACCGAAGCAGTTCACGTCTGTGTTTGAAGGGGTTTGGTGGGCGGTGATTACGGTGGCCACAGTCGGCTACGGCGATTACGTTCCGCAGACGCCGCTCGGGCAGATTGCCGGCATGGTGCTTGTATTAAGCGGAGCGAGTTTTGTGACCGCCTATTTCGCCACGCTTTCTTCAGCCGTATTCAGCAAACAGCACCGCTATGTCGAAGGGAAGGTCGCCTTTAAAGGCAAGGGGCACGTCATTCTTATCGGATGGAATGAAAAATCGCATATGCTGCTGAAAGAACTGCAGCACATCGCACCGTCAAAAACTGTCGTCCTGATTGATGATTCATTAAGGGAAGGGCCGCTTATTGAAAACGTCCATTTCATCCGCGGACATGCCGCTGATGACAGCACGCTCAATAAGGCGAATATTACGGAAGCTGATACCGTCATTCTGACAGCGGACCAGCAGAAAAATGAATCCGAAGCTGATATGCTGTCGGTATTAACGCTTCTCGCCATCAAAGGGCTGCATCCGTCTGTTTATTGTATCGTAGAAATTTTAACGGAACGGTATGTCAAAAACGCCGAGCGCGCAGGAGCCAATAAGATTCTGTGCACATCACGCCTGTCGAGCCGGGTGATGTTTGAGCATTACCGGGTCAAGCTGCAGCTTGCCAAACCGCAAACGCTGTCAGATCTGACGCTGGAGAAAAAGGTTCGCATCATTCCCGTCCCCGAGGAACTGAAGGGCTCATCTTATCATGACTGTGCGCTCTATTATCTCAAACGGAATACCACGATCATCGGCATACAAAAAGAAGAGGGGCCGATGCTGACCCCTCCCCTGTCATACCAGGTGCTCGATACTGATCTGTTTTTGGCTCTTTAATGCAGCAGGACGTCTTCCAGCTCTTTCACAAGCGAGATGCCGATATCTGTATATGAGCGGTCAATTGCCGCATCCCGCCGTTTCGGCTCGGAGAATTGGTTGAATAATGACTCAAAAACACCGCCGCCTGCTGCATCATCCGTTTCCTGTTGATAAACGTGCCTCAGCAAAAAGGGTGTGCCGATTGTAACGGCGGCCCCCCGTTCATCCAGGTGTCCCTTATTTGCTTCAACAGGGATACGGAGAAATAAATAGCCGTCCTGATCGGAAATTTTGTAATCAAAGAACCCGCGGTCATACTCCCAGCCGCCTCCGATGGTATAACCGATTGGTTTCATCACCTGTTCCAATTCGCGGAGTAAAAACGATTGCCCTTCAAGTGAAGATGGTATGCTGATCATGTGCATATGCTCCTTTTTGTCTTTAGCGTCCCCGCTCTGCGGTATCTTCATACGGCGTCCGGGAAGAACCGGGAGCGGCAGACAGACGCTGAAAAGAGGTAACGGCGCATTCAATCAGAACATACGTCACAATTGCGGAGAGAACGGCTTCCGTTGAAATATAGAAAACGGCGGCATAGAGACAGCACTTCGTGATCAGCGTATGCATCCGGCCAACCTTCAGTTTCAGCCGGACCATGTCCGTAAACAAGCCGAGAGGAAAAGCGAAAAACAGGATGGTTTGCAAGAGGGATTCAGGAGACAGTTTTAGTGCCGAATAGACGATAGCGGCGGAACAGACGGAAATGAAGACATGCTTACATAAAAGCCGCATCAATTCATCATCACACCTTTCACGGTTTAAAAAAGGCTGACCCGTCATGCTGAGGGCCAGCCCTTCTTTTTATTTTTCAAGGCGTTTTTCAAGCTCTGCTTTTTTCTCTTCAAAGCCCGGTTTGCCGAGAAGCGCGAACATATTCACCTTATAGGCTTCAACACCCGGCTGATCAAACGGGTTGACTCCGAGCAGATAACCGCTCATCGCCACCGCTTTTTCAAAGAAATAGACGAGATATCCAAATGTATATGCGTTAAGCTCCGGAATATTGACAATTAAGTTAGGCACTTTTCCGTCTGTATGGGCAAGCATCGTGCCTTCAAACGCTTTTTTGTTGACGAAATCGACCGTTTTGCCGGCTAAGTAATTTAAGCCGTCGAGATCATTTTCCGCTTCTTCAATTGTCAGCTCATGCTTCGGTTTTTCAACGTTTAATACGGTTTCAAACAGATCGCGTCTGCCTTCCTGCACGTATTGACCGAGAGAGTGAAGGTCTGTTGAGAAGTTTGCGGAAGAAGGATAGATGCCTTTTTCATCTTTTCCTTCACTTTCGCCGAAGAGCTGCTTCCACCATTCCGCAAAGTATTGCAGCGCAGGCTCATAGTTGATGAGCATTTCAATGGTTCTTCCTTTATTATACAGAACGTTGCGGACGACGGCGTATTGGTAAGCCGCGTTTTCTTCTAATTCCGAGCTGGAAAAGTCTTTGCTTGCATCAAGAGCGCCTTTCATCATTTCATCGATATCAGCCCCGCTTACCGCAATCGGCAGAAGGCCTACCGCAGTCAGAACGGAGAAACGTCCGCCGACATCATCAGGAATAACGAATGATTCGAAGCCTTCTTCATTAGAAAGCGTTTTTAAAGCGCCGCGCTCTTTATCAGTTGTCGCATAAATCCGCGCTTTCGCTTCTTCTTTTCCGTATTTTTCTTCAAGAAGTTTGCGGAAAATCCGGAAAGCGATTGCAGGTTCCGTCGTCGTGCCTGACTTAGAAATGACATTGATAGAGAAATCAGCGTCTTCCAAAAGGTCCATAACATCTTTCATATAAGTTGAGCTGATATTGTTGCCGATAAAGATAACTTGAGGGTTTTTGCGCTTATCTTTCGGCAGAACATTATAGAAAGAATGATTGAGCGCTTCAATCGCCGCGCGGGCGCCTAAGTATGAACCGCCGATACCCACGACGAGAAGCACGTCTGAATCTGATTTGATTTTTTCAGCGCTTTTTTTAATGCGCGCGAATTCTTCTTTATCATAGTTTTCAGGGAGGTCCACCCAGCCTAAAAAGTCGCTTCCGGCGCCTGTTTTTTCATGGATATTATGGTGTGCCGTTTTTACGAAATCACGTGCGTATGTAAGTTCATGTTCATTGAAAAAAGGTAACGCTCTTGAGTAATCAAAGCGTACATGCGTCATTTGCTTGTCCCTCCATCACGGTGAATTGTTTTCTCTTTCACTTTATATGAACTCACCCGCTAAATCAAGTCATGAAGAAGGCATGATGAATACGGGATTAGCGCTGAAGATGCGTTCATTTTTTATACAATATCCCGGATTCGAAATAGTTATATTTGTAATAATCGTGAAAGAGGTAACGAATCAAATGTTGGTGATCCAGGAACGTATCACCTTTACTTTGGAGCAGGTTGACATCCATCGCCAATACCGATGGGACGGTTCTTTTTATATAGTACTCCTCTTGAGAGGCTGCCGCGCAGGTATATTAAGGAATAAATGTCCATTTTTAAAAAGAGTGTCTATATTTGGGGTATCATGTTAAGATGAAAATAATTTTAAACCGGGAGGTGATTTTATGACTAAAACCATTGGTCTTATTTGTGGAAGTTTACGAAAAAACTCGTATAATCGAGTGATTGCTCAATCATTGATTGACTTCGATAATGCGGCTCAATTTCGCTGGGTTGAAATAGACAGTCTTCCTTTTTTTAACGAAGATTTAGAAATCGCCGGAGCACCAGACTCCGTAACATCCTTTAGAGCTGATATACGAGACGTTGACGGCGTCATCATTGTAAGTCCAGAGTACAATTCAGGAATTCCGGGGGTATTAAAAAATGCATTGGACTGGGCATCGAGACCGCGGACCTCTTCTGTTTTAAACAGAAAACCGGTTGGCTTAATCGGAGCAACCCCCGGAGGGTTCGGCACCTCTTTTGGTCAAATGCAAATGAGAGAAGTACTCGAAGCTATGCAAGTCAATGTTCTGCCCTTTCAAAAAATGCTGATTTCGCAAGTCCATGAGAAAATTGATTCCGCTCAAAACATACTTACGGATGAACAAACAAAACGTTATCTTCAACGCTATTTACAACAGTTCATCCATTGGATTGATCATGCTCCGGTTCCCGTTCCGGATTAATTGAAGGATCATCACCCTCACGAAAAGTCACCTCAGAAATAACTTTCTATCTATACAGCATATGAATAGATTTACCGTTTTCCATTGACCAACTGACTTGCCTTAATTCAAGGAGGATGATAAAATGTCTGATCTTTATTCCCGTCTTTCAAAAGATGATGCTGCCGTGCTTTTAGTTGACCATCAAACCGGCCTTATTTCCGGTCTCGTGCGTGACTATGGCGTTGATGAATTTAAAAACAATGTATTGGCTCTCGGTGATACGGCTAAATTCTTTGATTTACCGGTTATTTTAACAACCAGCTTTGAAAATGGACCCAACGGACCGCTCATGCAAGAACTCGCTGATCTCTTTCCTGATGCGCCAAAAATAGCCCGTCCCGGACAAATTAACGCATGGGACAATGAAGACTTTGTTAAAGCCATTGAAGCGACCGGCAAAAAACAGCTGATTATCGCGGGGGTGGTAACAGACGTCTGCGTTGCTTTTCCTGCGCTTTCTGCCATTAAAGCAGGCTACGAAGTGTTTGTTGTGACAGATGCTTCGGGGACGTTTAATAAGCAAGTAGCAGATGCTTCATTAACCCGTATGGCTCATGGCGGCGCGCAGCTTATGAACTGGTTCAGCGCAGCATGCGAGTTACAGCGTGATTGGCGCAACGACGTTGAAGGTTTTGGCGCATTAATCTCCAGTCATCTTCCCGGTTATCAAAACTTAATGGGAAGCTATATGGGGGCGCAGCGGGACCTTAGTACACAAAATGCATAAAAAGGAGCGCTGATTGAATCAGCGCCCCTTTTTTAAATTCGCGGCTCTTCATCTTCATGATTTAGATTGCGTGTAAATAGATGACAGGCAATCGCAAAGTTAATTGGTCCTTTACGGATGAAACGATTTCCATAGTTGTCTCATGGAAAAGGGTGTTTCACTTGCTCCTAATGAACTAATAGAAAATCCGGAAAGAGGGACTCCCAAAACGGTTACATCTGCAGCTTGAAAACCACTCCGGCCGGGAATGTATCTTACAGTGACGCCTTTAAGATGGCAAGTACGTCATCTTTGTTCAGTTTTTGGAAATTGCCGAATCCGCCGTATTCCATTTCTTTTGCGGCGATGTCTGCGATCAGCTCAAGCTTGTCTTCGCCGATGTCATAATCCGCAAGGCGGGACGGTGCGCCGAGGCTTGTCCAGAACGCGGACAATTTATCGATCCCTTCAAGCGCAATTTCTTTATCCGTTTTGCCTTCAGTATCAATGTCAAACATATCAAGCATGAGGTTTTTAAAACGGTCTACATTTGTATCAAGCGTGTATCTCATCCAGTTCGGGAACAGAATCGCAAGTCCTCCCGCGTGAGGGATGTCATAAACCGCTGATACGGCGTGCTCCATCGTATGGGAAGCCCAATCGCCGAAATAGCCCATTTGCAGCGTGCCGTTTAATGCGATCGTACCCGCGTATAAAATCGTTTCGCGGTGCTTATAGTTCTCAAGGTCTTCCAAAAGTTTCGGCGCTGTTTCAATTACCGTCTGAAGGACCGCAAAACACATTCTGTCCTGAAGCGGCGTGTTTTCAACATTGTGGAAGTATTGTTCAAATACGTGGCTCATCATATCCACCATGCCGTATACGGTTTGGTTTTCCGGAACGCTGAAAGTATTCTCAGGATCTAAAATGGAGAAACGCGGATGAGTGACATTGCTGCCCCATACGAATTTTTCGTTTGTTTCCCAATTTGTGATAACGGAATCAGGGTTCATTTCAGAGCCTGTCGCCGCAAGCGTCAGCACCGTGCCGAACGGGAGCGCGTCCTGCGCCGTTACTTTTTTGCTGTAAATGTCCCATGCGTCGCCGTCATATTTCGCACCGGCCGCAATCGCTTTTGTACAGTCGATGACACTTCCGCCGCCGACTGCGAGAAGGAAATCAATCTCATGCTGTCTGCACAGCTCAATTCCTTTATTTACCGTTTCCAGACGCGGGTTCGGTTCAACGCCCGCAAGCTCATGAACGGTTGCGCCTTCTTCTTTTAAGATGCCTGTTACTTGGTCATACAGGCCGTTTCGCTTAATGCTGCCGCCTCCGTAAACAAGCAGCACGTTTTTCCCGTATTGCTTCAGCTCTTTTTTCAATTGGTCGATTTGACCTTTTCCGAAAATCAGTTTCGTCGGATTGTAGTACGTAAAGTTCTCCATTTATCATGACCTCCAAAAAAATCGTAAGGGAATTACTATAACACAGAAAAAAAGGAGCTGCCAATCCGGCCGCCCCCTTTATGTTATTACAATGATGCTTTCAGTATCGCAAGCACATCTTCTTTCTGCAGTGACTTGAACTGTCCGAATGCTCCGTTTGCCATCGCTTTATCTGCAATCGTATCCAGCTTCTCATCAGAAATATCATAATCAGCGAGTCTGTTCGGAGCGCCGAGACTCGTCCAGAAATCAGACAGCCTGCTGATTCCTTCAAGTGCGATCTCTTCATCTGATTTGCCTGTCTCGTCAATATCGAAAACACGGACGGCAAGCTGTTTAAAGCGGGCCGGATTTTCTTTGAGCACATGTCTCATCCAGTTCGGGAACAGAATCGCTAAACCTCCGGCGTGCGGTATATCGTAAACCGCTGATACCGCATGCTCGATGTTGTGTGTGGCCCAATCCCCTCTTGCGCCCATTGACAGCATTCCGTTTAATGCGATCGTGCCTGTATATAAAATCGTCTCACGAAGCTCGTAGTTCTCCAGGTCATTGATCAGCTTCGGCGCTGTTTCAATCACCGTGCGCAGAAGCGATTCACACATCCGGTCCTGATACGGCGTGTTTGACGTGTGGTGGAAATATTGTTCAAACACATGGCTCATCATATCGACCATGCCGTAAATAGTGTGGTCTTTCGGAACGGTAAAGGTGTTTACCGGATCGAGAATAGAGAATTTAGGGTAAACGAGCGGGCTCCCCCATCCGTATTTCTCTTGTGTCTCCCAGTTTGTGATGACTGATCCGGAGTTCATCTCTGAACCGGTCGCCGCAAGTGTCAGCACTGTTCCGAACGGCAGCGCTTCTTTCGGCTGGTGTTTTTTCGTGACGATATCCCACGCGTCGCCGTCATATTTAGCGCCCGCCGCGATGGCTTTCGTGCAGTCAATGACACTTCCGCCGCCGACGGCCAATAAGAAATCGATGCTGTTTTCTTTACAGAGCGCAACACCTTTGTTCACCGTTGAGACACGCGGATTCGGCTCTACGCCTGCCAATTCATGTACGGTAACTCCGGCTTTTTTCAGCAGTTCGGTTACTTGATCATAAAGACCGCTGCGCTTAATGCTGCCGCCTCCGTATACGAGCAGTACGTTCTTTCCGTACGGCTTGATTTCTTCAGGAAGTTTTTCGACCTCTCCCTTTCCGAAAATCAATTTGGTCGGATTCCAATATGTAAAGTTTTGCATGACATCTCCTCCTTTGGATTTATATTATGCAGAAAGTTGACGTTCAATGTAAAGCAATCCGCTTTTTTGACGGCACACATCACACGGTTTACAGACAGCGGCTTCCCGGGAAAGGCACTTGTACAGCTTGAGACAGTGTGTGATTTACACGGCGGAGAATGTAGTATGCATAGATTCTTTGCTTTGTCACAATCTATAACTGTTTCACGAATTCATAGAGGAGGTTGTTTACATGAGTGTTATTCAGCGTATCTGTCTCGTATTAACGATTATCGGCGCTATTAACTGGGGACTGATCGGATTTTTCCAATTTGATTTAGTAGCAGCCATCTTCGGCGGCCAAGGATCAGCTCTGTCGCGGATTATTTACGGTCTTGTCGGCATCGCCGGTCTGATCAATCTCGGCCTGCTGTTTAAGCCGAACGAAGAAACATCCCGCGAGGAAGCGGCAAATCCTGAAGTCAGATAAACATAAAAAAAGCACCGAACATACATATCCGGTGCTTTTTTTGATGGTTATTTTTTGATAAGGTCTTTGCGGTTGGACTGTTCGATCCACTCTTCAAGCTTATCTTTCAATGTGTTGAAACCTTGCGGAGCAGATGTTTCTTCAGAAACTTGTGCCGCTTTCGGTTTTCTTGGTTTGCTTTCTTTTCTTTCAGGCGCCGCTTGAGTCGCACGGATAGAAAGGCTGATTTTGCCTTTTTCTTCGTCAACTGCAAGTACTTTTACTTGTACTTCGTCACCGATAGAAAGGTGTTCGTTAATGTCTTTTACGAAACCGTGAGTGACTTCAGAAATGTGAACAAGTCCTTGAGTTTCTTCATCTAATGCAACAAACGCACCATACGCTTGTAATCCTGTTACTTTACCAGTGTAAACACTGCCCACTTCAAATTTTGCTGCCATTCATAACAACTCCTAAGTTAAATTAAATACAGATTATACGCAATTTAAAATTATATCATACAAGTTTGTTTTTCGCAAAGAGAACTTTTTTACATGATCATGTTTAAGCACAGATAAAGGGGGTATACTATGATTACGAAGGCTTTCTAGTATTCCCCCCTTTTATTTGGATGCGAACCGGGTTCGTATCTTTTTTTATGCCCTTTTTTCAACAAACCGTTTGATTCTGACGAGCGCTTCCTGAATCTGCTCAATGGATGTCGCATAGGAACATCTGATGTAGCCTTCGCCGCTCGGGCCGAATACATTCCCCGGAACGACGGCTACTTTTTCTTCAATGAGCAGCTGTTCCGCGAATTCTTCTGAACTCATGCCGGTCGATTGAATGGAAGGAAAGGCGTAAAACGCTCCGCCGGGGTGGTGGCAGCCGAGTCCGATTTCGTTCAATGTTTCCACAATCAGGTTTCGGCGTCTCCGATAGCTTTTTTTCATTCTTTCGACGTCTTCCTGACCGTTTTTCAGCCCTTCAAGCGCCGCGTACTGAGCCATGGAAGGCGCACACATCATCGCGTGCTGATGAATTTTGAGCATGGCATCCCTGATCACGGGAGGCGCCGCCGTAAATCCGAGTCTCCATCCCGTCATGGCAAATGCTTTGGAGAAACCTGAAATCAAAATCGTCCGCTCCTTCATGCCGCGGATGGCCCCCATGCTCGTGAATGGCTCATCATACGTCAGCTCGGCATAAATTTCATCGGCAAGCACGATCAAGTCGTGTTTTTCAGCGAAAGCAGCGATGGATTCAAGCTCTTCTTTCGAATAGACGGAACCTGTCGGATTTGACGGCGAGCATAGAAGCAGCGCTTTTGTTTTGTCCGTCAGGGCCGCTTCAAAATCGGCTGCTGCTGCTTTGAAACCTTTTGCAGCTACAGTCTGAATCGGCACCGGCTTCGCCCCCGTCAGCGTCACGAGTGATTCATATGCGACAAAACACGGTTCGGGAATTAACATTTCCTCTCCGGGATTCATAATGGCGCGGACAGCGAGATCAAGCGCCTGGCTTGCCCCTACCGTAACGATCAGTTCACTGTCAGGCGAATAACTCAGGCCGAACCGCTGATCTAAATAGCGGCTGATTTCTTCTCTCAGTTCATAAAGACCCGCATTTGCCGTATAAGCCGTATAACCCTGTTCTAAAGAAAGAATACTCGCTTCCCTCACGTTCCAGGCCGTCACAAAGTCAGGCTCCCCCACTCCCAGTGAAATGACGCCTTCCATCGTAGCAGCCAGATCAAAGAATTTGCGGATGCCTGACGGTTTAATCTGCTGCACGTAGTCAGATAAATAAGAAGTCTTCGTTTCCATTTACGGAGACACCACGATTCTTTTGTCATCGTCTCCGCTTTCAAAGACTTTGCCGTCATGCTTATATTTTTTCAGGATGAAGTGCGTTGTCGTGGAAACGACGGACTCAAGGGTGGACAATTTTTCAGACACGAAGCTTGCCACGTCTGACATCGTGTTGCCGCGGATGACGACAGATAAGTCATACACCCCTGACATCAGGTACACTGATTCAACTTCCTGGAATCTGTATATCCGTTCAGCGACTTCATC
The DNA here is from genome assembly GCF_036362845.1 of Bacillus sp. MT(2024). Lineage (NCBI taxonomy): Bacteria > Bacillati > Bacillota > Bacilli > Caryophanales > Bacillaceae > Bacillus > Bacillus sp. MT(2024). Next base: position 3,056,052 of record NZ_CP143632.1, read on the forward strand.
AAAGCCGACATTTCGTTTCGGAGTGACTTTTACGTCAATCATCGCCGTGACGCCTTCCAGCCCGTCGACTTTGCGCCAGTCGATCATCGCCGCATAATCAATGATGACTTTTTCCTTTTCAAGCTTTTCAATGATGCTTTTGACTTCTTCGGCGGGAATGTTCGCCATTTTCGCGATCGTTTCCGCATCAACGCGGCTGTTTTCGTCTAAAATTTCTAATATTTCTGTTTCTTTTTCCGTCAGCTTCATACATTTCACACCTTTGCATTATCAAAAATCTTCATGACATTATATCACGATTTTCGACAAATGCTAAGAAAAACCCGAAAGAAACCAGAGCTAAAATCTGACAATCAAAAAAGCCTTTACATTACAACAAAGAAAGGACGGCGAAGGCTCTCATGGAAGCTGTTTCACCGATTAAACGGGCCGCGATAGACGGAGTTGAGCTGTATTACGAGCATTATGAAAATCCCGGCAGACAGACACTCGTCTGCGTACACGGTTTTTTATCTTCGGCATTCAGCTTCAGAAAACTGATCCCGCTGCTCAGAAACCATTATGATATTATCGCCGTTGACCTGCCTCCTTTCGGGCAATCGGAAAAGTCACGGACTTTCGTATATACTTACGCAAACCTCGCCAAGCTTCTGATCGGACTTCTGGAAAAGCTCGGTATCAGCCGGGCCGCACTCATCGGCCATTCGATGGGCGGCCAGATTTCCTTATCCGCGTCTCTTCTCAGACCCGAGCTTTTTTCAAAAATCGTCCTGCTGTGCAGCTCGGGGTATTTAAAGCGCTCGCACCCGTCGATTATATTCGGGACGCACCTCCCTTGTTTTGACCTGTATCTTAAGTATTGGCTTTCAAAAGACGGTGTGCTGAAAAACCTGTTAAATGTCGTTCACGACCGGACGCTTATCGATCAGGAAATGATTGACGGTTACGAAAAACCATTTACAGACCGCCAGATTTTCAAAGCGATGACAAGGTTCATCAGACACAGGGAGGGCGATTTAGAGCCCGAGGATTTGAAGAAAGTGCAAAACCCCGCTCTTTTAATATGGGGAGAAGAAGACCGGGTCGTTCCGGTCTCAGTCGGAAAACGGCTTCATGACGACCTGCCGGATTCCATTCTGTATTCACTCAAGGATACGGGACACCTCGTACCCGAAGAGCGCCCGGAGTTTGTTTCGGAGCGGATTTTTGAATTTATTCAATAAAAAAACCGGCGGAACCGCCGGTTTTCAAGGGGTGCAGGAGCTGCTTTCTTTTATGAACAAAAGCTGCTCGGCGGCCTTTTGGCAGCCTTCGATCGGAAGCTTTTGCTCAAATGAAGCTTCAAAGATATCCTGAATGGCTGCTGCCAGCTTGTCGGCACGGTCTTCACTGTAGACGGCCTGAACGATGTCGGCGGCTTCTGTCTCATAAAAATCTTCTCCATATTTAAACGGGTCCCACTTGGCAATGATTTTCATCATTTCCATGACCGCTTGGCTTTCTTCCATTTTCATCACCGCTTATAATAAAGTTTGCAAATCTATTTTATCATAGATACGCTGTGCAAAATAATGATACTACAGGAGTGACATACATGAACTTTGATCTTCGAGAAAACCGTCTTGGCACACAATCGGTGAAATGGGACAAGGCGGAAGCGTTATTCGGCGTATCGGATGCACTTCCGATGTGGGTTGCCGATATGGATTTCCGCGCTCCCGAAGCGGTCACTGACGCCTTAAAAGCCCGCCTTGACCACGGCATATTCGGTTATACGTCTCCTGACGAAAACACAAGAGAAGCTGTCGCTTCATGGCTTGAGACACGGCACGGCTACCGGCCCGATCCCGCAAGCATCACGTTCAGTCCCGGAGTTGTCACGGCAATCAGCATGGCAGTACAAGCCTTTACCGAACCGGGCGATCCGGTGTTGATTCAATCACCGGTGTATACGCCTTTTTATCAGATGATCAAGGAAAACAAACGGCAGGTTTTACATAACCCATTACGGGAAGAAAACGGCGTCTACTGCATTGATTTTGAGGATCTTGAGAAAAAGCTGAACGATTCTGAGGTCAAGCTGATGATTCTTTGTAATCCCCACAATCCGTCCGGCAGAGCGTGGAGCCGGGATGAGCTTATGAAGCTCGGATCGCTGTGCGCCGCCCATAACGTCACCGTCGTTTCTGACGAGATACATTCCGACTTGATGCTGTACGGAAAGCCGCATACGCCTTTTGCTTCTCTGTCTGAGGAGTTTGCGCGGATTTCCGTTACTTGTGTCGCGCCGAGCAAGACGTTTAATATTGCCGGCATTCAGGCATCCGCCATTATCATTCCCGATCGTTATAAGCGGGCGAAATTCTCCGCCGCATTGCATCAGAACGGGATTTCCAGCCTCAACACATTTGCGGTTGCAGCAATCGAAGCGGCTTATACAAAGGGAGGCCCTTGGCTTGACGCGCTGATTCCTTACATTGAAGGGAATATGAAATTGGCTGAGGACTTTTTAAGAAAAGAATTGCCGAAAGTCCGCATGATGAAACCTGACGCTTCCTATTTGATCTGGATGGATTTCAGCGGATACGGATTTTCGGATGCCGAGCTCAAAGAAAGAATGCTCAAAAAAGGGAAAATCATATTAGAGCCGGGAACGAAATACGGACCGGGCGGCGAAGGATTTATGAGACTTAATGTCGGCTGTTCAGCCGCCGCCGTAAAAGAAGGGCTTGAGAGAATGAAAGCAGCGCTCGCTTAGCAGCGGAAAGAACGCCTTTATCAGACGAGATAAGGGCGTTCGCTTTAGAGAAATATATACTTTTTTTGCCGGTAAAGATGTTATAATAGATTCATATTTACATAGGAAAGGATTTCGCATAAATGGAGATTGTAAAGGATTACCTGCTTCACTTCTCTTTTATTTTATTCCCTATTTTTCTTTATCAAGTCTTCTGGCTCAGCAAGCCCGATTTGCTTGTACCGAGAGCGAACCGCCTGCTGGTCGCCGTATTTGCAGCGTCATCTTCATTATTATGTACGGCTTTTCCCATCCAGGAGCTTCATTCCGTCCGTTACGGTTTGCAGCTGATTCCCATTATCGTCTGCCTGCTTTATTCCGGTACCGCAGCAGGACTTGCCGCAGGGGCGGCATCCGTTTTTTTTCAGCTCATATGGTTTGAACCTTCCGCTCTTTTTTTCTTATCCTTAATTCCTTTTTTAATCATCATCCCTATCCAGCTCCAAACGAAATGGCCTTTTTTCTCAAAGCGGAAGAAACTGCTTTTCGCTCTTCTCATCGGCTGCACTGAAACCGCCTTATTAACCGCATCTGTCTTCATCTATTCCGCGACCAATATTTTCAATTTTCAAAATCTATCTTCCGTTTATTATGAGGCGGCAGTATCCGTTTTTTTTCAAGTCAGCGCCCTTTTGCTGTGCATTTATTTGATTGAGATCATCGATGAGAATGCGTCCATGCGGGCAAGGCTGATTCACTCAGAAAAAATGGCCGTCGTCAGCGAGCTTGCGGCAAGCGTCGCCCATGAAGTCCGCAATCCGCTTACGGTCGTCAGAGGTTTTGTGCAGCTGCTGTTCAGCGGCGAGCAGCTTCAGGACAAATCCCACTCCGGATATCAGAAACTTGTGCTGTCCGAACTCGACCGGGCTCAGACGATCATTACGAATTATCTTGATATGGCGAAGCAGGATGACTATGAAAAAGAAAAGTTTGATATTTCTCTGCTCGTAAAGGAAACAGGTTCCTTAATGGAGTCTTATGCCAATTTTAAATCGGTGACCGTGACTGTTCAAAGCGAGCCTGATTTATATGTGTTCGGCGATGTAAAAAAACTGAAACAGGCCTTCATTAATCTGATTAAAAACAGTATTGAAGCCGTGCCCTCTGAAAACGGCCGAATCGAGGTCTCCGTCCAAAAACAGGAAGAGATGATTCTCATTCAGATTACGGATAACGGAATCGGCATGTCCGATGAAGAACTGCAGAAACTCGGCAAACCGTATTATACGCTGAAAACGAACGGCACCGGGCTCGGGCTTACCGTGACATTCTCGATTATTCAGCATCATGAAGGCTCCGTCTATTTCACCAGCGGCGAGTACTCGGGCACAACGGCTTCAGTCAGGCTTCCGGCAGCTGTTCACTAGCCAATCGCGTTGATCTTTTATAGAATAACTAGAGAGAGGTGAACGCTATGAATTCGTTTGAAATCGGCACAATCGTAAAAGGGTTTTATAAAACAGGAGCATACATAGGGGAAGTGACAGACGTCAGGCCCAATCACTATTTAGTGAAAATTAAAGCCGTTCTGACGCATCCCGCTCAAGGAGATCTTCATCATCCGAAGCAGGCGGATGTTCCGTTCTTTCATGAAAGAAGAGCGCTTGCATTCGGGGAACAGACAAACATACCGCATCAGATGGTCAAACCGTTTGATGGCGAAGTTCCTGATTATACGGCTTCCTTACAAGCGGCGTCTGCCCGGCTGAAAGATCAGCTTACAGCGGACGGCTCAGAATGGGCGGAACGTTCGCTCGCCAACTTGGCCGCGTTAGAGCGTGACTATTTTAAAAGAACTTGACCCAGTCGGCATGATTGGGTTTTTTTATGTGGCCCGGCGAAACAGTTCAGTCAGATCGACGCGATCACCGATCGTCGGAGGTTTCGGTTTTTCAAGATATTGTTTATCCCGCTCGACAAGCTTGAATAATTTGTATGTCGTCCGCGCATCATCCAGCGCTTTGTGATGCGTGCCCGTTCCTTTATCGCCATACTCTTCCGCCGCTTTCCAAAGGCCGGTCAATGTTCTGTCGCCGAAGAAGTTTTTGTATTCAAGGGACAGATCCCGAAGTTCTCCTTTGAACGGAAAAGGGATGTGGTTAAACATGCAATTTTGCTTTAACACTTTCATATCCATATTGCCCCAGGTGACGATCGTGCAGTTTTTATCAGGATCAAGCTCATTTAATTTGCGGATGAATTCATTAAACGTGATTCCGCCGTCCACGTCTTTTTGGGTGATGTTCAGAAAGGTTTTGCATCGTTTCGTCAGCTTTGGAAATTTTTTCGGTTTGATATAACTCGAAAACGTTTCAGTCACTTCATCATTCACCGTCTTGACAATCCCCGCTTCAATAATCTCGGGAAAGAAATTTTGCGGGCTGTATTTTCCGTCAGGCATCGTAAATTCAAAATCAATAATGAGCAGACTGCGCTGATCCACTTTTTTTACACCTGCCTTTCCTCCGATCAAAAATGATATTTTATGATAGTATATCAGTTTCCCCTCTGAAACTTTCTTCATTTTCTAAAAATAATGAATTTTCCTATATATGCATCGAAAATACAAATACCGGATTCATTCCTATATACTAATGATTAGACACACGAAAATTAAAGAAGGTGATGTTATTTCTGTCCGTAAGAAGAACTTCGTCGTCATTTGGATTACAAATTTCTTTATTTCCGCCAGCATGACCATGATTGTTCCGTTTCTTTCGTTATATATCGAAACGATCAGCCCCCATTCGGGCGGGTATGTGCAGAGATGGAGCGGGTATGTGTTCGGCGTCACGTTTTTAATGGCGTTTGTGATTTCCCCGTTTTGGGGCAGATTCGGCGATAAGCGCGGCTACAAAAAAATTCTCTTGATCACAGGCACCGGCATTGCCGTCAGCATTTTATTGATGGGGTTTGTGACATCGGTTTATCAGCTGTTTGTCCTGCGGCTGCTTATGGGCCTTGTAACAGGCTTTGTTCCGACATCGCTTGCCATGATTTCGGCGCAGACGCCGAAAGAGACTGCCGGGAAAACGCTCGGCACACTGCAGATGGGTCAGGTGTCAGGCACTTTATTCGGACCGATGCTGGGCGGGCTGCTCGCTGACAGCTTCGGGTTTACGTACACATTTTTTATTACGTCTTTTGTTATTTTCGTATCCGTGCTTCTCGTTTTATTTCAGGTGAATGAGCAGCCGCTCGGCGAGAAACAAAACAAGCGGAAAACCTATTCCAGAAAACAGGTGCTCTCCTATATTTTTCACCAGCCCGCGCTTTGGGCGATGATGGTGCTTACCATGATCGTGCAGACCGGCAATTTCAGCATCCAGCCGCTGCTCGCTTTATATGTCAATGAGCTGCACGGACCTGTTAATTTAGCCTTTTTCTCCGGAATGGCGTTTTCAGCGACCGGACTCGGAAGCTTATTGCTTGCCCGGAAATGGGGGGACTTCGGCGACCGCTTCGGCCACAGCCGGATCTTAATCGTGCTTTTGATTGCCTCAGCGGTGTTTTTTATTCCGCAGGCGCTCGCCTCCTCCCTCTCCATTCTGTTAGTCTTCAGATTTCTGTTCGGCATGGTCATGGGCGGCACGCTCCCCTGCATTACGGCCGCGATCCGCGTCAGGGCGCCGGGCAGCATCCAGGGAGAGGTGCTCGGCTATAACGTCAGCTTTCGTTTTCTCGGAAACGTGCTCGGCCCTCTGCTCGGAGGTGCGGTCTCAAGCGGTTTTTCTATTTCGGCTGCTTTCTACGTCACCGCCTTTCTCTTTTTAATAGGCGCGGGGCTTTTATGGATGGCGGGACATCTGCAAAAGGATACAGCGTCAAATGCGGGCTGACCGGCAGCGATCACGATTTCTTCTAAATTTAACCTTCTCGTATTCTTAAAAGAATGATACGATATGGCTAGAAATCAGGAGAAAAGAGAGTGACCATGGTACGTAAAATAATCGGATGGATTTTGCTGCTCGGCATTATCCCGTTGTGTGCATTTACAGTTATTGCTTCCGGCAAAGAGGTAAAACAAATCAAGCCTTTTGATCAGGTGCTCGATAAACATATTGACTTAAAAGCGATCAACCTGGTTCAAAACAGTTACATGTATGACAGGGACGGAAGCCTTGTTTCTGAGATTGTCAGCGATCATGAGAACCGCGTGATCGTGCCCTTTAATAAAATACCGAATGAGGTAAAACAGCTGTTTTTAACCTCTGAAGACCGCCATTTTTATGAGCATAAAGGGTTTGACTTTATGGGGATGGTCAGGGCGGCCGCCTCCAATTTCAAAGATCATAAAATTGACCAGGGCGCCAGCACCATCACCCAGCAGCTGGCAAGGAATGTGTATTTAAGCCATGAACGCACCTTCAGCCGAAAACTGACGGAGCTGGCCTATTCCTATCAGCTTGAGAAAAAATACAGCAAAGATGAGATTTTAGAAGGCTACTTAAATACGATTTATTTTAATAACGGTGTATACGGTGTCGGTTCGGCGGCACAATTTTATTTCAGCAAGCCGCTGAAATCTCTCACTTTGGGAGAGATGGCCTTTATCTGCGCCATCCCTAATAACCCTACATTATATGATCCTCTCAAGCATTTTGATTATACGAAAAAACGACAAGTCAGATTGCTTAACGGATTGAAAAAAGCAGGCGTTATATCCGGGAAACAGCTGAAAAAAGCCGAAAAGGAAAAGATCAAGCTTGATATAAACGAAAAAACAAATAAATATCCTGACTATGTTTCCTATGTAAATGATGAATTCACACAGCTTGTTTCCTCATCTGAAGGCTATGACAAACGTCTTGAAAAAGCTTCCGGAAAGGCGAAACAAAAAATACAGAGTGAGCTTTCCGACAGAGTCAGCACATTGTTAAAAGACGGCGTGAAGATTTATACGGCGCTGAATCCGTATATGCAAAACCAGGTCGTCGCCCAAGTGAATCAAAATCTGCCGTATGCAGGCGTCCAGGGCGGAGCGGCCGTGATTAATCATCAGACACATCAGATTATCGCGCTTTCAGGCGGGAAAGATTATCATAAATATGATTTCAACCGTGCCTATCAAGCATACAGACAGCCCGGTTCATCCATTAAGCCGCTGCTTGATTACGGACCTTACATTGAAAAGACCGGCGCAACGCCACACAGCAAGATTGACGCAAGCAAATTCTGCAGTGCGGATTACTGCCCGCAGAACTATAATAACCGCACGTACGGCACGGTTACCCTGGAAACGGCGTTTAAATACTCGTACAACACACCGGCCATCAGAATCATGGACCGCGTCGGCGTCAATAAGGCGTTCAGCTACCTTGAACCGTTTCATTTCGCGAAGCTGGTCAGCGCGGATTACCGTCTGCCTGCGGCGCTGGGCGGTTTTACAAACGGCATGACGCCGCTTGAAATGACCAATGCGTATACCACGTTCGGCAACAACGGTGTTTATACGCCGAGTCACGCGATTACAAAAGTGACTGATTTAAAAGGAAAAACGATATTAAAATGGAAAGATGAGCCGGCGCAGGTATTCAGCGTGCGGACCAACATGCAGATCAAAGAAATGATGAAAGCCGTCGTCAAAAGCGGAACAGGAAAGAAAGCGAACTTTAAAGCTCCGTACGTCGGCGGAAAATCAGGAACGTCAAATGACTATCACGATATGTGGTTTGTCGGCCTGACGGATGCTTATACGATGGGGGTATGGGTCGGCAAGGATACACCGTCAAGCGTCGAATACCTTCATGACGCAAGCCCTCAGCTTTCGATCTGGAAAAACACGCTGCAGGCAGCTTATTAAAGATAACGGAGGGGATCCGCTTTGAAACCAGCTCAGCTTCCGGACCGCGTGCTTTTGTTTGACGGCGTCTGCAACTTATGCAGCGGCGCCGTTCAATTCATCATTAAACGCGATCCGGCCGGCAAAATCTCATTTGCTTCATTGCAATCAGATACCGCCCGGGAGCTTTTGGCATCAGAAGGACTTCCGACAGAACAATTTGACAGCATGATTTTCATCGAAAACGGGCGGATATACAAAAAATCCGCAGCCGTGTTAAAGGTTTCCCGTCATCTCCGCGGAGCCTGGCGGCTGTCAGCGATTTTTTTCGCAGTGCCCCGCCCCCTCAGGGACAGAGCCTATTCTTTCATCGCCCGGCGCCGTTACAAATGGTTCGGAAAAAGGGAAGCATGCATGCTCCCCTCCCCTGAGATCAAAAACAGATTTCTGTCTTAACAAAAATGGCTAGCTTACACAGGTAAGCTAGCCATTATGCTATTATAAAGCTTGATAAAGATGTACAAAATACCGATAACAAAAGTAAACCAAAACAGAATCTCAAGCAATATAAAACCGATCAGCGAAACAATCGAGAGTGTCGAATAGATTCTGTACACCATGAAAATCAAATAAACGAGCGTAACAACGGCAAATAACGCCGCAATCCAAAAACCATTCTGCACGAGCGCAAAGGAAAGAATTCCTCCGCCTACATAAATTAAAGAGCCTAATCTGATTTTTTTCAGATTGTCCCCTTCAGGGTCATTTGTGAAAAACAAAAGAGACAGCTCTGTCACTGTGTTTGCAATCAGCTTCAAAGCCGAAAAAAGCATAAAATACACAAGGGCGAACGCTGCAAAAAGCGCCAGTCTGATCCCTTTCTCAGAGAAATAATCCAGCATCCCCTGATACATGCCGAGCGTCTGAAGTATCTTCATGACATAAAGCGAGGTAGAAATGGATAATGACGAACTAAAAAGCAGAATCGCAACGAGCGGAAAATAACCCGTCCAATAAGTATTTTTCATATAAAAAGTCCCTTTCTGTAATCTACCTCACTTATTATGGAGGACTTAAAACACATTGACAAGATAAAAAATTCCATTTTTCCTCACTTTTACGAAATAAGGGCCTGATCTTCACAAACAGGCTTTTTCGGAGTAAAGTAGAACGCGGGAATGATAAACGTAAGGAAGGCTGTTATGAAAAAAACATTAAAATTGCAAACCCGATTAACGATATTCGTCTGTATTGTCGTCCTTATCGCACTTTGTATCACCTTTTTCACGATCAGCGTCCAGACCGCAGACCGCGTGAAAGAAGAAGAACGGACAACCGCGCTGCGCACCGCAAAGCTGGTCGCGGAAACACCGAGTGTCGCGCAGGCATTGCAAACAAGAAAAGGGCTGAAAGAGCTCCGGAATTATACACTGGATGTCCAGCATACGACAGGAACCGAATTTGTCGTGGTGATGGATATGAACAGCATCCGCCTCACCCACCCCGACGCAAATAAAATCGGGAAGAAATTCACCGGCGGAGACGAACAGCCGGCAATGCACGGCCATATCAAAACGAGCACATCAGCGGGCACTCTCGGAAAATCCATGAGAGCCTTCGTACCGATCTATGGAAAAGATAAAAAACAAGTGGGCGTCGTTTCGGTCGGAATTTCGCTTAACAAAATACAGGATGTCGTCAGCCACAGTTTGAGACCGCTTTATTTCATCATCTGCGTAAGTATTTTTGTCGGCGTCATCGGAGCCGTGATTGTCGCCCGCACCGTTAAAAACATTATGTACGGTCTTGAGCCTTATGAAATCGCCACCCTCCTGGAAGAGCGGAGCGCCATGCTCGAATCAACGAAGGAAGGCATCCTGGCGGTTGACGCGCGGGGAAAAATTAAGCTCGCCAATGCGGAAGCGAAACGGCTTTTTATTAAAATGGGTATTCCGACTAATCCGGTCGATCAAGATGTGAACGATATTCTCCCGAAAAGCCGGCTGAAACAGGTGATTGAAACGAAAAAACCGCTTCAGGACAGAGATATCCGCATTAACGGACTTGAGCTGGTCTTTAATGAAGTTCCGATTCATCTGAAAGGACAAACCGTCGGAGCGATCGCCACGTTCAGAGACAAAACGGAGGTCAAACATTTAGCAGAACAGCTGTCCGGTGTTAAAATGTATGCAAACGCATTAAGAGCCCAGTCTCATGAATTCATGAATAAGCTTCATGTCATTTTAGGGCTTGTCCAGTTAAAAGAATACGATGATCTCGGCACTTACATTAAAGACATTGCCATTCAGCAGAAGACGGAAACAAGCGAGATTATAAGTGATGTCAAAAGTCCGGTTCTCGCAGGGTTTCTTCTGGGAAAACAAAGCTACATACGCGAGCAGGGCGCTGATCTGGACATTCAGCTCGGCAGCCTGATTCCGAATGCGGCGGATCCGGCCGTCATCCATGAGCTCATTACGATTATCGGAAACCTGTTAAACAACGCGCTCGACGCAGTGGCGCAGATGCCGAAAAAAAACATTACGTGCTCGATGCGGTTTCAGGATCGCCAGCTTGATATAGAGATTACGGACACGGGAGCCGGAATGTCTGCGGCAGACCAAGCCCGTATTTTTGAACAAGGTTATTCCACAAAAGGGACAAACCGGGGGTTCGGCCTCTATTTCACCCAGCAGGCAACAGAAAATTTAAAAGGCCATATGATTGTGACAAGTGAAAAGAATGAAGGAACGACTTTCAGTCTTCGCATTCCGTATGAACCGAAGGAGGAAAATGATGATTAATGTACTCATAGTTGAAGACGACCCCATGGTGGGTGAATTAAATAAGCGCTATCTCAGCCAGATTGAAGGATTTCAGCTGAAAGGGATCGCATCATCCTTTCAAAGCGCGCTGCACGTGCTGAGCGAGCATCATATCGATCTCATCCTTCTTGACATTTACATGCCGGGAAAAAACGGGCTTGAGCTTTTAACGGAAATCCGCAAGCAGAATGAATCGGTTGATGTCATCGTCATTTCGGCCGCAAGCGAGCTGGACGTCATCAAAAAAACGCTTCGGTACGGCGCCGTCGATTATTTAATCAAACCATTTGAATTTGACCGCTTTCAAACCGCTCTTTCCGACTACAGACGCAAGCAGAAAGTTTATCAATCACACAGAAGCATGACACAGAAAGAATTGGATGCCGAGCTTTTTCAAAAGAAAGAAGCGGCGGAAAAGGTTCACCTTCCGAAGGGATTGACAAAGAGCACGCTTAAACTCATCTGGGCGAGTATTGAGTCTTTCGGCGACGGCTCTTTTACCACGGAAGATCTCGCCAAGCATACTGAAATCTCGCAAGTCTCCATCCGGAAATACCTTAAATTTCTGGAAGACATACAAGTGCTGAATGTAGAGATGGCGTACGGCACGATCGGCAGACCCGTCTTTCAATATCATATCAACACCGGCAATGTCAGCAGCATCAAACAATATTTATAATGTCAAAAAGCGCCGTTTCGCTGTGAACGGTGCTTTTTTACTGTCATATCCCGTGACAAAAGGCTTGAGATTCCTTTTTGATATGCTATATAAGGATAATGACCCGGCTGATCCTCCTCTGTTTTAACCAGATGAGGAAGCCGATTCATAAAATTGATATTTTTTAAAAAATAAGCAAATTTCTATTTATTTATGGCGGGTAAAATGATAAATTATGATTGGTTAGCAGATCTTTTCAGATAAGTCATAAGTCCCGAACCCGGAAGAGACAGCCGCTCAAGGCGGGAAAAAGAGAGACGTCTCATCATTATTATCAGAAAGTTTTTTCGATTCTGCATCCGGCACGGGGACTCAAATCTGAATTGAACGGCACAGCCATATTTTACAGGGGGGTTATATCTTTGAAAAAACGCAAAATCGGAATGGCGATGGCGCTCATCGCAGCGGCCGGAACCATATTAAGCGCATGCGGTTCAAGTGACAAAGCAAACGGCTCCGGCAGCAAAAACTTTACCGTCGGCATGGTAACGGATATCGGCGGTGTTGATGACAAATCATTTAACCAGTCCGCCTGGGAGGGCATCCAGGCATTCGGAAAAGACAACGGGCTTAAAAAAGGCAAAAGCGGTTTTGACTATCTTCAATCAAAATCAGATGCAGATTATACAACGAACTTAAATAAATTAGCGCGGGAACACTTTGACCTGATTTACGGCGTCGGGTATCTGATGCAGGATTCCATCAGCGAAATCGCCGATCAGCGCAAAGACACACATTTTGCGATCATTGACGCCGTTGTCAACAAAGACAACGTGGCGAGCCTTACATTTAAAGAGCAGGAAGGCTCATTCCTCGTGGGAGCGGCCGCTGCGCTATCGAGCAAAACGGGAAAAGTCGGATTCGTGGGCGGAATGGAGTCTGAATTGATCAAAAAATTCGAAATCGGCTTCCGCGCGGGTGTACAAGCCGCAAATCCGAAAGCGACCGTCGAAGTGAAATATGCGGGCGGGTTTGACAAAGCCGATGTCGGCAAGGCGACGGCTGAAAGCATGTACAAATCAGGCGTTGACGTCATTTATCACGCGGCCGGCGCAACGGGAACGGGCGTCTTCACAGAAGCGAAAAATCTGAAAAAAGAAGATCCGAAGCGGAACGTATGGGTTATCGGTGTTGATAAAGACCAGTACGCGGAAGGCCAAGTCAAAGGCACAAAAGACAATGTCACTCTCACATCAATGGTCAAAAAAGTGGATACTGCCGTGGAGGACTTAACGAAAAAAGCGAGTGACGGTAAATTCCCGGGCGGCAAAACATTAACATACGGTTTGGCGCAAGATGCAGTCGGCATCTCGGATCATAAGGAGAACCTTTCTGACGATGTCATCAAAGCAACAGACGATTGGAAGAAGAAAATCGCGGACGGACTCGTGATCCCTTCAACTGAAAAAGAATTGAAATCCTTCAAGGCTGAGTAAGAACCAGGGGATAAGGAGACTTCCGTGCTTATCCCCTCTCTTTTTTGAAAAGAGCGGTGAAGGAAAAGCTGCATCTCTTGCAGCTTTTCTTTTGCCAAGCTCTTTCTCATCAAAGTATCTCTGAAAAGGAGCGACAAATCGGTGGATTATATCATTGAAATGCTTAATATACGCAAGGAATTTCCCGGAATCGTCGCCAATGATGACGTCACGCTTCAAGTGAAAAAAGGCGAAATACACGCCCTTCTCGGTGAAAACGGCGCCGGAAAATCGACACTCATGAACGTTTTATTCGGCCTGTATCAGCCGGAAAAAGGCGAGATCCGGGTGCGTGGCGAACGCGTTCACATCAACAGTCCGAACAAAGCCAACGATCTCGGCATCGGGATGGTGCACCAGCATTTTATGCTTGTGGATACCTTCACCGTCTCAGAAAATATCATTCTCGGAAAAGAGCCGAAAACTTTCGGCCGAATTGACAGACAGCGCGCCGACCGGGACGTGCGCGATATTTCCGACCGTTACGGCCTGCACATTGATCCGGAAGCCAAAGTTGCCGATATCTCCGTCGGTATGCAGCAGCGGGCGGAAATATTAAAGACCCTCTACCGGGGCGCCGACATTCTCATTTTTGACGAGCCGACCGCGGTGCTGACTCCGCACGAAATTCAAGAACTGATTCAGATTATGAAAAATCTTGTCAATGAAGGAAAATCAATTATCCTCATCACCCACAAATTAAAAGAGATTATGGAAGTCTGCGACCGTGTCACCATCATCCGGAAAGGAAAAGGCATTACAACACTTGATGTCGCACATACGGATCAAGATGAACTGGCAAGCCTTATGGTCGGACGCGAAGTGTCATTCAAGACGGATAAACAGCCGGCCGAACCAAAACAGGAAGTGCTTTCGCTTTCTGATGTAACGGTGAAAGACGCGCGCGGCGTTGAGGCGGTCAAACAGCTCTCCCTCTCTGTCAGAGCCGGTGAAATCGTCGGCATTGCGGGCGTTGACGGAAACGGCCAGTCTGAATTAATTGAAGCCATTACAGGTCTCAGAAAAACAAATGCCGGCACGATCATGTTAAACGGCAAACAGCTCCAAAACATGCCGCCCAGGAAAGTCACTGAAGCAGGAATCGGGCATATTCCGCAGGACAGGCATAAACACGGGCTCGTCCTTGATTTTCCGATCGGAGAAAATATCGTACTGCAAAGTTATTACCAAAAGCCTTACTCTTCTTTTGGCATATTAAATAAACACACGATTTATGACAAAGCGCGAAGCCTGATTGAAGAATACGATGTCAGAACACCTGATGAATATACGCCTGCGCGCGCTCTCTCCGGGGGGAATCAGCAAAAGGCCATTATCGGCCGGGAAGTGGACAGAAATCCGGATCTTTTAATTGCGGCCCAGCCGACGCGGGGACTCGATGTCGGCGCGATTGAATTCGTCCATAAAAAGCTCATTGAGCAGCGTGATGCCGGTAAAGCGGTGCTTCTGTTATCTTTTGAACTTGATGAAATAATGAATCTCAGCGATCGCATCGCCGTCATCTTTGAAGGCAGCATCATCGCAAACGTCAATCCGCTTGAAACAAACGAGCAGGAGCTCGGACTTTTAATGGCGGGTAGTAAGCAAATGGAGGCGGGGAAAACACATGATTAATCGACTTTCTCATCTGGCTGTGCCGCTGATTGCGATCATCCTTGGATTAGCTGCGGGTGCGGTCATCATGCTCGCCAGCGGCTACAATGTCGTAAGCGGGTATTCGGCTCTTTGGAGCGGCATTTTCGGTGAAGTGTATTACATCGGGGAATCGATCCGGCAGATTACGCCATATATTTTGTCCGGATTGGCCGTGGCATTCGCATTTCGGACCGGCCTTTTTAATATCGGGGTTGAAGGACAGCTCCTTGTCGGCTGGACCGCCGCGGTGTGGGTCGGCGCTTCCTTTGACGCCCCCGCTTACATCCACCTTCCGCTTTCATTATTGGCGGCTGCGGCTGCGGGCGGCATTTGGGGCCTGATTCCCGGATTTTTAAAAGCCCGTTTTTTTGTCCACGAAGTGATTGTCACGATCATGATGAATTATATCGCTCTTCATTTAACCAATTATCTCATTTCCGATGTCATGACGGACCACCGGGACAAAACAGACAAAATTCATGAAAGCGCGTCGCTCCGCTCCCCGTTTTTAGAGCAGCTGACAGATTACTCCCGCCTTCATTGGGGCATTCTGATCGCTCTGTTTGCGGCAGTCCTCATGTGGTTTATCATTCATAAAACAAAAAGCGGATTTGAATTCCGGGCTGTCGGCTTTAACCAGCACGCCGCACAATACGCCGGAATGAGCGTCAGAAAAAATATGATGTACGCCATGATGATTTCCGGCGCCTTCGCAGGGCTTGCCGGCGCGATGGAAGGACTCGGAACCTTTCAATATGCGGCGGTTAAGGGCGCCTTTACCGGCGTCGGCTTCGACGGCATTGCGGTTGCGCTTCTCGGCGGCAGCACGGCAATCGGCGTTGTTCTGGCGGCATGTCTTCTCGGCGGCCTTAAAGTCGGGGCATTAAATATGCCGATTGAATCCGGGGTGCCTTCTGAAGTCGTTGACATCGTCATCGCCATTATTATTTTGTTTGTGGCATCAAGCTACGCCATCCGTCTCATCCTTGATAAATTGAAGAAAAAGGGGGCGAAGTAAGTGGACTTCCTGCAGATTTTATCCATTATTGTCCCGGCAACACTCGTATATGCGGCTCCGCTTATTTTAACCGCTCTCGGCGGCGTGTTTTCTGAAAGATCGGGGGTTGTCAACATCGGTCTTGAAGGACTGATGATTATCGGCGCCTTTACAAGCGTCATGTTCAACTTATTTTTCGGACGCGAGCTTGGCGCCGCCGCTCCGTGGCTCGCCTTGGCTGCGGCTATGATTGCCGGCGGACTGTTCTCACTGATCCACGCGGCTGCCGCGGTTTCTTTCCGCGCCGATCAGACGGTAACCGGTGTGGCGATCAATATGCTCGCGTTAGGAGCAACACTGTTTATCGTCAAGCTGATTTACGGAAAGGCGCAGACTGATAAAATCCCGGAGCCCTTTTACAAAACGAACATTCCCGGGTTAAGCGATATTCCGGTTTTAGGAAAGATTTTCTTTTCTGACGTATATTATACGTCGATTTTAGCCATCGTACTGGCCTTTGTTTCCTGGTTTATTTTATTCAAAACGCCGTTCGGCCTTCGCATCCGTTCTGTCGGGGAACATCCGATGGCGGCCGATACGATGGGAATCAACGTGTTCGGCATGCGCTATATCGGCGTCATGATCAGCGGGCTGTTCGGCGGGCTCGGCGGCGGTGTATATGCTTCCACGATCGCGCTTGATTTCACGCACTCCACCATTTCCGGGCAAGGCTTTATCGCTCTCGCCGCGCTTGTTTTCGGCAAATGGCATCCGATCGGCGCGCTCGGGGCTGCGCTGTTCTTCGGGTTTGCGCAGAGTTTGAGCATTATCGGCTCGCTTTTGCCCCTGTTCAAAGACATTCCGAATGTATACATGCTGATGGCTCCTTACATTCTGACCATTCTCGCGCTTGCCGGCTTCATCGGCCGAGCGGATGCGCCTAAAGCCAACGGCATCCCTTATATTAAAGGAAAACGCTGATTGCCACACAAAAAGAGTTCCGCACCCTGGTGCCGGAACTCTTTTCATCTATATACGATTCTGATATACTCACGCGGCTGAAACGGCGTTTGCATTGATTCAGCCGCACTCAGCTTGTCTTCTGCGTATTCCGCACCGAGAAAAAAACGCTCCCAATCATCTGCCTCCGTCTGCTGCAACGTTTTGCAGAAATCATCCGCTATGAATGTTCCTGCAATAATAGAACAAAATATTCCAATACAGGCCGCCGCCTTTCTCTTCATCTGACCAGCTCCTTTTGTAAAGCTTGATCTGAAATAGAAATGTATATACAAAGATCCGGATATTTGATAAATTTATTTTGGGTTCAAAAGACCACAAAAACACAAAGAGGAATACATTATGCCGTAGCAGGGTAAAAAAAAGTGCGATATAATTTGTACTGGGTCCTATGACCGTGAATTGATTGATTCATTCTTACATAAAGCAGTTGCTTGATGAAAAAACAAGCAAAGGAGGTCTTCTGTTGCAGCTGTTACATTTCGCGATTTTGGCGCCTTTTTTATTTGCATTTATCGTTCCCTTTCTTTATAAACGGGTAAAACAAGTCCATACAGGCTGGTTTGTGCTGATTGTGCCCGTTATGCTGTTTGTTTACTTTATCAGCAAGCTCCCTGTCACAATGGCTGGGGAAACCGTCCGGTATGCGGCCGAATGGATTCCGTCCCTCGGTATTAACTATACCGTTTATATTGACGGACTCGGGCTGTTATTCGCTTTATTGATTACGGGCATCGGCTCTTTGGTGACGCTTTACAGTATTTTTTACTTATCGAAGGACAAAGAAAAGCTCGGCCCCTTTTATGTGTACCTGCTGATGTTTATGGGCGCGATGCTCGGCATTGTGCTCGTCGATAACGTCATCGTGCTTTATATGTTCTGGGAGCTGACAAGCCTGTCATCCTTCTTATTAATCGGGTATTGGCATAAGCGGAAGAAATCACGCTACGGGGCGGAAAAATCACTGCTGATTACCGTCGGCGGCGGGCTGTGCATGCTCGGCGGCTTTATCCTGCTGTATCTGATGACGGATTCTTTCAGTATCAGGGAAATGGTCAACCAGGTGCATATTATCGCAGGCCATCCGTTCTTTATTCCGGCGATGGTTCTCCTGTTATTGGGGGCCTTTACGAAATCAGCGCAGTTTCCGTTTTATATCTGGCTGCCTGATGCCATGGAGGCGCCGACTCCTGTCAGCGCCTATCTGCACTCGGCTACAATGGTGAAAGCGGGTATTTATCTGATTGCCAGATTCAGTCCGGTTTTTGCTTTTTCACCCGTCTGGTTTTGGACGGTTGCCTCAGTCGGTCTGATCACGATGGTATGGGCTTCCTTTAATGCGATTAAACAAACCGATTTAAAAGCGAT
The DNA here is from genome assembly GCF_036362845.1 of Bacillus sp. MT(2024). NCBI lineage: Bacteria > Bacillati > Bacillota > Bacilli > Caryophanales > Bacillaceae > Bacillus > Bacillus sp. MT(2024). Next base: position 3,074,690 of record NZ_CP143632.1, read on the forward strand.
TCTGGCATTTTCCACAGTCAGCCAGCTCGGTATGATTGTATCGATGCTCGGCGCAGGAGCCGCCGCGCTTCATTATCAGCATTCAGAGTATTTTACGGCGGCTGTCACCGCGGCTGTGTTTCACTTAATTAACCATGCTACTTTTAAAGGAAGTTTATTCATGGCGGTCGGCATTATCGACCATGAAACGGGAACGCGGGATATCCGCAGGCTCGGCGGCCTGATGGCGCTTATGCCGGTAACGTTTACCGTTTCACTGATCGGAACGTTTTCCATGGCCGGCCTCCCTCCGTTTAACGGCTTTTTAAGTAAAGAAATGTTCTTTACAAGTATGCTGCGGATTGCTCATGCAGATATTTTCAGCCTGGATACGTGGGGCGTGCTGTTCCCCGTTCTCGCATGGATCGGGAGCGTCTTCACTTTCATCTACAGCATGAAGCTGTTTTTCAGAACGTTCAGCGGCGCGCGTAAATCTGCTCAGCTTGAAAAGACGCCGCATGAAGCTCCGCTCGGCATGCTGATTTCGCCGGTGATTCTTGCCGCTTGCGCCGTCAGTCTGTTTTTTGCCCCGAACGTTTTGTCTTACAGCCTGATTGAACCGGCGATGAACTCCATTTATCCGGCTCTGTTAACCGGCGGAGATACATTCCATGTCCATATTTCCCAGTGGCACGGGGTGACGGCTGAGGTAATGATGACCCTCGGCATCATCATTGTCGGCACGATCGGTTACGTAACGCTGTCTAAATGGGAGCGTCTGTACGGTCTGTTTCCGAAAAAACTGACGCTGAACAAGCTTTACGATGCGGTGACGGGCAGTATGGAAAAAAGATCTTACCAGCTGACGTCATCTTATATGACCGGATTTTTGCGGGATTATCTGCTGTATATTTTTGCGGCGTTTATCATTCTCATCGGAGCGGCGTTCGTCATGAAAGGCGGCTTTTCCATGACAGCGAAAGGAATGGCTGAGATCGGCCTGTATGAAATCGTGCTGTCCCTCGTTATGGTGAGCGCAACGATTGCGACTGTGTTCGCCAAATCGCGGCTGACGGCCATTATCTCACTCGGTGTTGTCGGGTACACACTCGCGCTGTTTTTCGTGATTTTCAGAGCGCCCGATCTGGCGCTCACGCAGCTTGTCATTGAGACGATATCCGTCGCCTTGTTTCTTCTTTGTTTTTACCATCTGCCGAAAATGCGGCGGAAAAAGAAGACAAGAACATTCCGGATGACGAATTTTATCATTTCTCTCGGTGTCGGCGTCATCGTGACAATGCTCGGAATCGCGTCTTCCAGCGAAAAAACAAAAGACAGCATCTCCTCCTTTTTCACCGCTTACAGCCATAAGCTCGGGGGAGGAAACAATATCGTCAACGTCATCCTCGTTGATTTCAGGGGATTTGACACGATGTTTGAAATCACGGTGCTGTCGATCGCCGCACTCGGGATTTACGGCATGATCAGAACAAAAGTAAAAGAGGAGGGAGAAGAGCGTTGAGACAGCAAAAAACAAACGACATCATCCTTCAGACGGCAACGAAGCTTGTATCTTTTATCATTCTGCTTTTCTCTTTCTATTTATTTTTATCGGGGCATAACGCTCCCGGCGGAGGATTTGTCGGCGGACTGATTACGTCTTCGGCCATCGTGCTGCTGCTTTTGGCCTTTGATTTAAAAACCGTCAAATCGATTTTGCCCGTCAATTTTATTTATGTGGCGGGCGCGGGTCTGCTTATCGCGATTGCAACGGGTGCAGGTTCGTTCTTATTCGGAGCGCCCTTTCTCACCCATACATTCGGCCATTTTCATCTCCCGGTGCTCGGGAATACGGAGCTTGCGACGGCCACTTTGTTTGATTTAGGTGTGTATCTCGTTGTTGTCGGCGTGACGATGACCATTATTCAAACGATTGGAGAGGAAGAATAGTGGAAATCTTAATGTCTGTCATTGCCGGTATTTTGTTTATGGCGGCAACCTACCTGCTGCTTTCTAAAAGTCTGCTGCGCGTGATTATCGGCACCGCGCTTTTGAGCCACGGCGTCCATTTGCTGCTCCTGACCATGGGCGGACTGAAAAAAGGCGCTCCTCCCATACTGGGCGGAAAAAGCACATCGTTTGTCGATCCGCTGCCGCAGGCACTCATACTGACGGCGATCGTTATTTCGTTCGGCGTCACGTCCTTCCTGCTTGTGATGGCGTTTCGCGCCTATCAGGAACTGAAAACGGATGATATGGATCGAATGAGGGGAAATGATCAACATGAATAACTTTGTGATATTGCCTATTCTGGTGCCGCTGCTTGCCGCAGTGCTGCTGATTTTTATGAACAGGCACGTGATGCTGATGCGGATATTCAGCACTGCCGCTTCCTGTGTCTCCATCGTCATCAGCGCCGCTCTCGTTCAGACGGTTTTCACACACGGGATTCAGACGCTGACACTCGGCGGCTGGAAAGCGCCGTACGGCATTGTGCTCGCCGCGGATCAGCTCGCCGCACTGCTTGTTTTGACAACCGCCATAATCGGGCTGCTCGTCATCCTGTACTCCTTCCGCTCCATCGGGAAAAAAAGGGAGCGCGCTTTCTATTATTCAGGGGTGCAGTTTCTTCTGGCCGGCGTAAGCGGAGCGTTTTTGACGGGTGACCTGTTCAACATGTACGTCTTTTTTGAGCTTCTGCTTATCGCGTCCTACATGCTGATCGTGCTTGGCGGAACGAAAATTCAATTAAGAGAATCATTGAAGTATATCGTGTTTAACATTGTGTCATCCGCGTTTTTTGTCATCGGCGTCGGTTACTTATATGCGGTGACGGGCACGCTGAATATGGCTGATCTAAGCGTAAAAATAAGCGAATCGGGCCAGACCGGGCTGATAACCGTGATCGGCGTCCTTCTTCTCGTCGTTTTCGGTTTAAAGGGCGGGATATTCCCGCTGTATTTCTGGATGCCGGGCTCTTATTACGCCCCGCCGGCTGCAATTTCGGCTTTATTCGGGTCTCTTTTGACGAAAGTCGGCCTGTATGCCATTTTAAGGGTATTCACCCTGATCTTTATTCACGATACGGGCTTTACCCACCAATTGATGATGTGGCTTGCGATGCTGACGGTGCTATTCGGCGTAATCGGATCTATCGCCTTTTCGGATGTCATGAAAATCGTCATCTACAATATTATTACAGCCGTCGGCGTGATTTTGTTCGGCATTGCCATGAACACGCCGGCCTCCATTCAAGGAGCGGTTTATTACTTGATTCACGATATGCTGATTAAAGGAGCGCTGTTTATGCTTGCCGGCACGCTTATCGCATTGACAGGCACTGCCAGCCTGCATAAAATGGGCGGACTGATCACCCGTTATCCCGTTTTAGGATGGATGTTCTTTATTTCAGCCATATCTTTGGCCGGCATCCCGCCGTTCAGCGGATTTGTGGGCAAGCTGAAGATCGCGGAAGGCGGGTTCGATAAGGGGGAAACATTGTTTTCCATATTGATTCTCTTATCAAGCCTGCTTGTGCTCTATTCCGTGCTGAAGGTTTTTACGACGGCTTTTTGGGGGGAAGAAAAAGAAATCCCCGGCGCAGGCGGACGGTCCGCAAAAGGACTTCTTTATCCGGCAGCCGCTTTTCTCCTTTTGTCGCTTCTGTTCGGGCTCGGAACCGAATGGGTTTCACCGTATGTCAATCAGACGGCTGAGAATCTGCTGAATCCGGAAAAATACATTGAAGCTGTTTTGAAGGAGTAGATGGCATGGCTTTTCAACTATTATTAAATGTTCTTCTCGCTGTTTGCTGGATGTTTCTCACAAACAGCCTCAGCACGGCGGGTTTTATAACCGGATTTATCGCGGGCTTGGCGGCGCTGTTTTTTTTCCGGCGCTTCTTCTCGCGGCCGTTTTACATTTGGAAAATATGGTCAGTCATCAAACTGATGCTGATCTTTATAAAGGAATTATATTTGGCCAATGTCAGCGTGCTGAAAACCGTTATAGCGCCGAAACTGAACATCCGCCCGGGCATTTTCGCGTTTAAGACGGAATTGACGGAGGATTGGGAGATCACACTGCTCTCGCTGTTAATTACTTTAACACCGGGTACGCTCGTGATGGATATCTCCGATGACCGGTCGATTCTCTATATACACGCCATGGACATTGAAGATGCGGAGAAAGCGATCCATGACATCCGCGTCTCTTTTGAGAAAGCCATTCAGGAGGTGAGCCGCTGATGTTTACGTTTATTCTGCAATTATCACTCGGCATTATGGCGGTTTCGACTCTTCTGTACGTCATTCGCGTCATAAAAGGGCCAACGATACCGGACCGGGTCGTCGCGCTTGATGGGATCGGCATTAATCTGATTGCCATGACCGCACTTGTATCCATTCTCTTAAACACATCGGCCTTTTTGGACATCATTCTGCTGCTTGGCATTTTATCGTTTATCGGCACGATTGCCTTTGCTAAGTTTTTGGAGAAAGGAGAGATTATCGAAAATGATCGAAATCGTTAAATGGGCCGTCGCCGTTTGTATTCTGATGGGATCGCTGATCTGCCTGGTCGCGTCTTTCGGCACACTCAGGCTTCCTGATGTGTATACGCGCGCCCACGCCTCTTCAAAAGGCTCGACACTCGGCGTTAATTTGGTATTGCTCGGGGTGTTAGGCTACTTGTGGATGCTGACCGGAGAAATTTCTGTAAAAATACTGCTCGGCATCATTTTTATCCTGCTGACGGCGCCGGTCGGAGCGCACCTCATATGCAGGGCCGCGTACAATTCAGGAGCGGCGCTTGATAAAAGAAGCGTTCAGGATGATTACAAAGGGATCAGAAACTTTGTGATCAAACGAAAAGAAGATTCATATTTGTAAAAACAAACAGCCGGACGATTCAGGGTTCCGGCTGTTTGTTTATTTTGTTATAACAGCCAGCGTGCAGCGGGAAACACAGATCAGCCTTTCTCGTTCATCGAAAATGTTAATCCCGTACACAATGGTTGCCCTGCCTGTGTGAACGGGTTCCGCTATCGCCGTGACCGTTCCGCCCTCTTTCACGGACTTTAAATGATTGGCATTAATCTCAAGCCCGACACACGCCTGTTTCGACCGGTCGATAAAATGCTGGGCCCCGACACTTGCAACAGTCTCCGCCAGCGCTGCTGACGCGCCCCCATGCAGATATCCGAAAGGCTGCACCGTCCTCTTATCCACCGGCATCACCGCCACGCATCTCTCCGGCGTGTTTTCAGTGATTTCAATACCGAGTGCGCCGAGCAATGTATTGTTCAGATTCATAGGTCATTCTCCCTTCAAGATTTATAGTACGTTATCTGACTTGGCGATCAGCACCGCTTCAGTTCGGGAGCCGACATTCAGCTTATTAAAAATGGATGTCAGGCTGTATTCAATCGACCGCTTGCTTAAGTGAAGCGCATCTGCGATTTCCTGATTGGTCAAACCTTTTTCGACCTCTTGGAGAATATGGCGCTCTCTCGGGGTTAAGCGATCCTGCTCACTTTGAGGGGAAGAAGACGTTTTTGTTTTTTGCTGGGTCATCAGCTGTTTGAAATAGGAGAAATCAACTAAAATCTGTCCGTTCAGCACATGATATATGTATTGCATGATTTTCTCTTTAGATTCGGTTTTGCTGATGGCGCCATGCAGGCCCGCGCGGATGGATTCTTCAAAATAATCTTCAACCTCATAGCCTGTGTAGACAATGATTTTGCAGAGAGGATTCTCTTTTAAGATTTTCTTGGAAAGCTCTATGCCGCTGATGTCATCACCCAGATTTAAATCCATTAATATGAGATCGTAAGCTGAAAAATCATGCCGGAGAACGAATTGTTCACTGGCATCAGGACTAAGGCAATCGACAGAAAGATTCGTGTCCGTTTCCAGAATCGTCTTGGTGCCCTCCATGACAGCCGGATGATCATCAATCACTAGTATCTTTTTCATGGTTTCCTCCCTTTTACTCACTCATTTCCATTTTATTAAAAAGACTTGGCTTCTGCCAAGTCGATTTGGTGATAAATTGGTTACAATTCCATTTCAATATCCGCTTTAAAACCGTTTCCTTCACTTGTGTCGATTTTCATCCGTCCGTCAAGTGCACGGACGCGTTCCTTAATACCCGAAAGACCCATGCTCATCGACTGTCCGCCGCCTTCTTCCTGATTGCAGCCGACACCGTCGTCTTCATAATGCAGAATCACTTTATTTTGAATGCTGATCAGCATAATCAGCACCTCATTCGCCTGTGAATGCTTCATGGCGTTCGAAAGAAATTCCTGAATAATGCGGTACAAATTCAGCTGGGTATCCAAATCCAGCGCCGCCGTAAACCGGCCCGTATTCAGACGGATATGAAACGGCGCACGCTCCTGCTGCTGCGCGGCAAGCTTGGATACCGCCTTGACCAGACCCAAATCATACAGCAGCTGAGGCCGAAGCTCATGGCACGTCTCCCGGGTCATCAAAATGACATCCGACATCTGCTCATTCATCTGATGAAGCTTGTCCTGCACCTCTATGTGGCAAGGCTCTTCTTTCTTAAAATCGGCCAGAAACAGCTCACACTGGCGCTTCAAAGAAATCAAATCCTGCAGCACCGAATCATGCAGATCACGGGCCAAATCCGAACGCTGCTTTTCCTCGATTGTAAACATCAGCTTTTTGAGCCAGACCGGGTTTGAGCCTTGTTGTTTCAGGTCTTGTAAATGGTTCATGAGTTCTTCGATCTGCAATATGTTTTCCATCGAAACACTTGTATAAAAAGACAATGTCTTTAACCAAGATATCTCATCTCTTGTCAGTCTCGGAGTATTAATGCTCGACAAACAAAGCAGAACGTATGAGTTTGCCCCTCTTTCTCCAATCTTCATCAGAAAACCTTGATTTACTTCAAAAATCTTGCCAATCTCTGATGTGACTTTATCAAATTCTTTTTTATACGGCTGCCAGTTCGGTTCACTGTTCTGTTTATCAAAATACAGAATGTCTCCGTCAGAATTGATTTCAAATATATAAGCTTTACTAACAGGCAAGACGTCCAAAATAGTCTTTTTCAAATTCATAAACACTTGATTTAAAGCTGATACGCTTTTAAGAAGCTGTGTATATTTATAAATGCTGTCTTGATAATTATATTTTTCTGAAAAACGTTTCAGGCGAAATTTGTAGTCTAATAACTCCTTAATATAAAATACCGCTAAAAAAATCAAAAATACATATACAGTGATTTGAATAATGTTAAAGTTATTCCCCTTGCTGTCGAATAATATATTCAGCCATACAACTCCAATAGTCGGAATAATGGAAAGGAAACCATAGTACCTGATTCTGCCCAACAAGAAGTCTATATCGTAGATTTTATTGACCACGAATTGATAGACTAAAGCTAATGGAATAATTATTAAAAATGGTGCCGTAACTATAGCAGAATAAATATACTGTCCGAACAACACCTCAGGTATAATATAAAATACTGTAAACGGAAAAAAGGCTATGGTATTAGATATAAGTAACACTTTCAGCAAATAAAAGTGATCCTTTTTTCGGTAGACTAGTCCATAAAAAATAATGGATGTATAGACGACCATCATTTCCAAAAAAAATGTTACTAAATTAATATTCGTAACAAGTTGGAAGGCAAAATGCTTCTGGAATATCTCGATTATTATATTAATAACCGGCAATATATAGAGAGTAGACACAACATAACCAGCTGAAAATTTCAATTTTAATTCTTTAAAGTATTGATACAAAAAGTGAAAGTATAATACAGGTACGTTCAAAAATGTAAAAAGGTTAATATATCTGTTTATTTCATATCCTCTAGTTACTCCACCTGCGCTTAAATATGCAATGGATGTACACAATAAAAAAATAATCAAAATATAGGCTGAATAAGTATCTTTTACTCTGTTAACTTTATAAATATAAAAAATGCATAACATGCTTAAAGCAAATAATATGCATGGGATAATATAGATAAAAAAACTATAAGAGCTATTTAAGGAAATAAACTCAGTATTATGTAAGTCTATTTTACTATTACCCCTTATTATTTTCATATGTTCAGCTTTCGCTAGATATTGACCTCTTATATTCTCTTCTGTCGGTGTTTTTCCGCTTATTTCAATTATCCTGTCTCCCTCTTTTAAGCCCATATATTTACCATACGTAGACTTGGAGAGTTTTACAACCTGCAATTCATGGTTATTGTTTTCAACCACATAGGTTCCTACCAAAATTCCGTTTTGAGTAAAATATATAATATGAGCGACGTAAAAGAGACTGACGAATAACAATACAATCGAAAAATTTCTAATGAATTTTTTCAATAGATCTCACTCTCTCAATCATTGTTCCCAAAAAATTCCCCTGCATTTTTTTGATTGACTTAAGTCTCTTTCAAAAATCTCAACAATGGCAGGTAACAGTTTATCCGGAACTCCTATTAAACTAGCTTCCCCACACGCTAACTTTGTAAGTACAAGTGGATTTTCCATAAGATAATGTACGATATCTTGCTTCACTGTAATTTCCTCCATTAAAGTTCTAACATTATATTTAAATCTTTTATACTTGTCGTAATTTCTTCCTCGTACATTTTAATTAACATTGAAACATACTGGCTAACTCCTGCATCAAATAGCAGGTCTTCAAGGCTTTTTTTATTATCAATGAGGAATGAATGGTAACTTGCTTCTGCATTCATTAAATCCAAGATTTTTTCTGAAGCAGCATTAAATCTTCGCTTTAGATACAACAGAATTAATGTTTTTCTTCCCTTTCTGATATCACTACGATTTTTATTAAAAAGACCATAATAATCATTTTCAATCTGTTTAACAATTCCAATTTTATAAGAATAATTCTCAATTTCTTCGTTAAACTCCCCATTTGCAAGCATTGTTCCTAATACAGCTGACATTGCAGTAAGCGAGCCTGATTTTTGTTTAATCATTTGAAGACATTCGTCTTCAGTTTCGGGGAAATTTTCGAGGTCATTATGCTGACCTTGCATTGCATTTAAAGCATATTTCATAGCAAGCCGGGGAAAATCGGAGTTCGTTTTAAGCTCACAAATCACTTGAAGACTTATTGAATAAAGAGAAGTGGCTGCATTTAAAGAGATAGATTGATCTATCTTCATCCATTCCTTATCCAAGTTATCTTCATCCTCTATATCGTCAAAAATATCAAAAGCTAAAATTAACAATTCAATTCCTGAAGCCAATAACGTAATATCCGAATAATGCTCACCATCGAAAGCCACATAATGCTTAAATGCAAGAACACCAAAAGCAAAATGATTTTTTTCATTTATAAAAGTCTGAAGGGTGTCTTTTAAATGTGGATTATTTATTTTCTCCCCAACAATTTCCTTCATCTTCTCTTTAATCGTTTCGGCATCTAAACACATTTGCTCAATAATTGTCTTCACCCTCCCATTCTATTTTACTAAATGCAGGTGATGAAAGACAGCAGGTTTTTCGTTTTTTAACAATCGTATAATACTTTATCCATGAAATGGATAAAAAATGCACAAAAAAAAGACTTGTTTCCAAGTCTTTTTAAGAAATTTTCATTGCATATGAGAATTTATCGAGCTGATCAATGCTTTTGTTAATGTTTCGTAATGAGTCGGTTGTTTCTCTGATATCATTTTCAAGTCGGAATAATAATTGCTTTACTTCTTCTAATTTGTTTTCCACCGTTTCCACACTCCTTTTTTTGAAAGATCAATGAATTGTGTATGGTGAACGAGTCCTAGGTATTTGATCTGTTACTAATAGTGTAAACGTTTTTGCGGGATTTTTCACCGAAAAGTATGTGTAAAAGTATCTGCGTGACACCGCAAACCATGGTAATCCCATAGTCCCGAACAAGGCATTTAGCGAACAGGACTATATAACTACCATAAAGGCAGACGTTTAGGATAAAGCAGACCAATCTGGCGGTTCTGCTGTTTTTTCAACGGTTTTCCGACAAACCGGCAGGGACTATAGTCCCTGCCGTCGCAATTTCAAAACAGAATGGGCGAACAGCGTCGCATAACCACCGACAAACACCGAAAAGACCGCAACCCCGCATTGTGGTCTTTTTGCATGTCATAACTCGTTATCACGCCGCCTATACTCATGTATAACGAATGTTTCCTCAGGAAGGAGGCCGCCGTATGCATTATGTGTATCCATGCTGCCCTGTTTTCGCCGCGCCATACCGGCATCCAGCGCCCAGTGCCCCGGTTCACGCAGATATTTTGACAGCGTCCGCAAAAGAAGCTGCGGGCATGCTGGAGGATGCGCGCCTGCTCCTTGCGCGGCTGTCGGCGTCAAAAGAGCTTGCGCGCAGCATCCTCACCGCAGCGCAATCATCTGACACCGCAGCGGTCAAGCGGCTCATTAAGCAGACCGGCATCAAAAATGACTTTGACGTAACGTATAATCCCGACGGCATCCGTGTCAGTCTGATCAGAGAGCAAAGCCGGTTTATCATCGCCCTCAGGTGGTCGGCTTAAAGCGGCTCAATCGATCAGCTGCCGGCACCATTCGATCGCCTGTAAGTAACATTCATACGCTTCTTCTTTGTTCAGTTCTTTTCCCCACTCGTCACAGTCCCAGTTGTTGCATTCAATGGCTTTGACGAGCGCGAGCATCTTATAATAATCGTTTTCATAACCGAGCAGCGCCTGTCCGACTTCATCGATTAAAGGCAGTTCTTTGATGATATCCTCCAGTTCCCTGTGGAGAAGCGTATCAATGAGCGAAAACATGCCGATCAGCATGTAAGAAGAGGGCTGGGGCCTTCCGGTTCTTTTCGCCAGCAGTTCGCACAGTTTGGCCCTGATTAAGGAAATCTTAATGATTTCTTTTTGGCTTGAGTGGCTTTTCGCCGTTAAATCTCTGAATGAAAGAATGTAAATCAAGCGCTTAATCTCATTCAGCCCGAGCATCATGATGGCCTGCTGGATGCTGTCTATCTTTTTTTTCAGCCTTGTTTGCGATCCGTTTAAAAAACGCAGAATCTGATACGATAAGCTGACGTCCCGCTCTATGTATTCCGTCACGCGCTGTATATTAGGCTGGTCATTGTTTAATTCGCTTAAAAGCTGGTAGTAAGAATGAAAATGAAACGTCAGATCATTTCCGCTGATGACACGCGGTTCACTGAAAAAATATCCTTGAAACAGGTGAAAGCCGTCTATGGCCGCCTGTTTATAATCTTTTCTCGTCTCCACTTTCTCCGCTAAATAAATCAGACTTTTACAGCTGTACGTCTGAATGATTTTTTTGCGCTCCAGACGCGAGGATTGCAAAAAGTCGATTTTTAAAATATCAATATATTTCATCAGCTGTTCCACTAACTCTTCATTTTCCGGATTGATGGCGTAAAAATCATCAAGTGCTAATGTATATCCTAATTTCTTCAGCTGTCTGCATCTTGAGATGAGTGCCGGAGTGATCGGTATGTCCTCAAGAATTTCGATAATAAGCTGGTCAGGATCAAAGGAGGTAGGGAGATCTGAAAACATCAGGCTTTCTGTAAAATTCACAAAGCAGCGTTTCCCCTCAGTCAGCTTTTCGATTCCGATGTTGATAAAGCTGTTAATAATGAGATCCGTCGTAGCTTTATCTCCGTCCGCGGCCGAATAACGGTTCTCTTCGCTCTCCCGGTAAAGAAGTTCATAAGCAACAACCTGTTCGTTTCTGTTGAAGATAGGCTGTCTCGCAACAAACACCTTCATTCATTTACCCCCTTAGATGCGGCCTTCGAACATAAGTATATCAAATAACTTGACGAAATTTGTCTAAATGTGAAAAATATTATCACAACAAAAAAGCCTTTCCAGAGATAGGAAAGGCCGCTTTGTTTTCTATTCAAGTTCCCGTTTCAGCTTGCTTTTGATTTCATGAATCCGCTGCATCTTGTTGCTCCAGCAGTCTTCGCTTAAATCGACCGGATATTCTTCCGGCTTGCTGATCCGTTTGTATTCCTCCCACAGAAGTTTGAGGTTATCCTGCACGTATTGCTGGATGTCGGTAATTTCGGGATTATCATAGCATAAAACGCCGTTTTCAAAGATCGGCTCATGCAAGTCTTTCGCATAGAAATCAGTGACGAATTTGCTGACGAACGTGTGGACGGGATGGAACATTTTTAAGCGTTTCTGATCATTTACCCGCTCGTCATAAAGCGCGATATAATCACCTTCCGAGTGGTGATTCAGCTTGTTGATAATTCGGTATACTCTCTTTCTTCCCGGCGTTGTCACTTTTTCAGGGTTTGACGAAATTTTAATGGTGTCGGTCAGTTTGCCGTCCTCTTCAATGGCGACAAGCTTATAAACCGCGCCGAGGGCCGGCTGATCGTATGCGGTAATCAGCTTCGTGCCGATGCCCCACGTATCGATTTTCGCTCCTTGGGATTTCAGATTTAATATCGTGTGCTCATCAAGATCGCTTGAAGCAATGACCTTTGCGTCTGTGAAACCCGCTTCATCAAGCATTTCACGCGCTTTTTTTGACAGGTACGCCAAGTCCCCGCTGTCCAGGCGGATGCCGATGAAGTTGATCCGGTCGCCGAATTCCTTTGCGACTTTAATCGCATTCGGCATGCCCGAACGGATCGTATCGTACGTATCTACGAGAAATACGCAGTCTTTGTGGGTCTCCGCATATTTCTTAAATGCCGTATATTCATCGCGGTACGCTTGTACGAGCGCATGAGCGTGCGTGCCGGATACTGGTATATTAAAACGCTTTCCGGCTCTTACATTACTCGTCGCGCTGAAGCCGCCGATCAAAGCCGCTCTCGCTCCCCACATGGCCGCATCCATTTCATGGGCGCGCCGCGTTCCGAATTCGAGGGCGTCTTCATCACCGACAACGCCTTTAATGCGGGCCGCTTTCGTGGCGATTAATGTTTGGTAATTCACAATGTTAAGCAGAGCCGTCTCAATCAGCTGCGCTTCAATCAGGGGCGCTTCGACCCGCATAATCGGTTCGTTGTTAAAAACGAGCTCGCCTTCTTTCATGCTGTAAAGAGATCCGGTAAAAGAAAGATCCCGTAAATAATCAATGAAATCATCAGCATAGTGCAATTCCGTTTTTAAATAATTCAGATCGCTGTCGGTAAATTTGAAGTTCTCCAAGTATTCGATTGCTTTTTCTAAGCCCGCAAATACCGCATAGCCGTTTTCAAAGGGAAGCTTTCTGAAAAAAAGCTCAAAAATCGCTTTTTTCTCATGAATGCCGTCTCTCCAGTACGTTTCGGCCATATTAATTTGATAAAGATCTGTATGTAAAGACAAACTGTCGTCTTTAAAACCATGCTCCACCAAAATTGTTTTCCCCTTCCTTACTCTGCCACTTGCGCCCCGATGCTGTTCTTAAAATGGGACAGGGCCCATTCATGCCCTTCCGGATTAAAGCTGGCCACAGCGTTTTGATGAATGACGATCTGAAAGCCCTTGTTGTAGGCGTCAACCGCCGTGTGAAGAACGCAGATGTCGGTGCACAGGCCCGCAAGATGCAGCTCAGTGATCTGCCGTTCCCGCAGTTTCAGCTCTAAATCCGTTCCCGCAAAAGCAGAATATCTCGTTTTTTCCATATAATTTACGTTTTTTGCGTGTTTATGTTTCTCATAAAGAGGCGATAGCCTTCCGTACAGCTCTTTGCCCTCCGTGCCGTTAATATTATGCGGAGGAAACAGGCGTGCCTCGGGATGAAAGTCATCGTCTGCATCATGCGAATCTACCGCAAAGACAACGTAATCACCGTTTTCTATAAATGCTTGCGTCAAACTGACAATCGTATCTTCAATCTGTCTCGCGGGTTCTCCGCAAGTTAATGCCCCGTTCTCAGCTGCAAAATCATTCGTATAATCAATGCATATAAATGCTTTTTTCATAGCCGGCCTCCCCGCCATTCATATGAAAACCATTATATCCTATCTCCACTTGTAAGTGAATTGGCATTGTAAAATGACAAACGGTGTTTTGCCCTTTTAAGATTTCAGGAGTGAGCGCTGAAAAATGTCATCCTGCACGTAAATGCCGTCAAGGTTCACGGCATAATCGGCGGCAAAAACCAGGCCGAGCGGCGTTTCGAATTGAAGGTCCGAGATGACGGAGCTTCGGACACCGGCAAGTGCGGCAAGCTTCATATATGGTGAATAAGCATGATACGGGAGCCTTCCGTTTATATAGAGCACCGCGTCTTTTCGGCTTTTCAGCGCCTGTTTCACTTCTTCATACGGCTGCTTTTGCAGCACCTGCCCCTTCGTCAGGGCAATGATGACTCTTTCACGCAGCGAGCCTAAAAATAAATGGCGTTCATCCGGTTTCGTCTGCAGAGGGCCGTACATCCCCTGCTGTAAATAAAGGTCAACCGTTTTGTCGCTCATCGGCCTGTCCCTCCCCAGCTTGTTTTACAATTATCGCCCCGGACGGGACGCGGTAAACCGTTTTCGTTACATTTCAGCCACCCAATGGCAGATCTTTCCGGCGAGCTCTCCGGCGGGTTCTTCTTCAATCAGCTTGCTGAATGATTGTAAAAGCCGCTGCGCCAGCGCCTTTTTCTCTTCCTCATAGGAAATGATCGTGCTCCACTCAAGTTCCGGAACGGCTACAAGGGTATGCTGTTCTTTTTTATTTTCATGCAGATATACATCACCGATCATTCCGGACTGCACGGTAATATTCGCTTTTCTGATTTTCATAAAACATTCCCCTTTTATAAAGACTGATTCTATTATACTACAAAAAAGCGACAGCCTCCTAAAAGGAGGCTGTCACGCGTTAAACCAATCAGGTTCGTCAAACACATCGATGTCTTCAAAGCGCGTTTTGCTGAATTTATTAGTAATTTTGACAAAATCTCCGGAATGAAACGCCCCTGCCCCCGCGCCTGAGTGGTCAATGGCTTTGGGAGAAATGGCAAACACGTCACCGAAGCTCGCCGCAGCGTCTCCGGCTAAACTCATAATATAAATCGGTCCTACAATTGCAGGCATACCCACACCTCCGCTTTTCTTTACAGCATTTTATGCGCTGCACCGGGAGTTGTGCCCGTTTTTATTTCGGCTTGCGGCTGTCTTCGAGCTTTGACCGCTGACGAAGTTTGATAAGCCGGACGATATTTAAGACGAAAGCTTTTAAAACTGCGTAAACCGGCACGGCCAGAATCATTGCGAGAATGCCGCCGAAACTGCCCGCTCCGATAAGCAGAAGAATAATGGTGAGCGGGTGGGTATTCAGCCGTTTCCCAATCACAAGCGGAGAAAGCAGGTTCCCGTCAAGCTGCTGGACGACAACGACAACAATAACGGCAAAGAGCGCCTTAGCCGGCGAATCCATAAACGCGATAATCACCGCGGGCGCCGCCCCGAGAAACGGCCCCAGGTACGGAATGATATTGGTGACGGCGATCACCATCCCGAGAATTAACGCATACTGCAGGCCGATGATCCAATATCCGATAAAGCATGCCGTTCCGACAAAGAGACAAATCAGCAGCTGGCCTTGGAAATAGGCGGCCAATGTGACATATAAGTCGTTAAATATTTTCCGACCTTCCGCCCGGTAGGAAGAAGGCAGGATTTTGACTGCCAAGAGCGGAAACCGCCGGCCGTCCTTCAGCATATAAAACAAAATGAACGGAACGGTGATCACGACAAGCGTGATATTCGTAACGACGCCGAACACGGCCGACAGGCTTGCCGTAATATTTTGCGGAAGGCTTTGTAAAAATCCCGTCAGAGACTGCTGGATTTTTTCTATCGACACATAATCCTGCGTCATCATCCACGTAAACCATTTGGAATGGGATAATTGCGCCGTCAAGACTTGAATCTGATGAATGTAATCAGGGAAATTGTTAATCAGCCCCGTGACCTGGGAAGCCACAATCGGCCCGATGGCGGTGAACATAAAGGCAATCAGACCGATGAAAACGAGATAAATGAGCAGGATCGCCAATGTCCGGGGGATTTTTTTCTCAAGCAGGCGCACGATCGGATTAAAAATGAAAAACAAAATACCCGAGATCAAAATCGGAAAAAACAGAGTGGTGATAAAACCGAAAAACGGCTGAAATATAAACGAGACTTTCGTTGATACGTAAATAATGAGCAAAACGAGCAAAATTTGCAGCGTCCAAAAATGGACCTTTGATTTCAACAAGCGGTTTCCTCCTATTGTCGTGTGAACTTGTACTGTGATTGTACCAAAAAAAGCCGCCGTGCATCTATGTATCTCAAAAAAGAAGACGCACCGGGGTTCTATAGTGCCGCCTCCGGTTTGCGCCTTTTCGGGCTTTTACACGCGTTCGGTATAATCAGGCATGACGGAAACCACATGGCGGTTTCTGATATAAAATACACGGTCATGCGTCTCTTCAATGGCGATGTGATCCGGAGTGGCATCAATCAGCCGTCCTCTGACAATGCGTCTGACGGTTTGAATGATAAACCTTGAGCCGATAAGCTTATGGATGGTCTGATAAACGTAAGGATCCACTAACGAGACGATTTGCGGGCTTCCTTGATGGGCCATTTTCGCTGATCCCCTTTACTATGTTTTCCTTCAGCATATGCAGCGGACAAAGGCTTTGACACAGTACGTCTATCGGAGCGGAAAAGGTGTTAGTGAGCATGCGGAGTTATGTAAGCGGAAAAGGCCGCATGAGTGGCCTAGACTGAGCTTCTTATGGGATATTGGGCTCGGTCAATTAACTGATCAAGCTTTTGGATTTGTTTGAGCGCGGCCGTGTGATCCATTTGGCGGTAATGGTGATGTCCGCCGGGTTCTTCATCGAGTTCATCCGCTTGTTTCACGATTTGCTGGAGCGTATTCTTGTCCAGTTCGCCTTCAGGCAGATAGGAATCGGTGTGAAGCAGAATCGCCAGCGCAATGTCCTTCGCCGCTTTCGGTTCTTCACCGAGCCGGATGAGCAGCTTATGCGCCCGTTCCGCGCCTTTAATGGCATGGATATCGTTTCTTCTGTACTTTTCATAATCCCATTTGCCGTCTGTGTACCATTCATAATGGCCGACGTCATGCAGTAATGCCGCTTTCGCCGCCAGATCCGGGCTGACACCTGCTTTTACGGCAAGACGGTATGCATGAAACGCGCAGGCGATCGCATGGGCGACACCGGAACGCTGTAAATACTTTTGTGCGATTGGATGGGTGAAGACATCCATTAACGTTACATTTCTCATGGAAACCCCTCCTTCATATATTTTTAGAATCCTAACATAAATCGAGAAGAAACTCAATTCATCTGATACATTTCTTATACCCCTTATATGTTGTTTCATTCATCATATGCCGCCGGACCCCTAAGTGATTGTACAAACAAAAAAAGAGCAGCGTGAAAGCTGCTCTACAAAAATTCTTTGATATCGTATATCCGTCCGTTTTCCGGCTCGCCCGCGATCAGTGAGTGAATGACGCCGGCGATGTATTCAGGACTTCTGAGGTTTTTCGTTTCTTTCAGATTGCGGAACCGTTCGATGTCATGGAAATCTTCTTTTGACGAAGAACGGATGACAGCCTGCATGTCTGTATCCATCACTCCCGGCGAGAATGAGATCATGCGGACCGGCAGCTCTTCATCTTCCTGTTCAAACCCGAATGTTCTCGTAAACATATCAAGCCCCGCTTTTGAGCTGCAATATGCGCTCCAGCCTTTATAAGGATTTTTCGCCGCGCCCGATGTGATGTTGACAATTGTTTTGCTGCCGCTGAACGCTTCGAAACGCTTTGTGAACATTTGGCTGAGCAAAACGGGCGCCGTCAGGTTAAGGGTGTAATGGCGGTTCAATTCTTCGGCGGAAGCCTCTTTCGCCCGCTTGATCGGTTCCACCATTCCGGCATTGTTGATCAGTGTGACGGCGGAGTACCCCTTCTCCTCTGCTTGATCAAGAATCGCCTTCATCTGCCGCCCGGTATCTGCGAGATCGGTTAAATCAACACTGTATTCTGTCAGCCCCTCTCGCTTTTCCCCGCTTATCGTTCTTGAAAGCGCGGCGACTTCGGCTCCTTCTTGAAGCGCCTGTTCCGTAAGCGCCCGGCCCAAGCCTTTTGACGCGCCTGTTATAAGAAAAAACTGCATGAAACTCCTCCTTTTTTTCTTATTTTACGGGCTGTCTTCCCGCAAACACAAGCGATCCGTTTACCGCCTTGCCTTTTCCTGCGCCGTGACTTTCGGGATCAGATAGATCATCGCCGCAATCCCGAGGAGGATCAAGACGGCATAAATAACAGGAAGCAGATAAGAAGTCTTTTTCTCTTCCGTTTCCATATCTGCTATAGAGTGTTACCGGTAAATCATTATCTTTCAGTCTGAAAAGCAAGATGGTAAGATCAAGATATGAAGCTATGAAAAAGTAGGGATACAGATGACCAATCCAAAGGATCCATTTAAGTACAGTTTCGACAGGCTTGAAGATGTTGCCGACCATATCAGTGAAGTTCTTCAATGCCCCATTACAATAGAAGACGTTAATCATAAACTGCTTGCATACAGCACGCACAGCGATTGTACAGATCCGGCCCGGACGTCGACGATTATCGGGCGGAGGGTGCCGGAAAAAGTCATCAACAAACTGTGGAAAGACGGAACCATTCCGGCCCTTTTAAAAACGGACCAGCCGATTAAAGTGAAAGAAATTGACGAGGTGGGCCTAAGCAACCGCGTGGCGATTTCCATCTGGAAAAACAGCCAGGTTCTCGGATTTATTTGGGCGCTTGAGATCAAAAAAAAGCTCAATGACGAAGATCTGAAGACACTTCAGCTGGCCGCCAAAGCGGTGCGGAACAAGCTTTTGCACCTGCAGATCCGCAAAACGAAAATCGAAGAACGGGGCCAGGAGTTTTTTTGGAAAATGCTGACCGGCCATATCTATCAGGAAGCCGAGATGGCCGAAGGGTTTCATAAGCTCGGAATGGCGCTGCCGTCCGTGTTCAGCGTCATGATCATCCGTTTACATGATGAGCTGACTGAAAAGACGGAACAGCAGCTGCAATATTTGCAGGAAACGACACAGCAGATTCATGTCATGCTGGCGACTGTTGATTCAAATGAATTAATCTTATTAGCCGCGCCGAAAACCGATCAGCCTTTTAAAGATTTAAAGCACTTCGCTCTTCATATTCAAAAACAGCTGAAGGAACGATATAAAATTGAGGATGCGTCGATTGCGATCGGCGGTATTTACGAATCGATTTCTTACGTTTACCGATCCTATCAGGAAGCGCTTTCCGTATTAAAAGCGAAAGAGCGGTTTGTGAGAGAAACCAAACACCTTTTCAGCTTTTCTGAACTCGGCATTTATCAGTACCTTGATGTGTTGGATGAAAAACGCAAGCACAGCGGCTATATGAACTATTCCCTGTCAAAGCTTGAGCAGTATGACAGGGAGCACCAAGCCGATATGGTAAAAACGCTCGAACATTTTATTGATGCCGACAGCAACGTCAACACCGCCGCCAAAGCGCTTAACATCCATGTCAATACATTGAATTACAGGCTGAAAAGAATCAGCCAGATCGCAGAAATCGACTTAAAAAATGTGAATGAGAAGTTTACGATTTACCTGGATATCAAACTTCGCAGCATGGGTTCGTGAAATTTCACAAATCCGTGTTTTTTTATTTTCTGTTTCAAACAAAGAATTTTCGCAAAAATCGCGCTACACTTGAAGCATCACACAAACATTGGGGGAAACAGACATGATTATCGGGGTTCCAAAAGAAATCAAAAACAATGAAAATCGAGTGGCATTAACACCTGGAGGCGTTTCACAGCTTATCGGAAACGGCCATCGGGTTCTTGTGGAATCCGGAGCCGGACTCGGAAGCGGCTTTACAAATGAAGATTATGTATCAGCAGGGGCGGAAATTCTGGAGGACAGAAAGCAAGTATGGGATGCGGAAATGGTCATGAAGGTAAAAGAACCGCTGGCTGAAGAGTATGCGTATTTCCGTCAAGGTCTGGTCTTGTTCACTTACCTTCATTTAGCCGCAGAGCCGGAATTAGCTAAAGCGCTTACAGAAAAAGGCGTGACAGCTATCGCGTACGAAACGGTAACGGACGGACGTTCCCTTCCGCTGCTTACGCCGATGTCCGAAGTGGCCGGCAGAATGGCCGCGCAGATCGGAGCACAGTTTCTTGAAAAACCAAAGGGCGGAAAAGGAATTTTATTAGCCGGCGTACCGGGTGTATCCCGCGGAAAAGTCACGATCATCGGAGGGGGCGGTGTCGGAACAAATGCCGCGAAAATGGCTGTCGGACTCGGTGCCGATGTGACAATGATCGATTTGAACGCAGACCGCCTGCGTCAGCTTGATGATATTTTCGGGCATCAGATTAAAACATTGATGTCAAATCCTGTAAATATTGCAGATTCCGTCGCGGAAGCGGATCTTCTGATCTGCGCCGTGCTCATCCCGGGAGCCAAAGCGCCGACTCTCGTTACGGAAGAAATGGTTAAACAAATGAAACCGGGTTCCGTCATTGTTGATGTTGCCATCGATCAGGGCGGCATTGTGGAAACCGTTGATCATATTACAACCCACGATAATCCGACTTACGAAAAACACGGCGTCGTTCACTACGCTGTCGCCAATATGCCGGGCGCCGTACCGCGTACGTCTACGCTCGCATTAACGAATGTAACCGTTCCTTACGCGCTTCAAATCGCCAATAAAGGCGCGGCACAAGCCATTGCAGACAGCCCTGCGCTTAAAGCGGGCTTAAATACGGCTAACGGACATGTCACGTATGAAGCGGTAGCCAAAGACTTAGGCTATGACTACGTGCCTGCTGAAAAAGCAATGCAAGGTTCGGCTGCAAAAGCTTAATAGAGATGAAGAGGACAGCCTGATCAGCGGGCTGTCCTTTTTTCTTTCTCACAAAAGGAAAAACGGCCCCCTGTCTCGAATATCAATTCATATCCCGGAAGAAAAAGGAGGATTCATATGGCTGTTCAGTACTATGGTGTATTAAAAGGCACTGTGTTAGATATGAAAAGGGAAACAGATGATGATTCTCCGCATTTTCAAGTCGAGGTGCTAGGCGAGCCTGATACGCGCTATCGCTGTGCGATCAATGTCATGTCAAGTTCAAAAGAATCAGAGGTGCTGTATGCGGCACGCGATCATTTTGACGCAAGCGCGATCACCCTGCTGCCGAACATTCCGTACGGATATACCCCAATTGATGAAACCAGACGTGAGCTGGCGCTGGATTATGTCCGCGGCGGATTGTTTGATCCCCGGAACATGGTGCCCCTTCCGCATGAAGTCACCGGTCCGGATAATGACTTAAATGACTTTATTGAGACGTACATGCAAAAAGCCAAATCAGAAAAAGCCACCGTCTATATTTACGGCTCTAAATTCGGGCCGGAGCCGGGCGCTGATAAGATTTTCGGGTTCAAGCCGACAAACGGCATGCATAATATTCATATGAATCAGGGAAACCCAATTGATACACGCTGGAAGAAGGATAACGGAACGTGGCACGACGGCGGTATTTTAATCCAGTTTGCAGACCAGTGGGCCGCGGTCTTTTTGGCTTTTCTGTCTCAGTCATGGTGCACGGATGAAGAAGGCCACCCTTATACATTTTGTGATCATACACAGCTTAACGGCTGATGTCCGCATAAAAAGCCTGCCGAAATAACGGCAGGCTTTTCTTATTACATTTTAGCGGCTTCGGCCCGCTTCAGGCTTTCCGGCCTCATATCACGCCAGTTTGTTTCAATATATTCGAGACAAACGGGGCGGGTTTCATTCGTCAGGCGGGTTTCCCAGCCGTCCGGCACATCCAGATAGGCCGGCCACAGTGAGTACTGGCCTTCAGCATTGACGAGCACATGGTATGAACCGTCTTCCCGTTCAAATGGATTTGTCATATCATCTCTTTCCTTTCTTTACCGGACTGTACGCCGTCCGTTTAATTTCTCTGCCAGAATCGCGCCGATGTCGGCAAGCGGGCCCGGCTGGCACATATCTTTATGGCGGCAGTCTAGGTCATACCGCTCGATTTTCCCCGTAATATACGGTTTCC
Source organism: Bacillus sp. MT(2024) (assembly GCF_036362845.1). Classification (NCBI taxonomy): domain Bacteria; kingdom Bacillati; phylum Bacillota; class Bacilli; order Caryophanales; family Bacillaceae; genus Bacillus; species Bacillus sp. MT(2024). The sequence goes on from NZ_CP143632.1 coordinate 3,096,777, forward strand.
AAGTATCCGGCTCAATCGGGTCAAACCACTCCGGAATAATCGTGGATCTGAAGAACAGCACATCTCCGTGGAACGGCTTCGGTTTGTATGTTCCTAACAGCCCGACAGAATTAACGTACGTGTCTTTCAGATTCATCATCACTGACTCGTCCAGGCTGGCTAATGCGCTCCCCTCACGGCGGAGAATGGTCAGCGCGGTGTCAAAATCAAGCGGCTGATCCCCGAGGCTGTCCGGGTCGTACCCTCCCAGGGCAAGCAGCGCAATGACGGCTTCCTCGTCATCAGGCGCATTTTTTATCGGCAGAAAATGATTCGGATACGCGTCAAGCATCACCAAAAGCGAAACCTCTTCGCCCCGGCTCTGTAATTGTGTCGCCATGGCCTGAATGACATTCCCTCCGAGAGACCAGCCGAGCAGACGGTACGGCCCTTTCGGCTGCACGGTGCGGATTTTTTCAATATAATCCGCCGCCATGTCATCTAAGCTTTGCGGAAGCGGTTCTTTTTTTCCGATGCCTCTCGCCTGTAAGCCGTATATCGGATAATCAGCCTCTAAAGAAGACATCAGCCCGGCATAACACCAGCTGAGACCGCCGGCCGGATGGACACAGAACAACGGTGTTTCTTCTCCTGCCGTTCTGAGCGGAAGAAGAACATCAAGCGCGCTTGTGCCCGTTCCTGACTCAAGTCTTTCAGCAAGGCTTGCCACCGTAGGAGCTTCAAATAATGTTCCGATACTGAGCTCGGCTCCCATCGCTTCCCGAATACGGCTCATTAAATGAACCGCAAGCAAAGAATGGCCGCCTAAATCAAAAAATCTGTCATCAATACCGACACGCGGCAGATGAAGCACCTCTGCGAACAGCTCACACAGCATTTCTTCCTGCGGCGTTCTCGGTCCCCGGCCGGTGACCTCCGTTTGGAAGTCAGGCGCAGGGAGCGCTTTTCGGTCAAGCTTTCCATTCGGTGTCAGCGGCAGTTCATTCATTTGGACAAAAGCTGACGGAATCATGTAATCCGGCAGGCTTTCTTCGGCAAACCGGCGCACGTCCCCAGTGTCCAAGGTGCTGCCGGCAGATCGGACAAGGTAGGCGGCCAGCCGTTTATCTCCCGGCCGGTCTTCACGGACGACTGCGGCGGCATCCTCGACATCCGGATGTTTGACGAGAACCGCTTCGATTTCCCCCAATTCAATCCGGAAGCCGCGGATTTTAATCTGGTGGTCCGCCCTGCCCATATAATCAAGAGAACCGTCCGTCCGCAGACGGGCTAAATCCCCCGTCCGGTACATTCTCGTTCCCGGCGGGCCGTACGGATCAGCCACAAAGCGTTCGGCGGTCAGACTTTGCCGCCCTAAGTAGCCTCGTGCCACGCCCCCTCCGGCAACATACATTTCGCCCGTGATGCCCGGAGGCACAGGCTCCAGCCGGTCATCAAGCACATATACGTTCAGATCAGGAATGCCGCAGCCGATGAGGCTGTTTGCTCTCAGTTCGGCAATGTTTTTGTCTAATTCAAGGTAACTGACGTGCACCGTCGTTTCCGTAATGCCGTACATGTTCACAAGCACCGGCTGATTGTCCGCGTGGCGGCTGTACCAATCCTCAAGCCGGCTCAGCTCAAGCGCCTCGCCGCCGAAGATGATATATCTGAGTGCGAGCTGACGCCCCAGCTCTTTGTGTTCTTTTTCCGCATGCATCAGCTGGTAAAACGCTGACGGCGTTTGGTTAAGTACGGTCACTCGCTCTTTCACGAGGAGATGCAGAAACGCTTCCGGCGATCTGCTGATGTCATGCGGCACGACGACGAGACGTCCGCCGTGAAGCAGCGGCCCCCATATTTCCCAGACAGAGAAATCGAAAGCGTAGGAGTGAAACATCGTCCACACATCATCAGAATTAAAGTGATACCAATGCCGCGTCGACTCAAACAGCCGGATAACATTGCTGTGCGGAATGATGACACCTTTCGGCACACCTGTTGATCCCGACGTGTAAATGACATAGGCCGGGTGAAGCGGTGACAGCGGACGAATCCGGTCGGCATTCTCAGGGTTCGTGACGGCATATTGCCGAAGTGTTTCCTTATTCTGCGGATCATCCAGGATGAAGGCCGGCATGCCGTTTTCGCCAGAGAGCTTACTTGCGCCTTCACGATTGGTGAGCATAAATACAGGCTTGGCATCATGTAACATAAAAGCGATGCGGTCCGCGGGATAATCAGGATCAAGCGGCAAATACGCTGCCCCCGTCTTCAGGACGGCTAACAGCCCGACAATCATATCTAAAGAACGCGGCAGCGCCAGTGCGACAAACTGCTCCGGGCCGACGCCGCGGGCAATCATCATGTGCGCGAGCTGATTGGCTCTTTCATTCAGCTCTTGATAAGTGAGTCCGCTCTCTTCAAATACTGCCGCCGTTTCATCCGATTTTGCGGCGGCCTGTATTTCAAACAGTTCAGGCAGTGTCTGCCGAGGCTGAATATGCTGTTTTGCCTGTTTAGCCGGCAAAAGCTTCCGGCGCTCTTCATCAGAAAGAATGGTTAAGCTTCCGATCGGTTTATCCGGATGTGATGCGGCATCTTCGAGCAAAAGAAGCAGGCGTCCGGCAAGTGCTTCAGCCGTTTCTTTTCTGAATAAGTCCGTACTGAATTCCAGCAGGCCTTCAATACCGGCAGGCGTGCCGTCGTCATGGCGCTGTTCAGCCAATTCCAGCGTCAAATCAAATTTGGACGATCCGACACTGCTGATTTGCAGGCTTGTTTCCATATCAGGAAGACTGAGTACAGGGTCAGGCGTATTTTGGAATGCGAGCATCACTTGGAACAGCGGATGTCTTGACCGGGAGCGAACCGGATTCAATTCTTCCACGAGACGTTCAAACGGCACGTCCTGATGTTCATATGCTGCGAGATTCATTTCCCTGACCCTTTCAAGAAGCTCACAAAAGCTCGGATCGCCAGAGGTATCGGTTCTCAGTACGAGTGTATTAATGAACATACCCACAAGGTCTCCTAATGCGTCATCACTGCGGCCGGCTATCGGACTGCCGATCGGAATATCGGTTCCCGCCCCGAGCCGGGTCAGCAGTGCGGAAAGCCCTGATTGAAGCACCATAAACAGGCTTACGCGCTGATTTCTGGCAAGTGAGAGAAGACGGGCATGAAGCTCTTGGCCGATGTTGACCGGAATGACGCCGCCCCTGTAGCTTGATTCAGCGGGACGCGGAAAATCAGACGGCAGCTCCAGCTGATCCGGTACATTTTCAAGCGTTTTCTTCCAGAAATCCAGCTGGCGCGCAATTAAGCTCTCAGAATCAGACGCGCTGCCTAAAAGCTGCTGCTGCCAAAGCGCATAATCAGCATATTGAACCGCCAGCGGCGCCCATTCTGCTTTTTCACCTGTTTGCCGGGCGATATAGGCTATGGATAAGTCACGCATGAGCGGATTCAAGGACCAGCCGTCGCCTGCGATGTGATGCAGGAGAACCATCAGCGTATATTCGCCGTCACCAAGATCAAACAGTTCAGCCCGGACGGCCGGCTCTTTAGCGAGATCAAACCGGTATCGTGCCGCAGCGGCAAGCATGTCTTGGAGCTCGTTTTTGTCTGCTTGTGTCACTGTAAACACAGGGCGGGCTTCTTCAGCAGGTAAAATGAGCTGATGGGATGATCCCTTATTTTCCGGAAAAACGGTGCGCAGGCTTTCATGACGGCTGACAACATCGTAAAAGGCGTGTTTCAGCGCTGATTGGTCAAGCTTGCCTGACATGCGGACAATCACCGGAATGTTGTAAGTTGGGCTCGGCCCTTCAAGACAGTAGAGAAACCAAAGACGCAGCTGCGCAAATGACAGCGGGATGTGCTCCGGCCGGTCAAACGGCTTGAGCTTAGGCCGCGCACTCTTTGCGGTGTCAAGCTGTGCGGCGAGCCCGGCAACGGTCGGCGTATCAAACAGACGGCCGATGCCAAGCTCTGCGCCCATCGTCTCCCGGACCCGGCTCATCAGGCGTCCGGCTAAGAGCGAATGTCCGCCCAATTCAAAGAACCCGTCATCAATTCCGACCCGTGCGAGACCGAGAACTTCGGCAAACAGATCGCATAATATTTCTTCCTGCGGCGTCCGCGGCCCTCTGTCAGACAGGACAGCGGAAAAATCAGGTGCAGGCAGAGCGCTGCGATCGAGCTTCTTATTCGGCGTCAGCGGCAATTCTTTCAGCTGTACAAACGCGCCCGGCACCATATAATCCGGCAGACTTTCGCCTATATATTCACGAAGTCCGCCGATATCAAGGGGCTGATCCGCGACAGCATAAGCCGCCAGCCGCTTATCTCCCGGCTGGTCTTCACGGACAATGACGGCGGCCTGCGAAATACCCGGGTATTTCGACAGCACTGACTCAATTTCGCCTAATTCTATCCGGAACCCGCGGATTTTAATTTGGTGATCGGCTCTGCTGATATAATCAAGCGAGCCGTCCTCACGCCAGCGCACGAGATCTCCCGTCCGGTACATCCTCGCGCCCGCGGGCCCGTACGGATCGGCAATAAATCTTTCAGCTGTTAAATCAGGACGGTTATAATAACCTCTGGCAAGCCCCTCGCCCGCTATATAAAGCTCGCCCGCAATTCCCGGCGGGACTGGCTGCAATGCGGCGTCCAGCACGTATACCCGCGTGTTCCAAATCGGCTTTCCGATCGGAGGGGCCCCTGTATGGTCTTTTGCAAGCGGCTGTGCGGCCGACCAGATTGTTGTTTCAGTCGGCCCGTACAGATTCGTCACCGTACAGCCTGATTCAAGCAGAGCATGCATAAGCGCGTTCGGAAGCGCCTCACCTCCGACAAGCACCTGCAGCGCCCGGAGTGAATCCGGTTCATTGGTGACTAATGAACGCCACAATGTCGGCGTTGCCTGCATGATTGAAATACCGTATGAGTGAATCATGTTCGCAAGCGCCCGCGGTTCCTGAATCGTCTCTTTACGTGCGATGACGCACCCCGCCCCGCTGATGAGCGGAAGGAAGAGCTCAAGTCCGGAAATATCAAACGCCGCAGTCGTAACGGCAAGCAGGCGGTCTTGTGCGCCGAGCGGGAACATTTCCCTCATGGATAAGAGGAAATTGCTTACGCTTTTTAATGTCACGACTACGCCTTTCGGTTTGCCCGTTGAACCCGATGTATAGATGATATAAGCAGGGTGCAAAGGCGAACATTCCGCCTGAGCGGGACAGTCAGCATTTTGAGCGGCAACGGTTTTTACCGTATCGGGGTCATCGAGAATGATCCTTTTTGCATCACTGTCTTCCGGCATGCGGCCGGATAATTCCATCGTTGTAATCAGGCATGCAGGGTGTGCATCTTTGAGCATGTATGTGATCCGCTCAGAAGGAAAATCAGGATCAAGCGGCAGGTATGCGGCTCCCGTTTTCAAAACGGCCAGCATGCTCACGGCCAACTCCTGTGACCGCGGAAGCAGCAAAGCGGCAAATTGTTCCGGTCCGAGCCCCTTTTCCTTTAGCATGCCGGCAAGCTGGTTCGCGCGCTTGTTTAATTCGGCATAGCTGAGCTCTTCGTTTTCGGTGATGATTGCCGGCCGATCCGGTGTTTTTACGGCCTGTTCGTAAAACAGCTCCGGCAGACTTTTCTGCTTCCCGGCCTTGCGCGTGTCATTCCAGCTTTCCAGTACGCAGAGACGTTCACTTTCAGGCAGAAGGTTGAGTGTGCCGATTTTTTGTGTCTGGTCTTTCACAGCGGATTCCAGCAGAAGCAGGAATCGTTTTTGATGGTTTTCAATATCTTCGGCGCTGTACACTTCCGGATTCGCATCAAAGTCCACACGCATTCCGCTTCCGTCCGCTCTGTCGTAAACGTTAATTGACAAATCATCAACGGGCCCGGCTGATAAGTTATGAACGGTACCTGGCGCTCCGGCGAAATCAAGCGCGTAGTCAAACGGCATCACATTGACTTGCGGGCCGAACAGCCTGCGATTTTCTCCGAGCAATTTAAGGTCGCGGCGCATGTCTTCATGGCGGTATTTCTGATGGCGCCGAATGTTTCGGATTTCTTTTGCCACTTGGCTGACGGCCTCATGAAAATTCATATCCGGTCGGAGAGAAAGCCGCAAAGGCAGAAGATTCATGACCATACTCGGAATATTCAGTGAAATCGAGCCGATCCGCCCCATCATCGGTAAACCGAGCACGATATCCCCTGCGTTTGTCATCCGGTGGACATATACCGCCGCTGCGGCTGTGACGGCTTCATGCCAGTTCGGAATCGCTTTTACATGCTGTAAAGCCGTTTCAGAAAGATAAGCCGTGCTTCTCCGAAAGCTTGTTGACGTTCTCGGCGCTCTTTCTGCCAAACTGACGACATCAGGTTCATCCGCAAATTTCTCCATCCAAAATTCCCGATCTTTCAGGAATTGATCAGAGGCGCGGTATTCTTGATCTTCTTTTACCAGCTCCTCCAAAGAGCCGAAGGAGCGCCCGTTATCCGGACGTCCTTCCCGTATTGCGGTGTACATTTGCGCCGTACGCCGTGCCAGCAGTGAAAAACCGTAGCCGTCTATCGCAATGTGGTGAATGCGCTGATACCAGAAAAAGCGTTCCGGTCCCGCCTGAAATAAAATGTCGCGGAACAAAGGCCCGGCCGCCATATCAACGGGCTCAGCCAAATCTGTCTGCATGAGTCTGAGTGCGGCCTGCTTCGGATCAGCTTCTGAACTCACATCTATGACATCGATCGCAGCCTCAAATGGAGGATTGATGATCTGCTTCGGCCCGTCTGCTCCCTCTTCGAAGCGGGCGTGTAATGACGCAGCTTCCGTCAGCACGCGTTCGAGAGCGGTTTTAAATATGTTCACATTGATCGCGCCGTTTATCTCAACGTACTCGCCTGTATTGTAAATCGGATTATCAGGATCAAGCTGCTGAGCAAACCAGATACCGGCCTGTGCGCCTGTCAGAGGCAGCTGTTGTGTATCATGCATTCTATTCTCTCCCTTTATAAATAATCTGCGTTCGGCAAGACTTTTTGAGATCGGGAAGAAAGAAGTCTCCACCACTCTTCAAGCGTCGGGTTCTCCGCCAGTTCAACAAACGTCACTTCAGCTCCGTCACGGCGCCATTGTTCGACAAGGCTCATGATTCTGACGGAATCAAGGCCTCTGTCCAGCAGGTCTTCATGATCCGGAATATCAGACGGTGATTCTTGAAGAATCGCCGCAATTTGTTCCCGCACCCGGTCTTTTGTCAATACGGCGGAAGTCTTCCCTTCTCCTTCAGAAACCGGCGCGCCGCCCAGCAGCTCCAGCACTTCGTTTGTCAAAGCCGTGTAAGCGCAGCGCTGAGACGCATATTCGATGGCCATCTTATGTTTTTCTGAAGAAAAATCAGCAACGGCGTCTCCGATAAAGAAGCTTTGGATATCATCCATAAATGCTTCACAGGCTGTGACGAGACAGCCGATGTGTGCATAAATTCCCGTAATCATGAGCTGGTCTCTGCCGCTTTCACGCATGATGTCAAGGAGATTCGTCCGTTTAAACGCGCTGTATCTCCACTTTGTGAGGACAATGTCCTGATCATCCGGGGCAAGCTCCGGAATGACCTTTTCTTCATAAGGCCCGCTTTTCAGCCCCGGCCCCCAAAAATCCGTCAGCAGCGCGCGGTCCGCCGGGTCTTGGCTGCCCGGCTGCGCGGTATACACCACCGGAATGCCGAGCGCTTTGCATTGCTCTTTTATTTTCTTGATATTCTGAGCCGCCTCCGTGATCGGAGCCTCACCTTTCGCAAAAGCATCGACGAAGTAATTCTGCATGTCATGGATCAGAAGCACCGCGCGTTTCGGATTCAGCGTCCATGATACTTTATTTTCAGGCATATCTGACGCTGTCGGCAGCGCATATGCGGGAATAGACGGTATAGCCAATGTAAACACTTCCTTTTTTTAAGATTGTTTGATTTCAGCCGGCTTTACTTTTTGGGCGATCGTTTCGCGAAGATCCTTTTTACTGACCTTGCCGACGCCGGTTTTCGGGAAAGAAGCGATAAATTCAATCCGGTCGGGGATTTTATATGCCGCCAGCCCGCGCTCCCGTAAAAACGCTTTCAGCTCTCCCGGTTTCGGCGCTTCTCCTTTCGGGATGACGAACACACAGGATCGCTCTCCAAGGAAATCATCCGGCATTGAAACCATGGCCGCATCATGAACGGCAGGGTGCGCAAGAAGGTGATTTTCCACCTCCTCAGCGGCTATTTTTTCACCGCCCCGATTGATTTGATCTTTCGCACGTCCTTCGACGATGATATAGCCGTCCGCCGTCAGTTTGACGATATCGCCGGTCTGATAAAATCCGTCGGCTGTGAATGATCTTTCATTATGTTCAGGCGCTTTATAATATCCGCGAATCGTGTAAGGGCCGCGTGTAAACAAATGTCCCGCTTCACCGGGGGCGACATCCCGCCCGTCATCGTCTAAAACCCTGACCTCATCAAAAGGTGACATCGGTCTGCCTTGCGTATTGACAATGATCTCTTCAGGATCATCCAGTCTCGTATAATTCACCAATCCTTCCGCCATTCCGAAAACCTGCTGAAGGGTGCATCCGAAAGCGCTCTTTACGCGGCGGGCCGCCTCAGCACTGAATTTGGCGCCTCCCACCTGCAGCACTTGAAGGCTTGATAAATCATCACTTCGCGAACCGGATGCGTCCATCCACACCATCGCAAGCGGCGGGACGAGCGCTGTAATCGTGACACGTTCTTTTTCAATTAACGGGAAGCAGTCATCCGGACTCGGCGTCGGTGACAGAACAACCCGGCCTCCGGCATATAAAGTTCCCAGCACACCCGGCGAGCTGAGCGGATAATTATGCGCTGTCGGCAGAGCGGCCAAATAAACGCTGTGATGATCCAAGCCGCATATTTCCGCGCTGAGGCGCAAACTGTATATGTAATCGTCGTGTGTTCGCGGAATAAGCTTGGACAGCCCCGTACTGCCTCCTGAAAGCTGTAAAAAGGCGACTTCCGCCGGGCTTACCTCTTCCAGCTGAACAGGCTCTCTATGCAGGCTGCTCAGTTCCTGAAACTCTTCAGCTTCGCCGGCCACAATGACATGCGCCAAATCCGGAAGTTTGTCTTTCACCTGTCTGGCCAGCGCCCTGTAATCAAAACCTGAATGCGTATCAGGAATGATGTATGCTTTCGCCTCTGCAAACTCGCAGAAATACGTAATCTCACTGCTTCTATGAGAAGGCAGCGCGAAAACGGGCAGTGCTCCGAGGCGGAACAGCGCGAAAATCACTTCAAAAAACTCAGCGATATTCGGCAGCTGCACGACAACGCGGTCTTCCTTTTGAATTCCGAGCTTATGCAGCCCCGCCGCTAAACGATCGGCCCTTTCATCTAATTCTTTGTAGGTCCAATGTACATCTTTACACGTCACGGCAGTTTGATTTCCGTATAAAGCCGCACGCTCTTTCAGCATTCCTCCGAACGTCTCACCCTTCCAGCAGCCGTCTTTTCGGTATTTGTCAGCCCATTCTTCCGGCCATGGCGTAAATCCAGTCAGCACGATCCGTTCCCTCCTTTTTTACAACTCATCTTGGTAAAGCCCCATCGCCCGGAGCATAGTGCGGAATTTCGCCGATGTCTCGTCCAATTCATCCTGCGGCTTTGATCCGGCGACAATCCCGGCACCCGCAAAGAGCCGGAGAGACCTTGTTTCCGCTTCGGCGCAGCGGAGTGCGATAATCCATTCTCCGTCGCCTTCAGCATCACACCAGCCCGCCATTCCCGTATAGAAATTGCGGTCAAACGGTTCAATATCCTGAATCGCTTCTCTCGCCGCATCCGTCGGTGTTCCGCATACCGCGGGCGTCGGATGCAGGGCGATGGCCAGCTCAAGTGATGTCGTTGACGGATCACGCAGCTCTCCCTTTACCTCAGTGGACAGGTGCCACATCGCCTCAGTTTTAATGAGTGACGGTTTTTCCGGCACATCAAGCACACGGCAGAACGGTTTAAGGGCGGCGGCCACGGCGGCCACGACTACGGCATGTTCATGCAGATCTTTTGCTGATTGCAGCAGTTCTTCCGCTCTTCTCTGATCCTCGGCGGGATCTGTGCTGCGAGGTCTGGAACCTGCCAGCGGATTGGACAGAATCGATGTTCCGTTTTTGGACAGCAGCAGTTCAGGACTTGCGCCGAAAAGCGTTTTTCTTGTTTCTGACGTTCCCGTCACATCGGCAGCGAATGTATAGCCGCGCGGGTTGTGCTGCGCCAAATGCTTGACGGCCTGAGGAATGTCGATATCCTTTTCAGCGGTCAGATGAAGTGTCCTTGACAGCACGATTTTGCTGAGCGGGCCGTCCGTAATGTTGAATACGCCTTGTTCCACACCGCTCATAAAGCCCTCAGGCTCCGGAACAGGGCGGATGTCATATGTATTGGATTGCGGCTTTTCTGCGGAAGATTCCGCAAACGAAAGCGGGCCTGCCGTATGGACATTCTTCGGTACAAAAAGCCGGGAAGCTTTTCTGCCGTCAAAAGGAATGGCGCCGGCCGCAATCGGATGTTTGATGCCGGCTTGCTTTGCCTCAAGAAGCGTCTGTCTCACACGTTCAGGCAGTGAGTCCAGCTGATTCTCCGCGTCTGCATCCGGCACTTTTGCAAACACACCTTCTGCAAGGAGCGTACTTTTCGGGGAAGCTAAAAAGAACGCCCCGGGCTTGTAAGCGTCCAGCACCTCTTTTGCAGACACTTCCGTCAATACATGTTGATTTGTCATGATTATCCCTCCTTCTCGTTACATCAAACGCCTAAAGTAGCGCCGCCATCCACGCATAAATCATGCATCGTGATATGGCTTGCCTGTTCAGAGGCCAGAAACAAAACGGCATTTGCAATATCAGAAGGCTTTGCCAGCTTTTGAAGCGGAATTCCCGTTTTATATGTATCAAGCGAACCTCTGATAACGTCCTGTGCTCCGTTTTCATCCCGCCACAGCGCACGCTGCATGTCGGTTTCCGTTGAACCGGGAGATACGATGTTGCAGCGGATATGATAGGCCGCAAGCTCCAGTCCGAGGCATTTCGTAAACATGGCGGCAGCCGCTTTTGACGCCGCATAAGCCGCCATGGAAGCACGCGGAACGCCGGCTGCATTCGAACCGACCGTAACGATGGCGCCTTTTTGACGCTCCATCATGTACCGGCTGACAGCCCGCGATACATGAAATACGCCGGTCGTATTAACAGAAAATGTTTGATCCCAATCTTCATCACTGAGGGATTGCACCGGACCCGGCCGCAGCACGCCCGCAACGTTCGCCAATATTTCAATAGGCCCCATGTCACGTTCAACGGCAGCGATGATATCATTGACAGCCGCACTGTCAGATACATCTGCGGCAAACCCCTGCGCCTGCACGCCTTTTTGCCGGAGTCTGTCAGTAAGCCCGGGAAGCAGGTCTTCATTTGTATCTATAGCTGCCACATTTACGCCTTGTTCAGCAAGGGCAAGCGCTGTTGCTTCCCCGATGCCTTGAGCGGCGCCGGTGACAACGGCTGTTTTCCCTTTCATTCCCAATGCGTCCATATTATCATTCCCTTTCTATATTGATAATGATTATCATTATCAATTATGATTCAAGACAATCATATCCAAATCAAAACACGCAGTCAATTAGAAAATTAGAATCAGCCGCATTTAGTTCGAAGGGCCTGTTTTTTCTCATGCGGGAGAATACGGGGTATGCGGCCCTCCCGGATTCAGGCAGAAACGCAGGGCTCTGCTGATTAAAACGGGCAGGACAGAAATATGGCCCTCTCCTTCAAACTCGCTGTATTCAGCGCGGACTCCATCATCTTCAAATCCGGATAATAAAGCGTACAGCGCCTCTGCGTGCTCCGGGATTCTGCTTTTATGTGTTTTTTCAATTTCTCCCGCAGCCAGCAATACGCTGACTTGAAGATTTTCCGCAGAGAGCCGGTCTGACAAACGTTCCGCATTTTCCTGAATAAAACGCTTGTTCCAATGAATTGACGGACTTCCCGCAACATAGGTCTGGAACATGTCCGGCCTCGTCAAAAGCACTTGCAGCACAAAAAGACCGCCCAGCGAATGGCCGAAAATCGTCTGCCTGTCTCTGTCGATCGGATAATCCCGCTCCATCGCGGGCTTTACTTCTTCTTCTATAAACTCCAGAAACGCTTCCGCCCCTCCCTGTTCGGGCCATGCCGCGCCGCGCGGATGCACCGGCAATTCTGATTCAGAAAGCGGCATCGTAAAATCACTGTGCCGTTCGGCGGAAAACGGCTGATCTGTCGGGTAGCCGATTCCGACAATCACCGCCGGAACAACGCCTGTTTTTTCAGGCCGTCGGCTTTGTACCCGCAAAGCTTCGGCCATTGTGCCGAACACGGAATTCGCATCGAGCAGGTATATGACGGGGAAGCCGGATGCAGGCGGTTCTTCCTGAGGAAAAGAGACAAAGATACGATACTCACGGCCTCCTTTTGAGCGCATTTCTCTTACTTCTGTGCCCGGAACCGCGTATCGGCCGGCCGGCGCGAACCCCCGGTTTATTTGTTGTTTTCCGTCCATTATGTGTTCAACCCCTTTGTGGCAATTGCTTTATCTATCCTTATTGATAATGATTTTCAATATCAAAAGACACCTCAAATAATAGGTTTTTTGCCAAACAAAGTCAATGGATTTTTGATATGAAAAAAGCACCTTATTTCAATAAGGTACCTAAGAACTATGTAGGGATAGGGGCTTAATCCCATGTAAAGCGCTCATTCTTCCATGGATCTCCCCTCATATGGTAGCCGTTTTTCTCCCAAAAGCCGGGGTGGTTTTCCTTTGTGAACTGAATGCCGCGCAGCCATTTTGCGCTTTTCCAGAAATAAAGATGGGGGAAAACGCCTCTGAGCGGATAGCCGTGCTCTGGCGTTAACGGCTCGCCGTTATGCGCATATGCCAGCAGGGATGTTTCCCGCGTAAAATCAGAAAGCGGCAGGTTGGCCGTCCAGCCCTCTTCAGCGTGCAGAATGACGAATCCCGCTTCTTTGTGCACACCCGCTTTCTCAGCGATGTCTTTGGCGCGTATTCCCTGCCAGATATTATCAAGACGGGACCAGCCCGTGACGCAATGAATATCATTTTTCACTTCGGCTTCCGGAAAGGCTTTGATATCTTCAAAGCTTAACAGCATAGGACGGTCAACAAGCCCGTACACTTGCAGATTCCATTTTGACATATCTTCATAATAAGGAACATTTCCGGCGTGAAGCACGGGAAACTTCGTTGTGACATTTTGATTTGGCGGAATCCGTTCCGACTGTTTTGTTTGTTTCGTTTTCCCGAAAAACATATGGCTCCCTCCATTTAGTAAACCTGTATTAAATCTTTGTTGACAATCAATCACCCTTCGATTACGCTAATCTGGTACAAGTGTAAGGGGGAAAAACAAATGAAACAACGCAACCTTCGCGCGGGCGATATGGCGCTTATCGGCATGTTTGCCGCCCTGATGGCCGTCGGCGCCAACATTACATCAATGGCTCCTTTTTTGCAAGTTGCGGGAATTCCGTTATCGCTGCAGCCTTTCTTTTGTCTGTTAGCCGCGATGCTTCTCGGCGCCAGACGGGCAGCCATTGCAATGACGGTATACGCATTGGCCGGACTCGCGGGGGCGCCTGTTTTCGCTCAATTCTCAGCAGGCTTTGCGCCGTTTATCGGAAAGAGCGGCGGATTTATTCTCGCTTACATTCCGGCGGCATTTGCAGCCGGATGGCTGCTGGAAAAAACAAAAAAACCCGGCCGCCTGCATTATGCATGGGCCTCTTTGATCGGTACCGCCGTCATTTATATCATTGGCACGTCCTATACGTATATTGCGCTGAAATTATGGCTTCATGCTCCGATCAGCTACGGAATGGCCTGGTTTTACATGATATGGTTTTTCATAAAAGATATCATTTTAGCACTGTTATTGGCATCTATCGCGCCTGCCGTATACAGGTCTATTCATAAAGCGACGGGGTTCAGCAGAAATCCGGCGTAAGATGTTCTCAGCATACAAAAAGGCTCCCCTTTCCGGGAGCCTTTTTTACAGAACAAGCGCGGCAATCCACCCGAATATCACAAGCGGAATGTTATAGAAAATAAATGTCGGTACGCACGTATCCCAAATGTGGTGGTGCTGTCCGTCAGCGCTGAGGCCTGACGTCGGCCCGAGCGTACTGTCACTTGCAGGAGAACCCGCATCACCGACCGCGGCGGCCGCTCCGATTACGGCGATCGTCGCCATCGGGCTGAATCCGAGCTGAGCGCACAGCGGGACAAATATGGTCGTAATGACGGGTACGGTTGCAAATGATGATCCGATTCCCATCGTGATTAATAAACCGACCACCAGCATCAGGAGCGCGCCTAATGATTGACTGTGACCGATAAAGCCTGTTGATGCTTTGACCAAGGAAGCCACATCGCCCGTTTTGTTCAATACATTTGAAAAACCGGCCGCAACAAGCATGACAAACCCGATAAAAGCCATCAGAATCATGCCGTCCGTGATCAGCTTATCCGCTTCATTGCGCTTCATGACTCCGCTGATAAACAGCGTAAACAAACCGGCAAGCGCGCCCATGATCATACCTTCCACTCCGAGCACTTGTGACAGATAGAGCTGAACGGCAAGCGACACGGCAATGGAGATCAGGGCGATGGCAATGCTTTTTTTCGTATAAGGAGAAGACGACAGTCCGGCAATCTCCTTCGTCTCATATTTCTTCGGTTTCCGGAAGACGATGACGGATAAAATTAATCCGACTACCATCCCGGCCGTCGGGATGATTAAAGCATACGGGATATCACTGAGCGGCACCTTTAAACCGGCTGACGCCATATTATCTCTCAGCATCCCTTGGAAAATCTGTCCGAATCCGACAGGCAGAACGATATACGGCGCAGTCAGTCCGAATGTCATCACACACGCGATCAGTCTGCGGTCTATTTCAAGTTCGTTAAATATTTTTAAAAGCGGCGGAATCAATACAGGAATAAACGCAATGTGAACGGGCACCACGTTTTGCGAGAAACAGGATATGATTAAAATAACCAGTACGATTAACACTTTTGACAGTGCTTTTTTCCGCGAATCTTCCTTTTTTCCGATTAGTTTGACAGACGCTTCCACCATTGCATCGGGAAGCCCCGTCTTCGTCAGCGCCGCGGCAAATGCTCCGAGCAGCGCGTAGCTGACCGCGACGGTGGCATTTCCGCCGAGACCGTCCGTAAAAGCCTTCACCGTCTCTCCGAGGCCTAAGCCGCCGGTCAGCCCGCCGGCAAGCGCGCCGATCATTAAAGCTATAATAATATTGACACGCAGCAGGCTTAAGACGAGCATAAGCAATACTGCGACAACAACAGCATTCATTGATGAGTCCCTCCAAAAATCCTTTAGTTTGCTAATGTAGTAGATAATTAAAGTTAACATACATTCTGCGCTTTAGTCAACTAAAGATTTTGGAAATCAAAAAACCCGCTGCATCAAGGCAGCGGGATGCTGTTATCTTTCGGGCGTAAACCGCTCAGTCAAAACAGCCAACATCCTTGCCATGACGCCTGTTGCGCCGGCAGGGCCGAAGCATGTCGCTTTATTCGCCGTCGCGGTTCCCGCAATATCGAGATGAACCCACGGCGTGTTTTCCGCGAATTCACCAAGGAATGTCCCCGCCATAATCGCGTGGCCTTCTCTTCCCGGGGAATTGTTCAAATCAGCCATCTGACTGTTTCTCACCCGTTTTTTATCCTTTTCTGTAATCGGAAGCTGCCAGATCGGCTCGCCGGATTCTTTCGCCGATTCCGCCACTTGTTCATAAAACGCGGCGTGATTGGTCATGGCGCCCGTCATTTCGTTCCCTAAGGCGACAATGACACCGCCCGTTAACGTTGCGACGTCTACAAGGACAGAGGCTCCGTGCTGCTTGGCGTATGTGATGCCGTCGGCAAGCACGAGACGCCCTTCCGCATCGGTGTTCAGGATCTCAATGGTTTTTCCGCTGAGCGAGACGATGACGTCATCAGGCTTCATAGCATCGGACGAAATCATGTTGTCCGTAGACGGTATGACGGCGAGCACGTTTTGTTCAGGCCGGAGTTCGCCGATAATTTCCATTGCGCCCAATACCGAGGCGGCCCCTCCCATATCGCTTTTCATGCCGACGATGCCGGTTTTCGGCTTAATTGAATATCCGCCCGTATCAAAGGTAATTCCTTTACCGACCAGGCCGATGACGTCTTCCCACTGATCTTTGCCCTGATACTTCAGAACGATCATTTTCGGCGGTTCGGATGAGCCTTTGTTAACAGCAAGCAGCCCGCCCATGCCGAGCTCTTCCATTTCATCTTTTTCTAAAATTTCACACTCGAAATCGTATTTTGCCGCAAGCTCAGCGGCATATGACGCCAAATCAGTGGCCGTCAGCATATTACCCGGCATATTCACAAGCGTGCGGGCTGAATTCGTCCCTTGGCCGTATGCCGCGCCGACGTTCAGGCCGGCCTGCACTTCCCTCAGGTCTTCTTCGGTCACGGCGCAGACTGATTTCAGTTCCTGATCCGGCTCATTCGATTTATGTTTATAATCCTGCACTTCGTAAACCGCAAGCAGACAGCTTTCCGAAAGCGCATGAGCTGCATCGGCGGCAGGCACTTCCCCGGAGACGAATGTATCGAGCAACACGGATACTTCCTGTTTTTTATCTTGATGAATCTGCTGAAATACTCGTGCAAAGCATTCTTTCGTATCTTCAAACGAATAATCCGCTTCTCTTCCCAGGCCGATAAAATAAATACGTTTCATACCGGTCGCAGCCGGAGGGTATACTTTTGATACACGATTGCGTTTGGCGGACACATCACCATCCTTTAACAGCTGGGTCAGATGACCGTCCAATTTATCATCCAATTCCTTCGTAAATCCGTTCAGCGTGCTTTTTTGAAAAAGACCGATGACCAGTGTTTCGGGATGCCGCAGTTGATCAGATGCATAAAACATGAGTACACACTCCTTATGTGGGTATTTGTTATGTAAAGTGGTATAATGAAAAAACATTTTTCATTGATTTTATTTTACCAAACTAAGGGCGTTTTCTGCAGTTTTTCGATACGATCGGAATCAGCAGATACAGAAAGGATGTCGCATATGGATGTACTTATGAATTTTCCTTTACTGGCGAGTTTTGCCGCCATTATTTTTGCCCAAGTTGTAAAAGTGCCTATTCAATTTATCGTATCCAAAAAACTTGACTGGTCTCTTGTGACGAGCACCGGCGGCATGCCGAGCTCCCATTCCGCCGCCGTCACCGCGCTGTCAACCGGAATCGCTTTGGAACAGGGACTGGACTCGCCCCTGTTTGCAGTCGCCGCGATTTTCGCCGTCATTACGATGTTCGATGCTACAGGTGTCAGGCGGCATGCGGGTGAACAGGCGACAGTCATTAATAAACTGGTCATCGACTTTAATCGGTTTGTCAGCGAAGCGAAGGACTTTCAGAAAGCGGAAGAGAAAGAAAAACAAAAGAAACTGAAAGAACTGCTCGGCCATCAGCCGATTGAAGTGTTCTTCGGCGGCGTCACCGGTATTGTGCTGACATTGATTTTAGATTATTTCTTTATGTAAAAACGCTTCAGCGGATGCTGAAGCGTTTTTATTCTTTTACCGTTTTGTATTGATTTCTGAACACTTGCAGCGACTTTGTTTCGTTCAGCTTTACAAGTTCGTCCTCAGTCACTGTGCCGTTCCCTTTTTTAATAATGTAGACTTCAAGTGTTTTTTTGCCCCAATTGTTATAGACGTCCTTGACGGTGTCAAAGTAGAGGTCAAGGCGGCTGCCTTTAATTTTTGAGCCGGTATCGGCGACAACCCCGTAACCGTAATTCGGTATAAACAGAATCGTCCCGATCGGGAAAACAGACGGATCGGCCGCAACAGTTGAATATAAATCGCGTTTGACCTTCACGCCCGAATATGTAATTCCGTACTGCGGATGACCCGGAGATTTTCCGGTAGATTCCGCTCCGGCGGTATAACCGGTGGCCGTCACCTTTTGTGACGGATAGCGCTCCCAGTCAAAAGCTTCTTCCAGCGGCTTTACCCTGCCTGATGCCTTCTTTTCCGGCTGATTCTGTAAGGATTGAAACGGAGTGCCGATGTTTTTCAAAACGGCGCCGCGATGTTCCGTCATCCAATTTGTCAGATCCTTTGCTTCAACACCGGTTATGGAAAAGTATGTCGCATGGCATGCGCCCAAAAAGAGCACGATCATGAATACGCGTCTGATTATCGTCAATCTGAAATCACTCTCCTCCGAGTCATTGTTCCCAACTCGGTGAGGTGCTATACAAAAAGCGCCGCGACACAAAAAAGCTTTCTTGAATAAGAAAGCGGCTTAAAACATTTGATATCCTCTTTTTCTGAGCGCCTTTATGGCAATGCCTGACATGATGGCTCCCGCCAGTCCGCCCGCCAAAATCACGACATCCGCAACCGCTAATGACATGATGCGCTGAAACAGGCTTTGAAAGGATTCCCCCGGCGCCTGCACGTAACTGATCATCTTTTTATTGCTGATAATGAAAAGGCATACAATCGGATAGACAACAGCCATAATCCACGACATTCTAAGCAGCATGTTCAACAGAAAGCCTATGCCGAAAAACAGTACAAAAAATAGTACGATTGAGATCAGGACAACCGGCAAACTAATCACAAACATCCACCCCCTACAGCACTTTCAGTGTACCTCGGGGGCGGTAAAAAAGTCAACGTCTGGAAAAATCAGCGTCTCTCTTTGCCGCTTCCCTGGCAGGAGGGACATGTTTCGGAGCCGCCAAGAAGCAATTGAAAATACCCTTTACCTGAGCAGAACGGACACGCCGCCGTGCTTTTTGCTGTCGTTTTCATGCGGACCACCCTTTTTCTTAATTTTCTGATAATATATCATATTTACTTGTCAAGCAACAAGTCAGAATATGTAACATAACAACTCATGTAAGCGGAAACATTCATTTTTTTCTTTTACATGCTTTTTATAGCGCTCTTTTTTAAAAGAAGAGAAAACCCGCGGCTGCGGGTTTTCAGAAGAATTTAAACTTCCCTTTTTTCAGCGTCAGGCCCAGCCCGCCGATCATAAAGAGCGAGCGGTTATCAATGACCTTTTTCATAAAGGACGCCGGCATGCCTTTGAGCTTCCTGCCGTATACGACTCCGACAGCGTTATGCTCACCGAGGGAGGCGACGGTTCCTTTAATGTCAGGCTTGAACTCTTCAAGCTGGCCTCCTTTAATCAAACCGCCCAGATTTTTGGCGACCGTTTCTCCTTGCTGCATCGCGATCTGAGCAGTCGGCGGGTACGGCCGTTCCGTCTCTTCATTGATAAAGAGCGAGCTGTCGCCGAGAATAAAAACGTCATCATGTCCCGGCGCCCGAAGATCAGGGTTGACCTTGACACGGCCGCGCATATTTTCAAAACCCGCTTCCTCCACGATCGGATGTCCGCGCACGCCCGCGGCCCAGACAACGGTCTGCGATTTGATTTCTTCCGGCTCTTCATCTTTCTTGCCAACTGTGACACCGTCTGCACGGCATTCTTGAACCGCGGTGCCGATTTTAAATTCAACGCCTTTGCTCTCAAGGTATTGAACGGCGTAATCGACAAGCTCCGGATCAAATCCCGGCAAAACCGTCGGGGCGGCCTCGACACAGACGATCCGGACGAGACTTTCATCTATATCATAATATCTGCATAACTCCGGCTTGCGGTTCGCAAGTTCACCGAGAAATTCAATTCCCGTAAAGCCCGCTCCGCCGACAACGATGGTTAAGCGGTCAGGGCGTTTTTCGGCCTCCGTATTGTATGTCGCAAATTGGAGCTCAATATGGTCTTTCAGCTGGCGCGACGTATTAATATTCGCGATCGGAAAAGCGAATTCTTTTAAGCCTTTAATCCCGAATGTTTCAGGGACGGCGCCAAGCCCGATGACGAGATAATCATAAGGGATGTCCCCTTGTGAAAGCGTCACCTTTTTATTTTGCACATCTATCGCTTTTACGGTATCCTGCACAAATTTGACCCGTGATTCATTGATTACATCTTTTATTTGATATCTGCAGCGGTCATGATGCAGCGTTCCTGCGCTCGCTTCATGCATCCATGTCGTTTCATAATGATAATTGTGTTTATTGACCAAAGTAATGTCGGCGTCATTTGCCCCGATATGCTTCGGAAGCCTTGTTACTGTCATTAATCCACCATAACCTGCACCTAAAACCACGATTTTGGGTTTATTCAATGCCATCACATCCACCTTCTTTTTTTTGCTGTTAGACGCATAATCAAATCAACATTTGTATTAGCTTCAGCTTATTGGCGGGATTTTATGAAATGAAATATAAAATTTTTTAGAAAACCGCACATGTCTGCATATCACCATACTATCCGGAAGAATCGGAAAACATTCAGGAAAAAACAGATTGGAATTTGTCCCCATCTTAGCGGCGGCCGCAATTTTTTTCAAGAATGAAGCGGCCGGGCGGTTTTCGGCACTCGTCATCCTTTCAAATTCTATGTTATAATTAATAACAATTTTCAATTAGGAGGCAATTTGGTATGCAAGAGGATTCAAAGGTTTATGATATTACGGTCATCGGCGGCGGCCCGGTCGGCCTGTTTACCGCTTTTTACGGGGGAATGAGACAGGCGAGCGTCAAAATCATCGAGAGCCTGCCTCAGCTTGGCGGCCAGCTCAGCGCGCTGTACCCTGAAAAATATATTTATGATGTAGCCGGATTCCCGAAAATCCGCGCCCAGGAACTTGTGAACAACTTAAAAGAGCAAATGGCAAAGTTCGATCAGACCATCTGCTTAGAGCAGGCCGTCGAATCTGTTGAAAAACAGGCGGACGGTGTGTTTAAGCTTGTCACGAATTCAGAAACGCATTATTCAAAAACGGTCATTATCACCGCGGGAAACGGCGCATTTAAGCCGAGAAAGCTTGAGCTGGAATCAGCGGAACAATATGAAAGCAAAAACCTGCACTACTTCATTGACGACCTCAATCAATTCGCAGGCAGACGCGTTGCCGTTCTGGGCGGCGGCGATTCCGCTGTTGACTGGGCGCTCATGCTTGAGCCGATTGCTAAAGAAGTCAGCATCATCCACCGCCGTGATAAATTCCGCGCGCATGAGCACAGTGTCGAAAACCTGCATAATTCTAAAGTCAACGTGCTGACACCGTTTGTTCCCGCTGAACTTGTCGGTGAAGACCGGATCGAACAGCTCGTTCTCGAAGAAGTGAAAGGCGACCGTAAAGAAATCATTGAAATTGATGACCTGATCGTAAACTACGGCTTTGTTTCTTCTCTCGGCCCGATTAAAAACTGGGGCCTTGACATCGAGAAAAATTCCATCGTCGTCAAAAGCACGATGGAAACGAATATTGAAGGCTTCTTTGCCGCCGGAGATATCTGCACATATGAAGGCAAAGTCAAGCTGATCGCCAGCGGTTTCGGCGAAGCTCCGACAGCCGTGAACAACGCGAAGGCTTACATGGACCCGAAAGCGCGCGTCCAGCCACTGCATTCTACAAGCATGTTTGAAAAATAATATAAAAAAGAGTCTGTGTCATACCGGCACAGACTCTTTTTTATTTAAACATCCAAATATAATTCATGACGGTTCCGACAACGAGCGCAATGACAAGCGCTGACACGACCCAAATCGTGCCTAAAATAATCCGGTCCTGAATTTTCTGGGCTTTCGGGCTGTGCCCGGGCTGTTTTTGTTCCATACCGGCCCCTCCCTTCTTCTGCAAATCTATCTATCGTAACAAATGTCTTACAACAACCAATACTACTATGATAACCAAACTGCAAATGGATGACAAGCTGACCGCATATGAGGCAGCATGAAATCATTTGACATTCCTGACAAAACAAAGTACATTATAAAAAGACGAACATTTTAATTTTATTTAATTATATTATTCGCTTTTAGGGGTGTTATATATGGAAAATGTATTTGATTACGAAGATATTCAGCTGATTCCTGCAAAATGCATTGTTGAAAGCCGATCTGAATGTGATACATCAGTTACGTTGGGAGGACACACGTTTAAACTTCCGGTCGTACCGGCCAACATGCAGACGATTATAGATGAAAACATCGCGGCCTGGCTCGCGGAAAACGGGTATTTTTATATCATGCACCGCTTCGAGCCGGAAAAACGCCTGGCTTTTGTCCGGGATATGAAAGCGCGCGGACTGATTTCTTCCATCAGTGTCGGCGTGAAGGAAAATGACTATGAATTTATCCGGGAGCTGAAAGAACAGGAGCTGGTGCCGGATTATATTACCATTGATATCGCGCACGGCCATTCCAATGCCGTGATCAGCATGATTCAATTTATTAAAGAACATGTCCCGGAAAGCTTTGTCATCGCAGGGAATGTCGGGACGCCTGAAGCCGTAAGGGAGCTGGAACGCGCGGGCGCTGACGCGACAAAAGTGGGAATCGGCCCCGGAAAAGTCTGCATCACAAAAATTAAAACCGGCTTCGGAACCGGCGGGTGGCAATTAGCCGCGCTTCGCTGGTGCGCAAAAGCGGCGAGCAAACCGATCATTGCTGACGGCGGCATCCGCACGCACGGCGATATCGCGAAATCCATCCGATTCGGCGCGTCTATGGTCATGATCGGATCATTATTCGCCGGCCACGAAGAATCACCGGGACAAACGATCGAAATCGACGGAAAGCTGTACAAAGAATATTTCGGCTCCGCTTCTGAATTTCAAAAAGGCGAAAAGAAAAACGTCGAGGGCAAAAAAATGCATGTCGAACATAAAGGGTCTTTGCAGGACACGCTGGTTGAAATGGAGCAGGATCTGCAATCTTCCATCTCTTACGCCGGCGGCAATACACTCGAAGCCATCCGTAATGTCGACTATGTAATCGTAAAAAACTCTATTTTCAACGGCGACAGATTTTAACACGCAGCAGAGCCGCTCGAAGATAAAAAAAATGACATTCATATTGAATGTCATTTTTTTATTAAATACCGAAATAAAGAGCCGCACTGGCTAACAGATTAATCATAAAAATAAACAAAAAGATGTAACGAATGAATTTATTTTGCACCGGAGCAAATATAAAGAGATATAGTCCTGCCACCCCAAAAGTAAGAACAGGAAACAGCCACTCAAAGGATAAAGAAATGATATAACCGATAATCATAACAATCGGCACACCGATTAATGATAATTTACTTCTCATATGATTTCTGCCCCTTTTACTTAAAAATTGGTGTGATGTAAGCTTCAATAACGGCAGCGGCGATCAGCAGACAAATAATAAGCAGCACCAATATTCCAATATGCCTGAACATTGAAGCCATTATCTTTTTTTCCTTAGAAAAACACAGCCTGATGACCAATTCAACGCCCTTAAAACCAATGGCGCCACTTAATAATAACGCAGGAACTTCAAATATACCATGAGGAATTAGCAGTAAAAAAATCTGATAAAAAGGAACCCCGCTATGCAGATTTTCTATAATAGAGCCGCTTAAAATAAACCCGTTGGTGAATAAATAAAAGATTGAGGTCAACCCAAAGGTAAAAAAACCCGCGGCTAAAAACAGACAAGCGATTGCATTGTTTTTCAGCAGTTCAACCGCGCCTGACGAGCCGTTGTAAGCCGCTGATGAAACAAAGTGATCGGAAAAAAACGCAGCGACCACACCGCCTGAAAAAAACAGCACTGACGCGATTAACGGAATGGCGGACGTTCTGATTGCCGGCAACATGCGGTTCATCATGTATAGATACGCTCAGCCAATTCTTCAATCTCTTCTAATGAATGCTCGGATGACTGATACTCCGCCGCAAAAACGCCTTCATGTATAATACCGATCGTATCGCACAGCGAATGCGCCAGCTCCAGCAGGTGAGTCGATAACAGGACCGTATTTCCCTGCTTGACGTACTCCTTTAATAACGTCCGTATCGTTTTACCGCTGATTAAATCAATGCCCGTCAGCGGCTCGTCAAGAATTAATATCTTTGGCTGATGAATGAGCGCTGCCGCAATTGATAATTTTTGTTTCATTCCATGTGAATATGTTTTAATCAGCTGATTTCCGTCTTGAGAAAGCTTCAGCGTCTCCAACATATTCTTTATATAATCATTTGTCCGCTGAGACGGCACTTGAAACATCTCCGCTGTAAAGCGCAAGTATTCGACTCCCGTTAAATAATCATACAAAAAGGCATGGTCGGGCACAAAACCGATATCAGCCGATATTTGCCCCCCCTCTTCTGAATCCAGTTCCTTGCCGTCAATCATGACGCGGCCTGAAGTCGGTTTAAGCAGGCCC
Source organism: Bacillus sp. MT(2024) (assembly GCF_036362845.1). Classification (NCBI taxonomy): domain Bacteria; kingdom Bacillati; phylum Bacillota; class Bacilli; order Caryophanales; family Bacillaceae; genus Bacillus; species Bacillus sp. MT(2024). The sequence goes on from NZ_CP143632.1 coordinate 3,121,223, forward strand.
GTAATGATTTTCAAAGTCGTTGTTTTCCCGACTCCATTAGTCCCCAGCAAAGCATAGATTGAGCCTTTTTTCACCTCAAACGAAATATCTTTCAATACCTGTTTTTCACTATAGTTTTTTTGTATATTCACTAATTTAATCATTGTTCGCAAACCTTTCCGCCATATTGATTCTGCGAAGAAACAGAAACATGACTCCATAGTTTAATAGTGTGAACAGGACAAAAATACCTGATGCAGAATGAATAAGCATCGTTTCAAGTTCCGGCTTTTTATAGATAAAATAGGACGTGATCGCAGCGATTTGAAGCGACACAATGAAAATGAAAGAACTGTATAAGTTGTTATACGTCTTTGCTTTCCCCGCTTCTCCAATTTCGTACAGATGCTCCCAGTTTTTCTTAGGATACAGGGCGGTGCTTGAAATCTGGACAAGACTGTATAAAAAACCCGAACATAAAAACACAATAAACAAGTAAATCGTCAGCGCCGCGGAAGACGGAAAAAACACCGTAATCAAAATGGTGATGATGAACGAATAGATAAGAGCGGCGAGATTATAAATACATACTTTCGGAAACACCAGCTGCCACGCATGTTTGATATTCCGGTGAAACAGATGCTGATTTTTTATTTCCCCGTCAACTGATAATACTGTTTTGAGCGCATCTCCGACGAGCTGATACGAAAAGTTCGCAATGATAACCGCCGCAGACACGATGGCGGCTGCCGAATACCCGATAAAGTGATGCGATAGAAGCGGAATACAAAAACCTAAAAACAGCATGAACAAATACAGCATACTGCCGAAGTTCCTGATAAAAAACCCGTCAATTCTCGATAAAAACAGCAGATCCTTTTGAAAAACGGCATGAAATATTTTGTTATTTCTATATAATTTCAGCTTTGGCGCAAAATCAGCGTTTGTCAAAAACATATAAGGAATAAGGTCCATTTTCTTCAGCGTGGCCGACCACAGTTTAAACATCCCCGCCGTTAAAAGGACGGCGGCCGCAAACACCGCAGCGAAAACGAGCACGGAATGTGAGCGGAATGCTAACCATACATACGGCGTATTCATGAGGATGTTCCGGAAAGCCGGTGACTCCGTAAAGCTTGAAATATCCTTTGCGGTATACTCCCCAAACACGAGAAGATAAACGGCATACCCGACTGCAAGCGGAACCAGCAGGCTGACGCTGAATAAAATGCCTTTCAGGATTTTCAAGTAAAACAATTTGCTCCATATATTTGTAAGAAGATAAACAACATAAGAAAACAGCATAGATAAAAATAAATTGAGAAGAAAATAAACGAAGCCCAAGAAAAATACGATGATCGCCGCAGACCCGGTCATGCCTGCGCTTGATAAAAACAAAAAGACCGGAAAAACAAAAAGATACCATACGAAAATGGTTTTTTTGATCGCCTGGCCGGCAAAAACAGAAAACAGCTGTAAAAAACGCACCTTTTTTAATTGATGAATGACCTTGCGCGTATCCAGCAGAAAGGCATTGTGATGTTCTTTAAAGAAGCCGGCAGCCCAAAAAAGCTGCTCAAGTGAAACGGCGATTAAAACAAATTGCCCCCATGCGCTGAGGGGCAGCTGAATCAGTTTTGTCCCGAATACAACACCGCATCCCAGGAAAACGAGATATAAACATAACAGAGAAATAATAATGGCAGACAGCAGTTTGCTGTTGAGTTGAGGAATGCCCCAATCTTCCTTTCTTTTTCGAAACGATGACAGGGTATTATATTTGATAAGAGCCGCAATTTGTTTGACTATCATACTTTCAATCCTTACATATGTATTTGGGAGAGAGGCTCTTTTTGCAGCTTGTACAAAAAGAGCAATTATTTATTGGTCGATTTTACCAAGCAGCTGCGTATTTTTTGCCGTATTTCTTAATCATTGTTTTTGCTGTTGCAACGATTGCATAAGAAATCGCGCCTGCGCCTGTAACGATACCGATGAGAGAAATGATAGAAGCAATTGTTGATGCCGCATCAATAATATCAATTGCTTTTTTAGCTGCTGCTGTAGAGATGCCCAGAGTCGAAGCTAATTCAGCATTGGCTGAGAATGCATGAGCCGCCGCCACGTTTAATTCAGTTCCCGTTAATAATAGTGCATAAACCAATGTTGCTGCAGCAAGAGCCGCGCCAAACAAAATGAAAGACTTTTTATTAGATTTTACTAAGTTCATCATAACATCTCCCTACTCTGTTTTTTTAATTTATAATAAAATTCAGCTTAATTGACTCTCTCCCGAGCTAAATTTTATCCGCCATAAAATAATTAAAGAAAATAGTAAAGAGTTTTAATAAAACAAAACATCCAGTCAAAATGATTCTCTTGCCTTTACTGAGATCGGTCAGTTTTCCTGCGGCAGCATAAAGAGCCGCAATTGATATGAGCAGAAATGGATCCAGCAGCTGCAGACTCAAGCTGGTGCCGCCGGCAGAATATATAAGCGAGGAATCAGCCGTTAAGTAGTTAACAACTGAAAGAATCAACATTTTAAATGCCGAGATTAAAGAAGTCAGCGTATATAGAAGCAAATATATTTTTTTCGGTTTTTTTGTACCGAGAATAAAAGCAGCAACGAATAATAGAAATCCGCCTATCAGAATTTCCACAAAAGTTGTGAAGATCATAAACCCTTGCAGAAATATGACAATCGTACGAACACTTTTCTCCCCGATATCGTAGGTACTTTCTCCGACGGAAGAATAATATGACTGCAAAACTTTATCTGAAATACTGAATTGGAAGAGTAATGAACAGATCAAAATGATGAAAAAAGAACTTAAAAATATTTTTTTATTGCTCAATTGACCTATCATATTATCATCCTTTTCTTACAAAATAAATTAACTATTCTATACTTTTACAATTTAGTTTATTCCTATCAAAAAATCAATATCCTTTCGAAAAATATGACTTTAGAACGTGTTGACTAAGAGCAAATCTTTCATATTTTTTGATGCTATATACCCTTTATTTTTTTCCGAATTTGCAAATAGTATGATTTGAACCGTTGATTTGAGGATTTTTGTGAAGGCCGTCACTCCTAAACCTATTGAAAATCTGCCCATTTCCTTTTGTGACATATGTCTGAATTCATCACATTTTTTTTATTGACTTAAAACATGGTTTAAGTCGTATCATCACCCAGTGACAAGGAAAGAATACTGTTGGAGGTCTTTCGAAGACATATTGTTCAATTCGTGAAGCAGCAGCAAAGTGTAATATGACAGAATCAACGTTACGTTATTATGAAAAAAAGGGACTGCTGCCGCTGATTTAACGTGATGAAGCCAGCCGGCGGTTATTTTCAGCAGATCAAATGCCGCTCCTTGAAATCGTGATTTGTTTAAAAAATACCCGCATGACCATCAAAGGCTTTAAGCAATATATTGATTGGGTAATTGAAGGAGAGAGTCCTATTAAACTCCGGCTTGACATGATGAGGAGACACAAGCGGTCAGTACTGGATGAAATGTCGTCAATGACAAAGGCTTATATCAAAAGCTCTGTTCAAGAGACGTAAGTTTGTTGAAGTAAAAACAATCGGAAAAGAGGAGTTAATATGAAACTGACGGGAAATACAATACTGATTACAGGCGGAAATGCCGGAATAGGATTGGCTTTCGCAGAACGTTTTTTAAAAGCGGAAAATAAAGTCATCGTGACCGGACGGCGTGAGCACGCTCTTCAAAAAGCAAAGGAAATATTCCCGGATCTTATTACCTATGTCAGTGATTTGAGCATTCCATCTGAACGTATATCACTGTTTGATTGGGTGAAAGAAAATTATCCGGAAGTGAATGTGTTAGTAAACAACGCGGGGATTCAACAACGTTTTCATGTGCTGAAAGCGGATGCGAAGGACAATTGGGACTATTTTAATAAAGAAATCACAACGAACATTGAAGCTCCCTTCCACCTGTCTATGCTGTTCGCTCCGTTTTTTGCCGGAAAAGGAGATGCGGCTGTCATTAACGTCTCTTCGGGATTGGCTTTTACACCGCTTGCCATTGCACCGATCTATTCAGCAACGAAAGCGGCGCTTCATTCATTTACAATGAGTCTGAGACATCAGCTTTCTGATTCATCTGTAGAAGTGATTGAAGTTACGCCTCCGGCTGTGAATACAGATTTAGGCGGAGCAGGGCTGCATACTCAAGGAGAACCGCTGGATGAATTCGCGGATGGGATTTTTAAAGGACTGAAAGAGGGCAAACTAGAAATCGGATACGGTTCTTCAGCGGAACGGCTGCGCATGTCACGGGATAAAGCCGATGAACATACGGCAAATATGTACAATGCGATGAAACATACAATTGAATAACATCTTTGAAAAAGCAAAACCCGCTTCTATTGAGCGGGTTTTGGCTTTTATTAAACAGATAAACGCCTTTCTTAACAATGGTGCAAGCGCCATCGAAAAGAAAGACGTCATATTTTTTCATCCTGAGAATGGCGGGCTGATCCTTAGCACTCTTCCGGCGTACCGGCGTTTTTGGCCGTGCGGAAAGAAGATCCGCAGCCGCAGGAAGCGATGGCATTCGGGTTGTCAATGGTGAAACCGCCGCCCATCATGGACTGTTTGAAGTCAATGATCGTGCCGGTCATAATATCAAGGCTTTCGCTGTCGACCAAAACGGTGATTCCGTGCTGTTCAAACATGCTGTCTTTTTCGCCTTTTTCGTGCTCAAATCCCATTCCGTAAGACAGGCCGCTGCAGCCGCCGCCTTTTACGCCCACACGGAGAAACGCGTTTTCTTCTTCATGCTCTTTCATCATATCTTTTATATGCAAAGCCGCTGCTTCAGTGATGGTTACTGGAACACTCATAAGTAGACCTCCTTTTTTAAAAACGGATGCTGATATCTATTATAAACCTTGAGGAGCGTATTTCTCAAACGAGCTGTTTACAAATAATAGACGCCGCTGCATACGGTTTCGGCGGGTCCCGTCATCAGCACATGCCCGTTGTCCTGCCAATTAATCACAAGATCGCCTCCCGCTAAATGAACGGTGATATCCCGGTTTCGTTCGGAAACACCGTTCAATATGGATGCGACAGCCGCCGCACAGGCGCCCGTTCCGCAAGCCTGTGTAATGCCGGAGCCGCGTTCCCATACGCGGAAATGAAGTTCATCGGCGCTGACGGTTTCCACAAATTCGACATTGACGCCTTCCGGAAATCTCGGGTCTTTTTCAATGACGGGACCGAGCGTTGTAAGAGGCGCTTGATTGATATCCGCAACCGGAAAAACAATATGGGGATTTCCCATTGATACGGCTGTTCCGGAAAGCTCCGTTTCTCCAAAAACAAAGGTTTCATCGATCGTCCGTTCATCTTCATTGCCGAGCATCGGCAGCTCTTTTTTGGTGAGGCGCGGTTCGCCCATATCGACAGCGACTTCACGCACAATCCCGTTGTCTTCCGTAATATCTGCTTTCACAAGGCCTGAAAGCGTCTCAATGAAAAAGGACGTTTCTTCTGTCAGCTTATGTTCGTATGCGTACTTTGCCACACAGCGAAGGCCGTTGCCGCAATTTTTCCCTTCTGAGCCGTCATTATTAAAAATCCGCATTTTGACCGGCGCTTTTTCTGACGGACAGATGAGGATCATTCCGTCAGAACCGATGCCCGTGTGAATGCTGGACACTTTAACGGCAATCTCAGCCAGCCGTTCTTCCGGCAGCTGTTCTTCAAATTGATTTACATATATATAACTGTTTCCAAGACCGTGCATCTTGGTAAAACGGAATGAATTCATATCGGCCTCCAACTTTTTTTCTTTTACTTAGTATAAAAGCTCTTCCCCTCGGACACAATACAAATATCCCCCGTTTTTCATACATAAAAGCTCCCTGCATATGCAGGGAGCTTTTATCGTTTACTAAATAAACATGCCGGCAATCGCCGCGCTGAGAAGGTTTGCGAGTGTTCCCGCAATAACCGCTCTTAATCCGAGGCGCGCAATGTCCGAACGGCGGCTTGGGGCCAAACCGCCCAGTGTGCCGAGCATAATCGCAATCGAAGAGAAGTTGGCAAATCCGCACAGCGCAAAGCTGATAATCGTAGACGTTTTTTTAGAAAAGTCCGCAATATGCGGACCGAAGTTTGAATAAGCGACAAACTCATTCAGCACAAGTTTCTGTCCGATATAGCTTCCCGCTCCAAGCGCTTCATGCCAAGGAACGCCGATTACAAATGCGATCGGTGAAAACACGTAACCGAGAATGGATTCTAATGTAATATGTTTGAAACCGAACCAGCCGCCGATTCCGCCGAGAATTCCGTTCACTACGGCGATGAGCGCGACAAACGCAAGAAGCATGGCGCCGACATTCAGAGCAATCTGAAGGCCCGTGGACGCGCCTTTTGCCGCTGCATCAATCACATTAGCGGCGCCTTCGCCTTCTTCGTCCATATTAAAATCGCCTTTTATCGTCTGCGTTTTTTCTGTTTCAGGTATTAACATTTTTCCGAACACGAGACCGGCGGGAGCCGCCATAAAGCTGGCCGCCAGCAAGTATTCGATCGGAATGCCTAACAGGGCGTAACCGAAAAGCGTCGAACCCGCTACAGCCGAAAGGCCGCTCGTCATAATCGTAAACAGCTCGGAACGGGTCAATCCCGCAATCAGCGGTTTAATGGCAAGCGGTGATTCAGACTGTCCGACAAAAATATTCGCAGCCGCCGCAAGCGATTCCGTTCTGCTTGTCCCAAGAAGTTTTGACAGTCCGCCTCCGATAACGCGAAAGATGAGCTGCATGATTTTCAAGTGATACAAAACGGCAATCAGCGCTGAGAAAAAGATAATGACCGGCAGAACGCTCAGCGCGAAAGCCGGGCTGCTGCCCACTTTTAACAGCGGGCCAAAAATAAAGCTGATGCCTTCGTTCGCATAATCAATGAGAAGCTGCACACGGCTTGAGAACCATAAAAATACGGCCCGGCCGGCGTCCCACTTTAATACGATGAATCCGAAGGCCATTTGTAAACATAAACCGACAATGACGGTTCGCAGGTTAATTTTGCTTTTCTTCTCTGATAACAAAAAAGCAATGGCTAATATAGCAACTGCCCCGAGCAGCCCCCAAACGATATTCAATGAATCCACCTCTAAAATTTTATTTAAAAAAAGTCTTTATTAAGATAACAATATTTATTTTTGCTGTCTACAAATTTTTTATTTTGCCAAAACCCGGGGCGCAATAAAAAAGAGACCCCGTTCGGAGCCTCTGATTAAAACATCGGATTTTCTTCTATGAATGTATATATGTTGTCAACCAATTCAGCAGGCGTGCCCCCTGTGACCACTTCGCCGTTAACCAAGGCGAACAGGGACTCCATGCATTTTCCGCAGTAGCTTAAACAGCCGTACTCAAGCACGTCCAAGTTCGGATCCTTCTCTAAGATCTCAAGTGCTTCCTGGGAACCGCGCGCTAAATTGCTGACACAGAATTCAATCATCGGATTCATGCGGTTTCACCTCACATATGTACCTTATCCTAACGGAATTTCCTCTATTCGTCAAAGATCCAGTTTCACGCTCAATGTTATCGTAACATATTAATTCAGGTTAAAGGTTTTACTATTACGTGTTTTCTGGTCAATTTGTAGGTTATTTTAAAACTATTATTGTGGTTTTAGATCAAATTCGATATAATTCTAGATGTTATTTTACATAGTTCGTTATTTTGTAACAACATTGACTACCATATTTTTCGGGCAAAAGGGGAATCATTATGAAAAAATTGGTCTTGATCGGCGGGGGTTACGGAAACATGAGGGTGCTGCACCGCTTACTGCCGAACCAGCTTCCGTCAGATATATCCATCACGCTGATTGACAGAAACCCGTATCACTGCTTAAAAACAGAATATTATGCGCTCGCAGCCGGCACGATTTCTGATCATCATATCAGGGTGTCTTTTCCTGAGCATCCGAATCTGGATGTTCAATACGGTGAGGTGGCTTCCGTCGACACGAAAAACAAACAGGTTCTGTTTCATGACCGCGAACCGATTTCTTACGATGACGCGGTGATCGGACTGGGCTGCGAGGATAAGTATCATAACGTGCCCGGCGCGCCGGAACATACTTACAGCATTCAGACCATTGATCAGTCACGCGAAGCCTATCAAAAGCTGAACAACCTCGGCGCCAATGCATCTGTCGCTATCGTCGGAGCGGGATTAAGCGGCGTGGAGCTTGCCAGTGAATTAAGAGAGAGCCGTGACGACCTGAAGATTATGTTATTTGACCGGGGCGACCTGATTTTATCAAGCTTTCCGAAAAGACTCAGCAAGTACGTTCAGAAATGGTTTGAAGAACACGGCGTCACCATTATCAATAATGCGAATATTACAAAAGTGGAAGACGGCATCGTTTATAATCATGATGAAGGAATACCGGCCGATGCCATCGTGTGGACGGCGGGAATTCAGCCGAATAAAGCCGTCAGAGAACTGGACGCTGAAAAAGACCCGCAAGGCCGCATCGTTTTAACACCGCATCACAACCTTCCGGGCGATGAGCATGTTTACGTCGTCGGTGATTGCGCGAGCCTGCCGCATGCGCCGAGCGCCCAGCTGGCTGAGGCACAGGCGGAACAAATTGTGCAGATCCTCCTGAAACGCTGGAACAATGAAGACCTGCCGGAAACAATGCCTCAATTTAAGCTGAAAGGCGTCCTCGGTTCACTCGGAAAAAAAGCGGGCTTCGGTCTTGTCAACGACCGTCCGCTCATCGGGCGTGTGCCCCGTTTATTAAAATCAGGCCTTTTATGGATGTACAAGCATCATAACGGCTGATAAGAAAAAAGCCGCTGATTGCGATCAGCGGCCATTTTTAAGAGCCTCCCACATAGCCGCGCTTTTCCATTTCTTCATATATATCTTTTAAATGCGGATTCCCTTCCCCCACAATGACATCCTCCACCAGCACGAGCGGATAGAAAAATTCATCGTTCTTGATGCGCTCCGCAAGCTCTTCTGTCTCCTTTTGCTGAGGCGGTGCGTCAATATCAATATACTGCATGTTAAAAGGCTGCTCCGGGTATTTCCGTTTCAGCGCCGCCTCCAGCCATTCAAACGTATCTTTGGCGCTCGGCATATTCACGCAGCTTGCGCAAAGCGTTTCAGCGCCGTAAACACTGAGCGTAACCGGCTTTGTCATGTATATCATCCCCTTTACACCAGTATACAAAGGACGGGGCAGCTTTTGTATAAAAAACGGTTTTTATGTTCAAGTTTAAATATGCTATAATGGAGAAAGCAGCTTTGCAAACCAAACATTAGATTTTTACCGTTACTGTGAATATAATGGTTTTATGTATATGAAAGGAGCGAATCTCATGACTGAGGTTGAAATGAAAGAGCAAGTACAGGAAGTATTGGATAAATTACGTCCGTTTCTGCTTCGTGACGGCGGTGACTGTGAGCTTGTTGATGTAGACGAAGGCATTGTAAAGCTTCGCCTCCTTGGCGCATGCGGCAGCTGCCCAAGTTCAACGATTACGCTGAAAGCCGGAATTGAACGCGCCCTTCTTGAAGAAGTACCGGGTGTCGTTGAAGTAGAACAAGTATTTTAATCATAAAACCAGGCTGCATGACAGCCTGGTTTTTTTATTTTTACAAATAGTCATCAAACCATGAACAAATATAACGGATGCGTTTCATCCGCTGTTCGGGATGGCCGCTTCTCGACAGCTCATGCGTAGCTTTCGGAAATCGGATGAACGACGTCGTTTTGTTCAGTTTCTTCAACGCGGTAAAGAGCTGCTCCGCCTGCTCTATCGGACAGCGGTCATCGCGCTCACCGTGCAGGATCAAAAGCGGCGTCGAAACGCGGGATGCATATTTTACAGGAGAACGATCCCAAAGCTTATCCGCTTCCTCAAACAAATCATGTCCGAGCTGCCAGTCGGTAAAAAAGAAGCCGATATCGCTGACACCGTGGAAGCTGAACCAATTTGAAATGGAACGCTGCGTGACGGCTGCTTTAAAACGGCCTGTCTGTCCGACAATCCAATTCGTCATAAACCCTCCGTAGCTTCCGCCTGTCACACCGAGACGGCCGCTGTCAATAAACGGATACGCCTGAACGGCTTCATCCACCGCCTGCATGACATCACGGTAATCTCCGCCTCCGTAATCACCCCTGACACGATTGACAAAATCCTGCCCGTAGCCGTGGCTTCCTCTCGGGTTGACATACACGACAGCATATCCTTGTGCGGCCAGCACTTGGAATTCGTGAAAATACGTATGGCCGTACATCATGTGAGGCCCGCCGTGTATGTATAGAATGAGGGGATATGTTTGACCCTCTTCAAAAACGGCGGGCTTTAAAAACCAGCCGTTTACCGTCAGCCCGTCCTTTGTTTCATATTGCAGCTTTTCCGGCACGGATATGATACGCTCCTCTATAAACCGATCATTGTCAAATGTCAATTGCTTTTCTTCCCCATTTTCAAGTGAAATGCTGTAAAGCTCGGAAGGCTGTGCGGGTTTGGCAATTGCGGCGATACAGCTTTTCTGATCGGGATGAAAAGCAAAACCGTTCACGTACTCTTCTTCTAATCGGATCGGATATACGAGGCCGTCAATCGAGATATAATAAATACCGGTGCTTCCCTGCTCGCTCCCGAGAACGTAAAAACCCTGCCCGTCGTTTGCCCATACCGGCCGGGGCGTCACTCCTCCTATGATTGAATCCGCAATCAGCGCATCGCTCAAATGAACATCCAGCATATCGGTCAGGCAGGACAGCCGCTCAGTTTTCACGTCGTACAGCCACGCTTTCTCTAAAGTCGCATTGCGAAATTCATTCTCATGGCCCAGCATCGCGATATAAGAACCGTCCGGTGAAAACACGCAGGAACCGAAAGAACCGCGGTGCGGCGTAATCTGCTTCAGGCTTCCGTCCGCCAGATTCATCAGATAGACATCGCTCGGCTTTCCGGCGTCACCCGGTTCGCATAAATTGGCGGTAAACGCAAGCTGCCTGCCATCCGGTGAAAAGGCCGCGCCATAATGATCCGCTTCATGATCCGTCAGCTGCTGAATCTCACCCGTTTCAAGATGAATCAGCACAAGCTGGGCCCAGCTTCCGTTCAGCAGGCCTTTCCCGTCACGTTTATATGTTAATGACTGAATCTCAACCGGCTCATACTCGTCATGCTTCTTTTTTTCTTTCTCCTCGGCGCGCTCCGCTGATGTCAGACTGACGGACACAAGCACGGATCTGCCGTCGGGCGCCCATATCGGATCTGATACGCCCCAAGGAATATCGGCCGCCTGTTCCGCCTCTCCGCCGGCAGCGTCGATGATGTACAGCTGAGGGATGCCGTCCTCCCTGTCAGAAACAAAGGCGAGGCGCCGTCCGTCAGGCGACCACCGCGGACTTGTATTTTTATCGTCCCCGAAAGTCCACGGGTTTGAGATGCCGGATTCTGTGTCATATACCATAATGGCTGAGGAATAGGAATCCCGCTTATGATTGACTGTTGTCCGGACGTAAGCGGCTCTTCTGCCGTCAGGGGCATATTGCGGGTCTGTCACGGATACGAGAGACGCAATGTCCTCCTCGGTTATGAGTTTTTTCAAATCGTTTCTCCTCCTTTTCTTTTTTATTTCGCTTCCCTAAATAAAAATCCTTCTCCAGAAAAAGAAAGCGTCCTTCTCTGATGGGAAGAACGCTTTTTTATCATTATACACTTTTCACCTGTTCTAAAGGATTCCGTTCAATTACGCTTCCTTCTGACGGGACAGTAAGCGCCGCAATCTCACAGTGAGGGAAATGCTCAGAAAGCTGCTTTCTCAGCTCTTCTCCCTTTCCTTTTTCAATCAGGACAAGAATCGTCGGTCCCGCTCCGCTCAGCGCCGTTCCGTAAGCGCCTTTCATTTCGGCCGCATGTTCCACCTTTGAAAGCTCAGGAACAAGCATGGCACGGTACGGCTGATGGAGGATGTCTTTTCTCATCATTTTCCCGGCGAGCGCCCAGTCATTTGACATGATCGCAGCAACGAGAAGGTTGCTGACGGCGCTTGCTTTAACGGCGCGTCGGTACGGCAGCTCTTTCGGGAGCACGTCTCTTGCGTCCCTGGTCAGAACTTCGTAAAACGGAATCACTGCCACAACGTCGATATCCGCTTCGGCAACACGCACGATATGTGTTTCATCTTCTTCGTGAAGGCCGATTACAAGCCCTCCTGCAAGGGAAGCAGCGGCATTATCAGGGTGTCCCTCTTCAAGACTGGCTAAGTGCAGCTTGTCGCTTTCCGACAGCTGCAGGCCGCATAACTCATCCGCAAGCTCAATGGCAGCGACGATAGCGGCCGCGCTGCTTCCGAGACCCCGCGCAAGGGGGATATCACTCCAAACTTTGACATGGGCGGGCGGCAGCTCTTTCTGATAGCGGTCAGCCGTCCGTTTGGCGACTTGGTAGATGAGGTTGTCCGTTCCTTGAGGGATGCCCGCGACAGTTTCGGTTTCCGCCGAGAACTGCCATTCATCGTTTCGGAAAACGGAAAGCTTCAAATATCTGCTGAGCGCCATCCCAATGGAATCAAACCCAGGCCCTAAGTTGGCAGTGCTTCCCGGAACCGTAATGGAAAACAGCATCTCCGCCTCATTCATACACGCGCCGCTCCATTTAAGTATTCCAGAATACTGTCCTCATCTGTCGGCAGCGTGATCGGTTTTATGTCAGATACGTCCACAGCCGTGTTCGGATCTTTCAGGCCGTTTCCGGTCAAGACTGCGACAACCTTGCTTCCTTTTGGAATTTCACCGGATTTCACCTGTTTTAAAATACCGGCGATGGATGCACAGGAGCCCGGCTCGGCAAATACGCCTTCTTCACGGGCAATCAGCTGATAAGCGTGAAGGATTTCTCCATCTGTGACTTCATCAATTTTTCCGGCTGACTCTTCCGCTGCAAGCACAGCTTTGTCCCAGCTGGCAGGGTTCCCGATCCGGATTGCTGTCGCAACGGTTTCGGGATTTTTAATGACCTCGCCGCGAACGATGGCCGCAGAACCTTCCGCTTCAAAACCGCGCATCTTCGGAAGTCCGGTGCCGTTTTTCTCATGATATTCTTTGAACCCTTTCCAGTAGGCCGTGATATTCCCGGCATTTCCTACCGGGATCGCCAGAATGTCCGGCGCTTCGCCGAGCTGTTCGCATACTTCAAAGGCCGCTGTTTTTTGCCCTTCAATCCGGTAAGGGTTTACTGAATTCACTAATGCAATCGGTGATTTTTCACAAATCGACCGGACGATGGCCAGCGCGTCGTCAAAGTTTCCGTCAATCGCGATGATTTCCGCACCGTACATGACGGCCTGCGCAAGCTTTCCGAAGGCGATTTTCCCGTCCGGGATGATGACGATGCATTTCATGCCGGCTCTCGCCGCGTATGCGGCAGCCGCCGCGGATGTGTTGCCTGTTGAGGCGCACATGATGGTATCATTGCCTTCTTCTTTCGCTTTGGCGACCGCCATGACCATGCCGCGGTCTTTAAAGGATCCCGTCGGATTAACGCCCTCTGTTTTCACATGCAGTTCAATTCCGAGCTTTTCAGAAAGCTTCGGGAGGTGAATCAGCGGCGTGTTGCCTTCATGCAATGTCAGGGCCGGCGTCCGATCCGTCACCGGCAGAAATTCTTTATATTGATGGATGAGTCCTTTCCACATTAGCTCCAACCGTTCCCTTCTACACGATATGTGCTTTTTACTTCTTGTACCACTTCGAGGTCATTTAAGTTTTGCAGAATGTCACTGAAATCTTCTTCCGATGTATGATGCGTGACGATAACGATTTCCGCGAGATCGTCATGGCCTTTGATCGGCAGCTGCAGAATTTTTTCAAAGCTGACGCCGCGCTCTGAGAAGGCTGATGTGATTTTTGAAAAAGAGCCGACCTGGTCTTTGACATGAATTCTTAAAAACTGCTGGGCGTAGATATCAGACGGCTGCTTCAGATTTCTTTCAAACTGCGGGGCGACAAAGCTGTTTCCGTTTACGCCGAGACGCATGTTTTTCATGACCGCGACCAGATCGGAAACGACTGATGTCGCAGTCGGCATGCTTCCGGCTCCGGGGCCGTAAAACATCGTTTCGCCTACGGCTTCTCCGTACACGTAAACGGCATTAAACTCGTTATGCACGGCAGAGAGCGGATGATGATCCGGGAGGAGTGTCGGCTGAACGCTGACTTCGATTTTATTGTCATCACGCTGGGCGATGCCGATCAGCTTCATCGTATAGCCGAGCCGTTTGCTGAAGCTGATGTCTTCATCCGTAATCCGGGAAATTCCTTTTACTTTGACATCGTCCAGATCGACGTTCATAGAGAAGCCGAGACGGGCTAAAATCGCCATCTTGCGTGCGGCATCGAGTCCTTCTACATCGGCGGTCGGGTCCGCTTCCGCGAATCCGAGATCCTGCGCTTCCTTCAGCACTTCTTCATACGGGCTTTTTTCTTTAATCATTTTCGTTAAGATGAAGTTCGTCGTTCCGTTGACGATACCCATCATTTTTGTGATCCGGTCAGAGGAAAGGCCTTCTTCGAGCGTGCGTAAAATCGGGATTCCGCCGGCGACACTCGCTTCATAATACAAGTCACAGCCATTTTCCTTTGCGGCGGCTAAAAGCTCTGACCCGTATACGGCGATCAGATCTTTATTTGCGGTCACAACATGTTTTTTCGCTTTCAAGGCATCAAGAAGATATTGCTTCGTCTGTTCGACACCGCCGATGACTTCAATAATCACGTCGACCTCAGGGTCATCGATCACATCATAGACTTCTGTCGTCAGCACTTCTTTCGGCAGGTCTGCGTCTCGTTTTTTATCAATATCTTTAACCAGCACTTTTTTGATCGTCACCGGACAGCCGACCTGGTGCATAAGCTTATCCTGATGATCTTGTATAATTTTGACGACACCGCTTCCCACGGTTCCCAGTCCTAACAGTCCAATACGAATTGCTTCCAAAGAGAAACTCCACCTTTCTTCCTTTTGTCCACTAGAAAAGGACAATTGTTAACCCTTCACAGACATTTAAGTTACAAATATTATATAAGCCCGCATTTGTTTTGACAAGCGGCTGAATATTGTTTCTGCGGCTATGAAAACGCTTAACACACTGATATGACAAGATTCCCTATTTTCTAAATATTTTTACGTCATATTTTCTTACGAACTGATTCCTTTTCCGAGCCACGCCACAGGCGGGACAAAAACCTGCGCCGCTCTGACATTCAGCATGTCGTGACATGTCTGCAAAAACTGTTCATAGCGGGTGCAGTCTGCAAGAATGTAGTCAAGCTGCTCTTCGTAAAACTGTTTTTCAGAATCATGAGAAATGTAATAGCTCTCCACCGTCTCAAAGAAATGAAGCGGAAACAGCAGGCGGCTGTAAAACAGGCGCTTGGAAAAGGAGGATAACGGCGTAACTTGCTCATATTCCTGCAAAAACGAAAACCCTTCGTTAAGCAAGTCGTCACGATGATACAAATATGTGCTGCGCATATATTCCGCAATATCACGGGCGGCATGGTCGAATACCCAATCGCCCGGAATGCGGATCAATGATTCCTCCGACCAGGTATCCCGTTCCATCCGCTGATGGCAGATTGTCCCCGAGTCTTCTGCGCCGGGATTGTCATCCAGCTCCGTATCCACTAAATATTGAATCGCATTTTCCGCTAAGCCTGAATAATAAGGAAATGCTTCGATCATTTTCTTTTCGAACGGTTCGAGCGGAGACATATGAATTTTCTGCATCCAGAATGATTCCAGCTGATCCACCCGTTTTCCCCATAAGTCCTTCCATTGGCCGATCCTGCCCGCTTCTTTCACTTCGTACGGAAAACCCCGCCCTTTTCTGTGAAATTCGGCAAGCTCCCCTCCGACAGAAAACGACCGGTTTGCGACGGGGATCGGCGCTTTTAAGAGCGCATACGTTTTGCCTTCGTCCTCAAAGGTCAGTTCTCCTTCCTTCGTAAAGATAAACACTGAAACGTATGGGTCACTTTGTTCTTGTAAATACTGACTCATGTAGTAAAGCTCCGTCAGCTCTGATTGCGAAAACCCGGAAACGGGAATAATAAGAAAGAAGGAATTAGGCGTCTGGAAGCATTGGTATTTCTGATAAACGGAAAGCTGTCTGACGTGGATGCCGTACTTTTCTTTAATGATGCTTTTCATCATAATCACCTGCCTGAAAAATTAGAGCTATTCACATCGTAGTCATACGCCGGCGGAATTATGAATACATATTGTAATCCTTTGAATCAAGTGGAGAAACATCGTACACATCGGAAGGGTGTTGTATAAACTAGTAAAAAAAGATTGGGTGAAGCAAATGTCAGAAAAGGAACAACTGAATCACGTGGAAGCTGTCGCCAGAACGCGTTTAAAAGAACGGGGGGTTGAGACGGACGATATTGCCGAGCTGGTGTATTTCCTTCAGAAAAAATATCATCCTGATTTGACGATGGAAGTATGCAGGCTCAATGTGGACCGTGTCATCGCAAAACGCGAGGTGCAAAACGCCATTTTAACGGGAATAGAATTAGATGTGCTCGCCGAACAAAAAAAGCTGTCTGAACCGCTTCAGACCATTCTGGCGATTGATGAAAGCCTGTATGGGGTTGACGAGGTGCTCGCCTTCTCTATCGTGAATATATACGGCTCAATCGGCTTTACGAATTACGGCTACATTGACAAAGAAAAACCCGGCATTCTCGGGCGTTTAAATGATAAATCTACGGGCGAATGCCATACGTTTCTTGATGATATCGTCGGCGCAATCGCAGCAGCGGCTTCAAGCCGGCTTGCCCACAGCGCCAGAAATACAGAATAAGGACGGCCGTCATGGCCGTCCCTTTTTTATAGATATTCAATCCATTCGGTTAAAGAGTCAATCGCATATGTCGGCTTCCGATCGTAATCTGCCATATGCTCACGCTTTGTCACTCCGGTATGAACCAGCAGCGTATCCATGCCCGCATTGATGCCGGCCATAATATCCGTTGCATAGTTATCGCCGACCATGAGTGTTTCGGAAATATCCGTTCCGAGCACACGCATCGCCTGTTCCATAATAATCGATTCAGGCTTGCCGATAAAGACAGGCTCAACGCCCGTTGACACCGTCAAAACGGATGTGAGCGAACCGTTCCCTGGTAAAAGCCCTCTTTCAGTCGGAATGGCGACGTCGCCGTTTGTTGAAATGAACCGGGCGCCGTTTCTGATCGCAAGGCATCCCGTTGCCAACTTTTCATATGTAATGCCGCGGTCGATTCCCACAACGACAAAGTCCGCGTTCTCTTCTCCGAAGTTCAGCCCGTTTTCTTCAATGGCCTGGCGGATGCCTTCTTCGCCGATCACATACACCGACGCGTCTTTTTTCTGCTGGGCGATATGCTGCGCAGTCGCCATGCTCGTCGTGAAGACCTGCTCTTCAGATGCCGGAATGTCAAAGCTCATCAGCTTGTCCGCCACCTGCTTCGGCGTCCGGGAAGAATTGTTCGTCACGAATAAATACGGAATGCCGCGCGCTTTAAGCGTTCTCACGAATTCACACGCTTCTTCGATTTTTTCCGTCCCGTTGTACATTGTGCCGTCCAAATCTATCAAATATCCTTTATAATCCTTCATACTCAACACTCCTGTGGATTTTCTAACTCGTTGTTATTTAAATGCGGAAACAGGCCCTAATTCTGTTTCCAGGTAGGTTCTTACACGGGCCGGAAAGGCTTTCAGCACATCCCTGTTTGACGTGATCAGCGTAAACAATTCCTGGTGATCGGCTTGCTGATATTCCTGAACCAGCCGCTTTCTGGAAGAGATCAGCTGCTTGAGCTTATTCGCTTCATCCTCAGCTACCACCTTTTCATCCGTCAGAATATCCATGATGTCGTCATAACTCCCCGGATCGCGCATGATAAAGCCGTCAATCATATCATTTCCGACATCGAGAATGCATTCGATCATAAGATGGCTGATCCGCTCAAGCGCCCTTTTTTCGATTTCGCTCTGCCATGCAGGCGTGCTGTCAAACAGCGCCAGCTGGGTCTCAAAAAAACGGAGTGTATGTTCGATATTATTTCTGTCAACAAAATACACGTGACAGCATCCCCTTCTGCATCAATTATTTTCTGATTCGTTTTAAAACAAAATACGCGCAGCCGAAATTGCAGTATTCGTAAATGTATTCGTCCAATGTGCTGATTTTCGTTTCAAAGGTTGCTTTTTGATTCTGGTCATCAAAGAAGCCTTTGAGCCGCAGCTGACTGTATCCCCAGTCTCCCACAATGTAATCATATTTATTTAATATGTCCGAATAGCGGGCTTTGAACGCTTCTTCATTAAAGCCGTTTTTAAAATCGTGTACGAGTTCAAACTCGGCATTTTGAATAAGAATCATGTCTTCACCTCTTTTATCACTCTTTACTATCATAATTCATTGACTTCTGTCCATCAATTGCAAAATGAGACGGTTCTGACGGACGGAAAAATTTTCCCCTTTTATATCCAGTGTAGCGGTTCTGACGATCCTTATTCAAGAATGACTTTTTCCCTGCACAGACGGCTCCATCACAAAAAACCCAAAACCTGCGGCGTTTTGGGTTTTTTCGGCTTATCTTATGCTTGGGCCTGGCGTTTTTTAGACGCTTCGTTCACTTGTTCATCCGCATGGTAGGAAGAACGGACAAGCGGGCCTGCTTCACAGTGGCTGAAGCCTTTTTGCATCGCGATTTCTTTCAGTTCGGCAAATTCGTCCGGATGATAATATTTTTGGACTTTTAAATGTTTTTTCGACGGCTGCAGGTATTGGCCGATCGCCATGATGTCGACATTGTTCGCAAGCAGGTCGTCCATCACTTCAATAATTTCTTCCTTCGTTTCGCCGAGACCGATCATAATGCTTGATTTCGTCGGGATGTCAGGCTGCATTTCTTTCGCACGGCGCAAGAATTCCAAAGAACGGTCATATGTTGCACGGGCGCGGACTCTCGGTGTCAGGCGGCGCACGGTTTCAATGTTGTGGTTCAGAATATCAGGACGGGTATCCATTAATGTTTTCAGGTTGTCGTAATTTCCGCCCATATCGGATGGCAGCACTTCAATTGTCGTGAACGGGCTTTTTCTGCGGATCGCCCGGACAGTTTCCGCAAAGACGCCTGCTCCGCCGTCTTTCTGATCATCACGCGCCACGGCCGTGATGACGGCGTGTTTTAAGTTCATCAGTGCAACCGAATCAGCTACGCGTTCCGGTTCCTGCAGATCCAGCTCAGTCGGCAGACCCGTTTTGACAGCGCAGAAGCGGCATGCTCTCGTACAGACGGAACCGAGAATCATGAACGTCGCCGTACGTCTGACAGCCCAGCATTCATGGATGTTCGGGCATTTTGCTTCTTCACATACGGTATGCAGATTATTTTCACGCATTAATTTTTTCAGACCCGTATAGTTTTCATTCGTGTTCAGCTTTATTTTGAGCCATTCCGGCTTTCTCAGATGCTCGTCTTTCTTTGCCATTTCCCCATCATCTCCATTATCCCTTTATTCATGTTCGTGTGCGAAAAATTTCTATTTCACGATGGATATAAAACTTGCAGATTTCTATTCAATAGTCACTTTAACATAGGAAAAATTTCTCGACAAGGGAAGAGAATTACTTACATTTTCTCGGATTGTTGCCGCAAACTATTTGTATTAATCCTGAAAGGAGATCATGTTGTGAAAGTTCTGTTATCTGCTCTTCTCCTTTTATCATTTTTCTGTCCGGCTGCAAGCGGGAAAGAACAATCGGCTCCTGTTTACGGCGAACGGATGCAGTTGTACCGCAAAGCCGAAGCAGTCACGCAGATTCCTTGGTATGTGCTTGCGGCGGTTGATCAATATGAAGAAAATGTCCGCTCGAACCGAAAGGATCTGCCGGAAAAAGCGGGAATCATCAGCATTTATATTCCGGATCATTTGTGGAGCGGGCCTGAAAATCCAAATCCTAAGGACGAGGCGCCCCTCAGCATTAAAGTATTTGACGGGATCGGCCTGGACGGCGACGGCGACGGAAAAGCCGAGGTCAGCAATGATGAGGATATTCTTTATACATTTGCACAGTATTTAGCGGGATTCGGAACGGATCTTGACCATATCCGCATCGGCCTCTGGAATTATTACCGCCGTGATCAGACGGTCGGCATTATCACCGAATTCATGACACTGTTTAAAACGTTCGGCCGCCTTGATCTCGGAGAGCACGCTTTTCCGCTTCCCGTGAAGACGGATTACAGCTACCGCAGCACATGGGGTGCCGCGCGGGGTTTCGGCGGTCGCCGGATTCACGAAGGAACGGATCTGTTCGCCCATTACGGGCTCCCCGTCAGATCGACCTGCTACGGTATTGTTGAAATGAAGGGCTGGAACCGTTTCGGCGGCTGGAGAATCGGCATCAGGGATATCAATAACACGTATCACTACTTCGCTCACCTGAACGGCTTTGCAAAAGGTGTGCATAAAGGCCAGATCGTCAAACCCGGAGAAGTGATCGGCTCTGTCGGCAGTTCCGGATACGGACCGCCGGGCACCGCGGGAAAATTTCCGCCGCATCTTCACTACGGGATGTATAAAGATAACGGCAGATCGGAATGGTCTTTTGACCCGTATCCCCATTTAAGGGCATGGGAGCGAAAAGAAATCCGCAGGAAAAAGTAAACACACAGCCGCCAGGAAAGATTGCGGCTGTGTGTTTTTATTTATCTTTCTTCTGTTTTTCATTCGGCAGCTGAATGGAAGGCGTCACACCTGATCCGCCGCTTCCGTTATAAAACTGCGGCACCTCTCCTTGAATCGCTTTAATGGAGACCGGAATATTATTTGTCACGACTGATGTTTTACTGGCAAACGGGATAATAACCTTTACCTTAATTTCCACAAAAATACTGATATCGATCAGGGCATTGTTAATGCCGTACGGCTTTATTTTTGTTTTCACATCAGTTAACGCATCACCGATCAGGTTAAAGCGCACGGGGATTTTCGGCCCCAGATTTCCGAGAATGCTGTTTCCCGTGACCTGCCCTAAAGGGATGTTAATCATAATTTCATCGGCCGTTTTCGCGCCTTTTTCCGTTTCATGCTGCTTATTGTTCGACTCCGCTTCCTTCAAATGAGCCTGAAGCTGCTTTGTCACTTTCGCCTTCATACTGTTGACCATTTGTGTATTAAAATCCATCGTTGTGACTTTTCCGTTTTCATCCGTTTTCATATCGATCATATCTTTCACATTGTCGCTGTGAGACATGTATTCTTCAATGGATTCCGTAATGACCTCTGTCGCCACCCGTTTGGTTTCCATTTCTCCTATGTTCATCAGCACCGGTTTGATTGAGGAGTTGATCATCCAGAGGCTGATGACCGTCGATATGATAAAAAAAGCAAACGACAGAAGAAGCACATATCGAAAAGGCAAAGGCCCTCTCTTGCGAAGAGCGCTCCGGTATCTAGGCAAGAAAAATCCCCCCTTACATATCACAATGTATGCTTGTAAGGGGGGACATAGTATTTTATTTTTACTCTTAAAAAGTCAAGCTTACCTTCACTCGAATGAGATGGAACGGCCGGCGGATATCTGACATTATGCTTGCCGCGCGAGCTCCCAGGCGAGCAGATCTCTTAAAAACTCCGGCATAAAGTATTGTTTTTCTTTTGAATCGCGGATGTAAGGGAACAGCTTTCCGAGTGTAAACATGTCGAGAACGGCAACCGAGTATATCCGCTCCGGATCCACCTCTTCTCCGTTCACTTTCACATTGAGGAGATGCGTCACACCGTCTTCAAGAATGCCGGCCTCTGCCTCCGCTCCGGCATATACCATCCTGCCCATCACTTCCCCGCGGAAGCCGAGGCCTTTAATCCGCAGCTGCTCCATTTGTTCCGAGGCGGCCTGGCTGATTGTTTCCTGGAGTTCCCTGCCTGAAAGACGAACGGCGACCGGATTGATCGGATGAGGGCAGATGCGGTGCAGGTCAAGCTTTGTGACAGGCCCCTTCTGTAAAGGCCCCAAAATGACGCCTGAATTCACCATGCTGACTTCACAGCCGCACCAGCTTTTCAGCGCTTCGGCTAATAGAAGCGGCAGCGGCGATTCCTCAAACCACTTCACGCCGGCTTCTTCATTCAGATTGGCGACTTGTACGGAGAGCAGGTTTTCCGCTTCCCGTTCTTTCTCTTTCAGAAAAGCCGCCGTATCTTCAGATTCTCCGTGCCAATCAGCCATTTTCTGTACAGATGCCTGTTTGCTGACAATGGTTCGTGATTCACTTTCTATCGTGAGCTCGACACAGCCGACATAGTTCCCGTATTTCTCCGCACATGCAAGCAATACGCCGTTTATGTCCTGTCCGTCCTCAAGAAGATGGTGCGTATGTGATTCAAGAATGACATCGATATCGGGAAATTTTTCCGCTGCGGCCCGGTCATCGATCAGGCCTAAATGAGAAAGCAGAATGATGATGTCCGCTTTGTCCTTGATATCGTCAAGTGATTCTTGAATGCTTTTTTCCGCATCCGTCACCGTCCAGCCGAGTTTTTGATAGACGGGATAATACGGCACCGTGACGCCGAGTATGCCGGCGGTCATCCCGTTTTTCAGCGTTTTGATCACGTAGGGCTTGGCCCATTCCGGCCGATGTCCGTCCGCGTCAAACAGGTTGGACACAATGACGGGAAACGCGGCATGAGTATATAAACCCGCCAGCTCATCGTGAGGCAGCGTAATTCCTTCATTATTCCCGACGGCAGCCGCATCAATCTCAAGACGGTTTAACAAGTCGACATTCGCTTTGCCGAAGGTCGCTTCCGTTATCATTTGGAATCGGTCCATATGATCGCCGATGTCGAATACGAGTGTTTCCTCCCCGTTTTTTTCATGCTCACTTCTCTTCTGCTCAATATAATGTACGATTTTCGGCCAATTTTCGAAATGGCTGTGCAAATCATTCGTATGATATAAACGGAGCTTCTCTAACATACCATCTCTCCTACCTTTTAGCTGAATATCCCTTGATAAATCAATTCACAGCCGATCAAAATCAAGACGACCCGCATGAAAAGCACGATCGTTTTCGTCTGCACCCGCTTATTGACCCACGCGCCCATTTTGCCGCCGAACCACGCGCCCGGAACGAGGCACAGCGCATACAGCCAATTGACATGGCCTTCTGCGATATGTGACACGGAACCCGTCACGGAGGATAAGAAAATAATGAGCATTGACGTCGCCACAGCCACTTTCGGCGGGAACAAAAATAACAGCATCATGGCCGGAACCATAAGAGAGCCGCCGCCGATGCCGAAAAGACCGCCCAATAAACCGACGAAAAAGGCAATGGCGATACCGGTAAAAATACGGTACGAATATGTATAAAGCTCACCCGATTCATCCTCATAAGTCCGGATCATGCCTTTATGCGCTTTATTGACCGGTTTTGCTTTCGCCTTCAGCATTAATGTAATAGAAATCAAAATCATAAAAAGTCCGAACCAGACGGAAAACGTATGCGCATTAAAAAGTTTAGACAAATACGAGCCGATGATGCTTCCCGGGCCGGAACCGATAAAAAAGATCAGTCCGCTTTTGTAGTCAACAGTTTTATATTTCATATAGGCCAGAGTTGATGACAGGCCCGTAAAAATAATCACCAAAAGGGACGTGCCGATGGCAGTCTGCGGTGTTACGTCATGGAAAAACGGAGTCATCGTGCTTAAATAGAGCATCGCCGGCACGATGATAATTCCTCCCCCAAGCCCGATCAGGCTGCCGACCGTTCCTGCGATAAATCCCAATATGATCAAAATAAGATAAGACATGTGTCTTGAAACCTCTTTTCTAGCTGAATAGGTCGAGCTGCTTCGGAGCAAGCCCGGTATATGAGATATCTAACATTTCAAGCATCTCAAGCCCGTTATCGGCGGCGTCTCCGCCTGAGTTATTGTTGAAGAGCACATACAGATTGCGCGACTGCTTTTTCAGCTCCTGAAGATTGTTTTTCCAATCTTTGAGTTCCTGTTTGTTATAGCGGTATAAATATCTGACCTCACGCCAGTTTTGTCCGCCGTCAGGTTTGATCCAGCCCTGCTTGTTCCGTCCGTGAAAACGGACAAGCGTTTTTTCTTCATCCGTTGCTTTTAGGACGGTCGGAATGCTGCCCTCGCCGATTTGCGGCTCGTCACATATGCTGTGAATCCAGCCTTCCTCCTTCATAAAGGAAAGGGTCTGCTCGTAAAATGGCGGGGAAAACCAAGACCGGTTGCGGAATTCAAGCGCGCACGGGATATCCCCCATCTGCTGCCTGCACCATCTTAAATATGCGACGTTTTCTTTCTTGCAGTCAAACCACGGCGGGAATTGGAACAGCACCATGGCAAGCTTTCCATGCTCTATATACGGCGATAATGACAGCTTAAACGCCTCAAACATTTCTTCCTTCGATTCAAAGGGAATATCGCCGCGCTGATGACCCGTCATTCCTTGATATGCCTTAATGACAAATTGAAAAGATTCCGGCGTCTCTTTGACCCATCTTTCGTTATTGCGGGCGGGCTGTATCGCGTAAAAGCTCGCGTCCAGCTCAACGATGGGAAAATGGGAGGAATACGCCTGCAATTTTTGCGGGCCCGCTGTTTTAGGCGGATAGATGCTGTCATGATCCCCCCACCCCGTCAGTCCGATATAAATCACAATCCTTCACCTCTCATTCTAGTTTATCACAGGTGTTTTTCTCTTTCCGTTTCCATGTTTTTTCTGAATGCACTTTTCAGGAACCGGTACTGATGTTCATTGGTGTCCGAAAATGCCTCATCTCTGGAAGAAAGAATGTGCTGATAGACGATCGGCTCTGAAAACTGACTGCTCGTGAAATCATATATCTCCCCGTCTATTCGATTATAAAAATGCCAGCTTGTGCCGGTTTTTGTTTTGAGAATGTCACCGCCGTAAACATCTTGGATGACTAAAGCCGTCACGCCGCACTGGCCTTTGGCCGGGCAATCTTCCGTCCATTTTGTACTGGTCTTGCGCGACCAGGATGCCGTTAATATGTTCAAGATTTGATCATACAATGTGTTTTACTCCTTTTTATAAAAAGATACCACGAGACCCGCTTTCCAAACGACAAAAAAAGCCGATTCTCCTCAGAGAATCGGCTCTTTTATTTCAGAAGGCTTCAGAAATGTTCCGAAAGCCCCGCTCTGCTTACGACCATCTTGGTACACACAGCGTCCCTTGCTGTAGGTCGCAGCAATTCGGTATGGAAAGGTGCGGCCTTCATACAAGCTTTGCTTATGTTTGGAAAACATCGTTTCTTTTGTGACGGTAAAAGGTTCCGGCCGGACAATGGCAAAATCAGCGTCAAATCCTTCTTCAAGCCGGCCTTTATTCGTTAAACCGAAGCGCTTGGCAGGTGCTTCGGCCGTCCATCGGGCCACATGTTCAAACGGAATCCCATGATCGATCGCTAATTGAATCATGCCGAGAAGCGTAAATTGGCCTCCGCTGATCCCGCCCCACGACAGGAACATATTATCCTCGCGTTTCAAAGACGGATGACAGGGAGAATGATCCGAAGACACCATATCAATCAGGCCCTCAGCCAAAACCCCGATCAATTCCTCTTTATCAGCCTCTGAGCGGAGCGGCGGAGCGCATTTGGCGGCCGCCCCTTTTTTGAGGAAGTCTTCAAAGCTGAATAATAAGTAGTGCGGACACGTTTCAACGGTGACATCCAACCCGTCTTTTTTCGCCTGCTGAATGGAGAGCACGGCCCGTTTCGTGCTGATATGTACAAAATGAAGCGCGCATCCCGTCGCTCTTGCATATTCAATTGCCCGCTGCACAGCCTCGCATTCGGCTTCTTCCGGACGAGAGGAAGCGTAAGCGCGGGCATCAATTTTCCCTTGGAGCGCGTACTCGGCTTCAAGGAATCGGGTGAGAGCGTCGCTTTCTGCGTGCAGGGCCAAAATCTTGCCGCACGCCGCGATTTCCTTCATTCCCTTTAAAAGAGTCCGTTCATCGGCTGATTGAAATTCATCCGTTCCCGATTTAGACAGAAACGCTTTAAACCCGATTGCCCCCGCTTCTGCCATCGGCTGGATATGTTCGGTATACCCGGGCATCAAACCGCCCCAAAGCGCAAAATCAACCGCTGACTTCCGTTCGGCGATTTCCGCCTTTGCCAGCAGGTTTTCAGCAGTTACCGTCGAAGGAATGCAGTTAAGCGGCATGTCAAAATATGCCGTACAGCCGCCGGCAGCAAGCATGTTTGAGCCGGTTTCAATGCCTTCCCATTCTTCGCGTCCGGGTTCATTGAAATGCACGTGACAATCGACCGCGCCCGGAAACACATACATGCCGTCTGCCTGCACCACTTGGTCCGCGTTTTCGTCGATGCCGGGCTCGATCAATGCGATTTTCCCGTCCTTGACGGCGATATCGGCCCGCTCTGTCCCGCCTTTTCGCACAGCTTTCGCACCCTTTACAATTACGTCATAGGCCATTTTATCTTCCTCCCTGTAAGGATGACGATTTTCTGTCAGTTTTTATCACAACATGCGTCTATGATTGCCAGTTTACTGCTACTATGATCGTAATACATCAGCAAAACCGCTATAATTTTTGATGATTTTTATTCATATTAACTAATGGTTGTCTTTAGAACCTGAAAGGAGATTGACTGATGAACATTTATGATGTGATGAAGATTCCCGCTTATGAGCGGGCGGCATTAATCGCAGGCAGATCCGGCGGCTGGAGGGAGGTGCAGCACGTCAACATGATGGATGCGCCGGACATCGCTGATTTTTTACATAAAAATGAATTGCTCGTCACGACGGCTTACCACTTGAAGGATCGCCCGCAGCTGTTGAAAGATTTGATCCGCCTCATGGCAAAACGGGGCTGCGCGGGACTGGGGATCAAAACGAAGCGCTATCTTAATGTCATTCCGAAAGATGCCGCGGAGCTTGCCGACCGGTATGAATTTCCGATTATTGAGCTGCCGGAAGACATCAGGCTGGGAGATATCGTCAACGCCACACTGAGCCATATTCTTGATATGCGTTCAAATGAGCTGCAGCAGGCCATTTACACCCATAAAAAATTCACAAACCACATCATGAGCGGCAAAGGGCTGCAATCCCTGCTTAAGAAGCTCTCAGACATTCTCCGGCTTCCCGTGCTGCTTTTGGATCAGCATACAAAACTCTTATCATCGTCCCACAGCATACCCATTGACACGTCTTTATTGAAAAACATCTGTTATTCCCTTTCCGGTCCTTATTTCACCTGCTTTTCCATGCTCTCCGACAGAAAGGCGTATTCTGTCCTGCCGATTCTGAATGTTGAAAAAAACTGCGGTTATCTGGTGATTCCGGAGCTGGTGCAGACCGCTGATAAAGGCATGATTTTGACAATTGAACAGGCGGCCAACGTCATTTCCTTTGAACTGCTGAAAGAAAATGCCGTCAAACAATTCGGCAGACGGGCGCGCAATGAATTTTTCAGCAATTTCATCGACCGCTCGTTTACAGGCCATGAAGAAATCAAAAGCCGTGCCAAAGAATTCCGGCTCCGCTGGGATCAGAAATACATGTGCATTTGCGGAAAACTCGACCGAAATGAGAAAACGATCAGCTTTACCGAAAATCAGCTCGTTTCCGATCATGTATTTGATCTGCTTGAAGGGGAGCTGTCATCCTTTCCGTTTCCCCCTCATCTCTTTATTAAAGGAAATGTCGGTATTCTTTTAATTGAAGCGACAGACAGCTGGAATGAAATGCACGCGTCTGTCATCAGCTTTTTGGAGCAGTTTCAAAAGCAGGTCCGGACGCAGTTTAAACGGACTGTCTCCTTCGGCATCTCAAACATATGCCAAAAGCTGATCGACGTCCCTGACGCTTTTACTGAAGCTTCAGACGCCATTTCATCCGGGCATTTGTCCAGAAGCGCGGAGTTTATTCAAATCTATCATGCCAAAGACGTGCCGGAGCTGCTCCGCCTGCTTCCGGCGGAAGATGTGAAGAAGTTTTACGAAGCCACCCTCCAAAGCCTGGCCGACCGGCAAAAGGAAGATCAGAGCCTGCTTCATACGCTGTCTGTTTACCTGGAGACCCACTGCCAGATTTCAGAAACGGCTAAGCGCCTGTACGTCCATCGAAATACGGTGATCTATCGTTTAGAAAAATGCGAGGAACTGCTCGGCAAAAGCTTAAAAGATCCGGAGACGACGATGCGCCTGCGGCTCGCGCTGAGAATGCAGCGGCTGATCGGTTAAGGAATCGTTAGAGACAGGGATGCGGGGTGTTCTCCCGCATCCTATTTAAGGTGAATCATTCAGCTAAATCCTCAAAAAATGTTGCCATCAAAACCCTGACGAGTATCCTTTCAGGAAGCCGTGAGCGGCCTTCTCAATTTCTGCAGCTGTCATGAAATCCTCGTGAGCATCCACGGTGTCCGGCTCATAAACGATACCGTAAACAAGTTTTTGTGCGTCTGCTTCTTTCGCAAGGATCTTCACTTACCTCTCTTCCTCAAAATAAATAAGTATCATCTCAAACGATGATACTTAAATTAGTATTTTATCTAACTGTTTGGATTCCTCCAGGAGTGAGTTGACTAGCCGAAACTACAGCTGAACCAGCTATACAGTTTCCGCCAATAGACAAAGGAAATACTATAGTAACAAATTCTTGACCTGCTGGTGTATACTCAGACCTGTGTATAAACACACGTGTACCAGCAGTAAGCAACCGTCCATTTGGCAAAGTTAGATTAAAAAGGAGAGTGTGAAATTGACCAATTAAACCTTCAAAAGCACGACTTTCCCCAAAATATGGGTAATAATAATTTGGATACATTGAACATTTACCTCTTTCCTATATAATGAATTCACCTTACAATAATTGTATATTCCATATATTGAAAATTCGTGTGTGGAACAAAAGGCTCATTTCCTACGTATACAGCCGCCTATACGTCTGAGGTGTCACGTCTCGTTCCCATGATTTCTTCCCAATTCCTGTTCATCTGCCTTTGTAGAAGGACTTAACACTTTTTTAAGCTGCTGTTTCGTGTCAGCAGATAAAACGTCTCTCATCTTCATCTTTCTTTCATTTCTCCTTGCCGAATAAGCACCGCCTTACGCTATTCGCTTTTATTTATTTGCGGCCCGCCGCTTTATTCCTCAGAAGGTAAGCAAAGAAAATGAAGAGCCGGTTTAAAAAGACTTTCCTTGCAATGAGATTTCACTGCTTGTGTTCCCCGTGACTATCCGCGCACAATACTGCATACTTCAGTCGCCCTCCCGAGAAGGCACTTTCATTGTTTAAATTTTGATACGCAGAAATGACTTCCTCCTAAAGGAAAGAGGAAATGCTCTTTTCCTTTTTCACGCGGAGTTTTGGCTACGCTGATACATTCTCCGTTCACAGCGGAAAAAATCTCTCCAAAAAAGGAGGGGCGCTTCCCCTCCGTGAACCGTAATAAAGCTTCGTGTGTTGACTAATGGCTGTCTGGATAATGGTCTCACTGTCATCTTGGAAAGATCACTTACTTCTATAAGTCTTTCTTTTTAACAGAAACCGCAGATATAGCAGCAGAAATAACTATCCGCTCCGCTTCTTATGCACTCTCTGTAACATGGAGAATTATAAAAAGGAGGGCGCGCGGAAACATAGGGGGAGCTCCCTGAATGAGTCAATTGATGGGCCCATGGATAATAATTAAATTCTTGCCGCTGATACAAATGGAATGACGGGTAATAATACAACATTTTCAACTCCTTTTCCGTACACCATATTGTACTTACCGACACCCTTTTTAGATGATTGTCTCTTGCATAATTGTGTGTTGGCCTAATTGCGGGTTTTAATCTGCAAAATTCGTGCAGGAGAACCATCACAACATCTTCCGTGAGAGGTTATAAGATAACCTCTCCTTGTTGTCACCAATCGCCCCCTTCTGAACAGTTCGTATTATTTCAATGACCCGTTTTATCAGAATGCTCTCCCCCCTGCATACGAAACAGCAAGTTCCAAAACACTGCTTTTTCTTCCTCAGCATTTACGCCGCTCAATATTGTCCCTGCCTGACTGCTTTCTTTTTTGATCAACTTCCGGCAGATCAAATTCGTCAGACTCGTCAAGCAATAAAGCTGGTTTTACTTTATCTACACCTGTTCCGGTTTCCATTCGCGCCATGCTTGAGCATACGGAACAACTGGTTCGATATGATTTTCCCTCTATGCGCATCCCTGCAATTTCAGAGATGCAGACCGCCAAAGAATAAACGACAATCAGCAAAAAGCCTCCGGATACCCGGAGGCTTTTGATTCTTATCCTTGCTGCGTGAACGGCCGGGTCTGTGTCTTTTTGCCCCAGCCAAGCGCGGCCAGAAAACTGATGGCGAGAATGGCCGCTCCCAGCATATACGGAAATTCCATATTTACATCAAAGAGAAAACCGGCGGCTGACGGTCCGGCGATATTCGCTAAGCTGATGAATGAGGTGTTCATCCCGCCGGCAAACCCCTGCTGGTCACCGGCGAGCTTCGACAGCATCGTATTAACGGCCGGCCGGAGCAGCGATGTCAGCGTCAGGAAAAAGATTGCCGCGGCAAAAACGGCCCAATATGAACCCGCAAACCGGCACCACACAAGTCCTGCAGCAGCCCCGATCAACGTCACGTTAATGACGCGCTTTTCCCCGAACCTGCGGACGAGATAACTGACGCCGACCGCCTGCACAAACACGCCGATGAGACCCGCAGCCGTAATAATAAAGGCAATATCAGAGGCTTTAAATCCGTGTTTATGGTCAACGTAAAGGCCGAAAACGGATTCAAAGTTCATAATTCCGAAGTTCAGCACAAAAACCAGAATCAGCATAAACGCGAACGGCGATTTGAGCGCGCGTGACATTTGCTTAAACAGATGCTCACGTTTTTCCGTTTTCGCCCGGGCTTCCAGCTGCTTTTCACGTCCAAGCGTTTCGGGCAGAAAGAAAAATGAAAGCACCGTTGAAAAGCAGGCGAGACTTGCGGACACGATGAACGGCACAGACATGCCGTAATGAACCAAATAGCCTCCGACACCGGGCCCGATGACGACACCGAGCGTCATCGCCGCGCTGAACAGCCCCATTCCTTTCCCGCGTTCTTCCTCGGTCGTAATATCCGCTATGTAAGCGAACATTGACGGCATTAAAAACGCCGCGCCCATCCCGCCCAAAAGCCGGGATGCGAACAATTGCCACAGGCTTCCGGCAAAGGCGAAGATCAATTGTGACACGGCAAAGGCGGCAATGCCGAAAATAATCAGTTTCCGCCGTCCGTATTTGTCGGTTATTTCCCCGGCAATAGGCGCAAATAAAAGCTGTGTAAGCCCCGCCGCCGCAACAAGCAGACCCATCGTGCTCCCCGTCGCTCCGAATTCGGTAATATATGCGGGCATAATCGGAATAATCAATCCGATTCCAAGCATCGCAATAAACATATTCAGCATTAAAATTGACAATCGGCCTATGTACGCCATGATTTCTTACCTTCTCCCCAGACAAACAGATGATCATTCCATATTTGTCATTTTTTATACCATTCAGTATAACGGGGAAAAGGGAAAAAAGTCCAGATGATTTCAATCTCGTTTTCATGTCTCATGACAGCACACCGGTTTCAGCCGGCAGATCATATATGTTAAGGGCCGCCTGCAGCGCTTCCCCGGCTTTAACTGCAACTCCGTGTCTGATCAGAACCGCCTCAAGTCCGGCCAGCACAAACAGCACATTTTCCTTTCTGCAGCTGTAGCCCATCGTTCCGATTCTCCAAATTTTCCCCTGCAGCGGACCGAACGAGCTGGCGATTTCAATTCCGAATTGAGACAAAAGCATACTCCTGATCGATTCGCCGTCTGCTTCCGGCGGAATCTTCACACATGTGACGACAGGCAGCTTCGCCTCCGGATCGCCGAATAAATCAAGGCCCATCGCTGCAAGTCCCGCCGTAAGCGCTTTTTCATGACGCTGATGCCTGCGGAACCGTTCTTCAAGTCCTTCTTCCAGGACAAGGCGCACACCCTCCCGCAGCGCATAAAGCATTGCTGTCGCTTCTGTATGGTGATTCAGCCTTCTTTCACTCCAATAATCTTCGAGCTGGCTCAGATCAAAATAGTTGCTCGTAACCGGCCGATGACCGGACAGCATTTTACCGTCAGCTGCCGTCGCAATGCCACGTTCTACCTTTTTACGCGCGGCAATGACAGCTGCCGTCCGGTCATTATAAGTAATCGGCGCCATTCCGGAAGGGACCGATAGGCATTTTTGCGTTCCCCCGATAACTGCGTCAATCTTCCATTCATCCGTTTTTACGGCGCAGCCTCCGATCGTGGCCACGGCATCCACGATAAAGAGTGCGTCTTGGGCGCGGCACGCTTCCCCGATTTCTTTCAGCGGGTGAATCCGCCCCGTTGATGTTTCTCCGTGCACCATAGCGACGATTTTCGGGGAAATCTTTTTCATCTCGCTGATAATCTCTTCAGGCCGGAAGACCGTTCCCCATTCACACTCGATCGTATGAACGTCCGCTCCGTACCGCTCGGCGATTTCAGTCAGCAGGTGTCCGAAGCGTCCGTATATCGGAACGAGCACGCTGTCGCCCGGTTCTATCACACTTGCGAGAACAGCCTCAATCCCCGCTCTTGATGTGCCGTCAATCGGATAGGCCCAGCGGTTCTCAGTTTGAAACAATTCACGGAGCATTTGCATCGTTTCATTCATGATGCCGGTAAATGCCGGGTCAAACTGGCCGAGGATCGGAGCGCCCATCGCCCTCAGCACTCTCGGTTCAGCTTCTGTCGGTCCCGGTGTCATAATCGTTCTTTGCGGAATGCACAATTCTTTTCTGGTCGGCACGCCGATTCCCCCTTTACGTTAATAGGCAAGTTTATGTAATACATTCGCCAGCGTAAGGACGCCGGTTTCAAGCTGATGTGCGGGTGTGAATTCAAGCGGCGAGTGGCTGATCCCGCCACGGCTCGGCACAAACAGCATGCAGGCCGGAAAGGTTCTGCCGAGCATCTGGGCGTCATGTCCCGCTCCGCTTACGATCTTCTCCGGGTCCGCCCCCTGCTCTTTTGCAGCCTCTGCTGCGGTTCGTGTCAGTGTCTGATCCATTTGAACCGGCTCTATCCTCATATATTCATCAATAACAGGTCTGACTCCTTTGCTGCGGCTGATGTTTTCAATAATCGACACCAGTTTCTGACGGAAGGCTGCCAGCACGTCTTCCTGCTGGTGGCGAATATCAACGGAAAACTGGATACGGCCCGGAATGACATTCGCCATATTCGGCTCAACCGTCATTTTCCCGCACGTCAGGCGGAGCTCTTCCGGCTGTCTTTCCGCTGAGAGCATGAGTTCGTGGATGATGCTGCTTCCCGCCGCGAGCGGATCTTTCCGCCATTTCATTGAAGTGGTCCCCGCATGGTTGCATTCACCGTCAAGCGTAACGGTATAGCGTCTCTGTCCGGCAATCCCGGTGACAATCCCGATATCCTTTCCCGATCGTTCAAGCGTTTGCCCCTGTTCTATATGAATTTCCAGAAAGGCACTAATATCAGTGCGTAGCGGCGCCGGATAACGGCCTGCACCGAAGCCGTTCTGCCGCATGGCTTCTTTCAGAGAAATGCCGGACGCGTCTTTCGGCGTTTCCGCATCTGAAAGCGAGAAAGCACCGGTGATATTGCCTGAGCCCCAATAGGTGATGGGAAAACGGCTCCCTTCCTCTTCACAGAGTGACACAGCCTCCAGCGTTTTTTTCGGACGCCCGCACGTCTCATGCAAATGCCGGATCGCCAGCATGCCCGCCAGCACGCCGAACGCACCGTCATATTTGCCGCCGTCAATAACGGTGTCAATATGCGACCCGGTCAGAATCACCTGATCAGGCGATTCTGTGCCGTTCAGACGGCCGAATACGTTACCGACATCGTCAAATGCCGTTTCCAGCCCGAACGCCTCCATTTTCTTTTTGACGGCAAGCTGGGCGTCCATCCATTCTTTCGTATATAAAAGCCTCGTCACTCCGCCGGAAGCGGAAGCGCCGAATTGAGACAGCCATTGTATGTCGTCGGAAATCCCGATATTCGCCGCCGAAAGCTGCTGATGTTCCATACACGCCCTCCTTTTAAACTGAAAAACTGACAAGATGATCTTCATTATAGAAGGAGCGCATTATGAGTTCATTATCATATCCTCTAAAAAATCAATGATTTTCCGGATACTTTGACCAAGAAACCGCCCCTCTGTCCCATAAGCCGAAGGAACCATTTTTCAAAAAAGATAGAATATTAGATTTATTTTTTGGATAATAGAGGTAAAGGAGGGCAAGTCATGACAAAAAAACTTTGGTTTCTGCCGATTGTCTGCCTGTTTTTCATTTTTGGATGGGCTGCGCCGTCAGCCTCTGCGGGCGCGCCGGCTGACACAAATCTGTACAGCCGGCTCGCGGTTTCAACTTCCGGCGGCACAACTCTTTTTCCGCAAACTGCCTCAGCTGTCATCACTCCGTCTGCGGATACGGACACATATTACAAAGAAGCTTCCGGAAAAAGCGGAACAGCCTTAAAGAGCGCCCTGCACCGCATCATCAGCGGACATACTAAGCTGTCTTACAGCCAAGTATGGAATGCATTGAAGGAAACTGACGAAGATCCGGCAAATCCGAACAATGTCATCTTGCTCTACACCCAGGAATCACGGGCCAAAAGTAAAAACGGCGGCAGCGTCGGGGACTGGAACCGTGAACACGTGTGGGCAAAGTCACACGGAAACTTCGGAACAGCTGCCGGCCCCGGGACGGACATTCATCATCTGCGCCCTGCAGACGTCCAGGTGAACAGCGCCAGAGGAAACATGGATTTTGATAACGGAGGCTCAGAATACCCGAAAGCGCCGGGCAATTATTATGACGGTGATTCCTGGGAGCCGCGCGATGAGGTCAAAGGAGACGTCGCCCGCATGCTGTTTTACATGGCGGTGCGTTATGAAGGCGGCGACGGGTATCCCGACCTTGAGCTGAATGATAAAACCGGAAACGGCTCAGCTCCTTACATGGGAAAACTGTCCGTTTTGCTCAAATGGAATAAACAAGACCCCGTCGACAGTAAGGAAAAACGGCGGAACGAAATCATTTACGAAGACTATCAGCATAACCGCAATCCGTTTATCGACCACCCGGAATGGGCGGACGAAATCTGGTAATCGTATCATAAGAAGTGATAAGGGAGCCCCATCATCAGGCTCCCTTTTTCAATATACGGCGTTTTCAGTGTCGGCATCAAAAAAGACGGCCCGGTTCATATTGACCGCAAGCAGAATGGCATCGCCGGGTTTCACCTCTGAAGCGCCGTCAAGACGGATCGTCATGCGGTCATCTCCGCTCACCGCATGAACGTACATCTCCGCGCCTAAGTTCTCACATACTTCCGCCACAGCGCGGCACACCGCTTCGGGCGGGTTCTCTGATTGTCCGGCAAGCGTCAAATGCTCCGGACGCAGCCCCGCAGTCATCTCCTTACCGCTGTATCCTTTCTGGACAAGAACGGCCGCTTTTTCTTTCGGAATGGGCAGACGAACGGACGAACCGGCAAAATACCATTGCCCGTGACTTTCTTCTATGACGCCTTTTATAAAATTCATACTCGGAGAACCGATAAAACCCGCCACAAACATATTCGCCGGATAATGATAAATCTCATGGGGGCTTGCGGCCTGCTGAATATCTCCTTCATTCATCACGACAATCCGGTCGCCCATTGTCATCGCTTCCGTCTGATCATGCGTCACATAAACGATGGTCGCTTTCAAACGCTGATGGAGCTTGCTGATTTCGGCGCGCATCGTCACACGCAATTTCGCGTCTAAGTTGGAAAGCGGCTCGTCCATCAGAAACACTTTCGGCTCCCGCACGATCGACCGGCCGAGCGCAACCCGCTGCCGCTGCCCGCCTGAAAGAGCCTTCGGTTTCCGCTTGAGCAGATGCCCGATTTCCAAAATATCAGCGGCCGTCCGGACTCGCTCTGCGATTTCTTTTTTCGGCAGCTTTCTGAGCTTCAAACCGAACGCCATATTGTCAAACACCGTCATGTGGGGATACAGCGCATAATTCTGAAAAACCATTGCGATATCACGATCCTTCGGGGGCAGATCGTTCACCGCGTCTCCATCGATATAAAGCTTCCCTTCAGAAATGCTCTCCAGTCCGGCAATCATTCTGAGTGTCGTAGATTTGCCGCAGCCGGAGGGACCGACAAGCACCAGCAGCTCCTCATCCTTTACATCTAAGTGAAAATTCTTCACTGCCGCCGATTGGGCGCCGTATGTTTTTTTGATATGGTCAAATGTTAATGATGCCATTCGAAACCTCCTCCAATACTGGAAACCGCCACATCTTTCTGTTATGTTAAAAATGTTCGGGGTTTCTGACAGATTCATAAATGAAAAGCAAATTTGTATTATAACGTCATAATACATATAATAGTACTACTACTTGACAAAGGAGGTCCGTCCCATTGTTAAATAACGGGAGCTCGAAACCTTTATATATTCAGCTGAAACAAATTATCGCGGACGATATCAAGAAGGGCGTTTATTCGGCGTCCGTAAAACTGCCGACTGAAAATGAGCTGTGCGAAACGTACAACGTCAGCCGCATAACGGTCAGGAAGGCCATCCTTGATCTTGTGGAAGAAGGCTGGCTCGTCCGGCAGCAGGGAAAGGGAACGTTCGTTAAAAGCCCTAAACTGAAGCGGGAGCTCATCGCGGTCAACGGCTACTCTGAATTTATGGAATCAACGGGAAAAAAACCGAAACACCAGATCCTTTCCCATGAAATCATTGAAGCGCCTAAATCCATCGCTCAAAAACTTCGCGTCGCTTCCGAAAGTCCCGTTCTTGAATTAAAACGCATTTTATTTCACGACGACCAGCCGCTCTCATTCGAAATCGCCCACTATCCGCTCAGTTTATTTCCCGACATCGGCAAGCATATTAAAGGCGGCGTGTCGATGCATGACATTTTGAAACAGCACTATCAGGTGGTGCCCACCCATAATACGAAGCTGTTAAATGTGGTATACGCCAAGCAGGAAGAAAGCCGCTATCTGGCTTGTGATATCGGGGATGCGCTTTTTGAAATTGACAAAACCGCTTTTATGTCAAAAGACCAGCCGATATACAGCTCGCTGTTTTTAATGCATACCGACCGCGTTACGTTTACCATTAACAGCCCCTATGCGTAACAAGTATAAAAAACGAGACAATGCTTATCGTATTCTCGTTTTTTCACTGCTTTTCCCGCCGTCCGGCCTGTAGGGATGCCCGTAACCGAACGCTCCGAACCCTCCGCATGTTTTGGCAGCCGTCCCGGCGGCCGCAGTAAGCGCTCGCCGAATATCCTGATGCTCGAAGAAATCGGTAAGAAACCCGGCAATAAAAGAATCACCCGCGCCCAATGTATCTATTATATCAGCTCTTACCACCGGCTGATGATAGACGCGTTCCCCATCCGATAACACCGCGCCATGTTCTCCCCTTGTCAGACAGACGATTTTCGCTCCGAAACCGCGGGCTTTTTCGGCAACCCGCACACATTCACTTTCACTCAAATCACTCCCGGAAAAAAATGCATACGTTACGTACGGACAGACCGCTTCTAAATAGGCTTCGTCACGTTTTACAGAGAAGTCAAAGGAAATCGGCACATGGCCGCTCAGCATCGGAAGGTCACGTTCTATCCTGCTGTATACGCTCGTATGCAGCAGATCATGTCCGGAGATAAATGAGATGTCATTCTCCTGAAAAGCGAGCGTCAGACGCGATTGCACGCCGCCTTTATTTGATCCGGCAAATATCCTGTCCCCTTTTTCATCAAGCGTGACGACCGCCATCCCATTTTCTCCGTATGCCCGGCGGATCAGATCGGCATTCACCTTTTCCAGTTTCAGCACATTCAATACGTGATCCGCCGCTTCATCACTGCCGAGAATCCCGATATAAGAAGTTTCGTGGCCTAAGCGCCGGGCAAGCACGGCTACATTTAACGCATTTCCGCCCGGGTAAAACGTCTCCTGATCCTGATAATAATCTACTACATTATCTCCGGCCGCTATCAGTTTCATCTTTTCATCCCCCTTATCCTTTCACGCTTCCCGCTGCAATACCGCGGATAAAATATCTCTGCATCAATAAAAACAGCGCGATGATCGGAGCAGCAGAAATCGTCAGCCCGGCCAGCAGCACGCCCCAATCCGTCTGCAGCGCATCTCTGAACTGCATCAGCCCGGCCGGAATCGTCCGTAAATTTTCATCATCGATAAAAATAATCGCAAACATAAACTCATTCCATGTATGGTAAGCCGTCAAAATGCCTGATGTCACCAGAATCGGCACGCTCATAGGTAAGAATATTCTGAAAAATATTCCGAAACTTGTACATCCATCCAGATAGGCCGCTTCCTCAAGCTCTTTGGAAATCGACAAAAAATAGGAACGGATCAGAATCACGGTAAACGGAATACGGTAGGCTGCGTACGGAAGAATCAATGCCCAATACGTATTGTACAGTCCCAATGACTGGATAATGGAGTACAGCGGCACAAGACTGACCTGCGGCGTCAGCATCAAGCCGCCAAGACAAATGATCAGCACAAACCCTTTTCCTTTAAATTGAAAACGGGCCAGCCCGTATGCCGCCCAGGCGCTCACAAATACGGTGATGAGACAAGTCAGCACGGTCACAATGACGCTGTTCATAAAATAAGCGGAAATCCCTTGGTTCCATGCGGATACGAAGTTTTCGGGATGCCAGACAGAGGGCAGCGACCAGCTGTGCTCAAAAATCTCATCCGAGCTTTTAAAGGCGCTGACCGCCATCCATAACAGCGGATAAGCAACGGCAATGAGGTAGATAAAGAGAAACAGCCACACAGACGTTTCTCCGACATACCATTTTCTCGGTTTTCCGCCTGTTCTGACGGCCTGACGGGCATGACGCAAGTCCGTCTTTTCAGGAAGCATCGGCTACTCCTCCTTTCCGGTCTTAAAGAATTTCATCTGAATAAGCGACAGAGCAAGCGTCAGCAAAAGCACCACCGTGGCGATCGCAGAAGCGTAGCCCATCATATCCTTTGTAAAAGCGCTCTTATACAAAAATGTGCTCAGCACTTCTGAAGCATTGCCCGGCCCTCCGCCGGTCAGAATATACGGTTCATTAAATACGGTAAATGCGCCGGTCAGCGTCATCACCACGGCAACAAACGACATTTCTTTCGTCTGCGGCACCGTAATGTGAAAAAACTGCTGGATTTTTCCGGCTCCGTCCAGCTGCGCCGATTCATATAATTCAGCGGGAATGCTCTGAATCGAGACAATGTACAGCATGGCGATGTAACCGACAGACTGCCATTGAGACACAAAAATGACAGACAGCATAGCGGTGTTTTCATCGCCCAGCCACGCCCGGGTCAGTTCATCAAGTCCGACGGCTTCCAGCAGCTGATTCAAAAGCCCGATTTCCGGGTTATAAATAAAATCAAACAACAGCGCAATGACGGTCATGGAAATGACGACCGGAAGAAAAAATACCGTACGGAAAAACGGCGACCATTTTCTTACCAATCTGTCTTCCAGCACGGCCGCCAGAATTAAACCGCCGCCAACCTGGCAAATCAGCGATATGACCGCATACAGCACATTGTTGCGGAGTGCTGTAAAAAACACGGGATCGTGAAACAGGTCAATATAATTTTTCAAACCGATAAACGTCTTTTCGGGTTGAAATGAGCTCCATTCAAACAGACTGAAAAACACATTTTCAATAATCGGAATGTAAACGAACAGCAGAAAAATCAGCGCGGGCGCGAGAAACAGATACGGAATGAAACGTTTTCGGCTGACCAAGGAAATCCTCATCTCCTTTCTCCAAAGAAATCTGTTCTATTCAGATGACGCTTTGACCTGACGCGCCGCTTTCTGCACGGAATTCATCACCTCGCGCGGTGTCATTGTGCCGCCGAGCATCTGCTGAACGCCTGCCGCATACACATCGGCGATTTCAACGTCAACATCCATATCAAACCACGGCACCATTGTTTCGGCGCGGACGATATCCTGCACGGCTTCGCGCTGGATCGGGGTGGAATTGTTTTCTGTCGCCGTTCCCTGAACCGCGCTGTATTTACCAACGTCTTTTATCAGCTTCTCTCCCATTTTTTTCGAGGTTAAAAACTGAAGAAATTCCATAGCTTCTTTCGGGTGCTTCGTTTTTGAGGAAATCATAAATCCTTCCGGAGATCCGGTCAGTGCACGGGGAGATCCCTTTTCGCCGCTGATTTTCGGGAAAGGAAACAAGCCCAGATTGACCGGTTCGACGAGCTTAATTTCTGCCGTTTCCGCATAAATCATCGCCGCTTTGCCGCTCGTAAACTGCTGGCGCACGTATTCGTGATCAACGGAGTTCACGTGCTTTGTAAAGTACGGCAGAAGTTCCTGAAGCTTTTCAAGCGCTTTGACATAGCCTTCGTCCGTAAACTCCCCGGTTTCCGGGCTGTAATCCTTAGCCCGCGTTTTCTCATCCACCATACGCTGGTTCAGCGTCCCGATATAATGAGAAATGGTCCAAGGCGCTTTTGTGCCGAAACTGATCGGAATATATCCGTTCTCTTTCAATTTCTCACAGACTGTGATCAGTTCATCCCATGTCGCCGGGGGCTTCAAATGTAATGTATTAAAAATGTCCTTATTATAAAAGAATGATTTAGCGTCCATTTGCCACGGAACACCGTACTGTTTTCCGTTATGCGTAAAGGGTTTGATTTGTGACTGCACAAGCTGTGAGGACCAATCTTTATCCTGCTGATAGTAAGACGACAGATCGAGGGCTTTATCTCCTTTGATGAATTTATAAGCAAACCGGTCGCTCCATGAAAAGAAAATATCAGGGGGGCTCGTTGTTCCGAGCATGACTTTCACCTTGTCTTTATAAGAATCGTTCAAGACCGCTTCCGTTTGGATATGAATATCCGGATGAGCGGCTTCAAATTCTTTGACCGCTTCTTCAAAATAGCTTTTTTCCGGCTCCTTCGGCCACCTGTGAAAAAACTTCAGGGTCACTTTTCCGTCAGAGGAACTGCTTTGGCTTGAACAGGCGGCGGCTGACAGACATACAGCTAACAGAACGAACAGGCAGATGAGCTTTTTCAGATGCTTTTCCTCCTTTGCACCGGACTATAACGTTATATATCATTATAGTCCGGTGAAATATAATGCGCGTTCTTAATATTCGACTTTCCACATGTAACGCCGCTGGCTTAACGGATGGTTCCTTGCTTCCGCCAGCGCATCCGCATAGCTTCTGAGCACCCGGTTTAATACGAGAGGAGCCAGGTAGCCTTTTACAGAATCGTCAATTCCGGAAAAATCATATGCTGCCGCATCAAGCACAGTCAGTTTTTTGCCGTATCTTTTTGAGAAGGAAAGCGCCCGCTCTTCAAGGGGTCTTGTTTCGTCTAAGCCGAGCAGGATAATAAATGGAACGGATTCATCAATGATTTCGAACGGTCCGTGAAAATATTCTCCGGCATGAATGGCGTGGGAATGAATCCATTGCATTTCCATGAGAATGCAGATGCTGTAGGAGTAAGCGACGCCGTAGTTCGCACCGCTTGCCATCGTGTAAATGATATCTTCTTTTTCGTGGGCTTTCGCGAATGCCTTTGCGTGATCCGCTTCTTGTTTAAGCGCTTTGTCATATACGGTCTGGAGCTTATTGAGTCCGTCGATCGCCTGCTCAAACGCGGGATGGTTTTCCAGCACGTGTAAAGCGCCGAACACGATTTGATACAGAACCCCGTAATTCGTATTTATCGCCTGTGCGTTCTCACCCCAGTCATACACCGCGACATATTCGGCTTCTTTCGCTAACGGCGAATCAGGCTCAAAGGTCATCGCAATCGTAAGCGCGCCTTTTTTTCTGGCGAAACCGGCGGCTTTCACCGTTTCCGGCGTATTGCCTGACTGAGAACATAAAATCACGAGAGAGTTCTCTCCGAGCTGAATGGGATTGCGCTGAATAAATTCATTTGAACTGTAGAGATCAGAGCTGATGGCTTTCGCCTCTCTGTCAAACACGTACTTGCTCGGATACATAATGGCTGAAGAACCCCCGCAAGCGACGAAAAAGACGTGGTCAATCGTTTTTCCTTTCAGATCATCCAAGAAAGCCTGAACCTTGTGATTCACTTGTGCGGCAGTTTGACTCAAATCCTTCACTCCTCAGTGTTTTATTATATAACGTTATATAACATTATATAACGTTATATTAATCGCAACAAAGGTGCGTTGTCAATCATATTTTCTGAAATTTCTAAAATATAAAATAAAACCGTCTTATTTCCCGCCCTCTCTTGACCTGACCCTTAGAGACACGTTTAGAATGAAAAGCAGGGAGTGATTCAGAATGAATATAAAAGAAGCCGCCAGGCAGACGGGTCTCACGAAAAAAGCCATCAAATATTATGAGCAGGAAGGTTTAATCACCGTCAGCAAAAACCCTGATAACGGATACCGTGAGTATTCCGCTCAGAACGTGAATACGCTGAAAATGATTGCCGCCCTCCGCATGCTGGCACTGTCTGTAAGCGATATTAAAGCGTTCCTCTTAGAGGGCAGCAGTCTGCATGATATACTGCGCCAGCAGCATCAAAAGCTCAGCCGGCAGATTGAAGAGCTTGAGCAGGAACGGAAACTGACTGAAATGCTGATTAAGCGCGTGGAAGATGCGGAAAATGTCGATTCAATTCTGCATGATATCGGCGATGTCAAAATAGATGAACCGAAGTATATGGGACTTCAGCTGAAAAAACTGTTCCCGGGAGATTTCGGAGAATTTATCGCCGCGCTGTTTGAACCGTTCCTCGACTTTTCTATTGATACAGATGAGAAAAAAACGATATGGGCAAAGCTTATTAAAGTATTGGATGATATGGAAGAAGTTCCGGCTGCACACCCGATGATGCAGCTGGTCGGCAGGGAGGATCCGGCTCAGCTCCAGCAGCACAAAGTCCAGCATGACCAATTTATCGAGCGGATTTTGGAGAGAGACCCCGCCACTTGGGACACTCATAAAAACATCATCATTCAGCTTGTGAAAAGAGTGCAGACAGATGAAGAATACAGAGAAAGCCTGATCAAGGTCGGAGAATCCGCTTCTGATCTGCCCGCGCTGAAGGAAGGATCGCCTTTCAGCAATCTACTTCAAAAGCTTAGCCCGAAATATGACACGTATGTGCGACTTCAGCTTGAACTGAAAAAAGAAGCCGACGAGGAACTCGGCTTTGATTCAGAAGCATATTTAAAACAGATGCTTCAATCAAAAAAACGCTAAGGTTCGTCTCCTTAG
Source organism: Bacillus sp. MT(2024) (assembly GCF_036362845.1). NCBI lineage: Bacteria > Bacillati > Bacillota > Bacilli > Caryophanales > Bacillaceae > Bacillus > Bacillus sp. MT(2024). The sequence goes on from NZ_CP143632.1 coordinate 3,164,774, forward strand.
CGTTTTCTTTCTTCAGCCTCAGTGCTGCGCGTTAATGCGGTCAACGACATTAGCGATAAGCTGCTCTTTTCCTAAATCGGAATCTTCGTCAACGCTTGCTACTGTCAAAATGATAGCCGCTACCGCAAGAGCGATCGTCTCAATGGCGGCCGCCGCGTTTAAGAATACCCATACAGCCGTTGCGCATTGGCCGATGGCCGTTGATTTTCCTTTGTCCATGCTCTTTTTGTCAAACTCTTCTTTCAGCACTTTCGCCATAATCTGCGAACCTTGATCAATGACGCTGTTCACTTTCTCATAATCGCCGCTGTAGACCGCCGCTTTTAACTCTTTAAAATAATCCGGCGATGACTTTTTAATATCAGCAATCACCTGATCGGAAACTTGCTTTAATTCATCCTGATCAATCTTTTTAACAGCCTTGGTATCCCATACTTCAGGAAGGAGCTTTGCGACCTCACCTTGTCCGAAAAAGATGCCGGAAAAAATGTCTTCACCCGAATAAGAGACGGACGGCTCAGTTTTTGCCGCGGCATGCGGGCCGACTAATGCGACCATTAAAACAAACACCAGCATCATGGCAGCTGCGGACTTCTTGCTTTTAACCATATAATTTCCTCCTTTTCCTTTTATTGAAAAAATTGTATCTGATAAAAAGGGGATTGTAATGGTTCAAAGCTACTGTTTTCTCTGCCGGCACCAAAAACAGGACCAAAATACCAGCCACCGTAATGGAAAACGAGGTCAGCCCCAGCATAACGGCAAAGATTTCGTGCATAAAAATGGATATAAACAATATCGGACGCCAATATGTTTTCGGAGCGAACAAAGCGCAGAACATAATGGTTTGCACAATGAGCGTGCCCCAAGTCGGGATGATGACAAGCTTGGACTGCAGGATAAAGTCAAACAGACTGTGAAGCGCATCCGGCAGACCCAGCATCGGATCATTCAAATAGTAATAAACGGCGGTCCCGTTCTGCCACTCTTCTTCCATCAGTTTGGCAATGACAGAGTTAAAGTACAGCATCGCGACCTGTATTCTGATGATTGTCAGTGTGGCCCAGCATAAGGAGCGGTAATAAGGCTCAAGCGGCCTTTTCTCAAAAGACGCCTCGTACGGAGACCAGTGCCATTTCCGCGGATCGGTTGATGTCAGCGGGAGCAGCAGCAGCGTAAAAACGGCAGCCACTTGATCTCCCCCGTCAAGGGTAACGGCGGAGTTTTGGAAGCTGTACGAAATCCACCAGTGAAAAAAACCGGTGAGGCGGGGCCGCCAGCCAATGACGACAAGGATTAACATACAGATACAGACGGCTTTGACGATCTCAATGTAACGGAAATCGGGAAACAGCAGAAACAGGCTGAACGTGTCGGAAAAGCTGAGCATTTGATTTTGCGTTTTGAAGAAGACAGACGCCGGATTGAACAGCAATGTCAGCAGCGTGCCGAGCGCGATTAAGCTTCTGGCAAGCCCGTACACATTTGTCCAAGGCGGATTCTTCATCATCCATAAGGTGAGCTGCTTTTTTGCATCCTGAATCAATTGACATCCACTCCGATGTATTTTTTGATGGTTCTTTTCGTTTCGGTATGCTGGCTCCATGCCCATGGGGTAATGCGTTCATATGTAATGATCATTTTCCCTTTCAGCCTTGGGGAGGGAGACTCATTTTTCATTTTCAAAAATGTGGTATCCTTAATGTCTTGGCCAGTCGTGAAGTCGTTCCACTTCTCTTTGGAAGGCAGCTTTTCCAGCATAAGGCCGAGCTCTATCCCTTGCGTCCGGCCGTAACGGTTTAAGCCGATCACATTTTTCAGAGAATTATTCGGCCATCTGAGCTCCTCATCGGCATCAAGAAGATAGATGTTCAAGCTGTCTTCTCTCGGATCTTTACTGAAAAATCCCCAGCTTTGCGGATAAATCATGGAAACGGTTTTGGATTGGTGCTTGGTTAATTGGATGGCGGAGCTTGGCAGTGCCGCGATGATGGTAAAAAACAAAACGATGATCCAGGCGGCCATGATAAAAAGAAAGAATGAAAACATGCTGGTTTGCTTCTTGTCAGTCAATTGAAACCCTCCTAGCGTATGGAAATTTCATTGACATGATTATACACCATTCAACAGGTAAAATATTGATAAATTAGATTTTTCGGACTAATATACTATTATATGTAAAAAGGGAGTGTTCATATGTTTTTGATGAATGATAAGGTGCTGTGGGGAGCTGTGGTTCTCGCCTTTATTCTGTCGATTGTGTTTTATCCGTTTCTTCCTGCTGATATGGCCATTCACTATGACGTGTCGAACCGTCCGAATACATCAATCAATAAAACGGCCGGCGTCCTGATTTTTCCTGTGCTCATGATGATCTGCATGTTATTCAGAAAAAAGGTCGTCCAGCTGTTCCTCGTCGTTTACTGTCTGCTGATCGTGCATATTGCAGTGATGTGGCTGGCACTGTAAACATAAAGAAAACCGGAGCCCTTAAGCTCCGGTTTTCCTTATTTATAAAATACTTTCTCAATGTTGTATTTCGACTGAAGGGTATTGATCGCGTACGTTTCGTAAATCTCCCTTTCCATCGGATCATTGACGACACATACTTCAATTTTATACACTTCGTCCCTGTGATGTTTAACAGGCGACACATTGTCTTCAAAATGCTTTTTGATTCTTTGTCTTAATTTACGGGCTTTTCCAACAAACAGCAGCTCATCATGAATGTTATAAAACATAAAGATGCCGCCTTTGTCTCTCGGAATTTGGTGAAAATCAATGAAACCGTAAATCGCTTTAATCGCCGGTTCATTTTCCGACGGTGACTGCTGCCGTTCCGTAATGGTTACATCAGGAGCAGGAAGGTTTATTTTTATCAAAATGGGTCACGTCCTCTTATTCATTAAAGCTCCATCCTATCATAAGAATGCGCCAAAAGCTATTTTTTATTCAAGCGCCCCGGCCGGATCATAAAGGCTCAAATCAATTTCCGTCTGCTGGCCGAGTGCGAGTTTTGCCAGTTCCGCCCCCAGATACGGCCCGCTCGTCAGCCCTGAGGCGCCCAGCCCGTTGGCAACGAGGAGTCCGCTGATATTCGGCACTTTGCCGATGACGGGAAGAAAACCGGGAGTAAACGGCCTGAAACCGACTCTTGTCTCTATCACAGTACTGTCTGAAAGGCCCGGCGCCACGGTTAATGCTTTGTCAAAAATCTCACGGAGGCCGCCGGCCGTCACCCGCAAATCCATGCCGGTATCGTTTTCATGAGTCGCGCCCGCTACAATCCGACCGTTTGCAAACGCGAGAATGTATTGATCGTTTGGGGGCATGACGACGGGCCAGCCGCCCGTATCCTCTCCCTGAAGCTCTAAATGAACGATCTGTGCCTTTTGGTATGATACTGAAAAACGGATGCCGAGCGGTTCAAGCAGCTCTCTCGCCCAAGCGCCGGCCGTTACGAGAACCTGGCCGGCAGTAAGCGTGCGTTCTGCGGTTTTCACACCGATAACGGCACCGTCCTCTGTCAATATTGACGCTTCTTCATTGTAAACAGCCGCGCCGTGCTTAACGGCCGCGTTTAACAGCGCCTTACGAAGCGCCCTCCCGTTCACCCGGGCCGCGCCGCTGACATGAACCGCCCCGTATTCCTCCGACAGCGCGGGGAACAGCGCCTTCGTTTCTTCCGGAGTCAGTCTTGTAATGTCACCGATTTCAGGAGCGTCCTCTCTTCTTTTATAAGCTCTTTCCTCCATTTGGCTGAGCTTTTTTTCATCCGTATGGAGACTGACGGCACCGACCTTTTGATAACCGGTGTCCGTTTCTCCGTCAGCTACAAGCTGCTGTATCAATTGGTTATAATAGCGGGCTCCGCCTTTTGCGATCGCATACCATGCCTGATTGCGGCGCTGCGACAGCCATGGGCAGACGATCCCTGCCGCGGCGTCAGTCGCCTGCCCCGGGTGTTTCCTGTCAAAGACCGTTACATCCGCACCGGCCTTTGCGAGATGATAAGCCGCGGACGCACCGAGAATGCCGGCTCCGATAATTATATAAGACTTCATGTGTAACACCTTTTCTATCTGTTTTGTCTTATTTATTTTAACAAATGGAGCGCCCGGTTCCTACCGGAGTCCTGACGGCGACAATGAGTTTTGAAAACGGAAACGTATAATAAAAGGAATACGTTCTTGTGTGAAAGCCGTTTTCCTCAAGAATTGCTCTGTATTGTGATGTATTTTTTATATCTGACACGGCCAATGTGCCGCCAGGCTTCAGCACCCTCACCATTTCCATGATCGCCCGTTCCCTCTCTTTTCTGCCTGAAATGTTGTGTACGGTAAAATGCGAAATGACAAGGTCAAACGTTTTATCAGGAAACGGCATGGCTTGCGCGAGTCCGTCATACAAATCAATTTCCGGCGCTCCTTCTGCCTGTCTGTTCTTTTCAAATGCGTCTCTTCCGTTTCCGCCCAGATCCCAGCTTGACCATTTGTCAATCGCTGAGACGTCAGCGCCTTTTTGTGCCGCGGCGATGGCTAGCAGCCCCCGTCCCGTCCCAATATCAAGCACTTTCATGTCCGGCTTTAACCCGGAAAGCGCAAGAATGCGATGGCGGTGTGAAAGTTTAATGGCCGTTGAATACAAGAGCATCCAAAGACCGAGCAATAAAAACAAGGTGCCCGTCAGCCAGCCCCAGTAAGGAGGAATCATACCGCATAACGTGCCTGCGGCATAAAGGAGCGCAAGAAAGATAAATCCAAACGCTCCATAAGGCGCATCAATTCCGTATCGTGTTGTCATAACACTCACCCCTTTCAATATTTATCCAAATGGTATACCATATTATTCCAGCAAAAGCCGAAAGGAGATACGACCATATGAAACGCGGCATTACTTTTGACATCCCAAATGAAATCGGACGGTTTGCGGCAGACATATTAAAACCGTTCCCCATCTCTTCCTATACATGGTTTATCGGTGACGGAGAGGCGTATACTGAATTCAATGAAGACACCGATACAGACCTGTTTCCGCAAAATCAGCGCATCATTCAGGGTCAAGAACTCCGTCAGCGTCTGGAAGGAGACCCTTATTATATGATTTTTGCTGAATTGAAAGCTTTCCCGAGCGGGATGGTAACGGAAATCAATACGTATGAGGAATATTTGGATAGTTCCTGTGAACTTGTGCTTCTCATCGCAGATTGCTCGTATGTAACGTTATATTGCAAAGATCCGGACATGCTCGAAGCCCTTTTTCAGCAGGCTGTACAATGCGGGTTTCACCGCGTTGACTATGTTACAGATGAGAATGACGCGAGAACGGGATTGTCTGTCTGATGAAGGTGCGTTCTTTTTATGAAGCGCCTGATAGGGCTTAGGATTCAAAATATTGACAAATTCATGTGTTTTCAACAAAAAAACAACCCCTCATGTATACTGAGTGTGTAACTTACATATGAAAGGGGTATGGCAATGAAAATCAGTTTGAAGAAAAAAGCAGGTTTTTGGAAGAAGACGGCGGTTTCATCTCTTATTTTCACCCTGTTTTTTACCCTGATGATGAGCGGTACGGTTTTTGCGGCCGGGCTGAATAAGGATCAGAAGCGCCGGGCGGAACAGCTGACCAGCATCTTTGAAAACGGAAAGACGGAAATCCAATACGGCTATGTTGAAGCATTGGATGACGGAAGAGGTTACACCTGCGGGCGGGCCGGCTTTACGACGGCTACCGGAGATGCGCTGGAAGTAGTCGAAGTATACACGAAAGCGGTGCCGAATAACAAATTGAAAAAGTATTTGCCTGAATTGCGCCGTCTTGCGAAGGACGAAAGCGATGACATCAGCAATCTGAAAGGATTCGCTTCTGCCTGGCGCTCACTTGGCAATGATAAAGCCTTCCGCGCTGCCCAGGATAAGGTAAATGACAGCTTGTATTATCAGCCGGCGATGAAACGTTCAGAAAATGCCGGACTGAAAACGGCCTTGGCCAAAGCGGTGATGTACGATACGGTGATTCAGCATGGTGACGGTGATGATCCAGACTCCTTTTATGCCCTGATTAAACGCACGAACAAAAAAATGGGCGGGTCACCGAAAGACGGAACGGACGAGAAGAAATGGCTCAATAAATTCTTGGATGTGCGCTATGACGATCTGATGAATCCGTCAGATGAGGACACCCAGGATGAATGGAGAGAATCGGTTGCCCGAGTCGACGTTTTCCGCGATATTGTCAAAGAGAAGAACTACAATTTAAACGGGCCGATTCATGTCCGGTCAAGCGAATACGGAAATTTCACTATTCAATAAATAAAAAAACCCCGCCATATGGCGGGGTTTTACTATTAACCGATGGAGCCTTCCATTTCGAACTTAATCAAACGGTTCATTTCAACTGCGTATTCCATCGGAAGTTCTTTTGTGAATGGCTCGATGAAGCCCATAACGATCATTTCTGTTGCTTCTTCTTCAGAAATACCGCGGCTCATCAAGTAGAAAAGCTGTTCTTCAGAAACTTTTGATACTTTCGCTTCGTGCTCCAATGAAATGTTGTCGTTCAGGATTTCATTGTAAGGGATTGTATCAGAAGTTGATTTGTTATCCATAATGAGCGTATCACACTCGATGTTTGAACGGGCGCCGTCCGCTTTCCGTCCGAAGTGGACGATACCGCGGTATGTTACTTTTCCGCCCTGTTTCGAAATCGATTTTGATACGATTGTGGATGACGTATTCGGTGCAAGGTGAATCATTTTCGCACCTGCGTCCTGATGCTGTCCTTTGCCCGCAAGAGCGATAGAGAGCGTCATGCCGCGCGCGCCCTCACCTTTCAGAATGACAGCCGGATATTTCATCGTCAATTTAGAACCGATGTTTCCGTCAACCCATTCCATTGTCGCGTTTTCTTCACAAACCGTACGTTTCGTTACTAAGTTGTAAACGTTGTTCGCCCAGTTTTGAATTGTTGTATAACGGCAGTAGCCGCCTTTTTTGACGATGATTTCAACAACCGCGCTGTGAAGCGAGTTTGTTGTGTACACAGGAGCCGTACAGCCCTCTACGTAATGAACGCTTGCTTCTTCGTCAACGATGATCAGCGTACGTTCGAACTGACCCATGTTTTCAGAGTTGATGCGGAAGTAAGCTTGAAGCGGTGTTTCAACCTTCACGCCTTTAGGCACGTAGATGAAAGATCCGCCGGACCAAACAGCTGAGTTCAGCGCCGCAAACTTGTTATCAGTCGGCGGAATGACTTTCGCCCAGTGCTCGCGGAAAATGTCTTCATTTTCTTTCAGCGCGCTGTCTGTGTCTTTGAAGACGATGCCTTGCTCTTCAAGATCTTCTTTCATATTGTGGTAAACAACTTCGGATTCATACTGTGCAGAAACACCGGCAAGGTATTTTTGCTCAGCTTCAGGAATACCGAGTTTGTCGAATGTCTGTTTAATTTCCTCAGGCACTTCATCCCAAGAACGCTCTGAACGCTCAGACGGTTTTACGTAGTACGTAATTTCGTCAAAGTTTAAAGAGTTTAAATCCCCGCCCCACTGCGGCATCGGCATGTTGTAGAAATGCTCAAGAGATTTCAGGCGGAAATCAAGCATCCATTGAGGCTCTTCTTTCATGCGTGAAATTTCTTCTACGATTTCTTTTGTCAATCCGCGCTCTGAACGGAAAATGGAAACGTCCTTATCGTGAAAACCGTACTTGTATTCACCAATTTCAGGCATTTTTTTAGCCATCCATTTTCACTCCAATCTTTTAATTGCCGCCTTTTTCGCCAGCGACTCCTTTTTCAAGTGCTTTCCATGAAAGGGTGGCACATTTAATCCGGGCCGGGAATTTCGAAACGCCTTGAAGGGCTTCAATATCCCCGAGATCTATTGAGTCGTCATACTCTTTCCCTTGCATCATGTCTGAGAAAATCTTAGACATGGAAAGGGCGGTATCAATATCTTTTCCTTTAATCGCCTGCGTCATCATGGAAGCTGAAGCCATGGAGATGGAACAGCCTTCCCCTTCAAACTTCGCTTCCTGAACGGTATCGCCGTCAAGCTTCATTGTCAGTCTGATCCGGTCGCCGCAAGTCGGGTTGTTCATATCGACGACGATGCTGTCATCCAAAACCCCTTTGTTGCGCGGATTTTTGTAATGATCCATGATCACTTGTCTGTATAATGTATCTAAATTTGCATTAAAAGACATTTGTAAAGTACTCCTTTGTCTTTTGGAGGGCTTCCGCGAGCTTATCGATCTCTTCCTCTGTATTATACAGATAAAAACTCGCTCTCGCAGTAGCAGATACATCCAGCCATTTCATGAGCGGCTGGGCGCAGTGATGGCCGGCTCTGACCGCAATGCCCTCAGCATCGAGGACAGTCGCGACATCATGAGGGTGAACCTCATCAAGATTAAATGTCACAAGTCCCGCCCGCTCTTTCGGACCGTATACCGTCACGCCGTCCAGCTGCTCGAAACGGTCAAGCGCATAGGCTGCAAGCTTATGCTCATGCCGGGAAATCTCGTCGAGTCCGAGCTCTTCAAGAAAATCAATCGCGGCTCCCAATCCGATCGCGCCTGCGATAATCGGCGTGCCTGCTTCAAATTTCCACGGAAGCTCTTTCCAAGTTGATTCATAAAGCCCTACAAAGTCGATCATTTCGCCGCCAAATTCGGCCGGCTCCATATTCTCAAGCAGTTCTTTCTTGCCGTACAGCACGCCGATTCCCGTCGGGCCGCACATTTTATGGGAAGAAAGCGCGAAGAAGTCGCAATCCAGGTCCTGAACGTCGATTTTCATGTGCGGTGTGCTCTGCGCCCCGTCCACCACGATGACCGCGCCATTGTCATGAGCGATTTTGGCGATCTCTTTTATCGGGTTGATCGTGCCGAGCACGTTTGACACATGAGCGACTGCCACGATCTTCGTATGGCTTGTGACAGTCTGCCGGACGTCGTCCAGCGAAAGCGTGCCGTCTTCCTGCATCGGGATATATTTTAAAGTCGCGCCGGTTGCTTTTACTGCCTGCTGCCACGGAATGATATTCGCATGATGCTCCATTTGGGTGATGACCACTTCATCACCAGGTTTTAAGCTGGCGCGGGCATAGCTCAGCGCCACTATATTCAGTGAAGTTGTCGTACCTTTTGTGAAAATGACCTCAGCCATTGACTTCGCATTGATAAACTTACGGACTTTTTCACGCGCACCTTCATAGCCGTCTGTCGCTCTCGTGCCAAGAGTATGAACGCCTCTGTGGACATTGGAATTGTATTTGCTGTAATACTGATCCACTGCTTCAATGACAGCCCGCGGCTTCTGGGAAGTCGCCGCGCTGTCAAGGTACACGAGGTCATGTCCGTTCACTTGCTGATGAAGGATCGGGAACTGTTCACGAATATCGGTGATATTCATTATTTTACTTTCCTTTCGATGACGGAGACGAGCTGTTTCTTAACTCCTTCAATCGGAAGCTCTTTTACCACCGGAGCAAGGAATCCGTAAATGACTAAGCGCTCCGCTTCTTCTTTCGGAATTCCGCGGCTCATTAAGTAGTAAAGCTGGATCGGGTCCACACGGCCGACAGATGCCGCATGTCCTGCAGTTACATCGTCTTCATCAATTAAGAGAATCGGGTTTGCATCTCCGCGTGCTTTTTCACTCAGCATCAGGACGCGGGATTCCTGTTCAGCGTTTGCTTTAGACGCGCCGTGCTCGATTTTGCCGATTCCGTTAAAGATGGAAGATGCGGCATCTTTCATGACTCCGTGCTTCAGGATATAACCTTCAGAAGCCTTACCGAAGTGGATGATCTGCGTCGTAAAGTTTTCCGTCTGTTCTCCTCTTCCGACAACTACGGTTTTCGTATCGCCGTATGTGCCGTCTCCGTAGAGGTTTGTCGTATTTTCAGAAATCGTGTCGCCGTCGTTCATCAGTCCGAGCGCCCACTCGATTTTGCTGTCGCGTCCGCGCGCGGCTCCGCGGCGGTTGACGTATGTTGTGACACCTGCTGACAGGTTGTCAACGGCGCCGTACGTCACGCTGGCATTATCACCTGTGACCACTTCACTGATAATGTTGAATACCGCTTCTTTCGGATTCACCGTGCTGATGTAGTTCTCAACGTAAGTGACGGAGCTGTGGTCTTCAGCGACGATCAGCACGTGGTTGAACAATGCCGTGTCATTGCTTTCATGAACGTAAACGGCCTGAACAGGCGTCTCCACCTGAACGTTTTTAGGAACATAAAGGAATGCCCCGCCGTTCATTAATGCCGCATGAAGCGCAGTCAGTTTATGTTCGTCGACCTTAACGCCGTCTTTCATGAAATACTTCTCAACGAGGTCGCTGTGCTCACGGGCAGCCGTTAAGATGTCCGTGAAAATGACGCCTTTGTCTTTCAGTTCTTTGGAAAGAGAAAGGAAAGCTGGCGTTTGGTCACGCTGCACATATAATGTTTTGTCTTCGTTTTCGATATCGATCAGCGCTTTTGCTTCATCAGCTAAATCTTCTAAAGAAGCAAGCGGCGCGTTTTCTACTGTATGCTTGTTGAACTTTGTAAAGTTCCAATTTGTGATTTTTGTTTTATCAGGCTTAGGCAGCGGCAGATCTTCAGCTTTTTCAAGAGCCTGTAAGCGCAGGTTTTTCAGCCAGGCAGGTTCTTGATGCTTTTCGGAAAAGCCTTTGACATATTCCTGATCTACGGATAGTTTCGTTTCCAATGTCATGATTATCCCCCTAACGCTTACGCTTCTTGGCCTACAGTTTCGTCTTCAATGCCTAGTTCTTGTTTAATCCAGTCATAACCTTCCGCTTCAAGGCGCTGTGCAAGCTCCGCGCCGCCGGATTTCACTACGCGTCCCTGCATCATAACGTGAACGACATCAGGCGTGATGTAGTTCAGAAGGCGCTGGTAGTGAGTGATCATTAAGCAGCCGAAGTTTTCGCTGCGCATTTTGTTGATTCCTTTAGAAACGACTTTAAGCGCATCGATATCAAGACCTGAATCGATCTCGTCAAGAATGGCGATTTTCGGCTCGATCATCATAAGCTGAAGGATTTCGTTGCGTTTTTTCTCCCCGCCTGAGAAACCTTCGTTCAGGTAACGCTGCGCCATTTCAGGGTCCATTTCAAGGAACTCCATGTTTTCGTCCATTTTGCGGATGAATTTCATAAGAGAAATTTCATCGCCTTCTTCACGGCGTGCGTTAATCGCAGAGCGAAGGAAATCGGCATTTGTCACACCGCTGATTTCGCTTGGATACTGCATCGCAAGGAAAAGACCCGCCTGAGCGCGCTCGTCCACTTCCATTTCCAGTACATCTTTGCCGTCAAGCGTGATGCTGCCTTTTGTAACTTCGTATTTCGGGTGTCCCATAATCGCTGCTGAGAGCGTGGATTTACCGGTACCGTTCGGCCCCATGACAGCGTGGAATTCGCCGCCTTTTATTTCAAGGTTTACACCTTTTAAGATCTCTTTTCCTTCGATTTCAACGTGAAGATCCTTGATCGTTAATGTTGAAGCAGCCATATCTATACCTCCAAAATATATAATCATTATTCTCAATTTATTCTCATTCTAATTTTATAACAAATGAAAAGTAAATACAACTTTTTATATTACCCGGAACATTCCTAAAGTTTATCAAAGATCAAGGCGTAATTAAAGCTGTTTGAAACAGAAAAAGGGCGGAAATCCACCCTTTTTTACTGACCGATTTTCTCATTAAGCTGCGCTGCGAGGAACTTGCTTTTTTGATATTCAAGCTCCCTCTGCCGTTCGACTTCCATCCTTTTTGAAAGACGCCGTCCGTATTCCTCGTAGCCGATGCCGTGTGACTTCTGCATCGCTTTTTCCATTTCAGGCGTATAGTCAAGGTCCAGTCTCTCGTGGCTGGTGCAGATAATGAATCAATCCCTTCATATATTTGTTTCTATTGTAACAATGATCCGCTGCTCCGGCCAAAGAGTGTGTGCCCCTGAATCCTTTCGAATGTGCCGGAAACCGGCGCTCGCTTTATCTGAAAAACGGTATTCACACGATTGCTCATTCTAATGCGTCGTATGTCCGAATTCCTGAATACACTGCTGCACGAGGGTCACTCCCTGACTGAGAGCCGCGCCGCCCCCGAATGCCGCCGCGACGCTGATGACCTCAAGGATGTTTTCTTCTGTGGCCCCTTGGTCAAGGCAGCCCTTCGTATGATAAATCATGCAAAATTCATCTTGAGCGCTGATGCTGATGCCCAGAGCGATTAATTGTTTCTCTTTTTCAGTTAATGAATCCGCTGAGAAACACTGCTCAGTAAATTCATTAAACTTCCGCCCCATCATCGGCATTTTTTGCTCGAATATGCCTAAACCTTCTTTATATTGTTTCAATGCGTCATGCACGCTTTTTCCGTTATCCTGGTATTGAGCCACTGCCATTCCCTCCAATCGTTAACCTTCCTTTTTATTATGGACAGTTCTCCGATTAATACCCGAAAAAAACCCCGGATGATTCATCCGGGGTTTTCGCTTTATTCAGATACGGGAAGCACGGCTCCGTCGTATTTTTTCTCAATAAAGTCTTTGATTTTCTTAGAATGAAGCACTTCCATAAGCGCTTTGATTTTCTCTGATTTTTCGTCACCTTTGCGTACGGCGATGATGTTTGCGTACGGGTTGTTTTTCGTTGATTCCACTTGAATCGCATCTTTTAACGGATTCAGTTTGTTTTGAATCGCATAATTGACGTTAATGAAGACTGCATCGCCTTCTTCTTCATTATATGCTTTCGCCGTTAATTCAGGGGCGATTTTTTTGAATGTCAGGTTTTTCGGGTTTTTCGTAATGTTTTTCGTCGTCGCTTCAATCGTTTTTACCTTCGGATCAAGTGTGATCAGTCCGGCTTTTTCAAGCATCGCCAGCATACGGCCTTGTTCAGCGACATTGTTAGTCATGATGATGGTCGCGCCTTTAGGCAGGTCTTTCAGTGATTTGTATTTTTTCGTGTAAATTCCGAATGGCTCAAGGTGAACGGCTCCGGCATTCACGAGTTTGTAATCTTTATTTTCTTTCATTTCCTGTTCAAGGTAAGGAACGTGCTGGAAGTAGTTCGCATCCACTTCATTATCAGCTAACGCTTTGTTGTACATTTTGTAATCGTTCAGCACTTTTACTTTTAATGTGTAGCCTTTTTCCTTCAAGAGCGGTTCCGCTTCTTTTAAGATTTCAGCATGCGGTGTTTTTGTCGCGGCGACGACGATTTCCTTTTTATTCGAGCCGTTTGATCCGCAGGCGGCTAAAACTCCCGCGAACACAAGCAGCAGCGCACTTAATACAATCTTTTTCAATGTAAATCCTCCCTTATCTTTTGTCTATTATATTTGTAATTACATCACCGATAATCTGAATGATAAAGACGATGATGAGTATAAATACTGTCGCTACAAACGTTACATCCGTATTATTGGACTGGTAGCCTTCTACATATGCAAGGTTTCCGAGTCCGCCTGAACCGATAGCGCCGGCAATGGCGGTAGATCCGATCAGGGCGATGGCCGTAACGGTGATGCCTGAAATTAACGCAGGCATTGATTCAGGAATCAGCACTTTGAAGATAATCGTCGATGTCTTTGCTCCCATTGATCTGGCAGCTTCGATGACTCCTTTATCGACTTCCCGGAGCGCAATTTCCGCAAGACGGGCGTAAAACGGCGCGGAGCCGATAATCAGCGCCGGCAATGCGGCGTTCGGTCCTAAAATCGATCCGACCAAAATCTTAGTAAAGCCGAGAAGCAGAATAATTAAAATAAGAAACGGAATAGACCTGAAAATATTAACGACCGCCGCAATCACGGTGTTAATGATTTTATTTTCCCATAAGCTTCCCTTGCCCGTTAAAAAGAGCAGAAGACCGAGAATCGCTCCGATGATAAATGAAAAAACTAAAGCGATAACCGTCATATAAAGGGTCTCGTATGTGGCCGTCCACAGCTCGGTTATATCAACGTTCGGGAACCATTTTTCAAACATTTGTGATCACCTCTGCTTCTACCTGTTTGTCTTTGATGAACCGGATCACGTTTTCTACTTCTTTTTCCTGACCGTCAATATGAATGAATAATGAACCGTAGGCTCCGTCCTTCGTCTGTGAAATTTTCCCCTGCAGAATATTGACGTCCACATCAAAGTTTCGGATCATTTCCGTAATGAGGGGCTGCTCGGCGGCCTGCCCGACAAATGAAAGCTGAATCGTTTTTCCTGTCGCTGTTTCCTGCAGAAAATGCTGGATGGTTTCTTTCGTCTCCTCCGGTTCTGTCACCTGCTGAACGAAACGCTTGGTCATCGGTTCGCGCGGGTTTCTGAAAACTTGGAGTACTTCGCCTTCTTCAACGACTTTCCCGTTTTCCATGACGGCGACTCTGTTGCAGATTTTTCGGATGACGTGCATTTCATGGGTAATGAGCACGATCGTCAGACCGAGTCTGTCATTTATATCGGATAAAAGATCCAAAATTGAATCGGTCGTCTGCGGATCGAGCGCTGATGTCGCTTCATCGCACAGAAGGACTTTCGGATTATTGGCGAGCGCCCGGGCGATGCCGACACGCTGCTTTTGACCGCCGCTCAGCTGCGACGGATAAGATTTTTCTTTCCCCTCTAATCCGACCAGTTTAATCAATTCATCAGCGCGGCGGACCCGTTCGCTTTTTTTCACGCCGGCGATTTCCAGCGGGAACATAATGTTCTCCCGGACGGTGCGCGACCACAAAAGGTTAAAATGCTGGAAGATCATGCTGATTTCCTGGCGCGCTTTTCTCAGCCCGCGGCTGCTTACTTTATTTAATTCCGTCCCCGCGACTTCCACGGTTCCCGACGTCGGCTTTTCAAGGCCGTTCAGGAGACGGATTAAGGAACTTTTACCAGCTCCGCTATATCCTATAATTCCAAATATTTCGCCCTTTTTGATATCAAGAGTGACATCTTGGACAGCATTGACATCCCCATGCTTCGCTTTGTAAATTTTTGAAACATTTTGAAGATGGATCAAAGCAATCACCCGCCTTACACTATTCTAAGAAATCTTCCGGGTTTCTCCGCAAAAGAAAAGCCTTTCTGCAAAAATGAGCAGAAAGGCTTATTGAAAAAGGCCTTTCTCTCATCTTTCAAAGCAGACCGCTTCGAGTGAATTGGCACCATTTCAACATTGTTGATGGTTGCCGGGCTTCATAGGGCACTTCCCTCCACCTCTCTTGATAAGAGAAAACATATCGTATTTTCGTCCGGAAATTCTTACTGTAGAATAGCACGGCGAATGATAAAAAGTCAATAAAATAAATATTGGAAGCTATTGTCACATAGTAGATTGGCAGTTACGGCCGTTTACTGATCGCCTGAAAAAATCCGTTTGTCAGCCAGAGGATGGCCTCCAGCTTCAGCAGGGCTCTGAATGATCCTTTCACTTTGAGTTTTCCGCTTTGGATAAGCTTTTGCAAAGAGACATCACCATGCAGGAGATGGATGATTTCCGTCTGGTTTCCGTAAAAGGTCAAATTAGATTTCTCCTTTGAAGCCGACGTTTTTCTCATTTCTCCCTGTCCGTTAATTGAGACCGTTAAGGCTTCTGTTTCTCCTTGGAATGTAATCAGCAGCGTTGAGGCATTTAATAGCGGTTTCAAAAACAGATGCTGTCCGTCATTCTCTGAAACTTCTATTTTCTCCACTCGTATAACCTCCCGTTTTAATGGCCATACATACACTTTCTCTTTTTAACGGACAGAACCCTTTATAAACCGCACGACATTTTCCTGTAAATATTGTCACATCGGGAACGTTTGCGATGTTTTTTGTTTAATCAGCTCATATAAATAGGAAACGGAGCGGAAGGCGTATCCTTTCTCAACAAGCTCTCCGCCTTTAAACAGCAAAAAGCACGGAACGCTTTCAATCTGATAGGCTTTGGCGAATGCGGGGGAATAATTCACGTTGTTTTTATAGAAGGCGGCGCCGGGCAGCATTTCTTCGACGACAGTAAGCATTTTGGACGCCAGCTGGCATGTGCCGCAAAACGGGGTGTACAAATACAGGAGATAAACGTCATCCTGAATCGATTCGAGTTCATTTTCTTGGAGTTCTTTCATGATTACCACCTCAGGTCGTTCTTTTTCAAAAATACAGTGTCAGCATCAAAGCCGGCTCTGATCAGCACAGATGCGAGATGATGGCCCGGGCACGACTCGACTTGCCTGTATGTTCTGTCTATATAAATATGGCGCGCTTCGGGAAGCTCCCGTTTCAGCTGTTTTCTTAGTTTATCTCCGGAGTCATCTGCGTCCGTTAAAATATAGACGTCTCTGTCAAACAGGCGGTCCGCCAAATCTTCCAGTTCGGTTTGGCCGATCGTCCCGTTTGTACAGACGATTTCCGCGGGTTCGATGAGCACTTCCCTGACTTTGATTTTATCAGATTTCCCTTCTACGATAATGACCTTTTCATCTCCGTTGTACATAAGCGCGTCACCTGCCGATTGTTTTAGCGTCAGATTGAAAAAGAAGGCAGTGAAATTCACCGCCAACTGTTAACACCAGCCATTCTCATAATCGCAATCGACATATTTCGGATCGCTGCCGTTTATGACATCGGCTGTTTTATAAAATTTTTGATTTTCAAATGAAAAGCCCTGTTTGAGCTCGTACTGGTCCATGCCTGTCATCTCGCCGATGGCTTCATTTTCATGAAACAAGGAAAACCGGCCGTTTTGAAAGCGGCCCGTGACGTTCTCCGTCACATCGACCTTTTGTTTATCAAAAGCCATTTTAGACACCTCCCGTTACAGATAGAGTGTCCAAATGGCCCCTTTGCTATCCGATCAGTCTTCCTGTGTCATTTCGTCATATTGCTCAGAAGTCATGAGGTTTTCGATTTCTTCAGCATCAGCCGGTTCCACGACGATCATCCACGCTTTTTCATACGGAGACTCGTTTACGAATTCAGGACTGTCATCAAGGTCTTCGTTCACTTCCGTCACCGTTCCGTTAATCGGTGCGTACAGTTCGGATACGGTTTTGACGGATTCCACGCTGCCGAATGGCTCGTCCGCTTTAATTTCGGCGCCGACTTCCGGAAGCTCGACAAATACGATGTCGCCAAGTTCGGCTTGCGCGAAATGTGTAATCCCGATACGGGCTTTTCCGCCCTCAACTTTGACCCATTCGTGCTCTTTGGAATAACGCATATCTTTCGGTGTGCTCATCTAAATCCCTCCATTTTTTTCTTATAATAAGAAGATACCATAATTCTTTGAACCTGGCATTACATCCAATATTTTTCGAATTGGTCTTCTTTAAAGCCGACAGTGACTTTTTCGCCGTCTGTCGTAATCGGGCGTTTCAGGAGCATACCGTCTGATGCCAGAAGTTCGAGCTGTTCATCCTCTGACATATGATACAGTTTTTCCTTTAAGTTCAGCTCGCGGTATTTCATTCCGCTCGTGTTGAAAAACTTTTTCAGCTCAAGACCGCTCTTTTCATAGAGGTCTTTAATTTCTTCTTTCGACGGAGTTTCCTCCGCGATATGTATTTCGTTTATTTCCTTACCGCGGTCTTCCAGCCATTTTTTCGCATTACGGCACGTTCCGCATTTAGGGTACCAGTAAAAATTTAACGACATCTTCTTCACCCCTTGTAAATGATCGTCGTTATTTTAACACAATCACTTGTAAAAACCTATAACGTTGCTTCATGAAAAAGCGCCCCTGATGAAGGAGCGCTTTCAGCATGTGATCAGACCGTATATTTTTCTTCACGGAAGACGGCTGCTGCCGCTTCACGTTTTTTCTGAATGAGGTTTTTCGGCGTCAGGCGCGTCAGTTTGCGCAGCACGGAAAGCATCATGCGGAGGGAATCTCCTTCCTCCATGGCGATCAGTGATTCTTTGGCGTGCGCTTCAATGTTCTGAAGGGCTTCCTGGGCAAAGATTTCCGTATATAACAGCTTCTGCGCGGCTTTTTCGGCACCGTCCGCCGCAATTGCTTTTTCCGTTCTGAGGACGGCAGATTCCAAAGCGTACAGCGCGCTGACAATATCGGCAATGTTCACCATGATTTCCTGCTCGCCTTCGATCTCTTTGCCGTATTTCTGCGCCGCGAGACCCGCTGTCAAGAGGGCGATCTTTTTCGCCTGTCTGACAATGTATTTTTCCTGTTCAAGAGGTTCTGAGCCCGGCTCTTCAGGCATCAGCATCATGAGTTCTTCTTGGAGCGCTTTTGCTTTTTCAAAGAGCGGCAGCTGACCTTTTACGGCTTTTTTCAGAAACGTGCTCGTTACGATCAGGCGGTTGATTTCATTTGTGCCTTCAAAAATCCTGTTGATTCTTGAGTCGCGATAGGCGCGCTCCACTTCATATTCCTGCATAAATCCGTAACCGCCGTGAATTTGAACGCCTTCGTCGGCAATGTAATCAAGCGTTTCAGAACCGCACATTTTGTTGAGCGAGCATTCAATCGCGTACTCGGCGATGGACTTCGCGACTTCGCGTCCGTCTTTTTGCTCCTCTTCCGTCAGTCTGCTCATATTATCTTCGAATAAGCCTACTGTTCTGTATACAGAGCTCTCCATGGCGTAAAGCCGGGCTGACATCGTCGCAAGCTTTTCCTGAGTGAGCGTGAAGCTTGCGATCGGCGTTTTAAATTGCCGGCGCTGGTTTGCATAAGCGGCAGACAGCTCAATCACCCGTTTTGAAGCGCCGATTGTGCCGACGGCAAGCTTGTAGCGCCCGATATTCAGAATATTAAAGGCGATGACATGGCCTTTTCCGATTTCGCCGAGAAGATTTTCTTTCGGGACTTCCGCCTGATCTAAAATCAGCGTTCTTGTCGATGAACCCTTAATCCCCATTTTTTTCTCTTCCGGTCCCGTTGATACGCCCGGATAGTTCTTTTCTACGATAAATGCGGAAAATTTATCTCCGTCCACTTTAGCGTAGACGACAAAGACATCTGCAAAGGCGGAGTTTGTAATCCATTGCTTTTCCCCGTTAAGAATATAGTGTGTGCCCGCTTCATTCAAAACAGCCGTCGTTTTCGCGCCAAGGGCATCTGAACCTGAACCGGGCTCAGTTAAGGCGTATGCCGCGATTCTTTGTCCTGAAGCCAAGTCCGGCAAATAGGTTTTTTTCTGTTCTTCCGTTCCGAAGAACACAATCGGCAATGAACCGATACCGACGTGAGCGCCGTAAGATAGCGAAAAGCTGCCGGCACGTGAAAACTTTTCCGTAATGAAGGCTGAACTGATTTTATCCAGGCCGATTCCGCCGTACTCTTCAGGCACGTCTGCTCCGAGGAGGCCGAGATCTCCGGCTTTTTTCAGCAGTCTGACCGAATGCTCGAACTGATGGTTTTCAATTTCATCTATATAAGGAAGCACATCGTTTACGACATAGTCTTCTGTCGTTTTGCCGATCATTTTATGTTCGTCTGTAAAGTCCTCCGGAGTGAATATTTGATCATATCCCGTCTCTTCAATCAGAAAGCTGCCGCCTTTTTTGACGTTGACCGTTTCCTGTTTCATGCTTCGTTTCCCCCTTGTTTTAAATGAGCTCAAATACGCCGGCAGCGCCCATGCCGCCTCCGATGCACATCGTCACCACGCCGAATTGCTCGTTTCTCCGTTTCATTTCATGAATGAGTGACAGGGTCAGCTTCGTCCCCGTGCATCCGAGCGGATGTCCGAGCGCGATGGCGCCTCCGTTGACGTTCACCTTTTCTTCATCAATCCCGAGCGATCTGATGACTTGAATGGCCTGTGAAGCAAAGGCCTCATTCAATTCAAAAAGCCCGATATCCTGTAATTCGAGTCCGGCAAGCTTGAGCGCCCGCGGAATGGCTTCAATCGGACCGATTCCCATTACCTCAGGGGGAACGCCGCCTACGGCAAAGGAACGGAATTTGACTAGCGGCGCCAATCCGAGCGAAGAAGCTTTTTCGCGATCCATCAGCATGACAGCCGCCGCGCCGTCACTTGTTTGTGAAGAGTTCCCGGCCGTCACGGTTCCCGTTTTAGAAAAAGCCGGGCGGAGCTTCGCCAAGACGTCAGCCGATGTGCCGGGGCGCACGCCTTCATCCTGAGAAAAGGTAAATTGTTTTTTCCGCGGCTTATGGTCATCCCCGACTTCTGTCAGCGATACTTCAACCGGCACGATTTCGTCATTGAATTTCCCTTCCTTAAGGGCTTTTGCGGCATTCTGATGGCTGCGGACTGCAAATGCATCCTGATCTTCTCTGGATACCCCGTACGTTTCGGCGACTTGCTCCGCCGTATGCCCCATGCTCATGTAATACTCAGGCGCATGCTCCGCCAAAGCGATATTCGGCCGTGTCACATGCCCCATCATCGGAACTTGCGACATGGATTCCGCACCGCCGGCGATTACGGTGTCGCCCGCGCCGATCATGATTTTTTCCGCACCGTAAGCGATGGACTGGAGTCCGGAAGAGCAGTAGCGGTTCACCGTAATGGCCGGCACTGTATGAGGAAGCCCCGCCAGCGCACCGATATTCCGCGCCATATTTAATCCTTGTTCGGCTTCAGGTGTTGCACATCCGATAATTAAGTCATCGATATTTCCTTCATAGCCGCCTGCCCGTTTCAGCGTTTCTTTTACACAAAGCGCGCCTAAATCATCAGGACGAACGGCTGCAAGCGAGCCTTTTTTCGCTTTACCGACCGGGGTTCTCGCACCGGCCACAATGACTGCTTCTCTCATAAACACCCTCCTAGTTCCGTAAAGGTTTGCCTTTGACGAGCATATGCTGCATTCTCGCTTGAGATTTCGCCTCGCCAGCGAGGCTTAAAAAGGCTTCTCTTTCAATCTCGAGTAAATATTCTTCTGAAACCTCCGTGCCGAACGGGACTCTTCCGCCGGCAATGACATGGGCCAGCTTCTTCGCAATCTTCATATCGTGATCGGATAAATAACCCGACCGTCTCATTTGGTCTGCTCCGAGCAGTAATGCCGCACAGCCGGTTTCTCCGGTGACTTTCACTTTTTTGCGGGCAGGCGGACGGTATCCGCTGTCATATAAGGAAGCAGCCAGCTGTTTCGCATCGTGCAGCAGGTGATCCTGATTCATGCTGATACGGTCTGCCGCGGACAAAATCTTCATGTCACGGGCTTCGTGTGCCGAACCGGACACCTTGGCAAGCGCGATTGTTTCGAAGGTTTTAATCGCTGCGTCCATCAGTTCACTTCCGCCGTCCAAATAATTGATGTACAGCTCTTTGTTTCCTCCGCCGCCCGGAATAAGGCCGACGCCGGTTTCAACGAGACCCATATACGATTCGCTCGCCGCCTGAACGCGTGCCGCCGGGAGACAGACTTCCGTACCGCCGCCGAGTGTCATCCCGAATGGCGCCGCTACAACGGGTTTAGCGCTGTATTTGATGTTCAGCATCGTCTGCTGAAAACGGCGGATGACAAAATCGACTTCCATGAAGTTATCATCCTGGGCTTCCATTAAAATCATCGCAAGGTTTGCTCCCGCGCAGAAATGTCTGCCTTGGTTTCCGATGACAAGACCTTTATAATTCCGCTCCGTTTCCTCAAGCGCATTGTCAATCATCTGAATAATGTCTAAGCCGATCGCGTTGCTTTTCGTATGAAATTCCAGCAGCGCGACATCATCGCCGAGATCAATCAGACTTGCGCCGCTGTTTTTAGTGATAACGCCTTTTGTTTCTTTTAACGTTTGCAGGCTGATCCGTTTCGGATTTTCTTTCACAGCCCTGTATTGGCCGTCTGAATAATAAAATTGTGTTCCGTTTTCCTTCATATAAAATGTTTCATGGCCCTGATCAAGCATTTCTTTCACCCAGCCGGGGAGTGCTGCGCCTTCTTCTTCGAGCCGCTCCGCTGATTTTCTGACGCCGATGGCATCCCACATCTCAAACGGTCCGAGCTCCCATCCGAAGCCCCATTTCATGGCGTCATCAATTGCTTTAATATCATCAGCGATCTCACCTAAAAGCCGGGCTGAGTATAAGAGTGTTTGCGATGTGATATTCCAAAGCAGGCGTCCGGCGCGGTCATCGGAATATACAAGCGCTTTCATTTTGCCTTTGGCACCCTTTGCCTGTTTGGCGGCTTCTAAAGCGGGCGTCTTCATTTTCGAGCGCTCACCGTATGTCATGGTCAGCGGATCGAGTTCATATATTGTTTTACCTTCTTTTTTGTAAAATCCTTGGCCTGATTTGCTGCCCAGCCAATTGTTTTTCAGCATGTCATTCATAAATTCAGGAAGCTTAAACATGTCTTTTTCAGCGCCGTCGGCTTTATCATACACATTTTTTGCCACATGAGCGAAAGTATCAAGCCCCACAACGTCAAGGGTTCTGAAGGTCGCGCTTTTCGGTCTGCCGATCAAAGGCCCGGTCACCGTGTCCACCTCGCCGATGCGGCAGCCGGAAGAAAGCATTTCTCTTACCGTGACCAGCAGGCCGTACGTACCGATGCGGTTGGCGATAAAGTTAGGCGTGTCTTTTGCGATGACGACACCTTTCCCAAGCGTGTTTTCTGCAAATGAAGTCATAAACTCCAGCACGTCAGGATCTGTTTCCTGAATCGGAATGATTTCCAGAAGCTTCAAGTAGCGGGCCGGATTAAAGAAATGGGTTCCTAAGAAATGAGCTTTAAAATCGGCAGATCGGCCTTCCGCCATTTTTGTGACGGAGATACCGGACGTATTGCTCGACACGATGCTTCCCGGTTTCCGGTATTCATCAACGAGTGAGAAAATCTGTTTTTTTACGTCAAGATTTTCGACGACGACTTCAATAATCCAATCAGCATCCTTCAATTGAGCTGCGTCATCTTCCAAATTCCCCGCCGTTATATAGTCGAGATTGGCAGCCGAAGTCAGCGGCGCCGGTTTTTGCTTCAGCAGCTTTTGCATGGCCGATCGGCTCAGTCTGCTGCGGACCTCCGGGCTTTCTAATGTCAGCCCTTTTTTCATCTCATCCTTTGTCAGCTCGTTTGGCACAATATCAAGCAGCAGGACGGGAATTCCGATGTTAGCCAAGTGCGCGGCAATTCCGGATCCCATGACGCCTGATCCGAGAACGGCTGCTTTCTTTATAAACTTGTGCATGAGTCATCCCCCTTGAACTTTGAATGAATAGTCATTCATTTTTTCGGCAAAAAAAATGAAACCCTTTTCTTCTTTCATCTTAAAAGATTTTCAGGATGACTTCAATAGCAAATATGGAATTTTTTTTAATTTTTCGGCTTCCGCATGTTCCATGGCGCGGGCGGGAAACTTAAACCCGGAGGTGAAGGGAATGGTGCGAGGGAGAAAAGATCCGTCTTCTGCCGCAGTGAGCGCGGCCAGCATGAAAGGAAATGCGGGACCGAAGCAAAAATACGGCGGCGGCAAACGGACGAGCCAAAATCAGCAATATAAAAAAGACAACATGGAATAACATACTGCGGCTGCTTTTTGGAGCAGCCGTTATTTTTTGAAGATCCCTTTCAGCACAAACGCCGCATTTGCCGGGCGCTCGGCAATTCTTCTCATCAAGTACCCGTACCAATCGGTGCCGTACGGGACATACACCCTCATCCTGTATCCTTCTTCGGCAAGCTCCTTCTGGCGCTCCGTTCTGATGCCGTACAGCATTTGGAATTCAAACTGCTCCCGGGGAATCTGATGCTCGCTGATGAGTGTTTTCGTATAAGAAATGATGTCATCATCATGTGTTGCCACCGCCGTTTCATGGCCGCTCAAAAGCAGCAGCTTAATCAGCTGCTGAAAATGAAGATCGGTTGCTTTTTTATCAGGGAACGCAACGGCCGCCGATTCTTTATAAGCGCCTTTTACAAGCCTGAGCCGCGGCTTATATGGCATCAGACCGCTGATGTCTTCAGCTGCCCGGTACAAATAAGCCTGAATGACGGTGCCGAGCATCGGAAAATCCGGCTTGCACCGCTTATACAGCTCAAGCGTACGGCCGCATCTTGAATAGTCCTCCATATCAATCGTTACAGGCACGCCGCGTTCTTTTGCCTCCGTCAATATGTCTCTGACATGCTGTTCCGCGAGTTCCTCGGAAATATCCAGACCGATGGATGTTAATTTCAGCGACAGCTCACAATCCAGTTGATTCTCGGCAATCGCCCTGATTGCTTTTTTACATTCTTCCGCAAAAATAAACATATGCTCCGCAGCAAGGATGAACTCCCTCCTTTTTCTTTTATTCGTGTATGAATTTCCGGTCGCAGAGAAAGCTAAAAAGAACAGAATTGAAGGAGGCGTTTATATGAACAACCAAGAGCAGCACGGAAACTTGCCGCCTGCCGTCATCTCAACGAAAGACCATTTGTATCTTGAGGACATGCTGAACTGGAATCTGCTTGCCATGAAAAAAGCGCATTTTATGGCGGAACACTGCCAGAATCAGACGTTAAAACAAGAGCTTGATCAGATCGGCCGGATGCATGAGAAGCATTATCAGCACATATTAGGCCGCTTGAACCCCGATCAAGGCGGACAGACAACAACAGGCTACATGCAATAGGAGGACAATACATGGAACAGCAAAATCAAAAAATCACGAATCCGCAAACGCCCGTGCCCAATACGGCGCAAATGAATGACAGAGACTTGGTCAATGAGCTGCTGACGACGGAAAAATACATCACGGCTTCATATTGCACAGCCCTGCACGAGTTCAGCCACGAGTCTCTTTATCAAGATATTCAGGCGATTTTCGATGAGTCACAAAAAGCGCAAAGAAGATTATACGATGTGATGTTTCAAAATGGCTGGTATTCCATTGAAGCCGCCGATACCCAAAAGCTTCAGCAATCGTATCAGAAGTTCCGGCAGACCATTCAGCAGCAGTCTCCTTACCAGCAGTAAAACGAAGAAGGATTTGATGTTTTCGCCAAGCATCAATCCTTTTTTATTTTTGCACAAAAAGATTGACTTATCATTAATCCTTATTTATATTTAACTAATGTTAATTATTTTCTCAAGGAACAAGATGAGGAGGAGTTATGAAAAACGCGGATCAATATGTGTCTGACATTCAGAAATCCCTTCAGACGCTGCTGCAAAACATACAGCCTGAAATGGTGGAAAGCATGGCAAAACACGAGGTGACGCCTGCCCAATTATTTGTTTTAGCCAGCCTGAAAAAACACGGGAGCTGCAAAGTTTCCGAAATTGCGGAACGCATGGAGGTAAAGCCGAGCGCAGTGACGCTGATGGCCGACCGCCTCGAACAAAAAGGACTTATCGTCCGCAAACATAACCAGCAGGACAGACGCGTCATCGACATCAGCCTCACCAAAAAAGGCGAAACAAAATTCGAAGATGTTGTGGAAGGACGGAAAGCGATACTGGCGCGAAACCTGTCCGTTCTGACTGACGACGAACTGATTCAGTCCGTGAACATCATCCGCAAAGTAGCGGAAGCCGCCGAGAAATACGCGGCTGATCAAAAAGAAAACGAATAGAAAGAGGAGCTGCCGAAACATGAGCATTGAAAAGAAAGATCCAAAACGCACATTATTAATAACGGGCTTAATCATCGCCATGTTTTTCTCAGCCCTTGACGGCACCATCGTAGGAACGGCGATTCCTAAAATCGTGGGTGACCTCGGGGGATTAAGCATGATGACGTGGCTGACCACGGCATATCTTTTAACTTCGACGACGATCGTTCCGATTGCGGGGAAACTTGCAGATTTATTGGGGCGCCGCGTCGTCTATGTGTCAGGTTTATTGATTTTTATGGGAGCTTCCGCCCTGTGCGGAATGGCCAGCAACATGACGGAATTGATCATTTTCCGCGGACTTCAGGGAATCGGCGGCGGTGTCATGATGCCGATGGCCATGATCGTCATCGGGGATTTGTTCACAGGGAAACAGCGTGCTAAGTTCCAAGGGCTTTTCGGAGCGATTTACGGCCTTGCTTCCGTTATCGGCCCGCAAATCGGGGGCTGGATTGTTGACTCTTTAAATTGGAAATGGGTTTTCTATATCAACCTGCCAGTCGGAATCTTAGCCGTGATCTTTATCGCAAGAGGACTTCAAGGCAGAAAACAGACTGGGCCGATTAACTTTGACATCGCCGGCATTTTCACAATGATTGTCGGAATCGTCAGCCTCCTTCTCGCGCTCAGCTTCGGAGGAAAGGATTACGCATGGGGCTCTTGGCAGATTCTCGGTCTCTTTGCGCTTGCGCTTGCCGGGATTGTCGGATTCATTTTCGCTGAAATCAAAGCAAAAGAACCGATTCTGCCGATGTACCTGTTTAAAAACAGAACGTTTACCGTACTGAATCTGATCGGGTTTTTCATGAGTATCGGCATGTTCGGCGCCGTTACGTTCGTTCCTTTCTTTATGCAGGGAATTATCGGAGTCAGCGCCACCGCGTCCGGCACAATTATGACGCCGATGATGGTATCTATGATTATCACAAGTATTATCGGAGGCCAGCTGGTTTATAAGATCGGTATTAAACCGCAAATCATGATCGGCATGCTGATCATGGCCGTCGGCTTCTTCTTATTAACGACCTTGCAGCTGGATACAAGCAAGCTCGCGGCTACATGCTATATGGCCGTGATCGGTCTGGGAATGGGGCTTGTCATGCCGCTTCTCACACTCGCTCTGCAAGAAACGTTTTCAAAAGAAGAGCTGGGCGTTGTGACTTCATCAAGCCAATTTTTCCGGATGATCGGGGGAACGTTCGGCATTACGGTGCTCGGCGCTGTCATGAATGCCAGATCAGGAAGCCTTTTAACCGACAGACTGGTGCCTTACTTAGATTCACTCCCGAAACAGGCAAGTGCCTTTGCCGCCCAGTTTAAAGGTATGATTGACAAGAATCCTGAAGGGCTGCTTCAATCCTTGTTCAGTCAGGAATCGATTAAGCAGATTCC
This sequence comes from Bacillus sp. MT(2024), assembly GCF_036362845.1. Lineage (NCBI taxonomy): Bacteria > Bacillati > Bacillota > Bacilli > Caryophanales > Bacillaceae > Bacillus > Bacillus sp. MT(2024). The sequence goes on from NZ_CP143632.1 coordinate 3,191,708, forward strand.
GGCCGCATTTTCTTCCCATATCGTGCCGGTTTTGAAAACGTCACTGATGGATTCGCTTCACAGCGTGTTTTTCACAGGCCTGGCCTTTATCGCTGCCGGATTGATCCTCACGCTGTTTGTTAAATCAATTAAGCTGACAAACAAAAAGACAGGCAAACAAGAAGAAAAGGCGAAAGCCGTTTAACAAAGAAAAATCCCGCGGATGCCGCGGGATTTTTTTATATCATCTGGGCCTCTCCGTTTCCAAATGACCAGTCTTCCGCCTCATTGGAAATCGGGGGGTGAAAATTATTTAATAAACCTTAAACATTTCATCGTTATCTTTATAGTACGACATAATAAAGTCACGAAAATTTCTTACCGAAGAAGACAACAGCCTATGTCTCATCCAAGATAAGCCGACTGGATATGAAGCAGAGTGATCAGTCACTTTTATAAAATTCAGCCCCAATGTTCTGCAAACTGAAATAGGAAGCAACGCAACACCTCGATCCAGCTTTATAATCTCGACAAGTAAATGAGAATCCGCCTCAAATGCAATATTTGAGGTGAAACCGGCTTTTTCACAAAGCGAGGCTGTAAAACCGCTATACTCCTCATTATTAGCAAGGGTAATAAATGGTTCATCGGCGACAAGACGTAAAGAAATTTCGGTTTTACCCGTAAATCGGTGGTTTGAGGGCAAAGCCAGAACAATATCTTCATTTACCAGCACACAACTCTCTATTTCTTCATCTTGAATCGGATGACCTGTTATTCCTAAATCAATGTCCCCTTTCTTTAAACTTGTTAGGATCCCGCTTTTAACTCCGATGGCTTGGAGAATTTTTGATTGAGGGGAGCGGTTGATATATTCACTCATCAGTCCTGCAAGGAATCTTGGATTAGAAATAGATATTCTGATGGTGTCAGACATTTGATGTTCCTCCAATTGAATCTCCGTTTGTGCATTTTCAATCTCAGTAAAAATCCTGTTTACATGTTTTAAAAGAATCTTCCCTGATGAACTCAGCTTAATATTTCTGCCTTTTCTCTCAAACAAAGCTGTTCCCAGTTCATTCTCAAGTCTTTTTATAGTGAGACTTAAAGAAGGCTGGGCAATCTTTAATTGTTCTGCTGCTTTAGAAATATGCTCAGTATAGGCAACTGTCTGAAAGTATTTTAGCTGCAGCAATTCCATCTGTCTGCATCCTCCTCATTTATTTCAATAAATATATATATAACTTATTATGTATTAGATTAAATGTAAATGCGGATGTAAGATAATAGCATAGTTAAAGAAAAGGAAAGGGTGTCATGCAATGAAAATTGATGTGAAAGATATAGCAAAAAATTTAAATACGCCACTAACGGCTCCTGCTTATCCTATCCCAAATTATAAATTTGTTAACCGTGAATATTTAAATATTATTTACCGAACGGATGAAAAAGCTTTGCGTGCGGCAGTGCCAGAACCTCTTGAAATTACTGAACCTTTAGTGAAATTCGAAGTGATGCGGATGCCTGATGTTTCCGGACTTGGTGCCTATACAGAGGCGGGACAAGTCATCCCTGTCAGCTTTAATGGTGAAGAAGGAGATTATGTACATTCTATGTATGTAGACAATTTCCCGGCTATTGCAAGCGGACGGGAACTTACTGCATATCCAAAGAAATTGGGTGCCCCTAAGCTGTATATAGACTCTGATACTCTCGTTGGCACATTAGATTATGGCAGTCTTCGTGTGGCAGCTGCGACTATGGGATATAAACATTTCGAAATGGACAAGGAAAAAGCGAAAAGGGAAATTTGCCGACCTAATTTTATGGTTAAGATGGCTACTGATTACAACGGTGATTTAAGGGTTTGTGATTTGGTGCGGACGCAAATAACCAATATAGAAGTTAAAGGTGCCTGGTCTGGACCGGCGCGGCTTCAATTATTTGAACATGCTCTGGCGCCTCTTGCAGATTTGCCTGTATTAGAAGTCGTTTCAGCATCTCATATTATTACGGATTTAACCTTAAATGCAGCACAGCCGGTTTATAACTACTTAGAGGAAAAATAAGGAGACGTTTACAATGAGAATTGCAATTTTAGGAGCAGGTTCTTTAGGAACCATAGTTGGAGCATATCTGTCTGCTGGCGGAATGGATGTCGAATTGATTGATTCATACAAAGAACATGTAGATACTTTAAATCAAATAGGTGCTAAAGTAGTTGGTACAACGGCATTTCAGGCAAAGGTAAAAGCCATTACCCCTGAAAACAAGTCAGGCAAGTATGATTTCATATTACTTCTGACGAAACAATTATATAATGACTCCATTCTTAAAGAGTTACTGCCTTTTTTAAAGGATGACAGTGTAGTATGTTCCTTGCAAAACGGTATACCTGAACAGAAAGTTGCTTCGATCGTTGGTGATGAACGTGTTATTGCGGGTTCTGTTGAATTTGGTGCTACGTTTATTGAACCAGGCGTATCCAGACTTACAACTGAGTATACTCAATTTAAAGAGTACGCTTTTCAAATTGGAGAATTAAATGGTGAAACAACAGAAAGAATCCAGCGTATTAAATCGGTTTTAGACCTTATCGGCGGAACACATATTTCCGATAATTTAGTTGGAACGAAGTGGTCAAAATTACTTATCAATAATGCATTCAGTGGTTTATCGGCAGCATTAAACGGAGAATACGGTGATATTCTTGACCATGAAATCGGCATTGTCAGCGCAGTTCATATCGCAGATGAGACGATTAAGGTTGGACACGCCAATGGTGTCAAATTTGCGAAAATGGGCGGCCTTGATTTAGAATCTTTGGAATTAAAAAGTGAAAATGAGATTCCTGAACGGATCCAAACATTTAGGGCAGCCATGGAACCATCCAGGCTTTTAAGAGCAAGTATGCTTCAGGATCTTGAGAAAAAACGTAAAACTGAAATTGATTATATTAATGGAGTTATTCCCAAAATGGCAGAAGGTACTGGAATTTCAACACCTTTTAATGATTTGGTTGTAGCACAAGTCAAATGTGCCGAGGAATCTCAAACAGTGCCCAATTTTGATACAAATATAAAAGCATTTGAAGAGTTATTACGTATCCGAAAGGAAATGTGATATATAGGAAAGAGTAAGGGATTGCTGCGGCGGTCCTTTTTTCTTGGTTCAGCAAGTAAACAAACGGGTGTGTTAGTTACATTAAAGTTCTTCGTTATGAATTGAACGGCGCCTTTATTGATTCCTTTTCAGCAAAAAAAGCTTCCGGCACCTCTCTTTGATGCCGAAAGCTTTTTATTGTTTTTTTCTGTGAGCTTCATTGAGCTGTTTAATGTGCTGTATCGCAGCTTTGATGCCCTCTTTGGCGTCCGGGTAGGATTGATTCCAATGTTTGACGAGCGGCGGCATGCTTTTTGCGATATGTGTATACAAAATCCACTGCCTGACTTCTTCCTTTACATCCGGGTTTGTTTCGCCAAGCAATAGTTCCGTGTATTTCTCAAGCAGGCCGTCCAGCTGCTGCTGCAGTTTCTCTTCCATACCGTTTCCTTCCCTTTTTCATGATTATGACAATCGGGCGGTGAGGGCCGCTTCCTGCACGATACATCTGCCGCGTCCGTGCGGAATGCAAAGCGGCGTGCCGAACAGCGGATCTTGCGTTACCTGGCAGTTCATCGCAAAGACCTGCTGTACAAGCTCGCAAGTGATGACTTCTTCGGGACGGCCCTCTGCGTAAATCTGTTTATCCTTAATGGCGACCAGATAATGGGCATAACGGCATGCCAGATTGAGGTCGTGCAGCACCATGACGATTGTGCGTTTTTCTTTTTCATTTAATTCAAACAGCAAATCAAGAATTTCAATTTGATGCGTCATGTCGAGATAAGTTGTCGGCTCGTCAAGCAGAATGATATCCGTATCCTGAGCGAGTGTCATCGCAATCCATGCACGCTGGCGCTGTCCGCCTGACAAGGAATCCACAGGACGGTCGGCCATTTCCTCAAGCTTCGTCGCTTTTAGCGCTTTTGTGACTGCGTCTTCGTCCTCTTTGGACCATTGCTTCAGCCAGCTTTGATAAGGGTATCTTCCCTGCTTCACAAGCTGATGCACCGTCAGGCCTTCGGGAGCTGACGGACTCTGCGGCAAAATAGCGAGCTCTCTTGCCACTTCCTTCGTCGGAAGCTTAGCGATGGCTTTTCCTTCTAACAGCACAGAACCGCCCCTCGGTTTCATCAGCCGGGCCAATGAACGTAAAAGCGTCGATTTTCCGCAGCCGTTGCTTCCGATCAATACAGTGATTTCGCCTTTTGGAATCGCGACATCCAATTCGTCAATGATAACAGTCTCTCCGTACCCTAAGCTCAGCGTCTCTGTAGAAATTGCACTCATACCGCTAACCGCTCCTTTTTTGAGTTTCCCAACACTATGTATATAAACAAATTGCCTAAACATTCAACGTGAGATCATGATTATATTGTAACAGAAATTAATGACTCTGAATATCATTATCAATTAGTTTTGGGCAAAAAAGCAGCGGACGGCGGTTATTTTTTTATTTCCGTCATTTCTCCGTCGTTCTTTTTCAGTTTCAGATAAAAATGGTCATAGCGGCTGTCTAAATTAAAAGCCGAGAGCACCTGCCGGACGACCTCGCTTTCCTGCATCCGGCCGTTTACGGCAAGTTCTCCGAGGATCATCTTCATTTCATCAAGCGCTTCCTCGCCCTCTCTGTGAACCCCTGAGAGCTTGTCCCGGATGTCCGCCTTTTCATGACCGCTTTTTCTTTCATACAAACCTTCATAGCGGTTATGCTCTCCGGCTCCGTAGCTGACGCGAAGGGAAAAGCTGCTGTAAGGAACCGGCTTCGCGGATGACACGGGTGTGCTGTCTTGTTCCGCTTCCCGTTTTTCTTCATTCAATCGGCAGCCGGCAATCAGCATCAGCGTAAGACATAAAACGCCCGCCGTTCTGATCCATTTCATGCGATTCACTCCCATTCCATTCCGATCGTTTTTAGGTATTTCCAAGGGAGGCGGCAGTCATTCACGGAACAAAAAAGAACCGGAGCGGTAACAGCTCCGGCCGGTTCATCTCCAGATTATCATTCAGTCAGCTCTAAAAATTCCTGCACATCCTGTACGGCAAGGCGGACCGCGTCTTCCCAAAACGACCGTTCCGTGAGATCCGCTCCAAGGTGCTTCATCGCCAAATCCTCAACGGTCATCGAAGCCGTGTCACACAAAAGCGCGATATATTTTTCTTCAAAATCCGCTTTTTCCCGAAGAGCTCTTGCGTATATTCCAAGCGAAAATAAATAACCGAACGTGTACGGAAAATTGTAGAACGGCACTCCCGTAATATGAAAATGCAGTTTTGACGCCCAGAAATGAGGGTGGTATTCCCCTAATGAATCGCAAAATGCTTCTTTCTGCGCCGCTTCCATCAATTCATTCAATTTATCAGCCGGAACGACGCCCTGCTTCCGCTCTTCATAAAAACGCGTTTCAAATAAAAATCTCGCATGAATATTCATAAACATGGCTACGCTTCTTTGAATTTTATCTTCAAGCAAGAACAGCTTTTCATCCTTTGTCTCCGCTTGTTTCAAAGCGGCGTCGGCGACGATCATTTCCGCAAAGGTCGAGGCTGTTTCAGCCACATTCATGGCGTAGGCTCTGTTCAGCTGCCGCACTTGGAGCATGGCCTCCTGATGGAACGCGTGACCGAGCTCATGCGCCAGCGTCGATACATTCGAAGCGCTTCCGGAAAACGTCATAAAAATCCGGGATTCTCCGCTGTCGGGAAAGCTGGTGCAGAAACCGCCGACCCGTTTGCCGCTGCGGTCTTCCGCTTCTATCCACCGATCGCGGAACGCTTTTTCCGTGAATGCGGACAGCTTTTTGCCAAACGTCGAAAATTGGCTGACGATCAGATTAGCCGCTTCATCATATGTGTATTTTTTCGGCGCCTCGCCGATCGGCGCATTCACATCATACCAATTCAGGCGCTCAAGCCCTAAAAGAGACGCCTTTCGATTCAGGTATTCGGCAAAAGGCTTTTTATGATCGGTAATGACCTGCCACATGACATCCAGCGTTTCTTTTTTCATCCGATTGATCGCAAGCGGCTCTTCCAAAGCGCTTTTCCAGCCCCGCGCTTTATAGATTTCCGTGCGGAAGCCGGCCAGATGGTTCAGCGTGCTGCTGAAAAGCTCCTCTTCTCCTTTCCAGGCTTCATTAAGCTCTTTGAACACTTGACGTCTGATGCGGCGATCCGGGTGCGCCATCATATTTTCCGCTTGGCCGACCGACAGCTCTTTATCCTCAAACGGAATCTTCATTCTGCCGACAGCCGCATTATACAGGTCGCCCCATGCATGGTAGCCGTCAACGGCCAGGCCTTCAATCAGCCTTTCTTCTGAAGCGCTGAGCTTCTCTCTGACCCGGTCTCTTCTCTCATTTAAGACATATGTGAGATCCTGAAGTTCCGGTTTTTGCAGGAGCTCCTCCCAGACCCGCTCGTCAATCCGGGCAAGTGTATCGTCAAGGGTGACCAGAGCGGATTTAAAATCACTGCTCAGCTGATTGATCCGCGCTCTCCATTCATTCGCTTTCTGATCATGAGTGTTCTGAGCCTGAAGACAGCCGACGAACGCTCCCGCCTGCCTGATCATGATCGCTGACCGTTCAAACCTATCAATCAGATTGATCAGCTCCCGGCTTTCATCCGCGTGCGTCGGAACTGTAAATGCTTCAACCGCATGTTGAAAAGCGCTTAGATGCTTTTTGAGCTCTTGTATGTATTGCTGAAACTCTTCCGACCGGCTCCCGCCCTCAAAAATAGAGTTTAAATCCCATGTTTCCTTCAATCCCTCTAATGCCATCTTTTCTTTACCCCTTTCTACCCGAAGCTGACTCCATTATAAAACAATTCTGACATATTTCCGAACGATTTCTCCTTCTTTCCGCGAGATGTTATACACTATGAGATAAGAACAAACGGGGAGGATTATAAGATGAACAGAAAAGTTGCCATTGTAACCGGCGCAACGAGCGGATTCGGGATGCTGACAGCGCTGAAGCTCACCCGGTCTTATCACGTCATCGCAACAGCCAGACAGCCTGAGAAAGCTGTAATACTGAAAGAGGCCGCCGCTCAAGCGGGTGCATCCGAACATATTACGGTCGTTTCTTTAGATGTGACAAATGAGCAGTCGGTGTCTGACTTCGGGAACACCATCAGCGGTTTCGGACCGATTGACCTGCTTGTCAATAACGCCGGCACTGCGTACGGAGGGTTTATTGAAGATGTGCTGATGGAACATTACAGACAGCAGTATGAAACAAATGTATTCGGTCTGATTCATGTCACAAAAACCGTGCTGCCTTATATGCGGAAACATGGCGGGGCGAAAATCTTCAATATCAGCAGTATCAGCGGACTGACCGGTTTCCCGGCTCTATCTCCGTATGTCTCTTCCAAATTCGCGGTTGAAGGGTTTACAGAGTGTCTGCGCCTCGAGCTTCTGCCTTTAGGAATTGATGCCGCTTTAATAGAACCGGGCTCCTATAAAACGTCTATTTGGGAGACGTCTCTCTCCAGCCATATTACGGCGCCCGGCAAAGACTCGCCTTATTATCGCTTTTATCAGCCCCTTGAAGCTTACTTCAAAGCCAACGCATCCAAAAGCGGCGATCCTGATGACGTAGCGGAACTGATTTATCAATTGGCACAAAGGAAACGGCTGAAGAAACTGCGGTATCCGATCGGCAGAGGCGTTAAGCTGACATTGGCTTTCCGCTCACTCTTTCCGTGGTCCGCTTGGGAATCGATTATAAAGAAAAAGCTGTTCACTTAAACTAAATTATAATAATTATAATTTAGTATTGATTTTTATTTGATACGTGATATAATTAAATTAACAGATCACAGGGAGGACGATGAATATGAATACACAAAACGCGAAAAAAACTGAAACTCTTGTTGAGAAATCAATGAACACACAATTATCAAACTGGTTTATCCTTTACTCTAAGCTGCACCGCTTCCATTGGTATGTAAAAGGCCCTCACTTCTTTACGCTTCATGAAAAATTTGAAGAACTGTATAACGAAGCGGCGGAAACGGCGGACGCCATCGCAGAGCGCCTTCTGGCCATCGGCGGACAGCCTGCGGCGACTTTGCACACTTACCTTGAACAAGCTTCCATTACGGATGAAGGTCAGGAAAAAACGGCGTCTGAAATGGTGGAATCACTGGTTCAAGACTATAAACAAATCAGCCGCGAATCAAAATTTGTCATCGGCATCGCCGAGGAACAAAATGACCCGTCAACTGCCGACCTGTTTGTCGGATTAGTTGAAGAAGCGGACAAGCATGTGTGGATGCTGTCAGCCTACTTGGGAGAATGACGAAAAAAGCTGAACCTCAGTTGAAGGTTCAGCTTTTTTTATGCGTTCAGCTTGCGCTTTCAGTTTGTTTCGTTAATGTGACGTTCAGCGTCTTTTTGCTTCCGCTTCTGAGCACTTGAACAGTCGTTTTATCGCCGATTTTCAACTGGTTATATAAGATCTGTCTGATATCGGCGCTGCTGTCGACATCTTTGCCGTTCAATTGTACAATGACGTCATTTGATTTGATGCCCGCTTTCGCAGCCGGTGAGCCGGATTGCACTTCTTTTACATAAACACCCTTAGACAGCTGGTCGCCGAACAGTCCGAGCGTGTTTTCCTGATAGGTTTCCGGCACTTGCGCCATGTCAATCATCTGCACACCTAAAAATGGGCGCTCCACTTTTCCTTTTGCAAGCAGCTGGTCGACTATCGGTTCTACATCATTGCTCGGAATGGCAAAGCCCAGTGACTCCACGCCGTTTTCACTGACTTTCATGCTGTTGATCCCGATGACCTGGCCGCTTGAGTTGATTAACGGGCCGCCGCTGTTTCCGGGGTTAATCGCCGCATCCGTCTGAATCACGTTCATTTCCACCGTGCCTTGGGATGTATCGGCGTCCACCGTTCTGTTCAGCCCGCTGATGACACCTTGTGTGACGGTGCCGGAAAACTGCTGGCCGAGCGGGTTGCCGATGGCAATCACTTTATCGGCAATGCGGAGCTTGGAGGAATCCCCGAAGCTAGCGGCTTTTTTGACATTGGACGAGCTGATTTCCAATACAGCCAAGTCACTGATGGCATCCTTTCCGACAAGCTTTGCCGTTTCGGTTTTCCCATTGTAAAGAGTGACCGACAGTTTGTTCGCCCCTTCTACGACATGATTGTTTGTAATGATGTACGCTTTTTCGCCGTCTTTTTTGAAGATGACGCCTGACCCCGTGCCACTTTCCGTTTCAGAGCTTGAACCGCCGTCAAGTCCGAACTGGCTGCCTTGCGAAGCTTGGTAGTTGGACACTCCGACAATCGCAGGCTCCAACTCTTCTACCATATCCGCTACGCTTGAGGTATTTTTCAACGGCGTTGACGTAAAATTCGAAGACTGAACTTGTTTCGTATCAGAAACGGCTTCTGTCTTATGCTGCTCACCCGGCAGGTTCGGCACAATGCCAAGCACGAGGCCTCCGCCGATAATGCCGCCTAAAATCGGGCTCAGCCAAGCGGCTCTCCGTTTTTTTTCTTTTTTCACGGCAGCCGTTTTTTCAAATTCCGTACCGGCAGCCGTCTCGTTTTCCGGTTCTTTCGAGACGGTCCCTTCAAGCAGCTCGGGCTCCTGATGGCTGATCTGCTGCTGTTCATTTCTGTTTTGTTCCGTATGTGAAAGATCTGACTGATCGCGGCTTCTGCCGTCATCTCGATGATCGTTCATATTCGCGCACACTCCTTCAGCATGTTTTCATTCTATCGATTACATATTCATCGCATGTACAAGTTCTATTGTCCCAATAATAAGGAGAAAAGCAAAGCTCCAAAACAAAATGTGTTTGAACATGTTATCTTCCCCGCTTTTTTTCTTCCTTTCTTCCCTTATACACATCATAAACAAACATTGTGGGATAAAAATGAAAAGAATATGTGAAATTATGAAAATGCGGCTTGAGTATGTTAAAACTAGTATAATGACGTTGAAAGGATGTGAAATGCCTTGTCATACACCATTTATCTAGTTGAAGATGAGGATAACCTGAATGAACTGCTCACAAAATATTTAGAGAATGAAGGCTGGAACATTACATCTTTCACAAAAGGCGAAGATGCCAGAAAGCAGATGCAGCCGTCTCCCCACTTGTGGATTCTTGACATCATGCTTCCCGATACGGACGGCTATACATTGATAAAAGAAATAAAAGAAAAAGATCCCGATGTGCCGGTCATTTTCATTTCCGCGCGGGATGCCGATATTGACAGAGTCCTCGGGTTAGAGCTTGGAAGCAATGATTATATCGCCAAGCCTTTTTTGCCGAGAGAGCTTATTATACGGGTCCAGAAACTGCTCGAGCTCGTGTATAAAGAACAGCCCGCCGCAAAGAAAACCGGCATCACCGTTTCTTCCTACAATGTGATCGAAGATGCCCGTGAGGTTTATGATGAAACCGGCAGCCTGGTCAATTTGACGTCTAAGGAATTTGATCTGCTGCTTTTATTTCTTCACCATAAAGGACACCCCTTTTCCAGAGAAGATATCCTGCTGAAAATATGGGGCCATGATTATTTCGGCACTGACCGGGTGGTCGATGACCTTGTGCGGAGGCTGAGAAAAAAAATGCCCGGGTTAAAGGTTGAGACCATTTACGGATTCGGCTACAGGATGATGACGTCATGAAAAATAAGCCGCTTGCTTTTCAAATATGGGTGGTCATCTCAGGCATCCTCTTAGCCATTTCGATTCTGCTTCTCGTGCTGTTCTCAAATACGCTGCGTCATTTTTTCACGGATGAAACGTATACGACCATTGAAAATGAACAGCATGTACTGACGGAGTACCGGCTGCCCGGATCGATCGAGCGGGGATATTACAGCGAGGATGCGACCGCTCCGACGACTTTCCGATCCGTTCAGCACGTTCTTCTGCCGGAACGGGAGGAATCGGCCAGTGACAAAGACTTGAACTACTTTTCTTCTTCCTTTATCCATAAGGTGTACAAGCTCGCGGGCCGCCAGCACAGCGTCACGAAACGATACAGCGCGGACATCAGCGGTGAAAAAGTATTTTTCGTCATTAAAAAAGGCCTCACCATTAACGGTCAGGATGCGATGATGCTGTCTTACGCCCTTGATTCTTATCGTGATGATCTGGCATTCACCCTGTTCAAGCAGCTTCTCTTTATCATTGCCGGCGTGATTTTGTTAAGCTGGATTCCGGCGATTTGGCTTGCCAAATATCTCTCGCGCCCGCTCGTTTCCTTAGAGAAGCATGTCAAACGGATTTCCGAACAGGACTGGGATGATCCGGTCATCGTCGACAGAAAAGACGAAATCGGAAAATTAGGCCATACCATTGAAGACATGCGGAGCAAGCTGGTGCAAAAAGATGAAACGGAAAGAACGCTCCTGCAAAATATCTCTCATGATTTAAAAACGCCTGTCATGGTGATAAGGGGCTATACTCAATCAATAAAGGACGGGATTTTTCCTAAGGGGGATCTGGAAACCACAATTGATGTCATTGAAGGCGAAGCAGAAAAACTTGAGAAGAAAATTAAGGATTTATTATATTTAACGAAGCTTGATTATTTAATGAAGCAGCGGGTGCACCATGAGACATTTGACATTGTGAAGGTCACGGAAGAAGTCATTGAACGGCTCAAATGGGCCCGGAAGGAATTATCGTGGAGCGTTGATACAGAAGATGCGTTAATGATGCCCGGTGATCCGGAACAATGGAGCAAACTTCTTGAAAACATTCTCGAAAATCAAATCCGCTATGCAGAAACGGCGATTCACATTCGGATCAGCCAAAATCAGCAGCAGATTGTCATGACGGTTAAAAATGACGGGCCTCCGATTGAGGATGAGATGCTATCCAGCTTGTACGAGCCTTTTAATAAAGGGAAGAAAGGCGAGTTCGGCATAGGACTCAGCATCGTAAAACGGATTATAACCCTGCATAAAGCATCAATTTCAATTGAAAATGACCAATCGGGTGTAATCTACCGAATTATCATACCAAAGTAGACTGTAGTGTTTCATTGCAGTCTTTTTTTATGTGAAGGAATAGCCGTTAAAATCTCTGTAGTTTGCTTTCAGCGGTTTTTGGCATTGATGAACCCATTTCTTTTCACAAATTGTCTTTTTCGGATATTTCACCTTTTCGACTTTAATTCCTCTGTTTCGCAAGCGGCTGATCATTTCATCTAATTCTTTCATTTTCAGATTCACCCTTTCGCCAGAACTTTGACCATTCGGTCAGCTCACTTTATAATATAAATAAAACAAAACAAAAAAACAAGTTACAATCAGGTTAAATTTACGGAATATCAATATGACCATATAGTCATACATGAGAAGCACAAGCCAGCCTCCTGGCTCCGAAAGGGTGGAACCATTGAAGGAAAAAGAAAAGCTGATCATTGAAGCAGCAATCAAACTGTTTGCCCGAAAAGGGTACAAATCCACATCGGTTCAGGAAATCGCCGATGAATGCAAAATCTCAAAAGGCGCCTTTTATCTTTACTTTCCTTCCAAAGAAGCACTGCTCCTATCCATGCTGAATTACTACTATGATAAAACGTTTACCCGAATCACGACGATCCAAACGGAGGGTGACAGTCCGAGAGCCGCTTACCAAAAACAGCTTGCGGTGTTTTACGAATCGATTCTCGCCCATCAGGATTTTATTACCATGCAGATGAAAGACGGTTCACTTCCTTATACCGAAGAAGCGGCGCAGTGCGGAAAGAGAATCCGCCGGTCGATCCTGCAGTTTCATATCGACAGTCTTCTTGCTATTTACGGAGAAAAAGCTGAACCATACACAGCCGAGCTTTGTTTTTTAATAGAAGGAATCAGTCAGATGTATCTTGAGTATCTGATTCTGACCGGCCGGTCCGTACAGCCTTCGCTTCTGGCAAATACCGTGATTCACAGAATTGATGACATCGTAAACGGAATGGCGGACAGACATGATGAAGCGTTTATTTCTCTTGATGAGGCAAGCTCACTGTTTGGGCCCCTTCATAACGGGCAGCCCGATCCTTTAAGTCAATCGATCTTGCAGACCCTCCGCACGCGCATCGGCACGATGGACAAGGCGCAAGCATCTGAATTCACCGAGAGCTTGGATATTCTGGAAGCGGAAATGAAGAAAAAGTCACCGAAACCGGCAATCATCAAAGGAATGATTTTGAATTTGAAGGAATCCGATCTGCTGGCTGAAGATGCAGAACAGCTCAGATTTTTACTGAAACAGCAGTTTATTTAGAAGAACGGCCGCAATGACTGCAGCCGTTCTTTCTTTTTATGCTTTCGGGTGCACCATATCTTCCGGACGCACCATTTCATTAAATTGTTCTTCTGTCAGAAGGTTCAGCTGTAATGCCGCTTCTTTCAGTGTCAGGCCTTCTTTGTGGGCAAGCTTGGCGATTTTCGCGGCGTTTTCATAACCGATGTGCGGGTTAAGCGCCGTAACAAGCATTAATGAGTTAGAGAGATTTTCCTGAATCGTCTCTTGGTTCGGCTCAATACCGACAGCGCATTTGTCATGGAAGGAATTCATTCCGTCACTGAGCAGCTGCACGGTCTGCAGGAAGTTATAAATAATAACCGGTTTGAAGACATTCAGCTCGAAGTTTCCTTGGCTGGCCGCAAATCCGATTGTCGCGTCATTTCCCATCACTTGCGCGGCGATCATTGTCAGCGCCTCACTTTGCGTCGGGTTGACTTTGCCCGGCATGATAGAGCTTCCCGGCTCATTTTCAGGAATGACGATTTCGCCGATTCCGCAGCGCGGGCCGCTAGCCAGCCATCTGACATCGTTGGCAATCTTCATCAGGTCGGCAGCCAATGCTTTTAACGCGCCGTGAACGTGAGTGATTTCATCATGGCTTGTGAGCGCGTGGAATTTGTTAGGCGAACTTTTGAATGTCTGCCCCGTTACTTTTGTGATTTCTTCCGCGACGTATTCACCGAACTGCGGATGGGCGTTGATTCCCGTGCCGACTGCCGTGCCTCCGATGGCAAGCGCGCGGATTTTTTCCGTTGACTCAAGAATCATTTCTTTCGAACGGTCAAGCATGTATACCCAGCCGCTGATTTCCTGTCCGAGCGTCAGCGGAGTGGCGTCCTGCAAATGCGTGCGTCCGATTTTCACAATATCCTGATAAGCTTTCGCTTTTTCATCAAGCGTCGCGCGCAGCTGATCAAGCGCCGGAACGAGCTGCTCATATACGGCAAGAACCGCCGCAACGTGCATCGCCGTCGGGAATGTATCATTTGAGCTTTGGCTGCGGTTGACGTCATCATTCGGATGAATCTTCAGCTCGGAATTTTTTTCTTTCAATAAAGCAGTCGCGCGGTTGGCCACCACTTCATTCATGTTCATGTTGCTTTGCGTGCCGCTTCCCGTCTGCCAGACAACGAGCGGAAAGTTATCGTCGTATTTGCCGTTTAAAACATCGTCACATACAGCGGCAATCGCTTGTGCTTTTTCAGACTCTAAGTTGCCGAGGCGTTCGTTGGCGATCGCTGTGCTTCTTTTCAATATTGCAAACGCCTTCACAACACGCTGAGGCATTTTTTCTGAACCGATTTTGAAGTTCTCCTTGCTGCGCTGTGTCTGAGCGCCCCAAAATTTATCTGCCGGAACTTTAACTTCTCCCATGGTGTCTTTTTCAATTCTGTAGTCCATTTATGTATCCCTCCATAACAGTTGCTTCACCCTGAGTATTATTCGCCAGTAACAGATGAAACCCTTTTTATTTTTCGGCCTTGGCCGTTTTTAATTTCAGCTCAAGATAGACGCGCGAATCCTTAGAGTATTTATACTTCGGATTTGTTTTACGGTATTCTTTCGACGTGTAAGCCACTTCGTAATGCGCTTCAAATGATTTGATGAGCTGTTCAATTTCTTCGGCATTCCCTGCCAGTCTGACTTGTGCCACATCTCTCCTCCGCTTTCATAAAAAAACTTGTACCATTAAATACTTTATCATAGTATATCATTTTTTTAACAGGAAAAGATAACCTCAATTAAGGATTGGAAGGCGGGTGACTGTCCATGGCGCAATCGGAATTCAAGGAATACATACACGTTAATCTGGCACTGGTGCTTCCCCACGTAGAGCAGAATGATGACCTGGTTCAAAATAAAAAGATGCTTCCGAACGGGCTTGTTTTTTATTATATGTATCTGAGTGAAATGAACGACGAAGACAAAATAAAAGAAGCGATTGAAACGCTGCTTCGTGAGGAAGACACTCTGACGCTGGATACGGTGACGAAACGTCTTGATAAGATCGACGCCCGTCCCGTCTTTACGTCGAAGGAAGCCGTCATCTCCATTCTGCGGGGAAAATGCGCCGTGTTTATTAACGGACTTGACAGCGTATACATTTTGTCCACGGGAAAAAGAGAAAAAAGAAGCGTGAATGAACCCACATCCGAAAAGGTCGTAAGAGGTCCGAAAATCGCCTTCATAGAAGATTCTGATACAAACATCGCCATGATCAGGCAGCGCACGAACCATCCGAAGCTGAAAACGAAAAAGGTTCCGATCGGAGAAAACAAGTTAAAATACGCCACGGTCATGTACATAGATGATAAGGCGGACCCGTCTGTCGTCAGCGATGTTGTAAAGCGCCTCAGCGAAGTGAAGATGGACGACATCCAGGATTCCGGAACGCTTGAGGAGCTTATTGAGGATAATAAGTATTCGCCCTTTCCGCAAATACAAAATACGGAACGGCCTGATAAAGTCTCTTCCGCCTTGTTCAACGGCCGCGTCGCCATCCTTGTCGACAACTCGCCGTTTGCGCTGGTGGTTCCGGCTTCTTTAGGAATTTTAATGCAGTCTCCCGATGATTATTATGAACGGTGGATTTCCGCCTCGCTCATCCGGGCGCTCAGGTTTACGTCTATTTTTATTACGCTGTTTTTTTCGTCCATTTATATCGCCCTCGTTTCGTTTCACCAAGGGCTGCTGCCGACGTCGCTTGCAGTCACCATCGCGGCGAACAGAGAAAACGTTCCCTTCCCGCCTATTATTGAAGCGATGGTGATGGAAATTACGATCGAGCTGCTGAGGGAAGCGGGCTTGAGGCTTCCCAGCCCGCTCGGCCAGACGATCGGATTGGTGGGCGGAGTCGTCATCGGCCAGGCGGCCGTTGAAGCGAATATTGTCAGCTCCATCATGGTCATCGTGGTCAGCATTGTCGCGCTCGCTTCATTTACGGTGCCGCAGTACGGGATGGGTCTGTCGTTCCGTGTGCTCCGTTTCATTTCGATGTTTACCGCGGCAGCTTTCGGGCTGTACGGCATGATTTTATTTATGCTGGCGATCTACACTCATTTATCGAGACAGCGAAGCTTCGGTTCTCCGTATTTCTCGCCGAATGGATTTTTCAGCTTAAAAAACGCAAACGACTCTATTCTCCGTCTCCCTATTAAAAATCAACCAAAAGAGGCGAAAAACATAAATGAGCCAGAAAACAACTCACAATAAGCTTACAAGCTATCAAGGGACAGCATTGATTGCAAACACGATGCTCGGCGCGGGGCTTCTCACCATGCCGCGGGCGCTGTCATCCAGGGCAAATTCGCCGGACGGCTGGATCGCGTTATGTCTGGAAGGCGTCATCTTTATCTTTTTGATTTATCTCAATACGCTCATTATGAAAAAGCATCAGTACGGATCATTATTTGATTATATGAATGAAGGACTCGGCAAATGGGCGGGAAATATCGTCAATCTGATGATCTGTCTCTATTTTATAGGAGTCGCCAGCTTCGAAGCCCGGGCGATGGCGGAAATGGTCAAGTTCTTTTTATTGGAAAGAACGCCCGTGCCGGTCACGCTGTTTATCTTTATTGCCTGTTCCGTTTATTTAATTATCGGCGGCATGAGCGATATCGGCAGGCTCTTTCCTTTCTATTTAACGATTACGATTATTATTTTGCTGGTGGTGTTTTCCTTCAGCTTTAAAATATTTGATATCGACAACCTGCGGCCGGTGCTCGGACAGGGGTTTTCTCCCGTTATGGCCTCCTTGACCGTCGTTTCTGTTTCCTTTTTGGGGATTGAGATTATGCTGTTTCTCCCCGAGTACCTCAAAAATAAAAAGCACACGTTCGGCATGTCGGCCATGGGCTTTGGCATCCCGATTATTTTATACATTATTACCTACGTGCTCGTCGTCGGCGCCTTAACCACCCAGGATGTCAAAACAATGATTTGGCCTACGATCGCGCTCTTTCAATCATTTGAAATCAAAGGGCTTTTTATTGAAAGGTTCGAGTCCTTTTTGCTTGTTGTCTGGATTATCCAATTTTTCGCCACCTATGTATCATACGGATATTTCGCGACATCAGGCCTTCATAAAATTTTCGGGCTGAAGCAGAAAAAGGGCGTCATCTTCGTCGGGATTGCGACATTCTTGGGGTCATTGATGCCAAAGGATGCGAACAAGCTGATGCTGTTCAGTGATATTCTCGGCTATATCTTCTTGGTTTTCTTTTTGCTGCCTTTACTGATATTTGCAGTCGTCGCTGTGAAAAGGAAGGTGAAAAAAGCGCAATGAAGAAATACATCGTAATCATATTTTGCACATTGCTTTTGGCCGGGTGCTGGGACAGCCGCAATTTAGAAGACTTGAGCCTCGTTATCGGAGTCGGGCTCGATAAACCTGCGGAAGAAAATGTGGAAGTGACACAGCAGATTCTGGTTCCGCAAAAAGCAAGTGCCCAGCAGTCATCGTCAGGTGACACGACAAAGGTGACTTCCACTCCAGGGGAAACCGTCCATCAAGCATTACGAACGGCATCGTTAAAAAATCACCCCGCCTTCTCCCAGCACTTGCGTATCATGCTGTTTTCCGAAGCGCTGTTAAAGGATCACATCCCGCTTGACGCATTGATGAACCAATTTATCAGGGACAACGGTACGAGAAGAAGCTGCAATGTGATGACGGTGCCGGATAAAACGAAAGATATTTTCAATATCAGTGACCAGGGAGAGCCTGCGTCAAATACGATCTATGACTTAACGGAGAACAATGCGGTCACCATCCGGATGATGGAGCCCGTGACATTGGGGGAAATATCAGAGAAAATCGCCAAAGGCGAGACCTTTGCCCTTCCTCAAGTGCGCAAAGTGGGCAGCAGACTGGAAATCTGGGGCGCTACCATTATTAAAAATAAATTCTGGTATGCGAATTTAACGCCTTTACAAGTCCAGAATATGAACCTGTTCACAGGCACGGTAAAGGGAGGCGTCACGTTTGCAAAGCATGACAATTATTATTTATCCTTCGAGGTATTTTCCAGCAAATATGATGTAAAAACACAATATAAAAATGGAAAATTCAAGTTTATCGTCACCCGGTTTGTTGAAGGCCGTCTGTCTGAGGATTGGAATCCGAAAGAAGATTCTTTCAAGGAGTCCTATATAAATGAAATCAAAAACGCGGTAAAACGCAGCATTCATTCAGATGTCATGGCATTCATTGATTACATGCAGCATGAGTTGAAAGTGGATATTACCGGGTTAGGCGATCAAGTCCGGATACATTATCCCGATAAATGGAAAAAGATATCCTCTGACTGGGATCATCATTTCAGTGAATCGGATATCGAATATAAAGTCAAAGTCGCCATCAGGGATTTCGGAACAAAGGGAATGTCCCAATGACCCCGTCCCTCGGGAGAGTGTGCCGGCGCCGCTCTCCTTTTCTTATGTCACGAGATGATTGCGGTGGGCATATACGGCTGCCTGCGTGCGGTCACTGACATCAAGCTTTGACAATATATTCGTAATGTGGGTTTTCACCGTTTTAATCGTAATGAAGAGCTCTTCACCAATCTCTTTATTCGTCTTGCCTTCCGCGACGAGACAGAGGATTTCCAGTTCTCTTTTCGTCAGCGTTTCATGCGGAAGCTGATTCTCTGAATGGCGCAGCCTTGACAGCACTTTTCCCGCCACTTTCGATTCAAGCTTCGGTTCACCCTTGGCAGCCGCTCTGATGGCTTCGGCTATTTCTGCCGCCTTGGACGTTTTCAGCAAATAGCTGAGCGCTCCCGCTTCGATCACCGGATACACTTTGTCGTCATCAATAAAGCTCGTCAGCACGATGATTTTCGGGTCATTGAGTTTCGCGCAGATCTGTTTTGTCGCTTCGATGCCGTCCATGCCGTCCATGACAAGGTCCATTAAAATCACATCCGGCAAAAGCTCTGCGGCCAGATCGACGCCCTGCTGCCCGTCTGATGCTTCACCGGCGACTTCAATGTCCGGCTGTGCTTCTAAAAATGCGGCCAGACCCATCCTGACCATCTCATGATCATCAATCAGTAACACTCGAATCACTGTCGTTCTCTCCTTTTGTTTTCTGATAAATCGGGACTTTCACGTCGATCTGCGTGCCTTTTCCCTTTACGGAGATAATTTCCGCTATGCCGCCGATTTCACTCGCTCTTTCCTTGATGGAATGCAGGCCGTATGAGGATGCTTTCACTTGATCCATCGTAAAACCCGCCCCGTTATCAATGACTTTAAGCTGCAGCTTTTGATGTTTCGCGCCGAGTCTGACGGTGACCTTGGTCGCCTTTGAATGTCTGAAAACGTTGGAAAGCGCCTCCTGCACGATGCGGAACAGATGGTCTTCAACGCCTTTTGACACACCCGTATCGCTGATGTCCCACTCAATATCCAGCGGCTGCTTCGCTTTGAACTCTTTTAACAGCTCAATCAGCCCTTCTTTTAAGCCTTTTCCTTCTAAAGTGACGGGCCGCAGATGCAATAGCAGCGCTCTCATCTCGTTTTGCGCTTCCCCCGCCATATGTTCAACCATGCGAATCCGTTTGACGATTTTGTCATCCGCATCTTTCACCTGCTCTAAGACGGCGGATGTCATCATAGAAATGGCAAAGAGCTGCTGGCTGACGGCATCGTGCAGATCGCGCGCCAGCCGCTGGCGTTCTTCAGTGATGACCGATTTTTTCATTTGATCCTGCCATTCCGCCCGCTCGTTGGAGAGCTTTTGCAGCGATGTGACTTGGAGCTCGACCCGCTTGGCCATTTCGTTGAGCTGATCTGCCGCCAGACCGATTTCATCATCGCCGAGCGGCGGCACCCGATAAGCGAAATTGCCGTTTTCAAATTTCAAAACCGCTTCAATCAGTGTATCCATTCTTGTTTTCAGGCGGCCTCCGTATACATAACCGGAAATCAATCCGGCCGAAAGTGACGCCAGAAGCAGGATGACCACAAACGGAATACCGAACCAGCCGGAAGAAAACAGCAGCATCGGGTCAAGCCCGTAATACAGCAGCATCAGCGTAATAAACACCGCGCAAAGGAGCAGACTGAGCCCCGCGGTCATCCGCATGGCGCGCCACTGAATATTGGCGAGTAATTTTTTCCTCATAAATACTTCACATCCACATCGCCGATGAATAACGAAATTGAAATTTTAATCCGCCGCGGCGAGTCGCCGTACTCAGACGATACTTTATAAAGATTCGGGCTCATGCCGCTTTTCTTAGAGCCGAGCAGGTTCATATCGCCGATAAAAGCCGATGAACTGACGGACACTTCGATATCCGGCGGGACGTACACATCGACATTGCCGATGACACCGCTGATGGTCATCGTGCTTTCTCCTTCGGGAATCATCGCTTTTGACAAATCAATTTTCACATCGCCGATGAATCCGGAAACATTTAAATCATTCAGCTCAAATGGGTCCTTCATCATCCGCAGCTCGCCGATAAAAAAGCTGCGGAGATCCGGCTGTCTGCTTTCCGTCTGGGCGGAAGGCTTTGGCTGCTCTTCTTTTTCAAGATTGATTTTCTTCTCTTTATGTTCATACACGCGCTTTCCTTTCAGGAGCCTGTAGCCCGCGTATATGAGAAAGGCGGCGAAGGCATAGCCGAACAGGTTAAAGGTGGCGCTGAACAGGTTCCTCAAAAATAAAAAAGCGGCGAAGATATACAGGACGGAGCCGAGCCAACCGCGGGAATATTTATTAAAAATATAGCCTGTGATCAGAAAAAAGAGCGGCCAAAACAAGAAGTCGCCGATGCCGATAATACGCAAAAACATGCTGACGCCTAATAAGGCGATGATAAGTCCGAGAATCTGTTTTTTTGCCATCAGCTGCCTGCCCCTCCTTTCCTTGACTATTGCAGTGCAATATTGCCGCTCGTCACTTTTATATCAATCGGCCTGGCGCCGCTTCCCTTCATACCGGTGAATGCCCCGCCGTCCTTACTCGTTTTCTCAAAGGAATAAGACGGCTGAATCCTTCCGCTTGCCGTCTCGGCGTTCACCGTAAAACTTCCGTCTTTCGGCAGGCTGATCGCTGCACTGCCGCTCGCAAGCCTGACGGATACGGGAGCATCCGCCGTCTCAAGCGAGGCGTCGACACTGCCGGAAGCGACCCGCACGTCAAGGGCGCCCGCCGCATGTTGAAGCCCGACATGTCCGGAGGATAAGCGGATATCCCCCGTTTTTGACGCAAGGCCTGCTGCTGTGAGGTTGCCCGACAGCCCCTTCGCTTCAAACACATCCGTCTTCACGTGCTTCAGCGACATATTCCCGCTTACAGAACGGACGCCGAGGTACGCAAGAGACAGCCCCTTGTTTCCGTCAACGGCAATGGTGCCGCTTGACGTATGGACGGTGATGTCCCGATGATAATCATACGGAATGCGGACAATCAGCAGGGGACGCTGAAAGAGATTCAGAAATTGAAACCCTTTCTCCTGCGCTTTGAGATTGAGGGTCTTTCCCCTGCTTTGGACAAACATTTTCCCCGCCGGTCCCGCCATGTTTGCCGCGATATCATTCCGCGCTTCCGCGATGATTTTTACATCCGTCTGTTCCGATGAAACCGACAGGCTGTTGACGGCACGCGGCGGTATGCTTGCCGATTCCGCTTCTGTTTCGTACAGCGGAAAAAAACGCCCGGCAAACACTTCTTTCACCAAAAACAGACAGCAGATCAGAACGGACGCCGCCATCAGTCCTTTGGCAATCTTACGCTTCATTACGTTCCATCCTTTTTCATTCATTTTATTATAAAGGAAAAGCCGGAGAATTGATACGTGCGTATAGGGAAGAGGCGTAAAAGCGCCGATCTTCCCTTGTGCACATTATTCATGAGCCGCTTTTTGATGCTCTGTTTTCTCCAGAGAAAGCGAGCGCATTTTTTCAATCTCAGCTTCCACCTCATCTGAATATTGGGAGCGGCTGTATTCTGTGTTCGCCTCAGCTGAAGTGCCGTATTTGACGCGGACTTCCATTTCTTCAATGCGGCTTTCCATCCGAAGAAACTCCCTGTAGGCGCTTTCGCTGTCAATTTTGTCGAAAGAAGCGTTCATATGTTCCTTCGCTTTTGCCGCGTTGGCGCGGGCGATGAGCGCCTGTTTTTTATCCTTTACGTCGCGGAGGCGCGTTTCTAAAGTTTCCAGCTGCTCTTTCAGCTCTGCCAGCTGTGTTTTCGCCTGTTCATACGCTTTTTCATGTTCGGCCGCTTTTCCCTCAAGGTATTTCATTTCAGTCAGCGCCTTTTTCGCAAGCTCCTCTTCCCCGGCGTCAAAAGCAAGCTGAGCCTGGTTTTTCCGTTTTGCCGCCGTTTCGGAGGCGTCTTCCTGTTTTTTCTTAAACTGATGGACGATCGTGTGCTGTTTGACAATCGTTTGTTTCGCCTTAGCGATGTCACTTTCCATATCACGCACATATTGATTCAGCATGACTTTCGGATTTTCTAATTTATCAAGCCCTTCGTTAACAGATGCGACGAACATATTTCTTATTCTTTTTAAGACCATTTTGTCTTCCTCCTTATTTTTTCTTCAGAAATTCTTCCCATTCAGTGTCAAATCCGGATTGATAGCCCGGTGATGCCGCTTCCGGTTCATACTGGCGGGAAGCGGTGTCTGAGCCGCCCTGCTTCATCATCTTCCACCCGAAATACACCATGGCGCCGGCCAGTCCGATGGCAACGATAAATGGAAGAGAACCGACGAGAATCATAGCTCCGATGAAGCCCGCGATGATACCCGATACCGCCCGGCCTTTTGAAAAACGTTTGATTCCCCAGTAAAGCATCAGGCCTCCGATCGCCAGCGGGATGATAAATGCGAAATGGCCTCCTCCGAAAAAGACAGAAAGTCCGAACACAATCAGCAGAAAGCCGCCTGCCGTTTTTACATTTATATTCATGCAGATCCTCCTTTCGTTTTCCTTGTCTTTACTATAAACAAATCCCGCGGCCGGCAAAACGAGTCAGAGATTGATTTTCATATCAGACCGGAGTCGTATAACCCCCCGGACCTTCGCATAAAAAAACGCCGCTGCACCGGACGGCGCAGGGCGTTTCACGAAAAATCTATATTCTGATGCTCGCTTCTTTTTCCCTGATGAGATCTGAGCGTTCAGCTTTGGCCAGCTTCGTAAAGATCAATATTCCGAGACCGGACAGGACTTCAACGAGACCGCCGGCGGCAATGACTTTTCCGGGACCGAAGGCGTTAGCCGCGTATCCGCAAAGAACCGCGCCGAGCGGAATGGATATGTTTGAGATCATGTGGATGACGGCATAGACTTGCGGCTGGTCATCATGGTCCACAGACGTCTGAATAATCGTATATTCCGGCACATTAATCGCGCTGACGGCAGATCCGAACGCAAACGCGGCGAGGAAGACGAGCGGCAGAAAAGTGTTGAGGCCGGTGATGAAAAATGCCGCCCCTTCTATGATTCCCGCTGACACAAACAGGAGACCGTATTTGTTCACCTTCACCTTAGCCAAAATAAAACCCATTAAAAAGGCTCCTCCCGTGCCTGTCGCTTTCAAAAGCGAGTAGATGATCGGCGGCATGTTTAAATCTTCGGCGACATAAACGGCAGAGAGCGCCTCCCACGGAGCGGCCGCAAAATTCATGAAGATACAATAGATGGCGAGCGGGTATAAAATCTGGTGTTTCCTGACAAGAACGAACCCCCGTTTGAGCCTTCCGAAATACGTCCCGCGCTGTCTGACGGCGACGGTATCCTGTTTGGCATGCTGGACTTGGTATGACATAAAGAGTACGAGAAAACCTGATAGAAGATAGAATATAAGAGCGATAAACAAAGAATAAGCGGGACTGATAAATGTTAAGAACACCCCGCTCAGCGTAATGGCGGCAAGCCTGACGATCTGCCCTGATGACTGGATGACCGCATTCGCTTTCTGCAGGCTGTTTTCTCCGACAATATTGGGGATTAATGAGATAGATGCAGGATTATAAGCGGCTCCCGTGGCTGAATGCAAAATCATGAGAAGCATGACAAACCATAAAGGAGAAAAACCGTTAAAGTAACAGACCGGAATGATCAACACGACCGCCGCGCGCGTGAGATCGGAGAAATACATCCAGAATTTCAGCGTATGCTGCTTCATAAAAGGTCCGGTAATCGGCGCCAGCATCGCCTCCGGAAGGAACGTGACCGCAATGAGCAGGGACGTGCCGATCGCGCCTTCCCCGTCAAAAATCAAAAACCACAGAATGGAATTAAAGGCAAAACCGTCGCCCGACAATTTAACAAGCCTCGAGATAAACAGAAGGGTGAAATTTTTATTCCAGATGCTCTCGCTCTTATTATATGTATCCATCTATCAAATCCCCCATTATTTTACAATGTTTCTTATAATATCTCATTTTTTAATTTTTCAGTCAATAATGCATAAGATACATTTTCCTTCTGTCAATAAAGGTTCAATTGATGGATATCTCTATAAAAAAACAGCCGGCTTGCTGCTGCCGGCTGAACAAAACGTCATTCATCATCACGGAATACCGCGGCGCTTCTTTCATACTCTATATCCTGAACGCCCTGTCTTGCGTTAACTGCTCTTGCCGCCGCGAAAAAATAATCAGACAGGCGGTTCAAGTAACGCATCACCGTATCGTTTATCTCTTCTGTTTTGCCCAGTTTCACGACGAGACGCTCAGCCCGTCTTGTGACGGTCCGCGCGATATGAAGCTGAGCAGCCGCCTTATGCCCGCCCGGAAGAATAAATTTCTCAAGCGGGGGCGCTTCAGCCGTGTAACGGTCTATGCAGTCTTCCAATACGGAAATAGATGTCTCTCTTAATGTATAGTTTCTATGTTCAGTGACCGTCGCCAAGTCGCCGCCGCAGTCAAACAGCTCATGCTGAATGTTTCGGAGTTCGGCTTTCACATCACCGCAATTCTCACAATCATCTAGCTCCGCAAGCGCAAGCCCGATAAAGCTGTTCAGCTCATCGATCGTCCCGTAGCTTTCAACCCGCAGACTGTCTTTATCCGTTCTGCCGCCGATCAGGCTTGTCTGTCCTTGATCGCCGGTTTTCGTATACAGCTTCATCGTTGTATTCCTCCTTCTTCCGCCGCTTTTACACATGCCGCGGTTCCTCTTCTGACGGCTCTTTCCGCGTGAGGGACGTCCATTGCCTCTCCTGTCTGCAAGGCACAAATGACAATGTCGCCTTTTGCCTGTCTGCCGGAAAGGGCCTGCATTCTCGCTTCAGCCGCTGCCGTTAACAGCCGAACAAATCCCTGTTCCGATAAACGTCCGCTGATCAGCACCCAAACGGTATACTGCGCAGTCACGGCTATCGTAACCGAATCAAACGTACGGCAGATCAAACCAGCTGCCGCTGAGCCGGAAAGCCGGCGGCTCCACGAAAAGCCCGGGCCGTCAGATGCGGTTGACAGCATTCTGAACGGCCGTTCTGTATGAAGCGTTACGGTATTTCCGCTTTTGTTTATCAGAGAGGCGAACGGAACGCCGGCGGGCTCTCCTTCCTCCCGCGCTTCCGGCATAAAAGAGATCAGCGGTTTCGGCGACGATTGCCGGGCAACAGCGCTGACGGTGATGCCGTAAATGTCTTCAATCGTCTCTTTTTTTAAAGCCCGATCCGGCGTCTGCTTCGGAAAAGCGCGTCCGTCTTTCATCATCAGGAGCTGATCACAATATTGGCTTGCGGCGTTGAGGTCGTGAAAAATACTGATGACCGTCAGGCCTCTTTCTCTCGTCAGCCGCTTCACCGTATCAAGCAGGTCTTTTTGATATTTGAGATCAAGAAAAGTCGTCGGCTCATCCAGACAGAGCACCTCAGGCTGCTGAGCCAGCGCCTGCGCCAGATAGACGCGCTGCCGCTCCCCTCCGCTCAGATTGCGGACGGATTGCTGCGCATATCGGTCGATGCCCGTCATTTCCATTGCTTCCCGGACAATGTCTTCGTCATGTTGATCCATCTGTCTGAAGAGTCCTTTTTGATACGGGTATCTGCCGAAGGACACTGTTTCCTTAACGGTAAATGTAAAAGCTTGCTCCGTATGCTGCGGCAAAACGGCCATAATTTTCGCAAGCTCACGCGGCTTGTATCTGCCCGCGGGCCTGCCTGCGACGAGCACCTCGCCCTTTGAGGGAGAGAGCATTCCCATCAGCAATTTCATCAGCGTTGTTTTTCCCGAGCCGTTCGGACCGAGTATGCCGACAAATTCACCTTTTCCGGCGGTAAAACTGACATCTTCTACAATCATCCGGCCTCCGTACCCGCCGGACAGGCTGCTCACTCTGATCATAAGCGGTTCCCTCCATGATGCTGGCGAAGCAGAATCAAGGCAAAAACAGGCGCTCCCGCCAAGGCCGTCATAATGCCGATCGGCAATTCGACAGGCTCAATGACGGTGCGGGAAAACAAATCCGCCAAAATGAGAAATCCGGCGCCCGTCAATGCTGACAGCGGCAGTAAATGGCGATGATCCGTCCCCCACAAAAGCCGAGTCACATGGGGAATGACAAGGCCGACAAACCCGATCGTCCCCGAGACGGCAACCGCGCCTCCCGTCAGCAGAGATCCGGCGGCGATCATCAGCAGTTTTCTTTTTCCCGTACTGACGCCTAACAGCCTTGCCTTTTCTTCTCCATAAGTCATAATGTTTAATTCTCTGCCATTGATAAGCAGAAGCGCCGTCCCGGCCAGAAAAAAAGGCAGAAACAGCGCGACATAGCCCCAGCCCCTCATTGACACGCTTCCCAACAGCCAGCGGACAATCGGGAGCAGATCATTTCCCGTTAAAGCAATCACAAGCGAAATGAGAGCCCCGAGAAAAGAATTCATAATGATGCCTGTCAAAATGAGCGTCGAAACCGACATCGACGTATGAACGAGGCGGCTGAAAAACAGAACCGCCGCCATAACCGCAATGGCAGCGGCGATGCTGACAACCGGAAGTGTGAACCGGCCGATGACGGGAATCTGAATGCCGAAAAACAAGGTGATAACGGCTCCCGCCGAGGCTCCCGAAGATACCCCGAGTGTATAAGGGTCGGCGAGCGGATTTTTCAGAAGTCCCTGAAACGCCGCCCCCGCAATGGATAGCGCGGCTCCGACAAGAGCGGCCAGAACGACTCTCGGCAGGCGGATATTGATCATAATATTTACATTCATGGGATCAACAGAGGATGTCCGGCCGATCCCGATCCAAAAAACGTCGGATAAAGGAATATGCAGACTGCCGATTGAAATGCCGAGTGCCGTACAAACGGCTAAAAACAGCAGGCTGACCGTGTAGGCCAGCGGGCGGTTACTTTTTAAACGTTTCAGGATAAACGCTTTCTGCAAGCTTCTCGACCCCTTTGACAAGGCGCGGGCCTGAGCGTGTGACAAGGTCAGGATCAACAGAATAGACATTGTGGTGTTTGACCGCATTGACGGCACCCCAGCCGGCGCGTTTTTCCACTTCAGCGGCCTTTACGCCGTCTGTCGTAATGATGACGTCCGGATTCATTTTGACAATCGCTTCATCCGTCAGCTGCACCCAGCCGGTCTGGCTGCCGGCGGCGTTTTTCGCATGTATATCTTCAAGCATTTCGTTCATAAACGTGCCTTTCCCCGTCGTGTAGCCGTCAGGAGACACTTCGACGAATACTTTCTTTTCGTCTTTTTCAGAAATGGCCGCCGCTTTCTTTTCTATGCCGGTAAGGTCGGATTTCATCGATTGGATCAGCTGATCCGCCTGCTTTTCTTTGCCGGCCGCTTTTCCGATCATGCTGATTGATTTGTACACATCTTGGAACGATTGCGCATCATTGACCGTTAAGACGGTGATGCCCGCATCTTTCAGCTGCTTCATCGCATCGGCGGAAGCGGACATAGAGGACGCGTGGGCAAGCACGAGATCCGGCTTCAGCGCGATGACTTTTTCAGCGTTCACATTCATATCTCCGACTTTCGGTTTTTTTACGGCTTCTTTCGGATATGTATCATTTGTCGTGACGCCTGCGACCTTATCTCCCAGTCCGAGCGCGTATGTAATTTCCGTATTACTCGGCATGAGGGAAACGATTTTTTCCGGTGCCTGCTTTATGGTTACTTTTTCGTTCGCGGCATCCTTAATGGTTACCGGGAATGCTTCGGTTGAGACGGCTTTTTGTTTGGCCGCGCTTCCTTCTCCCTGTGCGCCGGAACAGCCGGCGATCACAAAGGCGGTGACCAAGAGCGCCGCCCAGACGGCAGTGATCTTCTTCATTCTTTTAACTCCCCCTGATTATGGTAAACGATTGTCTCTTTGACATTCGTATCCTTTTTTCGCAGTAATTATACTATAAGTCTTTAAGGCTTGTATATCCGCCCTTTTTGCATGAAAGCAAATTGTTCGTACACACTAAAATTCATCATGTATACTGTTACACAATGGTGTAAAAAGGAGGATTATCATGGAATTACAGCTTGAACGAAAGCTCGTGTTGATTACAGGATCAACTTCAGGGATCGGAAAAGCCGCGGCAAAAAGCTTTTTAGCCGAAGGCGCCGAGGTGATTGTAAACGGAAGAAAAAAAGAAACTGTGGAACGGACGGTTGAGGAGCTTTCCGCTTACGGAACGGTTCACGGCATCGCTGCGGATTTATCGCGTCAGGATGAGGCGGATGACTTGATCAAGCGCGCCGGCGGAATCGGGGAAGTCGATGTTCTCGTCAATAATCTCGGTTTTTTTGAAGTAAAGGACTTCGCTGAGGTGTCTGATGATGAATGGACTCGGTATTTTGAAGTGAATGTTATGAGCGCCGTGCGCCTGTGCCGGCGTTTTCTGCCGCAAATGCTTGAAAGAAACAGCGGACGGATTTTGAACATCTCCAGTGAAGCCGGTGTCAAACCGCTTGCGCAAATGATTCCGTATTCAATGACGAAAACGGCGTTAATCAGCTTGTCCCGGGGAATGGCGGAAATGACGAAAGGCACAAATGTCACGGTCAACTCCGTGCTGCCGGGACCGACATGGACCGAAGGCGTCGCTTCTTACATGGAAGGAGCCGCAAAGGCTGCCGGAGAAGACACGGACAGCTTCGTCCGGGATTATTTTAAAGTGAATGAACCGACATCTTTAATTCAGCGCTATGCAACCCCGGAAGAAGTCGCCAATACGATTGTATTTCTCGCTTCATCAGCTGCTTCTGCCATTAACGGCACCGCACAGCGGGTTGAAGGCGGCATCATCCGCTCCATTTAACACAAAAAAGCCCGGCACAAGGGGAACTTCCCCATATGCCAGGGCTTTTTTTACATCATGCCTGCAAACGGAACCGGCTCCCAGCCGCCCGTCTCAAGCTCTGCTGAAAACAGGCCGCCCGCATGCGGCTGCTCAAGTCTTTCGGCTTCCGTCAATTTTTCCGTCGCGGTCGTAATGTATAACGTGTTCAATTCTCTGCCTCCGAACGCGCAGCAGGTGACGTATTTCGCCGGAACTTCGATAGATGCAATTTCCTTATGCAAAAACGGGTCAATCCGGACGGCACGGCCGCCTCCGAACAGAGCCACCCACAGCATTCCGTCACGGTCAATGGTCATTCCGTCGGGAGATCCTTGCGACTCCGGAAAGCGGTAGACCGTTTTCGGATCTGATACGGCTCCGGTTTCAGGATCGTATGCATAACAGACGATTTCCTGCGTCGGAGTATCAATATAGTACATCAGGTTTCGGTCCCGATCCCAATCCAAACCGTTCGAGGTGGAGACCTGGTCTTTTATTTTGGCAAGGCTGCCGTCCGTATTCAGACGGTACAGCGAAGCCTCCTCTTCTTTGCCTTCCATGCTCGTCGTTCCCGCCCATAATCTGCCGGACGGGTCGCATTTTGCGTCATTGAAACGGATATCTTCCCGCATGTCTTTCGGCTGCTTCATCTTCGTCAATGTGTCTTCCCGCAGATTGTACAGGTAAAACCCGTCTTTCATCGTCATCACCAGCTCTTCTTTTGAATACAAGGCCAGAGCCGTGACAAATGATTTGAATTTAACGGAACGGTTGATTCCGTCAGCCGGAGTGAAGATATGGAGCTGGCTGCCCAGTATATCCACCCAGTACAGGCATTCCTTATCCTTGTCCCATAAAGGGCCTTCTCCGATAACTGCTCTCGTATCTGCTCGTAATGCTGCTTCCATGTGTGAACACCTCTTTTGCTTGTCAGTCTTCTATTGTTATTCCCGACAAAGCGGCGTCCAAACTCAATCTTTTTTAAAAAGAATCGTAATCACCGTTCCGGCGCTGATTCTGCTGTTGACATGGATGGTTCCGTTATGAAGGTGAACCAGCTCTTTGGCAATGGTGAGCCCGAGTCCAGTTCCTTCTGACGGCCCCTTCGTATTCGTTCCCCGGTAATAACGGTTAAACAGCTGGTGAATCGTTTCATCGTCCATTCCTCTTCCGTTATCTTTCACCTTCAGAATGAGCTGTTCGGCAGATTCCTCAAGCACGACCCGAATGGCTGTCCCTTTCTTATTATGCTTAACCGCGTTTGCCAGCAGATTCTCCAGAATACGGCGGAACCACGCTTCATCAATGGCGAAAAGAATGTCTTCCTTTTTGGTTTCAAAGGCGATGTCATAGCCTTCCGAGAACGTGTTTTTCGTAAAATCGTTCGTGACGTTTCTGATAAACGGCACGACGTTGATCAGCCGCCGTTCGATCGGGAGGGCCGCGTTTTTGAGGCGGTATGTTAAGTTTAAGTCCTCAATCAGCTTCGACATATATTCTGATTTTTCCCGGACGATCTGCCCCATTTCTTTGACTTCTTCCGGTGTCCAGTCGTATTGCTTCGATTCAAGCATCATGCTGTAGCCGTAAATCGTGCTCAGCGGGGTTTTTAAGTCATGGCTCAGCCCGGCGATCCATTCTTCCCTTGTCGCCTGGATTTTTTCTCTGTTTTTCTTATCCCGCTTCAGCGTGTCGGTCAGCTGATCCATCGATTCGAAAATCTCGGCGAAAAAGCGGAACGGCTGTTTTGTTTTGCCTTTTTTGTTTTTGCTGACCGGCTGTCCTTTGCGGTTCTTCGGCTCTTCAAGCCGGCCCTTTGATAAATTGACAAGCCATTTGATGGTATGAAACAGCGGCCAGCCGAAACGGAAAGAGTACCAAATGGTCAGGATGCAGATCATAAATACCAGGATTCCGATCAAGAGGAAGAGGGTTTTCATCACATTTCTCAAAAATGATTTGTTAAACTCGTGATCGGGGATGTACACGGGGTTCGGCACCGACGCGACCATCCATTTCGTTTTATCGAGTCTTTTAAAAGAAATTTCCCGTTTGTAATTCCACGGCTTGGAACTGTATTTCAGCAATTCAAGCTCATTGACGGTGTTCCGTTCTTTTTTCATGCTGTTGATATCCCCGAGCAGTCTGCCGCTGTCTTCGAGAAGGTAGACCGCCCCTTTTTCCCGTTTAATATAATCAACCGTGCTTTTTTTATATTGAGAAAGGGAAGCGAGGGATGGTTCCTGTGATTCGATGTAAGTGAGAAGCTGCTCACTGGCGGATTTCCAGCCGAACAGAATCAAATAGGTCTCATCATTTATCGTGACCGTCCAGTAATTCAGCTTGTAGTTGTCAAAATTCCGGTACTGGTAAATGGATAAGAGGTCTTTTCTGCTGTAATGGCTCGGGACGTCTTTCGGCACTCTGTACGCGTAGTCCGTTTTTTCTTTGTCATTAATGATCTGCAGCCAGCCCTTCTGCTTTCTGACCGACATCTTTAAAAATTCATCGACATCCCATGTGCCGTCTTCGTTTTTATCAAGCCACGCTTCAAACGAGTCTGCCGTCGCTTTGGTCAGTCCCGCATTGGCTTCCGCTTCGCTGAAACGCCAATCCAAATAGAAGAAAGAAGCGACGGCCAAAACGGACATCAGCAGGATGACAAGCAGAAGCTGTCCGAAAAAGTGGAGCAGAAATTTTCCGCGCATTCTCATGAGCGGGTTCCTTTTTCTCCTTGATCGGGAATAAACCGATAACCGAGGCCGCGCACCGTTACAATATAGGACGGATTGCTGGGGTCTTTTTCAATCTTTTCTCTGAGCTTGCGGATGTGAACCATGACGGTGTTGTTGTCGCCGTAAGACGGATATCCCCACACTTTTTCATAGATCTGATCTTTAGAGAGCACCACATCAGGATGTTCACAGAAATATTGAAGCAATTGCAGAAGCTGTGCGGAGCAGCTGACGGGCTCGCCCCCGACGATCAGCTCGGCGTTTTGCGGCGAATAGGAAAAATGGCTGTATGAATACGTTTTTACTGCCGTTTTCTCTTCGCGCTTATAGGTTCTCTTTAACGTCGCTCTGATCCGCGCCGCCAATTCGAGCGGATTAAACGGCTTTGTTATATAATCGTCAGCTCCCAATGCAAATCCTGACAGCTTATCCGCATCAGACGAACGGGCAGTCAGAAAAAAGATCGGAGCGTCGGTATAGTTCCGGATTTCGGTGCATGCTTCAAAACCGGACATGCCTTCCATCATCACATCCAGCACGAGCAGATCCGCGGATTCATGTTTAACAAACTCAATCGCTTCCTCAGCGCTTCCGGCTGTCTTAATGTTGTGATAGCCTTCTTTGACGAGAACGCGTTTGACCATATCAACGATCGCCTTCTCATCGTCTACAATTAAAATTGACGCATTTTCCACCTTGGACGTTCCTTTCTCTTTGTTTTTTTCATCATATCATTATATGGATAAGATTTGGTACTTTTTTAGTGCGGAGGTCTTGCGGGGAAACAGAAAAGAAAAACGAGACCGGACATCTCTTCTCGTTTTTCTCACGTTGTCAGAGCAGAATATCCATCATTCCGCCGCTTTTGTCAGGAGCTTTCATTTATAAGATGAAGAATAAATTCCCAAAAACCCGGCACTTCCTGGCATAACAGCATGTCCGCTTTTTCAACTATTTTAATCTTCAATTCTTGTTCAAGGTCTTCTCTTTCCTGGTATGATGTATTGCTCAGTTTTTTTTTTATCATTGGCGAAAAACGCGAAATCAAAAGTTCCATTTCGTCGGTATCTGTGTTCTCTTTGTTGAAGTCAAATGGCCCGTTCACTGCTTATTTTCCCCCTTTTTTTGCTTGTCCAGCTGCTTTCTGAGATTGTCGAGCCCTTTTTTATGAATATTGGAAATGTTCTGCCGTGATTCACCCAGCGACTCGGCAATCTCTTTCATCGTCGCTCCGTGAAGATAAATATTCGTCAGCACGCTTTTTTGTTTATCGGTTAACGTCTGAAGCGCTTCGTATAAATCACGGTTTTGGACATGCTGGCTCAAATCCCCTTGCTTCCGCAGAAACTCTTCATACGCGTCTTTTCCCATTTCATAGGGAAACGCTTCACCTCCCTCCGGCTGATCCACCGTCAGCGGATAGCGCTTCTGATTTTTACGGATGCGCTTGTCAAAATCGATGGAGAAAATCCGGATCATAGAGTTCATATATTTGATGATCCGGATTTCCTTATAAAACTGTTTAAAATGATCGTCCAGTGATTTTGCATCCTTCTCGTCTGAATGTTCCAGCACATTTTTAAATTTCTCGTAATGCTTTGGGTCACTTAAAAAATGTTTAACGATCGGATGTTTCATAATTTCCTTGCATTTTGACCGTAAAAGAACTTGATAGTCCATAAAACCGCCCCCTATTTAAATTAAATGAAAGAAAGCAAAAAAAAGTAAACTACTCCTTTCCGACTAAGATTCCGCACTCCTTATGTCCCGGATTTGCCGGAACAAAAAAAGACCCTCAACCGGGATATCAGGTTTACAGGAGCCGCTCTTTCTTTCACTTATATACATGACTGCAGGTCAAGTCAGGAGGTGGCTGACAATGGATCAGGTTTTTATAGAAGAAGCGGTCAGACAGATCGGCAATCTCGGCTTTCCGGCTCTGATTGCCATGTATCTTCTCACACGGTTTGAGAAGAAGTTTGACGCCCTGATCGAACTGATGACGGAACTGAAAGAGCAGAAAATGAAAAATTAATTTTCACACGAAGTTGACTTTTCATCGGAACGCATCACTTAACAAAGCAGAAGGGAAAACGAAAGGCCTTTCACATTCTCTTTCTGAAAAAACAAAGCTTGAGAGGAGACGATTTACATGTCAAAAGAAAACAACTGCAATATCCCGCAGCCGATCAGAGGAGACAAAGGGGCGACCGTCACGATTCCGCGCAATCTTGAAAGAGACCGCCAAAATCCGGATATGCTGACGCCGCCGGAAACGGATCACGGCACAGTGGATAATATGAAATTCTCTTTCTCAGATGTGCACAACCGGCTGGAAAAGGGCGGATACGCGCGTGAGGTGACCGTTCGCGAGCTGCCGATTTCTGAAAATCTGGCATCTGTCAACATGCGTTTAAAACCGGGCGCCATCCGTGAACTGCACTGGCATAAAGAAGCCGAATGGGCATATATGCTGACGGGCAAAGCGCGGGTCACGATCGTTGATGAACAGGGACGCAGTTTTATCGATGACGTGAAGGAAGGAGATCTGTGGTACTTCCCGTCAGGCCTGCCGCACTCCATTCAGGCGCTGAAAGAAGGCTGTGAATTCCTCTTGGTGTTTGATGACGGTTCCTTCTCAGAAAACAGCACATTCCAAGTGACTGACTGGCTTGCCCACACGCCGCTTGATGTCATCGCCAACAACTTCGGGGTTTCAGAAAAAGACCTCGCCGGCCTGCCCGGGAAAGAAAAATATATCTTTGAAGAGCCGGTTCCCGGGAAGCTGAAAGATGACATTGTGGAAGGCCCGAACGGCGAAGTGCCTTATCCGTTCACTTACCGCCTGCTGGATGAAGGTCCGACTGCTGAGACGGACGGCGGCAAAGTATATATCGCGGATTCCACAAACTTCAAAGTGTCCAAAACGATCGCTTCAGCGCTTGTCGTAGTCGAACCGGGCGCAATGAGAGAGCTGCACTGGCATCCGAATACGCATGAATGGCAGTATTATATTTCCGGTAAAGGGCGGATGACGGTTTTTGCATCGGACGGCCATGCAAGAACATTTAACTATCAGGCCGGGGATGTCGGTTACGTTCCGTTCGCAATGGGCCACTATGTGGAGAATTTGGGGGATGAGCCGCTCGTCTTCCTGGAAATCTTCAAGGATGACCACTATGCCGATGTGTCCCTGAACCAATGGCTTGCCATGCTTCCTGAGAAATTCGTCCAGCAGCATCTGGATCTGGGCAAAGACTTTACGGATATTCTTTCGAAAGAGAAACACCCTGTCGTCAAAAAGAAATGCTGATGATACACACCCGACTTGCAGAGTTCCGTCTCTGCAAGTCTCCTCTGTGTGAAAAGGAGCTGAACAGATGATCAATCAAAACGGGACGAAAATGTTTTTTCTTCAGGTGCTCCGGTATGCCCTGGCAGCCGCTGCTGTATTATTCGGGTATTTCATCGTGATGATGGCCGTATTTTCATTAGCCGGGACGAGCTACGGATCGATGGCGTACGTCCTGCTTTTTTCCGTGCTTTTTATTCTTCTCGGTTTATGTTTTGAACCGCTTGAACGGCTGATGATACATAGCTTTACCTTTTTTGGGACGGGCAGGCTGCCTTTTCTCCTTTTAGCCGGCACCGTTCAGCTGCTGTTCCTCTGGATGACTGCGTATACGACGGATAAACTGATTGAAAAGATTTGGCTGTCAACGACGGAGGAGCTGATTGTGGCGGGGGTTTTTTTCGTTTTGGATAAATGCGTCTCCGGACAAAAGCAGCCCCGGGCGCACTAAAAAACGCAGGCCGGAATGGCTCTGCGTTTTTTTTTCATCTTACCGTTGCGTTTTCATGCCGGATTAAATCGTAGGTTAAGCAGACCGGTTTGTTCGTGCGCGGATCTTTTACAATCTGTGCGTCAATTTGAAACACGTCTTCCAATATGCCGGGAGTCATGACTTCCTCCGCCGTTCCTTCCTTGATGACGCGCCCTTTTTTCAGGGCGATCATGTAATGGGAAAAACGGGCGGCATGGTTCAGATCGTGAATGACCATTAAAATGGTGCGGCCCTGCTCCTTGTTTAATTTGTCCAGCAGCTGCAAAATTTCAAGCTGATGGGCGAGATCTAAATAAGTGGTCGGTTCATCAAGAAGCAGCAGCTCCGTTTCTTGAGCGAGCGCCATGGCGATCCACACACGCTGCCGCTGTCCCCCGGAAAGCGCTTCGATCGGCCGGTCGTAAAATTCGGTCATTCCCGTCTCTTCAAGCGCCCATTTGATCATGTCACGGTCTTTATCACTCAAGCGGCCCATTCCGGACTGATGCGGAAACCTGCCGTAAGAAACAAGTTCGTACACCGTCAGCCCGCTCGGCGCTTCAGGCGTCTGCGGAAGGATGGCCATTTCCTTGGCGATGTCCTTCGTGGATTTTTGCATGATCGCCTGTCCGTTTAAATAGACGGCGCCGGATTTCGGTTTCATGATTCTTGACATCGTTTTGAGAACCGTCGATTTTCCGCAGCCGTTCGGACCGATCAGCGTTGTGATTTTTCCTTTCGGGATGGCGATATCCAATTCTTTCGCTATCAAACGGTCGCCATAACCGACAGTAAGCTGTTCCGCCGATAATGAGTTCATCGCGGCAGTCTCCTTCCTCTATTTCGTTTTCATCAGCAAATATACAAAATACGGCGCTCCGAGTACGGAAATCACCAGGCCGACGGGAACTTCGGACGGTGCAAGCACATTTCTCGCCAGCGTATCGGCAAGCAGAAATAAAAATGCTCCGATCAAAGCTGAAACCGGAATAAGCGTCTGGTGGCGCGGCCCGGTAAGCCTTCTGGCCAAATGCGGCGCAATGAGTCCGAGAAAAGCGATTCCGCCGGCTGCCGCAACACATGACGCGGTCAGGGCAACGGCGGACATCAGCAGAACGCGCCGCTCCTTTTCAACCCTGGTGCCAAGCCCCGCCGCCAGCTGATCACCGAGCTGGAGCACATTTAAATACCTGGCTTTATAGAGGCTGAACGGTAAAAGAACCAGCAGCCACGGCAAAATGGACAGCACCATTTTCCAATTGGCGTTCCAAATCGAACCGGAAATCCATACAAGCGCCTGCATGAAATCCCGCGGGTCCATTTTCAGCTGAAAAATCAAGAGAAGCGCATTAAACCCCGCATTGACGCCGATCCCGACCAAAACGAGCCGGACAGGTGAAACGCCTTTTTTCCAAGCCAGCACATAGATGAGCAGCGCAGCCAGAAAAGCTCCCGCCAAAGCGCTCACCGGAAGCAGCCATGTACTGGCCATGCTTAGATCAACAGCTGACCCTTGGAAAAAGAAGATAAACAGAACGACCGCCAAAGACGCCCCGGCGTTAATACCGAGAATGCCCGGCTCCGCCAAGTCATTTTGAGACACGCTTTGAAAAATCGCGCCTGAAACCGCGATTCCTGCGCCGACAAGCAATGAAAGCACCATGCGCGGCAGTCTGAATTCAAATAAAACGAGCTGATCCCGGGCATCCCCCTGTCCGAAAAAGACACGCATCGTATCAAGTGGCGCAATCCGGATCACACCCATGTTTAAGCTGATAAAAAAGACGATGCATATGAGCACAAACGTAACGGCCATGACCGCCAGCGGTTTTTTCGATTTTACATTCATTACAGCCCTCTCCTTTCCCTGCGCGCCAAATAAAAGAAAAAGGGAACGCCGATAAGGGCGGTTAAAGCGCCGACCGGTGTTTCAAACGGCGCATTGACGAGTCTTGCGGCAATATCACTGAAGACTAACAGAACGGCGCCGAATACCGCCGAACAAGGAATGATCCACCTGTAATCTACCCCGACTAAAAATCGGGTGATATGCGGAATCACCAAGCCGATAAAAGAAATGGCTCCGGCGACTGAGACTGAAGCCCCCGTCAAGAGGACAACGACAAACATTCCGATTACTTTCACAAGCGATGTGTACTGCCCGAGCCCTTTGGCCAGTTCCTCACCCAAGCTCAGCACCGTCACTGAGCGCGCAATCAGAAATGCCAGCAATAGTCCGATAACACCGGCCGCCAACAGCAGCTGCACGCCTTCCCATTTCACGGAAGCCACTCCTCCGGCATACCAGAACTTCACATCCTGGGCGACATCAAAACGGATCGCAATCGCGCTTGAAAGCCCCGTTAAGAAATAGCCGACTGCCGTACCGGCCAGCGCGAGCTTCACCGGTGTCAGCCCGCCTTTTGAAAACAGGCCGATGCCAAACACAATAAGCGCTCCGATTCCCGCTCCCGCAAAGGACCACAAAACAAGTCCCGCCGCAGACAGACCCGGAAAAAAAGCAAATGCCAATGCGATCGCAAATCCTGACCCCGACGTCACGCCCATAATGGAAGGCTCAGCAAGCGGGTTCCGCGTCAGCCCCTGCATAATCGCTCCGGACACAGCTAAAAAAGCCCCGACGAGCGCGGCGGCGGCGGTTCTCGGCAGCCTCAGATCGCGTATGATTTGATGAGATGTATTTTGCGGCTGAAAGTGAAAGAGAGCATCCCACACCGTCCGCAGATGAATATCGGCAGCTCCGATGGAAACAGACAGAGCCGCGCCGATCAATAAAACCGCAATACCGGCACACAGCAGCACAGCCGCTCTGAATGAACGCGCCGTCCACTGGATTTCACTCCCTGATGCCCCTTGAGCCGTCATTGTCTGTTTCTTTTTCAATAGACCCAACACTCGTTCTTCCTTTCTCAAAACAAGAATGGTAATGATAATGATTATCAATGACTTGTTTCAGTATAGCACTTTTATCTTCTCTTTTAATAGACCTAATTTCATATAAAAAAAGAAAGTTTTTCTTAAAAAAGAGCGTGCTTCTCTATGAAAGCAGTGATATAATCACACTGATAATGATTCTCTTTATCACTAATTTTTATGAAAGAAGGAATGTCAGATGTTCCATACATACAAGAAAATCGGCGCAGCGCTGATTGCCATGCTGCTCATCGCCGCTTTGGCCGCATGCGGCAATTCTTCAGACACGAAAGGTTCTTCTGAAAAAGAAGAAACCATCACGTATAAAGCCGAAAACGGCAATATTAAAATTCCGAAGCACCCGAAACGGGTCGTCGTCATGGCTGACGGCTACTACGGCGACTTCAAACAGCTCGGCATCAATGTTGTCGGCGCGCCGCAAAACGTATTTAAAAACCCTTATTACAAAGGGAAAACAAAAGGTGTCACAAACATCGGCGACGGCACGTCCGTTGAAAAAATCATTGACTTAAAGCCGGATTTAATCGTTGTCTGGACGACACAAGGCGCCGACATTGAAAAACTGGAAAAAATCGCGCCGACAATCGCCATTAAATATGACAAGCTCAGCAACATTGATCAATTCAAAGAGTTTGCGAAAATGACAGGCACTGAAGATAAAGCAGACAAATGGCTGGCTGAATGGGATAAAAAAACCGCTGCCGCTAAAACAAAGGTTCAAAAAGCGGTCGGCTCAAAAACCATCTCCATCATGCAGACAAACGGAAAAGACATCTATGTATTCGGTAAAGACTTCGGCCGCGGCGGAAGCATTATTTATGACAAACTCGGGCTGAAGGCCACAAAACTGACGCAGGAAAAAGCCATTAATCAAGGGCCGGGCTACGCCAGCATTTCACTCGAGAAACTGCCTGACTTCGCGGGAGACTACATCTTTATGGGGCCATGGCAGGCCGGCGGTGACGACAAAGGCGTGCTTGACAGCTCAATCTGGAAGAACCTCGATGCCGTCAAACAAAACCATGTCTACCGCATTGATCCGATCGGCTTCTATTTCTCAGACCCGATCTCACTTGAAGGCCAGCTCGACTACATCACAAAAAGCTTAACGAAGTAACCCCGAAGCCGCTGTCACAGCGGCTTTTTATTACGCCTAAAACTTGACAAGAAAATTTATTTATGCTATAATTTACATTTTTGGATTAACATGTATAATAAGATTCTCCCGGCCGGAGATTGATGTAAAT
The DNA here is from genome assembly GCF_036362845.1 of Bacillus sp. MT(2024). NCBI lineage: Bacteria > Bacillati > Bacillota > Bacilli > Caryophanales > Bacillaceae > Bacillus > Bacillus sp. MT(2024). Next base: position 3,232,121 of record NZ_CP143632.1, read on the forward strand.
AACGGAGGATCTTTATATGAAAGAAAACAAGGCGAGTATGACTTCCCTGCTGTCCGCTTTCGGAAGGGCGTACCACAGTAAATACGACACCCCGGTGATATTTGATGATTTTTTGGCACAAGATCTGATTTCTGAAAAAGAGCATTCGGACATCCGCGATCATCTCATTCAAGGTATATCATTTTTCAGTAAAGACATGGCACAGAGGCTTCAAGGCCAACCGGATGTCATCTTAAAATGGGTGACTCAAGTACAGCTGTCTCCTACACCGTTAGCCCGTGCCGCATATTGTGAAGAAATGCTTTTGAATGAAGTGAAGCTCGGGGCCAAACAGTATGTCATCCTTGGCGCAGGACTGGATACTTTCTGTTTCAGACATCCTGAAGTGACAAACGCCTTAGACATATTTGAAATCGATCATCCCGCTTCACAGGAAGACAAAATAAACAGATTGAAACATCTGAATCTCGACATTTCCCATCATCTTCATTTTGTACCGATGGACTTCGCCGCTTCGCTTTCTTTCAGCCGTCTGTATCAGGAAGGTTTTTCACGCCAAAAAACCTTTTTCAGCCTGCTCGGAGTGTCATACTATCTTACGAAAGAGCATCTCGCCCGCCTGCTCACACAATTATTTGCCGAAGTCCCGCCGGGAAGCTCTATCGTGTTTGATTATGCAGATGAGTCGCTTTTTGAAGAAAGAGGACTGTCAAACAGAGTGGAAAACATGGTGAAAATGGCTGCAGCAGGCGGAGAACCGATGTTATCGTGTTTCAGTTATAAAGAAATCGAAAAAATATTAGAATCATCAGGTCTGCTTATTTTTGAACATGTATCTCCGGCGGACGTCAATGACCGTTTTTTCAGCGGACGCACTGACCATTTAACCGCATTTGAGACCATTCATTATATACACGCCGTCAAAAAGTAATCCGCTGCCGCCAACAAAAAAAGACATCTCACAGACGTGAGATGTCTTTTTTTTGTCATACCGATTGTCTGTTGTTTGCAAATTTCTTTGAGACGAAAGGATATAACAGCAAACCGACGAAAAACAGCCCGATACCGAGAATAAAGGTCGTTAAATCGGCCGTTCCGGTAATAATGACGTAAAAAGAATAAATGCAGGCAAGGATGGCGATGATACCGTCTCTTACTCTTGAGCCCTTTATCTCGTCATACGTTTCACCCGTAAAAATGAGCTTCAGGCTGTAAAACGCTGACACGAGATACGGAATCAGATAAGCGAGCGTCGCCGCCGTTGTTAAAAACGTAAACGCGTCACTGATCGTCCGGGAAATAACCGAAAAGATAAAGATCTGTGACATTACGTTCGTTACGATTAACGACACAACCGGGCTTCCCTGTTTATTCGTTTTTGCAAAAGCAGCGGGAAAGTCTCCTGATTTCGCCGCTTGATACGGAACTTCAGAACCGAGAAGAATCCAGCCGAGCATCGTTCCGAACAGACACAAAATCGCCAGAATCGCCATAATGACGCTTCCCGCGCTGCCGACGATCGCGTACAATACGTCAACAAACGGTTTTTCCGAGCCGACAAGCTTACCATGCGGAAGCACGCCCATCGTAATCAATGTCACGATGATATAGATGCTGAGCGCGATCAATAATCCGGTAATGGTGGCGCGTTTCACGTCGCGCTGCGAACGGGCGCGCCCGGATAAAATGACTGCCGATTCAATTCCGACGAACGCCCATAATGTTGAAATCGCCGCATTGTGGATCTGTCCGCCGATTCCCTCAACCGTGTGAGGACCTGTTTGAACTGGAAAATAAAAATGATCGAAAAACGACGTTTGAAATACAAACAAACCTGCAATGATAAAGAAGATAAATCCTAATACTTTTGAAAACGTCGTGACGAAATTTAATTTACTCGCACCGTTAATGCTGGTGACGAGGATCGTGTGAGTGCCCCATAATAAAACTGTACATACGGCAAACGTCAGCAGCTGGCCGAGCGTAACCGCCTGACCGCCGATCGAAAACATTTCACGCTTATCCGTTAAAATCGGGAAAAATGATGTTAAATATCCGGCAAGGCTCGTGATGATCGCCACGTTGCTGATCCAGCTCGCCACCCAGTAGCCCCACACCATCGTGAAGCCCGCTGCATTCCCTTTTTTCCGATCGCTGAACAGCGCACGCGCATAGCTTTGCGGCCCCGCCGTCAGCTCAGGCTTGCGGATGGATAAGTGGCCGAAGACCATCGCGATCATTAACACACCGGCTCCCGTTAAAAGCCATGCCGATGTGGCGCCGAACGGGCTCGCGATTTTTGCGAGCGTACTCGGAAGCGAAAAGATGCCCGAGCCTACCATATTTCCTACGACAAACGCCGTTAATAACCAAAAACCCCATTTTTTCGTCTGTTCCATTCTTGTACCTCCTGGTTGTTCATTCGTACGGACCAGACCCCGAGACCATATTTACACGCAAAAAAAGCCTGAACAAAAGTCCATGCTTAAAGAAACACACACACCCTTGATCTCCGGATAGCCCTCCGCGAAAAAGCACGCGGCAGTCCTGCACTTATTCAGATACAGTCCCAGCATAAAGAAGGATCGGCTTTCTTTACACTTCGGCGCTGATGCCTTTAACACATGTTTTGCGGCCCCTTATCAGCCTGGCATGTGCGACTCATCATCAAGCGCAACCTCTACCTCACCGAGAAAGAGTGAGGATTTTTATCATTCAATTCTACTCAGAGGTTATCAGAGATAAAAAGATCTGTCAAAGGGAAATATTAGACGGAAAACGGATAGAGCGTTCGCCCTACCCGTCTTATATGGTCAGCGGTTGTTTTTTTTCTTTTGAACAGCTTCTTGAAGCGGATCGTCTTTCAGCGCTGCACTGGCGTCGTCAAGCGCGCCTTGAATGACGTTTTTGTTTTTATCGCTGTTTTTTCCTTTTTCTTTGTTAAAGAAAGCCATCTGTATCACCTCTTTATCAAATATAGGTACACCTATAATGTGTCTTTTTCCGCGGCAGAATATGCGGAATCCGCGTCTCCTTCCTTTTGGCGGAACAGGTAAAGTTTGTTGATCAAACATGCATTCTCTTGATATATTTGTAATTCAGGGGATTTTGGCAAAAATAAAAAGGAGAAGCGAAAAATGACAGGAAAAACACACATCATGGGAGGCATCGCTTCTTGTTCCGCAATTGCGTATTATTATGGGTATGATCCGGTCCTTATGACCTCAGCGGGTGCCCTCGGGGCGCTGATTCCCGACATATGCCATACGAAAAGCAAAATCGGCAGAACGCTGCCCGTTCTGTCCAAGATCGTAAGCACGGTGTTCGGCCACAGAACGTTTACACACAGCCTGCTGTTTATGCTTATTATGTTTTTCATTACGGCAACCTATATTCCGAATCCGAGCATTTCCGCCGGACTGATGATCGGAATGGCAAGCCACCTTGTGCTTGACGCATGGACCGTCAACGGCATTAAACTGCTGTTTCCGTCCGCCATCCGCTTCCGTCTTCCCCTTTATATGAGAACGGGGAGCTTTTCGGAGCAGCTTGTGCTGGCCGGCTTAACGATTGTATCCTGCTATTATTTATACGAACTGGTTCACGGCCGCATCTCTTAAACAAAAAGCGTCTTTTCGCTTTTAGGGTGAGGAGTCATACATATGAAGAAAACCTTTTTCAGCAATCAGTGGTTTTTATGCCTGTCCATCCTGTTCATGTGGATGAAAACCTATGCCGTGTATAAGCTCGGTTTCGGTCTGCAGAACAATTCGGTTCTTGAGGAATGTCTGCTTCTCATTAATCCGCTGAGCTTCATTGTGCCGCTGTTCGGCATCGCCCTCTTGCTGACGGAAAAAAAACAGCGAATCTTTCTGCTTTCGGCAAATGTGATGCTGACGGGAATTTTAATCGCGAATACGGTGTTTTACGGGTTTTATATTGATTTTATCACCATACCGGTTTTGTTTCAGGCAAGCAATATGGGTGATATGGGAAGCAGCGTCCAAGAGCTGTTTCACCCGCTTTATATCGCTTTATTTTTGGATATTGCGGTTTTGTTTTATCTTGGTAAAAGGCATAAAGCCGATCAAGGAAAAGCGGGCGCCCGTACCGTTAAAGCGTATGCGTGGGCATCAGCCGGCCTCATGCTGTGCAACCTTGCGCTGTCTGAGGCCGAGCAGCCGAAGCTGTTCAAGCACCCTTTTGATCGTGAAGCGCTCGTAAAAGGAATCGGCCTGTTCCACTTTCATTTGTATGACACCATTTCGCAGACGCTGAATGCAGGGGCTAAAGCGTTTGCCGATGAAGACAGCCTTGCGGCGGTCGCGAATTACACTCAAGCCGGCTACAGCAGGCCGTCTGATTCAAAATTCGGGCTTGCAAAGGGGCGCAATGTGATTTTTGTTACGCTCGAATCAACACAGCGTTTTGTAATGGATGAGCGGGTCAACGGACGGGAGATTACCCCGTTTTTAAACAAACTGCGAAAAAAAAGTTATGACTTCACTCATTTTTATCAGCAGACTGAACAGGGAAAAACCTCAGATTCAGAATTCATTACTGCGAATTCGCTGTATCCGTCTTCAAGCGGCGCCGTTTTTTTTACAAAAAGCGGCCACCGGTTCAATACGATGTACCATATGTTAAAAGATCATCAATACTATTCAGCCGTTCTGCATGCCAATCATAAAGCCTTTTGGAACCGGGATGAGATGTACGGGGCATTCGGAATCGACCGTTTTTTCGACGCGGATGAATTTAAGGTGACACAGGAAAATTCAACAGGCTGGGGCCTGAAAGATAAGGAGTTTCTCGAACAGTCAGCGGAAAAATTAAAGAAGCTTCCGCAGCCGTTTTACGCAAGCCTGCTGACTTTGACCAACCATTTTCCTTTTGAAATTGATCAACAGGATCAGCTCATTGAGGAACCGGACACAAGCAGCGAGTTATTAAACCGCTATGTGACGACGGTCCGCTATGAAGATGAGGCTCTGAAACACTTTTTCAAGAAGCTGAAAAAAGAAGGGCTGTATGACAACGCGATGATCGTCCTGATGGGAGATCATTACGGTATATCCGAAGCCCATAATCAAGGACTTGCCGAATTCTTAGGGAAAGAGGAAATCACTCCGTTTGATACGGTTCAGCTTCAGCGCGTGCCGTTTATCATTCATATTCCCGGGGTGACCGACCGTGCGCCGGAAACGATTGCTTCGGCCGCGGGACAGGTTGATGTAAGGCCGACGCTGCTTCACCTGCTCGGCATTGAAACGAAAGGCAGCATTCAGTTCGGCAATGATCTGTTTTCCGGAGAGCGGACACCGTTTGCGGTGCTGAGAAACGGCAGCTTTATCACGGATGACCATATTTATACGAAAAATACGTGTTACAGCCGCAAAACCGGTGAACCGCTTTCTGACATGAGCGCGTGCAGCGATGAGAAAGAAAAAGCGGAACAAGAGCTGATGCTTTCCGATAAAATATTAAACGGCGACCTGCTGCGGTTTTATAAGCAATAAAAAAATCCCTCCGTTATATGGAGGGATTTTTCATGTTTCATATATGAGCCGTCCTGTCATTTTCGTATCATATCCGGATAATTGAGAAAGCTGAGACTTGAATTCCTCAGAATTAAGAATGTCCCGCACGCTTTGAACAAGCTCCCGGTTTTGTTTTAACACAACCACATCGTACTGCTCACTGATCACCGGGATAAAGTCCGTGCCTGCCATATGCGCCGCATGCTGCGACCCGACTCCGATATCCGCCTTTCCGCTTGATACTTGTGAAGCCGCTGACAGATGATCCGTGACAATGTCATGATATCCGGCGACATCAGACGGCGTGATGCCGAATGATCTGAGCTGTTCATCCAGCAGCACCCTCGCGCCTGATCCTTTTTCACGATTGACGATGCGGACATCCTTTTTGCTCATGTCCTGAAAGCCCTGAATGTTCAGCGGATTGCCCTTTTTCACATATAATCCGGCCTGACGAAGCACGACATGAAAAAGCGCAAACGGCTCACCTGAAAGAATGCGCTTCACATACGGGATGTTATACTGCCCCGTCTCCCCATCGTATAAATGCAGACTGACGATGTCACAGGCCCCGCGGTACATCTCGATCAGGCTGTTCAAACTGCCGCTGTACTTGCGGAGCGGAGCCGCCTGTATTGTTTGTTCCAGCTGTTTGCTGAGGAGGTCCATCGACACATCCTGCCCGCTGATGATAACGGACTGCCTTTTTTCCGGCTCCCGCCCGCGTGACGGGCCAGGCGCTTCTGCTGCGGATGGCTTTTTTGACATTCTCATGTTTGCTTTATATTGTTTTAAGTCCTCTTCATCGACCCTCATCTGTCTTCCGACCCTGTACGCCGGAATGAGTCCTTTTTTTATCAAATCATATACTGTCAGTTTGGAGACCTTCAAAAGGCCCGCAACTTCTTCTATTGTATAGGAAGTGGCTTCTGTCATATTATCACGCTCCGTTTTTATTATAACTGTTCAGATATTGAAAAAAAACCGCACCATCACGTACAATTGCGTTATAATTAGTTTGATCTAATGATATTTAGCTATAAGGGGTGCACAATGTTGAAAAAGAAAGCGACACTACTCACAACTGCGGCTATGGCCGTTTTCCTCGCAACTGCGGGCTGCTCATCCGGACAATCGTCCAAAGGCGGACAAAACGAAAAAGTCACGCTGACCGTTTCTGCGGCAGCCAGCGCTCAGGATGCACTTGAAGAAATCCAGACCAACTACGAAAAATCACATTCAAACGTAACCATTCAAGACAACTTCGGATCATCAGGCACATTGCAAAAACAAATTTCACAAGGCGCGGGAGCTGATTTATTCTTCTCGGCAGCCGAAGATAAATTCGAAAAGCTCGTTCATGACGGAGATATCGACAAAAAGGACAGCACGGATCTTTTGAAAAATGATCTCGTCATGATCGTGCCTGAGAAAAACAGCGCACACCTGACACATCTGAATGACCTGAAAAAAGACAGGACGGAAAAAATCGCGCTCGGCACGCCTGAATCCGTTCCGGCCGGACAATACGCCAAACAGTCACTGACGGCATTATCCCTGTGGGACAAGGTAAAAGATAAAGTCGTCTATGCAAAAGACGTCCGCCAGGTGCTTTCTTATGTTGAAACCGGAAATGTCGATGCTGGGCTTGTCTATAAAACAGACGCACTGATTTCGAAAAAGGTGAAAATCACCGATGAAGCACCGGCGAAAACGCACGATCCGATCGTGTATCCTGTCGGCATCGTCAAGGATACAAAGCACCGTAAAGAAGCAGAAGCGTTTTATCAGTATCTGCAGTCAGATGAAGCGATGAAAGTGTTTAAGAAATATGGATTTACTGCCAAGTAACATTACGGCTTCGGAGTTTTTCACTCCCGTCGTACTGTCGTTTGAGGTGGCTTTGGCGTCGGGCTTCGCCGTCATCATTCTCGGAACGCTTGCCGGCGCCTGGATGGCGAAAGCGCGATTTCCCGGAAAAACGGCTGTGGAGACCCTGTTTATGCTCCCGCTCGTTCTTCCGCCTACCGTTGTCGGCTTCATTCTCATTATCATTTTCGGGAAGCACAGCTTTATCGGCCGGGCGATTGAGCGGATTTTTCACCAGCCCGTCATTTTCACGTGGTCGGCCGCGGTGATCGCTTCGGCCATTGTCGCCTTCCCGCTTATGTATCAGTCCGCTAAAACCGGCTTCGCCGCGGTTGATGCTGACATCGAGGGAGCGGCGAAAGTAGACGGAGCCGGCAGGTGGCAGGTGTTCACCCGTATTTCCGTCCCGCTTGCCTTTCCCTCCCTCTTGACCGGAAGCATTCTCAGTATTGCAAGGGCGCTAGGTGAATTCGGAGCGACTTTAATGTTTGCGGGAAATATTCCCGGCGTCACCCAAACGCTGCCGACAGCGATTTACGTCGCGATGGACTCCGGCAATGAAACACTCGCCTGGGTGTGGGTGATCTGTATTGTGATCATTTCTTTTCTGATGCTGTTTTTCATCCAATTGAAAAAACCCGCTTGACCGATCCGCCTTCCGCGCACCTTTCACCGGGAGGCTTTTTGATTTAAAATCGGATGGTATATAATGAAACAAAAACACACAAAGGGTGCGGCTATGAAGATTAATGTCATTATCGCGGATGATAATTCTTTCATCAGAGAAGGAATGAAAATCATTTTGCATACATATGAGGAATTTACTGTATCGGCAACGTTGGAAAACGGACTCGAGGCGGCAGAGTATTGTAAGCACAACCCCGTCGATATCGCCTTGCTGGACGTCCGCATGCCGGTGATGAACGGCGTCGAAGCCGCAAAACGAATCGCTGAGGAAACGGATACGAAGCCGATGATCCTGACGACATTTGACGACGATGAGTATATTTTAGAAGCGATTAAAAACGGCGCGAAAGGATATTTATTAAAAAACACCGAACCGGAACGGATCCGCGATGCGATCAAAAGCGTTTTCAACGGGCACAGCATTCTCCAGGACACCGTGCTGGACAAAATAAAAGACAGCCTTTTCCGGCCGGCGGAAGCCGCGCATCAGATTAATGAAAGCCAGTTTACTGAAAGAGAGCTCAGCATCATGTCGCTTATTGCGAAAGGACTGTCGAACAGGGAAATTTCAAAACAGCTTTTCATTTCTGAAGGGACGACGGCCAATTATATTTCATCTATTTTAGGGAAAACGGGGCTTGAGCACAGAACGCAGATCGCCATTTTTTATATCACCGGGAAGGTGGATAACGGGCGTTGAACGGTATGGATTTTTGGATGCTGATGAGCAGACTGATCGCTATTTTTTATACGGCTTTTTTGTTCGTATCGGCTGACCGCCCTTACACGCCGTACGCCGTCTTGTTTCTGCTGCTTTATCTGTCTTTGGGCATCGCGGTCTGCATGATCAGGCCGCCCGTTTGGAGGCGCGGGATCACCCTCATGGCGCTGGCATTGACCGCTTGGCTTTCCGCCTTAGGCCATCCGGCGTTTCTGTTTCTTTTGCCGCCCGCCATTTTTGCGGTTCTTGCCGAATATCCGGTTCACCGCTATGTGTTCTGCCTGCTCGTGTTTTTGCCGTTTTTATTTATCCCGTACGGCGACCTTCCGACTTATATCGTCATGACCTTGTTCTGTCTGGCGATATTCGTTTTGGCCGCCCGGTCCGGCAATCGGCTGAAGAAATATGAAGAACAGTCGGACATCATGCGCTCAAGCATTGAAAAACTGACGAAACAGCTGCACAGCAGCACGGAATATATCAAACAATCGGAGTACACCGGCAAACTCGAGGAAAGAAACAGATTATCCCAAGCCATCCATGATAAAATCGGCCATTCCATGACCGGCGCGCTCATTCAGATGGAAGCGGCGAAGCGGATGCTCGGCTCCCATCCGGACAAAGCGGCTGAACTGCTCCAAAACGCCATTACCATTTCCAAAGAGGGCATAGAGGATATCCGCATAACGCTGAAAAATATGAAACCGCCCGCTGAACAAATGGGCATTCACAGATTAAGAACGTTTATTGATGAATTTTCGGCCAAAAACGGGATGCCGGTTCCGTTTACGCATCAAGGCGATTTGGACAGGCTGACGCAAATGCATTGGAGAGTCATTCAGGAAAACGTAACCGAAGCTTTGACCAATGCGATGAAATACGCCGATGCCACGCAGATTTTCATTGATATCCATGTACTGAATAAAGCCGTGAAAGCGGAAGTGAAAGATAACGGAAACGGCGCCGTCCGCTTTAAAAAAGGCCTCGGCATGCTCGGTATGGAAGAACGGGCGGCCGTCCTGCACGGAACCGTTATTTTTGACGGCACGGCCGGTTTTTCCGTCACGACATTGCTTCCGGTTGAATAAGTGAATGTTTTCATGTGAAAAATATGAAGATTCTCATGTCAAAGGAATGAACAGCTGCACTAACGGCCGTTCATTCTTTTTTTTATAATAAGAGCATCATAAGACATAGAGGTGGAAACATGAACATTTTGGAGCTCAAACAGCTGAGTAAGAAATTCGGTGATTATGCCGCCGTTGACCAGATGTCGCTTGCCGTAAAAGAAGGTGAGATTTTCGGGTTTCTCGGCGCAAACGGAGCCGGAAAAAGCACGACGATCAATATGATCTCAGGTCTTTTAAAACCTTCAGGCGGAGACATTCTGTTTCTCGGAAAAGATATTTTCAAATATAGCAAAGCAACGAAAATGAATATCGGCATCGTCCCTCAGGACCTCGCGATTTACGAAGAATTAAACGCCTATGAAAATGTGAAGTTCTTCGCAGGTCTGTACGGCCTGAGAGGAGCGGCTCTGAAAGAACGGGTCGAGGAAGCCCTGACATTCGTCGGCTTGAGCGATAAACACAAATATTTGCCGAAGCATTTTTCCGGCGGAATGAAACGCAGGCTTAATATCGCCTGCGCCCTTGCCCACCGGCCGAAATTGATCATCATGGATGAACCGACGGTCGGCATTGACCCGCAATCAAGAAATTATATTCTGCAATCAGTGAAAAAGCTCAATGAAATGGGATGCACGATCATCTACACGAGCCACTACATGGAGGAAGTGGAAGAAATATGCACGCGCATCGCCATCATCGACCACGGAAAAGTCATCGCCGAAGGCACAAAAGAACAGCTGACCTCCATCATTACCGACACGAAGGACGTCGTGATTGAGCTGTCATCCGGAAACGGCATCAGCCTCGGCGATATTCAGGAGCTGCCCGGCGTCAGAGCCGCCGCACTGGAAGAAAACAGCGTGAAAATCAGCTCTGACACAGGGGTCAACAATTTAAACCGCCTGATCCGGTACTTCATGGACAAAGGCATTGAAATCCGCTCCTTGCAGGAACAGGCCCCTGACTTAGAAACGGTATTTCTCACGCTGACAGGCAGAAGCCTGCGCGACTGACCCAACTGAAAGGAGGATTGCAAATGAATATTCTGCACATCGCCGGGAAAGAAATCAAAATCAGTTTCCGCGACAGACGGACTTTTATTTTCATGCTTGCTTTTCCGATTGTCTTCATGCTGATTTTCACCGCGGCATTATCTAACGCCTTTGATTCAGAGGTGACGGTCGGAAACATCAAGGTGGTATATACGGACCAGTCAAACGGCCCTCTTTCTCATGATTTTACTGAGTTTATGAAAGCCGCCAAAAAAGAGCATGTCTATTTTCAAAAAGCGGACACGGAGGCAAAAGGCAAAAACGAGGTTCGAGAAAATCAGGCGGATGCTTTCGTCACTGTAAAAAACACCGGGTTCCAAGTCTGTACAAATGACCGGAGCGGCATCAACGGCACGATCGTCCAAGGCATGCTGACCGCTTTTACCAATCAATACAAAGCAGGCGCCGCCGCTTACAAGGCGCATAAGGCACCTTCCGCCGGACAAATCAAAAGCGATTATATAAAGCAGACGTCTTTACACAAAGCGAAAGAACCGAAGGCGAAAGATTTTTACGCGATATCCATGACGACGATGATCGGGCTGTACGCCTCGATTTTTGCCAGCTCCTTATTCCGCGGGGAAAGAGTACGGCACACCGCGGATCGCCTGATCGCCGCCCCGCTCCGGAAAAGCGATATCTTTCTCGGAAAGATGCTCGGCATTTTGGCTGTGAATGTTCTGACGATTCTTGCCGTTGTCGCCTTCAGCAAATTTATCTTGAAAGCGAACTGGGGCAGCCACATAGGACTTGTGCTGTTGATTCTCGTTTCTGAAATTCTTTTGGCCGTCAGCTTCGGGCTCAGCCTGAGCTATTTGACCAGAAAACCCGAAAGCGCCAGATTAATCACCGTCATCATCGTTCAGGTAATGTCCATTATCGGCGGCGCCTATTACAAATATGAAGGCGGAGGAATTTCCGCCCTGTCGCCCTTATCCTGGATCAATAAGGCGATTAACAACATCATTTACGCAAATGATGTATCAGCGGCATGGCCTGCACTCGGTTTAAATACAGCATTGGCGGCACTCTTTTTGCTGATCGCCGCATTTACGTTTCAAAGACGGGAGGGACTGTAATATGAAAAACTTCTGGTGGCTGTTTGCACACACTCTCAAAGGAATTACAAAAAGCAAAAAACAGCTCATTCTTTATATCGGGGCTCCGCTGATCGGCGTCTTCCTCTCCTTCATGACCAATGCCAACGGCGGAGCCGAAACGCTCAATATCGGCATTCTCAATCAAGACGGCGGAGAAGTGGCACAGGATACGGTCACGTTTTTAAAAGGACTGGATCATGTGAAGATTTCGGAGGAAACGGCTGCGTCCGCCTCATCAAAGATCGCTTCAGGAAAAATGGAGGCGCTCATTACGTTTGAAAAAGGCTTCTCCCAAAGCGTAAAAGACGGGAAACCGTCTCACATCGGCATGACCTCGCTGAAAGGCGCCCAGGTCACCGGATATGTCAGCTCTTATTTGTACAATTATATGAACAGCGCCGCCTCAATCGGCAAATCTTCCGGCGGAGACGCGAAGGCCTTTCAGGCGATGTACGCCGATTTCAAGCATTCTCCGATTCAAACGGAGTCCGCTGTTTTACAAGATACATCGAACCATAAAGAAATGACTTACTCAGTCATCGGGTATCTCATTATCATTATGCTCTATTCCGCCGGCAACCTGACGGAACTGATGATTAAAGAAAGAGAAAACAGGACGTACTACAGGCTTCTGTCAACGCCGATCACGTCAAAGCAGTATGTATTGGCGAACGCGGCGGTGAATATGATCATCATGGCCGTCCAAATTCTATTCGCCGTTCTCTTTATGGGCGCCGCTTTTCATATTCATCCGTCATTCCCGCTGTGGCAGCTGTTCGTCCTGATGATGCTGTTTGCATTAAGCGCAATCGGGATCGCCTTTATTGCCGTCGGTTTTTCCAACAGCAGCTCTTCGGCATCGGCGCTTTTGAACTTGATCGTCGTGCCGACAAGCTTGCTCGCCGGCTGCTTTTTTCCGGGCAATATTATGCCGAAAACAGTGCAGACAATCGCCGAATTTCTGCCTCAGCGCTGGGTGCTTGATACGGTCGATCAATTGCAGCACGGCCGCACGCTCCAAAGCCTGACGCTGAACATCATCATTTTGGGAGCCTTCGCCGCCGCCCTGTTATTAATAGCCGCATACAGGTTCAGCGTAAAACGTCAGACACAGACATTTATGTAAAGAAAAACAGCCCCGTAAAGGGCTGTTTTTTCTTAGAACAGAAGCTCGTCCGGATTCGGTCCGACACGCTCGTCTTTGTTCAATGCGCTGATCTTTTCCATTTCTTCCTGTGACAGTTCGAAATCAAAAATATCGGCATTTTCTATGATGCGGTGCTCTTTAATCGATTTCGGAATGGTAACGACTTCGTTCTGAAGATCCCAGCGCAAAATCACTTGAGCAACCGATTTGTTATGTTTTTCCGCAATTTGTGACAGCACTTCGTTATCAAGGAGCTGTCCCTGCATCAATGGAGACCACGCTTCCACTTGAATGCCCTGCGCTTTGCAGAAATCTCTTACTTCTTTTTGAGTCAGGCGCGGGTGGAATTCAATCTGGTTGACCATCGGCTTGATTTCAGCATCTTTCAGCAGTTCTTCTAAATGATGCACTTGGAAGTTGCTGACGCCGATGGCGCGGATTTTTCCGTCTTTGTACAGCTTTTCAAGAGCGCGCCATGTGTCTTTATATTTATCCTTGCCCGGCCAGTGAATCAGGTAAAGGTCGAGGTAATCGAGGCCGAGGCGCTCAAGGCTTTTCTCAAACGCGTCAAGTGTCGTTTCGTATCCTTGATCTTCATTCCACACTTTTGACGTGATGAACAGCTCTTCTCTGGCAACGCCCGCAGCTCTGATGCCTTCGCCGACACCCTCTTCATTTTTATAAATAGCCGCCGTATCAATGCTGCGGTAGCCGTTTCTGATTGCCGCTTCGACGGAGTCCGCCGCTACGCTTCCGTTTTCCACCTTGAAGACGCCAAGGCCGAACCACGGCATTTCAACGCCATTATGAAGCTTTACAGTATCTTTTAAGCTTTTTGCCACGTTGAACCATCCTTTCTAGTCATTATGTAAACGGTTATTATTATCTCACATTTCCGCCGTAAGAAACCAATTATACGCTCATCGTTATCACAAAAACCATCTTTAGTGCCCAAGTACCACCAACGTTATTATTTTCCTATTTTTCAAAATTTACGGTTAATCGTGTAACTGTCCGGGTAAATCGCTACTGTAGCCACCACACAATTGAAGGAGGAAATCATATGAAACGTATGCGTATCCCGATGTCCGTTGCCCTTGGCGCCGCTTTGTCTCTGACTCCTCTGTCCTTTGTATCCGCAAAAGAAAACCCGGTCCCTCAAAACATGGCACAGCAATCATCAGATGTCTCAGCAAAAGATGTCGGATTAAACATTGACGTTGACCTGCTCGGCATCGGCAATTCGATTGCTGACGCGATTAAGTCGGCGCAAAACCGTGACGGCTTCGTCAAAAACTTAATGGAATCTTCATTCTACGCTTCCGGACAAAAATATAATGTCATGGTGTTTAATTTAAGCCAGGAATATGAAGATCATTTTAACGGCGTTCAGTTTTACGGTTCCGCCGTTTATGACGGCATCACGTACGGCATTTGGGTGTTTGAAGACGGAAGCTTCACCAACAAAGGAGATGGCGGCTGGATCAACTGGGCCTTCAGAGGCTGGTTTGACCGCGACGGCGATCACGTCGAATTCCATCGTCCGTAATCTAAAAAAGTCCGGCGAACAGATGCCGGACTTTTTTTATTCATCTCCGTCAAGCATGGCCGCTTCCACATCATTGATGTATTGGCGAAGCTCATGCGACATGTCGCGGGAAATTTCCCGCTCTTCGAATAATGTTTGGATTTCGTTGCGGATGGCCTGTACGGCCCGCAGTTTGATTTCGAGTTTTTGATTTTCAAAACGGCGGCTCGGACTCTGTTCGTGATACGAGTGCCCCAGCCTGAAAATCAAGTGATTGTAAAAAGAAATGACGGCAAGCGTCACATCTTTATTTTCTTCAGTCATGTGTTTTTTCAGGCTTTCAATGGCCGCTTTTGCCGTTTTAACCCTTGTGGAGCGAATGAGGCCTTCTTCATTTAAAATCGACATTTCCGGCTTTTTATGTTCGCCGAAAAAGATCCAGTACATCAGGCGTTTCAGCTTTTTCTTAGATAAGCCGACTTTAAACGGGTTCGTATACAGCACTTCCAGTTCATCAAACCGTTCCTGAAGGCTGTCAGCCGTTTCTTCCGGTATGTCGCCCCGCTCAATCAGCCGCAGCAATTCTTCCTGTTCTGCCTGTATCCCTTGGGCGCGGACTTTCCGCTCATCTTTTTTCGTGCGGTTTTTGACGGTGAACTGCTGAAACCTGAGATTTTTCATTTTCTCATTGTATTCGGCAATGACCGCAAAAGAAGCCGTTTTGTTTGTCTCATTCATATTTTCTTTAATGGCGGTTAAGGCAGCTTTTATCAGCTTCCGTCTCGCTGTCAGCAATTTGACTTTCTTCTCTTTCACATTGTCTTCCGGCTTATCTGTCAAAATCGGCAGTACGATTGTCGCCAGCACCAATGTGCACAAAATAACGCCCGCGGCTAAAAAGAGAATCAAATTCCGTTCAGGAAACGGTGAGCCGTCAGAGAGCACGTAAGGAATGGAAAAGGAACCCGCAAGCGTGACCGCTCCCCTGACGCCTGAAACCGAAATCAGCAGGGTCGAGCGCAGGCCGGGTTTATAAATGCTCTGATCCTTGTTAAAAAACCACTTGCCGTTCCAAAAAAACAGCACCCACAAAAACCTGAGAATCATTAACGTCAGCGTAATGACGATAATATACCCGATGACCATCATATTGTTAAACGCGGTATCATTAAAGATGACGGAAACCACGTCCGGTATTTGCGCACCTAAAATAACGAAAACAAGACCGTTCAGAATGAACAAAATAATATTCCACGTACTTGAAGAGACGATTTGCAGTTTGACCATTGTTGATTCAAGACGGTCCTGCTCCACCGCATGCGTGATGCCGCCGGCCACAACCGCTAAAATGCCGGAAACGCCGATTTCTTCAGCCGCGAGATAGATGACGAACGGCGTCAGAATTTGAATCAGCATATGCATCGTGACATCCTGCATGCCGAGGCGCCGCATAAACAGCCGGAAACGGATAATCAAAAAAGAAATGACGACACCGCTGAGTAAACCGCCGGCTGAAATCAGAACGAAACTGAAGGCGGCCTGCGCCAGCGAAAATGCGCCCGTCACGGCCGCCGCAATCGCAAATTTAAAAGCGACCAGGCCGGATGCGTCATTCATCAGTCCTTCTCCTTCAAGGAGACGCAGAATGCCTTTTGGCATCTTCACACGCCCTGACAGCGCGCTGACCGCGACGACGTCAGTCGGTGACAGGATCGCCGCCAGCCCGAACGCGGCGGCCAGCGGAATGCTCGGAATCATCCAATGAATCGTGTAACCGCCGACAATCACCGTGGCAAACACGAGCCCGAGCGCAAGCAGCAGAATCGGCGCTCTTAAATTCCAAAGTTCCGCACGCGGCGTCCGTTTTCCATCGTTAAAAAGCAGCGGCGCGATAAACAAAACAAAAAACAATTCAGTATTCAGTTCAAAATGAAGCCCCTGCGGAAATGACGCCGCAATGATACCGAGCGCCACCTGAATCAGAGGCACCGGGATAAAGGGGACAAACCGATTTACGATATTTGAGATCGCGATAATGGTTAAAAGTACGAGTACGACTAAAAATATGTCCAAAGCTGACCTCCTTCATCTGCTGCATCATATCATTATTGCCTGTTCTCTGCCCTTGTCAAAGGCCGGAGCCGATGATCGGGCAGATTCAATATATTTTCCGCACGCAACCATTCTTCTTTTATTTTACCCGTTTTTATTTAAAATTTCTCATAACGCGCTCACGGCGAACTTTTTTTGCCTTCAGCTACATTTTTTCCGGAAAAAGAAAAAGCCTGTTTTCTCTGAAAACAGGCTTTTTCGCAAGCTGCGTCATCTGTTTCATGACGCGGGGCAGCGTTTATGCTGCTTAGCAAAGGATAGAGAACCACCGCCAGTGTGTCTCTATCCTTGGTTTTAAGAGCTCATCTTATTCGTGAAAATTCGTGCCGTCTGTCGTCGCTTTAATGATGCCGGCGCGGATGACGAAATCGCCGAAGTGTTCGCCTTCCTCACGCTCTTTCGCGTAGCGCGGGAGAATAGTGCGAAGCTCACTCAGAATTTCCTCTTCACCGATATTTTCCCGGTACATTTTGCTCAAACGGCTGCCGTCAAACGCCGCTCCTAAATACATATTATATTTTCCGGGCGCCTTTCCGATAAATCCGATTTCGCCGAGTGCATGGCGGGCGCAGCCATTCGGGCACCCGGTCATACGGATGGTGATTTCTTCATCCCGCAGCCCGTTTTCGTCAACAATGTCTTCAATCTTATCAATCAATTTCGGCAGATACCGCTCGGCTTCGGCCATGGCGAGCCCGCATGTCGGAAGCGCGACGCAAGCCATTGAACTGCGGCGGAGGGCGGAATGCTGCCGGCCGTCTGTCAGACCGTATTGTTCGATTAATGCGCTGATTTGTTTCTTTTTCTGGCTCGAGACATTGCCGATAATCAGGTTTTGATTAGAAGTGAGACGGAAATCCCCTGTATGGACTTTGGCGATTTCACGCAATCCCGTCATCAGCTTATAATTCTCATAGTCCGTGACGCGGCCGCCTTCGATAAACATCGTAAAGTGCCATTTCCCTTTTACGCCCTTCACCCATCCGTAACGGTCGCCGTTATGGTCAAAATGATAAGGTTTCGCTTCATCCAGCTGCCAGCCGAGGCGGTTTTCCAGCTCGGCTTTTACGTTTTCCAGCCCGAGACGGTCAACGGTGTACTTGAATCGGGCATTCTTTCTGACGGAACGGTTTCCGTAATCGCGCTGAATTGTAATGGTTTTTTCCGCTACATCATACAGCTGCTCCGGTTTGCAGAAGCCGATGACTTTTGAAAGCTGCGGATAAGTGGCCGTATCGCCGTGCGTCATTCCCATACCGCCGCCGATTGCCACGTTGAATCCGATAAGACGGCCTTCCTCCACGATGGCAATGAAGCCGAGATCTTGAGAAAAGACATCGATATCATTGGACGGAGGCACGGCGATTCCGATTTTGAATTTCCGCGGCAAATACAGCGGCCCGTACATCGGTTCCGTTTCCGTGTCAGGAGTTCCCGCCACACGTTCTTCATCAAGCCAGATTTCATGATAGGCTCTCGTGCGCGGAAGAAGGTCATCGCTCAATTTCTTCGACCATTCGTATACTTCCGCATGAATTTCAGACTGATGCGGATTTGAAGCGCACATGACGTTTCGGTTGACATCTCCGCAGGCCGCAATGGTATCAAGCAGCGCCGCATTGATTTTCTGAATCGTTTTTTTCATGTTCCATTTTAAAATTCCGTGCATTTGGAACGTTTCACGCGTTGTCAGCTTCAATGTATTGTTTCCGTATTTTTGCGCCAGTTCATCCATGACAAGCCATTGTTCCGGAGTTGACACGCCGCCTGGCATCCGGACGCGCAGCATGAACTGATAAGCCGGTTCAAGCTTTTGTTTTTGACGTTCATTACGGAGATCGCGGTCATCCTGCAAGTAGCTTCCGTGATGCTTCATCAGCCGGTTGTCATCGTCCGGGATGCCGGCTGAAATCCGGTCGAGCATGACTTCTTTCAATGTGCCGCGCAAATAATCACTTTTTTCTTTAATTTCCTCAACATCACTTGGAGGGCCTTCCGGCGCTTTTAAAATGTTGTTCACCATGCTGAATAAGCTCCTTTCAAACCAAAATCAATATACGTCACGCTGATAGCGTTTTTTCTGCTGCATGTCTGCCAGGAAGCTTTCCGCTTTTTCACGGCTCATGCCGCCTTCTTCCTGAATGATATCGAGAAGCGCCTGGTGCACGTCATGCGCCATATGCTGTTCATCACCGCAGATGTATACGGCGGCTCCCTGCTGCAGCCATTCATACAGCTCTTTGCTTTGTTCTTTCATGCGGTGCTGCACATATACTTTTTCCTCCGAATCCCGGGAAAAAGCGACGTCCATTTTTGTGAGAACACCGTTTTGCAGCCATTTTTGCCATTCCGTCTGGTACAGAAAATCAGTGACAAAGTGCTGATCCCCGAAAAACAGCCATGTTTTCCCTTCAGCTCCGGTTTCTTCACGCTCCTGCATAAAGGAACGGAACGGTGCGATGCCTGTCCCCGGCCCGACCATAATGATCGGTGTATCCGGATTTTCCGGCAGCTTGAAGTTTTGGTTGTGCTGAATGTAAATCGGAAGCGTATCTCCCGGCTGGAGTCTTTCCGCACACAAAATGCTGCACACGCCTTTGCGTTCTCTGCCGTGCGCGTCATATCTGACCGCTCCGATTGTCAGATGCACCTCTTCCGGATTCGCTTCTAAACTGCTTGCGATCGAATAGAGCCGGGCCGGCATTTTACGCAGGATAGAAAGAAAGTCTTCCGCGGAAGCTTCCCACGGACCGAAATCCCGGACGAGATCAAGCAGATCACGGCCGTTGGTGTATGCTTTCAGCTGCTCTTCGTTTCCTTCGGCCAGAAGTTCACTCAGCTTTTGATCAGCCGTAAACTGTGCGGCCTTTTGCAAAAGCGGCTTTGTTAAGACGGTAATTTCAAAATGAGAAGTAAGCGCGTCTTTCAGCGGACGGCGCTCTCCTTGTTTATTCACCGCCACTTCCTGTTTCGGGTCCCATTTCAGCTCATTGATCAGCTCATCAACGAGCGCCGGATCATTTTCCGGATAGATGCCGAGGCTGTCTCCGGGCTGATACGCGAGGCCCGATCCTTCAAGCGAAAGCTCAAGATGACGTGTTTCTTTATTCGAACCGCGTCCGTTCAGATTGATGTTCTCAAGAACCTCCGCCCGAAACGGGTTCGTTCTGGAATATACGGATTCACCGAGAGCGGGCGTCTCGGCAGGCGCTTCGGCTGTTTGATTTCCCGCTCCTTCGTTCAAACCGCCGATAACCGCGTCAAGCCATTCCGAAAACGGCTCATCATAATCAAGATCGCAATCAACCCGCGGCGCAAGCTGGGTGCCGCCGAGCTCTTGAAGACGCTCGTCAAACTCTTTGCCGGTCTGGCAGAAAAATTCATACGAGCTGTCCCCGAGCGCCAAAACGGAGTAACGGAGCGCTTCAAGCTTCGGCGCGCGTCTGCCGTGAAGAAATTCATGAAAGGCCAGCGCGTTATCCGGCGGATCGCCTTCTCCGTGCGTGCTCACCACGATCAGTAAATTGTTTACTTTTTTCAGATTATTCGGCTTAAAATCGTTCATCGACGCGACGGTGACCTGGAATCCCCGTTCCTCAAGCGTCTTTACCGTCTGTTTCGCAAGACCTTCCGCATTTCCCGTTTGCGATCCGTATAATACGGTCACTTCTTTCGAGACTGCCGGGCTTTCAGCAGGAGCCGGAGCAGCGGGCGCGGCTGTTTCACCGGATTCGGACCGGGACGCAGCCAAATAACCGCTCAGCCAGATTTTCTGTGATTCTGTCAAGGTCGGCAGAAGGCGGTTAAGGAGCTCTGCCTGCTCCTGATTAAACGGACTGTTCATGACCTGAAGTTGCAACGATATCCACCTCACAAGGAATTAAACGTAACGTACGTTATTTCTATAGGAATTGTCAAAATAATATTCTAATTGAAACTTTACCGAAAGTTTGTATGTAAGTAAAATATATAATCATGATGACAACGATTAAGATTACTAATGATAAAAAGCCCTTTGCACTCGGCAAAGGGCTTATACGAATAAGCCGGCGGGCACTTCTTTTATAAAAGGAGAGTGTTCTCCCGGAGACAATACGGTCAAATGATGCATCGCCCGCGTACAGGCCGTATATAACAGCTTACGGTCATGTTCGCTTTTGTACTGGGCAGCAGAGGCGTCAGCGGCAATGACGGCGTCAAACTCAATGCCTTTTGCCAAATAAACGGGAATGACGCATACCCCTTTTTGAAAAGGCTGGTTTTCTTTATTGATCAAGCGGACACCGCTCTCGGCGCTGACTGCCTGAAACACTTTTTTGGCTTCCGCGGCCGTTTTGCAGATGACGGCGACCGTCTCCCAGCCTTTTTGTCTGAGCTCCCGGATTGTATCCGTCAATTGTTCCTGCCGCGCATTTTCTGTATCCGTCCGCAAAACACGCGGTTTTTCCCCGTTCCGGTTAAAAGGCTCAATGTCATCGCCGTCAGCCAGCAGCGCTTTCGTAAATTCAACAATCTGCCGCGTCGATCTGTAAGTCCGCTTCAGGCTGACATACTTTTCTGCACCATTGCGAAAGCAGCCGGCGAGGGAAGAAGGGCCCGTAATGGTGTGGGCATAAATCGACTGGCTGACATCACCGAGCACCGTCATCTTTGCCGCCGGGAAGATGCTTTGAATATACGTGAGCTGAAATGAGGAATAATCCTGCGCTTCATCAATGAAGACGTGCTTCATTTGTGTGTTTTTTCTTTTTCCTTCTAGCAGATCCTGCAAATACAGATACGGAGCGGCATCTTCATACAGAAGCGACCGTTCTGCAAATGCGTTTCTGGTCAAAGCGCCGATGCTCTCCCAATGATCGGGCTTTTCATCAGCTCCCCAGTCTGAAAACAGCCGGAGATACATCCGTTTTATATCGAGAAAGCCGAGCCGTCTGACGGCCTGCTTAATCGGTTTAAAGGCTTTCCCGACAATAATGGCTGCAAGCAGGCGCTGTTCGCGCTGATGGTCGTCAAATGCAGGTTCATCATCTGCCGCCTGCTTCTTGAGTGTTTGATAAACCTCAGCATAGTCTTCCTTATCAAGCAGCTCGCTCTCCTGCAAGACCCATTCCTTCTTACGCTCCTTTTTTTCGAGAGCTCTGATTTCCGCGAGAAGCCATTCCGCCGTCAGCTCCGCTCTGTTCGGAATCGGCAGCTGCTGATCAAGCGAATAAAAATAGGCTTCAATCCGCTCTTTTGAAATCAGGATGTCTCCCCGAAAGCTGATCTGTTTACATATCAGGCCGGAGACCGAAAGCGACCCGGCATAGCGGTCAATCAGGGCCTGGAAAGCTGGTGACGCTTTGTAAGCAATGGCTGCGAGCCTTACGGAAAGTGCGTCCTGATTTTGTTCAGTCAGGCAATATTCAAGCTGCTCGTACGGGCTTTCACAATCAAACTTTCGTCCGAGACGGCGGATGATATATTCCTGAAAGGTGGCCTGCTCCATATTCTCTTCTCCCAGTTCCGGCAATACGGCGGAAACATAACTGTTAAACAAAATGTTCGGGGAAAACAATACAATCTGACGGGCATCAAGCACCCCGCGCCCGCGGTACAGCAAGTAAGCGGCCCGCTGAAGCGCCGCGGATGTTTTCCCGCTCCCGGCGGCTCCCTGAACGATGAGATATTTGCTTTTTTCATCACGGATGATTTCGTTCTGTTCTTTTTGGATGGTTGACACGATGTTTTTCATATGCTGTCCGGAATGACCGCTCAGCACCTCTTGCAGCATTTCGTCACCAATCGTCATATCCGTGTTAAACATCGCTTTAAGCGTCCCGTTTTTAATGATGAACTGCCGCTTCAGTGTGATGTCTCCCTCTATCGTTTCTTCCGGAACTTCATAGCGGGCTTTTCCCGGGGAATATTGATAGTAAAGAGATGAGATGGGCGCGCGCCAATCATAAATGAGAAATTGCTCGTTGTTTTCATCCATCAAAGAAGTCAGCCCGATATAAATCCGCTCGGAAGAGGACTCCCCTTCTTCCGTAAAATCGACACGGCCGAAGTAAGGAGAGGTTTTCAGCTTTTGGATTTTTTGAAGCTGCCGGTATTGAAGCCGATGCGTCCGTTCACGTTCTGAAAGCATTTCCGCCTGCTGTTTAATGCTTGAAAATGTCTCAGCCGCTTCATGGGCGTCATCCATATTCACGGTGACATCATCCCAAAACGTTTTTCTCAGGCCGACAATATCCTGCTTCAATCCGCCCGATGAGGCTTCAAGATGAGTTTGTTTCTGTTCCAGTTCCTTCATGACAAAATTGATTCTTTCCTGCTCTTCTTTCCACTCTTTATCACGTTTTGCCATCAGCGGCACCTCCGACATCAAGCTGACAAGTCCGGCTTTCATCATACAAACATATATGCAACATATTATTCAGCATTATGGTCAAATACCCTTTTTCTTATCATATCGGGCGTCTTTTTTTATCAGAAGCCGTTATGCAAAAAAAACCGATTTCGTTTGTGAAATCGGTTTTTTTACTGATCTATATGATAGGAACGATTCGGCAGGCGCCACCTGAACACATAACTGCAGATGCGGCATGCCACAAGCACAAGAAACAGCACATACAAACCGGCGGCATCCCCGGCCCAGCCGAGGCCCACGATTAACCCTCCGAGCGCGGCCCAGACTGCATAAATTTCCGCCTTGAGCACAAGCGGCTTTCTGCCCGCGAGCAGATCCCGTATGATGCCGCCCCCGCTTCCGGTCAGGACCGCTGCCGCAATCACCGCACTGAGCGGATGGCCCATTTTCACGGCATATAAAGCGCCTTGGATGGCAAACGCCGATAGCCCGATGGCATCGGATAGGTTGCCCCATTTACTCCAATGTCTTAACAGCAGCTTCGGAAACAAAAAGACAATCGTAACTGATGCGAGAGCGATTTGAAAAAACGCGCCTTGCTCCCACAAGGCGGAGACCGGAACACCGATCAGCAGATTTCGGATGGCTCCTCCGCCGAACGCCGTTACAATCCCCAAGATATACACGCCTAAAATATCATACTCCTCTTCCATCGCAACAATCGCTCCGCTGACCGCAAACGCAATGATGCCGATTACACTAAGCAGCTCCCAGGCCATTCCATATGCTCCTTTTTATTTGTTAAATTTTCTGACGACCATTAGATTTTATAATCGCTTTCTCTTAAAATCAACCTTATTTTTGAAAGATTCTGATTCCTAATCCGGGACAACCTCACCCGCAACCGCTGAGAGCGAGAATATTTTCCTATTTTATACTTTAATGGAAGGTTTATTGGAAGTTTCATTGAATACTTTCTCTAACAAAAAGGGGGTTATGAGATGAAAATCAGTTCACTTGTTTTTCCTGTTTTATTGGCCGCCGGATTAATTCCCGGCCTGCCGTCAGCCGAAAGCCATACGCATTCGCACACTCATGCGGAGCCGGCGAAAACGGTATATACGGACCCGCTTCCGAAAGCCGATCATTTTAAAGATCTGAAGGGCCCGGTCCAAGTTGAACAGACGGTTGACACAAAAATTCTGGATGAGAACGGCAAGCAGGTCGGCACGAAACGATTCAATGCCAATGTCAGTCAGGATAAAGCCTCAACTAAAGCCAGCACGGGCTCCCAGAAGGTCAGAGTGCTGGCGGTGGCGGACGCTGAATACCGCGCCAAATACAGCGACTGGCAAACGCGAATCGTCCAGATCGTGGAGCAGGCGGATGTCGCTTTTAACCGTGATCACAACATTGATTTCGTCGTACAGGCCGTTCAGGCTTGGAATTCCTCCGGCTCAAACAGTTCTCAGATTTTATCGAATCTCCAAAGCAGCTTCAGAAATCAAAATTATCATTTTGTCGTCGGTTTTACCGCAAAATCAAGTTTTGACGCCGGCGGTATCGCGTATGTATATAACGGCAAACCGAGCGGCCCGGCTTTCAGCGTGAACCTTGATCAAGGAACGGCCAACACGGCGAAAGCGGCACAGCACGAGTTTTCCCATAACTTCGGACTTCAGCATGACGCCCAAGGCAGCGGCATCCGCTGCGTCATGAATTATGATTATGCCTATTCCGTGGATATTTGGGACAGCTCCCATAACAGACAGATTGCGACAAACAAAGCTTGGTACAGATAATAGAAAAAGAGCCGCTCCCCATGGAGCAGGCTCTTTATTTTGCCGTGCGTTCCGTTTTGACAAAACACATGCAGATAATAATGAGAATAAATGCCGTCAATGCCAAGAAAGGAATGGTAATGAAACCGAACCAGTTAATATATTCAGATGAGCAAGGCACGCCGTACACACACGGCTTGATGCCGCTGAAACCGGGCACCTTCTGCTCAAGGTAATGCATGGTCGATATAAACGCGCCGATGACGGCCATCGGCAGCACATATTTTTTCACGCGCGTGTCACCCTGGAAGGTGGCGATTCCTAAAATCAGGACAAGCGGGTACATGAGAATTCTTTGATACCAGCACAGCTCGCACGGTATGAATTTTCTGATCTCGCTGAAATAAAGGCTGACGAGCATGGCAGCAAGAGCTATCACCCAAGAAGCATATAAAAATACGATTCTATTTTTCATTTTTCAGCTCTTTCTTAATCGTTTTTGAAATCTCCTCATAATCAGAGAATTCTTTAATCACTTTGTCATTTACGTAAATCGTCGGTGTCGCCGTAATGTTTAATTTATCATTCAGGTCAGTGTCAGCTTTCAGCTCTTTTGCGAAGGTTTCTTTATCAAGGTTTTCCTTCAGCTTGTCAGGATCAACCTTTTTCGCGGTGCTTTTGACCGTTTTTTCAAGCAATGCAGGCGTGACCCATTCCTGTTCGCTTGACGGCTGCTCTTCAAACAGCTTTTCATGGAAAGCCCAGAATGATGCCGGGTCTTCCTTCCACACCTCTTCTGAAGCAAGTGCCGCCAGACGCGAGCCGCTTCCGTGGTACATGACGTTCACAAATGAAAATTTCACGTCGCCTTTATCGATAAAATCTTTTTTGATTTTCGGAATGATATCGCTGTTAAATACTTTGCATGACGGACATTTGTAATCTCCGAATTCAACTACCGTAACAGGCGCGCTGTCTTTGCCGAGCACGGGCTGTCCTTTAATGGAAGGCTGTTCGGCGACTGTTTCGCCCGCTTTTTCCGTTTGGTTGTTAATAATTACGATGGCCGCAAATAAAACGACAACGATTAACGTCAGAATCACCGCAAATTTCGCAGACGATTGTTTCTTTTTCACTCAGACACCTCATTGTTTTTAAAATAAAAAAGAAGCGGATGCCGGATGGCCCGCTTCTCTATTTTACCAAGACAACCTTGTTTAAGAAAACCCTGAAAAATGAATTATCTTTGACAATTATTCCGCTTTCACTCTCATGACGCGCATCGCGTTGGCAACGGCGATCAGCGTGACGCCTACATCTGAAAAGACCGCTTCCCACATGGTGGCGAATCCGAATGCGCCAAGCAGGAGAAAAATGATTTTTACACCTAAAGCAAATCCGATGTTCTGCCAGACGATCCGGCGTGTGCGGCGTGCAATCCGGATGGCTTCGGCTGCTTTTGACGGCTGGTCTGTCATCAGGACGACATCGGCCGCTTCGACGGCGGCATCAGAACCGAGAGCCCCCATGGCAGCTCCGATGTCAGCTCTGGCAAGCACAGGCGTATCATTAATCCCGTCGCCGACAAACATCAGTTTTTCATTCGGTGAAAGCGCCGCTTCAAGTTCTTCGACGCGGTCTACCTTGTCACCCGGCAAAAGCTCTGTGTACACGTCATCAATACCGAGCTCTCGGCCGACAGCTTCTCCGGTCTGCTTTGAATCACCCGTCAGCATCACTGTCCGCTTCACGCCGAGCGCTTTTAAATTGGCAATGGCCTGTTTGGCGTCCTCTTTGATTTCATCTGCGATCACGATCGCCCCCGCATACTGCTGATCAACGGCGACATAAACGACGGTTCCGTTATTTTCAGCTGTGCCGGAAGCGATTTGTTCTTTTGCCATCAGTTTTTGATTTCCGGCCAAAATCGTTGATCCGCCGGTTTTCACCCGAATGCCGTGTCCGGGTATTTCTTCATATTCTTCAATCTCCTCAGCCGCTAACGGTTGATTGTAAGCTTCACGGATGGAAGAAGCAATCGGATGATTGGAATGGACTTCTGCAAGCGCGGCTGCATGAAGCAGGCTGTCATTCGTAAATCCTGCCGCCGGTTTGATATCAGTCACGGCGAAATTGCCTTTCGTTAAGGTTCCCGTTTTATCAAACACGGCGTATGCCACCTGATTGAGCGCTTCTAAATAGTTGCTGCCTTTCACGAGCACCCCTGCTTTAGACGCAGCCCCGATACCGCCGAAAAACCCGAGCGGAATGGAGACGACGAGTGCGCACGGACAAGAAATCACAAGGAAAATCAGCGCGCGGTACACCCAGTCGGATAGCGCGGCTGAAGGCACGAGAAGCGGCGGTAAAAAGGCGAGAAGCACCGCAACAATGACAACGGCCGGTGTATAGTACTTGGCAAACTTCGTAATAAAGTTTTCCGTTTTCGCTTTGCGTCCGGCCGCATTTTCGACCAGATTCAATATTTTTGACACGGCAGAGTCTTCATACCCTTTAGAGGTTTCAATATGAAGCACGCCGTTCTGATTCATAAATCCGGCCATCACCTCTTGCCCCGGCTCCGCTTTTCTCGGCACGGATTCGCCCGTTAAAGCGGATGTATCCACCATCGAGGAACCGCTCAGCACCTTTCCGTCCAGCGGAATCCGTTCTCCGGGATTCACGACGATGACCTGTCCGACTTTGACGTCCTGCGGAGGAACGGCAGCCATGCCGTTTTCCGTTTTCACATTGGCGTACTCAGGACGGATGTCCAATAACGCGCTGATCGATTTTCTGGATCGGCTGACGGCCGCTCCCTGAAACAATTCACCGATCTGGTAGAACAGCATGACCGCGACGCCTTCCGGATATTGATGAATGATAAATGCGCCGATTGTGGCAAGCGCCATCAGAAAATGCTCATCAAATACCTGGCCGCGGACAATATTTTTTCCCGCTCTGGCTACGATATCGCCGCCGATGATCAAATATGAAGCAAAAAAGAGCAGAAACTCAAGGACGGCGCCCGTGTGCGCGAAGTAAGCGATGACGGCCAAAACGGCGCCCGCCGCCAATCTCACTAACATCAGCTGCAGCTTTTTGCGGTATTCATCCTCACCGGGTTTGTCTTCGTGCTTCGAACGAACGGTCACATGAGGATCAATGGACTTTACTTTTTTCGCGACTTCGTCTTTCATCCATTGCTCGTTTTTCCCGCCGGCTGAGACCGTGATGGTGCTTGCCGCAAAATTGACAGCACAGCCGTCTATGCCGTCAATGGCTTTTACGCCGTTTTCTATTTTTTTTGCACAGTTGCTGCAATCAAGTCCGTCTAATACAAATTCACCTTTGGCTGCTTTCATTTTCGACTCACCCTACTTTCCGTAATAGGATTCCCATAACATCAATACAGCTAAACGAATTTATATATATGAACATATACTCATATATGTGTTTTCTCTATTATATGCAGGCTTTGAATAAAGTGTCAATAAAAAAGACAAAACCGGCATCAGCCGATTTTGTCTTTTTTCACCTTCTGTAAACGCAAGGCATTAAGCACGACCGATACCGAGCTGAATGCCATGGCGGCGCCTGCCACCCACGGAGCCAGAAAGCCGGCTGCCGCAATCGGAATGCCGATGCTGTTGTAGCCCAATGCCCATCCTAAATTCTGCTTGATGTTTCTCATGGTCAGCCTGCTCATGCCGATGGCGTCGGCAATGCCGTTCAGGTCTCCGCGGATCAGCGTAATGTCCGCTGCTTCCATTGCGATATCGGTGCCGGTGCCGATGGCCATCCCGATATCGGCCACAGCCAGCGCCGGAGCATCATTGATGCCGTCACCGACCATCGCCACGCGCCGGCCTTCTTTTTGCAGCCGGGAAATTTCCGCCGCCTTTTGTTCGGGAAGCACTTCGGCGATCACGCTGCCGATGCCCGCGGCTTTTGCAATGGCTTCCGCGGTCTTTTTGTTGTCACCGGTCATCATGATGACGTCAAGCCCCATATCATTCAGGCGTTTCACCGCGGCCGGAGATGTTTCTTTGATGGTATCGGCGACTGCGATAAGCCCCGCCGCTTTGCCGTCTGCCGCAATAAGCATCACCGTTTTTCCTTCCGCCTCCAAGCGGGCCATGTGCGGAAGCAGCGCCTCATGTTCAATGTGTTCTGATTCCATCAGCCGTCTTGATCCGGCTAGAATCGTTCTGCCGTCAGCCTCTGCATAGATTCCGGAACCGATCCGGGCTTGAAACCGGGTGATTTTCGGGATGGAAATCCCCCGGTTTTCGGCTCCTGACACGATGGCTTCTCCAAGCGGGTGCTCTGATCCCGTTTCGGCGGTCGCCGCCAGCCGCAGGAGTTCCTCTTCGTTCATTCCCGCTGCCGGTACGGCGTCTGTCAGCACCGGTCTGCCGTTTGTCACCGTTCCGGTTTTATCCAGTACGATGGTCGTCAGACGCTGGGTCTTTTCTAGATGCTCCCCGCCTTTAAAGAGAATGCCGAATTCAGCTGCGCGGCCGGAGCCCGCCATAATGCTCGTCGGAGTGGCGAGGCCCAGTGCGCACGGACAGGCAATGACAAGCACGGCGATGAATTTGCCGATCGCTTCAGAAAACTGTCCCGGCGCCGCCCATACATACCAAATGAGAAAAGTCAGCACGGCCAGCCCCAGCACAATCGGGACGAAAATGCCTGAAATGTGATCCGCGAGCCGCTGAATGGGGGCTTTTGATCCTTGGGCTTCTTCCACGATTTTAATAATGTGTGCAAGCGCGGTATCTTTCCCGACATTCACCGCTTTGATTTTGAGAAAGCCGTTTGCATTGATCGTCGCCCCGGTGACGGTGCTTCCGGGAGACTTATCGACAGGCATGCTCTCTCCCGTAATCATCGATTCATCAATCGCGGAATGGCCTTCAATCACTTCGCCATCGACAGGAACGCGTTCTCCAGGTTTCACGTATACGATATCCCCCGCCCGGACCTCGTCAATCGGAATCACCTGTACTTTGCCGTCCCGCTCAACCGCCGCCGTCTTCGCCTGAAGCTTCATTAACTTTTTAATCGCTTCTGATGAGCGGCCTTTTGCTTTCATCTCTAAAAGCTTTCCAAGCAAAATCAAAGTCAGCAAAATGGCGCTCGTTTCATAATAAAGCCCCTCAGCATGTCCGTCTCGTCCGAGAGACGCAATCGTCATGTACAGGCTGTATGCGTAAGCGGCCGTCGTTCCGAGCGCAACGAGAACATCCATATTGGCGCTTTTGTTTCTCAGCGCCTTGTACGCTCCCATATAAAAAGGCCAGCCGATGACAAGCTGCACCGGGGTGGCAAGCGCGAATTGCAGCCACGGATTCATCAGGATATCCGGCATCCAGATAAAAGAAGTAAAAGAAAAATGGCTGACCATCGACCATAAAAGCGGAAAGGAGAGAACGGCAGAAAATATGAGCCTGATCAGCTGCTTTCGCTGCTCTTTCTCCTTTTGGGATAATCCGCTGTCTCCATCAACCGCTTTCTTCCCGTCTAATCGGTAGCCGAGTTTTGCCACGGTCTCTTTCAGCTCTTTCGGTGTCACCTCTTTCGGATTGTATTCAACGGTGACTGTTTCCAGGGCGAAATTCACCGGTGCGCTCACAACGCCCTCTGTTTTGTTCAGGCGCTTTTCAATCCGGTTGGCGCAAGCGGCGCACGTCATGCCTTCAATCTGAAAATCGGTTTTTTCCGTCACGACGTGATAGCCGAGTTTTTCAATTTTATCCTTTATGGCGCCAGCTTCGATTTTGTCAGGCTGATAAGAAATATTTGAGGTCTCAAGCGCAAGATTGACGGAAGCGTCATTGACGCCGTCCATCCGTTTCAGCCCTTTTTCAATTCTTGAAGCGCAGGCGGCGCATGTCATGCCTCCCACCTGAATGGTCATCTCTTTCGGTTCACTCAATGTCCTCATCTCTCTTCATAAACCCCACGGGGGTATAATTATAATAAAAGAAAACCGCGCCCGTTCCCGAAGCGCGATAAACCTTATACGACGTCATACCCTTGATCTTCAATCGCGTCCTTTATATCTGATACGGAGACTTTGTTCTCATCAAACGTCACATCCACCTGTCCGGCTTCCAATTTCACCTGAACCGCCGTCACTCCGTTCAGTTCTCCCACTCCGGTCTCTACTGCTTTTACGCAGTGCTGACAGGACATGCCTTCGACTTGCAGTGTTTTTTGTTCCATGATGATTCCCTCCACGTCTTGTTTTTTCTTTTTTATGTTACCATACCCCTGTAGGGTATTTCAAAACATTTTATTTTACGATTTTGCGATTTTTTTCACAACATCAAGCAGCTCGGCAATCGCCTGCTCCCCGTTTCCGCTCTCAATGGCGCCGGCTACGCAGTGATGGGCGTGATCTTCCAGCAGATGAAACGCGACTTTCTGCATGGCCGCCTGTACGGCTGAAATCTGCACGAGAATATCCACGCAGTATCGTTCGTTTTCCACCATATTCTGAATGCCCCTGACTTGGCCTTCAATCCGTTTCAGCCGGTTCAGAATCTGGTCTTTTTCCTTGGCGCTTTTATGATTTAACGATTGATGCTCGGTATGTTTGTCCATTTTCCACCTCGGTTTTGTTCTTCGTTACCTTCATTATACAGACTTGAAAATCCGGTGTAAAAAATTTTCAACACACAAGTTTTACCAGTACACCCGCGGGGTATATATTGTTATCACATATCATGAGGGGGAAGTTCATTGAAAACGATACAGGTTGGCATATTGGGATATGGTTTGTCCGGGAAAGTCTTTCATGCGCCGCTTTTGGACGTCCTTGATGATTATCAGATCAAAAAAGTCATGACCTCCAGAACGGAGGAGGTCAGACGTGATCTGCCGGGGGCTGAAGCCGTGCGCGCGATTGAAGACATTACCGGTGATCCTGACATTGATCTCGTCATCGTTACGACACCGAGCGGAATGCATTATGAATCAGCGATGAAATGTCTCCTGGCGGGAAAACACACCGTCGTGGAAAAACCGATGACGGCGACTTCAGCAGAAGCGGAGGAGCTGAGAAGAACGGCTGAAAATAAAGGCGTCTTACTGAGCGTGTACCACAACCGGCGGTGGGACAATGACTTTTTAACGATACAAAAGCTGATTCGGGACGGGGCGCTTCAAGACATTCATACATATCAAGTCAACTACGATCTGTACAATCCGGTTGTCCAAGAAAGATGGCGCGAAAAAAGCGGACCCGCCACGGGAACGCTGTATGATCTCGGTTCACATATTATTGACCAGACACTCCTGCTTTTCGGAATGCCGGAATCCGTCACGGCACATGTGATGAAACAGCGGGACAACAGTGAAACCGTCGATTATTTTCTGGCCGCGCTCCATTACGGCAAACTTCAGGTCATTCTTCAATCCGGCTCCATGAATGCGGCAAACGGCCCGCGCTATCAGATTCACGGACGGAATGCAAGCTTTATCAAATACGGAAAGGACGGACAGGAAGAGGCGCTTTCAGCCGGCCAAAAGCCGATTGACGACAGCTGGGGCGCCGATGACCCTGACAACTTCGGAGAGCTGACAATCGCAGCGGATGAAAAAAGGCATACAGAAACAATCCCCTCTGAGAACGGCTCTTACCTTACGTACTACAAACTGCTGGCGGACAGCATCTTAAACGGAAAACAGCTTCCCGTTACGGCAAAAGAAGGCATCGATGTCATCCGTGTCATTGAAGCGGCGATGAAAAGCAGCGAGCAAAAACGGACGATTGCCCTTTAATATAAAAAAACCTCCCTGCCGACGGCGGGGAGGTTTTTTTAAGATCAGAATGATTTTCCGGCTTCTTTCGCGCGGGCAATCGCATCTTCTTTAATTTGCTGTGCTTTATTCGGTTCAGCATTATGGCCTTCAACGATTAAACCGTCAAAAGAAGGAACGCCGAAGAAGTTCATCATGATGCCGATGTAACGGTGGCCCATTTCCATGTCAGCCGCCGGGCCTTCAGAGTAATAGCCTCCGCGCGCCTGAATGTGGAGCGCTTTTTTGTCAGTCAACAGGCCGATCGGGCCTTGCTCTGTATATTTGAATGATTTTCCGGCTACAGCCACAGAATCAAGGTACGCTTTCATAACAGGCGGGAATGAGAAGTTCCAAAGCGGTGTGACGAATACGTATTTGTCAGCTGACGCGAATTGATCGCTCAGCTCATTCAGACGGCCGACTTTCGCTTTTTCGTTTTCAGAAAGCTCTTCAAAACCTGTGCCGGATTGAAGTTTTCCCCAGCCGCTGAATACATCCGCGTCGATATGAGGAATGTTCTCTTTGTAAAGGTCGATATGTACAACCTCATCATTCGGGTTTGATTCTTTATAAGAATCGATAAACGCTTTTCCTGTCGCCATGCTGTAAGATGTCTTTTCATCATGAGGATGAGCAGTGATATAAAGTACTTTTGCCATTGTTAACAGCCCTTTCGTTTTCAAATTACACACACATTTATTATGAAATATGAATGTTTTTTTATACTGATCAGTTCTGTAATAATTATAGTTACAAAAAATTCTTTTCGCAACAATAATATCTCGAAATCAGTATATTTTTTAAAAAAGGCTGTAATGACGGGAATGGCAAGCAGCAGAAAAAGCAGAAACATTTAGTTTCTGCTCAAAATCGGATTTGGTTTGCAGACCGGAATATCCAACCCGAGATTCCCCCGCAGTGTATCCGCCGGATAGCTTTTTCGGTACAGCCCCTTTTCCTGAAGGATCGGTATGACTTGATCTACAAAGGCTTCAAGCATGCCCGGGATGTCAGAGTGAATGATAAACCCGTCCGCCGCTTCCCGCTGAAACCATGTTTCAATTAATGATGCCACACGTTCCGGTGTCCCGATAAAGTTGGTTCGCGGAAACGCGGCTTCGCGCGCCACTTGACGCAGCGTAAGATTCCTGGCTTTCGCCTCTCTTTTGATACGGTCTGTCGTACTTTGAAACGCGTTTTTCCCGACGTCGCCCAAATCAGGAAACGGCTCATCCAGCGGAAAACGGCTCAGATCATAATCGTCAAAAAATCTGGCCACATATTTAACGGCGTTCTCTATCGGTATCAGCTCGGCGAATTCCTGATATTTCGCTTCCGCTTCTTCTTGTGAGCCGGCTATAATCGGACTGATTCCCGGAAAGATCCGCAGCTTGGAAGCGTCCCGGCCGTAATCCGCCGCCCGCTTCTTCACATCATCATAAAAAGCTTTCGTTTCCTCAAGTGAATTGGAGTGCGTAAAGACTGCATCTGCATTCCTCGCGGCAAACGACCGGCCGGTTTCTGAAGACCCCGCTTGGAAAACGACCGGCTCTCCCTGTTTGGACCGGCCGATATTCAGCGGGCCCTCCACTTGAAAATACTCGCCTTTGTGATACAGGCGATGCAGTTTGTCAGGGTCAAAAAACTGCCCGGTTTCTTTGTTGCGGACGAAGGCATCTTCTTCCCAGGAATTCCACAGACCGCGCACCACGTCCACATGTTCCTGGGCGATGTCGTAGCGCCGGCTGTGGTCGGGAAGGCTTTCTTTGCTGTGATTGCGCGCGGCTCCCGCCTGCGGAGAGGTGACGAGATTCCAGCCCGCCCTGCCGCCGCTGATATGGTCAAGAGACATCAGCTGTCTTGCGATGGTAAACGGCTCAGTGAACGAGGTGGAAAATGTGCCGATTAAACCAAGATGGGTTGTAGAGGCGGCAAGCGCCGATAAAATAGTGATCGGCTCAAACCGATTTAAGAAATGCGGGATGGACTTTTCAGAAATGAACAAGCCGTCCGCAATAAAAGCAAAGCTGAACAGCCCTCTTTCAGCGGTCTGCGCTTTTTGCCTGTAAAACGCCGCATTCGTGCTTGCTGTCGGATCGACGTCGGGATGACGCCAGCCGTCCGTTGTGCCGCCGACACCGTGAATCATGGCTCCGAATTGAATTAGATCCGTCCGGCTCATTTTCTCTCCCCCTTTTTCCCCTCGTAATCGGCAAGCGCCCGTTCTACATGCTCAATGCCGACTTGAGTAACGGCCTGATACACACGGCTGTCACCGCTGCCGATTTCAACGACGGGAACATGACGGATGCCGTACTTCGTCTGCAGCACGTCACGCAATTCGTCCCGCTCTGTCACATCAATTGTTTCGTATGCCACGGCTTTTTCCCGCAAATATCCTTTCACTTCATCACAATAGGAGCAGCCCTGTTTGCTCCAGACCACTACGTTTACTTCATGACTCATGTTCATCCCTCCTGTAATTGTGGGGCCGGCTGCACCGCTTCGCTTAACAGCCGGTAAGACAATCGTTTTTCCTCAGCGTTTTTGATAGGCGACAAAATCACAAAATCGGTAATGCTGTATTGAACGGATAATCGTCGCAGCTCGGCGGCGGTCTCTTCTTTTGTCCCGGCAATCACACCCGTCTTTTGTGTGATCAGCTTATATGGCTGCGTGACTTGTTCAAGAAACCCTTCCGCTTGTTCCCGGGAACCGACATTCACCTTTTTGCCGTCTTCGAGAATGATTTTGACCGACTCACGCGATACGACGTGTTTTTCCGCTTCTGCTTTTGTATGCGCGGTAAATACCATCGGCGCAAGGTGAAATTCCGCCTTCGATCCTTTCGGCAGATGCTCGTCAAAGGCGTGGCGCGCTTTTTCTAACGCAGCCTCTTCACCGTTTATGAAATAGGCGAAAACGAAGGAAATGCCGAGTTTGGCCGCGGATATCGCGCTTTCCGCGCTGCCGCCGAGTAAAAAGATGTCAGGCGCATACTCAGTATGCGGCGTCGGCCGCAATGACGCGTAGCGGTGCGAGTCCGGAAAATCATTTCGGATGAAATGAGTCAGCTCCTCAAGCTTTTCTTCAAACAAACGGGCGGGCTGGATAAGCTCCCGCTGCAGCGCATCGGTTGACAGCTGAAATCCGCCGGGCGCTTTGCCGACACCGAGCGCCACACGGCCGGGAGCAAGGGCGGACAGAACCCGGAACTGCTCCGCCACTTTATAAGGACTGTAATGCTGCAGCATCACCCCGCCGGATGCGAGACGGATTTTTTTCGTGCTTGCGGCAAGATACCCCAGAACAATTTCCGGCGCTGATCCCGCTATCTCTTCATTGTTATGATGCTCCGCCGCCCAGAAACGGTCATATCCGTATTGTTCGGCCTCCTGAGCCAATTTCACCGTTTGCCGCAAGGCTTCTTCTGCGGTTTGGTTTTCCGCGGTGACACTTTGGTCTAAAATGCTTAAACGAATCATACGACAGGCTCCTTTATGCGCTCTTTTATGTCATAACCGTAATCAGGCAGCACGCGGCGGAGGAACTTCTTCGTTCTTTCTTTTTTCGTCTTGTGAAAAACTTCCTCAGGCGTTCCTTGTTCCACGATTGCTCCTTCATCCATAAACACAATTTGGTCGGACACTCTTCTGGCGAATTCCATCTCATGTGTGACAATGATCATGGTGGCGCCGGTCCGCACAATGTTAAGCATCACCTCAAGCACCTCGCCGACAAGCTCCGGATCAAGGGCTGCGGTCGGTTCATCAAACAGCATCACATCAGGATGAATGGCAAGCGCCCGGGCAATCCCGACCCGCTGCTTTTGTCCTCCCGACAGCTGATTCGGATAGGCATGCAATTTATCCTGAAGCCCCACCTTGGCCAGTTCCCGCTCGGCAATGGCGTACGCATCTGATTTTTTCATTTTCCTTGCGACCGTCAGGCCTTCCATGACATTTTGAATCGCCGTTTTATGCGAAAACAAATGATATTGCTGAAAAACCATCGCCGTCTGTTTCCTCAGTCTGAGAATGTCTTTTTTGGCAGGCTTTTTGCAGTTAATGACTTCACCGTGCAGCGAAATGGCGCCCTCATCCGGCCGCTCAAGTAAATTAAGGCAGCGCAGAAAAGTGGTTTTCCCGGAACCGCTCGGGCCGATGATCGTCACGACTTCTCCTTTCCGGACACTTAAATTGATCCCCTTTAACACGTGATGACTGCCAAAATGTTTCTGAATGTTTCGGATTTCGATCATAATGCGCCTCCTTGATATCTGGCCGCTCTTTTTTCCGCCAGACTGTTTACTGCTTCGAGAATCAGCGTTAATCCCCAATAAATCACGGCCGCCCCGATAAATGCTTCCAGAAACGCATAGTTATCGGATGCCGCAATCGTCGCCGTTCCTGTAATTTCAGGCACTGCAACAATTGCCGCGATGGAAGTGGTATGCAAAAAGCCGATGCCTATATTGGTGAAGTTCGGCAGCGATATCATGAACGCCTGCGGCAGAATTACGCGCCGAATCATCTGGCCCCGCGTCAGACCGATTGAATATGCCGCCTCCGCCTGCCCCGTATCGACGGCCATGATCCCGGATCGGAGAATTTCCGTCATATAAGCGCCTGCCGTTAATGACAGTGCCATGATGACAAACACGGCGACCGGAATCTGATTGGCCGACCAGCCGAGATGAAACGCGCGGCTGAATTGTTCGGCAATCAGCGGAACCCCTAAATAAATCAGCATGATATGGAGAATCGCCGGGGTGCTGCGGAAAAAAGACACGTAAAACGCTGAGCAGGCCAGCAGCCATTTGATGCGGAATATACGCACCGTGATATTGCCGAGAGCTATGAAAAATCCGGCAATAATCGGAATGACCGTCATCGCCAATGTAAGCGGAACGGTTTTCAACATTTGTTTTATCGCAGTGCCGATAAATGGAATGTCCAGCTCCACTGTTCTCCCTCCTTTTCAGCCGTGCGCACTCATGTCAAAAACCGTCACAAGGCGCGTCTCATCTTTCTTGATTCGTTTTTCGGCCCATCTGAAGACACATTCAAATAAAAGGGCGGCCGCGTAATACAGAACAGACAGCGAGATATACACTTCAAGAGAATGATTGCTCGATGTAATCAAGGTCTGTCCTCTGCCCGACATATCCATCACCCCGATCGAAAAAGCGAGTGATGTATCTTTTAAGAAACCGATCACCATATTCCCGATGTTGGGAAAGGCCTGCACAAGCGCCTGCGGCAGAATGATGCGCCGGAATGTCTGCCCCCCGTTCAGCCCGATGCTGAACGCCGCCTCCGCCTGCCCGCGGCCGACGCTGTTCACACCTCCCCTGATGATTTCGGCCGCTCTTGCCGCGCTGCTCAGCGCGTACGTGGCGATGGCCGCATACAAAGGGTCCATTTTAGAGGTATCAATTCCGGCGAGCGCCGTGAGCGCCGGAATGCCGTAAAATACAATGAACAGCTGCACCATGATGGGCGTTCCTCTGAAAAAAGAGATATACAGCTTCGCATACTGATTCAAAACGGGAATGCGATAGATGCGGGGCAGCGCCAAAAGCAGCCCCAAAAGAAAGCCGAACAGCAAAGACACCGCCAATATATACAGCGTGACGGGCAAATACCCGAGCAATGTCGGCACAAAGGAGGCGATCATACTGATATCAAACGCTTTTTCCATTGCCGGTCCCTCTCTTTTTCACTTAATATTGCTCCTTTGAATAATCCGCGCCGAGCCACTTTTCACTCAGCTTTTTAAGCGTGCCGTCATCAATGATTTCCTTGAGCGCTTTATCAATGTCATCGCTCAGCGTTTGTTCATTTTTGTTAAACATAAAGAACACTTTGGCATTTGACAGCACCCCGCCGACCGTTTTTTCTTTGATTGCGCTTGTTTTGTTTTGAAAATCGACAGCAAACGGCGTTGAAATCGTTGCATCGGCGCGGCCGGATTTCAGCTGATTGGCCGCATCGTTTGAACCTTGGCCGGCATAGGCGATTTCAAACGGACTGCCGTGTTTTTCATTCCATTTTTTCAGCACAAGCGCGCCGTTTGACGTCGGACTTGTAATGACCCGCTTTCCTTTCAAGTCATCAATGCCGTGAATGTCCCCGTTATCTTGGAGCACCGTGATTTTCAGCGGGAAGTTGTTATACGCGACTTGATTGAACAGAAATTTTTTCTCCCGTTCGGCGCTTTTCTCCATTTGATGAGCCACGATATCGACTTTATGCTGGCCAAGGCTGACAAGCAGGTTGGAGAAATCCATCGTTTTAAAGGTGAATCGATAGTCCGGCAGGCGCCTGTCAAGCTCTTTCACCAGCTCAACGTCATAGCCCGTCAATTTGCCTTTATCATCAATAAAGCAAATATTCGGAAATTGAGTGCCGGTGCCGACCGTAATGTTCTTCACGTTTTTCTGATTGCCTGATGCCGCCTCCCCGCCCGCGCCGCAGGCTGATAACGCCGCCGTTGCCGCAATTGTTAATGACATGACCGCCAGTCTTATTTTCATGTGATCGCCCCGTTTTCTGCTTCAATTATTTCGTGAAACTTGATTTTGAATAATCCGCGCCGAGCCATTTTTCACTCAGCCTTTTCAATGTGCCGTCCTTCTCAAGCTTTTGAATCGCCCGATCCGTATCGTCCGCCAGGGTTTGGCTGTTTTTATTGAACATAAAATACACCTCGGTATCGAGCAGCACATCACCGACCGTCTTTTGTTTGAACGCGTGCGTCTTATTTTGAAAATCGACGGCAAACGGCGTGGATACGGTGGCGTCAGCACGTCCTGTCTCCATTTGGTTCGCTGTATCATTGCCGCCCTGCCCGGCGTATTTCAAGTGTATCGGGCTGCCGTGGGACTTGTTGTATGCCGTCATATAATCCGCCGCATTTGACGTCGCGCCGACGATGACGGTTTTCCCTTTTAAATCCCGGAGCGTGTGTATCGCGTCATTATCCGCCTTCACCGTAATGTACATCGGCGAGTAGTTATACGGGATTTTGTGATACAAAAAGCGTTTCTCCCGTTCCTTGTTTTTCGCCATATTGTGCGCAATCACGTCAATTTTCCGGTTTCCGAGACTTGTAAGCAGATTCGAAAAATCCATCGTCTTAAAGACAAATTTGTATTGCGGCAGCTGTTCATCAATGGCTTTCATCACTTCAATGTCATAGCCGGTCAGCTCGCCTTTTTCATCCATAAAAGCAATGTTCGGAAAATCAGTTCCCGTGCCGACGATAACGGTCTGCACGCCGCTCCCCGCTTTCGTGCTTTCTCCTTGCCCGCACCCGGCCAGCACGCCGAGCAGCAGAAGCAGACAGCCGGCTCTGATCCGTTTTTTTATCATTGCGCCCAGCTCGGTGTGCCTAACAGCGACGCGTCAAACCGCTCCGGTATGAGCACCTTTCTCATCATGACTCCGATGTCTCCGTCTTTCTCCTGCTCAAAATACACTTCATATCCCCTCCGTCTGTACATATCTACAAGCCAGGGATGCTTGCGCGCCGAAGTGCCGAGCGTGATGGCCGGGGCCTTCAGCGTATCCCGCAGCACATGTTCCTCCACATAAGTCAAAAGTTTGCTGCCGATGCCCTGCCCCTTCAGCTCAGGAAGCGTCGCAAACCACCAGACAAACGGATATTTTGACGGAGGCGTGTCACTCTCCCACGGAAAACGGATCGTAATTGTTGAAAGAAGCCGTCCGTCCCGTTCGAGCACGACGGCTGAATGATTTTCAATATTTTCCGTTACCATATCGATGTCGGCCCGCGCCGACGGCCAGTCAATCTCCAAATTGCGGATCGGCTGAAACGCGCTGTACAGCAGCTCTAAAAACTCCGGCGCATCCTTTTTCTCAGCCAATCGAAATATGTCTTCACTCATTCCGGTCACTCTCCCCGCAAAAAATATATAATTCCAATTTGTTTACTAAGCTTTGATTGTTTATACTATAAAGCAAACTGATTTGTTTGACTAATCAAAAAAAGTAAAGGAAAGGTTCAAGAAAATTAATGAACAGCCGGGAGGGGATTTCGTTGGAATTACGCACCATTAAAACGTTTCATACCATCGTACAGTCAGGCAGCTTTTATAAGGCCGCCGAAATTCTGAACTACTCACAGCCGACGATTTCAATGCGGATTAAACAGCTGGAACAGGATGTAGGCGCGCAGCTGTTTGAACGGGGAAAGAAGCTGAAGCTGACAAGGGCGGGGCGGCTGTTTCATGAGCGGGCCGGGCAGCTTCTCGCGCAATACGAGGTGCTTGACCATACTCTGGCCGATATCAGACAGGGCCAGGCCGGCCTTATTCAGATCGGCATATCCGAACCGACGGCAAGCCTGATCTTCCCTGCCGTGCTGCGGGGTTTCTTAAATGATTATCCGGACATGTCGGTCAATGTCAGCGTGGATGATGCCAATACATGCAGCCGCAAACTGCTGGAGGGCGCCATTGATTTTGCGGTATGCGGCGAGCCGGAGCTGATTCTGGAAAATTACTTTGATCCGTTTTTCCACGACTCGCTCAATGTCATCGTGTCCAACAGACATCCCCTTGCCGCCAAAGCAAGCGTTAATCTCGAAGATTTAGAAAATGAATGCCTGATTTTTACGCCCGCCAATTGCCCGATCCGGATTCAAATTGAACAGCACCTGCAGCGGGCCATCGGCAGCCGCTATCGAAAAATGGAGCTGACCAGCAGCATGGCTCACCAATACTATGTCAGGGAAAATATCGGCGTCTCAATCTTTACGGCGACGGCGCATTCAGAGCCGATCGAGGGCACGAAGGTCATTCCGATCCATAACTTAACAATTTCACCGCCGGTCGGGCTTTTGACAAACCAAAAAGAAGAGCATTTTGACTGTGCCACAAAAGATTTAATCAGCAGGATCATCAGCCGGTTTCAGCGTGATCCGCATTAAAAAAACCCCCGCTTTACGGGGGTTTTTGTATATTCATCTTATATAATGCTCCGCACCAAGCCGCCGTCGATCCGCAAAGCAGATCCGTTAATGGCTGACGACAGCGGGCTGCTTAAAAAGGCGACAAAGTGGGCGATCTCTTCCGGACGGATCAATCGCTGAATGATCGACGTCGGACGATTTTCCTTCATAAATCGTCTCTCCGCTTCAGCCACTGTCAGGTTTTCACCGGGATAAAGCGACTCCAGCATCGTTTCGACGCCCTCTGTTTTCGTGGAGCCCGGCATGACCGTATTCACCGTCACATTCGTCCCTTCCGTGAGCTCGGCCAGACTGCGTGACAGCGACAGCTGCGTCGTTTTCGTAGCGCTGTAATGAGCCATTTCCTGAGAAGGCATGACGGCCGCTTCACTCGCGATAAAGATCACCCGTCCTTCCTTCCGCTCAATCATCCGCTTTGCATACCGGCGTGTCAGCCGCACGCCGCTCATGATATTCACCTCGAAAAACCGGAGCCACTCTTCGTCAGGAATATCAAAGTATTCCGCAGGTTCAAAGATTCCTAAATTGTTGACGAGAATATCCACATCCGGATACTGCTGAAAAATCGCGCCGCATCCTTCCGCCGTGCCTAAATCAAATGCGGCCGGATAGAGACGGGCATCCGGCGTCTGTTTCTCTAGTTCCCGGATCGTTTCGTTCACCTTTTCTTCACGGCGGCCGTTAATGATCACGGCCGCACCTTCTGCAATCAGCGAAGCCGCAATCGCCTTCCCGATGCCTGACGTAGATCCCGTCACAAGCGCCGTCTTCCCTTTTAACTGCAAGTCCATCATCCATTCCTCCCTATCGCAAGTCTCTTCTTATATATGGACAGAAATCGAAAGCCTGAAACCTTCCGTCCCTATTATCGGGTAGAAAAATGGATGAGGGGAAGTACGCACTTTTTAGTGCCTGTCCGTTGTCCCGGCTGACGGCTGATCAATTTGAATGAAAAACTCACCATCTAATTCTGCCTGAGCCTTTTTTAATATCCTTAATACATCATCAGCATCCGAACCCAATTCCTTCTGACTGATCTCAAAATTCTTCCACACCAAAGTCAGCGGATATTCTATCCAGCCTGTCAGACAATCCCATAAGGCATTCAGATTTTCACCATAAAAGTCCGGGAAATCTAATTGATCTTTTAAGATTCGGTGTAATGCTTCTGTGCTTGTAACATCTTTTCCGTCTATGATGACGACTATCATTCACATGGACTCCTTTTTTCTTCGAATTATATTTAGCAGGATACACCTTGATCCATTACCTTCGACCCGTTATTATAACTCACCTCACACTTGTTAAGGAGAAATTAATATTCTAGTTATTTACTGTATTATTTATTATTGGTAGAATTTAATTGAATCTTATGAGGAGGGTTATAGATGAAAAAATCTTTTGTTTTTCTATTATCGCTAGTGCTTTTATTTAGCATTTTTCCTATTAGCACTTTAGCCACCGTGAAAACGTCAGAAGATGACACGATAACTGTACCTGGAAAAGATGTAAAAAACACTGCAGTATTAGTTGATGCTATCAATGAATTAGATGAAAAATTGGATATGAAAAATCTATCATCTAATTCTCCAGAAGATATAAGTCAACTGAGTTTAGCAGCAAAAACGCTGTATGATACTATTGTAAATTATGAAAATCAAACATCTGCTTCTTTGACAGGCACTGACGCGTTGATCATATTCAAAGAGTATATTGACGAGTTAAATAGAAGTGAAGTTATTAAACCTGTTGAACACATTGTAACAACAATGGGAGTTATAAACTATAAAGAATATAAAATTAGCAACTCACAAATAAAACAATTGAGTGCTGCTGTTGGAATTAATAGTGGATTTTGGGGTACAGCTACAGCTATAGCTAAAATTTTTGCTAAAAGCCCAACTGCACTTACATTAATGTTAGGTGCGGTACCGCTTTTAGGTATGGGTACTATAAATGCCTGCAATTCTAAAGGTAAAGGCATTATTATTACAAAAATGGGTTCAGGAGCAACGAATACATATAGTTGCAGGTCTCAATAAAAAAGTGTGAGCTTTCGCTCACACTTTTTTATTTTTTATTTTTCTGATACATTTTGATATAAATTCACTAACAAAAAAAACTATTAAGCCTGATATTAATAACAAAAGTGAATTTATCTTTAAACCCTTGTTAAAAAAATCAAGGATACTATTTATCAATAAAAAACCTGACCAATAGATGAATAAAGAATAGAAAGCTATATTAGTGCTCTTTTCATCCGTATTTCTACTAGTTTTAAAAAACAATGATCTGCCCTCCCTATTCTTGAATCTTTTCAATCCTTACTATAAAATTTTTCAATGCTCATCAAAAATACTTATTGGTGGTTAAGTGCTTAATCTTTCGTTTAGGTTGGTACATTGAGCCTTCTTCATTTTACTCATGTCGTCACCTCCCATAAAACAATGATAACATGAATTAATTCTAGTTTATATTGTATGTAATTCCCGAAATAGCTAATACTCTTCACTAACTTCAAGTATAAACCGAAAAATTTAAACAATTTCATTTAAAATCTAAACAGAAGTCCATGTACGAGACTGAAGAAAATACTCCGCAATTCGATCCC
Source organism: Bacillus sp. MT(2024) (assembly GCF_036362845.1). NCBI lineage: Bacteria > Bacillati > Bacillota > Bacilli > Caryophanales > Bacillaceae > Bacillus > Bacillus sp. MT(2024). The sequence continues at coordinate 3,276,563 of NZ_CP143632.1, forward strand.
TATCTTTCATTTCATTCTGAAAACAATTAAAACAAAGAGCATAGTAATTCTGTTGGCTTTATCTCTATTCTTTACTGTATTTCCTGGACAGCTTTTTTGCCAAAATTATACAAACGGATAATACAAAATAATAGGATAAAGCAAAAGCAGCACATCTTTTAGATTATCCTTTTTAAGTATTGAATGAGTAGTAAGAGAAATTAAAATGAACAGGCAGGAATTTAGATAGGAGGAGGTATGGCATTAACACGAAAGCCATCTTCCTTTCAGCACAAAGGGAGAAAACGAAGAATTTTAAAAAGTGTTACCAAAATGTTACCGCAGTGCCATCGAAAGCTTTGAAAGCCTTGATAACACTGCGGTTTCGGCGTTATGTATGGAGACGGTGGGAGTCGAACCCACGTCCAGAAACATCGATTACTTAAGCGTCTACGAGCGTAGCCTGCATATTTCGTGTTTCACTCGTCTTCATGCCTGCGGGCGGGCCTTCCGAGAGCTAGTCTGTCAGTCTCTTCTTACGTTCTCAGACGGGAACGCAAGCGTAGCCTACTTGGATGTGCTCTTCACGGACACATAGGCAATGTCAGGAAGAGCTCGCTGCGTTTATTAGGCAGCTAGTGCTAAGTTTTGGTTAAAACTTTTAGTTTTGCCAGTTATATTTAGGTGCGTGTTAACGAGATCGCCTCTCGGCTCGCAGCTCAAGCTCGATCCATCCCTGTCGAATCCGTAACGTCCCCTTGTTAAGGGTATACGGGAGATCTATCAAGCTCTTGCTCAACTGGCTGTACTGTTATTATACCATGATCACAGGCAAATTCAATTGGGAATATCTTCAATAAACAGCCTGTGAATCTGATGTGTGAACAGTATAGCACAGGGCATATCATCACATCAAGGCTCAGGCATCAGAAGCCTTTTTGTCTGTCTCTGAACGCTCTTTCGATTTCTCTTTTGGCGTCTTTTCGTTTTAAATCTTCACGTTTATCGTATGTTTTCTTCCCTTTTCCGAGGCCGATTAATACTTTGGCGAAGCCGTTTTTCAAGTACAGCTTCAGCGGCACGAGGGAATAGCCTTTCTCTTTCGTCAGGCCGATCAGCTTATTGATTTCTTTCCGGTGCATCAAAAGCTTTCTCGTCCGGAGCGGGTCGTGGTTATAGCGGTTTCCCTGCTCGTACGGGCTGATGTGCATGTTGTGGAGGAACACTTCGCCGCGCTCGATTTTCGCAAAGGAATCCTTCATGTTTACGCGGCCGGCGCGGATGGACTTAATCTCCGTTCCCTGCAGCACGATGCCTGTTTCATAGGTTTCTTCTATAAAGTAGTCATGATTTGCTTTTTTGTTTTGCGATAATACTTTGCCTGATCCTTTTGGCATGCCTTATCCTCCTCTCTCCGCAAAAACCGTTCATGTGTGCGATACGCTTTATTTTAGCAAATGGATCGTTCCGCGACAATGAAAATGCGGCTTGCGAAAGAAAGCAAACAGAGCATTATGCCCCATTTGCTTTTCGCATTTACTTCTTCTTTTTGCGTTTTTGTTTCGGCGCGTTTTGGAAACCGCGTTTTTTCTTTTTCTTCTTCGGTTTTGTAAACCATTCCCCTTTTTCCTCCGATTTCGGCGGTGAAGCCGGGGTATTGCTGTTTAACACGCGTTTCCGCGCCGGTCTGCCTCGTTTTCTGCGGTCGCCTGTTGTTTCTCTCGGACGGCGGGTGCCTTTCATGCCGACAATTTCAAAGTCGATGTTTCTCTCATCTTTATTGACGTCGACGACTTTGACCGTGATTTCGTCTCCGATGCGGTAAACGTTGCCCGTGCGTTCACCGATCATGGCGAAATGCTGCTCGTCAAAACGGTAATAATCATCCGTCATAAAGCTGACGTGCACAAGCCCTTCAATCGTATTCGGCAGCTCGACGAACATTCCGAAATTCGTGACGGAACTGATCATGCCGTCAAATTCCTCGCCGATTTTATCAAGCATATATTCCGCTTTTTTCAGATCGTCCGTTTCCCGCTCGGCGTCAACGGCGCGCCGTTCCATCGTTGACGTATGATCAGCGATTTCCGGAAGGCGTTCGGCCCACTTTTCCTGAGTCGCTTCGTCCGATTGTCCGTTGATCAAATACGTTCTGATCAGCCTGTGAACGATTAAGTCAGGATAACGGCGGATCGGCGATGTGAAGTGCGTATAAAATTCAGTCGCCAGCCCGAAATGGCCCAGGCTTTGCGGGTCGTATTTCGCCTGCTTCATGGAACGGAGCATAACCGTTGAAATCACCGTTTCTTCCGGACGGTCCCGCACTTCATCAAGAATGCTCTGCAGCGCGCGCGGATGAATGTCTCCGGCTTTCCCTTTGACGATATAACCGAATGTCGTCACGAACTCCAGAAACTTTTGCAGTTTTTCGGCGTTCGGCTCTTCGTGAATCCGGTAAATAAACGGCACGTTCATCCAATGGAAGTGCTCGGCCACCGTTTCGTTTGCCACAAGCATGAATTCTTCAATCAGCTTTTCCGCTACTGAGCGCTCTCTGATGACGACGTCTTTTACGGCGCCTTCCTCATCGACGAGCACCTTCGCCTCTTTAAAATCAAAATCCACGGCGCCGCGGTCCATCCGTTTCGCCCGGAGAATTTCCGCCAGACGTTCCATGTCTTTAAACATCGGGACGAGCGGCTCATATCTTTCTTTCAGCTCGGCGTCGTCTTCTGTGAGGATCCGGTTGACATCTGAATAGGTCATTCTTTCCGTCGTTTTGATGACGCTTTGGAAGATCTCGTGCTCTGTCACCTGTCCCTGCTGGTTGATTGTCATTTCGCAGGAAAGCGTCAGGCGGTCGACCTTCGGATTTAACGAACAGATTCCGTTAGACAGTCTGTGCGGGATCATCGGAATGACCCGGTCAACCAGATACACGCTTGTCCCTCTTTCCAGCGCTTCTTTATCAATCGGAGAATTCTCCGTGACGTAATGGCTGACATCGGCAATATGGACGCCGAGCTTGTAGCTGCCGTTATCAAGCTTTGTTACAGTGACGGCGTCATCCAGATCCTTCGCATCCGCGCCGTCAATGGTGACAATGACCTGATCGCGGAGATCACGGCGGTCTTTGATGTCTTTTTCATCGATGGTATCGGGCGTGCTTGTTGCCTGCTCCATCGCTTCAGCCGGAAAATCTCCCGGCAGGCCGTGCTTATGGATGATGGATAAAATATCGATGCCCGGATCATTTTTATGGCCGAGTATTTCAACGATTTCTCCTTCGGCGTTCATTCTTCCTTCAGGGTAGCTTGTCAGTTTGACGACGACTTTATGGCCTTCCGCAGCGCCGTTATTGGCATGTTTCGGAATAAAAATATCACTCGTGATTTTCTTATCATCCGGGATGACAAAGCCGAAGCTTTTTGTTTCTGTGTATGTGCCCACGACGCGGTCGATGCTTCTTTCCAGGATGCGGATGACCGTGCCTTCCTGTCTCGATCCGCTTGACTGGGAATTGAGCCGCACCATGACGATATCGCCGTTCATAGCTGTATTCAGCTCATTCGGCGGAATAAACACATCGCTTAAAGAGGTATCCTCCGGCAATAGAAACGCGAAGCCCTTCGCATGCGCGGAAATTTTTCCTTTTACTAAATTCATTTTTTCCGGAAGCCCGTAGCGGTTGCTTCTGGTGCGGACGATCTGTCCCGTCTCCTCGAGCGCCACCAGCGCTTTTACCAGCTCTTTAAATTCATCGGCTTCCTTGATGTTCAGCATCTCCTCGAGTTCCTGAATGGTAAGGGGCTTGTACGCCTCTTCCTTCATAAACGCGAGAAGACGGTCCATAAACGCTTCTTTTTCCATTATTCGACCTCCTGTTTGTTACCAATCGAGTTTCTCTAAAAATTCGTACACATCCTGATGAACGAGGTCCCGTTCTTTATCGAGCGTAATGACATGGCCTGATTCTTCATACCATTTCAGCTGTTTGTCGTCCGTTTCCACCTCGTTGAAAATGATGTTCGCACTTTCTGTATTAATCATATGGTCATGCCGTGCCTGAACCACAAATGTCGGGGAATAGATCATGTCGACGTTTTTGCGCACATCGGCAATCAGCTCCTGGAGCGATTTGAGCGTATTCATCGGCGTTTTTTCAAACTCCTTCATTTCCTTTTCAATCTGCTCCGGCTGTTTTCCTTCGAATTTTTTATAATTGCGCGCGTAGGAGAGAACTCCTTCGTACATAACCTCTTCACTTTTAATGTGCATCGGCGCACACATAGGAACAATTCCCTTTATGGGTACAGTGTAACCCAATTTCAATGAAAAAACCCCGCCAAGCGACAGTCCGCACGCCGCAATGTTTTCATAGCCTTCAGACCGTAAATACTCATAACCGTCCATGACGTCTTTCCACCAATCTTCAGGTCCCGTATATACCAGCTCTTCCGGCGGAACGCCGTGCCCTTTATATTGAGGCGCGTGACAAGTGTAGCCGCGCTCATTCAAGTAGCGGCCGAGCATTCTGACGTCTGCCGTATTTCCCGTAAATCCGTGCAGCAGAAGCACCGCTTTGTCTCCGCCTTTAAATGTAAATGGTTTTGGTGTCACAATTTTCATGCTCATAACCCCTTTTTTGCACATTCAATTTAGTTTTCCACAGTTTTGCGAGAAACAAACGCCGTCTCTCAACAAGAAAAAGGCCTGATATTAAATCAGACCTTATACAAACATTGCCTTATACGATATACGCTAGCGAAATCGTCAACACGAAAAACAAGACTGCCAGCACAACGGTTGTGCGGTGAAGAATCAGATCAAGGCCCCTTGCTTTCTGTTTTCCGAAAAGCTGCTCCGCCCCGCCTGAAATTGCACCCGATAAACCGGCGCTTTTGCTGGTTTGAAGCAATACGACAATAATAAGTGCAATACTGACGATAACCAATAAGGTAATCAATAATGTGTGCATCCCATACACCTCCAGACTGACTGGCCTACATTGCTTCTATTTTACATGAAAAGCAAAGGCATGTCACGCCGTATCGGTGCACATCATGTCAGAAAAACGGAAATGCGTTTGAATCTTCCATTATCATTGACTTTTGTCAACAAAGTCGTAGTAAAAAAGATCTTCAAATTTCATGTCAAAGTAATAGAGCATTTTTCCGATGACCAGCTGGCCCGGCCTCCGCTCTCCATTCAGTACACGGCTCAGTGTGGCGGGAGATATTCCGATCTCCAGGGCGAGCTGGTTTAACGAGTAGTCATTATTGACCATATACTGCAGCACATAATCTCTTCTGATCTGTATCTTTTCGACCACTTTCTTCACCTTCCGTTCTGTCAAATACTTTCTTTCTTATACATAGAGTACGGCTTTTGTTAACTTTTGTCAATACTTTTCCAGCCTGGCTATTCCCTTTAGTCAATAAACATACTAGAATATAAATAGACTGCGGGAGGGGGAGAGACTGTGGAAAGCTTCGGGAAACAATTGCGGACATTACGGGAAAAAAGGCATCTGACAGTGAATCAGCTGGCAACGTATTCAGGCGTCAGCGCCGCGGGAATCTCGCGGATTGAAAACGGCAAACGCGGGGTGCCGAAACCTGCAACCATTAAAAAGCTCGCAGATGCGTTAAAAATCCCGTATGAGGAACTGATGCAGACGGCGGGATACATAGAGACCGTCCAGGAAACGAGAGCCCCGTACGACACGGGCTGCACCTTGCTGGAAAAAGCCGAAACGTATGAGCTGCATGATTTATCCCTTTTGGAGCGGGAGAACTGGCGGCACCTGTCGAAAGAAGACTTGGTTCTGCTTGATAAATACTTTGCGTTCTTAGCGGCGGAAGCCAAAAAAAGAACAAATGAAGACTCATGACTTTGCACATGTGAGGCGATCTTATTGAACACATTCGGAAAGCAATTAAGAGAGCTGCGCCGCGCCCGGAAGCTTACCGTCAATCAGCTTGCCGTCTATTCCGGCGTCAGCTCGGCGACCATTTCCAGAATTGAAAACGGGCACCGCGGCATTCCTAAACCCGCGACCATCAGAAAATTGGCGGACACATTAAAAATTCCGTACGAGGAGTTAATGGCGCGGGCCGGACACATCAAGGCATTTCAGGAGGAAATCCGTGAAACCTCCGAAAGCTATCAATCCATCTGCGCCATCTATCAGACCGCCGTTGACAGAGGCGCGGAGCATCTGCCGCTGTTTGACAGCAAAAAGTGGCAGCACTTCACAAAAGAAGATATTGAAAGCGTCAGCAAGTACTTTGATTTTATTGCGGCTGAAGCGAAAAAACGCTCCCCGGATTCCTCTTCCTCTTTTTGATCCTCTCCTCAACTTAACAAGCGCCAGACGTACGTTCCCTCCGATTTTGCGGTATAATAGCAGAAGACGAGGTGAAAAAGCATGAACCAATCAGAAATGTGCCCCAGATTCGAAAAAGCGGTCGACATCCTAAGTAAACGCTGGGTGGCTCTAATCGTCTTTCAGTTATTGAACGGACAGCAGCGATTTAGCGAAATTGAAGCGGCGCTTCCGAATTTAAGCGGAAGAGTCTTGTCAGAACGTCTGAAAGAACTTGAAACAGAAGGTGTCATCAAACGGGATGTTATCCCCGAAACGCCTGTCCGCATTGAGTATTCTTTAACGGAAAAAGGCTGCGCATTAGCCCCTATTTTAGAGGAAATTTCCAAGTGGTCTTCAACATGGATTGATCCTTCCTGATAAACTCTTTTCCGCATAAGCGGCTGATCTCTCAAACGGACAGCCGTTTTTATTTTTGCTTTTTCTTAAACAGAAAAACAAGCCCTCAGGCGTGCAGGGCTTGTTTTTGTCTGACGCCTTCCAGCGGAATTCGAATCTCCGCCCGGGCTCCTCCAGACTCCTGATTTTCAAGTATTAATTCGCCGTGATGAAGATGTACGACGTGATGGGCGAATGTAAGCCCCATGCCGTGATGCCCCGCCGAATGTCTGCTTTTATCCTCCGTGTAAAAAAGCTGTGTCGCTCTTTTCAGCGCTTCCGGCGAGAACCCGCTTCCGCTGTCGGATACGGCAAGCTGGAGGGCGGAATCGGTGCACAGGACGTCCACGCGGATTTCCCCTCCTTCCGGCGTATAGTCGACGGCATTTGCCGCGATATTCATGACCGCCCTGTGGAGCAGCTCATGATCGATCGGCGCTTCTTTTCGGTCAATGCCCCGCTCACTGAGGACGAGATCAATCTGTTTCGGCCCCGCAAGCGCCGCTGCGTCACGATATATGTTTTGAGCCCACTCTTTGAGATCGGTATATTCCAGATGAACGGCAACTGCCTCCTCCGCTTTAGAAAGCTGAATCAGCTGCCCGACATATTGCTCGATTTTGTTTCCGGCATCAAGGATATACTGCGTGTATTCCGTCTGCTCTTCATCAGGTTCTGTTAACTGAAGCAGCTCGGCATTTCCTTTAATGATCGTTGCCGGAATTTTAATATCATGCGCAAGCGCGCCGATCTGTTCCTTCTTTATCCGCTCCGCCTCCCATTGCGCCGCCAGAGATGCCTGAAGCGCGTCTTTCATTTTCAGCAGAGAGTCAATGACATCGTCAAATTCCTTTATACGCGACCTTTTTGGATTGATATTTAAATTCTGTTTTTGAATGCTTGCCGTAATGGAGCTGAGTGTGCTGAAATGCCGTCTCAGCTGATTGGCGAAACGCGTCGTCACGATAAACACAGTTAAAAGAAGCAAAGAGATCAGAATCGTAAGACCCGTCCATTCATAATTCGGCAGATAGCGCCTTAACAGCGGCGACTGAAATTCCGACCTGAGTGAATATTGGAGAACGCCGTATTCATCTTTCCGATTTATCACCATGAATCCTTTTTGAGCATAATTAAAATACGGCTGATGCTGAATCTTTTTTCTGGCGTTGGCCGCATCTTGTTCCGTCATCGTTCCTTTTGTCATCCGCTTTGTTTTTTTATCAAAAACGGCGTATGTCATACCTGCGGGGATCATGTCTTCTGTTATCTTTTCCGCTGATTTCAGGCGGGGTTTGATCTGTTCCGCCTCATGTTCGCTGTAGTTTGCGGGCAGGATCGCTCCGGCATTCATGGCAATGGCATTTAAGGCGACGCATAATGCCGCCACGCCCATCGTGCTCAGACACAAAGTGATGGTAAATTTGACAAGCTCTTTGCGGATGCTGGATTTTCCTTTTGCTATTCCCATTTGTATCCGACACCCCACACCGTTTTGATCGGATCAGCCCCGTGTTCTTTACATTTTTTCCGGATGGTTCTGATAAACTCCGTAATGGTTGAATAGAGCGCATCGCCGTCCAAGCCGTACACTTCCTCGTAAATCTGCTCCCGTGAGAATGTTCTGTTTTTATGCTGTGCCAGAAATTCAACGATTTTATATTCGTTTTTCGTAAGAGGCAGTTTCCGGTCATCCATCCATACTTCTTTATTGTCAAAATCAAACATGAAGCCTGATATCAGCCGTTTCGTCTGATGCTTTTCCCGCCGTTCCCTTCTGACATGCGCGTTTACCCTTGCCATCAATTCCTGTACGCCGAACGGCTTTGTGATGTAATCATCAGCGCCTGTCATGAGGCCTTTCACAATGGATTCTTCGTCAGACTTTGCCGTTAAAAACAGGATCGGGCTGTCCACCAGCGGCCGAATCCGCCGGCAGAGTTCAATCCCGTCCGTTCCGGGCATCATGACATCAAGAAGAATCAAATCGTAGCCTTGAAAAAAATCCAATGACTGATCTTCCGCTTTTTCGAGAATCGTTACTGTATGCTGATCACGCTGTAAAATGTTTCTGATCAGAACGAGAATATCTTTTTCATCATCAATTGCTAAAATGTTTGCCACCGGCCGAATCGCTCCTTGCCTTTATTCATATGAACGCCGCCCTTCCCATCTTCTGCACCAATAGAGGCCGGCCAGACATAATATCACTATAGAAAAATATAACATTATTTCTCCGAATCTCATATCGTATCTTACATAAGGGAGGAACTCTTTTTTGACTTTGTCAAAATGCAGCAGTCCTGCAAGGCCTGAAAGCCGCACGCTCCATGCCCACGGGAAAAAACGCCAGATGATATCGCCAAGTCCCGTATTCATGAGCGCCGCCATTAATAATCCCGCCCCCCCTAAAAGCCCGGACGGTCCCATGCCGTACTTTATGCCGACAAAAAAAGACATCATATAGAGCGGAATACTGCCGGCAATCAGCCACGCCCCTCCTTTTAAAAAGAGAAGATACGGGAGGTCATTGATGTGAAGAACAAATTTCATCCCCGCCAAATAAAGACAGATGGCAAGACCTATCGATAACACATTCAATAGGAGCAGCAGAAGCAGCTTGCCCGCAAAACTGACGATTTTCGAATGCGGAACCGCCAGCATCATCTGAAAATGGCCCGCCTGTTCCTCGACGGAGGCAGACATGCCGCAGACAATACTGATGATTAGAGGGTATAAAACAGCAATCGCGCTGAAAAACACACTGTACAGCATATAAGGCTCCTGAACCCTTCCATACATATACAACAGGAAAAATCCCGCGCATAAAACCGGGGCCGCAGCATGCATCCATATGAGCGGCGTGCGCTTCATTTTTAATACATCGGCCCACATATATCGTAAAAGCACGGTCATGACCGGTTTCCCCCTTTTGAAAAAGACACTGCGGAAATCAAACTTATTGCGATAAAAGAAAGGATAGAAAGAATAATAGCCGGAAAGATCACGTTTCCGTTTAATAAGCCGCTGTCTGCGGGAAGCGGAATTCCGTTCGGATGGATCCCGAGAATCGGTGACATCACCCGGACTGACCAGCTCCATGGGCTCAGCCACCACAATGAGCCGGACGCCGGCACAATACCCAAAACAAAGGCGGCGATCATATTCACGAGAATGACTGCCGTAAATCCGAACTGCCTGGCAATCCATAAGCACAATGGAATTTCCCAAAGCGTCGTCAGCCATAAAAGGAAGCCTGCTTCAACGCCTTTCAGCTGCAGCGCAGCAATTGCCGGAAATACAAGGCCAAGTAAAAACATGATGATGAAAAAGACGATTTGCGACAGGAGTGAATACAGCGCGATCAAGCTTATTTTTGAGAGCCATATGCTTTTTAAATCTGCCGGCAATGAGTACACCGCGCGGTCATTCGCAGATTTTTTCTCTTTTTTAACAGATAAACCGCACATTAGAGCAATCATGAGCGGCATGAAAATAACCGCCCACCAATTGAACGTGCCCGTCATAAAATAAGCCGTATTCAGCAGAAAAGAAAAAGCCGTGTTCAGAAGCGGGATCAGAATGATCAGCTTTCTGATAAATGTTCTTTTAGATGTAAGATGTTCCGCCTGCATGTACTGAATCATTTCCCAGTCCCCGCTTTCTCCCGTGTTGATTTGACAACCTCCAGAAACAGCCGCTCCAGATCGTCTTCCCGGCTGATTTCTCCCTGATATCCTAAAACGCCGTCACTGATGATTCCGATATGGTCTGCGATCTGCTCGACTTCTGATAACAGGTGGCTTGATAAAATAACCGTCATTCCCTGTCCGGGCAGGGAGCGGATAAATTCCCGCAAATCCTGAATCCCCATCGGGTCCAATCCGTTTGTCGGCTCATCAAGAATTAAGAGCGACGGACGGTTTAATAATGCTAACGCAATGCCGAGACGCTGTTTCATTCCCATGGAAAATTGTCCGGCGCGCTTTTTTCCGGTTCCCGTTAATCCCGTGATTTCCAGCACTTCCGCAATTCTTGAATCAGGCAGTCCGAGCATCACGCAGCGGACTTTCAGATTTTCAGCGGCTGTCAGGTTGCTGTAAAGCGGCGGCGCTTCAATCAGGGAACCGATGCTTTTCAAATCTTCGCGCTTCCATGTATGTCCGTCGAACAGAACCTCGCCGGATGTTTGCTGCAGCATGCCGGTCAATATTTTGAGAGTCGTCGATTTTCCCGCGCCGTTCGGACCGAGCAGGCCGTATATACTGTTGCGTTTAACCGATAGAGACACATCAGCCACTGCCTGTTGTCTGCCGAATGATTTTTGCAGCCGTCTCGTTTCTAAGATGTTGCTCATATGATTACCCCTCTGCTTTGTTATTTGATATGTAAGACTTTACAGCGCAGTTATCAAAATTTAATCAAGAAATCAAAAAAAGCATCCTTCACGCGGAAGAATGCTTTTTTTCATGAGGCTGAGCGTACGATCAGCTTTCTTTTTTGTTTTTTCACCGGGCTTAGGGCTCGCTCCAGCCACGCCATCAGCAGGTCTGCGGCCACCGCCATCAGCGCGGTCGGAATGGCGCCCGCCAGAATAATGGCGGTTCCGTTTGTCGCGTTCGAGCCTCTGACGATCATATCGCCGAGGCCGCCCGCCCCGACGAAGGTGCCGATCGCCGTGATGCCGATGGCAATGACGAGCGCCGTTCGGAGACCCGCCATAATGACGGAAAGCGCAAGCGGCAGCTCCACCATACGAAGGATTTGGTATTTCGTCATGCCCATCGCTTTTCCCGACTCGAGATAAGCGTGCTCAATATTAATAATGCCCGTGTGCGTATTTCTGAGAATCGGCAGCAGTGAATACAAAAACAAAGCCGTGATGACCGTATTGGCGCCGAGCCCCATGACAAGCATCAGGACGGCGAGCATCGCAAGCGCCGGAACGGTTTGAATCACGTTCGCCACAGCAAACACCCAGCCGGCGAGACGCCCGTGCCTGGCTGTCACAATTCCGGCCGGAATGGCGAAAGCGGCGGCGAAAATGACGCCGTACGCCGACATGAGAAAGTGCCGCCAGCACTCATACAGAACATAGCTGCCGTTTTGAGCGTAATACGTAAACAGCTCTTTCATCGTGTCCATCCGCACATCTCCTTTCCGTTATTCAAAGTAATGATGTTTTTCTAAATATTCCTTGGCCACGACGGACGGCTCTTTTAATCGGCCGTCAACTTCGTAATTCATTTTCTGCATCATCTTTGTATCAATCGCGCCGATCATTTGATTGATCACGCCCTCCAGTTCGGGATGCTCTTTTAATACATGATCCGGAACGACGGGTGAACAGTCATACGGAGGAAAGAACCGCTTATCATCCTTCAGCGTTTTCAGTCCGTAAGCGATGATTCTTCCGTCGGTGGAATAAGCGAGCGCGATATCCATCTTTCTGCTTTTCAGCGCGTCGTATACGAGGCCGATCTGCATTGGATACGTGCCTTCAAATGACATTCCGTATGTTTTCATAAAATCCTGATATCCGTTGCCTCTCAGCTTCATCCAATAGTTATCTACGCCGAATTTCAGATGGGATGCTTCTTTTTTGACATCGGATACCGTTTCTAAATGATACTTTCGGGCAAGCTGTCCGGAAACGGTAAAGACGTATGTATTATCAAAACCGTAAGAATCAAACCATTTCATGTCATATCTGTTTTGAAATTCACGCTGAACGAGCCGCAGCGCTTTGTCCGGGTCTTTTTCCGGCTCCATGCGAAGCGTCCCGGTCAGCGCGTCTCCTGTATAGCGCGTCGCGGCGATATCAATATCACCGTTGATCAAGGATTGCTGCTGTACGGCGTTGGAGCCGAGATTTTTAATAACGGATGTTTTCAACCCGCTGTGATGTTCGATCATCTGTCCGAGCATGCTTGCGATGATTTCCGATTCGGTCATGCTTTGCGCGCCGATTTTAATGGTGTCCTCCGATGCGGCGCTCAATCCCGGGAGCGAGCATCCGCCAAGGAGCAGCATGCCGAGACAGGTGATTGCGAGCAGCCGTTTTTTGCATCTATTCCCCATGTGAGACCTCCTCCTTATGAAGCGTCCTTTATGCTTTTCAGCCCGTCAGGCGTGACTTTCCGTTCTGTCATCCCCAGCATGTAATCGACGGCGGCCGCCAGCATCGTGACCGGAACGGCGCCTGCGATAATATACTCCGGCTGATAAAGGTTCAAGCCGATAAAAATGTAATCTCCCAGCCCGCCTCCGCCGATAAAGGAGGCGAGCGTCGCCCAGCCGATTAAATAAATCGAAGACGTTCTGATGCCCGCCATGATGACCGGAGCGGCAAGCGGGAGCTCTACAAGCCTGATCTGCTCCCATGCCGTCATGCCGATTCCTTTTCCCGATTCCAGAAGATGCCGATTGACGCCGAGAATCCCCGTATACGTGTTTCTGAGAATCGGCAGCATGGAATAGAAAAACAGCGCCGCAACGGCCGGGACCTTTCCTACGCCTAAAAGCGGAATAAAAAACGCAAGAATGGCAAGGCTCGGCAAGGTTTGAATGATGTTGACGATGCCGATGACGGCGCCGGCTCCTCTTTTCATTCTCGTCAGCAGGACGCCGAGCGGAACGGCGGCGAGAATGCCCGCCATGACGGCGATTAATGAGATGTACAGATGCTCCCATGTTTTATAAAGCATCTCTCCGCCATTTGCCTGTAAAAATTGCACGGTCTGATTCATATCAATGGAAGCCTCCTCATGACATCACCGCGAGCTGATTCTCTTCTCCCCAGATGGAGTCATAGACGATGTCAACGAGGCTTGCCCTTGTCACGATTCCCGTTAGCCGGCCGTCCTCATCAAGGACCGGCACAAATTTCATGCCTCTTTTTAAAATTTTATGGACGGCGTCGCGAAGCAGAGTGCCGCTTCTGACCGTGTACAGATTCCGTTCAAGCACTTCCGCGACGGTTACCGCTTGTCTTCGTTTGCGGTCAATCATCTCCACATCGACATAACCTTGGAGAACGTTCTTTTCATCAATGACGAGCAGCGAATCCACCCGCTCGGCACGCATCAGCTGAATGGCGGCTGACAGTGTTTTCTCAGGTGTTACCGTCACGGGATCGGGATTCATGATCTGCTCCACCCGTTCAATATCAGGGCTGGATGATTGAATCAGCCGTTCCTTGCCGATAAACTCCTCAACAAATTCATTCGCCGGAAATCTGAGAATCTCATCAGGCGTTCCGGCCTGGACGATTTCTCCCGCTTTCAGAATGACGATTCTGTCCGCAAGCTTGATGGCTTCGTCCATATCATGGGTAACAAATACGATGGTTTTATGTAAGGTTTTTTGCAGTTTTTTAAATTCTTCCTGAAGGGAATCTCTCGTAATCGGGTCAAGCGCCCCGAACGGTTCATCCATTAAGATAAGCGGCGGCTCTGCGGCAAGTGCCCGTAATACACCTATTCGCTGCTGCTGTCCTCCGCTCAGTTCATGAGGGTAACGGTCTAAATATTCAGGCCCCATATCAACGAGCTTTAAAAGCTCTCGCGCCCGTTCCTTCCGTTTTTCGGCAGGATGCTTTAAAAGCTTCGGAACGAGCGTAATGTTCTGCTGAATGGTCATATGCGGAAACAGCCCGATCTGCTGGATGACATAGCCGATGCTTCTTCTGAGTTCCACCGGGTCTTGTTCCATAATGTTTCGGCCCTCTATCAGGATTCTGCCTTCTGTCGGTTCAATTAAGCGGTTGATCATTTTCATCGTCGTCGTTTTGCCGCAGCCGCTCGGTCCGATAAAACAAATAAATTCGCCTTTGGCGATATTCAGGTTGATGCTGTTGACGGCTTTTTTCCCGCCTTTATACGTTTTCGAGACATTTTCTAATGTCAGCAAACACTCACACCTCCGATATTAAATTTGTTCAAATCGTTAAATTCAAATTTAACTTTTCAGACAATTGAACGTTTCCCATTATAAATTAAACTTTGTAAATTAAAAAGTTTACAATTTGTCCATATTATATATAAAGGTTGTGTAAGCACTGATTTACCCGTATTGACCGGCAAAGTTCTTCTTATTGCTCCGAATTACTGCCAAATTCTCTCGGAAGAGCATTTCCGCCGGTTTAAAAATGTGGTATATTGACATCGGAATTGCTGACTGAAAGGATTGAAACTGTTGGAGAAAGATCCGTTACACGTAATCGAACAAGCTGAAGATCATTTGATAGAACGAATCGCTGAAAATATGCATACATTCGGAATGCCGGCGACGGTGGGGCGCATTTTAGGCATTATTTATATGAACCGCAAGCCGATGACCTTAACTGAATTATCAGAAGCGACCGGCATGAGCAAAACGAGAATGAGCCAGGCGGTCCGTGAAATGCTTGACGTCAATCTGGCGGAAAAAGTGTTTGAAAAAGGCGTCCGCAAAGATTTATACGACGTCGAGCAGGATTATTACCAAACCTTTATTACGCTGTTTACGGCCACATGGAGCAAGGTCGTCAGCAAAAATAAAATGATGCATAAAAAGCTGAACCGCGAACTGACGGCCGTCCTTGAAAACGGCGTGCCGGAAGAAGCTGAGGAAAAAATCAACGAACTGCTGAAAGAATTAAAGGATTGGCTTGATTACTACAACTGGATCAGCCGTCTGATCGAGTTTTTTGAAAGCGAAGAAATTTTCAAGCATGTTCCGAAGCCATAAGAAAAAAACGCCCTGACCCGCAAGGCGTTTTTTTTCATGCCGCATTCGGCGCTTTGGTTCGTTTTTTCTTTCTCACCGGACTCAGCGCCCGCTCCAGCCATGCCATCACAAGATCTGCGATAACGGCCATCAGCGCTGTCGGAATGGCGCCGGCCAAAATAATCGCGGTTCCGTTCGTGGCGTTTGAGCCCCTGACAATGATGTCACCGAGCCCGCCCGCGCCGACAAACGTACCGATTGCCGTAATGCCGATCGCGATGACAAGGGCCGTCCGCAGCCCCGCCATGATGACGGAAAGCGCAAGCGGCAGCTCCACCATGCGGAGCACCTGAAATTTGGTCATGCCCATCGCTTTTCCCGATTCAAGATAAGCATGTTCAATGCTGGCGATTCCGGTGTACGTATTCCGGATGATCGGAAGAAGCGAATATAAAAACAGCGACAAAATCACCGTATTGGCGCCGAGCCCCATGACGAGCATCAGCACCGCAAGCATCGCAAGCGCCGGCACGGTCTGAATCACGTTTGTCACCGCGAATATCCAGCCGCTTAATGTTCTGTATCTGGCAATGAAGATGCCGAGCGGAATCCCAACGATCGCCGCAAATAAAACGCCGTATACCGACATGAGAAAATGGCGGTAAAACTCCTGAAGCACATAGACGCCGTTTTGAGAATAATAAGTGCCGAGCTGCTGCAGCACTTCCATTTGCCCCACCTCATTTCTTATTCAAAATAATGATGTTTCTCCAGAAATTCTTTAGCGACGACGGACGGTTCTTTCAGCTTGCCGTCCACCTCGTAATTCAATTCCTGCATCGTTTCCGTATCGATTTTGCCGATCAGTTTATTCACAATGCCCTTCAGTTCAGGATGCTGCTTCAGCACGCTGTCGGGAATGACCGGCGAACAGTCATACGGCGGGAAAAACTGCTTGTCGTCTTTTAAAATTTTCAGATCGTACGCTTTAATCCGTCCGTCCGTTGAATAGGCGAGGACGGCGTCCATTTTCCCGTTTTTCACGGCATCGTATACAAGTCCGATCTGCATCGGATAGGTTGTGCCGAATTCATAGCCGTACGTGTCGGTGAAGCCCTTATAGCCGTCGCCTTTTCTTTTCAGCCACGCATTGTCTACACCGAGCTTAAATTGATCCGCATACTTCTTAATATCGGATACTTTGTCTAAATGGTCTTTTTCCGCAAGCTCTTTCGTGACGGTAAAAGCGTATGTGTTCTCAAATCCGTAAGAATCAAACCATTTGTAATGGAAGCGTTTCTCAAATTCCTTCTGGACGATAGATAATGCTTTTTTCGGGTCTTTTTCCGCTTCCATGCCGAGGGTGCTCGTTAAATCCGTTCCCGAGTAGCGCGTCGCGGCGATATCGATTTCACCGCCGAGCATCGCCTGCTGCTGGACATAGTTCGATCCGAGGTTTTTAATTAATGCCGTATTCAAGTCTGTATTGTGCTCAATCATCTGTGCAATCATATTGGCGATAATTTCTGATTCCGTCATGCTTTGCGCCCCGATTTTAATCGTATCATCGGAAGCCCCGCTCAGGCCGGGAAGGGAACAGCCGCCCAGAAGCAGAGCAGCTGACAGCGCCAGTGCGCACATCCATCTCTTTTGGTTTCTTTTCAAAACAGCCAACTCCTTATGATACTTCCTTCAGTCCTTTCAGCCCTTTCGGCGTCACCTTCCGTTCCGTCGCCGCCAGCAGATAATCAATGATAATGGCTAAAATGGTGACGGGCACGGCGCCGCCGATAATATATTCAGGCTGATAGAGATTCAGGCCGATAAAAATATAGTCTCCGAGCCCGCCGCCCCCGATAAAGGAAGCAAGCGTCGCCCAGCCGATCAGATAAATGGTGGATGTGCGGATGCCCGCCATGATCACCGGAACCGCAAGCGGCAGTTCCACAAGCCTGATCTGCTCCCAGACCGTCATGCCGATGCCTTTTCCCGATTCCAGCAGATTTTTGTTTACGCCTTGAATGCCGGTATACGTGTTTCGGAGAATCGGCAGCACCGAATAGAAAAACAGCGCGACGATCGCGGGCACCTTTCCCACGCCTAACAGCGGGATAAAAAACGCCAGTATCGCGAGACTCGGCAAGGTCTGCACAATATTGACGGCGCCGATGACGGCGCCTGCGCCCTTTTTCATTCTCGTCAGCGCCACTCCGAGCGGAACGGCGACGACAATGCCTAATATGACGGCGATGATCGAAATGTATAAATGCTCCCACGTTTTATATAACAGTTCTCCGCCGTTCGTCTGCAAAAACTTGATCATTTCATTCATTGTAAGCGTTCCTCCCCCTTGTCAGCCTGTCACCAGCTGGTCTTCCTCGCCCCAGATTGAATCGTAAACGATGTCGACAAGGCTCGCTCGCGTGACGATTCCGACTAAATGCCTTTGTTCATCAACGACGGGTACATATTTCATTCCGCGCTTTAAAATTTTGCGTACGGTATCACGCAGCAGTGTACCCTGCTCGACCGTATACAGATCAGAGCGTAGCACGTCGCCGACGAGGCTCGCTTTTTTCCGGTTCTGATCAATGATCTCGACATCGACATACCCTTGCAGCACATTCAGGTCATCAACGACAAGCAGGGAATCGACACGGTGCTCCCGCATCACTTGGATCGCCTGCGAAAGCGTTTTGTCCGCCGTAACGGTGACAGGCTTTTTGTTCATCATCTGCTCGACGCGCTCAATGTCCGGTCTTGATTGCAATAACCGTTCTTTGCCGATAAATTCTTCGACAAACTCATTAGCCGGATTCCGGAGAATGTCATCAGGAGTGCCGGCCTGAACGATCTCTCCCGCTTTTAAAATGACGATCCGGTCAGCCAGCTTTATTGCTTCATCCATATCGTGGGTTACAAACACAATTGTTTTATTCAATGTTCTTTGCAGTTTTTTGAATTCTTCCTGAAGGGAATCCCGTGTAATCGGGTCAAGCGCTCCGAACGGTTCATCCATAAGAATAAGAGGCGGTTCCGCTGCAAGGGCGCGCAGCACGCCGATTCTCTGCTGCTGTCCGCCGCTCAGCTCGTGAGGATAGCGGTCTAAATATTCCGGGCCCATATCGACGAGCTTCAAAAGCTCCCGCGCCCGTTCCTTCCGCTTTTGTTCCGGCCATTTCAGCAGTTTCGGCACGAGGGAAATGTTCTGCTGAATGGTCATATGAGGGAAAAGTCCGATCTGCTGAATGACGTAGCCGATTTTCCGTCTCAGCTCCACCGGGTCCTGCTCCATAATGTTTTCGCCATCGATAAAAATCTTTCCGGATGACGGCTCAATCAGTCTGTTAATCATTTTCATCGTCGTCGTTTTTCCGCAGCCGCTCGGCCCGATAAAACAAATAAACTCGCCTTTTTCGATATTTAAATCAATGCTGCTGACAGCTTTTTTTCCGCCTTTATAGACTTTCGATACATTTTCTAATCTCAGCAATCCGTGCACCTCCGAAGGGTTCCGTTATTTTTCTGAAAAGTATAATCTTTATTATAAGATGAAATTTGTAAAATAAAAAGTTTACAATGTGTTGAAATTATATACAATATACGTATTTTTTCATGTTATCCCGCTGACAATGCGGATGTTCTTACAATCGCTCCCGATAGCTCGCATATCCTGCCGCATCATCTTTTTCATCAACTGTAAAAAATATGATATATTGTCAGCATGAAAAGCCAGTGAAGGGATGATCAGCCGTGGAAAAAAACGCTCTTGATATCATCGGGCATGCTGAAGAGCATCTCATTGAGAGAATCGCCGAGAATATGCATACATTCGGAATGCCGGCCACACTTGGTCGTGTGCTCGGTATTATTTATATGAACCGCAAGCCGATGACGTTAAATGAGCTGTCAGAGGCGACCGGGATGAGCAAAACGAGGATGAGCCAGGTGGTCCGTGAAATGACTGATGCCAATCTGGCGGAAAAAGTGTTTGAAAAAGGCGTTCGCAAAGACCTTTACGACGTGGAGCGTGATTATTACCAGACGTTTATCTCCCTGTTTACGGCAAATTGGACAAAGGCGGTCAGCAAAAACAAAATGCTCTATAAAAAGCTGAACCGCGAGCTGACTGAGCTTCTGGAATCGGAAAACCTCAGTCCCGATATTGAAGAAAAAGCCCGTCAGCTTTTGGATGAACTGACGGATTGGCTCCATTATTATGACTGGCTGAGCCGTTTGATAGAATTTTTTGAGAGTGAAGAAGTGTTTCAGCATGTGCCGAAAATAGAAAAAAGCAGCACCCGAAGATAACCAGGCGCTGCTTTTTTAAGTCAGGAAACCAATATCGGGAACATGCCTTTCAGACCGGCGCCGATCATGCCGATCGCCACCACCGCCAAGATCAGCCCCATCAGTCGGGTAATGACGTTCATTTCGGTTTTCCCGAGCTTATTGCTGATGAAAGATGAATAGTGAAAGAAGATGAACGTCATCGCGATGACGGCCGCAATGCCGATAAGCACGCTGATGTAATGGATGATGCCGCCATGGCCGGCTGACAGACTCATCACCGTCGCGATTGTACCCGGACCGGCGATAATCGGAATCGACAAAGGCGTCACGGATATATCGGCTTTCTCCTTGCTCTCCCCTTTCTCTTCATGATGGAGAGACTGTACATGAGATTTCTTCGCGTTCAGAAGATTATAAGCGATGCCGAAAATAAAAATGCCGCCCGCGATACGCAAGGCATGAATGTTAATGCCGAACAGTTTAAAGATCAGATGGCCGAAGATTAAAAAAGCCGCCAAGATGATAAACGACAGCACGGAAGCCTTGCGTGCGATCGCTGTCCGTTCTTTCTCCGGGTATCCTTCCGTCAGTGAAAGAAAAATCGGCACGTTTCCGATGGGATTGGAGACTGCAAACAGTGAAATGAAGACATGAATGATGAATGAAAACATGCGTACCTCCTTATGACTTGCCATTATTGAGTTATGTTTTGTTCTCCGCTGTTTCTTATGCATGATTTTTACCCCGGGGTCTGCTTTTTATAACCTCAGCCGGACGATCCGGAAAACAGAAAAAACCGTCCTTGTAAGGACGGTTTTTTTCTGTTTGCTATCTCCATAAGCCTTTTCCGAATTTCAACAGCCGATAAAGCATTTTCAATTTTTTTAGCATGCGTTAATTTCCTTTTTCACTCTGAATCAATGCGCCGAGAGACATGATATCTGTCAGCTCCAATAAAATTCTACCATATTGGGTACTTTTTCTCTATTATCATTTCATAGAGAAGGTGATTTATATATCTTTAGAAAACTCCGTTACATCCGTCCTATTTTCTTTTATAATGTAAATATTGAACAAAATCCCTATATTACTTGTAAAAGGAGTTTTAGAATGTATTGTTCTCAATGCGGCCATCATACTGATGGCGGAAAATTTTGTGAAAAGTGCGGTGCGCCCCAGCCCGGGCAGGGAGGCGCAGGCCAAACACAGGGTCAGGCCGCTCAGGCCGGCGCCGCGGCTAAGCAGGCTTCAAAGCAATTTGCCTTATTCGTGCTTGATGTGTTAAAGAGACCGTATCAAACATGTAAAACGACAGGCGGCGAACAGCTTGTCAGCAGCATCATCAACATGGTGCTTTTCTGCCTGGTGACGCCGATTATGTTTTATATTCTCTTATCAGACGGCTTTCGTGATGTCAGTTTTACCGCGGTTGTGATCAAACCGGCGCTTACCTTTGCATTATGCGTATTCTGCCTGTATCTCTTGATTTTTATCGCTTTGAAGGCCGGCGGCGCGCAGGTGTCATTTAAAGATTCGCTGTCCAGATTCGGAGCATTTTTGATTCCGTTTACAGCTATTTTGCTTCTTGCCCTCATTTTTATGCTGCTTCATACAACCGTTTGCTTTACCATTCTGGCTGTCGGTCTTTTAGGAGCGGCGTTTGCCGTGCCTCCGCTCATGCTGGCAAGCTATCAGCATCAGCTCACGGCTAAAGCGGATATCATTTATTCTGTTATCGTCATCTATTTGATCATTTGCGTAACGTTTCAATTCACGATCAAGCATTATATAAAAGAACTCATGAATTATTTCTTCTTTTAAAAACGGAAACCCCGCCGCCTGATTGGCGCGGGGTTTTTTTATTGAATGGATGTTAAATAAATTCTTCCGTCTTTGACAACGCCGCCATACGTCCAATTGTATGTTCTGAGCTTCGGACTGCCGCCGGCTTTCGTAATATAAAACTCCTCGTACGTATGAATCGTCAGATGAGAGCCTTTCTGTGAAAAGCTTTTGACATTCACTTCATTAAATACTTCGGTCGTCCCCTCGCTGTGCAGTTTTTTGACCAGTTTCTGCTGATCAGCATACAAAGGGCTTCCCTCTTCTAAATTGCCCGCCATGATGGCAAAATTGTTAAGGCTGACGGCGCTTGATTGATTTGTCAGGTAATCAGTCATAAACGATGTGACTTGCTCGTTTGTCACGCTGCCTGAAGCTGTATTTCCTTTGGAAGATGCCCATGCGGATGTATAGGTTTTCGGCTGGTCGTTTTTTATTTTTTTTACATTGGTCCCAGAAGAATCTGAGGCAGGGTCAGCTTTTTCGAAAACCCATTTTTTATGTTTTGTATCATATGAGAGTACATAATGAAAGCTCGGCTCAGCCTCTTCCATATCAGGCTTCGTATTCCCGTCGAAATAAGCAGAATCATGAAGCTCTTTACCCGTAACAGTTGCTTGCCAGCGGCCGTTCTCTTGAGAAATCGCAAATGAATCCAGATCAAAGCTTGTCTCTTTATACTGATCTTTCAAAAAGGTGCCGGAACTCTTCATGCCGGATACCACTTCTTTCGTCTGCTCTTTCCAGGCGGAACCAGCCTCGGTCATCTGATCGGTATTTCCGTCTGCCATCGCTTTTGTATACTGCTTCGTTGTTTTGACAATCGTGTCCATGATTGTTTGTTGTGTATCTTGATCCGGGATAAGCGTTAAGTCCACATCAGTACTGTTGATCGGAACATCGGCAGTTTTCATTTTTCCCCAAGGAAAATCAGCCTCCACGGCGGCTGTCATGGAACCGTCAGTTAAGAGCGGACCGTATGTAACGGATTTAAACGGATCTTTATGGACGGACTTGCCGTTTATCAGCAGATCGCCTTTCGCGTTTTTGAAGCTGTCTGCCGGAGTGAACGTCACATCCTCGGCGTCTAACGGCAGATCAAACTCAACATTCCGGCTGCCGGCCGCCTCTGCCTCTTGCTTTTTGACAACGTCAACCGTGTCATTTTTAAGCTTGGCTTCCGCCGTGTAGACACCGGGTGCATACGGGCCGAAGATTTGGGTTTCATCGGCTTTTTTGACCGTACCTGTTTTCTCGCTGTTGATATAAAGATCGGCGCCTTTATAATTGCTGGTGACGCGGAAATAAACCGGATCGACTTTCAGTTCGTAATGGTCAAACAAAAGAAGGGTTTTACCCTCTTTTTTGACGTATACCGCATCTTTTTCTGATGAATTGCCGCGAAGCGTTGCCAGCAGTTCATCGTGTTTCTTTGCGTATGCAAGGAGCGGTTTGACATTGGTCTCATTCAGCTTCAGTTTTTTGTCTGAAGGAGTGAGCAGGGCTGCGAGCTTTTTCGTGTCCCCGTCATGAACTGCCTGTTCGAATTGATCTGTGAGCCTTTTTTCAGATGTCAGCCAGGCTCCGGTTTTATATGCGGCAATCAATAAGATCAGCGCTGCGGCAATGCCGCCCCATATGAAGAGCGTTTTTTTAGGGATCGGCTTTCTCATTTGTGAAGCAGGTTCAGCCGCTCTTACAGCCGCCTGCCGTTCAAGCCGGCTTCCTTTCCCGATCGGTTTTCCGCATTCTTTACAGAAATGCGCCTCTTCGTTGTTCTGTCGGCCGCAATACTTACAAAAAAACATGACTTTCCTCCTATTCAATCTGCAAAACTTGTATAACTTTTCCTATGTTTCATATTTTATAATAAAGTAGAATGATTTTGGAGTTATTTTGAAAAATAGCTGTCGATCATAACGGAGGAGGAGAAACAGACATGCAAAAACTGAGCATCCGAAAAGCCGCGGAGCCGGATGAAGCGCTGTATGAACTATTGCTGCTGGCCGATCCGTCGAAAGAGATTGTCGATGATTATCTTGTAAGAGGAGAATGCTATACGGCTTGGACGTCAGACGAGCTTGCAGGGGTTTACGTCTTATTGCAAACAAGGCCTAAAACGATAGAAATCGTAAACATCGCGGTAAAAGAATCGCTGCAGAACAGGGGATTCGGAAAACAGCTGGTGCGGGATGCCATTGAAAAAGCGAGAGAAACGGGAGCTGACACGATTGAAATCGGCACCGGAAATTCCAGTATTCATCAGCTGTCACTCTATCAAAAATGCGGATTCCGCATTCAGGCTGTCGACCATGATTTTTTTATCAGACATTATGATGAAGACATTTTTGAAAACGGCATTCAATGCCGGGATATGATACGGCTTTATTTGGATTTATGATAAAAGGGCGCCGGCTGACATCGGCGCCCCTTCGTTTAACATTCAGACGGATTGATCCGCTTGTTTCTCTGTATTTCTTTGACTCCCTTGTCTGACTGAAAAAACAGCAAAAACGATCGTAAGGGTCAGTCCGACCGCCGCAAAAATATAATCCGCATTCATCAACAGCAGAAGCCCTGTGTAGACAGCGGCCGACAGCGGTTCACCCATTTTGACAATGGAAAAAATCAGTGCAAAGACCCTTCCGAAATATGCGGCCGGAACCGTCTTTTGGAAATACAGCACCGTTTGCACATCAATATACGAGATGATGATGCCGAGCACCAGGAAGATGATGCACTCAAACCCGTGAAGCGGAAAAAACAGCACCAAAATGAGCAGTCCCGCTGCCGTTAACGTCCGCGGGTACAGCCGGTTCAAGCGTTTTGTATTCCA
This sequence comes from Bacillus sp. MT(2024), assembly GCF_036362845.1. Classification (NCBI taxonomy): domain Bacteria; kingdom Bacillati; phylum Bacillota; class Bacilli; order Caryophanales; family Bacillaceae; genus Bacillus; species Bacillus sp. MT(2024). The sequence goes on from NZ_CP143632.1 coordinate 3,300,988, forward strand.
TTTGAAAAATACGGCCAGATTGCCCAAAAGCATCCCCGCCTGAAACATTGAATACATGACGGCAAACCATACAGAATAGTTCTGCTGAAAACGCTCCACAGCAAGAATCGGCCCCATTACTGAAATAAGACCGGCAATGACGAGATTTACGACGAAAAAGTATCCGACCGATGTCAGCCATGCCGCATTTCCTTTCAGCATTCTGTAACCGGCTTTTACACCTTCAGCCCCGTTGCTTTTTTCATTGGGCTGTTCTGAAATACGAATGAACGCGATAAATGCCGCGGAGATAAAAAAAGCAGTTCCGTTTATGGCAAACAGCAGCCCGAACGGAATAGCCGCAATCATGATCCCGCTGATCAATTTTCCGACGATGAGTCCGATCAAGTCACTCGTATTGATCAAAGATGTCGCCTGATCAAGATGCTGTTTGCGGACGAGCAGCGGAATGATCGCGACTTTCGCCGGCGCAAACAGCATCGATTGCAGAGATAGACAAAAGGCGCACACCCCGGCTATCCACACGGTTAATAAATCGTTCGCGCTGAGCACCGCCAAGAGGATCATGATGACGGCCCGGCCCGTATTGCACAAATACAAGATCGACTTTTTTCGGAATAAATCAATCAGCGGTCCCGCCAGCACGCCAAATGTCAACGGCACGAGTTCGATAAAAGAAATAACGCCGACAAGAATTTTGCTGCCGGTCAATTCCAGCACTAACAGCGGCAGTGCAATAAGCCAGATCCCGTCCGCCGCTGAAGAAAACACCTGCGCACACCAAAGCTTTGCATAGTTCGGTGTTCGATATGTCATATCAGGCCCTTTTTTGATCCTCGGCATCAGAAACACCGCCGAACCATTCCAGCGTTCTCCATGATTCCCGTCTTTCCGTATAATCCTCTTCCATCACCTCAAATACAATGCCGGTATCTTGATTCCGATAAAGCTCCTGCAAAGTATCTGCAGCCCGTCTCAGCACCTCCTCAGCGATCGTCCCTTCACTCGGATGGCGGCCCTCAAAACAGCGGACGCCGCCATGCGGGAACGCAAGCTGGCGAAATGAGCTGAAGTGATAATGTTTAATGCTCTCTTTTATCGAGAGAAACTGAAAGAAATCCGGGTATCTCAGCTGGTCATTTCTGAACATAAGCGCGGAAGACAAGTGAGTCTGATAGGTAATCGCCCAATGGCACAGATCCCACGTAATACCGACATGCTTCAGATCCAGCTGAACCAGCTCTGTAAAATCCTCAGGATAAATGAAAATCGGATCAAAATCCTCTCCCAGATTCCCGATGATCGGAAGGTTTTCCACACCTATCCAAATGTCCGTCCCTTTCAGCTGCTCATCAAACTCCGCGAAAAATTCAATGATTTTTTTACGGTTTCCTTCCAGGTCATAGACTTGAAATTCCTCAACCGTCATAAATTGATTCGCATGAACGGTTATGCCTTTGGCGCCGTATTTCACAGCGAGCTCCGCAAAGTGATAAAGCTGTTTTTTGATGTGATCTTCATGCACATAATCGGCATGATCTGTCGGGAAATGCAGCGTTAATAATGAAGGATCAAGCTGTTTTGCATATTCCAGCGTCTGATTGAATGTTTTGAGATAATCCGCTTCACTAAAGGAGCGGCCGTCAAAAATATTCGCTTCCAGACCGTATCCCGCTTCCACCCATTTCTCATCGATTTGCTTCGGATCAAGTCCGAAAAACGGAATTTGAGCAATCATAGGACAGTCACCATGTTCCTCTCACAAGCATAAACGCTTCCGCAGCGGAAAAACCCGATTTTGCTCCCCATACACGGGCATTATGTTCGATTGCCTGCAAAGAGCGGGGATGAGGGAAGTCCCTGAGCTCGGAGCCGTAACACGCCATCGATTTCAATTTCATTTCAAGTTCAGCTTCAATATTAACGAAGAAGTTGGCATGAAACTGATCCTTCTGACAGTAATTCCATTCCGTCGAAGACAATGTTTCATAGGCAAAAACCCGTTTTACCGTATGGCCGGGAAGCGGACGGGTTGCGGTCATGACCGCTCTGAATACGACGGAGTGGTCAATATTAATGTCACCGCCGTACTGGGTATACACAATGTCAGGCTGAAAACGATTGATTTGTTTCTCCGCTTCCTTCACGACATCCAACAAATCCATTGAATCCATTCTGTTATCAGGAAGGTTCAGCCTGACAAAATCATGGATGCCCAAAGTGCTGAGCGCTTGTTCCGTTTCTTGAGCAGAATGCTGCATAACGGACTCTTCAGGCTTCTCATAATCCGTTTTTCTTGATGACTTGCCTTCCGCCATAATGACTGCCGACACGCTGTCACCTTGGCGGACATGTTTGGCGAGCGTGCCGCCGACGCCGATAATTTCATCGTCGGGATGCGCTGCAAATACCATTACTTTCATCATATTGCCCTCCTTTAACTAACATTTCAGCTGTATCCGCTCCGCAGTTCATCAGCATATCAAGCATGGAGAGGTGAGGGATATGCTCCCCGAATAATTGAGGATAGTCAAAATGCCGGATCTGCTGATACTCAATGACAATTCCGTTTCTTTCAAAATCGCTTTCTATTAAATAGTCGGAACCCTGACTGCCTGAATAATAACGATCCGCCCCCAGCTCCCGACAAAGCGCTAAAACAAAATCGCTTTTTTTCTCCTTCCGGCATTCAAGCTCAGAGACATAACAGAGCGGCGTTTCAATTCGGAGCTCTTTTCGGAAAAATTCAATGATGTGCATATTCAAATCATGGAGATATTCCCACTCCCTCTGATAGACATCTTGAAAAAATTGCTGGTATCGCTCAAAATAGGGAGCTTTCGCATAGTTCATTTTAATCGCCATCCAATGTTTTTTCCGCCAATCCTGTGTCTGGTCGATTTTCATATGCCGAAGCTCTATGTCTTTATATTGTTTCATCTGCAAAGGCACCGTCAGCCATCTGGGACCCTGCGGCGTTTTGATTCTGTTGCGGTTCAGAAATCCTTTTTTCTCAAATTGAGCCGTGTCATGAATGGCAAACAGATCCGACTTATACATTTTTTCAAAAAAACCGTACCACGGCAGATAACTGGATTGATGGCCGCTTATTGTTTTCATTCCGGTTTCGTAAAAAGTCGGCATTGTTTTTCTTCAGCTCCCCAATATCGTTTCGGTCTTGCGATTTCTTTACTGTGTGAATAGCCAAAATCAGCCCATTGAAGCTTGCGGCTGATGGCGAATTGCAAAGCGTCACGCATCAACAAGTAAGAGGCCTGCGCTTTTTTTCCCGCCAGGCTGTTTACATTCTGCCAATAATAGAAGTGAGAGCGGTCATAGAGAAAAATACTGCTGCTGATCAGCGTCTCATCCTGATATGCTCCGACCCAAAACATCCGGTCCCCAAACGTGTCAAGCAGTTTTTGGAAAAATCCCTGGCTCAGCACATAAGCCGCGCCGATTGCCGCCGTATGCTCCTTGTAGAGGTCGTAAAATGATTCAAGTTCTTGTCGCCCGATCAGCCTGGTGACAATATTCTCTTTTTCAGCGTATCTGACTGCCGTCCGGGCTTTTCCGGAGATGCCCGTCCAAAGTTCGTCAAACGTGTCCGGAAGCGTAAGAATCCGTGTCGCCTTTTCCGTCCACCCTTCCCCGATTTCTTCTGTAAAAGAAGTCTGACCGTACGGCAGCAGCATCCGGGATATGTTCCGGCCGAATATGGCCTCGATTTCACTTTGAAGCCATTCAAATGAGATGGGGCGATCTGAAATAACGCCGCCGTATCCGATCATATTGCCGGATAATACGCCCTTCTGTTCAAAAAGCGGAAGATAGATGACCTGTCCTCCGTCCGTTGTCAGTCTGACAGGGTGAAATGACGTGCCGGGAAGCTCTTCCATGAGAATTCCCCAATCATAGCTTTGAAACAACCCCGCCTGATACATGTCAGCGGCCCGATCCCATACCTGGCGGCTCGTGCATACTGCTGTTTTTTGCATTGTTATCACCACTATTCAGTCTTATTCTGTTGCTCACAATATGATAAAACGGATTCGGCTACATATCTGACTTGCTCCTTTTGAAGAGGAGGTTTAAACGGCAGAGAAAGAACTCTTTTCCAAAGCGGATCTTCCCCTTCTTCCGCCGCATATGTTTCATAAATCGGAATACGTTCGAGGGGAAGATAGTTCCAGCATGTTTGGATGCCTCTTTCGGCTAAATAAACGGAACACCCGTACCGCTCTTCATCCCGGGGGAATACAATCGTTAAATAATTCAGATGTTCTCCTTCCTGAGGCTGGATCATCTTTATGCCGTACGTCTCTTCCGCCTTTATAAAGATTTCTCCCGCCGTCTCTAAGTTTCGAATGGAAGCTGTTACAAGCTGATCCATACGTGAAAGCTGATCTTCAATAATGGCTTCCCTTGCCGGATGCATGCGAAGCACCGGTACAACAGCCGGTTTATCCGGCAGAGCTTCGAGCTTAGTGGCTTTCATGGAAGGCATGACGCCCGCTTTTCTATAAATATATGAAAGGGGATGATGCCGTTTCCGTTTCATAACAGCCTGTATTCTTTGATTTCTGATATAGGATCGATAGTCATTTGCTACTCGGCCGCGCCGTTCCATCGGGGGAGCTGCATTTTGCTTCAGCAATTCTTTCGGCGCGATTAACGCGCCGCCTCCGATACTCGCAAGCGGTTTTGACGGGCCAAAGCTTAAAATGCCGAAATCGCCCAGACCGCCGGCATATGTATCCGCTTGTTTTGTAAACATAGCTTGAGCGGCATCATCAATGACAAAAATACCGTGTTCCTTCGCCCAGTCAATGATGGCGGTATTTTCTCTCCGGCCGTATACATGCGTGAGGATAACCGCACACGTCTGCCGCGTCGCTTTTTTTTTGACATCCTCAAACGATAAAGAAAGATGCTCATCCAGCTGCGCAAAAACAGGCGTTGCACCGGATTGCACTACGGCATCAATGACATTCGGGCAGCTGAAGGATGAGAAAATCACTTCTTTCCCCGGCCCGGCTCCCGAATAAGTTAAGGCGAGCACCAGTGCCGCACTGCCGCTGGAGGTCAGTACAACCCCTTTTCCGTACCGTTTTTCCAGCTTTTCAGTCAGTCCGCTTTGTCCGGCAGTAAGCAAGTGCTTCACCGCGCGCAGACGGCCCCTGACGGAAAGCTGTCCGGGATAAACGGGATATTTGACTACTTCCGGGTTTTTAGGAAAGTGAAAGTTTGTGCTTTTGTCTTTCATCTTTTATGATCTCCAGGCCTTCATGCAGACTTACTTTCGGAGCGTAACCGAGTAAACGTTTCGCCTTCTCGATTGACGGCGCCCGTTTAAAAATCTCGATGTCTTTTCCCCTCACGCCGTCTTCGCCCAGCTTTTTAAACAGATAGTTATCCTTCTCTCTGCCAGAGAGCACATTGACTTTTTCAGCCAGTTCTTTTATCGTGATCGGCTGGTCGTTCCCGATATTAAAGTCTTCAAAGACGGCTCCTTCATGAATGAGCGCGAGATAAGTTCCGGTGACGATATCACTGATGTAGCTGAAGCAGCGTATTTGTCCGCCGTCTCCGTAAAGAGGCAGCTCAGAGCCATTCTCGGCCAGGCTGAAAAACTTGTTGATGACAAAATCCTCGCGCTGTTTCGGCCCGTATACATTAAAGTACCGGACGACCCGAATATGAAGTTCGTCGGAAGCCTGTTCTCTCAAATATTCCTCTGATTGCAGTTTGGCTTTTCCGTAAGCCGATTTCGGAAGCTTTCGGCTTGTCTCGGTATAAGGAAAATCCGGTGAATCGCCGAATACTTCTGAGCTCGATGAGAAAAGAAGTGTTCTGATTCCCAATTCACCGCATACCTCGGTGACATTTTTCGTTCCTTCAAAATTGACCCGTATGACGTCTTCTTCATTGCTTCGGCAGCTGTCTACACCGACCATTGCCGCCAAATGGACAACCGCATCCGCTCCCCGCAGTGACTCGCGGAGGGACGTCCGGTCAAGGATATCCGTTTGGCGGTATTCAGTGTCAAAATCGGGCTTCTTTTGGTCTGCAATAATGGTGTGATAACCTTTAGCCTGTAATAATGCCGCCAATTCGCTTCCGATAAAACCGGCTCCTCCGATAATCGCAATATGTTTCATGATCCTACCTCCTGGCTGATAGTCAAAACTTCTTTTATTGACTTGACAATATAGCTGCAATCCTCATCTGATAACTGGCTGTAAAGAGGCAGTGACACGATCTCCCGGAAAACACATTCAGTAACCGGAAGCTCGGCAGGAAAATGTTTTTGATAGTAAGGATGCATATGCACGGGAATAAAGTGCACGCTCAGCCCGATCTGTTTTTCTTTCATTTTCTCAATAAACAGATCTCTGTCCATGCCGCCGTTCTCTCGGATCCGCAAAATAAATAAATGCCATGAGTGCGTTATGCCGTTCGGAATGTCAGAAAGCGGAAGCGCTGCTTTGTCAGATTGGCCCGACAGTTCACGCACATAAAATTGAGCGATCTGTGCCCGTTTTTCTTGAATTTCGTTTGCGCGCTTCAATTGAACCAGACCGAGCGCGGCCTGAATATCCGTCATATTATATTTAAAGCCCGGCAGTAACACGTCGTATCTCCAGCTGCCTTTTTCACCGTACCGGTTCCAGGCATTTTTTGTGATGCCGTGCCAGCCGTACAGCCTCGCTCTTTCTGCGGCCTGTTCGTCTTTCATGACGAGGGCTCCGCCTTCCCCCGTTGTAATATTTTTGGTGGCATAAAAGCTGAAGCACACGGCATCTCCGTGAGTGCCGATCATGCTTCCGTTATATTTTGTACCGAGCGCATGAGCGGCGTCTTCAATCAGATACAATCCGTTTTCTTTACAAATGGACTGCAAGTTTTCCAGATCAGCCGGATAGCCGGCAAAATGAACCGCAATTACCGCTTTTGTACGCGGCGTTATTTTCTTCCTGACATCTTCAGGATCGGCACATAGACTTTTCTCGCATATATCCGCAAACACAGGAACGGCTCCGGCGTGCAGGATGACATTGACGCTGGAACAGAACGTGAAGCTCGGCACGATGACTTCATCGCCTTCTCCCACACCGAGCGCCAATAAAGCCATATGTAAGGCAGCAGTGCCTGAATTACAGCTGATGACGTGTTCGGCTCCTATACATTCTCCCAGCTTTTTTTCAAAATCGATTACCTTCGGGCCTTTCGAAATCCAGCCCGACTGAATCGTTTCGGTTACGCTTGCGATTTCTTCGTTTGTCATATCAGGTCTGTGAAAAGAGATAAATCGATTACTAATGACCGTTCCCTCCTATAAAGTGACAACTCTGCAATTGTCGGCTGATTTTTCCCTGCATACATTTCTTGTGTCAAAGATAATCGGTGAGGCATCCTTCAAAATACTGTAGTCGATTACATCGTGATCTGTATGAATGATGATGACGTCGTACTGATTGATTTGTTCTCTTGTGAAAGGGACAGATTGTTTGCGGCTTCCGTCATTCAAGCGGATCTCGCTGATAAACGGATCATGATAATCAATCGCGCATCCCTTGTCCATCAATTCTTCCATTATCGTAAACACTGAGGATTCACGCGGGTCATTTGTATTTTTTTTATAAGCGGCCCCTATTATTAAGATGCTGCATTTGTCTTTGCCCGCCAGTTTCAAAGCATAGTCAGAGACAGAAATCGGCATGTTAGAATTGATTTCGTCCGCCAGATCAATTAATTTTGTCTGCAGTCCTTTTTCATTCGCGATCCATTTGAAGTAAAAAGGATCAATCGGGATACAATGGCCTCCGACTCCGGGGCCAGGGATAAATTTTTGAAAGCCGAACGGCTTCGTGTCCGCCGCGCAGATGACTTCCCATATATCAATATCGAGTTCACGGCAATTAAGCGCCATTTCATTGATAAGAGCTATATTGACATAACGATAAGTATTCTCTAGGAGTTTAGCTGTTTCAGCTACTTCGGGTGAGGTGACCGGGTGAATGCTTGTAACAATGGTGTTGTAAAACGCTGAGGCAAGTTCTGTGCAAGTCTGTGTGGTTCCGCCGACTACTTTAGGAATATCTGAAACTTCATATTGCCTGTTGCCCGGATCGATTCTTTCCGGAGAATAAGCCGTAAAAAAGTCTGTTCCTATTTTCATGCCGCGGCTTGATGCCATTCTGTCGGCAATCTTTTTTTTCGTTGTTCCGGGATAGGTGGTGCTTTCTAAAATTAAAAGCTGATGCTGCCTTCCATAAGCGATCATGCTGTCAACTGCACTGTCGATGTAGGTTAAATCGGGGATCTTGTCTTTTTTGTTCAGGGGTGTCGGCACACATATCACAATGATGTCGCATTTTTGGATGAGCGACATGTCGGCGCTGATTTGAAAGCGTTTTGTTTGTAAAGCCGAGTTCAGTCTGCCGTCCTCTATATCTTGAATATGGCTGCTTCCGGCGGCTAACAAGGAAACCTTTTCACTGTTTTTGTCGAATCCGATCACATTGTATCCTTTATCGACACATTCCAGCGCAAGAGGAAATCCCACATATCCCATGCCTAACACGCCTACTATCGCCTGCTTCGTTTCAATCAGATGTAACAGCCGTTTTTGACCAAGGTTGCTGGCTTCTTTTGTGACAGTATTCATTTTTCGCCCCCTAATAGATAGAAAAGAGTATTGTTTTTTACAATTTAAAACAAATATCGATCGATATCGCAATTATAACAAAAGTTAAAATTTGATAAATGAGTTTTACATCCTTTTGTGGATTAGGTATTATCTATTTATTTTTCTTTTATTTGTAAAATAAAATCCTGTTAAATGGTATATATCTGGTAACGAGTGAGAAAATCTCCCTTAATTGAGAGAATATACAGAAAATAATATAAAAAACAGGCCGAAGCCTGTTTTTTATTCCTTCATTGCCTCAGTTACTGCTGCGGAAACGAGTGCCCCAGCTTTCTCTAGCCGTTCTTTGCTGATGTGTTTCATATTATCATTTTCGGTGTGGTACCAGGGCCCCGGCTCCTGTGTATCGGGGCTGAGCCAAATCCAGTTAGCCGACGGAATCCCCGCTTCATAAAAAGAGACATGGTCTGAGTAACCGAGCTGAATCAGGTTTGGCTTGACCAACCGGGATTTTTCAGCGGCTTTTTCAGCGTACCGGACACTCGGGTTTTCCCTGCCGTCAGGAGTCGTGACACACATTTGACTCGCTTCTTCCCAGTCAGTCGCAATCATATCGGCATTAAAATTGGCCTGGCTGTGCTTTCTTTCATTGTTCGTGAGTGTACTGACGTAATAAGATGAACCCGCAGACCATAATTCTTCTGCACCGAACAGGATAAAGCGGATCTCTTTGTCTTTCGGTATGTGTGTCAATTGCTTGCTGATTTCCAGAACGGCAGATGTGCCTGAGGCGTTATCATCCGCTCCGGGCGCGCCTTTTACGCTGTCATAATGCGCTGTGACATAAATAATATCAGCATCAGAAGAGTTGGCCTGTGCCGCTTTGCGCGTTCCTATGATATTTTGTGAGGTGCGGTTTTTATAGTTTTTAAATTGAATGACTGCCTGCTTTTCCTGCAGCAATGCTTCACCGTCTTCTTTTTTCATACCCGCCGCCGGTATCGTGATTCCTTTATCGGTCTGCGGACGGACGGCGAGCGGTTTTGTTGTCTGATTATAAATAATGACTGCTTTGGCTCCCGCTTGTTCGGCATGTTTGATCTTTTGAGAAACGGGGATCTTTCCTTCGCGTATCACTGCAATCTTTCCTTTGGCTCCTGTTACGTCATTGCGTGATCCGCAGCCGCCGTCAAAAATCCCGCCTTCTATTTTGAGCTCTTTTTCAACAGCGGATTGATCAGCGGAGCGGAGCGGGAATTCATGATCTCCCGCTGTGACTGAACCTGAAAAGTACTTTTTCAATGGAAATGACTGTACTTTGACACTGGCGCCCTGAGCCCGCAGACGATTCGATATGTATTCAGCCGCTCCCTTTTCTTTCGCAGTTCCGGTTTCCCGCGGTCCGATGATTTCACTCAGATCACGCATAGTGTCCAATGCCTCATCGGCATCAAAAACCGGGGCGGTCACAGCTGAATAAGCATGGGTTTCGGCCAGCGGCCCGGCAGCCGCACCCCATATGACGCTTGCTGCCACCGCGGCTGACATAAATGAAAATTTCATCATAATCCCTCCTCTTATTAACACCTCTTCCCTTTCGATTGAAGAACACTGATTCCTTTAAAAAGGGGAAAAAATGAATATTATTGACCAAATGAAGATGAAGAAAAAGGAGGGAAAAGCCCGGGACCATAAAAAAACGCCGGGAGAATATCTCCCGGCGTCCATTCCATTACTTATTCAAGTTATAGAAAGAGTTGATACCATGGTATTGAGCAGTTTCAGCCAACTGATCTTCGATGCGAAGAAGCTGGTTGTATTTCGCAACACGGTCCGTACGGGACGGAGCACCTGTTTTGATTTGTCCTGCATTAGTTGCCACAGCGATGTCAGCGATTGTGCTGTCTTCAGTTTCACCTGAACGGTGAGAGATAACGGCAGTGTAGCCCGCGCGTTTCGCCATTTCGATCGCATCGAATGTTTCAGTCAATGTACCGATTTGGTTTACTTTGATCAGGATAGAGTTGCCTACGCCGTTTTTGATACCTTCAGCAAGCTTTTTCGTGTTTGTAACGAAAAGGTCGTCACCGACAAGCTGAACTTTTTTGCCAAGACGCTCTGTAAGAAGTTTGTGGCCTTCCCAGTCGTTCTCGTCAAGTCCGTCTTCGATAGAGATGATTGGGTATTTAGAAACCATTTCTTCGTACCAGTCAACCATTTCAGCAGATGTTTTCACAACGCCTTCGCCAGACAGATGGTATTTGCCGTCTTCTTTGTTGTAGAACTCAGAAGATGCAGCATCCATAGCAAGTTTCACTTCTTCGCCAGGTTTGAAGCCGGCTTTTTCGATTGCTTCAACGATTGTTTGAAGCGCTTCTTCGTTAGAACCAAGGTTCGGAGCGAATCCGCCTTCGTCACCTACAGCTGTGTTCATTCCTTTAGCAGAAAGAACTGATTTCAGGCTGTGGAAGATTTGAGCGCCCATGCGAAGCGCTTCACGGAAGTTAGGCGCGCCTACAGGCATAATCATGAATTCTTGAATGTCTACGTTGTTGTCAGCATGCTCTCCGCCGTTTACGATGTTCATCATCGGTACAGGAAGCGTTTTTGAGTTGAATCCTCCAAGGTATTGGTAAAGAGGAATCTGTAAGAAATCAGCAGCTGCGCGCGCACAAGCCATAGATACGCCAAGGATTGCGTTCGCACCGAGTTTGCCTTTGTTTTCAGTTCCGTCAAGCTCGATTAAAAGCTGATCGATTGCGTTTTGTTCAGTTACGTCAAAGCCGAGAAGCTCTGGAGAAATGATTTCGTTTACGTTGTTAACAGCAGTTAACACGCCTTTTCCAAGGTAACGGTCTTTGTCGCCGTCACGAAGCTCAACCGCTTCGTATTCACCTGTAGAAGCTCCGCTTGGCACTAATGCGCGGCCGAAAGCTCCTGTTTCTGTATATACTTCAACTTCAACTGTCGGGTTGCCGCGGGAGTCAAGGACTTCGCGTGCATAAACATCAACAATGTATGGCATGAGTTTGTCTCTCCTTTTGATTTACGCTTATTTTTGAATTAAAGATGTTCCGGTCATTTCTTTCGGTTTTTCAACACCGAGAAGGTCTAATAACGTTGGTGCGAGGTCGCCTAGGATTCCGCCTTCGCGCAGCGTCACGCCTTCTTTCGTCACAATGACAGGGACTGGGTTTGTCGTATGGGCAGTGTGCGGTTCGCCTGTTTCTGTAATCAGAATGTCCGCATTACCGTGATCAGCGGTAATGATGGCATGTCCGCCTTTAGCGATAATGGCGTCAACCACTTCGCCTAAGCACTCGTCCACTGCTTCAATTGCTTTAATCGTCGGTTCGACCATTCCGGAGTGGCCGACCATGTCAGGGTTTGCAAAGTTCAGGATGATCGCGTCGTGCTTGTCAGCCGCGATTTCTTTTACAAGAGCATCCTTCACTTCATACGCGCTCATTTCAGGCTTCAGGTCATATGTCGCGACCTTCGGCGAGTTAATGAGGATGCGCTCTTCGCCCGGGAATTCTTCTTCACGGCCGCCGCTCATAAAGAACGTAACGTGCGGATACTTTTCAGTTTCTGCAATGCGAAGCTGTTTTAACCCGTGCTGTGCTAATACTTCACCGACCGTATTGTCAAGGTTTACCGGTTTAAAAGCCACATATCCGTCAACAGATTCACTGAAGTGAGTCAGGCAGACGAAATACAGGTTTTTCGGATGATTTTCACCGCGGTCGAAATCGCGGAAATCTTTGTTGGTAAACGTGTTTGAAATCTGGATGGCGCGGTCTGGTCTGAAATTATAGAAAATCACAGAATCGCCGTCATGAATTTTCGCAACGGGTTCACCGTTTTCTTTTGTGATGACGGACGGAATGACGAATTCATCATGAATGCCGTTCGCATAAGAATCGTCGACTACATCCATCGCGCTGCGGTAAGACGGGCCTTCGCCGTAAGCCATTGCGCGGTACGCTTTTTCCACACGGTCCCAGCGTTTGTCGCGGTCCATGGAGTAGTAGCGTCCGGAAATGCTGGCGATTTCGCCGACACCGATTTCTTCGATCTGCTCATTCAGCTGCTGAATGTAAGTTTTCGCCGTTTGCGGACCTACATCGCGGCCGTCGAGGAAACCGTGAATATACACCTTCGTCAGTCCTTCACTTTTCGCAAGTTTCAGCAGCGCGAATAAATGATTGATGTGACTGTGTACGCCTCCGTCAGAAAGAAGGCCGAACAGGTGCAGCGCTTTGTCGTTGTCTTTCGCGTTTTTGATGGCGTCAAGGAACGTTTGATTGCGTTCGAATTCGCCTTCGCGGATGGCAACGTTCACGCGTGTTAAGCTTTGGTACACAATACGTCCTGCGCCGATATTCAAATGACCGACCTCAGAGTTCCCCATCTGTCCTTCAGGCAGTCCGACTGCTTCGCCTGATGCCGTCAGCGTCTGATGAGGGTATTGGTTCCAATAACGGTCGAAATTCGGTTTTTTCGCTTGTGCGACTGCGTTTCCGACTGTTTCATTGCGTAATCCGAACCCATCAAGAATGATGAGTGCAGCTGGTTTTTTACTCATATTGACCTTCCTCCAATAATTGAACGAATGACTGCGGTTCAAGGCTTGCGCCGCCGACCAAAGCACCGTCAATATCGGACTCTGCCATATATTCTTTAATATTTGCAGGTTTTACGCTGCCGCCGTATTGAATGCGGAGCTTGTCAGCAGTTTCCTGGCTGAAGCTTTCAGCAACGACTTTACGGATATGCGCGCAGACGTCGTTTGCATCTTTCGCTGTAGAAGATTTGCCTGTTCCGATTGCCCAGATTGGCTCGTACGCAATAACGGAAGCGGCAACTTGCTCTTCAGAAAGACCCGCAAGACCTTTTTTCACTTGATCGGCAACAAGATCATTTGTTTTTCCGGCTTCGCGCTCTTCAAGCGTTTCACCTACGCAAATGATCGGCACAATGCCGTGTTTGAAAGCGGCATGCGCTTTTTTGTTAACTGTTTCATCAGTTTCAGCGAACATTTCACGGCGCTCAGAGTGTCCGATGACGCAGTAATCCACGCCAAGGTCTTTCAGAGCGACCGGGCTGATTTCACCTGTGAACGCACCGTTTTCTTCAAAATGCATGTTTTGGGCGCCGACTTTCAGGTCAGTTCCTTTAACAGCAGAAGTCAGCTTTTCTAAGAAAAGAGCTGGTGCGCAAACAACGGCTTCCGCTTTGTCTGCTGCTGGAATGGAAGATTTCACTTCTTCAACGAAGCTGACAGCCTCGCCGAGTGTTTTGTTCATTTTCCAGTTACCGGCTATAATTGGTTTTCTCATCTGTTCCACTTCCTTATAGCAGTTTTTATTTATCGTTCAGCGCAGCTACACCCGGAAGCTCTTTGCCTTCCATGAATTCAAGGGATGCGCCGCCGCCTGTTGAGATATGGCTCATTTTGTCAGCAAGGCCGAATTTTTCAACGGCTGCCGCAGAGTCTCCTCCGCCGATGACAGAGTATGTATCGTTTGCCTCTGCCAATGCTTCAGCCACTGCTTTTGTGCCTTGAGCGAACAAGTCGATTTCGAATACGCCCATCGGTCCGTTCCATACGACAAGTTTGCTGTTTTTGATAACTTCAGCGTACGTTTCGCGGGTTTTCGTACCGATGTCGATCGCTTCTAAATCACTTGGAATTTCAGAGATCGGCACGATTTGAACGTTTGCATCGTTAGAGAAATCATCAGCAACGAGAACGTCTTCCGGCATATAGAATTTAACGCCTTTTTCTTTCGCGCGGTCCATGAATGATTTTGCAAGTTCGATTTTATCTTCTTCAAGAAGAGATTTACCGACTTCATAGCCAAGCGCTTTTACGAATGTGTAAGCAAGACCTCCGCCGATGATCAGGTTGTCCACTTTATCAAGCAGACTTTCGATTACGCCGATTTTGTCTTTTACTTTCGCGCCGCCGATGATTGCCGTAAACGGGCGCTCAGGATTTGTCACGGCTTTGCCGAGAACGTCAAGCTCTTTTTCCATCAGGAATCCTGCAACCGCCGGCAGATGCTCGGCAATTCCGGCTGTAGATGCGTGAGCACGGTGGGCAGCACCGAATGCGTCATTGACATATACATCCGCAAGCTCAGCAAATGCTTTAGCAAGCTCAGGATCGTTTTTCTCTTCACCAGGGTAGAAACGTACGTTTTCCAATACAAGAACGTCTCCGTCCTTCATATCAGAAATTTGTGCTTTTACAGCATCGCCGTAAGCTTCATCCGCTTTTTTCACTTCTTTACCGAGCAGTTCGCCTAAGCGTGCAGCGACAGGAGTTAAACGAAGCTCCTCAACCACTTCGCCTTTCGGGCGGCCTAAGTGGCTCGCAAGAAGGACTTTCGCGCCTTGGTCTGCAAGGTGTTTGATTGTTGGAAGCGCAGCGCGGATACGAGTATCGTCTGTTACTTCCCCGTCTTTCATTGGAACGTTAAAGTCAACGCGGCAGAATACGACTTTGCCTTTTACGTCGATGTCTTTTACTGTTTTTTTATTCATGCCTTAGGAGATCCTCCTTCAAAATGGTTTGCATAGCACGAAAAACGTGAAACGTGAAACCGCCTCATGATGCTTCCGCCGCGGGGCAGATTGCAGCTTCCGGGCACGGGGCAGATCGTCTTCTGAGCCAGGGCAGGCGGCTCAGAAAACGAAAGTGCCGCGGAAACTTCAAAACGCGGACGTTCTGCAGCAATCCGGCGCTTTCTGAAAGCCGGTTCTCATGGAAAAAGGGAAAGGGAGTCCGTCCCCTTCCCTTGTCCGCTTTCATTATAGCGTTTCTGTCCGAAAGAACCAAGTCCGGCCCTTTCCGGGAGCTATGAATTAAAGACCTTGTTTTGCGATGTAAGCTGCAAGGTCAACAACGCGGTTAGAGTAGCCGCTTTCGTTATCGTACCAAGAGATTACTTTTACCATGCTGCCTTCCATAACCATTGTAGAAAGAGCATCGATTGTAGAAGAGTTAGCATTGCCGTTGTAGTCTCCGGATACTAATGGCTCTTCGCTGTATCCAAGGATTCCTTTAAGATCGCCTTCAGCCGCTTCTTTAAGAGCTGCGTTTACGTCTTCAGCCGTTACGTCTTTGTTAAGTTCAGCAACTAGGTCAACAAGAGAAACGTTTGGAGTCGGCACACGCATAGCTCCGCCGTTCAGTTTGCCTTTCAGTTCAGGAAGAACAAGGGAAACTGCTTTAGCAGCACCAGTTGATGTAGGAATGATGTTTTCAGCTGCTGCACGCGCACGACGGTAGTCTTTGTGCGGAAGATCAAGAATTTGCTGATCGTTTGTGTAAGAGTGAACAGTTGTCATCATACCGCGTTTGATGCCGAATTTGTCGTTAAGTACTTTTGCAAACGGCGCAAGGCAGTTTGTTGTGCAAGATGCGTTAGAGATAACATGGTGGTTAGCCGCATCGTATTTGTCTTCGTTAACACCCATAACGATTGTGATATCTTCTTCGTTAGCAGGTGCAGAGATGATAACTTTTTTCGCGCCTGCTTCTAAGTGTTTCGCAGCGTCTGCGCGTTTTGTGAAGAAACCAGTAGATTCAACTACGATTTCAACGCCTTGTTTGCCCCAGCTGAGTTTCGCAGGATCGCGCTCAGCAGAAACTTCGATTGTTTTGCCGTTAACAACAAGGTTGCTGCCGTCAACTTTAACTTCTGCATCTAATTTTCCGTGTACGGAATCATATTGTAAAAGATGAGCAAGCATGTTAGCGTCTGTTAAATCGTTAACTGCTACTACCTCAACTTCAGGATTGTTTAATGCTGCGCGGAATACGTTACGTCCAATACGACCAAAACCGTTAATACCGACTTTTACTGCCATGATTATTTCCTCCTTTAAATAAGTGAGAGATATTTATATTGAGGGACTGTTATCCCTTAATAACTTCTTTGCGGCTCCTTCGTCCGTGACGAGAACCGTGTTTCGCTGCTTTTTAAAATAAGCTTCGATTGCTTCCGCTTTTGATGATCCGCCCGCTACCGCGATAATGTCGGGAATGGCATCGAGGTCATCGAGCTGCATTCCGACTGAATGCACCTTGTGAACGACTTCTCCGTCCGCATTAAAGTAGTAGCCGAATGCCTCTGTCACCGCATGATTGTCATCTATTTTCTTCAAATCTTCCAAAGGCGTGTTTCTTCGCTCCGCCATTGTTCTAGCTTCGCCGATTCCGTGAACGAGCATACTCGCTGATTTAATCGTGTGAAGCACCTCTTTTACGGAAGGTTCTTCAATAATAGATGAGTAGGCGCCTTGTGACAGCTGGCCGGGAACGAACAAAAGCCGGTAAGTGCCTGAAGCCTTTTCCGCCATATGCGCGCATATGGTGTTCGCCTGGTTTTTCACATCTTCGCCTAAACCGCCTCTTGCGGGCACAAACAGGAGCTCGCGGTTTTTTGAATCCGGCGTCATCATATCGGCGACGGCTTCAATTGTCGTACCGCCGGTTACAGCGACGATATTTTTGCCTGAAAATCTCTTTTTCATACATGCAACGGCCGCTCTCCCTAATTCTTTTTTGACCCAAGGAGATTGGTCGCTGTCTCCGGAAACGATAATGGCGTCTTTCAGATTGAGCCGCTCTTTTAATGTCTTTTCCAAAAGCGTCAATCCTAAAACATCCTTCATCGTATCTTCCAGAATCGAAAGCAGTGAATAGCCCTCTTCCGTCATTGTCATGCCGTTTGTTTTAATATCGATGAGATTCTGTTCTTTCAAGAACTGAACCTCGCTTCTGAGAACACGCTCGGTCAATCCGAGACTGGCTGCAAGACTTCTGCGGCCGATCGGTTCTGTAAGCCTGATATACTGCAAGATTTCAAATCTTTTCTGCATCACAAGCAAAAGATCAGGCAATAATTTTTTTTGAGCTTGTATTAACTGGTTCATGACTCAAACGTTCCTTCCTATTCATACTGGACAGAAAATGTCCCGCTATGACAAAAAACGTCCCATCATAGCCAAAAAAAATTATGTCTGCTTTCTTTAATTATTTTAACAGGATGACATTGTTAATTCAACTGTTAAAGGTCAATTCCTCGACATTCTTCGCAGGATTTACCAGTATCTCCTTGATACAGTCATTATATACAGAAACGGAATGAAGGTGACAGACAAAAGCCCGCCGGAGCGGACTTTTGTCGTAAAACGCTTTCATTTTATCCAGAGTTTTTCTATTTCTTCTAATGATTTATTTTTCGTCTCAGGGCAGATCGTCACGACAAACAAGAAACAGAGAATATTAATGACGGCGAATATCCAGAAGGTGTACGCGAGCCCTAACCCGCTGATCATCATCGGCACGAACTGGCCGATCGCCCAGTTGGCCCCCCATAAGAATATCGTCGCAATACCGGCGGCGCGTGCGCGGAGGTGGTTCGGAAAGATTTCCGAAATCATGATCCACGTAATCGGCCCGACTGATACGCAGAAAGCGGCGACGAATCCCAATATGATGACGACTAAAGCCGGACCGCTCGCCAGCTGAAAATAAAAGGATGCCCCGATTAAGATCATGAACAGCGCCATAAAGGCAGATCCGACCCCCATCAGCTTTTTCCGGCCTACCTTATCGACTAAAAGAACCGCGATAATGGTGAAAATCACTTCAACGACACCGACGATGCATGTCGTGATAAACCCCGCATTCTGTCCGAAGCCCATCATTTTGAAAATTTCCGGCCCGTAATACGTAATTGCGTTCATGCCGATGACCTGATTGAATAAAGCCAGCAGAATCCCGATCACAAGCGCTTTTCTCAGCCCCGGTTTAAACAGCTGAGACAATGAACCCATTTTTTCTAATTGTAAAGACGTTTCGATTTGTTTGATTTCTTCTTTCGCGGTCTGCTCGCCGTTAATGCGCGTCAGCACGGCGAGGGCTTCATTCCGGCGCCCCGCTTTCGCAAGCCAGCGCGGACTTTCCGGCACGATAAGCAGCACGATAAAAAAGATGACGGACGGAATCATGCCGTAAGCGAGCATCCACCGCCAGCCGGTGTGCACCCCCCATTCATACGAGCCGGACTGCTGGACGGCGAGGTTAATAAAATAAGTGCCGGATATCCCTAATATCGTAAACAGCTGATACAGTGAAGACAGACTGCCGCGTATGGCCGGCGGAGCCGCTTCGGTAATATACGTGACAGAAAGCGAGGAGCCCATGCCGATTCCGAGACCGCCGATGACTCTGGCGATCACTAAGGAAGACACACTTTGAGAAAGCGCAGAGACAACCGCTGACACCGCAAACAACAGAGCCGCTGCCATCAAAATCTTTCTCCGTCCGAAACGGTCACTCAAAAATCCGGAAATTCCGACGCCGAAAACACCGCCGATCATAATGCTTGAAATCACGAGCCCTTCCATAAAAGGACTTAAGCGGTACAAATCTTTCAGGAAACCGATGGCGCCGGAAATCACCGCCGTGTCATAACCGTACAAAAGCCCTCCCAGTCCGGCCGCGCATGAGATGAGAATGACAAACCACTTGGAATGCTGCCGAGTGACAGGTACATTTGAGCCAATTGGTGCCGGGTGATTCTTCATGAATTTTACCCTCCCGCGAATAATAGAATAAAAACGCTTACAAAACAGAGTGCGGCGCTTGATGTTACTTTGTTTTCTTCAGAACCGCCACATTTGTACGTACTTATAAAGAATTTTATCTAAAAATAAGGAAAATTAGTACGTACAAATAAAGAATAAGCAGTTTTTCATAATCTGTCAATTATTTTTACAGCTTGATGAAAGGGCTTACTATGTTATACTGGAATTTGTCCGTATACATTTTGGAGGAATTGATATGCTACCGAAATATGCTCAAGTAAAAGAAGAAATTTGTTCATGGCTGAATCAAGGAAAAGTACAGCCGGACGAAAAGCTGCCTACGGAAAATGAGCTGATGCAGCAGTTCGGGGTCAGCCGCCATACCATCAGAAAGGCGATCGGAGATTTGGTCTCGCAGGGGCTGCTGTACAGCGTTCAGGGCGGAGGCACCTTTGTCGCTTCACGCACGGCGAAATCAGCCATGCATTCAAACAAAACGATCGGTGTCATTACAACGTACATATCAGACTATATTTTCCCGAGCATCATCAGGGGAATTGAATCTTATTTAAGCGAACAGGGCTATTCCATGCTGCTGACGAGCACCAACAACAATACAGAAAGTGAGCGGCGCGGCCTTGAAAACCTGCTGTCCAAAAATATAGACGGGCTGATTGTCGAGCCTACGAAAAGCGCGCTGCAGACGCCCAACATCGGCTACTATCTCAACCTGGAGAAAAACGGCATTCCGTTTGCCATGATTAACGCCTCTTATGCGGAGCTGGCCGCACCGAGCTTTTCCGTCAATGATGTCAAAGGCGGCATGATGGCTTGCGAATACGTCATGTCCCTCGGCCACACGCACATTATGGGTATCTTTAAAGCGGATGACACGCAGGGCGTCAAACGGATGAACGGCTATCTTCAGGCGCACCGGGAGCGCGGGATTTTCCCGTCTCCGGACATGATCGTGACTTATACGACTGAGGAAAAAGAAACCGTGCTTCTTCAAAAAATTAAGCATACCCTTGAGCAAAACAGCGGATCATACCCGACGGCCATTCTTTGTTATAATGATGAAATTGCGCTGAAGACGATTAATCTTCTCAGAGAATTCGGCTTAAAGGTGCCTGATGACGTATCGGTCATGGGCTATGACGATTCACATTTCGCCCAGATTTCCGAGGTGAAGCTCACCTCTGTCAAGCATCCGAAATCCATTATGGGGAAAGCGGCGGCAAAATACGTCATCGACTGCTTAGAGCATAAAAAACCGAAGAAGGATGACGTCGTGTATGAACCGGAACTCGTCATCCGGAATTCCGTCAGGCGGATCGGCGAATGAAAAAGGGCAGATACAACAGTATCTGCCCTTCAGTCATTAAATTGAAAACTAAGCTGAAAATCATGAGGCGGAAGAACATCATCTATATTTTCTTTATTAAAATGCTTTAAAATATAATAAAATGACGAATCTGAAATATATAGTCTTTTATCATAGTATGTAAAAACCTTTGGAAAGATATCCTTTTTGGATTGCAATTCATCGAAGTGATTAAGTACAGAGGTCAGCGCACCATGATTTATTGACTTTTTCTCATGGATTCGGTGAATATTCTCATACAAGTACTGGAAAGAAAAACCTCTCCTCGCTATATCTGGATCAGATGTTAACACAATTTTCATTATATAATAGTATAACTTCAGCTTCGCTTTTCTTTCTCCATCTGCAATGTCTTGAATATTTCTCAGATATTCCTCACTTACTCTTTTATAATACAAAGCATTACATTCCTTAGCTAATTCAAGACTGTCAAGAACAATGTAATTCTGACTTCTCTTTCTTATTCCACTTTCACGACAATAGTCAAAAAGAAGTTGTTGATATACCGCAACTATTTGGCTGGATGCCTCCATAAAATAATTTGTTACATTTTCACTTATGTCTATGTTCAGCTCTTTACAGCCTCTACTCTTTATATTCATTAAATCTGTAGTAGACCATTTAGTAGCATCAATATAATCAATCCTTTGAGATAATTCTCCATTGAATTTTTCAAAATAGCCATTTATAATTTTTGTCCCGATTATAATGAATCTTAAGCCGCTTTGATAAAACATTTTCAGATCAAAAGCCAACAGATATTGATCGACTAAATTTAAATAATGAAAGTCATCCAGTACGATAAACTGAATACCTTTTTCCTTCAGTGATTCAGCCACTCTGACACTTACGGTTTTGGGAAGATCCATTTTCCCTGATTCACTTAATAACTCTTTTTCAGATGAATCTCCGGTCACTTTCGCTTTTAAAAATTGAAATAGATTTGCCTCTACTTGACTATCAATTTTTGAGCACTTTTCAATACTTTTGGAGAAGTTATCAGATATCTCCACACCAGATTTGTATAAAATCTGTGTGTAAATATCAGCTAAATCAACTCCCTTCGTACAGTCTATCACTATAGTGTTTTCAGCTTTGGTTACATATTTTTTTCTTAATAGTGTTTTTCCGACTTTTGTTTCGCCATATATTACGATGTGATGATCCGTAAGTTCAATTTTATCTTGGTAATCCTCATCAATTTGTTGTC
Source organism: Bacillus sp. MT(2024) (assembly GCF_036362845.1). Classification (NCBI taxonomy): domain Bacteria; kingdom Bacillati; phylum Bacillota; class Bacilli; order Caryophanales; family Bacillaceae; genus Bacillus; species Bacillus sp. MT(2024). The sequence goes on from NZ_CP143632.1 coordinate 3,322,843, forward strand.
TATCAACATAACTTTTTAAAACATTCCGCGATATACCAAAAACATCTTTCAAAGAAACATCCAAATTTTTATTCCCTCCCTATATTTCAAGAAAATTTTTCTAATAAATAATATCATAATAGTATGAAATTTCATATTATTACATAAAAACAGGCAGCACACTATATATTATGTGCTGCCTGTTTTTCATCTTTTTAATTCGGCGATGATCTCAAATGATCTCATTCTGTCGGCATGCTCAAAGCTTTCTGAATTGACCATGATTTCATCCGCCTGTGTGGTCCGGATGAAGCTTTCCAGCTTTTCCTTCACACGCTCCGGTCCGCCGACGATCGTTGAACTGAGCTGTTCATTGACCATCGCTTTTTCATACGGCGACCAGATTTGATCCATGTCTTCAACAGGAGGCTTCAGCTGGTTCGGCGTGCCGCGGACGAGGTCTAAAAATCTTTGATAATGCGATGTCGCCAGATGCTCCGCCTTTTCATCCGTATCGGCGGCAATGACGGTGACGCCGACCATCGCGTACGGTTGATCCAGTACGTCTGACGGACGGAAGGAGCTTCGGTACAGCTCAAGGGCGGGCAAGGTGTTTTTCGGTGAGAAGTGAGCCGCAAAGGCGAACGGAAGCCCGAGTTCTCCCGCAAGACGCGCGCTGAAGCCGCTCGATCCCAGAAGCCAGATCGGCACGTCCAGCCCTTCGCCCGGAATGGCGCGGACTTGATTGCGCACATTGCCTGTCGGTTTGAAGTAATTTCTCAATTCTTCAAGCTGCTCCGGGAAATCTTCCCCGCTGTTTATGTTTCTTCTTAAGGCCCTCGCCGTTAATTGATCGGTTCCCGGCGCGCGTCCGAGCCCCAGGTCAATCCTCCCCGGATATAACGTTTCAAGGGTTCCGAATTGCTCCGCGATTATAAGTGACGAATGATTCGGCAGCATAATGCCCCCTGAACCGACGCGGATTTTTTTCGTGCCGCCGGCGATGTGGCCGATCAGCACCGCCGTTGCCGAGCTGGCGACTCCTTCTATATTATGATGCTCCGCAAGCCAATAGCGGTTATAGCCCCACTCCTCGGCGCGGCGCGCTAAATCCATGCTGTTGCGGAACGATTCAGCAACCGTTCCCCCCTGTACGACCGGCGATAAATTCAATACGGAAAACGCAGTATCTTTCAATGTATGTTCAGCCATCGTTTTCTCCTTTATGGTTTAGTGTAAGCAGATCTTAAACAAGGTCTCTACCACACACCTTACCACAGCTTTTCCCGTGAGTTAAACAATTTGATTCGATGATCTTCGAACAATCAGTCAGCGGTCGTCACTAGTGAACTCTGTATGAATGAATCTATTACATTCAGATATGAAGAGCTTTTCATCCTATAAAAGTGAAAATCTCTCGTTGAAAAAACATATCCAATAATGTTAAGATATGTATGATATTGAATAGGAAGGAAGTCATAGTCTATATGCGTAAAAAAATCTTAATGGCACTCACCACAGCTTTACTGGCAGCAATCTTCTTTACCGGAAACACCGATAAGGCATATGCCGCAGACTTTTATTCCGGCACTCAGCAGCATTTAAATGTAAGCGGATTTACCGATGCCTCCTACTACACGAAAAAAGCGAAAAGTGTCGATTTTACTCTCAGTACAGCGTATCCGTCAGATCGAACTTTTAAAGGAAACCTATACTTACAGCGAAAGTCAGGAAAGAAATGGACGACTTGCAAAAAAACAACCTTTTCTTTCTCAGTAAGGGTGACTAAGTCATTCTCTTTAAAAGGATGCAAGACAGGTTATTATCGTGTCAAAGCTACGTTCAGCGGTTCAAAACTTGTCAATACGACAAACTCTTTTAAAATTAACCGATAAGATTCAGGACCCTAAGATTTTTAGGGTCTTTTTATTCATTCTTTGTGAGCTCCTGCGCGATTTGAATAAAAAGTTTTGCAGCTAATGAAGCCTCTTTTACAGACGGAACGGCAAGCAGAACATCACGGTACACCGCCTGATTGAGTTCCCTTGTCACGACATTTTCCGGCAGCGATATTCCGGACATAGACATTTGTGATAATATCGCAATTCCCAGCCCCTCTTTGATCATGCTGATGGACGTATTGACGTTGTAAACAGTGAATGCGGCAGTCAGCACAGATCCTGCCTCCTTAAACATATCAATAAACGGTGATTCGTATCCTCCGTCACAGATGATCATCGGCTGGCGGTCAAGATCTTTCAGAGTGATTGACTCACAGCTGCAAAGCGGATGATCATTTCTAAGCACGACGGCCATTTTATCTTTTTTCAGCGGCAGATATTCCATGTCTTCCGTAGGAAAAAGAGTGATCCCTACATCTATTACCCGGGAGCGGAGCCATTCCTTTACTTCGTTAACCGTTCCTTCATGAAGTACCAACTCAAGCTTCGGATACCGTTTTTTAAACACGCTGATCAGTTTTGGAATGAAATAAGCGGAAGCGGCCGGAAATGTGCCGATGTGAATCGTTCCCTGTTCAAGCCCTCTTTCCGCGGCCGCCAGCTGCTCGGCTTTTTCTATGCCTTTGAGCACCTCTCTGATATGAACGAGAATTTTTCCGCCCGTGTCCGTGAGCCTTACGCCGTTGCGGCGCTCGCGGATGATCAGCTTGATGCCGAGCTCTGACTCAAGCGCCGAGATGGCATGGCTGACGGCGGGCTGCGTCATATTCAGCGCCTGCCCCGCTTTTGTAAAGCTTCCCGTTTCAGCGATTTGAACAAAAACCCGCAGTTGTGTAATCGTCATAACATTTTACTTATGCTCCTCATAAAAAAGATTCATTTTATTTATCTTACTGATTACCGTATCATATGATGGAATTGTTCTACAAGGAGTGAACGACGTGAAACAGCTTTCGAAAATACAGACGGCTCTTATGCTGGCGTTTCTAGTCACGGTATGGGGAATTAACTGGCCGCTGACAAAGGCCGCGCTCGCCTATTCGCCGCCCCTTCTGTTTGCCGGAATCCGCACGCTGATCGGCGGACTTCTATTATTAATGGTGGCGCTGCCCCGTTTTAAAAAGCTGCGTTTTAAAGAAACGTGGCCGATCTATCTTATTTCTGCCATTTTAAATATTACTTTATTTTACGGCCTGCAAACGGTCGGCTTGAATTACCTGCCTGCCGGCTTATTTTCAGCCATCGTGTTTTTCCAGCCGGTGTTAATGGGCGTTTTTTCTTGGCTGTGGCTCGGGGAATCGATGTATCCTTTGAAAATAGCCGGTCTTATTCTGGGCTTTGCCGGTGTCGCCGTCATCAGCGCAGCCGGTTTCGGTGGCCATATTTCCATCGCCGGCATTCTTTTGGCCTTAGGCTCCGCGGTCAGCTGGGCGCTCGGCACGGTATATGTGAAAAGAACGGGCGGACGCGCGGACTCTATCTGGATGGTCGCTCTTCAGCTTCTGATCGGCGGCGTGCTGCTTGTCAGCTCCGGCCATTTTTCAGAAAGCTTTTCAGCGATTCAATGGAAAGCTCCGTTCATTCTCAGCCTTCTGTTCATTTCGGTATTTGTCATCGCGCTCGGCTGGCTCGCCTTTTTTACGCTTGTCGGTTCAGGGGAAGCAAGCAAGGTTGCCTCTTACACCTTCCTGATCCCGCTCATATCCATTGTCGTCAGCTCGATATTTCTGCATGAGCCGCTGACCGTCAGCCTTTTAGCCGGACTGCTTCTGATCGTCACAAGCATTTGTTTTGTGAATATAACACCGAAGAAACTGAAAACACCTGCTCTGGCCGCAGATAAAAAGGCCGTTCATTAAAAAAACTCTTGCCGCGGGGCAAGAGTTTTTTTATTTATTGACGTCTCCCTTTCACGAGATACGCAGCCGTAATGAGGAGATAGATGGCCGCAGTGATACATGTGATGACGATGGACGTCGTCGCAATTACGCCGATCAGGATGGCCAAAAGCGCAAGCACCGCGAACCATGTCGTGTACGGGAACCATTTGACGTAATAAGCCGGCTGTTCTGTTGAATGTTTTCTTGATTTCAAATGGGCGAATCCGATAATCAGCCAGATGAACAGCACGGTATAGCCGAGGGAACCCATCAAATAATTAAACGTCCGGCTTCCCGCAAATAAAGAAATCAGGACGCCTACATATAAAAATGACGTACAAGTCAGAATCGCATAGACGGGAACCTTTTTCTTCGATAGTTTTGAAAAGATTTTCGGCACCCGGCCGTCAGAAGCCTGCGTAAATAAGACGCGGGATGATCCGTACAGTCCCGAGTTCATAGACGAGATAATCGCAAGAAGAATGACGGCATTCATAATATGGTCGGCACCCGGAATTCCGACCATCTTAAATACTATGACAAACGGGCTTTCGGGAACGCTGTTGACTTGATTCCAAGGAATCAGGCTGACGATGATGAAAAACGGCAGCAAGTAAAAAGCGACAATCCGCGTTAACGTGCTTCGGACAGCTTTCGGAATCACCTTTTCGGGGTTTTTTGTCTCCGCCAGCGTGACGCCGATGATTTCCGTTCCGCCGTATGAGTAGATCACGACGAGCATCGCCGTAATGACGCCCCCCGCTCCATGCGGGAAAAACCCTCCGTGATCCGTTAAATGAGACAGCCCCGGCGCCGTGTGATTGCCGAATGAGAAAAATAATAGCAGAATTCCGCATAATATAAAGATGACAATCACCGTAATTTTAATGAGCGCGAGCCAGTACTCCGTCTCGGCAAACAGTTTCACAGAAAGCATGTTTACGACCGTCACCACGATGGAAATGATCAAAGCCAGTATCCATATCGGACATTCCGGCAGCCAATATTGAATGAAAATGGCGGCTACGACCGCCTCCGCGGCAATATTGAGCACCCACATTTTCCAATAGATCCAGTCTAAAAAGTATGCAGCGTACGAACCGAGAGACTGCTGAACCAAATCACGGAACGTCCTTGCATGTTTGTTTCTGACGGCCATTTCGGCCAGCCCCTGCATAATAAACAGCAGAATGATTCCGCCGAGGAGGTAGGCCAGTAACACGGACGGCCCCGCTTCATCAATCGCCGTGCTGCTGCCTTTAAAGAGCCCGGCCCCGATTGCGCCTCCAAGCGCCATCATCATAATGTGTCTGGACGACATCGTCCGTTTTAACGTTTGCTTGTCCTTTTCCATTTATCACACGCCCTCTCGCAAAAAGTGTTCATCACATAAAAAAGCACGCCGCCTCTTTAGGAAAAGAGACGGCGTGCCTCAGGCAGCCGCGGTACCACTCTTGTTGATCCCGAATATCCGGAATCCAGCTTAAAAACCTTTTAACGAAGGTCAGCCGTTAGGACATAGGGAATATTCCGACAATTCCGTTCCGCCCTGCCACTTCCGGGCGAGTTCAAAGAACAATCAGTCCGCGTTTCACCAACCCGCAGCTCTCTTTTTCTGACTGGATTCTTTTACTGCTCCCGTTCACAGTGTTTTATGTTAAATGAATCTCTTGAGTTTTTATTTTCTGAATATAGTAACATAATATACAGTCTTCTATTTTCAAAGTCAATACTAATTTTTGCCGCTGGTTTTCTTATCACCTATATAAGACATTTTGACTGAACATGTTTATCTTCATATGAGGATTGAGACGGCTCCTAATATGGCGTAATCGGCATATATGGACTGAGCGGCAAAAAGTTGGCAGAAATATGAAAGGTTACTCTTATTCCGGTACCTCAGCTTAGTAACTGTACACATTTCTTTCTAATAGTTCAACTCCAATGACCCCACAAGGTTCTATACCCGGAAGTCATATTCCATTTATTAAAGCTATTGACATGAAACCAATTCCACAAATTAAACTCGTGGAGAACACTAGTTGGCGTAACACGAAACAGTATAGATGCATTAGTGGCGTTACAGCTAGTGTTTTTGAGTTTTTAAAAGGAATTTACAGGATATAAATGACAATAACGAGAAAATCGGGTGTAGAAAGTTGAATAAAACACCTACTTTTTTACAAAAAATGATAATAAAAGGTTGATATGGTACGGGTTTCATACTTTAAGATGATGATGTGTCTTCACTGAATACTAAATAAACATTTCCAGGAGGCGTTTCCTATGCAGTCCAGCACATCATTTAACAGCCCGGCTTACCTTGAAACAAACGGAGTAATGAAAATCGCTGATATAACCTATAGTAATAATGAATGGCTGAACTTTGACATTGGAGGAGAAGGGATTTTTAAGAAATCAGGTTCTTATTTAGTTCCATCTCTTCCAGTAGAATTTCATTGTCATGGAATCGGTGACTATGATTTTAGCAATTTAGACCAATTAGATATTGAAAAGATCAATACACTAGCTGAAATAGAAGGGATTTTCTGTGTACCCTCTATCTTTCTTCCTCATAATCAATTAGATCAATTTGCATCCTTTATGAAAGAGTTCCATACACAAAAGAGAAAGGGACGTTACCGTAATATTTTAGGTATTTCACTAGAAGGACCATTATTGGCCAGCTTTGCAGGCACACCGGAAAAAGGGAATTGGGCACCCTTAAAAGAAGAATGGGAAAAGATCGCTTCATGTGGAGAATACGGTCTTATTTATACTGTACTGTCTCCAGATGCTATGACTGAAAACTCCTATCTAAAGAAATATATCACCGAAAAACATCCAAGTTTAGAATGGATTGTAGATACACTTGTGGAGGCTGGAGTAAAACCGGCGCTGGGTCACTTCCAAAAAGCATACCCGGAGGAAACCTCTGAACTTATAATGAAAGTTATAGATACAGCGCAAAAACGCAGCAATTACACTGGATCAGATGCCGTTTTAACAGATCATTTGTTTAATGATATGCCAAACAATTTTAAACACACCTGGAGAACACCCCAAGAAAGAGTGCATAGATTAGAGGGGTTAAAAGATGCTCGGTTAGATAAATGGAACATAGATAATATAAACACACTTGTCGGAGAAGTTCCCGGTACTTTGATGAGAGCCGCGAAAGAAGGTTTATTAACCATTTGTATGAACTTTGATAGTGAACATGTAGACTTAGAAGTTGCACGGCGGGTTGTAGAACTTGTTGGCTCTGAGGGTATTATAGCAATGACAGATCGCATTGACACAGATTCCATGTGCGGCCAATCACTGGAGAAAATTGAAGGGAATAATCTGTGGTATCAAGGAAAAGGGTATGTAGCGGCAGGGTCTTACACAATTGATCGGCTTATGCATAATATTCGTGCTATAGGTTTTAATGAGAAAGTTGTATGGAATATGACATCATTTGTGCCATTAAAAGCTTGTCATTTCCTAAATGAACTTGAAAACCTATCCATGAAGCCCTTCAGTTTTATAGATGAAACGAAAAAAAGAGCTCATTTCAAAGCGCCTGCCCCAGAGCTGATTCTGCGCTAAGCAAAAAAGACCATCATAAAGTGGTCTTTTTAAGTTGACTTTCTTTTAATAAGTTTTAGGTTCAATTTATTTATATTGGGGACATCTTTGTTATTCATTAAGTTATATAATAAATTTGCTGCTGTTTGTCCCAACTCTTTAATAGGTTGATGTATCGTTGAAAGTTCTATTACCTTAGATATCGGCTGATTATCAAATCCTATAACCGCCAGTTCTTCAGGTATTCGTATTCCCTGTCTTTTTGCTTCATAAATGATCCCCGCCGCAACGTAATCACTTCCTACAACCATTGCCGCAGGACGAGGTGACTTATTTAGTAATAATTTTGCTATTTCTATACCATTCTCAATAGTGTACTGTTCCTCAAAGTACCAATTATCACACCATTTCAATCCGTATTCATTTTGAAAGTGAAAAAATGATTTTTTTCTGCTTATGCCAACACCGCTCTTAGGATTTCCTATACACAGACCAATGGATTGATGTCCTTGATTTCGCAGATGATCAATTGCCATTTTGATTCCTGACTCATGATTAATAAATATATGTGCAACCTGTTTGCTTGCAGAAGCTTCACAGGAAACAATATTACCATACCCAGATATCTCGTCGAGTACGTGATGGGGGCTTACACAGGATCCCAAAATAAGACCGTCAATAAGTTTGTATTTCAATCTGTTAAAAAACTCCATTTCTTGTTCAGGATCGTTATTTGATTGGTGCACAAGTAAACTGTAATTATGTTTATTACACTCTTCGCCTATTCCGGCAATCAGTTTACTGAAAAACGGATGGTTGATTTTGGGAACAATGACTCCGAAAACATTTGTCTTCCCCCTGGATAAGTTAATCGCGTTGAAATTCGGTACATAATTTAATTCCTTCATAGCTTTTAACACAGCGTCCCGCTTCTCAGGTTTTACATAAGGATGATTATTGAGAACTCTAGAAACTGTTGTCCGAGAAACGTTCGCTTTCTTTGCTATCTCTGTAATGTTTGTCATTACTGCTACTCCTTTTTAGACAGCGTTATCAGCATTTCACACTGAACAACACAAGGGGAAAAAAGCATTTAATTCATTGTTTTATCATGGCCTGCATGAATATATGCGCCTTCCTGTCCCACACTATAGATAGAACGGGGCTTCCCCATCTTGTGTAATAGTTTGTCAAATAAACCTACTAATATCCCCAGACACAGCAGCACAATGATGGTTCCTATCCCAATCGGCCCCTGAAGAATGATTGCAAGCACAAAAGCTAAAGCTTCCCCTATCGTCTTTGTAATATTAATACCCCAACCTGTACGTTCAGTAATAGCCAGCATTAATTCATCATTCGGTATCGAAGGAAAAGATGCTCTTAAATAAATAGCGATTCCCATAGCCAATATACACAACCCTATCAAAAATAAACTCCATTGAAGAATTACAGCATCTGTTTTTAAGAACGAAAGAACCTTTAAGTTTAAAAGGTCAACAAAACTTCCAATAATAACAATCGGAATAAAACCGGCTAGATTAGGAAACCGCATTTTTATGAGGCTGTTTATAAAGATAAGAATTCCTCCGACAATGAAAACCCATGACCCGATTGTAAGGCCAATGAGTTCTGATAAAGCCACGTTCAGAGCATCCCAGGGGGCAATCCCGGTATTAGATTTAATCATACATACAACCCCTACGGATAAAATAAACAATCCGACAATATAGATTAAACATCTTTTCACAAAATGGATCATGGCTGTATACTCCGCGGTTTAGGGTCTTCTTCTTTCGTCAGAATGTAGTGATCAAAAGCATAAGATACACCACACTCATCATTCGTTAACGTTTTAAAAGCAGCCAATTGAATAAGCTTCTTATCTGCATTTCCCATGGCTATCCCTATTCCTGCTGCACGAAACATAGGCAGATCATTTAGATTATCACCTATTGCAATTGCATTCCGCGCATCCGTTCCATAATGTTCACAAAGTTTATTTAATGACGCTCCTTTATCTACTCCTGAACTTGTGATCTCGAGATTGAATGCTCCTGAACTCGTTACGGCACACTCCTTCAGTTGTCCAAAATATTCTTTTGCTTTTTTTAATTTTCTTTGGTTTGGCGAAACGATCATACATTTTATGACATACCGATAATCGATAGGGTCAATTGTACCCGGTATTTCCTCTAACCCGTATTGATGTATCTGAGCTTTAATAGAATTCCAAAATACTTCTTGATTAAAATGAGGTTCTTCCATTACTGTATTGTAAAGTTCTTTTTCAAGCTGCTGAATTCCTTGATTTGATACGGCAATTTTGTCAGATAAGTAAAGCTGATAATACATTTCTTCTTTATTTAACCATGTGATGATAGGTTGGATTACATCTGAATCCATAAAATGTTCGAATATGACCTGATTTCCCACATCAATTTGAGCGCCGTTTGAAGCAATGATCGGAAAATCCAAATCATATTTATTGATGATGTGTTTTGCATCAAATAAAGCTCTCCCTGTAGCGATTGTTACAAGATGACCTTGTTTTTGTCCGAGCTTTAAAGCTCTTACATCTTGTTCTTGGATAGTTAAGTTCTCTGATAACAGCGTGCCATCTAAGTCAATTGCAATTACTTTCATGTAAATTTCCTCCTCAGAGTTTAAAAATCATTGAAAGTATAATGTATGGTACGCGTTTCAGAGCAATTAGATTATTATATTAATTTGAAGTTTTTCTGAGAAGCTGATTATACTGTGCTTCTCAAGTGTTCTCCTGCTTAATAATCCTTCTCTTTTGATCAATCCAGTTAATCAAAGAACTGACTGCTAATGACGGAACACTAATTTGAAGAAATTCATCTGGAACTTCAAGCGCCGGCGACTTGGGCACCGGCACTTTTCAGAGAACGATCACTTTTTGTGAAAATCGGATATATGAAGTGTCATTGAGGCGGTGTCCCCGATATACTTTTCTTCTTTCATTTGCGGTAAAGAAAGCAAAACCTGATTCCCTTATGACAGAACTTGCTTTATCATAAAAGTATGCGTTTACATTCGAGTAGGGAGGTTATAGCATGACCCCTGTGAATTCAAGCAGCATCGGGAAAATTCAGGCGGCCAGCAAAGGTTTGTCGCCAAAATTGAGAGCGATTGCAGACCATATCGTGAAGGAACCGAAAGACGTGGTTCACCTTTCCATCATTCAGCTGGCGGAAAAAACGAAAAGCTCTGAAGCGACGATTTTCAGGCTGTGCAAGCGGCTCGGTTTTTCCGGCTATCAGGATTTAAAAATCGCGCTTGCTCAAGAGATCGTTCAGGAGCCGGTGCAGCACATTCATGAAGAAATGAGCCCCGACGACGATATCGAAGTCATCATCCGGAAAGTTTTCCGCACAAACATTTCCGGTCTGACCGATACCTTTCAATTATTAGATCCGGCCGACGTTGAAAAAGCGGTAGAAATGATCCACCGCGCAGACAGAATCGAATTTTACGGAAACGGCGGTTCCGGGCTGATCGCCACTGACGCGTATCATAAATTTATGCGTACGGGTATAAATTGCATCGCGCACACGGATTCTCACTTTCAGGCGATGTCAGCGGGTCTCCTCGGTCCCGAAAGCGCAGTCATCGGCATTTCTCATTCGGGGAGCAACAAGGACGTGCTCGACGCGGTGAAAACGGCCAAATCGCTCGGCGCCGGCACGATCGGCATTACAAGCTACCAAAAGTCGCCGCTCACCCAGATTTCCGACGTTGTGCTGTATACGTCAACAAGGGAGACGGCTTTCAGAACGGAAGCGATGTCCGCAAGGCTTGCCCAGCTGTCGGTCATTGATACACTGTATTTCGCCACGGCCCGGCTGCGGCAGGAGAAAACGCTCGCCAACTTGCAGCAAATCAGAAAAATGATCGCGCACAAACGTTTGTAATATTTATTTTTCAAAAGAGAGAATGCCGATACAGCGGGAATTGAGGCAATTTTATGAAAAAAATTTTCTTCTTCATCGTTGATTTATAAAAAAATTATTCCTATAATTGACTTTGTAAGGGCATACATTATAAATCTATCTTATTATTCAATCAGATTAGGCGGGATATATTATGAAGGAAACCCAAGCTGTTATCGGTCTGGATATCGGCACGACCAGTACGAAAGCCGTTCTGTTCGGACCAAGAGGCAAAGTGTTAGCCAAGCATTCGGTTCACTATGATTTAATACAGCCAAAGCCGGCATGGGCCGAGCAGGATCCTGAGCACATTTTGGAAGCGGTGATCGGAAGCATCAGGGGCGCCGTCACAAAGGCCGGACTGAGTCCTGACAATCTGCTTGCAATCGGCATCAGCACCGCCATGCACTCATTGATAGCTGTCGATCAAAACGGCGGCCTGCTGACCAAAAGCATCATTTGGGCGGACAACCGCAGCGCCGAGCAATCAAAACGGATTATAAAAGAGATGAACGGTTTTGATATTTATAAAAGAACGGGTACGCCGATTCATCCGATGTCTCCGCTTTCCAAAATTGTGTGGATGAAAGAACAGGACAAGGAGACATTCGCGAAAACCGCCAAATTCATCAGTATTAAAGAATATATTCTGCACGAGTTTTTCGGAACTTATGTCGTCGATTATTCGATCGCTTCGGCAACGGGGCTGTTCCGATTAGATACGCTTTCCTGGGATGAAGAAGCGCTCCGGATTGCCGGAATCCGGGAAGATCAGCTGTCGGACATCGTGCCGACCACTTATCAGCTGCGCGGCCTTGCGCCGGAAATCGCTGCACGGATGGGCATTCATGCGGATACACCGTTTATTATCGGCGCAAATGACGGCGTGCTCGCCAACCTTGGAGTCGGCGCGATCGGCAAAGGCGAAGTGGCCGTTACGATCGGAACAAGCGGAGCCGTGCGTTCGGTGACGGATGCGCCGATTACGGATGAAAAAGCGCGGACATTCTGTTACGCGCTGACTGACAAGCATTGGGTCATCGGAGGCCCGACGAATAACGGAGGCATTATGCTGCGCTGGCTTCGAGACGAATTCGCTTCTCCGGAAGTTGAAACGGCGAAGCGGCTCGGCATTGATCCGTACGATTTAATGATTGATATTGCTGATAAAGTGCCCGCAGGCTCTGAGGGATTGCTGTTTCTGCCGTTTTTATCAGGGGAGCGCGCGCCGTTTTGGAACCCGAATGCCCGCGGAACGTTTTTCGGCATCAGCCTCCGCCATAAACGGGAGCATTTTATCAGAGCGGTGCTGGAAGGCGTCATCATGAGCGTCTTTTCAATCGGTGTCGCACTGAGAGATTTGGCGGGCCCCGCAAAAGACGTGCGGGCTTCGGGAGGATTTGCGAGATCGCCGCTGTGGAGGCAGATTTTGTCCGATACGATGGGACGGGAAGTCCTCGTTCCGGAAAGTTACGAAGCCTCTGCGCTCGGAGCGGCCGTTCTCGCTTTGCACAGCCTTGGCGAAATGGAACGGATCGAGGATGTTCAGGACTGGATCAGAATTTCGCACCGCCATGAACCGAACGTCAAAAACAGCGAAACATATATTGAGCTGTTTTACTTATACGAGCGGCTGTATGACAAGCTCAAAGATGAATTTGACGTCATCAGTGAATTTCAGCTCAAACAAAGCCGTTAATTCTTCTTTGAAAGGGTGAAAAGGTCATGTTACTGTTTATTGTCATTGCCGCTATTATCGTTTTACTCTTATTGATTACGGTCGCTAAGTTAAATCCTTTTATCAGTCTTTTGATTACATCCATCCTTGTCGGTTTCGCAACGGGCATGAATCTGCCGGACATTATCACTTCGATGAAAACCGGGCTCGGCAATACGCTGTCGCTGCTTGCGATCGTGCTGGCCCTCGGTACGATGCTCGGCAAAATGATGGCTGAATCAGGCGGTGCGGAGCGGATCGCCCACACCCTGATCGGCCGCTTCGGCAAAAAGAAAGTGCATTGGGCGATGATGGCCGTCGCTTTTATCGTCGGCATCCCGGTCTTTTTCCAGGTCGGCTTCGTCCTGCTCGTGCCGCTTTTGTTTACGATTGCGATTGAAACCGGGGTTTCATTAGTGACGATCGGGATTCCGCTCCTTGCGGGACTTTCCGTCGTGCACGGATTGGTTCCGCCCCACCCGGCGGCGATGGCGGCTGTCGGCATTTATCACGCCAATGTCGGAAAAACGATTTTGTTTTCTTTAATCGTCGGCATCCCGACTGCCATCATCGCGGGGCCGCTTTACGGAAAATGGATTGGTAAGCGCATTCATAAACCCGTTCCCGAACTGTTGAAAAAACAATTTATTGAACGGAATGAAAAACGCAAGCTTCCGGGATTCGCAAATACATTGTTTACGATATTGGTACCGGTGATCCTGATGCTTATGGCCACGCTTGCCGAAATTGCGCTTCCGGAAAAAAGCACGCTCTATGAAACTTTTAAATTTATCGGCGACCCTGTCACGGCGCTTTTGATCGCCACGGTTTACTCCTTTTTCAGCCTTGGTTTTTATCAGGGCTTTGACAGAGAAAGCATTTTAAAATTCAGCAATGACTGTCTGGGACCGATTGCTTCCATTCTGCTTGTGATCGGAGCCGGCGGCGCTTTTAACAACGTCCTGATTGATTCAGGCGTCGGCACGTATATCGCTGACATGGCGAAACACTCAAGCTTCTCTCCCGTTCTTTTAAGCTGGACGATCGCGGCGGTCATCCGTGTTGCCACGGGTTCAGCGACTGTCGCCATGATGACGGCGGCCGGCATTGTTGCTCCGATTGCATCTGTCATGCCGGGCGTCAGCAGCGAGCTTCTCGTTTTGGCAACGGGAGCGGGCTCTTTGATTCTGTCACATGTCAATGACTCCGGTTTCTGGCTCATTAAAGAGTATTTCGGAATGACGGTAAAAGAAACGTTCCTGACATGGACGGCGATGGAAACGATTATTTCTGTCAGTGCGATCTGTTTTATCATGATCATTAACGCGTTTATATAAAAACAAACCCCGGCCGCAAACCGGGGTTTGTTTTTTTATCGATCACTCACGAGGATATAAGCGGCTTTAACGGGTCCGTGGACGCCGACAACCAAATCCATTTCGATATCGGCCGAGTTGCTCGGTCCGGTAATATAGTTGATACAGGAAGGAACGGTGACGCCGTCTCTGATCTGCTGTTTCAGTATATCGCTGGCCTGTGTCATTCTCGGCACAATGGAAGATTTCGGGATGATTGCGATATAGGTGGTCGGAAGCAGGCTGACGGAACGGCCGGCATGCTCTGACGCATACAAAACGACGGTGGCTGATTCCGCAAGCGTGATCTCGCTGAATGTGATGCCCACATTCGCTTGTTCCGCTTTTTCAATATTTTTCGCTCCTTGTTCCGCGTCCCATTCCCAAACGGAAATCCCTTCGTCCGGCCACTCTTCTGTCATAAGGGTCTGCAAGCCGTACATTTCAAACCGGCTGTCCTTCGGAATGATGACAGGCCCTCCTTCAAAGCGGTTCACCTGCGCGCGCAAAGCGTCGTAAAGCCCGGCTGCATCCGTTTCGATCAGTTCGGTATGAATGTTGACGCAGTGGTCTTTCAGCATCGTGACAAGATCGTCTTCCGTACAGTCCGCATGCGTTTGATATTGAGGCTGATACTTCCATTCAGGCAGGGACACGCCTGATTTCCTGCGCTCTCTGCCCAGACTTCCGGCGATCCGGTTTAGAAAGGATTCCTGATGTGTAACCGTCCCTTTCATCATCATTCTTCCCCCTTTTGTTTTTCCCGGTCTTTAAACCAATCTCTGAATCTCGATTTATGCGGCGCAGGGAAGTCCCGTATTGCCGTCCATTCTTTTAACGGCCCCGGCCCTTTTGATATTTTGTCATCCTCCGTAAACGGCGTCATGGCGGCAGGCGCCCATTTCGATCCCATTTTATAAAGGGACGGGGATGACGAGCCGAGCCCGAAGGCTTTCATCGCCAGTTTTTCGCTGATCGGCGCTTTGCCCTCTTTTTCCACAATGTTCTGCCGATGCTTGAGCAGCAGCTCGTGCAGCGGAATTTTAACCGGACACGCTTCCGTACAGGCCGCGCATAAGGAAGATGCGTACGGGAGCTCCTTGTATTCGTCATATCCGCCGAGAAGAGGCGATAAGACGGCGCCGATCGGACCCGAATAGATGGACCCGTACGAGTGTCCGCCGACATGCCGGTACACGGGACAGACGTTGATGCAGGCGGCGCAGCGGATACATTGCAGCACCGATTGGAATTCCGTGCCGAGTATGCGGGAACGCCCGTTATCCACAACCACGAGGTGGAATTCCTCAGGCCCGTCAGCTTCTCCTTGCTGCCGGGGGCCCGTCAGCGCCGTAATGTAACTTGTAAGCCGCTGGCCGACCGCGCTTCTCGTCAGCATGCTGACAAGCACTTCAAACTCAGAAAATGAAGGAACGATCCGCTCCATTCCCATCACGGTGATCTGCGTCTTCGGCAGCGCGGACACAAGGCGGCCGTTTCCTTCGTTTGTCACGAGACTGACCGATCCGGTATCCGCGATTGCAAAGTTGCAGCCCGTGATGCCGACATCCGCTTCGAGAAATTTTTTCCGGAGGACGCTGCGCGCGTGCATGACGAGCTCTTCCGGTTTTTCCGTCTGTTTGTATTCGAGTCTCTCTTTAAACACGTCACGGATCTGCTCTTTGTTTTTGTGAAGAGCGGGAGCAACGATATGTGACGGCGGATCGTGATCGTCAATCTGGAGAATGTATTCGCCGAGATCCGTTTCTGTGACTTCACAGCCCTCTTCCTCAAGCACTTCGTTCATATTGATTTCTTCTGTCACCATGGATTTGGATTTTACGATTTTTTTGGCGTTTTTCTGACGGATGACATCGCGGATATAGGAGGACGCTTCTTCCGCCGTTTCGGCGAAAAAGACATGCCCGCCTCTGTTGGCGACGTTTTCGGCGAGCTGTTCCAAATAGAAATCAAGATTGTCCAGCACATGCTGTCTGATTTCTTCCGCATGGGAACGCCAATCCTCCCAGTTTCCCAATTCCTCGGCCGCCTGAAGCCTTCTTGTCCTGAGCCGTTCCTGCGCTCCGGAGACGGCTCCTCTCATAAACTCATTATCTATTCCTTCTGATACCCGCTCTTTAAAAGCGGCGGTACCGATTTTCATCGCCATGATTTACCCCCTTGTTGTTTCTCGTCTTATCTGCTGTTCAGCACTTCTGCGATGTGCATGACTCTGACGTTTTTATCCTTACGGTCAAGACGCCCGCCGATATTCATCAGACATCCGCAATCCGCCCCGATCAGCACCTCGGCCTCCGTGTCTTCCACGCAGGCGACCTTCTCATCCACCATTTGTTCAGAGATTTGCGCCATTTTCACAGAAAATGTTCCTCCGAATCCGCAGCATTGGTGCTTTCCGGGAAGCGCGGTCAGCTCGAGCCCCTTGACATGGCGCAAAAGCTTCATCGGCTCCTCCGACACGCCGAGCAGCCTCGTCATGTGGCATGATGTATGGACTGTCGCTTTTTTATGCAGCACCGCCCCGACATCCTCCACCCCGAGAACGTTGACGATAAAATCTGTTAACTCATATGTTTTGTCCGCAAGCTGCTGCGCTTTTGCGGCCCACTTCGGATCGTCCTGAAACAGATGCGGATATTCACGGAACATCGTCGTACAGGAACCTGACGGACTGACGACATACTCCGCTTCTTCAAACGCGGCAATCATCCGCTTCATTGCTTTTTTCGCATCCGTCACATACCCGCTGTTGTATGCGGGCTGCCCGCAGCAAATCTGCCCCTCGGGAAAATCCACCTCACACCCGAGCCGTTCCAGCACCTCAACCGTCGCCTTTCCGACATTGGTCTGAAACATATCCACAAGGCACGTGACAAATAATGAGACTTTCATGATGAACCCCTCTTTCATCCTCAGTATGTGATCTGGTCATCTGATGACCTGTTTTTGGAAAGCTCTATGAATATCCTACACTATTCTGAATATGGATTGGAAGGTTTTTCTGAAAAATCCTTTCGCCCGATGCGCTGAAGGGTGCAAAAAAAGAGAAGCCTGAAAGCTTCCCATGCTGCTCTACATCCCGTTTTTCAGCAGGCGTCCCAGCCGTTGGACCCCCTCTTTTAGCGCGGCTTTTCCTGCGTAACTGAACGACAGACGGAGATATTCTGCGCCGTCTTCCTGATGCAGAAAAAAATATTTACCGGGTACATAGGAAACACCGTGAGAAAGAGCCCGCTCCAGAAGTGCAGACGTATCCGCCCCCGGCACTTTCACCCAGACAAAATAACCGCCGTCCGGCACGTGCCAGGATGCGGCCTCCGGCAGATATTGCTTTAATGCGGCGATCAATACGTCACGTTTGCTCCGGTATGCTTTACGCAAGGCGGCGAGCCGTTCTTCAACATTCGTTTGTTCCAGATAGACGGCGGTCACCGCTTGAGAAAACGGGTGGCCTAAGTCTTTTTTTAACCATGACAATGCCGTGATGAATGCGGCGTCCCCTGCAATCCAGCCGATCCTCATACCCGGGGCGATGACTTTTGATAATGAACCGGCGTACAGCACCCGGCCGTTTTGATCCATGGCTTTCAAGGGCGGCGGAATATCGGTGAATCCGAGCTCGCCGTATGCATCATCCTCCAAGATGAGAAAATCATACGTTTCGGCAAGCTGAAGCAGGCGGGTTCTCCGCTTCGCTGACATTACGGTTCCCGCAGGATTCTGAAAAGCGGGTATCGTGTAGAGAAGACGGGGAAGCACAAGCCCTTTTCGTTTTCTTTCCTCAAGCATGAAGGCTAATGTTTCTATTTGCAGGCCCTCTTGATCTGTCGGAATGCTCATGATATGCGGTGTATAATTTTTAAAAATCTCGAGCGCTTCCATATAGACCGGAGCTTCAACGGCAGCGGCGGTTTGTTCATCGAGGAAAACCCGCGCAGCCAGATCTATCGCCTGACAGGCGCCTGATGTCACGATCAGCTCATCGTCCCGGCAGTGAATGCCGCGGATGGCTAACCGTTCTTGAATCTGCTTTTTTAAAACGGCCGTCCTCGGGCTTCCCATATAATGCAGCGGCAGATCGCGCTCCTCATCCAGAAGGCGGGAGGCGGCTTCTTTCAGCTCCTTATCAGGAACGAGTGCGGGATCGGGATAGCCGGAGTGCAGAGGGATGCACGCTTTCGGAACTGCCGGCATCCATTCCCCGGGAGGATCGTTTGTCAGAGCTTTCTTTACATGGTCAGAAAAAAAAGATTCGGCCTGCATGTGATGTTATCCCCTTTCACAAGTCAGCTTCTATACATTTTCTTCAAAATAAGCCCCCAGCACTTCTTCCACATTCGTCAGGTGCGCCGTCATCGCGGCTTCCGCTTCATCCGCGTCTCCGGCGGCGACGGCGCTGTAAATGCGTTCATGCTCTTCATACAATCGCTGCACGCTCGTTCGTTTAGAAAACAGCCAAATTTTTCTCGTTTCTCTCATTGTTTCCAAAAGGAGCGCGGAGACATGATTCATGAGATGCTTGAGCAGCCCGTTTTGTGATGCTTCCGCCAGCGCCATGTGAAAGGAGAAATCTGCTTTTTCGCCCAATTCTTCGTCTCCGTCGATGGCTTTCATCTCCAAGAGAGCTTGGCGGATTTTTTGCAAATCGTCTTCGGTGCGTTTTTCAGCGGCCATGGCGGCGACGCCGAGTTCAAGCAGCTTTCTGACTTCGAGCAGCTGTTTGACGTCCTCTTTTTTCATCAAGAGGGCGGAAGAAAGCGGCTGGGAAACATGAGACGGCTCAAATTCTCTTATGTATGTGCCTTCTCCCTGCTTCATGTCGACGAGCCCCATCGCTTTCAAAGCCGACAGCGCTTCTCTGACCGCCGAGCGGCTGACCTGAAAACTCTCAGAAAGCGCCTGAACGGAATCAAGCTTTTCACCCGGCTTAAGCTCGCCCGCTTTTATCTTCTCCAGCAATGCGTCAGCGACTTCTTCGTAGATTTTTTTCGTTTTAATTTGTTTATATTTCAACGCGATCACCCCGTCACTTGTGAATCTTGATGTTTATCGTCTATTATACTTCTTTTTTTGTGTTGCCGACAGGTTCAGACAATTTGTTCAAGAAAAGTATTGTACTTTCAAAACTTTCAAAATATAATGCTAATTAACCCGGTCATCAGATGACCTTATCATAAAAAGTAATCGCTTACATGACATAAGGAGGGGTTTTTTAGGGATGCAATGGACACAGGGGTACGCTCCTTTAGGGGGAAATTTGCTTTTATCGGCAGTTTGCGCGCTCGTGCCGATTATCTTCTTTTTTTGGGCGCTTGCGGTGAAACGGATGAAGGGGTACATAGCGGGGCTTTTAACGTTAGCCGTTTCACTTTTAATCGCTGTATTTGTTTACGGCATGCCGGCGGAAAAAGCGGTGATGTCCGCTTCTCAGGGAGCGGTGTACGGGCTGCTTCCGATCGGCTGGATTATCGTCACATCGGTCTTTCTGTATAAAATCACCGTGAAAACGGGACAGTTCGAGATTATCCGGAGTTCGGTGCTCTCAATTACAGATGACCGGCGTTTGCAGGCGCTGCTCATCGCCTTTTCATTCGGGGCATTTTTAGAAGGCGCCGCCGGTTTCGGCGCTCCCGTCGCGATCTCGGCCGCTTTGCTCGTCGGACTTGGTTTTCAGCCGCTGTATGCGGCGGGAATTTGCCTGATTGCCAATACGGCGCCCGTTGCCTTCGGTGCGATCGGCATTCCGATTACCGCCGTCGAAGGTCCGACCGGGATACCGGCAATGGAAATTTCTCAAATGGTCGGCCGGCAGCTTCCGTTTTTATCCGTGTTTATTCCGCTTTACTTAATCATTTTGATGAGCGGGTTTAAAAAGGCTTTTGAAGTATGGCCGGCCATTCTTGTTTCCGGCGTCTCCTTTGCGGCCGTGCAGTACGCAAGCTCGAATTTTTTAGGGCCCGAGCTTCCGGATGTGCTGTCGGCGCTTGTTTCCATGGCCGCGCTCGCTCTGTTTTTGAAATTTTGGAAACCGAAAACGGCCTTTCGTTTCGCGGCAGAACGGGAATCAGCAGCGGCCGCTGACCGGGCGCCGATCAAGTACGGGGGCGCCGCGGTGTTTAAAGCGTGGTCTCCTTTCCTTCTTCTGACGGCCATGATATCCGTTTGGGGGATTCCCGGCGTGAAGGCTGCCTTAACCGGTCATTATGAAGGAACGTCAATGTGGCTTTCCTGGCTGAATGCAGCCGGGCGCGCATTGACCTTCACGCCTCCCGTCCCATTTGTAAATCAGCAGATTCTTCAGGCGGACGGCACGCCGATTGAAGCCGTGTACAAGCTTGAGCTTCTCGGTTCAGCGGGCACGGCGATTCTGATTGCCGCCGTCATCTCCAAGTTCGCCCTCGGCATGTCGTGGAAGACGTGGGGCGAAGCGTTTATTGAAACGGTGAAAGAGTTAACGCTTCCGGTTGTGACCATTGTTTCTGTTGTCGGCTTTGCTTATGTGACGAATGCTTCCGGCATGAGCACGACACTCGGTCTTTCGCTTGCCATGACGGGCGCGATGTTTACCTTTTTTTCGCCGGTGCTCGGCTGGCTCGGCGTATTTATTACCGGCTCTGATACATCGGCCAACCTATTGTTCGGCGGATTGCAAAAAGTGACGGCGCTCTCTGTCGGGATGGACCCGGTTCTCTCCGTTGCCGCCAATTCATCAGGCGGTGTCACCGGAAAAATGATTTCTCCGCAATCCATTGCGGTTGCCTGTGCCGCTGTCGGTCTGGCGGGCAAGGAAGCCGACCTTTTCCGCTTTACGATTAAGCACAGTCTGTTTTTGCTTCTGCTCGTCTGTCTCATTACATTTTTACAGCATCATCTGTTTTCATGGATGATCCCGTAACACGGAGAACCTCCCCGGGGTTTGGCTCGGGGAGGTTTCAGCTGTACCGTTTTCTCGCCGATGACGGCGGAATATTTAATTGATCACGGTATTTGGCGACGGTGCGCCTTGAGATTCGGATGTCATATTGTTCATGAAGCAGATCGGCAAGCTTTTGGTCTGAAAAAGGTTTCTTTTTATCTTCTTTACGGACCAATGCTTCCAGATGCGCTTTTACGGCATAATTGGAGGCGCCGCCGTCCCCCGATGATTCAGCTTTCGCCGAGAAAAATGTTTTCATTTCATACAGTCCGTACGGCGTCTGAACGTACTTCCCTTTGATGGCCCGGCTGATCGTTGATTCGTGGAGCTCCAGCGTTTCCGCCACCTCTCTTAAGGTCAGCGGCTGCATTCCGCTTTTTCCTGTGAGAAAAAAGGATTCCTGCCGTTCAGTCAGGACGCCGATAATTCTCGTGATCGTTTGTTTTCTTTGCGACAAAGCCCGGTTCAGCCAGCGCCATTCCTGATATTTTGCCGACAGATAATTTTTCGTGTCACGGCACCCGGCGGCTGACAGGAGCGGCTGATAATGGGCATGAAGCTGGATGTCAGGAAACGAACGGCTGTTGAGCCGCGCTTGAATGATGCCGTTTTTCACCGTGATGAAAATATCCGGTTCTACGTAAAAACCCGGCTCCTCATGCGCATAACGGAGCCCCGGCCTCGGATCAAGCGCGCTGATCATGTCAGCGATGTCCTGAATGTCTTTAAGCGGAATGCCCGTTTTCAGCGTAAGCGCTTTCCAGTTCTTTCTTGCAAATAGCTCAAAATAGGCTTCGGCAATCCATTCCGCCTGTTCGTTCCGCTCGGGAAGACGGCGGAGCTGAAGAAGGATGCATTCCTGCAAAGACCGGGCGCCGATTCCCGCGGGCTCAAGGGATTGAAGCTTTTTCAAAACCGCTTCCGTCTCCTCTTGTGAAGCGGATACATGGTCGGCGGCGGCTGATATGTCCTCTTTTAAATATCCGTTTGAATCCAATGAATGTATCAGATAATTGAAAATTTTTTTCTCATCATCGGACAGCTTCATGTCTAAGGCTTGCTGTTTGAGCGAATCCTGCAGCGTTTTACGGGTAAGTCTGATCTGCTGGCTTCCGTCCCGTTCTTTCATCCTGTTTTTATTTGTTTTATGGTAAGATAGTGGCGGCGTGTCTGTTTCCTTTCGTTCAATCAGAGGGTTTTCCAGTGAGAGCTCATCAATATATCCGGCCAGTTCCGCGGAATTGTATCCGAGTAATGTGATGGCCTGTTTAAGCTCTTGCGTTAATTGAGGCTTTAACATTTGTGTTTGCTGAAGTTTGATATCCATCATGCTCACTCCCCTTTTTTCATTGTACATGATTGGTTTCATACCGTATATACTTATTAAAAGGAGTTGCTTTATAGATGTCAGAACTTTTTTCTGTTCCCTATTTTATTGAAAACTTTACACAGCACATTGAAATGAATCCGAATGAAGACCGAATTCATGCGATGAACAGCTATTACCGCTCCGTCGTCTCAACCCTTGTACAGGATCAGCTGACGAAAAACTCGGTTGTGCTCAAAAGAATTCAGCATTTGGATGAGGCGTACAACAAAGTAAAACGCGGAGAAACAAAATAAACCTTCCGCTCATTCAAAGCGGAAGGTTTTCCTTCGTGCCGGCGGTTTCACCGATCAGCCGGACGTCCGGCGCTTCGTGCGTCCAGGTGTAATAATAGTTGGCATTTTTCCCGTATGAATTATCAATGACGGTATTCGGTTTCCCGAGAAGCGAGGACAAGATGTGGCCGTGGAGCCTTGACGTTTCCACCGATTCGTACCTGCTGAAAAACAGGACCGCTTTTTTCGTTAAGAAATCGGAATAGCGTTTCCAAAACCGCGCAATCGGCAGCGGGTTTCCCGCTTTTTTATTCAAAACATTCAGCGTTTGGAAAAAAGCGATTCCCCTGCGGCCGCTTGCTGACAGAACATCCTGCCAGTCACAGTTTTTAACGGAAGAATTGTTTTGCAGCTTCGGGTTGATTTCCCCATCCGTGCGGATAAAATGAAGCCTGCCGCGTGACGGAGCCGCTGACGCCGCGATCGGATACAGCTGATGGGCCATATCAGGCATAAGCCCGATATGATTCGCCGAAAAAAAGCGTTTCGCAGTCTCGTATGACACATGATCTCTCGTAAACAGGTGGAGATCCTTGTGCTCCGCAAAAAGCGCCGATGTCTTTTGCAGCCGTGTCTCATCCTGATAATAAATCGATTGCGGCAGGATGACGATCCTGTTTTCCGGAAAGGATTTGACGATTTTTTCCCTGAACGTCTGATAGTACGGATAGAGATCCCCGAAATTTCCGCCACCCTGACAGACGATGATCGTCTTTTTGTCCGCCCGGCGCCCGAATGGAAAATTGTCGGGATTCCAGCGCTGTTTCACGCGGATGCCGTGCGCTTTAAAAAACGCCTCCGTCCCTTTCATAATCAATAAATCCCCTACATTTCCGTAGAGGGGATAGTCGGCATATATGATGTCGGATTGCGGCGGTATAACGCTGAGCAGACCCGTCAGCGTCTCTTTTAATCGGCTCATAACATGGCGGCTGTCCATGTTTTCTCCCCTTTCGTTTCAAACAGTTGCGCAAGTGCGTCAATGACACGCTGCTGCTCCTCAGAAGACAAGTCAGACCCGGACGGAAGACAGATGCCCCGGCTGAAAAGGTTCTCAGAGACACGCTCATGTTCGCTGTGAGGATAAAAGACCGAAGATGTGAAAAGCGGCTGCGTATGCAGCGGTTTCCACAGCGGCCGGGCCTCAATGTTCTGTTCCGCAAGACAGGCGACGGCTTCTTCCGGCGTCACGCCGTTATCAAGCGTCAGAGCCGTCAGCCAGCGGTTTGAAACCGTTCCTTCAAGCTCCGGCATCATGCGGATGCCCGGATATGTTTCCAGCGCTTCCCGATACCGGTGAAAGATTTCTCTCCTCGCCCGGACGCGATCTTCAAGCACTTCCAGCTGCGATATACCCACGCCCGCGAGAATGTTGCTGAGCCTGTAGTTGTAACCGAGCTCGCTGTGCTGGTAATGAACGGCGGCATCTCTCGCCTGTGACGCAAGAAACCTCGCTTTTTCAATCGCGGCTTCATCGTCAGACACGAGCATGCCGCCTCCCGATGTTGTAATGATTTTGTTGCCGTTAAAGGAATAAATGCCGAAACGGCCGAAGGTGCCGCTCTGCCTGCCTTTATATGTTGATCCTAAGGACTCGGCAGCGTCTTCAATCAGACAGACGCCGTATGCGTCACAAAGGCTCATTAATTCATCCATTTTCGCGCTTTGGCCGTAAAGATTGACGGCGATCACCGCTTTCGGGAGTCTGCCGCGCCGCTTTGCATCCCGGAGCGCCCGCTCAAGCGCAGCGGGCGACATATTCCACGTCTCCCATTCCGAATCAATAAAAACGGGCTCAGCCTGCTCATACACAATCGGATTCGCCGTGGCGACAAACGTAAAGGAAGGACAAAATACAACGTCTCCTTTTTTCACACCCGCAAGCCGCAGGGCAAGTTGGATGGCGGCCGTTCCCGAGCTTACGGCCGCCGCGCTTTTCACTCCCGCATATTCCGCGAGCCGCGCTTCAAACGAATTGACGAGCGGACCGAGCGGGGCAATCCAATTGGAGCGGAAGGCTTCTGCGATGTATTCCTGTTCTTTTCCGCTCATATGAGGCGGAGACAAATAAATCCGTTTGTTTGTTTGCATGAAATCATCCTTTTTCATTATGGATAGGGGGGATGACGCGGGCCGGAACGCCGACCGCCGTCACATGGCCGGGAATTCTGCTGATGACCGCAGCCCCCGCGCCGATAACGGACCAAGGGCCGATGTCCATCTGCGGTATGACGGACGCGCCGATTCCGATGTGCGTTCCTTCCCCGACTTTCACTCCGCCGGCAAGCGCCGCGCGCGGTGAAAGATGGACGTAATCTCCGATTGCATTGTCATGATCGGCAACCGCCCCCGTATTGATGATGCAATGGGCGCCGATGTCAGCGCCCGCCTGAATGACGGCGCCCGCCATCACAACCGTTCCGTGTCCGACGGAAGCCGTTTCACTGACGATCGCCCCGGGGTGAATGAGTGCGGCATAATCGGCATCTTCAATCCCAAGCGTTTCAGCGAACTGCTTTCTGACGCCGTTGCGTCCGATGCATATCGTGAACACGGCCTCGGGGACGAGTTTCCGAAGCATGTGCACGTCTTCCGTCCGGCCCGTATATAAACCGTTCCGAACGGCAAAACCGCTGAATCCGTCGTCCAATATGCCCGCAAGCTCCATATCGGAACGGGCCCGCACGATTTCCTTCACGACTTTTCCGTGTCCGCCGTTTCCGATCAGCACGACCTTTTTCACGATGACATATCTCCGCTGCCTGTGAAGCGCTTTGCCGTCACATGGCCGGCTTGGTGTATGCCTTCTGACACGAGAACTTTTTTCACTGTTAAAAGCAGAATCTTTAAGTCGAGAAGAAAGGTGCGGTTGTCGACGTACCACACGTCGAGCTTGAATTTCTCCTCCCATGAAATCGCGTTTCTCCCGTTAATCTGCGCCCAGCCCGTAATTCCCGGCTTCACCTCGTGCCGCCGCGCCTGCTCCGCCGTGTAAAGCGGCAGATAATCCATCAGCAAAGGGCGGGGGCCGACCAGACTGATATCGCCTTTGAGCACATTAAAAAGCTGGGGAAGCTCATCGATGCTCAGTTTTCTGATCAGCCTTCCCGTTTTGGTCAGGCGCAGATGATCCGGAAGCAGCACACCGTTTTCATCACGCGCATCCGTCATCGTTCTGAGTTTATACAACGTAAACGGACGCCCATTATGCCCCGGTCTCGTCTGTTTGAACAATACCGGAGACCCGATGGCGCATCTGACGGCTGCCATGGCGAAGAGAAGAATGACACTCGCGCCGCACAATAACAGCGTCGCGGCCGCTATATCAAATACACGTTTCACCTTCAAATCTGAACAGCTCCTTTCACTTTTCGGCATTTCTGTAAAGCAAGCCGCCTTTCTTCTTTCGTACAAATGAAGAAAAAAGCGAATGCGGCATAGCTTATGCATACGGCAAGCCCCGCGGCGATCAGACCGGCCCAGCTGTCAAGCGGTGAAAACAGCCGGATACCCCGGCAGACGGCCCAGGCAAATACGGCCGCCGCCAACGGTCCGAACATGCCTTTGTAAAACGCGGTTTTCTGAAAGCCGGTAATATGCGAAACATACAGCGGCGTGAAGACGGCATTTTTCAAAATGAGGGAGACAGCCCCGGCAATGGTGATGCCGTACAGCCCGAGATGTGCCGGTCCGCTGAGAACCACGGCCAATATGACATTCAGTCCGCCTAAACATAAAGTAACGACGGCGGGCGTTTTTTGTTTATTAAAAGCCGTCCATACGTAAAAAAGCGGCATGACAGAGAGACTGACCGCCAAATACGCGGCGTGAATATATAAAAGCGGCGCCGTCTGCACAAACGACGGGCCCAGCCAAATCGCCAGAAACGGTTCGGCAAGCCCTCCTAATAACGCGGCGGGAAGCGCGAGGAGAAGCCCGTTCATCCGCACGGCCTTATTGGCGTAAGACAGGAGACCTTCCATATCGCCTTTTGAATAATAGGAAGTCAAAACCGGCGCAAACAGTGAAGCAAGCGTCCCGGCAAGACTTCTGAGCAGAAGCGGGAATTGAATAATCGCCGCATAGACACCCGCTTCAGACGGCCCCAGCACGAGGTTGGCCGTCATGAGGTCAATCTGCAGAAACAGCAGCACGCCGATCTGGTTGACAGAACTCCAGGCACCAGCCGAAAACAGCACTTTGCTCGTCTGTAATGACAAGGTTTTACGGCTGAAAGAAAACCATGGAATCAATTTCTTAAAGAAGAAAAAAGTCAGCACAGCCGCACAGACGGCTCCCGCTAATGCCGAAAGCTGGATCTGCCAGATCTTCGGCGGCAGGCACGTAAACAGAGCGAGCACACACAGCACCCTGACCAGCATTTGCACGGCCTGAATGGAACTTGTGATATAAAGCTTGTTGGCAAAAAACGGCCCCGTCGCGAACCCCGCCATAAAAAACGTCAGCATAAACAGCACGCTGCCGATTACGATAGACAGCCTCACATCCGTTAAGAGCCCGGCCGGTACATTCATAATCTTGTCAATAAAAAAAGCAGTCCCGGCGAGCGGCACAGCGAGTAATAGAGATATCACGACAGACGCGGCTAAATAGTTGCTTACATACGCATTGGCCTCGTCCCTGTTCCCCCTGTGGGCGGCGACGGAGAAAAACCTCACAACGACTGAGCTCAGCGCAACGGTAATAATAGAGAAATAGTTAATGATATTCTGTGTCAGATGGACAAACCCAAAAGCCTCAACACCTAATGTTTTCACAATAAAGGGCGTCATCCACACTGATAAAAACACCGATAGTAAAAACGCCGTCACATTGGCGCCGAAATTAATGGCAAATTTCATGCTCCTTCCGCACTGCCTTTCTCTTTCGATTTCCGTTCGAAAAACGCATGCAGAAGAAGAGGAAGGCGCATTTTGCACAGACCGAGCACCACGCGCTCCCCGGCCAGCAGCTGTTTATGGCGGCACGGCGTCCTGCGCACGGCCGTTTTTACCATGTCATACGTTAAGATTCTGCCGATATGCGCCGTAATCTGGTGTGACGGCTGCGGGGCGGCGCATGCGTTGGCGATCAGCATCGGAATCTGATGCTTGCACAAATATGTATCAATATCGCTCCGGCAGGCGTCCGTCAGCCCGTTTGCCTCATAAAAAGCCATTTTCGCTGCATATTGCTTTTGCAGTTCGTGATCTAAGCGGGGCTTAAACGGTGTTTCTGTAAGACTTTGCGGATTTTCCCGGTAGATATACAGCCCTTCGTCTATCACTTTGACACGCGCGGCTTGGCGGAACGCTGCCAAGTTAAACGGAGAGTCCTCGGCAAACCGGATATCTTCATGGAACAACAGCCCTTGCAATGCTTCTCGCCGGTATATATAGCGCCACACATACCAAATAAACCGATGTTCGTGCGCGCGGGTCAGCAATGCGGTCATTTCATCCGCTGTGAAGACGCGGCCCGGCGGAAGGGACGGCGGCATATACGTTCTTTCTTTAGACGGCGTTTCTTTGTAATAACCGCAGCCGGCGATATCCAGCCGGTTCTTCTCCGCTTCTTCATAAAGCCGCTCGAACATTGTTTCCGTCACATAATCATCGCCGTCCGCAAAACCGATATAACGGCCGCGGGCGGCTTTTATTCCGGCATTGCGGGCCGAGCTGAGGCCGCCGTTTTCTTTATGAATCACCCGGATTCTCGCATCTTCTGCGGCGAATTGTTCAGCCATCCGGCCTGACTGATCCGGTGAACCGTCATCGACGAAAATGATTTCGATGTCTCTCAGCGTCTGTTTTGTTAAAGAAACCGCGCATTCTTTAATAAAAGGCTCTGTCTTATACATCGGCACGATCACGCTCACAAGCGGCGCGGTCATTGGGCATCACCGCTGATTTTCGAGCGCAGCCCGGCAAAATAAACACTTCGCAAAGAACCGCCTTCCTCATGCTTGCCGCTGAGCAGCCGGTTTACGGCGGACGTTACGGCTTCAGGGTCGGGACGTTCAAGCAATATCATGTTCGGTATGTTTTTCAGCCATTGATAGCCTTCCATCACCTTATGATCAAACGAACGAATGACGACACAAGGCGTTTTCGTCAGCGCGCAAAAAATCATCCCGTGAAGCCTGTCAGTGACGACGGCTTCCGCGCCTTTCAGCGTATTCCAAAGCGCTTCCAGCTCCTTTTCACGTGTATGGCGGCTGACCCTCCGGCCGACCGTCGTGGTAAAGGAATACAGCTCGCCGTACTCTTTGGCCAAAGCTTCTTTTACCATCGTTCTGTCCTCAGCCGTCAGCGCACTCTCCTTATCCTCCCGTAAACAGAGGTAGATCCCTTCCCGCGGGATGCCCCGCTCGCTTTTATCCAAATATAAGACCATGTCAGGCTGTTTGAGCACTGTTTTTCCGGGAAAATGACGCTTCATCCATTGATACGTCGTCTCATCTCTCGCCATTAACAAAAGGTCGGGATGCGCATTGTACACTTTTCGGGCGCGCTTCAGTTCCTTCCGTCCCTTTTTTGATTCAGAAAAGTGAGCCGTCGCCGGAAGCTGAACGATCCGATATTGCCGGAATGTTTTTATGATAAAGCGGCGCGTCCATTCCTCATACCGGTACAAATCCCCCATGTTCCCGCCGCCGATGATGAATACCATATCATCGGGGTGGCGCTTTTTGATCAGCGCTTTTGCGGATCTGTATATATCCTTCATATCCACCTCGACAATGTCAAAATCGGGATACTCCCGTTCAAGAAACGTTTTGCTTGCGTAGGCGATGGCGTGATCGCCGAGATTATCATGGGACGGGAGCAGCGTCAGAATGATCTTTTTTCTTGCCGCTGTAAGCCCCGTCCCATCCGCTGCCGTTCCGAAATGAAATTGGGACGGGTATTTGACTTTAAGCAACAGCCATTCCGCGAGATTGATTTTTAAAGATTGTATCGACATGTCTTCACCCTCTGATTTTCATTTTGTACTCGATTGCCCGCTGATACGCGGCTGATGCCAGCGACACGAACGGAATCAGCTTCAGCTTCGCCAAAAGCAGAAGGCATGAGCGTTTGGCGTCAAACGGCGCCGTTCCCGTTTTGGAAAGGCTCAGGCGGAATACGGGATCAGCGCATATCCGGCTGATATTCTTCCACTTCTCAGAAAACCGGCCTCCGTTATTCCGCTTCCATTCATTCAGCAGGCAGACCGTTCCGTGCTGAACGATGAAAAAATCCAGCTCCTGCCGGTATTCCTGTAAGCAGCCGTTTTCACGCAAAAAAGCCTCGTTCAGCCGATAGAGAACGAGACCTGAGTCAAACAGCTTTTTCTGATAGCTTTGCACAATGGAAGTCAAGTGAATCCGATAATGATAGAGCGGCTGATCCACGTATGAGACGGCACCTGCGAAAATATGCGCCCGGAGGCTGAAGTACTGATCCTCCACGTGCTCCAGCTCATCACGAAGCGGAAAGCGCAGCTGATGATGCTCGATCATGGATCTTTTGTACAGCTTGTTCCATGAAAAGCCGCTGACTCTTCCTTCAAATAAATCTTTCAGGTACCGTTGTTTCGGGCGGCCCTCGTACGCTGAAGCGATCGTTGAAACGGCGGTTTTCCCCGTATCCGCAAATTCAGCCGCATATTCGCAAATCACGAGATCAGACTGATCAGCCTTCGCTTTTTCATACATGCTGAGGCAATAATCAGGTTCAACCCAGTCGTCCGCATCAATAAAAGCGATAAATTCGCCGCGCGCCGCCTCGATTCCCCTGTTGCGGACCGCGCCGAGCCCCCGGTTTTGCTGATGAACGACCCTGATTCTCTCATCCCGCTTCTGATAGGTTTCAAGAATGGCCGGGCTTTGATCCGTTGATCCGTCATTAACGGCCACGATTTCGATATTGGCGAGCGACTGATTGAGCAATGAATCTAAGCATCTTTCTAAATAAGTTTCCGTATTATACACAGCAATTAATAAACTGACCGCGGGTGTTTCCATATAAACCTCCAGTGTCCATTACCGGGAAAAAATCGTTCTGTACGGAAGCACAGACGAATCGACCGGCATAAGCAAGTAACTGTAAAGAAAATAACAGACAATAATGGCGATATAAATCAGCGCATTTGATTTTTCATCAAAAATCCTCACAAAATAAGGGATCAGGATCATTTGGTACAGGCCGAAATATATATTAAACCGGGCAAAAATAACATCCTTTGTCGCCAAAAGACCGAAGAGCAGGCCGAGCAGACAGAAATTCACGATGACATCAATGTCAGGCCAGAGCTTCCGCAGCCGCTCCCGATAGCAGAAAGCCAAAAACAGCGGCAGAAGCAGCACCACGATTTTTACGACGTTCATCCCGTTCGTATTGGTCATCAGCCATTTCTCATAATGGCCGTACGAGCTGTTTTCCAGCACGACGACAAACAGCGAAATGAACTTCTGATACAGAAACGTCATAAGAAGAAACAATGCCGACAGTCCGAAAATCGCGGGCGACCATGCTCTTTTTCTGACGAGAAAATAAACCGGAATCATAATCAGCGCTGAGGAATGAAAAAGCGAACACAGCAGCACGATTGACATATAACGCTTCCAGCTTCCGCTGATCACGTAGCGGACGGCCCAAAACAAAACGGCCGCCACCATATACTGCCTGATCCCGTTAAAGGAAGCGTAATAGTGATACGTGCCCAAAAACAAAAATACACTCAGCTCAAACGGACGGCCGAACTCAACGAGCCCCTTTAAAATAAAGCTGCACGTCACGACCGCCACGGTGAAATACATGATTTGCGGATCTTTCGTGATAAAATTCATGAGCCAGATGAGAGCCGTAAACCCCGGATCAACGGCTGCTTTTTTCGCTCCGAACCCGAAGATCTCCCAAATGCTGCCGTAATTTCCCGCCAGCTTGTACATCAGCGCGTAGGTCTGAAAATCCGTCCCGACTCTGTAGCGCAAACCGGAGACCAATACCAGCGATAGCAGCGGAACGAGCATGACGAGCTGATTCGGCCGGTATCCGGTCGAAAGCGATTGATCACGCCCGCCGCACATTTTCGCGAACCATGACCAAATATAAACAATTCCCATATTGACTACATATACAATCATTCGTTACTGTTCCTTTTTCCAATTCATATTGTAAAGCTTCATAACAGCCCCCGCATTTTCTCCCGCGTCATATCCCAGCCGCCTGAGGGTTTCTTTAATACGCGTCCCGTCAGGCTTTGCCGCCTCTGCTGCCCGTAAAACCGCGGATGCCCATTGTCCTGGCGGTTCTTTGAGGCTGAGCCTTTTGACCAGCCCGAGCCCGGCATCGGCTTCTTCCGTTATGCCGTCTGATATCACGCACGGCACCCCGGAGGCCTGCGCTTCAACGAGCGTGACGGGCAGCCCTTCATAAAGAGACGGCATGACAAATACATCCAGCGTTTTCAGCAGATCATGAACGCGGTCTTCTATACCGATAAAACGCACATCATCATCAAGCCCCAGCTTCGCCGCCAGATTTTCCATATCGGTGCGAAGCGGACCGTCTCCGGCGAGAATCAGCTGTAAGCCGATGCCCCGCTCTTTCATATCAGCGGCCAGCCGGAGCAGAAATTCGTGGTTTTTTTCTTCTGTAAAGCGGCCGATATGGCCGATCACCAAACGGCCGTCTGCAATGCCCCGCTTCCTTTTTTCAGCTTCTGTATCCGCGCACCTGCCGGCAAATAAGTCGAGATCAATGCCGTTCGGCAAAAGATGCACGTCTTTTTCTTTCCCGAATAAGAAACGGCCCGCCTCTTTTCCGCAGGCGCACAGTGCCGTGGCGTTTGCCGTGATCAGCCGTCTGAACACAAACAGCTGCATCCCGGCAAGCCGCGACGCCCGCCCCCGCCACGACGTACTGTGCGAATGGCAGATCCGCACCGGGACGCCGGCTAAACGAGCGGCAAGCGCGATAAATCCCGACTGAAAATCGGTATGGGCGTGCACGGCGGCAAACGGGCCTTTTTCCTGAATCACCCGCTTGACCTGTTTTACAAATGTAATCGGGTTTGTGCTGCCGATGCTCGGCACATAAAAAAGCCGTCCGCCGAGAGCGAGAATTTCCTCGTCATAAGCGCACGGATCGTTCCTATGGGTTAAAAAATCAAACTGCACCTTCGTTCTGTCCATCTTCCGGTACAAATTCATCATCATCGTTTCTGCGCCGCCCCTGTTCATCCCGCTGAAGATGTGCAGCACCCGCATCGGTTTGTCAATCATGTTCGGCAAGCCCTTCTTTTTGGCGGATGTCCCTGTTTTTATGATAACGGTTCATGACCGCGGGCGGCGTAATGGCGCGGATGAGCGGTTTTGCGATATACGCGTAATGGGAAATCGGCAGCTTCAGCCGTCTGCATGCCTGAAAAACGAGCACCGCATTATCAATGGAATACGTAAACGATCTCCTTTTAAACGCATCACTGTCCTCTCTGACTTTATACAGCGTTTCCTGAAGGTTGTACCCTCGGAAACCCGCTTCAAAAAAGCGCAGCCACAAATCGATATCCTCCATCCGCCGCGTCCGCCTGACTGACCGGTAGCCGCCAAGCGCTTTGTACGCTTCAGCCCGCATCATAATGGTGCCGTGGCAGAACGGTGTGCCTTTCGCCATAATTCCCGGTTTCGGCACGGGCGGCAAAAGCCGGGCGCCCCTGACGCCGAATTCGTCAAATACGAGCATCCCCGTGCCTACGACTTGATAGTGGGCCTGCTTGTTTAAGAAAGCGGCCTGTTTTTCCAGTCTCCTCGGGTTGGAGATGTCATCACCGTCCTGCCTGGCGATATAATCCCCCGTTGCGTATGTCAGACAGCGGTTCAGCGAAGCGGCAAGCCGTTGATTCGTCTTATTTTGAATCAGCGTAATCCGGTCGCTGTAATGGTCCGCGTAACGGCGCGCAATCTGATACGTTCCGTCAGTTGACGCGTCATCACACATAATCAGTTCCCAATTCTTATACGATTGGCTCAGGATGGATTCAATACTCTCCGCTAAAGTCTCTTCGCAATTATAAATTCCCATGATGACGGAAATTTTCGGTTGTGCTCCTGCATTCATACGCTTTTCTCCTTTTTATCCATATAACCGGCGTAAATGTGCGCCATTTCCTTTACCGTACGTGTTTCTGAAAAACATTCCGCCGTCCTGCGCCCTTCTTGTCCCATTGCTTTTCGCAGACCCGGGGATCGGTACAGCTTTTCAATCCGATCGGCAAATGCCGCGCTGTCCCCTGCCGGCACGAGAAAACCGTTCACACCGTCTTCGATGATCTCACGGTGCCCCCTGTTGTCCGCGGCAACGACGGGCTTTTCGGCAGCCATTCCTTCAAGCAGATTCATGCCGAGCCCTTCGCGGATGCTTGAGGCGACAGACAGATCGGCAAGCTGAATCAGCTCATGAATGTCACGGCAAAAACCGTAAAACCGCACAATGTCGGATACCCCGAGTGATTCAGCCTTTTTTCTGTACGGCTCTTCCATCGCGCCTTCTCCGGCAAATACGAGTTTCAGCTCCGGAATGCGGTTCTTCAGCAGTGCCGCAGCCTCAATGAGAAGTCCCTGGTTTTTATTGCCGTTTAATTCAGCGGGGTATATGAGGATAAATTCCCCGGCGCCGAAGCCGTGTTTTTCTCTCAGACGTTCACTCTCTGCCCGGCTCACAGGGCGAAACCTGTCTGTATTCACGCCGATGCCGTGTATTTTCTTCGCGCCGCAAGCTGTTTTTTTCATTTGCTTGGCCCGTTCGTAATCCTCTTCATTAATCGTAATCAAACAATCCGTGTAAGAAGAGAGAAATTTTTCGATCGGGTAATAAAGAAGCCAGTTTTTCAGGGGCGCTCCGTCGCAGAAGTGAAAGCCGTGCGCGGTGTACAGCACCTTTGTCCCTTTTTGGCGCGCTTGTCTCGCCGCAAGGCGTGCAAGCACGCCGCCGACCGGCGTATGACAGTGAATCATGTCGTAGCCGTTGTCCTGAATGAGCCGTTTCAGCCGCCTGTAAACAGAAAGATTTTCGGGATGAAACGGCGAGCGCCGGATCGGAATGGAAAACTTTTCATCAACGAACGGAAGATTCATATTGCCGCCTGCCGCGACGTGCACTTCCCACCCCATATCCTGAAACCATTGAAAATACGGAAGATGAAAGGCTTTAAAATGATAATCGACAGTGGCGCAGAATAATACTTTTTTCGTCATCTTTCTGTCCTCCCATCACACACCTGCGGCCGCTTCTTCATGTACTGATTCGATCGCCTCAAACAGCCGTTTTCTCAGCTCATCTTCAGGCAGACGGCTGAATTCCTCCATAAAACGGATGAGCACGGCCCAATCCCCGTCGATCGCTTTCCCGATATGGATTTTCGGAAAAATCTGTTCCGTATGTACTTCATTATGATTCAGCAGTTCTTCATACATCTTTTCTCCCGGGCGGATACCGGAGAATTCAATGGGAATCTGTTCTGTCGTATAGCCTGATAAATGAATCAGGTTTTTTGCCAAGTCGACGATTTTGACGGGTTCTCCCATATCCAGAACGAAAATCTGCCGCCCCTTTGCAAGCGCCCCCGCCTGAATGACGAGTCTTGACGCTTCGGGGATCGTCATAAAATATCTTGTCATCGCCGGATGCGTGACGGTGACGGGTCCGCCTTTTTCAATCTGCTTCTTGAAAATCGGAATGACGCTGCCGCGGCTTCCGAGCACATTCCCGAAACGGACGGCGGCGAATTTGGTGTTGCTGACCTTTCCGAGGTTCATGATGACCATTTCCGCAAACCGCTTCGTCGCGCCCATGACATTGGCCGGATTGACCGCTTTGTCAGAAGAAATCAGCACGAATGTTTCCGTTCCGCACATATCGGCGGCTTCGGCGACATTTTTCGTGCCGATAATATTGTTTTTGACGGCTTCTTCCGGATTATGTTCCATTAACGGCACATGTTTATGGGCGGCCGCATGATAGACGACGTGCGGCTCGTATTTTTTCATCAAGGTAAAGATTTTATCTCTGTCCTGAATATCGGCGATCTCCGCATGAAAAAGCACCTCTTTGCCGAAGCGTGCGGACAGTTCGTTATGCACCGAATAAATGCTGTTCTCCCCGTGGCCGAGAAGGACGATTTCATGCGGAAGAAACGAGCTGATCTGGCGGCAGATTTCAGAACCGATAGAGCCGCCGGCGCCCGTGACCAGAATCGTTTTCCCTTTGATGCTGTCAGAAATTTTGCTCGTATCAAGGGTGACCGGCTTTCTGCCGAGGAGATCTTCGGCTTTCACATCCCTGATGTGTCCGGCAGCCTGCGTTCCGAGCAGGATCTCATCAAATTGCGGCATGATTTTAATATGGGCGCCCGTCTGTACACATTCTTTGTACAGCGTCTGAAGCTCATGGGTGCAAAGAGACGGAATGGCGATGATAATGTGGTGAATTCTCAGCCTCTGCACCGCCGGCATAATGCTTTCTTTTCCGCCGATGACGGGCAGGCCCATAATTTTGAGCTTATGCTTCGTCTGATCATCATCAATAAAAGCCACAGGCATGATTCCAAGATCGTTTTTCTGGGTAAGCTGACGGACGAGCAGCGTTCCTCCTGCGCCCGCGCCGATGATCAGCGCCCGGGAAGAGTCATTTTGCTTCCTGCCGATCGTTTCTTTCAGTACGCGCGAAATCATCCGGCTTCCTCCGATGAACAATAGCTGAATCATCCAGCTGACGGCTAACAGCCGGAATAAAATCGTGTGGAACACCCCGTATTGGACGGCGGCTGTCACAGCTGCGGACAGCGTGATCCCCTTCAGCAGATCAAGCAGCTCGCCTATTCCCGTATACGTCCATACCTGCTTATACTGGTGAAACATAAAAGCGCATACATGATGGCTGATCAGCATGCTTACGGCAGTCAGCAGCAACGCTCCGGAGTCATAAAAGTGATAAGAATCCTCAAAAAATTGATATCCTATAACAACGGAAAGTAAAACGAGATACGTATCCAATGCAAAAATCATTGAAAGTCTTCTCCGGTAAGTCAATCTTTCCCCTCCTCATTTATCGGTTTAGCTGATACGGTTTTCGTAAAAACAGACATAACAGCTAAGCCGATAACAATGCATCATCTTAAGATAAATTGGGCATTTAACCCGTCCTCACACCCCGCCACCGACGACCAGCATCTAAGGCAGCGGAAAACGCCGCCCACAGCAGAGCCGAGTGCCTCCGTTGATAAAGGTAAGGAGACATCACCTGCACCGCTCAATACGAGTAGTGCTCTGTTTTTTTGATTTTCTTTTTATTCAGCAGCGCCCCCAAAAGCTTTGCCTTAGACTGCTGAAGCGCGTCTTTCGCCTTTTGGACGGTATCCATTTTCGTTTTTCCGCTCAAGACGACGAGAACGCTTCCATCTGTCTGGTTCGCTAAAATCTGTCCGTCCGCCACCGCCAAAAGCGGAGGTGAATCGAAAATAACCAGACTGTACCGGCTGTACATCTCCTGAATCAGCTCTCCCATCGCCTTTGAAGATAAAAGCTCAGCCGGATTCGGCGGCGTCGGCCCGCTCGTTAAGACGTAAAGGTTATCAATCAGCGTTTTTTGCACCGTTTCGCCGAGGGAAGCGTTTCCGACTAACACATTCGTAAGGCCTTGTACATTTTCAAGCTGATAGGTCTCGTGTATCGTCGGTTTTCGTAAATCCGCATCGACGAGCAGCACCTTTTTTTCCTGCTGCGCAAATACCGCGGCAAGGTTGGCGGCGCTGAATGACTTTCCTTCTCCCGGAACGGAGGAAGTGACGAGAATGGAGCGCAAATGGGTCTGAACAGAGGAGAACTCAATATTTGTCCGAATGGTGCGGTATTGTTCAGCCACCAATGATTTGTGATGTAAAACGGATATTTGAGCCAGTCCCCTTCTTGATTTCTTTTTTCTGAATCCCAAACGCCTCACTCCCCGAAATGTTTTTCATCAGACCGTGTCTGCTGATTTTTGATGTCATACACAACCCCTAAAACAGGCAAGTCTGTTTTTTCGCTGAGCTGCCGCTCGCTTTTAACGGTTTCATCAAGAAAGTGGAGAAAAAACGCAAGCGTCACACCCGCCATGAGAGCCGCACCGAACGCCATCATGATATTCCTGATGCGCGAAGGCTTGACCATCGGACTTTCCGATGCTTTTGCCTCGGACAAAACAATGACGCCTTTTATATTCATCCTGTCACGGACTTCTTTTTTAAATGTCTTCATCAGCGTGTTCGCTATAGCGGCGGCCTGTTTCGGATTCTCGTCCTGCACCGCTACGGTAATGATCTCTGAATCGGTTTCGCTGCTTGTCGTGATCTTTGCTTTTAAAGCGGATGCCGTCTCAGAAAGATGCAGCTTCTGTTTCACTTTCTCAAGCACAACCGGGCTTTTCATGATCGTTTGAAACGTATTGTTGTAATGAAGATTCAGCTGAACGTCGCTGAGATTCGAATTTTTTTCACCGCTTGTTTCATGAATGAGCACTTGGGTCGATGCCTGATAAACGGGCGAAACCACCCGGAATTGGATGTATCCCGTCACCAGCGTTACAACTGCTGTCATGATAAAAATCAGTAAAAGTCTGTGTTTAATAATGTCAAATAATTCTTTAAAACTCATATTCTCATTCATGTAATTACAGCCTCATCCTTATTGCATCAGGCTTAAACGCCCCCTTCTGTTAATGATTGGATTATAAAAGAAAAGGTCGAAATTTGAAAATTTCAAATTAAGCCATTTGGTTCTTTTTAGAGAACATTATCATGATTTTCCTCTTATTTACTGCACTTACCTTATAATTTTAAATTTTATAAAGAACGAAAAATTTCTTATAATGAACAAAAAAATGCCAGTATACAGGGGAGAATTCAGCACAATGATTGGAAGAATAATTCGTTTATACCGCAGAAGAAAAGGCTACTCTATTAATCAGCTAGCAGTTGAAGCAGGTGTCTCTAAATCTTATTTAAGCAAGATAGAACGGGGGGTTCACTCAAATCCGTCCATCCAATTTCTGAAAAAAGTATCCGCCACCCTGCAGGTCGATCTGACGGAGCTTTTTGATGCCGAAACGATGCTGCATCAGATGGGAGACACGGAAGATGAGTGGCGCATCCACCTTGTGCAGGCCGTGCAGTCGGGCATGCCGAAAGAAGAACTGTTCACCTTTACGAACAAACTGACTGAAAAACGGCCGGAGCCCGCACCCTACCGCAACAGAAAACTGACTGAATCCAACATTGAAGAATGGAAAGCGCTGATGCAGGAAGCAAAAGAACTCGGCTTGTCCGTTCAGGAAGTCAGATCATTTTTAGAACGGAAGCGTTACTGAGGATATGCTGATGAAAGGGCTTTTATTCGCTTCATGTCTTCATCTCTGTTTATAATGAAAAGAAAAAAGGGGATGAAATCATGACAAAACTTACCGTTCAAACCCGCTGCGGCGCACTGAAAGGAACTGCCGGCCGCGGTGCCCGCACATGGAAGGGCATACCGTACGCGAAGCCGCCCGTCGGAGAGCTGAGATTTAAAGCGCCGGAGCCGCCCGCACTTTGGGACGGCGTAAAACATGCCGATTCGTTCGGACCGGTTTGTCCGCAGCCGGATGATATGCTGTCCATATCGTTTTCCGGGGATATACCGCCTCAATCTGAAGATTGCCTTTACCTCAACGTTTTCGCCCCCGATTCAGAGGGCGAAAAAAAGCCTGTCATGGTATGGATACACGGCGGGGCATTTTATTTAGGTGCCGGAAGCGAACCGCTTTACGACGGATCTGCCCTTGCCGCTGAGGGAGATGTC
The DNA here is from genome assembly GCF_036362845.1 of Bacillus sp. MT(2024). Lineage (NCBI taxonomy): Bacteria > Bacillati > Bacillota > Bacilli > Caryophanales > Bacillaceae > Bacillus > Bacillus sp. MT(2024). The sequence continues at coordinate 3,362,721 of NZ_CP143632.1, forward strand.
ATTGTCGTGACACTCAATTACAGGCTCGGACCGTTAGGCTTTTTACATTTGTCTTCTATTCATGACGCATATTCCGCCAATATCGGGCTGCTCGATCAGATCGCCGCGCTGCGCTGGGTGAGGGACAATATCTCCGAATTTGGAGGAGACCCGGATAACGTCACGATATTTGGTGAATCGGCAGGCGGCATGAGCATCGCCTCACTTATGGCAATGCCTGACGCAAAAGGTCTGTTTCATAAAGCCATTTTAGAAAGCGGCGCCTCTCATACGATCCCGGCGGACATGGCAAAAGACATCGCGGCGGCATTTATTCATGAAGCCGGCACTGATCAATTGCAGGAGCTTTCCGTTAATGACCTGCTTAAGACTGCGGATAAAGTGCGGCGCTCACTGGATCAAAACATTTTTCAGCTTTTGTTTCAGCCCGCCATCGATCCGGCCACATTGCCTGCGGAACCGGTGAAAGCCATAGCAGACGGGGCCGCAGAAGGCATACCTATGATCATCGGAACCAATCGTGATGAAGCATATTTGTTTTTCACCCCTGATACAGACATTCACTCCGAGAAAAAGCAGCAAGATTATTTGCATTATCACCTCGGAGAGAACTGCACCGAACAAGCGGCAGATTTATATCCGCATTCATTAACGGGACAAATCAATATGATGACGGATCTGATTTTCTGGCGGCCGGCTGTCGCTTTCGCACAAGGACAGTCGCAACACGCACCGGTCTGGATGTACCGCTTTGATTGGCATGGCGAAACACCGCCGTTTCATAAAGCCGTTCACGCTCTGGAATTGCCGTTTGTGTTCGGAAACTTTGATTCTTTGAGAAAGACGCTGCAAGAGCCGCTCGGTGATGACGCAGAACAGCTTTCCAAACAAATCCAATCCGCATGGCTCGCTTTTGCAAAAACCGGAAACCCGAACACCTCTCACTTCAATTGGCCTGAATATGAAACCGATTCACGCGAAACTTTGCTTTTCAACACGGATACCGCTGTCGAAAGTGATCCCGATTCAGCAAAACGCCGCATCCTGTTTCAAGCCTAAAAAACGCCAAGGGAGCCGGCTCCCTTGGCGTTTCATTTTCATCTTACAGACATCAGTCAGCTTCGCAGCATATCCATTTCCGCATTACCCCTGATATGTTATATTCCAACCCAATACGTTAACCAAACATTCATAAAGGAGTTTTTATATGGAGAAATCAAGTATTATCGGTACAGCTGCCGTTATAATCGGGGCGCTTATTATCTTAGTTTCATTTATCTTCCTGCGCGACACTGATTTCTATGCCGTGAGGTGGATAGGGGTTGTTATCATGGTTGCAGGGTTTTCATTCGGTCCGGCCCACACTATTTCAAAACATAAAAACAAACATGAAAAAGAAACCCGGTAACCTTTACTGGGTTTCGTTCATACCTTTCATTTTATCTCACTTCATAATGCAACTCCGCAAATTGTTTGTAACGCCTGACATCAGTCAGCTTCAGTCCTGTCTCCCGGTCTCCGGGTTTAAACAAAGAAATTCCGCGGCCGAGCAGAACGGGGGCGATCTGAATGATAAACTCATCGACAAGTTTTTCCTCCAAAACCGGGTGCAGCAGATCACTCCCGCCGACAATCCAAATCCGCTTGCCTTCTTGGCGTTTCAATGCATTTATAAAATCGGCAGGCTCTTCATGAATAAACCGCACATGTTCAGTACGCCCGGTCAATGTCCGCGAAAACACATAGCATTCTTTACCTTTGTACGGAAATTCCTCAGGCAATAAAACCAATATTTCCTCGTATGTTTTTCTGCCCATAATGATCGTATCGACAGATTCATAGAAAGCTTCATAATCGGTGCTGTCTTCACCTTCAGTTCCGATTAACCAATCTAAAGAATGATTTTCCCGCGCAAGATAGCCATCTGCGCTGACAGCTCCGTAAAAAACGAGCTTTCTTTGACCGCTCATAAAATCCCTCCCCCTTTTTTATTATACCTTAAACATGCGGGTGAAATGAAAAATGATAGAATCGGATAAAAACCGCCGTTACCGGGTTTTCGTTTCTTCCTGCTTTGGAGATGCTGTTAATATGCCGTCTATCCATCTTCCGGTAATCGGCATAAAGAAATGAAGGATGATCCCTCCTAAACAAACGGTTAATAACGTTCCGATGCCTACCGGACCTTTTAGCATCACGGCCAGTATGAAAAATATGAAGTAAATGACCGTTCTTGAAAAAAAGATGCTTCTCCCGGTTAAATCACGGACAATTAGCGTTAACCGATCAACCGGGATCGGTGCGAAATTTGTGTGCAGATAGGTTGCGGTTCCTATCCCTATCACAACTAAACCGATTGCAAAACAGCCCGCCTTTCCGTACCATAGTTGAGGCGTTATGACTCGATGCAGAAAAAAAAGCCACATATCAATCCCGATTCCCGTTATGAACGCCGTAATCATCCCTGAAAATTCCGGTCTTTGCCTTTTTAACATTGAATTACAGCAAATTAACAGGAAAGCGATGATGATTTCCCAGCTTCCCACGGTAAGCCCTGCATGGACGGACAATCCCACAATAAGCGCATCAAAAGGCGATGTTCCAAGATCTGATTGAATCGTGACAGAAATACCAAAGGTCAAGATCATGATTCCTAAAACATAAAAAACATATTTCACTTTATCGTCCTCATCTTCTTATTTTATGTTGCAAATACAACAAAATTACGTTATGTTTACTATACGGTATTTTCATTGCAAATACAACAAAATCCAGCTGATATGATAAATGAAGAAAGGAGCTGTATGACCATGAGTATTCAATTAAAAAAGTGCAGCCTTAACGATATAACAGAGCTCCGGGAGATAAGCATTGAAACATTCAATGATACATTTAAAGATCAAAATTCACCTGAAAATATGAAAGCTTATTTGGAAAATGCATTCCGCTCTGAACAGCTGAAAAAGGAATTATCCAATCCGTCTTCTCAATTCTATTTTGTTTATTATCATCATGACCTTGCGGGGTATGTAAAAGTCAACATGAACGAAGCACAGTCAGAAAAAATGGGGGAAGATTCTCTTGAGATTGAGAGAATTTATATAAGAAAAAGCCATCAGAAACACGGGCTTGGCAAATATCTGCTGAATCAAGCTGTGAAAATCGCAACAGCACACAACAAAAAGAACATCTGGCTGGGCGTATGGGAAAAAAACGAAAATGCAATCGCCTTTTATCAAAAAATGGGGTTTGTCCAAACCGGAGAACACTCTTTTTATATGGGGGATGATAAACAAGTCGACTTTATCATGACCAAAACCCTGTCGTAAAAGGATACAAAAAACCCGGCCAAGCTGCCGGGTTTTTCTCTTATTTTAATTTTCCCGCACGGATATCATCGGTCATTCCTTCGTACGGCGCTTCTGAAATCAATGTTTCGTTATTGATTCCCGCATTGTTGAGATACGTAATATCCGCAAACTCGGGAACGACATATTTCGGGTACGTTTCATATTTCTCACGTGACTCTTTCATCACGTCAATGTAATCATTTTGGTAGCACACCGTGATTTCCGGATGCTCATGCACCCATTTCGGGAAGAAAATAATTCCGTGCATCCGTTTTTCATGCGGCATAAAGTTTAAGGAAACGTCTGTGCCTGTCGGTTCAGTCCATGACACTTTGTATACGCCTTCTGTCAGCTTGACGATATTCACTTCCTGGTCGCGCACCCAACGGCCGCCTACCATTCCGCTATGAATCCGATAGTCGATCGTATGATCATTTTTAATATAGATTTCATACTCCCAGCCGTTTTCATACGTGTAAATCATATGGCTTCCGATAAAGTTTTCCATGTTGACTCACTCTCCATCTTATTATTGAATTTCATAAATATCTAACCGAATGTCATCCGGCAATCTGACCGCAGCCCCGATAAACAGCCGGTCCTGCAGATGCTGATATGCCTCATTGCTTGTTTCAAACACAGGCACAGTGCGGAAATACACGTGCTCGGGATCAATGATGCGGTTCACTGACTCATAAATGACTTTTTTAAAGAAAGTTCATTCAAGGACGTATCACCTCCCGAGACATTATGTTTATTTAAACATGTAACTATTTACACATTTAATTGTAACGCTGTTAAAATGGACTGTCAAATAATGAGCTTTTTCCGGTTATATTTTACCCGGAAAAAGAGGTGTTCAATAAAAAAGACAAGGGCGGCCCACGCCGAAACCCTTGTCTTTTTCATTAAGCTCATCTATAAAAAACGCAGACGAGCGTCTTCTTAGTAATCACAATCTTTATCTCTGCATCCTTTCTTACTTACAGCGTCTATTGAGTGCCCCATGATCTTGTCATTTGCTTTATCATAAATACCATCAAATTTATTCGATGTATCACCGTTGTAATAGCCAAATACCTCTATCCCGCCCATTGGATCTATCTCGTATTTATCTTTAAATGTAACGTTATGTATACCTTCATAATTCGCTTTGATAAATTTCTCCATTCGTTCTTGCGCAATCTTTATCTCTTCAGCCTGAACATTTTTATCATTCATACTCTTCATTATAAAACCTCCGGCTGCTATTAAGATAATGAAGATAATAATATATTTTTTCACAGAATCATCCGTCCCATCAGTTATGATGAAGCTCGCGGACTAGAAAATGGTGGTGACATCCGATGCATTTAGGGTCTTAAGATTTTTCTTCCGCATCCACAGAGGAGCTCCCTATTTTGTCACCTACAGGATCATATAAACCGTCAAATTCTTTAGTTTTATCGCCGTTTAGATACCCCTCAACTGTAATTCCGCCAGTTGGATCAATAAAATAATCATCATAAGAAATTTTCTCTATTCCCTTGTACTCGTGATGCAAGTATTCGGTCATTTTACTTTTGGCTTTTTCAAAAAGAGCCTTTTCTTCCTTTTTCACATCATATTGATGCTTCATAATCAACCCTCCAACAGTTATAATTAACACCGATACAATAATAAGGTATTTTTTCAAAAAAAATCATTCCTTTCCCTACCCTATTTTACATGACAAGAAAGGTGCTATATAAACGTGCTTATAACTATGACTATCTTAAAAGGAAATTAGTGAACAATGAGTATATACGTACTAATTCTTCCATTTCAAAACCTACTTATTGGTACGTCGATCAAATAAAATCAGACGATGATACAGGGCTCGATGCGGTTGTATTAGTACAAGCAGTGAAGAAAAATGGTAAACTGTGAAATCAAAAACCCCGAAAACGTGGTCGTCCCCTTTGCAGGAACCGAAATCGCAAAAGGCCCGATCTTTGACGGCGGGAATATTGTTTTCGGAAATAATCCGAAAACAGAAGTGTATTATTTTGTAAAAGAAGATACGGAGGATACATCGAACGGTCGGAACCTACAATAGTAATTTGCCCACCTAAATATTTGATAGCTTAATATTGCAGTGCTTCTTGGACTTCCCCTCATGGATTAAGTAAACGTAACTACTGAAAACTTGATATGAATATACTTTCAGCATGTCAAAAGCAAAGCTAACCAATTCAGAATTCATCGCGATTGTTACTGACAAGTTAAGATTGGAACTTAAAGCGAGTAAAATGCTGATCTGACGTTTTTCCTAACGTTGAGTTGTCATGATATTTGTACGCGGTTATCGTTAATATCGGGGATACCTCGACAAATGAGACGGTAGAGGCGATTGATCTCAGGAATAGGTTTGAACTGTATGAGAAACATATCTCGAATCTTGTAAGATAATTAAACAAAATAAATACCCACTCATCCTGAGGTGGGTATTTTATCTTTCTTCGGCATTGACCACTGAAATACCTATCTCCTTGTTCGTTGGATCATATATACCGGAAAATTCTTTTTCTTTATTATTATTTATGTAGCCTGAAACTTCAACTCCGCCTGTCGGATCGATATTGTAGTCTTTTGAAAAATGAACTTCCTGTACATTTTTATAGTCTTTTTTTAAGTAAATCTTCATGTGCTCTTGCGCCTCAATCACAAGTTTTTCTTCGTTTTTATGTTTATCATATTGACGCTTCACGAAAAAACCTCCCACTGCTATAATTATAACAATTAGGATAATAATGTATTTTCTCATGCGTATCATCCTTTCGGAACTATTTTACAATATAAGAAAGGTGATGTATATATGCCAAAAGGAAAAGAAATAACCGTCTCTAATGTCACAGATAAAGAATATTACCGTTTGAGTCAAGCAGCTTATAATTATAAAATGTTAGCCCTGCATATGAAATATAAAACTCCTTATAAAATAAGTAAGACGTCATATTGGTACGTTGAGAAAGTGAAGCAGGATTCTGATACGGGTCTTGATGCCTTTGTATTCTCAAAAGGCATCAAGACAAAAAACGGAAAATGGGTAAAATCAAAAAACCCCGAAAACGTGGTCGTCGCCTTTGCGGGAACCGATATCGGAAAAGACCCGATCAATGACGGCGTAAAAGCGGACGGCGGGAATATTGTTTTCGGAAATGATCCGCAAAAAGAAGTGTATTATATTGTAAAAAAAGGCGCGGAGGATACCTCGAAAACACTCGGAAAATACAATGGAACGCCCTCTCAAGACGCCATGCTCACAACCGGAAAGTATAAGCTGATAACGAAAACATCGCAAATCGATCAAGCCGATCAGCTGGTACGCAGCGTAAAGAAAAAGTATGCCGGAACGTCAACGATTATTTCAACAACCGGCCATTCACTCGGCGGCGCTGAGGCCGAATACAGCGCAGTGAATAATGATGTGTACGCCGTCGCGTTTAACAGCCCCTCCGTCGTAAAACTGCACGATGAAGAAACACAGAAAGACATCAACAGCGGCATATACGATCCATACATCCGGTCCATTATCAATCCGGACGACATGGTCGGGGCAGGTTATTGGAACGAATATGACCGCCACAACGGGACAACAATTTATACGAAAAACCCCTCGCTCTCACAGTTCAGCCGGAAGCAGCGGCTTGGCGGGAACTTAAACGAGCAGATCAGCAAGAATCTCGCTTATTTCTTCACTACGGTCATTCTGAGAAATCCGGATACACACGGCTTAAACGAAGCGAATTTCATATTTGACCGAAACGGAAACATCACAAATCCGAATGGTGATGAATTAGTTTTCGATAAAAATCTCGGCGCTCTTCTGCCGGCCGGTGCGATCGGAAGCGGAGACGCGATAAAAGTAACGCCGAAAAACGCAAAGAAGCTGGCTGAAAAGGTGCAGGCCATGACTGAGGATTTGCGGACGATGAAAAAAGAAGCGCAGAACGCCTATCAAGAGCACGATGAAAAAATCGCCGAGCTGAAAACGGAATTTTACGGCCAAGTTGGGCATGGCTTGTTTGATCAGCTTCAAGCACAGGACGTGACCAATACAATTGAAGATATTGCGCAATCCTACGATAAAGGCCCGATTTTTTACGACACACAGGCTGAGCAGGCGTTTATTGATTCTTTGCAGGCGGCGATCACGGACCTTGAAGAGATCGGCGGATTCTTACATAAAATAGCGGACGAATTTCAGGAAAAAGACCAGATGCTCGCAAACTGGTTAAGATGATAGAGGTGGATACATAATGCCGACATTAGACGAACTTTTAGAACACAAGGACGACCCGATGAAGAAAAGGCTGCAGCGGCAGATGCTGAAAACCGCCATGACGCAGGCAGCGGGGACAAAACTGGAAACAGTGCGCCAAACGCTGAAACCGACATTCGAAATGGATACGTTGAAAGATGAATTATATGAAGTGTATTCAGCACTATTAAACAGCTTCGAAGGCAAGGCGCAAAAAGCTCTCGCACAGCGGATCAGTGAAAGTGCGCGGCTGATTGCCGGAACCGAACATAACAGAGACACATTCGTTAGCAGTTTCAAAACAAGATAAAATAAAAAAACCTCGCAGATTTATCATCTGCGAGGTTTTTCCTATCGTCTTAACTGAGACGCGCTCGGAGGGATTCGAACCCCCGACAGACGTGGTACCGGAAACCACCGCTCTATCCAACTGAGCTACGAGCGCACGTTTTTTCAATCAGATACCTTTATATTATAATAAAGAAACGCACAGAAAGCAACTCTTTTTTGATTACACACAACAGGATTATGCAGCGTCCTCATGCAGCATAATCCTGCATCATTTAACGGCATTGATTTTCACAAAAAACTTATTTCAGGCGGCCGCCCCCGGCTCGGTACATTTCCAGCCGCTGCAGAAAAAGCGGCAATCACCCGTTTCAGCTTTTTTTCCAAATGTCTTTTAACGTCCAATAGGTGAATTCCTCAACCTTTACGGCGCCTTTCTCAGAAAACAGCTCAATCCCCAATCTGCCCTCATTCGGATAGATACGGCTTGTCATCGTTGTTTCTCCATGATTGGCGAATACTTCAACCGAGGATCTGTCAATAAAGATACGCAGCGCCAGCTTGCCGTTTGCATCCAGCCGCACCCTTCTCACACCGTCTTTCGCTTTCCCCATCTTAGTGCAATCAAGTGTCAGCTTTTTATCCGTTAGATTGTATGTCAGCACAAGTTCTTCTTCGTCAAGGCCGCGAATTTTAAAACCTGCCGCTTCGGCATCAGAATCGTTTACATCAAACACGGCTCGGACTTCAAGCAGGTCTTCGGACGTCTTTGCCAAGTAACTCCCTGAAATCGATCGTCCGGCACATTCCCGATATTCCATTTTCCGCAGCTGCTTGGTTTCTTCCACGGGATTCATCAAAAGTTTATGATCATCACGCAAAGTCAGTTCTCGCGGCAAAGTCAGTGCACCGCACCATCCGTCTGCTTTTGTCGGCATCTCAGATTCCCACATATCCATCCAGCCGATAGCAATTCTGCGTCCTTTATCATCTAATAATGTTTGCACGGCGTAAAAGTCATGGCCGTGATCCAGTTCTTTAAAAGCGCCGTGTGTAAATTTGTTTGTTTCATTATTATAGTCACCGATTAAATAGCCGGTTTGATGTAAATTTTGATAGGAATCACCGTCCGCTTCAATACCCTGTGGCGAAATCAGCAGGACATGTTTGCCGCCTAGTTCAAAGAAATCAGGACATTCCCACATATAGCCGAGATTACCGTCACTTTGGGCGAGAACCCCCGCGTATTCCCAATCACGCAAATCAGGTGAACGGTATAAAACGACCCGTCCGACATTTTCTTTTGAAGAGTTGCCGATGACCATATACCAAACATCGCGATGCTTCCATACTTTCGGATCGCGGAAATGACGGGCGCTGTCTTCCGGCGGTTCCGCAATAACGGGGTTTTCCTGAAGCTTTTCAAACACGGTTCCATCTTGGCTGACAGCGATATTTTGAGTTTGATAGAATAGGTCTTTCTCTTGATCAATTATATTATGTCCTGTATAGATAAGGGCTAATCTTCCATGATCATCGACCGCGCTTCCCGAAAAACAGCCGCTTTGATCGAATGCGTCGCCCGGAGCTAAGGCAACCGGCAGGTGCTCCCAATGAATGAGATCTTTACTTTTTACATGTCCCCAATGCATCGGCCCCCAATGCTCATCATACGGATGATGCTGAAAAAAGACGTGGTATTCTCCTTTAAACTGAATAAGCCCGTTCGGATCATTGATCCAATTCGCCCGGGGCATAATATGATACCCCAATCGATACCTTTGTTTCACTTTACCCTCGGCTTCCTTCAAAGCTTCTTCCGCCTGCTGAATTCTGTCCATTTGTAACATCCTCTCTATCCGATTTTTTGCAGACGCTGGACACGCCTGCTGTTTTGTTTCGGGCCCAATAAAGTAAATATGGAAATGACGGTAAAACCAAAGACGATGATTCCCATGATGAGATAGGTTTGACGGAACCCCGCACTGTCATATAATCCTCCCGCAAGCGGCGACAGAATCGACGCGCCTGCCTGAGATGCGAATTGAAAACCGACGAGATAAAGGACGGACGACAGACGCGTATCAAAATTGGCAGCCAAATATTTAAAAACGGCGATCAGCATAATCGGCAATTCCAGTGCGTGGATGAGTTTCATTGATGAAATGCCTACAGGCTCAACTGCAATTCCGGACCCGACGATGCGGAAAGCCATTAAAAACCCCGCTAAAATCAAACTGTTTTTCGCTCCGAACTTATTGACGATAAAAGGCGCAAGAAACATCATGCCGGCCTCCAAAAACACCTGGAATGAATTCAGATAGCCGAATACTTGGTTACCCATTGACACTGAAGGAAACAAAGACGCATAGTAGATCGGGAACTGCTGATCATATACGCCGTAAATGCAAGTCACCCCGATAATGTACATCATAAAAAACCAGAAATCTTTTAATAAAAAGAGCCGCCCCACATCTTTTAACCGGACCGATTCCGCTCTGTTTTTCTCATGATCGGTCATTTCTATTTTCACAGACATGATAATGGCCGTTAATATGACGGCTGAAACAGAGGCGATCCAGAAGTTGATATTGGGATTGATATTGAAAAGCTGCCCCGCAAAAAATGCAGCCGCCGCCCAGCCCAGCGAGCCCCACATTCTTGATTTTCCATACTCGAAATCATACTTACGGCTGACCTTTTCAATGTACGTTTCAATCGCGCCTATTCCCGCCAAAAAAGCGGCTCCCAAATATAAGCCTCCGACAACGGCGCCAAGAAAGACGTTGTATTGTAAAAGCGGCCCATAGACGAAGATATAAAACGGACCCGTGAATATGAGAAGACAGCTGATCATAAACAATATCTTTTTCTTCAGCCCCAATTTGTCAGAGATAAAACCGTAAAGAGGCTGCATGCATAGGGCAAATACGGCGTTTACAGAAAAGATAATGCCTGTCGCTGATCCGTTTAAATTGATTTCCTGCCCTAACCAAATCGCAAATAAAGAATAGCTGGAAGACCAAGTAAAAAAGAAAAAGAAGAAATAAGCACTCAGTTTCCAATACAGACTTTTTGAGCTTTTCATTTGCACCGCTCCTTTAATAGGACCTTTTAATAGCCGTTTTAGAGCCGCATACTTCCTTCTTCATATTCATCACATACATGCGAGCTCCGAGTAAGCGCTTACTTTCCGCCGCTGCTTGATTCCTTCACTTTATTGCCGCCAGCCATCTCTCCATACCCGTCACTTCCCTTCACTCCATAAATAAAGCGCTTTCAAAAAGAATTGTATGTCAACCGGTTTCATATGTCAATCGGTTGACATATGATTTTCTGATTATTCCAATCAAACAAAACGCACCCTCTTTATATGAAAACAGAAACATGGAATGTCCTTGCACATGTCAGCCTGATTCTCTAAAATAAGTGCGTGACGGAAATTGTAAGCCATTTCAGTATGCAGGAGGGCACGGGAATGAAGCCTAACATTCATGATGTTGCGAAAATAGCGGGAGTTTCCTCTACAACCGTTTCGCGGGTATTAAATAACCGCGGCTATATCAGCGAAAAAACAAAAGAAAAAGTGTACAAGGCGATGGAAGAAATCAATTACTTTCCAAACGATCTGGCCCGCTCTTTATTCCGAAAACGAACCAATTTAATAGGACTTATCATCCCAAACTCCAGCAACCCGTTTTTCGGCGAACTCGCCTTTCATATTGAAAGCATTTGTACGTCCATGGGCTACAAACTGCTGCTTTGCAACAGTTTACATCGAAAGGATAAGGAAGAAAAATATTTGGAGATGCTGATAAGAAACCAAGTGGACGGCGTGATCGCCGTGACTTATAACCGGGGAATTCTCAATTATCACAAGCAGAATCTGCCGATTGTCGCCATTGATCATTACTTATCGGACACGATTCCCGTCGTCGGCTCAGACAACTATGACGGCGGAAAAAAGGCGGCTGAACTGCTGATTGAAAAAGGGTGCCGGCACATCGTCCATCTCAACGGCCCGATTGAACTCGAAACACCGGCAAACCTCAGAAGAAAAGCATACGAAGACGTCATGCATGAACACGGACGGAAGCCTATTACATATGAAGTACCCTTTTATCAGCATTACCATGATATTATTTCAACATTATTCGATGAACAGCCTGACACCGACGGAATTTTTGCCAGCGATGATATCATGGCGGCTGCCGTGATGAACGAGGCTAAAAAACGGGGGAAAGACATCCCGAATCAATTAAAAGTGATCGGTTATGACGGCACTGAAACCGTTCAATCGGTTCTGCCGGACTTGACAACCATCCAGCAGCCGATCGAATTGATTTCCAAAACAGCCATCGAGATTTTAGCAAAAGAAATTGAAGGCGAATTTGATGATTTGCCGCTGGAAACGTGTTTGCCGGTACGGCTTTTGGAAGGACGGACAACGTAGTCAGACCGTTCAGCCGTATGTACCGACGGAACTGCGGTCTATTTTGAGCGCTCCGGCCATATCATTTTCTCAAGGCTCCGGCGCTGATCATCCTCATTTCCACTTTGCTGTTTGAACTTTTTGTTTTATGGGAAAAATGGTGTTAGAAGAAAAGGTTGGCATTTTGGTCAGCGTTTTGTTTGACCTTTATTGACCAAAAATGTATCATGTAAATACATACTTACCTAAAAGGTGAAGGAGGAGCATTATGAATTTAATACCTACAGTCATTGAACAAACGAACCGCGGAGAAAGAGCTTATGACATTTACTCCCGTCTTTTGAAGGACCGTATTATCATGCTTGGATCTGCGATTGATGACAACGTTGCGAACTCCATCGTGTCACAGCTTTTATTCCTTGAAGCGGAAGACCCTGAAAAAGATATTTCCATTTACATTAACAGCCCTGGCGGATCAATCACTGCCGGTATGGCAATCTATGATACAATGCAGTTCATTAAACCGAAAGTATCCACGATCTGCATCGGTATGGCCGCTTCTATGGGAGCATTTTTACTTGCAGCCGGAGAAAAAGGCAAACGTTACGCGCTTCCTAACAGTGAAGTTATGATTCACCAGCCGCTTGGCGGAGCGCAAGGACAGGCGACAGAAATTGAAATCGCGGCAAAACGCATTCTCTTGCTTCGCGACAAATTAAACAAAGTGCTTGCTGAACGTACCGGCCAGCCGCTTGAAGTCATTGAGCGCGATACAGACCGCGACAACTTCAAATCAGCTGATGAAGCCTTAGAATACGGCTTAATCGATAAAGTGCTGACACGCAATACGGAAGACCAGAAGTAATGCCTCAGAAACCTGCAAGAGATGATGTCTCTTGCAGGTTTTTTTATGCTTTATTCCCATTCAAAAAAGTAATGAATGCTTTGACGACAGATAATTCTAACGCTGAAGAATCATACATGAGCCAAGTATCGCGTATCACAGGCTCGTTATTTTTATAGGATAGCGCCAATGTGTATAATTCATCAGAAGGCTGAAGACAGATTTCCGGCACAACAGAATAACCGAGGCCATTTTTCACCATCTCTTTACAGGTTTCCTGCCTGTCTACCTCCATTGCAATGAAAGGCGGTTCAGTAAATTGGTTATTCCACCATTTTTGAATCAAACTTTTCAAAGAAGCATCAGTTTGATAATAAATCATCGGCAATTTGGGAAGGTCCTCACTGTTGATTTCAGTTTTTGAAATAAGGTACAGTCTCTCTTCATTTAACAGTTGTTTTTCCCCTTGCCAATCATAATTCCCCCTCATAATCCCAAGGTGTACCCCCGAATGATGAAGCAGATCCATCACTTTTGCACTCCATCCCGTATTGACGTGGAATTGAACAGACGGATACTGATCAGAAAACCGTTTTAGAATCGCCGGGAGCTTATACTGAGCAAAATTGCTTGAGACTCCTAATCTGAGAACCCCGCTGACTTCATGGCTCATATTGAGCATATCATCCTTCACTCTTCTGAATTCCTGCAGCATCTCTTTCGAATAATCAACCAGATGTTCACCTTCTGAAGTGAACTCCATCCCTTTTTTTCTTTTATAAAAAAGGCGCACTCCGAATTGTGCTTCCAGGTTTTTGAGCCGATAACTTAACGCCGGCTGTGTCATATATAATCGCTCTGCCGCCTTCGTCATATTTTTTTCTTCGAATAATGTAATGAGCACAATCCAATCCTTTTCATCCATATGAAATCCCCCAAAATATTTTTCTGCTATAAAATTTTCTCATATTATAAAAGTTTTTTATTCAACTTTATAAAAATTATATGTTTTACTTATAATCCTTATTTATCATACGATATCTTCCAAAGGGACCGGTACCTTTTTATCCACACAAAATGATGTAAGGATGAGACAGCATGGAAAAAGTTCCTGTAACCGTTATGAGAGGCGGCACCAGCAAAGGCGTTTTTATTCTTCAAAAAGACATGCCAGACGATACAAACCTATGGAGCGATTTTCTTTTAGACATTATGGGGAGCCCTGACGAGAGACAAATTGACGGTCTCGGCGGCGGCCATTCTCTCACAAGCAAGGCAGCCATTATTAAGAAATCCGCCAGAAAGGACGCAGATGTTGAGTATACGTTTGCTCAGGTCAGTTTGACTGACAATTTTACCGACTTCAAAGGCAATTGCGGAAATATCTCTTCTGCCGTAGGCCCTTATGCTATTGAGAAAGGGCTCGTTCAAGCTGAAGAGCCGGTGACAACAGTCAGAATTTTAAATACAAACACTCAAAAAGTGATCGTAGCAGAAGTCGAAGTCAGAAATGGAACATTTCATTACCAGGGGGACTGCTCTATTCCGGGGGTTCCAGGTACAGCTTCTCCTATTTATCTTTCATTTCACCAGGCTGAAGGGGCGGTGACCGGTAAGCTGTTTCCGACCGGTCAGCCTATTGATGTTCTCGATACACCGTATGGGAATATCTCCGTATCGATTATTGATTACGCCAATCCGCTTGTCTTTGTAAAAGCAAAGGACATGGGGCTTACCGGCATAGAACTTCCGGACGAATATACTCCGGATATATTGGAAAAGCTCGAAATAATCCGATCAATTGCAGCCGAGAAATGCAGATTCGCTCCGAGACATGAGGCTGCTGCAAAATCACCGGCCGTACCAAAACTGACATTAATCTCATCTCCAGCGGATTATATCGATACAAAAGGGATAAAGAGACACGCAGAAGAGATGGATCTTGTCATTCGTATGATGTCCATGCAAAAACCGCATCAAGCTTTAGCCATTACAGGGGCGGTATGTACGACTGCCGGCATGCTATTGCAAGATACAATATTATCTGAATTTTCATTCTCCGGCAGAACGATTCGATTGGGGCATCCAAGCGGTATTTTAAAAACCGAGGCAGATGTTGATCCGGATGGAACAACGATTAAAGTAGTACGCACAGCAAGAAAAATCTCTGAAGGCTATGTGTTTACTAAACAAAGTTACAACATGAATACGCTGAATCACATTGGTTAATACCGTCTTCAGACAAGTCAAAGATAAACGGAGGAATACGAGATGATCAATGTAAATGCGTCTAATCGATTAAACAGACTGCCTTTTTCAAGGGCCCATCAAGCAGTGCTCGTTATCCTTTCATTCGCTTACTTTTTTGATTTTATCGATTTAAATACGTTTTCATATGCGGCGCCTTCACTTTTAAAGGAATGGAACATATCCACTCATACCATCGCTTTTATTACGTCTGTCTCCTATTTCGGGATGTTTATCGGCGCCTCTGCCGGAGGATGGTTTTCAGACCGTTTCGGAAGGAAAAAAGGTTTAATTCTGGTTGTCACCTTTTTCTCTTCCTTCTCCCTCCTCTCTTCTCTGGCTTGGAACCCAGAAATACTCGGTGTTTTTAGATTTCTTACGAGTTTAGGTATCGGCGCCACAACGATTGTGGCAAGTACGTATATCAGCGAATTTTTCCCATCCGCAACTAAGGGAAAATACCAGGCAATCTGTATTACAATCGGCATATGCGGAATTCCTGCGGCCGGCTGGGTGGCTAAATTGGTCGTGCCGTCCGCCTCTTACGGCTGGCGGTTTATCTTTCTATTCGGCGCTGTCGGTATTTTTTTCCCGCTGATCGCCAGAAAACTGGAAGAATCACCGAAATGGCTGGACACGAAAGGAAAAAGCGAACAAGCACACCGCATTCTGCTTGAACTGGAGGCAAAAGCAGAAAAAGAAAAGGGTGAACTGCCTGAACCAGCTCCGGCTCTGCAAAGCAGACAAACCGCTGTAAAATCCGTTCCATATCGGACGCTGTTTCAAAAGCCTTTGGCAGGAAGAACTTTTGTTTTAATGACGATGTGGGCAGCTTCCACGATTGCCATTCAAGGCTTTGGCACGTGGGTTCCCACCCTTCTGGTGAAAGAAGGCGTATCAATGGATGAGTCTATCGTATACGTCACTCTGGGAACGATCGGTGCCCCGCTGGGCGCTCTCATTGCGTCGCAAATCTCTGACCGTGTGGATCGAAAGTGGGCCATTTCTGTTTTATCGTTAATTATTATGGCGCTTGGATTCTTTTACGGCATCAATCCTTTGCCGATGGTCATTATCGTATGCGGATTTCTCATGCATATGTTTGAGCGTACTTTCAGTTCGATCGCATATGCTTATACGCCGGAATTATATCCGGTTGAAGCCAGGGCATCTGGAAATGGCCTCACTTACGGCGTAGGACGTCTTGCAAATGTAGCCGGTCCCTTTGTCGTCAGTTTCCTGTATTCAGGCTACGGATTTTTAAGTGTTTTCTTATTCTTTACAGGCTGCTGGTTTCTTTGTGCACTGACAGTCGGTATATTTGGAATCGGTTCAAAAAAACAAAAGATGCAGCAGGATGATTTCATATCGGAAGAAACATTCGTACAACAAAAGTTGTAAACGCATACAGTCTGCAAACCGCAAAACATCCATCTCCTCTGAGGAAATGGATGTTCTTCTTTCAACCCCAACAGCATTCTCATTCGCATCTTATTCTCAGCCATATCTCTTATTACGAAGAAAGGCGTGGTACGCACGAGAAAGAGAAAAGAACTTTCCGTCAGAATGAATCAGATGCAGCCGCCGAACAATTTTCCTTCAGATGCCGAAACATATTTCCGACCGCTGCCTTACAATTCACGCCATTTCTTATCTAAAATCGGGTATGTATACCGATTCATCTGCTCAATCAGCTCATCCGGCCGGGAGGAACTGTGTATCAGCTTTAAATGAGACTCATTCGAAAATCCTTCCTGGATGCTGTACTTGACCATCTTCATCATCGGCTCAAAATACCCGTTCACATTGTACAGTCCGATCGGTTTTTGATGAATGCCGATTTGCGCCCAGCACAGCACTTCAAATAACTCTTCATATGTTCCGAAACCGCCGGGCATGGCAATGTACCCGTCGGCAAGTTCACTCATTTTCGCTTTCCGCTCATGCATGCCGCTGACTTCAATCAGCTCCGTCAGATTCTGATGAACAATCTCTCCGCTGAAAAGCCCGCTCGGCATGACGCCGACAGCTTTTCCGCCGCCTGCCATTAACGCATCAGCGACGGTTCCCATCAGACCGACCCGTGAACCGCCGTAAACAAGGCCGATTCCCTGCTCCGCCATATATTCACCCAGTTCGGCCGCTTTGCGTTTGTACTCTTCATTTACCCCCGGGTTTGACCCCGCAAATACACAAATGGTTTTCATCTTTTCATCTCCGCATCTATATATGTACATCAATAAATCAAAATACACTATATATTGTCCCATCTCTATATGATAATATCAATAAGAATCATACAGGACATAAGGAGTGTTTCACATGCAGATGGCTGAAGCAGAACAATGGACGATAGATTTTTACGAAAAACGAGGATGGACGGCGTACGGGCCATTTATCAGAATCGGCTTTTTAATGGAAGAGGCGGGTGAGCTCGCCCGGGCGGTAAGAGCATATGAAATCGGCAGAGACCGGCCGGATGAAAAGGACGCAACCCAGGCTGAACGCAGACAGGAGCTGATTGAAGAAATGGGTGACGTCCTCGGAAATCTGGCTATCCTTGCCGATAAGTACGGAATCACGTTAGAAGATGTGATGAAAGCCCATCAGGAAAAACTGATCAAGCGCTTTGAAACCGAATAAAAACACGGCCTGTCCGCTTTTTCATGGACAGGCCGTATCTGAATTTATCCCGTTATCTCGTCCTGATGCTCAAAGAAATGCTGTTTCCCGATTTTATGAAACAGCCCCGTCTTCCGGATCAGCTCTCTCGGCTGTGATTGCAATCCGACGATCATCAATCTCCCGTTATGCCGTTTGATCCGGTTCATCACATTCCCCAGCACCGCTTCTGCGGAGGTATCCATGTAATGTACATTATTCATCAGCAGAATAAGCGTCTTCGGCTTTTCCTGAAGCCTCTCCAGCAGCGATGATTCCAGTGAATCAATTGAACCGAAAAACAGCGGCCCTTCAATGGAATATGTGCTGACGGACGAATCATTTTTAACCGATTTGACCGCGGCATGCGGTGTTTTAATGCTTGTTGATTCGCTCATTTTTCTGATAAAGAAAACAAAAGCGAGCACAAGACCGGCAGAAACGCCGATAATTAAATCAAACAGAACCGTCAGCAAAAAGGTTGCCGCCAGTACGAATGAATCAGTGTTTTTCAGCCGCATCATATTGGCGACTTCCCTCCGCTCACTCATGTTCCAAGCCACAACCATCAATACCGGCGCCATGCTTGCCAGCGGTACGTGAACGGCAAGCGGGGCGAAGACGAGCAGGACGAGGAGGACGGTGACTCCGTGGACAACACCGGAAATCGGAGAAACTGCGCCGTTTTTAATATTTGTTGCGGTCCGCGCAATCGCTCCCGTTGCCGGTATGCCGCCGAAAAGCGGCGCTGCCATATTGGCGATGCCCTGCCCGACAAGCTCCCTATTGCTGTCATGCCGTGATCCTTTCATATTGTCCGCGACCATCGCCGATAATATGGATTCAAGTCCGCCGAGAAGCGCAATGATCAGAGCCGACGGAAACATCATCACCATGTTATCAATTGAGAAATCCGGAAGCTGGAAAGCCGGAAGCTGCCGCGGAAT
Organism: Bacillus sp. MT(2024); assembly: GCF_036362845.1. Classification (NCBI taxonomy): domain Bacteria; kingdom Bacillati; phylum Bacillota; class Bacilli; order Caryophanales; family Bacillaceae; genus Bacillus; species Bacillus sp. MT(2024). Next base: position 3,381,772 of record NZ_CP143632.1, read on the forward strand.
TTCCCCGTAAGCAGAACCGATTGTCGCCATTTTGTCAGGAAAAAACACGACCGCCGCGGCTGTAGAGACAAGCAGCGCCACAAGCGCGCCGGGAATCTTCGGCATCAGCCTGGCTGATAACAGCAAAATGGCCAAAGCAATTCCCGCGATGAGGATACTGTACAAATTAAAGGTTCCGATCTTCTTGCCTATTTCCGCAATGTTGAGGATAAAGCTTTCATGCTTTTGGATATCGCGCAGACCGAGAAAATGGGCAATCTGCTCCGAGAAAATCAGCACCGCGATCCCGGCCGTAAATCCGACGATCACCGGCTTCGGCACGAATTTCATAATCTTTCCGAGCTTAAATACGCCAAACAGGACGAGCATGACGCCTGCCATAAAACCGGCTACAAGTAAATTCTCAAAACCATACTGCATCACAATGGCAAATAAAATGGGAACAAACGCCCCTGTAGGCCCGCCGATCTGATATTTAGACCCGCCCAACAGCGAAATCAGAATTCCGGCCACAATAACGGTGTAAAGCCCGTATTCCGGACCGACCCCCGAGGCGATGGCAAAGGCCATTCCCAGTGGAATCGCTACAATTCCGACTACAATTCCCGCGATTAGGTCTTTCTGAAATTTCTGCAAATTGTACCCCTGGTATCTGCCGGTAAATTGCATCGTCAGCTGCATCCTCCTTTGACTGTTTCATAACCGTCAACGACTACATCCAGCGTCCCCGTTCCCGGATCGATCACCAGCCCGTGCACCGGCACCTCTTCAGGCAAGAGCGGATGATGCCTGACCATATTCACGCTGTGGGCCACGCTTTCTTCGACGCTGTGAAAACCGGTCAGCCATGTTTCCAAATCGACTCCCGCATGCTGCAGAAGGCTGAGACATTTGTCCTCCACGCCGCGCTCTTTTGCTTTATTTAATATGGAAGCCGCATTTAATCCCGACATTCCGCACTCGCGGTGACCTATGATGCAGACTTCCTCTGCCTGCAGTTCATAAACGGCAACCAAAATGCTCCGCATAACACTTCCAAATGGGTGAGAAACAATGGCTCCCGCGTTTTTTATGATTTTGGCATCGCCGTTTCTGAGTCCCATCGCCTGCGGCAGAAGCTCCGTCAGCCTTGTATCCATACAGGATACGATGACAAGCTTTTTTTTCGGGAATTTTGTCGTTTGGTAAGGTTCATATTTCCTTTCTTGGACAAACTGCTGGTTGTGCTCCAAAATGCTTGATAAAGAAACCATTTTTCTATTCATCTCCCATCCGATTGTATTGCAAGCCTTCTTACCCAGCTTACAGTAAGGAATTATAGCACAGAAAAAGGCCTCAAAAGCGCTTTCAAAAAAAGACACGATAATTTAACTGTAAATTCAGATTATATTCATTTATATCTTTCAAAAATAATAAAATTTATCTTTACACCAACCTATAAAGCTTTTGAAAACAGCGGTTCCGCTCATTTTGCCTTCAGAAATATAGGCGGATTCTGTTACTGTTTGGAGAAATCAAGCATGTACATTTCTTTTTCTTTCATTTTAAGTTCAAAAGAACCAGAAATTTATCGTAATGCGTTTGAAAATTTCTCACGTTACCGCTTCTCTTATATAATAAAATAGAGAAGAAAGACAAAGGAGGAGAAGCCCGTTGAAACCCTATGTATTCATCGCGAAACCGATACCGCCCGAAGTCGAACAAATGATAGGCGAGCATTGCCGCTATGACATCTGGAAAGAAGATACCATTCCAAAAGAGAAACTGTACGAAAAAATGAAAGATGCTGAAGGGCTGCTGACATCCGGAACGGCGATTGACAGTGATTTGCTGGATCACGCGCCGAAGCTGAAGGTCGTCAGCAATAATTCAGTCGGCTATGATAATTTTAATATTGAAGAAATGAAAAGACGCGGGGTTGTCGGCACGCATACACCGTACACCTTAGATGACACTGTCGCTGATCTGGCTTTTTCATTAATTCTGTCTTCCGCCAGACGGGTTGCCGAATTGGATCGATTCGTCCGCGCCGGCAAATGGGGAACCGTTGAGGAGGAATCTCTTTTCGGTATGGATGTCCACCATCAGACATTAGGAATTATCGGCATGGGCAGAATCGGTGAACAAGCTGCCAAACGGGCAAAATTCGGCTTCGATATGGACGTGCTGTATTATAACCGCAGCAGAAAACCGGATGCTGAGAAGGAACTCGGGGTTACATATGCCGACTTAGATACACTGCTGAAAACATCAGACTTTGTGCTTTTAATTACGCCGCTTACTGACGAAACGTATCATATGATGGGAGAGCGGGAATTTAAATTGATGAAAGATACGGCATGTTTCGTCAATATTTCCCGGGGAAAGACGGTTGATGAGAAAGCGCTCATCCGCGCATTGCAGGAGGGCTGGATAAAAGGCGCCGGTTTAGATGTGTTTGAAAAAGAGCCGATCGCCGAAGACAATCCGCTCCTGCAGCTGGAAAACGTCACATTGCTTCCTCATATCGGGTCAGCAACGGCAAAAATCCGCTTGAATATGTTCAAGCAAGCCGCACAAAACATGATTGACGCCGTATACGGAAAAACACCGAAAAACCTCACGAAGGAATTTCAATGAGATGAAAAATCCCGGCCGTTTCAGCCGGGGTTTATTTTTCACTAGATCAAAAGTACTATTTTAAAATTCTTTCTATTCCTTTCTCTTGATGCTGATACAATGAAAAGGAATCAGCTTCACATGATAAAAATGGGAGGTATTGCTTTGAAAAAACGATTATCGTGGATTTCCGTTTGTTTGCTGGTGCTGTTCTCCGCGGCGGGGATGCTGTTTTCAACGGCTGCCAAGACGGATACATCTTCTCACAAGGCGCACACTGAAGCACAGGTTATCAACACGTTTGACGGGGTTGCGGATTATCTTCAGACCTATCATAAGCTTCCTGATAATTACATTACAAAATCAGAAGCACAGGCCCTCGGCTGGGTGGCATCAAAGGGGAATCTGGCGGAGGTCGCCCCGGGGAAAAGCATCGGCGGAGACATCTTCTCAAACAGGGAAGGCAAACTCCCTGCAAAAAGCGGACGGACGTGGCGTGAAGCGGATATTAACTATACATCAGGCTTCAGAAATTCAGACCGGATTCTTTACTCAAGCGACTGGCTGATTTATAAGACGACAGACCACTATCAAACCTTTACAAAAATGAGATAAACACATACAAAAAACGGCTTCCCTGCGGAGGCCGTTTTTTTACAGAGAACCTGCGAGCTTCATATAAAATGAGCAGTAAATTTTTCTTCGAACTCTGATCGGTCTATTCTGCTGTTTTCCGCCGTGCCATCGTGTTTTTTTATTGTTATATTGCGTTCAGACAGAACCATGTGCCCTTCCGGTGTCCGCTTAGAAGCAAGCAGGCGTTTGTTGAAAGGAGAACGTTCATGTTCAAAGATTGTTTGTTTCATAGACTTGAGGTCCTTTTCATCGATTTCTTCAAGCGAAAATGCGTAACCTGTCTGCCAGCCGTCCCCTTTGTTCATTTCAAGCACGTATGCCCCGAATTCCGTATCTTCTATCCTCACGCGGAACGCTCCGGCCGCTGATACCGTCTCGTCTCCCGACATCGGCACAGGCTGCATGGCGAGATTGAGGCCGAAGCCTGCATCAGCGATGTACTCATTCCCTCCGGCGGAAAGAAGTACGGCCGCATGTGTGCCGGGCAGCGCCCAGCCGTTTTTCCAGACCGTTCCGCGGATCAATTTGACATCCAATCCGGCATCTTTCAGGATGAAATAAAGCAGTCCGTTCAAGTCATAACAAAGGCCGCCATGAGGTTCCTTCACCATGTGCCGCCACAGTCCTTCTTTCGTGACGTCATATTCTTTTTTGGACAAAACCGCGCGATTTTCAAACGGAAACCGATACGCGAGCGCCTTTAAAAACTCCGGCAGGTTGCTGAAATCGAGGGAATCCTTTTCCCAGCCTATCGTTTGATAACAATCTTTCAGAAACTCATTCATCGTTCCGTCCCCCTTACAAAGTGTTTACACTTCTTCCTGCACATAAGCGGACAACTTTTCCAGCGCTTCCTTTTCATCGTCGCCTTCAGCGATCAGAGTGACTTCCGTCCCCGAGCTGACCGCCAGACTCATTAATCCCATAATGCTTTTGGCATTCACTTTCTTGCCGTTTTTCTCAAGAAACACATCTGATGCAAAACGATTTGCCTCCTGTACAAACAATGCAGCGGGGCGCGCCTGCAATCCCGTCTTTAAACGCACTTCCACTTTCCCCTGAACCATAAGATCTCCCCTTTTCTGTACGGTTATTTCAAAGTGATGCTTTGTCCTGTACGCAGCTGTTCTGCGATTTCATCGAGCTTTCTCAGCCTGTGATTGATGCCGGATTTGCTGATTTTCCCGCTTGCAACCATTTCCCCCAGTTCTTTCAGCGTGACCTCCTGATAATCAATCCGCAGCTGCGCAATTTCGCGAAGCTTTTCCGGCAGCGCTTCAAGACCGATCCGTTCATCAATGTATTTAATATTTTCCACCTGTCTGAGAGAAGCCCCGATGGTTTTGTTTAAGTTTGCTGTTTCACAATTGACGAGGCGGTTCACTGAGTTTCTCATATCTCTGACAATCCGCACATCTTCAAAGCGCAGCAGTGAATTGTGAGCGCCGATGACATTCAGAAATTCAGTGATTTTTTCCGCCTCTTTTAAATACGTAATATAGCCTTTTTTCCGTTCAAGCGTTTTGCTGTTCAGATGAAATTCATTCAGCAGCGCGCATAATGAATCGTTATGTTCCTTATAAAGCGAGAAGATTTCCAAGTGGTACGACGATGTTTCCGGGTTATTCACAGATCCCCCCGCCAAAAACGCCCCTCTCATATAAGAACGTTTGCAGCACCGTTTCGCCACCAGTTCCTCAGAAATATTCCGTTCAAATATAAAGTTCTCCCCGAGGATTTTCAATTCCTCTAAAATCAGCTTTGCATTTTCAGAAAAGCGCACAATATAAACATTGTTTTTTTTCAGCCGCATTTTTTTTCTGACTAACAGTTCGACCGATACATCATATTGTTTCTTCAGCAATGTATAAATGCGGCGGGCAATCGCCGCATTTTCGGTTTGAACGTCAAGCACGAGATGGCGGTTTGAAAATGACAGGGAACCGTTCATCCGAATCAGCGCGGACAGCTCCGCCTTGGCGCAGCAGTCCTTCACTTCCAGATTCGTCAGTTCTTTTTTTGTTTCCGATGCAAATGACATATTAGCCACCTCATTTCAAAAGGCCTCTAGTCCCTTAATAAATCGACAAGAAGAGAAGCCACTTTATGTGTATCGTGACGGATTACGCCATTTTTATACGTGATAATCTGATCCCTGATGACCTCAAGCCCCATGGATTTCAGCTTTTCAACATTGAAGTCGACGGGCCGGGCCAGCTCTTTCGCATATTTGCTTTTGATTTCGTCAGGGATCTCCTCATTGTTGATTAAGATCGTGTCGATAAACGGCTGCTCCATATGATCGTTCAGCGCCTTGACATGGTCGGCCGCGCTGTATTGAAGCGTCTCGCCGGGCTGTGTCATGACGTTGCATATATATACTTTTTTGGCCGCGGCCTTGACGACTTCCTCTCCGATTTTCGGCACGAGCAGATTCGGAAGAATGCTTGTGTACAGGCTTCCCGGACCGATAATGATTAAATCGGCCTGACGGATGACGTCAATCGTTTCCGGCAGCGGATCAATTTTTTCAGGCGTAAGAAACACCCGTTTAATCCGCTGGCCGTAAGAAGGGATTGTCGATTCTCCGGAGACGACCTGCCCGTCCTCCATTTCAGCATGAAGAACGACACTGGTGTTGGCAGCAGGCAGCACTCTGCCGCGGACATTCAGCACCTTGCTCATTTCGGTGACAGCGTGAAAGAAATCACCGGTTATATTTGTCATCGCTGCCAAAATCAAATTGCCGAGCGAATGTCCGGTTAAGTCGCCTCCCTTATTAAAACGGTGCTGAAACAGATTTTCAACGAGCGGCTCAACATCTGACAAAGCGGCCAGTACGTTACGGATGTCACCCGGCGGCGGAATTTGAAGTTCATCCCGCAGACGGCCTGAACTTCCGCCGTCATCAGCAACTGTCACAATCGCCGTAATATCAACGGGCTTATGCTTTAACCCCCGAAGCAGCACGGACAGACCCGTTCCGCCGCCGAAGATTGCGATTTTCGGCTTCTTATTCATTTCCGGCTTCTCTTTTCAATGTCCCGGTGAGTGACATGAGTATAGAAATCTTTTTTAAAATAGTCAGCCAAATACTCAGCGAGCGTGACGGAGCGGTGCTGGCCGCCCGTACAGCCGATCGCGATGACAAGCTGGCTTTTCCCTTCCCGCTTATAAGACGGAAGCATAAAGCCGAGCAGATCAACAAGCTTTTCAATAAACTTTTGTGTTTCGTTCCACTTCATCACATAGGATGACACTTCCTCATCTTTCCCCGTAAGCGGCCTCATGCTTTCAATGTAGAACGGATTCGGCAGAAACCTTACATCAAACACGAGGTCGGCATCTATCGGAAGCCCGTATTTGAAACCGAATGACATCACGTTCACTGTAAATGTTTCACCTTGGTTCGTGGCGAAATGCGCCACGATTTTTTCACGCAGATCACGCGGTTTCATATCCGATGTGTCATAGATCAGCTGAGAGCGCCCTTTCAATTCTTCAAGCAGCTGGCGTTCCAGCGCGATTCCTTCGAGAGGAAGCCCGGTAGCGGCCAGCGGGTGAGAACGCCTCGTTTCTTTGTATCTCGTCACAAGGATGGAATCCTTAGCGTCTAAAAAGAGAATGCGCGGTGTAATCCACGGATTTTCCGCCATTTCATCCAGCGCCTCAATCAGCCTGTCAAAAAATTCACGTCCACGCAGATCCATGACAAGCGCGACCTTGCTCATTTTTGAACTTGATTCTTTCATCAGCTCCAAAAATTTCGGCAGCAAGGAAGGCGGCAGATTGTCGACGCAAAAATAGCCGAGATCCTCAAAGCTTTGAATGGCGACGGTTTTCCCCGCTCCAGACATTCCCGTAATGATGACGAGCTGAATATCATGGTTTTCATTCATACTCATCTTTCTCCCCCCTGCGGTCTTTCTTTTATTTGATAAGCTGCGGATCTAAACGATAGCTGAGCAGCTCGAAGTCCGGCGTATACGTAAAGGTGCCGTGCAAAAGCCCTTGGCCCTTGATCATAAAATCAAGGATATGCCCGTCTCCGGGGGCCATCGGAAGGCTGTGGATATCTTTTACGTCATGCCACTTCAGAACGCCTTCCTCTGATTCAGCGACATTCCGCCCCGTGTAGGAGTCGGCGACGAAAGTAAACATCATCCACTCTGACACGATTTGTTCCTGTTCCTTAATAATAAAGGTAAACACGCCTTTTAACTGCGGATTTAGTATATAAATGCCCGTCTCTTCTCTGTACTCTCTGATGACGGAATCTCTGACGGATTCGCCGCTTTCCATCTTCCCGCCGGGCGCGACCCACCAGCCCCGTCTCGGCTTTTGGAGAAGGAGAACCTGATCATCTGTCTGCAGCACACAATTTGTCACTCTTTGCACAAGTACGTCACCTAACCTTCTCAACAAATCATCGTCTCTTCATTATACCGTTTCGGCATGTCTCTCACAATGCAGAGACACCGACATCCTTTTCTTTTATTTGACAGAAAACAAAAAATCGCAAAAAAAGGGCACGGATACTGGAATCCGTGCCAAAGTGTATTCATTAAAAAGGGGGTCAATTACTACATTCATCTTAAAACATCAGTATTTCACCCGTGTTACAGCGTAATTAAAACACAGTAACGATTCAAAAACTGAACATTACAGTGATTATTTAACGGTTTTGAGCGTTTCCTCAAGCTCTTCCACATAATGCTGAACGCTTTGAGCCGCAATACTTCCGTCGCCTGTCGCCGTTACGATCTGGCGGAGCGTTTTTTCACGGATGTCTCCCGCGGCGAAAATGCCTGGAACTTTTGTCTCCATTTGGGCATTTGTTTCAATGTAGCCTTCTTCATTTGTGATGCCCAGGTTTTCGAACGGTTTAGAAAGCGGAAGCATACCGATATAAATAAAGACGCCGTCAGCTTTGAATTCTTCCTCTTCTCCCGTCACGGTATCCACAAGAGTAAGTCTGCCGACTTTTCCGTTTTCCTCATGGATTTCTTTTACGGTTTTGTTCCATTTGAAGTCAATTTTCTCATTGTCAAAGGCACGCGCCTGAAGAATGCTTTGCGCACGCAATTTGTCACGTCTGTGAACGATGGTGACTTTTGAAGCGAAGCGTGTCAGATAGACGCCTTCTTCAACGGCGGAGTCTCCGCCGCCGACAACGACAAGCTCTTTATTTTTAAAGAACGCGCCGTCACAAACCGCGCAGTACGATACGCCGCGGCCGCCCAGTTCTTTTTCGCCGGGGACACCGATCTTTTTGTATTCCGCTCCGGCAGAAATGACGATGGCGCGCGCTTTATATTCTTTTGAACCGGCTTTGACCGTTTTATATTCTTTACCGTCAACAATTTCTTTAATATCACCGTACGCATATTCCGCACCGAATTTTTTCGCATGTTCAAACATTTTATTAGAAAGTTCAGGGCCGAGAATGCTTTCAAAACCCGGATAGTTTTCAACATCCTCCGTGTTGGCCATCTGGCCGCCCGGAATTCCTCTTTCGATCATTAATGTGGATAAGTTCGCTCGTGATGTGTAAACAGCAGCGGTCATCCCCGCCGGACCCGCGCCGATAATGATCACATCATAAATTTTTTCTTCTGACACCATGATTCACTCCTTTTCGAAATGGGGCGCACCCTATATGACTAAGAATCCCCATCAATCGTATTCCTTACCCATATCCTATTAAATCTGAGGGCAATTCGCTATTTTTTTGCTCATTTTTCTGAGAAACCGTGATTAAGCAGCTCCTGAGCGGGTATACAAATAAAGAAAGAGCCTTCCGGGATAGAAGGCCCTTGTCTTATTCATTATTGCACGACACGTCTTACATTGCCGTTGAATGCTTTCTTCCAGTAAGGGTTGCTCATAGAATCAATGGATACACCGTGTGATGTATTATCGTTCAGGAACGTTCCGTTACCTAAGTAGATGCCGACGTGGCCGTTTGTTTTATACGTGTTGAAGAAAACTAAGTCTCCGCGTTTCATGTCAGACGCGCTTACTGCTTTACCTCTTCCGATTAATGTATCTGTGTTTGTGCCGCTTGCAGGTCCGAGATTAACGCCTGCGTTAGCATAAGCCCAGCGTACGAATGAAGAGCAGTCAAAAATACGGTTGTCAATATCGGATTGAGTGCGTCCGCCGCCGAATTTATACGGAGATTGACCCACAAGGCTTGATCCTACGCTGATCGCGCCTTCAATACCGCCTGAATTTGAAATAACAGATCCGCCGTCAGAATCATCTGAACCGCCGCTGTTATGAGATGATCCGCCTGAAGTGCTCTTCGGTTTGCTTGAGCTGTCAGATGAATCAGATGATGTTGAAACAGCCGCTTTTTTCACAGTTTTAACCGCCGGTGCCGGCTGGCTGTCATCTTTTTGGTTTTGGTCTTCAGAAGCTTTTTGCGCTTCTTCCTGTTTTTTGATCAGGGCAGCCGCTGCAGCCTGCTCAGCTTTAATGCGCTTCTGTTCTTTTTCAGTGTCAGCTTTTTGGTTTGCAAGCTGTGACGCTTCTTTTTTCAGATCAGAGATAGCGGAAGCCGCTTTTTTCTGACCGTTTTTCGCTTCGTCGAAAAGCTTGTCTTTCTGATCAAGCTGTTTGTTCAGGTCTTTTTGCATAGACTCGAGTTTCGCAAGATCATCTTGAACTTTTTTCAGCTTCACGTTAAGTTCAGCCTCTGCGTCTTCGAGTTTCGCTTTATCCTGCTCCTGCTGTTTGATCAGGTCTTTATCCGCATCAACGATAGAAGATACTGCAGTCGCACGGGAAATGAAGTCTCCGAAGCTTGTCGCTCCTAAAAGTACATCTATGTATCCTTGAGAACCGCCGTTTTCCTGTAAAGAACGAACGCGTTTTTTCAGGATTTCATTGCGTTTTTCAATACGCGCTTCTGTTTCTTTGATTTCTTTTTTCAAATCAGCGATCTGCTTTTTCGTTTTTTCGTTTTCAGCTTTTTTATCTTCGATTTTATTGCTTGTATCCAACGCTTTAGCGTTAATGTCTTTCAGTTCTTTTTCAATCTTAGCCTGCTTGTCCTGAAGCTTGGACAATTCTCTTTCTTTTGCTTCAAGGCTTGAAGCCACCTCAGATTGTTTGCTTTCAATTTTCGCTTTTTTGCTGTCTAATGTTTCCGCCGATGCAGTTTTTGTAAACGGGATTAAAAAACTGCTTGTCCCGATGACGGAAGCCAAACCAAGTGTTAATAAACTCTTTTTCACTTTTTCTTTCCTCCCTTTTACTTTAAACCTGTTCTCATTTGGAATTCTATTATGAACATCAAAGTTACGCTCCCTCACATACCCGTGAGGCTGATGATTTTTATGTACGATTCTTTGAATCTGGTTAATTGGTATAGATTATACAGCACATGTAAAATAAACTAATCTCTTATGTACGAGACTCATTATACCATCATGTTTCGACAATTTTTATTACAGTTATATTTCAATGTGATTGCAAATCTCATATTTCGCAAAATAAACGGTGATTACGGCCTGATTTCGATTCAAAAAGCAAAAAAATACGTATGAATACCTCTTTTTTCGGCGGTAAAGTTCTGTTTTGCCCCTTTATGATAAAAAAAGAACCGACTCTTTATATAGAAAGAATCGGTTTTATTCTAATATATCATCTATTTGTCTGATGTATTTCGAAAGGGTTGCCGGGGTTATACCGTAAACGGCGGCCGTTTCTTTTTTCGTCGTTTTTTCGCCGTTTGCTTCTTTCCATACGTATGCGATGGCTGCGGCCCATGCCCGCTCATTCTGTACGGCAGCGGCGGCGCGGATGTGCTGAATGACGTGAAAAACCCAGCAGCTCATGACGTCAGTTTTTAAACTGTCGGCTTCCGCTTTCTCCAGAAGCTTGACCGTCCGATACGTGAACAGCGCGTCACCGGAGACGTCTGAAGCGCCTTTTTCACCGGAAAGCAGCAGTCTGACGAAATCTTGTTCAAACGGTGAAACGGCGCGTTTTACCGTCAGAACTTTTTCAAGCTGGTTCCGCTCTCCTTCAGCGCTGCTGATATAATAGGCGGCAAGCCGCTGTTCAAGTGAAGCAGGCAGCGGTTCCTGCCGCTCCGCCCAAGGCGCGGGCCGGTCTGATTCGGGAAATTCGGCTTCGGCCTTTTTCCAAATGGTTTCTGCAAATTCTGTGCGGCCTGTCCCGTAAGCTGAGGCGGCAAGCCAGTAATAAAACGTTTCGTCGCCTTCGAACCCGCTTTTGTAAAGAGAACGGAGCCATTTATAACCGAGATCATGTCTGCCGACAAGCGCAAGCGTCGCCCCCAGCTTATAGCGCTGTTCGAATAAAATCGGATACACGTTGGCGAGTTTTCCGCTCAGTTCTCCGACTTTTACATCTTCCCTCTCGTAATAGCAAAATACAAGGAGGTTGCACAGGGCATGGAGATTGCCTTCATTTTTCTCAAGCACTTCGAATACCGTCTGTTTCGCTTTTGTAACATTGCCTGAGTAAAAGTAAGCGAGCGCCAGGTTGTTGTATGCAGACCAAAGCTCGGGGTAATCGGCCGTAATCTCTTCAAGCATGACAACCGCTTCATGAAGCTGGCCGCTCTCAAGAAGCATTTTTGCCCGGTCCTGCCTGATCAGCAGCTCATCCTGGTCATAGAGCGATTCGTTTTCACCCGCTTCGCCGAAATCCAAAAGCTCCATCAGATTTTCAATCTCTTCGCTGAATTCCCCGTCCGGATCGGCATCTGAATAAGCCGCCGCTTCTTTGTATGCTTCCTGAAAGAGCCCCAAATGCGCGAAATTATTCGCTTTAAAATAATGACACTCGGGCATTTCTTCTTTCAGGTTCACCAAAATAAAGTCGAACAGCTCATTTGACTGCTGGTAGTGGCCCATTTCAGAATAAATGACGGCCAGCCGGGACAGCATTTCGGAATCATTCGGCTCGAGGTGGACGGCCCGCTGAATCAGTTTGCTGGCCCGTTTTAAATTCCGCTCTTTATATGCTTTTAAGCCTTTATGAAAAAAATATTGTCCATCCTGAAGCAGCTGGACAATTTGCGCGTGCTTTTTCTGTTCAGAAGTGTGTTTTCCCACAAATATCCTCCGTTTTATACGTATTACCGTCAGTAGTATACCATAAAACGGTTTCGCCTCAATAGTTCAAAAGACAGGATCGGCTTCGTTTTTTACTGGCTGGTTCGACCAGATTTTAGCTGTTTTTTTCACGAGGCTCGGCTGGAAGAATGACGCGGAAAAGGGCTCCTTCGCCGCGCTTGCTCTCAACCTCTATCGAACCGCCGTGCAGCTCTGCGATTTTTTGGGCGATGGACAGGCCGAGCCCGCTTCCCCCTGCGTTTCTCGCCTTGTCCGCTTTATAAAACCGTTCAAATACACGCTCCGCCTGTTCAGGCTCCATTCCGATTCCGTCGTCGGCGATTTCGACAGCCGCCGCTCCCGGCAGATCAACAATTTTAACGGAAATGCGGCCGCCTTCACCGGTAAATTTTACGGCATTGTGAATCAGATTCATCCATACTTGGCTGAGCAGCGCTTCATCTCCGTACACATACGACTCCTGTAAATCAATGAGAAACTCAATCTGTTTGGCGGACCATTCAGGCTCACAGGTCAATATGGTGCGCCGCAGCTGTTTGTCAATGCGGAACGGTTTTTTTTGTATCGGTTCGGTTTGGCGTTCAAGCGCAGTGAGCTTCAGCAGATTTTCACTGATTTTTGATAATCGTTCTGTTTCTGTCTCGATGATGTGTAAGTAGCGCCCCCGCTCCTCATATGATAAATCCGGTTTTTTCAGAAGATGCGCGTAGCCCTTTAATGAAGTAAGCGGAGTTTGGATTTCATGGGAAACGTTCGAAATAAATTCTTGTTTCAGCTTTTCCATTTCACTCAGTTCCGCGGCGAGTGTCGACAGTTCATCAGCCAATTTCGTCACGGGGTGGTCCCGTTCAATCTTCTCCATTTTCCTGGAGGCGGCCGCGGTGAAGTTGCCGCTGGACATTTGCTTGATCGTGGCGGTCAGCGAATCCCAGATCGCATGATGTCTTTCACGTGCTGACTTCGAAAAAATAAACATCGTTACAAACAGCAGGCCGAAAACAAGCCAGAGCGTCAGAATCTGCTCGGCGTACGGCACAAGCAAAACCGGCCATATGAGACCGAATCCCTGAACGATCAGGTGAGCCGCCAGCCATAAGAATGCGGTGACGGTGAGAAGGATGATGATTTTTCCAGCCGTTCTGAAGATCCGTTTCATTCTGTCACCACAAACCGATACCCGAGCCCCCGCACCGTATGGATGGCAAACGGATAGTCCTTTTCCGGAAACCGTTCCCTCAGCCTTTTAACATGCACATCAACCGTCCGCTCGTCACCTTCATAATCAAAGCCCCAAATATCTTCTATTAATTGTTCTCTTGAAAACGTCTTATTCGGATAACCGGCGAGCTTAAATAAAAGCTCAAATTCACGCCGGGGCAGCGTCAATCCCGCTCCGCCGCCGCGCGTTACGGTGCGGGATTGCTTATCTAATGTGACATTTCCGATGGTCAGCAGTTTTTCAGCGGTGATCCGGTACCGTTTCAGCAATGCTTTGACCCTTGCTTCCAGCTCAAGCGGCTCAAACGGTTTGACGAGATAATCATCCGCTCCGGAAGTAAAACCTTGCACTTTGTCCAGCGTTTCGCCTTTTGCCGTCAGCATCAAAATCGGAATGTCCGTAAAGCTGCGGACGGCTTCACTGACTTCAAACCCGTCCATTTTCGGCATCATCACATCCAGTATGATGAGGTCAATAGGTGCTGATTCGATCAGCCGCACCGCCGCTTCCCCGTCTTCCGCTTCTGCGACGTCAAAGCCGCTCTGCTCCATCATGAGGCGGACAAGCTCACGGATATGGCGGTCGTCATCCGCAACCAATATGACAGCCATGAAAATCCCTCCTTCTGCTTTTTTGCCTGTCTTCTTTTAATGAATCGACATGATGTCTATTAACCGTCTTATTTTTTCATTGTCTCCTGTATCGACAGACACTTTTTTTGTATGGCGGATCATTTCCTCCGTCACTTCTTTCATTTCGCCTTGATCAGTATCTTCACGAGACTCCCAGCGCAAAGGAACATTGTATACCTGAATGGTGCCGTCACCATTGCTGCTGTAAGTGACTGACCCATCGACTAACCGGGAGCCTGCTAACTGCGTAACATCTTCCGGATAGCGGGCGCTCGTATGATCGTCAGGATTGACGAGTGCTCCGGCCGGAATGCGGCGAACGTTCAATTCATCTATCTGCTGATTTTCCCCAAGCTGCAGCCAGATGCGGGCATATTCAATTTGCAGAGGAGAATAATTTGCCGACATGTTGTTCGGTTCGCTTTTGTCCGCAGAGATGTGATGTGAATCTTTGATTACGGGTTCTTTTTTTTCTGCCGCTGATGCTGTTTCAGCCTTGTTGATGCCGCTGCTTTCTCCGGCCGGACTTGAAGAATGGCTCGGCTCTTCATCGTTACCGTCCGTACACCCGGCAGTCATGAATACGAGCAGTAAGGCCGCGTGACAATAAAAAATCTTTGTGCGTTTTTTCATAATTCACCCCCGCTTCCAATGAATAGGATTCCGGCTGCAAAATAAAAAGCAGCTTTTTCAGCTGCTTTCTATTCATAAAGTCTTGCTTTACACAGCTTTGTTTTCTAAGTCGGCATTCAGCTTCAGCTGCTGCTCCGCAAAATCGCGGTATAGCGAATGGGATGCCATTAATTCATGGTGTGTGCCCCGTCCGGTGATTTCACCCTGTTCGACAAAGAGAAGCTGATCTGCATCCACAACCGTGGATAAACGATGGGCGATCACAATCGTGGTGCGGCCTTCCATTAGAACTTCCAGCGCCTGCTGCACCCATTTTTCAGATTGGCTGTCCAGACTTGATGTCGCTTCATCAAGCATCAGAATGCTCGGGTTGCGAAGGAGCGCTCTGGCAATGGCGATGCGCTGCCGCTGTCCGCCTGACAGCATAATTCCCCGCTCACCGACCTCTGTTTCAAATTTCTTCGGTAAGTCTTCAATAAATTGCAGGGCGTAGGCCATGTCAGCCGCTTGCCTCAGTTCCTCATCAGTCACCTCGCGTTTTAATCCGTAGCAGATATTGTCGCGGATGGTGCCTGACATTAACGGGCTTTCTTGCGACACGTAGCCGATATGCTCCCGCCATGACTCAAGGGAATATGCATCAATCGGTTCATTTCCGAGCAGGATGCTGCCCGCAGTCGGATTGTAGAATCGTTCAAGCAGCTTAAATAACGTTGTTTTTCCGCCGCCGCTCGGTCCGACGATCGCGGTGACTTTGCCGGCCTCAATCGTAGCCGTAATGTCTTTTAAGATGGTTTGATCTGTTTTGTAGCCGAATGAGACTTGTTCGAGCTTAATCGGCTGATCTGCGTTTTCAATGGCTTTTCCGGTTTGGATATCTTCTTCTTTTTCTGCAAGAATATGAATCATCCGTTCCGTTGCGCCGACGGATTTTTGAAGCTGTGTGAAAAATGAAGTGATCTGGCCCATCGGCATAATGATTTGAAACAAATACAGGATAAAGGCAACGAGTGCGCCGGCTGTCAATTCACCGGATGACACCTGCATCCCGCCGTACCCGATGACAGCGACCAGCGCCGCCATTAATACAAGTGTAATAAGCGGGCCTACGAGCGACTGCACCTTCGCTTCACGCAGCCCGAGTTTAAAGAGCGCCATGATGCCTGCTTTTCCGCGTCCGTATTCCGCTTCTTCAGCGTTTGACGCTTTTACAAGCCTGATTTCCGGGAGGATGTGGTTTAATAATCCGGTGAATCTCGCCGTTTCATCCTGTGTTTCCCGAGAAATTTTAAACATTTTCCGGCCGATCGGCACTAAAATCACCGCAGCCAGCGGCACGACGATCAGCACGAGCAATGTGAGCTTCCAGTTCATGAAAAATAAGATCGTCAGTGACCCGATAACGGAAATGATTCCGGTAATAAATCCGCTGATATTGTTTGTGATCAGCTCTTTTACCACCATTGTGTCATTGGTGACACGGCTGATCGTTTCTCCCGTGGCGTTTTTGTCAAAATAAGAGACGGGCAGTTTAATTAATTTCTGCCACAACAAATCACGCAGTCCCGAGATGATTTTCTGGCCGCTGTAGTTCAGGGCGTAGGTGGCGTAGGCGCTTAATGCGGCCTGTACGATAAACACGGCTGCGATGATTCCGATTTGCACGCCTGACAGCGACGACATGGAAAAGCCGTCAACGAGCTGCTTTGTCAACAGCGGAATCAGCAGGCTGACGAGCGTTGTCACAATACTGAGAGACAGCGCGAATGCCAGCATACCGTATGATGGTTTTGTTTTTTTGACTAATGAAAAGAATGAGCTGAATTTCCCTTTAGGTTTTGGTTGTTTATTCGGCATATGTTTTCCTCCTATATCACTGTTTATACTATAACGGATGTGCATGAACGGAATATGAACAAAACGTATATTTTTGATAAAAACCAAAATAAACTCTATTAGTCAATATTATCAAATTCATCTGCCTCCGGTTGCGGAAATAAGGAATATTTTATTGAATGTTTAAGTTTGACAGAATAAAAACCTCACGGATCTCTCCGTGAGGTTTGTTTTACCCAGATGCTGAATGGCGTTTCGCAAGGACATCAAGCACGTCATCCAAAGGAAGCGACTGCTCACGCAGAAGAACGAGCAAATGATACAGCAAATCTGCCGCTTCCCATTTTAATTCTTCATGGTCGCGGTTTTTCGCGGCGATAATAACCTCTGCGGCTTCCTCTCCGACTTTTTTGAGGATTTTATCGACGCCTTCCCGAAACAGATACGTTGTGTAGGCTCCGTCAGGCATCTCCGCCTGCCGTTTGGCGATTACGCTTTCCAGTTCATTCAAGATGCCGAAACGATCCTGCGCGTCTGCTTTTTCCGTGGAAAAGCAGCTGTAGCTTCCCTTATGGCATGCGGGTCCTGAGGGCTCCGCAAGCACGACGAGGGCATCTTGATCGCAATCATAACGGATGGCTATCACCTTTTGGGTATTCCCCGATGTCGCTCCTTTATGCCACAGCTCTCTGCGTGAACGGCTGTAAAACCAGGTTTCTTTCGTTTCTATCGTTTTTTCGTAGGATTCTCGGTTCATATAAGCCAGTGTCAGCACTTCTTTGCTTGCCGCATCCTGTACGATGGCGGGTATCAGTCCGGCCTCGTCAAACCGCAGTTCATCTGCCTGTTTCATCTCACATTCACCCCGTGTTTCTTCATATAATCTTTCACTTCTTTTATAGATGTCTCTTTGTAATGGAAAATGGAAGCTGCAAGCGCGGCGTCCGCTTCACCGACTGTGAAGGCTTCAAGCATATGGCGCGCGCTGCCGGCTCCCCCTGACGCAATGACGGGCACCGGGACGGCACGTGAGACAAGCTGTGTGAGCGTATGATTAAAGCCTGTTTTCTCACCGTCTGCGTCCATGCTTGTCAGCAGGATTTCACCCGCTCCCCGGCTGACGGCTTCTTTTGCCCAGGCCGTGACTTCCCACTCGGTTTTCTTTCTGCCGCCGTGTGTGTACACTTTATAGCAATCCGAATCTTCGTCATACTTTGCGTCAATCGCCGCTACGATGCATTGCGAGCCGAAAAACTCAGCTCCTTCCGTAATCAGCTCGGGTCGGAGAACGGCCGCTGTATTAACGGATACTTTATCAGCGCCGGCGCGAAGCATTCGTTTCATATCGCTTAATTGATTGATTCCGCCGCCGACCGTAAACGGAATCGCCAGTTTTGCCGCAACTTGTTCTACGACGTCTGTCATCGTCTTGCGGCCTTCGTGAGAGGCGGAAATGTCGAGAAAAACAAGTTCGTCAGCGCCCTCCCTGTCGTAGGCTTCGGCCAGCTCGACAGGATCGCCCGCATCTTTCAGCCCGAGAAATTGTATGCCCTTGACGACGCGTCCTTCTTTCACATCGAGACACGGAATGATTCGTTTCGTGATCATGCGTCCTTCACCCCGCTGAGCGCTTCAGCCAATGAAAAATGTTTGGTATACAGCGCTTTTCCGATAATCGCTCCCGATACGCCTGCGTCTTTGAAGCGGGCCAGTGCTTTGAGGTCGGCGACTGAGCTGACTCCGCCCGAAGCGATGACGTCTTTTCCCGTTGCTTTTGCGAGCTGAACGGTGCTTTCGATGTTCGGGCCTGACAGCATGCCGTCAGTTGCAATATCCGTGAAAATGAAGGTTTCCGCTCCTTCGGCCGCCAATTCACGGCCCAGATCGGCCGCCCTTACCGAAGATGTTTCCAGCCAGCCTTCCGTCGAGACATATCCGTTTCTTGCATCAAGGCCGATCGC
Source organism: Bacillus sp. MT(2024) (assembly GCF_036362845.1). Taxonomy (NCBI): domain Bacteria; kingdom Bacillati; phylum Bacillota; class Bacilli; order Caryophanales; family Bacillaceae; genus Bacillus; species Bacillus sp. MT(2024). Next base: position 3,400,400 of record NZ_CP143632.1, read on the forward strand.
GATTTTGCCGCCGTATTGTTTCAGCATGCTCTTCACAAATGCCGGATCGGATACGGCCGAGCTGCCGAGAATGACGCGATCAACGCCTTGTGATAAATAACCGTACACATCCGCTTCAGAACGGATCCCGCCGCCGATCTCGACTTTGACATCAAGCTGCCGCGCAATGTCAAGAACATGCCTGTCGTTTACTTTCCTGCCTGCTTTCGCGCCGTCAAGATCCACGAGATGAATCCATTCAGCGCCTTCTTGTGCAAATTGCGCCGCCATGTCTAAAGGAGAGTCACCGTATATCGTTTCCTTGCCGTAATCGCCTTGGATGAGGCGGACGCATTTGCCGTTTCTCATATCGATTGCCGGATATAATGTAAAAGCGTTCATTTCTTCACCTTCTGTTCCGCTGCCATTTTTGTAAATTGCGTTAAGATCGCCATTCCGGCCGTACCGCTTTTTTCCGGGTGAAACTGTGCACCGAAGACATTGCGTTTCCCGACGACTGCCGGAACACGAACGCCGTACTCAGCGCTTGCCAGAAGATCGCCGTCTTCCAGCCCGTCTATATAATAGGAATGGACAAAGTAAACGAATCCTTCTTCCGCTTCCGAAAGCAAAGGAGACGTTTGGTGAAACGTCAGCCGGTTCCAGCCCATATGCGGCACCTTCAGCTTGTTTCCTTCGGCATCTCTGTCTTTGAGTCTCACAGCTTTTCCGGCTAATAAACCAAGTCCTTTTGCAGAGCCGTTTTCGGTGCTTTCTTCGAAAATGAGCTGCATGCCGAGGCAGATGCCGAGGAGCAGCTTACCCTCGTCAACCATACGGTGTATGAATTGATCAAGCTTCGTGCTGCGTAAATTGTCCATGGCGTCACTGAATGATCCGACACCTGGAAGAATAAAAGCATCCGCTTTTTCAAGCTCTTCCGGCCGGTCTGATACGACATACGGGACCCGGACGCGTTCCAGCGCTTTCGACACGCTGAATAAATTGCCCATACCGTAATCAATTACACCGATCATTTACAGCATTCCTTTCGTAGACGGCACACCCTTGACGCGCGGATCAATGGATGACGCTTCATCAAGCGCTCTGCCAAGCGCCTTAAACACGGCTTCTATCATATGATGGGTATTCGTGCCGTAATGAACGATGACGTGCAGATTCATTCTCGCTTCGAGCGCCAGTTTCCATAGGAATTCATGTACCAGCTCGGTATCAAACGTTCCGACTTTCGCTTGCGGAAATGCAGCGCGCATCTCAAGGTGCGGCCGGTTGCTCAGGTCTACGGCGACTTGGGCGAGCGCTTCGTCCATCGGCACAAGCGCTGATCCGTACCGTTTGATCCCTTTTTTATCACCGAGCGCCTCCAAAAAAGCCTGCCCTAAACAGATGCCGATATCTTCAGTCGTATGGTGATCATCTATCTCCGTATCGCCTTTTGCGTCAACCGTTAAATTGAATTGCCCGTGCTTTGTGAACAAATCAAGCATATGAGTCATAAACGGCACATCCGTGCTGATGTCGGCTTTTCCTTCTCCGTCTATTTCGAAAGCCAGCTTAATATCCGTCTCATTTGTTGTTCTGGCGCGTTCCGCTTTTCTCATCGGTCATTCCTCCGTTTCTCGCTTCAATCGATCTTGCGTGCGCTTCAAGCCCTTCCAGTCTCGCAAAGGCGGCAATGCTGTCCGCGTGCGTTTCAAATGCCTTCCGGCTGTAAGAGATGATGCTCGATTTCTTTTGAAAGTCTGTTACATTCAGCGGGCTTGAAAACCGCGCCGTTCCGTTTGTCGGCAAAACGTGATTCGGTCCGGCAAAATAATCGCCGACCGGTTCAGCGCTGTATCGTCCTAAGAAAATCGCCCCCGCGTGTCTGATGCTTCCAAGCAAAGCCTCCGGCGAATGCGTCATGATTTCTAAATGCTCGGGCGCCAGCGCATTCACCGTGTCCACCGCATCTTCCATCGATTCCGCGATATAAATGCGGCCGTGATCCCTGATCGACGCTTCGGCGATTTCTTTGCGCGGCAGGGTCTGAAGCTGTTTATTCACCTCATCTGATACGGCTTCGGCAAGCTTCTGTGAATCGGTGACAAGCACGCTTGAACTGAGCATATCGTGTTCGGCCTGTGAAAGCAGGTCAGCGGCGACTTCTTCGGGCACCGCCGTATCGTCTGCCAGGACCACGATTTCACTTGGCCCGGCAATCATGTCAATATCCACAACGCCGAAGACTTCGCGCTTCGCGAGTGCTACAAATATATTTCCGGGGCCCGTGATCTTATCAACAGGCTGTATCGTTTCCGTTCCGTAAGCGAGCGCGGCAATCGCCTGCGCGCCTCCCGCTTTGTAAATTTCTTTTATGCCGAGCTCAGAGGCCGCCGCCAGAACGCCCGGCGAAAGGCGGCCGTCTTTTCCCGGAGGACTGACGAGAACGATCCGTTCCACTCCCGCAGCGAGAGCGGGGATGACATTCATTAAAACGGAAGACGGATAAGCGGCCGTCCCGCCCGGCACGTATACGCCCGCGGAATCGAGCGCCGTTATTTTCTGTCCGAGCATCGAGCCGTCTTTGCGATGGTAAAACCAAGAGGATTGCAGCTGGCGCTCGTGATATTCTTTAATATTGGCAATCGCCTGCCTGATCACTTCCAGCAGCTGATCATCAAGCAGACGGTACGCCTCGGTGATTTCCTCTGCGCTCACGGCCATCCGGTTCAGGCTGATGCCGTCAAATGTTTTTGTATAGGCCAAAACGGCTTTGTCACCGTTTTGTCTGACGTCTTCAATAATCCCCCTGACGGTTTTCCGCTGCTCTTCGGTTCCGCTGTCGATGGAACGCTTCAGTGAGAACCGCTCGCTACTTTTTACTGCGGTTATTTTCATTTTGCCGTTTCTCCTTCCACAACCCGTGCCAGCCTGGCCGCCATTTCGTCGATTACATCATCCTTCATGCGGTAGCTGACCGGATTGACGATAAAACGCGATGTGATGTCACAAATATGTTCTGATTCAACGAGACCGTTTTCCTTTAATGTCCGCCCGGTTGATACGATATCTACGATTCTGTCAGCAAGCCCGATTAAAGGCGCCAGCTCAATGGAGCCGTTCAGCTTAATGATTTCCACCTGCTCGCCCTGCTCTCTGAAATAACTCGACGCAACATTCGGATATTTCGTCGCAATCCTCGGTGCGACTCCGTTCCAATCCGCCCCGGGAAGCCCCGCAACGGCGAGATGGCATTTGCTGATTTTCAGATCGAGCACCTCATACACGTCACGCTCTTCCTCAAGCATGACATCCTTTCCGGCAATACCGGCATCAGCGACGCCATGCTCGACATAAGTCGTAACATCCATCGGCTTTGCCAGAATAAAGCGGAGATTTTCTTCAGGAACGTCAATGATCAGTTTTCTCGATTCTTCAAACTCCTCGGGCAGCCTGTATCCGGCCTGCCGCAGCAACCCGGCCGCTTCTTCGAATATTCGTCCTTTTGGCATTGCCATTGTGAGTACCTTACCCATTCCTCTCTTCCTTTCTGGCACCGATAAAGTATGTGACGTTTGCGAATGATTTTGTCATATGATCGATATTTTCAATGCCCGCCAGATCCTGCAGGACGACTTTTCTGCCTCTCGCCCTTTCTTCCTCCGCGAATAAAATCGCCTGGGCCCGCTGCTCCTTGCTGAAAATCACGGCGTCCGCTTCACTTGTTTCTTCCTGAATGCCGAGCGCTTCAATCAGCCTGTCGATACGGAGCCCGAAGCCCGTGGCGGGAGCGGGACTGCCGAAATGGCCGAGGAGATTGTTATAGCGTCCGCCGCTTCCGATGACGAAACCGACATTTGCCGCGTACACTTCGAATAAAATTCCCGTGTAATAACTCATATGGCTTACCATATTCAGATCAAGGCGAATATGCTCGGCACACCCGTAATCCTCAAGAATGTCCCACAGGTCTTCCAGCTCCTGAATTAAGCTTTGTCCGGAGATTCCGATGATCTCCTCCGCCTTCGCGCAAATCTCTTTCCCGCCTCGCAATTCCAAAAGTGCGAGCAGCCGGCTTTTGTCTATTGAAGAAAGCGGAAGCGATTTGACATGTTCCCTGTATCCCACGTAATTCTTTTCAAAGAGAAAGCGCCGCAGAACATCCGCCCGCTCGGCATTGCCCAAAACCTCGACAAACAGCTCATCAGCGAGTCCGGCATGGCCGATCGCGATTTTAAACCGGTGCAATCCCGCGTTTTTCAAAGCGCCGGCCGCCAGCGCAATCACCTCGGCGTCCGCGCTTGTTGATCCGTCGCCGATCAGCTCCGCGCCGACCTGTTCGAATTCGGCCGGACGTCCGCCTTCCCGCTCCTGAGCGCGATAGACGCTTGCCGCGTACCCCGCTCTGAGCGGATGATTGTGTTTGTGCAGCTTAGATGCCGCCACCCTGGCAATCGGTCCGGTCATGTCAGGCCGAAGCACAAGCGTTTTTCCGTCCTGATCGAGAAGCTTAAACAACTGCTGTTCTTCAATGGCTGACTGGACGCCTACTGTTTCATAAAATTCAAGGGTCGGCGTCTCCATAAACTGATAACCCCATTTATCAATTAAATCCGTCAGTGTGGAACGGACTTTTTTCTTTGCTTCGTATAAACCGGGCAGCGTATCTCTCATGCCATGCGGTTTCTCAAACATAAACATTTGCCTTTTACACCTCCGCTTTGTCTGAAGGAAAATTCCGAATCCTTTAGTTCGCTAATATGATAATATGTTAGCAGATAAAAGAATGGATTGCAACGCCCAATGTCCGCCTATTCTTTTCCATAAACATGGCTAAAGAATGAACAAACCTGTAAACATATCGGAACAATCGAATCATATTGAGCAGAAGTGCTATAATACATAGAACAGCTTCATCAGAAACAAGGGAGAATAATTGATAATGAAGACGCTTGGAACATTATGTGTGCTGATTCTGACAGCCGTCCTTGTCTATCTGGGATATAACATCTATACAAACGATATTCATTTAAATTTTTTCAATCAGCAGTCCGACGAGCCTGATGAGAAAACACCGTTAAAAGGGAGCGCGTCACCGCTGAATGTCGTTCTGTACAGGCAGATGGATTCTCCCAGACTGTACAATGGCTGTGAGGTGACCAGCCTTGCCATGATTTTGAACAATGCCGGACATCATGTGTCAAAAAATACATTGGCGGATAAAATCAATAAAGTTCCGCTCACATACAGCAGCGGGCTGAAGGGAGATCCGAATGAAGGATTTGCCGGAGATATGGAAAACGGCCCGGGTTTAGGCGTTTATCATGAGCCGATTGATAAACTTGCCAAAGAATATGCGGGAAACAAAGTATACGATCTTACGGGAAAAGACATTTCTTCAGTGTACCGCCAGCTTGAAAAAGGGCGGCCGGTCTGGGTGATTACCACCACATCCTTTAAGCCGGTTGATCATATGCAGACTTGGGATACGCCGAACGGAAAGATCGACATTACGTTCAGCATGCATAGCGTAGCCGTAACCGGTTATGATCACGATTATGTATACGTTAATGATCCTTACGGCTATAAAAACAGAAAAACAGACCGGTCTGACTTTGAAAAAGCCTGGAAGCAGATGGGCAGCCAGGCCATTGTGATCAAGTCATAAAAAAAACCCCGCTGACGTTAATCTGCGGGGTTTTCCATTCGTTTTTTCATTTCTTCGTGCGTATAGATCAGCTTCATCGGGTTTCCTCCGACAAACGCCCCGGCGGGGACATCTTTGTGCACCAGCGTGCCGGCTGATACAACGGCTCCGCTCCCGATGGTGACGCCGGGCAGAATCGTTGTGTTTGCCCCGATCATCACCTCGTCACCGATTGTGACAAAACCGGTCCGGTACTCATGTATTAAATATTCATGAGCCAAAATCGTCGTATTGTAGCCGATAATGCTGTTTTTTCCGACAGTGATTTTTTCGGGAAACATGATATCCGGCATCACCATCAGCGCGAATGACGTCTGTTTTCCGACATTCATTTTCAAAAAGGTTCGGTACAGCCAGTTTTTCACGCTTAAAAACGGCGTATACCTTGCGATCTGAATGATGATGAAATTTTTCATCACCTTCAGAAAGGGAACCGTCTGATAAACATGCCACAATGAATTTGCACCTGAAACCGGATGGCGGTCTGTTTTTCTCACGGGTTACTTCACTCCGGTGATGTGCAATAAATCACTCATTTTCTCGAGCATATAATCGGGTTCATAGGCGGAAAGCGCCTGTGCGCCTTTAATCGTCCACGCGACGCCGGCTGTTTTCGTGCCGGCGTTTTTTCCCGCCATGACATCGTGATAATTGTCACCGACCATTATGGCTTCCGACGGATCGCACCCAACCCGGCTGAGCGCAAGCCGCACAGGCTCGGGGTCAGGCTTCGGGTGCTTTACATCATCAAGCGTGACGACAGTATCGAAAAACGCCCCGATGCCTGTCAGCTTCAATCCCATATTGACTGTATCCCTCAGCTTTGTGGTGACAATACCGAGCTGATAGCCCGCTTTTTTCAATTCATCAAGCGTTTCATAAACCGTTTCGTACTCCGTGACGAGCTCATCGTGCTTTTCATGGTTGAATGCTCTGTACATGCTGATCATGTCATCGCACTTTTCGGCATTAATGCCTGAAAACGTTTCGTACAGAGGCGGGCCGATAAACGGGAGCACATCTTCCCTTTTGAACTGCCCCGGGCAATAATGATCAAGCGTATGAAGGTAAGAAGCGATAATCAGTTCATTCGTGTCAATCAGCGTGCCGTCGAGATCGAATAAAATGGCGGTTACACGTTTATCAGTCATCTTATGTCCTTTCCGATTTCAGTCGTCAGTCCGTGTCAGCATACCGCTTATCGGCATACCCCTTCATGCGTCTGAAAATCATTAAAATAATCGCAAGTACAATCAGCACAATGGAAATGACCTGCGCGATCCGAAGCTGGCTCGTAAGCATCAGGCTGTCCGTCCGCATTCCCTCAATAAAGTATCTGCCGATTGAATACCAGATCACATACGTCAAAAACAGATTGCCCCTGCGCAGGTTCACGCGGCGGAGCAGAAGCAGAATCACGACGCCCGCAAAACTCCACAGCGATTCATACAAAAACGTCGGGTGATAATATTGTCCGTCTATGTACATCTGATTAATGATGAAATCCGGAAGATGCAGACTTTCCAAAAATGACCGGCTGACCGCTCCACCGTGAGCCTCCTGGTTGATAAAGTTCCCCCAGCGTCCGATGGCCTGGCCGAGCAGAATACTCGGCGCGGCAATATCCGCCAGCTTCCAGAATGAGATGCCTCTTACTTTTGAAAAGACAATTCCCGTTGCGATCGCGCCGATTAATCCGCCGTGAATCGCAATGCCGCCTTTCCAAGTTTTAATGATTACCCCGGGGTGTTCCGAGTAATAGCTCCACTCGAAAAGCACATAATATGCCCTTGCGCAAATGATTGCGATCGGGATGGCGAAAAGAACAAGATCAATAAAAATGTCCTTTTTCAGCCCCCGCTTTTCACTCTCCCTCATGGCCATCCAAAGCCCTAATAACGCGCCCGCGCCGATAAGGATTCCGTACCAGTGCACGGATAAAGGCCCGAGCTGCAAGGCAATCGGATTGATCGGTGTTCCTGCTTCATTCATATTATTGCCAACTCCTATTCGTCTTGTTCGCCGTCCTCAATGACATCCGCCAGCTTATTCGTGAATTGCTCGGCAGCATTCAAGCCCATCCGCTTCAATCTGAAGTTCATCGCCGCAACTTCGATAATAACGGCGAGATTCCGCCCCGGGCGGACGGGAATGGTCAGTTTTGTAATTTCCGTATCAATGATTTTCATTTTTTCTTCTTCAAGTCCGAGACGGTCGTATTGTTTCCCTTGCTCCCAAAGCTCAAGGTCCATGACGATTGTAATTCTTTTATTGCTTCTGACGGCGCCCGCCCCGAACAACGTCATGACATTTATAATGCCGAGCCCCCTGATTTCGAGCAGATGCTCAATCAGATCAGGCGCGTTCCCGACAAGGGTATCCTGATCCTCCTGCCGGATTTCAACGCAGTCATCCGCGACAAGACGATGACCTCGTTTGACAAGCTCCAGCGCCGTTTCACTTTTACCGACGCCGCTTTTTCCCGTAATGAGCACGCCGACGCCGTATATATCCACAAGCACGCCGTGAATGGCCGTTGTCGGCGCGAGACGGCTTTCAAGAAAATTCGTCAGCCTGCTTGACAGCCTGGTTGTTTTCAGAGGGGATCTGAGCACAGGCACGCCGTTTTGCTCGGAAGCTTCTACAAGCTCCGGCGGGATCGGCATATCTCTGGAAAGTATGATAGCCGGCGTCACATCGGTGCACAGCGATTTCATCCGCTGTTTCTTATCTTCCTCGGGAAGCTGATCGAAAAATGACAGCTCCGTTTTTCCTAAAAGCTGCACCCGTTCTCTCGGGTAATATGTAAAATAACCGGCGATTTCAATACCGGGCCGTGATAAATCACTCATCGTAATCGGGCGGTTAATCCCTTCTTCTCCGCTGATCAATTCTAAATGGAACTGTTCCATTACGTCTTTGGTCCGAACCTTTGCCAAGATATGTTCCTCCTGTTCTGGGATGTTCCGTGCTTTGAACAGTTATATTTTATCACTTTACCGTCTGAACCAAAACAGATTTATACAATTCCGGCATGACTGGTCTAGATAACTAGTCTGAAAAGGAGTAAAATAAAACTAACAACTAACCAGAAAGGCGTGTTTTAAAGTGGCTGAAAGCTTGTTAATCAGCGGTGCGGACATCGTAACAGAAAAAGAAATCATCCGAAACGGTTTTCTCGGTATAAAGGACGGCATCATTTCTTACGCGGGAAAAACAAGGCCGCAAGAAACGTATGAGAAGGAATGGAAGGCGCCCGAGGGCTCGTATGCGCTTCCCGGAATGATTGATATCCATATTCACGGCGGATACGGTGCGGATACGATGGATGCCGATGTTGCGGCTCTTGATATACTGTCCGCCCGGCTGCCCGAAGAAGGAACAACCGCTTTTTTAGCGACAACGATCACACAGCAGCACGAAAACATTGAAAAAGCGCTCATCAACGCCAAAAAATGGGCGTCTTCCTCACCGCAGACCCAAAAAGGCGCTGAGTTGATCGGCATTCATTTAGAAGGACCGTTTGTCTCTCCGAAAAAGGCGGGAGCACAGCCGAAACAATGGATTACGCCGGCCGATGCCGGGCTCTTTCAGAAATGGGAGCGGCTCTCGGGAGGGCTGATCAAAATCGTGACGCTCGCGCCCGAAGAAGATCCTGATTTCAGCCTGATCCGTTATTTAAAAGACCAAAACATCATCCCGTCAATGGGACACACAGACGCAGGAGCCGAGCTTTTACAAAAAGCGGCTGATGCCGGGGCGGTGCATATGACGCACCTCTTTAACGCCATGAGCTCCTTTCATCACCGTGAGCCGGGGGGCATCGGCACGGCTCTCGCCTGCGGCCGCATCACGGCGGAGCTGATCACTGACGGCATTCATTCTCATCCTCTGGCTGTAAAGCTTGCTTATTTGGCGAAAGGAAGCCAAAACCTGATCATGATTACAGACTCCATGCGGGCAAAAGGGCTTAAGGACGGAGAATACGAATTCGGCGGGCAAAAAGTCACCGTTCGCGGGGACACGGCGCTCCTCTCTGACGGAACGCTGGCCGGTTCCATTTTAAAAATGAATGAAGGCGCGGCGCTCATGCGCAGGTTTACAAACTGCTCATGGCCGGATATAGCAAATATGACATCGGCAAATGCGGCCCGCCGCCTCGGCATATTCGACCGTAAAGGAAGCATCGCCGAAGGAAAAGACGCCGACGTTGTTCTGACGGACGGACAGTGCGGCGTGCTGGCCACGATTTGCCGCGGAAACACCGCATATATCTCAAGGGAGGCTGATTGGACATGAATGTTATCACATGCAGACATTATGAAGAATTAAGTGAAAAAGCCGCAGCGATTATCGCTGAAACAGTGAAACAAAAGCCGGATGCCGTTCTCGGCCTTGCGACGGGAGGCACTCCTGAAGGCGTATACAAAGAACTTGTGCGGATGCACCGCTCAGAAGGCTTGTCGTTCCGGAATGTCACGACGATCAACCTTGATGAATACGCCGGGCTTTCTCCCGAGGACAAAAACAGCTATCATTATTATATGAATACACATTTTTTTGCACATATCGACAGCCGAAAGGACCGCCACTTTCTCCCTGACGGACGGGCAGACGATCTTGATGCCGAATGCGGGCGCTATGACCGATTGATTCAAACACTCGGCGGAGCGGATATACAGCTTTTAGGCATCGGACACAACGGCCATATCGGCTTTAATGAACCCGGGACGCCATTTGAATCCCGAACCCATGTCGTTGAGCTGAATGAAGAGACAAGACAGGCGAATGCGCGGTACTTTCCGTCAATTGATCAAGTCCCTGAAAAAGCCCTGACAATGGGGATCGGGACGATTTTGTCCGGCAAACGGATTCTGATCATGGCATCCGGAAAAAGCAAGGCCCAAGCGGTGAAGCAGCTTCTGGACGGGCGCGTCAGCGAAGCATTCCCCGCCTCCGCCCTGCACGCGCATCCGGATGTGACGGTCTTGATTGATGAAAAGGCTGCGGGCGGCGATTGAAAGGATTTGACCTATGCAGATTGATAAACAATCTCCGATTCCGATTTACTTTCAGATTATGGAACAATTGAAAACACAAATCAAAAACGGCGAGCTGAAAGCGGATGCGCTGCTTCCGTCGGAGCGGGAATACGCCGAACAATTCGGCATCAGCCGAATGACGGTGCGTCAGGCGCTTTCCAATTTGGTGAATGAAGGATTTTTATACAGACAGAAAGGCCGGGGAACGTTCGTCAGCAAACTGAAGATGGAACAGCCGCTTCAAGGGCTGACAAGCTTCACCGAAGATATGAGAAGCCGGGGCATGAAGCCGGGGAGCAGACTTGCCGAATACCAGCTGATTCAGGCGACGGAAGAATTATCTTCTATCCTGGGGTGCGGCTATCCGGCAACGCTTCATAAAATCATCCGCGTCCGGCTGGCAAATGATATCCCGATGGCGATTGAGGCATCGTACATCCCGTTTGACAAGGCGGGAAAATTGGATGCCTCCCATTTTCAATCATCCATGTATGAGCATATTGAAGCGTACAATCAGATGCCGATCTCACGGGCAAAACAAGAGCTTGAACCGGGAGCCGCTTCCGAGGAAGAAGCTGAGCTGCTCGGTATCCAGCCCGGTGCCCCCGTCCTCTATATCAAGCGGACCACTTATCTGCAGGACGGCACTGCCTTTGAGCACGTCAAATCCGCCTACAGAGGCGACCGCTACACATTCGTGCATTATATGGACAGGGTGAAATGAAACATCTCCAACCGTTACGGGTTGGAGATGTTTTTTTGATCTGCCATTTTCAAACCAAGCCGGTGAATGTTCTCTATGACTCTGTCAAAACGAAGAGGCTGGGGTTCCGGTATCTATTTTTATAAAGAAAAGAGTAATAAAATGCTATCCTCTGTTTTGGACAATATACGGAACCTGCTTTGAAATCAGCACCAGCGGTTCTTTGTTTTTATGAGCCAATGAAAACATGATTGCGCCTTCAATCATCGAGTTGATTGTCATCCCAAGCTTCTCCGCTTCCTCTTGTTCAAACCCATGTTCAAGAAATTTTGCCGCAAACACATCCGTCCACTTCTTGAACACCTCAACACATGTGCATCTTAACGTTTCATTGATCAGAGCGGTCTCACCCGCCAGCAATCCAACCGGCACGCCCTCAATATTCTGAGGGTCATTAAACTGTTCAGCCGTTACATGAATAAAGTGCTGAATCGCTTCTACAGGGTCCGCGAATTGAGACATACTATTCTGTATCTGCTTTTCAACGCATCTTCCCGTATATTTGATCGCCGCAATGGCGAGTTCTTCTTTTCCGTTTGGAAAGTGATGGTACACTGACCCTCTGGGTGCTCCGCTCTCTTTTATAATTTGATTCAAACCAGTCGCATGGTATCCCTGAATCTGAAAAAGATATGCAGAGGTTTGAATAATTCTTTCTTTTGTCCCGGTTTTACTGTTCATTATGTTTCCTCCTGCATATTACGAAAACCAATCGATTTTAGTATAGAAAAGGGACATAAAAAAGTCAAAAACACTTAGTACCGCCATTCATGTTACAGAAAAAAACCTGCTGACCGTCAGATTTTCTTCTGAGCGATCAGCAGGCTGTATGTTTTCGTTATGGGTTTGAGGCATGCCTGAAATCAAACTGATCCGGAGCCGGGTGATACGGCGTATTTCCCGTTTTGAACATCCACAGCGGTGATATTTTTTTGCCGTTGTACGGATCCTTCACGACGGTATACCAGTAATAAACGGAATCAGGCTGCAGGCCGTCCCAGACCCAATTTGCGGTTTTTCCGCTTTTTACGTGTTTTTTATGACCGAGCAGTTCGTTCGTATAGACGTTGCATTCAAAATAATCGGTCGCTACCCTTTTCCTCTTCGGCTGTAAATCCATTTCTGCTGAGAATTCGTCTTTATCAGCGAACAGATCGGTGTCATAGTAATTGATGTCATCCGTGTACGGCGAGTAGGAGAACATGTGAACCTGATTGGCGGCCTGATCAAATTGCATAATGCGCATAAAGCCCTGCCCCCCTTCCGGACCGTCCTGGTAGTCGGTCAGAATTTGGTGGACGAGGCGGTCCGGTTTTCCATCCCCGTCATCGTCAAGCGCATCGGTTTTTTTCATGGCATTATGGTAATGGCCGCTTAATACCATCGCCACATTGCGATTCGGCTTGACGACTTTTCGATAGATCGTTTCCCCGATCGGGCTTCGATTTCCGCTCACAAGCAAGTACTCATGAAAGCATAAGATGGCGGTTCGGTCCGGATACCTCTTCAGCACTTGATTGATCCAGTCAATCTCTTGTTCCGTAATGCCCCAGCCCATATAAATCATAATAAAATCGTTCCCGCTTGCCGACAGCAGATCATAATGCCCGCGGTTATTTTTGTATGATCCGCCGTAATGCATGTTCTGTTCAAACCGGCGGCTCCCGAAGAAATCCCCGAAGGTTCGGTATGTGCCGTCTTTATGGCCGACGTCGTGATTGCCGGCAAGCACTCCGTACGGAATTCCCGCCTTGTCAAGCGTCCGCATGGAGTGATCGGCGTTTTTCCACTGTTTCATCACCATTGAATCATCGACAATATCACCGGTATGAAAGACATATTTAATATTGTGCTTTTCCTTATTTTCTTTGATCCACTCCGTCATTTTGTCAAAAATGTGCGGGTGCCCTTGTGCGTAATACTGTGTATCCGACATCCAGACAAACGTGTAATTGCCTTTCGCCGGTATTTGATCCTGCACGATGACATTCATTTTTGAGTTCTTCACCACATCCGCTGCGGAAACGGCGGCTTTTAATGTAAACGGCTTTTTATCTTTGGCAAGGACGCTGTCCGCCTCCTGCCAGCGGCTCGTCCGGTAATTCCAAATATACATGGTTACCTTTCGGCCGGGCAGAGAGCTTCCTTTCCAGACCGCCTCGGCCAGATCCGTTTCGTCAATAGACGGGTCAACGGAGACTTCGAACCGGTGATAAGGAAAACGCTCCACACTTTCCGCCGAAACAGTTTTTCCGTCATTTGCCGAGATACGGTTCATTTCCGGCAGGGTAAACGGCATTTCATTTTCTTTTATGCCCCTCGGCGGTTCCGTTAATGAGGCGTGTTTATACACTTTCACGCTGCCCGGATTCCGCGCGGTATAACGGAAGCCGCGATAAAATGATACATTCATGTCATCCTTCGTCGGGTCTTTTACCCGGACGGACAGCTTTGCTTTGCGGGCGCCGATTTTTTGACCGGCAAGCTCCGGCTGGTTCGGCTCCTCCCGTTTGATATGGAAGGTGCGGACGGACGTTGTTTCATTTCCGGCAAGGTCTGCCGCAATGATGGTAAGGGTATGCTTTCCGGGCTTGAGATCGGCTGATGACGTGTGATGCGGGAGCGTAATGCTTTCTCCGTCCAAAAACGCTTTCACCTCTTCCACTTTGCTCCATTTGTCACGGATGTCCGCATTCAGCTCAACATTACCTTTCAGCGCCGCGCCTTCTTTGATACTCGGGACAATCTTCGGCCCCGAATTGTCCACCCGCACAGATTGGCTCAGCTGCTCCTCACCGTCGCTGACAAAAATATGGTGATAGCCTTCCGAAAGCTTCGCCGTGTTCCACGGCAGCAGCCGTGACGTAAACAAATGATCCGGCAGGCTGAATGAGAAGGTCTTCTGCTGATTCGCCCGCCTGCCGTCACCGATAAACAGCTGCTCGGACGGATCGGTCTTCCCGTCTTTGATCACCGTTCCGTCCGAAAGCACCAGACGGGCATGTTTCACGACAAAATCATCCCGATTCTCTCCCGTGTCATACGGAGAAACCTTTGAGCCCGAACGGATGGATACTTTCTGTGTTTTGCCGCCTTTTTGCAGCAGACGTTCCGGAAGCAGAACCGAGTGCGTTCTGTAGCGGTGAGACGGATCGTCAAAAATGTGCAGCACCTCGTTTTCCATCATGACGGTGTTTTGAAAATAAAGATTCGTTTTCCGGGCATCGAAGGCGAAATAGACCTCTTTTTCCAGCGCCGGACGGGTCTCCTGCCGCTTGCCGTCAATCCACAGCTTGATCTTATCGGCGCTGACGTCGGAAGTCGCTTTGAGCAGATAGGTGCCGGATATCGTATCTTCTGGTTCAACATTCATTCTGAGTCCGTGTGATTTGCTCGTCTGTTCAATGTCAATCATCTTGACGGGCGTTTTTGCTTCATTTTCTCCATCACTGGCTGCGATATAATACTCAAGCTGATCCTGGCCGAGCAGTTCCGGGGAATAAAGAATGTGATGGTATAAGCTGTCGTTGCGGTCTTTTTCGGCCAGAATTCGTTTGAATGGTTTTTTCTCATTGGTCCGGTAATAAAACGCGGCTGTTTTGACAAGGTTTTTGTCTTTTATGTCAGCCTTTAATTCAATGCTTTCAGCGGGCCGGACGGGCTTTCTGTCTGTAAGGTCTTCGATGACCGGTTTTTCCTTGTCGGGTTTGATCACCCTTTTCTGCTGCGGAATCTGCGCCTGAAAAACGGAGCCCGGTGACGGCTTATGCTCGCTCGTGGAGATCTTCAGCAATTCTCCCGTTCCGTTCAGCGGATATTTGTACAGCAAAGAAGTCAGCCGGCGGAAAGCGTGTTTCCGGTATTGCGCTGAGGCGATATCCTTGCCGGTATTTGCCGACAGCACGACCGTACGCGGGCGGCCGTTGGACATTCCGTCCGTCCCTTCGATGACGGCGAGATGTTCTCCTTCCTTCAGATGTGTCCCGTAATAGCGGTTGAAATCATCTATCGTCAGTTCTGATGCGGCCCGTCTCAGCCAAAACACGTAAGTCCCGCCTGACGGAATGACGGTATCTTCTTTCGGCCTCCATATCATATCTGATTCCGGCCCTTCCTTCGGATAGCGGTAGCGGATATGATAGTCTTTAAAATGAATGGGCCTGTCCGTCGTGTTATACACCTCGATAAATTCATAGGCATCAGCGCCGTCTTCATTTTTCGTATCAACCGCAAGCTCCGTAATCATCAGCTCGGGAATATGATTCAAATCGGCTTGATAGCCGTCCAGCTTCAGCCGCTTTTTCTCCGATTCCGCCCGCTGTCTGCCGTTAGTGAAAACGAGGTAATATTCCAATTCTCCATTCCAGATATCCCGTTTTGAAACCTGGGCCGTAAACAGCCGGATTGCGCCTGGCGCGGGCTCCATCGGCACCATCTTAAACCCCAGCTCATTGCTTTGTTTATAAAAAAGAAACGCCGAAAACGCTTGATAGTCAGCATTCCGTACATGAGCCTGTATGAACAGGTTTCTTTTCATTTCCGCCTTTACTTCGATTTGGGGAGGATTCTCCAGAAGCGGTATGTAATGAGGCGGCTGTCCGAATTCCTGCTGATTCACGGGGATTGCCGATTCTTTGCGCGCCGCATCCGCAGAAGGACTCACACAAAGCAAACCAATCAGAAAAAAGAGCGTCATCACAAGTTTCATCTCATTACCTCCCTATGCATTATGTTGCGTCAGGAGGCTGCCGCTTATGTAAACCGCACATAAAAAAGCTGCCCTCTCGGGACAGCTTGTTTTTTATCCTTTTCTAAGCGGCTCCAATATGCCTTTTTGGATCAGCAAGTGGAAAACGGACAGCACGACGGATGCCCAAATGGCGGTGCCGAACCCGTCAATCTGAAAGCTGTCTCCCATCAAGGCTGCGGTCATCATTAACGTAATGGCGTTGATGACAAACAGAAAGAGGCCGAGGGTCACAACCGTGACAGGCAATGTCAATATGACGATGATCGGTTTGATCAGCACATTTAACACAGAAAGAATCACACTGGCGATGACAGCCGCTCCGATACTGCTGATATGGACGGAATCAAAATATCCCGCGATAACGATTAATAATAAAGCATTTACTAAAATGCTGACTGCCCATTTGATCATTTATTTCAAATCTCCTTCTAATGGTACAACAAAACACCAGATAATATATACAATCGGCACGATTCCGCTCGTGACAAGCGCTAATACAACGGTTATAATGCGCAAAAGCGACGCATCCATATTGATGTACTCCGCCAAACCGCCGACGACGCCGGCGATTTTACGGTTTTTTTCTGAACGGTAAAGTCTTTTCATCCAATCACCTCTGAGTATGCTTGAGCTTAATGGCTCCTGTTAACGATTCTGAGAAAATCGAGAGATGCTGATCATGGCCTTGATTTGATGCCAGCATCAGTTCTTTTTGAATGGTATCATTCTTTTCCTTTAAAATTTCCGCATCAATCAGCTCATGGCTGAGAGAGCCGAGATTGCTTTTGAGCTCCGCTTTCACCGCCGAATCATCAGGCAGAGCGATCTCCACGTTTCCGGTCGTCGTTTTCGTGTAGATGGAGCGGCAGTGCGGCGCTGTCACGGTAAGCATGATATTGCCGTTAAAGCTTTGAACGTCAATGGATTCACTCGATCCGCGCAAATCAATCAAGCCGTTGATCGTTTCCGCTTCAATCGCGCCGCATTGATGTCCGGCCAGCTTGATTTGTCCGTTAGCCGTTTCCGCCGACGCTTTCTCAGCCGTCAAATGAGAGAATGACAGAACGCCGTTTGTCGTTTTCGCCGAGAATTCTTTTACATGTAAATGTTCCCCTCTGATCGGTCCGTTAAACAGCTTCACTCTTATCTTATCGTACTCTTTCTGGGGAACATAAAGCGTAACATTGGTTTTCATCGTTTTCTTTTCCGTGCGGACAAAAAACTTATTGCCCTTCACTTCACACTCAATATGCTGAAGAAATGCGGTGCGCGCCGCCTCCTGACTGTCCGCCCGGTACACTTTGGCCTGGCACTCCGCTCTGATATCTTCATCCGCCCACGGCACGATATTGACGCTGCCGTTTGCGATCTGCATATCAATGGCCGAGAATTCACTGTCTTTAAATTGAAAAATATGCTGCACTTCGTGTGCGTGGCCGAAATTCAGATCAAGATCCGCTTCCTTCACTTTTTTGACGGCAGAATCAATCCAGTCGAACAGCTTCGCCCCGAGCGACGGCTTTTGGCTTTCTTTTGCCCCGCTTTCGAAATCTTCCGCAGGTTCCTGAACCTCCGCAGATAATGCGGTGATCTGCTCTTCTTTTTCTTTATATTCATGATCCAGTTTTTCAATGAGCGTCAGTGCTTCCTGCGCCGTCAGCATCCCGTCTTCCACAAGCTTTAAAATCCGTTCTTTCTCCTGTTTCATACAAAACTCCTCCTCCGACTTTTCTTACACCTGGCGTAACACCTTAATTCCCTGCACGATATTCCAAATGACCATTCCGATGAGGATCAGAAAATAAACAGCTGCTCCTGTTATCATAACAAAAACGGGCACCATACTCTCCCCCTGGGCCGTAATCAATCCGCCGACAACACCCGCGGTCACAATCAGCAAGCCCGCAAACGGAATGATATGGGAAATCAGAGCGCGCATGGCATGCCGCTTCGTCTCTTTTTCATCGACGACAAAATAAGCCACAATCGGAAGAATGAGCGGCGCGAGAAACACGCTGAAATAACAGATTGATGCGATAATCGCTTGATTTCGGTTCAATAAAAACACTCCCTGTGCCGTGATGTAAAAAACCCTTCCTTATACATACGTATGACGAATGAGCGGGTTTCATTTTCATGCTAAGGACATGCTTCGTTATACGTAATTTTTGGTTTCAGAGATTTCACTATAGAATCTTTTCCCCGAACCGATTACAATATGTAACAAAGCCTGACCGTATGCAAGGAGGACATACAAATGGAGAAAGATCCCGAAAACGCCCAAGTAACGGAAGAGAGTCTTCGAAATTTAATTCGCGAACAGAAAAGAATGAACAGCGAAATGCTGGCTGAATTGGAACAGATCAAAGCAGCCCCTCTTCCCATTTCCCATGATATCCAATATATAAAAGTGCTGCTGGACAGCAGCAGCACCCATATTCTGCAGGACTTAATGCATTTAAGCAGACAGCTTCCCCAACAGAAAAAAAGCCTGTAACAACAACAGCCCAAAACCGATGAGTTTTGGGCTGTTGTTATTGATCTATTACGTGGCTGCCGTTTCTTTTTCGGCCAGCAATGTTTTCATCCGTTTTTTATCGCGTTCCATTACCGGTTTCAGATAGCGGCCCGTATATGATTCTTTCACTTCGACAACTTCTTCGGGCGTCCCGGAGGCTACGATCATGCCGCCGCCCGCTCCGCCTTCAGGTCCCAGATCGACGATGTAGTCCGCCGTTTTAATGATATCGAGATTGTGTTCAATGACCAAAACGGTATCACCGTTATCGACGAGTCTTTGAAGCACAACTAAAAGCCTTGCGATATCATCAACGTGGAGGCCTGTCGTCGGTTCGTCCAGAATATACAGCGTCCGGCCGGTGGAACGCTTATGCAGCTCGGAAGCGAGCTTGACGCGCTGCGCTTCTCCCCCTGACAGCGTCGTCGCCGGCTGGCCGAGCGTCACATACCCGAGTCCGACATCAGCAAGCGTTTGAAGCTTGCGTTTGATTTTCGGGATATTTTCAAAGAAAGACAGAGCATCTTCCACCGTCATATCCAGAACGTCGGAAATGCTTTTTCCTTTGTATGTGACCTCCAGCGTCTCCCGGTTGTAACGTTTGCCGTGGCATACTTCACACGGAACGTACACGTCAGGAAGGAAGTGCATCTCAATTTTGATGATGCCGTCGCCGCGGCAGGCCTCACAGCGCCCGCCTTTTACATTAAAACTGAACCGGCCTTTTTTATAGCCGCGCACCTTTGCTTCATTTGTCTGCGCGAATACATCGCGGATATCATCAAACACACCCGTGTAAGTTGCCGGATTTGATCTCGGTGTCCTGCCGATCGGCGCCTGGTCGATGTCGATCACCTTATCAAGATGGTCAAGGCCTTTGATTTCTTTATGGCTTCCCGGTTTCGCTTTGGCTTTATGAAGCTTTTGCGCAAGCGCCTTATGCAGAATTTCATTCACAAGCGTGCTTTTTCCGGAACCGGACACACCTGTCACCGCCGTAAAAGTGCCGAGCGGGAATTTGGCGTTCGCTTTTTTCAGGTTGTTTTCTGAAGCGCCTTTGATTTCAATGTACCGGCCGTCAGGCTTTCTTCTCTCCGGAGGCATCGGGATGAATTGAGCCCCTGACAAATAACGTCCGGTCAGAGAATCCGCATCATTCATCACTTCTTCAGGCGTCCCCGCCGATATGACGCGGCCGCCGTGAATGCCGGCGCCCGGACCGATATCTATCAAATAATCGGCAGCCATCATCGTATCTTCATCATGCTCCACGACAATCAGTGTGTTGCCGAGATCCCTCATGTTTTTCAGCGCGCTGATCAGACGGTCATTGTCACGCTGGTGAAGGCCGATGGACGGCTCATCAAGAATGTACAGGACGCCTGACAAACGGGAGCCGATCTGCGTCGCAAGCCTGATACGCTGGGCTTCTCCGCCTGACAGCGTTCCCGCCGCCCTGCTCAGCGTCAGGTAATCAAGACCGACTTTATCTAAAAAGCTGAGCCGCTCCACAATCTCTCTTAAGATTAAATCGGCAATCTGCATATCTTTCTCAGACAGCGTCAGGTTTTTGAAAAATTCCAGCGCATCGCCGACGGAAAGCTCGGTAATGGTGCCGATGTGGCGCCCGTTGACCAAAACGGCAAGCGCTTCTTTCTTCAGCCGGTAGCCTTTGCACGTCGGGCACGGCTTCTGTGACATGTACTGCTCCATCTGTTCACGGATATAATCGGAGCTTGTCTCTTTATACCGTCTCTCAATATTGCGCAGCACACCTTCAAATTCAATTTCATTTTCGCGCACTTGTCCGAAATCATTCTCGTATTTAAAGTAGATCCGTTCATTGCCGCTGCCGTACAGCACTTTATCAAGCTGATGCTTCGGCAGGTCTTTGACCGGAGTCTCCATATCAATGCCGTAATGGCGGCAGACCGCCTGAAGAAGCTGCGGATAATATTGTGAACTGATCGGCGTCCACGGCGCGATGGCGTGTTCCTTTAACGACAGTTCAGGATTGGGAATGACGAGCTCAGGGTCCACTTCCAGCTTCAAGCCGAGACCGTCGCAAGTCGGGCAGGCGCCGAACGGGCTGTTAAACGAAAACAGCCGGGGTTCAAGCTCCCCGATAGAAAAACCGCACAGCGGACAGGCGTGATGCTCGCTGAACATCAGCTCTTCCTGACCGATGACATCTATCATGACACGGCCTTCCCCTAAGCGGAGCGCGGTTTCCAGTGAGTCGGAAAGCCGGGCGGCAACCCCTTCCTTGACGACAATCCGGTCAATGACTACTTCAATGGAATGCTTTTTGTTTTTTTCAAGTTCAATATCGTCGGAAAGCTCGGCCATTTCTCCGTCAATCCGCACCCTTACGTAACCTTGCTTTCTGATTTGGTCAAGCACTTTGACATGGGCGCCTTTTCTGCCTGAGATGATCGGCGCAAGCACTTGAAGCTTCGTCCGCTCCGGATATTCAAGAATCCGGTCAACCATCTGTTCGATCGTTTGCGACGTAATTTCAATGCCATGCTCCGGGCAATGCGGCTTCCCGACCCTCGCGTACAGCAGCCGGAGATAATCATAAATCTCCGTTACCGTTCCGACGGTTGACCGCGGATTGCGGCTTGTCGTTTTCTGATCAATGCTGATCGCCGGAGAAAGCCCTTCGATCGCATCAACGTCCGGCTTATCCATCTGCCCTAAAAATTGGCGCGCATAGGCAGAAAGCGATTCAACATACCGCCTCTGTCCTTCCGCGTAAATGGTGTCAAAGGCAAGGGATGATTTTCCCGATCCGGACAGGCCCGTCACGACGACGAGCTGATCCCGGGGAATCGTTACATCAATGTTTTTTAAATTGTGCGCCCTTGCGCCTTTCACCTCGATCCGGTCAATTGCCATGTGTTCATCATCCTTCCGCTTTAAGCTCTAACAGTAAATCACGAAGCTCTGCCGCCCGCTCGAAATCAAGCGCTCTGGCCGCCTCTTTCATTTCGTGCTCCATTTGCTCAACGACTTTCTGGCGTTCTTTCTTCGTCATCTTCGCCAGTTTAGGCGCGGCTTTTGTTTTATATTCTTCTTTATCCTCAGCGGCCTGCGTCGCGCGGATCACATCGCGGATTTCCTTATTGATCGTTTGCGGCGTAATGCCGTGAATTTCGTTAAAGCGCTCCTGCTGTTCCCGGCGGCGCTTCGTTTCATTAATCGCGATTTCCATCGAATTCGTGATTTTATCGGCATACATGATGACGCGGCCTTCCGCGTTTCTGGCCGCCCGTCCGATCGTCTGAATCAGCGAACGTTCAGAACGGAGGAAGCCTTCTTTATCCGCATCGAGAATGGCGACAAGTGACACTTCCGGAATATCAAGCCCTTCCCTCAGCAGGTTGATGCCGATTAACACATCATGTTTTCCGAGGCGGAGGTCACGGATGATTTCAATCCGTTCAAGCGTCTTAATCTCGGAATGCAGATAATTGACCTTGATGCCGATTTCCTTGAGGTAATCGGTCAGATCCTCTGACATTTTTTTCGTTAAAGTCGTCACGAGAACGCGTTCATTCCGTTCAATCCTCGCCTGAATCTCGCCGATCAGATCATCAATCTGTCCTTCGATCGGACGGACGTCAATGAGAGGATCGAGGAGTCCCGTCGGTCTGATGATCTGCTCGATCATTTCCGGCGTATGCTCAATTTCATACGGTCCCGGAGTCGCCGACACGTACACGATATTGTGCATATGCTTTTCAAATTCCTCGAATCGGAGCGGACGGTTGTCAAGCGCTGACGGCAGGCGGAACCCGTGATCGACAAGCACCTGTTTTCTCGCCTGGTCACCGTTGAACATGCCGCGCACCTGCGGAATCGTCACATGTGATTCATCAACGACGATCATAAAATCGTCCGGAAAATAATCAAGCAGCGTATACGGCGTAGAACCAGGAGGACGGAGCGTCAAATGTCTTGAATAGTTCTCGATCCCTGAGCAAAAACCCATTTCCCGCATCATTTCAAGATCATACCTCGTCCGCTGCTCAAGCCGCTGCGCTTCAAGGAGCTTGCCGTTTTCGTGCATCACTTTCAAGCGCTCCTCAAGCTCCTGTTCAATATTCAGAATCGCTTTTTCCATCTTTTCCGCCCGGGTGACGAAGTGGGAAGCCGGGAAAATCGCGACATGGTCACGGTCGCCGAGAATTTCTCCGGTCAAAGCGTCGACCTCCCTGATCCGCTCAATTTCGTCTCCGAAAAATTCCACTCTGATACAATGTTCGTCACGGGAAGCCGGGAAGATTTCCACAACGTCTCCGCGCACGCGGAACGTCCCGCGCTGAAAGTCGATATCATTGCGGGCATACTGGATATCCACAAGCTTTCTCAGAAGCTCGTTCCGCTCAATCTCCATTTCCGGTCTGAGCGACACGACCATTTCCCGGTATTCTTCAGGCGAACCGAGACCGTATATGCATGACACACTCGCGATAATAATGACATCTCTCCGTTCAAACAGAGAGGATGTCGCGGAGTGCCTCAATTTATCAATTTCATCATTAATACTAGCGTCTTTCTCTATAAATGTATCCGTTTGAGGCACATACGCCTCCGGCTGATAATAATCATAGTAGCTGACAAAATACTCGACAGCGTTGTTCGGAAAAAATTCCTTGAACTCGCTGTACAGCTGTCCGGCAAGGGTTTTGTTATGGGCAATGACCAGTGTCGGTTTATTCACTTCTTTAATCAGATTGGACACGGTAAAGGTTTTGCCCGTCCCTGTCGCACCCAGGAGAGTCTGGTGTTTTCTGCCTTCCTGTATGCCTTTGACAAGCTTCTCAATCGCTTGCGGCTGATCTCCCTGGGGCTGATATTTCGAGACTAACTCAAAACGATCTTTCACAAAAAAGCCTCCGTTTCTTTACGAAATCTTCCTATTGATATAGTAACACAATGACGGGCAAAATCACTAAAAATACGAACTAAAGTTCGATGGTTTATTTTTACCAAGTTAATTTTTGTATAAAAAACCTGCTTTTATGGCGTAAAAGCAGGCATTCTATTTCATATTCACCATGTCAGGCATTGTCTTTCTTTTTGTCTGCTTCTTTTTTGGCCATGTACAGCCCTCCGGCCACCAGCGATACGACATCCAATCCAACGATAAAATACGTTTCGGTGTAACCCTTTAAATAGGATGCGAAAAGCAGTGCGGCTGTGAGAGCGATCGCCACATAGTGGTTAAACGTGACGCGCGTAAAAAGGACGACCAGCATAAAAGGGAAACATAATGCAAAAACGGCTTTTGTAATCACAAAAACCCTCCTCGGGAATTCTTCATCTCATCTGATTATAGTAAAAAATGAAGAATCGGACAATCGTTCCCCTGCTATCACAATACCCTTTTTCGGCAGTCTTCAATCATCTGTCAAAAAAAATGTGAATATAAATCCATTGAACCATTAACCGGATGAATCGAACTACCTTTCTTCAGCCGAAAGGATGAGAAGGTTTAGGTCTTTGTATCTTTGACAGTTTCTTCCTCCCTCTTTACAATGTAATGATAGTGTTTACTATCATTTTCTTGGATGAAGAAAAAAAAGGGGGTCATACCGCATGTATTCAGTGCGATTTCAAAAAGCGGAAGAATCGAGCCGCTCTGCAGGAGCAAAAGGAATGAACCTGATTAAACTGACGAAAAACGGGCTGCCCGTTCCCGGCGGTTTTATCATTCAGACGAATGCCCTGACACGTTTTATGGAAGACAACGGGCTTCAAGCAGATCAGGAACAGATGGAGCGCGCCATTATGAACGGCACGTTTTCAAAAGAGCTTCGGGAGGAACTGACCGCGTCGTTTTATGAATTGAGAGAATCATACGCCTCTGTCGCCGTACGTTCCTCCTCCGCGTCCGAAGATCTTGAAGGCGCTTCTTTCGCGGGCCAGTACGAAACCTATTTAAATATCAAAACAGAAGAAGAGTTTCTCGGAAAAGTGAAAGAGTGCTGGGCTTCCTTCTTCTCGGCGCGGGTCAGCGGTTATAAAGAGAAAATGAACAATGACACCGCAGAACCGTTAATGGGCGTTGTCGTGCAAGGTCTGATCAATTCCGAGGTTTCAGGGGTCATTTTCAGCCGTAACCCCGTCACACACGATGACGGAGAACTGATGATCAGCGCAAGCTACGGCCTCGGAGAAGCAATCGTCTCCGGCAGCGTGACGCCCGACACATTTATCGTCAATAAAGACACATTTCAGATTGAAAAAGAAATCGGCTTAAAAGAAATGTATATCGTTTCTAAAGACGAAGGCGTGACGGAAAAAGAGACGTCCGCTGACATGAGAAGCCGCTTCTGCCTTGATGACGAGAGCATCAAAGAGCTTGCCATGCTGACAATAAAGACGGAAGAACTGTACGGTTATCCCGTGGATCTCGAATTCGGATTTGCCGAAAATAAGCTGTATCTGCTTCAGGCCAGGCCGATTACAACGATCGCGCAGGATCAGAAAGCGGCAGACGAAGAACGGGAATTTATCATGACACCCCGGGATCAGAAAGATTTTTGGCTCAATATGGAGGCCAATATAGAAGGTCCCGTCAGCCCGTTATTCGCTTCACTCATTGTGCCGGCTTTGGAATACGGCCTCAAAGAGAGCACGAAGACCTTCCCTGTGATGGGCATCGAGATTGAGCGTGTCAAACTTCATCAAGGCCATGTTTTTTCCAGACAGCATAAGACGGACGACAAGCTGCCCGCAGAACAGTTAGAAGCGCTTTTCCCCGTCTTGGCTGACCGCATGTACGATATTATTCAGGAAACCTTTCTGCCTTTTTATCAAAAGCTGGACGAACTGGCGCATACAGACCATACGCCGGAGACTGCCATTGATGCGTTCCGAAACCTGCAAGACTTCTATTTAAAAGGATACGCAGAACATTTCAATATTGTCTTTCCGCAGGTTGCGTTAAACATGATACTGGAATCTATGTACGGACAGGTTGAGAAAGAAAACACCTCCCTTCTGTATGAAATGCTGGCCGGCGTCATGAATAAGTCATTGGAGACCGACAGACAGCTCTGGCTGCTTTCCGGACAAGTAAAAGACAGCCCTGAACTGCGGCGCGTCTTTACGGTTTCTCATGCCGATGAGCTGCATCAGACGCTTCTGCAATCAAATGAGGGAAAACGCTTTCTCGAACAAGTCGGCGAATTTTTACAGGAATACGGCTGGAGATCCGTGAAAAGTCATGATCTCATTGAACAAACTTGGGCGGAAAACCCTTATTTCGCTTTGGCCAACATTCAGAACTATGTCCGGAACGGATACGATTTTGACAGTGAGTTTCATAAAACGATAGAAAAACGAAAACAGCTCTACGCCGACTTTATGGATAGAATTGAAGATGACGGCTTCCGGGAGACGTTTGACCGCTATTATCAGTGGACATTGTCTTCATCCGTCATCAAAGATGATCACCATTTTTATATTGATGCGATGCTGGACGCCAAAGCGCGCCTTTGCCTTCTGAAAATCGGCGAGCTGCTTCAAAAACAAGGCGTAATCGATGATCGGGAGGATATGTGGTACTTATACAGCGATGAAGTCGAGAAAGCGCTGGCGTCGCCGGTTCCGATGCAGGAAAAAGCCGCTGAACGAAAACAGCTCTTCCAGCAATATCAATTGCTTGAAGCCCCCGCTTATCTCGGGACTCCGACTTCGGAACAGCTGAAAACGGCTGAACAGATTACCGGCTCCATCACAGAAGATGAAAAAAACACTGAACATCAAATTTACGGACTTGCAGCGTCAAGCGGAATCGCAAGCGGACCGGTGAAAGTCATTCGTGACGCAAGTGAATTTTCCCGTTTTTCAACAGGAGACGTGCTTGTCTGCAAAATGACGACACCGCTGTGGACCAGTCTGTTCCAAGATGCAAAGGCCATCATTACGGACACGGGCGGCATCCTGTCACATGCGGCGATCATCGCGAGAGAATACGGGCTCCCGGCCGTTCTCGGCACACGTGCCGCGACTGACAGGCTCAACGACGGAGATATCGTCACGGTAGACGGGACAAACGGCAAGATTACGATTGTCAAACGCGCTTCATGCTAGGTTTCCCTCTTTATTGACGGGCAGGGCGGGTGTATACTTGTCCTGCCAGTATTTACGCGAGGTGAAACATGTTGAGAACGACGAACAAGAGAATTATTGACGCCGCGATGAATCTGATCATCCAAAAAGGATACCGCGCAGCGACAACAAAGGAAATCGCAGAAAAAGCAAAAGTAAGCGAAGCAACGATTTTCCGTAATTTTAAAAACAAGCAAGGATTAATGAAAGCCATGATTGAACAGCAGGCGCCGGTTCCGGAAAGCATGATCACCAAGGCGGAAGGCGATCTGTATGAGGATCTTCTTCATTTCGCCACGACCCTTCTGCAGCAATTGGAACAAAAAAAAGAAGTGTTCCGCATCTGCCTGCGCGAACCGGAACTATTCGAAGACGTCCTGCAGGATATTGTCGTATATCCGCAATCCGTGAAAAAGCATTTAATCGTTTACTTTAAGGAGCTGACAAAGAAAAATATGATAAGCCCCGGCAGCGAAGAAGCTAATGCAGACGTCTTTATGACGATGGTTTTCGGTTATTTTATACACCGGCTGCAGCTGGGGAAAAGAGTCATTACTCTCTCTGAGGAAACGATGCTGAAACACAGCACTGAGATTTTCATGAAAGGCATTACCGGCCGGTCATTTTCCGGCTCCAAGGAGGATGAAGGATGGGTTCAAAGAAAGAATGGGCGCTGATCGTTTCGCTTTTGCTGGGAGCCATACTCGTTCCCATCAATTCTACGATGATCGCAGTCGCCCTTTCATCCATTTCCCGCTCATTCAGCGAATCAATTGCCAGCATCACATGGGTAGTGACCGTGTACTTAATCGTGATGGCCGTGACACAGCCCATTGCCGGCAAACTCGGTGATATGTACGGTAACAAAAAAATGTATTTATGGGGCGTCGGCCTTTTTCTCATCGCATCATTGGGGTGCGCCCTCTCGCCAAGTCTTTTCTTATTGATTTTCTTCCGGGCGCTTCAGGCTGCCGGCGGCGCTTTGCTTACGCCAAACAGCATCGCCATCATCCGCCATGTCGTGTCTGAAAAACGGCTTCCGAAAGTATTCGGCTTTTTCGGCCTCGGCGCCGGGCTGGGCGCGGCTCTCGGTCCGTTTATCGGCTCTCTATTAATTGAGAGCTTCAGCTGGCATTCGATCTTTTGGGTCAACATTCCGTTTCTTGCGATCGCACTCGTGACGGCATTAATGATGTTTCCTAAATATAAAGAAGAAACGTCTGACGCTCCGCTTGATATCATCGGGTCCGTTTTGCTTGCCGGAAGCATTGTATCTATTATTCTTCTGACGAAAAATGAAAGCTCTTTGGGCTATTGGGTGTACGCGCTGCTCATTCTCGTATTGGTTCCGCTATTTTTCAGGCGGGAACTGCGCACGAAACATCCGATTATTGATTTTGATCTATTTAAAAACACGACCTTTACGAGCGCCAATCTGTCGGTTCTGTTAAGCAATTTAATGATGTACGCCGTGTTATTGATTATGCCGCTCTTTATGACCGGCCACTTCAGCATGAACACGTCGCACAGCGGCATGGCGCTGTCAGTCTTTTCTGTTTTCATGTCCGCCAGCAACTGGGGCGGAGCTCAGCTGCATCAGAAATGGGGCGCGCGAAGAATGATTTTTCTGTCCTTCGGGCTGATGGCCGTAGCCAATCTCTTATTTCTGCTTTTGGTTTATTCCCATTCCGTTCCGTTTCTTATGGCATCGCTTATTGTAGGAGGCATCGCGTCAGGTGCGGGGCTGACGAGCATGCAGGTATCTTCTCTTGCAACGGTAGAACCGGGCATGTCCGGCATCGCATCCGGGATTTTTTCCACCTTCCGTTATTTCGGAAGCATTATTTCTTCAGCACTGATCGGTTTAATCTCCGGGTTTCATATTCTGTTTATCATATTGATCGGAGTTTCTGTGATCGGCTTGTTCGTATCGCTTGGAATTAAGTCCGGGGAAACCGTTCAGACGAAAAAAAGCCATTCGGCATAACGAAAAAGGTTCCGTAAGCATCTGCTTTCCGGAACCTTTTCTAGTTTTCCTTCTTCATTTTCTCTCTCAAAGTGTCACCGCACTCCTCCGATGCATAGAGTATCGCAATGCGGTTTTGCTCTATGAGATTCTTTTTATTTAAAAGAGAAAAGGGGAAAACAAATCGCAAGAAGTACGTACTATTATGATGCCAAAGAAAGACCGAATGAAGATGTGTTAACAAATATGATTGTGGATATCTTCCATAAGAATCGAAAGGCCAACGGTACACGAAAGATCAAAACCAAGCTCCAGGAACAAGGATTCATCGTGTCCAGACGACGTATTGGCCGAATCATGCGCGAGCAGGGCCTTGTTTCAACCTACACACCATTGCCCATTTTAAGCCGCACAAAACGGCCTGTAATGAGGCGGAAACGGCGAATGTGTTAGATCGTGAGTTTGATCAGGCTGAAGCTAAGCGCTTCGTCGTTAGCGATCTGACGTATGTGAAGGTTGGGCACCGTAGGCACTACGTTTGCGTCCTCATTGATCTATTCAATCGAGAGATCATTGGCCATAGTGCAGGTCCACATAAGGACGCTGCTCTGGTTTCACGCGCCTTTGCTACGGTAGAAGGCGACCTGAGCCAAATCAAGTGGTTTCATACGGATCGTGGTAGTGAGTTTAAAAACCAGAAGATGGACGAGCTTCTGGAAACCTTTGAGATCGGTAGGTCGTTAAGCGCGAAGGGGTGTCCTTATGACAACGCTGTGGCGGAGGCTACGTACAAGGTCATGAAAACGGAGTTTATCCATCAGATGGAGTTCCAGAACCTTGATCACCTGCAGTTGGAATTATACGACTACGTCAACTGGTTTAACAAGCATCGAATTCATGGATCTCTGGGATACATGACGCCTGTTCAGTATCGCCAAGCAGCCCTTAAAAAAGCTGTCTAATTTAATGTTGACAATCCATTCCTTCCCGGTAACCTTCGCCACAGATTACAGGCTGAAATAGCGGCGTGAAACCGTCCACTCATCTGTTGTTCCATCAGGATTGCTCCTAATAGGCGAATGGCAGACTCACGGCTTCTTCACGCTCACCCGTTTCCCGAATGCCAATGGCTACAACCCATGCCATGCCGTATACTCTGCCACCTTCCCGTACTTTGGGAAACGTAGCGTCAAACCAAACATACGGGTACCACCCTCCAAAGGGCGATTTTTGAATGCCAATACAGTCTCATCTAGCTCCTTGCAGATCCGGGAGACCTTGCTTTTGCTAATCCCTTTCATCCCCAGTGCCTCGGCCAAATCATCCACTTTGCGTGTGCTAACACCATGCTCATACGCTTCCTGGACCACAGCCAACAATGCCTTCTCTGCTCGTTTACGGGGTTCCAACAAGGATGGGAAGTAACTGCCTTTACAAAGCTTAGGAATTTTCAAATCCAGTGTCCCCACCCGTGTATCCCACCGGCGTTCGCGGTATGCATTACGCTGATTCACACGTTCTGTATTCCGCTCATAGCGTTCTGCCCCAATGTCTTGGACTACTTCCGCCTTCATCTGGGGTTGCACCAGCACTTGCATTGCTTCTCTTAAAAAATCGACATTGCCTTCATTTCCGCTCTTGCGTAACAGCTCCAAAAGTGAGATTCTATCTATAGAAGCCACGGTATGATTCTACTAAAGTTGAGTCGCGTCACTTTAGTAGAATCATACCGTGGCTTCCCTTGTCAAAAGGCACAGTTCTTTTTTACACCACTACTTGAGACTTTAACGTTTCTCTCATTTGAATTAATTCAAAATAGAATTAATGGGGGAGATTACCCCGTATTTCCAGGCGATCCAGGTGGGTGGCCTGGTAAATATTTTGAGTCTCTGTATCTTTAACAATAGTATTTACAATATCATTAGGATACCGATTCAAAAAAAAATGTTCTCCTTTAAACTTATGAAATTTCACGTTTCCTTCAACAACTTCACTCCATTTATGCATTTCATTGATATGAGTCGAAAAATCGCTATCCGCATAAAAAACGCTTACTCCACAACTTATTTTTTCTGCTTTGGGCTGAAACTTATAATTGTCCAAAATTATAAAATCTGCTCGCAAAATCGGAAGAAACATATCCATAATCTCTTTTGTATAAAACTCCTCTGGTATTCCCCCATATTGTTCCACCTTTGTCAAGAAAGTTTCATTAGTCATATTTTCAATGTCTTCTCTCTTTTCAAAAATATGTGGAGCATCTCGCCCAGAAAAAAACAGATGCCTTGGTTCCTTAGTTCCCATTTGCTTAAGTTTATAATATATCTCATAAGTCAATAAGGCTCCCATGCTGTGTCCAAATATAACATATTCATCGTCATATTCTAA
Organism: Bacillus sp. MT(2024); assembly: GCF_036362845.1. Classification (NCBI taxonomy): domain Bacteria; kingdom Bacillati; phylum Bacillota; class Bacilli; order Caryophanales; family Bacillaceae; genus Bacillus; species Bacillus sp. MT(2024). The sequence continues at coordinate 3,431,643 of NZ_CP143632.1, forward strand.
TTGTTCACTTATTCTTTTGGCGATATCTTCACTTGCTTCACCAACAGACTGGTAACAAGGCTCTGTGAATCGAGTTCCTCTTCCAGCCAATTCACATATACACAATTCATATCTATCCGGCAGTAGTTTTTTCCATTCATAATATGCATTTACCGACGCTCCAGCATATGGAATAGGAAATACTTTTATTTTATTTATTTCACTCACTCCTATGTTCAACTTGAGCCCACTATCATTACTATATAAACCTATAAGTATTCAAGATACATTTAATTGTACTTCTCTATCTCTCGCTGCTCTGCCAGCAACAAATTCACCATATCACTATAGCTATTCAAACCGTCTGTCTGATTATTTGCCTTCAGATATACATCATTTACATTTCTTGAAATACTTGAAATAACACCCTCATACTTATCCCGGTACTGCTCATTTTGTTCTATATCATGCTGCACCGCCTTGGACAGACTGGACATTATATCAGACGCCTGATCTGGATCCACTTTCTTTAGCTCAGATATAGAATAATCAAATGCTAGAAAAAAACCACTGTAAAGTATCATTGGATCATCCTGCTGCTTACATGCCAGATATGCTATAAAATTTGCCTCATCCTCATGCATGAAACCACTCTGATGTGCCAATTCATGTGCCATAGTAGCAGGCACCAAGAAAACGGGCACATTAACATTGATATTGGATTCATAAGTAAAAGGGACAAAGATACCATTTATCCTTGCATGCGACATTAGCTTTGACATCACAACTGGTTTTGGTGTTGAGTATAAAGAATGCTCCAAAATAGGATATTCCTTTGATAACATTTGCATCGAGAACACTGCGTGTTGTGCATAATAATCAAAAACCTCTGGTACTTGAGCCAAAAGATCAGTGTCCGCTAACTTTTCCCTTGCCAATTCCATTTCAACGGCAAGCGACTTACTCAATTTGACCAGTTCCTCCTTGCTGTAGTTCTCTTCTTTATATTCGGTATAAGACAAAAAAGAATATCTGTAATAGTTTATTCCACCTAAAATAGTATAACAAAAATATATCACGCTACAGATCGTAACTATTCCTAGAGCACCACGATAAACTACCATCCTACGTACACCTTTACTCATGATAACCTTGCGCACATAATAAACGATATAAAATAGAAAAAGTAACACAACCAACACGACGAGCCATTCACTAACAGAAAACTTGACCCAAGAAGGTACAAATCCTACTATTTTTGACAATAACGGATATACAGACCTACTGTATTTTTCCGCCCAATCCTGATGGTTCTGCGCGTATTTTGTCAGTATGTAAGCTATAACTCCAAGTGAAATCAACGGTAATCTCTTAAGTAAAAGCTTTTTTATAATGTACTCCCCCTATCCAATAAATATCAGATGTACGCCATGTAACCTAGTCATATCATTTCTTTATTTCAACATACTTTTCCTCATAAAAATCATGCTTATTAGAAAAAACATATTGATTCATAAAATCTATAGGAAGTACTTCATAAGCCCAGTAGGTACCATTAGGTCTATTACTTGAAATAACTTGTCGGGCGATTTCAGCAGCCACTGTACCCGTTAACTCTGAACTCGTTTCCATTTGTAAATTCAATCTGCACCTAACATCCTTTCCATTTTTCACTCCTGTAGCATCAATGACTAAAGCTATCCATTCCTCTTTAGGTTGCTCCTCTAAACTAATGTCTAGTTTTTTCAGGGCTTCTTCAACCGAAGACTCAAGTTGCATTTGATAAAATTGCATTGCTAAACGAAAAATATTATCATTTGCTGCTATATTGTACCAGTGGAGTTCTTGTACCGAACTAACTTCCAGAATATCAATGATCTCTTGACTTAAATACGGTTTCTTATAGACAGGGACATCCACTTCAGGTACAAATTCTTTCTTCATCATATTTATATTTTCCGTTTTAACACAATGATCACTCCAATAAGAATCTGTTTTTCCAATTACACTATGGCCACTCATTAATATATCTGAGATAGAAGTTTTCGTATAATGTTCCGCACCACCAATATAACAATTCACATACTTCGTTTCGTCTAATAAATGATTTATTACTCGTTTTAATAGCAGACCTGTAATTCCAGGACAAAAACCAGCTCCTATGTAATTTACACCGTTAGCTTTAAGCTCTATTTGCTCCTGACTCAATAATAAAGCATTGGAAGCGTCGACATATTTTGCTCCTACTTCCATAGCTGCCTGAGCAACTCTATCTTTAATTATAAATTCAGGCCCTGCACAATTAATGACAACCGTACAATCAGTACAGAACGCAATCAAGTTCTCCCAGTCAGAAACATCCAGGAATTGGTAGTTAAAATTATTAAGGTTCATTAATGCTGTAGGTTCACGCCGCTGTCCGCCCTTAACAATAAAGTCTTTACATAAGTTCTTACAGATGACTTCACCGATCATTCCGCCACACCCAACAACTGCGATTTGCTCCATCCGTACGACACCCCTTTCATCTTATACAAGATTTAAAATACAAGACTAGTTATACCTTTCTCTATTAAAAGATCATTATTATGTCTACTCAACATACTCAATGCATAAAATCTTTGTTTGGCTTCCATTAATTTATGATACGTGCCGTGTTCTTCAATTTTCCCATTATTCAATAAGACAATTTCATCATATCCACTAAGAATTGATTCATCCAGCCTATGAGTAATGGAAATTCTCGTAATGCCCTGCATTTCACTTAACATACACTCAAGGTCACTAGCTGTTTGATTGTCCAACGCTGAAGTCGCCTCGTCCATAAGTAATATAGGCGATTTTCTCAGGAGTGCTCTTGCTATAGAAATTCTCTGTTTTTCCCCACCTGAAAAATGGATTCCATTTTCTCCACATAATACATCAAAGCCACCTCTGTCATGAATCAATTTCTGTAACATACTCTTCTTTATTACTTGCTCAAACTCATCTGTGTCACATTCACGAAACAATTTAATATTTTGTTTAATCGTATCATCAAAGATAAAACAGTCCTGATGAATAAAACTAACATTTTGGAAAATGGACTGATCACTTATTTTCTCAAGATCAACCCCGTCATACCTGATATTTCCTTCATACCCATCATAAAACCCAGTCAACATCTTTAATAAGGTTGTCTTTCCACTCCCACTTGTTCCTACAATGGCATAAGACTTTCCATATTCAAATTCAAAATTAATATCATCTAAAATTTTTTTCCCATCTACGCTTAACGAAAGCCCATTTAGAGAAATTTTATTACTGAATTTAGGGATATCAATTCTTTGAGTTTGATCCGTTTTTGCCTCTCCAATTTTATTGAAATTCATTAATAAAGCCCGACTGGCCTGCCTTTTGGTAAAACCGGTTATGAGTCTATTAATGGGAACTGTTACGCAATTTAACAATTGAATAAAAGCCATAATCTCTCCTACTGTAATTTCTCCTTTCATTAGCTGCTGAGTACCCACAATAAATATGACTACAGCAACAAGAAAAGTTGAAATATCAGTAAGTGACATAATGAGTGACAACAGATTTTCGTATACCATTTTTGCTTTTTCCTGCTTGTTCGCCTTTGCCTTTGCCCTTTCAAAAATCTCCTTTTCGATGTTAAAGCTCTTAACAACCTGATTTCCAGACAATATATCTTTAATGAAAGATACATAATTTTTATTTTGCTCAGCCACTTCACCCTGTGCTTTTTGCATACGATTATTAAATATACTCGAAACTGCAAATGGAATGATACAAGTGAGTAATATACTCAATGCAAGGAATGAATTAATGATAAACATCGCAAGCACTCCACCTACAAGCATAGCTAGCTGAACAAATATTTCCACGGTCCCTTTTATATAATCGTTTTGAATTATCGTTATATCATTTGACAATCGTGATATGTAGGTTCCATTACTCTCCTTGTTGAAACTTCTCATATCTAACCGCAAAATATTTTCAACAAGGGTATTTTTCAGGTTTAACGTTGCCCTTTTTGTATATAAATTTTTAACAGCATACCCCACATACATTCCCACTGCACCTAAAGGCAATAAAATAACGGAAACAGTAGTCACCTTAAAGATATTGTCAATATCTTTATTAATAGAATAATCAATAAACTTTTGTAGTATAATTGCCAATGCAATAAACAGAATAGATGTCATGATACCAAGTAAGCAGGACAAAATAAATAAGCCTATATTCTTTTTGTATATGCTTTTTGAAATTTTTTCATTCATACTATAAGCCCCCTTCTTGTTTCTATTTCATTTAGAGCATGTCTAATTTACACTCCAATTGTTTATTGCTAGATCATGTGCATATTTCAGATATGTTGGGTGGGACCGCGATCATATGCACATGATCTGGCATCATATGTCTTTTTATGACCCCTCCACCCGCATAGCGGGTGGTTTTACGGGTAAGATACAACATTAAATATTCTTCATGACATCATTAAGGAGCTCTTCTTCAATTGTAATGCCTGTAATGCGAGCAATTAGAGTACTATTTTGAATGTAAAAGTGCATGCTAACTCCAAAATCTTCAGACTCTATAATCTGTGTTTGTAAAAACATCTTCTCAAGTGATATGTCATCTCTACTTGCAAACTTATCAAGGACTCCCTGATAATTAATGATTGGAATGCGATGGGACATTTCATTAAAACCGTACTTTTGTGCTACAAGAAACAACTTTTCTGTAATTGCAGATTTATTAATACTCGATTTTTCTGATGTTGATAAAAGCTGTTTTTGCGTTTTACTTTTCCTATCATAAATTGAATAATCTAAATTTAAAGTTAGCCCCAACATTTCCTTATTGAATTCATCTCTGTTATGTGTCAAAACAGAAACAGGGATGTTATTTAATTCTTCAGGTAAGTCAATATACATAAGCCTTGATATAAATTCTACTGCTGTATTAATGGGTTGTTCGCTAAATTTCTGATATTGTAACTCATTTAGTTTTACATGAATTTCTGTAGACCTCTTAGTGTCTCGTCGAGAGACCAAATCAGCTGATTGTTTAGCAGCTTCAATATACTCTTCCATGTTAGACTCTTGAGCATCAGGAATTTCCAGTTCGTCAACTTTCTTTTTAATCATTTTGCAATATTCTATGAAAGAATAGTTATAGGGAGTGGTAAGTCTGTTGTTCAAAGTTTCATGAAGCATAACCTTAAACAAATCTTGTGAGACTCCATCCCATATTAAATGATGAATTGCACTAAGTACTAAGCAATGATCTGCATCTATTTCTACGATTAAAAATCTAGATAACAGCTTATCATCAGTTAGAAAACTCATTTCATTCACAATTTCTTTAAATTGTTCTGCAGATAATTCTAAGGTTCCTTTCACAACTGGAATTTCCCACTCATCTGAATAATCGTATTCTTCTAAATAGGTCATTTTTTGATTTAATTTCGTTCTTAATGCCCCATGCCTGGAAATTATTCCTCTGAGTGATAAAGAAGCGTTCTCTGCCGTTCCTTCTATTGTTATGATTTCAGTAATAATTTCTGTATCCGGTCGCAAGAAATCCTCATGTCCTGTCAATACAGGACATTCTAAAGTAGAACGTGTTTTAATATAGTTATCTCCATAATAATTCAACTGTTTTTGTATCATGCACTTTAGATCGCCATCACGGTTATCACCAATTAATGTTTCATCTAATGGCATTTTTACTGTTCCTTTTCTGGTTAAACACGTTTCGACAACATCCTTAATTGCTCTTTCATATGCCAATACCAATGTTTGAGCATCCTCGTCAGTATACAATCCAGTATCATATATGATGTCAAATTCAAGTTGCCCATTTAAAACAGCCCCATTTAGAGACAATCCCATTCCTGATGAATTTTTTTCTGACATACTTCTTCCTAATGGCATTCCCGACATGGATATTCCTTCAATTCTGTCTATCTCGTTATCCAATTCTCCAAGATAATTGAATGTTATTGCTGCGCTCATCTCAAGTCCGCTATGCTCACCAAGATATCTCAAAACTCCATATCCAATTCCATGATTAGGGACCTGTTTCAATGTTTGTTTTGTCTCCAAAATGCTTTCTTCAACAGTATCTTTTGTCTCCAAAATAATAGGATATACACTTGTAAACCAACCAACTGTACGATCGATGGCGATCTCTCTATCTATTGTCTCTCTCCCGTGACCCTCCATTTCTATGGTTAGGTACTTAGATTTTCTCCATTGTTTTACTGCAATGGTCAGCGATGCCAGTAACAAGTCGTTTATTTCTGTTTTATATGTCTTTCCAGCTTCGAGCAACAGCTTTTTCGTCGTTTCAGAGTCCACTTTCACTACTTTATTTTTATATTGACCACTTGCTGTTTGTGTACTCTTGAATGTCTCAGTACTATTTGATTTATCCGATATATTTTTCCAGTATGTTATTTCATCTGAAAGCACTTCACTCTTAGCATATTGTGTTAAAGCATTCGCCCATTCCTTGTACGAAGCCGTTTTCATTGGCAGCGTGATTTTACCTGTCTCTTGTATTTGTCGATATCCACTAAATAAATCCTCCAGCAGAATTCTCCATGATACACCGTCTATGACCAGATGATGTACACAAATTAGTAAATGATCTCCACTGTCTGAATGGAACAGCCCTACTTTTACTAAAGGCCCGGTGGCTAGGTCTATGCTTGCCTGTAATTTATCGCTGGCATACTCTATCTCTTTCGATACATCTTGCACTTTTGTATAATCTTTTTCATACCAATCATATAGCTTGCTTTCCTCTGTAGACAGCGTGATTTGACGTTGTCCGTCATATACATTTCTTAAAGCGTCATGATGTTTAATGATTTCAGTAATTGCTGTCTTTAAACTAGGTATGTCAAATGGCTCATCACTTCTTAACATTAAGGCTTGATTATAATGATTAGGTACGACGTGATTCTTATTGAAAAATTCTAGTTGTATAGGGGTTAATGGACTTTCCCCATTGATTTCTCCCTGTTCGTATACTTGATTTACTTCTCCCATTTGAATATTTTCCCCAATCTTTCTTGGGGTCTGCTGATACATTAATGCGGCGAAAGAAAGCTTATAACCTTTTTCCCGTAACTTCGAAACGGCCTTAATCGCTTTAATAGAATCTCCGCCAAGTTCAAAGAAACTGTCTTCTATTCCGACTGGAGATATTCCTAAGATTTCTTCAAATATGTCCGTAATGACTTTCTCTGTTTTAGTTCTTGGTGGCATATATTCCTGTCCCGCTAATGCATGGGGTTCTGGCAGTGCTTTTACATCCAGCTTCCCATTTGGAGTCAGCGGCAATGCATCAATCTGCATCATAAAGCCAGGTAACATATACTCGGGCAGTTTTTCTCTCAAATCATTTTTAATTTCAGGCATATCCAGTTTCTGCTCTTGATTTGTCGGGATCAGGTAGGCACATATACTTTTATCACCGCCTACTTCCAATGCAACAACGGCTACATCAGATATACCCGGCTGATTCCTTAGAACGCTCTCGATCTCGTACAACTCGATCCGATATCCTCGGATTTTAACCTGTTCATCTATTCTTCCCAGATATTCGATCTCCCCGTTAGGCAGCCATCTCGCCAAATCTCCAGAGCGGTATAACTTCCCTTCTCCATAGGGATTGTCGATAAACTTCTGCGCTGTTAATTCAGGCTGGTTTAGATAGCCTTTGGCTACTCCGTCTCCGGCGATGCATAGCTCACCCGGAATGCCTACACCACATAACTCCATCTCATTCAGTATATAGAGCTGCATATTGGCAATGGGACGCCCGATTCCTACACTTAAACCCTTATCCTTTTCGCTGGAATAGACATAGTCACAGCATCCTACGGTAGTCTCTGTAGGGCCATATTCGTTATGAATCTTGACCCTGTCTCCTAATAGCTTCTGCGTTTTCCACGCCGTATCTGTGGTGAACTCCTCTCCACCGACAATTAGCGCTTCTAAATTTGGGACATCTACGCCGTCTGCATAGGTTTCCAGCATTTTCAGATGGGAAGGGGTAAGTTTAAGGAAGGTTACCCTGTTATCTTTGAATGCTGCACGCAGCCTTTCCTCCGCGTCTCCTCCCTTTAATAGAAGAGATCCACCACTAATCAGCGGTAAGAACAAGGACGTTACGGAAAGGTCGAAACTTAAGCTTGTCATTAATACCGTCGTACAAGCTTCCTTCTGGTATTCTTGATCTGCATACGACAAGTAATGATCCAGATTGCCTCGTGTCACCGCCACACCTTTGGGCTTTCCTGTCGTTCCTGATGTGTAAATCACATAGGCTATGTCACTTTTTTCAACAGCACACGCTGGATTTGTCTCCTTCTCACCCAGATCTTCAAGATTCATCGAGATGAATGGGACTTCCGTTTCCATAGTCTTCTCTCTTGTTAAAATGACCTTGGGTGCTGCATCGTTTAAGATATGCTCTATTCGTTCCTTCGGTGTTGCTGGATCAATCGGGACATAGGCGGCTCCACTCTTTAGCACGCCCAAAATGCCAATGATCGTTTCCGCTTCCAGGGTAGTCATGATGGCCACTCGATCATTGGGCTGAACACCTAACGAAATCAGTTCCCATGCCAATGCATTGGCCTTGCGGTTGACTTCTCCATAACGAAGTACGCCCGTTTCGTATTCGATTACCGTCTTCTCGGGTGTCTGTTCCGCATGTTTCTCGAATCGTTCCACTGCCGTATGATGCTGTGCACATTCCGTATGGGTATTATTGAAAACCGTTAGTATTCTTTGTTGCTCTACCTCACTGACCATGTGGAGTTCAGACAATTTCATTTCAGGGTTAGCAATCACCCTGTCCAGCAATACCTTAAAATGTTCCAGGATGACCTGTGCCGAAGTCTCGGTAAATAAATCACTGCAATATACCAGATTTAAAGCGTACCCCTCTTCATACGCTGTAGCTTGTAAATCCAAATCAAATTTGGAATCAATGAAAGGAATGCCCAGCATCTCTACCTGTGCTTCGCCCATCGCAAGATGGATTTCCTCGTTATTCTGCATGGTAAACATCACGTCAAACAGCGGATTGCGTGACAGATCACGGCGTACTTCTACTTCCTCTACCAATTCTTCAAACGGGTATTCTTGATTCTCATATGCATTCAATGCCAACTCTTTGATCTCGCTTAAAAATTCTAAGAACGTTTTTTCAGCCCTTGGATACCCTCTCATTGCCAGCGTATTGACAAACATGCCGGCTATTGTCTCGGTGTCCTGATGCACTCGGCCGGAGATGGGTGTTCCTACCACGATATCTTGTTGCCTGCTATATTTATGCAGTTCTATCATAAATACAGCCAGTAAGGTCATGTAATCTGTCGTTCCATTTTGTTTATTTATATTTTGAATGCCAGCTTTCTGCTCTTGGCTAAGCTGAACAGACACTTGGGCTCCTTTGTAGCTTTGGATTTTGGGACGTGGATAGTCCGTCACCAAATCCAAAACCGGTGCCTCTTCTTTGAATACTTCTTTCCAATAGTTTCTCTGACTCTCCAGGTTTCTGCCACGCATCCATTCACTATAATCCTTGTATTGGATTTCAAGTGATTGTAATTCTTCACCGTTATACAATCGTGAGAAATCTTCGATTAATAAATTTAGCGTCTGATGATCGGAAATAATATGGTGCATATCAAATAGTAAAATATAGTTGTTCTGATTTCTTTCTTTGACTACTTTAAAACGCATGAGCGGTGCTGTTCCGATGTCAAACGGGCGTACAAATTGTTCCATGTCAGCGTCACTGTAGCTGTCGGTCTCTTCATATTCCACTTGGTAGAATACCTCGTCTGCAATGACTTGAAGGGTTTCTCCTTCTGTCATGACAAAACTTGTTCGCAGCGACTCATGACGCTGGATCAGGCGATCTATGGCTTGTTGTATTTTTTCTAAATCAAGGTTACCCGTTACTTCTAGCGCTGACGCCATGTTATATGCAGTACTGTTGCCTTCCATCTGATCCAGAATAAACAATCGTTTCTGTGTAGAGGATGCTGGATAAGCTTCTCTCTGTTCTGCTTGTGGTATTGGACTATATTCGCCTTCTCCCGCGGCCTCAATCTTTCTCGACAACATGACAGGAGTTGGTGAACTAAATATCTCTTTGACTGGCAAACGAATCCCTGTCTTCTTCTCGATGGCATTAATGGCTGCCGTCGCTTTTAACGAATGTCCTCCCAGTTCAAAGAAACTATCCTCTATGCCGACTGGAGATATTCCTAAGATTTCTTCAAATATGTCCGTAATGACTTTCTCTGTTTTAGTTCTTGGTGGCATATATTCCTGTCCTGCTAATGCATTTGGTTCTGGCAGTGCTTTTGCATCCAGCTTCCCATTTGGAGTCAGTGGCAAGGCATCAATCTGCATCATAAAGCCAGGTAACATATACTCAGGCAGTTTGTCTCTCAAATCATTTTTGATTTCAGACATATCCAGTTGCTGCTCTTGATTTGTCGGGATCAGGTAGGCACATATACTCTTGTCACCGCCTACTTCCAATGCAACAACGGCTACATCAGATATACCCGGCTGATTCCTTAGAACGCTCTCGATCTCGTACAACTCGATCCGATATCCTCGGATTTTAACCTGTTCATCTATTCTTCCCAGGTATTCCATCTCTCCGTTAGGCAGCCATCTCGCCAAATCTCCAGAGCGGTATAACTTCCCTTCGCCATATGGATTGTCGATAAACTTCTCCGCTGTTAATTCAGGCTGGTTTAGATAGCCTTTGGCTACTCCGTCTCCTGCGATGCATAGCTCACCAGGAACGCCTACACCACATAACTCCATCTCATTCAGTATATAGAGCTGCATATTGGCAATGGGATGTCCGATTCCTACACTTAAACCCTTATCTTTTTCGCTGGAATAGACATAGTCACAGCACCCTACAGTAGTCTCTGTAGGGCCATATTCGTTATGGATCTTGACGCTTTCACCAAATAGCTTCTGCGTTTTCCACGCCGTAGCTGTGGTGAACTCCTCTCCACCGACAATCAGCGTTTCTAAATTCGGCACATCTACGCCGTCTGCATAGGTTTCCAGCATTTTTAAATGTGACGGGGTAAGCTTCAGGAAGGTTACCCTGTTATCTTTTAAAGCTGCACGTAACCTTTCCTCCGTATCTCCTCCCTTTAATAGAAGAGATCCACCACTAATCAGCGGTAAGAACAAGGACGTTACGGAAAGGTCGAAACTTAAGCTTGTCATTAATACCGTCGTACAAGCTTCCTTCTGGTACTCTTTATCTGCATACGACAAGTAATGATCCAAGTTACCTCGTGTAACCGCCACACCTTTGGGCTTTCCTGTCGTTCCTGATGTGTAAATCACATAGGCGATGTCGTCTGTTTCAATGGCACACGCTGGATTTTCCGCCTTCTCGCCCAGGTCTTCCAGATTCATAGAGAGGAATGGAATTTCTGTTTCCAGCTTCTTCTCTCTTGTTAATATAACTTTGGGTGCTGCATCGTTCAGGATATGCTCTATTCGTTCCTTCGGAGTCGCTGGATCAATCGGGACATAGGAAGCTCCACTCTTTAGCACGCCTAAAATGCCAATGATCGTTTCCGCTCCCAGTGAAGCCATGATGGCCACTCGATCATTGGGCTGGACACCTAACGAAATCAGTTCCCATGCCAATGCATTGGCCTTTCGGTTGACTTCTCCATAACGAAGTACTCCCGTTTCGTATTCGATTACCGTCTTCTCGGGTGTCTGTTCCGCATGTTTCTCGAATCGTTCCACTGCCGTATTATTCTGTGCATACTCCGTATGGGTATCATTGAAAACCGTTAGTATTCGTTGTTGTTCTACCTCACTGACCATGTGTAGTTCAGACAATTTCATATCAGGGTTAGCAATCACTCTATCCAGCAATACCTTAAAATGCTCCAGTATGACCTGTGCTGAAGTCTCGGTAAATAAATCACTGCAATAGACCAGATCTAAAGCGTACCCCTCTTCATGCGCTGTCGCTTGCAAATCCAAATCGAATTTGGCATCAATAAAATGAATGCCCAGCATCTCTACCTGGGCTTCGCCCATCGCAAGATGGATATCTTCGTCATTCTGCATGGTAAACATCACGTCAAACAGCGGATTGCGTGACAGATCACGGCGTACTTCCACTTCCTCTACCAATTCTTCAAATGGGTATTCCTGATTCTCATACGCGTTTAAGGCCAGCTCTTTTATCTCGCTTAAAAACTCCAGGAACGTTTTCTCGCCCCTTGGATATCCTCTCATTGCCAGCGTATTGACAAACATGCCTGCGATCGTCTCGGTGTCCTGATGCACTCGGCCGGAGATGGGTGTTCCTACCACGATATCTTGTTGCCTGCTGTATTTATGCAGTTCTATCATAAATACAGCCAGTAAGGTCATGTAATCTGTCGTTCCATTTTGTTTATTTATATTTTCAATTCCAACTTTTTGTTCTTTACTAAGTTGAACAGACACTTGTGCTCCTTTGTAACTTTGGGTTTTCGGACGTGGATAGTCCGTCACCAAATCCAAAACCGGTGCCTCTTCTTTAAATACTTCTTTCCAATAATCCCTCTGACTCTCCAGGTTTCTAGCACGCATCCATTCACTATAATCTTTGTATTGGAGTTCAAGTGGTTGTAACTCTTCACCGTTATACAATCGTGAGAAATCTTCGATTAATAGATTGAGCGTCTTATGATCGGAAATAATATGGTGCATATCAAATAGTAAAATATATTTGTTCCGATTTCTTTCTTTCACTACTTTAAAACGCATGAGTGGTGCTGTTCCGATGTCAAACGGGCGTATGAATTGCTCCATATCGGCTTCACTGTAGCTGTCAGTTTCTTCATATTCCACTGGGTAGAATACCTCGTCTGCAATGACTTGAAGGGTTTCTCCTTCTGTCATGACAAAACTTGTTCGCAGCGACTCATGACGCTTAATCAGACGATCTATGGCTTGTTGTATTTTTTCTAAATCAAGGTTACCCGTTACTTCTAGCGCTGACGCCATGTTATATGCAGTACTGTTGCCTTCCATCTGATCCAGAATAAACAATCGTTTCTGTGTAGAGGATGCTGGATAAGCTTCTCTCTGCTCTGCCTGTGGTATTGGACTATATTCGCCCTCTCCCGCGGCCTCAATCTTTTTCGCCAACATGACAGGAGTTGGTGAACTAAATATCTCTTTGACTGGCAAACGAATCCCTGTCTTCTTCTCGATGGCATTAATGGCTGCCGTTGCTTTTAACGAATGTCCACCCAATTCAAAGAAACTGTCCTCTATTCCGACTGGAGATACTCCTAGAATTTCCTCAAATACATCTACGATTGCTTGTTCTGTCTTATTACTTGGTGGTACGTATTTCAAGCTTTCTAACATATCTGGCTCTGGCAACCTGGTTTTATCCAGCTTCCCATTTATGGTTAGTGGAAATTCATCGATCTGTATCATAAAGGCAGGAATCATATACTCCGTTACTTCTTCTCTTATCGCTTCTCTAATTTCGGGTATAATTAGTTCTTGACCCTTCTCTGCAATCAGATATGCACAGAGAACTTTATCGTTTCCAACTTCTTTTACAACAACGACAGCATCTGCGATTTTACTCTGTTTTCTTAACACACTTTCAATTTCCCCTAACTCTATCCTGTAACCACGGACTTTCACTTGTTCATCTATTCGACCTAAATACTCTATATTTCCATCTGGCTGCCAACGTGCTAAATCTCCTGTACGGTACAGTTTTCCCTCACCGAAGGGGTTTTCAATAAACTTTTCATCTGTCAATTCTGGCTGATTCAAATAACCTCTTGCTAAACCATCTCCTGCAATACACAACTCGCCAGGTATTCCAATACCGCATAACTCCATTCCATTTAGAAGATATACTTTTGTATTTGCAATCGGACGTCCAATGGAAATTGAAGTAGAGTCTGTACTCACTCTGAAACTAGTTGCATTTACAGTAGACTCCGTAGGCCCATAAGTGTTTAACACTTCTACTCTTTTCGCCCATTCTTTTAAGCTTTCTAGATTACCTGCCTCGCCACCTGATTCCAGCAAACGAAGTGTCGGTATTGCTTCAACACACAACCCTTCTATTACCTTAGGTGTCAATGATGCTGTTGTTACATTATTTCGATCTATATATTTTTGGAGTTGCTCCATATCATATGTTAAATTTTTCGGTACAATACATAATGCCGCACCATTGCAAAGTGCAGGGAAGATATCACCAACCGCTTGGTCAAAAGATACATTTGCAAATTGCAGCACCGTATCCTTATCGTTCAGTGCAAATGTTTCCTTATAGGTGACCCACATATTGACCACATTTCGATGTTCAATTAAAACTCCTTTAGGGTTTCCAGTTGTACCCGAAGTGTAGATACAATACACTAAATCATTAGCTCTGTTAACTTGCAAAAGATTGTCCGTTTCATTAGCATAATTATTCTCATCTTCTAAATCTAATACCGGAATCTCTACCTTCCCTGGCAACTTATTCTTATACGTCAATACAATCTTTGGACTACTGTCCTCCAGCATATAGTGAATTCTACTATATGGATATTCCGGATTGATGGGTACATAAGCTCCCCCTGCCTTGATGATTGCTAATATTCCCACAATCATTTCCATGCTACGCTCTGTAACTAGAGCCACCAAATCGTTTGGAACCACTCCTAAATCCCGAAGAGTACGCGCCAACTGATTTGCTCTCTCATTCAGCTCGGCATATGTCATCTGTTTATCATCAAATTTAAGTGCAATATGTTCTGCTGTTTTCTCTACCTGATTCTCAAATAAGCCAACAACTGTTTGGTCCCGAGAGTATTCTACATTCGTTGCATTGAAATCAACCAAGATCTTCTCTTGTTCTCTGAGATCAAGCATATGCAGATCTTTAAGCTTTTTGCCTGGATGTGTTATGGCTTCCTCAAGCAGCGTTACATAATGCTTCGCCATATATTCAATCGTTTCTTGTTTGAATAAATCTGTGCAATACTCAAAATTAATTTCATACCCTTCTGACATACATTCAACCAGAACGGATAAGTCGAACTTTGAAACATTTCTTTTAATGAATGCACTTTTTCCGCCCAATAGGCCTTGCATTTCCGACGGTTTTTTCTTTTCTTTTAATCCGAACATAAAATCAAATATCGGATTTCTTGAGAGATCTCTCTTTTTCTCTACGGCTTCAACTAAATCTTCAAATTGGTATTCTTGGTTATCATAAGCTTGCAGACACTTCTCCTTCACAGCTAAAATCAAATGCTCAAAAGTATCATCAGGACAAACTTCTCCCTTTATTACTAGAGTATTGACAAACATCCCCACCATGCCTTTAGTATCTGCATGCACTCGGCCTGACACGGATGTTCCTACAATAATATCTTTCTGGCGACTATATTTGCCTAATAATAAAATGAACACAGATAGGGTAACCATAAATTCAGTAGCACCATATTTTAGGGCTAAATTTTTAACCCCTAAGCTTATTGGCTCTTTTACCTTTGCTACAACATTGGCTCCCCTGAAAGACTGGATTTGAGGACGGAGGAAATCCGTCCTCAAATCTACCCTAGCAATTTCACCAGCGAATTCCCTCTTCCAATATTCTTCCTGTTTTGTGATATCATAAAAATTCTGCCATACACTGAAATCTTTATACTGAACACGGTTAGAATTTTTATTCATAAGTTCTCCTCTTATTCATAATCAGTTCCATCATTTTCATAAAATTCGTTCACTTGTTGCAGTATAACTGGCAGGCTTTCTCCATCACATATAATGTGATGAATATCAACAAATAGATAGGAGGCCGTTGTTGTCTTCATTAATTTCACACGCATCAACGGTGCTTCGGATAAAACAAACGGTTGTATAAATTTATCGTATTCTGTTTGTATATCTATTTCGTCCACTTCGCTGTAGTCTATTAAAACCCTTGCGTCTGGAGAAATCGTTTGAATAGGCTCACCGTCCACAACATGGAAACTAGTTCGCAAGATTTCTTCTTGCTTTAACAGCTTATCCAAAGCCTTCTGTAATCTTTCTTTATCTAGCGGTTCTTCATAAGCATAAACGTCCGATACGTTGTAGTTAATGTTAGGTCCGGTCATCTCGTCTAGAAGATAGAGTCGTTTCTGAGCTGAACTTGTAGGGTAGTATTCAGCTGCTGAAGCTTGTTCTATTGCCACAAACATCTCGCTCTCAATCGACTCGATATTTCCCGCTATCTGCTCGGGCGTACCAAAAGTAAAAACATCTCTAATTGACAATCTTACTCCTATGGCCTTCTCCAATTCATTGCACAAGAGCACTGCTTTCAGTGACGATCCCCCTAGATCAAAGAAGCTATCAGTTACACTGACTTTTTCAATATCTAGAATGTTCTCAAATGCCTGCACGATCAGAGTTTCATATTCATTTCGTGGTGCAATATATTCCTTTGACTTATACTCCGGCTGTGGTAATGAGGCTTTGTCAAGTTTCCCATTACTTGTAAGCGGAATCGCATCAACCGAAATAATATGTGCAGGCACCATGTAATCTGGTAATACTTTACTTAACTTGATCTTAACGTCCTTTTCTTCTATTTCTGTCTCAGTTATTACATAGGCACACAGGAATTTCTCATTCCTTTTGTCTTCTCGCACTATGACTACAGCTTCATTTATGCCTTCAAGCTCCAATAAACGGCTTTCTACTTCTCGTGGTTCAATACGATATCCTCTAATTTTTGCTTGGTCATCCATCCGTCCAATATATTCAATGTTTCCGTTAGGTAACCAACGTGCCAAATCACCTGTCCGATACATCTTTCCGGATCCAAATGGGTTGTGTACAAACTTCTCGTCTGTCAGGTCTTGTCGATTTAAATATCCTTGAGATACACCCTCACCTGTTATACATACCTCACCCGGAACTCCAATTCCACAAAGTTCATTTCCATTTAATATATAAATCTTTAATGTTGGAAGTGGCATTCCTATGTCGCTAATTCCTCTCTCGATGGCTTCAGCATCAATATCGCGATAAGTAGCGTATATCGTGGTTTCTGTTGGCCCGTACATATTAACCAGACGACAATGTCTATTGTTCTCATGCCATTTCTTCAAATGTGCTGGATAAAGTGCCTCCCCTGCAAAAATAACATATCGTAAACTATTTATGGTTTGTCCTGTCGTTGCATCGATCAACGCATAGAATGGTGAAGGTACCTGGCATAAGATGGTTACCGCTTCTTTTTGGAGCAGCTCTCCGAAGGCATATCCATCTTTTACTGTATCCTCAGAAGGTATTACAAGCTTTGCTCCATTCAATAGACTTCCGAATATTTCCCAAACCGAAACATCAAAACAATAAGAATGGAATTGAACCCAAATATCATTTTCATATAAATCAAGCTTAAACTTGTCATTCTTGAGTAATCGCACTACATTTACATGCTGAACCATAACACCTTTTGGCCGGCCCTTCGTACCTGAGGTATAAATAACATACATCAAATCACTTGAGTGATTTACATGAACAAGGTTACTGCATTCCATTTGATAATTTGCCTCATCATGAAGATGCATGACAGGAATGTCAACTTCAGGTTCTTTTGTACTGCATAATACGACCTTTGGTTTACAGTCATTAATGATATAATTAATTCTTTCCTCTGGATAAGATGGATCAACCGGTACGTAAGCTGCTCCAGCCTTTAAAATAGCGTATATACCCACCACCATCTCCAAACACTTCTCTGTTGAGATCACCACAAAGTCATTGGGTTGAATGTTATAGTCCTCACGAAGCTTTCTTGCCAGAGCATTCGCCCGTTCATTTAATTGTGCATAGGTCATCTGTTGTCCATTAAATGTGATGGCTATACTATTAGGTATTCTGGCGGCCTGCTCTTCAAGTAACTGCACAATCGTCATATTTTGAGGGAATTCTGCATCCGTCATATTGAACTCATCCAATATTTTTGCTTCTTCGTACAGATCTACCATGGCAATCTCCTGCAGCTTCTTTTCCGGAGACATTAAAACTCCTTCAATTAATGTTAAGAAGTGTTTTGCCATGTACTCGATCGTTTCTGGTTTGAATAAGTCTGTAGAATATTCAAAATCAATCTTATAGCCTTCTGAATCACTTATCATGGTTAAGGTAAGATCAAATTTAGAAATACTACCTTCAACGGATTCCCTTGTTCCAATATGAATACGATCCGAATAACTCTCTCTCTCATCGTCCTGCAATACAAACATCACATCAAATACTGGGTTTCTTGAGAAATCTCTCTTTACTCCCACTGCTTCAACTAAATCCTCGAACTGATAATCCTTGTTATCGTATGCCTGTAAACATTTCTCTTTTGTACGTAATAATACATCCTCAAATGTATCATCAGCGCACACATTCCCTTTGATTGCCAGAGTGTTTACAAACATGCCCAACATATTTTGGGTATCCGTATGGTTTCGGCCCGATATTGGCGTTCCTACTATAATTTCTTCCTGTCGACTGTATTTTCCTAACATAGAGAAAAAGGTGGATAACAACACCATAAACTCCGTTGCACCATACTTCTTCGCTAACTCTTTTACTTTAATACTCGTTTTTTCTTCTACCTGTGTTCGGAAATTAGCACCTCTAAAGCTTTGTTTATGAGGGCGTGGATAATCCATGATTAAATCCAGGACTGGTATATCACCGGAGAATTCTTTCTTCCAGTACGCTGCCTGTTCTGTGATATCTCTAGCATTTTGCCAAGCAGAAAAGTCTTTATACTGTACTCGTGGTGTTAACAATTCTCTTCCTTCATATAACTCTTGTATTTTGTAAAGCATAACTGGCATGCTTCCTGCATCACATAAAATATGGTGAATATCCAGGAATAAATATGAATCACTTGGAGTATTCAGTATTTTTGCACGCATCAGTGGTGATTTTGACAGGTCAAATGGTTGGACGAAAGTATTATATTCATCTTGGATATACTGTGAATCTGCTGTCTTTACTTCACTGTGCTCCAGCACAATTCTTGCATCTGAAGAAATTTTTTGAATTGGTTCACCATTCACGATATGGAAACTTGTCCTTAAAATTTCCTCATGCTCTACTAATTGATCCAATGCCCTCTGAAGTCGCTCATTGTCTGGTTTAACTTTAAGCTTGATTACTAAAGGAATATTATAAGTTGTACCAGGACCTGTTAGTTGATCCAAAAGATAAAGTCTCTTTTGAGCTGAGCTTATAGAATAGCTTTCTGCTTCTGCTATTTCTGGTATTTCTTCATACGTATTTACCTTTGAGTTTTTAATTGTTTCTGCAATATTCTTCGGTGTAACTAAATCAAAAATTTCTCTAAGTTGCAGCCTTACCCCTGTACTCTTCTCTAATTCATTACACAGCCGGATTACATTAAGCGAGTATCCACCTAAATCAAAGAAATTGTCATTTACGCTTACTCTTTCCATACCAAGCACATATTCAAATGCCTCTACTACCAATTTCTCCGTCTGGGTCTGTGGTGCCTCATAACCCCTTATCATCTTACTTTCTTCCATATGCTTTTCCGGGTTCGGCAATAATTTACGATTTACTTTACCATTTGCAGATAGTGGAATCTCATCTACCTGTATGAATTGTGCCGGGATCATATAATCAGGCAGATGTTTGGCTAACTCTCTTTTTATTTCTGCCAATTCTACGGTCTCATCTGCAACAATATACCCACACAATTGCTTCTCTCCATGTGAATCACTGTAATCAGCGACGACGGACTGGTGAATATGTGGCAAATGATTGATACAGTGTTCTATTTCTCCTAGTTCGACACGATGTCCACGTATCTTAACTTGACTATCTTTTCTTCCCAGGAAGTCTACATATCCTTCCGGACGCATGACACCATAATCACCTGTTTTGTACAGATAACCTAATCTATGGTTGATAAAGGCGGCCTTCGTCTTCTCTTCTTCATTGAGATAACCTACGGCGACTCCTTTTCCACCAATATGCAGTTCTCCTGGTACGCCTACTGGGCATTCTTCCCCACATTCATCCAGTACGTAAATTTGTTGATTTTTCAGCGGATAGCCGTAAGGGATACTTTTCCACTCTGGCTTCACTTCTGTGATTGGGAAATATATGGACCATATAGAGCCTTCCGTTGCTCCACCTAACCCGATGACTTGTGCTTTTGGCATTCTTGTTTTGATTTTCGCTGGCAAACCAAGAGAAATCCAGTCTCCACTTAGCATCACCATACGTAAGCGCTCTGCTGAAGTGCTATGCACCTTGTCTTGCTTTGTGCTTTCTAGATACATATCCATAATTGCCGGAACCGAATTCCATATCGTGATTTCTTCTTCGATCATGATCTGATGAATACTGGCCATATCTAAAAGATCTGGAATTAATACTAACTGAGCTCCGCTAATGAGTGCTCCAAAAATATCATAGACGGATAAATCAAAGCTCATCGATGATAGGGCAATGATTTTATCTTCGCTATTTACTTGGAATCTCTCATTAATATCTAATAGTGTATTCACTACTGCCTCATGAGTGATCACAACACCCTTAGGATGTCCAGTGCTTCCTGACGTATAGATAGCATAGGCTCTATCCTGCTGGCAGCCTTCTAACAGTTCGAAGGCGCCATCGTTATAGGTGGAAAGGTTCTCTGTTTCATATAAATCCGGATGAATCATGAGCTTGATATCACTATGTTCCACGATATATTTTATTCTTTCCTCAGGATGTTCCGGATTAACAGGAATATAAGCATGGCCGGCTTTTAAAATAGCTACCATATTTACAATGGTCTCAATTCGTCTCTCTGCCCAAACTCCAATATAAGAATTGAGCGCATAGTTTTGTTCTGCTAAATAGCGAGCGACCTGATTGGATTTTCTCGCCAACTCGCCATAGGTCAGTGTATCCTGTCCTAATTTGACTGCAATAGCATCGGGAGTCTTCTGGCATTGCCGGTCTATTAATCTTTGCAGTAAATCTCCTTCATAATCTCCTTGTGTATGATTGTAATCAAGCAGTAGTTTAGAATGTGTCAAAGGTAGCGGCATAGATGAAAGATTATTTTCTATAACTTGCTGTAATCGAAGTTGATACGTTTCAAACATGGCACTGATCATGTCTTCATCAAACAAATCTTTTGCATAATCCCAAGTCATAATTAATTGTCCGTCTCTTTCCGTGACTTGGAAGTCCAAAAATACTTCAGGGGTCTGGCTTATTCCGTATTTCAATTCTCCCCTACTGCCTATATTGGCATTGAAAGAATTCACTTCGTCACGCAGCATACTCGTAAATATAATTGGCATTATAGCTTGATCTTCTTGACCGCGGTTTTCAGCCAGATCACGCAGGAAATCAGCCCCACTGTAAAATCTGTGGTCTAACGCTTCAAATAACCGCTTCTGAATCGCAGCAGTTCTTTCCCAAAATTGTCTGTGAGATGATAAATCGATATCTAACAACAATTTTGATACAAAATCCCCCATCAGAGACATTCCATCTTGATGAAAAGGCTGATTACTAAAGAGATTTAAGCTAAGTGCCATATTGGATTGATTGCTCCATCTATATAGAACTTCCGCATATATTGTGCACAATAACGCAGATGGTGCAATTCTGTTATCCAAAGCTTTGTTTCTCACAACCGCCCAGTCTGTCGCAGAAATTTTCGTTTCTAAACGTTTTACTGTCGCGTTGTTTACAGCATTCCCGTTAAAAAGAAGCGGTAACTGTGGCGCATGTGGGAAATTCTCAACTTTGCTCTTCCAATAAGCTTGATCTCTTTGATGCAATGCTTGCATCAAATCTGAAACTTGCTGCGCCAAATGATTGGCACGATGATCAAGCTCTGCTTGGGTCGAATCTTTTTCCTCTTTCTTAACATCTTCTTTCTTAAGTAGAGTTTGCAAACGATCTTTTGGATGCTTTATAACTTCCGAAAGCAATAAAACATAATCATCCACCATTTGCTTTATCGTTTCTTGTTTAAATAAATCTGTAGAATACTCTAAGTTGACCATATAACCCTCTGATGTTTGTATTACCATTAAATTCAGATCAAACTTAGCTACTTTTCCTTCCATTGGTACCCATGTTCCACTCATAATGCTCTTTGAACCAGACATAATTTCACTCTCTGGCATCATAAACATTACATCAAATAATGGATTTCTTGATAAATCTCTCTTTACATCTACTGCCTCAACCAATTCTTCATATTGAAAGTCCTGATTATCGTACGCACGAAGACATTTTTCTTTTACCCCTAGCAATACTTGTTCAAAACTCTCCTCTTGTTTCACTTTTCCTTTGATAGCCAAGGAGTTTACAAACATCCCCAGCATTTCTTGTGTATCAACGTGGGTTCTGCCTGATACAGGAGTTCCAACTACAATTTCTTCCTGTTGACTGTATTTGCTCATTAGAAGCATAAAGGTTGATAACATAATCATGAATTCTGTAGCACCATGCTTCTTCGCTAATTCTTTTATTTCCATACAAACTGGGGCTTCAATTTTGGTTTTTATGTCGGCGCCATTGAAGCTCTTTTTCTTAGGACGTTGGAAATCTGTATTCAAATTTAGTATTGGAATTTCGCCTAAGAACTCGTTCTTCCAATATGCTGCCTGTTCCGTAATATCCTGAGTCATTTGCCAAGCAGAGAAATCTTTATAATGAACCCTTGGCATTGGTAGAGTATATCCTTCATATAACTCACTTATCCAGTTCATCATAATAGGCAGACTTTCTCCATCAGAAACAATATGATGAATATCCAGCATCAAGTATGAAGCTTGTGGCGTCTGTAATAACTTAACCCGCATCAAAGGTGCTTTCGATAAATCAAATGGGCGCACAAAATTATCATATTCAGCTTGAATATCTAGTGAATCTGCTTCTTTGTATTCTAATACTACTCTCGCATCTGGTTGAATTACTTGAACTGGCTCTCCATCAATAAGATGGAAGCTCGTTCTCAATATTTCTTCTCTTTCTAAGAGTTTATCTAATGCTCCCTGTAACTGCTCTTTATCCAGAGTTTTATCATATTTAATGACATTCGAAATGTTATAGGAAATACTAGGACCAACTATCTCATTGAGAAGATAAAGTCGCTTTTGAACAGAACTCATAGGATAGAACTCTGCTTTAGCTATTTTCGGTATTTCCGAGAAACGATCATATTGTAAACTTCCAATTCTTTCTCCAATACGTTTGGGTGTAGATAAAGCAAATATTTCACTAAGCTGCAGTTTTATACCGATTGTCTTTTCTAATTCATTACACAATAATGTAACTTTCAGTGAATGACCACCCAAGTCAAAAAAGCTATCATTGACACTAATTCCTGTTATTCCAAGGATTTTCTCAAATGCTTCAACTACTAACTTCTCTTCACTATTTGTTGGGGCTACATATTCCTTCACCTTGTATTCTGGTTCTGGTAGTGCCGCTTTGTTCAGCTTTCCATTATGGCTTAACGGAATTTGGTCAATACGAATAATATATAAAGGAACCATATAGTCTGGTAACTTCTTGCGTAACTCACTCTTGATCTTATCTTCGTCTAATTTTTCCACTTCTGTATGAACAACTACATAAGCACACAGATATTGTTCTCCTTGCTTGTCTTGTCGTACTATAACGGCTGCTCCACTAACTCCTTCGAGTTCCATCAAAGTACTTTCAATTTCTCCTGGTTCGATTCTGGAACCTCTTATTTTAACCTGATCATCTATACGACCAAGGTACTCGATCATTCCATCCGGCATCCACCGTGCCAGATCGCCTGTTTTATACATCATTCCTGAACCAAAAGGATTTTTAATAAATTTCTGTGCTGTCAATTCTTCACGATTTAAGTATCCACGTGACACACTTTCTCCTGCAATACATAATTCCCCTGGTACTCCTATTCCAGCTATTATTTCATTAGATAATATATAAATTTGTGTATTACTAATAGGCTTACCAATCCATACTTTATCTACATTTAAGTCTGCTGGACAATGATATCCACTGGAATTAACTGTAGTTTCTGCTGGACCATAGAGATTCAGTAGTTCTGCACTTACCTGTCCTTTTTCCCTTAATTGATTATAATGTCTCACACTTTCTGCATTCAGTTTCTCACCAATATTAATGATATAACGTAGAGTATTGATTTTCTCTTTGCTCATATCTAATTCATCTAAGAACATATTGAACATTGAAGGAACGAACTGGATTGCATTAACTTTATAATCCTGAATTACCTTGATGATCTTATCACTTTGTCTTTCTTCTCCTTGTTGCAAAATAACAAGTTTACCACCTGCTAACATCCACCAAAATACTTCCCAGGCAAAAACATCAAAGGCACAAGTGGTCTTCATTAAAAGAGATTCTCCCTCGTGTAATGGATATTCTCTTTGTGTCCACATCTGCTGATTGACTATATTCTGATGCTCTACCATAACTCCTTTTGGTTTTCCTGTTGTACCCGATGTATAAACCAGATAAATAAGATCATGAGGAGTATTTACATGTTCAGGATTCTCTGCACCTTCTTCATAATTGCTTGCACTATATAAGTCGACAACCTTTTCAGGGGAAATATTATACTTTCCATGACCAATTAAAACCGCTTTCGGCTGGCTATCTTCCAATATATACTCGATGCGTTCTTCTGGATAAAATGGGTCAATGGGTACATATGCTGCACCCGACTTCAGGATGGCATATAATCCGACCACCATCTCTAAACTTCTTTCTGCTATGATGGCAACAAAATCATCAGGCTGGATATGGTATTCTCGGCGTAACCTTAATGCAAGTTTATTAGCACGAGCATTTAGCTCGGCGTAACTCAATTTCTCATTCCCGAATACAACTGCTGTATTATGGGGGGTTCTTGCTACTTGTTCCTCAAATAATTGGACAATCGTCTTGTCTCTTGGATAGTCATGATCCGTTGCGTTAAACTGTACTAATTCTTTCATTTCTTCCGCTTCATTTGTCATGCCTAATTCGGTTAATTTCGTCTGTGGTGATGCAATTGCTTGTTCCATAAGCCTTTGCAGATGGGAACCAATAATGTTTATTTGTTCCTTGTTATATAGCTTTGTACTGAAAAGAATTCTAAAATGGATACGATCACTCTTAAATGCTGTCATTCCCAAGTCATACCCAATTTGTTCGCGGTAATATTCGGATTCCACATTTAATTTGCCATCAATATTTATACTTGTTCCTTGATAGCCTTCAAAGAAGAATAATGTTCCAATTAGATCTCTTCCTAATAAAGTATGATTCTGTATTTCTGCTAAGGGAAGAAAATCGTGTTCATTTGCAATAATTGCCTGGCTCTGTAATGATTTCAACAAATCGGCAAAGGTGTCTTCGTTTGTTGTCGATATACGTACGGGTATTGTATTGATAAATAAACCAACGATTTCTTCAATACCTTCAATCTCTGCATTTCTACCAGATACAACTTTTCCAAATACAACATCATTTGTTGAGTTGTATTTTTCCAATAAAACGCCCCAACAAGCTTCTACTAGCGTGTTCAATGTTACATCATATTGGGCACATATCGCTTCTGCTTGTTCAGTTACCTCTATGCTTAACTTAAACTCTTGGCTCTGACTCTCTTCTTCTGTTTCATCTGGACGACCTAAAGGTAGAATATCAGCCCTTGTCTCATATCCTTGAAGAAGGTCTTCCCAATATTTAAGGCTCGTCTCTTTATCTTTTTCATTTATATAATGGACAAACTTTTCATAGCTACCCATTTTATTAGAAGCAGCCTGATTAGGTGTTTTTAATTGTTCTTCATCTGTTGCCATATACGCACTAAATAATTCTTTACGCAAAATTGGCAAACACCAACCATCTAAAATAATATGATGGTTTGTCATGATCAACCGATAACCACTGTTGTTTATTTTTATCAGATTCATACGAACTAGTGTATCTTCTTCTAAATCAAATCCTCGTTTTACATCTTGTTCCTTTAAATCAAGATAATCCGATTCATTATCTACTTCCATATAATTAAATTCCGGCATTCTTTCTTTCAATACAACTTGTCTTGGTACACTTACTCCCCGATAACAGATCTTCGTACGTAAAATATCATGCTGTGTTGCTAGATATTCAAAAGCTTTGTGCATCTTCTCTACATCTACTTCCGTCAATCGCAACGTCTGCTGAACAACATACTTCGTAGAGGATTCATCCAAAAGCTTCTCATAGAGCATTCCCTCTTGCACAGGAGCCAATGGATAGATACGTTGAATTTCTTCGCCGCGGATTTTGGCAGCTTCCTGTACATAACAGAATTCGCTATCTTTCCATACCCTCTCACCAAAATCACTTGCGGTTGACTCACTCTTCTGTGCATGGGAGCAATGTTCTGCGACCGCTATCAGTTCTTCTTCATATGCTTTTCCTATTTGCTCAATTCTCTCAGCTAAATAACGACTGCTGTTGCAGGTTACTGTCATAGATAAACTACCTTTTTGCACATGACCTATGACGTTAATGGATGGTCCAAATTGATTGCGAGGATCCGTATCCTGTCCATAACCCAGTTGTGAAAACTCAAAATATGGATCGCCAGATTCTTTCTTTGTTTCTAGTTCTCCAAGATAATTAAATGATATATCTGGTGCCACTTCCACATTCATTTCTTCTGAATTAACCATGTCTGCATACTTTATGAGGCCATAATCAATTCCATGTGCTGGCACGCGTCGTAGGTTCTCTTTCGTATTTCGAATATCCTGAGCAATATTAGTGCCTAACTCTTCTAAAACTACGGGATATATACTAGTGAACCATCCTATTGTCCTGCCTATATCAAAAGACCCTACTGTTTCTTCACGACCATGTCCTTCCATCTGTATAGCAAGCGTTCTCTGACCTGTTACTTTGTTTACCGCACGCCCTAGTGCTGTTACAAGCAAGTCATTAATCTCTGTATTATAAGCATGTGCACTCTCTTTTAATAACTTTTCTGTGATAGCGGCATTAAGACATGCCACGGCTGTCTTTGGTTCGAATTTGTCATCAATTCCATCTTCTTTTAACTTACCATCAACCAATTTATTTTCTATTTCTGACCAGTAAGCTAACCTTCTCTTTAACTTTTCACTCTGGCTGTAATAAGCTAATCCTTCGCTCCATACTTTAAAGGAAACGGTTTTAGCTGGTAATGTTATCTCTTTTTGATTCAAAGCTTGAGAGTAGCCCTTCTCCAAATCCTCAGTTAAAATCCGCCAGGAAATCACATCCATTATCATATGATGAGCTAGCAACATCATATAATCTTGCTCCGGCGTACTAAATAAAACAGCCTGCAATAATGGTCCTTCCGCCAAATCCATCTTTACTTTCGTTGTCTTAATTTTTTCCTGAATCTCTTCAGATTCACATGCTATTTTTGTAAAGCCGTACCATTTCTTATCTTCTACTTTCCCTATAACCTGTTTCTTATCTTTGTACGTAGCTCTCAACATATCATGATGCTGCACTAACGCAGATAAAGCTTTTTGTAGTGCCAGATCATTTAGTTTTTCACGAACCTTAAACACTTGGCATACATTAAAATGTTCAGGATCTATCATATTTTGTGCGAAGAAGTAGTTTTGAATTGGTATCAGTGAAATTTCACCAGTTATTTCTCCTTGCTCCGCAGGCATAATTTCTTTTTTTGTGGATAAATTCATGGCTATTAGCTTTGGTGTTCTCTCCATCAAAAGATTTCGCATGGAGCTATCGTATCCAGCTTCTCTTATCTTGTTTAGAATATGGATAGCCTTAATCGAATCTCCACCCAAATCAAAGAAATTGTCATTTACACTTACTCTTTCCATATCAAGTACATGTTCAAATGCCTCTACTACCAATTTTTCCGTCTGGGTCTTTGGTGCCTCATAACCCCTTATCATCTTAGTTTCTTCAATAAACTGTTCCGGGTTCGGCAATAATTTACGATTTACTTTACCATTTGCAGATAGTGGAATCTCATCTACCTGTATGAATTGTGCCGGGATCATATAATCAGGCAGATGTTTGGCTAACTCTCTTTTTATTTCTGCCAATTCTACGGTCTCATCTGCAACAATATACCCACACAATTGCTTCTCTCCATGTGAATCACTGTAATCAGCGACGACGGACTGGTGAATATGTGGCAAATGATTGATACAGTGTTCTATTTCTCCTAGTTCGACACGATGTCCACGTATCTTAACTTGACTATCTTTTCTTCCCAGGAAGTCTACATATCCTTCCGGACGCATGACACCATAATCACCTGTTTTGTACAGATAACCTAATCTATGGTTGATAAAGGCGGCCTTCGTCTTCTCTTCTTCATTGAGATAACCTACGGCGACTCCTTTTCCACCAATATGCAGTTCTCCTGGTACGCCTACTGGGCATTCTTCCCCACATTCATCCAGTACGTAAATTTGTTGATTTTTCAGCGGATAGCCGTAAGGGATACTTTTCCACTCTGGCTTCACTTCTGTGATTGGGAAATATATGGACCATATAGAGCCTTCCGTTGCTCCACCTAACCCGATGACTTGTGCTTTTGGCATTCTTGTTTTGATTTTCGCTGGCAAACCAAGAGAAATCCAGTCTCCACTTATCATCACCATACGTAAGCGCTCTGCTGAAGTGCTATGCACCTTGTCTTGCTTTGTGCTTTCTAGATACATATCCATAATTGCCGGAACCGAATTCCATATCGTGATTTCTTCTTCGATCATGATCTGATGAATACTGGCCATATCTAAAAGATCTGGAATTAATACTAACTGAGCTCCGCTAATGAGTGCTCCAAAAATATCATAGACGGATAAATCAAAGCTCATCGATGATAGGGCAATGATTTTATCTTCGCTATTTATTTGGAATTTCTCATTAATATCTAATAATGTATTCACTACTGCTTCATGGGTGATCACAACACCCTTAGGATGTCCAGTGCTTCCTGACGTATAGATAGCATAGGCTCTATCCTGCTGGCAGCCTTCTAACAGTTCGAAGGCGCCATCGTTATAGGTGGAAAGGTTCTCTGTTTCATATAAATCCGGATGAATCATGAGCTTGATATCACTATGTTCCACGATATATTTTATTCTTTCCTCAGGATGTTCCGGATTAACAGGAATATAAGCATGGCCGGCTTTTAAAATAGCTACCATATTTACAATGGTCTCAATTCGTCTCTCTGCCCAAACTCCAATATAAGAATTGAGCGCATAGTTTTGTTCTGCTAAATAGCGAGCGACCTGATTGGATTTTCTCGCCAACTCGCCATAGGTCAGTGTATCCTGTCCTAATTTGACTGCAATAGCATCGGGAGTCTTCTGGCATTGCCGGTCTATTAATCTTTGCAGTAAATCTCCTTCATAATCTCCTTGTGTATGATTGTAATCAAGCAGTAGTTTAGAATGTGTCAAAGGTAGCGGCATAGATGAAAGATTATTTTCTATAACTTGCTGTAATCGAAGTTGATACGTTTCAAACATGGCACTGATCATGTCTTCATCAAACAAATCTTTTGCATAATCCCAAGTCATAATTAATTGTCCGTCTCTTTCCGTGACTTGGAAATCTAAAAATACTTGAGGGGTCTGGCTTATTCCGTATTTAATTTTCCCTAATTTCGTCAACGTATCTGCAAATTCCGATTTATCGAATAACATACTAGTAAATACAATTGGCATAATCGCTTTACTAGTCATTTCTCTCTTACTTGCAATATTCCGTATAACATCAACACCACTATAAAAACGATGGTCTACTGCTTCAAATAATATATCTTGAACCATAGATGCTTTCTCCCAAAAAGCACGATGAACAGATAAATCAATATCTAACAATAAAACTGATGTAAAATCTCCAATCAACTTCATTACGTCTGGATGAAAGGACTGTCGATTAAATAATGTTAAATTAAGTGCCATTCTGGATTGATTGCTCCATTTGCACAAAACTTCCGCATAAATTGTACATAAGAATACAGATGGTGTTACACCGTACTGAGTTGCCAGGCCCTTCACAATATTCCATTGATCTGTTGTCAGACTTTTCTCCATTCGCTGAAATATTGGTTTCTCTATGAATTCTGGCTCACAAACTAATGGTAGCTGAGGTGCATAGGGAAAATCCTCTATTTTGGCTTGCCAATAGTCTTGAGCTTTTTGATAGGCGGAAGATTCACGAAAGCTCTCCAATGCCCTTACATAATCTGAGAATTGGAATGTTAAAGGTTTAATCTCCATATTCGGTTTCTCATAATAATCCATTATCTCTTGTATTAAAATTAATAAACTGCCTCCATCAGCAATTAATAAGTCAATATCCAGGAAGAGATAATTTTTCTTCTCACCAAGAATAAATGCAGTCAACTCAAATAATGGCCAATGATCTTGTTGGAAAACAAAATGTGACCTGCTATTTCTTTTTTCCAATATACGTTTTTGTTGATCCTCTAAAGACAAGTCTTGTAAATCTTCAATACAAATCTCATAAGAAGAATTAGAACGCCGAACTTTTTGCATTCCTGTATCATCAAAAATAGTACGCAGCATAAGCTGACGCTCTAAAACATGATTCAATGCATCGTTTAAACGTTTAATATCTAATTCTGTTTCAAACTCATAATAGGCATGTGTGGAGACATTACCCATTTCCATAATATTTTGTCTTCCAACTAAATAGGCTCCTTGTATTTCTGTTACCTGGAACGGCTCATACCACATGTCTTTATTCCCTGTTAATTCGGATGCATTGACATCCTCTGCCTTTAGTTGTTCCTCAACCATCTTAATTATTTGTTCCAGGCTAGACATTTTGAAAAGGCTTACAATAGGGATTTCGACTTGAAATCGTTGATTTATTTCATCCTGGAAACGAATCAACGTTAACGAACTAACTCCCATCCGAGAAATCGTATCGTCTACTTTCAAAGAAGGGATAGAGAATACTTCTTTTGCAATTTCAACGATTTGATTTTCAATCTCCGTTTTGTTCCATGCTGACTTCTTTGCAGATTCCTTGATACTCTGATAAGAATATGGAGCTATTGCGATAACTTCATCAAACTCATGATTCTCAAATCGCTCTATTAAAAGAAAACGTTGCACCTTTCCACTTGTTGTTTTCGGTATCGTTTTTATTGGAATTACATAATCTGCAGCTATTCCAACCCGTTCTAATACCATATCCTGCACTTGATGGGCAAGTGGCAAAAATGCCTTGGCACCTTTTCGATTATGTACAAATACTATAATTTCATCCCTGATCGATGACGGATTGCGAACACCACACACAACGACTTGAGACAACTCTGGGATCGCCAATGTTAACATATTTTCTATATCGCTAGCATAATAATTCTGACCATTTACAAACAGAATATCCTTCTTTCTGCCCATTACAATGAGTTCTCCATTGCGTAAAAGTCCTAAATCTCCTGTACAGAAGAAGCCCTGTTCATTAAAAGGGGAACTATCATGATTCATATATCCCTCAAATACATTTTTCCCCTTGATCACTATATTGCCTATGTAATTTTCCCCTAAGATGTGGTCTTCATCATCTACAATCAATATTTCTAATTCATATAATGGTTCTCCTACTATGGCAAACTCTGCTGCATTTGGCTCCTTCGTTTCTATATACTCCACTTCTTGACCAATACGAGCTTTATGACGGTTAATACATATACTTCTATTATGTCCTTCTTCAGGAATAGTAACAGCCAGACTAGCTTCTGCCATACCATAGACTTGATGGATCGTATTTTCACGCAAGCCAGAAGACGAGAATTTTTCATAAAATCGTCTAATGGTATCCATTGATATTGGTTCTGCACCACACATTATGTTTCGCACACTAGATAAATCAATATTTTCTAAATGTGAATCCTTTACAGTCTTTATCATCCAGTCTAATCCAAAATTCGGACTTACAAGCACCGTTGCTTTTAATTGCGCACATTTTTGAAGATATAGCCAAGATTTCTTTAAAAATGTACCCGAATTTAGAAGGGAATGAGATATACCCGCAAATATCGGAGTTAAATGATAACCGATCAAGCCCATATCATGTGTCAATGGTAACCAACTAGCCATGACATCATTTGTGTCTAGTTTCAAACGATCTACTATCTGTGCCAAATTATAAACTAGATTTTCATGGGTTAATTTTACTCCTTTAGGGTTACCTGTGCTGCCAGACGAATATTGTATATACGCTAAGTCCTGACAATCTACTGTAACGCATTGCCCCTCTTCCATATTACATGCTAAGGTTTCATACTCTAAGTATTTCAAATTATTGGCTTCATAACTTTCTCTAAACGTATTTAAATTTCTTTCATCAGTAATTATCCACGCATTCGGCAACTGCTCACTTACTTTCACTAACTTCTTGAAAGCTTCAGTGTCAGGCGATGCAATTAGCGGTACAGACAGAGGAACGGGGATCATGCCTCCTAAAATACAACCCCAAAACAACCTTATAAAGAATAAATTATTGTTTGTCTGAAAGATAATATAAGAGCCCTTCTGAAATCCCTGCTTTTGTAGTGCCCCTAAGATGGATTTGGCATTAAAATAAAGACTTTCATAAGACTCAAACAATTCAGAGCCATCGGATTGAGTAAAGTAAACTCCCCTTGATTTCTCGT
Organism: Bacillus sp. MT(2024); assembly: GCF_036362845.1. Classification (NCBI taxonomy): domain Bacteria; kingdom Bacillati; phylum Bacillota; class Bacilli; order Caryophanales; family Bacillaceae; genus Bacillus; species Bacillus sp. MT(2024). The sequence continues at coordinate 3,464,442 of NZ_CP143632.1, forward strand.
TAGCATAAATTCCAAGTAATTGATCTAGTGTTATATTAACTCCATCCTCTAATACTGATTTTGTATAGGGTTTCATATTGCACCTCTTAAAAAGTTATTGTTTTTATGCTGCGATATTATCTTTGTTACAAACGTCTTGATCTTGCCTCTTTAATATTAAAATTTATGTTGAGAATTATTTATGTATATTGGCTTCTATAATTCTATTATATTATATTTAAGGATTATATCAACAAAATTCTTAAAAATTTTTCCAGCTCAAAGGGCGTGGTTTAAACCCACCGCCCTTAGCCTGGATAGTAATAATCAGAATCACTTAAAAAAACACTCAATAATGCCCCCGTTGTCAAGACACGATTTTTTGAGGAAAAAGTTATGTCCTTCTTATCATGTCATGTAGCATTTCAGGATGCGATCTGTTCTCAATATATCATTTTTTTACATTTTCCAATTTAATAGCGTGCAGAAAGGCAAACAGCCTCTGCACGCTTGTGTATAAATCTTAAATCTCAACTTATATCTTATATCATACAGCAGTCATTTTCTTGATCATCCAGACGGTGCCACATCAAATGCTCTCATCGGTTTCCCTTGATAGTCAACGAAAACAAATTCACTATCGATACGAACTTGTCGATTAATGAGATTATAAATATCTTCTGCTGTTTCTTTTGGATGTGTCGGGTCTATCATTCCTCCCATATCCGTCCTTACCCACCCTGGATGGACGGAAAGGACTTGAATGCCTTCATTCTTTAATGCTACATGGAGCTTCTCGGACAACATATTTAAGGCAGCTTTCGACAACCCATAAGGATAATCACCACTATATGCATTTGTTAGACTACCACCTTCTGACGAGATGTTGATAATGGATTGATTCTCACCCTTTTTCAGCAAAGGTAGAAAATGTTTAATCACACGGGCTGGTCCTAACGTGTTGACATCAAATGCTAGTTTGATAGCCTCTATATCAATATCCTCAATAGACGTACCCCTTCCATTAAGAATGGCAGCATTATTGATAATCACATCAAGACTTTCACCTACATTACGAGCTGCTTCACGAACAGATTCCTCGTCTGTGACATCTAAATGAAGAATTTCTAACTGGTTGCTATTTTTCTCTTTTAATTTGGTTAATTGAGTCCTTTTTTGTTCATTCGCATCTCTGACTCCAGCAACAATCGGTACCCTTTTTCTAATCCAACTTCGACAAATCCAAGCCCTAAGCCCCTATTTGCCCCAGTAATTAATATATCCACCATAATCCTCCCAGATTTTTTTAATAGTTATTTTACGGATGCATGTGATAGCAATAGGTAAGACTTTGATGTAATCGCCATCTTTTCCCCTGCTCCACACCCAACGTGCGACTTTCACCGCATTGGGCGTTCCATCTTATTCTTTTATGCTAAAGGTTTAAATAATTACTTTTTTTAATATTTTTCTTTTTTTATTTCTTCGATCAAATTAAAATTCGGTTTCCCAAAAGGATTAATTGCATATGGTCGATGAGATATACTTATTAGCTGATATGCCAAAAACAAATCATTTTCCTCTAAACAGTCTCTCCCTTGCCTCACTGCATGTACTGTCGCTTCTTCTAATATTTTCTTAACATAAAAAGGAATCCCTTTAGAAGCGTAATATAATTTCTCAGATAAATTAGGATTAGCTAAATATGATTTGCACACAAACGGAAGTTGATGATCCAGGTTATTTAAAAATGCTCTAAATACTATTTGTTCTTCTTTACTTTCATACTCAAATGATTTCAAATCTAATCTTGTGCAAAAGCGCCGATCTAACTGTGCATTATGCTGGAAAATTTTCTGTGACTCTGGCATGCCACAAATTAAAACAGGAACTCCTACATCATCAGTAAAAGCTTAAATTTATTTTAATGGGAGGATTAGAAAAACGTACTATTACTAATAAAGGGATAGTGATTAAAAATGAATACTATACTAGCGCGGATCTTATGAATTATTTAAAAAAAATGAACAAAACTAATACAATCCTCTTCTACCTTTACATGATCTAACAATTTCAGTTCAAATCCACAGTTACATTTTTTTAATGTTTTTCTTATCGGAGATATCTTACTGTTACATCTTGGGCATTCATTAACCAAATACAAATTATGTATGGGACAAATAACATTAACTGTATAGTTCCAAATTTTCTTCTGATAAAAATTCTCATTAAAACAAGCTGGGCAAATTTTATCAGCATATAAATTAATACCTAACTTAAAGCCCGTCCTTATAAATCCAAGATTAGTGGTATCCATAATTTTATCATTTTCATACTCCATAATTCTCTTTCAGTAATACCAGTAATGTTACTCAGTAACTCTAAACTTATCTTACCCGCATCACCTCTAACAATTTTCTTTTTTTTATCTGAGCCATAGTATATATCCAACTAGAATTTTCATAACCATTATAATCAGTTATTCTTAATATATATCCTGCTAAAGATTCATCTTCTAAAGGTTTTGGAGTTAGCAATAACCTTTCCAATAAGCCATACCTCTCCTTCATTTATTTTTTTATTATTTCAAAATAAAACAGCTAAGAAAATATAATTTTCTTAGCTGTTTTACTTTCTAGCTGATTTTGAAATCTAGTTTAGGAGTTCTTGAAACTATTCCGAATAATTATGAAAAATCACATTATAATGCTGTCATTTCTTCGTGCTCGTGTTCATCCTGCACGAATAAAATACCTAATTCATGATGTTCGCCTTCATAGGACGCGCGCTGATCAAACCGGATTTCACCATTCAGGCCGATGATCTCCATTTTTACAAATGCGCGGTTTTTTTGAAGTGCTTCATAAAAATCCGATACATGCTTCACGGGGATGCCGTTTACTTTCGTAATAATCTCACCGATCTTCAGCTCAAGATCGTCCGCGGGTGTATTCGGAATGATGCCGAGCACCATTAAGCCCTGATCCCGCTTAGAGAAATAAAACGGAGCCGCGTTATCGTTCAGCCGCTGTCTCAATGATAAAAACAGGCGTCCGAGCACCGCAATACAAGCGGCAGCTCCGGCAAGCGGAGTCCACCAAAGGGCAGCTGCCCCGAATGCGGTCACGATAACCCCGAGAATCATGACACGTTTCGCCGTTATCCTTATGCTGACTTCCGGAAGTGACCCCTGCACACGCTGTCCGAAGCCGGCGATATAAGGAATCCAGATCAAATGGAAAGAGCCGCCCGGCACGGTAAAGACAGGCCACCAAGAAAGATGTGACTCAAGCCCGCTGCCCGGCACCAATAAGAAAAGCGGAAGCAGCCATGCGCGATTCGCCAATTGTCGGCCGATGGGCAGGCCTCTGCTGCTGACGACAAGCGCCGGAGATGTTTTCAGATGCGCTGAACGGCAGGCAGCCGCTCCCTCCGTGATAATCAAAAGGCCCATAAACACGGCCGCCGATGCCCAATTCACGCCGAATGCCTGCGGAAACCGATCCGCAAACGGCACTGTGTGGGTATACTGAAGGAGAAACGCAATGAACATGCCGGCGCTGACAATATAAGCTGATGACAGCCAATTCATACGGAACGTCAGCGAAGCCAAAGCCGTCACGGCCGCGATTATGCCGAGAAGACCGAATGGAATCGAAATTCCCAGTCCAAAAAATAATATGGAGAGAAGAATACCCGGTATAAGTCCTTTTATGTATGTAAAGATAAGCTCGTCATACATATCCGCGATTTTTGTATGAAACGTATGGCGTTCACGTTTGATCCGCAAATATCCGCATGCGAGACTTATGATGATAAAAAACCAGAACATCGGGTGCAAAAAAAACAGACCGATACTTTTCAGAAGTTCAATTCCCCATTGAACAGACACTGCTTTCACCGCCTCAAGCCAAACATTTTAATTCTATTCTACCAAATAATCATTGGCTTGAATATCTCAAACGTCTATCTCTCTTCCGTCATCCACAGCGTTACATTTGAGAGAGAGAAATCTTTCAGATAGTGGTCAACCTCCACCTCGATCACGCCGCTGATCAGAAGCATGGACCGTTTAATATCCGTCAGATTGATTCCTAAACGTTTATGGTTTTTCATTAAGTAAGTGAAATAATGCTTCGCACACTCTTCATTGATTTCGTGAACGCATTCAACATTTGTGTAATTGACCAGGTATCTGCTGAACAGCATAAGAAGACTTAGTGCTTTTGTTGATGAAAATGTGACGTCTTTTGTTCTGTCTTTTAGTTGTTCCACTAATTCATAATATTTTTTTTCACGCACAATACTTGCCCTCTTCAATTGTGAACCCCCATTTTTTTATCCAGATAAGCACGGGTGATTACAGCTGCCGTGCTGAAGCGCCGCAAACACTTCTGCTTTCGATACTGAAATGCAGCTGCCAAACTAAAACTGTTCTCTATTAGAACCTTCTTTTATTGTAAGAACTAAAACTGACTGAGGCAACTTTCAAAAGTTTCATTTTGAATACATATTAACTCGGCATAAAGTCTCTCTTCTCTATAAATATCGGGTAATGTTTGTCCTTTATAAATGTTTAAATGTGAAAATTTTTTTAATATCTTGTCAAAACCGTCATAATTATATGCCTTTTGGTTCATTTTTTATGAATGACAAAAGAAACAGGAGACGCAAAAAACGCCTCCTTTTCATTTATTTTACAAATAATGATTTTAACGCCATTTGCAGCTGCAAATCATTTTTTTCGTCAGATTTCTTCTCATTCATCAGCTGATTCATTTTTTCCGCTGTCTTTTTATCAATGACTGCTGTTTTATCAAGCTTGTACCGGTCTTGAAACGCCAGAACGGCTTTTTTCATTGGTTTGCTGAAATAGCCGTCCGCTCTGCCCGGGTCGAAGCCTAGGCCTTTCAGCAGGATTTGGGCGTGTTTGACATCCGCGCTGTTCATATCAGGCTGAAGCGGCTGTTTCAGCTGAAGCGGTCCCGCCGCAAAATAATCCGGCTGGCTCACGGCGATTGTCGGAGCAATGCCTTTTTTGTGAATCCAATTGCCTTTCGGTGTCAGCCATTTGTAAAGCGTCAATTTAATGTTGCTCCCGTCTCCCATAGGCACGGCCTGCTGAACCGTTCCTTTACCGAAAGAAGTGTCACCGACAACGTCATAATGTCCCGCTTCTTTTAACGCGCCCGCAAGAATTTCTGAAGCGGAGGCGCTTCCTTTATCTGTTATAATATTGACGGGATACGGCTTCTTATGTTTTAAGGTTGAGAAATATTGTTTTTTATCGCCGTTACGCTCCGCAATTTGGATATACGGCATGTCTTTTGTGATGAAATGCTTTAAAATTTGTTCGACGCTTTGAAGGTAGCCGCCGGGATTCCCCCTTACATCAAGGACGAGACCGTCAATCCCTTGTTTTTCAAGCTTTTTCAGCGCCGCGGCGAAGTCTTCGGCGGTATGCTCGGAAAATGTCGATATGCCGATGTAGCCGACATGATGACCGCCTGATTCTTTGCGGGAAGCAAATACGGTTTCAAGCGGGATTTCCGCTCTTTTAATCCGGAATGACAGCTGTTTTTCAGTACCCGGACGCTGTATTTTAATAGAAACCTTCGATCCTTTTTTTCCTCTGATTTTCAGCACGGCTTCGTTTAAATCTTTCCCGTTCATTGACACGCCATTTATACTGATGATTTCATCATTCGGCTTGAGGCCCGCTTTTTCTGCCGGAGATTGCTTAAACGGTGATACGATAATGATTTTATTGTCTTTCATACCGACTTCAGCGCCGATCCCTTCGAAAGAAGAATCAAGAGAATCAGAAAACTGCTTAGCGGTCTGCTTGTCCATATAAACGGAATAAGGGTCGTTTAATGTAGACAGCATCCCCTGAATCGCTCCTTCAAGAAGCTTTTCTTTATCTACATTTTCCACGTATTCGTTCGAGATCAGCTCATATGCTTTTTCGATTTTTTCCATTGCCCGGCTTCTTTCTGCGTCTGATGAATTCGGCTGTGCCGCCCCGGCAATATGGGCTCCGCCGCACATCATGCTGACGGCCGCTATCACTGCGATCATTTTCTGCTTCATCGTTTACCTCCTCTTAGTCCTTTTACGAAAACCTGGAGATAGTATGTGTAAATTGCAAAGAATTCATGTAACGGCAACAAAAAAATGAAAATGCGAGATTGTTTCATATATATGGGTAACGTATAATATTTTGTATGCAATTCATTATATATACAGGAGAATGCGATATGAAAATAAAATTATCGATTTTATCCGCGGCGGTTCTGGCCGCAGGCATTACCGCCTTTGTCTGGCCAAAAACAGAGGCCAATGAGAAAACGCAGACGGACGCCCTGTATGTTTCTCCCGCAGGCAGCGACCAAAATGAAGGAACGAAAGAAAAGCCGTTCCGCACATTAAAACATGCGGCTGAAAAGGCAGAGGCCGGAACAACCGTATTGATTCGGGAAGGGACATATGATGAAACGTTTGAAGTAAAGCACAGCGGCACGGCCGAAAAGCCGATTACATTTCGGAACTATCAGAATGAGCATGTCGCCATCAGCGGCAAATCTGCGCCAAAAAGCGATTCTGAAACTCCGTTAATTCAAATCCGCAATAAACAGTACATTACCATTCACGGCGTTACGCTTGAGAATCTCTCCGTATCATCAGAAGATGCGACGGCCATGGGGATCTGCGTCACCGGATCAAGCAGTCATATCAACATTGACGGCAACCATATCCGGAACATTAAAACCACGGCTGATGAAGGAAACGCACACGGCATCGCATTTTACGGCACAGGCGCCATGAAGGATGTCAGCATCACAAATAATACGGTTGAAAAACTGACGCTCGGCGCAAGCGAAGCGGTCGTGCTGAACGGAAATGTTGACGGATTTAAGATTGCCGGCAATACCATCCGGGACAATAACAATATCGGGATTGACGTGATCGGATACGAAGGAACATCCAAGCAAAACGACTATGCGCGAAACGGCATCATTGAAAACAATACGGTGAGCCATAACTCTTCTTACGGAAATCCCGCTTACGGAGATGAATATTCAGCGGGCGGTATTTACGTTGACGGCGCAGAACATGTGGACATTAAGAAAAACACCGTTTACAACAATGACCTTGGGATTGAAGCCACCTCTGAGCATAAAGGGAAATACGCACGAGATATCCGGATCACGGATAACAAGGTGTACGGCAATGCTTACACCGGTATTTCAATCGGAGGCTATGACACGAAACGCGGCGGCACCATCAATTCGGTGATCGCTCACAACATCATGTACCGAAATGACACGAAGGACCTTGACGGCGGCCAGCTGCTCCTGCAGTACGGCACAAAAGGGAACACGATCGAAAAAAACATCATGACGGCAAGCGATTCACGGATTTTTATCGCAAATGATTTTACGAAAAACGAAGAAAATACCGTTAATCATAACGTCTATCACAAAGAAGAGGGAAAAGACGGTATCTGGAATTGGAAGAACAGAGAATATGATTCATTCACAGCGTACCGAAAAGGAACGGCAAACGATTCGGATTCCATTTATGCGGACCCGATGTACCGAGACGAATCGTCTTATGACTTTACATTAAAGCCCGGATCACCGGCCCTGCCCGTCATTCAGTAACGAGACCATTAAAAAAAGCCAGTCTATATCAGACTGGCTTTTGTATTTATACACGAAGGAATTTCCGGATGGAAGTCAGACTTCCCCATACCCCGATCACCGCGCCGATCAGAATGAGCACAAGTGATACTTGGAACACAAACGGACTGTACGGCAGAAGTGAAACAAATGATCCCTGAACTTTCGGGGCCACCCAAGCGACCATCGACTGGTACGTACTCAGCACGAGAGCGATCGGTATGACAGAACCGAATACCCCCAGCAGCAGTCCTTCCAGGAAGAACGGCCAGCGGATAAACCAGTTTGTCGCGCCGACAAGCTTCATGATTTCAATCTCTTTTCTTCTGGCGAAAATCGTGATTTTAATCGTATTCGAAATTAAGAACATCGCCGTGAACAGAAGGCCGATGATTAACGCAATCCCGATGTTGCGTGACACCCCGACGATCTTAAACAGACGGCTGACTTCTTCTTTCCCGTATGTCACTTTATACACATGATCAAGCTTCTCAATTTTTTTCGCGACTTTCGGCGTATCATGCGGATCTGTCGTTTTGACGATAAACGCGTTGTTCAGCGGGTTTTCCTGATCTTGCATTTTCATGGCCTTTCCGCTGTCGCCGAAGCTTTTGACCAATTGATCAAGCTCTTTATCTTTAGATGAAAACTCTACGCTTTGGATACCCGAGATGTCTTTAATCTCATTCTGCAGCGTATCCTGCGTTTTCTTATTTGACGTCAGATCGATTAATACTTTAATTTCCACTTCTTTTTCAGCATTTTTAGCCATGTTGTTTAAGTTCAGCATAATGACTAAAAACACGCCGACCAAAATCAATGTAACGGTAACGGCACTGATGGATGCAAATGTCATCCACGTATTTCTTCCGAGAGACTTAAAACTCTCACGCAAATGGCGCCCGAGAATTTTAATCATAAGAACCATACTCCCCTCTTGACTCATCACGCACAATAATTCCGTCTTCGATCGCGATGACCCGTTTCTTCATGGTGTTTACTATTTCTTTATTGTGTGTCGCCATCACGACGGTCGTTCCGCGGTTATTAATCTCTTCCAGTGTCTTCATCACTTCCCATGATGTTACCGGATCAAGGTTGCCCGTCGGTTCGTCAGCTATCACGACGTCAGGATTGTTGACGATGGATCTTGCGATGGAAACACGCTGCTGTTCTCCTCCGGAAAGCTGGTCGGGAAACTGCCGCGCTTTATGCTTCAGCTGCACAAGATCGAGCACTTCGAGCACGCGTTTTTTAATGACTGACTGCTGCTCTCCGATAACCTCAAGCGCAAACGCTACGTTTTCAAATACCGTCAATTTCGGAAGAAGTTTGAAATCCTGGAAAACAACACCTATTTTACGCCGCACGAAAGGAATCTCTTTTTCTTTCACAGCCGCGAGATCTTTATGATTAATCAATATTTGCCCTTTTGTCGGTTTTTCTTCTCTGTAAATCATTTTAATAAAAGTAGATTTACCGGCTCCGCTCGGTCCTACGACATATACAAATTCTCCGGGATGAATCATGACTGACAGCCCGTTAATCGCTTTTACACCGTTCGGATAGGATTTATATACTTCTTTCATCTCTATCATGAAATCACCTAATCTTTTATTTATGTCTTGCAGCCATAGAGTTCGCAAACGTACAGCGGTTTATGGCCGATTCGTCAGGAAACAGATGAAAAATCTGAAAGTTCCTTTTCCTCAGTACACTTCATTATACGTCAAATTTAGACATATTACTATTACAGTTTCTTTTCATTCCCAGACCGAGAAAAAACCTTGCCCCTATAACAGGCAAGGTTTTTCTGTTATTTTTTCTGTGACAGCCATTTTGCGATCTTCGCGGCTTCCTCATCATTTACAAGATGGCTCGGCATATTGCCGCGTCCGTTTTTAATGATGCTTTCAATTTTAGCTTCATCATACTTCCCGCCGACTTCCTGTAAATTCGGACCTCCGCCGCCTTCTAAGTCTTTACCGTGACAGCCGATACAGCTTTGCTGATAAAGCTCTTCGCCCGCTGACGCAGATGCTTTTGATCCGCCTGAGCTGTCAGAGCTTTCTTTTTTCGATTCATTGGATCCGCCGCATGCCGCCAGCAGGACGGACATGGTCAGAACCAGCGCCAGCAGCGCCCATTTTGATTTCATATGTAAGATGCACCCCTCCGCTATTATAACCTCGTTTACGCGCGTTTGAAACCCTCGCCGAGCACCTCGCTTGCGTCTGCGACAATGACAAAGGCTGACTCATCAATTTGTTTGACGATTTGTTTCAGTTTTGTGAATTCGGTCTGACCGACGACACACATTAAGATCGGCCGGTCATGTTCCGTATACCCGCCGACTGCGGAAATCTTCGTCACACCCCTGTCGATTTCTTTAAACACAGCCGATCTGACGGCTTCTTCATGCTGCGTAATGATTAAAGCCATTTTGGAGCGGTTGAACCCGACCTGCACGACATCAATCGTTTTGCTCGAAATAAATACCCCGAGCATCGCATACAGTCCCTGCTCCACTCCGAAAACGAGCATCGCGCTCAGCACAATTAATCCGTCCATGATGGCAAGGCACGTTCCCAGCGACAGCCCCGTGTATTTGTGAATGATCTGCGCCGCCAGAGCCGTTCCCCCTGTTGAGCCTTTGCCGAGATACACGATGCCGATTCCCGTTCCGATCCCGACGCCTCCGAAAATCGCCGCCAGCAGTTCATGGGTCGTCGCGGCAGGCAGATCTCTTGTTAAAAAGACGGCGAGCGGCAGAACGATGGAACCGACCAGTGTCTTCATTCCGAACTTCCCGCCGAGAATGATCACTCCGGCGATAAACAAAGGGATGTTAATAATCCACTGCACGTAAGCCGGTTCAAAACCAAACGTTTCTAAAATGGTGCTGATCCCGCTTACTCCCCCCGCTGCTATACGGTTCGGCAGCAAAAATACGTTAAACACGACCCCTGTAATCGCCGCACCGACCATGATATATATGTAATCTTTGATCAGACGGAGCGGCTTATTGTGATTCACATCCATGCAAAATCCTCCGTTCTCCGATTTTCTCTCGATAGCATTTTAAGTCTTCCCGGCTTAGAAGTAAATAACAGCCAAATACCGTATTAATTTGCTAAAGCGCTGTTGTGAAAAATGGAAAAAGAGAACGGATAAAAAAACACACCTTGCCAAAGGCAGGTGTGTTCCCGGATTACGACAGTTTAGAACGTAAATAGGCGTCAATGAAGATATCGATATCTCCGTCCATAACCGCCTGCACGTTCCCCATTTCCGTATTGGTGCGGTGGTCTTTCACCATGGAGTACGGATGGAAGACGTACGAGCGGATTTGGCTGCCCCAGCCGATTTCTTTCTGTTCGCCGCGGATTTCGTCAAGCTCCGCCTGCTGTTCTTCAATTCTGCGCTGATACAGCTTCGCTTTGAGCATTTTCATCGCCCGGTCGCGGTTTTTGATTTGTGAGCGTTCCGTCTGGCACGTGACGACTACATTTGTCGGCAGGTGGGTGATCCGAACGGCTGAATCAGTCGTATTGACGTGCTGTCCGCCGGCACCGCTCGCCCGGTACGTATCAACTTTAATATCTTCGGTACGAATATCAATGTCGATTTCTTCATTGAATTCAGGCATGACTTCACATGACACGAATGACGTGTGACGGCGGCCTGATGAATCAAATGGAGAAATCCGCACGAGACGGTGTACGCCTTTTTCCGCTTTTAAATAGCCGTATGCATTGTGGCCTTTAATAAGCAGTGTGACAGACTTAATTCCTGCTTCATCTCCCGGGAGATAATCAAGCGTTTCAACTTTGAAGCCGCGTCTTTCCGCCCAGCGGGTATACATTCTGAGCAGCATGGAACCCCAGTCCTGGGATTCCGTACCGCCGGCGCCCGGGTGCAGTTCTAAAATCGCATTATTTTTGTCATATGGTTCACTGAGCAGCAGCTGAAGCTCAAATTCATTCAATTCCTTCGTTAATGACTTCAGCTCTTTCTCAAGCTCTTGCTGAAGGTCCTGGTCAGGTTCTTCTTTTAAAAGATCATGCGTCATTTGCAGCTCTTCGTGAGACTCGCTCAGCTGATGATAGGAGTTCACGTATTCCTTCAGACCGTTCGCTTCGTTGATGACGGTTTGGGCCTTCTGCTGGTCATTCCAGAATTCCGGTTCCGCCATCTTTTCATCTAATTCTGCAATGCGGGCTTCCTTTGATTCGAGGTCAAAGAGACCCCCTGAAGTCCGCTAAACGAGAAGCCATATTTTCGAGCTCTGCCCTGATTTCTGATAATTCCATTCCATTCACCTCATTAAAAGATCCGGGGCGCCATAAGACGCAGACCCGGTCATGTTCGCTTCATACAGTCCAGACTATTCTGTCCGGCCGCAGCAATTTTTATATTTTTTTCCGCTTCCGCAATGGCAAGGCGCGTTGCGTCCGATATCCACAACTTTGCGGACCGGCGCTTTTTTCGCTTGTTTGGCCTCATCGCCGTCCTGCGGCTGATGAGCCGTCGTTTGGCCCTGAACAACTTCTTCGCGTTCCAAATTGCTTTCAATCTCGGCCTTCATGACGAATTTCGCAACTTCGTCCTCAATGGACTCAATCATGTGCTCAAACATTGCGAAACCTTCCATTTGATATTCACGCAGCGGATTTGTCTGCGCATAAGCGCGAAGGTGAATCCCTTGACGCAGCTGATCCATCGCATCAATATGATCCATCCATTTTGAATCAACGGCACGCAATACGATGACTTTTTCAAATTCACGCATCTGCTCTGTACCGAAATTCTCTTCTTTTTCATTATATTTTGTCATGATGCGGTCCATGATCATCTCATGCATTTCATCCGGTTCTTTTCCGAAGATATCGCTCTTTTCAAGCGCGCCTTCATCAAGATACGTTGAATTCACCAGCTCCACGAGGCCGTCAAGATTCCATTCTTCCGGAAGCTCCTCTTTCGGCGTATAAGCGGCAATCGCACGCTCCAGAGAAGACTTGATCATGCCTTCCACAATGTCGCGCAGGTTTTCAGAGTCAATGACTTCAAAACGCTGCTTGTAAATGACTTCGCGCTGCTGACGGAGCACGTCGTCATATTGAAGAAGCTGCTTACGTGAATCGAAGTTGTTTCCTTCGACACGTTTTTGAGATGATTCCACGGCGCGTGACACCATTTTGCTCTGAATCGGCGTGGAGTCATCCATACCGAACCGATCAAGCATCGCCATCGTCCGTTCAGCTCCGAAACGGCGCATCAATTCATCCTCCATTGAAAGATAAAATTGTGTGATGCCCGGGTCTCCCTGACGTCCTGAACGTCCGCGGAGCTGATTGTCAATCCGGCGGGATTCGTGACGTTCCGTCCCGACGACTGCAAGGCCGCCAAGCTCTTTTACACCTTCGCCGAGTTTAATGTCGGTTCCGCGTCCCGCCATGTTGGTCGCAATCGTGACAGCGCCTTTTTGTCCCGCTTCTTCAATAATCTGAGCTTCACGCTCATGGTTTTTGGCATTCAGCACCTGATGCGGAATCCCTTTGTTTTTCAGAAGTTTAGAAATCAATTCAGACGTTTCAACGGCAACCGTACCGACAAGAACCGGCTGTCCGGTCATGTAGCGCTGGGCGACATCCTCCGCCACCGCCTTGAATTTCCCTTCCATTGAGCGGTAGATCAAGTCCGGACGGTCGTCACGGATGACCGGCTGGTTGGTCGGGATGGATACAACCTGCATGTTATAAATATTGCGGAATTCTTCCTCTTCCGTTTTTGCGGTACCGGTCATACCGGCCAGCTTCTCGTACATACGGAAATAGTTTTGGAACGTAATCGTCGCCAATGTCATGCTTTCATTTTGAATCTCCAGGCCTTCTTTCGCCTCAATCGCCTGGTGAAGACCTTCGCTGTAGCGGCGTCCTTTCATCAGACGGCCGGTGAAGGAATCAACGATGACGACCTGGCCGTCCTCAACAACATAATCCACGTCTTTCTGCATCGCCGCATGGGCTTTTAAAGCCTGGTTGATATGGTGGTTCAAGGCCACGTTTTTGACATCAAACAGGTTGTCGATGCCGAACGTTTTTTCAGCCTTCGTCATTCCTTCTTCCGTCAGCTGAACGCCTTTCGTTTTGACGTCATACGTATAATCCTGATCTTTCTTGAGTGTGCGGACAAACGCATTTGCCTGCACGTACAGTTTTGTGGACTTCTGAGCTTGTCCGGAAATAATCAATGGCGTTCTCGCTTCATCGACTAAAATTGAATCAACTTCATCAATAACGGCAAAATGAAGCGGGCGCTGCACCATTTGTTCTTTATAGAGCACCATGTTGTCACGCAAATAATCAAAGCCGAGTTCATTGTTCGTTGAATACGTGATATCGGCTGCGTAAGCTTCGCGTTTTTCGTCTTTTGACATCGAATTCAGGTTCAGGCCGACTGTAAGCCCGAGAAACGCAAAGATTTCTCCCATTTGCTGGGCATCACGGCTCGCCAGATATTCGTTGACCGTTACGACGTGAACGCCTTTTCCCGTCAAGGCATTTAAATACACGGGAAGCGTAGACGTCAGCGTTTTCCCTTCCCCTGTTTTCATTTCGGAAATGTTCCCCTCATGAAGGGCGATGCCCCCCATGAGCTGCACTTTAAACGGGAACATGCCGGTTACGCGGCGGGAAGCTTCACGAACGACGGCAAACGCTTCGACAAGAAGGTCATCCGTCGTTTCTCCTTTTTCAAGCCGCTCTTTAAATTCTGCTGTTTTATTTTTAAGCGCCTCGTCAGAGAGATTTTCATAATCTCCTCTTACGGCATCAATGTCATTTGCTATTTTTTCGTATTTGTTCAGCGCACGTTTGGTCGGATCAAACATTTTATTTAAAATCCCAAGCATCTATAACGCTCCTCTATGTTCACATGCAGATTTTGCATGGAATAAATGATAATTTTCTGTCCATGTATACCTCTCATTATCATAACATACCTTTTGCTATTTCCAAAGAATTTGCAGATAAAGATAGAGAAAAACCTTCCGCGCGTTCACGGAAGGCTGGATGGGTTTATTCAGTCGGTTCAATTAATCCGTATTTGCCGTCATTTCTGCGGTAAACGACATTTGTGAGATTCGTCTCCGCGTTGGTGAATACGAAGAAATTATGTCCGAGCATATTCATTTGGAGAATCGCTTCTTCATTATCCATCGGTTTTAAATTAAAACGCTTTTGACGGACAATTTCCGGGCTGTCATCTTCAATTTCGTCCTGAACCGCTATGCCCGTATCAGCAGCGCTGCCGTTCTCGAAATAATGTTTCGGAAGACCCTGCTCGCGGAATTTTCGGTTGACTTTTGTTTTATGCTTTCGGATTTGACGTTCCAGCTTGTTTGTTGCGAGATCAATTGCATTGTACATATCCTCGTTATGCACTTCAGAACGAAGCGCCAGATCAGTCATCGGAATGGTGACTTCAACTTTGGATTCCTTATCGTTATAGAATTTTAAGTTGACGTTCACATCGGCATTGACGCTCTGCTCGAAATATCGTTCCAGCTTGCCGATTTTTCTCTCCACATGATCCTTTAACGCAGGTGTAACCTCAATGTTTTCTCCTCTGATATTGTAGTTCATCAAAGAACGCCTCCCTTTATCTAAGGATATGTAACTATTTCTCTTTTACCCCTTCTGATCCCTGCTGAAACGTTAAAATAATGTGTAAATTCGGTGAACGATGACGAATGGTGTCGGTTTTATCCGGCAGCGTCCGGCAGGATTATAAGTATATGCAAAGGACGCAGGCAAAAGACCTGCCGCTTGCAGCAGGTCTAGTGAAGAACATACGGTTTGATGCAGTCGTGCGTCTGCTCCATCCATAGCTTATAATGCGGCAGAAAGATGGTTTTTAAAAACTCCTGAAAAGGGGCGGACGGGAAATCATAATCATTTAACATGCTGAAATCCTGAAAGATCTCGTCAAATGAGCGGATCGCCGTCTCCACGCATCGGCACTCAATGATAGACAGCAGAAGTGCATGAGAGGAATCGAGATGAAAAAAAGCATGAATCAAATCGTTGTAAATCCGCTCGCCCTCCGTCTTAAAAAAATCATCCTGCGTGTCCAACAGGTAGCAAAGCCCCTCATCAATCGTAAAAAGAAGCTGGTAATAGGCTGACACCAAATGGTAATCGTTCAAACTTCTCAAAACACTCACCTATTTGCGTTTGTCGTAATAACGGCCGTCACTTGTCGTTTGCTGATACGGATTGAAATACGTATTATGGTAGATTCGTTTTTTCTTAAGCGTTTTTATTTCATTTCGGATGCCATCCTGAATCCGTTTCACTTCGCCGGTAATCAGACGGTCCATCGCGGCCACCTGCTGAAGCAGCGTTTTTTCTTCTTCGGAAAAAGGCGGCTTTATGCCCGCAAGCATCTCCTCCCTTTTCTCCGTAAATGCCGTAACGCTGCTGATGAGACCGTCGCTTTCCGGGGCGTCCTTCAGTGCAGCGTACATGTTCTTCGTTTCGTTATACAAAGAAAAGACATTGCTGTTCATCAGGCAAGGCCGCCCGCGCCATGGCTGTTTTTCCGTTCACTCTGCATGGCCTGCTTCCACGTGTCGCGAAATTCAGTAACGAGCTTTTCCGCTTCATCTAAAAACTCTCCGTTATTCTGCACGTTCGCATCGATCAGCCGGCGGCGGATGTAATCATAGATTGATGACATCTGCTCAGAAATCTCAATCTCCCGGTTTAACGTGATGCTGAGCTCTTGAATGATGTTTTGCGCCTTTACGATATTTTCATTTTTGGCTTCAAGGTTGTTTTGCTTCATCGCCTGCCTTGCCAGCTTAATGAATCGCAGGCAGCCGTTATAAAGCATAAGGGTCAGCTCTTCCGGAGCGGCTGTAAAGACGGATGTCTGCTGATAAGCAGCAAAAGGATTATTTATTGCCATTTTTATAAAACCTCCAAGGTTATGATGTTGAAGATCCTAACATTGACGTGAGATATGAAGATTGGCTGTTCAATTTCTCCAATGCCGTATCCAGTGCGCTGAACTTTTTATAATATCTCGTCTCGATGTCATCCAGCTTCGTTTTCATATTGGAAATATTTGTTTCTATTTCATCCAGGCTTTTTCCAATGGCAAAGCTGGTTGATACCGAGCTTTCCGTACCCGCCTGTTTTGAAATTTGAATCTGCATTTTATTTAATGTGTCTTTTAATCTCCGGGCAATCCCCTGTTCCTCCGGGTTTTTGGTTTTCGCTGTATCAGGGCTGTCTGCATTAAACAGTTTAGCCACGAGAGCAGGATTCTCGGTAATTTTCTGTTTCAGTTTCGCTTCGTCTTTAATGACAAGCTTTCCTTGATCCGTATAACTATCAGACGTCTCAATTCCGAAATCGGCAAGCTGATATTTTTTCCCGTCAATCGTAACCGTTGAGTACAGATCAAGCCGCATCTCCGCCAAACCGTTCTGCAGCGTGCTGTCGCTCCGTAATAAACCGCTTTTGGCTTTTGCCTCCCACTGCTCAATCTGCTTATCGGTCATTGCTTCTCTTTGTTCATCGGTTAGCGGCTTATAATCGCGGTATTTTGATTCTGTCACCTTCTCGTTTGCGCTTTTAATTAACGTATTGTATTTATCAACGAAATCTTTAATGTTGTTAAAAATGCCGTCCGTATCAGTCGTGCTGTTAATCGTAACCGTTTTATTGCTGTCCGTCACGCTGTTCAGCGTGTATTTGATGCCGTTGATCGTAAAGTTATTTGACGTTTTTGTCATTTCAAGCCCGTTGAACGTAAACTTCGCGTTTTTCCCTTCGGCATTGGCCGTCAGTTCATTTGTTGCATCATCAACGGCAAAACCGAGCTGATCTTTCAGAAAGCTTTTGGTCGCGTCATCACCTGCTGAAAGGATAAACCCTTCGCCCGTTTTATTGGAAGTGAACGCAATCGTGTCCACATAATTCGAGCCGTTGGAGATTTTCTCTTTTAAAGCCGTCACTCCGAGACCCGAGCTGTTCAGTTTGGTGACCACATCATCAATCGTATCGGTTGCGGCGATCGTGACGTTTACCTCAGTCGGCTTCGTTTCACCCGGATTTGTGACATTGAATTTCAATGTTTGGCTCTGACCCGAAGTGAAATTGATAGCGCCCGATGATTTATATGTCGTCGGCGTAGCCAGCTGCTGTACAGACATGCTCGTTGAAATATTCTGTTCAGCACTGACAGCCACCGCGCTGACACTGGAATCCGAACTTGTTACTGTTTTTTTATTCCAGTTTGTGGACATCAGCATATTATTAAATGTAGTAGAATACATGTCGGCAATCTGGGTATTCATTTCCCGATAAGCATCGCGCTTCCATTCAAGCGTCTGCTTTTGCTGGTTTAATTTATTAAGCGGCTGCTTTTCGGCATCCATCATTTTTTTCACCAGAGAATCTACATCAAGACCGGAATTAAGGCCTGTGATTCTTGTGACCATATGTACCCTCTCCTTTTCGGCGTTTAGTCGTAGACGGCTCTATGACAACAGTGAGTTTCCGACTGTTTATCATATCACAGCTCCATAAATGTATGATCTTATTCTTATATCGGTCATATTAAAAGGTTTTCAATAATTTAACTGCAAAATATAATGTTTCATTTTGTCAATAGGGCTCTTTGGCTTGCTGAAGGGGGAGATAGCTGAAGAAATAAAAAAAAGACCCTGGAGAACCAGGATCTTTCCGTCATTAACCTTTAAGCAATTGAAGAACTTGCTGAGGCTGTTGGTTAGCTTGCGCAAGCATAGCTTGGGAAGCCTGAGTAAGGATGTTGTTTTTCGTGTACTCCATCATCTCAGAAGCCATGTCTACGTCACGGATACGTGATTCAGCAGAAGTCAGGTTCTCAGAAGAAGTACCAAGGTTGTTGATTGTGTGCTCTAAACGGTTTTGAACCGCACCAAGTTTAGCGCGCTCGCTAGATACTGTGTCGATAGCTGTTTTGATTGTTGTAAGAGCTGAAGACGCAGCTTTAGCTGAAGAAGAGATGTCGATACCTTTTGTTACTTTTGTATCTTTAGCTAATGCACTGTCAGCTTGATAAACTAATTTATCAGCATCGTCATAGTAGCCATTCGGCCCTTTAGAACCGTCAGTGACAAGTGTTGCTTCTTTTCCATCTGCAGTTACAAGCTTAGAACCGTCATCATTTGCTGTGTAAGTCGTACCAACTTTCAGGCTTTCAGAGTCCATTTTATTGATAGACAGGCTCATTGTTTGGCCTTCGTTAGCTCCGATTTGGAACGTCAGGTTTTGCGCAGTTCCGTCAAGAAGTTTCTTCGTGTTGAACTCAGTGTCAGTAGAGATTCTTGTTACTTCAGACGCTAATTGGTCCATCTCTTTTTGAAGCTCAGAACGGTCAGAATCTGTGTTTGTATCGTTAGCCGCTTGTGTAGCAAGCTCGCTCATACGCTGAAGAATGCTGTGAGTTTCGTTCAATGCACCCTCAGATGTTTGGATAAGAGAGATTCCGTCTTGAGCGTTTTTAGACGCCATGTCTAAACCGCGGATTTGAGAACGCATTTTTTCAGAGATCGCAAGACCCGCAGCGTCATCACCGGCGCGGTTGATGCGAAGACCTGAAGATAATTTTTCCATGTTTTTAGAAGCAGCGTTTGAACCTGCATTCAGCTGACGGCTTGTGTTAAGAGCCGCGATATTGTGGTTGATTCTCATTTTGTATTTCCTCCCTGAATTGTTTTTCGCACGTCCTTGTGCATTTGCGCAGCATCATTTCTGAAGAAAAATTTTCCTCTCATTGGCTACAATATATATATCGGATGGCCGCTTCTATTGTTTATATTGAAAATAAAAAAATCCTCACTTTTTTTGTGAGGATAAGTTAAGTAATAAATCAGTATTAAAAGATACGGCTCTGTTGTTCTCTTCCAGGATCGACAAGTAGATTTCTTTCCGGTGAATATCTACGTGCTGAGGCGCTTCAATACCCAGCTTCACTTGTTCTCCTTCGATGGCGATCACCTTTATTTCAATATCCGGCCCGATCTGAATGGACTCATTCACTTTTCTTGAGAGAACTAGCATGATCCTCCTCCTATCAGATGTTTTGTTTCATAGGAAGCATCATGTAAAATGATTTGTTTCGCCTTCATTTCCTTTTTATTGACGATAATCGGCGCTTTTAAATTGGCGGTCGTGTTTTCAAAAGGCTCTTCCAGTGTTAAAATCGCCATCACTTCGACGTCCTCTATATCTTCAATGTGCAAAAGCTCAAGCGTCGCTTGGTCAATGTCAAATTCGTACCCTTTAAAGAAAATAAACGGACTGGCGACAATAAAGGCGATGTGCTCCTGTTTCACAGACTGCAGCGCCAAAAACGGTGAATCTTCCGACAAAGGAAGAACAACAAATTGAGTCTCTTCATTAAATCCCGGCAGGCCGTTTTCAAATGAGATAATCTGCCCTTCATCTATTCTGATTTCTCCGTGATATTTTGTTTTAATTATCATGCTTCACAATCCTTTACCACTTTCATCTTTTATTCTGCGTTGCCATCATCAACCGAAATCGTCACCTTAGGGTCTTGCATCATATCAATCTGAACTTTCCCCGGCGTATAATTCCATACAGGTTTATTGACGGCTGCTTCAATTGAAGGTTTGCGGGCTTCAATATCAATCGTAAGCTTTGAAGGAATGCAGTCAATGTCGACGAGAAACTGCGCAGGCAGAAAGTCGCTGAATTCGCCGAATGGATCGGGCGGACTGACATCTGCTGCCTGCCGGGCCATCACATTGCCCGTTTTCTTTTCGATAGCCGCCATTTCCTTCCCTTCCCTGACTGTTTTTGCGATAAACTCGCTGCAGGCTTCCGCACCTTTTTGAGCGGCTTCAGCGTTCAGCTTTTCAAATGATTTGAGATTCAAGTTCTCCCACGCCCTCGTCTGGTCAATCGTCAGTTTGGCCGGCGTGCTTTCAATGTTCAGCTCTGCCGGCGGCTGCTCGATTTCCAGGTCAGCGGGCGGCTGTTCCATCTCGATTTCTTCCTTTTGAAAGGTTATACCGATTTTAGCAGGCACACTGTCAATAATCAATCTCGGCATCTGCACAGAGATCCCTCCTATTTATAGTATTTTAGTAAAAAAAGCGATCTCCCTGTTGTGAGTCGCTTTTTTTATATATTGAAGACGATAGTTATATTATTTCAGGAAGTCGATCAGTGACGGCTGAATGATATTCGCATTCACTGACAGCGCTGCTCTATGAACCGTCTGTTGAGATAAATAATCAACAATTACATCTTCCATTTCTACATCCTCATTATCCGACAATACTTTTTCAGCGGTTGCCGCTTGTGATTCCAATCTTGTCTGAATGAGTTCCAACCGGTTTGTGCGTGCGCCGATATTGGATTTTTCAGCATTCATTTTGTCAGTAAAACCGTCGATATCTGACAGAATTTGATTTGAATCTGCTTCGGACAGCGTGCCTTTGCTTAAAGAAGCTTCTAAGGAGTTGAGAAATTCAAATACATTATCTCCATTTTGTGCGACGCCTCCGAAAGCTGAGTTTGGATCAGAATTCACTTTCAGCACTGCTCCGTTTGAGATGTTGATGTTAACATCCGAAGCACCGGTATAATTCTCATAGTTGTACGTATATGTGCCGTCGGCATTTTCAGTGATCGGCGGGACGTCTGAATTTGTTCCGTTAAACAGATAACGTCCGTTTACCTGAGTATTCGCGACAGAAACGAGCTGCTTTTTCAGCTGGCCGATTTCTGTACCGATTGCTTTCAATTCTGTTTCACCGTTCGAATCACTTTTCGCCTGAACCATCAAATCCCGGATTTTCCCCATAATATCCGTTTCCGAGTTTACGCTTGATTCCGAGTTTTCCAGCCATGTAAAACCTTGCGAAACATTCCGCTGATACTGGTTTACCTGCGCAAGCTGAGTACGGTACTGCATTCCCTTCATTGCGACGACCGGATCATCAGAAGCTTTCGTGATTTTTTTCCCCGTAGACACTTGCTGCTGAAGCCGATCGAGCTTGTCATAACTTGAGCCGATAAATCGAAGAGAATTTTTTGCGATCATCCCTTGAGTTACTCTCATTTACTTATCTCCTATCTTCCTCCGGTGCCCATACCGTTAATAATTTTATCGAATATTTCATCCTGCATCGTTATGATCCGCGCAGCCGCATTATAAGCGTGCTGAAACTGAATCATATTTGTCATTTCTTCATCTAAAGACACTGCACTGACTGATTGTCTCCGTTCATCGGCTGAAAGGGTGTTGCTTTCAGAGTTGTTCATAAGATTGGCCGCTTTTTGTGAATTAACGCCCAGCTTTCCGATAAGGGATTCATAAAAGTCATTAATTGTAGTGGTTTCACCGTTAATAGTCAGCTTGCTGTTCTGTACGGCTGCAAGATTTGTCGCGTTTGTGCCGTCACTTTTTTCTCCGTTTAACGACGCTGCGATATTATCAGTAGACGCAAGGATTTTGTCACTGACTTTTATTTTCGCTGCCGCACCTTTTGCCGGCACCGCTTCACCGCCGCTGAAATCAAAAAATGCTGCACCCTGTTCGCCTGTATAGGTCTTCCCTTTTTCATGAACTGCATTAAACGCGTCAGCAAAGGATAGCGCCATATTGTCAAGAGCCGTCAGCATTTCAGGATAAAGCCCTTTTTCTTCTCCATTTGACATATAGCCGTATGATTCAATAAGACCTAAAAGTGAGCCTTTTCCGGTAAATGCATCCGCATTGACCGTACTGCTGCCGACTGACACACTCGACACGAGTCCGCTGTCCTTGTCGTAGTTGATTTTCATTTCTGAAACTGTTTTTGTGTTACCGTCGAGCAGCGTACCGAGAGAATTGTTGTTTCCATTCAGCAATTCGACGTTAACCGTGCCCTCAGCAGTCGCCAAGGCATGTCCGCCCGACTTATTATATGAAACTTTTATATTTGCCATAGAAGATAATTGATCAATCAATCTGTCTCTTTGGTCATACAAATCATTAGGGAGCATACCGCTCGGCTCAACTGCCGCTATTTGATTGTTAAGGTCATTCAGCTGATTGAGAATGGAATTGACCTGATCAGCTGTGTTATCCAGGTTCTTTTTAATATCACCCTGAATGTTAGTCAAAGAGGTAGATATATAGTTAAAACTTTCGGCAAGAGATTTCCCCTGCTCCTGCAAAACTGAGCGCGCTCCCGTATTTTCCGGATTCGTCGCCAGATCCTGAAGGGCATTCCAAAACGAACTGAGCGATCCGTTTAATCCGTTATTGTCAAGCTCTTTCATGACGCCTTCCATTTGCGACAATGAATTGGAACGGGCTGTATAGTACCCTAATTTTGTATTTTCAGTTCTGTACTGATAGTCTAAAAAACTGTCTCTGACGCGCTCAACTGAACCGGCTTTTACTCCTGTTCCGATTTGGCCGGCCGTCAGATCACTGTTTTTTGATACTGCGGGATAAGGACTCGTCGATTGTAATGTGACGCGCTGCCTCGTATATCCTTCTGTATTTGCATTTGCAACGTTATTTGAAACTGTGCTCAATGCAGTCTGCTGCGCACTCAATGCACGCCTTGCTGTTTCGAGCCCCATAAAAGTCGATGGCATTGAAAATCCTCCGTTCTAAGCTTTTGAATCGAATAATGTCAAACGGCTGACAGGCTTGCGCGCCGCTTGCGGCTCTTTATAATTCATATTCTCTTTTTCACCCGGCATGATCATATCGAATGCCCCTGAGATGAATTGTAAAGCCTGAATCGTGAGCTGTTTGTTCATCTCATTCACTTCTTTCAGACGGTCAAGAAGCGCAGACAAAGAGTGAAATAACCCTTCAAGCTCCTGTTTTTCACTGCCTGAAGTTCTGGAGATGCATGCAGCAATTGTATTGTCCTCACCACGGCTGAGAAACTGAGAAGTTAACCTGATTCGTTCTTCCTCAGTCTGCCCGATTGCCTGAATATACTTTTGCTCTTTAGTCAATATGTTGGAGAGCTCTTTTGTTTTACCTGCTTTCAGCGCTTCCGTTTTCTCCTCAGACAGCGTGAGCAGATGTTCATGCAGTGCGCAAAGTCGCTTCAGTTGATCAATAATTGGCTTTGCTGACATTGGCTTTCTCCTTTTTATTGCTTTTTATAAAAATTCACTATGTTTTCAGCGATGCTGTTTGAATCTATTTTATATGTTCCGCTCTCTATATCCGCTTTAAGCTGAGCGATTTTTTCCTGACGTGTTTTAGTGACCGCATCTGACGCATTTTGAAGCTCTTTTGCATGAGAAGAAATTTCCACTTTGTCCTTCGGCCTTGCAGCCTCTTTTTGTACGGCTTGCTTTTCGTAATTTTTTTGGTATGGATTAACGGATTGTGTTCCGTACTGATTGATTTTCATAGGATTCCTCTCGCTTTCTGTTCGCAGTCTAATTCTTTTATCGACTGCGTTATCAGTTAGTTTAGGGAATCAGGTGTTTTTGGTATTATAGGCATAGTATGTGTCTTTTGTACTGTTTTTTTCTTTGGATTCAGCGGCTGTTTTTTGGTTCATATGGTCTAATTGCGACTCAATATCTGTCTGACAGGACTTGCAGAATTTCCCCGTCCTGATCGGATTTCCGCACCTTCCGCAAGGATATGCCAAATTTGGAAGCTGGCTGATCTGAATCCTTTTTTGTTTGATAAACTTGAGGATCAGCTCTTCATCCACACCTGTTTCCTCAGTGATCTGCTGCATCGTCGACTGTCTGTTGATCTGCTTTCTCAAAAATTTATAGACGGTTTCAAATGCTTTTTCTTCTTCTTTAATACATGCCTGGCACACGGTCTGCAGGTTCGTTTTAAAAAATAAAGCATTGCATTTTGGACAATTCGCCAATTCACCCATCGTATTAACTCCTATTCCTTCTTTAATCTGCCTTATATTTCTATCAATTATATCGGCAGAAAAAAAGAATGATTTAGCTCCTGATTAAAGTAAAAGAGGAGACCGATGACGCTTTACCCGCTGTCAGCAGGACTTCGGCGGCTTGATGCAGTGTGGCGCCCGTCGTATAAATATCGTCTATTAAGATGACGTTCATACCTTCGGCCGAGTTTTCGGCTGCTGAAAACTTTTTTTCTGCGGACAGCCTTTCTGTTTTGCTCTTTTTGGATTGTTTTTCATTGTTCAGTCGGATGAGGGGGAAAATGACGGGCATTCCGAGCAGAGAGGCCAGCAGCTCGGATTGATTGAATCCGCGTTCCGCCAGCCGTTCGCCGCTCAGCGGAATAGGGATGAGAGTATGTGTATTTGATGGATATGCCGCTTTAAAGCCGGCAGCAAAGTCACGTCCAAATGCTTGAATGATTTTCGCATCACCCCTGAATTTAAACCGGGCTAATGAGTCCTTCATCGCATCATTATACAAATATACCGAACGGTTTTGCCGCAGCAAAAAGCGCTTTTCCGTTTTTGATTCCCGGGCCGCACAATCAGCGCATTTTTCATTTGACTCCTGAGGCCTCCCGCATATAGTGCATACGGGGCCTTCAATTTTTTCGAATCGGCTGCTGCATATGGTGCATACCTCTTGCTCGGGCGCCAGAGAAAACAGAGATCTCCAAGTCAATGAACTTGAAATTGGTGAGTCACACAATAAACAATTCAGAGATATTACGCTCCTTCCCGAGTTTCACAGAACTCGCTTGGATTAACCGAAACAATCGCCGCTGATTCAGCCAGAATGACAAGCAGCGCCGTATTTTTCTGTTTATCAACTATCTCTGCTTTTGCATAAGCAACTTTCTTTTTATCTGTAACATATGCCGGCTCAGCCCGGTTTAATGAAAGTGCCAGTACATCATTTTTGCATACCCGGCATGTGCATTTCATATGAAGCTGAGGCATATGGCGGTCGAGAAGTTCCTTTAATATGATTTCTTTAGAATTGACAAGCATGCTGACAGCTCCTCATAGGAAAGTATGAGTATACTGTATCACGTTTTCTGAAATTAACTAGTCCAACAATTTACTTTTTTGTGCCAATTTGTTCATATGTTCTATATGTTTTTTTGCTTTTTTCATTCCGTTTGTCATTCCGAAATGAAACATGACGACATCACCGCTGAAATGTTTATAATGCCTTCCCGTTCTGCCCGCGATCTGTACGAGCGCGCTCTCAGTAAAGATAGGTGCTTCTGCGCCGAGGACACATGTCTGAACTTTGGGTACGGTAACTCCTCTTTCTAAAATCGTAGTTGTTACCAGCAGATCTAGCCGGCCGTCTCTGAACCGTTTCACTTTATCCTTTCTGAATGTGTCTTCCGCATGCACGCCCTCTGCCCTTACGTTTAATTTCTGAAAATAATCCGTTGTCTTTTTCAATACGTGTACAGACGGAACGAATAAGAAAACCGGCAGCTGTGATTGAAGTTTTTGGCGGACCCAATCCGTTACAGAGCGCGGCAGTTTTCCCTTCTGAAGCTTCTTCTTCCAATTGCCGCACCACAAAAAACGCGGCTCCGGGAGAGGTTTCCGATGATATCTGGCCGGTATGCGAACGCTTTTCAGCAAACCGGCTTCAGCATTCTTTTTTAATGTGTCTGAAGGAGTTGCCGTTACATAAACAAGGGCGCTGTTTTTCTTCCTCGCTTTATCAACAGCGAACCTTAATGTCTCATCGGCTGAAAAAGGAAACGCATCTACTTCATCTATTATCATGACATCAAAAATGTCTCGGTAGCGCATCAGCTGGTGAGCGGTTGAAATCATCAACGGAGTCAAGCGGCCTTTGTCCTCGCTGCCGCCGTACAAAGCAGAAACGTCGACTTTCTCAAATGCTTTTTTCAGTCTCGGCAGCAGTTCAAGTACGACATCTGTACGCGGAGTCGCGACACAGACGCGCAAACCGTGATTCAGCGCAAACTCGATACCCGGAAACAGCATCTCTGTTTTCCCCGATCCGCAAACCGCCCATACTAACAGCTCTTGTCTCTCTTTTATCGCATCTGTAAGCGCGGCGGCGGCCTGCTTCTGTCCGTCTGTCAGTGTTCCTTCCCAAGAAAGCTTTACAGGCTTCCAGCTGTTTTCAGGGGCTTGATTCCAAGAATATAACGATGTCAGTTCATCAGCCCTTCCCATCATGACACAGGCACGGCAATAGGTGATCTGCCTTTTGGCAGAGGGCGCCCAAAATGCCGCAAAGCAGGCTTGATCAGACTGACCGCATCGTTGGCAGATGTAACGGTTTTTCCGGCGGATGATTGACGGCTCGGCCGTTATATACTCTTTTTCTATAAAACGGTTGATGCGCTGATCTGAAAACGGTATCTCAGCTCTCAATAAATGTCGGCCGTAAAAGAAATCCCGCACCTCTGAAAATTCTGAAGCACCTTCGGCCATCTCCCTGCCTCCTTTCTGCTCAAAGTATGCCTGCCGGGAATTTTTTTGTCGAATCACGAAAATTTAATAATAAAAAAATCTCCGCCCTTGAAAACGGAGATTTTCACTTAGTTTTTAAAACACCAGCCGATTCCGATGGCGCCTTCGCCCAGATGGGTTCCGATCACGGCACCGAAATAGCTGTTATAGAATTCGACATGAGGATATTTACCGCTTAACTCCTGTATAATATCCGCCGCTTCTTCTTCCCTGTTTGCATGGATGACAGCGGCCCGCATCGGGATTCCTTTACTTGCATCCTCCCCAAACAGCTCAAAAATTCTCGAAATCGCTTTTTTGCGTGTCCGAATCTTCTCAAAAGGAACAATTACCTTATTGTCAAAATGAAGAATAGGCTTTACCTTTAACAGACCGCCGATAAAAGCCTGAGCACTGCTTAGACGCCCGCCCCGCTGGAGGTGTGATAAATCGTCCACCATAAAATACGCACGGACTGTTTTTTTCATTTCTTCCAGCTCTTTTATAATCTCTTCCGGTGAGTCAACACCGTCTTTAATGAGCTGTGCTGCCTTTAATGCATAAAAACCTTGCGCCAAACAGCTGATCTCTGAATCAAAGGGATAAACTTTAATATGATCAACCATAGTGTTTGCCGAGGCGGCGCTGTTATAAGTTCCGCTGATTCCGCTGGACAAATGTATGCTTATGACTGCGTCATATGTTTTGCCCAGTTCTTCGTACAATGCGATTAATTCACCGAAAGAAGGCTGGGACGTAGTCGGCAGCTCATCATGATTTTTTACTTCTTTATAAAAACTTCTCCAGTCGAGTTCTGTTTCTTCGCGAAATGTTTTTTCACCGAAAACCACTTGAAGAGGGATCATATGAATATGATGTTCTTCTCTCATCTCTTTCGGAATATATGCTGTACTGTCTGTTACAACTGCAATCTTCATCACTTTACCTGCCTTATTAAGTACTTAATAAGTATTTTAATAGATATGAAGCTGTAAAAAAAGACTTGCCTATTATGGCAAGTCTTCTCACACATGACTAACGCATCTCTACCCAGCCGTTTTTAATGGCTACGACAACGGCTTGTGTCCGGTCATTAACGTTCATTTTCTGCAAAATATTACTCACGTGATTTTTCACTGTTTTCTCACTGATAAACAATGATTCACCGATTCCGCGGTTGCTTTTTCCGTCTGCAAGCATTTGCAGCACTTCACATTCCCGTCTCGTTAATATATGTAATGGTCTCCGGATTTCCGGATAAACCTCATGCTGAGGATGAGCAGAAACTCCGCTTGTCGCAAGACGGCGGAATTCGTTGACAAGATTGTGGGTTACTTTCGGGTGAAGGTAAGAACCGCCCTCGGCTACCACTTTCACTGCTTCGATTAAAGTATCTGCGTCCATCTCTTTCAGGAGATAGCCTCTTGCACCTGTTTTTAAAGCATGAGTCACATAGTTTTCATCATCATGGATGGAGAGGATAATCACCTTAGATTCAGGGTACAGCTCAACAAGCTGTTTAGTAGCCTCTACTCCATTTACATTCGGCATATTGATGTCCATTATGACAACATCGGGATGATAATGCTCGACGATTCGAGCCGCCTCATCTCCATCGTCACCTTCTGCTACCACTTCAAAGGTAGGTTCAAAATCCAATATTCTTTTTACACCCTCACGGAATAGTTGATGGTCGTCGATAATAACAATATTTACTTTAGTCACACGCTACGCCTCCTTATCCTATTGTTCTATATACGCCGCTGTTCGGTCAATATGTCTTTTGGCTCTATTTAACAAATTATAGGCCGAGAGATAACGGAACCTTAATCATGATAAATGTCCCAAGACCTATTTTAGAGTCTATCGTTATCGTTCCTTCAAGCAGATCTACTCTTTCTTTCATTCCCAGCAAGCCGAATGACTTGTTTTTCTTTTGTTTAGCATCCTTAATATCAAAGCCTTTTCCGTTGTCCTTAATGATAAGAACGACAAAATCAGCGGTTACTTCCACTTTTACTGTTATTTCCTCTGATTCTGAATGCTTGAGTGCATTTGTGACGGCTTCCTGAGCGAGACGGAAAAGCGCCACTTCAAATTGCGGGGCAAGCCTTTTGTTCTCCGTGTCTCCGATACACTGAAAATGTATTTTCACCTTTCCGTTGTATTCTTCAGTTGTATAAAGATATTTTCTCAGTGTCGGAATCAGCCCGAGATCGTCCAATGCCATCGGTCTTAAATCATATATAATCCTTCTGACTTCGTAAAGGGCATTCCGCACATTCTGCCGAAGATTTCTGATTTCCTGAAATCCGTCCTCCGTGCCGCGGTCGCGGAAGATCCGTTCAATTAATTCCGATCTCATCATGACATTTGCCAGCATCTGCGCGGGACCGTCATGAATTTCTCTGGAAACTCTTTTTCTTTCTTCCTCTTGGGCTTCGATGATTCTTAAGCCGAAATCTTGTTTAGCCTGCGCATCGGCAAGAAGAAGCCCTACTTGGCGAAGGTCTTGATTCAGGTAATTCAGAACGACGGTTATTTGGCTGACCAATGATTCTGACCGTTCAATGATTTCCTGAAGCCCCAAAAGCCGGCGTTCTAAATCATCTCTGCGCTCCAGCAGCTGCTTTTCACGCTGCTGGATCATCGTCAGTTCCACTTGAAGTTTGTGCGCCTTTTCATAGGCGTTGCGAATTTCTTCTTCGCTGAACTTATGGAAATTTCTGCTTACTTCAGACAAGCGGTTTCGTGCGTGCCGCGTATGAACTTCAAGTTTGTCGCCCAGCTCAATGACTTCGTACACCTGCTGTTTGATCTGTTTGAGTTCTTCAACCAGCTGCTCATATTGCTGGCGCGACTGCTCTCCGA
This sequence comes from Bacillus sp. MT(2024), assembly GCF_036362845.1. NCBI lineage: Bacteria > Bacillati > Bacillota > Bacilli > Caryophanales > Bacillaceae > Bacillus > Bacillus sp. MT(2024). The sequence goes on from NZ_CP143632.1 coordinate 3,494,439, forward strand.
TTTGAAAAACCTCGTCCTTGCTCCCGTCCACGGTTTTCAGCATTTTCATAAGTATAGAATCCAAAACTTTGGAGTCCATCTTCGATTTATTCATCTGTCTCCCTCCGTAACGGTGTTGTTATGTATTTTTATTATAAATGTAATTGAACTGCAATTTATGTCGAATTATAATGAAAGAATGCGTATATTCTAGAAAAAAACATTTTTATATAGTATCTTACTCTTTCATGATACCAAAATATGCGCAAAAATTCTAAAGTCTGTTCGAATTTGTAGAAACAAGTCTTTTAATGCTTGTCAGGAGGGTCCAGCAATCATGCTGCACAGCTATTTAACTGTTAAAGAAGCGGGTGAACATGAGATTGTGATTGAAAAATCACGTTTTATCTGTCACCTGAGCCGTGCTGCTTCTGAAGAGGAAGCGCAGGAATTTATACAAAAGATAAAAAAACAGCACTGGAATGCGACTCATAACTGCTCAGCTTATCTGATCGGCGAAACCGACCATATACAAAAGGCCAATGATGACGGAGAACCAAGCGGAACAGCCGGCGTCCCCATGCTGGAAGTGCTGAAAAAACGAGGTCTGAAAGATACCTGCGCGGTGGTTACCCGGTATTTCGGCGGAATAAAGCTCGGTGCAGGCGGATTGATTCGTGCATATGGGAAGTCAGTGTCTGAAGGCTTAAATCATATAGGAGTTACGGAGCGGAAGCTGATGCGGATTATGCATACATCAGCGGATTATACGTGGCTCGGCAAGATAGAGAACGAACTGAGAGAATCAGTTTTTTTACTGAAAGATATCCATTATGCGGATCATGTCGAATTTGAAACGTACGTTGAAGAAAAAGACAAAGAAGCGTTTCTAAAATGGATGACAGAACTGACGAACGGCAAGAGTAAGAATACAGAGGGAGAACTGACGTATTTAGAAACAGACGTCAGCCCTAAAGGAGACTAATGTAATGGCTGAACGTGTAAGAGTGCGTGTTCGAAAGAAAAAGAAAAGCAAACGAAAGATCATATTCAAACGGATTTTGCTGCTGCTTACCCTCGTTTTGTTAGTCGCTGCCGGATTTGGCGGATACAAAGTATACAAAACGATTAATGCGGCAGATAATGCATATGATGCCCTTTCCCGCGGAGACAAATCAAAATTGCGGGATAAAGTCATCAATATGAAGAAAAAACCGTTCTCCATTTTGTTTATGGGGATCGAAAATTATGCCACCAGCGGAAAAGGCGGACGATCAGATTCTCTTATTGTCGTTACCCTTGATCCGAGAAATAAAACAATGAAAATGCTGAGTATTCCGCGTGATACGCGGGTGACGCTTGCCGGTGACACAACCGGTAACAAAACAAAAATCAATGCGGCTTTTGCTAAGGGCGGAGCGGATGAAACCGTCTCAACCGTCGAAGACTTATTAGGCATACCGATTGATAAGTATGTCACTGTCGACTTCAATGGCTTTAAGGATGTTATTGATGAGGTAGGCGGGGTCGATGTAAAAGTGCCGTTTGACTTCGACGAGATGAGTGACGTCAGTAAAAAGAAACGGATCTATTTCAAGAAAGGAAACATGCATTTGAACGGTGAGCAGGCTTTGGCTTACGCGCGGATGAGAAAGCAGGATAAGCGCGGAGACTTCGGCCGGAATGACCGCCAAAAGCAAATCTTAAACGCACTGATCGACCAAATGTCAAGAGCTGGAAATATTGCTAAAATCGATAAAATCGCTGAAACAGCGAGCAATAACGTCCAAACAAATATCCGAATCACTGAAGGACTCGCTCTTCAGCAGATTTACAGCGGCTTTACCAGCAAAAAGATTGATACACTGACCATAACAGGATCAGATTTATATTTAGGCGGAACCGCAACTACGCGCGGAACATATTATTTCCAGCCGGATCCAGCCAATCTCGAAAAAGTACGGCAGGAATTGCAGAAGCACCTGGATTACCCGTCCGGAAGCAGCACGGCGTCCGATCCCGCTTCTGACAGCACCGGAACGGACAGTACGACTGATTCGACTTCCGGCAGCACAGGAACAAGCGGCACAACCGATTCAACCAACGGTACTGCAGGTGCAAACGGTACGGACAGCACACAGTCCGGCGACACAACAGGCTATTAAGAGTAAACCCGATCCTTTGAGCAGGATCGGGTTTTTCTATATAATAAGAGAATAGCAAAAAAGCAGACCATTCGCATGATCTGCTCTTTTTAATTTTTCTTTACCAATCTTTTGTAAAACTTGGTAAATGGTTTAAATTGTTCATTTACTAACCCTGTGACCTCTGCTATGATTTGCATAAATACAATCAATACAAAAATAATAAACAGCGAAAGCCATATGGTCGCACTTTTCAGCAGGATGGCACTGACGCTGAAAATAAAGCCGATTAAATAAATGATAATGACAGCCGTGCGGTGTGACAGCCCGAAGGCCATCAGCCGGTGGTGTATATGTGACTTATCAGGCGCTGAGATCGGCTGTTTGTTTAAAATCCGCCTGATGACGGCGAATGTCGTATCAAAAATCGGCACGCCCAAAATGATGATCGGAATGATGATACTGAATAAAGTAACACTTTTATAAAGACCTAATAATGAGAGTACTGAGATGACGTATCCGAGAAAGAGCGATCCGGTATCTCCCATAAATATCTTTGCCGGGTGAAAATTATAAAATAAAAATCCGAGTGTGCTTCCTATCACGACAAGTGAAAGTGACAGAATAAGGATTTTCCCTCCGGATAACGCCATAACGGCGATAGTGGAGAGTCCGATGACCGACAGGCCGGCAGCGAGTCCGTCCAAACCGTCAATCAGGTTCATCGCATTCGTAATACCGACGATCCATAACACAGTCAGCGGGTAAGCGACCCATCCCAATTCTAAACGTTCCGTTAAAAACGGTACGGAGAAAAAGTCCATTTTCAGTCCCGTGCTCACAATCATAATGGCCACGGCCAGCTGGACGAAAAACTTTACCTTTGCGCTTAATTGGTATTTATCATCAAGGATTCCTAAAATAACAATAATAAACGCACCCACCGTAATGGCGGTCATTTTTGTTTCATTATATATGCCGGCCGCGAGCACACCCGCCGCTACGCCGATAAAGATGGCCAAGCCGCCCATACGGGGCATTATTTTATCATGTACTTTTCGGTTGCTGGGCTGGTCAACTGCACCTATTTTGATCGCAATTTTTTTTACGATAGGAGTTAGGATTAAAACCGTTAGCAGAGAGACAAAAAACGCAACAACTATGCGAAACATGCGTTCGTCAAGCATAAAGAAGTCTCCTTTGGAATTATATGAAGTCTTTTCTGATATTGAACCGTTCCTTCCATTATAATTCTTACTAGTTATTATAACAAGCATCATCAAAAAGAAACACGCAAATCAAAAAATGCGCTTTCCCTTTTAATGGGATTGCGCATTTTTCAATATACCCGTGCATTCGAGCATTCGGCCGAATAAAACATTCCAATCTCGTCTCCGGGCCAATTCACGGCGCAAAGCCTCGTATGATCCGCGGCGGTCCGCTGCCAGAAGCGCTTCGCAGGCCGCGATGAAATCTGCGGGGTCGCTCCCTTCAACGTATTCATAAACGTAAGGCCTTTTGATTTTTGACGTAGAAGAAAGGTTGCAGCCGACAACCGGTTTCCCGGCAGCTAAAAATTCAAAAAGCTTAAGCGGAAATACCGCGTCATTATAAGGTGAATTTTTATACGGCATGATGCCGATGTCGACAAGCTGCATATAGGACGGCACTTCATTCGGCGCGGCAGGTCCCGTCCAGATGACATTCGGGCGTTCCAGAAGCGACTCGAAATCCGGATCGTCCTGAGCCGTGTTCGGGCCCACCAATAAAATCGTCCAGTCAGGCCGCACATCTGCCGTTTCCGCCATAAGCGCAAAATCGAGCTTCGGTTTGATTCCGCCGATAAAACCGAGAACCGTTCCGTTTCTTCCCCGTAAAATGTCTTCATCCGGCTGTTTATTTTCCCGTGAAAACAGGTCATATTCCACTCCGTTTTCAATGGTGAACACTTTCTGGTGCGGGTTCTCCAGCTTTTTTCCGACCTCCCGGTGCAGACAGTCAGATGTGCAGGTGATGGAATCGGCACGCTGAATGATTCTCATTTCCGCCTGTTTAATGATGTTTCTTCTTACATTTGACAGCACACCGGCCCGGCCGCTGATCGGAGCGGCCCACAGATCACTGCAATCGTAAATCACTTCATCCCAAGGAAACAGATCTGCCAGAAGCGGAAAACCGGGGAAGGTGTACCATAAGCAGCAGCGGGCCCCTTCTCCTTCTTCCTTCAGCATGTGCAACAATGGTGAAAGTTTATGCCTGTAACACATGTCTGTATACCTGCCGAAACGGAATGCTTTTTGCTGCATGAGATCCTTTACAGTGAACTGCCGGATTCCCTCGGCGATCCCGGCCGTCTGACCATCATTGGCTCGCGGGGACGGGCATACCCAAATGACGCTTTTCGTTTCTTTTTGCCGGGCAAGAAATTCAGCCAGCCGGTGCCGTCTGTATCTCAGCCGGTCATGCCCCCATTCCGCCGCTCCGACGATTACGTGAATAATCGGTTCCACCTTCATCACCCAGCTCCTCTGACGCCTACAGTCTTTTCAAGACCGCGTTTTTCGCATATTGCATAAAACACCACGAAGCCTTGATAAAATGCAGGCGCTCAATTTCTCTATAAACAAACCACGTTTTTTTTGCGGCTTTCCACTTGTTGCTTGAAATCGAATTCTGCACAAGCCTGTATTCTGAAAGGCACTCATTCAGGCCGTAAGCCGTAAATCCCCTTTTCAGCAGGGAAAGCCATGTCGCTAAATCCTGCCGCGTTCTGATATCAGGCATTTGAATCTGCCCCGTCTGCTCTCTGTCAATCATGACCGTTAAACATCCGATAATCGTGTTTTTTAAAGCTTCATCATATGACAGGCTTTCAGGGGCTTGAATCGTTTTGTCCGTCGGCGTTCCGTCCTGCTCCATGACGCTGTAGCCCGTAAATGAAAAAGCGCAGGACCGCTCTGCCATAAACGCAAGCTGTTTTTGAAGCTTTTCCTTTTTCCATCTGTCATCGCTGTCCAGAAATGCGACATAACGGCCCTTGGCATGTTTAAGGGCTGTATTTCTGGCAGCCGCGGCTCCCCCGTTTTTATCTAAATAAACGACGCGGATCCGCTCATCTTTTTGTTCATATTGCCGTAAAATATCTCTCGTTCCGTCCGTTGAACAATCATCCGCGATAATCATTTCCCAATGCGGGTGGCTTTGATGTAAAACGGACTGAATCGTGTCTTCGATATATTCACTTGCGTTATAAGACGGTGTAATGACAGATACGAAAGGTTTCCAGTTTGTCATGGTCACATCTCCATCGCAGATTTTTACAAGGACTCTCTAAAAAACTCCGGAATGACAATGAACATAAAGGCAACTGCAATGCCGATTAAAACGCCCAGAACCGCTTTCTTTTTCGGCGGCATGCCTTGTCCCGCCGTTTCATTCATCGGCTCTGAATTGATGACGCCGGCCGCTTTCAGGTTCAGCTGCATATTTTTCAATTCGTATAAAAATCGTTCCTTATCCACTTTGGCGTCCGCGCTGACGGTTTCTCCTTCAAGCGCAGCAATACTCTGCCGCACTACTTTTGCCCGTTTTTCAAACAGGTCCTGATCATTCTTCAGAAAAGTTGTTATGACGGCTTGAAACACCGATTCGGTCTCCTGTTTGTTTTGGCCGCTGTAGCTGACCGTGATCAATGAATCTGATTGTGTTTCGACAGTCAGTTTACTTTTCACGGCCGCTCTTTCTTCGTCTGTTTTATCAGGCAGAGCCTGCTTTAAAAAGGCATCGCTCGTCAAAAGGAGCGGGATTTCTTTTGTATTGTTATAAAGCGGATGATCATAATTTCCCGCGGCGATCGCGGCTTCTGATGTAAAACTGCTGTTTCCGCTTATTTTTGACGGCAATACATATCCCGCCGCCCCTAACACAACGGGCAGCGCAATGATCCAAATGATATTTTTTTTGATACGCCGGGTTATTCTTGTCAACATATCCTTCATCTCGCATCTCCCTGTTTTTCATAGTACGCCGTGACGGCAGACTCCTTTTGTAAACGCCTCAATATATTGACCGCCGCGATCACGAGCGAGAGAAATACCCAGTGGAAAAATAAATTTGATACGGAGCTTGGGCTGATGCTGCTTACCAAAAAACCGGCCATTGCCGTGATAAGTCCTTCTGTGATCAGTCTTGACTGATTTTCCGATTTTCTTTCATGACATTTATAAAGTGTCCAAAAAAGGAACAAATAGACTATCAGGTAACCGAGCATCGTAAGCACGCCGAAGTTCGCCATAATCTCGACGAGCCAGTTGTGCACCTCAACTACGCCGCCCGTATCATAAACGGGCTCCGCTTTTAAATAGTAAGAGACATTTCCGGCACCCACTCCGAACCCCCAGGAATCAATCACATAGTGAAAGGCGTTCTTTAAAAGATTCGCCCTCGCAAGGTTGGAAGGAAGCGGCTGCTGTCCCGGCATCGCCTGCGGAGCTGAAAACAGATTCAAGACGGCATTGGTGATACGGCCCGCAAATAAAACCGCAAACAGCGCAGCACCCGCTCCCGCAGCGTACAGCGCGAATTTTTTCAACACGGAAGGCAGCAGGATGAAGACGTATACAGCCGCCCCCGCGCATATGCCCAGCAGACTCGCGCGCGAACCGGTCAAAATGATTAAATACAAAGCGCAGATCGCAAAGAGCAGGCTGACGGCCTTCACATAGCCGTTTTTCATATTTTTCACCGCCGCCGCATACAGAAAGAAACTGATGCACAAAAACGTCGCGAAATCATTTTGATTAAAGAAAACGGACGTCGGATAATGCTGTTTGTACTGCGGGCCGTTATAAAGCGTGGAGCTCGGCAGATGGTTGTGTGTAAAATGGTTGTAAAAGCCGATCGCCATCACAAAAATGGTCATCACAAGCCATATGCCGTAAAAAACCATCAGCTGATCAAAGCGCTGAATGAACATGACAATAAGATAAATCAAAAACATGCCCATTCCCATTAAAGCTAAATATTTAATCCCGTACGTCACGGATTTTGCCCACAATAACGATAGGAGACCGTATGTAAACCATAAGGCGAAAAACATCAGAATCCCTTTTACATTCACCCGATTCCATCTGTCAATATGATGACGGTTTGTCAGGATGCCGGCGATGTGAAGGGCGCCCGCCCCGATTAATAACAGCCGGTATATAAATAAGCTGAAAAATCCGAGATGAACCGCAAAGAAGGCCTGGTTTAAAAATGTACACGCGATCAGTATATAAATGAGCGCCATAAACATCTGACCGTTTGTTGTAAAGGCGGATAGCAAAGCAAGTCCGGCAATGCCAATCATGGCGGCAAGCAGCAGCACGGTGATTTTTCCGAAGCCGGCATCCGCCCTGACCGCCTCCAGCATGATGCATCCTCCTGTAATGACAGCGGCAAGCAGCACAAGAACATGTGCCGCTGAACGTTTGATACTCACATGGCAAACCCCTTTCCAAAACCGGCAGCCGAGCCGGACTGCCGAGAGCCTGAAAACAAATCTTTTTCTATCTTGCCAGTTCTTTTATTTGCCGATCGGCATGAACCGCCGGACGTCCGACGGAATGATAAGTGAATCCTGAAACCCTCATATACTCCAACGGAAACATATTTCTGCCGTCAATGATGACCGGCTGTTTGAGCAGCTGCTTCACTCTCTGAAGATCCATCTCCTTGACTTCCGGCCAATCTGTTGTAATCAGGCATGCGTCTGCGTTTTTGATGGCACTGTACATCTCTGTGTGATATTCAATGCCGCCTTCTCCTAATATCGCTGACGCTTCGGGAATCGCGATCGGATCATACGCTTTCACGTGAGCACCCTGCTCTTTAAGACTTGTGATGATATCAAGAGCCGGGGCGGAGCGGACGTCATTTGTATGCGGTTTAAAGGCCAGCCCCAGTACGGCCACGGTTTTCCCTTTTAAGGGACCGATGGCGCGGTTCAATTTTTCCGTAATACGGACCCGCTGCTTCTGATTGGTTTCAATGACGGCTTCCATCATTTCAAACGGATAGCCGGCGGCGTTTGCGATATGCAATAAAGCCGTTGTATCCTTCGGAAAGCAGGATCCGCCGAATCCGATGCCGGCCTGCAGAAATTTATTCCCGATCCGGCTGTCAAGGCCGACGCCTTCTGACACGTGAGAAATGTCCGCCCCGACACGTTCGCAAATATTGGCGATATCGTTAATAAAAGATATTTTGGCGGCTAAAAAAGCATTTGCGGCATACTTAATCATTTCCGCGCTTTCAAGATTGGTCTTTACGATCTTCGTACGGAACGGCTTATGAAGCTCTTCAATGACCGAAGCGGCATGTTCGCTTGTGGCGCCGATAACCGCCCGCTCCATCTGCATCGTATCCCGCACCGCCGAACCTTCGCGGAGGAATTCAGGATTTGACGCGACATCAAACGGATATTTTCCCTTTGACGCTTCGCTGACGATTTGGTAAACGAGCTTTCCCGTCCCGACCGGAACAGTGCTTTTGGTGACAATGATTTTGTATCCGTTCAGCTGTTCTCCGATTGTTTGCGCCGCTGCCTTAATGTAGGTCAGATCGGCTTCACCCGTCTTTGACATCGGCGTACCGACGGCGATATAGATGATATCAGCGGCTTTCACAGCCGGCTCAATATCGGCCGTAAAGGATAACCGCCCGGCACTGACATTTTTTTCGGCTAATTCCTCAAGCCCCGGTTCATATATCGGGATGACTCCGTTTTGCAAGCTTCTGATTTTCGCTTCATTGATGTCACAGCAAGTCACATGATGGCCGATTTCCGCAAAACAAGTTCCAGATACAAGACCTACATACCCTGTTCCTAATACAGCGATTTTTTTCACAGCTTCATCCCTCTTTCGAAAGGTTCTCCTCTTGCCCGGCCCGGTTCATGACGGACCGGTATTTCTCTTTCAGCGCTTTCGCATTGTGGCTTGCGTCAAAATACGTGCGGACGGTTTGAGAAAGTTCCTCGGCTGTTTGCGGCGTCCAAGCCTCTCCTTCGTCATATTGCAAAATGGATTCTGCCAGCGTGTCAGGTGAACCCGGCTTGATCAGCAACCCCCGGTGTTTCCCGAATAAAGAAGCCAATCCTCCGACATCGGTACAGATTACCGGCACCTTCAGAGCGAGCGCCTCAATGACCACAGTCGGCATGCCTTCGCTGTAGGACGGCAGCGCCATTACATCTGAGGCCAGCAGATAGTCCTGTACCTTGTCGTTCGGCACTTGCCCCGTGACGATATGAGCGGCTTCACGCAATGAAGATTCGGCGGGACCGTCACCGACAAAGACAGCTTCATATCTTTCATCCAATGACTGAACGGCTTTTGATAAGTCGAAAACACCTTTCTCTTTGACAAGCCTGCCGATGAACACGATCAGTTTTCTATCCGGAGGAAGGCCGAGCCGTTTTCTGACGGCTTCTTTCGTCTCGTTCCTTTTTCGGAAGGCGTCAAGCGTGATGCCGATCGGAAGCACGCTGCACTCCGCTTCGATGAGCTTTTTCATTTGTTCCCGCAGACTGCCGCTCACAGCGTAAATATCGGCTGCTTCCCGCACCGCAAATGTAAATGCGCGATGAGCGCTTTTGCTGTAATGCGGATAGACATTGACATCACTGCCATGCAAGGTCAGCACATACGGGATGCCTAAAGCCTTTGACACAATGGCCGCCGCTCCGCCTGACGGCATGGCGAAATGCGCGTGAATCAGATCGGGCTTCAGGCCATGATTTTTAATTTCGGAAAGAACCGATAACGCCATTCTTTTATGCGGCTGCGCCCATTTCAGCTGTCCGGGAACCGCCTGATAAAACGGCCGGTGGACGGACACGCCTCTCCGCCATTCATGCGCCGGCCTTATATCCTTTTGCCGATACGTCTTTTTCAGCACCCGGAATGGCGCGGCGAGTTTCGGCCGCGGACAAATGACAGTCATCTCCGCGCCAAGCTTTCTCAGTTCTTGGGCCTGCGTCTCATGAAAAACGCCTTCTCCCGGCTTCTCACTGCTCGGATATACACTTGTCATCCACAATACCTTCATAGCAAACGTCCTTTTCTTAATTTACTTTTCATATGCGGATAAGCTTTTCCTAACAGGAATAAATAACACAACGCGCCGCAGGCTACGGAGATCGCCAGCCGCAGCTTGACATCAAGGCTGATCCGCTCCGTTCCGAAGCTGGCTGTAAAGGCGATGACACCCATTGCCGCCGTAAGCAGAAACGGTTTGGCCACGGCTTTGAAGTAAGCCGACAGCCGCAGCTTAATGACATATGCCAGCAGCCAGCGCCCGATCAGGAAATTCAGGATGCTGATGAAAGCGTACGTCCAGGCTACCGTCAAGAGATTTCCGGACAGCACGGCGGCGTACAAAGATGCGCTATACAGCAGCATCACCCCGGCGTCCCAATAAAATGCCAGATCGGCCCGCCCTTTTGCCAGCAGCACAGATCCGTTCGGATTCATCAGAACCCTTAAAATCCCGACGATGGCGAGAACGTTTAAAACCGGGACAGCCGCCAGCCATTTTTCTCCGAAAACCGAAGCCACGAATGCATCCGATACTGAAACCAAACCGAGCAAGAGCGGAAAGGATATCAGCGCGAGTATTTTGGTCATATTGAGAAACCCTTCTCTGATCACGCTGTTTTCATGCTTGTTTTTCGCAAAGACGGGAAACGCGACTCTCGTAATGATCGGATTGATTTTTAATACCGGAAGCGTGACAATCTGGTAGGCCAGATTGTAAATGCCGAGCGCCTCGGCGCCGATAAAACTGCCGATCAGAATCATATCAATATTCGCCCCGAGCCGGTTCACAAGCCGGGAAGACAGCTGAAAGGCCCCGAAAGAAAAGAAGCCTTTCATTCCCTTCAGATCAAAAACGAACGCCGGTCTCCATGTTTTTCTGCAGGACACCCAGTACAGAATGCCTTTTGACGATTGCAGCAGCACCTGGGAAATCACATACGCGAGAATCGGGTCCGTATAAAAAACCGCAGCCGCCAAGTAAACGAAGGACAGCACATTTGAAAAGATTTCAATCTTGCTTAGCGTGTTAAATGCCAGCGCTTTTTGCAGCATATACTGATATTGCTGACCGATCGGCGCGATTAAAAACATGACGGCCAGCACGCGGATTAAATAGACAAGCTCCTCCCGCCGATAAAAATCGGCAATGAGCGGACTGCTGAAAAACAGCAGCGCAAACAGCGCAAGCCCCGTTATGATATTCAGCCAGTACAAGGAAGACATCTGTTTTTCAGTCACATGATCTTTTTGAATGAGCGCGGCTCCAAAACCCATATCAAGCGCAATTTGGGCAAACACCACTACCGTTGTGATCATGCCGACAAGGCCGAATTCAGCCAGTGACATGACCCGCCCGAGCAGGGCGAATTGGACGATTTGAATGACCGTAATACACGCTGTCGAAATACTTGTCCATTTGGCGCCGCTCAAAATTTGATTTGTAATACTAGGCATCGTTTTCCCTACTTTTTTGTCTGCTGACCAGAATTTTTATCGCGCCCCGTCACCGGTCCAGATCACTTTGCACGTTTTGAGCATAATCTTCAGTTCCAATGAAAAGGTCAGGTTGCGGATATAATATAAGTCAAACATCAGTTTTTCCCTCGGTGTCATGTCATATCCCCCGTTGACCTGCGCCCAGCCGCTTAATCCCGGCTTAACGGCCAGCCGCTCTGTAAACCCCGGAATCTCAGCCTGAAACTGTTCCGTAAACACGGGACGCTCGGGACGCGGGCCGATCAGGCTCATTTCTCCCCGAAGCACATTTACCAGCTGCGGCAGCTCATCAATACGGGTCCTTCTGATAAAAGCGCCGACCTTTGTCACGCGGGGATCCTTTTTCAGCGCCCAGACCGCCCCCGATTTTTCAGCATCTATTTTCATAGAGCGGAGCTTATACAAATAAAACGGCTTCCCGTCTTTGCCTACCCGCTCCTGCTTGTAAAAAGCCGGGCCGGGCGACTCCAAACGAATCAGTATGGAGAACAGGCCCATCACCGGGAGCGCCGCCAAAAGCCCCGCAAGCGCAAACACAATGTCCATGAATCGCTTAAAAGCCAAATAACGGGCCGTTCTTTCCGTAACGGCAGCGGAAGTCCCCTGCCGCACTGCATAGTTATTATTTACATTCATGCTTTTCTCTGCTCCCACTGACACACACCTCACGATTTGTTGGGATGTTTGATGACCTATGCCGTGAGTTTAGCAGATGGATGTTAATTGGAAGTAAAGGAAACGTTAATGTTTATTAGAATGTTTCGATTATTGTTTTTTTATTGTAAATCTATTCATATCCATATTTGAGACAAAGCATAATGAAAAAATAAAAAAACAGACCGGTATGAACCGGTCTGTTTCCATGAAAAAAATTATCTGAAATAGGAGGAAACGCCTTGGGTGATCCCCGCCGCGAGTCTGTCCTTTTTCGTTGATTGTTTTAAAATATTGGCATCAATCGGGCTTGTGACAAAACCGGTTTCTAACAAGACACTCGGCATTTTAGAATACTTAATGACGTAAAATCCGGCGGTTTTCACACCGCGGTCACGCGTGCCGAGAGCAGAAACCATTCTCGGCTGAATATTTTGGGCAAGCCTCAGACTGTTTGCCGATTGGTAGGTTTTATCATAATACGTCTCCGTACCGTTTGCACTGCTGTTATCATTCGCATTTGCATGGACGCTGATGAAAATATCGGCGTTCGCCTTCGCCCCTTTGTTCACTCTCTCCTCAAGCGAATCAAAGGTGTCGCCCTTTCTCGACATTACAGTAAGCGCGCCCGCGCCGTATAATTGATTGTTAAGACGCGTAGCGATATCAAGGTTTACATTTTTCTCAAGCAAGCCGTTTCCGGTTGCACCTGAATCCTGATAGCCGTGCCCCGGATCAATAAAGACCGTTTTGCCGACAACGGGATTTTTAAGCTGCGACGCGGCATTGTTGCTTAAAGATGAAGCACTTCCTATGACGGTGAAGCTGGTGATGTTTTTACTTCCGATATACGTCCGGACGTCTTTTGACAGACTGTCTCCATTCGTCAGCAGGTGAACTCTTCCCTGTTTGGCGCTCAGCACGCCTCCGACGATGGTATCCGCCTCTTTAAAGCCATTGGTAACAAACGTATAGCCTGTGCTTAAGCCTGTCTTTTTTGCAAGATTCACAGACAGGTTATAGCGGTTTTTGCCGCTGATTCTTGAAGGGTTCGGCAGCTTATTATAAAGTGAGCTGCTGATGCTGCTTGTCCCGCCGATGACAATCGTGTTTTTAATCCCTAAGCTTTTGATCGCATTGGACGTAGAACCATTTAACGTTGAATCATTAGTGAATAAAATCGGATATTTTTTAGCGGACGCATAAGAAATCGCAGCCATTCCATCTGCATCAACAAACCCGTTGACCACAAGGGCTGTAGAAGATCTTGTCATTTCACCCGCCACTTTTGCGGCTGTGGCATATCTCGTACTCCCTGATAATCGTTTGACACTGATGCCTAATTTAGCAATTTGATTTGCGGTATTTTTAGAAACGGCAGGTGTGCCGCCTACGATAATCACATTTTTCGTTTTTAAATCAATTAATCCCTTTTTTGTGCCGGCAGACAGCTGATCTTTATTTGTAAACAGCAGCGGCGCATTTTTTTGATATGCAAGCGGCGCAGCGGCAATTGCATCGGCATATGAAGTTCCGCCGGTGATAATTACCGTTTTCGCTTCACCCCATGATTGTTTTGCCGCCAGTACAGCCGTATCATACCGGGTGCTTCCGCCGATTCTTTTAACCGTGTTGTCAGCCAAAGCGGAAGGGACAAATAGAATGACCCCGAGAATAAAGACGGGGAGACATTTTATGATGAATTTCAATCCGATCTCCTCCACAGAAGTTTAGTAGTTTGTAAGTGCTGTATTAGGATAATAGAACGCAAGAATAGAAGTATACGGCTCTCCGGCCTCCGCTCTTTCTTTTGCTCCGTATTGACTCATTCCTACGCCGTGACCGTATCCCTTTCCTGATATCGTGATTTGCGAAGAATTACCGGACGCACTGGCGTATGTGCTTTTAAAAGATGAAGCTCCGATCATCGTCCTGAGTTCAGACGCTTTCACCTCAACAGATGCAGTCTTGTTCATGACATAGCCCTTCGACTTGTCATTCACATGGTACGTGACCTTCACCGCGGCGTCTTCCGCGCGCTGGCCTTTTGTTTTTCCGGTGAGCGAGAGATCAGAGATGCTTGCAATTTTTATGGAACTTGCATTGGTTTCTTTATTTTTCATCAGCCAATTTTTTATTCCGCTGAGCTGCGCAGCATTTGCTTCGTTTGTTTTAGACCACCAGGATGCGGGATTTTTCATATCCAGACCCGCTGGCAGCTGCTGCTTCTGCAATGTTAAAGACCAGCTGATTTCCGGATCTTTTGTGTCCTTTTTGGCTACTAAATACGGCACTTTCGATCCCCACACTTCATCGCCGGCTTCCATGTAACCGCCATTGCTTGATGAGTAAGTGGCATCTATCAATCTGCCGGAATAAGTGAGCACTTTCCCTTTTGTTCCGTTAACGGCTGCGGTGGCGTTTGGATACCAGCTGTATCCCCCGTAAACCTGAAAGGCCGTTGTATCCGCGACTGTTTGTCCCATCTTGCCGATAGAGTAGGTGCGGGCGGCAACAGCCTGGGCTTTCAGCGCTTCTGTCGGCCAGCTTCCCGGCATTTCATTCGGCAGGACACCTTTCAGATAATCCTCAAAAGGGATGTTTTCATTAACAGGTCTTACATATTTGCCGGATTCCGCAGTGAAACTCATATTCCCCAGATATGGCTTCCCGTCAATGCTGATTGTGTTTGCTGTTGAATATTTTTCAGGAACCGCCTTGAAAGACGTTTTTCCGCTGTTAATGCCTGCAACGCCTAATTTGCCGCCGGACGTTTCAATACGGTACGTCTTTCCGTTTACGAGATAAAACTCTTTTGCGTAAGCAGCCTTAACTGAATCGGCAATTGAATTCGCGCTGCCTATTAATGTATAAGAATAGGTGCCTTTCGTTTTAAAAAGGCTGGCCTCGTCGGCGGGTGTTTCGCTTTTTTTGATGTATACAAGCGGCATGTGATTTGCGGCGGCAATATTTGATCCGACAACGATGTCCGCTAATTTAGTCCCGTTGGCAGCCACCGTTTTGCTTGCATCCATGCCAAGCGAAGTGACTGCGTTTGCTGATATTTGATATCTGTTTGATCCGGTAATTCGTTTGGTGACCGAGGCCTTCTTTTTAATTTGATTCTCCACATCTTTGCTGACGCTTGAAGTGCCTCCCATGATGATCACTTTTTTAGGCAGATTGTAGCTCGGAAGGGAGTCTTTTTTCGTCAGAAGAATCGGATAGCCGTTTTGCGCGGCATATGGCGCGATTGCCAGCGCATCCGTATATACATCCCCCGTTACTACGACCGCCTGGTCATAGCTGCCCATTTCGGCCGCAATATTTTTGGACAGATCATATCTGTTTTTTCCGCTGATCCGTTTCGTACGGCCGTATTTCTTCAATGTCTTTTCCGCGGCTGACGAAATACTGTTCGTCCCGCCGATGATTAAAATATTATCCGGATTGAATTTCTTGATTTGCGCTTCTGTGCTGCTGCTCAGTTTTTTCGCTTCAGTCAGCAGAACAGGCGCTTTCAGTTTATTCGCTAAAGGAATGACGGAAAGCGTGTCCGCAAAATAAGCGTCCGTATTCACGACGACTACGTTGGACGGGTTTTTCCAATACTTAGATGTCGCGGCGTTAGCCGTATCATATTTGGACGCGCCTCCCAATCTGACAACGGAGGACACATCGCTTCCCGTCAGTTTATAAGTTCCTGAAGGTTCGATATTCAGAGTCGATTTATTACCAATATAATTCGTCAGTTTTACTGAGATATCAGAACTGGCCGCAAAAGTGCTTTCCGGTAATAAAGCCAGGCTGAATATCATAGAAAAACAGACAGCCCATATTGTTTTCTTCAATTTTTATCCCGCCTTTTGCTGATCATGGTGTATTATTTTGCTTTCTCGATTTCCTTGATCTCTTTTTGGCCTTTATCATTTGTGAAATAAGTAATGCTGACTTTGTCATTTTCGCTGAATTTATTCAGAACATCAGAGAAGTCATCAGAAAATTCAAAGCTGACGGGCTGATCATCCACTTTTACTTCAATTGTGTGCGTATCCGCCATACCGACATAATATGCTGTTTCTTTTTGAGCCTGGTTCTCCGAAGAACCGCTTCCCTTCTTTGATTGTTCCGCCGTTCCGCACGCTGCCAATACAACAGAAAAAAGCAGTATTAAGAACGAAGCTGCAATAGTTTTTTTCATTTTTTTCACCTCATCTTTATGTATCGTCTTATACTAACTTTTTTTTAAGGTAATTTTAAGGTCTTTTTGTAACCTTTTTTTTAAGAATTTCGTCTATTACATGGTTATAAGTAAAAATATGACTGGGTTTATAAAGATTAGTAAATTGCATCATGAAAGTTAATAGAAAAGGTGATGACAAATGAGAGCTGAACGAAAAAGAAAGAAGAAAAAGGTTCTTCTGACAATCGTAACAATCATCGGGCTGTTAGTTTTATCATCAGGAGGCTACGTCTACTACTTGTGGCACAAAGCGGCTTCAACGGTGGCAAGCATTCAGGAAGACTTAAAAAAATCGGACAAACGTGACACGGATATAGATCTCGGAAAGAAGGATCCGATTTCTGTTTTAATCATGGGCGTCGATGAGCGGAAAAATGACAAAGGACGCGCGGATACGATGATTTATATGACCGTCAATCCTAAAACGAATACAACGGAAATGGTCAGCATCCCACGCGATACGTATACGAAAATCTCCGGCAAAGGTACGATGGATAAAATCAACCACTCCTATGCCTTCGGCGGGACGCAGATGGCCGCGGATACCGTCGAGGATCTGCTTGACGTGCCGGTAGATTACTTTGTGAAGGTAAACATGGAGAGCTTTAAAGATACCGTGGATACACTCGGCGGAATTACGGTGAACAGCACGTTCGCCTTCAGCTACGACGGGCATTCTTTCGGAAAGGGAAACATCAGCCTGAACGGCGAAGAAGCACTTGCCTACACCCGCATGAGAAAAGAAGACCCCCGGGGGGATTTCGGCAGACAGCAGCGGCAGCGCCAAGTGATTGAAGGGATTATTTCTAAGGGGGCAAACATCTCGTCTGTCACGAAATTCGGAGATATGTTTAAGGTCATTGAAAACAATATGAAAACAAACATGTCATTCGATGATATGTGGACGGTTATGACTGACTATAAAAACGCCCGCAGCAAAGTCACTCAGCATGAACTGAAGGGAACGGGGACGAGAATCAACAATATCTATTATTACAAATTAGATGAAGCAAGCCTCGCTTCAGTCAAAAAAGAATTAAAAGAAAGCCTGAAATAATAAAAAAACTCTGCATATGATGCAGAGTTTTTTTTATTCTGTAAAAGGCTGCGGACGGGTTTTTCTATAGCCGTACCGATAAAGCAGTTCTTCCGCAATCCGTTTTGAGGCCGATCCGTCACCATAAGGGTTTGACGCCTTTGACATCCGTTCATACTCGGCCTGATCGGTTAAGAGCTGTTTTGTCAGCTGATACACCGTTTCTTCATCTGTACCCGCCAGCTTCAATGTCCCGGCTTTCACTCCTTCGGGGCGCTCGGTTGTGTCCCGAAGCACCAAGACCGGCTTTCCGAGAGAAGGCGCTTCCTCCTGAACCCCGCCTGAGTCGGTCAAAATGAAATTTGCTTTCGCAGCGAAGTTATGGAAATCCACGACCTCCAGAGGTTCTATTAAATGCACCCTGTCCGAATCAGCAAAATGGGCTTCTGCGGCCTCACGAACTGCGGGATTCAAATGAACGGGATAAACGACTTGTACGTCCTCAAACTCTTCAACGATTCTTCTGACGGCCTTAAACATCTGTTCCATCGGCCTGCCTAAATTTTCACGTCTGTGCGCTGTCAAAAGAATCATCCTGCTTCCTTCCAGCTTGTCAAAAATCGGATGAGAATAGTCTTCCCGCACTGTCGTTTGAAGCGCGTCTATCGCCGTATTTCCCGTGATAAATATAGAATCCGGCTTTTTATTTTCAGCAAGCAGATTCTGTTCAGCCTGGCTTGTCGGCGCAAAATTTACATCAGCGATCACGCCCGTCATCTGCCGGTTGATTTCTTCAGGGAAAGGAGAGTATTTATTTTGCGTACGCAGACCGGCTTCCACATGGCCGACGGCGATTTGATGATAAAAGGCGGCAAGGCTTCCGGCGAACGTTGTCGTCGTATCTCCGTGGACCAAAACGATATCTGGTTTTACTTCTTGAAACAGCTTGTCCAGTTTCAGCAAAGCATGAGATGTAATTTCTGAAAGCGTTTGACGCTCTTTCATAATATTCAAATCAAAATCAGGCGTAATGCTGAATGCTTCAAGCACTTGATCCAGCATCTGTCTGTGCTGTGCGGTTACAGTCACCAGCGAATCAATTTCCTGATATTTTTCAAGCTCTAATACGAGCGGAGCCATTTTAATTGCTTCAGGTCTTGTACCGAATACGGTCATTACTTTTAGTTTTTTCAATGGTTTGTCTGCACCTCGTTTTATATGTCGGATATCCCTTCATGTTAACATATTTATGCCGTTTCTTAGATATTGTAAAGCTTAATGGCAAACAAAGCAAAAACCCTTATAAGACTCTTTGAAAGCGGATTAAAAGGTGTGAATTTTAATCAATTGTGGTAAAGTGGAAAAAGACTAGGTTATAGTTCTGAAAAAAAGATTTTGCAGAAACAAGGATGGTGTTATTCAGTGAAGAAAGTACGCAAAGCCATTATTCCGGCAGCAGGTTTAGGCACTCGTTTTTTGCCGGCCACAAAAGCAATGCCTAAAGAAATGCTTCCAATCGTTGATAAGCCGACAATTCAGTATATTATCGAAGAAGCTGTCGAATCCGGAATCGAAGATATTATTATCGTAACCGGAAAAGGAAAAAGAGCAATAGAAGACCATTTCGACAATGCCCCTGAACTGGAACGCAATTTAGAAGAAAAAGGGAAAATCGAACTGCTTCAAAAAGTGAAAAAATCGTCAAATATTGCGGATATCCACTATATTCGCCAAAAAGAGCCAAAAGGACTCGGTCATGCCGTTTGGTGCGCACGCAACTTCATCGGCGATGAACCTTTCGCCGTTCTTCTCGGCGATGATATTGTTCAGGCTGAAAAACCGGGACTTCGTCAGCTGATGGATGAATACGAAAAAACATTGTCTTCCATCATCGGTGTTCAGCAAGTTCCTGAAAGCGACACACACCGCTACGGGATTATCGATCCGTTAACAAATGAAGGCCGCCGTTACCAGGTCAAAAATTTTGTAGAGAAGCCTGAACCGGGCACAGCTCCTTCCAACTTGGCTATTTTAGGAAGATACGTTTTCACTCCTGAAATTTTCATGTACCTTGAACAGCAGGAAGTCGGTGCAGGAGGAGAAATTCAATTAACGGACGCCATCCAAAAGCTCAATGACATTCAGCGTGTCTTCGCTTATGATTTCGAAGGAAAACGTTACGATGTCGGTGAAAAACTAGGATTTATCGAGACGACGCTTGAATTTGCCTTACAGGATCAGGATATCCGCCATAAATTAATTCCGTTCATGAAGGATCTTCTTGAAAAAGAAGAAGCTGACGAATAGAAAAAGCTGCCGAATCCGGCAGCTTTTTTTATGTGATCTTTACTTTTTAGACGTTACCGTCAGTGTTTTATCAGCATTGTTCACAGAAAAAGTATATTCCTGATTTTTAAGCATGAGCAAATTCTGATTGATTTTGCTGCCGCCTTTTTCACTTAAAGCTGAGATGTCTGCAGGACGCGATAAATGAAAAACCACTTCGGAGACTGTATCATTGTCAATCACTACATCCGTTTTTGCATCGGATGCTTTTAATACGTTCCGTCCGTCAGCCGTTTGTCCCGCAGCTGGATTTTTCAATTTACGCTGCACATCGTCCCGGCTTTTATTGAGATATGAGAGAAACTCTTCTGCTGTTTGGCTTGATAAACTGCCGCTGAAATCATTAAGCTGAACATCCGTCTTTTTTAAAGCGTTCACTTTATACAGATCAGTCTTTTTCATAAAGTACTCTTTATCGTTTAATTTCACTTTAGCCGCCTGGTTATTCTCGGCTTCTATCTGCACCTTCGTGCCGAAACTTACACTTGCGGAGGCTTTTCCTTTTATATCTTTTTCAGTGTAAAGGTCCGCCTTTTCAGCTTTTACCCAAGCAGGTTTATTCACAGACTCATAAAGGCCGGCATCGCTCTGTTTGACGTCACCGAAAGATGTGATCGCACGCAGAGGCTTGTCTGAAAACATCGAAGCGCCTGCGCCGACAGCCAGCAATGCAAGCAGCGTAATCTGTATCGTATTGGCAATGAATTTAGGCTTCGCTTTCTTTTGCTGCGCCTGAGTGATTTTCTGTTCCTCGGCTGCACGCGTTCTGCCTTCAATCTGCTCGTTTTGATATTTCTTTTTTTCTTTCTTTGAAAGCTTGTTGAACCAATCCACAAAAGCTTTATATTCTTTTACAACGGCTTTCGTTTCGTCGAACATACGCATTTCACCGTAATGCATCCAAGCCACCCGATCACACATTTTCTCAATCTGTCCGATGGAATGACTGACGAAAAAGATCGTTTTGCCGCGTTCTTTAAATTCCGTAATGCGGTCCACACATTTCTGATAGAAAGTCTGGTCCCCTACTGAGAGCGCCTCATCAATAATAAGGATGTCAGGGTCCATATGCGCCGATATGGCAAAACCGAGACGGGATTTCATACCGCTTGAATAGCTTTTAACAGGCTGATCTATAAAGTCGCCGATATCCGCGAATTCAACGATTTTTTCATAAAGCTCGTCTATCTGCCGATTGTTGAGACCCATCATCAAGCATTTTAAACGGATGTTGTCCTTGCCGCTTAATTGATTGTTTAATCCGGCAGAAATCGCGATTAAAGACGGCTGCCCGTTCATATCAATCTCACCGCTTGTCGGCGGAATGATCTTTGCAAGCAGATTGGACATCGTTGATTTTCCCGAGCCGTTGATACCTACGAATCCGATCGTTTCCCCTTCATAGACGTCAAAAGAAACATTTCGGACAGCGAAAAAACCTTTTTGATTTCTGTTTGGGAAAAACAATCCTTTAATTTTGTCAGACTGTTTTTTATATAGAAAATACTGTTTTGAAACATTTCTGAACGAAACTTTTAGTTTCATCGTATAATCTCCTTACTATATTAAAGAAAGTCAACAAACTTATCTCTGAATTTCATATGAAGAAGTGAACCGACTGTTAACAGCAGCAGTGTGACGAACCAGAAATACAGCGTGTATTTCACATCATGGAAAAACCACTGCCCTTCCATAAAGCTGTCTCTGAAGCCCTCGATAATATAGAATAGAGGGTTTAACTTCAAGATGGTCAAAACTTCAGGTCTGTTTCCAAATTTCTCCGCAATGTCCCAGAAAATCGGCAGAAGAAAAAAGAGAAGCCTTGTGACGGCTTGAAGCAAAAACTGATAGTCCCTGATTAATACGCTGATGGTTGAATTAAACAGGCCGAAAGCAAACATAAAACTGATCATGCAAAACAAGTAATAAATATATTGCAGCCAGTGAAGCGTCGGAAACAGTCCGTTGCTCAGCAGCACAATAATATAAATCGCCATCATCACAAAGTAACTGAATAAATTCGATGCTATCACTACAGAAGGCAGTGAACTGATCGGAAAGTTCATTTTCGACACTAAATTTATCCGTTTAAAAACGCTGTTAGATGCATCCAGTATCGTCGGACTGATAAAGAACCAAGGAATTAAGCCGGCCAGCATCCAGACGATGAACGGTACGCTGTCTCCATTTCCAAGCACCATATCATGTCCGCCGCGAATCCCGAGACCAAATACGAACCAGTAAGCCAGCATTTGAATCATAGGGTTGAGAAACTGCCACAATATACCCAAATAGTTCACTTGATACTTTGATTTCGTTTCGTACACTGCAAGCCGCATAATCAGCGGAAATGAGTTGAATTGCTCTTTCAGAATTTTTACCAATGCATTCATTCTAATCTTCCTTAGTCGTAAGTTTTAGGTAATAGCTTTGACTTACAAAAGCACCGCTCATAATTGTAACAGATTACGATGTATTTTTCACTTCATAACAAGCCTGAGTCCCATGAGCGCAACATGCCGTCACTTAAGCAAAAAAGCATAATTAACGTGGTTAAATTATGCTTTTTTACACTTATTTACTTGTCCCCGAAAATCACTTTTACGGCTTTTTCAGACGATTCTCCGGTTTCTAAATAACAGAACTTCTCGTAAAAAGGTCCGAACGAATCCGGAAGCTTATAATCATCTGATTCCGTTTCATTGACCCATTTGATAACGTCACCTGTTTCTTTGACAAGCGGGCCGGGCGCTTCTTTTTCAAAGTCAAAGTAAAACCCTCTGAGTTTATCCCGGTACGTTTCGATATCAGGCACATAAAACAGCATCGGTCTTTTCAGATTCGCATAGTCAAAAAAGACAGAGGAATAGTCCGTTATGAGTAAATCAGAGACCATATACAGCTCACGGATATCTTCGTAGCTGGAGAAATCATACGCAAATCCTTCATACGGTCCGAGATCAAAGTTTTCCGCCACGAGATAATGCATCCGTAAAATAATGACATAACGATCGCCGATCGCTTCTCTCAATTGGTGAAGGTCTAAATCAAGGTCAAACTTGTATTTTCCCTTCTTATAAAATTGGTCATCCCGCCATGTCGGTGCGTAGATAATCACTTTTTTATCTTGCGGAAGATTCATTTTTTCTTTCAGCGCTTTAATGACAGAAGGGCTGTTATCCGTTTGAAGGAAGTCATTCCGCGGATATCCCGATTCAATCATGGTTTTATTAAACTGAAACGCCCGGGCGAATATTTCGGTTGAATATGCGTTCGGTGAAATCAGGTAATCCCACTTTGAAGCCTCTGTCGTAAAGTTGCGCTTATATTTTTCAGTGTTTGTTCCGGGCATATGCACTTCATCCATATCTACGGCAAGGCGCTTTAAAGGCGTGCCGTGCCATGTCTGGACATATGTCGTATGCTCAGGTTTCGGAATCCACAGCGGCATACGGCTGTTGACAACCCAGTACTCGGCTCTTGCCATGGCAAACAGCCATTTGAACGTAAAGCGTTCGATATAAGGAATTCCTTTATCTTTAAATGTCTGTGAGTAAGCGGGGTTTACACTCCAGCAGAGACGGTATTCCGGCATCTCTTTGCTCATGTATTCATAAATCGCCCGCGGGTTGCAGCTGTACTGTTTTCCGGCAAAGCTTTCAAACATGACAAGTTTCTGTTTGACAGGCAGTTTTCCTGCAAATCTGAATCCTGCTTTGTAAGTGTTCTGTATTCTTTTCTCAATGAACTTTTTCAGCTTATTCTTTCTCCTGCGTACAAAGGAAGCGCCTCGTTTCAGCTTTCCTTTCACAAAATACTCCACGCGGGTGCTGAAGCTGTAATCGTTCATTCTCAGGTGGAGATTTTTCGTTTTCTTTTTCGTGAAAACGTGAAATCTGGCAGGCCCTTTTTCCGTTTTCAGAACCGTGAATTGGTTAGGGTTTACATGTTCAGATTTCAGAACCTTTAACGGTTTGCTGTTGGTGATAATCTCTTCACCTGTCCCGGCATCTTCAAAAATGAATTGAATATGGAATTGAAAGATGAGCTGCTGATTCAATTCTTTATAAACGGCATTCAAATCAATTTTTGTATCAAAGCCTATCGTGTCAAGCATCGTTGTGTCCTGAACATATTCATCAAGGTCGTGTCTCGGCACGTCGTGAAGCGGATACTTCAGAATGAGAGGCTCCTCTTCTTTTCCTTTTTTCATTTTCAGAATCAGGTTTTTTTCTTTTATCTTTAAGGTTTCTGCCGCATTCAGCCGGAATGCAAAACCTTTCAGATGTAAGCTGCCGTCAGATTCGAGCTCCATTTCATCAATCCGCGTGACGAACTTTTTCTGCAGCAGCTTTAAGGAGAAATTCCCTTTCTTCGTCGTGTAAGGGAAAAAGTACATATGATGAGCCTCATCTTTATAAGAAGACAGTTCAATAGGTTCAAGGCTGGATTTTAACCGTTTTTTACTGATATCACTGTCATCATTGATAAAGGAGACATAGAAATCCAGACATCCTTTGCCGTCCGTATGGTCAGAAAGCAGATCCGTGCTCATGACAGCATGGTACTCTCCGCCCTCTCCGGCCAACCGTTTCAGAGGGACGGAAAGTTCCGCTTTTGTTTTACGATTTATAATCTGAAGAGAAGGCTCTTCCCCTGCAGTGACATTTTCACAGGATATCGTAATGCTGAATGTCTCTTCCTTTATGTTAAGATGTTTTAACTTGTATCTGACAGGATTTTCTATACCCATAAAATAAGTCTACTCCTCTGTTTCAATTAAACATATCCAATCACAATCATCATTTTGTTACTTTCAGTGAAAGGTTCTCCTTCACCGTCCGGTAGAATTGATATTGCAGTCCGTTCGCTTCTGCCGTCACCTTTTCACCGTCTTCTCTGTTTAACATGACACGTTCATAATCGTTATAAATGACATACATAATATAACCGCCAAGTCCGACTTTTTCAATGTCACTTAACGGGATTTCAAGGACGTACCGCCCGTCTCCCAGTGACTGAACCGGAAACTGGTGGTGTACTTTCATGTTATCTCTGTGCTGAAACTGAATATATTGGGCATTATTTCTGTCCTGTCCGAACAAGCGGAACGTAACGGTGAATTTATGATCGGCGAACACCGCGCTTTCCGTTTCTCCGTGCATGCGAAGTTCGACCAGTTTATTTTCTTCATCCGTCAGCGGGCTTTCTAAATAAGCCAGTCCGTCTTTCGTCACAATGTTTTTATCGGGCTCTTTTTTGGACCAGCGGAACAGCTTTTCGACCTCATCATACCGTTTTTGAGTCAGCAGACGGTAGGCTGTTTTATGAATCGGATGAAAAAATGTCTCGGAAATATCGTATTTCGTCTTCTTTAACACATTCAGAATTTCATTGAATTTATTGTAGTAGGCTTCTTTGTTTTCGCTTTTCAGGAAGTGCATCCGATCGAAAAGCCGCGTAATGGAATCGAATTCGATCAGGCGGTTCATCGCCATCTTCTCTTTTTCAGTATCTAATTTTTTGTTCAGAATATACTTCATTACGGCTATGTTCGTGTCGGTTTTTTCCATTATATTGGTCTGCTTTGTCAGCGACTCATTATTGTCCATTCTGTTCAGATAATAGACCGGTTCGGTTGACGTTGAAATATCTCCGCACGCCAAAAGAACATCCATAAAAAATTGCTTATCTTCAGCAAATTTCATTTCCGGATATCTGATATCATTATCTTTTAGAAATTGTAAGTTCATCATTCTTGCCCGCGGTCCCAGATGATAGAAAATATGCCGGATTGAAAAAGGCGATACCTTCGCTCTGTTCAGCGAAGACTCATGTTTCCCGATCGTTTTTTGACCGTTCACCTGCATTTCGATCGTTTTTCCGACCGCATAATTTACATGATCTCTTTCAAGCATGTCGAATAAGATTTTAACTCCGTTCGGCGCAAACCAATCATCCGCATCCAAAAATGTAATGTACTTCGCATTTGCCAGCTCAATTCCCAAGTTTCTCGGATAAGCCGGAGTTCCCGTGTTGTCTTTCAAAAAGACGACTGTAATATTTTCATACAATTCGGCGTACTCAGTCAGGATGTTTCTGGAATCATCGGTAGAGCAATCATCGACCAGAATTAAAGAAATATGCTGAAAGCCGATGTTTTGAAGGATCACAGAATCAACTGTTTTCCTTACATATTCTTCTGCATTATAAACAGGAACGACTACCGCTACCTTCTTCTCTTCCGCCAATGCTTCTTTGTTTAAAATGGTATATTCGC
The DNA here is from genome assembly GCF_036362845.1 of Bacillus sp. MT(2024). Taxonomy (NCBI): domain Bacteria; kingdom Bacillati; phylum Bacillota; class Bacilli; order Caryophanales; family Bacillaceae; genus Bacillus; species Bacillus sp. MT(2024). The sequence goes on from NZ_CP143632.1 coordinate 3,520,699, forward strand.
GTTCTTCTATGGACGGCTTGGACTCTTTTTTATTCAACTTAAAAAAGTTACTAAGATTCATCTTTAAATTCTCCTCTTATTGTCTAGCTTTTTTTCAAAAGCGCATAACAAATATAGCGAAAATAACCTTATATTACAAGAAGTACTCCCTATCCGGAGGGAGTACTTCTTTATCATCTGTATATCCGAATGTTTCAATTACACCCCGGCAATTTCTTTTTTAATCTGTGTGGTGGAAATGCCTTCGGTTCTAGGGAGATAGATGACTTCGCATTGATCTTTAAGGAAATCGAATTTGCCTTCCCAATCGTCTCCCATCACGAACACGTCGATGTTGTGATCCGCTACGTCACGTACTTTTTGATCCCAGCTGTTTTCCGGAATGACTTCGTCGACATAACGGATCGTTTCCAGAATCAGCTTTCTGTGTTCATAGCTGTGGTAGGCCTTTTTTTGTTTTTGCAGGTTGAACTCGTCTGTTGAGATGGCAACAACTAGGTAATCTCCAAGCTGCTTTGCGCGCTCAAGCAGTTTAATATGACCCCAATGCAGTAAATCAAACGTTCCGTAAGTAATGACCTTCTTCATGAAACAAAAGCTCCTTTCTATCATCATACGTATAACAAGCAACTGCCCTGAAATGCTGCGCAGCTGTATCCTTAATCACTAAAGTGCCAATTTCGTACTCATGGAACCTCATTATATCACATAGCCCTGAAAAGGTTAAGCCAATGTAAAACGAAGTTAAATTCCACTTATTAACAAATGTTATTACAATAGGAGTTTAGCAGGGTTTTTGCGCGGTTGATTAAAGAAATTGTTATCTTATTTATATTTTTGTAAAACTATTGTTAAGTTTATCTGAAGGTATTATGTTAAAATAAAGCTTAGCCTAAGTCACGAAAAAATGAAAGAAAATCCCGTACAAAAAGGAGGACGGCAGATGCAGACTGAAATGGTGCACAACCTTTCTTATGTTAATGGAAATTTACAGGAGTTTATTTCATATTTAGACACTTATTATATCGCACAAAAGCAAGGAGCCGTCATTGCGACGGTCAACCCTGAGATCGGATATGCTGCGGCGAAAGACAAAGGTTATCATCAAGTCATTTCTTCCGCGGATTTCGTCCTGCCGGATGGTATCGGCGTCGTGTTAATGTCACGTTTGACGCAGCACCCGCTGAAATCAAGAATTGCGGGATTCGATGTGTTTCTGTCGCTGCTCGGTCTCGCAAACCGGCAGTCTAAAAAAATATTTTTATACGGAGCTAAGCAAGACGTGCTTGACGCCGTTTTGGACCGGATCGGCAAAGAGTATCCGAATATTGAGGTTGTCGGAGCCAGCAACGGTTATGAAGCGGATAAACGCTTCGTCGCCAAACAGATTTCCCGGGCGAAACCCGATCTCGTGTTTGTCGCCTTAGGATATCCCCATCAGGAACAATTTATTTATGAATACAAACATCTTTTCCCTCAGGCTGTATCGATCGGTTTGGGCGGAAGCTTTGATGTGTTCAGCGGAACGGTGAAACGCGCCCCTGAATGGATGATCAAAACGAATCTGGAATGGCTGTACAGACTGGTGACGAATCCGTGGAGATGGAAAAGGATGCTGAACATTCCGAAGTATGCTTTTACCGTTTTGAGAAATAATAAATCAAATAAAAGCCTGTATTCCAAGCAGGCAGAAGATCAAACGAAACAGCTTTAAACAAATAAAACAGCAAAAGAGATTGGTAATCTATGAACTTGCGATCTTTATTCGCCGCTTTTTATTCTATATATCTGTCTGTTCTCGGCGTTTTGTTCAAGCCTGTAAAGCCCAAGAACCATCTGACCCTGCTGGTATCTTTTGAAGAGAATGCACAGGCTCTCATCCGCTCTTACAAAGCGCACGCTGAATCGCTTTCTTATGAAATGACGGTTTTGTATACGAGACACGCCGTCAGTCTGAAAAAAGAGCTGGAAGGTCTCGGCTCTTTTTATCTGAACGAAAAACATCCGCTGCATCTTTTGAAGGCAGTTTTGATCCTTTTTAAGAGCAAAGCGGTGATAACGGATAACTATTTCCTCATGACAAGCGTCTTAAACCGCCGGCCGCAAACGACATGCATTCAGGTGTGGCATGCGAACGGCTCTTTGAAAAAGTTCGGCCTTGAGGATGTGACGAATCAAAACCGTCCGGCATCAGACATCAGCCGTTTTAAAAAAGTGTACCGCTCGTTTGACTTTGTCACCGTCGGTTCAGACGCGATGGCTGACGTTTTTAAAAAGTCGTTCGGCATACGGGACGGCCAACTGTTAAAAACGGGTGTCCCCCTGACTGACGTGTATTATGAAGAACACAAGACCGAACTGAAGCACAAATGGCCGAAAAAAATCATCCTGTACGCACCGACATTCAGGGATTATGATATGCAGTCCTTTCGGCTGCCATTCACCGAAGAACAGCTCACAAACGCGTTAAACGGAGAGTATATGCTGCTTGTAAAGCTTCATCCTGCCGTTTTGCATCATATTTCGGCTTCGTTTGAAAGCCAATTGATCAAGAACGTGTCTGACATGCGTCTTCATGATCTCTTGAAAGCGGCTGATATTTTAATTACGGATTACTCTTCCGTGCCTTTTGAATTCGCGCTCTTAAATAAACCGATTTTCTTTTTCACGTATGATCTGGAGGAATATGATCGAAAACGCGGTTTAATCGACAATTATACTTCCGTCATTCCCGGAAAGGCTTGTCATGACAGCGAAGCTCTTCTGGAGGAAATGACGAAAAAGCCATTTGATGCAGAAGAAATGAAGCGGTTCTCGGACAAATGGAATATGTATTCAGATGGGAATTCGAGTGAAGCGTTATTGAAATTTGCGGAAACAAAAATGAAAAATTGTGCTGAAGCACCTGTCTGAATCTGAGGCGGGTGTTTTTTGCATGAAGAAAGGGCTGAAGCATACACTTCAGCCCTTTTTTTATACTTTCATATACACGGGAACATCATAGTAAAGCGTATAGTCATCCAGCAGTGAGTATAAGCTGTACATGCGGTTTACCTGCTTATACGCCCAGCCGATGTCTGTCGCATACTGATGAGCCGCGGCTGGAGACCATCTCATTTTATACAGCGTATCCTGCTCGTATGAAGGATTGTGAATATAAGACGCACCGATAAATTGGGCTCCGCCGATAATCGCGGCTTCCGGAGTAAACCAGCCTTGCTTATATGCGTATTGTGCGCCGTAGTAATTCGGGTTGCTGTCATAAGCCCCGATGCCGTACATATTGTAAACCTTTTTACCATTATACATAATGCCGTTCGCAAGCTCTGACGTGCCATTGCCCGTTTCAAGCAAAGCATGCGAAATCAAATACACTTCATTGATGCTGTATTTGCCGGCGGCTGTAATAAAGGCCTGGCCTTTTCCTGTCAGTATTCCTTTATTGACCAGCACTTTTTGATTCAGTTCCGATGCGTTCAGTCCGGCTGTCTGAGAGAGCTTCAGAAATTGAAAGTAATACTTGCTGTCTTGTGCGAAGTGAGCCGGATTGACGTACTGCCCGACTTCGTCACTGCTGGCGTTTCTCCAGCCCATGCTGAGTTTGGCCCAGCCGTTTGTCTGGCCTGTGATGCTGACTTTATCGCCTTTTTTCAACTGCCCGATAATATTGCCGGAGCTGACTTCCGGGGTTGACCGGACGTTCAGGACGTCGGCTGTGACCGTCCCGGAGGCCGTATTGATGTACGTAAGCGATGCATAAGCCGCGGCATCAGTCTGCGGGCTGACTGTCATTTGTTTTTTGACCATATCTGCCAGCGAGATGTTGTAATTGGTATTCATGATTTGCGGTCCGTTTTTTATTTTCAGAATAGCCATCGTCCATCCGTACAGCTTTTTCAGCTTTTGGGAGGCGGCGTCCGCTGACTGCGCTCCCGTGAATTGATCGCGAATGCGGAGTTCATAAACCGGATGGCTTTCACTCGTATAGCCGGCCTGTAATTGTTTGGCGCTGAAAAAGCTCATGCTTTTATTTAAAACGGTTTTACTGCTGAATTTTTCGGTTTTGATGACGTACTGTGCAGAGCCGGTTTTCCCCGTCTCCTTCACAGTGCCGGCCGCTTTGTTTTGCTTGAAAAAAGCAGTCACGCGGTCAATGTCTTCCTTCTTAAGCAGCGGTGCCGTTTCAATTCTGAATTGTGTATACGCCGCTTCACCTGTTTTCTGTGCGGAGGCGGATACTTTTTTCCCTTTGAAAAAATCCAGCGATTGATTGATCTTTGCCGTATCAAGCAGTGATTCGGTTGTGACTTGGTACGTTGTGTCCGTCTGCTTGGATATCGTTTTTGAAATGGCAGTCAGTTTATATCCCGCCAGCAGATTCAATCCTTTTTTTATCTTCGACTGGTCTGCCGTCTGCTGAGAAAGCAGCTGATATTCGTTTTCTGCTGTTTTTCCCGCCGCTGTTCTTGCCGTCTTTACATGCTGCTGGCGGAAAAAAGCCTCCGTTTGATCTGCCTTTGCAGCGGTAAGCTGCCCTGCCGTGATCCGGTAAACGGACACTGATGCTGTCTTTTTGACAGGCGATGCGTCGCAATGCCATTTTTTCTTTTTAAAGAAAGCTTGCACGCTTTGCAGCTGCTTAGCCGTCAGTCCGCTCATCACGACCGTGTAATTATTTTTCTTGCCGGCTTTTTGATAGCTTCCGCTGACACCCGTATTCTTCTTGATTTGGGTGATAGCATTTTGTACGGCGCTTACTCCGTTAAAATATCCTGACTGCACATTATACACGGTTGCTGTTTTGCTTTGGGCATACTTTTGAACGTTCCCTTTGACGCCCGTCTTCTGCTGCAGCTGTTTCGCTAAACCTGCCGCATCAGTTGCATTTGAAATGTCAGAGGCTGTCACGGTGATATTCGGACTGGCCTTTGCCGTGACTTTCAGCGACGACTGCAATCCTGTTTCCTTTTGAAAATCAGTTTGAATCTGAGCGGCTTTTTGATCGCCGGAGATTGTTCCCGATTGGATCTGAAACCGGGCTGCTTCCCGTTTGATCTGACGGTATGACGCTTTCACGCCCGTCTGCTTCGTCAACCCTTGCGAGAGCGCTTTTGCATCTGCATCGGCCGCCATCTCAGAAGTCACGACCTGCATATACGGCTGTTTTGTCCCCGCCGGCTTGACGGCGCCGGTCACGCCCGTTTTTTTCGTCAGTTCGGCAAGAAGATTTTTCGTCTGCCGCTCGTCTGACAGAACGCCTGATGTGACGGTCACGTAAGGCTGTTTGCTTCCGCTTGCGCTGTAAGTGCCGGCCACGCCCGTCTGCTTCGTAAAATCTTTCAGCACGGTTTTCGCATCCGTTTCATCGTGTAAGCCTGAAGCTGAGATTTGATAAGTGAGCGGCGCATTTCCGGCTTTCTTTGCGTCAGCCTGCCACCCCGTATCCTTTTTCAATTTCGCTGCCGCTTGAAGCGCCTCGTTCTCAGAAGCAAATTGCTGCTTCGTTTCCAGCTCGTAAACGGAGTAGTCGCTGTATGCGGCCTCGGCGGGCTGTGTAACGGTGCTAAAGACAAGGAAAACGGCGGACAATAACATAGGTGCAACGAATCTCTTTTTCATTCCTTCTCCTCTTTCTGATTCAATTGGTTTCTATCAAACTAGTTTATTTATCGGCCCGCTTTCTTCATTTTTACAGAGAGAAATCATCCAATTATCCAAATAAAAAAAACTTAATCCCAGAGCTGGGATTAAGTTTGGTTTTATATATGAGAAACGATGATCGTGCAATCTCCGTTTATCGTAAAGTCAGGCATCTGATCCGGCAGTATGAAATGCGCGCCTTTTTCAAGCTTGGCGGACTTGCCTTCAAAGATGATGGAGCCGCTTCCTTCTGTGACGCTGCACAGCATAAACGGAGCGTCCTGGGTCATTTCCGCCGTCCCGCTGATATCCCATTTGTATACAGAAAAATATTCTCCCTGCACAAAGGTTTTAATGGTGACGCCTTTTCTCGTTTCAGTTGATTCATCCAAAAATCCGTCCACATGAGGAACAGTGGCGGCGTTGACGGCATCGCGGATATGCAGCTCACGCGCCCCGCCGTTTTGATCTGTACGCCCGTAATCATATATCCGGTAGGCGGCGTCTGAATTCTGCTGTATTTCCAGCACGAGCGCCCCAGCGCAAATGGCATGGATGGTTCCGCTCGGCACATAATAAAAATCGCCGGGTTTGATCTTCACGCGGCGCAGCAGGCCTTCCCAGTCACCGCTGTTAATCATGGTGACAAGTTCCGCTTTCGAACGGGCCGTATGACCGTATATGATTTCCGCATTTTCTTTACAGTCAATAATGTACCAGCACTCAGATTTCCCCGTTTCGCCCTGTCCATGCTCCTCGGCGTCATAATCGTCAGGATGGACTTTAACGGACAGATGATGTTTGACGTCCAGTATTTTCGTCAGCAGCGGAAACCGGTCCCCTTCCGTTCCGCCGAATAACTCTCTATGCTGATCCCACAGTTCCATCAAGGTTTTCCCTTGATACGGACCGCTTTTGACCGTGCTCATTCCGTGCGGATGGGCTGATATCGCCCAGCATTCGCCGGTTGTTTCTGAAGGTATGTCATATCCGAATCGTTCGCGTAATAACGTGCCGCCCCATATTTTTTCTTTGCATACAGGCTGTAGAAAAATCGGCTCTTGCGTCATGTTCGTTCCCCTCCCCTTAAAAAGCGGCTCATATCCCATTCCCCCTGTGTCTTTTTTAAAACACGGAGGGAGCCGCGGTTAAAAACAATATGTATAAAATGGCTGACCTGCTCATTATACCATTCGGATGGGGCGGAATGCTCAGTCATTTCCTATTCCAGAATAAAATGCCTTGTTTGTCGCAAATTAAAATAACTGATGGAAAGGGGGGGAACATTATGACGATACATGCGGAGCTCGGCAAAAACCTTGAAGCGCTGAAAAAACGGATCGGCCAAAGCGATGACATGATGTTTTATTCGTTTACGTACGGAAACGGCAAATGTGACGCCTGTCTTATATATATAGACGGACTGACCGAGAATCAATTGCTTGCGGAATATATTATTTCGCCCGTGCAGGCGGCCGCCCTGCATCAAGAGGAACCGGCTGAAATACCGCCGTCATCCATCTCTTTCGGCTATCGTCACACCCGGCTTTCTTCACTTAAGGACGCGGAGGCAGACATTTTTTCCGGCAAATCGGTTTTGCTGGTGGAGGGATGGGAGGAAGCCCTTTCGTTTGAAACGGAAACATTTAAAATGCGTGATATTGAAGAACCGGCTTCAGAAGTGCTTGAACGGGGGCCTAGGATAGGTTTTGTCGAAAAGCTCCGAACGAACACGGCGCTTTTGCGCGAGCAGTCCGGTGATCCCAACCTCCAGATCAAAGAGATCACACTCGGCGAACGGACAAAAAAGCGGATCGCCGTTGCCTACATTCGGGATATTGCGCCTGATGAGGTTGTAAAAGAAGTGATGAAAAGACTGGATTCGATCACCATTGATGACATTCCGGAATCAGGAACGATCGAGCAGCTTATTGAAGATAACACGTATTCCATTTTCCCGACCGTCTTGACGACCGAACGGCCCGACCGGGTTATGGGCGCTCTTTTGGAAGGAAGGGTCTCCATTCTTGTAGACGGAACGCCTTTTACCCTTTTGGTGCCGGCTACCATTGATGAATTTATCCACTCACCTGACGATTATAATCAGCGGTGGGTTCCGGTTAACTTTCTCAGACTGCTTCGGTATACATGCATTTTAATCACGATTTATTTACCCGGCCTTTACATATCGCTCGTTACGTTTCACACGGGGCTTTTACCGACGAGAATGGCGGTGACGATTGCCGGAAGCAGATTGAATGTTCCGTTTCCCCCTTTTGTTGAAGCGTTTATTATGATTTTTACGATTGAGATGATCAGAGAAGCCGGACTCAGGCTGCCGAAGCCGATCGGACAGACGATCGGCCTGATCGGGGGCGTGGTGATCGGGCAGGCCGCCGTTCAGGCGAACATCGTCAGCGCGATGATGGTCATTATCGTATCCGTTACGGCATTGGCTTCTTTTACGGCGCCCTCCTATGCGTTCAATTTTCCGCTGAGACTCATCCGTATTTTTTCGATGATTTTGTCGGCGATATTAGGTTTATACGGACTGATCATGTGTTATCTGCTTGTCGTCGGCCATCTGATGCGCCTGAAAAGCTTCGGCCAGGACTATCTTATTCCGATCATGGCGCAGCCGGGACAGGACTTAAAAGATACGATTGTCAGACTGCCGACGCCTCTTTTGAAAAAACGGCCGACCAGAAAAGAGACGAAAGATAAAATCAAGCAAAGGTGATCACCATGAAAAAACCGGAAGACAAGCTGTCGTTTATGCAGACACTTCTCATGGTAAGCGGAACAATGATCGGAGCGGGCGTGTTAACACTGCCGCGCTCCGCCGCAGCAGCGGACAGTCCGAGCGGATGGATCATTATTCTTGTGCAGAGTCTCGTGTTTATCGGCATCGTCCTGCTCTTTATGCCGTTTTTGCAGAAAAACAGCGAGGAAACCATTTATGAGCTGAATCAAAGCATCATGGGACGCGCCATCGGTTCTCTTCTGAATTTATTCATCAGCTGTTATTTTGTCGTCACCGTCTGTTTTCAAGCCCGTTTTCTCGGTGAGGTCATCAATTACTTTTTACTGAAAAATACGCCGATGGGTGTCGTTATATTCATCTTTCTGGCGGTCGGCATCTACCATGTGACCGGCGGGGTGTATCCCATTTCAAAACTCTATGCTTATCTCTTTCCGATTGCGATCGTCATTCTGATTGTGCTGCTCATATTCAGCCTGAGACTGTTTAAGCTGGATTTCGTCCGCCCGGTCTTGGATGGGGGCTACAAAAGCTTTTTTGAGCTGTTTCCGCGGACCCTTCTGTACTTTTCAGGACTTGAGGTGATTCTTTATCTGGTGCCGTTTATGAAAAATCCGAAGCAGGCGAAAAAGGCTGCCGTCTTCGGCATCGCATGCGCAGGCTTATTTTACAGCTTTACGCTGCTTGTCGTAATCGGCTGTATGTCGATCGCTGAAGCCAAAACGGTGACATATCCGACCATTTCCCTGATTCACGCCTTGGAAATCCGCGGTATTTTCATCGAAAGGTTTGATATCTTTCTTTTAATTACGTGGACATGCCAGCAGTTCACCTGTATGCTCGGTTCTTTTAAAGGAGCGCATCTCGGATTAAACACCATTTTCAAACTGAAAAACAAAAACAATGCCTGGCTGCTGGGGGGCTTATTGGCAGTGACATTCGGCCTTTCAATGTACCCCGATGATATCAACAGTGTGTTTGCATTTGCGAATATTCTCGGATATGCGTTTTTTGCCGTCATTATGATTCCTTTTCTCATCTGGTTTGTCAGCTGGATGAAAAAAATAGCCGGGAGGAAACAGACGTCATGACACATTTCGTAAAATGGGCGGCGGCGCTTTTCATACTGATGACGCTTTCAGGGTGCTGGGACGCGAAGGAAGTCGAAAAGCTGTCTTTCGCCCGGGGGCTGGCGATAGACGAGACGAGTGACCGCCGATATAAATTAACCTATCAAAACCTGCTGCCCCAAAGTGAAAACAGCCAGGCTTCCGGCCGGCCCGTGTTTGTCAATGTGACGTCGCGGGGGGATACCATTCTTGAAGCCGTCAGTGAAGTCGCTTTAAAAGATCCGCCCGTTTACAGCGATCATTTAAAAGTGCTGATATTCAGCGACAAATTGCTGGCCGACCAAAATATACTGCAGATGATGAATCATTTTATCCGCGATGATGAATTAAGGCGGAGCAGCTATCTCTTCGCGGCAAGAGGCAAAGCGTCCGATATTCTGACGGAGCCTACGCCGAATCAGCAGCAGCCCATGCCCGCGGAAAAGCTGATCGACCTTACGAACAACGGCGGCTACAACGGGAAGATTTTAAAACCGCTCCGAATCGGGAGAGCTTCGATTTACTGCCATAATAAACTCAGTTTTCTCATTCAGGCCGTCAGCAATCAAAAAGGAAAAACGGTGTATGACGGAGCGGCCATTATCAAAAACGCAAAACAAAACAGATTGGCGGGCTTTCTGTCATCATACGAAGTACAGAGCCTGAATTGGCTGACGGGGACGATACGGGGCGGCGTGCTGCCCGCTTTGGATAAAGGGGGGCACCCGATTACCTTCGAGATCAAAAAATCAACATCCTCCATCACCCCCCTGCTGAAAAACGGGAAGCTGTCATTTCATGTAGCGGTGAAAACAAAAGGCCTTTTGTCAGAGGATCAATATGCCGGAGAAGATTCATTCGATCAGCACTATTTAAACGGGCTGGAAAAGATTTTCGAAAAAAAACTGAAAAGCGATATGAAAGAAGTCATCGATAAGCTGCAGAATCAATATGAAACGGACCCTGTCTTCTTTTCTGACAGAGTCCGCATTCAATATCCCGACTATTGGAAGAAAGTGAAGCACCGCTGGGATGAGACCTTCTCCGAAGCGGCCTTTGACTATGATGTTTCCATTCAGATTACCAACTTCGGAACGATGGGACGGTAGCCTTCAGCGTGTTTTTTCGACACGGAGGAGAATCTGATAAATCCGGCTTTGTTCGGGCAGCTGTGTCACCGGAAATTGCATCGATTGCGCCATTCGTGTGATTTCCTGTAAAAACAGCTGCACCCGCTCATCCACGTGAACATACGTATAGGACTGCTTTTTCACGTCAAATGTCTCTTCCGGAAAGAGCGTGTGCACCGTCTGCGGCGTAAAAAACCGCAAGTGGGTGCGGTCGAGAATACCGGCGTCTCTGTATGTCCAGTCACCGAGCAGAAGCGGGAACAGCGCTTCGGCGTGGGAAATATTCGGAATGCTGCAAACGATTGATCCGGCAGGCGACAAATAGGATGAGTACGTTTCAATGACGCGCCACGGGTCTTTTAAGTGCTCAAGGATGTCCGCGAAAATGATGCAATCAAAAAAGCCTTCCGGATAAGGCAGCTTCACTTTTTCGACATCTTCCTGCAGCACCGCTTCATAATGACCTTTTGCCGCTTGCGCCGCCAGCGGGTGCAGTTCTATTCCGTACAGTTCGCAAGGCTGTCTGTTTTGAAGTTCCAGCCCCGTAGCTCCCGCACCGCAGCCGACATCAAGTATCCGTTTCGCCTCCCGGGGAACGAGCTCCGCAATTTCCGGTCTCGGATGAGTAAAGTACGTAAAATCAGTGCCCCATTTTTCCGTAAAACGCTGGCGGTTCTCCGAATATAACTGATTGATATTGATATCCTGATTAGCCGTAAACGTCGCATGCCCGTGGTGATGCACAAAGGCATCGAGAGCGATGTGCAGGCTGTAGCCTTTTTGCAGGGCGCGCAGACATAGGTCATCATCTTCAAAAGAACCGTATCCGAATTGCTCATCGAACGGGCCGATGTCTTCAATGACGCTTCTTTTCACCAGAAGACAGAAGCCGACAAGGCGCAGCACCCGCTTTGTATGATGCTTTTCCCGTGCGCAATATGCCTCCGCGAATGACTCCAGCTCATCAAGCGATTGATACGCGTCATGGATCATTTGCGCGCCGCTGACATAGTTGCTGACGGGCCCGACCATACCGGTTTTTTCAGATTGATACAGCACCCTCAGCATGGAGGTGAGCCAATTTTTCGTGACCATCGTATCGTTGTTCAGAAACAGCAGATTTTCTCCCCCTGCCGCTTCGATTCCCTGGTTGCACCCCTTGGCGAACCCGAGGTTTTTTTCATTAAGGATAACTTTGACGTCAGGCAGATTTGATATGTATTCTCTCGTTCCGTCTGAGGAACCGTTGTCAACTATAATCAGTTCAATCTTATCTTTGTCGGTGTATCGTTCAATGCTGGCCAGACATTTTTTCGTCAGCTCAAGTTCATTATATGTAAGGATAATAATACTCGTTTTCACCGGCATCCCCGCCTTTATCGTGACTTTATACAACGTATGACATATCCCCGTCATTTATGTGACCGGGCGCCCGCTCGGCATCCGTTTTGAGGGGCCGGTGAATAACCGCCCCCCTAAAACTGAATATTACGGATGAACTGTCCGCCGATTTGATTCTGATCCCGAGCCTCCGTTACGGCTTTTCAGATCCTGCTCAATTTCTTCAAGGCTTTTCCCCTTCGTCTCGGTCACTTTAAACCGGACGAACAGGAATGCCAGTATCCCGATCGCGGCATAAATGAGAAATAAATAGCTGATGCCGACTGCTTCCATTAACATCGGATAGGTTAATGAGACAATCAATGTTCCGGCATGCAGCATCAAAGTGGAGACACCCGTCCCGATACCCCGGACATGCAGCGGGAATAATTCAGGAAGCATGACCCACACGGCAGGCCCCCAGCTGACCGCAAACACAATGATAAACAGGCCTAAACAAATCACCGTTGTCCATGATGCGGCTGCTGAATGTTCAAAGAAAAGATTGACCGCGGCCAATACGAGCAGACTGATGACCATGCCCGCATTTCCGGCCAGCAGCAGCGGCTTCCGGCCGATCTTATCAATGACTTTAATAGCCGCAAGCGTCATGATGACATTGACGGCGCCGATTCCGACCGTTCCCAATATAGACGCGGAATTGCCGAACCCGACACTGGTAAATGTTTTCGGTGCGTAATAAATAATTGTATTTGTCCCGATGAATTGCTGCAAAAAGGCAAGTCCGAGGCCGGCAATCAGCGCGGGTCTCACCCACGGCTCAAACAATTCTTTCAAGCCGCCTTCGTTTTCCTTTTCCGCTTCTTTCATCTGATCAATCTCATCATCAATATTCTTCGTTCCCCGCAATGATGAAAGGATTTCTCTTGCTTTCTCTTCTTTGCCGATCGTAAACAGCCAGCGCGGGCTTTCCGGCATAAATAAGATTCCGATCAGCAGAATGACTGACGGGACAACCGCAAGTCCAAGCATCCAGCGCCAAGCGCCTGCATCGGCAAATATATAGTTCACGATATAAGAAACGAGGATTCCGACCGTAATCATCAGCTGATTCAGCGAAGAAAGCGCCCCCCGTTTATGCTTCGGAGCCAGCTCCGATAAATAGAGCGGGACGATCGTTGTAGATGTTCCGACAGCCAGTCCGAGAATAATCCGGAAAAGAACCATCACCCCTGTATTCGGGGCAAAAGCGACTCCTAATCCGCCTATACAAAACAGCAGCGCCGCTCCCATGATGGCCTTCCGTCTGCCGAACCGGTCGGTCAGTTTGCCGGCGAATCCCGATCCGAGAATCGCCCCCGCCAATAACGAACTGACGACGAGGCCTTCTGTAAAGGCGTTCAGTCCCAGTTCTTTTTTCATAAACAAAATAGCTCCGGAAATGACTCCGGTATCATATCCGTATAACGCGCCGCCGAGTGCGCCGAAAAAATAGAGCCATTTATTCGAGTGTATGCTTTTCATGTTATATAGACTCCCTTCATCCAACGCTGTATCCGCGCGGAATTGTTCTACTGCTTCTTTTGCCTGTTTCCGATCGTTTCAAACCTTCCGCACCGTTAATATCCATTATTTTACTGATTATTTTTTACAAAGCGCCGAAACATTTCCCGCTTCCTGCCGTCCAATATAATGTGAACCTGATGCAAAAATAACAGTAGATGTTGTCGAAATAGAGAGAAAGATTTAGAATTTTCTCATTTGCAGAGTTGCTCCAAGTCAACAATTATGGTACGCTTCACAAAGAATAGAAACGAGAGGTAATGATATGGAAGAACGATCTCAACGCAGAAAAAAGAAAAGACGCCTCAGAAAATGGGTGAAATTTGTACTGGTATTCGCCGCTTTCTTATTGGTGATCGCCGGTTCCGTCGGCACCTACGCATTTGTGAAATTGAATAATGCGACCAAAGAAGCGCACGTCAGCCTTGACCGCGGCGACCAGTCCGTAAAACGGATCAAAGAATTTGACCCGAAGAAGGATTCTTTCACCGTATTGCTTTTAGGAATAGACGCCCGTGACAATAAGGGCGAATCAGTAGATGACGCAAGAAGTGACGCCAATGTGCTCGTCACCTTCAACCGGAAAAAGAAAACAGCGACGATGCTCAGCATTCCGCGGGATTCCTATGTCAACATTCCGGGTCACGGCTATGACAAATTCGCGCACGCACATGCTTACGGCGGTTATAATTTAACTTATAAAACAGTAGAAAACATGTTTGATATTCCGGTAGATTATGTGGTTGAGAGCAACTTCGACGCGTTCCGCGATGTCGTCAATGAGTTGAACGGCGTTACGGTAAATGTGAAAAGCCAGAAAATTGCCGATCGTATTAAAGTCGATACAAAAGGAAAAGTCGTGCTGAAGCCGGGCGTCCAGACGCTTGACGGTGAGCAGGCACTGGCTTATGTAAGAACACGCAAAGCGGACACCGATCTGATGCGCGGACAAAGACAGATGGAAGTGCTGAGCGCCATTATTAAAAAATCTAAATCGTTAAGCTCGATCCCATCGTATGACGATATCGTCGACAGCTTAGGGAAAAACTTGAAAATGAACTTATCTCTTAATGACGCCATCGGTCTGTTCCCGTTTATCACATCCCTGAAATCGGTGAATTCTTTGCAGCTGACAGGTTCAGACAGCTACATTTACACTCCTCAGTACGGCAAAAATATTTATTACTTCAAGCTGAATGAGGAAAACCTTCAAGAAGTAAAAACGAAATTAAAAAATGATTTAGACGCGTAAGATGTCACGGTGGGATTAGCAAATCCCGCCGTTTTTCTGTTGAAAAAAAGGACATGAAGGTATAGCCTTTTAACTGACGGCTTTCTGCTGATTTCGCACAAAGCTGAACATACTACATGAAGCAGCTTTATTTTTAAGGAGGGCATCCATACATATGAAATTGATAGCCATTGACTTAGACGGCACATTACTGAATTCGGACAGTGTGATTTCTCCGGAAAACAGAGCGGCTTTACAAAGAGCGGATGAAGCGGGCATTCTCGTGGCCATCTGCACGGGCAGAGCCACGTTTGATGTAAAAGCGCTCTTGAAGGATTTGGATATTCCGATTATTGCGGCAAACGGCGGGACAGTCCATGACAAAGGATACCGCCTCGTCAGCCGGCTCTTAATGGATCAGCAGGCCGGGAAGGATATCGCCGCTTATTTAACGGACAAAGACATTTACTTTGAGGTCTATACGGATGATCATCTGCTGTCCCCGTTTGACGGCGAGTCCAAACTGCAGGCAGAACTGGACATTCTGAAAAGCGCCAATCCTAAGGAAGATATTCAGACATTATGGGAGGGCGCAAAGACGCAGTTCAAACAATTCGGCATTAAACCCGTACAGGATATACAGGCGATTTTTAACGGAGACGAACATGTTTACAAGCTTCTTTGTTTCTCTTTTGATATGGAAAAACTGAGAAACGCCAAAGAAGAAATTACACATCATCCGAAATTATCCCAGACATCTTCCGGAAAACACATTATCGAAATCCTCCCTGCCGGTTCCGGAAAGGGACGTGCTCTGACGGAGCTTGCCTCACTGTACGGAATTGAAAAACAGGATATTTACGCCATCGGCGACAGCCCGAATGATTTCTCCATGTTTGAAGCGGCGGGAAACCGCATCGCCATGGGCAATGCGATTGATGAACTGAAGGAAAAAAGCACGTATATTACAAAAAGCAACGATGAAAACGGCGTCGCATATTTCATCAACCGGCTTCTCGACAACGGGCAATAAAAGGTAAAAGCCAGGTCTTTCACGGCCTGGCTTTTCACGTTTCCTAAAAAAGAAATTTCCAAAATTGAAAATAAATTGTAAGATAAAGAAAAAAGGAGTTTCATGATGTCGAATGCAATCGCTATTATAGGATTTTTAGCTTTTCTCTGCGCAGTCGGATACGGAATGTTTCATCTCATATGCAAAGCGGCAAAAAAAGAAAAACATTTTTCAAAAAAGCTGTTTTGGCCTCTTCTCATCGGCGGATTTATCCTGCTTCTGACCGGTGCATCCCTCGCAGAGCCGGACGCCTCGGCCGTGAAGGCAGAGGAGAAATACAGCACCCTTGATACCGCTTATCAAAAATTGACGAAGGAACACCAGGCGCTTGAGAAAAAATATGAAAGCATCAGTGCCGCGGCCGAAAAGGAGAAATCCGAAGCTGAAGCTGGCAACGAAGAAAAACTCAGCAAACTCAGCCAAGAGATAAGCAAGCTGAAAAAAACAAACAAATCACTCAAACAAGACAATGAGAAATTAAAAAATTCACAAAAGAAGCTCGAAAAGACCGCTGAAACGCTTCAGTCAGAAAATAAAACTTTAAAGCGGCAGAAAGCAGAAACAAAAATATCCGAAAATGCGGAAACGGCGCAAAACAACGCCCCTTCCTCCGGCGGACATGCCGAAACGAAAGCAGCCGGCACCTCACAGGGATGCGACATTAAAGGCAGCCGGAACGGCATTTATCACACACCGGGAAGTACATACTACGACCGGACGACAGATCCCGCGGAAATGTTCTGTTCTGTAGAGGATGCGGTAGCGGCCGGATACAGAGCGCCGAAACGGTAAAAGAAAAAGACGTCAGAGACACTCTCTGACGTCTTTTTTTACGGAAGCCGGATGCCGCCCGCATATTTGTCCTTCCAATAAGCGCTTGTGTTCATATTTGTTATGGTAACGCCTGCGGACACGGTGACATGAATCACTTGTCCGTTCCCGATATAAATGGCCGGATTCAGGCTTTCCGCTTTAAAGAAGACCAGATCGCCGGGCTTCAGATCTTGTTTATCGACCGGAACGCCCGCCTGCATCTGCTTGTCGGCATAACGCGGCAGGCTGATTCCTTTCGCTTTTTGATAGATGTATTGAACAAATCCCGCCGTATCAAAGCCGGTTTCCGGTGAAGCGCCGCCTTTCAGATAAGAAATTCCGATATGATCGGCCGCTGTGGACACAACGGGATTGTCTTTAGAAATGGCTAAATTGCTGAATCGGCGCACCCCTGTGAAATGTTTTTTCCAATAATCTTCCGCCAAGTAAGAAATGGTGACTTTTTCGGAGCGGCTTGCTTGGATGAACCTTCCCTCTCCCGCATAAATGCCCGCATGGGAAATTCCTTTTTTATACGTATCGCTGAAATAAATCACGTCCCCGGGCTTTATGTCGCTCAGCTTGATTTTCTCACCGACCAGCCACTGCTGTTCCGCAGATCTCGGCAGGTAAATGTGAAGCTTGTTTTCAAAAACATATTGGACCAGACCCGAACAGTCGAATCCCGCCTCGGGCGTGCTTCCGCCGAATACATACGGAATGTCGAGGTAACGGGCTGCCTCCTGAACGATCGGATCATCAGCCAGTTCCGGATCTTTTGTCATCCGCTTTGCGCCAAGATATAAATTCATCCAATAACTGCTTTTTTGAAAGCGTGTGACGGTTACGCCTTCTGACGGAGAACTGTGTATCATCTCTCCGTTTCCGATATACAGACCGTCATGTACGGGCGCGTTTTGTGTTGAATCTGACTTTTTGAAAAACACAAGATCTCCCGGTAAAAGGTCATTTTCTTTGACGGCGGCTCCGACTTTCCATTGATCACTGACCGTTCTCGGCAGATGGATGTTCTGCCTGCTGAAAAGATAATGCATCAATCCGGACGGGTCAAAACCGTCCTCAGGCTCTTCGCCTCCGTAAACATATTTATTTCCGACAAGTTTTTGCGCGTCTGAAACGATCAGGACAGAAACTTGAGAATCCGCTTCGGCAATTTCCGTTCTCGTTACTGCAGGTGCCACAAGACAAATCATAAGGCCGGCAAGGATGTACTTCCTCCAGCTTGTGAGCATGTTTTCTATTCACTCTCCTCATTTTTAGTAGTTTTTACATCGGTAACTTTTAACAAATGTTTAGGAGAGCACAAAAAAAAGAATGCCCGATATGGGCATTCTTTACTGGATTCGGAACAAACAATATGCCGGCAAGCGGAATCATGAGCTTATTTTGCGCCCGCTGTGTCCTCTTGCTGAATTTTTTGCATTTCCGTGTCAATTTTTTGTTTTTCCTGATCTGTGAGCTGATCATTGTATTTAAACGCAGACATAAACATAAATACCATAATGATCGCGGCAAACGGCCATCCTGCTTTAATGATTTTCATTTGTTTTTCACTCCGCTTTCTTTTTTAAGATATCGCTGTGATCCACATCAAACGTTAATTTTCCATCCTTGACGCTCCACTTGAAATTCGATTCTTTCGTCAGTTCACGTACGATCGTTTTATGATTGATGCTGCCTTTTTTAACCGGTGCAGGCGTTGCTTCATGAATGTTCATCGGCGTGACTTCAAAGCGTCCCGTGCCGTTTTTCTGCAGATGATATTGAACAAGCGCCGTGTCTCTCGTTCTTGTCCACCCCTGGTCGAATACGAAGTTGCCCAGGCTGTAGAAAATAACGGTGCCGTGGTACATTTCGATCGGTTCCAGCACGTGCGGATGGTGTCCGACGATAATATCCGCTCCGGCATCTGACATTGCTCTTGCCAATTGGCGCTGTCTGTCATTCGGATCATTATCGTATTCCTGTCCCCAGTGTGTTTGAACAATGACAAGATCGGCTTTCTTTTTGGCTTTAGAAATCATCGGAATAAACAGCTCTGGATCGGCCGGAAGCACACCCGGCGCATTTCGTTTAGCTGCAAAACCTTTTCCGGAAACATCAGTGAAACCCAGTGTTGCGATTTTGATTCCGTTTACATCTTGATAAGAAATGTTCTGCTCGGCTTCCTTCAGCGTGAGGCCCGCTCCGACAAGTTCAAGATTTTGCTTTGAAAACTCTTCAACCGTATCCCGCATTCCTTGAGGGCCGTAATCCATCGCATGGTTGTTGGCTGCCGTGAGAACGGTGAAATTCATGTCCTTCAATACTTTTACGGCATCTTTGTTTGACTGAAGGTGGATATTTTTTTCTGCTTCTTTGTAGTTCTTTTTATATGTAACCGGGTTTTCAAAGTTCCCCGACACATAGTCGGATGCTTCGAAGAATGGCTTTGCGTAACGGAAGACACTCTCCGTGCCTTTATGCTTTGTCACTTTCTCGACATTCCGGCCCATCATAATATCTCCGACGAATGAAGCTGATACAAGGTCATCGGCATTTCTTTTCACACTCGGCGTTTCCGCCTTCCCTGTCAGGATGCAGACGAACATCAGGCAAAAGACGATCGGCAGCGCGATAAAAACGTGAAGATTGGTCTTCTTTTTCTGCTGTTTGGTCAGCTTCAGCAGTTTTTCTTGAAAGCTTAATTGTTTTTTCATCGTTTGACACACCTTACATTAGATTAAGTAGTAAGCAAACATAATGGCAAAAGTTGCGCCGCTTAAGAACAGCGTGCTGGCGAATGTAATCGTTAATCCCTGTTTCTGAATGGTATTGGCGATCAGACCCGGTACGATGATACCGATTCCGCGGAATTCTGATATCTCAAACGGTACGATCGGGTAAAGAAAATCAAGGGCGATTTTTAAGCAGATTCCCGTTATCAGCATAGCTGCGAATTTTCTGCGTCCGTACAAAATCATAAATCTGGATAAACCGTATTTGACGATCACGTATGTAAGAAGACTCACTAACAATACGAGTAAAATAAAGACCGGCTGGTTAAAAACGAGCCCTAAATAACCCGGCACGACTAAACCGGCAGGTACGATACCTGTTTTTTCCGCGAAAATTAAACTGATTAACACGCCTAAAATAAGTGAAATGTATAAATCTGATCCGAACATTTATCCTTTTCCTCCTAGCTAACGAGCTGTTTCACCTTATACTCTTGGATTTTTTCAATTAATGGTTCCGCTGAACCGTGGATATTGCCGACGCCATATATGACACGGTTTTGCATTCTTGTTTTCAGCACGTCCATGATTTCGTCTGTTGATTTATATTCCAGATCGTGCAGTGTATCGGCAGGAATCTTGCCTTCTTCATAAGCTCTGACGATCGGTTCTGTCGTTTCGCCGATGAGTATGAGTTCCTTCGTTTTAATGTACGGAAGCACGTCGTTTGCGAACTGAATCGTTCTGTCCACACGGTCGGCGCGGCAGTTCATGATGACGATCGGTTCATCTGTCGGGTAGCCGATTTCCTTTACACGTTTCCATATATTTAAAGTAGAAGATGCATCATTTGCGGCAAAGCCGTTTACGAAATGACCGGGCTCCTTCGTGCTGAGCAGCGGCAGGATTCTCATGGCGCCAGGATCAGGCGGCGCATTCAGCATTCCTTTAAACGCCGTTTCTTCATCTATCCCAAGAGCCTGGGCAACGCCGAGCGCCAGGGAAGCGTTATCAGGAAAGACCATATATTCAAATTTTCGAAGGTATTCATCTGTAATTTTAGAGTTATCCGCAATAATGACCTCGGTATTCCGCTCTGCGGCTTTTTCTTTAAAGAAGTCTGTGTATTCACTGTCTGTAATGACAAGGTGACCGTTATACGGTATCGTCGCGGTAAAAGCTTCAGCTATTTCATCAAGCGTCGGCCCCATGACATCCATATGGTCTTCAAGCACATTCACGATGACGCCGATGTTGGCTTGAAGGAGTTCTTCCTGAAAGATAATCTGATAATCCGGGTTTACCGCCATACATTCACTGACAATGGCATTGGCGCCCCGTTCTACGGTTTCCTTCATTACTTCTTTTTGCTCGCCGATATTCGGGCCCTGCGGTTTCCGTTTGATCGGTTTCTCCTCAGGTGTATCCCAATAGATCATCCTTGCATCTGTTCCCGTCGTTTTTCCGACTGTTTTGTAGCCCGCCTCCATCAGTATTCCGGTCGTCAGCCTCGTTACGGTTGACTTTCCGCGGATACCATTAATATTGACGCGTACTGGCAGAGCATCGATATTCTTCTGATGCCGCCTTTTTTCAATGATTCCGATGATTAGTACGGCAGCACAGGCTATAATGAGTAACCACATTGATTTTTGACATCTCCTTCTGTATTGATAAATTCATTCATCAGTATATAGCTTCACTATGAATTCTCAATCGGCATTATGTAACATAATCTTCCCGCTTTCACTGAGCCAAACTTCTCTATTAGTGACGCTATTCTTCCTATGATCGAATTGCTTTTTTTGGGAATAGGCAGGACTTCAACCTTACTTCAATTTTTCAAAAGGAAAATGAATGCGTTTACATTTCCACACAGAAATTCATTTGGACCAATGGGACTATACGCGTTCCGGAAGAAAAAGATGTAACGATAATCCATCTTTTACAGCCTGTTATATCAGCGTTTTCCGCACTGCGCATACGTTTCGGGACTCTATGTCCGCTGTATGCAGACTGCCTGTTTTGTTAAGGATAAGGTCTTAAAGTCATTCATTTTTCCCCCGTATCCTGCTTTCAGTCCCATTCCAAAATAACTAGCGGAATGACTGGTACGTGACAGAAAAAGACGGGTCCGGAGTGTTTACAAGAAATACACATTTTATATGCGGAAAGCCTATCTCCTTTTAAAGCATTTACAGGACATTTATCACTCTTTTGAAATAATTTTAATAAATCTTTATATTCGTTCAAGAAAAGTTCATCCATAATTGTGAAGTTCATGGAAAAAAGCAAGCAGTATCAAGAAATTCCTTTAATTTATAAAATGCATAAAAAAGGAATACCCGCTGAAAACTACAGATAACCGGGAAAGGAGGCGGTCTGATGTCTGCGGATAAACAAAACAAACGGATTCCCGGCGATTTTGAATCGGCTGTACGGGAAATGCAGGAGCTGATGTGTGTTTGCGGCGATTTTAAAATACGAAGGATCAAACTGCAGGACCGTCATACCGCTTTCTTTTATATTGAACAAATGATAGAAGAACAGAAGCTGAATGAGTTTCTGTTAAGCGACACCCTGCAGAACGGTCCGCTTGAGGAAACGATGAATGCCGTCAGCAGTGCGGAAACGGATGAAACCAGAAAACTCATTGACGGGATTTTGGCAGGCCAGGTTGTTTTTCTCAGCGATGCGTCAAGGAAAGCGAAGCTGTTTTCCGTCGGGCAGAATCCGCTGCGTTCCATTATGGAACCCGAATCTGAAAGTATCGTCCGCGGCGCCCATGACGGGTTTGTGGAAAGTTTGGAAACGAACATTCATCAGCTGCGGTTTCACATACAGGACCGCCATCTCTCCGTTCATTATATGGATATCGGGGAAAGAGCCAAATCAAAGGTTGCGGTTATCTTCGTTGAGAATATCGCCAATCCGGAGATTGTGGAGGAAGTGAAGCGGCGCCTGTCATACCTGCGTATAGACAGCGTGCTTGCGCCCGGGATTATCGAGGAATCAATAGAAGATAATTCGTTTTCCATTTTTCCGCAGATCGTTCATACGGAACGGCCGGATAAAGCAAAAGCATGCGTGATGGAAGGCTGTGTGCTGATCATGATGGATGGGAGCCCGTCGGCCCTGATTGCCCCGATCACGTTCTTTTCTTTTTTTCAATCGCCGGATGACTACAGCACGAGGTGGATTTCCGCCAGTTTTTTGAGAGTGCTGAGATTTTCCGCTTTTATGATCGCGATTACGCTGCCCGCTTTTTATATCGCGCTGATTGCGTTTCATTTTGAAGTCATTCCCAACGATTTGATTATCACCATGAAAAATTCGATAGTTGATATTCCCTTCCCTCCGCTGATAGAGGCCATGATTATGGAGATTACGATTGAGCTGATCCGCGAAGCCGGTATCAGGCTGCCGAAACCGATCAGTCAGACGATCGGCATTGTCGGCGGTCTCGTGATCGGTGACGCGGTCGTTCAGGCGGGACTCATTTCTAATATGATGATTATCGTCGTAGCCGTTACGGCTGTTTCTTCTTTTGTGCTTCCTTCATATGAAATGAGCACGTCCATTCGAACGCTCAGATTTCCGCTTATGTTTCTGGCATCCTCGTTCGGTTTTATCGGCATCGGACTCGGCTTCGGACTTATTCTGATGAACCTGTGCAAGCTTGAATCCCTCGGCGTTCCGTATTTATCATCTCTGACGCCGTTTCATTTCAGCGACTTGAAGGATGCATTTATCCGGCTGCCGGCTTGGTTTATTAAAAGAAGGCCTTTTTATTTGAGACCGCAAGACTCAAAGCAGATGAAACATGTTCGGGGGTGGAGAAAAGATGAAGCCTAAAAAAATCAGCCGGCTTCAAGGCGTGTTTTTCATTAATCAGACGCAGATCAGCATCGGCATTTTGGCGCTGCCCCATTTACTGATGATGAAATCGGGAAGCAGCGGGTGGATTTCCATTCTGCTTACCGGATTGCTCGTCCAGCTTACATTCAGCCTGTATATGATATTATTCCACCGGTTTCCGAAGCTGAACCTGTATGAAATGCTGGAGGAGGTGTTCGGAACACTTGCCGGCAAAGGGGTGCAGGTGCTGTATATTTTATATTTCGCGTTTCTCTGCACGCTCATTCTTTCTGTATTTACACGGATATTGGATATCTGGGTGCTCCCTCAGACTCCGAATTGGGTGATCAGCTTAATGCTGATCCTCGGTTCTGTCTATATCGCCCAAGCTCCGCTGAATGCGATCGCGAGGTTCAGCTTTATTTTAACGCCGTTTTTGCTGCTGATCTCTCTGCCGCTTTTATACACGCTGGGAAAAGCCGATATCACATACATTATGCCGATTTTTCACGGAACCGCAAAAGACATGCTGACCGGGGTGCAGCAAACACTTGTCAGCATTACCGGCTTTCAGGCGGCGCTTGTGATCGGGCCCCTAATCAACTGCACCGTCAGCCAGCGCTACAAAATACTGACGATTTCAAACGGCTTGATTATCCTTTATTACCTGTATATCACCCTTACTTGCTTTGTCACCATCAGCCCCGAAGAAATAAAAATGATCCCGGAACCTGTGCTGTACCTGTTAAAAACCGTTTCATTCAGAATTATCGAACGGACGGATCTGCTCTTTTTGACGTTTTGGTTCGTGACCGTCTTTTCAACGCTGGCCAACGTGTTTTACTTGGCAAGCACCGGCATCGCCAAGCTGTTCAATCAAAAAGATCACAGCCGGTTTGTTTATCCGCCGGCCCTGCTCGTCTTCCTTCTGTCTATTTGGGCCACAAGCACAGATAAAACGATACAGCAGCTGGATCAGTTTTTCCGCATTTCCGATATTGTGTTTGTGTATTTGTTTCCGTTGTTTATGGTATTGATTGTCCTTGTACGCAAAAAGGGTGTCCGCCATGCGCATTAAAAAAGCGGTTCTTATCAGTCTCATGTGCGCAAGCCTGACACTTGCGGGCTGCTGGGATCAAAATTTGCTGAAAGATATTTCTCTCGTGCTGACCGCAAGCCTTGATGTTGATCAGGACGGTAAAAATAAAATCGCCATCACCTATCGGAAGGTTCAGTCCTCCCAGGCGGAACAGGAAACGGGCGGCTCATTCATTACGACGGTGCTCAGCGCTTCCGGGCACACCATCCGTGAAGCGCGGTTTCAATTGGATAAGCTTGTCGACCAGCGCATTGACACGTCCAAGCAAAGAGTCTTATTAATAGGTGAGAAAATGGCGGAAAAACCGCTTTTTCCTTATCTCGATGTCTTTTACAGAGATCCGAAAAGTCCGCTTCTCGCTCATCCGGCGGTTGTAAAAGACGGCGAGGCGATTGAAGTGCTGAAGCTGATCGTCCGGCAGAAATTGATCGTCAGCAAGTATTTAACGAATTTATTAACAAGCGCTAATGCGGAATCAAATATCAGCATGGAAAATTTGCAATCCATCCGTTCAAGCATGCTGACGGCTGATAAGGATTTCGCCCTTCCTTATTTATCGATTAACGGACAGACGATAAAGGTAGAGGGTTCTGCCCTGTTCAGCGGCCAGCGGAAAGTGACTGAGGTGCTCGGTCAGGATTCGACCCTCCTGACCCTTTTAAGCGGGCAATTTAATAAATCGGCTAATATTAATCTGAAGCTGTGGGACAAATACAAAATGGATATTGAAAATTATCTTTCTCTCGGCATCACGGATGCCACGCGAAAGATTGTATTTATAGATACAGATCCGCAGCATATAAAAGTGAAAATCCGTTTAAAGCTGAACGCACGCGTCTTGGAATATCCGAAGGACAAGCTGAATTCTTATACGGCAATCAACCAAATGAACAAACAAGCATCAGCAAATTTGAACAGCCAGGCCAGATCGGTGATCAGCCATATTCAGGAGCACAACTCGGATATCCTCGGCATCGGCCGGAAATATCAAACCCATTATTATGAGCGGGGCAAGCGGCTCAATTGGCGTGAGGTCTACCCTTCCATCGAAATCGTCCCTGATATCAAAGTGAATATCTCGCAAATCGGCATCGTGAACTAAAAGAGACCCCGGTCTCTTTTTTTGTTGCCAACCGAAATGATTCGTGGTACTCTTTTTGTGTAAACGGTTACATAAATGAAGGAGGAGTGTTTGTTGGCAACGATTAAAGATGTCGCAGCCGCTGCCGGCGTCTCTGTTGCCACGGTCTCGCGTGTCCTCAATGACAACGGCTACGTGCATGAAGATACACGAACGAAGGTCATGCTTGCCATGGAGAAGCTGAATTATTATCCGAATGAAGTTGCCCGCTCTCTTTATAAAAGAGAATCCAGACTGGTCGGGCTTTTGCTTCCGGATATTACGAACCCCTTTTTCCCGCAGCTTGCCCGCGGCGCTGAAGACGAGCTGCAGCGGGAAGGATACCGGCTGATCATCGGCAACAGCGATGAAGAATTGGAAAAAGAACTCGACTACCTGCAAACATTTAAACAAAATCAAGTTGCCGGTATTTTGGCGGCCACCCATTACCCCGACCTTCCCGAATACAGCGGCAGCCTTTACCCGGTCGTATTTCTGGACCGGACAAAAGAAGGCGCCCCATCCGTATTCAGTGACGGGCGGGCAGGCGGAAAACGGGCGGCTGAGGAAATGCTTTGCGGCAAAAGCACAAGCATCACGCTTGTTAAAGGCCCAGGCCACCTTCCGACCGCTCAGGAACGTTTTAACGGCGCACTTGATGTGCTGCAAAAAGCGGGCGCGCAGTTCAATGTCATCTCCGCTGCTTCATTTTCCATCAAGGATGCCGCCGTTTTAGCAGAAGAATTGTTTGCAGTATACCCGGAAACCGACGGAGTCATTGCCAGCAACGATATTGCGGCGGCTGCCGTCCTCCATGAGGCGCTGCGGCTCGGCAAAAAAGTTCCGGAGGAGATTCAGATCATCGGATACGACGATATTCCGCAGAGCAGGCTTTTGTTTCCGCCGCTTTCAACCATCCGCCAGCCTGCATATGAGATGGGAAAACAAGCGGCAAACCTGCTGCTGCAATTGATAAAGAAAGAGCCGCCGAAAGAGACGGCCATTCAAATGCCCGTGACTTATATAAGAAGACAAACGACGAGAAAGGATGATCACCATGAGTGAAATTTGTGTTATCGGAAGCTGTTCTATGGATCTGGTCGTCACATCCGAACGGCGTCCGAAAGCCGGGGAAACCGTACTGGGCACAGACTTTCAAACCGTGCCCGGGGGAAAAGGCGCAAACCAGGCCGTAGCCGCTTCCCGCCTTGGCGCGAACGTATATATGGTAGGAAAAGCTGGAAGTGACAGCTACGGAAAAGCGATTATTGAAAACCTGAAGGCAAACGGTGTCAATACGGACTATATGGAAACGGTTACACACAAAAAAAGCGGAACGGCTCATATTGTGCTCGCAGAAGGAGACAACAGCATCGTCGTCGTAAAAGGCGCAAACGATGACATCTCCCCCGATTATGCCAAAAGTGCGCTGGCAAAACTTCCCGGCATTGATATCGTGCTGATCCAGCAGGAGATTCCTGAAGAAACCGTTGAAGAAGTGTGCAGCTACTGCCGCGCGCAGCAAATTCCGGTTATCCTGAATCCCGCGCCGGCCCGGCCGCTGAAACAATCGACAATTGAGAATGCCGCATATCTTACGCCGAACGAACATGAAGCATCCATTTTATTTCCTGACCGGACGAAAGAAGAAGCGCTCGCCGGCTATCCCGGCAAACTGTTCATTACCGAAGGAAAACAAGGCGTACGCTACTCAGACGGCACCGCGGAACGGCTTGTTCCCGGCTTCCCTGCAGAAGCGGTCGACACGACGGGAGCCGGCGATACCTTTAATGCGGCACTTGCCGTCGCACTCGCGGAAGGACGGGACATCGAGCAAGCGCTCCTGTTTGCCAACCGCGCCGCCTCCCTGTCCGTGCAGCACTTCGGCGCCCAAGGCGGGATGCCGGCCAGAAAAGAAGTTGAGGAGCTGCTGTCATGAAAAAACACGGAATGTTAAACAGCCACATTGCCAAAGTATTAGCCGATCTCGGGCATACAGACCTCATCGCAATCGCCGATGCGGGTCTCCCCGTCCCTGACGGCGTCCCTAAAATTGATTTGTCTTTAACGGCGGGCGTTCCCGCCTTTCGGGATGTGACCAGCCTGGTAGCTGGGGAGATGGCAGTCGAAAAGGTGATAGCCGCTTCCGAGATCAAAGACGAAAATCCTGAGAATGCAAGTTTCATAGAAAGCCATTTCTCAGCGCAGACGATCGAGTACATGCCCCACACGGAATTCAAACGGCTCACACAGAAAGCAAAAGCCGTCATCCGAACGGGTGAAATGACACCATACGCCAACTGCATCCTGCAGGCGGGTGTGATTTTCTAGAAAGAAGGGATCCAGCATGCACATCGGCATGACAGACATTCATAAAGCATTCGGCAAAAACCAAGTGCTCTCCGGCGTCTCATTTGAGCTTCTGCCGGGAGAAATCCACGCTTTAATGGGAGAAAACGGAGCGGGCAAATCGACGTTAATGAATCTGCTCACCGGGCTCTACCGGCTCGACAAGGGAAACATTACGATAAACGGAACAAATATGAGCTTCTCCAATCCAAAGGAAGCCGAAAAGCACGGAATCGCCTTTATCCATCAGGAACTGAATATATGGCCGGACATGACGGTGCTTGAAAACCTTTTTATCGGCAAAGAGCTGACGACGGCGTTCGGCGTTTTGGAAACGAAGAAAATGAAAGCGCTAGCAAAATCACAGCTTGAAAAACTGGGAGTCTCTCTTCCTCTTGACCGGGAAGCCGGACAATGTTCCGTCGGCCAGCAGCAGATGATTGAGATTGCCAAAGCGCTGATGACAAACGCCGAAGTCATTATTATGGACGAACCGACCGCGGCGCTGACCGAACGGGAAATCAGCAAACTGTTTGACGTGATGACGGCGTTAAAGCGGGACGGCGTATCAATCGTCTATATTTCGCACCGAATGGAAGAGATATTTTCGATTTGCGACCGGATCACCATTATGCGGGACGGCCTCACTGTCGATACGGCGCATATGAAAGATACTCATTTTGATGAAGTGGTCAAAAAAATGGTCGGGCGGGAGCTGACCGATCGGTATCCGACCCGCACGCCGTCACTCGGCGATAAGGTTCTCGAAGTGAAAAACGCCTCAAAAAAAGGAAGCTTTTCACAGATCAGTTTCCATGTGAGCGCCGGAGAAATCCTCGGCGTTTCCGGCTTAATGGGTGCCGGACGGACAGAAATCATGAGAGCGCTGTTCGGAATTGACCGGCTCGATTCCGGAGAGATCTGGATTTCCGGCCGAAAAACCGGCATTCGGGGTCCGTACGATGCCATCCGCAAGGGACTCGGCCTGATTACGGAGAACCGCAAAGATGAAGGGCTGCTGCTGGATACGTCCATTCGTGAAAATATCTCATTGCCGAACCTGACCAGCTTCTCTCCGAAAGGCATCATTGACCGAAAACGCGAGGCGGAGTTCGTTGAGCTGCTCATCAAGCGTCTGACCATTAAGACTGCATCTCCGGAAACCGCCGCCCGGCATTTATCAGGAGGAAATCAGCAAAAAGTCGTCATCGCCAAATGGATCGGAATCGGCCCGAAAGTCCTCATCCTTGATGAACCGACAAGAGGCGTCGACGTAGGCGCGAAAAGGGAAATCTATTCATTAATGAATGAACTGACCGATCGCGGAGTCGCCATCATCATGGTGTCTTCCGAGCTGCCGGAAATTCTCGGTATGAGTGACAGAATCATCGTCGTCCACGAAGGGCGCATCAGCGGAGAAATCAATACGGCAGACGCAACACAAGAACACATCATGACACTTGCCACGGGAGGGCAGCAGTATGAAAACTGAACCAATGACATCAACTGAACAAAAGCGATTTTCCATTCACACCTTCACGCAAAAACTCGGTCCGTTTCTCGGCTTACTGATTCTTGTGCTGATCGTTTCCGTTTTAAACCCGAGTTTTCTTGAACCCCTCAATATTCTCAATCTTCTTCGGCAGGTTGCGATTAACGCTCTGATTGCATTCGGAATGACGTTTGTCATTTTAACGGGAGGCATTGATCTCTCTGTCGGAGCCATCCTCGCCTTATCGAGCGCATTGGTCGCAGGTATGATGGTATCAGGCATCGACCCGATCTTAGCCGTCATCATCGGCTGCGTGATCGGCGCCGTACTCGGCATGATAAACGGATTATTAATCACAAAAGGAAAAATGGCACCGTTCATCGCCACTTTGGCGACAATGACCGTCTTTCGCGGACTGACCCTCGTCTATACGGACGGAAATCCGATTACGGGGCTCGGTACAAATTACGCATTTCAATTATTCGGGCGCGGTTATTTTCTCGGCATACCCGTACCTGCCATTACGATGCTGATTGCATTTGCGGCCCTGTGGGTTCTTCTGCACAAAACACCGTTCGGCCGCCGGACATACGCCATCGGCGGCAATGAGAAAGCGGCGCTGATATCGGGAATCAAAGTGCCCCGCATCAAGATCATGATCTATTCTCTGACAGGTTTATTATCGGCGCTGGCGGGAGCGATTCTGACATCACGCTTAAATTCCGCACAGCCGACGGCCGGGGAATCATACGAGCTGGACGCCATCGCAGCGGTCGTTCTCGGCGGAACGAGCCTGTCCGGCGGTCGAGGGCGCATCATCGGTACGCTGATCGGGGTTTTGATTATCGGTACACTGAACAACGGCTTGAACCTTCTCGGCGTATCATCTTTTTATCAGCTCGTCGTCAAAGGAATCGTCATTTTAATCGCGGTGCTGCTGGACCGCAAAAAATCGGCATAGTAGGAGGACCATTATGAAGAAAGCCATCATCACGATCGCGGCATTATCACTGTTTTTGCTGTCCGCCTGTTCACTTGAACCGCCGCAATGGGCAAAACCGTCAAACACAAAACATAAAACAGAATTCACTATCGGGCTCTCCGTCTCCACATTAAACAATCCGTTCTTCGTTTCATTAAAAGAAGGCGTTGTAAAGGAAGCCAAAAAACGGGGCATGAAGGTCATTATTGTCGATGCCCAAAATGATTCATCTAAACAGTCAAATGACGTAGAAGATTTGATCCAGCAGGGAGTCGATGCGCTGCTGATCAATCCGACCGATTCATCAGCGATTTCAACAGCCGTCGAATCGGCAAATTCCCTCGGCATTCCCGTCATTGCGCTGGATCGTTCAGCCGAACACGGCAAAGTCGAAACGCTTGTCGCCTCTGACAATGTCAAAGGAGGAGAAATGGCGGCTGACTACCTCGCCGATCAGCTCGGAAAAGGCGCCAAAGTGGCTGAATTGCAAGGGGTGCCGGGCGCATCCGCGACACGGGAACGCGGAACGGGCTTTCATCATATTGCCGACAAAAAGCTGGATGTCGTAACGAAGCAAGCGGCAGATTTTGACCGCACAAAAGGATTGACCGTCATGGAAAACCTGCTGCAGGGACATCCGGATATCAAAGCCGTGTTCGCCCATAATGATGAAATGGCACTCGGGGCACTCGAAGCGATTAACAGCTCAGGCAAACACATTTTGGTCGTCGGTTTCGACGGAAATAAAGATGCGATTTCTTCCATTAATAATGGGAAGCTGACAGCCACGGTCGCCCAGCAGCCGGAGCTGATCGGAAAACTGGCGGCCGAAGCGGCGGAGCAGGTGCTCAAAGGAGAAAAAGTCAAAAAAACCATTGCCGCTCCATTGAAACTTCAAACACAAAGGCCGATGTTTAGACTTCCGGTAAAACGTGAAAGGATGAAGTAAAAGGAGAGATACAGATGAAGAAAACAGCCAAAGCGGCATCCATTCTGACCCTTGCAGCGGGAATATCAGCGGCTTCAGCTGCCGGAATAACGCCTCTTCCGGAGACACACGCGCAAGAAGCGGTCAAAATTGACGATCTGTACAGCTACCCGCTTGACTCTTATCTCGTTTCCGCGGAAGCATTGAACGTCAGAACAAAAGCATCAGCAGCCAGTCCGAGAGCTGATACCCTTCATTTAGGCGACAGCTTAAAGATCGTTTCATTCCAGAACGCTGACTGGGCAAAAGTACATTATAAAAACGGAAAAACAGGATTTGTATCTACTCATTATATTGTTAAAGAAGCAACAACCGTAAAAACGACGGCAAAAACAAAAGTATATACAGACAAACAAGCGGTCAAAGCTTCCCTTGCCAAAAACACGAGCGTTTCTTTCCTCGGATGGAATAAGACAGCCGGCGGCGGCATTGATTTCGGCTGGGCGCTTGTCGATTACGGGGGCGCAACGGGATATATCAGCACAAAAGATCTGCAAAAACTGACATAATATCAAAACGGATTTCGCAAATTCAGCGCGAAATCCGTTTTTTCTTTCTTGAGCAGTCAGAAACGTCTAAGGTTCGAAATATTTCTCAGGAAATATTGTCGGATGAAGATGAATGCATACGACTCTAAAATGGCTTCTTTATGTAATCCGCCAGGCGTTTGGCGTTGTCACGGATAGCCGCAGCATCGGCGCTGCTAACCCCGTACATCGCGAAAGCCGGCAAATAGGTCATTCCCGTAAAATTAGCCATTGCCTGAAACGGCCTTAAGAGCTCGCTCAGTGAAAAATGGTTAGACCCGCCTGCCTGATATGCATCCTCTCCGGCACCTACAGAAACAGCCAGCAGCAATTCTTTGCCGTGCAGCGCCTTTCCTTTGGAGCCGTAAGCCCAGCCATACGCCAGCACATGATCCATCCATGTTTTTAAAAGCGGAGGCGCACTGTACCAGTACAGCGGGAATTGAAATACGATCCGGTCATACTGTTCACACAGCTGCCGTTCCTTTTCCCCATCTATTTTCCCGTCCGGATATTCTTTATAAAGCTCACGGACCGTGATGTCATCATGATTTTTTAATTCTTCTGTCCACGCCTTATTGACCGCTGAGTTGTCCATGTCAGGATGAACCGCTAATACCAATACTTTCACAGCTACCACACCTTTCCCTTTTGACTGTATTTTACCTAATCTTTGCCGGTTCAGCCAAATAAAAAGAAAGCCCCCGAGAAAAATGAGGCTTTCTTTTTTATTTTATTCCGGGCTTCCTTCGGTTGTTTCGATATCCTTCGCAAAATTCGGATTATCTAAATTTGCGTTGAAAAAGTCCGCCGTATTCGGAAGCTTGAGGTTCATATTCATTTTTTGAGAAATGGTCACTTTACAATCTTTAATGACATAGTCAAACACGTGTCCCCCGGAATTGCGTCCTTCATCAATGAAGTGCAGGTGATATCCGGAAACAGCGATGCCGTTTGCGTAACCCGGCGTCCAGAAGCCGGCGATTGTACCCTGAATGTCGTCAAAGTTGAACACAGGCTGTGTTTTCACCGCTTCGATCATCGGAACGTACGGTTTCTCCTGGCGTTCTACCGTTCTTGTCTGCACCTTTTTAAATACGCCGTCTAAACGGATCGCATAAAATAAGTTTTTACTAGGCAGAAGGCTGGCGATTTCCTGCTCGAATTCTTCACGGGTCATTTCGCCGTCGATCGTATGCGTCATGTCCGGCGTGAAAAATGTGAATGAGCAGAATGGTGACAGGTCTCCGCCTTTAACAGGCGTAGCCGTTCCGTCGCCGCGCAGACGGTAAAATTCGCCGTCAAATCCGATTAATTCGCCGTCCAGTTTGTTGAACGTGCCGATTCCGAAATCACCGAACTTCGGAATGTCAGCCATATCAAAATCTCCGTCATATACTCCGTCCAGCAGAGATGTCATTGTGGATACTTGATAGATCTGATCCTCAGGTGAGCCTTTTTCTCCGCGGCTCATCATATGGATGTCGCTTGCGTTTTTCATATTCCCTTCACTCCTTTTAAATTGGGCTGTTTTAGAAAACAGGTCATGGTGCGCAGAGTGCTAGAGAGCTTTTGCTTTCATTTTTTCTTTGAATTGCTTCGGAAGCATGTCGCTTGATAAATGGACATTGTCACTGTAATCGACAGGAATGTCAATGATAACAGGGCCTTCTGTGTTCAAGCCTTTTTGCAGCACGTTTGCCAGCTGTTCCGGTGACTCAACGCGCAAGCCGGTGGCGCCGAAGCTTTCTGCATATTTTACGATATCAATGTTTCCGAAATCTACGCATGATGTACGGTTATATTTTTTCATCTGCTGGAATGCGACCATATCATATGTGCTGTCATTCCATACAAGGTGAACGATCGGCGCTTTTAAGCGGACTGCCGTTTCCAATTCCATTGCAGAGAACAAGAATCCTCCGTCTCCTGAAACGGATACGACTTTTTCACCCGGATTCACCAATGTGGCGGCAATCGCCCAAGGAAGCGCTACGCCCAATGTCTGCATGCCGTTGCTGATCAACAGCTTCAGCGGCTCATAAGCGCGGAAGTAGCGGGACATCCAGATCGCGTGAGAACCGATATCGCAAGTGACGGTTACGTCGTCATCAATTGCATTGCGCAGTTCTTGGACGATTTGCAGAGGATGCACTCTGTCGGATTTATGGTCGCTTGGCGCCTTCTCGCTGTCTGAGAGCATCTGTTTTAATTCGCTCAGCACTTCTTTTTCACGGCTGCCCATATCAAATGTCACAGCGTCGTGTTCAATTTGTTTAACCGTAGCGGGGATATCGCCTAATAATTCTAATTCCGGCTGATAGGCATGATCGATATCGGCCTGAATTTCGTCAAGATGGATAATAGCACGGTCACCGTTTACGTTCCAGAACTTCGGATCGTATTCAATCGGATCATAACCGATCGTTAATACGACATCCGCCTGTTCAAGCAGAAGATCGCCCGGCTGGTTGCGGAACAGTCCGATCCGGCCGAAATATTGGTCTTCCAGCTCTCTGGACAATGTGCCGGCCCCTTGGTACGTTTCTACGAAAGGCAGTTTTGTTTTGGCAAGCAGTTTGCGGATTTGTTTTACCGCTTCCGGTCTTCCGCCTTTCATGCCGACTAACAGAACGGGAAGTTTCGCCGTCTGGATTTTCGCGATAGCCGCGCTGACCGCTTCTTCCGGTGCAGGGCCTTGTTTCGGCGCCGGCACGCTGCGTACGTTTTTCACATTTGTGATTTCATTCACAACATCCTGCGGAAAGCTCACAAAAGCCGCGCCTGCCTGACCTGCTGACGCTGCCCTGAAGGCGTTTGTTACCGCTTCTGGTATATTCCCTGTTTCCTGTACTTCTACACTGTATTTTGTAATCGGCTGAAATAGCGCCGCATTGTCCAATGATTGGTGTGTCCGTTTTAACCGGTCTGCGCGAATTACGTTACCCGCCAGCGCCACTACCGGATCACCTTCTGTATTAGCCGTTAACAAGCCGGTCGCCAAGTTGGATGCCCCCGGGCCTGAAGTAACGAGACAAACGCCTGGTTTTCCAGTCAGTCTTCCGACAGCCGCAGCCATAAATGCAGCGTTCTGTTCGTGACGGCATAAAACCAGTTCAGGTCCTTTATCTTTTAACGCATCAAATACTGCATCAATTTTTGCACCCGGAATGCCAAAAACATGTGTGACACCTTGCTCCACTAAGCAATCAACAACAAGCTCCGCCCCCCGATTTTTTTCAGAGGTTTTTAGTTCATTTGTTGCTTTTGCCAACACCCTCACTCCTTATTATGCATATTAAATATAAAATTTTAAGTAATTTGTGATATTATTCACTATACACTCTTTGGAAATTGACCTCCAATATCAATTCGCCGTATGATTAATATGTTTCACGAATAATTAACAAAGAGAAAGGAATGGATAAGGATGGAGCTTCGCCATCTTCAATACTTTATTGCCGTTGCCGAAGAACTTCATTTCGGCAAAGCTGCGCTTCGGTTAAATATGACACAGCCGCCTCTCAGCCAGCAGATCAAACAGCTTGAGAAGGAAGTCGGCGTGACCTTATTAAAGCGCACGAAACGGGTTGTAGAGCTTTCAGCTGCCGGAGAAAGTTTTTTAAAACACAGCAGAAACGCGATCGAAGAAATAGACAAAGCGATTGAAATGGCGCAGAGAACGGCGCGGGGAGAGCTCGGCCGCCTTGTCGTCGGTTTTGTCGGCTCGGCCACATATGAATTTCTGCCGCCGATCATTCGGGAATTCCGCGAAAAATTCCCCTCCGTCAAGCTTGATCTGCGTGAAATTTCTTCTTTCAGACAGCAGGAAGAACTTCTGAAGGGGAACATTGATATCGGCATCCTTCATCCGCCTTTACAGCATTCCGCGTTACATATGGAAAAGGTGCAGAGCAGTCCGTGCATTCTGGCTTTGCCGAAGCAGCACCCGCTTACCGCTAAACAGACAATCGACATTCAGGATTTAAAAAATGAACCGATTATCACACTGTCGAAAGAAACATGGCCGACTTTATACCTGGAGTTTGTAAACTACTGCGAGCAGGCGGGCTTCAAACCGAAAATCGTTCAGGAAGCGACGGAGTATCAAATGGTGATCGGATTGGTTAGTGCCGGTATCGGTGTAACCTTCGTGCCTTCTTCTGCTAAAAAGCTGTTTAATCTCGAAGTCGCCTACCGCGGCATTAATCAGGCGCAGCTCACTGCCGAATGGGTCATTGCCTACCGCAAGGATAATCAAAATCCGATCCTGAAACATTTTCTGGATATTATGAATAAACGCCAGGCTTTATTGCAGGCGGATAAGGAAAATGCATAAAAAAGAGGGCCGCCGAAAGCAGCCTCTTTTTTTGTGCTTTTATGGATTTTTACTAAATTGGTAGAAACGCTCAGTACACCTTACGACCTGTACCCGTATACATACAGTACAACTGATCAGGAGGGATAAAAATAACGGGGCGGCAATGACCCATCTAAAAGGAGGCAGAACACATTACACATATTACCGTCATTTTGACCCTGATTTCTTTCTTTGTGACCATTATTTTTATATTTTGGAGACCCGGGGGATTAAATGAAGCCGTTCCGGCGTCGCTGGGCGCCATTCTCGTTTTGTTATGCGGAACCGTTTCCTTTCATGATTTGGGGGATATAGGGTCAAAAGTCACCGGAGCATCAATAACCATTATCTCCACAATGATTATGGCGATCGCGCTGGAAAGCTTCGGTTTTTTTAACTGGGCGGCGGCCAAACTGCTTCACCGCGCCAAGGGATCGGGCATCCGGCTTTTTTGGCTGACCAACCTGCTCTGTTTTTCAATGACGCTCTTTCTGAATAATGACGGCAGCGTCTTAATCACCACTCCTATTTTACTATTGGTCTTACAATATCTCGGACTTAAAAGACATCAGAAAACACCGTATTTAATAAGCGGCGTATTAATTGCGACGGCGGCAAGCACCCCGATCGGCGTCAGTAATATCGTCAATTTAATTTCTCTCAAAATGATAGGCATGGACCTTTATTTGTACACCAATATGATGTTTATCCCCGGCACGCTGGGACTGGTGTTTATGGCCTTTCTGCTGTTTGCCGTTTTTTACCGCCGTTTGCCGAAACAGCTCCCCGATATTCCGGTTCATTTTGATTCGCTGGAACACAAACGATATCATCCGCTTCAGCCTCCGCCGGACTTGAGCCAAAACAGCCGTACGAACATCATGTTTTGTGTTTTGGTATTTGTATTGTTCGTCCGGATCAGTCTGTTTGCAGCTTCTTACAACGGCATATCCGTTTCGCTCGTGGCTGTCATCAGTTCAGTCATCCTGCTTTGCTGGAGATGGTTTTATTTAAAAATCGGACCGGCAGACTTATTAAGAAAAGCGCCTTGGCATATCTTTATTTTTGCCTTCACGATGTACATTATCATCTACGGACTGCATAATATCGGACTGACGGCGCTGCTTGTTCAGTCTATTGAGCCTTATGTCTCACAAAGCATTGCCCACGCCGCAACTATTATGGGCATTGCTACATCCGTCCTCTCTAATTTGTTCAATAACCATCCCGCCTTAATGATCAGCACTTTGACATTAACTGAAATGTCCATCGACCCATTAACCGTAAAAATCATTTATCTGGCTAATATTATCGGCAGTGATATCGGATCATTGCTTCTGCCGATCGGGACATTAGCCACGCTGATCTGGATGCATATCATCAGACAGCACGGCGAAAAAGTTTCTTGGTCAGAATATATCAAAACGACCATTGTCGTTGTCCCTCTCACCGTCGTGTTTACCATTACCGTTTTATATGTTTGGATCAGTTGGATTTACCTTTAGCTCCGATGAAAAAAAACTGCCTGCTGTATAAGAGAGGCAGTTTTATCATTTATGGCAGGTGCATGGTTTTTAAATGATTCAATTTCCAAAAAACAGTATCGCCGTCTGCATTGGTCAATTCAAGAATATTATCTGAGACATCCTGTAACAGCCCCACTTTATTCGGTATATCTCCTAAATCCAGAATAATCAGCTTCCCGATATATCTTTTTAATTGCTCCTCAAAATTCCGGACAAGGGGCACATTAGCGGGAACAACCGGCAGCTCTGAACTGTTTAATGTATACGGCGTCTGCTCATCGGAATAGGGTGTCAGCCATTTCAAATGATGCATCGAGATGAAAAGAGTCTTATAAACCGGAGAGAAGAAAACAAAATAATCATTTAAAACACTTGTCACATACCCATGGATGGAACGGTCTCCCGTAACAAATATTTCTGTAAATCTGCCTTTTATATGCTGGAGGGTATTCCGGTAAGAAAATGAATGTTCCTGTTTTTCGGGATGCGGACTTTTTTTTCTTGCGTACGGCTCTTTATTCTCTTCGTCCGGGAGCGTCAATGTCATCCTCTGAAGATGCAGCAGCGGAATATAAAGAAACGTCCGGCCGTCATGAATCACAATGATATCCTGACCGATATCCAAAAGAGTTCCTGAAAATGTCGTATTCCCCGATATCTCAATATCGACTTGTTTATCCAGAAATCTGCTTAATCCAGCCATTTCATTCCCCCCTCTCCCGCGTTTACGGACAATCTTTCCAATCATTTACGGCCGTGTTTCCACCGATAATCTATTGTCCTTAATACAGTGGCGTAGCTATAAGAGTTCTCTTCCTCCCGTTTTGAGGATCGAACGGATCTTGATGATCTTTTCGACTTTTTAGAGGAAGTACGCTGCTCTTCGCGTGATTCTTCTTCATGTGACTTTTCTTCTTCGGCGCTCTCTTTCTCACCTTTATTCTCGTCGTCTTTATTCTCCTCTTTTTTAGCTGCTCCTTTTGCCCCTTCGCTGATGCTCTTGATATGAAAAGGATAGATCCGCAGCACTTCTTTATCTTTCACAAGAGTGTAGTGGCCGTCGGAATTATCCACAAGTATACCTTCAACGGCTTCAGGACCTCCGCGGTTGATGGATACCCATTTGTGGATCAGGCGTTTAAATATGCCGTGAAAATCATCAGCCATTTCAAATTCCGGGCGCTCCTCCTCTTGGCCGTCCTCTTCTTGTTCCGCGCTGATGCTTTTGACATGGTCGGCGTTAAAATATACGATTCCGTCATCTTCCGTTTCCAACACGAGAAAATCCTCCCCTGTTTCGTGAAGCTTTCCTCTTTTCGATTCGGGACCTCCCTGATTCAATTGCACCGTGCGATTGGTCATCCGGCTGATCAGGTCTTGAAAATCATCAGCTTTTTCACATTCTGCCGCTTCGGCCGGCGATACGGTTTCACTCGTATTTTCCGTCACACTTTTCACGTGTTTCCATTGATAATAAACGATTTTATTATCAACCTGAAGAGCGATATAATCCGATTGAATGTCTGCTAATCTCCCTGTCTTGGACTCCGGGCCTCCCCGGTAGACAGTAATTACTTTTCCTTCCATTGCATGCAAAAAGTTGTCATCAGACCGATGCCGCTTCGTATTGCGTTTCATCTATTGTCCTCCTAGTCATTTTTCTCATAATGTAAAAAGCATAATGCATATATACGTATCACGATTATTTTCGGGAACTGATTCACCAGCCTATTTGTAAAAAATCTTTCTTCATTTCCAAATCAGATATTCCACCGCTCTAACTCACTGCTGATGAAGGCGGACCGCTCCTTAATGTATTCGCAAATCACATCAGGCTCCCGGTCAAAGCAATCAATCTCCTCTTTCTTATAAGGATCCTTTGCGACATGCGGCCTGATCTGCTCATACAGTGACATGACCTTCGGCTTCATATGTTCAATGGTAAACCGGGTCTGAAGCGTTTCTTCCAAAAGCTGTTTGTACGCTTTGCGGAAATACGGTTCATCCAGAAGCCTTGCAGTCAAGGTATTAAACCCTTGTATTCTGACATAATCGGCGTCCATCCGATCACCGTGAATGTCTCTTCCCCACGTCGCATCGTAATCCCACGGAATGACTTCAAAAAGTCCCGTTTCATGATTCCGGTACAAAGCGTAATTATGAACAAACCCATCGTAGTTTGAGGTAAACACGATGCCCGCAAGCCACCGCAAATACTTATCGGCGTCCAAGTGTTTGACGATCTCCCCCTTGAACTCTGACTTCGGCACGGTATTAATTTTATAGATCATGTCCTGCAAGTATAAATCGTCTTCTTTCGTTCCCGTTTTCTTTTCATAACCAAGTTCGAGCGATGTTTTCGTATCCCGCTCCAGATCACTGACAAGGGAGAAATTGGCGTCGTCATCAACCGCGTAAAAAACAGCCCCTTCCGCCAAATTCCGTTTCGCCAGAAAATATTCATCCACTGACTCCAGCTCAAGATACACCCCCTCATGCCTGCCATTGATTTGCAGGGTTACGAAATTCGCCTTTGGTGACAGCGTCCCAAGCTCCGCGAAGAAATCGAGAGACAGCTTATTCCGCATCATCGACGGATCTTTGTATTCAGCGTTTAAATGTATCTCTTTCGCCCTGCGAAATGTTTTCGGCGAATAAAAAGCGATGTGATACGATTTTTTCTTGAAATCTCTTATATGAGAGCCGCGGTACGCCAGATCAATGTCAAGCCGTTTTTGATTCACTCTCAGCACCGCGGGCACCGGATCATCATCCCAAATGTCTTTTTTCAGCTCCATTAAGTCTTTCGGGTGAATAAACAGCTGGTACAGAGGCAATGTTGATTGGTCTTTCATCAGTAACCCTCCCTGTATTAATTTAGGCTGTGCTTTTTATATAAAACTCAGCGAATCACACATACACTTTTTTCATTCATGCGTACTATGTGGTAGTAAGGATCGCATCCTTAAAACATATATCATGAGGAGGTTTCAAAATGGGCCACTATTCCCATTCTGATATCGAAGAAGCAGTAAAGTCCGCAAGCACCGAGGGATTGGAAGATTATTTGTACCAAGAACCAAAAAGCAGTAAGAAGAGAAAATCTCGCAGTCATAAAAAATCGTGCCGCTCTCACAAAAAATCTCGCAGCCATAAAAAATCGTGCCGCTCTCACAAAAAATCTCGCAGCCATAAAAAATCCCGTTCTCACAAAAAATCTCGCAGCCATAAAAAATCCCGTTCTCACAAAAAATCTCGCAGCCATAAAAAATCCCGTTCTCACAAAAAATCTCGCAGCCATAAAAAGTCCCGTTCTCACAAAAAATCTCGCAGCCATAAAAAATCCCGTTCTCACAAAAAATCTCGCAGCCGTAAAAAATCGTGCCGCTCTCACAAAAAATCTCGCAGCCACAAAAAATCATGCCGCCGCAAGAAAAAACGCACGCAGAAAAAACCTTATCGTCCTCATAAAAAAGACCCTTGCAAAAAAGACGATTACTGCAGCAAAACAGAGTACTGGAAAGACGGGAACATCTGGGTTGTAAAGAAAAACTACAAGTAACGCCATTTGTAAATAGGCTGCCGGCTAAACGGAAGCCTTTTTCCTCAATCAGATATATGCCACGTGATAAGATATGCAGCCGGTTTTCTTTTGTTGTGTTTCCGAATTTTCTTTCTGTATAATCAGGTCATACGATAAAGAAAGGCGGCCGAAATCATGCATATCTTACGAGCAGACGAACTGAACGCAAAAGACACTTACAAATTGCTTTCGGGCACAGTCGTTCCCCGGCCGATCGCATTTGTCACGACGCGGTCATCCATCAACGGCGCCGTAAACGCGGCGCCCTTCAGTTTCTATAACGTTGTCTCCGCAGAACCGCCGCTTCTGGCCATCTCTGTCAGCCGCGCGGACGGACGGCAGAAAGACACCGCGAGAAACGCAATCGCTCATCGGGAATTCGTGGTGCACGTCAGTGATGAGTCCATTATTGAAGATAT
Source organism: Bacillus sp. MT(2024) (assembly GCF_036362845.1). Taxonomy (NCBI): domain Bacteria; kingdom Bacillati; phylum Bacillota; class Bacilli; order Caryophanales; family Bacillaceae; genus Bacillus; species Bacillus sp. MT(2024). The sequence continues at coordinate 3,562,400 of NZ_CP143632.1, forward strand.
TAACAAAACGGCGGCAAGGCTTGATCCTGATGTCAGTGAACTTGGCATGACAGACCTTTCTGTGACAGACAGCGCCTGCATCAGCGTTCCCGGTATAAAAGAAGCAAAAGTCAGGTTTGAATGTATACTCGAACGCCATCTTCCGTTTCAAAATGACAGCGGAGAAACGACGACAGACCTCATCATCGGCAGAGTCGTTTGTTTTCATTTGAATGACCAAGTATATGACGCCGATAAAGGCTACATACGGACAGATGAGCTGAAGCCTGCGGCAAGGCTCGCGGGGAATGAATACGCCAGACTCGGGAAGACATATACGCTCGTCCGCCCGACCTGAAGCAGGAACCATTATAATAGAAGAAACTAGTCAAAAAGACCCCTTTCAAAAGGGGTCTTTTTGAGTCTTTTACCATTAAAATCCGCCTAATGTCTTATAGAATGCTGAAACTTGCAAGGCCCTCACCCGTATGAAACAAGTGACACATTTTTAGGAGGCAGACGATGGATTTCATTCAGTTACTGATTTTTTCACCCGTATTTATTTTGCTCAGCCTTATGTTTCAAGTATTTACCGTCAAAGTTCTCCATTTTCCAAATCCTGCTAAAAAGCAGAAGCCGATAAACAGCACATATCGATTAATCGAAATCACACTGCTTATTACGGGCATCGCAGCGGTGACTTTTTTCAATGAAATGTACGTATTTGCCGGAGCTGTTTCCATGCTATTTTGCTGCAGCGGCTTAATGGAATGGCGGCACCGGCGGGAGGAAAAGCAATATGTGTACGATTCGTTTTACGCGGGTCTTTCTGCCGCTCTTGGCGTGCTTATTTTTTTCATCAGCTAGCGTATCATGCTCTATACTCCTGCGGCCGCTCCGTCGCCGCGCGGGTCGGCCCCGCCTTGGAGAAAGCCTTCTTCATCAATGACGATCGCTGCCGCATGGCCCATAAGCCCGTCAAAATCACCAACGGTCTCGACGCGGTGGCCGCTCTGCCTTAGGGCTTCTCTCGTTTCAGGGCTGATTCTGCTTTCAACCCTCAGCCCTTCATACTCCTCTCCCCATGTCCGTCCCCAGACCCAGCGAGGCTCATTGATCGCCTGCTGCGGGTCCATTTTGTAATCAATGATGCGCGTAATCATCGCTGTCTGAGTTTGCGGCTGGCCTTCTCCTCCCTGGGTTCCGTACAGGATGTGCGGCTTTCCTTCTTTACAGGCCATCGCCGGCATGAGGGTGTGGAACGTCCGCTTGCCGGGTTCGAGCGTATTGACATGGAATTCATCCAGCGAAAAAAATGACCCGCGGTTTTGCAGTAAAATACCCGTCTCCCCCGCCGTAACGGCAGATCCGAACTCGAAATAGAGGCTCTGTATAAAGGAAACGGCATTTCCTTCCGCATCTCTGACGGCGGCATAAGCAGTGTCGCTTCCGACCGGACGGCTTACCGCCGGCGCAGCCGTGTAACCGATTTCTTCCGCCAGCTGCTTTGCATACCGTTTATCAAGCAGCCGGTCCAGCGGAATATGAGAAAATGCCGGATCAGTCAGCACTTCATTCCGGTGCTGAAAACTCTTCTTCAGCGCCTCGATCAGCAGATGATAATATTCAAAGGAGCCGTGTTCAATCTGAGAAAAATCATAGTTTTCCAATATATTGAGCGTCATTAAGCCTGTAAAGCCCTGTGAATTCGGCGGAGCCTGATAGATGCGGTACCCGCGGTAATCAGAGGATACCGGGTTCGTCCACTCGCCGCTGTGGGCTTTAAAGTCATCAAGTGTCAGACGGCTGCCGTTGTTTTGCAGAAAGGATGTGATGCTTTGAGCGAGATCTCCTTCATAAAAAGCGCCTCTGCCTTTCTCGGCAAGCTGTTCCAAGCTGGCCGCCAGATCCTTCTGGACAAACCGTTCACCGGGCATGGGCGCTTTTTTGTTTCTCGTAAAAATGGCCGAGGTGTAAGGCGTCGAGGCTAAAAGAGCGAGATTGCGTTCTGTGTGGGCGCACTGGTCGGCGGACACCGGAAATCCGTTTGCCGCATAATCAAGAGCAGGCTTCAGCACCTCAGCGAGCGAAAGACGCCCGTACGCCGAAAGCACGGCATCCCAGCTGTCCGCCATTCCCGGAACGGTAATGGCGCTTTCTGTCCCGCGCAGAGGGATCGCTTCTCTGCCCCGATACAAGTCTCTCGTCACATGCTTCCCTGAACGGCCGCTCCCGTTATAAGCTTTGATTCGGCCCGTTTCTTTATGGTAAGTGAGCCAAAATGAATCCCCGCCAAGACCCGTCATGTGCGGATACACGACTGCCAGGCAGGCGCTGACCGCCACTGCCGCGTCAAACGCGTTTCCGCCCTTTTCCAGAATGCCGGCCCCCGCCTGAGAAGCAAGATAATGCGGACTGACGACCATTTGTTTCGTTCCGATGGTTGAAGTATTCATGGCAAGCCCCTTTACAAATTTTCTCAAGTATAAAAAGCGGCATCGCCGGCATCCACTTTCCTGAAAGAAAAGCTCACACACTATTTACTTTCCGATAAGAAATAATCCTCAATCATTACGTAACGAAAACATTAAAAAAATTTCTCCTTCATACCGTAACATTTCATGATACAATAATATCCACCAAATGAAGGAAGGTGAAGCCGGTTGGAACATGAGTACAGTATTCCGAATCTTGTCCTTGATGAAACGGATAAACAGATTCTCTCGATTTTGCACGAGGAAGGGAGGGTTTCCTATACAGACTTAGGAAAGCGGGTTAACCTGTCGCGAGTGGCGGTTCAGCACCGCATTCAGCATTTACTGGATGCCGGTGTGATTGAAAAATTCACCGCTGTCATCAACCCGGTGAAAATCGGCCGTCATGTGTCCGTGTTTTTTAATGTAGAGGTGGAGCCGCAGTATTTGGAGGAAACCGCATTAAAGCTTGAAAAGGAGCCGGCCGTGACAAGCCTTTATCATATGACCGGACCGAGCAAGCTGCATATGCACGGCATTTTCGCAGATGATCAGGAAATGGAAGAGTTTTTGACAAAACGGCTCTATACGCAAAAAGGCGTCGTCAGCGTCGACTGCCAAATGCTGATTAAACGGTATAAAAGCAGAACGGGCATGAAGCTGTAAGGAGGACATAGCCATGAAACATCCCTATTGGGACATTACGGCGGCGATGGTCCGAACGGGCATTCTCGGATTCGGAGGCGGCCCGTCGGTGATCCCGCTCATCCGCCATGAAGCCGTCAATAAATACAAATGGATAGATGATGATGCATTCGGAGAAATATTAGCGATCGCTAATGCGCTTCCCGGACCGATTGCCACAAAAATGGCGGCGTATCTGGGCTTCAAGCTGAAAGGCACGTTAGGCGCAATCGCGGCAACCCTCGCACATATTCTGCCTACATGTCTCGCTATGGCGGGCTTGTTTGCGGCTGTCAATGTCTTAAGCCGCTCAGCAATCGTTGCCGGCATGATTGGCGCCGTAACACCGGTGATCGCCGTCATGCTCGGCATCATGGCGTACGAGTTTGGCCAAAAAGCGCTTAAAGGTTTCGGCTGGGTCACGGGCATCCTGTTTTTTATCATCGCTTTTATCGGCCTGCAAACGTTACAGATCAATCCCGGCTTTGTCATTATCATTTTCTTGGCGTACGGCGCGTTTCATTTTAAATTAAAGGACAAAATCACAAATAAACGTTCAAAAGATAAAGGAATGTCTGCCTCATGATCTTGATTTATGTATTTATGGCGTTTTTTGTCGCAAACGTACTCGGATATGGAGGCGGACCGGCGTCGATCCCGCTGATGTTTGAAGAAGTCGTCAACAGATACAGCTGGCTCTCAAACGATCAATTCTCAAATATGCTCGCACTTGCGAACGCATTGCCGGGCCCGATCGCAACCAAGATCGCGGCGTATGTCGGCTACAGCGCAGGCGGATGGCCCGGGTTCCTGATTGCGCTGATCGCCACCGTCGTACCGTCGGCGCTCGCATTGATCGTCCTCTTGCGCATCATTCAGCGCTTCCGCCAATCCCCCGTCATCAAAGGTATGACGCTGTCCGTCCAGCCTGTCATCGCCGTCATGATGCTCATTCTTACCTGGCAAATCGGCGCAGACGGCATCAAAGCGATCGGCTGGGTTCAAGCGATAGTGATTGCGGGGATCTCCCTCCTTGCCTTGACAAAATTCAAACTGCATCCGGCCTTCCTGATTATCGCGGCATTTTTGTATGGAGGGCTTGTGATTCCTCATTTATAAAGAAAAGCACCTGGACAGGTGCTTTTTTATTTTGGCCCCGCAATGCCGTTTGATATGACAACTGTTTCTTCGCCTGCATCACTCTTGATGATTTGCTTGACTTGCAGCGTTGCGCCTGCCATTCTCACAGATTGCTGAACCTGAGGCGAATTGGTTTCAGCCTGTACCCAAACAGAAGTCGGCGCTTTCCAAGCTAGAAAGAGTGCAAGAATCAATATACCAGAGATAACCAGCAGCAGCTTCATATCGCATCACTTCTTTTCAATAAACGGCTCGCAGCGGACAGAGCCTGATGATCATGAAGAATATCACCGGGACGATTGCCTTCTCCCAGCACATAGCCTTTAAAGGACATCTCCATAAAATGAAAAATATGTTCAAATTGCTGAATCAGCGGCAGCCCTTTTAGTTTAGGATTGTCCCCTCCCACTGCTGTTACATATGCCTGCTTCGCTGACATTTGCTGTTTAAAATCAGGAAACCTCGGATCTCTCAGCGTCTGTGACCAGCGATCAATAAACAGCTTTAATGTCCCTGACATGCCAAACCAATAAATTGGGGTGGCGAATACAAGAATATCGCACGGCAAAATCCGCTCAATAATAGAATCGCAGTCATCTTGAACAGGGCGAAAGCCGCCTTGGGCGTGACGCAGATCTTCAACTGGCCGGATCCGATATTTCTGCAAATGAATGTGCTCCGCATCGAATCCTTGAACAGCCTTCTCCGCAAGAATATCCGTATTTCCGCCAGAACGAGTTCCGCCATTAATAACCGCAATTTTCATGATGCATCTGCTCCTTTGTTTACGAATGATTTTCTTCATCATATAATGGATTCATCAATCAATACAGATGATTATTTCGATTGTTTCAATCGATAAAACCGATTTAGAAAGGGCGAGATCAAATGGAATTGAAGCAGCTGATCACCTTTATTACCGCAGCAGAACACGTAAACTTCACCCTAACGGCCAAGATGCTTAACTATGCACAATCAAGCGTTACCTCTCAGATCAAATCACTGGAAGAAGAAATCGGGACTCCTTTATTTGAACGGCTCGGCAAGCGGCTTTTCCTGACAGAAGCCGGCAAAACGTTCAAATCCTATGCGGAGAAGATCATTGCGTTAACAGAAGAAGCAAAAATGGCCGCAAATCAAGCAAGAGAAACAACCGGAACCTTGAAAATCGGTGCGACGGAAAGCCAGTGCACATACCGCCTTCCGCCTATCATAAAAGAATTCAAACAGGCTTTTCCTCAAGTAAAGCTTATATTCAAACCGTATATTTCCAACGAACAAGCGAAAGAACAGCTCTTGCAGGGCCAGCTTGATATCACTTTCATTTTGGATGTGAACCGAACGGAAGACGCACTGCACGTTGAATCTCTGATTCAGGATGAAATCAAAATGGTAGCCACCAATGACCATCCTTTTCCAGCAGACTCACCAGCAACATTGAAGGATCTTCAAAACGAAACCCTTCTGCTGACAGAGGACGGCTGTTCATATCGCACGCTCTTTGAGAACACTTTACATGACGCCGGAGTCTACCCTAATAAATTAGAATTCGTCAGCATAGAAGCCATCAAACAATGCGTGATGGCTGGACTCGGAATTGGACTATTGCCTGAAATGACAGTAAAAGACGATATTGCCGAAGGACGGATGAAAGAACTCAACTGGCAGAATGAATGCCCCGTTTTTACTCAACTAGCATGGCATAAGGACAAGTGGATGTCTGCACCATTAAAGGCATTTATCGATTTGACGCGAAAAACATTTAAATAAAAACCTGCTGCAAGGACGACAAAGTTTTTAATAAAGCGGACACCAGGCATACAAAAAAAACACTTGGTGGCTTAAAGCCCCAAGTGTTACACGTGATTTTTCCGATAAAACGTTCGCAAAACATGCGTTTCAAGGTCAGCCAGACGGACTCGGAAAATCGTACTCCTCTTCAACCTGAACGAAAGAAAAATCATCCATGAGCTCCTCTTCCCGATCTGTCACATGCTCAAAATATTTGACGGAGAAACCCGTTTGCGCGCACCCGTCGTCAAAATTCAAACCGTATACGTCATCACTGACCGATATGTAAAACTGAAGAATGCCGGTGTCCGGAAAATCAGGTAGTCGGGGCATATCCGCAAAATTGATTTGGGCGAGAAGTTTCATCGGCCTGCCGCTTTCATCTTCAGGGTATGGTTCATGTTTCGGAAAATAGGGGTCTCCGGCGATTTTACTGTCATACCGTCCCGTTTCAGCTTTTTTGACGTGCAGTTTGATAAAGGGCCGTGCTGACGTTTCCAGCAGACCGCGGGATGATTCCATTTGCTTCGGCAATTTCCATGTGTTTTCCACGATTAATGTCCCCTTCGTCTCTAATGATTGTATGATAAAAGGCCGGCGCGGACCGCCGGCCTTTTAAGTGACAGAATCAGTCTGAGGCACGACGGCTCTTCTTCCGATTGAGATATATTCCACGCCCGCCTGTTCCGCTTCCTCAAGCGAGTGGCAGTTTCTCCCGTCGAAAATAACCGGGGTTTCCATCAGCTCTTTGTACGCTTCAAGCGGGAAGTGTTTAATTTGTTCCCAATCTGTCAGAATCAGGACGGCATCCGCTCCCCTGACGGCTTCTTCTATGGACTCCCGATAGGAAACCGCAGCTGGAAGCAGCCCGGAAGCCCGGAATGAAGCGATCGGATCGTACGCTGTCATCCGGGCGTCAAGAGCCGCCAGACGATCCGCAATGACAATGGACGGGGCATCCCGCATATCATCTGTATTCGGCTTAAAAGACAGCCCTAATAACGCGATGGTTTTCCCCGTCACACCGCCCAGCCTGTTCAGCACTTTATCAACCAGCATGGACTGCTGGTTATTGTTGACTTTAATGACGGACTTCAGCAATTCAAAATCATGCTCCACATGTCCCGCGATCTGCACGAGGGCGTTTGTATCCTTCGGAAAACAGGAACCGCCGTAACCGATGCCGGCTCTTAAGAATTGATTGCCGATCCGTTTATCCAATCCCATTCCGTGTGCGACTGATTCCACATCCGCACCGACTTTTTCACATATATGAGAAATTTCATTAATAAAACTGATTTTTGCCGCTAAAAATGCGTTTGACGCATATTTGATCATCTCAGCGCTTCTGATGTCCGTATGATATACCGGAATTGCAAGCGGCGCGAAAACCCGGTCAAGCGTTTCCCGCGTCTGCCGGTCTTCAGCCCCGATCACGATGCGGTCTCCGTGAAAGGTATCGTGAATCGCCGAACCTTCACGGAGAAATTCCGGATTCGAAGCGATTGAAATGTTCACGTCCGCTCTCAGCCGTGAATGAATAACTTCGCTGATTCTGTCATTCGTTCCCACGGGAACCGTGCTTTTTGTCACGACGATCGCATCTTTAGAAATATGTTCGGCAATCCGTTCGGCGACATTTTCAATATAAGTAAGGTTTGCGTGCCCGTCTTCTTTTTGCGGCGTTCCGACCGCTATAAAAATAACGTCCGCTTCCGCAAGCCCTTTTTCGTAGCTCGTTTCAAATGCCAGCCGATGCCGGCCGATATTTCGTTTCATCATATCTTCAAGGCCCGGTTCAAAGATAGGGGACAATCCCTTTCTCATCTGCTCAACCTTACGTTCGTCAATATCTATGCATGTTACGTCATGGCCGATTTCTGAAAGAGACACTCCTGTCACAAGACCGACGTAGCCTGTTCCGATCACTGTTATTTTCATCGTGTTCCCCCAACCGTTTAGAAATTGCTGCTGGGCAGCTTACCGTTATTATCATATGATCCCGGCGCCGGCGGAATGCCGGAAGCCTGAGGCCATGATAGGAAAAAACGGCGCCGGCCGCTGATAATAGCATAAGCATAAACGAATCATCTTGCAAAACAGCCGCTTACGCTTCATTTAAACGGGATGGAGACGACGATTAAAAAAGACCCCAGCGCTTACGGCGGGCCACAGGCAGCGGAGGTTCCTTATAAACGGCTTTGTTTTCAGCGAGAAGCGCCGCATTTTCCGTGAGCATGTAAATCAGCTCCGCCCCTGCTTCTTTTTTCAGAACGCTGACCGCCTCCTGATAATAAAAATTTCTCGGTCCGAGATTATGGGCGTCAGATGCGAGAAAGTGGATCAAATTCGCTTCCATCAGCTGCAGCGAAAAGGATTTCGCTTTCCGCCCGAATGCTCCGGCAATGCAGCCGGCCGTCACTTGGGCGGCCGCCCCTTTCTTCACAAGACTGTAAAGGACGGAAGGGTTTTCGCGAATTTCCCTGTTCCGCTCCGGATGGGCGATGACGGGGACATATCCGTTCAGCTGCAGTTCATAAAACAGCCTTTCAGCGTAGGCCGGGACATGATCCGCCGGAAATTCCGCCAGCACATACTTTGTATTATGGAGCGGGACAAGCGAGCCGCTTTGAAGACCTGCCAGCAGATCTCCGTCTATTCTGATTTCCTGGCCGGGCAGAACAGTCAGCGGAATGCCTTCCTTATTCAAACGTTTGTTTAACAGGCTGACCGCTTCGTTGACCGTATGCCGATCCGTGTCATAGCGGTATTTCACATGATGCGGCGTCGCGATGATCGTATCAATCCCCTGTCTGACCGCTTCTCTCGCCATCTTCAGGCTTTCTGTATCATCCGCCGCGCCGTCGTCTATGGAAGGAAGGATGTGACAATGGATATCTATCATATTTCAATCCCTCCTTAAAAAGAATGGACCGCGCCCATTGTGACATTATTGTCCGTAATAGGCGTAGTCCGAATGTTTCGTTTGTTTCTTCCCGTTCATAACGGCCCCAAGGAGCTTGCACGGGCAGTAATCGAGCGCTTCTTTCGCCTTGGCCGCTTTTTCTTTGTCCGTTTTCCCGCTTGAGATCACCATAATGGCCCCGTCAGTGTAGCTGCCTAATATTTTCGTATCGGCTACGGCCAAAACGGGAGGCGTATCCAAAATCACCTTATCATAAACTGCGGCTGCTTCTGACAGAAGATCTTTCATGGCACCCGTCGATAAAAGCTCCGCCGGATTGGGCGGGATCGGCCCGCTCGTTAAAATATCCAAGTTTGCTTCATCAGCCGGCAGGACGGCTTTCTGAAACGGCAGCTGTTTTAACAGCAGCGACGTTAATCCGGTTCCGTTATCCAATTTGAAGGTGAAATGAACCGTCGGTTTGCGCAGATCCGCATCAATTAAAAGCACTTTTTTCCCCTGCTGTGCAAATACGACGGCAAGGTTGGCCGCGGTTGTCGATTTTCCTTCTTCCGGACCGGCGGATGTGATCAAAAGGGACTTCACCTCCGTATCAACGGAAGAAAATTCAATGTTTGTGCGGATCGTGCGATATTGTTCTGAGTTGATGGATTTCGGCTCAGACATCGCAATCACGCTTCGTTTTCCGGGTTTGTCTTTTTTACGCGTCAACATGTCCGCCTCCCGCTTGTTTGGTTTCCGCCATCCTCACGTTTTTGGCAACGCTGTCTTTTGTACTGATTGAAGTAACCGTTCCCAGGATCGGGATGCCGAGCAGCGCTTCCAGCTGTTCTTCCGATTTGATCGTATTATCCAGATGTTCCAGCAAAAAGGCGAGACCGATTCCGCCCAAAAGTCCGGCGGCAAACGCAATCGCGATGTTCAGCTTACGGTTAGGCTCTGCCGGTGACTGGCTGTCCGACACTTCGGCCTTTGAAAGGATGCTGACATTATCCACGTTCATGATGGCGGTGATCTTGTCCTGAAAAACGGATGCAACCGCATTTGCCATAACGGCCGCCCGCTTAGCATCCGTATCCCGAACGGCAATCGTCACGACTTGTGAATCCTGCTCGCTGGATACCGTGATTTTCGATTCCAGCTCTTTCGAAGTCATGGACAGATGCAGCTGTTTAATCACCTCATCGAGGATGACCGGGCTTTTGATGATGACATTATACGTGTTGATTAATTGGAGGTTGGTTTGAACGTCATTGAATTGGACTTCTTTTTGATTGTTTTTGGATTGGCTGACCAAAATTTGAGTTGAGTTTTCATAGACCGGCGTAAGAGCGAAGAAACTGATGAGACCGCCTGCGGAAGATGCCGCCGCGGTAATAATAAGTATAAACAGCAGACGCTTTCTCAGTATTGCGAATATTTCCTTTATGCTTGCAGATTCTCCCATATAACCTCCATATCACTTTCCGTGTATTCCCATTCCCTCCAATGATCTTTTCCAATTACGATTATACAGCTTTGAACTGTCATTTCTAACCTTTTCAAATGACAAAATTCGACAAAAATAGACAATCACTTCAATCTGATTTATATTTGTAAGCGCTTTAAATGCTGGTGTCACAGGAAGATTAAAAAATCCCGCGGCCAAGAGCCTGCGGGATTTTATGTTGCATATCCATTTTTAATATAAGAAATCAAATTCTCAAGCATTTCTTTTGTGGTCATCTCAGAGGACTGCTCACCGATGTCGTGCGCATGCATTAAAATCTTCAGAAACTCCTCTTGATCTAACTTCGTTTTCTTCATCATTCGTTTCCTTTCGGCTTCCATTAAATTGAAAACAAGATTATTATATGCTGTCGGGTGCTGTTTTGCAATCTCTAATACATCATTCGACACATTCGGGTTTTTATGTCCTTTTTTAGGAAAAACTTTTTCCGGGCCATGTGTTGCGATATAATAGAGGAATTGGAATCTTTTTATTTTGTGACTCGTTAGGAGCGATAATCATGCTTCAGGATATGATTGCTAAAGAAGATGTGCTCGCAGCGGCTGAACAGCTTAAAGAACTTCTTCCTTACAATGAAGACAATGTTCAGCTGATGAAGAAAGCACTCATTTTATATCGGCAGGATTCCGTCTATCGTATACAGGTTCAAACCCCGACAGAGATTTCCGCATATGTGCAGGATGTTGTGCCTGTAAGGGTCACGCTGAACTTATTTTTCATGGTGAAAAGCGGCTGCGCATGCCCGTCTGAGGCGATCTGCCGCCACGTGCTCGCCGTTTTTCTTTACGTATATGCCCAATTCGAGCGGGTCGGTACCTTTACCGAACATTGGCTGGAAAGAGAAAAGCTTGAGGAAAGCAGGGAGCTTGTCCGCCGGCAGTTTCAGGAAAAAGTGCTGCCGAATGAAGAGTCGCTGTCAAGCTGGCTCGCTTTTTTTGATTCGGAATTCTCGCTGTGGGAGGCGCGGACGCCGGCCGGAAGCCAGACGATGCAGGGCCTTTATTACGGCTATCTGTCAGCGCTCAAAAAACACGCCCCGAAAAAACCCGAGCTTAAAAGCTTATATCAGATTCATTCGGCGCTTGCCGTCTGGCTTCACATGTTCACTTTGATTGAGTCAGGCAGATTGGATGCCGAAAAAGATTATTACAGCATTAATCCATACGTGGAACAGCTGATGGATACGATTTATTCCTCCATTGACAGACTGAAAACGTACGCCTTGTCTTTTTCACTCGATCCTTTTTTAGACCGGACGCCCCCGGTGCTCCGCAGACTGCTTGTGAAAGAAGAGCTTTTTCAATACGAACGCCTCCGGGTATTCGGTGAAATGTGGAGCGCGCTTTTGAACCGGCCGAAATGGGTCGCGCGTGAACAGGAGATTCTCGAACAGGAAAGCGGGCGCCGTTTTTCGCCGGAAGTGCGGTTCGGACGGCTTCATCTGGCCTTTTTGCAAAAAGATGATGAAGCGGTCTTTGAAGATATGTCCCGCTTCCCTCCTGAAGCGCTGCCGTACACCTTTCAATGGCTCGGTGAACTCACCGCGAAAAAAGACTGGAAACGGCTGAAAACATGGTATGGCCGGATCGAACCGCTTGCCGTGAACTATACGAAGCTTGATAAGCCGTTTAAAGAAATGCGCGACATCATCGGAGAGCTGTTTGCGCTGTTGGCGGATTATGCGCGGCACTCACGGGATGATCAGCTGTTTGAACGGTTTGCTTCCGGCTGCCTTCCCTATACCTTTACCGAATACAGCCAGTACCTGTACGAAAAACGGCGGTACGCGGAATGGGTGGAGATTCACAGCCTCGTCGGTTTTTCCGTCTGGGAAATTGAAAAGGACATCCTGAAGGAAATTGCCGCCAGTGATCCGGAAGCGCTCATCCCCTCCTATCACCGGGCGGCGGCCTTTTTTATCGACCAAAAAAACCGCAGCGCCTATAAAGAGGCTGCGCGCCATCTGAAAAAACTGCGGACGCTTTATAAAAAGGCAAAAAAACAGCAGGTATGGGAGCGTTATATCAGCCGGCTGAGCGCAAGCTACAAGAGGCTGCGCGCCCTTCAAGAAGAATTGCAGAAAGGAAAGTTGATTGATGGCGAGTCTTAAGGAAATTTTCATTCATGTAGAACAAATGGAAGATTGGACATTTACGCTGTCAAGCCATGATGAGAAGGAGCAGCCGCTTACTCTCAGTCAGATGAAGACTCATCTGTTCCAATGGCATGAGTCCACCTTTTACGGAACGTTTCTTGAAGACGTCAGCTTCATCGGCACTCCGGCCGTTCTGCTCAGCCCGTGGATGACCGTCGAGCTGCTTGGAAAAAACTCGTTCAATTCATTCAGCACCGTGCAGCTGACAAAGGAAACGGAACCGTTAATCGAAGCGGCTTCGACGATATACGAATTTATTGCCGACGGCGATTTTCTTCCGGATTATGACGCATGGCAAAATGGCGTCCTGCGCTTCAAAGACCGCGAGCTTTTGCTGGAAGGCTTTACGGCAGACTGGTTCTCAGCCGCGGTACAGGACTACATTCAGTACAATGATGACCTGCTGGAAAAATGGCGGCGGATCGAAACCCGTTCGCCGGCCGTTCATACGTTTAAAGGCTCCTTTTTGGATGAAGATGATTTTCTCGAGGGAATCGGCTGGCATGACGATCTGACGCCGTTTACCGTCGGGCTCCGATTAAACGAGCCTGATTTCGACGGTGACGACTGGAAAATCGAGATGTTTTTACGTGAGAAAAAAACCGGCTCCATCACCTTTTTCGACGGATTGAAGGGTCTGAAAAAAGCGTGGCAGGCATACAGCGGAAAAATCGCGCGCGAACAGGACCGCTTCCGCAGAACGGTTCCCTGGCTTTCGTTTGATTCAGGAACGACGCTGATCTCTGAAGAAGAGGCTTGGATCTTCTTATCGGAAGCGAGTGAGACGCTTGTCGATATGGGTGTGGAGATTCTTCTCCCATCATGGTGGCAGATTGTCCGGGACAGCAATATGATGCTCAAGGCGAAAGTGTCATCCTCCCCGCGGGGCGAGTCCTTCGTCGGCATGAACGCTCTGCTTGATTTCAACTGGAGATTCGCCACAAACGGAATTGAGCTGACAGAGGATGAATTCAATGAGCTTGTCGCAAACAACAGACGTCTCGTCAACATCCGCGGCCAATGGGTGAAAATTGATCCGCAATTTATTAAACAGATGAAAATACTGATGGAAAAAGCGGAATCTGAGGGCCTCCACATGTCCGACGTGCTGGCGCGCGAACTGATGGATCACGGGGAAAACGGAGCCGAGGACACGGACATCATTGACTCATCGGCATTTGCCGGGATCAAGATCGAATTATCAAAGCATCTCAGAAGCCTGATCCGCAAACTGACGGATGCCGGGGATCTGCCGGAGCATGAAGTCAGCGCCGCGTTTCAGGGCCAGCTCCGCCCTTATCAGATGTACGGCATGAACTGGCTTCTGTTTTTACGGGAAAACGGCTTCGGCGCCTGTCTCGCAGATGACATGGGACTTGGAAAGACGATTCAGATGATCGCTTATTTTCTCCATGTGAAGGAAAGCGGCCGGCAAAAAGCGCCTGCCTTAATCATTGCGCCGACATCGGTGCTCGGCAACTGGCAGCGTGAGCTCCAGACCTTCGCGCCGCAGCTGAAGGCCGTGCTTCATTACGGCCCCCGCAGGCCGAAGGGCGAAGCATTTGTCCCGGCATATCAGGACGCGGATGTCGTTCTTACTTCTTACGGCCTCTCGCACGCCGATCAGGAAGAGCTTTCTTCCGTGACATGGAGCACCATCTGCCTTGATGAAGCGCAAAATATTAAAAACGCGCATACGAAGCAGTCCCGCGCAATCAGAAAGCTGAAAGGCGTCCATCATATCGCGCTGAGCGGAACACCGATGGAAAACCGCCTGACAGAGCTTTGGTCGATCTTTGATTTTATGAACAAAGGCTATCTCGGCAGTCTGACCGGCTTTCATAAACGCTATGTGCTGCCGATTGAAAAAGACCGTGACGAAAAAAGAATCAACCAGCTTCAGCAGTTAATCCGGCCGTTTTTACTGCGCCGGACAAAACGGGATGAAGAAGTGGCGCTTAATCTTCCTGACAAGCTGGAACAAAAAGAGTTTATCCCGCTCTCAGCCGAACAGGCATCCCTTTATGAACAGCTTGTCAAAGATACATTTGAACATATGGCTTCTCTGACCGGGATGCAGCGGAAAGCGCTGATTCTGAGCATGCTCGGCCGCTTGAAGCAAATATGCGACCATCCTGCGCTCTATTTGAAGGAAGAACAGACAGAGCTGTTAAACGGGAGATCCGTCAAACTGGAAAAGCTGCTTGACTTAATGGCGGTGATCCGCGGACAAGGGGAAAGCTGCCTCATTTTCACCCAATACATTCAGATGGGCAACATGATGAAGCGCCTCCTGGAAAAAACATTCGGAGAACCGGTTCAGTTTTTAAACGGAAGCCTGTCCAAGCAGGAACGCGATTCTCTCGTCGAACGGTTCCAGAAGAAAGAATACCCGACGCTGATTTTGTCACTGAAAGCGGGCGGAATCGGTCTGAATCTGACGGCTGCCAATCATGTCATTCACTATGACAGGTGGTGGAATCCGGCGGTGGAAAACCAGGCGACCGACCGCGCCTACCGAATCGGCCAGGAACGGTTCGTCCACGTTCACAAACTCATTACGACGGGAACGATTGAAGAAAAAATTGATGCCATGCTCGAAACGAAACAAACGCTGAACGATCAGATTATCCAAAGTGAAAATTGGATTACCGAGCTGTCATCCGATGAGCTTGAAGAATTATTCACCCTCAGCGCATCGGCGCAATCACATTAAACGCAAAAAGACCGGCTCTCTCGGGAAGAGCCGGTCTTTTATGTCGTCCTTACTGTTACGCCGCATTTGCCATGAATGCGTCACGCCAGTCATGAACAGTATCGCCATACCTTTCACAGTAAATTCCTGATCATATACGCAACGCCGTTTTGATCATTTGTCAATGTAACGGCATCAGCGATCTCTTTAATATCTTCTCTCGCATTCCCCATCGCTATGCCTTTTCCGGCCGCCTGAAGCATTGAATAGTCATTTAAGCTGTCACCGACCGCAGCGGTTTCAGCCATCGGAATGCCGAGCTTTTGCGCCAGCCGTTTGAGCGCCTGCCCTTTAGAGGCGTTTCGAGACGCCAGTTCGAAGTTGTGATCGGCAGAGCTGACAAGGGTGAGATCTTTCTGACCGCTGAATCGGTCCCAGCCCGCTTTCAGCTTCCGCTCATCAAACGAAAATCCGAGAATATTATAAAAATCCAGATGCTCTTCTTTCTCAAAGAGCTCACGGTATGAATGAATGTAAGCAAAGCCGGACTGGCTGTATTGCACTGAAGCCGCCTGTTCCAAAACAGAAAGATCGGTTTCCGGATTGGCGCTTTTCACCCGGTCCATTTCGATATCAAGCAGCTGCCTGCCGGTTTCAGGCGTATAGATGGCTTTGTTTGTAAACACCTCATAATAATATTGATTCTCTTCAAGCCATGACAAAATGCCGCGGGCTCTTGATTCTTCAATCGCTTCACAGTGGTACAGGCTGCCGTCAGGAGCATGAATGGCGGCTCCGTTTGCGCTGATAATCCAAGTTTTTATGCCGAGCGGTTCGAATATGGAGTGCACATCAAAATGCGCGCGTCCAGTGGAAACCACGATTTCAATTCCCGCTTGCTGGGCTTCCCTTAAAGCCCGCTTGTTTTCATCGCTTACTTGATGACTGCTGTTCAGCAGTGTGCCGTCCAGATCTATGGCAATCAGTTTCACATGTCCTCATCCTCTTCTTCAGATTCAGTTACAAGCAATTCTACGCCGTGCCGGTCGAGCAGATCGCAAAAATCCTGATCAGGCAGCCGATCGGTAATCAGCAGGTCAACCTCGTGCAGGTCTGCATACTGATAAAAACTCGTACGGCCAAGCTTGGAGTGATCGCTCAGCGCAATCACCTGTTCAGCCTGTCGGATCATTTTACGCTTTACCATGCCGTCTTCTTCATGCGGAATCGTCAGGCCGTTTTCCGAGATGCCGACAACGCCGATCAGCACCTTATCAGCGTGATAATCCCCAAGTTTTTCTACGACGGAAGCCCCGTATAAAAACCGGTGTTCCTTCTGGAGCTTTCCGCCGAGCAGGTGAATATCAATTCCCTCTTTTGCGGAAAGGATATCGGCCTGATTGATCGAATTTGTAATAACAGTGCAGCCGGTGACATTTATATGCTCCGCGCAGGCCTGAACGGTTGTCGAGGTGTCCAGGATGATCCGGTCTCCTTTATGGATCAGGGATGCGGCCAGCTTGCCGATTTTGTTTTTCTCTTCAGAAACGGTTTTCAGCCGGCCCGAATAGCCCGGAACTTCCTGATTCACCGACGGCAGAATCGCGCCGCCCCGTGTTCTGATAATGGCCCCTCGCTCTTTCAGCTTTACAAGGTCCCTTCTTGCGGTATCTCTTGAAATATGAAGCAGCGAACATATCTGTTCAGCGGTGATCCGCCGATGCTGTTTCAAATATTCCATTATCGCAATCAGTCTTTCTTCTTGATACACGTCCTCATTCCCTTTTTTCGTCACTTATCTGTAAGTAATTATAAGTTTTTATCCCAATATATTCAATGTTTTTAAGTATTTATAAGCAAAATCACTTCTTTTTAACCATTTTTCAGCACCCGCACAAAAAAACCAGTCTTTCGACTGGCGAGTGGGAAGGAGGTATTGCGGGGCCCGCTGAAAGGCGGGAAATTGAGGAAAAAAGCATGCTATTCAGCCAGCGGCTCTTTCCGTTTCTGATCCATAAACCGAACGGTATCAGCCATGACCTCGGTCACATAAACTTTTACGCCGTCTGTCTTTTCATAGCTTCTCGTCTGGATTCTGCCGCTTACACCGACCATTGACCCTTTTTGGCAGTACAATGCCGTGTTTTCAGCGTTTTTTCTCCAGATGGTGCAGTTGACGAAGTCGGTTCCGGTTTCACCCGACGCGCTTTTAAAATTGCGGTTTACCGCCAACGTAATATGCGCGACGGGAATGCCCGCTGATGTAAAACGGAGCTCCGGATCTTTCGTCAGCCGGCCGACAAGCATAACGTGGTTAAACAAGCCGTATCCTCCTCTCTTTTTCGAGGCTGGCTTCATTGTAGTACAAGGGCTCATGAAAGCAAAAAGCGGAAAAAGCCGTTATCCGTTTAGGCTGCTTTTATGTTTTTGTTTTTCTTTCTGATAAAAAAAACTTTTGTTTTTGACCGCTTATGTAATATGTATTTTTGAGCAGCCGCGAGAAAAGTTTCGTTTTGAGCCAGTCTTTCTCAAACATGCGGACAAACTTTCCGCCGTCCCATGCGAACCAGTAAAAACTCAGCTTTTTATCAGTCAGTGAAAGCTGAATTTTATACTGTTCCATGCGGTCTTTTGTTTCATATAAAAAGACGACATTTCCCCTTCTGTTAAGATGCACCTCACAATCTTCCTTTTTGCATACCAAGTAGGAATGATCGTCTTTTCGCCTTGAACCGTCTTCTATATAGATTTCCTTCAGGCGCAATTGATTCATAAGCATCTCTCCATGACCATATTCTTTTACATTATAATGAAAAAATAGAAATGATTAAATGTTGACCGCCTACAAAAATGATGAAGCATGTCTTACAGCATTTTCCCGGGAAAAATGATATGTGTTATAATAAATGAACGAAAAACATGGACAACAGGGGTGAAAATAAGAGATGAAAACCTTTAAACTGGTTGATCTGAATGTGGAACGTTTAGATCAAGACGATCAGCCGATTGAACAGTTTCCCCTTTTAGACGGATTGATTATCAACAAAGAGGACGGAGAAAATCACTGGTTAATTGAAGCACTGGTCCCGGCCGAACACTTTTCTTTTTTTGACATGCTGATGAAAAGCCAGAAAGAAGCGAAGGTGTTTGTAACGATTACGAAAAAAAGCAACCGCCCCGCCCAGCTGACGGGAAGCATCAAAAATATCGTGGAGCTGGAAAAGAGTATACAAGTTTTAATTTACGGTCAAATGGTGTCAAGAAACCACCCCGGATCAGAAAGCATTCTGGAGTCGCTCGTAAAAGAAGGCTACTCGGGCAGCCGGCTGATTGAAGCGTTTAAACAAAAATTATAATCATAAAAAAGGCCGGACGTTAATCATCCAGCCTTTTTTGTGCCCTAGTCATTGTGAGGAGCCCGCTGTTTCAGCAGATCTCTGATTTCAGTCAGCAGTTCTGTCTGCTGATCTGTGTCTTCTGCTTCTTCAGCCTCTTCTTCTGCTTCTTTTTTACGTCTCAGCTTGCCTATTGTGCGGATCACGATAAAGATAGAAAATGAAATAATGAAGAAGTTCACAATCGTTTGAATGAAGCTTCCGTACTTGATATGGGCATCGCCGAATGTCACCGCCAGCCCTGAAAAATCAAGACCGCCAAGAAGCAGGCCGACAAGCGGCATGATGATGTCTTCAACGAGCGACGTCACAATTTTGCCGAAAGCGCCGCCGATGACGACACCGATTGCCAGATCCATGATATTGCCCCGCATCGCAAAGCTTTTAAATTCTGACCACATTACATTCACCCCTTTCTATACAAAATGGGCTTTTTTATAAGCCCATCTGTTTGTTTTTATTCTCCGAGCGCAAAGGTTAATTCAGCTTCACACACGAGCTCGCCGTCAACTTTGGCAACGCCTTTTCCGCGTCCGATCGTACCGCGTGCACGTGTAATGTCCACTTCAAGCTCCAGCTTGTCACCCGGTTTTACCTGCTTTTTGAAACGGCAGTTATCAATCCCCGCAAAAAACGCGAGTCTGCCCCGGTTTTCTTCTTTAATCAGCATCGCCACAGCTCCGACCTGCGCCAAAGCCTCTACGATTAATACGCCCGGCATAACAGGGTATTCAGGAAAATGGCCGTTGAAAAAATCTTCATTCGCCGTCACATTTTTATATCCCGCCGCCCGTTTTCCTTCTTCGACTTCCGTAATTCTGTCTACCAGAAGAAACGGATAGCGATGGGGAATAATTTCTTTAATTTGCTGAGTATCAAGCATTCTCTTGACATCTCCTTCATCGACAATAGTATGTATAGAAGGTATAAGTGGTAACCAATCTGTACATTTGGAAGTATATTATGAATCAATTTCTTTTTCAACCGCGCTGTAAACTGTAACCAGCTGGCAATGAGCCTCGTCCATTAATGTGTTATGATAAATAAAGATTTTTACCCTATGCAAAGAGGTTGGAAGATGATTGCTAAGTTTACTGAAAAACGCACGCTGGTGATGCTGAATGAGTGGTATGACGCCATGGGAAAACGCCAATTCGATCTAGCCCGTTCCCTTCACGAACAAATCAATCAGCATCTCCCCAAATTACAAAAGAATGCAAAGCTCAAACTCAGATATCAGCTGTTTTTCGCACGGTTTCAGCTGCTGTTTGAGAAAAAAGACGGTCTGACTAAATTGTTCTGCGAGCTGAAGCGGCGCAAAGATGAGATGGATCATGAATTAACTTATTATTTCTATTTTTTCAAAGGGTTATTCCATATGGTGAATGGCGCTCCGAACCGTGCTGTCTGCCGCTTTAAAGAAGCTGAACAGTACCTGCCGGCCATTCAGGACCGTTTCGAAGCCGCTGAATTTTATTATAAAACAGCGGGTGCATATTACATGATGAAGTCGCCTGCGCTCTCCATTCAATATGTCAACAAAGCGCTGGAAATCTATCAAGGTGAATTCGGCTACATCAAAAAAACACTCAGCTGCCGGCTGCTTCTCGCCGTGAATTACATAGACGAGGCACGCTATGAAGACGCAGAACAGCTCTTTAATGAATCCATAAAGATAACGGACCGGATCAATGACAATAACCTGCTGTGCCACGCCTATTATAATTTTGGTTTTTTAAAGACCGCCCAGAAAAAAGATAAAGAGGCCCTCCCTTTTTACAAAAAGGTATTGGGCAATCAGCGTTTCGAGAAAGAGTCTCCCGTTTCCTACCTGCATTGTGTATACGAAGCGGTCAGAGCACTTTTTAAAACCGGATATGCCGCCGAAGGACAAACCGTGCTGCAGAAAGGTTTATACATATCTGAAAAAGTGCAGAACAAGATTATGAAATTGAAGCTGACCGCACTCAACATACTGTACACCGCTCAGGAGGACCCGTACGACCGATTGCAGAAGCTCGTGCTGGAGCTGCAGAAAATTGAAGCGTGGGTGGATTTGGAAGTGCTGCTTCAGGATATTACTGATTACTACAAAAAAAAGGGCGATTTTGAGAAAGCCGCATTTTTTATCATGCGCGGCTGATCAAAACGCCCCTTCTTTTATCTGACTGAGTTGATTAAGCCCAGCATTTGGTCTCCCAATGTAATCGTGCGGCTGTTCAGCTGATAGGAACGCTGAGACACGATTAAGTCGGTCATTTCTTTTGACATATCGACATTTGAACTTTCAAGCGCGCCCTGCTCCATGCCGATTGCCTGCCGGTTTGCGCCGGTAAGCTCTTCAATCGCTGAAGCCCCCGCTCCGTTTACGGAAAACAGATTATCCCCTTCCGCATGAAGCGCCTGAGGATTATTGACATTGACGATGCCGAGGTTAAACGTCTGCGAACGGGTTCCCGCCTGGTCTGAAGCAGTCAGCGTTCCGGTTTTGCTGATTTTCAGCTGATTCAGCGAACTGTCAATTTGTATGGGCTGGCCGTTCTCATCGAGAATGGGATTGCCTCCCGCTGTCATCAGCTGAAGCAGCCGGTCATTTCCGCCGGCCGGCTTGAGGGAAAGTGAGCCGTCCCTTGTATACACCCGCCGTCCGTCCGCTTCTGCCTGAAGATATTGATAAGGTGATGTGAACGCGATATCAAGGTCACGGTCGGTTTTTTTGATGCTTCCCTGCCCTGAGTCCAGCTGCGGAGTCATGACCGTTCCGGCGCCGAGACGCAGGCCGGGCGGCGTTTTCCGCATGTTCGGCGAATTTTCCTTTTTGTCATCTATATGGTCATACTGCTGTCTGATCAGCTCGGAAAAGCGGGAGTCCCTCGCTTTATAGCCTGTCGTATCACTGTTTGAAAGGTTGCTGCTGACTGTATCCATCTGCTGCTGAAGCTGATTTAAGGCTGTTGAAGCCGTCAGCATTGATCTGAGCATCATAATTGAACGTCCCCCATTTTGTTACACTTTGCCGATTTCATTTGCGGCTTTATCCATGCTTTTATCGTAAGCCTGAATGACTTTCTGATTGGCTTCAAATGATCTGTATGCTTCCGTCATTTCTGTATACGTGCTCGTCACGTCCACATTCGAAAGCTCCGAGACGCCTTGCTTTAATGAATACGAGACCTGGGGATTCGCCGCCGCGCTCGGCAGTTCAGAGCCGTCGGCCGTGCTGTATAGGTCATTGCCGTCCCGTTTCAGATTGCGCACGTCTTCTTCCATTCTAATGTCAATCTGCCCCGCCGGCCGGCCGTTTGTCGTGACCGTTCCGTTTTCTGATACCGTGAATTTTTCATTGTCGACTGTAATCGGCTGTCCGTTTGTTGATAAAACAAGGTTTCCGTTTATCGTAAGCTGATTGTTTTCATTTAATGAGAAAGTGCTGCTTTTTGAATAGCGGACGCCGCCCGCGGTCTGCACGGGATAAAACAGCTCGGCGTTTTCATTCGTTTCGGCATTCTTGGGAACCTGATTCTCCATAAGCGCGATATCGGTCGGCTGATCGGTCGTTTTCAGGCTTCCCTGCGTAAACAACGGTTTCAGCTCCTGCATGTATACGCCTGTGTTGACGGAACCGATTTTCGTTTTTTTGTCGCCTTCTATTCGGCTCAGAAGCATCTCGGGAAAGGCGCGGATTGAACCTTGATCCTCTTTGTATCCTGACGTATTCGCGTTTGCGATGTTATTTGACAGCATTTCCGTTCTTCTCTGCTGTGTAATCATTGCGGACGTTGCGGTATATAATCCTTTTAACAAGTCTTCCACCTCTGAAATAGCATTATTTCCAGTTGCCTCACCGGAACATTTGTTCTATAATGAAAATCAGCATTTTTTCTTATTATCGGATTTACATTCCCGTTCGTGAAGGGTTTGACAGAAAAAAACCCCATTCTTTTTCAGAATGAGGTTTTATCATCAGCTCAGTTTGCGTTTTGGAAGCTTGTCCATGTTATCCAGCATGACGCCGGTTCCGACCGCAACACAATCCATCGGGTTCTCAGCGACAAGAACCGGCACCCTCAGCTCTTCGGCAAGAAGCTGATCAAGCCCGTTTAACAGCGCTCCCCCGCCGGTAATGATAACGCCGCGGTCGATGATGTCAGCGGACAATTCAGGCGGTGTTCTTTCAAGAACCTGCTTGGCGGCCTGCACAATGACGGCAACTGATTCACGAAGGGCTTCTTCCACTTCTTTGCTGTTTACTGTAATCGTTCTCGGCAGACCTGAAACCATGTCACGGCCGCGGATGGTGATTTCTTCATGACGTGCGTCTGGGAAAACCGTTGCGACCTTCACCTTAATATCTTCAGCGGTACGTTCACCGATCAGCAGCTTATACTCGCGTTTGATATAATTTAAGATTTCCATGTCAAACTTGTCCCCAGCCATCTTAATAGAAGAGGAGGTGACAATATCGCCCATAGAAATAACTGCGATATCTGTCGTACCGCCTCCGATGTCAACAACCATGTTACCGCTCGGCTGGAAGATTTCCATACCCGCGCCGATAGCGGCAACTTTCGGTTCTTCTTCAAGGTACACATGCTTTCCGCCGCTTTTTTCAGCTGCTTCTTTAATCGCTTTTTGCTCAACGGACGTAATATTCGTCGGGCAGCAGATCAGCATGCGCGGTTTTGAGAAAAGTCCTTTTACATTCAGCTTATTAATGAAATGTTTCAGCATGGCTTCAGTTACTTCGAAGTCTGCGATTACGCCGTCTTTCAGCGGACGGATCGCAACAATATTCCCAGGTGTACGTCCAACCATTCGTCTGGCTTCTTCACCGACAGCCAGCACTTTGCCGCTGTTTTTATCAAGTGCCACAACGGAAGGCTCATTCAGAACAATTCCTTTTCCTTTTACATGGATCAGTACATTTGCAGTACCGAGGTCAATTCCAATATCCCTTGCAAACATCTATTTATATCCTCCTTGATATCTGTTTCACAGTAAAATATCCACATTGTGCCCTAATTATATATATTATCATAATTTATCAAAAAAAAGCTGCTGAACGATATAAGTTCTTGACAAAATTTTGCGGATATTCGCGAAACCGCCCGGAGGAGAAAAAAGGGCCCGGCAGACGTCAGGCGCTACGGCTGCTGAACGGGCTCCCCTTCAAGAATTTCATCCTTCTTGTACTTTAATTTCGTCGCCTCGCCCCCCCTTAAATGTCTGATGGATTTATGATAATCGAGTATTTCTTTTACTTCATTCGCCAAGTCAGGATTGATTTCAGGCAGGCGTTCTGTCAGATCTTTGTGTACGGTACTTTTGGAAACACCAAACTCTTTCGCAATGACACGAACGGTTTTTTTCGTCTCCACGATATACTTACCAATCTTGATTGTTCGCTCTTTGATGTAATCGTGCACACCACTCGACCTCCCCAGTTGGATGTGAGAAGTGTGAAATGAGATCCGTATTCTGTAACAGATTCACTGATGATGCAGCTTCTTCGTTGTCCGATTATATAAGAAGGTTTTAGAAATATGCCCACGATCCCTCACCTCAAACACTCTCTTTGATAGGTTTGTAACAGTGTATTAGCAATGAATTGGGAATATGCTAAAAACTCAATAAGGACAAGGGGCGGGTCATAATTTTCTGCTTTTTGAACGGGGGGTTTACATCCGCGCGATCCTGCTGTAGAATGAAACAGCACAATTAGTTACTTAGGTAAGTTTTTTGAAAAGGAGAACGGAAATGATCCACGTCAACAGACGCCTCATTCATCAAATCAATCAATGCGCCCGCCTGATTACGAAGAAAGCCAATGAACGGCTGGAACCATTCGGCCTGTACTCCTCTCAATGGTCAATCCTATATTGCTTAAAAACGATCGGACCGATGACCCAAAAAGAAATCTGGTCCTATCTGAACGTAGAGGCGCCGACCGTTACCAGAACGATCAAACGCCTTGAAGAAAACGGCTGGATTCAGCGGGAACAGGGAGAAGACAAGCGGGAAAAGCTCGTCGTCCTGACGAAGGAAGCTGAATTGAAATACAACAGCATCAATCAAGAGATGCTGAAGTTCGAGGAAGACATGCTTGCGGATTTCCAAGATGGAGATAAGGAAGCTTTTTCTGAGTTTCTGAATGTGTTTTTAACGAAATAAAAAAGAAAGGGAAGTGCTGTACTTTTGAGTAAATCTGACTCGATCTGGACCAAAGATTTTATTATGGTCGTACTCGTGAATTTATTTGTCTTTGTGTTCTTTTATACATTTTTGGCCGTGCTGCCTATCTATATGATTCAGGAGCTTGGCGGCAGTGAATCGCAAGGAGGGCTTTTGATCAGCCTGTTCCTGTTATCTGCTATTATCACCCGTCCTTTTTCAGGGGCGATTATTGAACGGTTCGGCAAGAAAAGAATGACGATTGTATCTCTGGCGCTGTTCGCCCTGTCTTCTTATCTGTATTTGCCGATACACAATTTCTATCTGCTGCTCGGACTGCGTTTTTTCCAAGGCATCTGGTTCAGCATTTTAACGACGGTCACGGGCGCAATTGCCGCTGACCTTATTCCCGCCAAGCGGCGCGGCGAGGGGCTCGGTTATTTCGCGATGTCTATGAACCTTGCCATGGCGATCGGTCCGTTTCTCGGACTGAGCCTTGTGAAAGTCATATCGTTCCCGGTGTTCTTTACGCTTTTTGCTGTATTTGTTTCTTTAGGCTTGCTGATTGCTTTTATGATTCGTGTGCCGGATCAAAACAACAGCGGAACGACTGTCTTCCGTTTTTCTTTCTCCGACATGTTTGAAAAAGGCGCGCTTAAAATCGCGATTGTCGGGTTGTCCATTTCTTTCTGTTATTCAAGTGTGACTTCATATTTATCCGTGTATGCAAAGACGATCCACCTGTTGGATGTCAGCGGCTATTTCTTCGTCTGTTTCGCCGTGACGATGATGGCCGCCCGTCCTTTCACAGGAAAGCTGTTTGACAGAGTGGGGCCGGGAATCGTCATCTATCCGTCGATTATCGTGTTCTCCGCGGGGCTTTGCATGCTGGCGATGACAAACAGCGCCTTCATGCTTCTCTTGTCCGGTGCCGTAATCGGTCTCGGATACGGCTCTATCGTACCGTGTATGCAGACGCTGGCGATTCAGAATTCGCCCGGACACCGTTCAGGCTTTGCGACGGCGACCTTCTTCACTTTCTTTGACAGCGGGATTGCCGGCGGGTCATATGTATTCGGCCTCTTCGTCGCTTCGGCCGGATTCCATTCGATTTATCTGGCAGCGGGGCTGTTCGTCCTGATTGCTTTGCTCCTGTATGGCTGGAGCCAGAAAAAAAGAACGCCGCTTGAAGCGGACGGAAACGTTTCAATCGCAGACTGATATGACAAAAAGCCGGGGGGCAGCCCCCGGCTTTTTTTATTCGGCCGCTCTTTCCCGCACGATTCGCCCCTCCGCTTTTGCATAAGGAGGATGAATGTACATAAGCGCCGTATAACCGAGACATGATAAAATGACACCCGCAAACCAGGAAATATCATAGATGCCGGCGAACGCCGGGACGTACATCCCGATTAAAGAAATAAACGCGCCGAGAAAGGTCGCGGCAAAGGCCCGGTAATTATAGCCTTTGTAATAAGTGTACTGTCCGGTTTCCGAATAAAGGTCTTCAACTGAGAGCTGCCTTTTTCTGATGATAAAATAATCAGCCATCATCACCCCGGCCACCGGTCCGAGCATCCCGCCGATGAGTCCGAGAAACGCATATACATTCGTGGCGCTCTCCATCAGCTTCCATGGTATTGTGAACAGAGCCAAAACGGCGGTCAAATACCCTCCCCTTCTGAATGTAACATACTTCGGCAGGACATTCGCCAAGTCATAGGCCGGTGACACGATGTTTGCCGCCACGTTAACCGAGACGGCGGCGATGCAAAGTGTGATGACCGAAAGAGCGATGACGAAAGGATTATCAAACCGGGCCAAAATCTCCACCACATCCCAAATCGGTTCTCCGAATGCTACCTGTGATCCGGATGTCACCGTGATGCTTGCAAACGCAAACAGCGCAAACGTTCCCGGCAGCCCGTAAAACTGGCCGCGAATCTGTTCTTTTTGCGACGCGGCGAACCGGGTGAAGTCAGGGATATTCAGGATCAGCGTCGCCCATATTCCGATAATTCCCGTCACTCCGGCGGCGAACGGCCAAAACGTTTCAGAAAAGGTATGGAACTTTCCCGGCTGTGAGTAAATCGGACCGAGCCCGCCGGCAATATCTATCGCCCACCAGACCATGCCGCCGAAGACGAGATAAACAAGCGGGCCCGCCCACACTTCAAATTTTTTGATTGATTCCATGCCGTGCCGCAGCACAAGCAGATGAATGCCCCAAAAGAAAATGAACGACAGAAAGCCCGGCAGATGAAGCCCGAATATATTCCAATCTCCGCCGAGACTCCCCCAGCCAGGCCATATGTTCAAAAGCAGAATGTGTAAAGCCGTGCTCCCGGCAAATGTTTGAATTCCGAGCCACATGATGGCTGTAAACGCCCTGAGAAGCGCCGGAATGTTAGCGCCGTATATTCCGTAAGAGGCCCTGATAATGACCGGAAAAGGCAGGCCGTATTTCGTTCCGGCATGGCCGTTCAAGGCCAAAGCGGCGAACAAAATCAGTGACGCCGTCACGATAATGGCGAGCACCTGCCACGGAGAAAGGCCGATCGCAATGAGCCCGCCCACAGTCGCGTAGGTCGGGATATTATGAATACACCCCATCCAGATGGATGCAAAATTCATTGCTTTCCATGTCCGTTCGCCGTCTTCTAAAGGCAGTAAATCTTTGTTGCTCAGCCGATCACTCATTGTTTTTTTCATTTTCTCCCTCCCGCATGTACGTTTTCCTTACATCACATGTGAAAAAATATAACTGAAAATTCCGTAAATAACATTGGTTGCTGTCGACAATAATCGTTTTGTTTTTTGAGCACATTACACAAAAAAAGAGACGGGGAGAGCCCGTCTCTTTTTTTTGCGCCTGTTAAGAGGCTTTTTTGAGGAGAACCGAAAACCGGAACGCCATCAAAAGGCTTACGGCGCCGACAACGATAAGAATCGTCCCAAGCATATGAAAATGGCCGGCGGTAATTTCTTTCCCGAAAAGAATGCCCAAAATGACAGAAGACAAAATCGAACCGAGATACCGGCAGGTCTGAAACAGGCCGGACGTTGTTCCGACCATGTCGGCGGGGCTCGTTTTCAGCATGGCCGCCTGAAACGTGACATTTCCGAAGCCGTAGCCGACACCCAGCACGGACAGGATCAGCCCTTTTCCTATCATGGGCGCCTGAAGGAAGAAAAACGTTAACAGCACCGCTCCGATCGCGGTCAGACAGGTTCCGGCAACAATCGGCTGAAGAAGCCCTTTCTTATCTATCCATTTTCCGGTCAGAGGCGACACCAGAATACTCATGCCCGACATAAACAGCATAATCAATCCGCTTGTCTGAACGGACAAATGCATTTCATCCTGAAAATAGCTCGGAAGCCCGAAAAAGATGCAGTAAAAGAATATATTCAGCAAAATAAATTGAATATACACCGACGATAGTTTCCGATGCGTTTTAAACAGCCTGACATCTATAAACGGCTTCTCCGTTTTCAGCTCGCGCCAGATAAACAGCCCGATAAACAAAAGCCCGAATACGCCTTCTGTATAGTGAGGCTTCGTACTGAAGGACAATAAAAACGACAGGAGAAGGATAATCGCTCCGGCAAACAGAAGTATCCCGATCGTATCAAGCTGGCGGAGCACGCCTTTCAAGCCGCCGATCTCGCGTTTTTCATCTTTCGGAAACATATACATTCCGAGAAAAAAGCTGAGAATGATAAACGGCAGATTGACGAAAAAGATCGCCGGCCACCCTCCCCAAACGATCAGAAAACCGCCGAGAGTCGGACCGAGCGCCGTCATGGCTGATGCAAAGATTGACAGGACGGCCAGCGCCGAAGCCTGCTTCTCCTGTATATTTGAACGGATCAATCCGACGCCGGACGGATATATCGCGCTGCTTCCGATCGATTGAAAAAGCCGCATGATCAGCAATGTCATAAAAGTCGGCGCAAACGGCGCGCCGACCGCCGAGACGGCAACAAGCAGAAGCCCGATCAAAAACAGCTTCTTCCTGCCGAGCATATCACCGAGTTTCCCGGTAACAGGCTGCGCCACCGCGCTGGCCAGATAAAAGGACGATATCAGCCAGGACACCGTTGTAAACGACAGGTGAAATTCATGCTGAATACTGTGAAGCGCAAGAGAAATCATCGACGAGTTCAATGGGTTCAGCATCGTCCCCGAAGCCACGGCCGTCAAAAACAGAACGCGGCTTTTTTTGGAGATTGTCATTTTGTCTGTGCGATAAATTCTTCCGTCGTCCGGCTTCTGCCGATTTTCGGGAAGATAAACTTGAGTGTCGCTTCGTGCTGTTCATCGCTGAATGTCGCCATCGCGTCAGTTACGAAAACTTGCTGATACCCGAGCTGAAAAGCTTCCCGCGCCGTGCTTTCCACACCGATGTTTGTCGCAATCCCGCATAACACAATCGTGTCGATTCCCCGTCTTCTGAGCTGAAGGTCCAGGTCCGTGCCGAAAAACGCGCCCCACTGCCGTTTTGTTACCGTATAATCATTTTCTTTCACTCCGATTTCAGGCACAAATTCAGCCCAATCCGCCGGCGGAGCCGAATGGCCCGCCGCCTCTTCATCCGTCAGCGGCTTCAGCGCATCCGCTCCGTCATGAAAATCCACGTTCACAAAGCTGATAAATCCGCCTTTTTCCCGGAACACATCAATTAATTTTTTCGCGTTCGGCACAACGGTACCGCTTTTATCCATCGGCACAATGCCTTTTTGTAAATCAATAATGACCAAAGCCGTTTTTTCAAATTGCAGATTCAATGATGTTGTCATAATGATTCCTCCTGATGCAGTTAGTGTTTCTCACCCCGTTTATTTTACTCTTTCCCGGACAGGATTTCTTCCGCCATGCTCTGGCGCTCTTTTTATGGATATAAAGTCGCATGACACCCCTTTGAAAAAGCGACATTATGAACGCAAAAAACCATGTCAGATAACCTTACACGAAAATGTTTTATCGTTCTTTTTTCTCTATAATAATGAATTAATCACGATTACATTTTGAATGAGACGGAGGAATACAACATGCAGATGGGCGATACAGTATTTATGTTCTTTTGCGCTTTACTCGTGTGGCTGATGACCCCCGGGCTGGCTTTGTTTTACGGCGGAATGGTAAAAAGCAAAAACGTGCTCAGCACGGCAATGCACAGTTTTTCTTCCCTCGCCATCGTATCCGTCGTTTGGGTTTTGTACGGATATTCACTTGCTTTTGCTCCTGGGAATACATGGCTTGGCGGGATTGAATGGGCCGGACTGAAGGGGGTCGGCTTTGAACCCGGAAGTTATAGTGATACGATCCCGCATTCATTATTCATGATGTTCCAAATGACGTTTGCCGTACTGACGACGGCCATTATTTCCGGAGCATTTGCTGAACGCATGAGATTCAGTGCTTTTCTTGTATTTTCCTTTTTGTGGGCTTCCCTCGTATATACGCCCGTTGCGCACTGGGTATGGGGCGGCGGCTGGATCGGCCAAATGGGCGCTCTTGACTTCGCAGGCGGAAACGTCGTCCACATTTCTTCCGGGGCCGCCGGGCTCGTGCTGGCGATTGTGCTCGGGAAACGCAAGGACGGCACGGCGGCTTCGCCTCACAACTTAATTTATACGTTCTTGGGCGGAGCGCTCATTTGGTTCGGATGGTTCGGCTTCAATGTCGGCAGCGCCCTCACGCTTGACAGTATCGCGATGTTTGCCTTCATTAACACAAACACCGCGGCTGCGGCCGGAATTATCGGCTGGATTTTAATCGAATGGATGCTGAACAAAAAACCGACCATGCTGGGTGCTGTATCAGGCGCTATTGCCGGGCTTGTCGCCATTACGCCGGCTGCCGGATTCGTTACGCCGTTCTCTTCCATCGTAATTGGTTTCATCGGCGGGCTTGTCTGCTTCTGGGGCGTGTATTGGCTCAAAAAGACTTTCGGATACGATGATGCGCTTGACGCTTTCGGCCTGCATGGAATCGGCGGGACATGGGGCGGCATCGCGACCGGTTTATTCGCCACCACTTCCGTCAATGACGGCGGGGCAAACGGGCTGTTTTACGGCGATCCGGGACTGCTCTGGAAGCAGATTGCAGCCATTGCGGCAACCTATGTATTTGTATTTATTGTCACTTTCGTTATCATTAAAATTGTAGGTCTGTTCATTCCCCTCCGCGCCAGCGAAGAAGAAGAGTCACTTGGGCTTGATTTAACGATGCACGGGGAAAAAGCATATCAGGACTTATAAAGTGAGGAGTGGCTTAGATGAGCGGTCAAATGTTCAAGGTAGAAATCGTTACGCGTCCGGCTAAGTTTGAAACATTAAAACAGGAACTCGGTAAAATCGGAGTCACATCGCTGACCTTCTCCAACGTACACGGCTGCGGCCTTCAAAAAGCTCACACCGAACTGTACCGCGGAGTCAAAATTGAAAGCAATGTGTATGAACGGCTGAAAGTGGAAATCGTTGTCAGCAAAGTCCCCGTTGATCAAGTCGTGGAAACGGCGAAAAAAGTGCTGAAAACGGGAGAGCCCGGAGACGGCAAAATATTCGTCTATGAAATCGGAAACACGATTAATATCCGCACCGGAGAAGAAGGACCGGGAGCTTTATAAACAGACAGAACGCCCGGAGACAGAAATATCCCGGGCGTTTTTTCTGGCTTCATTAAAAAGAAGAAGCCTTTTTTTCATGCGGGGCAGGACGCTTATGCCGTACGGTTTGTTTTTTCGCATATGTACTGATATTGACCAGTATGCCGCACAAAAACAGCGTCATAATCAATGAAGAACCGCCATAGCTGATAAACGGAAGCGGCACACCCGTAACCGGGAGGAGTCCGCTCATCGCTCCCAAATTCAAGACAACCTGAAACATTAATTGAAACGTAATTCCGATGGCAAGAAGCTTCCCGAACGGGTCACCAGCCCGCACGGCCGTTTTTACGCCGAGAAGCATTAACGCAAAATATAATCCCAAAACGATCAGAACACCGAATATCCCCAGCTCTTCACTGATCACGGCCATAATGAAATCGGTATGCGCCTCAGGCAGATAGTTCATTTTTTCAACACTGTTTCCAAGCCCTCTTCCGAAAAACCCGCCTCCGGAAATAGCAAAATAGGATTGAATCAGCTGATAGCCGTCCCCGTTCGCGTCACCAAACGGATTGGTAAAGGAAACGAGGCGCTTCACACGATAGGAAGCAGAAAAGGCGAGATAAACAACCCCCGACACCGCCGTCGCGCCGAGCACGAACAGATGGCGCTTTTTCAAGCCGGCACATAATAAAATCGACCCGCACGCCGCCAGGATTAAGGAAGCCGTCCCTAAATCAGGCTCCGCCAATGTCAGCAGAAAAGCGGTCCCCAAAATCACTAAAGGCGGCAGAACCCCTTTCACAAATTGATGAATGTACGGCTGCTTTTTCGTATAAATCGAAGCGAAATACAAAATCATGGCGATCTTCGCCAATTCAGACGGCTGTACGACAAGCGGGCCCGCTCCCAGCCACCTGCGGGAAAAATTCCGCTCCAGCCCGATTCCCGGTATCAATACGAGCAGCAGCAATACCAGCGAACCGACCACAAACAGCGGTACAAGCCGGGCATACCGCTTATACGGCAGACAGGCGGCAAATAGAAATAAGCATAATCCGATCAGTAAAGAGGCACTTTGTTTATGGAAGAAATAGGATGGATCTCCGTACCGCTGAGACCCCATCACATCACTGGCGCTGTACACCATTAACAAGCCGAATCCGCAAAGCAGCATAATGACAAACACAAGCGGCAGATCGGCGTTTTTCAAACGTTTCAGCAACGGACAAAACTCCTTCGGCTATTCTTATCCCGCATACTTGACGCACAGTAATACAGTCACGTTTCATTCTGTTTACTTTTTTATGATTATTTTTAATACCAATTGTGTCTCATAGAAAAAAGCATTACACTGTTCATATAAAATAAAGATAAAAGGTGATATTTGTGAATTACGAACTATTTAAAGCGATCAATGGTTTGTCGCACCATAGTGCCATTCTCGACTCTATCATGGTATTTATAACGGAATACGCCATTTACGCCTACGCCCTTTTCCTGCTTGCCATGTGGCTGTTCGGAAGCACAAAAGGCAGACAAAACGCCCTGTACGCGGGCTTCACGGGTGTTGCGGCGCTTATCATCAACTACCTCATCACGAAAGTCTATGTCGAGCCGCGCCCCTTTGTCGAGCATACGGTTCATACGCTGATCCCTCATGCCGCGGATGCTTCATTTCCGAGTGACCATACGACAGGCGCTTTGGCGATTTCAATTGCGATTCTGTTCCGCAACAAAAAACTCGGCTGGCCGCTTGTGATTTTCGGCCTTTTGACCGGCTTCTCAAGAATTTGGGTCGGCCACCATTATCCGATCGATGTGCTCGGAAGCATTATCGTTTCCCTCATTGTCGGATTCCTGCTGTTCAGATTTTCAAATGTGCTTCGTCCGATTGTCGATCTGATCGTGCGAATCTATGAAAGTATCGTTCATAAAAGCAAATCGACAAACCATAATATATAAAAAAAGCCGGCGTCTGTCACAGACTGCCGGTTTTTGTATGTTTGTACGGGCGCCCTGCCGCACAACTCCTTCAGCTGCAGCCAAGGCGCGTTCCGTTGTCTGCCTTGGCCACGAAAAACCCGGCATCATATCAGGAATAACAGCAAGATATAAGTGAGAGAAAAACATCATTTGTTTATAATAAAAGGGATTAAGTTTTGCATAAATATTCTAGTAGAAGGGGCTAGTTTAAAATGAGAGAAGAAAATCAATTTAAAAATGAAACCTTAGGTCAAAGAAAAAGGAGAGAGATTAGAGAAAAACAACGAGCCAGAGAGAAGTCTCCTGAAGCTATAGAGAAAAAGAAGAGATTGAAACAGGAAGAACTGTATTCGATGAATAATGTACGACAAACACTTAGCAAGAGTAGCGAAAAAACAAGAAAAAGATTCGCACAAAAAGGAAAGTATACAACAGGTACTAGTAAGGAACAAAAAAAATGGGAACAAAAAAGAAAAGATAAGTACAATCAACGAGTGTGGAAAGGATGGAGGGAAAAAGATGATGATCAAGCGGCTCCTGTTACTACATACACTATAGAAGAATTAGAGAAACTAAAATAATGACTTGCGGAAGCTGTAGTAGTGGTGTACTTCTGATTGCTTCGTAAAAATGGAGCATTCTCACTTTTTTCCTTTGTAAAACACAGAATACAGCAATGCCGAGACTGTCAATCAGCACATCGCGGAGGCATCCGTTTCTGCCGAAAAAGAGCTGGACGATTTCTGTCAGGAAAGCGGCGGCCAATGCATACAGCACCGCCCTCTTCATGCGCCTGCGCCCCCTGAAAAACAAATAGGCGAGCACAAAAAATGAAAACGCGTGCCCGAGCTTTTGAATCGCCGCTTCCGGTATGGCGAGCTCCGCCATATCGAACACAAAGAAACCGGACACATCCGGATGGGACGTGAAACGGAAGGACACCGTCTGCGACACAATCATGTCGTGAAAGCTTTCAGTCAAAGCAGAAACGAAAACAAAGACGAGCCACCCGGCCGCCAGACATTTATTCATTCAGCATCTCCTTCGTTTTCTATTAGTATAAAGGCACATGCAGCAATATGAAAAGCGCCTATCAGAGCTGATAGGCGCTTAGGGATCAAGATTACTTGCCCGAATCTTTCATTGAGCCGTCATCTTTACCATCTGTCTTGTCTTTTGTGCCGTCTTCTTTGTCACCTGGTTTTTCTTCGGTTTCTTTTTTAGGCGTCACATCTTTTTTCTCGGAAGACTGCTGAATTGACCCTTCCGTTTCTTCTGTTACAGCGTTTTTCTCTTCAGCCGCCGCTTTTTCAATTGATGTTACCGGCTTGTCCATAAAATTGAGCGGGTTCATCGCTACGCCGTCCTTGCGGATTTCAAAGTGCACGTGATTTCCGCTTTCTTCACTGTAAAGGTTTTTTCCGGATTTGCCGATGACCTGGTTCTGCTTTACTTTGTCGCCCTGATCGACGCTGACTTCAGATAAAGACTGATAGACAGTAGACAGGCCGTCTGAGTGTTCAATTTCAACCACATACCCCAGTACCGGGTCTTTAGCAGCTTTAACAACCGTACCGCTCAGAGAAGCAGAAACATCAAATGATTTTCCGTCTTTCTCAGCTAAGTCAATTCCTTTACTGAGGCTGTACGTGTTATTATAGTTAACAAGTGCTGCTTCTTTCTCTTTTTTTGCGGCATCAGATTCGTAAAACTTTTTCACAACAGAAACATTTTCAGAATGAGCAGCCGGCATTGCGACGTTTTCCATTGACTTGCCTACTTCGACGGCATCGTCTTTGCCGCTGTCATACGCGGAGTTTCCGCCGTTGTTCGTCAGATTGTCCTTCACATCATTCGAAACGGATTGATACCAAAGGACAGCTGTTAAAATGACGGCCGCACTGACTAAGTAGATTGCAGGGAATATCCAGCGTTTGCGAAAAAACCGCTGAAGTTTTTTGACTTGAGAAGTTTTCTTTTCTTCCTCTCTCATTTGTTCATCACCTCAGCAACATTCTGAACACTTTTCTGAAAATATATACACATCCATAAAAAACTTTTTTGGAAGTAGTATGTGCAGATTGCACTTGATTATGTAATGAAATGTGAAGGGAGATCCCGGAATATGAATTTGACCCTGCGCAAAGCCGTATTGGAGGATTTAGATGCGGTGGTGGCCATATACAACTCGACGATTGCCTCACGCATGGTAACGGCTGATACGGAAGAAGTGACGCCCGCAGACCGGATGGATTGGTTTTTGCGGCACACGGACCGGCGCCCGCTGATGGTCGCGGAAGATGAGACCGGCAAAGTGGCGGCCTGGATCAGCTTTGAAACGTTTTACGGCCGTCCGGCCTATGACAAAACGGCGGAGATCAGCATCTATCTGCATCAGGATTGCCGCGGCAAAGGAGCAGGAAGCTTTCTGCTGAAAGAAGCCCTGGCACTCGCTCCGACAATCGGCATCCGCAGCCTGATGGCTTTTATCTTCGGACATAACGTGCCGAGCATTAAGCTGTTTGAAAAATTCGGTTTTACCGAATGGGGCGTATTCCCGGGTATCGCCGAAATGGACGGAAAACGATATGACTTGAACATTTTAGGGAGAGAACTGTCATGATCACCATCGATAAAGACAAAGACGAAAACCAGCCGCTCAATAAAAAAGCCCGTTCCCTTGCCGACATCGCCAAATGGGGAAAGATCACCGCTGTATTTCTGATCATCACGGGCTCTCTTTCCGCTCTGTCAGCCATTGTGACGCTGCTCGGAGCCATTCCGGGTGTTCTGCTCATCATTTCCGGCGTCATGCTGATGCGCTCGGCAAAAGCGGCTGCCGCCCTTCAGGAAGGGCTAGAAGAAAACGCGGAAGAAAATATGCTTGCACATTACGCGTCATTTATCAAAATGCAGTTTTTTTACGCGGCATCCAGTGTGGTATTGGGCATTCTCGCTTTTATTTTAGTCGTCATCTTCGCTGTCATCGGAATTATGGCTTATTACAGCACTGATACGTATGACACGCCTGATTCATATTACTATGAGAACGACCCTGTGTTTGAATGACAAAAAGAGCTGATCGCGCGTCAGCTCTTTTTTAATAAAGCATTTCTTTTTTCCGGTCTTCTTCCGTTAAAAATTCAATAAAGCTCTTCATCGCAGACGGCTCCTCGGCAATCAGCCGGGTATAGGCGCTTTTCCGTTCCTCAGACAGAATATCGCTTTTTCTGATCCTGTTCAGCATATAAAGGCGGATCGTTTTTTGCACCTGTTTCCGCTGATAGCCGGCTTCCTTAAAAAACGCAAGACCCAGAGCCGCAAGGAGGGCAAAAATGCCGGCCGATACGAGAGCTCCCCTCCCGGAAGGGGCCTGAATCAAAAGCGATGCCAGATGAAACAGACTAAAAGCGGCGAGCGGGAAAGCAAGAAAACGGTAAATGATGCTTTTTTTCATCAGCGGCGCGATGGCGATTTGTATTTTCTGAATTTCTTTTTTTATGAATCCCGGCAATTGTTCCGCATGCTCCAGCTTCATGCCCTCTCCCCTTTGCTGTCATTTTTGTATTCTTTTTCATATATGCATATTTTACCGCACCCGGAACTTTCTTTGAAAGAAAACTGCATTCATCTTTGATTCCGGCTCTTTATTCTTTCAAAATGTCAATGTTATAATTTGAAATGGGAATCAGATTGCTGCACTTGTCGGAATACTAATGGGCACAGTCTTGATAAATATGATATAGCGGGGTTGCAAAGTGAGCATTTCATTTATTTTATTCGGATTTTTTTTCGTTTTAAATATACTTTTGGCCATCATCATGATTTTCAAAGAAAGACGCGATGCCAGCGCTTCATGGGCTTGGCTCTTGGTTCTTTTTTTTATTCCCATTTTAGGGTTTATTTTATACCTGTTATTCGGCCATAACCTGAGACGCAAGCATCTGTTTCAATGGGAAGACCGTAAAAAAATCGGAATAGAAAAGCTGCTGAAGTTTCAGCTGAAAGATCTGAAGTCGAGGCAATTCCAATTTAACAACAGGGCGACTGTGGATAATAAAGACCTCATCTATATGCTTGTCATGAACAACCACGCAGTCTTTACAGAGGATAATTCGGTGGAGATTTTAACGGACGGGCGCGATAAGTTCAAACGCTTAATGAAGGACATTTCCAACGCAAAAGATCACATTCACCTTCAATACTATATTTATAAAGGTGATGAACTGGGAAAAAAATTGCGCGATGCCTTAGTGAAAAAAGCACGGGAAGGCGTAAAAGTCAGAGTGTTATATGATGAACTCGGTTCAAGATCACTCAGAAAAAAATTCTTCAAACCGCTGCGGGACGCCGGCGGCCATGTGGAAGTCTTTTTTCCTTCCAGGCTTCGTCCGATTAATTTGCGGCTCAATTATCGGAATCACCGCAAGCTCGTCATCATTGACGGCGAAACCGGCTATGTCGGCGGCTTTAACGTCGGAGATGAATATCTCGGCCTGAATCCGAAATTCGGCTACTGGCGCGATACGCACCTCAGACTTCAAGGCACGGCGGTACACGCCATTCAGACACGGTTTATTCTCGATTGGAACCAAGCCTCCCATCACCATACGCTCACTTACGTTCCGAATCATTTTCCGGAATGCGAGCCGAAGGGCAATGTCGGGATGCAGATTGTCACGAGCGGACCTGATTCAGAATGGGAACAAATTAAAAACGGCTATATCAAGATGATCTCAACGGCCAAACGATCGATCCTGATTCAGACGCCTTACTTTATTCCAGACTCAAGTCTTTTGGACGCCCTCAGGATCGCCTGTCTGTCAGGCATCGACGTCAAAATCATGATCCCGAACAAACCGGATCACGCTTTCGTTTACTGGGCGACTTTATCTTACATCGGCGATCTTTTGAAAGCCGGAGCCTCAGTCTACATTTACGATAACGGCTTTATTCATGCAAAAACGATTGTCGTTGATGATGAGACGGCTTCAGTCGGTACGGCGAATATCGACGTCAGAAGCTTCAGACTTAATTTTGAAGTCAACGCCTTTATTTATGACGTCACCATCGCGAAAAAACTCATTTCCTCATTTAAAGAAGATCTGCTCGTCTCCAGAAAATATACGTATGAAGAATATCAGGAGCGTTCGCTGCGGATCCGCATTAAAGAATCGATTTCAAGACTTCTGTCGCCGATTTTGTAATTCCCGGGGTGTTTCTCGGGAATTTTCTGATATAAAAACGGACACGGCATGAAAAAACACATTTTATATTCAAAAGAATGACCGAATAGTGTATAAATGAAAAGTGAGTATTTTTTTGTAAAGGAGTGCCATAGTTTGAAACCTGAATCAGTGAATCGTTCGCTTATTTCTATTTCGAAATGGGGAAAAGCGACAGGTATTTTATTTATTATTATAGGCGCGTTTGCGGCGCTGTCGGGCGCGTTTTTCTTTTTAATCGGAGCCATTCCCGGCGTTTTGCAGATCATTGCCGGCATTTTTCTGATGCGCTCGGCAAATGAAGCGGGACAGATGGCGGCGCAGTTCAATGAACTGACAGAGGAACATATGCTGGAGAATTATGCAAAGTTCGTGAAAATGCAGGGGATCTATCTGATCGTGACGGTCGGCTTGTCCGTTCTCGGTATCGTTCTTTTCATTGTCCTCATGACGCTCGGCATCGTGGACGACGCGTTTAATAATATTGATGCCAATACATATTAAAAAGGAAAATCCCGGCGCATCCGCCCGGGATTTTTTCTTATTCCGCTTCTTCGACAACGGTAAAGTTTTTCTGCTTTGGATTTGCCAATACGGCGAACAGCATTGATGCTGTATGCTCCAGCGCGCTTTCCGTTCGGGTCATGGACTCCGTGCTCTCAAGGTCTTGTAAATTCTCGCCTGCTGAAGCGCTGTATGCAGATATTCTTTCGGCAAAAAAGTTTTTTCAAATAAAACTTTTCCTCAGAGTTTCAACTGAAATCACTCAGTTCTGCGAAATAAGGCTATGGCGGTACAAGACCACTCATCATACAGTTTTTTGGGTCTTTGTAATTAAATTACAATTGTTCTTAATATTCACTCATGTATTCATGCTATTATATTGAAAGGAACGATCAAAAGCGTTGGCGTTTGTTAAATATTTACGAGTGCTGCCTCATGTCAAAGTCAGAAAAAATAGTATAGGAGGTAACATATGTTTAAGTTTAAAAAGAAATTCTTAGTGGGATTAACGGCAGCTTTCATGAG
This sequence comes from Bacillus sp. MT(2024), assembly GCF_036362845.1. Taxonomy (NCBI): domain Bacteria; kingdom Bacillati; phylum Bacillota; class Bacilli; order Caryophanales; family Bacillaceae; genus Bacillus; species Bacillus sp. MT(2024). The sequence goes on from NZ_CP143632.1 coordinate 3,602,177, forward strand.
TATCAGCATGTTTTCGGCAACCGCCTCTGCAGCTGGCACAGATTACTGGCAAAATTGGACTGACGGGGGCGGAACAGTAAACGCAGTCAATGGCTCTGGCGGGAATTACAGTGTTAATTGGTCTAATACCGGGAATTTCGTTGTTGGTAAAGGCTGGACTACAGGCTCGCCATTTAGAACAATAAACTATAATGCCGGTGTTTGGGCGCCGAATGGCAATGGATATTTGACTTTATATGGCTGGACGAGAGCACCTCTCATCGAATATTATGTGGTGGATTCATGGGGTACTTACAGACCTACCGGAACGTATAAAGGTACTGTAAAGAGTGATGGAGGTACATATGACATATATACAACGACACGTTATAATGCACCTTCCATTGATGGCGATAACACTACTTTTACGCAGTACTGGAGTGTCCGCCAGTCGAAGAGACCGACAGGAAGCAACGCTGCAATCACTTTCAGCAATCATGTTAACGCATGGAAGAGCCATGGAATGAATCTGGGCAGTAATTGGGCTTATCAAGTCTTAGCAACAGAAGGATATAAAAGCAGCGGAAGTTCTAATGTAACAGTGTGGTAACAGCTCATCTTTAATGAGGGGCAGCTAACGGGCTGCTGATCGTTCCTTGAGAAATTTTATAATGATTGTGAAGAGGCGAACGGTTTTGGCATTACCGGAGGCAGGATATTCTCCATCAGTTTTTTTAGCGCGTATTAAAATAAGAGTTCCGTCTTTTTTTGGTAACCCGCTTACAACAGACACCTTCACATAAGCCTTAAGCAAAATAAAAATATCCCGGTTACCACCTCCTTTAGTTTCGGAGGATTTCTTCATTAAACAGATCGCAATCCCGCATCCAGGCTTGTCTGAAAATAGAGCCAAAACCGTGATTTCCTCATTATCCATTGTAACCATTTCCGTTACACCTATAGCGGCATGAACCCATCTCTTTTTAACAAAAGAGATGATTCATTACATCATAAAGGGACTTGCTCGCAAGTTCATTCTCCATTGCCCGCTGTACGCTTCCGAACGTCTCATCGAGCGCGCGCTGAATATTTTTGCCGACCGGACAGTCGGGGTTCGGATTGTCGTGAACCGCAAAAAGCTCTTCCTTATTCTGCACCGCCCTGTAAACCTCTAAGAGGGTGATCTCCGACGGATCTTTTTTCAGGCTGGCTCCCGGAACACCCGCCCGGGATGTCAGAATACCCGCTTTTTTCAGCTGGCTGATCGTTCTCCGCACTACGACGGGATTGGTGTTTACGCTGCCCGCAATCATGTCCGATGACGCCCGTTCATCCGTTGAGATCAGCGATAAAATGTGAATGGCCACAGCAAGACGGCTGTTAATCATGTTTTTCACCACCGTTGTAACCACAATGGTTACATTTCATTTGTTTGTCAACTACTAATATACACTAAAACGGGCGGCAGGATGAAATCAAGTTGGCAATAGAGGGTAAACAGGCCGGCGGGAAACCGGCCGGAGAGGGATTAAAATAAGAAATAACGCTGTCCTAGCGGAACATAACTGACGGGCTGGCATGCCAGCTCTTCTCCGTCGGCGAACACCTGATAGGTTTTCGGATCGACATGTATATTCGGCATCGCGTCATTCAGCTTCATGTCGAGCTTACTCAGCTTACGGATATTCCGTACGGGAGAAATCATTTTTTCAAGGCCGAGCTTTTCCGGCACACCGTTTGCGATACCGGCCTGGGACATAAATGTAATAGAGGTATTTCGGTTTGCTTTACCGTAGGATGCGTACATCTGCCGCATAAACACGGGCTCAGGCGTCGGAATGGAAGCATTCGGATCTCCCATCTGGGCGCGGGCGATCATGCCGCCTTTGAGCACAAGTTCAGGTTTGACACCGAAGAAAGCCGGGTCCCATAGTACAAGGTCTGCAAGCTTTCCTTTTTCAACGGAACCGACTTCATGGCTCAGGCCGTGAGTGACAGCCGGGTTGATCGTGTATTTGGCGATATAGCGTTTGGCGCGCACATTGTCATTGCCGTTTTCTCCTGATAGAGCGCCGCGCTGTTTTTTCATTTTATCGGCGACCTGCCATGTCCGGATAATCACTTCTCCCACCCTGCCCATCGCCTGCGAGTCAGATGACGTCATGCTGATCGCGCCGATATCGTGCAGAATATCCTCCGCCGCAATGGTGGCCGCTCTGATGCGTGAATGACTGAACGCCACGTCTTCAGGCACTTTTGAATCTAAATGATGGCATACCATCATCATATCAAGATGCTCGTCCATCGTGTTGACGGTATATGGAATCGTCGGCGTCGTAGAGGACGGCAGGATATTGGCGTAAGATGCGAGTTTCATAATATCCGGTGCGTGGCCTCCGCCGGCTCCCTCTATGTGATATGTATGGATAACCCGGTCGCCGATCGCATCAAGCGTATTTTCTAAAAAGCCCGCTTCATTTATCGTGTCTGTGTGGATCGCCACCTGAATGTCCGCCTCATCCGCTACTTCCATGCAAGCTTTAATGGCGCTTGGCGTTGATCCCCAATCTTCATGCAGCTTCAGGCCGATCGCGCCTGCTTCCACCTGCTCGATCAGCGGCGCTTTATCGGATGCATTTCCTTTTCCTAAGAAACCGACATTGATCGGAAACTCCTCAGCCGCTTCCAGCATTCTCGACATGTACCATGCACCGGATGTACAAGTCGTCGCTTTACTTCCCGTCGCAGGACCTGTTCCGCCGCCGAGAAGCGTGGTCACACCTGAAGAAAGCGCGACTTCCATCTGCTGCGGGCAGATAAAGTGGATATGCGTATCCACCCCGCCGGCCGTTACGATTTTCCCTTCGCCGGAAATGACTTCTGTTCCGGCACCGATAATCATGTGCGGGTCCACCCCATCCATCATATCAGGGTTGCCGCTTTTCCCGACGCCGACAATCCGGCCGTCCTTCACCCCGATATCCGCCTTGACGATTCCGGTATAATCCAGGATGACGGCGTTTGTAATGACCAGATCAAGCGCTCCGTCTTTCCCGGTGATACGCCCGTTCTGCCCCATGCCGTCCCGGATTGTTTTCCCTCCGCCGAAAATCATTTCTTCCCCGTAATTCGTGAAATCTTTTTCGACTTCAATCCATAAATCCGTATCTCCGAGTCTGACTTTGTCTCCCGTTGTCGGTCCGAACAGTTCTGCGTATTGCTCACGTGACATTTTCATCGGATCGCCTCCTCCATCCATCCGGCTTTTTTAAGATTTGACAGCGTCTTCTCTTTTCCCCGCTCATCCATATACGTATCGGCCATGCCGTTGAGGCCTCTGACCGTTTTTCGCCCTCCGATTTCCACGAGCGTGACGGTTTTCTCTTCTCCCGGTTCAAAACGGACAGATGTGCCTGACGGGATATCAAGGCGCATGCCGATTGCTTTGTCCCGATTGAAGGAAAGGGAGCCGTTGGCTTCGGCAAAATGAAAATGCGATCCTACCTGCACTGACCGTGTTCCGTTATTGGTGACTGACACCTCCAGCGTCTTCCGGCCTTCGTTAATGGTGATGGTCCCCTTTGCGACTTGAATCGCTCCCGGCTTCATGACTTCACCTCCGCTTTGATCGGCTGATGAACGGTGACAAGCTTAACCCCGTCCGGGAACGTCGCTTCCACCTGAATGCTGTCCAGCATTTCCGCAACACCTTCCATAACGTCTTTTTCCGTCAATACATTGCGGCCGGATTCCATCAGCTCCGCAACGCTTTTTCCGTCTCTCGCGCCTTCCATCAGATAACAGGTCAAATATGCGGCGGCTTCGGGATAATTCAGCAGGACGCCGCGCGCCTTCCGTTGCTTAGCGAGCTCTCCCGCCGTAAAAATAAGCAATTTTTCTTGTTCAACCGGTGTCAGTTTCATCTGTATTCCCCCTTAGTGATAGTCAAACGCAATCCGCATGGTCATACCGAAACGATGCAGGCGGCCGTTACCCCCTTCACCTCATGAAATGTTAAGTGATAAAAGTTATTCGACGGTGAACGGCCCGATTCCTTTTGCAGAAATGACCGATTTCTCATTTTTTTCTTCAACAAACGTTTAATTAAATGTGAAGAAAGGTTACATTCTTTGTGAATATTATAAAGAAATCGCCGGAGAATTTATAGAATATTTAAAAATTTAGTGAATATTAACCAAATGAACTGGAATTTTTGTCATTTCTCATAACAAAAAGCCCAAAATATTTTGGGCTTTTGCTGTGTTTCACGATCAAATTAATCATCACTGAGTTTATCTTTCGTTTTACCGACACCCTTTTGCAGGCTGCCTTTCGCTTTGTCTTTTTTCCCTTCCGCTTTTAAGTCGGACTTGTTTGCCATGTCGCCTGCTTTGTCCTTTGCTTCCCCTTTCATTTTGTTCATGCCGCCTTTTACTTTGTCTTTTAAACCGTTATCTTCACTCATGATCTCTTCAGCTCCTTTTGTTTTTGTGTACTTGTTTTCTTCCCTTTCAGCCCGAACACAAACATGTAAACTCTCAATTATTGATTTCACAGCGTTCCCCGTAGCGGATCACTTTGTAAACGGCCAATCCGTCTGACAGCTTATTATCCCCGTATTGCACGGGCAGAAGAGCAAAGAAAACATAATAAGTTGAAAAATAGACAAATTGGTAAAAAAATAAGTTTGGCTCAAGGACATCTTTTATGATCAGCAGATTTATTAAAAAGATAGAAGCGAGATTAAACAGACAGCCTCCGGAATAGACGAGCGCGCTCGTCAGGCGGTTATCTATCCGCAATTCGCCGAACTTGCAGAAAGAATCTATGAAGTAGATACGCCGAACCTGAATCGGCCCTACTTTTAAAAGACGTTTCCCCATTCCGATATCCAATGACGCCTTGCCTCCGAACAGCATGGCCATAAAGCTGTGTCCCGACACATGGATGACAGACACCATCGGGAGAATGATGAGAAATGAAACGAAAAACTTTATCATATCATTAAATCCGAACAACAAATCCCTCCTTCCCATCGTACTTTTTTCCCTCTTTTGCGATTTTTCCGATTTTTTCTATGATCAAACGTCTTGATGTGCATAAAAAAATAACCATCTGCTGATCAGATGGTTAAGAAAATTATATATCGTATAAACACTGTTCTTTTTGAATGTTTTCTCTCATGCGAATCGCTTTTTCATAAAAATACGCCGCTTCTTTATATTGCTCATGTGCGCTTGTGTAAACGGCGGCCTCCAAGGCGAAATCTTCAATATACACATACAGCGATTTTTCATTCATATAGTCAAACACTTCATGGATTAAATCCATATTGAGAGACTCCAAATAAAGCGCTTGTAAAAACTTATACTTCTCTAAACTGAATCGGTCGCCGCGTTCTTTCGCGATCATGATCCCTCTTTCATAATAGGTAAGGGCCGCTTGGTCATCATGCAGCCTGAAAAGGGTGTGCGTTAAGCTGAACAGCGCCTTCGGAAGCTGTTCAAGCTGATGCTCTTCAAAAACGGGAACCGCTTTTCTAAAGTACCGGGCCGCTTCATCCAGATCCCGCTTTTCAGAATAACAATTCCCCAGATTGTAAAGCGAAGACCCGATCAGGCGGGGCTGTCCTTCAAGCAAAGAAAGGCGGAGGGCTTCGTCTAAATGCTCAAGCGCTTTGTCGTAGTTTTTGCAGTCGATGTAGTTTCCTGAGATGACGAAATGGCATTGAATTCTCCGCACTCTGTAAAAATCGTGTTTCATATACGTATCCAGCGCCTGAATCCCGTGATTCATGGAAAAATGAGTCTGCTTCATGACGTAAAACACTTCAGACATCTTGAAATGGAATTCCGCCCTCTCTATATCATCCTCGACAAATGAAAGGAGTTTTTCCGCTTTCCGGTAAAAAGAAATAGCCGCAACATAGTTATTGTGATCGAATTCATACATTCCTCTGAACAAATGGAAATAATACTCAGACAGTCCTGATATACTGTCCGTGCTTTCGATCGTCTTTTGCAGCTCGCTGTACTGAATCTGTGATTGTTCGGTGCATTCCGGCTTGACGTAATCAAGCATAATATGATGGCGGTAGCTGATCAGCTGATAATATAACAGCAGCAGCTGGTCTTCCTCCATACGTTGTATATCCTCATCAATTTCCTCTTTCAGCTTTATGGCATCAGCCGCTTGAAACGCTAAAATGTGCTTGTACCATTTGTTGATCTTGACTCCAACTTGAGATGACGGAATCTCGTATGCGGTCATGCCCCTTTCACAACCTTTTCTAATTTCTATTGGTTATATTTTAACATATTGTATGGCTTTGGAATTGCATAACTTGATTGTCCTGCATCAAAATTCCTATCATATATTTCGGCTGTCACCGGTATTTTTTGAACAGACCGCTCTCATAATGTGAATAAAAAAGCCTGCCCTTGTCCGGGCAAGCTTTTCTTCATCCGCCTATATAAGACATTTCCACTTTCTTTTTCCCATCCGTTTTAGAAAGCGCGCGGTCAATTGAATACTGATCCGTGCGATTTCTCCAGACAGAAGCGATGGATTCCGTCAATTCATCATCGGTCAGACCGCCGCGCACGAGTTTCCGAACATCATAGCCGCTTGACGCAAACAGGCACGTAAACAGCTCGCCTCTCGCCGACAGGCGTGCTCTGTTGCAGGAGGCGCAGAACGCATCCGAGACGGAGGAAATCACGCCGATTTCGCCGGAACCGTCAAGATAGCGGAACCTGGAAGCGACCTCCCCTTTATAATTCGCTTCTATCGGCTCCGTCGGCATGTGCTGGTTGATCAGATCAATAATTTCGGCCTTCGTGATCACGTCTTTTTTATTCCATTGATTCGTATTGCCTACATCCATAAATTCAATAAACCGGAGAATATGACCCTTTTCTTTAAAATAGCGGGCCATCGGCAGGATATCTTTTTCATTGACGCCCTTTTGAACAACCATATTGATTTTCACACCGAGTCCGGCCGCTTTTGCCGCCTCAATGCCCTCAAGCACCTTGTTCACCGAAACGCCGCGGCCGTTAATGGCCTTAAACCGCTCATCCTCTAAAGAATCGAGGCTGACTGTCACTCGATGCAGCCCCGCCTGCTTCAGTTTTTCCACATACACGGGAAGCAGAGAGCCGTTTGTCGTCATCGCGATATCTTTAAGTCCGGGGATGCGCGCAAGTTTTTTGATCAATTCAGGCATATCTTTTCTCATGAGCGGCTCTCCGCCCGTCAGCCTGATTTTTTCAACGCCGAAGCGGCCGACAAACAGCTTCGCAAGCCGCTCAAGCTCCTCGAAGGAGAGCAATTCCGTCTTTTGTAAAAATGGATAATCCGGTCCGAATAATTCGGCTGGCATACAGTACGTGCATCTGAAGTTGCAGCGGTCGGTTACAGAGATACGAAGATCCCTGAGCGGCCTTTCCCTTTTGTCTGTCACCCGGCGCGTTTCTGTATTCATAAGCCCAAGACCCCTTTCTATTGTTCAACCCGTTCAGGATGTGTGTATACGTTAAATGATCCGTTTCTGACAAAACCGATCGCGGTGATGTTCAGCTCTTCCGCCATTTGCAGCGCGAGCTCCGTCGGCGCCGATTTTGAAATGACAATCGACACGCCGATTTTTGCGGCTTTTAATAAAACCTCTGAGGAAATCCGGCCGCTGAAGACGATCAGCTTGTCACGGACGGGCATTCCGTTTTTCAAACAGCAGCCGTACAGCTTATCCAGCGCGTTGTGGCGCCCGATATCCGTCCTCATCAAGAGCAGCTTTTCCGTATCGCACAGCGCTGCATTATGGACGCCGCCCGTTTCCCGGAATGTGCCGCTTCCGCTTTGCATCTCCTTCATCAGGCGAAGGCACGTCTCAGGAGTTATGGTAATCCGGCTGACGGCGGTTTTGGCCGTTTTCACATCCTGCTGAAAGTAAAAATGGCGGCCTTTCCCGCAGCATGAACCGATGACCCTCTTCGTATAGTCCTTTTGCTCAAGCACTCCGGGATTCGTCAGTTCAACATATGCAAACCCGAGACTTTCATCTATAGTAAAGCTTTTGATCTCTTTTTCAAAACGAATGACGCCTTCTGATGCGAGAAATCCGATGACGAGTTCCTCTAAATGGTCAGGCGTGCAGACGAGCGTAACAAATTCCTGCCCGTTCACCATGACGGTCAGCGGATACTCTGAAACCATCCGATCTGCCGTCTTTGTTAATACCCCTTTTTCATAGCGGTATATGTCTCTTACCGCTGTTGTTTTTTCATCCACTTTTTTTCCCCTCCGCAGTATCCTTCTCTTTTATTCTTCCACAATCCCTGTATTTTGTCGAATTTGCGGTTTAAAAAAAGAGCCCTCTTCGGACTCTATGTTTCGTTGCGATGATGTCTGCTCAAAATGGTGAATAAAATAACTGCGGCGATAATGGCCAATATACTGACGAATATGAAGGCGGCAAGCTTCAGAAAAATCCCCATCAGAACAAAAACGACTGCCGCCAGCACTAATATAATGCCTGCTCCTTTTAACAACAGCGTTCATCTCCTTTTATCCGTATCATTCCCGCGGTTCCGTTTTCTAAACAAAAAAAGACGCCGCGCGGGCGCCCTTTTTTAACCTATTCTTTTGCTAAATCCTTTGCAGCGTCTTCCCAAGCCTGTTTGAACTCGTCCGCGCTGTCAGCTGAGACGTATGTGCCGCCTCCCGCTTCCGCCGCTTTTTCAAGGCTTTCGCTTCCTTTCATGCCGAAGTTGAAACCGATGATATTGACGACCGTGTTGACATTCGCTTTACGGAGCTTTTGAATTTCGGCCTGAGGATTCCCGCCGCATGTTTCTTCACCGTCTGTGATCAGATATACGACGTTTTTCCCTTTAGCGCCGGCCCGCTCAAATTCTTCCCGTGTATCAGAAAGCGCTTTCGCTATCGGTGTCCAGCCAGTCGGTTTAATCTTGCTGAGTGATTGCTCAAATGGAGTCACGGCGTACGGCTGAAGGCCGTATAACGTTTCTGTCGCGTTACATGATACGGCTTTGCCTGAGTTTTTATTATTGCCCTTGTGCCCGAATACCCGAAGCATCAGATTCGTGTCTTCAGGAAGAACTTCCGCAAAAGAAGTGACAGACTCTTTCGCAACATCTATTTTACGCTCTCCCCCTGTTTTTTGTATCATGCTTCCGCTTGCGTCAAACAGCACGGCGACATTTGTTTCTTCGTGCTTTTTCTCAGCTGCAAAAACAGGCGATCCGAGTGAAAGCGTCAAAAGTCCGACAATCCCCGCAGTGAACATTTTTTTCATTTCCTTCATTCCTCTCCGTTTGTTTTTGGCCGATGGGCCCCCGGCTCTTCTCTATGCTAGATGAGGAGTATGCAAAAAGATATAGGGCGGGATTCCTTTTGTATAAGCGGCTGTACGCCGTTAAAAATGAACAGAATTATGCGCATCATCCTAAAAAGATTGGATAAATGATGACAGATTTAATGCCTTTTTCGCCCTTTTTGTAATATAAGTCCGGAATCTGATTCTTTTTACAGTTTTCTCTTCATCTTTTCTTGAAACTTTTGTTAAATGGAACATAAAAAAAAGGGCCGCTAAACGGCACCTTTTCTTATTCCGCTAATGAACTCGCTTCCATCGTAAAGATGCGGTTCATATCCTTTTGGCTGTGAGCTTCGTAATATTTTCCTCCGCCCGCACCGGCAATTGCGTGAAGCTGTCCGTTGAAGCCTTCTTTAAAGTCAAAGCCGATCACGTTGACTTTAATATGATGTTTGCGAAGTTCTTTCGCTGTCTTAATAGGATCTCCGCCGCATGTCTCCTCACCGTCTGTCAACAGGTAAACGGATTTAAAGCCGAATTTATGGACGCCGTTAAAAGAAGCCTTCGCGTCTTCTAATGCTTTTGCAATCGGTGTCCAGCCCGTAGGCCCGATTCCGTTCAGAGAGTTGAGGAAGCTCTGTCTGTCAAACTTTTGGAATCCGTATACACCGCGAATGGATTCACAAGATTGAACTTTTCCGGAGTTTTTATTATTGCCTTCCGAACCGAAAACCGTCATTCTGACCTGTGATGTAGACTTAATTCGATCTGCAAAACGGACGATTTCATCTTTTGCCATATTGTATTTAGAAACGCCGTCAATCCGTTTCGCCATACTGCCGCTCGCATCAAGCAAAATGGCGATATTGTTTTTAAATAAAAATGTCTTCTCGTTTGCATTCTCGGCAGCAAAAGCAGGAGATGCAGCAGTCAGCATCAATCCGAGCATGATTATGAGTGAAAGTGTTTTTTTCATTGCTTCTTCCCCTTTTCAATAGATTTACGTTCAACGCCGAACAATATTTATCGTAAATGAGATGAAAAGGGAAATAAATAGGACGGCGTTCCTCATTATTTTTGCGTATATTCACATAGATGCGGCATTTTTATCAGTGATTTTCACCCGGCGCTCAGCCTTCAGACGGCATTTGTCAGCCTTTAGGCTTTCGTTATATGAGTCTGTTGGTTGCTTTACCGTTTATGGAATAGTTTTCAAAAAAAACAGACGCTCATGAAAGCGTCTATTTTTTCGCCATATATTTGTTTAAAAATGAATCTGCTTCGGATATGTCCACTCCCTGATAATAATGCTTGACGATGTCCGCCACGGATTTCCCCTGCTCCGCCATGTAATTGGCCCCGTACTGGCTCATGCCGACGCCGTGGCCGAATCCTTTTGTCGTAATGGTGATGCTGCCGCCGTTCCGTTTCCATTCAAAGTCGGCAGAACGGAGTCCGAGTTTTTCCCGGATGTCTCTTCCCTTCAGCTTTTTGCCGTTTATGACGGCCGTCGCCACTTGATGGCCCGGCGTTCTGGCTGTAATCTGCCCTACCGTGTTTTGCCCCGAGAGCTGCACGCCGAGCTTTTGCTGAAACTCCGGCACACTGAAGGTCTGGGTGGCGAGATATTTCGGCGATTGCTTATCCCACGGACTTTTCACGCTCTTTAAATAAGGAATGGCGCTTGTCCAATAGGCTTCCGCATTTTCCGTATACCCGTTGCTCGTAGAGAAGAAAGATGCCTCAATCGGCTTGTTGTCGTACGTTAAAATCTTTCCTTGCGTGCCGGCGACCGCGTTTGTGATTTTCTTGAGGTTGTGTGCGTACTTAGAACCCCATTCTTTTTTCAGCTGGCTTTTGCTTTGATAGACTTGGAACATTTGCGTATCATCCACCAGTGATCCTTTCGGCGCCTGAACGGCTGAGTCAGCGACCATCAGTCTGACGATGAAAGTCCGGGCGGCGAGCGCCTGGGCTTTTAAGGCTTCCGGTTTAAAGGTTGCGGGCATTTCGGAAGCCACGACACCGATCACGTACTCTTCAAGCGGAATGTTCTCTACAGAATGTTTGGATGTCCGATAAACCGGAATGGATACAGGTGATTCTTTCAATGTTTCTGCTCCTTTTGTTTCTCGTATGGTGTGTGCTGTTTTGTGTCCGGGCTCTCTGTTTACGGCTGCTCCTTTTTCCGCCTGAAACGGAAGAACGAGAATGGTGGGAACAAGAAGAATAAGTATACACAGCCCGGATAGTAGAAATACAATCGGTTTCATATATCAGCTGCCTCCTGCTTGGGATTCGACTCTACTTCATCTTATGGGCAGGGACAAGCTAATATGACTTCCTTTTGGACAGAATCTTATTCCATTTTTCACGCGAAAAACGTATTCTTTTTTGAAAATCAGAGCATAATAATGATGATAAACCATAAAAAAACAGTATGCCAGATTGACATACTGTTTTTACAGCCATTATGCGTTTAGGTCAGTTACGACTTCTTTGCTTTCTTGTTCAGCGGCCGTTTCATCAACGACACGCTCGATGTCAGCGCCGAGAGCCGCAAGTTTTTTATGGAAATTCACATAACCGCGATCCAAGTGCTTCAGTTCCGTGACGCGTGTATGACCTTCAGCCACTAATCCCGCAAGAATCAGCGCCGCGCCCGCACGCAGGTCCGTAGCGGCAACTTCTGCGCCTTGCAGCTGTACAGGACCGTTAATGATCACAGAACGTCCTTCAATTTTAATGTCGCCATTCATCCGGCGGAATTCTTCAGCATGCATAAAACGGTTTTCAAACACAGTTTCAGTAATCATGCTTGTTCCGCTCGCACGGAGAAGCAGCGCCATCATTTGCGACTGCATATCAGTCGGGAATCCTGGGTGAGGCATCGTTTTAATGTCGATCGGCTTCAGCTGGGCAGGACCGATGACACGAAGGCCTTCTCCTTCATCCGTAATTTTGACTCCCATTTCTTCCATTTTCGCAATTAAAGACGTAAGATGCTCAGGAACCGCACCTTTTACTAATACATTTCCTTCCGTGATAGCCGCAGCCACCATGAAAGTACCCGCCTCAATACGGTCAGGAATGATGTTGTGTCTTACGCCGTGAAGCTTCTCGACACCTTCAATTTTAATGGTGCCTGTGCCGGCTCCGCGGATTTTTCCGCCCATCGCATTGATATAGTTCGCTAAGTCAACGATTTCAGGCTCTTTTGCCACGTTTTCAAGCGTTGTTGTTCCTTCAGCTAAAGCAGCTGCCATAATCAAGTTTTCTGTCGCACCCACACTTGGGAAATCTAAATAGATTTTTGCGCCCTGTAGACGGCCTTCCACTTCTGCTTCAATAAAGCCGTTGCCTACTTTGATTTTTGCACCCATTGCTTCAAAGCCTTTTAAATGCTGATCAATCGGTCTTGAGCCGATTGCGCAGCCGCCCGGAAGCGCTACTCTTGAATGACCCGTACGGGCTAACAGAGGGCCCATAACAAGCACTGACGCGCGCATTTTGCGCACATATTCAAAAGGTGCTTCTGTTTCTAAAGCGTAAGAAGCGTTTACGGTAACTTCATTATTCTCAAAATGCACATCTGCTCCTAAATGACGCAACACTTCATTAATTGTATATACATCGGAGAGCGTAGGTACATCACATATTACGCTTTTTTCTTCACTTGCTAATAAAGATGCAGCGATAACTGGTAAAACGGCATTTTTTGCTCCTTCAACTTTCACTGTGCCGTTTAACTTCTGACCGCCGCGGACGATGATTTTTTCCAAGGTATTCCCCTCCGCGTCCCTATATTCTCTATATTAATATTCAGTCGTCACGATTGGTGTGCCAACCGTAACGGTATGTTTTCCGCCCATTCCCGCACTTCTAAGCGCAACTTGCACATTCATCTTATGTTTCGATGTCATGATGTAATCTGTCCACTTATATGTAAATGCAGAAACAGAAACGAAATGAGGCTCAACTACATGTTCAACTGGACTTGCTTCAAATTCTTTCATGAGCTGTTCTGCTTTTTTTTGCAAAACAATACTCATATTATCATTTAAATGACCCTTTAGACAAGTAAAAATAAATACTTTATTTTGAAATATGTCATGTGCCTGCCGTTCAAACTGTTCATATGTATCATTCCAGTTTTCCGGTTGCTCCGGGCTCATTTGCTCATATAATAAATACGAAGTTGGGTTCTGGTTTTTGAGGGTAGTGACGAGCTGCAGTTTAAAAGTTGTGTGATTTTTTTTGTCAGAATACGTGCCGACGGCCTTTACGATTTTATCTTCCCGCGCGGATTCCCAATGATATTGCGGATACTGCGTCTTCAGTTCTTTTACCTTGTCATCAAATTCACTCAGTGACAGGTTCAGATTTTTTTTCGCATGAAGCGTCCATTCATCCACAGTGACCTGCTGCCGCTCCATTCCTTCGGCAATCTGGGCAAGCGGAGACAGCTCACTTGCATGAATGGAATGAAATACCGCTATTAAGGCGCTTAAAAAAACAAAAAACAAGATGATGCGGCCTGCTCTTTTTTTCTTCATATCGATCTCTCCCCCTTACTCCCATTTTTGCCGGAGCCGGGGAAAGCAATACATGGAAAACTTCGTCAAAACTCGCCAAGCGGGTGAAGAAAAATTGGTTTCTCACCCAGCGATTCCCTTCATTTCAACAGACGAAACATCTTAAAATAAGTATGGAAGCTGTTTCGAATAGGTAAGATAATCTAAAAAGAAGTTGGCGACTGCCGTACCGATCGCAATGGTAAGAAGAATGATCAGCAGCCTCGCCTGCACTATTTTTCCTTTTCGGATCAGCGGATCAAAGTTGACGGCCTGAAGCGCCCACCATGTCACCGCAATGCATACCAGGTGAACCAGGATGCTGATTGCGGCCTGCTGCCCCAATACATTCACAAATTCCATCTCCTTTCATTTTTTCCGCCCCTCATATCCTCTCTTATTATATAAGAAGAAGAGAGAAAGATGATCATTTTTACATCAGAATTTTTATCCAAAATTAGGGGCAATCCCCGCTTAAATGTCCGTTCTCCGGCATGATATACTTTTTTGGAAAGGAGATGGGAATATGAATCATTCCTTTTTTCATCCGGAAAAGCAGTATGGAGAAACACTTCCCGTATTTGACCACGAGTGGGAAGCGATAGCATTCTACTATGATTATAGACAGTCTCAAACAGAGGAACTGAAAGAATTATGTCAGTTTTTCAACATTTCTCTTGATTATTCACCCGGCAGCCTGCTGGCAGTGGAAGCTCTTTACTTCCGCAGCATAAAAGAGCTGCTTTTGGCGGATTGGAACCTGCCGATTGACGAATTTGAGAAAATGCTCAGTGTGTATGTCATCGATTGCGCCATCAGACATCATGACGATGCCGAATGGGTCGTCAAACCTTATCCGTATACGGACGGCGCTTATACGACGGGTGTGCGGAGAGGAAACAAAACGTGGCACACCGACAACTGCTGCGAACATTTATATCTGCAAAAAGAAGAGGATCATCCGCTTATCGGCGTCTATGAATCTCTTATGCGTTAATATAGAAAAAGAATCCTTCTCAGACAGCCGAGAAGGATTCTTTTTTAGTTTCCTGCAACATCCAATCTGTTTACAGCCCGCTGTAACGCAAGCTCAGCCCGACGAATGTCAGTATCATCTGATCGTTTGTTCAAACGGTCTTCCGCCCGCTTTTTCGCAGCAAGGGCGCGCTCTTTATCAATGCTTTCCGCTGTTTCAGCAGCTTGTGCAAGGATAGTGACCTGATCAGGACGGACTTCTAAAAATCCGCCGCTGACAGCCGCCAATTCGGTCTGCCCGTCTTTTTTAAGGCGGACAGCGCCGATTTTAAGCGGAGCCACGGTCGGAATATGGCCAGGCAGGATACCGAGATCACCGCTCTCGGCTCTTACACTCACCATTTCAATATCAGCATCATATACTGGGCCGTCGGGAGTAACGATATTGACTTTAACGGTCTTCATGCTTTTACCCTCCTAGGACCAGATTAAACTTCTACACCCATCTCTTTTGCATTCTCAATGACTTCTTCAATGCGTCCCACAAGACGGAATGCATCTTCCGGAAGATGGTCATATTTACCGGAAAGGATTTCTTTAAAGCCTCGTACCGTTTCTTTAACAGGCACGTAAGAACCCTTTTGTCCCGTAAACTGCTCAGCTACGTGGAAGTTTTGAGAAAGGAAGAACTGGATACGGCGTGCGCGGTGAACGACAAGCTTGTCTTCTTCACCTAATTCGTCCATACCAAGAATCGCGATAATATCCTGAAGTTCTTTGTAACGCTGAAGCGTTGACTGGACTTCACGCGCCACCGCATAATGCTCTTCTCCGACAATTTCCGGAGCAAGCGCGCGGGAAGTGGAAGCCAGCGGATCAACCGCAGGGTAGATACCCATTTCAGTTAATTTACGCTCAAGGTTAGTCGTTGCATCCAAGTGAGCGAACGTTGTCGCCGGCGCCGGGTCAGTGTAGTCATCGGCAGGCACGTAGATCGCCTGGATAGATGTAACTGAACCAACGTTTGTAGACGTAATACGCTCTTGAAGCTGACCCATTTCTGTCGCAAGCGTCGGCTGATAACCAACCGCAGAAGGCATACGGCCGAGAAGCGCGGAAACCTCTGAACCCGCTTGTGTGAAACGGAAAATGTTATCGATAAAGAACAGTACGTCCTGTCCTTGTTTATCACGGAAATGCTCAGCCATTGTAAGACCCGTCAGTGCTACACGCATACGTGCGCCCGGCGGCTCGTTCATTTGTCCGAAGACCATGGCTGTTTTCTTGATAACGCCTGAATCGCTCATTTCGTAGAAAAGGTCGTTCCCTTCACGAGTACGCTCTCCTACACCGGCGAATACGGAAATACCGCCGTGCTCTTGCGCGATGTTGTTGATTAATTCCTGGATTAATACGGTTTTACCTACGCCGGCGCCGCCGAACAATCCGATTTTACCGCCCTTGATGTAAGGAGCGAGCAGGTCAACAACCTTAATTCCAGTTTCAAGAATTTCAACTTCAGTTGAAAGCTCATCGAATGAAGGAGCTGATCTGTGGATCGGGTCCTTTTGAGCATCCGCAGGCAGCGGTTCATTTAAATCAATTTTATCTCCCAGTACGTTAAATACGCGTCCGAGAGTCACATCACCGACAGGAACGGAAATCGGCGCACCTGTATCAACGGCTTCCATTCCGCGCTGAATTCCGTCCGTAGATGCCATGGCAATTGTACGGACTGTATCATCGCCTAAATGAAGAGCAACCTCTAGCGTTAGGTCGATGCCTACTTCATTTTCGCCTGTAGCTGGCTGTGAAACTTTAATCGCATTATAAATCGCAGGCAAGTGGCCGTCCTCGAAACGTACGTCGACAACCGGTCCAAGCACCTGACTTACGCGTCCTTTCTTCATCGCTATCCCTCCTGACAAAATCTTTCTATTCTAAAGCGGCTGCACCGCCGACAATTTCGGTAATTTCTTGTGTAATCGCCGCTTGACGCGCGCGGTTATATGAAAGCGAAAGTGAATCAATGAGTTCTTTCGCATTATCAGTCGCATTTTTCATTGCTGTCATTCTCGCAGCGTGTTCACTTGCTTTACTGTCAAGAAGCGCGCCGTAAATTAAGCTTTCCGCATATTGAGGAAGCAGCACTTCGAGCACCTCTTCTTCATCCGGTTCGAACTCGTAAGAAGCCGTGCGCTTCCCGCCGCTCGTTCCGAAATCCGTTAAAGGCAGCACTTTTTTCTCCGTCACTTCCTGTGAAATCGCACTGACGAAATGGTTATACACCAAATGCAGTTCATCAAATGCGCCGTCGATAAACATTTGAACCGTCTGACGGGTCAAATCTTTAATCTGAGCAAAAGTGACCTCGTCGCCAAGCCCCACTAACTCAGACAAAATCGGCATCTCCCGTTTTTTGAAGAAATCGCGGCCGACTCTGCCGATTGCAATCACCGTGTATTCATCTTTAGACTGATGGCGTTCTTGAATGGTGCGGTAAGCGTTTCGCAAAACCGAACTGTTAAACGCACCCGCAAGCCCGCGGTCAGACGTAATGACGAGATACGCCGTCTTTTTCACTTCTCTTGAGACAAGCATCGGGTGTTTCGCGTTTTTCGCGCCTTTTCCGACGTTAAACACAACCTCCTGGATCTTATCCATATACGGAGCAAATGACTTCGCGTTGGTTTCCGCACGGTTCAGCTTCGCAGCGGATACCATCTGCATGGCTTTTGTAATCTGGCTTGTTTTTTTCGTTGACGTGATCCTTGACTTAATATCGCGTAATGAGGCCAAAGATTTCACCACCTTTATTCTTCATTTGCGTAAAAAGAGAGAAAAAGAGAACCTTTTTCTCTCATCTTCTAAGGGTTAGTTGCTTGGTGCAAATGTGCGTTTGAAGCCTTCGATTGCAGCTTTGAAGTCTTCATCAGCAGGAAGGTTTCCTGTTTTCGCAATGCCGTCAAGCAGATCTTTATGGTTTTGATCAAGGTACATGTAGTACTCTTCTTCAAAACGTCTGATATCCGCAACCGGAATATCATCAAGATATCCTTTTGTCAGCGCATAAAGAATGGCTACCTGTTTTTCAACCGGAAGCGGCTTATTCAAGTCTTGTTTCAGCACTTCAACTGTACGCGCACCGCGGTTCAGTTTCGCCTGAGTCGCCTGGTCAAGATCAGATCCGAATTGGGCGAATGCTTCAAGTTCACGGTATGAAGCAAGGTCAAGACGCAATGTTCCCGCTACCTTTTTCATCGCTTTGATTTGGGCTGACCCGCCGACACGGGATACGGATAATCCGGCATTGATCGCAGGACGCACGCCTGAGAAGAATAGGTCGGATTGAAGGAAAATCTGTCCGTCAGTAATGGAAATGACGTTTGTCGGAATATAAGCGGAGATATCTCCTGCTTGTGTTTCGACGAACGGCAGCGCCGTAATTGATCCTGCGCCTTTAGCGTCACTCAGCTTGGCTGCGCGCTCAAGCAGACGGGAGTGAAGATAGAATACATCCCCAGGGAATGCTTCACGGCCCGGCGGACGGCGAAGAAGCAATGACAGCTCACGGTAAGCGGCTGCTTGTTTGGATAAATCATCATATACGACGAGAACGTGCTTGCCGTTGTACATGAATTCTTCACCCATTGTCACCCCTGCATACGGTGCAAGGTAAAGAAGCGGAGCCGGCTGTGAAGCGGACGCCGTCACGACAATCGTGTAATCAAGCGCGCCATGCTTACGAAGTGTTTCCACCACGCCGCGCACTGTAGATTCTTTTTGGCCGATCGCTACGTACACACAGATCATGTCTTGATCTTTTTGGTTTAAGATTGTATCAATCGCAACAGATGTTTTACCTGTCTGACGGTCCCCGATAATCAGCTCACGCTGTCCGCGGCCGATCGGAATTAACGCGTCGATCGCTTTGATACCCGTTTGCAGCGGCTCATGTACCGATTTACGGTCCATTACGCCTGGAGCCTGGCTTTCGATCGGACGTGTTTTGCTTGTCAGAATCGGACCCAGTCCGTCTACCGGCTGTCCGAGCGGGTTGACGATACGTCCGATTAATTCTTCACCTACAGGAACTTCCATGATGCGGCCCGTTCTTTTGACCTCATCACCTTCGCGGATATCTCTGTAAGGTCCTAAGATAACGATACCTACGTTGGATTCTTCA
Source organism: Bacillus sp. MT(2024) (assembly GCF_036362845.1). Taxonomy (NCBI): domain Bacteria; kingdom Bacillati; phylum Bacillota; class Bacilli; order Caryophanales; family Bacillaceae; genus Bacillus; species Bacillus sp. MT(2024). Next base: position 3,621,231 of record NZ_CP143632.1, read on the forward strand.
AGGTTTTGAGCCATACCCAAAACGCCGTTTGAAAACTCAACAAGTTCACCGGCCATACAATTGTCAAGGCCGTGTACACGCGCAATACCGTCTCCGACTTGGATGACTGTACCTACGTCATGAACTTCAATTTCAGATTGGTAATTTTGAATTTGCTGCTTTATCAGCGTGCTAATCTCTTCAGCTTTGATGCTCACTTAGGTTTCACCCCTTCTATCGATTTCCTCCGGCAAGTTGACGTTCCATGCGCTCAAGCTTTCCGCTTACGCTTCCGTCATAAATCCGGTTTCCAATGCGGACTTTAATGCCGCCTATTAAATCCGTCTGCACTTCATTTCTGATTCTGAGCGAAGCGATTCCGGCTTTTTTTGCAAACACTTGAGACAATGATAACATTTCCGCTTCTGACAGCGGTTTTACTGAATAAACAACCGCGTCCTCTGTCTGACGGGCCTGATTGGCAAGTTTGATAAACTCGTCTGTGAGATCAGGCACAATCGAAGACCGGCGGCGGTCAATCAGAAGAAAAATCGTATGCAGCACAGACTCAGACAGTGCGCCGAACGATTGCTGAATCAGCTCTTTTTTCTTAGCGGCCGATACCTTCGGATGGCTTAACACTTCCTGTAATCCGGCTTCGTTCCGGAACACTTCTTTTAGTACGGTAAGCTCTTCTTCGATTTCATTGATTTGAGAAGTCTCAACGGCAATGTCGAAAAGCGCTGACGCGTATCGTTTAGAGACAGCAGATCCACTCATCGGCTTTCTCCTACCTCTTTAAGATAGTCCTGAATCAGTTGTTCCTGGGCTTGTTCATCAAGCTCTTTTTCAATCACTTTCGATGCGATTAAGACAGAAAGTGATGCGACTTGCTCGCGAAGTGCGGAAACCGCTTGTTCTTTTTCTTTGACAATTTCGGTTCTCGCCGCTTCTTTCAATCTTTCAGACTCGGCGCGTGCAGCCTGGATAATGTCTTCCTTCTGCTTTTCACCCAGTTTTTTCGCATTTTCAATGAGTGATTGTGATTCCTGTTTCGCTTCTTTTAAAAGAACGCGCTGCTCTTCAATCAGCTTCTGCGCTTCTTTATTTCTTTCTTCAGCGGACGTAATTTCGCCGGCGATATGATCTTCACGCTGTTTCATTATATTTAATAGCGGTCCCAGAGCGAATTTCTTGAGAAGCGCTAATAAAACTAACATAGCTAACAATTGGAATAGGATATCTCCGCCGTTAAACGACAGTCCTAATTCAAGAGGTAATTGAGACATCTACTACGGCAACTCCCTTCTGCAGGTTTTCTCTGCTGATAAAAAGCCGTTTCGGGACGGCCTGCTTATCAGACATAAAGCAATGGCGAAGGTTCTCTTAGAGTGATCTTCGCCATTTTTAGTTCATATAAGGCTTTTTTGCTTAGCCAAAGAACGCTAAGAACGCGATAACGACAGCGATAATCGGAAGGGCCTCAACCAATGCGATACCCATGAACATAAGAGTTCTAAGTTCTTTTCCTGCTTCCGGCTGACGGGCGATTCCCTCTACCGTACGTGAAACGATCAGACCGTTACCAATACCTGCACCAAGTGCGCCTAAACCGATTGCAATTGCAGCTGCTATTAAATTCATGAAAAAGTTCCTCCTTTAAAATGTTATCCGAATGGATATATGATTTTAATGATCATGACTGATTTTGTGTGACATGTACACCATCGTCAGCATCGTAAAGATAAATGCCTGGATGGTACCGATGAACAAGCTGAATGCCTGCCATGCAAGCATCGGAATAATGGCTCCGACTGTGCCGACCAAACCGAGAAAGAAACTGTTTGAGTAGAAATTCGTCGCCAGATTCGCAAGCAGGCCAAGAAGAATTTCCCCGGCGAAAATGTTACCGTAAAGACGAAGTCCGAGTGTCAGCGTATTCGCAAACTCCTCAATGATCTTCATCGGGAACATAAGCGGAACCGGTCTGAGGTAATCCTTAGAGTATTCCTTCAAACCTTTCATCTTCACGCCGTAATAGTGCGTTAACGACACAACCATAACGGCTAGAGTCAGAGTAATAGCCGGATCGGCCGTCGGTGATTTCCACCAAAGCTCGTGTCCGACCGTTACAGAAAACGGCAGCCCTAGCATATTTGATACAAATATGTACATCAGCAAGGTTACACCAAGCGCCAAGAAGTTAGCCCCTGTTTTTAAATCCATTGTACTGCCTATAATATTGCGGACAAAATCAACAATCCATTCCATGAAGTTCTGGGCTTTTCCCGGACGGATGGACAGCGTTCTTGTAGTAAGAATCGCAATCAGCAGCACAATCACACTTGCCACAGTAATCATCAGAATGTTTGTCAGATTAAAAGTAAGACCAAACAAATCAATAGTTCTGTAATCGTGATTCAATGGGTTTTCACCTCTCTTCCATTGATGAACGTTTGAGCTGAATAATGGAATCTATCATAATGACGGGATAAATTGTCATTAATCCAATAATCACACTTGCCACACTGACTTTATCGGGATATTTAAAGGCGACAGCCATCGCAAGTATCGCATTGCACCAACGCGCTGCGCTCCCGAGTGATCGTATGGACTTTCCTTTCGCCACGGCCTTGTCAAAAGCATTCATTCTTCTGGTCAAGAGCCACAAATTAAACAAACTGAAAACAGTTCCCAAAAAGAGGCCTAAAAAAACAGTTTTATACGCCGTAAGACCATATCCCAGCAAATAGATTGCTAAGATTACAAATACATATCTCCGTTGTCTGCTGAATGTAAGATTGGGATCGTCCATCAACTATCTGTCTCCTGATGAAAATGTAATATAATTCCTGGATACGGCAAAACATGCGGTTAACCCTTGCAGAAGGCCTTTTTTGTCCGCAAAACGGCCTGTTCGAAAAAACCACTCATCCTCCTGATGCCACGGGATGCTGTTTCATTCGCTTAGATAAATCCTCATATAACGGGTTTTTTTGGAGGATTTAAAATGAGGATGGATACTAGAAATGAAAGGAATGAAAACCTTCTCATAATACCCTCGTTTAGCATACAATAGCCCCTAACATGTGTCAATCTGTTTAAAGTTAAAAAACTTTTTATACCGGAAGCATACACAGAATGTTCACAAATTCACCTATAAATGTATGAACTCTGCTCATTCAGCAAATATCTGGATAAAAAAAGAAAACCCCCTGAATGAGGTTTTCCGATTTATTTGGTTCCGTACAGTCTGTCACCCGCGTCACCGAGGCCCGGAACGATATAGCCTTTTTCATTCAGTTTTTCATCAAGGGCGGCGATATAAATATCAACGTCAGAATGATGTTTCTGCAGCTCTTCCACGCCTTCCGGAGCCGCTACAAGACACATAAAACGAATGTTTCTCGCGCCGCGCTTTTTCAGGCTGTTGATCGCTTCCACCGCAGAGCCTCCCGTAGCAAGCATCGGATCCACGACAATAAATTCGCGTTCTTCTACATCAGAAGGAAGCTTGACATAGTATTCCACCGGTTTTAAGGTTTCCGGATCACGGTATAATCCGACATGTCCCACTTTAGCGGCCGGGATTAATTTCAGCATGCCGTCAACCATTCCGAGACCCGCTCTCAGGATCGGCACGATACCGAGTTTCTTCCCTGAAATCACTTTGGATGTCGCTGTTTGAACAGGTGTTTTCACTTCCACTTCTTTAAGAGGAAGATCACGTGTAATTTCAAACGCCATCAGTGATGCGACTTCGTCCACAAGGTCTCTGAAATCCTTTGTGCCTGTATTTTCATTCCGAATATATGTCAGCTTATGCTGGATTAAAGGATGATCAAATACGTAAACCTTTCCCATACTGTGTTCAGCTCCTTTTTTGTTGTCCGAGTGACTTTTTCACACTTCTATTGATTCTACAGAAAAAGACAAACAGTTTCAAGAAAATCATAAAAAAACCCGCCGGATTAAGGTTCCGGCGGGTTTCTTCCTTATTAATAGTCCAGTTCTTTATATAAAGGAAACTTTTCAGTCAAGGCAGATACGCGCTGTCTCGCTTCTTCAAGTTTTGCTTCGTCTTCATGATTTTTCAGCGCGAGGCCGATGATGGCGCCGACTTCTTCAAGCGCGTCACCGTCAAAGCCGCGGCTTGTCACAGCTGCCGTACCGAGACGGATTCCGCTTGTGACGAACGGTTTTTCCGGATCGTAAGGGATCGCGTTTTTATTAGATGTAATGCCGATTTCATCAAGAACGTGTTCAGCGACTTTTCCGGTCAGTCCGAGAGAACGGAGGTCGACAAGCACAAGGTGGTTATCCGTTCCGCCTGATACGAGCTGAATGCCCTCTTTGTTCAGAGACTCAGCCAGGCGCTTCGCGTTCGAGATGACGTTTTGCGCATATGTTTTGAAATCATCTTCAAGCACTTCTCCGAAAGATACGGCTTTGGCCGCGATGACATGCATAAGCGGTCCGCCTTGGATTCCCGGGAAAATGGATTTATCAATCTTTTTGCCGAACTCTTCACGGCAAAGGATCATTCCTCCGCGGGGGCCGCGAAGTGTTTTGTGAGTCGTTGTCGTTACAAAGTCAGCGTAAGGAACCGGATTCGGATGAAGACCGGCTGCGACAAGACCCGCGATATGCGCCATGTCTACCATGAAGTAAGCGCCGACTTCATCAGCGATTTCGCGGAATTTTTTAAAGTCGATCGTGCGGGGGTATGCGCTCGCTCCGGCTACGATGAGTTTCGGCTTATGCGCCAGCGCTTTTTCACGCACATCTTCATAATCTATATATTGCGTGTCTTTATCGACACCGTATTCTACAAAGTTGTATTGAACGCCGCTGAAATTAACCGGGCTTCCGTGTGTTAAGTGGCCGCCGTGGGAGAGGTTCATCCCGAGCACCGTGTCGCCGTGCTCTAAAATCGTGAAGTAAACAGCCATGTTCGCCTGAGCGCCTGAGTGCGGCTGAACGTTTACATGCTCAGCTCCGAAAATCTCTTTCGCGCGGTCGCGGGCGATGTCCTCAACGACATCAACATGCTCACAGCCGCCGTAGTAGCGTTTGCCGGGGTAGCCTTCAGCATATTTGTTTGTTAAAACAGAGCCTTGCGCTTCCATTACCGCTTCCGTCACGAAGTTTTCAGAAGCAATTAATTCGATCTTAGTCTGTTGACGCTTACGCTCATCTTTGATGGCGTTAAACACTTGTTTATCTTGTACAGGTAAATGTTTCATCAGCGAGATCCTCTCCTATCCGTTTCCTGTTCTTTATTTTTACCACCCTTATTGTACATGGTTTTTCAGGTGAATGTAACAGCTTATTTAAAAAAATCACAAAATTTAATTAGAAAACACGAACATTATACAGGAAAAGCATTTTCATCATTCGCATTCATAAACGGCGCGAATTCCGCCTATCAGCTTCGGTCTTGTCCGGGCCATCGTCACATGTGCTTCTCCAAGCTCACGGCTCGATATCCGGACAGGGACGGCAACGGGTTTCAGATGCATGCCGATGAACGTATCACCGATGTCAATCCCGGCGTCAGCCTGAATCGATTCAGCGAGCACTGGAGAACGCATCTGCCGGTATGCATAAGAGGCCATCGCTCCGCCCGCTTTCGGGACGGGGACGGCTGAAACAATGGGGAGCCTGAACCGCTCGGCCGTTTCCGCTTCAATGACAAGCGCCCTGTTTAAATGCTCGCAGCATTGAAAAGCAAGATGCACACCCGTTTTTTCCTTAAACCGGTTAAGTCCGCTGTATATCAATTCAGCCCAATCCCCGCTCCCGGCGGTGCCGATCCGGCTTCCGGCGGCTTCACTTGTACTGCACCCGATCACCAGCAGACTGCCGTCCGTCAGTCCTGCCTGCTCTTGAAACTCAGTCAGCATGTCCGTCCATTTTTGCTTCATCTCTTCCATTGTCCAGCACCTCTTACAGATTTTTTTCTTCGTAATCTGCGATTTTGCCGATCCGCCGTTCGTGGCGGCCGCCCGTAAATTCAGTCGTCAGCCAGACTTTTGCGATTTCGCGCGCCAGCCCCGGGCCGATGACGCGTTCGCCCATCGCAAGAACATTCGTGTCATTGTGTTCACGCGTCGCTTTTGCGCTGAAGGTGTCATGGGCAAGCGCACAGCGTATGCCCTTTACCTTATTTGCGGAGATGCTCATGCCGATGCCTGTGCCGCAAATTAAAATTCCCCTGTCAGCTTCGCCGTTCACCACTTTTTCCGCTACCGGAAAAGCGTAGTCTGAATAATCGACAGAGCCGGCGCCGCATTCACAGCCCATATCAATGTATTCAATCTGCAATTCATCCAAAAGACTTTTTATTTCTTCGCGGATATGGACGCCGCCGTGATCTGACGCAATAGCTACTTTCATTCATTTACCTCCTAGGTGTGGCTGGGCGAAGACAGCCCAGTGTGCTTGTCCTTTTTATTACGAAATCCGTTGATTTCATTCTACTCTTTCACATTCGTTTTGCAAATGACCTGTTTGCAGATTTTCTGACAGATTACTTGCTTTTCCCGTCAAGCAATTGATCAGCCAAAAGAGTCAGCAGCTCCTCCAGTTCGTCCCGCGTCTGTTTATAAACATCAAGCGGACCGCCGAACGGGTCAGAGATATCGCCGTTTTCCCCCGTTACGTATTCTTTAATGGTAAAGACTTTGCCCTGACTGTTTTGATATCGGCCTTCAATCAGCTGTTTATGCTGTTCGGTCATCGCCAGCACCAGATCGGCCGTCTCGATATGTTCTTCCGATAAGGGAGATGAACTGTGATTGAGGGCGATCCGTTTTTCAAACAGCGCTTCTACGGCATGAGCCGACGCTTTTCCGTGCGGAGACGCGAATACGCCGGCCGAGCTTACGCTGACATCCAGCCCTTTCGTTTCTGCTATGGATTTAAAAAGAGCCTCAGCCATGGGACTGCGGCACGTATTGCCTGTACAAACAAAGATTATTTTCATGTCCGTCACCTCTTACTGCCTATTATAAATGAAGAAAAAAGAAACGGCATCTTCGTTTCTTTTTTTACGTATCTTATATCGGTAAAAGCAGTTTCAGCCCGAATCCGATCAAAATGGCTCCGCCAAGCGCTTCGCTGTAGGAGCCGAGCCACGACTGCACCTTTCTTCCCGCCAAAAGGCCCGCCCATGTTAAAACGGTGCTGAAGACCCCGAACAGCGTAACGGCCAGAAACGGATTGGAGCCGTTCATCCCGAGACTGAGCCCGACAGAAAAGCTGTCCAGACTGACACCGACCGCAAACAGCAACAGTCCCGAGCCTGCCGGAGATATGAGCGGCCCGTCCGATTGTTTAAACGCGGCGATCATCATCTGCACCCCTAAAATGAAAAGAAGAGATCCGCCGATGTAAACGGCGAGCATCCCCAGAAAACCGGACAGCAGATGCCCGGCCGCCATTCCCGCCAGCGGCATCATGACATGAAACAGCCCGATGACAACCCCTATATGAAAAATCTGTTTTTTCTTCAGCTGAATCATCCCCATTCCGAGCCCGACGGAAAAGGCATCCGTCCCCAAAGCAAATGCCATGATGCTTAAGGAGACAAGTTCCCCGATGAATAGATTCGACATGAATAAAAACCCCCTTGGACGTGCCCGCTTGTTTAGCTTATGCATGTCCGATAAGGGGTAGAACAAGTTAATGGATAACGGTGCCGCCTGCGGCTTTCATCAGCCTGTTCATAACGGCGAGCCCCACTCCGGTATCCGGAAAGGACTCAGAAATAATCATATCCACTTCCGCTTCATCAAAGCTGCGGAGCGCATCGTATAAGGCGGACGCCACTGTTTCAAGGTCGGCGCGTCTGCCGCAGACCTTGATATAATCAGCCTGGTAACTACCGGCGTTCTCTTCTGTTGTCAAAATGCCGATTCGTTTTCCCCGGCTTTTATATGCGTCTGCCAGTTCTTGAATTCTCCGGGCGCCGCCGTCGGCAATAGCCATCGGCGCAGAAGGCGCGTAATGTGTATATTTCATACCGGGAGAAATAGGAACCTCATCTTCTTCGGTCAGCCCTTTATCCACAAGAACCGGACCGGCGGCGGATTCAATCTGCTCTTTTGTCACGCCTCCCGGACGAAGCAGCACGGGCTGTTTCCCCGTACAGGACAGAACGGTTGATTCCACTCCGATTCCCGTCGCGCCGCCGTCCACAATACCGGCAATACGGCCGTTTAAATCATGAGCTACATGCTCGGCCTTTGTCGGGCTCGGTTTTCCTGATAAATTGGCGCTCGGCGCGGCGATCGGCAGTCCGGCCGAGCTGATGAGGGCTAATGCTGCCGGATGATCAGGCATTCTGACCGCTACCGTCTCAAGTCCCGCGGTGACACGGGGTGACAGCGCACCGGGCTTACACGGCAGGACAAGGGTCAGCGCCCCCGGCCAGAATAGCTCCATAAGCTTTTTCGCCGTCTCAGGAATATGGCTGATAAAACGATCAAGCTGGCTGATATGGGATATATGCACAATCAGCGGGTTATCGCTCGGCCTTCCTTTCGCCTCATATATTTTCGTTACGGCTTCCGTATTTTCAGCGTTAGCGCCCAGTCCGTAAACGGTTTCTGTCGGAAAAGCCACAACCTCATTCTGCCGGAGCAATTCCGCGGCTTGTGTAATCTGGGGATCGGTTGTGGATAATTCTGCGGAACAATCCACAAACCATCTTCTTGTTTTCATGTATAACCAAACTCCTTATTTTAAAGCGGTAAAACTTTATTTTCTCTCGTGTATTCCTTTTGAAAGTATAAAAGATGTCCTTTAATAAAACAAGTGTTATCCACAAACTGTGGACAACACTTTTTAATAAGTGGATAACCTTGTGTATAAGTTAGATCAGGCAGAGGTTTTCATCATTAAAAACGAACCTTCTGTGCATAACGAGTTGCGGAAATGTTCGGACGTATACAGTTCATCAGGCGCATCGGCGCACGCTTCAAATCCCATCACATTCAGAAACTCAGCAGATGAGGGCTGATTGGCGACTAAGTAGACATCTTGAATCTCATGTTTTTTGCACAGCACATCCATACTTTGAAACAGCGTAACGATATGGCTTTGATTCAGCCTGTCCGACATGACGAGTGAACGGAGAAGCCCTTTTCCGCCGCTGAATTTTTCGATCCCGAGACAGGCGGCAATCTTTTTTTCGCTGTCTTCCAGCACGATAAACCGGCTGATCTGCTGATCGATTTCCGCATGTGCCGTATCAGACTTTTTCAAAAAGGCCTCCAGCGCCTCCGTATCTTGATCTCTTGCCACTCTCAGCTGATAAAACATATATTTCCCTCCGTTTCGATCAACGCTTTCTTCCAATCTATGAATCGAATCCGGATTTATGCCTTTTGCTTCAGGAAAATAGATCTGAAATCCAATCGACGAGGAAAAACTTCACTTCGGTATCATCGTCATCTTTATTTTCTTTCTTCGCTTTATCAGCCTTTGCTTTTACGTCATCCAGCACTTTTTCTGTCTGTTTCTGCGTTTCTTCCTGCTTCTGTCCGCCGTCTTCCTGATCTTTCACCGCTTCGCCGTTTGAGAAATCAAGGAAGCACAGCGGCGGAAACAAGACGCACCACCAGTTGGCGCCCTCGCCATTGCCGAGTGTAATTAAAATGGCTTCATATTTTCCGGCCGGATAGACCATATTGCCGTACAGCTTTGTCGGAAACGAAATTTTATTGAATTGAACTGAAACGGATTGATGCGCACCCTTTTCTTTCATCGTTTGTTTGGCGATTTCTTTAATTTCAGGAAGCTTCGAACGAATGAGCCGCCGCGCTTCTTCAATGGAAGTGATATCTTTCACCCAGTCCGTGATTTGCTTGTTTACAGCATCTCTGATCTGGCGCTTGAGCTTTTGATCCTCATCGTTATCACTGTTGGCCAAAATCCTGAGCCGGATCGCTTCATCCGGTATGACGACGGGCTCATCGGCTGATGCCCGCGCCGTTTCTTCTTTTGTCAAACCCGCAAGCGCTCCTGATAATAAAAGAAAAATATATATGCAGATCATCATTGTCTGTTTCATCGGTCCCCACCGTTCCTCTCCGTGCTTTTTTATCTAGTCCCATTATGGACATGACGGAAAAGGTTTAAACCGGCGGGAAGAAAAAAATCTAGCAAGCTGATAATCTGCATTGACAGATTCAAAATATGGTACGATATTATTTTGATAGGAGGTTTTCAGATGAAATATAATTACACCGTGCTGCTGTCGGCGGCATGTATGTCTGTCATTTATTCTATTTTGTATGTTCATCAATTCATTATCGCGGCTTTCATTTCGATGGCGTTTTATTTTTTGTTTCCTTATTTGATTTTTGCGCTGCCGCTTCAATACTTTCTGAATAAAAAGCCGAAGAGATTTCATCCGCTGTATTTTCTTTATTATTTGGGGGTGTCGTTCATTGCAAACGGGATCATCTTCGGTCTTTTGCAGCCGTCAGGCCAATCTCTGTTTTCTAATTCAGCCTTTTATATCTTTGCGGTTTTAACAGCCGTCGTCTATTGGGTATGGGATTCCGTATTGCTGCAAAGACAAAATCCGGCTACAGAAGCGTAATCAGCAGACAGCCGGCTGAAGGGAGAGCGGCGCAAAAGAAAACGGCGGCCATCTTTAAACGGGCGTGCCGTCCTTCTTCTGTTTCAGAATGATAATTGGCCCGCTGCTCCGCTCCGCTTACGGCCAGCCCGGAAACGATGACCGCTGCGACGATAAGAACAGCCGTAACGGCGCCGAAAATGATGTCAAAGCCAAACGGCAGGACAAATCCAGCCGCATAAGCTGCGGCGGCGAGTATACATCCGAAGGCGAACGCTTTTTTCAAGGCGGATGCCCCTTTCATTTTCTTTCCATTGTAACAAAAGCCCGCCGTGTGCGTCACCGGCGGGCTTTTTTCATGATGTGATGACCGCGGATACGGTTCTGTCTTTTCCGTTGATGTCCTGTACGACTTCCACTTCCGCATTCGGAAAGGAATGACGGAACAGGTCTTTCACGGCTTTTCCCTGATTATATCCGATTTCAAAGACGACAAGCGCTTTATCTTTCATGACAAGAGGCAGCTCCTCCATAAACCGCTTGTAGAATTTCAAACCGTCACCGCCGTCCGTAAGAGCATGAAGCGGCTCATGGAAACGGACGATATCCGACAAATCCGCCATTTCTTCTTCAGAAATATACGGCGGATTGGAAACAATAATATCCGCTTTTTTTCCTGATGAAATAAAAGGAGTTAACAGATCTCCCTGCAAAAAGCACACGTCCACTCCGAGGTTTTGCGCATTTCTTTCCGCCACCTGCAGCGCTTCTTTTGAAATATCCGAAGCCGATACTGAAAAATGTCCGCATTCAAGCGCAAGCGTCACCGCAATAGCTCCGCTCCCCGTACCGATATCAATGACGTTCAGTCGTTCCGCCCCGGAAAATATCCGCTTCTGTCTGTCCAGCAGATGAAACACAACTTCTTCCGTTTCCGGACGCGGAATGAGAACATCGTCATTCACAAAAAATTCCCTGCCGTAAAACTGTTCTTTCCCGATAATATATTGAATCGGAACGCCTTCTTTATGCATTTCCACATGCCGTCTGAATCGGTAAAGCTCGTCCTCGCCGACGGGCTCCTGCAGACTTGCGAGAAGCTTGCTCCGATCCATTCCGATATCATTTAACAGCAGCAGCTCGGCCGCGTTTTTTTCTCTTCCCGCTTCGGTTAAATAAGAAGAAGCCCAGCTTAGGGCTTCAAAAACGGTCTTCATCTTAATTTTCCGCCTGCTGGAGCTTGCTTGACTGGTCTTCTACGATTAACGCTTCAACCACTTCATCAAGCTTGCCTTCCAGGATTTGATCCAGCTTTTGAATCGTCAGGCCGATGCGGTGATCCGTCACACGGTTTTGCGGGAAATTGTATGTGCGGATACGCTCGGAACGGTCGCCTGATCCGACGGCTGATTTACGGGTCTGATCATATTCAGCCTGAGCTTCCTGCTGGAATTTGTCATAGATTCTGGCGCGGAGCACCTTCATCGCTTTTTCTTTGTTTTTAATCTGAGATTTTTCATCCTGACAGGATACGACGACACCGGTCGGTAAATGCGTCAGGCGTACGGCCGACATCGTCGTGTTTACGCTTTGTCCGCCCGGTCCGCTTGATGCGAATGTATCGACGCGGATGTCTTTTTCGTGGATGTCCACTTCTACTTCTTCCGCTTCAGGAAGACACGCCACCGTCGCCGTGGATGTATGAATACGGCCGCCTGATTCCGTTTCCGGAACACGCTGTACGCGGTGCGCGCCATTTTCATACTTCAGCTTGGAGTATGCGCCTTTTCCCGTAATCATAAAGATGATTTCTTTGTAACCGCCCGTTCCAGTCACGTTTGCTTCCATGACTTCAGTCTTCCAGCCTTGGATCTCGGCGTAACGGGAGTACATTCTGTAGAGATTTCCCGCAAACAGCGCGGCTTCTTCTCCTCCCGCTGCTCCCCGGATCTCCATAATTACGTTTTTGTCATCGTTCGGGTCTTTCGGGATGAGGAGCACTTTCAAACGCTCTGATAAGGTTTCCGTCTCTCCCTGCAGTTCGGAGATTTCTTCCTTCACCATTTCTCTCATATCGGCATCAAGCTTTTCCTCAAGCATCGCTTTCGCATCGGCAAGCTGTTCTGATGCGTCTCTGTATTGTCTATAGACTTCAACGGTTTCTTGTATATCAGATTGCTCTTTCGAATATTCTCTAAGCTTTTTCGGATCGTTGACCACTTCCGGATCACTTAAAAGCTCATTTAATTTTTCGTATCGTTGTTCAATTGACTGTAAACGGTCTAACACGGTCTTCACCTCTGTTTTCCTGTGCGTAACATTCTCATTATAGTATAGGGCTTATCGCCAGTCAAAAGCAATTCGCCTCTGTTATACTGAAGCAAAAAAGGAGGGGCGGATATGCTGAAATCCATCCACCATATAGCAATCATATGCTCTGATTATGAAAAGTCGAAAGCTTTTTACACCGAGATACTCGGTTTCGGCATTATAAAAGAAACATACCGAAAGGAACGGGAATCTTATAAACTCGATCTGGCGCTGGACGGCGCATATGCGATTGAATTGTTTTCCTTTCCCGATCCGCCCGAACGGCCGACCAGACCGGAAGCCGCGGGTCTCCGGCATCTCGCCTTCACCGTAAACGATCTTGAAGCAGCCGTCAGGGAGTTAAAGGAAAAGGGCGTCGGCACAGAACCGATCAGAACCGATCCGCTGACGGGGAAACGGTTTACCTTTTTCTTCGATCCCGACAAGCTTCCGCTTGAATTGTATGAAGCGTAACGTTTTTTGAAGAAATGCCGCTTTCTTTGGCGAATTCCTTCTTGTTTTGTCTAACGTGAAGGGAACGCCGCCTCATGGTCGAATACCTAGCAAAAAGGAGGTATGTGATCATGAATACAAACATGGCCGCGAAAGAGCTCGGTGTCTCCGCAAAAACGGTGCAAAGGTGGGTCAAGCAGCTGAATCTTCCGGCTGAACGGAATGAGCTCGGACATTATTCCTTTACACCTGAGGATCTTGATGTGCTGAAATCGGTCAAACGGCAAATTTCTGAAGGCACTGCCCTTCTGGACGTTCAAGTGCCCCGGCAGCCGAAAAAACGGACGGGCTTCATTTTGCAGCGTCCGAAAATCACTGGCGGCGCTGAACAAAGGTTGGCAGAGCTGGAGCGCAAACTGGACATTCTCACGAAAGAGAAACAAGGTGAGAACCATCTGCTTTCAAGGATAGAGGAGCTGGAACGCCAGCTGAAACAAAAGGCGGATGAAGGGGTGTCTTATCAGCTTCTTCAGCACAGACGGGAAATTGACGACCTCAATACCGAATTGCAGACATTGGCCTCCCGCATCCAGGAACTTGCCCAGACAGCTCCCCTCTCAGAAACAGCCGCTTCTTCAGAACATAAGAAACCCAGAAAAAAAACGAGATTTTCGCCTTTTAAATTTCAATTCTAATCAAAAAAGCTCCCTGAAACAGGGAGCTTTTCATTATGCAGTCAGCGCAATGATGATCGGCAGTGAGATCAGAGATAAAATCGCACTGATCACGAACGCGGACGCAGTTTCTTCCTCTTGTTTTTCGAAACGTGTGGCAATCATCGCCGCTACCGCAGATCCAGGGAATGCAACGAGCAATACCGCTTTCGTGATCTGGTCAGCCGGAAGTCCGACTGCAAGAGCGATCAAGTACATCAGCGCAGGCTGAACGGCAACTTTTAACAAAGCGATACCGAAAGCCGGCAGACTGAGCTTGATGTTGCGGATACCGACAGTTACACCGACGGCAAAGAGTGCAACACCTGATGTTGTGCTTCCGAGCTGATCAAGCATTTTTTCACCCAAGCCAGGGAGTGTTACACCGCAGAGTACCAGGATGATACTGATAAGCGGTGCAGCCGCAAGCGGTTCGGAAAGACCGTGAAGAATAGACTTACCAGTCATTTTCCAGAAGTTCTCGTTTTCGCTGTCTTGTTTCTTAGATGACTCACCGACTGTAGCGATAATGATCGCAAGCGGGTCAAGGATGGCGTTAACCACGATACCCGTAACGGCGATAGGAATCGCTACTTCGTTTGCTCCGAATAAGCTTCCGAGTACCGGAATACCCATAAATGCAAATGTCGGCTGTGCAGAGTTTAAAGAAAATACAGATGAATTCGTTAAATCATACTTGAAGATAAATTTGCAAACTAACAGAATGACGATAAAGAATCCGACAATCCCAATGATCAAAGCGATCATCAAAGGAACCTGTGATAAAAACGCACTTCTTGAAGTGGTTAAAATACTTGCGATAAAATGCGCCGGAAGCGCGTACTTCGTAACTAAGGTGCTTACCCCTTTTGCTGACTTCGCGTCATAACTTCCGAAGCGACCTGCGAACCATCCCAGCACGATCACGAAAAAGATCGGCGCCAGGAGGATTAAAATATCTAAGAAGCTCAAAATATTCTCCTCCAAATCCTTAATGTCCGTATACTTTAGCCTTTACATAAAAGCTTTCCCTCGGACTGTAAAATTAATCGTAAAATTATTTAGCGATAACTTGTTTATATTGCGGTTTCCACATTGCATCAAGAACGGCTTGTTCTACATTTTCAGGAATGCGGTTTGCCACGCCTTCTTTAATGGCAGTTTCCGCTACGGCGATCGCAACTTTAATTGAAACTTCTTGTAAGTCGCTCATGCTCGGCAGAAGGCCTGCACCCGGTGTTTCAAAATCAACGCTTTCTGCGATTGCGTCAGCAGTTGCCGCAAACATTGCAGGAGTAATCACTTTCGCTTCTACAACGATTGAACCGAGACCAAGTCCAGGGAACGCGAATGCGTTGTTAGATTGTCCGATTTCATGAGAAACCCCATTGTACTCTACATTGTCAAACGGGCTTCCTGTCGCCACAAGCACTTTGCCGTCAGTCCATTTGAATAGATCGCTAGGAACGGCTTCAGCAAGCGGTGTCGGGTTAGACATCGGCATGATGACCGGACGCTCAACGTGTTTTGCCATTTCTTTGACGATTTCTTCACTGAACGCGCCGCTTTGGCCTGATGTACCGATTAAGATTGTCGGTTTCGCTTGACGGATCACTTCAATGAAAGGAATTTGTCCGTTTTCATCGCGTTTCCAATCTTTAATTTCTTCAGCTGTGCGCAGGTACGGCTCTTGGAAATCAAGAATGTTTTCCATACCTTCAATTAACAAGCCTCTGTAGTCCATTGTGTAGAACGCTTTGTTGGCTTCTTCTTCAGAAAGACCGGCGAGCACCATAGTGTCGCGGATTTGGTCAGCGATTCCGATTCCGGCAGATCCCGCACCGAAGACAACCACACGCTGGTCTTTAATAGACGCGCCTGTTTTCTTCATAGCCGCAAGCACACCTGCAAGCGTAATCGCGCCTGTTCCTTGAATGTCATCGTTGAAGGTAAGAATTTCATGGTTGTATTTCTTCATGATATTGCGCGCGTTTTTGTTTCCAAGGTCTTCCCAGTGAAGAAGAGCTTTAGGGAAATATTTAAGCGCAGCTTTTACATAAGCGTCAATGAAAGCTTCATAACGTTCGCCTTGGATACGTTCATGGCGGTTACCGATGTATAAAGGATCGTTCAGAAGTTTTTCATTGTTCGTACCGACGTCAAGAACGACAGGAATAACACGGCTTGGGTCAATACCGGCAGCCGCTGTGTATACGGCTAATTTACCGATGGCGATGTTGATACCGCCTACACCCCAGTCACCGATTCCGAGGATGCTTTCTGAGTCTGTCGCAACGATCAGATCAATATCTCCGGCAGTGGCATGAAGGTTTTCAAATGCCTCTTCAATTCCTTCCACGTTGTCGATAGAAAGGTAAATCCCTTGAGGTCTTCTGTACTCATGGCTGTATTCTTGAATCGCTTCACCGACAGTCGGTGTGTAAACAACCGGCAGCATTTCACGAAGATGGTTTTGAAGCAATTTAAAGAAAAGAACTTCGTTACGGTTTTGCAAATCATTCAAATACACGTTTTGGCGAAGGCGGTCCGGCTGAGCTTGAAACTGCTCGTATGCGCGTTTTGCCTGCTCATCAAGAGACAGAATGGTCGGAGGAAGCAGCCCGTCTAATCCAAGGCTTTTTCTTTCTTCTGCTGAAAACGCAACACCTTTATTTAAAGTAGGGATAGATAGAACTTCTTTTCCTCTTAAAGTAGTTTCTAAGTTGCCTTCCTTCGTTACTTTAATATTATTCAAGAAAATCTCCTTCTTTCTTCAAATAGTTAACAAAGTTAAGTAATTACCCATTTTGGCTAGTGTGATCGCGATCTGCTATATCTTTTTTTGACAATTATTCGAACAATGTCTCATAACTATTTACATTACTTAGTCATTTTATGCCTGTAAAAATGAAAATTCAAGAGATGAAAATTACTTAATTTTTTCATACTCTTTTTTAAGTTAATTAACTACAATTTTTGAAAAACCGTCAAAAAAACACCGGATTTTTTACCGATGTTTTCATGAAAAGGGTTATTTATCAGTCTGTTTTTTCGGCACTTCGTGATGATGTCTGCATCTCGCTTCGTATGACTCCGACGCGCCGACTAAAATGACCGGATCATCATAGGAAGCGGGCTTCCCGTCAATCAAACGCTGCGTACGGCTTGCCGGCGACCCGCAAACGGAGCAGACCGCCTGCAGCTTCGTCACTGATTCGGCAACCGCCATCAGATTCGGCACCACGCCGAACGGCTCTCCCCGGAAATCCATATCAAGTCCGGCCGCGATGACACGATAGCCTTTATCCGCAAGCGAGGATAAGTCGCCGATGATCGATTCGCCGAAAAACTGCACTTCATCTACCGCGATGACGTCCGTGCTTTCACTGATATGATCCCATATTTCAGCCGAAGACGAGATGACGTGGCTTGTCATGGATGTGCCGTTGTGAGAAACGACAGCCTCCTCACTGTAGCGATTATCAATGGCAGGTTTGAACACCTTGACCTCCTGCTTCGCATAAGTCGCTCTTTTCACTCTGCGGATCAGCTCTTCTGATTTCCCAGAGAACATGCTGCCGCATATCAGCTCAAGCCATCCGCTTTGCTTCATTATGTACATAGGCTATCCGCTCCCCTTTTTTTCCTGTTTATGGACATAAAAAACAGGCAAGAAGCAATTCTTGCCTGCCTGTAAAATCTATTATTACTTAAGACCGTATTTTTTGTTAAAGCGATCAACACGACCATCAGCAGAAGCGAATTTTTGACGTCCAGTGTAGAATGGGTGGCATTCAGAGCAAATCTCAACGCGTACCTCTTCTTTTACTGAGCCTGTTTCAAATTCATTTCCGCAAGCGCATTTAACTGTTGCTTTTTTGAAATTAGGATGAATTCCTGCTTTCATTGTATCCATCTCCTTCCGCCCTGAATCCCGTGTGGAAACAGAGTTATTATTCCGGAGCGAATCCGGAACGCATATGAGAGAATTATATCAGTCATTTACTGCATTTGCAAATACATTTTTTATCAGCGGCGGGCTGATGATGAAAGGTTTGCCTGCTTCCATTCTTGGTTGATCAGATCGAAGAATTCCTGATTCGTTTTTGTTTTTTTCATTTTTCTCATAAACTTCTCTGCGAAGTCCGGAGAATCAGACATCGATTTGCGGATCGCCCATAGACGGTCAAGATGCTCTTTCGGCACGAGCAGCTCTTCCTTCCGCGTGCCGGAGCGGCGGATATCGATCGCCGGGAAAATCCGTCTTTCCGCAAGAGAACGGTCAAGGTGAAGCTCCATGTTGCCCGTTCCTTTAAACTCTTCGTAGATGACGTCATCCATCCGGGAGCCCGTGTCAACGAGCGCCGTCGCCAAAATGGTCAGGCTGCCGCCCTCTTCAATGTTTCTCGCGGCACCGAAAAAGCGCTTCGGACGATGGAACGCAGCCGGGTCAATCCCGCCGGAAAGCGTACGTCCGCTTGGCGGGATAACGAGGTTGTAGGCCCGTGCCAGGCGGGTAATGCTGTCCATCAGAATGATAACGTCTTTTTTGTGTTCAACGAGACGCATCGCCCGTTCAAGCACAAGCTCCGCTACCTTAATGTGATTTTCCGGCACTTCATCGAACGTCGAGCTGACGACATCGCCCGCTACGGAACGTTCAATATCCGTTACTTCTTCCGGTCTTTCATCAATTAAGAGAACGATCAATTCAGCGTCAGGCTGATTTGTCGTAATGCTGTTAGCGATTTCTTTTAACAGCATGGTTTTACCGGCTTTCGGCGGCGCCACGATCAGACCGCGCTGGCCGAAACCGACGGGAGCCATCATATCGAGAATTCTTGTTGAGAGATAATTCGGTTTCGTCTCAAGCACCATTTGGCGGTCCGGATAAAGCGGTGTCAGCGCGGGAAAATGAACGCGCTCTTTCGCAGATTCCGGATCGTCTCCATTTACCGCTTCAACGTGCAAAAGTCCGTAATAGCGTTCGTTTTCTTTCGGCGGACGCACCTTGCCGGATACTTTGTCACCGTTTCTTAAATCAAAGCGGCGGATCTGGGAAGCAGAAATATAGATGTCTTCTGAGCTTGGCGAGTAATTAATCGGTCTGAGGAAGCCGAATCCTTCCGATTGGATGATTTCGAGCACGCCTTCCATAAACAGAAGATCCTCCTGCTCGGCGTTGGCTTTCAGGATGGCAAAGATTAATTCTTTTTTAGTCAGTTTGCTGTAGTAGGAGATTTTATAATGTCTGGCCAGTTCATATAGTTCTTTTAATTTCATATTTTCCAAAGAGGAAATAGATACGTCTTTCATAAAAACACCACGCTTTTCATAGTCAATGTATTGCTGTTTTCATTCAAATCGGCTGCTTCGCATGATTCCGCCAAAGCACATTCTTTTATAAAACGTTCAGGAACTTCTATCGGTAACACTTCCACCCATGATCGGCGCTTTTTTAAAAAAGGAATGTCTTAATGAGTTTTGAAGGAAGCGAGGACAAAAACTTGAGAAGATCAATATTTATATCGTCTGTATGCGGTAGAATTTGAAAATTTCCCAGTACTCAAAAGAAGGAATGACACAGAAAAATCGCAGCACTCTTTATTTTTACCTCATTTCAAAAAATTATTCAACTTAAATAATGCTTTGACATATAAATGATAGGGTTGACTCTTTTTTGCAAAAGAAAAGCGGGACTTTCCGTCCCGCTTTTCTCTATTTATGGCCGGATCACAAGATTTGGTTTTTTCTTCAGGCTGTGTCTTCCGTCAACGAATCGGACCGTTCCTGATTTCGCCCGGATGACCAGGCTTTCAGTCGTGCCGACGGAGCCTTTGAACTGAACGCCTTTCAGCAGCTCTCCGTCCGTGACGCCCGTTGCGGCAAAAATGGCGTCATCCCCTCTCACAAGGTCCTCCATCCGGAGCACTTTGGATACATCAAGGCCCATTCGCTCACAGCGCGCCTGCTCTTCCGCACTTTGCGGCAGAAGCCTGCCGATGATTTCGCCGCCTAGCGCTTTTAACGCAACGGCAGACAGCACGCCTTCAGGAGCCCCGCCTGAACCGAAGAGAATATCTACTCCCGTATGGTCAAAGGCCGTATTGATGGCGCCCGCGACATCGCCGTCGTTGATCAGTTTGATTCTGGCGCCCGCCTCACGCAATTCAGAGATAATTTTTTCGTGTCTGTCACGATTTAAAATGGTTGCCACGACATCTTCAATGTCTTTATTTTTCGCTTTCGCAACGGCTTTTAAGTTATCAATGACAGGCGCTTCGATATCGATGCAGCCTACCGCTTCGGGACCGACCGCGATTTTTTCCATATACATATCCGGGGCGTTCAGCAATGTTCCATGGTCGGCGACCGCGATCACCGTCAGCGCATTCCAGCCGCCGCTCGCTACGATGTTTGTGCCTTCAAGAGGATCGACGGCGACATCGACGCGCGGGCCGTATCCGTTTCCGAGCTTTTCGCCGATGTAAAGCATCGGCGCTTCATCCATCTCGCCTTCCCCGATCACGACCGTGCCTTTCATCGGCACCGTGTCAAACACGTCACGCATTGCGCTTGTCGCCGCATCATCAGCTTCATCTTTTTTCCCGCGGCCCATCCATCTGGCAGATGCTAAAGCCGCCGCTTCAGTGACTCGAACCAATTCCATCGATAAGCTTCTTTCCATTTCAACACGATCTCCTCTCAAAAGTCCGCATTTCTATGAATTTTGGAGCTGTTCTATCTCTTCGTCCGTCAGCCTTTGCCGCCAGATTGTGGCGCCCAGACCTTCGAGTTTTTTCTCAAGATTGCTGTAGCCGCGGTCTAAATGCTCAAGACCGGTAATTTCGGTTACGCCGTCAGCCATGAGCCCGGCGACGACCAGACAAGCGCCTGCACGCAGATCGCTCGCCTTTACTTTTGCGCCCTGAAGCTCGGCCGGACCGGTGATAATGGCCGACCTGCCTTCCACTTTCATATTGGCCCCCATCCGTCTCAGCTCATCTATATGTTTAAATCGGGCCGAGTAGATGGTGTCGGTTACGACGCTCGTGCCGCTGGCTCTCGTTAACAGAGATGTCATCGGCTGCTGAAGATCAGTCGGGAATCCCGGGTAAACAAGCGTTTTTACGTCGACCGGTTTTATCTGCTTCTGCCCGCCGAGCATAAGAAGCTGATCGTCACTCGTCTCGATGTAAAAACCCATTTCCCTGAGCTTCGCCGTTAAAGACTCCAGGTGAGTCGGTATGACATTATCAATAATGACTTCTTTCCCCATCGCGGCGCCGGCGATCATAAAGGTGCCCGCCTCAATTCTGTCCGGAATGATCGTATGCCTGCATCCGTGCAGCTCTTTTACGCCGTCGATTCTGATTACATTGGTTCCCGCGCCTTTGATCTTTGCGCCCATGCTGGTGAGCAATGTGGCAACATCAATAATCTCAGGTTCCTTGGCGGCGTTTTCTATCACGGTTTTACCTTCAGCCAGTACAGCGGCAAGCATGATATTGATCGTCGCTCCGACGCTGACGACATCTAAATAAATCCGTGCGCCTCTCAGCCTTTCGGCGCGCAGATAAATCGCGCCTTGTTCATTGGTGACTTCCGCCCCAAGCGCCTCAAACCCTTTGATATGCTGGTCAATCGGCCGCGGCCCGAGATGGCATCCGCCCGGCAGTCCGATGACCGCCTGTTTGAAGCGGCCGAGCATCGCGCCCATTAAGTAATAGGAAGCGCGGAGTTTTTTCACTTTGCCGTTGGGAAGCGGCATGCTGATCATCGGGGAAGGGTCGACGACCATTTCTCCTTTTTCAAAATGGACGTTTCCGCCGATTTCTTTCAGCAGGTCACGCAGCGTTTCAATATCTGAGATCTCCGGAAGCCCTTCGATCGTTACTTCGGAATTTGCCAGAATGGTTGCGGGTATCAATGCGACGGCGCTGTTTTTCGCGCCGCTGATATGTACGGTTCCGTTTAACGGATCGCCGCCGGCAATATTCAACTTTTCCATGATAGTCTCCTTCCATAAGAAGATAGCTGCGGAGCGTAAATAAAATGGCATTTTATTCTGTCTCTGCAAATAAAGCTCTTGTCCAAAATGTAGCCAATTCGAAGAGAAAGAATACAAGGACATTATAAAATAACAGGAAGAAAATAGCGAAGCTTTGCGGGGCATTTTTAACACAGGATGCACAGAGGCCCGCCGGGTTCATATTCCGGGGAAACACACTCTTCACTTTGATACTGAAGGCCCGCTGCCAAACAGGAAAACATAAGGGTGCGGCAAACGGATGCAACCGGTTTGCCGCCCTTTTCCCCCTTATTTATTCCAGTCAGCCAAGAATTGCTCGATGCCTTTATCCGTTAACGGATGTTTCGTCAGCTGGTGAATGACTTTCAGCGGCATCGTACCGATATGCGCACCGCGTAAAGCGGCTTCAGTCACGTGCTGTGCATGACGGATGGAAGCTGCGATGATTTGTGTATCAATGTCATGAATGTCAAAAATCTGTCTTATTTCTGAAATCAGTTCAAGACCGTTATGGCCGATGTCATCCAGACGGCCTAAGAACGGAGATACATAAGTCGCCCCGGCTCTTGCCGCCAAAAGCGCTTGGTTGGCGCTGAAAATGAGCGTTACGTTTGTTTTGATGTTCAGGTCGCTCAGCGCTTTTACAGCTTTTAACCCTTCAGACGTCATCGGGATTTTCACCGTAATATTCGGCGCGATTTTCGCAAGTTCTTTACCTTCTTCAATCATTTCTTCAGCATTCAGGGAAATGACTTCCGCGCTTACTGATCCGCTCACGACTTCCGTAATCTCACGAAGTCTGTCATGGAAAGACACGTCAGCTTCTTTCGCCACTAAACTAGGGTTTGTCGTAACTCCGGCAAGAACGCCAAGTTCATAAGCTTCTTTAATCTCGTCAATGTTTGCTGTATCAATGAAAAATAACATAAGGAAAGCCTCCCCAGTAATAAATTTTCAGAACTGTAAAACATGATTGCGCTTTCTAAAGGTAAGACATAAAACCGCCTGTCAATGCTGTCAGGCGGTTTATGGATGTTACATCGGATTAAGCTTGGTTTGAAGAACCGAACTCACGCATTTTGCCGATAACCGTTTCTTTGATCGCTTCACGAGCAGGTCCAAGATATTTACGAGGATCGTATTCGTTCGGCTTAGCTGCCAATGTTTCGCGGACAGCTTTTGCAGAAGAAATTTGGTTTTCAGTGTTTACGTTGATTTTAGCCGTACCAAGTGAGATTGATTTTTTAATGTCGGCAGTCGGAATTCCTGTACCGCCGTGAAGTACTAACGGAAGGCCGGTTGATTTTCCGATATCTTCCATTTCTTTGAAACCGAGGTTCGGTTCGCCTTTGTAAGGACCGTGAACAGAACCCAGTGCAGGTGCAAGGCAGTCGATGCCAGTGCGCTCTACAAGTTCTTGACACTCTTTAGGGTCAGCATAGATTACGCCTTCAGCGATCACGTCATCTTCCTGTCCGCCTACAGTTCCAAGCTCAGCTTCAACTGAAACGCCGTGGAAATGAGCAAGCTCAACCACTTTAGCTGTAGTTGCTACGTTTTCCTCAAACGGATGGTGAGATGCGTCGATCATTACAGAAGTGAAACCTGCATGAATCGCTTTCGCACAAGATTCAAAGCTTGAACCGTGGTCTAAGTGAATCGCGACAGGAACTGTCACTTTGTATTCTTCCATAAGAGCTTTAACCATGGCAACCACTGTTTTGAAGCCGCCCATGTAGCGTCCCGCGCCTTCTGAAACACCAAGAATAACCGGGGATTTTTCCTCTTCTGCTGCTTGTAAAATAGCTTGAGTGAACTCAAGGTTATTTAAGTTAAATTGTCCAACAGCATATCCTTTTTCTTTAGCTGTATTCAACATTTCCGTCATTGAAACTAAAGGCATGTCGAAAGTCCTCCTTATGTAGCCTGATTTGCTTCTTCTCGAAAAAAGCTTTCCACCTATAGCATGACCATAAAAACCTGTCATATGTAAAACAACAGATCGCTTTTTCTCCATCTCTAGGATACCAACTTTTCGACAAATCGGCAACACAATGACATAATTGTTTCTAATTTTATTAATTCGATTTTAGAGGTAAATATTTTTTCACCGCGTCTCTGATCTCATCAATGTCAAAAGGTTTCGCAAAATGAGTCAGCGCTCCGAGCTCTTTTGATTCCTTAATCATATCGAGTTCTCCGTAAGCGGTCATGATAATGACGCGGATGGATTCGTCGATCATCTTCATGCGCTTGAGAATTTCGATACCGTCCATGCCGGGGATTTTCATATCTAAAAGCACGAGATCGGGCCGTTCTTTCGTTACGATGTCCAGCGCCTGTATGCCGTTGGCGGCCTGAAACGTCTGGTACCCTTCTTTATGAAACACTTCATTGAGCAATATGCGTATACCGTATTGGTCATCTACGATTAAAATCTTTTCATTCATCATTTTACACCCCAATATTATCATTTTCGTCAAAAGGAAGCAGTTGTTTATGTATTCTGTTTGATTTTCACATTTCCTTTAATTATAATAGTCTACTTTCCGACATTTTCTGAGCATTTTCTCTTTTGTTGTATACTGTTCTTGTATGTGTAAAGGAGGTTTCACTCATGTTAAAGATATTTACGACACAGCTTGCAGGCATTTTTTCCCGCATTCAGGATAAGGAATCCGAAGCAATAGAAGACGGCGCGCGCCTGCTGGCGCAGGCAGCCGTCAGCGGTCATACCATTTATTTATACGGCGCAAATGAGATGCAGGGCATTTTGTGCGAGGCGGAACTCGGCTCAGAACCGATGCCTTCCGTCAAAGCGTTTCCGGATACAGCTGATTCGATTACAGAAAGCGACAGGGTGCTGATGTTTTGTTCAGGTCCGGGCACAGCTGAAGAACAGACGCTGGCTCAAAAGCTTTATGAAAAAGGGGTCGGCCTCGTTTGCGTATCTCCTGTCATCAAAGATCAAACCGGGATTGAGGAATTTTGTGATGTTCATATTGACAGCAAATTAAAAATGCCGCTTCTGCCCGATGAAGACGGGACAAGATACGGCTTTCCTTCATTAATGACAGGCCTGTATGTCTATCACGCGCTATCCTTTACGTTAAAGGAAATGATGCAGGAATATGCCTGATGCAGAAAAAAGACTTGCCGCTTTTAAAGGAGGCAAGTCTTTTTTTATTACTTCTGTTCTGCAGCTTGTACGGAAGCGCCGATAAAGTCTTTGAATAAAGGCTGAGGTCTTGTCGGTCTTGATTTGAACTCAGGGTGGAACTGGCAAGCGACATACCAAGGATGGTCTTTCAGCTCGATGATTTCCACAAGACGGCCGTCAGGGCTTGTTCCTGAGAACACAAAACCGTTCTCTTCCATTTGCTGTCTGTATTCGTTGTTGAATTCATAACGGTGGCGGTGGCGTTCGTATACCACTTCATCCGCATACGCTTCGAAGGCTTTCGTGTCTTCCTGAAGCTTACAAGGGTACAGTCCGAGACGAAGCGTTCCTCCAAGATCCTCGACATCTTTTTGTTCTGGCAGAAGGTCGATGATCGGATAAGGGGTGGACGGATCGATCTCCGCAGAGTGAGCCCCTTCCAGACCTAATACGTTTCGCGCATATTCAATGGATGCAATCTGCATACCGAGGCAGATGCCGAAGAACGGAATTTTATTCTCACGCGCATACTTGGCGGCGATGATTTTCCCTTCTACGCCGCGGTCCCCGAAACCGCCGGGCACGATGATTCCGTCTGTGCCGCCAGTCAGCTCTTGAATATTGCTTTCTGTCACTTCTTCGGCGTTAATCCATTTGATCTTCACATCAGCGTCAAACGCATAGCCCGCGTGGCGCAGTGATTCAACGACTGAAATGTAAGCATCCTGAAGCTCGACGTATTTACCGACAAGGCTGATTGTAATGGTTTTAGACAAGTTTTTCACTTTCGTGACAAGGTCTTTCCATTCCGTCATATCCGGGTCTTTGCATTCTAATTTCATATGATCGCAGACAAGCTTATCGAGTCCCTGCTCCTGAAGGTTAAGCGGGATGGAGTAAAGGTTGTCCGCATCTTCACACTCGATGACCGCTTTCGTGTCAATATCGCAGAAGAGCGCGATTTTATCTTTCATATCTTGAGAAATCGGCATTTCCGTGCGCACGACGATGATATTAGGCTGAATACCGAGGCTTCTCAGCTCTTTTACGCTGTGCTGCGTCGGTTTTGTTTTCAGCTCGCCCGCCGCTTTGATGTACGGAACAAGCGTACAGTGAATGTACATCACGTTTTCATGGCCGATGTCGCTTTTCATTTGACGGATGGCTTCAAGGAACGGAAGGGATTCGATGTCTCCCACTGTTCCGCCGATCTCAGTAATGACTACATCTGCGTTTGTTTCTTTGCCTGCACGGTACACACGGTCTTTCAGTTCATTTGTGATGTGCGGAATGACCTGAACCGTTCCGCCGAGGTAGTCCCCGCGGCGCTCTTTTTTCAATACGGCAGAATAGATTTTACCGGTCGTCACGTTGCTGAATCTGTTCAGATTAATGTCAATGAACCGCTCATAATGCCCTAAATCAAGGTCAGTCTCAGCGCCGTCATCGGTAACGAATACCTCACCGTGCTGGTACGGGCTCATCGTTCCCGGGTCAACGTTGATATAAGGGTCAAATTTTTGGATGGTGACGCTCATGCCTCTGTTTTTCAAAAGGCGGCCGAGTGATGCTGCCACAATTCCTTTTCCGAGTGATGATACAACTCCCCCGGTTACAAAAATATATTTCGTCATTTCGTTTGCTCCTCTCTTCGGTCTGCGCTACATTCCTTAAAATGTGCCGTTTTATAGAAAATCATTTCACTAAAAACAAATGATGTGTAAAAGAATTTGGGAGATGAAAATAAGAAAGCTCCCTTTCAATTTCTTGAAAGGGAGCGTAGCACTCTTATGAAT
This sequence comes from Bacillus sp. MT(2024), assembly GCF_036362845.1. Taxonomy (NCBI): domain Bacteria; kingdom Bacillati; phylum Bacillota; class Bacilli; order Caryophanales; family Bacillaceae; genus Bacillus; species Bacillus sp. MT(2024). The sequence goes on from NZ_CP143632.1 coordinate 3,648,265, forward strand.
TCTCTTCTTTTTGAAGAGCCCAAAATACATACTACATAGTTCGACAATGAAAGTCAAGATCGTTTTGCTGATATAAAATCAGTCTTTGCGATCCTCTTCCTCATCATCATAATCTTCCTCATCTTCTTCAATCATCTCATCTTCAATCTCAAGCTCGTCGTCATCTTCTTCATCGATATCTTCGTCTTCAAAGCTGTCTGCGTCAAGGTCAATATCTTCTTCCATTTCATCGAGATCGATGTCATCTTCATCAACTTCCTCGAATTCATCAAGATCGAGATCTTCCTCAACGGCTTTTTTCGCTTTTTTCTTTTTCGCTTTTACAGTCGGCTGTGTTTCTTCGTCCAGCTGATCGTACGGATACCAGCTGCGGAGCCCCCATGTCTGATCTGACAGAGCAATAAAGCGGCCGTCAATGTTGAGGTCTGTATAAAATTGGGCGATACGGTCGCCCAGTTCCTCTTTCGTAACACCGAGCAAGGAGATCATTTCATTCAGCAGCTCCTGGAACGGAACCGGTTTTTTATGTTCTGAGAAAATTTCGTGAGCGATTTCAACTAAAGCCATCTGCTTCAGCTGTTCCTGAGAATATTGTTTGATACCCAAGGTCGGACACTCCCTTTCTATTACTTATATGTATCTGTTTCTATCCTATAATAAGAACGAATTTGTATTGTTTTGTTCATAAACCATACCTCTCATTATAAACAAATTAAAACAGAATATGCTACCCTAAACAGCGTAATTTAAGAAATTTTAGAGCCTTCCCTTCATAAATCGGCTGATGTGCGAAAACAAAGCCGCCGGCATATGCGCCGGCGGCCCGCTTCTTTCTATAAAGACTCTTGTTTTTCGGCGCCGAATACAGACATGGCGAGCAATTCACTGACATCATAAGTGCCGATCGCGTCTTCGGCTTCTTTCGCTTTCGTCCCGTCACCGAGCATGGTCAGACAGTAAGGACATCCGGAGCTGATGACCGTCGGACTGACAGAAAGCGCCTGCTCAGTCCGGGCCGTGTTGATCCTCGCTCCCGTTTCTTCTTCCATCCACATGAGCCCTCCCCCGGCGCCGCAGCACATCCCGTTTTCGCGGCTGCGCTCCATTTCCTTCAATTGAACGCCCGGAATGGCTTTTAAGATCGCTCTCGGCGGCTCATACACTTCATTGTATCTTCCTAAATAGCACGAGTCATGGAAGGTAATCGTTTCATTGACCGGGTGAAGCGGTTTTAGTTTCCCCTGTGACACAAGCTCGGCTAATAATTCAGTATGATGATAGACTTCGGCCCGGAATCCGAAATCAGGATATTCATTTTTGAACATATTATAGGCGTGCGGATCAATTGTGACGATTTTTTTGATTCCGTGTTTTTCAAATTCGCCGATGTTGTGTTCCGCCAGCTCTTGGAACAGAAACTCGTTGCCCAAACGGCGCGGCGTATCGCCTGAGTTTTTTTCCTTATTGCCGAGAATCGCAAAGGATACGCCCGCTTCATTGAGCAGCTTTGCAAATGAGACGGCAATCTTTTGGCTCCTGTTGTCGTAGGAACCCATTGAGCCGACCCAAAACAAATAGTCGAACTCTTTGTCTTGTTTTTTCATTTCTTTCACTGTCGGAATCTCTGTATCAGCCTGCTCCCGCCAGTTCTCCCGCTCTTTCCGGTTTAGGCCCCACGGGTTTCCCTGTCTTTCAATGCTTGTCATGGCCCGCTGCGCGTCGCTGTCCATCTTCCCTTCCGTAAGCACAAGATAGCGGCGCAGATCGATAATTTTATCAACGTGTTCATTCATGACCGGACATTGATCTTCACAGTTGCGGCAAGTGGTGCACGCCCAAATCTCCTCTTCCGTGATGACCTCGCCGATTAAGCTCGGGTTGTAATCAATGGCTGCCGCCGCTTCACGCGATCCTCCCCCTGAGGAAGCCGCGGCGAGCTGATTCGCCTTCGTGTGCTGAAAAACGGGCGCGGGCACCCACGGAGATTTTGACGTCACGGCAGCGCCTTTTTCCGTCAAATGGTCTCTGAGCTTTAAAATGAGGTCCATCGGCGAGAGCATTTTGCCCGTACCGGAGGCCGGACACATATTTGTACAGCGGCCGCATTCGACGCAGGCGTAAAGGTCGACAAGCTGAGAGCGGCGGAAGTCTTCAATCTTTCCGACGCCGTAGCTTTCTTTCGTCTCATCGGTAAAATCAATTTTTTCCAGCTTTCCTTTTGAATCCAGCCTGCTGAGGAACACATTCGCCGGGCCCGCAATTAAGTGCGCATGCTTTGATTGCGGCACGTATACTAAAAAGCTGAGCAAAAACAACAGATGAAGCCACCATGAAACATAAAATACGGCGGCGGCCGCCGGCGCTGAAAGACCCCCGAGCACAAACGCAATGGAGGAAGCGATCGGTTCCGTCCAAGACAGAGAATGATCGTGCCATAAAAGGTTCATGGCGTTCCCGAGAAGCACCGTCACCATCAGTCCGCCGATAAACAGCAGGACAAGCCCCGCTTTAAACCCGCGTTTCAGTCTGACGAGCTTTTCAATGTAGCGCCGGTAAAACGCCCAGACTACGGCGATTAAAATCAGAAACGTGACGATTTCCTGAAAAAAGGTAAACGCCGGATAAAGCGGGCCGAACGGCAGATGCCGGTCAGGAAGCAGCCCTTTCAGAATAAAATCAATTGCGCCGAACTGAACGAGTATAAAACCGTAAAAAAACAGAACGTGGATGATTCCGCTCTTTTTATCTTTCAGCAATTTTTTCTGTCCGAACACATTCACCCATATCTTCTGAAGACGTTCTTTCAGGCGTTTATCAAATTCTTCCCTTTGGCCGAGCTTAATATAAGCGATCCTCGTTCTGATCAGGTAAACGAATAAATAAACGGCGTAAGCGGTTACAGCTGAAAACAGCAGCGCGTTTACCATGAGAAATGCGTTCATCTTGTCTCCCCCTTTGTTCTGATTCCCCTCTTCATTGTCATATCTTTACTTTATCATAAATAATGAATGAGTGTTCAGTCAATAATTAAATTCACATTCTCAGGGCACACTACGGATACTTCGGAAAGGAGCGTCGCTATGAAGGTCATTTTTGTGTTGCTTGTCATTTTTATCATATTGATCGCACTTATGCTGTTTGATATGCTGCTTGGCCGGGCGGCGTACAAAAAACAGGCGTATGAGCCCGTTTTTGACCCGAAAAAGAGTAATATCACACTCATTCACTGCGGAAGCGAGCTTGTGCAGCAGATGACGGCTGATATCCGCCAAGCCGTCTCTTCTATTCATATGATGTTTTTTATTATGAAGAACGACCAAGTCAGCCATGAGATGTTTGATTTATTGAAAGAAAAGGCCCGGGCCGGCGTCTCCGTATATCTGCTGCTCGATTGGGCGGGCAGCCGCCAAGTGAAAAAGCCTTCCATTCAAACGATGAAAAAAGCCGGCGTTCACGTTCATTTTCTAAATAAACCGGCATTTCCGTTTCTTTTTTTCAGGCTGCAAAAACGGAATCACCGGAAAGTGACCGTCATTGACGGCAAAATCGGCTATGTCGGCGGCTTTAATATCGCTGAAGAGTACCTCGGCAAAAAAGCGAAGTTCGGAAACTGGGAGGATTATCACCTGAGGATGACCGGCGAAGGCACGGCGGATCTTCAGACTCTTTTTGTAAGCGACCTGAAACGAAATACCGGAAAAACACCCGAATCACCCGGGGTTTATCCGGCATTATCCGAAGGGAATATCTCTCATAGGACATATGCATCTGACGGTTTTTCGCTTGAATCGCATTATGAAAACTGCATCCGTAAGGCGGAGAAAAAAATCATCATCGGCACGCCTTATTATGTACCGAGCAAAAAGCTTCAGGAAGCGCTTATTTCAGCCTGCCGAAAAGGCGTCAAAGTCATCTTGATCGTTCCGATGAAATCAGATCACCCGCTCGTTCGGGAAACAGCTTTTGCCTATTATCCCGAGCTTCTGAAGGCCGGCTGCCTCATCTATCGGTATTATCAAGGCTTTTATCATGTTAAAGCCTTCATTATAGATGACCGCATCAGCATTATCGGCACGCCGAATTTTGATAAACGGAGCCTGTTCTGGAATGAAGAGGTGAATGTCATCATTCATGATGAAGCCTTTACAAAGGAAGTGCTTTCAACCATAAAGCAGGACATCGAAAAATCCGAGCTTCTCACATTAGAAAAAGTGAAACAGCGCTCCGTCAGACAGCTTCCTGCAGAATGGCTGGGAAAGGCCATATCTTACTTTTTATAAAGGAGAAACCATATGCTGTTCAGATTCGGATTCGTCGCAAACGCCATGTGCCTTTGGGACGCGTCCCCCGCCAAAACCTTAACATATGCGCGCTATACCAAGCTTTCCCGCAGTGAGCGGAAAGACGCCCTGCTTTCTGTGACGAAAGCAAATCTTACCAATACGCTGCGCACCCTCCACTATGCGGTCGGCCACGGCATCCCTTTGTACAGGTTCTCAAGCTCAATTGTGCCGCTCGCCACGCACCCGGATGTAATGTGGGATTTTATCACGCCGTTTCGCCAGGAGTTTCGTGAGATCGGCGGGCTGGTCAGAAAATATGACCTCAGAACGAGCTTTCATCCGAACCAATTCACGCTTTTTACAAGCCCGAAACGGGAGATTACCGCAAATGCGGTCAAGGATATGGCCTATCATTATGACATGCTGGACGCAATGGGCATCGCGGACCGTTCCGTCATCAACATCCATGTCGGAGGCGCTTACGGTGACAAACAAAGCGCGCTTGGCCGTTTCCGCGTGAATCTGAAAGAACTTCCCGATGTCATCAAACAGCGGATGACTTTAGAAAACGATGATAAAACATATACGTCCGAGGAAACACTCAGTGTATGTGAGCAAGAAGGCATTCCGTTTGTGTTTGATTATCACCATTTTTACGCCAATCCGACCGATGACGCTGATTTAGATGACATTCTTCCGCGGATGATCAAAACATGGCAGCGGATCGGCTTAAAGCCGAAGGTCCATCTCTCCTCGCCAAAATCAGAATCAGCCGTACGCAGTCATGCGGACTATGTGGATGCGAATTTTATTCTGCCGGTGCTGGAGCGGTTCAGACAATGGGATGCGGACATCGATTTTATGATTGAGGCGAAAGAGAAAGACCGGGCGCTGCTCCGGCTCGTCGAAGAATTAAGCGCCATCCGCGGAGTTAAACGCCTGGCGGGCGGAGTGCTGAGGTGGAAGGTATAACCAGGTTTATCACCCGTTCATATGGGGAATTTCCGAAATAACAGACCATCAGACGGAGGAGAAAACACATGAAAAACATTACATCTTTGAAAATAGCCGCTAAGAAGTTCACTTTAAGAAACATGCTTCAGCTTTATCAGCTTTGCCACACGGGAGGCCACGAGCTGTATATCTACTCTAAAAAAACAATGTGCAAAATCAAAGATATCATTGAGCTGGAAACGTTCAGAATGGCTCATAAAGAACAAGAATATTTAATTGTAGTGGAAGGAAAGAAAGCGGTGCAGCTTGTTGACCGTTTCAAACATATCATCGAACCTGCGCAAAAAGAAGCCCATTAAATACGGACTACATAAAAAAGGATAGACAGGAGGCTGCCCGGCCCCCGCTCGTCTATCCTTTTTCCATTATTCATGTATCAGCTCGCCGAATTGGGCCTGATGGAGTCTCTGGTACATGCCGCCGGATGCCAGCAGTTCCTTATGATGACCTTGTTCAGCGATGCCTTCTTTCGTGACGACGACGATCCTGTCCGCATCCTTAATCGTAGCCAGCCGATGGGCGATCACAAGCGTTGTGCGTCCTTCAGACAGCTCTTGCAGCGATTTTTGAATGGCGGCTTCCGTTTCTGTATCGAGGGCTGATGTAGCCTCGTCTAAAATTAAGATCGACGGGTTTTTCAAAAACATTCTGGCGATGGAAAGCCGTTGCTTCTGCCCGCCTGACAGCTTCACGCCGCGCTCGCCGATCACCGTGTTTAAACCGTCGGGATACCCGTTTACCAAATCCTCTAAATGTGCCTGGCGGACGGCCTGCCGGATTTCTTCCTCAGACGCATCGAGCCGCCCGTACGCAATGTTTTCCCGCAATGTGCCGGAAAACAGAAAGACATCCTGCTGGACGACGCCGATTTGTCCGCGCAGAGATGACAGCGTCATGTCCTTAATATCGATTCCGTCGATGGAAATCACGCCTTCAGACGGCTCATAAAAGCGCGGCAGCAGACTTGTCAGCGTTGATTTTCCCGCTCCCGAAGGCCCGACGAATGCGACTGTCTCCCCGGCATGAATGGACAAATTGATTCCCGACAGAACCGGGCTGTTTTCTTCGTAACCGAATGACACACCATCATAACGGATATTCCCTTTTAAACCGGACACATGTCTCGCGTTCGGGGCGTCCTTGATATCAGGCTCCGTTTCCATTATTTCTATAAAGCTTTTAAAACCGGCAATGCCTCTCGGATACAGCTCAATAATCGCGTTGATTTTATCAATCGGACGGAACAGAACGTTCGTCAGCAGCACAAAAGCGACGAATTCTCCGTAAGATAACGATCCGCGGATCACGAACCATGTCCCGCACAACAGGACGAACAGCGTGACGAATCTTGTCAGCATGTAACTGATCGAGCCGTTTTTCGCCATGATTTTATATGACGTCAGCTTAGTTTTGCGGAAACGCTGATTGTTCACGTCAAACCGCTGCGTTTCAAACGCTTCATTGCTGAAAGCCTGAACAAGACGGATGCCGCCGATATTGTTTTCGACCCTCGCGCTGAAGTCTCCGACGTCTTTGTTCAGTTTTGTAAACGCAGAGGTCATTTTTTTATTAAAATACAAAGCAAGCCAAATGACGACCGGCATAATGATAAAGGTCAACAGCGCGAGCTGCCAGTTAATGAACAGCATCACACCGAACGCGCCCAAAATCGTCATGACCGCGATAAACAGGTCTTCAGGCCCGTGGTGGGCGGTTTCTCCGATATACATCAAATCATTGGTGAGCTTGGACATTAAACTGCCCGTTTTGTTGTTATCGTAAAATTTGAACGAAAGCTTTTGCAGATGGTCAAAAAGCTTTTTCCGCATATCGGTTTCAATGTTAATGCCGAGCATATGGCCCCAATACGTCACAACATACTGAAGCGCCGAGCTGAGGGCGTAGACTCCGAATAAAGCAGCGGAAGTCAAAATAATCAGACGCCAATCCCGCCCCGGGAGCAATGTATCGATAAAGTAATTAACAATCAGAGGAAAACTCAGCTCCATCAATCCGCCGGCGATGGCAGAAAAGAAGTCGAGAAAAAACAGCTTTTTGTACGGTTTATAATAAGAAAAAAATTGTCGCAGCACGATTCCGTCCTCCTTGTGCCTCGTTCCTAATGATAATATTTCTCAATTATACTATACACAAGGAGTTTTAAAAGCGTTTTTTATAAAACGCCGGAAAATAACCGCGCGAAGGATTCCTTCGTTCTTTCCCATAATGTGCGCTTATAGAAACGGACGGGGCTGATTTTCTCAGACTCTCTCATATCCTCCAGATAATGCGCTTCAAGATCTTTGATCGCCTTTTGATCTGTAAAAAAGACATTGACCTCAAAGTTCAGCTGAAAGCTTCTCATGTCCATGTTCGCCGTCCCGACAGAGGCGAGGTTTCCGTCAGTGATGAGCACCTTTTGATGCATAAAGCCTTTTTGATAGGAATAGACTTCGATTCCTTCGCGAAGAAGCTCGGGGAAATACGATCTCGTCGCATACTGGGTTAAAAATCCGTCATTGGTTTCCGGCACCATGACTCGCACCCGGACGCCTCTGGCAGCAGCCTCCTTTAGCGCTGTGCGGATCGGCTCATTCGGCACGAAATAAGGCGTCGCGATCCATACAGATGATTCGGCTGCCGCTATCATGGCATAATACAGATCGCTCATCCGTTCCTTCATATCGGGGCCCGTCGGAACGACTTGATAGACGCCGCCGCTTTCTGCAGGGACCGGGCGGCTGTATGCTTTCTGATCAATCAGCACCTCATCCGAAACGTATTCCCAATCAAGCATAAAAATGCTGTGGAGCGTCTGAACGATTTCTCCTTCGACTTTCATATGGGTGTCCCGCCAAAAACCGACACTTTGGTCTTTGCCGATATACTCCTTGCCGACATTCAGCCCGCCGACAAAACCGGTTTTCCCGTCAACGATGACGATCTTGCGGTGATTTCTGAAATTGAATTTTTGGTTGAAAAAACCGTATTTCAGCGGTAGAAACGGGACGATGTTCACGCCCGCGCGTTTCAGTTTTTTAATGTCTTTTCCGGCCAGCTTCAGGCTGCCGGCCGCGTCGAACAAAAACCGCACTTCCACGCCTTGACGCGCTTTTTCCATCATAATGTCCATCATCTTGTGCCCAAGCATGTCTGATTTGAACATGTAATACTCAATATGTATAAATGATGCTGCCGACCTGAGCGCTTCAAACAGCTCCGGAAATGTTTCATCCCCGTTTTTGAGCACCTTCAGCCTGCTTTTTGTATTGATATTCATATGGGATGCCTTGATTGAATATTGAAAGAAACGCTTCTGATTTCCTTTCAGCCCGGACAGATCGGGCGTCTGTTCCATATCAAATATCGTTCTCAGCTTTTCCCGGTTGTATGTCCGTTTCGACCTGAACAGCTTGCCTTTTTCATAAAGCTGGCCGGAAAAAAGGTAAAATAAGTACCCGGCGATCGGAAAAAACACAAGAATATGAATCCATAACAGCGTGTGCTGCGAGGTGCGGTTTTCAAGAATTAACGAATAGATGCTGAACAAAATAATGCTTGCGTAGCAAAGCAACCCTCCGTAAAACTCAAGCCTGGAAACCGGAAAAAACCATATGACATATGCTCCGATAAGCATCATATATAAAAAGCAAAATTCCAGTCTCCTTTTCAGCATCCCGACTCTCTCCCATCTGATCCGATATCTCTGTATACCCTCTGTTTTCCAGCCTGTAAACATATGAAAAATCCTCTCCGCACGAGCGGAAAGGATTATGATGACACTTCCTGTGATTGGCCGGGTGTGATGTTCTGAAGCAATGCCGGATTGAGCGAGCAGCTGCCTTTGATTTTATTTTTGAAGATGCCGATGATCAGACCGGTGACCGCAATCGACACTAAGGAGAAGAGCCCTTTCAGCAATCCGACGGAGAAAATGCCGGCCAGCACGACGCCAAAATCGAAGAGGAAATTAACGGCACCCGGGTTCCATCCGCAGCGCTTTTGCAGAAATAAAGCGAGGATATTGGCGCCGCCGAGCGATGCCTGATGATAAAACATGAGCGACAGGCCGAACCCGATCAGCGCCCCGCCGCAAATCGCCCCGGCAAGCGGTGAGACAGAGACCGGCGGCAGCCAGTGATCCGCGCCGGTAAACAGAGTCAGCACTGTGACTGCAAAAACAGTGGATAGAGTGAATTTGATTCCCATTCTGATGAGAGAAAATATATAAAACGGGATATTGATCAGAAAGAAGATAATCGCAAATGAGGAATGAAACAAGTATGACAGGCTTAGTGACAGTCCCGCTGTGCCGCCGGTTAATACATGAGAATGTCTGAGTGTCAGGACGCCGGCGCTTGTCATCAGACAGGCGGCTAAAATGAGGAAAATCCGCTTCATTCTTCACTCTCCTTTTGTTGATGTTATTTCCACATAAAACATAACAGGAATCCCCGCCGCCCAGCCATTACCTTGGCAGAAAATATCTTATGTTTTTATTTTCTCACCATAAAAAATCCCCCTCTTGCAGGGGGATTTTTACGTGCGTTTCCGATAGACAACATAGCTGCGGGTCAAATACTTGAGGGGCAGGCTGAATACGTGAACCAATCTTGTAAACGGCCAGAGGGTAAAAACGACGTACCCTATGATGATATGAAACTTAAACCATAGCGGGACACTTTCCATCAAAGAAGCGTCAGGCCGGAACAAAACAATTTCCCTGAACCACGGCCCGACTGTTGCCCTGTAATCAAATCCTTTCGAATCAATGTTGAGAAACGTGGCCGCAACGCCTGACAGCATCATGAACAGCAGCAGGATGAGCGTCAGGATATCCGATGGCGAGCTGGTTTTGCGGATTCTTTTGTCAAACAGCCTTCTGTACGTCAGGATCACTAGTCCGGCACAAGCCGCAATCCCCGCCGGCAGGCCTGCGCCGATCGCCATTTTGTGATACGTATGCTCTGAAATGCCAAGTGCAGTATACACGCCTTCCGGGATCAGAATTCCCATGACATGTCCCCCGACAACGCACAGCAGTCCCCAGTGAAAAAGTGTGCTGCCCGCCGCGAGTTTTTTCTTTTCTAACAGCTCGCTTGATTTCGCCGTCCAGCCGAATTGGTCATGCTGATAGCGGTAAATATGCCCGCCGATAAAGATCGTCAATACAATGTACGGCATAATCCCCCACAGGATCTGCCCGCTCATGCCTGAACAGCCCCTTCTTCAGTGCTTTCACGTACACCGATGCTTTCCAGCGCGGCCTGCAGCACGTGCAGCAGCTCAGCATAGAGGCTGTCATTTTTTTCGAGGCGGGAAGCCAGCTCCCTCACATTGGACAGGTATTTCTCAAACACGCTTCTCACCGCTTCAATCTCCGCAACTGCGGCGAATTCCAGCATCAGCGGCAGGTAATCAGGCAGTTCTTTCTCTGTCGGCAGGAAACCGGATTGCTGGTAGGTGTTTTTTAAATGCAGCAATTCGATGCCGCGTTCCCTTTGTTCGCCTGAGTTAAAGTAGGTGACGTACATATTCGTTTTTTTTCCGAAATCGAACGTATACACATAGTGTTCAATCAGCGCTTTTCGAGAAAACCTGGCTGCCGCCTCGAAAAATTGCAGCAGTTTCTCACGGATTTGCTGATTGGTGATGTCATGGATAAGAGCCTTCCAATCGGGAAGCCCGGCTCTCCACTCTTCATCCGGATAAGACAGGAGACAGGAAAGAGCGGAGAATGTGATTTGCCGGTCTGTGGTGTTCATCTTGTTCCACCTCATTTATCAAAAGTTAGAAACAAGAGCCGGGGCCGCCTGAAAATGACAAGCCGCAGCTTCCTTGTTCAGCGTATAAATCAGACACTTCTTCTCGATGGCTGCTCGGGATCACAAAGCGGTCATCATATTTGGCGATCGCAAGCAGCCGATACATGTCTTCAATTTGCTGTTCTGTTAAACCGACACCGGAGGTCAGTGCCGCGTCGATGGATTTATTCGTCTGGACCGCCCTCATATACTGACGCATGACGGACATTTTCTTTAACGTTGACCGAATATGATCCGTATCACCGGCCGTTAATAACTGGGCCAAATAGTCAATCGGAATTCTCATTTGGTCGATAGCCGGGAAAATATCTTCCGCCGTTTGCCGGCTGCCTTTTCCTTCAAAGAGATTCATAATCGGGCTGAGCGGCGGAATGTACCAAACCATCGGCAGCGTACGGTACTCAGGGTGAAGCGGAAGCGCAATCTTCCAATCGATGATCATTTTATAGATCGGCGATTGCTGCGCGGCCTCTATCCATTCAGCCGGGATGCCTTGTTCTTTTGCCAATTTGGCAATCTCAGGATCATTCGGATCAAGAAAAATGTCCAGTTGGGAATGGTAGAGATCCTTTTCATTTTCAACGGAGGCCGCTTCCTCCACTTTATCCGCGTCGTACAGCATGACGCCGAGATAGCGGATTCTGCCCACACACGTTTCGGAGCAGATGGTCGGCAGCCCCGCCTCCAAGCGCGGAAAGCAGAGTGTGCATTTTTCCGCTTTGTTCGTCTGCCAGTTAAAATAGACTTTTTTATAAGGACAGGATGAGACGCAATATCTCCATGAACGGCACGCGTTTTGATCAACGAGTACGATGCCGTCTTCCTCACGTTTGTACATGGCGCCGGACGGGCAGGATGACACGCATGCCGGATTGATGCAGTGCTCACAAATACGGGGCAGATACATCATAAAGACCTCATCGAATTCTGTTTTGATCGATTCCTCCATTTTTTGAACGTTTGGATCTTCAAGCCCTGTAATATGGCCGCCCGCGAGATCATCCTCCCAGTTCGGGCCCCATTCGATATTCATAAAATCACCCGTCAAGGACGATTTCGGCCGCGCCACCGGCTGGTGCTTTTTCTGCGGACTGTTTGTTAATGTTTCATAATCATAGTTCCAAGGTTCATAGTAATCATCAATCGTCGGCTGATTCGGATTATAGAAAAGGCCTGCAAGCCGGTTTGTTTTCGGGCCTGATTTCAGTTCAAGCTTTCCTTTTTTCAACGTCCAGCCGCCTTTATATTTGTCCTGGTCCTCCCATTGCTTCGGGTAGCCGATGCCGGGCTTTGTTTCTACATTATTAAAATACATATATTCCGCACCGGAACGATTTGTCCACGTGTTTTTGCAGGTGACACTGCACGTATGGCAGCCGATGCATTTATCCAAGTTCATGACCATCCCGATCTGCGCTTTAATCTTCAAGCCAATCGACCTCCTTCAGCTTGCGGATGACGACATTCAGATCGCGCTGATTCCCTGTCGGACCGTAATAGTTAAAGCCGTAACTGAGCTGTGCGTAGCCCCCGATCATCTGGGTCGGCTTGACGTGAATCCTTGTCGGGCTGTTATGGGTGCCTCCGCGGTTATTCGTCAGTTTTGTGCCGGGCACGTTGATGTGGCGGTCCTGGGCATGGTGCATAAACGCCATTCCTTTAGGAATCCGGTGAGACAAAACCGCTCTCGCCACGACAACGCCGTTTCGGTTGAAGCATTCAATCCAATCGTTGTCTTTGATATCCGTGTCCTCTGCGTCATCTTTATTCATCCACACGGTCGGCCCGCCCCGGAACAGCGTCAGCATCGGCAGGGAATCAAAATACATGCTGTGAACGGACCATTTATTATGCGGCGTCAAATAATTAAGAACGATCTCTTTGCCCTCTTGATCAGGCCGCTTGCTTAGGAACGGACGGTGCTGGAGGATCGGTTTAAATGTCGCCATCGTTTCACCGAATTCCATCATCAGTTCATGATCGACATAATAGGATTGTCTGCCTGTCAGCGTCCGCCACGGGATTAATTTTTCCACATTCGTCGTAAACGGCGAGTATCTGCGCCCTCCTTTTTCTGAGCCGGTAAAAGCCGGAGACGTGATGACCGTTTTCGGCTGGGCTGTAATTTGCTCGAACGTAAAGCATTCTTCCTCGCGTTCTTCCGCCAGGTCTTTCAGCTTCAGGTTTGTGATGTTTTCAAGCGATTCCCATGCTTTTACGGCGACCTTTCCATTTGAGGTGGACGACAGGGTTAAAATCGCTTCTGCCGCCTGCTTTGCTTCACTTATATTCGGGCATCCTTTGGCAACGCCGTCTGAATCGGTTTCTCCCAGTCTCTTTTTGAGCGATTCATATTCATCGGCGATCGACCAGCTCATCCCTTTTGTTCCGCTCGGTTTTAAAGCCGTATGAGGGCCGAGCGCGGTCATTTTATGAAAAATGTGTTTGTAATCCCGTTCAGCGACATGGATGTTCGGCATCGTTTTTCCCGGAATGGCTTCACATTCGCCCTTGCTCCAGTCATTGATTTTTCCGAACGGCTGGGCCAATTCCTGCATCGTGTCGTGGAGGAGCGGCGTCGCGACTACCTCTTTCACCGGCTCCATCTCGACTTCTTCCGCCAGGTCGGAAACGGCTTTTGACAGTGCTTTGAAAATATCCCAGTCTGACCTCGATTCCCACGGCGCCGAGATCGCCGGAGCAAAAGGATGAATAAACGGGTGCATATCCGTGCTGCTGAGATCGTGTTTTTCATACCATGTCGCCGCCGGCAGCACGATATCGGAATACAGCGCCGTACCGGCCATTCGAAAGTCGAGATTGATTAACAAGTCAAGCTTGCCTTCCGGCGCCTGTTCCCGCCATTTGATTTCTTCAGGGCGGATGCTGTCGCTGTCGTCATTCATCAGACCGTTCGTAGTCCCCAGCAGATGCTTGAGAAAATATTCATGCCCTTTTCCTGAGCTTGAGATCAGATTAGCCCGCCATACGAAGAGATTCCTTGGGAAATTCACTTCATTGTCCGGGTCTTCAATCGCGAATTTCAATTTTTTCTCTTGAAGCCGTGAGGCCACGTACGCACCTACGTCTTCAGGTGTCGCCGCCCCCGCCTTCTCAGCTTCTTGATACAGATTGATGCCGTTTTGATTGAATGTCGGATAGGACGGCAGCCACCCTAATCGCGCTGCCAGCACATTGTAATCGGCGTGATGCTTGTAGCGGGATGACGCGGCGATCGGTGAAGCCAAGTCACTGATCGGCTGGTCTTCATAACGCCACTGGTCTGTCGCAAAGTAGAAAAATGAGGTGCCGTTTTGCAGTTTAGGCACGCCTTCCCAGTCCTTTGCGGTTGCGATCGTCTGCCACCCTTCAGCAGGACGGAGCTTTTCCTGACCGACATAATGAGCCCAGCCTCCGCCGTTTACGCCTTGGGCGCCTACCAATAAAACAAGATTTAACACCGCGCGGTAAATCGTGTCGGAGTTGAACCAGTGGTTGATTCCCGCCCCTACGATAATCATCGATCTGCCGTCTGTATCGATCGCATTTTGAGCAAACTCCCTGGCAATCTGTATAACGGCTTCTCTTTTAATTCCCGTGATCTGTTCCTGCCAGGCAGGTGTAAACGGACGGGGATCATCATAAGATGCGGCTGATTGTCCGCCGATGCCCCGGTTCACGCCGTAGTTTGCCAATATCAAGTCAAACACGGTCGTGACGTACGTCTCTTCACCATTCAGATCCAATTTTTTAATAGGAAGATTCCGCTCAAGCACTTTGTTTCCGTCATTTGAAAAATACGGAATGCGCACTGTACTGATTTCATCCTCTATTCCGAGCACAGAGAGACGGGGTTCAATCGGTTCCCCAGTGTCTTCATCGATCATATGCAGATTCCATTTCTGCTGCCCGTCCCAGCGGGAGCCCATTGTTCCTTGCGGTATGGCAAACGCACCTGTCTGTTCATTCCAGACAGCCGGCTTCCACTGATCATGCTTTGTCTGCCGCCCGATGTCTTTCGCATGCAAAAACCGCCCCGCAGTGTATACGCCATTTTCCTTTGACAGAGTGACGAAGAATGGAAAATCGGTGTATTGCTTCGCGTACTCAATAAAACGTTCAGTTTCTTGGTTCACGTAAAATTCCTGCATAATGACGTGCCCCATCGCCATCGCAAGCGCCCCGTCAGTCCCCTGGCGGATGCTCAGCCAGTCATCTGCGAACTTTGAGGACTCCGCAAAATCGGGACTGATTGAAATGACCTTGGCGCCTTTATAGCGGGCTTCCGCCAGAAAATGCGCATCAGGCGTTCTCGTTAACGGAACGTTGGAGCCCCATGTGATGATATAGCCTGAATTGTACCAATCACTGCTTTCCGGAACGTCCGTCTGGTCACCCCAAATTTGCGGGGATGCCGGCGGGAGATCCGCATACCAGTCATAAAAACTGAGCATTGGGCCGCCGATTAAAGACATGAATCGCGAACCTGATGCGTGGCTGATCATGGACATCGCCGGGATCGGAGAAAAACCGACATTCCGGTCAGGCCCGTATTTCATCACTGTATACAGCAGAGAGGCTGAAATCAGCTTCAGCACTTCCGGCCATTCCGCGCGGACAAATCCGCCTTTCCCTCTTGCCTGTTTATAGGACTTCGCTTTTTCAGGGTTTTCAACGATCGATTTCCAGGCATCCAGCGGATTTTGATGCGTCTGCAGTGCTTCCCGCCACAAATTGATCAGCACACCTCGCACATATGGATATTTCACACGGAGCGGGCTGTAGATGTACCATGAAAAACTGGCCCCCCGCGGACAGCCTCTCGGTTCGAAATCAGGCATATCCGGTCCTGTTGATGGATAATTCAAGTTTTGTCCTTCCCACGTGACAATTCCGTTTTTCACATAAATATTCCAGCTGCAAGAACCCGTGCAGTTGACGCCGTGGGTGGAGCGAACGACTTTGTCGTACTGCCATCTGTTTCTGTATACATTCTCCCAATCACGATCTTCGCTTGTCGTTTGGCTATGTTTATTTGAATGATGTTCGATAGGAGAAAAATAGTTTAATCTCCTGAGCAACGGACTCATTTTCTTTTTCTTCATGATCGTTCACTCCTTCCGAGTCAGGTGATGCTATGTACACTATAAACAGAGACGGCGCATCACCTTGTGAACTAAGTCACACACTCTGCTTTTTTCACAAAACGTTCACACAGATCAGCAGGAAGGATTTTCAAACGATATGAGGACGCCCGCGTCATCAAAAAAACCGGTTCTGTTTAAGAACCGGGTTCGGCGTTTTCATCCAGTGATGTATGCAGATACCGCAAAAACAACTGATAGGAACAGAAGACATTTTGCTGAAGCATCGCCAAAAAGTTCATTTGCAGCCGCGGATGGTAAGACATCATTTGCTTAAATATAGAATATGGAATATGGAGTACCAGAATATCCGGTGAGGCATTGACTGAGATAAAAGGCGATAAAGAGAGCCCGCCTTTTTCATCAATCGGAAACACATCGCCTTTTTCCCACAGCGCAACGGTTTGCGACCCTTCAGGGAGCCTGCTGTCCGTAAAACGGATATTGCCTTTTAATACAATATAAACGGATTGTGAATGAAGAAAGGATGGAGATTGGTCAGATGAGCCGCGGATAAACGTCCCGTTTTTCAGCAAGGTTTCGACAATGGACAGAGGCACTTCATTAAACATAGGAAGTTGTTTCAGAAATAATAAATAGTCACACTGATTCATAGGAAAGCCTCCTGTGCTATTGATAGCTTTAGTGTAGCCCGATTGAGCCCGCTCGGCAGTGATGTATTTCACAGCTTGTATGATGAATGTCACTTATCGGAAGGATGACTGCACTTATAATGAAATAAAAAGGAGGGTTTCGATGAAAGCGATGATTCCGAAGCAGCACGGCGCATGGGCGATGCTGCTGATTCCATTTTTACTCGGCATGGTCAAGGGAGGCCCGGTTTTCTGGCATATTCCGCTCTTTCTGGGCTGGCTGTTCCTTTACTTGACGGTTTATCCCGTTTCGCTCGCTTTGAAAAAGAAACAGCTTCAGCCTTATCAAAAGTGGATATGGTATTACGGTTTTCCGGCCTGCTGCTTTTTGATCATTTCTGTCTTTCATAAGCCGCAGCTCGTCTGGATCGGCGTTTTTTTATTGCCGCTGTTTCTCATACATACGCATTATGCCCGCCGAAAAAACGAACGGGCGCTCACGAATGATATTGCGGGAGTCTTGTTCTTTTGTTCAGGCGGGCTTGCGAGCTGCTGGCTGGGAACGGGAATCCTTGACGGCTGGGCTTGGTTTCTATTCTTGCAATCCGCTTTATTTTTTGTCGGGAGTTCTTTTTATGTGAAATCGGTCATACGGGAGAGAAAAAACAGAAGGTTTGCTTACTGGTCGTGGGGATATCACCTCTTGCTCCCCTTTTTATCGGCTCTTCTCGGGGCAGGCTGGGCGTTTCTCGCTTTTATCCCAAGCAGTCTGCGGGCCTGGTTTTTTCACGGAAGAGACTGGCCGGTGAAAACGATCGGCATTCTGGAAATCCTAAATGCCGGCTTCTTTTTCGCCGTCATGTGTATATGTATCACAAGCTGAAAAACAAGGACATCGGCTGCCCTTGTTTTTTCAGTCAATATTGCAGATCTCAAGCGGACAATTTTCACACTCGATCTCGCATCGTAAATAGTCCCGCTTGTGCAAAATAATTTTTCCGGTTTCGTCTATCGAAATAACCCCTTGTTTGCGGAGGTCTCCCAGCATGCGGTTGACGCTCTCCCTTGCCGCCGCGCAAAACTTAGCCAAATCCTGATTTGTCAGCACAATGTTAATCAGAATCCCGTCACTTCGTTCCACCCCGTAGCTGTTTGATAAGCGGATAAGGGTGGAATAGAGCGCCCCTTTTTTGCCGTGAAGAAGCAGATCCCTGATCTTAGACTGGATTTTTCGCAGATGGGTGCTCATCCATTTCATAAATTCAAACGTCAAAACACCGTTTTGGATCAATTCCTTTTCCAGCCTGTTTTTATTAATGACGAGCACCTCCCCGTCCTCTAACACTTTCGCACTGAGCATATATCTCGGCTCATCTGTGAATAGCGTCAATTCTCCGACAATATCGTGTTTTTGGCAGATTCTAAGTGTCAGGTCTTTTCCGTCAGATGTCAGCTTGCCGATTTCAATGAGTCCTGATTGAATCAGATAAAGCTCTTCTGCATCCATTCCTTCTTGAAACAAATACGTGTGTTTTTTCATTTTCCTTTTCGTACTGATCGATTCCAGCAATTCATGCAGTTCGCGGGAAAGAAGTTCTTTATCAGATTTTCGGACAGAGAGAATATTCATGAGCTCACCTCGAAGAAAGTCACGTTGCGTATGTATATTGTAACGTGACTTGATTTGCACTCGCCCAGAAAAAATTAACAATCTTGTGAATGGATCATTATGAATCAAGGCTATGACTGTTTTTCTCCGTATGTGTTTTCATTCTTTCCTGCCAATACATCCAGATCACAAGGACAAAGCTGGCTAACGCAACCTCTGAAAGCGCCATAAACCCGATCGCGTATTGGCCTGTTGCCTGAAATACACTTGCCAGAATCAGCGGAGGGAAAAAACCGCCCAGTCCGCCCATGGCAGACACAATACCGTTGGCAATCCCCGCTTGCTTCGAAAAATAGAAAGGCACCAGTTTAAATACCGTCCCGTTTCCAATCCCTGAGCAGACTGCCACCGTCAGCGATCCGAACGCATAAAGGCCGATCGCCGGGGAGAATGACAGCATGACGCCTGACAGCGTAAGCCCTGCGAAAACGAACATCAGAATGCGGAGCGGGCTCAGTTTATCTGCAAGAAACCCTCCCACAGGCCTGAGCAGCGTAGAGACCGCAATAAAGCCGGCCGTCCGCAGGCCGGCGTCCGCAGAGCTCAGCCCAAAATGCTCAACCAAAAAATTCGGAAGATAGATGGTAAAGGCCACAAAGACGCCGAACGTAATAAAATAAAACAGGCTCAACATCCACAGCACATGATTTCGGTAAACGGCTTTCATTTGTGTCTTTATGGAAACTTTGACTTTCTTCTCATGCCGGTCGCCGAACAAAACGTGCAGTAATGCGAAAACAGCCAGCAAAACAAGATACATCTGCACGGTTGCTTTCCATCCCGCGGCTTGAGCGATAACCGGCGCGGCAAAGGTAGTAACGGCGGTCCCGATGTTTCCGGCACCGTAAATCCCGTTGACGACACCGTGCTTTTCTTTCGGATAATATTTCGGGAGGGACGTCACTCCGATGGAGAATACCGCTCCCCCGATCCCTAAGAAAAAGCCGCCCGCGATTAAATCAAATAAAGAATCCGCGATACTGATCCAAAATACGGGAAACAAAAGCAGGATGAAGCTGATCATAAACATCAGCCGCGCGCCATACCTGTTCGTTAAATATCCTAAAGGAATACGGAGAAGCGATCCGAGAATAACGGGAATCGCCGTCACCAATGAAATCTCGCCTTTGCTTAAATGAATATCTGATGTCATTTGAGAAATGAGCGATGAAATCAGCACCCACACCATAAACCCTGCCACTAAGCTTAATGACTGCAGCGATAATTGAATATGTTGACGATTGATCATTCGGCTTGCCCCTTTCACTGATTCAATATCAGTCTTATCATACAAAAACTCAGTGTGCGGGATTGTGAATTACATCACACGCTTTATATGCAAAAAAAAGAACAAAGCCCGAAGACTTTGTCCTTTGATCATCATTACATTTTTTCCGGAGCGGATACGCCGATCAGCTGAAGCGCATTGTTCAGCGTAATTTGCGTCGCCTTCATTAAAGCGAGACGCGCGCGGCTCTTCTCTTTATTTTCCGGATCGATGACTTTCTCCGCATTGTAGAAGCTGTGCAGAGCGGAAGCCAGATCATAAATATAGTTTGTGACACGGTGAGGAATGCGTTTTTCCGCCGCTTCTGCCACTGCTTCAGGGAAGCCGCCGATTGTTTTCAGCAGGTCATATTCTTTTTCTGATTGAATATGGCTGAAATCAAGATCTGCCGCCGGTTTAAGTCCCTGCTCCTCCCCTTGGCGAAGCATGCTGCAAATACGTGCGTGTGCGTATTGCGCATAATACACAGGGTTTTCATTAGATGTTGATACGGCAAGATCCAAGTCAAAATCCATATGCGTATCAGCGCTGCGCATCGCGAAGAAATAACGGACCGCGTCAAGGCCGACCTCTTCAATCAGGTCGCGCATCGTTACGGCTTTCCCCGTACGTTTGCTCATCTTCATTTTTTCGCCGTTTTTGTATAAATGAACGAGCTGAATGATCTCAACTTCCAATGTGCCTTTCTTGTAACCGAGCGCTTCAATCGCCGCTTTCATACGCGGAATATACCCGTGATGATCCGCGCCCCATACATTGATGAGCTTGTCGAATCCGCGGTCAAGTTTGTCTTTATGGTATGCGATATCCGGCAGCAGATAAGTGTATGAGCCGTCTTTTTTGATCAGCACACGGTCTTTATCGTCGCCGAACGTTGTGGAGCGGAACCATGTCGCGCCGTCCTCTTCGTATACATGGCCCTTTTCGCGAAGCGCCTCGAGCGCCTGATCAATTTTTCCGTTTTCGTACAGTGACGTTTCAGAATACCATACGTCAAACGGCACGCGGAAATTTTCCAGGTCGGAGCGAAGTTTATCAAGCTCGTACTTTAAGCCGTATTCACGGAAAAACGCCTGACGTTCGCTCTCCTCTTCATGTACGAAACGGTCACCGAAATCTTCGGCAAGTTTTTTCCCGATGGCGATAATATCCTCGCCGCGGTAACCGTCTTCCGGCATCGGTTTCTCGAGGCCGAGCGCTTCAAAATAACGGACTTCAACGGAAAGCGCCAGGTTGTTAATCTGGTTGCCCGCATCATTAATATAGTATTCACGGCTCACATCATAGCCCGCTTTAGAAAGCACGCTGCACAGCGCGTCACCTACCGCTGCGCCGCGCGCATGGCCTAAGTGAAGATCTCCCGTCGGGTTGGCCGATACGAATTCGACCTGAATCTTTTCGCCTTGTCCGATGTTTGTCTCTCCATAATGTTCACCCGCTTCAAGCACGGACGGAATCAGTTTTGTTAAGTAGCTGTTGTTCATGTAAAAGTTGATAAAGCCGGGTCCCGCAATATCCATCTTTTCAATGGAAGCTTTGCCTTTATCAAATGACGCCACGATCTCCTCAGCGATTTGGCGCGGCGCTTTTTTTGCGATTCTCGCCAGCTGCATCGCCATGTTTGTGGAATAATCACCGTGTGTTTTGTCTTTCGGCGTTTCTAACAGTACGCTTGGAATCTGGCTTTCGTCCGCCAGGCCCGCTTTCAGAACGGCCGCTTTGATCTCTTCCTTCAGCACGTCCTTCATTTGTTCCGCAATATTCATGCCTTTGTTTCCTCCTTATATTGGATCGTCATGTTATGTACATGTTCTTGGTTTTCGCCTACAGTCATGTTATATGTCAGTTTGACGGAGCCTTCCGAACCGCCGACATCAGATTGAATGTTTTTCGTTTCCGTACGGAGCTCCATTTGTCCGAACGGCAGTTTATATTGAGTGAGTGTCGATGCCCCCGGAATGAACCGCTGTTTCATTTGGATGGCGCCCGATCTCATTACGAGAATCTCTTTTTCTGTGATCTTGACGACCGTTTTAATCTTGCCCAAATCATGCTCTTCGTGATAGGAAAGATACGTTTTGCCGTTTCTCACGTAATAGAATCCACTCGATGTAAATTCAACCGACTCTTCTTCAGAGCCGTTATGAATGAATGATTGCACATGAATGGCTACTGGTGTCTCCTGTCTCATGCTGACACTTCCTTTTCATCATCCCGCTTAACCTGAATAGTATAAGTTTTCAAGGGAAAAAGTTCAACCGCTTCCTCCTATCTTACCATCTTTGCTGATTGGTTTTGAAGATAAACATGATTTTTAAGGAAAATGAAAAAACCGGAAATCCTAGGCTGCGGGATAAATGCGGTTCCTTCGGCGGACGGCTTTGTCAAAGGGGATAAGTTTGCGGTATTTTTGCGCTATCCTTCCGAATGAAAATGATAAAATATGTCATATACATAACGTGGAAGGGAGGGATTCGGAATAGTGGCGAGTGTTTTATCGTCTTCAGCGATTGGAGAAAAAATCAACGAATGGTATATGTACATTCGAAGGTTCAGCATCCCGGACGCCGAGTATTTGCGGAGAGAAATCAAAGAAGAACTTGCAGGCCTGGAAGATGACCAGGATCTTCATCTGTACTATTCTCTCATGGAATTCCGCCACAATCTGATGCTCGAATACCTCGAACCGCTGGAATCGCAGCGGATAGAAGAACAGCCGAGACTATCGGATCTGCTCGCGGATATTGATAAAAAGCAGGCCCGGCTGACCGGACGGCTTGATTATTATTTTAATTTTTTCCGGGGGATGTATGAGCTGGAATGCCGTGAATATCTTTCAGCGATTCAGTTTTTTAAGAAAGCTGAATATAAGCTGGATTTTGTCAAAGATTGTATCGAGAAAGCTGAATTTTATTTTAAGATGTCAGAGTCCTACTATTATATGAAGCAGACTTATTTTTCTATGGATTATGCCCGGCAGGCTTATAAAATTTATCATAAGCAGGAGGCATATAATATAAGGGTGCTTCAGTGCCATTCATTGTTCGCTACCAACTTTCTTGACTTAAAGCAATATGATGAAGCAATTCAGCATTTTAAAAAAGCTTATGCCATGGCAGAGGCAGAACAGCAGCCTCAATTAATGGGCCGGACTCTATATAATATCGGACTTTGTTTTAACAGCCAAGGAAATTACAAACCAGCCATTGATTACATAAAACGGGCAATAGCTGTTTTTGAAGATGGGAACATCATCACTTCTCTCCCGCAAGCCTATTTCTTAATCACACAAATACATTATAAAATCGGAAATATGGCCATAGCCAGACAATATCATGACAAAGGGGTATCTTATGCAGAGGAGGCAGAAGATTCCCTATATATAGTCGAATATGAATTTTTAGAATCTTTGTATGTCGGTGAGCCTGATGAAGAAGCAATCATGGAATGTTTTGACTTTCTCAGAGATAAAATGATGTATGCTGATCTTGAAGATTTTGCCTTAGATGTGGCAAAATATTATCATGAAAGAGAGAATTTCGAGAAGGCTGCTGCATATTTTTTAAAGGTGGAAGAAACAAGACAGCAGATTCAAGGAGGTGTGAAGTTGTATGAAATTGAAGTATAAATTAGCACTTACTTGCTTGGCAGTAAGCACTGTTTTTGTTTCAGCCGACATCGCAAGTGCACCGGAACATCAATTTGAAATTGCTCAGCGCGGAATGATTTAAATGATAATTACTTTTAGGCTTGCAGGTTAAACTGCAAGCCGTTTTTTATATAAACAACTAATTTACAAAAACAAAAAACATACCTTAGAACTCAAATGTGTAAAAAGTATTTGACACTTATACATATATTATTTAAAATAAATATATATAAATTTGAAAATTTAAAATAAAAAACAAAATAAGTTAAGGAGGGTTTTAGTGGATAACAATATAAAAAAACTTAGAACAGCAGCTGATATTTCACAAAATGATCTGGCTAAGCTCTGCAACGTGACCAGGCAAACCATCAATGCAATTGAAAATAATAAATATGACCCGACTTTAAGTCTGGCTTTTTCGATAGCTCACGCTTTAAATACGGGAATAGATAAAGTATTCAACTATAACGCCAAAAAAAATTAAGGGAGCGGTTCTTATGAAGAAAATGGATGAGATGCAAAAACACCAATCGGGTACAGCCGCCAGAATAGCATTTAGTTTTTATACTGTCGCTTTACTGATATGGTCATTAATAAATTATTTTAAAAACGGAAATACAGGATGGCAATTTCCAATTCTTTTAATAGGCTGCGCGCTCTATTTATGGATTCAAGTTTATCAAAATCGAAAAACAAGGTAACGATTCCAATACACTTCCGGAGGATTATACAGCAATGTACGAATACAAGTTCATAAAAGCAGAAGTAAACCGATGGAAAGGAAAACCTAAAGAAGACTATAAATAAATTATTGAAAAGTATTCGCAGCAAGGGTGAAAGCTGGTTCAAATATTTGCTCCTGCTATTTCAGGCTATGGGGCAGCCGATTATTTTGATATTATTTTTGAAAAAAAGTATAATGTTTCAGTACCAAAGAAAGCCGGATCATACATATGGTCCGGCTTTCTTTGTACGAAATAAGCCAGCAGATACTTTTACGGATTTCACCTCTTAACTATTATTTTTTCGGAAATCCGCAATTCAAATAGATTCCAATATATTTTATTATTTAACTTGCTGGGGATATTGAAAAAATTGGAGGAAAAAATGAATCTACTTTTAAAAACACAAAATAGTAAAGCGATTTTTACATTAGTAGCATCAGGAATCATTGTTCTCGCTCTTTTCAGTATGAAACATAATCATTTAAGCATGGATGTTATCGATATTTTAAACAGAGCTGGAATTATCGCTCCTAGTTGGATTGTCAGTGCTATCACCGCAACGGGTTCAGTTCTGGCTATCATTACTGTTTTAGGATCTCTTGGTGCGGGCTTACCATTGGCCGTTTTAGAACAATTGGCTGCAGCAAGTACAGCAGCAGCATAATATAAAACATTAAATTCAATATCCCTGGCAGTCCCTTTAACGAATGGATGAAAATACATTGTTTAAAAAGAATGTTTTAGTCAAATTGTACATACTCTGTCTGATCTTATTTTTAATTGCTTTATTTACAGCATATTTTTATACAGATTCCGCTTCAAATGTAAATAATCTAAATCGAAATATCCGTCCGGATTTTTTTCAGATTTTCTTTAATAATATTAAAGTAGCGAGTCTGCTTGTTTTTTTAGGCCCGTTGACGCTGTCGCTTGGCACGGTTGCTGTTTTAATTATTAATGGATTAATTTTAGGAAATGCGATAGGAAACATTAAAGACAATTTAAACCTTTTACTGCTTGTTATACCCCATGGAATAATTGAAGTGCCGGTATTGCTTCTTGCAGCCTCTGTAGGAATGAAATTAACTTTAGATTTATTACTCCTCAAAATAAATTTGAAATTCACTTTTAAATATATTGGTATTATATTTCTCGGTTTAATGATAGCAGCTATGTTAGAAACATATATTACACCTATCTTTATAAAAGGAGCCTCTTAGGATTATGCAAATTGAATTATCTTCATTTAAGGAACGAAACATTAATTTTTTGTCCTCGTTTTTGTTTTATATTATCGGGTTAGCTTTTTATTTAAGTTCCCTTTTACCTTTTATGAAAAGTTTAATTCCCAAAAACATCCCTATACAAGTTGTTGAGCAAGTAAAACATTTAGATTACATCATTGCAATAGCCGCACTGTTTCTTTTAATGTTCGGGGTCATTTTTGAAGGATTCGTATTATTTCTCATTATAAATTTTCTTGGCGCTCAAATTAAGATCAAAACTTTTTATTCCCTATTTATGTTTTCTAACATCCCGGTCGCAATTAAGTTTTTTCTTATATCATTCAAAAATATTTTCGCAGAACATCCAAACACTAGTTTATTTTTCACAAGTAATCATTTGTTTTTTTCTATCTTTGATTTGTTCAATATTGCATATTTATTTCTTTTGTTTATTCTTCTGAAATGGAGAACAAATTTGAACTACCTGACAATCTCAGTTTTTATTTTTACGGCATTCCTGTATAGAATGTTTTTTTAGCATATATAAATAAACCCCCTCAATAGGGGTTTTTCTTTCATTTCGTTCACTGTATACAATTCCTTTTATATGCTTCCGAAACAATACCGACTCTAGTACTCACATTCCACTTTTTACAAAGACCGGCTATGATATATTCGACATTACGCTGCGAGTAGTTTAATGACTTAGCGATCTCTTTATTAGGCTTTTCAGCAATTATCAGTTTAATTACTGAAATTTCAATCTTTTTTAATTCCAATTCATTTTCTACTGCTGTTTTCATTCTAACTTCCTTTCTAAAGATGTATTTACTAAATAATACCCTATTATATAATTTTTATCAATAACATCAATTATTAATAGTAAAATAATATATTGCTTTTACTAACTTCTAAGGAGTTTATATACAATATAAAAATCCCCCGCCATGTTTCAAGCGGGGGAAATTCTTTCTATTTCACAAACCCAAGCAGCATTTCACGGATCATCTTGCTTGCCGTGTTTGCGGTTTGTTCTGAGTGGTCATAGACCGGTGCCACTTCTACGAGGTCGGCGCCTTTTACGCTGACCTCTGAGCGCGCGATTTCATGGATGGACGCGAGCAATTCTTTAGACGTGATGCCTCCCGCGTCAACCGTGCCCGTTCCCGGCGCATGAGCGGGGTCAAGAACGTCGATATCGATCGTGACATAAACAGGGCGTCCCGCAAGCTGCGGCAGCACTTTTTTCAGCGGCTCAAGCACTTCAAACTTAGAAATGTGCATGCCGTTTTCTTTCGCCCATTCAAATTCTTCCTTCATTCCGGAGCGGATGCCGAATGAAAATACGTTTTGCGGCCCGATGAGCTCGGCCGCTTTGCGGATCGGAGTAGAGTGGGAAAGCGGTTCGCCTTCATAATCCGTGCGCAGGTCGGTGTGCGCGTCAAAATGAATGATGGCAAGGTCCGGAAACTTCTTATACATGGCTTTTATGACAGGCCATGAGACAAGGTGCTCCCCTCCCATGCCGAGCGGGAACTTGCCTTTTTCTAAGATGCCGTCCACGTATTCTTCAATCATATCAAGGCTTCTTTGCGGATTGCCGAACGGAAGCGGAATGTCTCCGGCGTCAAAGAAATTCAAATCAGCCAAGTCACGGTCGAGGTACGGGCTGTATTCTTCAAGACCGATAGACACCTCGCGGATTCTCCCCGGGCCGAACCGTGAACCCGGACGGTAGCTGACCGTCCAATCCATCGGCATGCCGTAGAGGATGGCGTCCGCCTCTTTCCAGTCGGGGCGGCTTGCGATAAATACTTTTCCTGAATAAGCTTCATCAAATCTCATCAATAATACCCTCGCTTTCCTGTAAAAAAGCGCAAGATTCGCTCCTGCGCCGTACGTTTTTATTTGATTAAGTCGCTCACAAATTTCGGAAGAACAAATGCCGCTTTGTGAAGCTCTTTCGTGTAATACTTCGTGTCGATGTCGAAGAAACGGCTGTCCTCCACTTCAAGCGGATCGTACTTTTTAGAACCGATCGTAAATGTCCACAGGCCGCTCGGGTACGTCGGGATATTAGCCGTATACAGACGGGTGATCGGGAAGATTTCTTTCACGTCACGCTGTACGTTTGTAATCAGCTCCGGTGTAAACCACGGGTTGTCCGTCTGCGCGACGAAGATGCCGTCTTCTTTTAACGCCTTGGAAATTCCGGCATAGAAGCCTTTTGAGAACAGATTGACGGCCGGTCCGACCGGTTCTGTTGAATCAACCATGATAACGTCATACTCATTTTCTGATTTCGCGATGTGCATGAAACCGTCATCGACTCTCACGTCGACGCGCGGATCATCAAGCTTGCCCGCAATGGACGGAAGGAATTTTTTAGAGTATTCAATAACCTTGCCGTCAATGTCGACAAGCGTCGCTTTTTTTACGCTTGGGTGCTTCAGAATCTCTCTGATGACACCGCCGTCTCCGCCGCCGACAACGAGAACGTTTTCCGGATTCGGGTGCGTAAATAACGGGACGTGCGCAACCATTTCATGATAGACGAATTCGTCTTTTTCAGAAGTCATGACCATTCCGTCTAAGAACAGCATGTTGCCGAATTCTTCTGTCTCCACCATTTCCAGATGCTGAAATTCCGTCTGTTCCGTATGTAATGTTTGTTTCACCTTTAATGTAATGCCGAAATTCTTCGTCTGCTTCTCCGTATACCAAAGCTCGCTCAATTGTCATCTCCCTTTCAAGGCTTATTTCATTTATTGTAAGCGTCTGTATCGCTTTTATTCCGGTTAAAATCTCATTTTCACCTAAGGAAAAAGTATAGAGGATGGAGGGGAAAAAGTAAAGAAGTGTCCGGTTTGATATGTTTAAAAAACCCCCTTTTTTCACATAATAATAGAATCATGAAAAAGGGGGTTCCCAAAAGTGGATAAAGTATCTGGAAAACAGCTCAGAATCACGTTCAAAATCATCCGCGCCTGCATCTTTCTGACACTGATCGGCGGAATGCTGGCCGGCGTCTGCTTCACATCCGTTCTTCTTGCAGCGAAATGGCAGGGCGCCCCCTCCGTCCGGGTTCCTCAGTCTACGATTCTTTATGCAAATGACGGCTCAAAGCTAGGTGAGACCGATTTCGGGGAAAAGCGCTACTGGGTCCGGTTAAAAGATATCAATCCGACAGCGGTGCAGGCCGCGATTGCGGTGGAGGATCAAAACTTTTACAATCACCACGGTTTTGATTACCGGCGGATGGCCGCCGCCGCGCTGGCTGACATAAAGGCAATGGCCAAGGTTCAGGGCGCCAGCACCATCACCCAGCAATACGCGAGAAATCTCTACCTTGAGCATGATAAAACATGGAAACGAAAATGGAACGAAGCATTTTACACGATCCGCCTTGAACAGAACTATTCTAAAAACGAGATTTTAGAAGGTTATGTAAATACGATATATTACGGCCACGGCGCATACGGAATTGAAGCCGCCTCCCGCCTGTATTTCGGCAAACACGCCAAAGATCTGAACGATGCGGAAGCCGTGCTTCTGGCGGGCATACCGAAAGGCCCGTCCGGCTATTCGCCATATGTCAGCGAAAAGAAGGCCAAACAGCGCCAGGAAACCATTCTCCGTCTGATGGCCGGACAAAAAATGATCTCAAAAGAAAAGGCGGAAAGGATTAAGAAAACGCCGCTTGCCTATCAGCCGCTGAAAAGCAGAACCGCGGCGAAAACTGCGCCTTATTTTTACGATGATGCGATGAAAGAACTCGAGAAAAAGCTCGGCATGACGCGCGAACAGCTCGCAACGAGCGGATTGCGTGTTTATACAACGCTTGATAAGCGCATGCAGCGGATCGCGGAAAACACTGTGGCACATACGATCCGTACCGGCTCTGACATTCAGGTCGGCTTTTCCGCGATTGATCCGGCAACAGGGCGCGTGCTTGCGCTTCTCGGCGGACGTGACTACGAAAAAAGCCCGTTTGACCGGGCGACACAGGCGAAACGGCAGCCGGCTTCCACGATCAAGCCGCTTTTGTACTACAAAGCGATTCAAAGCGGCTTTACACCGGTCACGCTGATGAAAAGCGAAGCCACAGAGTTCCAGATTGACGACAACGGAGATACCTATTCTCCAAGCAATTACAACGGCTACTACGCCAATAAACCGATTACGCTGCTTCAGGCGCTTGCGTTATCAGACAACATTTATGCCGTGAAGACCCATCTCTTTCTCGGCATGAATAAGCTCGTGTCGGCGGCAAAGGAATTCGGCATCAGCGAACATTTAAAGCCCCTTCCGTCTCTGGCGCTCGGAACTGAACCCGTGCGCCCGATTGAGATGGTTAATGCCTACGCGATGCTCGCAAACGGGGGAAAACAAATCACCCCTTCCTTTATCACAAAAGTGACGGATACCGCCGGCAACATCTTGTATGAACAGCCGCGCGGACATCAGCAGACGCTTGATAAAAAAGCCGCTTTTGTGACGGCGAGCATGATGACGGGCATGTTTGATCAGGATTTAAACGGCTATACTTCCGTCACGGGACGCACCATTTCTGACAGGCTGACCCGGACGTACGGCGGGAAATCAGGCACGACCAGCGCAGACAGCTGGATGATCGGCTTTAATCCGGCTCTTGCCGCCGGTGTGTGGACAGGCTATGACAAAAGCAGCACGATTGATTCAGTAGAAGAAAAAAGCTATGCGAAGACGATTTGGGCGGACTTTATGGAGAAGGCGCTCGAAGGAGAACCGGAAATAGCGCTTAAACCGCCGAAGGGCGTCACGGGCGTCTATATCGATCCCGCATCCGGCTACACTTCCGGACCCGGATGCGCCGCAAAGCATTATACGTATTTTATCGCAGGCACAGAGCCCGCCGATGTGTGCTACGGGCCGGAACCGTCTAAAAAAGAAAAGGAACACGCTCCCGCCCGCAAAGAAGCTCCGCGCAAAAAGTGGTGGGATAAGTGGCTCGGCAAAAAAGACTGAGCCCGGTGCATTGCGCGCCGGGCTTTACTCCGCGTCTTCCTCAAGCACCCATGGGAGCAAGAGTGAAAAGTCGAGATGGATAATAGGGTCAGGAAAACCCTTCGGTATAAAAAATGTTGTACTCGCCAATGAAAACGAAAAGCGGATATCTCCCGCTCTCTCAATATGAAACTTTGGCCAGCCTTCCCTAAGCCTGCCGACAATCGGATAGCTGCCCGCATAATGATGCAGGCCGTTTTCCTTTCCATGCTCCCCCAAATCGTGACAGACAGCCGGACGAATCCCAAACTGCCTAAACAATCTTGTTTTCTCGGCGGGAAGGAGATTCACCGCCTCGGAAAAGTTCCGGCAGCTCCCGCAATCGCAGGGATCAGCCCATGATTTTTCATATTGTTTTCTCGTTTCCGCCGTATCTGCTTCAATGACCCAAGGCCCGATGTCAAAGACGGTGAACATGATGAAACCTCCGCGTAAACATGAAAAACCCCGAGTCTTGGTTCGGCTCGGGACTTTCCATGTCCTGATTCTGTATCAACAGTTTACTCAGTACAATTGCGAAATAGTGCAAATATTTATAAAGTTCACAAAAAGTTCACAAATTATTTTTCGCCCGGAAGCAGACCCGTTTTCAATTCATCGGATGAACGTTCCCAGAGCCCTTGGTCATGCTTCTGCAGAAATTCAGCAAGCACCTGCTTTGAGCTGGCGTCCATTTTGTCCACGATAATGCGGCGCTTCATTGATTTATCCATTAAATTCACATGCTCCGGCAATGACTTATAGCCTCTGCGGATACTTCTGTCCACGGTCATTTCACAAGCCGTCACACCCGCGTAATAAGGGCCTTCTTCTTTTCTGTCGATGGTGACCCACACGAGCCAGTACGGTTTTCCGTTCGGCACTTCATCTTTGTTCGGCAGGAATTTGATGCCTTTTTCAACGACACTGCGGGCATGCATTGCGCCGATGTCAACGAAAGCTTCCTTCTCTTCCACATCGACAAATACCGGAGAAATATTGTCAAGGCTCAGCGACCCGGCGCCGAAACCGCCATGTCCGTCGGTCGGATCACTTTTAATAATATTAAATCCGATTGTTTTCTTCTTTTTTTCTTCCATGAA
Organism: Bacillus sp. MT(2024); assembly: GCF_036362845.1. Taxonomy (NCBI): domain Bacteria; kingdom Bacillati; phylum Bacillota; class Bacilli; order Caryophanales; family Bacillaceae; genus Bacillus; species Bacillus sp. MT(2024). Next base: position 3,679,809 of record NZ_CP143632.1, read on the forward strand.
AATACCCTCCTACAAAAGCGGTTGAAATATAATGGCAAATACCTTGAGAATCCAGTCTCTCCCCTCGCTTAACAGCGGCCACACGACATAGGAGCCGACCGGTGTCACAAACAGCACGAGAAACACGATAATCCCGTAGCTCTCAAACTGAGTCATTTTGGCGCGCACCCGCGGCGGCACGAGATCCTCAATAATCCGGTAGCCGTCAAGCGGAGGAAGCGGCAGCAGGTTGAATAAACACAGCGCGAGATTCAGCTGAATCCAAATAGAGAAAAAGCGGTCAAGCCCCATGCTGAATGCAGAAAGCAGCTCCATTCCGTAAGCATGCATCAACACTAGCAAAAAGAAACCGATAAAGGCAAGAAGCAGGTTGCTTACGGGCCCGGCGACGGAAACCAGCACTCCCGCCAGCCGCGGTCTTTTAAAGGCGCGGCGGTTCACCGGCACCGGACGGGCCCAGCCGAAACCCGCGACCAAAATTAGAATCGTTCCGAAAACATCAAGATGTTTAATCGGATTGAGCGTTAATCTGCCCTGTCTCGCCGCGGTATCGTCTCCGAAACGATACGCGACATACGCGTGCGCCAGTTCATGCATCGTAAATGCCACGATCAGCGTAATCACGACATAGGGCATAAGCTCCAGCGGATAATATAAAAATCTGTCCAAATGTCAAAATCCCCTTTTTTAAAAAATGCAAGATTGTCCTTCATTCAGTATACTATAAGTGATCTCTCTTCCAAAGAGAGGAAACGATAAAGGAGGATCAGCACCATGCCGCTCGTAACCGTTAAAATGCTTGAAGGCCGCACAGATGAACAAAAACGGAATCTGGTTGAAAAAGTGACCGAAGCCGTAAAAGAAACGACAGGCGCAGCCGAAGAAAAGATCATTGTCATGATTGAAGAAATGAGAAAGGATCATTACGCCGTCGCCGGCAAACGGATCAGCGATACGGAGTAATCCTTGATAATGGCCGGCGCTGCTATGTCAGGCCGGCTTATTTCACAACCTTTTCAACCAGGCTGAAAAAGATTTTCTTTTCTTCCTCTGTCAATGCTTCGAACAGTTCGTCAATGAGCAGCTGCCGGTTTTCAATCATTTGCATGGCCGCCATTTTTCCCGATTCGGAAAGCGTCATCCATACCGTGCGGCGGTCTTCGTTGTTTCTCGACCTTTCCACGAATCCTTCTTTTTCTAAATGATTGAGAGCGGTTGTCGTGGCGGAAGGCGATAATGTGACCTCCTGCAATATATCTTTAATCGTGCACGTGCCGTGCCGGTAAATAATCCTCAGAATAAATCCTCTGATATTGTTTATACTCTTCGGAATTGTCGCCTCATCAAGCTTTTTCGTGCTCTTTAAATATTTCGTGAGCGCGTAATCCAGTACATTTGCTTGCAAGTTATCGTGCTTCATGCAGAAACTCCCCATTTCAAGATGCATCCATCATCATTTGTTTGTTTTTTATTACATTTTACTGATACCTTACGGAGAAAGTCAAAATTCCGGCCGGAATGCCCGCAACTTTTATCCTGCCCCGCACAGACTTTTGTCTCCCTCTTTTTTACCATATCCTTTTATGCAATGCTGGTTTTATAGACACGATTCAGGTAAAATCATTAAGGGTGACTGCGTTTGACGGAAAGGATAATCTGATCGGATGCGGCAGACAATATGATTGGAAAAGAAAAGAAACGGAACAGACGGGGAAACAGAACACAGGATTGTCGATTACACAGAAGATGTGACACGGGTAAAAGCCAAAGAGTCCCTCTTGGCTTTTGCTTTTGGATGGAGGGATGCGTGTTGCGGAATATCCTACAAAAAAAAGACATCACCCAGCTGCTTGAACAAAGCAGAAACAGGCAGACTGCCAAAACAATGGGTGGATTTGATTTAACATTACTGGGCATCGGCGCCGTCATCGGGACGGGCGTCATGGTTCTTACAGGCATTACGGCCGCGAAAAACGCCGGGCCTTCCGTAATCTTTTCTTTTATCATTGCAGCCGTTGTCTGCAGCCTTGCAGCATTATGTTACGCCGAAATCGCTTCTGTTCTCCCGGTTTACGGAAGCGCCTATATTTACTCTTATACCACCATGGGAGAAATTGTCGGCCATTTAATGGGCTGGACGCTCTTATCCGTTTATATGGTGACGGCGTCGGCGGTGGCAAGCGGCTGGTCAAGTTATTTTAATAATCTGTTAGCCGAAATCGGCACGCCTTTGCCGGACAGTCTGCTGCACGTGCCGAGCCAGGGGGGCATCGTCAACCTTCCTGCCATCATCATTACTCTATTAATTGCCGTCGTTCTGTCACGCGGCTCTAAAGAGAGCAAAACCTTTAATAATATAATGGTTCTCGTAAAAATCGGAATTGTTTTGCTGTTTATCATCACAGGAAGCTTTTTTGTAAAGCCGGGCAATTGGCATCCTTTTATGCCTTTTGGAATCAAAGGCGTCATTACGGGGGCTTCTGCCGTCTTTTTTGCGTTTCTCGGGTTTGACGCGATTTCGGCTTCGGCTGAAGAAGTCAAAAAACCGCAGCGCAACCTGCCGATCGGTATTATCGGTTCACTGGTGATCTGTACATTGGTATACGTCATCGTCTGTCTCGTCATGACGGGTATGGTTCCGTATTCACAGCTTAATGTGCCGGAAGCCATGTCTTATGTGCTGCAGACTGTCGGACAAAACGCGGTGGCGGGCATTATCGCTGCCGGTGCGGTGATCGGACTGATGGCCGTCGTTCTCGCCCATACCTATGCGGCGACCCGTATATCTTTTGCGATGGCAAGAGACGGAATGCTGCCGAAAGTCTTTACCATTGTCGGAAAGAAATCGGGAGCGCCGATCTTTAATACGTGGCTGATCGGACTGATCAGCGCATGCATCGCGGGTTTTGTTGATCTGAAAGAGCTGTCAGATCTCTCAAACATCGGCGCGCTATTGACATTTGCCATGGTCAGTCTGTCCGTGCTGATTCTGCGCCGCACCCATAAAGATCTTCCACGGGGATTTAAAGTGCCTTTTGTACCCGTACTGCCGATTTTGGCCATTATCTGCTGTTTGTTTTTAATGGTCAATCTGCCGCTGAAAACGTGGCTTTATTTTGCCGTCTGGCTGATCATCGGCGTCATCGTTTACTTTTTATATTCGTACAAGCACAGCAAATTGAGACAATAAACAAAACCAGGCCCGCTTCATCGCGGCCTGGTTTTTTCATAAAAAAAGACGAAAGCCATCGCCTTTAACAAATGTGTTTCAGCTCTTCTATGTAGTGAAGCGCTTCATCATATTCTTCATCCGTATATTTCTGTTTGCTTTTTATCGTAAACACTTTCTCTTTCTTTTCCTCAGCTTCAAGGCCGTCAAAATACAAAATCGTAGACACCAGCTCCAGAAACCGGGATGAGCGGCTGTTGACGCTGTCGATATACTTCTTCATATCCGGCATCTTAAGCTCCGCATGATGTAAAAACTCGGCTCCCGTCTCCGTCAGCGAGTACCGGTATTGAAAGTAGCCGCCCTTTTTTTCCTTCACCTCATCCAGAAACCCAAGATTGCACAGCTCTTCAATTCGAAGCGTCAGTTCTTCGGAATACGGGCCGTAAAAATGAAAATCATATTTTTCGTAGAAAGGATACTGCATTTTCTTCGCGATATAAATGATTTTCTGCAGCTTTTTCCGCCCGATGATTTCTCCAGAATCCGAGAACACCTTCATCAGTTTTGCATGTTCTTTCAACAAATTCCCGACATCTCCTTTTCCTTCTTTACCAAAATCCTTTTATGTCAGTCCCAGCAGCTGCCGGATTTTTAATTTTGCTTCAGGGTTTTCTGAATCATCAAAAATGAGGTCCATCGGATAGTACAGCTTATGATCCGTCCGGCGTTTGCCCGAAATGGATTCGACAATAGCGGACTGCCTGGACAGCTCTTTGATCTGGCCGTTCTGCGTTAACAGGTGAATCGGCAGACGCTCCTCCTCTTCACCCGGCCGGTAAAAATCATACGGCAGATCCGATGAAGAATCGACCACTAAATAGTAATTGGGATCAATTCCCGCCTCTTTAAACAGAGCGGTCAATTCAAAATAAGCCGACATTTCCTCATTGGGGTTAAATTCGGCATATTGAAACAGCTGGCGGTTAATGAAGCGGCGGCACAAGTCGGACAGAATCGGGTCCTCTTCTTCCTCCCAAGCCTGGAAATAATATAAAATGATGGCTTCATCAAGCTTCAGATAATCCGCAAGCGTCAGCTTCCCTTCAAAAATGGAATAAAAATGAACGGGAGCATGAGTGAATATATACCCTTCTTCATGGAGCTGCTTCGCACGGTGGAGAATTTTCGTCAAAATGACTTCTGCGCTTCTCGTCACGGGATGAAAATACACCTGCCAGTACATTTGATAGCGGCTCATAATATAGTCTTCGACGGCGTGCATGCCGCTTTGCTTAATGACGATCTGGTCCTCTCGCGGACGCATGACCCTTAAAATCCGTTCCATATCAAAATGTCCGTAGCTGACGCCCGTATAGTATGCGTCCCGCTGAAGGTAATCCATCCTGTCGGCATCAATCTGGCTCGAAATCAGGCTGACCACCTGTTTGTTTTTGTATGTTTTGGCAATGACTTCGGCAACATCCTGGGGAAATCCCGGTCCCGCCTTTCTGAGAACCTGATTCACCTCGGTGTCGCCGAGAATGATTTCCCTCGTATAGTCTTCATGATCCAGATGAAAAACCTTTTCAAAGGAATGCGAAAACGGCCCATGTCCCAAATCGTGCAAAAGCGCGGCGCTGAGACAGAGTTCGCGTTCATTGTCATCCCATTCAGAACGCCCTTTAAAAACATCATCAACCATTCGTCTGACAATCTCATAGACGCCGAGAGAATGGTTAAAACGGCTGTGTTCCGCGCCGTGAAAGGTCAAATACGTCGTACCGAGCTGTTTGATCCGGCGCAGCCGCTGAAATTCACGGGTGCCGATCAAATCCCAGATCAGCTTGTCCCGCACATGAACATAGCGGTGAACGGGATCTTTAAACACTTTTTCTTCTGATAATTTTCCGTTTGGATACGCCATCGTCATTCCCTCTTTTTTTTAGCCGTGATTCTATTATATCGGCTCTGTAATTTGAAAACATCCTTGAATTTGTCCGGCGTTTTGTTCCAGTTTTCCGACATTGATTTTTTGAAGCAAAAAAGCCTGACCCATCGGGCGAGGCTGTCGTAAAAATGCACATTTACTTTTTGATCTTCTTTTTCACTTTCTCAATCAGCTCGTCCTCAGTCGGCGCCGACAGCGGGCGGTTGTTTACGAAAGCAAACGATTTTTTGCGTCCGGGCCCGCAATAAGACTGACATCCGACCTCCACTTTTGCATCCGGGTCAGCTTCTTTCAAACGCGGCAGCAAAGTCTTAATATTGGTGGCCTGGCAATCATCACACACTCGGAATTCATTAGCCATGATGTACGCTTCCCTTCATTCAATGTGTTCCTCTATGTTAAATCTTAATTTTAAAAACGAAAAAAATCACATCACGTTTTATTGTACAAGGATTCATCTTATCCTGCAAGGCTCTGCGTATCTCTCATTCTTTCAGCCAATTTGTATAAATATTTTCCAATCTGGACATTCTAATACCATCAAAGATTATTGGGGGTTGAGAACATTGACAAAGCAAAGACAGGACGCCTGGTCGGAGGAAAATGACCTGCTGCTTGCGGAAACCGTGCTCCGGCACGTCCGGGAAGGGAGCACGCAGCTGAACGCCTTTGAAGAGGTAGGCGATAAATTAAACAGGACGTCGGCAGCGTGCGGATTCAGATGGAATGCCGTCGTGCGCCATCAATATGAAAAAGCGCTTCAGCTTGCAAAAAAACAGCGGAAACAGCGGATGCGCGCGCTCGGAAACGGCCAGCCGGCCAAGAAGAAACTATTATACCAGCCGCCTGCACCGGATGCGGACATCATTCAAGAAACCGCAGCCGAAGAGACGGTTCAAACGGAAGCGCCAAAAGAGGATCGGCAAGCCGTCATGTCCGGCGAACACATGCCTTATGTCGATGAAAGCTTCAAGGAAGAGTTAGCTAGTTTATCACATTTGCTGGCGCCTCAGCAGCCGAGCCAAAAGGCGGAGCTCACAATGGCAGACGTCATTCAATTTCTGCAGAGCTATGAAGGCAGCGGAAAGCAAACTTCCGCCCTGCAGATGGAAAATGACCGTTTAAAACGGGAAAATCAAGAACTTCAGTCTAAAACCGAGCAGCTGGAAGCGGCCGTCGAAAAGCTTGAAAAAGATCAAAAGACCATTCAGGAAGACTACGAAACCTTGGTGAAAATCATGAACAGAGCCAGAAAACTAGTTTTATTTGAAGACGACGAGCATGCCTCTTCTCCGTCCTTTAAAATGGACCGGAACGGCAATTTAGAAAAAATGGCCGAATAACGCAAAAAACCCCTTTCCTTGTCATGGAAAAAGGGGTTTTTGCCATTTGTCAATGACGCGCATCCTGATCTATATTAATGTAAACATTGTTCAGGAGGCCTTCTTCCCGCAAGGGCTGCGCATCTCGGTCCCCGCCCTTAAGCAGGCCTAAAATTTCAATAAATCACCCCATAATAATTCTTTAGAACTATTGATCGATCAGCTACTGTGCAATACACTGTATATATAATACAATTATTAGATATGATGGGAATGATAGTAAAGTGAATAGCCAATTACGAAAAGGAGCATTGGAACTTTGTGTGTTGTCCCTGCTTCTTTATGAAGATTTATATGGTTATGAATTAATCAAGATCATAAGTGAAACGTTCCCTGTATCGGAGGGCACCATCTACCCCATATTACGAAGACTTACGAAAAATAACTATTTAAAAACGTATACAGCAGCTTCAGATCAAGGCCCGTCACGCAAATATTACAAAGTAACAGAAGAAGGCGCCTTTTATCATCACACATTAAAATCGGAATGGCTTGACCTGTCCGAAAAAGTGAACAGCATCATTAAGGAGGGAAAATGAATGTGTAAAGACCAATATTTAAAACATCTCCGGCGGGAAATAAAAGATCTGCCGGAACTTGAACAAAAAGAGATACTCGCCGATATCGGCGAAATATTCCAAATGGGCGGCGCTGAAGGAAAAAGCGATGAACAAATCGCCGGCAATTTAGGAAACCCCAAAACACTTGCGCGCGCCTTAAAAGCGGATATTTTCATCAGTGATGCCGAGGAGCAGAAAACATGGCGCTCCTTTTTCAAAGCGTTCGGCCTGATGCTGGGTATGGGCATGTTCAACTTCATGTTTATGCTGACACCGTTTCTTTTTGCCTCTGTTGCGGTGTTAAGTTTGATGGCAATCGGCCTGATGCTGATGACCGGATCATTCTTTCTCCTCATAAAAGTGCCGATTGTAACAGCCATTTTTAACGGATGTATGGTCCTCGGAGCGGGTATGGCGGTGTTTATGGCCGGATTTGATCTTTCGAAACTGATATTCCGCATCTTTTTGCGCTATTTCAAATGGAATGTCAGCGTTGTAAGGAGGGAAACCATTGAATCGAAAAATGTGGTATAGCATTGCTTTCATTTTAATTGCTGCCGGCCTGATCGGAAGCATGTTCTTCGGTTTTGACGGCTTTTATCCTAAATCATAAGGAAGGTGTGCACGTAGCATGAGTGAACCAGCCCTGATATTAAAAGATGTCTCTAAAACCATCAATCATACCCCTATTGTACAGTCAATTTCATTCGATGTGAGAAAAGGTGAGATATTCGGCCTTTTAGGGCCTAACGGCTCAGGTAAAACCACTATTTTCAGAATGATCGTACAGCTTATTAAAAAAACAGAAGGAGCCATTTCATTCAGAGGCAGACCGGACAGCGACTTTGAATATTTTATGAGACATATCGGGGTTATCATTGAAGGCCCAGATATGTATCCGAACATGACCGCTTTGCAAAACCTAAATTATTTTACTAAACTGCGCAGCACCTCGCTGCGAACGGATGACCTTATGAATACCCTTGCAAAAGTCGGACTGGAGCAGGCTGCCCGCAAAAAAGTGAAACATTTCTCATTAGGCATGAAACAGCGCTTGGGGCTCGCTTATTCTCTTCTTCACAATCCCGGGTTATTAATTCTGGATGAACCGATGAACGGCCTCGATCCTAAAGGGATGAAAGAATTGCGCATCATTCTTTCCGATTTAGCGAAGCAAGGGGTTTCCATTTTATTATCAAGCCATTTATTGTCGGAAATGGAGGAGATTTGCGACAGGGTTGCCTACATTAAAAAGGGACGGATTTTAGGAATTGAAGACATGAAGAGCAGAAATGACCTTGGTCAGAAAAAGCTGTTTACCGTCACGGTCGATCATCCGGCAAGGGCGAAAGAAATATTAGAGCAGGACGGTATTCTTCAAGTACAGCAAAAAGACAGCCGCATCATTGAATTGGAAGCGGAGGAAGATACCATCCCGTATATCATTAAAACTTTGGCAGAGAAAGAGATTCTGATTTCCCGCGTTTCTGCAAGGACTTTGTCATTGGAAGAGAAATACATGATGATTACAGATCAGGAGGACGCGGTATGAGCATATTTCATCTGGCGCAGAACGAATTCATAAAAATAACCCGAAAAAAAGGCACACTTTTATCTCTTTTTTTCCTGTTTCTCATCGTTTTGCTGGCCGGCCTTATTATGAATCATGAGTTAGATGCTTCCTCGGATAACAATTGGAAAGAACGGCTTCTCGCCGAAGAAAAACAGGAAGAAATTAATAAACCGGCTGAAACGGCAGGCGTTTATTATTCTGCTGATGTTAAGAATAAAGACTATTATTTGGAGCATAACATCAACCCCTATGAATGGAACGGCTGGAGGTTTTTCGGCACCGTTACTTCAAACGGGCTTGAGATTTTCGTAAGCTTGACCGCGATTTTAACCGTCAGCGGGGTTGTTTCTAAAGAATTTGCCCTTGGGACGATTAAGTTTATCGCTACAAGCCCGAACCGAAGATGGCGGATTTTAACATCGAAATTTCTGGCCTCTCTTCTGTTTACCGGTATGATTTACTTATTTTACTGTGTGAGCTGTTTGCTGATCGGCGGCGTGTTATTCGGTTTTTCCAATGCTTCATATCCGCTCGTCTATACTCATTTAAATGACAGTCTGTATACCATCAGTTCAATCAAAGCATCCGGAATCATTCTGCTTTTGCGTTTCATATCAATTATAAGTATTGTCACCATTGCGTTCACTTTGTCAGTATTGTGCAAAAGCCAGGCGCTCTCCCTTTGCTTATCCATTTTACTGCTGTTTGCCGGCAGTATATTGGGCGGAACTGATTTGCTTGCCCAATTTACGTGGTATAAATTTACGCTCTTTCCGCATTTAAACCTCGTTGCTTATGTAAATAAAAGTGCGGGTGATGCGATTTCAACGTTAAACATCCCCTATTCCGTGACAGTTATAGCGATCTACTTTCTTATTTGTTTATTGATTTCTTTTTCCGTCTTTCAAAAGAGAGACATTACAGCATAGACAGAGAGGCGGCGGCATAATGAGCGGACGGCAGGAAATACTGACGGTCCAGCAATTTGCCGCTGACCGCCCCTTGGTCCATCGCTAATGGATTCAAATAACCGAAGCTCCCGCTGCTTCGCTGCTGAAAGCGTAGAAATTCCCGCCCTTCCCGTATAAAAAGCGCCTCATCGAATCGGAGAAATTTCATAATGGCTGTGTATTTTGCAACGGCGGCAATGTGATACTTTCTGCACTCGGCTAACATTAAACCTGAAAAAGCAAAATCTGATGTTTTGTACCATTTTGCGAGAAAAGGCTGTAATTCTTTCATTTGCAAATAAGAGACGGCATAAAGGGCATCCGCCTGTTCTTCCTGGATGCCGCCCGGTGCCATGAGCAAATCGGCCTCACGTTTCATTGCGGTTTCTAAGAAAACGATCAGTTCTTCCGGGGTCACCGCTCCAAAATAAGCTGCTAACACCATGAGGATCATAGAGGAAGGCTCTGATTTCAGTTCCTCTTGTAAACCGCGGACCATTTGTTCAAGTCCGTTATGAAAAAAGATGCTTTTTTCGGCATCCATCCTGCGGTACACATGATACGCATACGCGAACAGAACCGGATGGCATTCGTGCGTTTTTTCCCAAAAATAACGGTCTAAGAATAGAATAACTTCTTCTGTATCCTTCCTTTTTTCAAAAGGATGACATGCCGCTAAACCGCAAAACAGGTGCATGAGATCATCTGCTTCCATTTCTTCCGGCTGCAGCTGAATGTTCTTCCAAAAACCCAGCAGCCATTCTTCTGTTTTTTTTATATTAAAATGTTCCTTGACTATCCGCATGTTCCACACTCCAGATTCAGAATCTCAATCGCCGGCAGAAGAGCCGGAGCACAATGAATGGATGGATTCTCGTTATTTATATGATGAAGAGCCGCTTGACAGCCATAAAAAAATGGATCGATACACGATTGGATAAATAACATATCGCACAGCTGTTTCATTTTTCGGCTGCCGAGACAAAACACAAGCCGTTTTTGAATGGAGGCCTTCAAGCCGGGATGAAGCAGATGCTCTCCCTGGTCTAAATGAAGAAGACAGTACTCGACAAACTCCAGCTCGTTTTCAGCTGTTCTTTTCCATGCGTCATGGAGCAAAGGCTGAAACATCGAATTCTTGTAAAAGCGCACTTTTTCATGGTCAGTTGACATTCCCAGCTCATTCAGTAAACCGACGAATTCGGCATATTTAAAATAAGGCCATTCTTTTTTTATAAGATAGCCGTTTTGCAATCCGTGACGTATGATCTGATCATCCGCTTCCATTCCCTGCTTCTTTTTATAAGCTTTTGCCGTTAAATAGATATGAATCAACTCATTGACAATGGCCGTGTTACAGTGAAACAGATCTTCCCAGCATGACTTATCAACGAAAGCGGAGGCAATCCTTTCAGTATGTTCTTTTACAGCGGAAGAATGGCTCGTCTTTCTGTAATATTTGCAGAAGCCGGCAAACAGCTGAATGCTCTTTTGATCCGGAAGCGATTGTTCAGCAAAAGATAATAAAAATTGATCCGTCTCTTCAGCTAATCTGTTCAAGTTAATCGTTCCTTTCTGTTCTAAGACAGGCATGCGCGGCACCCGCGGCGACAAGTGTTGTATGATAGCAATGTTTGAACACATCTTCTCTTCGCTGTTCACCTTTCAAACCGGGTTTATGTTGATAGGTGATGCTCGGGACATTCCCCTCTTTCATTCGGCCCCGATAGATTTTATTCCAGGCTGCTTCATAGAGCGGTTTATGGTTGTCCTTATCCATGTCGATATGTAAAAAAGAGCTGCACATCAATAATTCACTGGTAATATCTAAATTCTCAAGACAGATATAGATCCCGAGAAATTTCAGGACCTTTTCTTTTAAGGACGGCAGATGATATTCTTTATCCGTAAGCGAAGAACATCCCATGTCTGTTATATAAAAAATCGTATGAGTGATGCTGTACGCATCATGATCCGTCATATATGTATTTGGGATATCCTGGCCAGCTGCTGTGTAGTGATATAAGTCAGAAAAGTCCATTATTTCCGAGGTTACGCCCGCTCTTTGCAGACTGTACTTCAAATCCATTTTTCGAAAGGGAATTTTAGCAAGGCTGCAATCAAAACGCGCTGCCGTGAATTTTTCCAGCTCCCATATCACTGAAGCCTGTGACGGATGATCAGTCAAGGTAAGAAATTCACCCGCAATAGCCAATCCGGCGAGACCGTCCGGATCAAAATGAATAAATTCTTCAAGCTGATCATTACGGAGCCTTTCTGTAATAAACTCCGTTAAAACAGCAACCTCCTTATCATCTGCCTGATTTCTGATCAGGTAATTGGTAAGAAAAATGAGTTCTATAAATGTTTTAAGACGCCATCTGAAATCATTCGCTACTTTATGATTCATATCAAAATAATGGATATTTTCAACAATCCATGACAGTGCTCCCCGCTTAATTTCTCTTATATACTCTTGTGTCACACTCTCACCGCCTCGTCTCAGATGCGTAGGCTCCAAACAGTGATTATCTTACTTTTGAGCGGCTAAATCAGAGAAATTCAAATTCGGGTTTTGATTGTCTTCTTGGCTCGGCACTACAAGCACCCAGCCGCTCCAAGCGAAAGAATTGCCTGATTGTTCCGCATCTCCGGCTAACAAATGTGTCGGGATCGTGATTCTTTTTTCTTCTTTTATTTTTTTAAAGTTCATATCTCCATCTCCTTCAGTTTATAGAATTATTTGGAACCTACATAAATATATTAATCAAATAAGGTATATAATGTAAACTAGTTTTGATATAAAGATTCTTTTTCACTATAACTAAATAGTATATAATTACCAAAAACAAAAAAAGCCCGGACTCAGTCCAAGCTTTCCTGCGTGCCGAACACCTTCTCATTCCGTTCCAGCATTCGGGTCAGATTTTTTTCAAATACCATTTCCTCTTCCGGCGATAATCCGGCTGCATACAGGCGTCCGCTGAGTTCCTTCAGTTCAGTCAAAAGCGCCAGCATTAAGTCCTGCACGGTAATGTCTGTTTGCAGCAATTCGCTTAATGAGGCCATCGTTTCGGGCCGGATATCGGGATATACGCCTTTTGTATCGTTGCTTTTGTCTTTTAAAGCGGCTTGATAGAAACGTCTGATCAGATCGGCGCGTTCGCTTCCGCTTTTATCGGCACAGAGGTAAATCTGAACCGCGGTTCCGCCCCGCAGGCGTCTTTGTGAGATTCCCGCGAATTTTCGGCCGCCGATGCTGAGATCATAGCTGCCCGGACAGTACGATCCTTTAATTTCATGTGCTTCAATTTCGGCATTGTGCGGACGCAGCATCCGCCGCACCAGCTCTGTCATCGCCTCGTAGCCTCTGTCAATGTCGATGCCTTTTTTCTCATCTTCAAAAATAAGCGAGATATTCAATACGCCTTCATCGAGAACGACCGCTAGGCCTCCTGAATTGCGGACAATGACACGGTAGCCTTCGTCCTCCAGCAATTTCACGCCGTCCCCTAAAAACGGCAGGCGTGTGTCCTGAATACCGAGCACGATCGTCCGGTGGTGCACCCAAGAGCGTGCCGTCGCAGGCGATTCCCCTTTGCCTACGGAGGCGCACAGCGTATCATCCATTGCGAATGACTGCTTCGCATCAAAATAAGGGCCGAGGCTGGATTGGTCAATGATTCTCCAGCTCGGCTGCATCAGTAAATCAATCGGTTGCTTTCCCATCTATATTAAATCCCTTTCGTCATAGGCTTTCCATGCGTTTATTATATCACTCCGCTTGAGATGATTGAAATTGGCTTTTCAAAAGAGCGATGAAGATTTCTTTGTTTTTTGTGTTCTCCATAATGGAAGATTGGATGATAGACAGTTTCCGTTTTAAGGAGAATCCTTTTATCTCAAGCACGGAAATGCTGCCGTGAAGCAGATCCTTTTGCAGCACGCTTTTTGACAGAACGGAAAGACCCATTCCGCTGATCACGGCTTCCTTGACGCCCTGGTTGCTGCTGATCGTCATCATGGATTTCGGCCGCAGTCCGTTTGATTGAAGGACATGGTCTAAATATTCCCTCGTTCCCGAACCCTTCTCCCTTGTCACCCACGCTTGATTTTGCAATTCGGCAGCCGGGATGTTTTTTCTGCCGGCGAGCGGGTGTCCGTTCGGTGCGGCAATGCACAATTCATCCTCCATAAACGGCTGAATGTCGAGCTCGTTTTTCCCCGTATGCCCTTCAATTAATCCGATATCGGCTTGAAGCATCCGAACCGCTTCGCTGACCTCCTCCGTGTTTCCGATCATGACGTCCAGGTTCAGTTCGGGATACTCGTTATGAAGCTTTGCGAGAAGCGGCGGCAGAATATATTCGCCGATGGTAAAGCTCGCGGCGATTTTGAGCTTCCCTTTGACATAATGATGGTGGGCGTAAATTTCGGATTTCGCCTGTTCGTACAAAAAGACCATCTGCTTGGCGCGCTGATAGAGAATGTCCCCCGTCGGCGTCGTCGTAAAATGCTTCGGAGAGCGGTTCAGCAAGGCAGTTTGAAATTCTTTCTCCAGGTTTTTAATGTGAAGGCTCACGCTCGGCTGAGAAATCATCAGCTTCTGCGCCGCCTTTGTAAAGTTTTTTTCTTCCACGACGGCAATGAATGTTTTCAGTTCCCCATAATACAAAAAGCATCGCCCCTAATCATTATTTTTCCTAATCGTTTATATCATATAAATATATTTTACTAATGATTAAGACCGCAGTAAAGTGGAGTTATCAAGATAATGGGAAGTGACTGAGATGATGATGGTAAAAGGTATTTCAGTTACCGCAGGAATTGCGTTTGCGGCTTTCTATGTCAGCCGCCTGCCGTTTTTGCATATGCTCGGAATGCTTGTCCTTGCCATGCTGATCGGCATGCTCTGGCGCGCCGTATTCGGACAGCGGGAGGCATTAGAGCCGGGGATCGCGTTCTCAAGCAAATACTTGCTGAAAGCAGGCATCATCCTGCTTGGCATGAGACTGAATCTGGCGGATATCTATCATGCGGGCTGGCACGTATTTGCAATTGCCGTCTGCTGTATGATGTTTGCGGGTGCCGTTGTATACGGACTGTCCCGGCTGTTCCGTATAGATCAGACACTCAGCACGCTGACAGCCTGCGGCACAGCGATCTGCGGGGCGGCAGCCATTGCCGCGATCGCGCCGCAGATCAGATCAAATGAAAATGCAGCCGCCATCAGCGCGGCCGCCGTTTCGTTATTAGGAACCGTTTTTACTGTTGTATATTCTCTTGCTTATCATGGATTGGGGTTTTCTCCTGCGGCTTACGGGGCCTTTTGCGGGGCAACGCTTCACGAAGTGGCGCATGCGGCGGCGGCCGGCAGCGCCGGAGGAAAAGCAGCCGTCGAGATGGCGGTGATCGTCAAACTGACCCGGGTCGCGCTGCTCGTCCCGGCCGCATTCATGCTCGGAATGCGGGCGCGCCGCAGCGGAAAGTCAAAGACGGCTTCTGCCGCTTCGCTCCCCATCCCTTGGTTTATCTTCGGATTTCTCGGAATGAGCGCCATCCATACATCAGGCGTTATTTCAGCTTCGTTTTCCGCGTTTCTTGTTCAAGTGTCTTATGTTTTAATCGGTATGGCGATGGCGGGTCTCGGTTTGAAAGTCCATATATCGGCGTTTCGTCATAGCGGCTGGCGGGCGCTCGCAGCAGGCTTGATCGGTTCTCTCTGTTTGTCCCTGTTCGGCTGGGCCGCAGTGACGTTCTTTCTATAAAAAAAGCCGGACCTCGTAAAGGCCGGCTTTTGCGGATTACAGCGCTTGAACAGCCGTAATTAACGCAAGATTGTAGACGTCTTCCGCATTACATCCTCTGGAAAGATCGTTTACAGGCATATTCAATCCTTGCAGAATCGGTCCGACCGCTTCAAAGCCGCCTAAGCGCTGAGCGATTTTGTAGCCGATGTTTCCTGCTTCAAGGCTTGGGAATACAAATACATTCGCGTCTCCTTTAATGTCGGAGTCCGGCGCTTTTTTCTCCGCGACAGACGGCACAAATGCAGCGTCGAATTGGAATTCGCCGTCAAGCGTAAGCTCAGGCGCTTTTTCCTTCGCAATTTTCACGGCTTCAGCCACTTTGTCCGTCTCGTCTGATTTCGCCGATCCTTTTGTAGAGAAACTGAGCATGGCAACGCGCGGGTCAATGTCAAACATTTGAGCCGTATTGGCGCTTTCAATGGCGATTTCGGCAAGGTCCTGGCTGTCAGGAGCAATGTTGATCGCGCAATCAGCGAACACATACTGCTCGTCACCGCGGGCCATGATGAAGACGCCTGATGTTTTTTTCACGCCTTCTTTTGTTTTAATGATTTGCAGTGCAGGGCGCACCGTATCGGCTGTAGAATGTGCAGCTCCGCTGACAAGTCCGTCTGCGAGACCTTTGTACACAAGCATCGTGCCGAAATAGTTTTCGTCCAGCAAAGCTTTGCGGGCCTGTTCTTCCGTCGCTTTGCCTTTGCGGCGTTCTACGAAAGCCTGAACGAGTTCTTCCATGCCTTCATATGTATGCGGGTCAAAAATGTCCACGCCGTCAAGCGTAAGATTTAATTCTTTCGCTTTTGCCTGAATGTCTTCTTTATTGCCGACCACAATCGGCTTTAATACCTTGTTGCCCGCCAAGTTGTTGACCGCAACCAGGATACGTTCGTCCAACCCTTCAGGAAATACGATTTTCACATCTTTTCCTGCGACTTTTTCTTGTACTTTTGTAAATAAATCTGCCACGATATTCCCTCCTCTATGTTGACAAAAAACGCTTACTTTTACAGCATACTCTTCTTCCAGCTAAATTCAAATAACCAACTTCTATTATAGCGCTTTCAAAAAGAAATCTTATTTTTCTAACTAATTTAATTGACGGTTTGTTTCACGGCTTAGTTTCTGACACAAGGCTTCGGATTATTCAAGGTTTCTCCACAGCCGAAACGGTTAAACTGTGGTATAGTGAAGGCATCAATGTAATGAAAAGATATAGGAGTGAAGATACATGAGTGAGCAGCAAAAAACGAACGAAGCCGCCCAAACGCTTGACGGTTGGTACGCGCTTCACGATTTCCGCACAATGGACTGGACGTCATGGAAGATGTTATCCAGCGATGAGCGCCTGTCGATTATTCACGAATTTACGGGACTGCTTGAAAAATGGGGCGTCGCCCAAAAAGAAGGCAAAGGCTCGCAAACCATCTACAGCATCGTCGGACAGAAAGCTGATTTTATGCTGATGATTCTTCGCCCGACAATGGAAGAGCTGAACGAAATCGAGCTTGAATTTAACAAATCAAAGCTTGCTGAATTTACAATCCCGGCTTATTCTTATGTTTCCGTGGTTGAGCTGAGCAACTACCTGGCAAGCGGAGAAGGCGATCCGTATGAAAATCCGCATGTCCGCGCCCGCCTGTATCCTGAGCTGCCTGAAGCGAAATACGTCTGCTTCTATCCGATGGATAAAAGAAGAAGCGGCAATGACAACTGGTACATGCTTTCTATGGATGAACGCAGAAACCTGATGAGAAGCCACGGCTTGATCGGACGGAGCTATGCCGGCAAAGTCAAACAGATTATCACGGGATCTGTCGGTTTTGACGATTACGAATGGGGCGTCACGCTCTTCAGCGATGATGTGCTTCAGTTCAAAAAACTTGTTTATGAAATGCGCTTTGATGAAGTCAGCGCGCGCTACGGCGAATTCGGTTCATTTTTTGTCGGAAACCGCTTGTCTCTCGACACGCTTCCGAAGTTTTTGCATGTGTAATAAGTTGTTAAAGCCTGATTTTAAAAATCAGGCTTTTTCCAAAAAACTATTGACAAAATATTGAACTTGATGTAAAGTTTACTTTACGTAAAGTACACTTTACTCACCGAGCAATTGTTGTATCGAAATGAGGTGAAATATGAGTGAAAAATCGGTTAAAAGAAATTAGACAGAGGCATTCTTATTCACAGGAAACGCTAGCCTTGAAATTAAAAGTGTCCAGACAAACCATCATTTCAATTGAGAATGGGAAATATAATCCCTCTCTGCCCTTAGCTTTGAAAATAGCAAAGATTTTCAAGGAAAGTGTAGAGAATATATTTTTGTTAGAGGAGGAATAAAAATGAAGAAGAACTTTTTTTTAATATCTTTTGTTTTTTTCATTATCGTCTCAGGAGCTTTTATAGCACTATCAATATTTACGCAAACAAAATTACCTTCAATAACTTTTCCCATCTTAACTCTTTCAATAATAAGCTTTGTTCTATGGGCTACCTTCCCATCATTACCATTAAAAAGAGATGAACGAGGAAAGTTTATAATACAGAAGAGCTTAGCCTATACTTTTATGCTGACCTTAATTTATCTTTTCATTTTCTTGACAATATTTTATTTTAATTTAATCAACCTAGACAAAGAACAGATTTTACTCTTATTTTCCTCGTTAGTTATAAGTACAGCATTTATATCGATCCTCATTCTAAATAAGAAATACTAACAATTAATACTGAAAGTTAGTTAAATTAATTCTTTTTTGAAAGCTTTTACTATTATTCCAACTCGAGAACGTACATTTAACTTTTTACGTATTTTTGCTATATGATATTCAATAGCTCTTTGAGAATAACCTAATTGTTCAGCTATTTCTATATTGGATTTTTCTTTAGCTATTAGATCAATGATTTCACTCTCTGTTTTCGTTATATTGTTCACCTTTGAAAACCCCTTTAAAACAAAATCTTTGGAACCACACTACCATACATTAGGCTCCTTATATTTATAATTTAAAAACGATTGACTGAGCCCAATATTTACTTGATCTTTATAAAAAATTAGCAGGGGATTGCCCTGCTAATTTTATAAATTTAAAATTTACTTTTACATCGTCCATAACAAACTCCTATTACAGAACCAGTTGCAACATCAGCTGCCAACAGACAAGCATAGCAACCAGCACCAGCAGTGCTAGCACAAGCAACACCACATAGTGTGGCTAATGCAGCGATTGCCCACGAAGCAACTCCTTGTCCCGATAAACAAGAATTAAAGCAGTTCCACCATTGCTTAAACCCCTGAGAAGACATGCTTTTTGTTAAATCAACTTTTTCACCATTGTCTTTAATAACAAAACCTGATTCAACTTCTCCAGATTTATTAATTTCAGCATTATAAATGAGTTTTTTATTTTTAATCACCTTTGAAGCAACTTTCCCTGATTTCTCCCTTACACCAAATAAAGAGTAGTCCTCTATAATTTTACCATTTTCATCTAGTATAACGATAAAATTGCTATCTTTTTCGACGTTTTCTCCTTTTAAAGGATAATAAGCATAATAAAGCGTTTTAGTTCCATAATTCTCAACTTTCATCATATGTCTTTTGTTGTTATCAAACTCTATGTTTTTGCTGTACTTCTTCATCAACGCCAGTTTTTCATCTTTTTTTCCCCAATCTTTAATCCAGTCATCAATTTTTAATGTTTCAGATCTGGATGCTCTACTTAATTTTTCATCTCCTGGCTCATAATCCGCTGATGCAAAATTAGGTAATATACACGAAATTGCCAATAAAATTGATAAAGTCAACAGTAGGTAGTGCTTTGCATCCCAAATTTTTTTAATCATATGATCTCTCCATTTCCTTTTTTTGTAATCATAATATAAAAAAATTGCGGTTAACCGAAAATATTTATATATTCAATATTTCCTTAAGATTAAGTACAAAGAACTTGGAATTAAAAACAAAACCTCTCTGAAAATCGTTGAATAACCAATAGTTTCTGCGTTTCCATTACCAAAACAACCACAACCATACGGAAAATATCTACCGAAATTAGCCATTAACAGAATAAGAAATATTGTGATTAACAGTTTATAAAATATTACGAAAAAATATCGAAATCGTTTCACCCAGATCAAAAACGCAATCACTATTTCAATAATGGGGACTGCAAACCCTACTATTAGATACATTGACTCGGGTATGTATTGATAATATTGTAGTGAAAATATAAAACTATATACGTCAAATAATTTCATAAAACCAGAATACAGCATTATTATTGATATGATTGCTATGGATACATGCTCAACTTTCCGAATTAAAAAAGTTTTTATATTTATTCTTAGTCTGTTCCCCTTCAATTCTATTAGTTTCCCTTCCATTTTTATAAACGACTAATGTCGGTGTTTGATTTATCTTATAACTTTCCCAAGATTTTTGATCACCTTCGATGTTTAATATAAGGAATTTTCCGTTCATTTTCTCTCCCATCGGAATAAGATATGGTGAAACCCTTTTACAATGAAGACAATTTATTTGATAATAGTATACAAATACGTGATTTTGATCTTTTATTGCATTTCTCACTTCATTTGTAGTAGCCTGTCCAGCATATAAATTATCATTTTTTTGATAGATATTTGATGCAACTGCTATCAATGAACAAAATATTATGAGGATTGATATTACAATAATTATGCGCTCCTTTTTTTCATTAAAACTAACCTCCTTTTTAATTCTTTATTCTCTTTCCCGGTTTGTTTTTTGAATATTTTATATGCTAACGTAAGGACTCTTTTAATAAAAGGGTATTTTTTAACATTTAATAAATTATTTCAAAATTGATGCTATGCTGATTAATGAAACTTTTATTTCAACTAAGGTTAAGTTCGCTTATTATTTTTTCTTTGTCAGAATTTAAATAAAATTTGCTATTTTTATCATTTTTTTTTACGATGTAAAGGAGATTCCATTTTGGTAAAGGGGTGCAGACAGTTGTCAAAACGAACCGCATTTATTATGGGAGCCAGTCAGGGGATCGGCAGAGCGATCGCTCTGAAACTGGCTGACAATGGCTTTCATACCGTCATTAATTCACGAGTTCCCGAAAATATCGAATCGGTAAAAGAAGAGATCCTCGCCAAACATCCGGATGCGGGCGTCACCGTTCTGGCCGGCGATATGTCGGACCAGAAGGCGAGAGCCGGCATTTTTGAAGAAATCAGATCACAATGCGGACGGCTTGATGTATTGATCAACAACATTCCGGGCGGCTCGCCGGATACCTTTGAAAACTGCGATATAGAGGATATGACAAATACCTTTACGAATAAAACGATCGCCTATATCGACTCTATGAAAACGGCCGCAGCGATCATGAAACAGCACGAATTCGGCAGAATCATTAATATCGTCGGAAACCTATGGAAAGAACCCGGCGCCAATATGTTTACCAACAGCATGATGAACGCCGCTTTAATTAATGCCAGCAAAAACATCGCCATTCAGCTTGCGCCTTTTCACATTACTGTCAACTGTCTGAATCCCGGATTTATCGCCACAGACCGTTATCACCAATTCGTGAAGAATGTCATGAAGCAAAACGGCATTTCTAAAGCGGAAGCGGAGGAACGGATTGCCTCAGGCGTCCCGATGAAGCGTGTCGGAACTGCGGAAGAAACCGCGGCGCTGGCTGCCTTTCTTGCCTCTGAAGAAGCCTCCTATATTACCGGACAGCAAGTGTCAGCCGACGGCGGTAGCATGAAAAGCATATAATAAAAACATCCCGCTCTCAGCGGGATGTTTCTTGTAATGAAGGAAAGGACAAACCTAGCTTTTGAATCCGCAGCACGACTTCCCTTAAATCGCCCTGTTTTGCCACCATTGATATTCTGACATAACGCTTTCCGCCGCTGCCGAAAATCTCGCCGGGCGTCACGACAACATGGGCATGCTCCAGCAGATAGTCCGAAAACTGGTGTGAAGACTCGAATTCATTCGGAATTTCAGCCCAGACATAAAAAGTCCCTTTCGGTTTTTCAATGCTCCAGCCTAATTCCTTTTCACATAACGCCGTGAAAAAATCAATCCGTTCTTTATATGTGCGCTTCAGACGCTCCGTATGCTCAGGATTTCCTGACAGCGCCGCCGCTGCCGCCTGCTGAAGGCCGCCGAACATGCCGACGAAGACGTGATCCTGAAACTCATTGACCGCCTGAATAATTTTCTCATTCCCCACGGCAAATGCCATTCTCCAGCCTGCCATATTGAAGGTTTTCGAAAATGAATAAAGCTCCGCGCCGACTGTTTTTGCTTCCTTCGCCTGAAGAAAGCTGGCCGGGTTCTGATCAAATTCGAACGCGCCGTATGCAAAATCGTGAATAAGATGGATGTCATGTTTTTTTGCAAACGCAGCCGCTTTTTCATAAAACGCCTGATCCGCAGTCGCGCCCGTCGGGTTATTCGGGTAATTCAAAAACATCAGCTTGGCTTTTTTCAGGACGGCGGGATCAATCTCCTCAAAATCCGGCAGATAGCCGTTTTCCGGATGAAGCGGCATCTCATGCAGCTCCGCTCTGGCCATTGTGATTCCCGATAAATACTCAGGGTAGCCGGGGTTCGGGACTAAGGCGATATCGCCGGGGTTCAGCAGGCATTGCGTCAAAACGTACAAACCAGCTTTCCCTCCGCCGAACAGCGCGACTTCTGTCTCCGGATTGACCGATACCCCGTACTCTCTCTCATAAAATTCCGCGATGGCTTCTTTCAGAAACGGATAGCCTCTGAACGGGCCGTATCCGTGATACGAAGGATTCAGCGCAGCCTCCCGCAATGTTTCAACGATATGCGGCGGAGTGGGGAGATCGGGATTCCCCTGCCCGAGATTAATGATCTGGGCTCCTGTTTTCTCCATCTCTTTTACCTTTTGAAAAACGAGCGAAAATTCCTGTTTCGGAAGTGTCTTGATGACGTCGGACGGTATGATTTCCATCTGAAAGGCTCCTTATAAATGAATTTGCTCTGATTCGTTATTCCGTTCTGAAAAGGATTTATTGACCAGTTTTGTATGCAGAAACAGCCCGCTGACCAAAAGGACGATAAATGCCATGATGACTGCCGCGTCTATAATGTTGATCAGCATGGAACCGACGGCGATGCACAATCCGATGGACGCCTCCGCCACCGAAAAGATCCGGCCCTGAATCTGGTTCGCCGCGTTCTCCTGAACTTTGACCTTCGCCAGCACCTCACCGTATTCCATTGCGATAAAGAAAAGAATGGCGGCAATGACTGACACGGCGAAAATCGGGGTAAACAAAAACAGCGCAAGCGAGACGATCGATAACACTGTAAAATACATCAGCCCTTTATTGTTGTTAAAGCCCCATTTGCTGACAAGAGCGGCGCCGATAAAGCCGCCGAAGCCGATACAGAACGTCAGGATGAAATTGCCGATTTCCCCGTCGCCTAAAAAGCGGCTGACAATCGGGAAATAGCTGTAGACGACACCCCACAAAAGCGCCATCGTAATCATCGTGAACATGGCGTTTAACACAAAAGCATTTGTTTTGATTTCCTTCAGGCCTTCTTTAAACGACTGAAAAGCTTCTCTTACGTTTTCTGACTGAATCGGCACGTATTGAAGCTTAATGCGTCTGATGAAAAACGCGGAGACAAGATAGGTCACCCCGTTAAACGCGACGGCAAGCTCCACAGAACCGCCTAACAGAAAAAGTCCGCCGGCTGCAGCGCCGACAATAATCGAAATCGTCGTGGCTTTTGCAAACAAAGTGTTGATATTTTTAATATCCGCTTCTAAAGACGACATGACCGCGAGACGTGCCGGGTTAAAGAACACGCCGCTTCCGTAAGAAATAAACAGCAGCGCCAGAAAAAGCAGCGGATATTCGCCTTTCGGGAGAAATGTCAGCCCCAAAAAGATGACACCTCTGATCACATCCGTCCACAGCATGATTTTCACCCTGTCGAGCCGGTCCACGAGCACGCCTAAAAACGGCTGAAACACCATCGGAATACTGCGGACCGCGATGACGCCGGACGTCACCCAGTAGTCGTGATAGTATGTAGACAAAATGAGCAGGGCCGGGAGAACGCAATAGTCTCCCATAAACGAAAGCGCCTGCCCGAAAAGCAAATACTTAGAGTTCGGTTTCAGCTGTTTCATACCGGTAACGCATACTTTGCAGTCAGCTTCGCCTGCTGCTGAATTTGTTTGATTGATTCGGCCACGTCACCCGAATTGCTTCCTTTCAGCTCGAACGCCGCAATGCTGTTGAACGCTTCGAACAGCCGCAGATCCACGGACGTACCCGCCTCGGCCGCCGAGAAAGAAACGATTTCGGTATCTCCCTTTAAGACGCCGTCGGGAATGTCAATGCTTTCAATGACGAAATCGACAGCCGTCTCAGGCAGCTGGCCGTTCTCTTTGAAATGCTGAGGATACAAGTGGCAGTCGGCGACATAGCACGGCTCCTGCTCCAATAATCCTTTCGGCAGATCGGCTTCTTTTCCGAAACAGAGAACATCCAATAACAGCTGCGCCATATCGACGCCGAAGACCTTTTTAATATTCGGAATCATGTTCCATCCCGCAAATCGTGCCGCTGATTCAATCAATCCGGCTTCCCGGTTTTTCATTAATTTTATTTCTGTATGTGTCGCGCAGTTTTCGAGGCCGAGTCCTTCATTCGCCTTTTTGGCAGCTTCGACGATTTTCCGCTTTGCGTCATCATCCAGGATGGACGGCGTAATATGGGATGTCTCCGTGAATCCGATTTGCGGTGTTTTATCATGAATCGCCACAGGGAAGTATTCCCCATCGGCCATGATGCCTTCTATGCTGATATAGTCGGAATAACCGCTTGTTTCGTACCAGTCGTCATACTCGCCCTGCAAAAATTCTTCCGCGATAAAAGGCGCTTCAAACGTGACCGCTTTCGGTACGTTAATCGACTTCAGGTATTCATTGACTCTGTTAAATTCTGCTTCTGCCGTTTCCCTCTCTTTGATGAGCGTCACGCCGATGGAGCTCGCCAGATATGTAGGCTTCAGAATGAGCGGCGTTCCGATTTCCTGAAGCGCGGCGCGGAAATCTTCCAGCGTCGTCACCCGTTTGTTTTTGATGGACTTGACGCCGGCCCGGTTGAAGGCGGCTCTCATTTTGTTTTTATCTCTGGCATTTTCAGCGGCCTGTACGCCCGCTCCCCGCAGGCCGAGACGTTCACACGCTTTTGCCATCGGAGCGATAAACAGTTCATTGTTGGTCGTAATGGCGTCAACCCCGAACATGTCAGCCACCTTGACGATTTCTTCGACGACTTCTTCCTCAGGTTTGTCATGATCTTCATGAGCCCAGTAAATCGAATCGGGATGCTCAAAATCAGCCAGACTCTTAAAATAGTCTTTATCTTTAATGACCGCAATCGAGTATTTTTCAATTAATGCCGCATGAGAGGCTGTAATTGCAAAAGGTCTCGGAATAAAGCTGACGAGGTTGTATTTTTCGGCTGCGCTTTTGTAAAACATATGCGGCGGGCATCCCCCAAGGTCAGCGATAACCAATACTGTTTTTCTCTCCATATGTAAACACTCCTTCTCTATTGTGCGGTGTATCCACCGTCTGCGGTGATCGCGCTTCCGGTCATATAGCTTGATAAATCCGAAGCGAGAAACAGCATGACGTTCGCTATTTCTTCAGGCTTGCCGAGTCTCAGCAGCGGATTGACTTTCGCTTTTTCTTTTTTGATTTCTTCAAGCGTGCCTTCGTTGTTTTCAAGGAACGACTTTTCATTCAAAGGTGTGTCAATGATTCCCGGGCACACGCAATTGACGCGGATGTTGTGTTTGGCGTAATCGACGGCCATCGAACGCGTCAGCTGCAATACGCCGCCTTTAGAAGCGTTATATGCGGGAATGTCGGGCCATGCGACTACTCCTCCGACGGAGCACGTGTTAATGATATTGCCCTTGCCGCTTTTGAGCATATACTTGAGCGCGTGCTTGCTCATAAGAAACATGCCCGTCAGATTGACGTTGAGCACTTTGTCCCAATCGCTCAGCTCCATCTCATGAATCGGGGCGACAATTTCGATGCCGGCGTTATTGATTAACACATCCAATCCGCCGAACTTGTCAACCGCTGACCGGATGGCATTTTGACATGCCGGTTCATCTGTAATATCCGTCTGCACAAAATGCAGCCTGTCATTGTTTTCTTTCCGGATCATCGCTTCTCCCTGCGCCTCATCAATATCCGCGACGACCACATTCGCCTCTTGATTCAGAAACGCCTGAACCGCGGCATAACCGATGCCTGATGCGCCCCCTGTGATGAGGACGGTTTTATCCGTCAGGTTCATGACTCTTTCGCCTCTAATTTTTTCGCTTTTGCTCTGTTATAGCGCGGAGGGAAAAAGATATTGACTGATTTTGAATCTTTTTCAAATCTGTTGATGGCGCCGTGATCTTCTCTCGGATCGCAGAAATAAGCTGTGCCGAATGTCATATCCACTTTGCAGCCTTCAATGGTCATATCATAGCCGCCGCCGATGCAGATGCCGATCTGTTCATTGCGGTGTTTATGGAACGGCATTTCTCCTCCGTTGCCCGGAATGTTGGCAAGCATGATTTCCACCCAGTCTTCCACGAAGAACGTGACTTCCATCCCAGGCAATAAGTCTCTTGTTTTAAAAATATTCAAAAAATAATCCTCAGGGCTTGTATAGGTTTCACCGGCTTTCAGGCGTTTAATATCAATGGCGATCACTTCTTGATCCGTCTCATTTCTTGCGCCGTGAGGCACGTTAGGAGGCGCGATATAGGCTGATTCCAGCGCTGTCATCTTTCTTGTGACATCTCCGACAGTCATGGACAGCTCGCCGGAAACGACAAGGCCGATTTGGACTTCCTTATGCTGATGCGGTTCCACGTTTGTATGCGGCGGAACGTAAGAAAGCAGAACTTCCGTATCGCCTCTGACGGACGAATATTGTCTTACTCCGTTATCCCATTCTATTAATTTAGGCGTCGGGAAATAAAGTTCCTGCAAATCTTGTTCAGTTTTCATCATGAATCTCTCCTTTTCCGAATAATGACCAGCTCATGGGAATGCTTTTAAATGTTTTGACAAAGTGAAGGCCGTACTTTTGTCTGGCCAGCTCATTTGTCAGCGCGATGTCGGACAAACCGTCCTTCACTCTTTTCGCGGCTGCGCTCGTTGAGTTCACCAGATCAAACGTGACATCTTTACGGGTAAAATACTTAATCAAATTGATAGGAGACGGGTGGGATACGATGACAGTCTTATCAAGCATGTCATCCGTATATTCAAAACCGGGCCGGACAGCCAGGCCGTACATCGGGGTGTCGCACCTGAAAATTTGCAGAAGCTGCAGATCCGGTCTCATGTAGAAGTGCTTAATGCCGTCATACGCGTGAGGCACAATTGTGTATTCCAGCGGACTTTGAAGCGTTTTTTCAATGCACGATTCAAATGTATCATGCAGTGATAATTTGCTGTTCACCCCTTGGAGAAGGGTGAAATTGGTGATGAAGTTTTTTGCTGCGTACTCACTGCTTGTCCCTTCAGGACCGAGCGTGTTGATCGTAATCAGTTTAGATATTGAATAAGCCTTGCTTTTTGTTTGAATGCTATTATCCAATATAATCATGAGCACCAACCAATCTGTTAAATTTTAAGTAAATATTATCCATAGACGTTCAAGCTGTCAATATTATTTGAAAATATTGATAATTATTCCTATATATTAGAAAACACCTTATGATATAAGGTGTTAAAAATTAACATTTACAAAATTATAGAAACTTTATTTTACCGATACAATGATTGGTCGGTCTTATGCTCATATTTTCCATACCTTCTGTATGCGAAAACGCTGAGGACAAAGCCGATGAGGGTGACGGCCGCACAGATAAATCCGACAGCTGCATATCCGTATCCGACATAGACCGGACCCATGACAGCAGAACCCAAGGTGACGGCCAAATTGGACGCCAGACTGTAAAATGCCATGATTTTGCCCCGGCGGCTCTGTGAGCAATCACTTAAAATAGTGCTGAGCAAGGTCACCGTCAGGCTTTGCATCAACCCCCAGACGAATAACCCGATGACCAAAAACGGCATTGATGACGGCGCATAGGCGAGACAGGAAAGCCATATGCTGATCACGGCCAATGCCGCGATCAAAGAGCGCATTTTCCCCGCCTTATCTGCGATTTTTCCGGTGAACACGCTCATGGAAAAACCGATTCCGTACACCATGATCAGCAGCCCTGAAGCTGTATTCCCCCCCGGCAGCACGCGGTGAAGATATGTGCCGAGAAAGGAATACATGCCGTAAAAACCGATCATGTTGCAAAAAGTGATCGTGAGGTATACAGGGACACGGGGCACCTTCAGCGCATCCCGGAAAGTGCCTGCCTGCCGTCCGTTTTCCTCTTCTGTTTTATTCCCATCCGCCGTGCTGCGGCGCGCCTCAATGAAAATGAGCGAAGCAACGAGGACAGACATGAGGGCGAAAATCCAAAACGTCCACCGCCAATTCAAAACGCCGCCGATAAAAGAGCCGATCGGAACGCCGAAAATCAAAGCGAGCGACCAGCTTGACACGATCAGACCCATCACCTTGCCGCGGTACGCATAAGGCACACGGTCGCCGACCACCGCGTATGCTGTCGGCACAAACGCACCCGCCGCAAGCCCGGAAAGCGCCCTGCCCAGAAAGAAGAAAAAGAGATTGTGCGCCAGCGCGCAGATCACCGTGCCGGCCGTAAATATAAGCAGTCCCGCCAGCAGACTGAGTTCCCGGGAATATTTATCTCCCAGCGGAACGAGAAGCGGCGCCCCGATAAAAATCATCACTCCGTAAATACTGATGGAAAGCGCCAGCACACTGACATCCGAGCTGAAAGCCCGCGCTAAATCCGGAAGCAGCGGAGAAATCACCAGCTCTTCAGAACCCGCGGCAAATACCCCTAATGTCAAAGCAAGCGCGAGACAGACCGGAAATCGGCGTTTCGTTTCGATGTGATCGGTTTGTTTGCTGTTCATGCTCTTTGAACACCTCTTCCGTAAAACTTTTCTACCTTTTGTTGTTTTATAGTTTAGCATCCTTATATTTCATTTTACATTTCACATGAAAACTAATTCTGATTTTTTATTTACATTCAGATTTTAAATAAAATATTTAGTTTATATTCAATAAATGATATAAAATACACCGTCTGGTTATGCTATAGTGATAGAATCATTTGTTAAGGTGGGGGGTTATGAAATGAATAACGCTGATTCAAAGGCCGCCCGCGCAGGCCTCGGCATGGTACTGATTCTCGGGACGCTCGCTTCATTCGGGCCGCTTTCGCTCGATATGTATCTGCCCGCTTTGCCTGAAGTGGCGGCCGATCTTCATACGACAGCGTCACTTGCGCAGCTGAGCCTGACGTTTTGTCTTTTGGGGCTGGCGGTCGGGCAGATCGTTGTCGGGCCGCTCAGTGATATGATCGGGCGCCGGAAGCCGCTGATTCTGTCATTGCTGCTTTATACGCTGTCTTCTTTATTATGCGCCTTCAGCCCTTCTGTTTCGTTTTTAATTGTCATGAGGTTTATTCAAGGATTCACCGGGGCGGCCGGAATCGTCATCGCACGGGCTTCCGCACGCGATATGTATTCCGGAAAAGAATTGACGGCTTTTTTCTCATTACTGATGCTCGTCAATGGGGCGGCGCCGATTTTAGCGCCGATTACAGGGGGATTTATCCTTCAGTTCGCCGGCTGGAAAATCGTATTTATCGTGCTGGCGGTAATCGGCTGTATCATTTCTGCCGCCGTGCTTACGGCGTTGCCTGAATCACTCCCGCCGGAAAAGCGGACAAGCGGCGGACTCCGGGAGACGCTGATGACGTTTCGCGGCCTGCTTGGCGACCGGATGTTTATGGGATTTGCGCTCAGCCAGGCATTTGTGATGACCGGCATGTTCGCATATATTGCCGGGTCGCCGTTTGTACTGCAAAACATCTACGGCGTATCGGCCCAAATGTTCAGCCTGCTGTTCGCCGTAAACGGTGCGGGAATCATATGCGCCACCCAAATCACCGGACGGATGGCCAAAACACATGATGAACGGAAGCTGTTTGTCTCCGGTCTGATGATTGCCGTCATCGGGAGCATCGCTTTGCTTTTATCACTTGCGTTTGGTTTAGGCCTGGCGGCAGTCTGCATTTCTTTATTCATCATTGTTTCTTCTGTGGGGATCGTCACGACGACGGGATTTTCTTTGGCTATGCAGAAACAGGAGAAAGGCGCGGGAAGCGCTGCGGCTCTTCTCGGACTCCTGCCCTTTATCGGCGGTGCGGCTGCCGCTCCCCTTGTCGGTATTGCCGGAGAAGAAAATGCCTGGCCGATGGCCGTCAGCATTTTCGGTTTTCAGTTCTGTGCCGTTCTATCCTATGTTCTGTCGGCCAAACGAAACACAAAGTAAAGCCCGCCGCTTTAAGCGAAGGGCTTTTTTTCTTATCCGGCAGCGCCTTTTCCCGAAGAAGCCGGCTCACGCTTCAGGCGTTTTTTGATACCGAAGTGATAATACGCGTAACAGATGATCATCAGCGGGACGCCGCAGTACAGACCGATACGCTGGTCGGGGATAAAGATGAGACTGATTAAGATAAGACCGTAAACCGAAAATCCGAGAATCGGCACAATCGGATAAAGAGGCGTTTTAAATGCCAGGTCTTTCAGATTTCCTCCTTCAGCAAGAAAGCGTCTCCGGAAAACGAATTGTGAAGCGCAGATTGACATCCACGCGACGACGGTAATCATACCGGAGATGGAAATGAGCCACACATACACCGTTTCAGCCGCGACTACACTTGTCAGCAGGGATAAACCGGAGATGGCGATGGTGATGGAAAGAGCTTTCAGAGGCACGCCTTTTTTCGTCAGTTTCGTTAAGGAAGCGGGGCCCATCTTAGTTTTTGATAGGGACCACATCATTCTGGACGAAGCGTACAGCCCGGAATTCGCCACCGACAGCATGGCGGTCAGAATGACAAAGTTCATGATATCAGCCGCATAAGGAACGCCGATTTTATCCAGCACAGCCACAAACGGGCTTTCGATGACGCCTGCCGTTTGATACGGCAAAATGGACACGAGAACAAACATCGCCAGCACGAAGAAAAACAGCGTCCGCCATATGACGTTTCGGATCGAGCGGGGAAGCGTCTTTTCCGGATTTTCGCTTTCTCCCGAGGCGATTCCGACCAGTTCGGTACCCTGGAATGAAAAATTCACCATGACAAGGGTAAACAGCACGGCTTGGGCACCGTTCGGGAAAAGCCCTTGGTCCGTCGTAAAGTTTGACAGATACGGAGCCGTCTGCCCGCCGTTAAAACCGACAAAGCCGAATACCGCAGCGCAGCCGAGAATAATAAACAATACAATGGCCATGACCTTAATGCTGGAAAACCAAAATTCCATTTCCGCAAAACTCCGTGCAGACAGCGCGTTAATGGAAAAAATGACGACGCCGAATACCAGGCACCACACCCAAATCGGAACGGCCGGAAACCATCGCTGCATTAAAATCCCCGCCGACGTCAGCTCAAGCCCCACTGTATTGGCCCAGCTGAATGCGTACATCCATCCGATCGTAAATCCCGTCGACGGCCCGAGAAACTTTGCGGCATACGCCTGAAATGATCCTGCGACCGGCATGGCAACCGCGAGCTCCCCCAAACAAAGCATCACCAGATACATTAAAAATCCGCCGATCACATAAGCCAATATCGCGCCGATCGGTCCCGCTTCACTGATCGTAAAACCGGAGCCCAGAAAAAGCCCTGTCCCGATCACGCCGCCGAGGGCGATCATAAACAAATGCCGGCCCTTCATCGTGCGCTGCAATTCATTTTGATTGGTATCTCCCTGCATATACATCCCCCTTATTCCGTTATGTCAGCCATTTGTGCGTATGTCTAATCGGTAGCTGTGCAAAAGATGCATTGTCGTCTGCTGAATGAGTTCCGGCAGCACATGGAATGTGTACGGTTTGTACACGCGTTCCGTCCATTTATGGCCGTCCTTTCCGTATACCCCTATATTGACCGACGGAATATTCAATTCCCTGATTTCTTTAAAAGGAATCGTCCCGATGACATCCCAGCCCGGAAAATTATCGGTAAAGGCGGAGACCTCCTCGTCTGTTTCATGCAGCGATAAAAAGCTTCCGTCCGCTAAATAAGGGAAAAACTTTTTAAAGACGAATGTTTCTCCGGTTGATGCCGCTGTTTTATCGACCGCTTCTTGAATGACATGCTGTAAAAGCCGGTCCCGTGTGCTTTCTTCCTTCAGATAATTGTGCGGAAGATAAGGCGGCGCATAGAAAATAATGACTTTAGCTCCCTGCTCAGGATCGAGTTTTTGCAGTTCTTCGACGGCTTTAAAACATCTCATCCGCAGTTCAAGATGTTCATATGTTTTAAATGCCTGCCCGATACACTGTGCAGGGTCTATCCCGCGGCTTCTCAGCCTTTTCAGGTAATCTTCCAGACTGTACACTTGAACGTTCCATGACATCTCTTTTTTCGGCAGGCTCGTTCTCTCACAGTATTCGTCGTAATAATCAGATAATTTTTGTTCTGTCTCTTTGCAGGCTTCGTCAGCCACGGCGGTCAGCTGATCCATGACTTCTTTGGCGGTTTTCTCGTAAATAAAATAATTAAAATAGACATAGCTGCTGACGGCGGTCTGCACGTTATACGCTTCCTTATTGTCACGCTGGTAGAGGCAGGTCGGCGGAAGCACAAGCTCCCCTTCAATGTTTTCCGCCATATGAATATTGTTGTGAATTCTTCTGGTGATTTCTGACGCGATCAAATTCGGGTCGATGCCGGACAGCGTATCTCCGACATGCACCTCCCGCCCGTAAATCGCAAAGCAAGGCAAAAGCTTCCCTGCCGCGCCCGTGTATATGTACCTTGTCGTGTCACCCTCATACAGCGGCGTGATAAAATCGTTATTAATCGCTGCTAAATAACGAAGCTGCATTTCTTGTTTCAGCCGTTTTAATTCAGAAATGCTGGTTAAAATGCCGGAATGCTGGCTTTCTTCATCCGGGTTTGCCATGAACAGAATATGGCCCGGCAGCTGATCGCGCCGTTCAGAAAAGTGAAGCAGATTGGCGAGATGAACGGCAATACCGCTCTGCATATCAACCGAACCCCTTCCGAACATCCACTCGCCTGAGCGGGCGTCCCGCTGCACATCCCGATCAAATTCATAGTTTGAGAAATATTCCGCGAGACGGTCGGAATCAAAAGCGATATCTTTTAAAGGGCCGAAATCCTCGATGCCGACCGTATCAAGATGAGCGTGATAAATGACCGTATTCAGGCTTTCGCCGTTTCCCTCAATAAATGCGAAAATATTTTTGCGGCCGTAAGGGTCCTCAGGAATCGCCTGCTCCCACACATGTGACGGATTCTCCTGAAAGTAGGGAAAGCTCTTGATCATATCTTTGATATAGTCGGCTTTTTTTCCTTCTCCCAATGTGCCGTTGATGCTGTTTAAGGCCACCAGTGATTTCGTAATGGCTTCTATTTTCTCCTCCGGAAGCATTTTGCTGAGCTGCTGATACATATTCCATCCTCCTTACCCTCATATAGAGAAAATAGCGCGACTCTTTTTTCATCGCGCTATTTCCGAAAGATTAATAGGCTTCAGACGTTGTTTTTGCCTGCATATGAAGAATCAGATAGTCAGGTCCTCCGGCTTTCGAATCGGTTCCTGACATATTGAAGCCGCCGAACGGCTGGTATCCGACAATCGCTCCCGTACAGCCGCGGTTGAAGTATAGATTTCCGACGTGAAAATCTTCGCGGGCGCGTTCAATGTGCGCGCGGGTTTTCGATAACAGAGCGCCCGTCAGTCCATAATCGGTATTATTGGCAATCTCAAGCATATGGTCGAAATCACGGGCTTTTGAGATCGCGACGACCGGGCCGAAAATTTCCTCCTGCATCAGGCGGGCGTTTTCATCAACATCCGCAAAAATGGTCGGCTGAATAAAGTATCCTTTTGAATCATCACCTTCGCCTCCCGTCAGGAGTTTTCCTTCTGTTTTGCCGATTTCGATATAACTCATGACTTTATTATAAGATGCTTCGTGGATGACTGGCCCCATGTATGTATCAAAATCTTCCGGACTTCCGACGGTGAGTGATTTTGTTAAAGCGACGGCTTTTTCAACAACTTCATCATAGACGTCCTGATGAATGACCGCACGCGAACCGGCTGAACATTTTTGGCCTGAGAATCCGAAGGCGGAATACACGATTGAGGAAGCGGCAAGATCAAGATCAGCATCTCTGTCTACAAGCACCGTATCTTTCCCTCCCATTTCGGCAATGACCCGTTTCAGCCACTTTTGGCCCGGCTGTACTTTTGCGGCGCGTTCATAGATGCGGCATCCGACCGCGCGGGAGCCTGTAAACGACACAAATCTCGTCTTCGGATGCTCAACCAGATAGTCGCCGATTTCTCCTCCGTCGCCCGGTATGAATTGGAGCACGCCGTCCGGCAGGCCCGCTTCTTTCATTACTTCAACGAATTTCGCCGCCACGACAGGCGCCGCATCCGCCGGTTTCAGAAGTATCGTGTTGCCTGTTACGATGGCTGCCGCCGCCGTTCCCGCCATGATCGCAAGCGGGAAGTTGAATGGAGAAATGACGATTCCCACCCCAAGCGGCTCATAGTGATACTGATTATATTCTCCGTCACGGCTCTTTACAGGAGAACCGTCTTTCAGTTTCAGCATCTGACGGGCGTAATACTCTAAAAAGTCGATCGCTTCCGCCGTATCCGCATCCGCTTCCTTCCACGGTTTTCCCGCTTCTTTCACTAGATACGCGGAGAATTCGTGCTTTCTTCTGCGGATGATCGCCGCCGCTTTAAACAGCACATTCGCGCGGTGTTCCGGCCGTACTTTTTTCCATGTTTGAAATGCCTGCAGCGCAGCCTGCATGGCCTTTTCCGCAAGTTCTTTTCCGGCTGCCGATACAGAACCGATCACTTCTTTTTTATCTGCCGGATTGACGGAAATGATCTTTTTATCCGTTTCAATCGCTTCACCGTTAATGATAAGCGGATAATGCTTGCCGAGCTGTGAATTCACATAAGCCAGCGCTTCCTGAAACGATTGTTTATTTGTCTCTTCCTGAAAATTTGTAAATGGTTCGTGTGCGTATGAAACTGTCATTAGAATTCCTCCCCGTATTTTGTAATGTGTGCTCACGCTTAATAAAGATGCAAGAAGCATACCAGCATAGCAATTTGTGATAAAAAAAGAAAATCTTTGCCGAAAGCTTGTCCGAATCTGTCAGCTGCAATCTGAAAACGCAAAGAAATTTTGCAATCCGCTATATAACTGATGCAAAATCTCTTTGCGGATAACACTTATACCCAGCCGCGGAACCGGGCCGCTTCAGCCGACTTTCTGATGCCTGTCATATAGGCGGCCAAACGCATATCGGCTTTGTGGGTATGCGCTGTCTGATAAATGGATTCAAACGAATTCACCATGACGCTGCGCAGTTTTCCGGCGACTTCCTCTTCAGACCAGTAAAAGCCTTGATTATTTTGCACCCATTCAAAATAAGACACCGTCACGCCGCCGGCGCTTGCCAAAATATCCGGCACGAGAAGCACGCCTCTTTCATTCAGGATTTTCGTGGCGTCTATCGTTGTCGGGCCGTTCGCCGCCTCCACAATGATTGAGGCTTTAATGTGATGTGCGTTTTCAGCCGTTATCTGATTGGAGATTGCGGCAGGCACGAGAATATCACAGTCCTTTTCCAGCAGCTCCCGGTTCGTTATGACATCAGAAAAGAGATTCGTCACCGTGCCGAAGCTGTCCCGCTTATCCAGCAGGTAATCAATGTCAAGGCCGTCAGGGTCATACAAAGCCCCGTGGGCGTCTGAGATGCCGATCACCTTGGCGCCGGCGTCATGCATAAATTTAGCGAGAAAGCTCCCCGCATTTCCGAACCCCTGAATGATGATCCGCGCATTTTCCAATGGAATCCCTTTTTTCTTAACGGCTTCCTCAATACAAATCGTGACGCCTTGCGCGGTCGCCGTCTCCCGCCCCTGTGAACCGCCGAGAACAATCGGTTTGCCCGTAATGAATCCCGGTGAATCAAATTCTCTCAGGCGGCTGTATTCGTCCATCATCCATGCCATAATCTGCGAGTTGGTATATACGTCGGGAGCCGGGATATCCTTTGTCGGACCGACGATCTGGCTGATCGCGCGCACATATCCGCGGCTCAGCCGTTCCAGCTCTCCGAATGACATCGTCCGCGGATCACAGATGATGCCGCCTTTTCCGCCCCCGTAAGGAAGATTTGTGATGCCGCATTTTAAAGTCATCCAGATGGAAAGCGCCTTAACCTCTTCTTCACTGACTTCCGGATGAAACCGCACGCCCCCTTTTGTCGGGCCGACTGCGTCATTATGCTGTGAGCGGTAGCCCGTGAAAACCTGTACTGAACCACTGTCCATTTTGACGGGGATGCGTACGGTCAATAGCCGCATCGGCTCTTTCATCAGTTCATACATATTGTCAGGATAGCCCAGTTTGCGCAGGGCCTCTTTTATGATCGATTGTGTGGACAAGAACAAATTAAGAACTTCTTTTTCTTCATCTTTCTGAGTGCTTTTAGAAAGCGGGTTGGCTGACATGTTTTATCACCTCATCGTATTTTACGTGTAAGCTTCAATTACCGGCAGAACGAAATGTAAGCGCTTTTACACCAAAACCCATCAATCCCTTTCACATTGTCGTTACACCCCTTTTTATATGCAAGATTCATGCCAGGATTTTGCGCATAAAAAAGAGGCTGTTGTCAGCCTCTTTCATCCCGGATTAACGCGGGTCAATAACCAGCTTTGTTTCGGCATAGAGACTGCCGGCCCCCAAACCGTTTACGTAATCGCCTTTAATTGTATACGTGCCCGCGCGCGGAAGGTTTTTACGCACCAGGACGAGATTGTATTCAGACGCGCCCAATAAGTCAAGGGTAAGCGGAAGTCTGACCGTTTTTCCGTAGTTGAGAATTTGCGTTTCTTTCAGTGTTCTTCCGTTTACAGAGTCCCTCACAGTGGCGTTGAACCCGTCAGGAAATTGAAATTCAACGGCACCGACGGCAAGCAGCGCATTCGGCTTGTATGTGACTTCAATATCAGACGTCGCGTATTCTTTCGTACTATTGACGGTTTTCGCTTCAATAACGGCAGATTGGGCGTTCGCATGAAAAGATGGCAAGAACACAGCTGAAAATACCGCAGCACTGATGAGAAAGGCAGAAAATGATTTTCTTTTTAACATCATGAATTCCTCCAGATCATATAGGATTCAGAGCGTCCTCTGCCGGAAAAGCGTGTCTGATGATTCCATTCGCGAATTGGGTTTCTCTTTTCCTGAGAATAATCTACCACCTTTATCCATGGAAGTAAATTATTTTTTAGAATATTCAATCATTTATTTTTCGCGAGATGAATCAGCACAAAAAAACGAAGACATCCGCTGTCTTCGTCTTGTGCGCTACCGGTGAGCCGTCTGCCAGTCAAATCCGATGGTGTCATCATTCCACGGAATTCTTTTTTCGTCAGGCTGATCCGGATTGTAGGACATTGTCGTGAAATAAATAATGGTCAGCGGGGTTTCGCCCAGCACTCTGTACCCGTGTGCGACGCCTTTGGGAATGAGAAGGAGCATCGGATTGTCTTCTCCCATGTAGTAGACATCCGTTTCTCCCTTGGTTGCCGACTCTTCGCGAAGGTCATGCAGCACGACCTGGGCGTGGCCTGTCGGGAAAAACCACAGGTCATCCTGTTTCTCATGATAGTGAAACGCTTTAATGACGCCGGGATAGCTTTTGGACCAGGAAGCCTGCCCGAAACGCTCTAAGAGATGTTCATCGTCACGGACGAGTTCTGAGAAAAAACCCCGGTCATCGCTGTGTTTGATCAGCTTTTTAATTTTTACGCCTTCGATCACTTGCACTGTCCCTCCCTTTGTAAATAATCCTGCAGCGCTTCCCGCCAATGCCTCATGCCGAGCCCCTGCCGTTCAATCGACTCAAGGCTCAACACCGAGTAAGCGGGGCGCGGCGTCTCATTTCCGTATTCCTCCGTCGTGACGGGCAGCACGGCGGCGGTTCTGCCGCTTTCTTCAAAAATAGCCTTGGCAAATTCATACCAGCTGCACACTCCGCTGTTTGCGGCATGGTACAAGCCCGGCGGCCTGTCAAACAGACCGATCACCGTTTCGGCTAAATCCTTTGTGTACGTCGGTGCGCCGACTTGATCGTTAACGACACGAACCTGATCATGTGTATCCGCAAGTTTCAGCATCGTATTGACAAAGTTGTGCCCGCCGCTGCCGTACACCCACGACGTTCTGATAATGGTGTGGTTTTTTCCCGTTAACCGGATCAGTTCTTCGCCGAGTTTTTTGCTTTTTCCGTAAATCGTGCCCGGATCTGCGGGATCATCGGTCTGGTATGGCCGTGTTCCTTTGCCGCTGAAGACATAATCGGTGCTGATGTGAATGAATTTCGCGCCGGTGTTTTCAGCCTCAAGCGCGGCATAATAAGCGCCGATTCCGTTTATTAAATACGCTTTGTCGAGCTCCGTTTCAGATTTGTCAACGGAGGTGTATGCCGCCGTATTGACGACGATATCCGGCTTGTAATGGCTGAACGAGTGCCGCACCGAACGCTGGTCGGATATGTTCATCATCGCTTTTGTCAAGGCGATCACTTCATACCCTTCCCGCTTCAGCTGGCGGCATAACTCCCGCCCCAGCTGACCGGCCGCTCCGGTTACTAATACCTTCGTCAATCGGATCCCCTTCTTTCCGATTAGTCTTGGCTGTCTGTATACCAGCGAATGGTTCTTCTCATTCCTTCTTCAAATGTGACGTCCTGCCGCCATCCCAGCTCATTTTTCAGCTTTGAAGCATTGATGGCGTAACGGCGGTCATGCCCTTTTCTGTCTTCGACATGAGCAAACTGTTCCTCGACACCGAGCTCCTTCATGATAAATGACGCAAGCTCTTTATTCGTCCGTTCATTTCCTCCGCCGATATTGTAAATTTCGCCGAGTGTTCCTTTTTCCAGCACGAGCTTAATGGCGCGGCAATGATCTTCGGCAAACAGCCAGTCTCTGATCTGCATCCCGTCGCCGTACAGCGGAACCGGCGTGCCGTTTACAGCATGCCTGATAATGGTCGGAATCATTTTCTCATGGTGCTGGTACGGCCCGTAATTGTTGCTGCATCTCGTAATGATGGCAGGAAGCTTATGGGTTTTCACATAAGACATGACAAGCAGGTCTGAGCTTGCCTTGCTGGCGGAATACGGATTGTTCGGAGAAAGCGGCGTCGTCTCTGTAAAAGCGGGATCATCCGGCGCCAAATCTCCGTACACCTCATCTGTGGAAATGTGAATCAGCCTGCCGGCTTTTCCCTGTAACACCGCGTCCGCCAGTCGGTATGTGCCCATTACATTTGTTGTGATGAACGGCTCTGCCTGATTTATGCTTCTGTCCACATGGGATTCAGCCGCAAAATGAATGACAGCGTCATACATTTGGGAAAAGACTTTGTCAATGTCCTCTTTTTCAGAAATGTCACCTTTGATAAAACGGAAACGGCCGTTCTTTTTTAAGGCTTCTATTTCAAGCGGCCTGCTTGCATACGTGAGATTATCCAGGACGGTAATCTGCGCATCTGTTTCTTTCAGCATCATCTTTGTGAAGGTAAGGCCGATAAATCCGGCGCCCCCTGTAATTAAATATGATTTTGGCATGATTAATGCTCCTGTCCTTTCTGTAATGCCTGATGCGCCAGGCTTCCGGCGAGATAGAGCGATTCATGCGTGCCCGCATCCACCCACCAGCCCGTTAACACATCATACGTCAGCTCACTGTGTTCAATGTATAAATTATTGACATCCGTAATTTCCAGTTCGCCGCGTTTTGAAGGAGAAATTTGTTCAATATAAGAAAACACTTCTGCGTCGTACATGTAGATCCCCGTGACGCATAGTCTGGTCGGCGGCTGCACCGGCTTTTCAATGATCGACTTGATCCGTTTGTTTTCCTCATCAATCTCGGCGATGCCGAAGCGCTCCGGATCGTCAACTTCTTTCAGCAGCACTTTCGCTCCTTTTCCCTGCTTTGCGAAACGCTCCGTATAAGGTTTTAATGAATCTTCAAAAATATTATCTCCCAAAAGCAGAACGAACGGATCGCGCCCGGTAAACCGCTTTGCGTATGATAAACCGTCGGAAATGCCGGATGCGGCTGGCTGAACCTGATATGTGATTGAGACGCCGAGCTCTTCTCCGGTTTCGAGAAGTTTATGAAATTGCGGAATATATTCTTTTTGCGTAATCAGCAAGATATCCGTAATCCCCGCTTCTTCCAGCTTCATGATCGACCAGTAAATCATCGGATATGGACCGACAGGGAGTAAATGCTTATTGACCGCTTTTGTCAGCGGCATAAGGCGTGAGCCGGTGCCTCCGGCTAAGATAACACCTTTCACATGAACACTTCCTTACGTGTGGTTTTATCACAAATCATAAAGAATCGCCGCCGCCCGTTTAATGCCCCTGCCGTCAACCAGCGGCTTTCCGTTTTGATGAAGTCCGGTCCGCATCGGATAATCAGCGGCCAGCTCAGACATATGCCGAGCGAGCACGTCCGCCGCGGTGTGTTCTCCCAGGCCGAGATGAACGGCGGCGCCCCGTGCGGCGAATTTTTCAGCCGTCTCAGTTTGATGCTCCACTTGAGAAAGTACGATGCAGGGCACACCTGTACAAATGGTCTCATATAAAGTGATCCCGCCGGACACGACGGCCATATCAGCTCTCGTGAGAAGCGCGGCCATGTCATTTGTCTGCCTTACCATCTCGGCATAAGGCATTTGTGTGATCAACGCGCGCACGTCATCAGCATGAGGCGCGGCGCCGCCCATGACGATGATCACTCGTTTCCGCTGAATGCCGGGGATGCGGCGGCATGCTTCCATCACTTTAAAGACAAGCTTCTTCGGGTCGCTTCCTCCTAATGAGACCAATATGGTCCGGCATTCTTTATTCAGCTGATAAAGCTGTTTTGCTTTTTCAAAACCCGGATGAAGAATCATATAATCTGGGCCTTCATATACCGCGGCGCTGCCTATTTGAACCGTCCGGCTTTTCAGCCCGCCGTAAATGCCGTTTATAACGGCATCGCATAAATGAATGACATGTTCCCGTTTTTCTTCAAATAAGACGATACGAGCCGATGAATGCTTTTTGATTTCCTCCAGCCAGTCACACGGCATATCGAGCAGATCGAATATGAGAAGGTCGGGAGCCCGCCTGTTTATTTCCCGGACAATAAATTCCTTCTGTCCCTTGTCAGGCTTGATGATCACTTCCCATTGATCAGATGACAGATAAGAAGAAGCCTCTTTATTTGTGTAGAACGTTATTGAGCAATTGTTCTTAATGGCACCGGCAAGCAGCTTCATCCGGACCGCGTGCCCCATGCCGATGTCACGGCCCCCGTCCGCGAAAATCAAAACCCGCATGCTAATCAGCCTCTTTTTGCCGGATCATTTGATTAATGGCCCTGAGCTCCGGATCACGATTCAGCAGATGGATCAATTCTTTTGCCGGAATATCAGGACGCGAGCCCGCTTTTACGTACAGCTCGCGAGCCAGCCTGTAGTCCTCTTCTGTATCGACGGTCATCCGCAAGTGAGGAGCCCGGAGTTCCTGCGGGGGCTCAGGAAAGAGAAGCCGGTACCTCTCAGGAGATTCTCTTATTAAAAGGGTGACATGCTCCTGATATTTGTCCGCCAGCGTTTTGTCGGCATTGATGTCCGTTAAAAGGCGCGCGTTTACCGCTTCGCCGCCAATCCCGAGCGGTGTACCGCAGATATACGTGTAGTCTGCGTGCTGATCTAAATGCGATTGAATCAGAAAATCAAGCAGCGAAGGGTCGACAAACGGGTTATCCCCCGTCAGCCTGACTGCGATGTCCGGTTTTACTTGTTCGATGACTTGTGCAAACCGGTCAAGCACACGCTGTTCGCTGCCGCGGTGCACACGGTAGCGGTTGCTGAGGCAGTGCGCAGACAGAATGTCGTCGGTCTTGCTGTCAGACGCGGCGACGATCAGATTATCCCGTGATTGATCATAATACGCGCTTTGCCGAACCCTTTTGACAATCATATCGAGGATCGTATACCCGCCGATCGGTTTCAGCACTTTGCCGGGAAGACGCCCGCTTCCCATCCGCGCCTGAATGATAAACAAAATGTCAGTCATCATATGGGCTGCCTTTCGTCAAAAGGTCATCCCAAGTGATGCCCGTGTCGGCGGGGATATCCCTGACCGCACGCGCGCCGTCAGTTAAAAGCTCAAAATATCTCGGGTGAAGCCCCTGCGGTTTTTGGCCGGGACGAAGGACGGCAAGGTTTTCCGCCGTAAAACATTCGCCTTTTTGAATCGGCGCTGTTGAAAAAATGCCTCTGTAAGCGAACCTTCTGATATCCCCTTCAATCGGTGTCGTCGTTTTATGGGAACTTCCCGACAGCACTTCCGGCACCGGAGCGTGATGCCCCTGCCGCAGCTCCGCTTCAACTGAGCGGATCGCCGCAGCCATTTCTTTTAATTCATCCGGATTGAGGGCGAAGGAGTGATCAGCACCGGGCAGGTTTTTATCGATCGTAAAATGCTTTTCAATCAGTTTCGCTCCGAGCCTGACAGCCGCGCACGGCACATCATACGGATGGGCGCTGTGATCGGAGAAACCGATCACTGCATCCGGGAATGCGGCGGCAAGCATGGGAATGACGCTCAGATTGCTGTATTCAGGCGGCGCGGGATATTTCGCCACACAATGCATGATCGCAATTTCTTTGTTCCCCTCGCCGGTAATGGTTTGATAAGCCTCCTGAATATCTGAAATATCAGCGCCCGCGGTGGAGAAGATAATCGGGGTCTTCAGCCCCGCGACATATTTCAATAACGGCAGATGGTTCAGCTCGTAGGAGGCGATTTTAAAAGCTGAAGGGGAAGTCGCATACAGTAAGTCGGCAGAGCCTTCGTCACATACCGTGCTTAAAAACAGCACGCCTTTTTTCTTACAATATTCAAGCAGCGGTTCGATCCACTCAGCGGGCATTTCCATTGATTGCACCAAAGAAAAAATAGAGACGTTTTTTCCCGCAGCTGTTTTGTATAAGCCGGGGTCTTTCTGATACATTTTGTCAGCCTGAAACATTTGGAACTTGACCGCGTCCGCGCCGGCCTCACTGGCCGCATCTATCAATTCAAACGCCTGGCTCAGTTTTCCGTCATGATTAATTCCGGCTTCGGCGATGATGAATACGGGCGAACCTTCGCCGATTGACTTCGTTCCGATTTTGCATGATGCCATCAGTCCGCCTCCTTCCCGGGCCACACATGATAGTAGTAATAGGACGCATCCGCTTTAAATCCCATTCTTTCATACAGGCGGACGGCTCTTACATTGTGGAGCTGCGTTCCCGCTGATACAGTCTTATGCTGAAAACGCAATGATTGTTCAATCACGTGCGCAGCTAAATGGTATCCCGCT
Organism: Bacillus sp. MT(2024); assembly: GCF_036362845.1. NCBI lineage: Bacteria > Bacillati > Bacillota > Bacilli > Caryophanales > Bacillaceae > Bacillus > Bacillus sp. MT(2024). The sequence goes on from NZ_CP143632.1 coordinate 3,722,914, forward strand.
CCTTTTCCTTCAAAGCCCGGCTTTACCGCCATCAGATCAAGGACGAATTCATCGCCTTTAGACAGCCCCTGAACAAAGCCCGCGGTCTCTCCCTTATATTTGGCGAGGAATTGTAACGAAGCTCTTCCTTCCGCGTTATTCCGCGCCCACTCTTCAAACAGGCGGTTTGCACTTTTATAACTGAGATGGGGGTCTTGATAATACCTGCTTTTTGTAAAGGCGTCGCGGGCCAGCCGGCTGATCGCTTCCGTGTCACCGGGTCCGGCTTCTGTAATCTCAAACGGCGGCGTGCTGTTATATACACGCACCGGACTGACGAGCTTGAGAAGACTCCCTACAAAATAAGCGTTCGGAAGCTGCTGCACGACCTGCATCGCGCCGATATCTTCAGCCGGTATTTTAATAAATATAAAATCAGTGCCGTCCGCCCGCCTTGCCGCGTAAAATTCCTGAAACAGCCTTTTGAGCTGTCCGGTGCTGTTTGCGGCTGCAAGCTTCACATTGATGATATTTTTTCGGAACAATTGACTTTCCCACGAAGAGTTTTCATATAAAATCACGCCTTGAAGGCTGTTTTCTTCCAATAAACAGAGCGACGATTCATAGGCTTCCGGCTGAATGCCCTTCTGATGCAGGAAGGCATGAATCATGTCCTGCGCAAGATTTTCCCTCAGTCTGTACACCTAATCAGCCCCTTTGACGATATCCGTAACGGCTGCAATGACGTATTCAACGTCATCATCTGTCATTGACGGATAAAGAGGGAGTGATACGGTGCGGTGATAATACGCGGCCGCGGCCGGAAAATCAGTTTCCTTATATCCGTACGTTTTTTGATAATACGGATGGAACGGAACCGGAATAAAATGAACACTTGTGCCGATATTATATTGGTCTTTCAAAGCGGAAATCAGATCGTTCCGGCTGATCCCGGCCTCCTGCTCCTCTATTTGAAGAACATACAGATGCCATGCATGCCGCCCGTCATTACTGACATGCGGGATGGTCAGCCCTTTCATGTGTCTGAAGGCGTCCTGGTAGCGGCTTGCAATGTCAGCCCTTCTTTGCTGCATGCTGTCAATCCGTTTCAGCTGATGAAGCCCAAGCGCTGCCTGAAGATCAAACATATTCATTTTATAGCCGGGCGTTTCGACCTCGTAGTACCAGCTTCCGTTTGAAGAATAGCGGTTCCACGCGCCTTTGCTCATGCCGTGAAGGCTGAGCACCCTGATCTGATCGGCAAGCCCGTCATCGTCCGTCGTCAGCATGCCGCCTTCACCGGTTGCCAGATTTTTTGTCGCGTAGAAGCTGAATGCCGTCGCATCACCGATTGATCCGATCATTTTCTGTTTATAAGTGGTATACACGGCATGTGCGGCATCCTCTAAGACAAACAGCTGATGCTTTTCGGCGATGTCCAGAATCCGATCCATATCACACGACTGGCCGGCGAAATGAACGGGCACAATCGCCTTTGTCCTCGGGGTGACGGCCGCCTCAATTTTTTCAGGGTCTGCATTCAGCGTAAGCGGATCGATGTCAACAAACACCGGAACGGCGCCTGTGTGCACGATTGTATTGGCTGTTGAACTGAACGTCACGGCAGACGTGATGACCTCGTCACCGGGACCGATCCCTTTCGCTTTCAGGGCCAAAAACAAAGCGGCGGTACATGAGTTCAGCGCGATCGCATGCTTTGCCCCCGTCCAGGCGGCAAAGGCTTTTTCAAACGCCTCTACTTTCGGTCCCTTTGAAAGCCAGCCCGATTCAAGTGTATCAATAACCTCCTGAATTTCGTCCTTCCCGATCATGGGCAATGAATAGGGAAGAAAAGCTGATCTTTTTTGCACCATTTTTTTTGCGCTCCTATCTTTTTTATGAAGGGTCAACCCGTCTGAAGCTGACTCCGGTTTTTTCCTGAAGCACTTGACATAAAGCGGCAAGCGAATCCTGAACCGGGTAGTTCGCGGCGACAAAAGCACGGCGCGCCTGTTCCGCTTTTTGATATGCTGCGGGGCTTTCGCATATCCGGATTAATTCCTGAGCGAGTGCCTGCGGGTCCTCAAAGACAAATTCTCCAAGTGAATGATAATAAGGGTATCGGCGGGTTCCCGCTGATTTTCCGATCAGCACGGGCTTTTGAAACAGCATCGCTTCAAGACCGACCGTTGATGTCTGTGTCACCGCAGCGTCAACATACGGGAGAATATCATACAGCTCCATCTCTTTTTTGATGATTTTGCCTGCTTTATATTTCCGCAGCACCTGATTGTAAGCATCCAGCTTGTTTTTGCCGATTTCCCACGGATGAGGTTTAATAATGAGCTGCATGTTCTTTTGGCCGGCAAGCTCTTCAAGCACTCCCGTATAAAATTCATCAGAAAACGGCTGCGTGGCGATCAGCACCGTCCGCTGTGACGGGAGAAAAGAAAGTTTGCGGTAAAACGTGTCCCGATCTATCGGCTCTCTTGAGAAAATCTCGTCGAAACGGGGATGCCCCGTGATGATGATTTGTTCCTCCCTGCAGCCTTTTGCTTTATACCACTCCGCTTCATAAGCCCCGAATACGGCCTGATAGTCCGTAAATACGGGCAGAAACGCTTCATCTCCCATGAGCGCTCCGTGCTGCAGACAGATGCTGACGGCGTTTTTTTTGGCGGACATCAGCGCCAGCACACGGCTGTAAATATCCTCCGTCGTGCCGACTACAACGGCGGAAATCTTCTCGGCCGTAAACAAAATATCAACGGCGTCAATCGCTTCAATAAATAACGGGATGTCTTTATACAAACGTTCCTGAAATTCTCTGTTTCCGAAAGCGGGATGGCTGTGAAGCTCTTTCAAAATGGAATGGGCTTTTTCAATATAAGGGACGGGGTTCCCTTTTTGCCCCATTACCGTCAGCTCCAATTTGCAGATAACGGGCAGCCCATGATGGTCAGGCAGACTCCATCTGGCCAGTACCGCTGTTTTTGCCGGATCAAACTGCCGGTAATTTCCCTCGGTGAACCGAAGATGATCGAAATGCAGAATGACTTTTCCGTTTACCGGTTTCTCATCTGTTTTCTTAATGTTTTGCCTTTTTTGATCATAATAAGGCTGAATACCGGCTTCAGGAATATGCTGATCCGCCGGACCGAAAAGCTCTGGGTTCTGCTCCATGCTCTCCCGAAGCGCCGGACTGATATATTGATAAAAATTACTGATCAATGCGAGCGGGATGTCTTTGTAGCGAAGTGACTGAAAAAGGTCAATATACTGCCGGTACAGCACCCAATAATTCGCTAAGTATGCCGACAAGCCCTCACCCCTTTCCAAGCTTTTTTAATGATTCCCTCAGCTCCCGGCACGTGGTCTGCTGCGGAAGGCTGTTCACAAACTCGTTTTTCTCCGCCGCGAAAAGCTGATAATGGATGGATTGATCGGTAATATAATTGATATCAAGCTCCTCAGAAATCGGGTAAAACGGATAAAAATGATTCACTCTCCAGAAAAAACGGGCGTCACCGATACGGTAAAACGCGGGGCTTTCATCCCAATAGGAACCGAATGCCGATTTGACCTGTTCCAGCACGGAAAACCGGTGCATGACCGAACAATGGTCAATGGCGCACGGCGCGTTCCACACGATCCGTTCGGCGGGCCTGGCCGTCTCCTTCACCGTCTCTTTCCGCTGATTCAGATGATAGGTTTTGGAACTTGAATACACGACGGCTTTTTCCGGGTCTTCATCAAGCTCTTTCACCATTTTCTCAAGCCGTTCCGGCACATACGTGTTGTCGTCGGTCGCATACGTCACGTACTCGCCCTCCGCCATTTCTATTGCCTGATTAATCAAAGCGGCGTAGCGTGTTTTTTCCGTTCTTTCTTTGACGCCCGATACATCGCTTTGATAAAACCGGACGCGGTCATCCGTGAGAAAAGGACGTATTTCCGCCAATGTCTCTTCATTTGAGTTGTCATCCATAATGAACAGTTCAAAGTCTGTAAACGTCTGAGACAGAATACTTTTAATAGAGCGGGCCACATAGTCACTTTTGTTATAGCTCGTCATGATCACTGACACTTTAGGCAACTCGTCACCCCCTTTTCGCACCTGAAACTACCGCTATCATATGTTCCTTATGCGGAAGATGCGCTAGGAATACAGACTATTATGTGAAAAGTCAGCATTGCGCGCACAAAAAAAGCCGGCTCTGATGTCCGGAAACATTGGATCGTATTTTCTTTTTTCGCATAAATCTTTCTTTGGGCTCATATGGTGGAATAGATAAAAACAGCAGCCGCTCTGTCGGCTGTCTGATACTTGTCAGGAGGTTTCAGCATCAAGAGGTTTTCATCAAAGGAGGAACAATATGAAACCGAAAAAGAATCAATATCAGCAAATGCAGGGGATGGGGATGGGAATGGATATGCAAGGATTCCAGCCGCAGCTCGGGCCTAATCCTTATCCGCAGCCTCAGGGCCAAGGATCACAAATGATGCCGATGCAGCAGCAAATGACAATGCCGATGCAGCAAGGCCAGCAGGGCTTCGGCGGGGGGTTCCCCGGCCAGCCGCAGCAGCAGGGCGGCGGCAGCTTTCAAATCCCGTCAGGTCCATCATCGTCACAAAACGTTCCCGGCATGCTGCCGATTGAAGAGTCATACATTGAAAATATTCTGCGGTTGAACCGGGGCAAAACGGCGACGATTTATATGACATTTGAAAACAGCAAAGAATGGAATTCAAAGATTTTCCGCGGTGTGATTGAGGCGGCGGGACGTGACCATATCATCATCAGCGATCCGAAAACGGGCACCCGCTATCTGCTTCTGACCATTTACCTTGATTACATCACGTTTGATGAGGAAATCGCTTATACTTATCCGTACTCCATGTCTTCTTATTCTCCGAGATAAATCAAAAAGCCAATCGCTCACTTGACAGAGGATTGGCTTTTTTTCTTTATAAATATTTGACGGCCGCGACGATAATCATAATCCAAGAGATGATAAACGCCACGCCGCCGAGCGGTGTAATCGCGCCGAGAATGGAAATCTGCGTCACGCTCAATACGTACAGGCTTCCTGAAAACAGAACGATGCCCGCAAACATCAGCCAGCCCGCGACAGAAACACTGCCTGCGCCAGAAAGCTTTTCGGCCAAAAACGCGACAGCCAGAAGACCGAGCGCGTGATACATATGATATTGCACGCCTGTGTGCCACACCTGCAAATATTTATCGGGGATTTTCCCTTCAAGCCCATGCGCGCCGAAAGCGCCCAGCGCCACGGCCAATAAAGCGTTAATCGCACCAAGAATAATAAACACTTTCATCTATTTTTCTCCCGCCTTTTCGTTAAAGTTTCCAATTCAATCATAACCCAACATCGGCAAAATTCAACGTCCGTCATCCGATGACACGAGATTGTCGGATTTTTTCTTTTTGATAAGCTGGATTCGGTCAATCGCTATCGCCAGCAGCGTCCCGAGCACAAGGCCGTTGCTTAAGAGCGAAATCAGGATCGGATGCATCCCTGATAACGCGCTCTCCGGCACAAACATTACGCCGACCCCCGTGAGGAGCGCCAGACCGATAATGGAGCGGATTCGTTTTTGCTCCGCTTTCTCATAAGAGTCAAACTCTGTAAAGGCAAGACCCGCCATCGTGGAGAAAACGACGAAGTTTACCGCAAAGCCGACCGGTGAGGGCAGACTCGCAAACGCATTCATAAATAGCGGGATCATACTGATGATCATGACAAATACACTTCCCAAAAGAAACGGCTTTTTCGAAGGAAGCTTCGTCGTCTCAATAAAACCGGCCGCCCCTGAAATCGGCACAGGCGCAATGCCCCCTGACAGCCCGCTCAAAAGGTGGCTGATCGAAGCCGCAAACCCTGCCGGACGCTCACGCCGTTTCCCAACGGTGCCGCCGAATTTTTTCACCGCCGCTTCTACAACCCGGATGCTCGCGAGCATGTTGACAATCAAAAGCACGGTAATGAAGAGTGACGTAATGATCAAGCCGCTGTCAAACACGGGTTTTCCAAACGGAAAAAGAACCGGCAGCTGAATCACGCGATCCGGTATCTGAATCGGTTTGGCAGCGCCGAAGACGGCGAATAAGATCCATCCGCCGGCAAGCGAAAGGAGAATCGCATACTGTCTTAAGAACGTAACATTCGATCGGGACATGATGAACATCGCCGCCGTCACAACCATGGCGAGCCCGAATACAAGGCCGTCGACGCTGTTTTTTAAATAGCCGATGCCCAAAAGGCCTTTCACAATCGGCTGACTCAGCTGCATGACCAACAGCAGCAGATACACACCGGTCACAACCGGCGTAAACAGCACGGCCAGCCGTTCAATCACTTTAAAAAGGCTGAACAAAAAGAAAAAGACAGCGCTTAATAACAGCGCCCCCTGCAGCGCCCGCAGCGTCTCGCCGAATGTCGCAAACACCGTGCCCGTCAGTCCGCCGTAAATCGTGTATACGCCCCACCATAAGCCTGCCGGGCTTTCATTAATCGGCAGACGATGTCCCTGGAGACATTGGATGACCGCAGCGACGCCAAGCACAAAAAATGTGCTCTGAATCAATGCGGCAGAATCGGCATGGTTCAAGTGAAATGATTGTGCGATGGCGACAGGAACTACAATCGCAGCCGCAATCATAAATGCCGTCCATTGCAAACCCCCGAGTATCAGTTTCAAGTCAATCAACCTCTCCTGTTAAAAATCGAAAATGGAATCCCCGTTTCCGTCTTCCTCACGTTCGTCTTTCGCTTTTTTCTGATATTGGTTCAGCCCGGCGCTGCCCATCATTTTTTCAAGCAGCAGCGGGTCTGTCGAAGGAGACGCGGAAGGTTTCGGCGCCGCTTTCGGAATCGGATTCTGCACAGGCGCCGGAGCGGTGTGCGTCTGAGTGCCGAGCACGACATCACACAGAGAGCGGATGGCGGCCGCGTGCATTTTGACCTCCTCGGTGCGGGTCGCCGTTTTCGCCTGCCTCAGTTCTTCTTCCATCTTCTGAATCAAAGCAGAAATATGTATGTTCATGAGTAAATCCTCCAGCAGTAATTTGTCTTCTTCCTGCATTTTATCAAATTTCTGAGCGAATCGCAGAATGGAGTTTGTTATTTTTTCTGACAGCATACCGCCCGGAACGTCAAAAAAGACGCTCCCGCCGGGCGGAAGCGCCTCAAAAAACCGTTTATTGCGGCAGGTCGGGGATGCACCAATCGATCGGCTGCTCCCCCATTTTTTCAAGGGCGGCGTTTGTACGGGAAAACGGTCTGCTCCCGAAAAAACCGTTCCTTGCCGAAAACGGGCTCGGATGAGTCGATTCAATAATAATGTGTTTCGATGTGTCAATGCGCTCTTTTTTCATCTGCGCGTGACGCCCCCACAGGATAAAGACAATCGGCTTCTCTCTTTCATTCACTACATCAATGATGCGGTCAGTGAGCCGCTCCCACCCTTTGCCCTTGTGGGAATTGGCCTGCCCGCGGCGAACCGTAAGCACTGTGTTTAACAAAAGCACTCCCTGCTTCGCCCAGCTGACGAGCGATCCGTGGTTCGGTACGGAGCAGCCGATATCGTCCTGAAGCTCTATGAAAATATTTTTCAAAGACGGCGGCTGTCTGACCCCGGGCTGAACGGAAAAACTAAGCCCATGCGCCTGTCCTGGCCCGTGATACGGGTCCTGTCCGAGAATGACCGCTTTTACATCCTCATAGGGCGTATAATGCAAGGCGTTAAAAATATCATGGCTGTCAGGATAAATCGTTTGGCTGCTGTATTCTTGTTTCAGCATCTCTCTCAGCTCTTGATAATACGGTTTGTCAAATTCATCTTTCAGCTGATTCCACCAGCTGTCTTTTAAAAGCTGTTTCAAACTGTCCGTCCCCCTTATGAACTGTGCAGTCTTGAATGGACGGGCTTTCCGTCCCACACAATGTCAGTCGGCGCCTCCCGCCTCTTCATGTCCGGCTCTCCAAGAAGAACCGCGAAGTTTTTCGTCGGGAGCTCCCCAAGACCGTGCTTTTCGCTTAACCGGTCTAAGTACCGCTTCCGTTTGCCGCCGAGATCCGCGGACTGATTGCCGCCTCCCTCAAAAAACGCATATATGACGCTTGCGCAAGGAACACGCTTCACACAGTGCTGTTTCGCGGCGCGCAAATAAAAGTCCCAATCCCAATAATTATGGACATCCGGATCAAAATACCCTAACGTGTCATGCAGAGAACGTCTGTACATGCTGCCTGACGGAACGTACGTGGAAAATACCCGCATATCCGCATAATCCGCCGTATAGGCGAACGGCTTTCGTGACACCGGGTATCTCGTGCCGCCCCGTTCTTCAAATGACACAATTTCCGCGTCAGAATGGACAAAATCCGCATCAGCAAGTGTAGCCGCCATTCTTTCCAAATGGCCCGGCGTAATGAAATCATCATCATCGCACAGCATGATATAATCACCCGACGCTTTTTTCACACCTGCGTTCCGCGCTTCCACATGTCCGGCATTCTGTTCTAAATCAATAATCTGAATCGGCAGATCGCTGTACAGCTGCTTCGCTTGTTCGACCGATTCCCCGGCATCATTTACGATGATGACTTCATAAGGCTTAATGGTCTGCCTGGAAATCGACTCCAGCAGTTCACACAAAGCCGGAATCCGATTATACGTGACTATGACAATTGATATATTCATGACCCGCTCCTTCTGCTTTTTCTCATGTTCTATTAAAACATAAAGCGGCGGAGAGATCAGGGGGGATTTTTGATTTCGGCCCATTCAGAAACAAATCCAGGTCATCCCCGCCAGCAAAACCAGAATGATCAGAAGGTCTCCCCAAACAGTGCATACCGCCTTGGCATTAAGTCTGCCCGCATCCATGGCATTCCAAAGTTTTGATTGATAAACAGGCACCAGCACCATCGCATAGCATGTGCACAAGCAGACAAAAGCCGGCGGGACAAGCGCACATCCATCCTCATGCCAATCATGAATCAGTTCCGGTATACTCACCCCGCTGTCAATGTACAAGTATAATATACCCGCCAGCGGAATGAGCGAGCTGATCTGCAGCTCGAAAAGCTTCACCTTCCACTCACGCGCAAACGAAACGGCCCAAATCCATCCCAGCGCATAAAACAATAGAAGAAGCAAAATACTGAAAACAACAAAAATAGCGTCTTGCATCCCATTCAGAAACATAATAAAAAGACTCACAACGGGCAATGCAAGAACCAAGCCGCAGACGGTAAATACGGTAACGGCTATTTGGGCGCACGCACCGTACATCCACGAACCTAATCTCATTTTAACACCCCTATATAGATTCCCTATGTATATAGTGAAAAAGATCAGGCAAGTCTCTGCCTGCCTGCGTAAAAACCCATTTTGCCGCAAAACGGAAAACATACCGTCACAACGGCGCATACTGCCGCAAAACTCGGTGTGACCGCCGAAGGAAACAGCCTAGCCGGAACCAGATTGAACAAAAAGACAAACATAAAACATAGATTCGGCACCATTGAAGCCCATACCGTCCGCTCAGCAAGCTTTTTGCCGCCTGCCCCGAACTCTTTGCCAGCTTGATAGCCGATTTGGAACCAATACAATACATAACCGATCATAATCAGCCATACTGACACGGAAATCCCTTTCCACAGCGCGTCAACTGCGGGATGAACCCTCCACGCGTGCATCATCGTAATCATCGCCCCCATCACAAAAAGACCGCAGTTGCAGAACAGATAAAAGAGCATAAAAGTCCGCGCGGGCACCGCCGAAGCTTTTTGAAAAGCAGAGATAATCTCAGACGGAGTCCCCACTTCCCGCAGAATAAGCTCCATCGCTTCGCTTTCGGTTTTGCCTTTTTCCAGATGATCACAAATGGCATGATGAATATGGCTTTCGATTTCCTTTAATAATTCACGGCTTCCGGCCTTGCCTTCCAGCCCTTTTCTGATTTCCTGCACATAAAGGTCCTTATCCATTCTGCCCGCCCCGCTTCAGCATCCGGTCCATCAGAGCGGAGAACAGATTCCATTCCTTCGTCCGTTCGGCTAGAATGTTTTTTCCTTCATCGGTGATCCGGTAATATTTTCGGTCGGGCCCTTTGGTCTGCTTTTCCCAGTAAGAAGAAATATAGCTTTGGCGTTCAAGCTTATGAAGCGATGGGTACAGCGTGCCTTCCTTCATTTGCAGTTCATTCCCGCTTCTTTTCTCCATTTCTTTCACAAGTTCATACCCGTACATGGGCCGTTCATTCAGCAGCGTCAGCACCAGAATGACCGTGCTTCCCTTTACAAGCTCCCTGTTGAGCATTTATTTTCTCACCCTTACCTAGTAATCTTATGTAGGTATTGTACGCACATCCCCCGCGGCTGTCAAATCATTCCTCCAAGCCTTCCGTATTGTGATCGGGAGAAAATCTAACTATAATGAGATATAAAACACTGATGGAGGCCATTGATATGTCAATGCACAAAGCACTTACTATTGCCGGTTCTGATTCCAGCGGCGGCGCGGGAATTCAGGCCGATTTAAAAACATTTCAAGAAAAAAACGTATACGGAATGACGGCTTTGACCGTGATCGTAGCGATGGACCCGGAGAACAGCTGGGATCATCAAGTATTTCCGGTTGATGCCGATACGATTCGCGCACAGCTGGCGACGATTGTTGACGGAATCGGCGTAGACGCCATGAAAACGGGAATGCTCCCTACCGTGGAGATCATAGAGCTTGCGGCGAAAACGATTAAAGAAAAACAGCTGAAGAATGTCGTTATCGATCCTGTCATGGTCTGCAAAGGAGCGAACGAAGTGCTGTATCCGGAGCATGCCGAAGCGCTTCGCACCCAATTGGCGCCGCTGGCCACCGTCATCACGCCAAACCTGTTTGAAGCAAGCCAGCTGAGCGGTATGGATGAATTAAAAACAGTGGAAGACATGAAAGAAGCGGCCAAGAAAATTCACGAACTCGGCGCGAAATATGTATTGATTACAGGCGGAGACAAATTGAAACATGAAAAAGCGATCGACGTGCTGTATGACGGAGAAACCGCTGAAGTATTAGAAAGCGAAATGATTGATACGCCTTACACGCACGGAGCCGGATGCACATTCTCCGCCGCCGTGACGGCCGAACTGGCCAAAGGCGCTGAAGTGAAGGAAGCCATCTATGCGGCAAAAGAATTTATCACTGCGGCAATCAAAGAATCTTTCCCGCTGAACCAATACATCGGACCGACTAAACATTCGGCGATGCGTCTTAGCGGAAAATAAAATAAATATCCCCCTCATGATCGAGGGGGATTATTTCATTTTTTTCGCGGATGACCGCAAAAACATCTCAATCGATTGCACAAACAGCGCATATTCCTTCATCTGTTCATATGTATGCCTCAGCCGATCACTCCATTCATTGTGCGGCTCAGCCCTCTTGAGCATGCGATTCAGCTGAAGCAATACTTCTTTATATTCTTCCCGCTTATCTTCCACTTGCTCTGCGGCTTTGACAAGTAAACATTTCGGCGTCATCTTCTGATTTTTCAAAACTGAGAAAACAACTCCTTTTATTCCTGGAATCATAGGCTTTCGTTTGAAGAATAGCACAGATGGCATAGGTTTCACATAAGAAAAAAGAACGATTTTCTACAAAAGTGTCCAAATTGAGGCATTTATTTCCGTTTTTCCAACCGAAGTGACGGTTACGTCATCATTTCCCGGGAAAGGAAAATATCTGGCGCTGAATACCTCTTCTCCATCATTCAAAAACAATTCAATGGAGGATGCATCCAGAAAGAGCTGCACGGAATGCACCTCGCTGATGGCGCAGCTTCTCTTTTCTTTTTCTTCTCCGCTGAAAGCAGTGCGCTCCAGCACAGCCAGCCCCTCTTCCTGATGAAATATAAACCGGGCCGCGCCCCGAATTGAGATTTCAAAACCGGAGGATTCGCAAGTGATGTCTTCCAGCAGCACTTCAGCCCGGGACGCATCTTTCACCGGGAGGCTTACAGACGAGCAATTCAATTGAAGACGGCGCTTTTGTTCATCCCTGCGGCGGGATTTCATTTCCGGGAGCGGGCGCTGTATGATTCTGCCGTTGGACAGTGACAGCTGTCTCGGCATCGTTAAGCAGTGAATCCAGTGATACGCATGTGTCGGATGTTTGTCCTCATGCTGATCCGGAACGCCCATCCACGCGAAGAGAATCCTCCGTCCCTTATCATCTTCCAGCGTCTGCGCCGCATAAAAATCAAATCCTCTGTCAAGCTCCGTAAATTCACCGTGCTTAAACTCTGGCGGCTCTGTATGCAGCCTGCCGAGGAAATAGCCCGCCTGGTGGCTGTTATGATATTTTATCCCGTCGGCTTCAAGCCCCTGCGGACATACGAGCAGCACGTCGGTTCCGTCAAGGGAAAACAGGTCGGGACATTCCCACATATAGCCGAATGACCCGAGACCGCCCGAGTCCGCCCCCGCAATCGAACCGAGAAACGTCCAATCCGTCAAGTTCTCTGATGTGAACAATACAGCGCTTCCGGTGAGCTTTTCTGTCTGCGCGCCGAGCACCATGTAATACGCCCCGTCCTTCTCCCACACCTTCGGATCACGGAAATGAGCGGTATAGCCTTTTGGGAGACGCGCGACGACTCCTTTTTTATCAAATACGATCCCGTCTTCGGATACGGCGAGGCATTGATACGTTTCCCGATTTCCTTCTCCGTCACGGACATTGCCTGTGTACATCAGGCAGAGCCGCCCGTCTTTTTCGATGGCGCTTCCGGAATAACAGCCGTTTTTGTCATACCACTCACCCGGCGCAAGCGCGATTTCTTCCTCTTTCCACTCAACGAAATCCTTCGTCGTCACATGCGCCCAAAATTTCGCGCCGTGCCCCGTATGAAATGGCTGCCATTGAAAAAACAAGTGATATACGCCGTTCCATTGGATCACGCCGTTCGGATCATTTAAAAGCCCGACCGGCGGCATAACATGATAGTTCTGGCGGTATGGATCTGACGCGGCTGTTTCTTGCCGCTTCTTTTTCGCTTCCTCAGCCTGCAGGCGCAGCTCTTGATCCGGTGTCCTCATTTGACGGCCTCCTTTTCTTTAGCTCCCATAATGTAAGCGGCAATAAACGCCGAAACAGAGGCGATGCCCATTCCGATCAGATAGTTTATAAGATTTCCTAAACCGAGCGGAGCCGTGATGGCAATCATCGGAATTCCGGTCAGACCGTAAGCATTGGCTGCGACACCGGTCACCACGACATAGGCCCCTCCCAGCGCTCCGCCGATCATTCCCGCGATAAACGGCTTACGGTACCTTAGGTTCACACCGAAAATGACTGGTTCGGTTACGCCGAGAAAAGCGGAAAATGCGGCAGGCAGGGCGATTTCTTTCATTTTCGCTTTTTTCGTCAGGAAAAATACAGCCAGTCCCGCCGCGCCCTGAGCGACATTCGCCATCGACCAGATAGGAAGGATATAGTTTCTGCCCAAATCAGCGATGAGGCCGGCCTCAATCGCATGAAAGCTGTGATGCACACCGGTAAGCACAATAAGCGGATAAAGACCGCCGAAAAGAAGTCCGGCAACAATGCCCGCATGATCATACACATATGTCAGCGAGACGGTAATGCCTGATCCGATTGCCCTGCCAAGAGGACCTATTGCGATAAAGGTGATAAATCCTGTGACAATCACCGTGACAAACGGGGTGACCAATAAGTCGAATGCGTGAGGCACAATTTTTCTCGTGCCCTTTTCCACTTTGCTCATAATGTAAACGGCTAACAGTACGGGGATGACCGTCCCTTGGTAGCCGAGCAGCGCAATGTCGAAGCCGAAGAGCTGCATAAAATCAGGCGATGCATCCGCAAGCCCCCACGGATTCAATAGCGCCGGATGGATCATAATCCCCCCGAGCACGGCACCGAGATAGGCATTACCGCCAAATTCCTTCGCCGCGCTGAACCCGATGAATACGGGCAGGAAGATAAACGCCGCGCTTGAAAACATGTCTAAAAGCTTAAACAGCGATGATTGTTCAGACACCCAGTGAAAAGCCTTCATCATGCCGAGCAGCCCCATTAAAAGTCCGCTTGCCACGATAGCCGGAATGATGGGAACGAATATGTTAGACAGTGTTTTCGCAAATCTTGCGGCCGGATTCAGCTTTTTTTTCGCTGCGTCCTGATGTGTCTCACGATCCTCCCGCTCCAAATCGGCTTCTTTTGAAAAAGCGTCATACACTTTATTCACAAGGCCGGTGCCGAATATAATCTGATATTGCCCCGAGCTGCTGAAAGCCCCTTTTACTCCTTCTGTCTCTTCAATATCGGCCTGGCTGATCTTCTGTTCATCTTGAATGACGAGCCTGAGCCGTGTGGCGCAATGTGTCGCGCTGATGATATTTGATTTCCCTCCGATGTGTTTGATAAGCTGTTTTGCCGTTTCTTGATAATTCATGATGTATCCCCCTTTCTAAAATCAAAAAAGACCTAAAATTCGCCAACGAAAAAGGTCAGCATGATCCCTTTTTCATGTACGCAAATTTTAGGTCTTGCCTGCATTACCAGTCACAATCCCGCCGATTCAGTTTTTTAATGCGCTTTCATTTTATTTCATGATAGCGCTTTCGTCAATATGTTTTCAAAAAAAAAGTCTGTTTCTCGAAACAGACGCGTTATTCCGGGTTTTTTTGCAGACGCTGGACATGCAGCGTAATATAGCCGGCCTCGGATTCCGGCAGTTCCAAATCATATTCATTTTTTAAAAACGCCGCCAGTTCAAGCGCACACCGATAAGCAAACGGATACTTTTTTTGGATGAAATAAAGCATCTCCTCGTCCATGGAATGGAGTGCTTCATTTGAGTCCAACCGGCTGACCGCATACCGCAAGTGCGTGACGAGGCGCTGATAGGAAATACTGTCTTCATCCACCTTCTGTTCGAAAAAGGATTCGATCTTTTCGATCATTTCTTTGATCATGGTTGTATGCTTCATCGCCGAATACATGCTTTTGGCATCCGCCTTGGCAGTGTGGATATGAAGCGCGATATACCCCGCCTCATCATCAGGCAATGATATACCGAGGGTTTGTTTCACGTGTTCAACCGCCCAGCGGCCGATTTCATATTCTTTTTTATAAAGCGCCTTAATTTCATGAAGCAATCGGTTATGCACCTGAAGGCCGTTTTGAATCCTTTCGATCGCAAAGGATAAATGGTCCGCCAGCGCAATGTGGATGTGATCGTTCAAAGGTGCCGCAAGCTCTCCCTCCGCATGGCTGATGATATCTTCAGCCGCCTCTATATGCTCTTCGGGAAGCGTTTCTAACACTTGTTTGAACTTTTCATTTTCGTCGTGCACGACAAATATTTTTTCAATTTTATGTTTTTGAATCACATCATTTTTTCTCTTTTGAAAAGCGATTCCGGGACCCATTACGATCTTTTCCCGTCCGTCTTCTTTTATTAACGCCGCATTGTTATTTAATACTTTGTCTATTCTCAAGAGGTTCGCTCCCGTTCATATGTTTAGTGGGATTGTACCCTCTTTTTCATATGATGTAAAGGTGCCGGACCCGCGCGCTCCCGTTTCGGCAATTCTTTGCGGACAGGCATCCATCGATTTTTATCCAGCCTGCCGCGGGCCGATTTCGTTTCATCGGTCAAATCCGCCGATCGGACACGGCTCACAAACGAAAAAGCCCCAGCCGTCCGCTTCGCTTTCTTATGATAAGCCGCTTGGTTTCCGTACACGGCGGCTAATGGATATCTTCCGTTACCCGGCGCCATCCAGTTCATCAGAAAGACCATCCATACCCGTAAAGATACTAGCAAACGTTTCATTGCAAATCATCCCTCCGCTTCTTTTTGACAGACAGCTTGTTCGCAGGCCTGTTTTTCTCTCCGCTTTAACGGAAAAGGCGGCCGATCCTTCTCCGCTAAAAACTAGCGGGTCTAGCAACCCTATGACTCTATGATAGACGCGGCCGGGCGAATTGTTTGTCACAATATGAGTGAAAAAACAAACTAGTTTTCAGAAGTTTTGTTGAAAGCTGATGGAAATGACCTGAAAAATGGAAAAGCCGATAAAAAAAGTTATACACACCTTATCCCTTGGTTAAGCACAGCTTAAACACAGGGTATATCCACATATCCACAAACTCGATCTATATTTTGTATAGGAACACTCGTTCCCAACAATATATATACACATTTTTATTCAGTTATACACAGGATTCTGTGTATAACTCCCTCCTTATTCACAGACCAATTTCCATAAATGAGTCATATGTCACAAGGATTATTTTGAATTTTCAAGAAATATATACTAGATTTCTAATTTAGATAAAGAAAAAGGGGGAAACACGATTGAAAAAAGGAATCATCCGTTATCTGCTTCCGGCTTTTGTCTTATCCTTTACCTTATCCACAAGTTCACAGGCTGCGCCGGCTTCAAAACCGCAAACTCCTGATCTTGAGAAGGCTGAGGTATTTGGTGACATTGATATGACCACCGGCAAACAAACGACAGTCATCGTCGAGCTGAAGGAAAAGTCACTGGCGGAAGCAAAGGAACTCGGCAAAGCACAGACAAAAAGCAAGCTGAAAAGCGAACGCTCAAAGGTGAAAAAGAAAGCGCTCAAAACCATTAAACACGGAAAAATCAACAGGGAATATGAGCAAGTGTTTTCCGGCTTCTCCATGAAACTCCCGGCAAATGAAATTCCGAAACTGCTGAGTGATCAGGATGTCAAAGCGGTTTATCCGAACGTCACCTATCATACCGATCAGCTGAAAGATAAAGACATCACCCTATCTAAGGATGCCGTGTCTCCGCAGATGGATGACAGCGCCCCTTATATAGGGGCAAATGACGCGTGGAAGCTCGGCTATACGGGGAAAGGCGTCAAGGTGGCCATTATTGACACCGGTGTCGAATATAAACACCCTGACTTAAAGAAAAATTTCGGACAATATAAAGGATACGATTTTGTGGATAACGATTACGATCCTGAAGAAACGCCGTCCGGTGATCCGAGAGGCGCGTCGACTGACCACGGAACCCATGTCGCGGGCACGGTAGCGGCAAACGGAACGATTAAAGGCGTAGCGCCGGATGCTACACTCCTTGCCTACCGTGTGCTCGGTCCGGGCGGAAGCGGAACAACGGAGAACGTCATCGCCGGCATTGAACGCGCCGTACAGGACGGAGCGGATGTCATGAACCTTTCTCTCGGCAATTCTGTGAATAACCCAGACTGGGCGACAAGCACGGCGCTTGACTGGGCGATGTCAGAAGGCGTCACGGCCGTTACATCAAACGGAAACAGCGGGCCGAACAATTGGACCGTCGGCTCTCCGGGAACGTCCAGAGAAGCTATCTCCGTCGGAGCGACACAGCTGCCGCTGAACGAGTACGCCGTCTCCTTCGGTTCCTATTCCTCAGCGAAAGTAATGGGGTACAACAAAGAAGATGACATAAAAGCACTGAATAAAAAAGAAACAGAGCTCATAGAGGCGGGTATCGGCGAGCAAAAGGATTTTGAAGGCAAAGATCTGAAAGGAAAAGTCGCGGTCGTCAAACGGGGCAGCATCGCCTTTGTGGATAAAGCAGACAACGCCAAAAAAGCGGGCGCGATCGGTATGGTTGTGTATAACAATGCTCCGGGAGAAATTGAAGCCAATGTACCGGGCATGTCCGTGCCGACGGTTAAGCTTTCATCAGAAGACGGCGAAAAACTCGTCAGCCAATTAAAAGCGGGCGGCACAAAAGCGACATTCCATTTATCCGTCGCTAAATCGCTCACTGAACAAATGGCAGACTTTTCGTCACGCGGCCCGGTTATGGACACGTGGATGATTAAACCTGACGTCTCCGCTCCCGGCGTAAACATCGTGAGCACCATTCCGACCCATGATCCGGCCGACCCGTACGGCTACGGATCGAAGCAGGGAACGAGCATGGCTTCCCCGCATGTAGCCGGCGCAGCTGCCGTCATCAAGCAGGCCAAACCGAAATGGAGCCCGGAACAAATAAAAGCCGCTCTCATGAACACGGCGGAAACCTTAACGGACGCGGACGGTGACGTATACCCGCATAATGCGCAAGGCGCCGGAAGCATCAGAATCATGAAGGCGATCAAAGCAGACTCCCTTGTCGCCCCGGGAAGTTATTCTTACGGAACGTTTATGAAAGACAAAGGCAATGAAACGAAAAAAGAAACCTTTACGATTGAAAACCAATCGTCCATCAGAAAATCATATCAGCTCGAGTATTCTTTCAACGGCACGGGCATTACCGTTTCGGGCACAGACCGGGTCGTGATCCCCGCTCATCAAACCGGAAAGGTCAATGCGAAAGTAAAGGTCAATGCCAAAAAAGTAAAGGCGGGCACCTATGAGGGAACCGTCACAGTGCGTGAAGGCGGAAAAACAGTCGCAAAAGTGCCGACGCTGCTGATTGTAAAAGAGCCGGACTATCCGCGCGTGACGTCAATCGACGTACAGGACGGCACAACGCAGGGAACCTACCAAATTGAAACCTATCTTCCGGCGGGAGCCGAAGAGCTTGCCTTCCTTGTATATGACAGTAATCTTGACTTTGTCGGCCAAGCCGGCATCTACAAAAAGCAGGATAAAGGCTATCAATATTTCGACTGGAACGGCAAAGTCAATGGTGACACCGCACTGCCGGCAGGAGAATATTATATGCTGGCCTATGCCGCGAACAAAGGGAAATCAAGCCAGGTGCTGACTGAAAAACCTTTTATCATTGAATAACCGAACAACCCTGCTGGAGCATCAGCAGGGTTTCTTTCTGACTATTCGGCAAAAGCTTCTCGAAGCAGACGGTATGACTGAAGTTTATCTTCAAAATGATGAGTAATGGTCACAGCCATTACTTCTTCTGTTCCGTATGCTTTACTGAGAGCCAGAATCTGTTCCTTCACTTGCTGCTTCGTTCCGATGATCATCCGATTCCGATTATCGGCAATTCGTCTTTGTTCATACGGTGTATACGTATTGCCGCGGACGGTTTCGTAAGACGGTACGCCGTGAAGCGGAATCCCCTGTTCACCTGCAAGCAGCGTATAATCCATGACAGCCGCGAGTTCCTCCGCTTTCTCCTCCGTATCCGCGCACAGTACAAACACCGCCACGGCTGTTTTTGGTTCTTTTCCTAATACAGAAGGTTTAAATCTGCGCTTATATTGTGCTGTCGTGCTTTCTCCGCCTTCTCCATTAATAAAATGGGCAAACATATAGCCTGCTCCCATTTCTGCGCTCAGAAGCGCGCTTTCCCCCGAAGAACCGAGAAGCCAGACTTCCGGCGCCGTCTTAATAAGGGGTGATGCGGTCAGATTCGGAAAACGGTGATTGTCATCAGCTGCATCATGCAAATACATCGCCAGCTCACGAAGCTGCTGCGGATATTGATCAGCGTTACGCTTCCCGCCGTCATTCAGCGCCCATGATGCGATCGGCATTCCGCCCGGCGCTCTCCCTAATCCGAGATCGATTCTGCCCGGCGTCAACCCTTCGAGCACTCGGAAATTCTCCGCCACTTTATATGCGCTGTAATGCGGAAGCATCACACCGCCTGATCCTACCCGAATGTCATTCGTTTTCGCCGCAATATGGCTGATCAGCACTTCAGGGCTTGAACCCGCCAACCGCTCTGAAAAATGATGCTCTGACACCCAAAACCTCTTATATCCGAGCTTTTCCGCCTCCTGCGCCAGTCTTACTGTATTCCGCAGTGCACTTTCCGCAGAACACCCTTCTGATACAGGAGATTGATCCAATATACTTAATGAAATCATCACTGTCACCTCATCAACATCGTACCACTGCTAAGCCGTTTTTTCTTTCTGTATGCTTATAAGCATCCCTGATGATAAACATTTATATACCTTGTTCCATTTTGTCGAAATATGTTACACGTGAAACATAAAAAAACCTCTCCCGGTCAGGAGAGGTTTTTTCTTAATTCTTTTGAAAACCTTTATCTTTTACATATTGATTTAAATAGGTTCTCGGTTTTTGTTTCATGAACTGCAGGATTTGATCAGACCACGTTTCAACCCGCTTGCCGTTTGTCCGTTTATCATAATAATCGGAAATGGTTTCATCATATTCCTTCATATAACTGCGGAAGTTTTCTTCATTCGTATCGTACGTGTTTTCATGATATACGGCTTGTTTCGGCAGGCGCGGCTTTTGACCGGACGGATGAGCGGGATGACCGACTACCAAACCGAACAGCGGCAGCACATGGTCAGGTGTACCAAGCACTTCCGTCACCTGATCAAGTTCATTTCGAATGCCTCCGATATAACAAATGCCGAGTCCCATTGATTCCGCGGCAACACTTACGTTTTGTGCGGCAAGTGCGGCATCAATAACGCTGACCATAAACATTTCCGTATTCTCAAGAAGCTCGGTAATGTTTTCGCCTTTTTCCTCAGCAAGTTTTTTATGGCGGTACAAATCAGCGCAAAACACAAACAAGTGCCCGTTATTTTCGACGTAAGGCTGGTTTCCGGCCAGTGCCGCCAGCTTCCGCTTTTTCTCCTTATCGGTTACGCCGATGATGGAGTAAGCCTGCACGTAACTGGACGTTGACGCCGCCTGGGCGCTTTTCACTAATGTATCTATCTCTTCTGCTGTCAGAAGCTCGTCAGTAAATGATCGGATCGACCGATGATTAAGTATGGTTTCGATGGTAT
Organism: Bacillus sp. MT(2024); assembly: GCF_036362845.1. Lineage (NCBI taxonomy): Bacteria > Bacillati > Bacillota > Bacilli > Caryophanales > Bacillaceae > Bacillus > Bacillus sp. MT(2024). Next base: position 3,743,668 of record NZ_CP143632.1, read on the forward strand.
TGTTCATATATAAAGCCTCCTTCTCTATATATCATATCCGAAAGAGTATCATGCCAAAAGTGAAATGCTCTAAACAAAAAAAGACAGCCCGAAAAACGAGCCGTCTCACATTAAGAATTGAACAAGTAGCTTTTATATTTCGTCAGCTGCACACTTGCGTTATATACGATCCCGAAGCTGATTAATGTAGAAAGCACCGAGCTCCCTCCATAGCTGACAAACAGCAGCGGAATACCTGTAACCGGCATAATGCCGATATTCATCCCGATGTTCTGGAAGGTGTGAATCACGATAAGTGCAGTAAATCCGACGCAAAAAAACGCGCCAAATCGGTTAAACGCATGCAAGCGGTCAATCAGCACCACAAGCCTGTAAATTAAAAAGAAAAACATGACAACCGCAATGGCGCAACCTAAAAACCCAAAACTTTCACCCAAAATCGCAAAGATAAAGTCAGTCTGTCCCTCAGGTACGTACACTTTCAGATTATGAACGCCGTTTCCGGTAATGCCGCCCGATCCGATCGCCATAACGGCCTGATCCACCTGCCAGCTTTTATCGCTCTCGGCCTGAGTCGTTGCCGCACTGGAGTCAGACATCCACGATGTAATCCGGTTAATTTGATAATCCGCAATACCGATCGAATTCGCCACATGGGGAAATTCAATTACAAGCACTAAGAATAGGCCAAGCACAAGCGCGGCCGAACCGCCGATGATGGTGATCAGCTTCCAGTTTACACCTGACATAAACACCATCACCATAACGATAAACAGACAGATCGCACCCGTTCCGGCATCCTGCAAAACGATCATCCCGATCGGAATAACCGTCCATGCCGCAATTTTCAAAAGCAGATTCACATCTTCCCGAAGTGATCTTTGATCCTTCGGGCCCGCCTTCGATATAATGGACGCGACCATCATCATAATTCCTATTTTCGTAAACTCAGAGGGCTGGAGGGTAAAGTTTCCGATTTGAAACCAGCTCTTCGCTCCGTTTTTAATCGGCGCGATGGATTCCGGCGCCACACGCAGAAGGAGCAGCGACAGCACGCCGGCAATCAATACATACAGACTCAGTTTCTCAAGCTGCTCTAAATCAAAGTACAGCAATAATCCGATGAATCCCGCACCTATAACATAGAAGACAATCTGTTTCATCCAGGCACTGCCTCCGTACTGCCCGAACTGTCCGGCCGCATAAATCGCCGCAACACTAATTATTAAAAACACACCAAATATAAAAATCAAATCCCCCTGATAATAGGGATTTTGCTGTTTCTTATATCGACTCATTCTATCCCGCCTTACATTTTCATCGGAAGTCACTATTGTTTATTATACATGAACACCGTTCAAGAAAACATGATGAGGTTGCTTCCTTTTTATTTTTTACGGTTTGGGGACTACACGACATATGACGTGTCAGAAAAGGAAATGTTTCGGTCATGATAAAACTTTTCCGATAAAAAACCCCTTCTCGTCAGAAAAGGGGTTTCAGCTTATGTTTAACGTCATAAACAAGCTGTTCGGGTCCTCTTTATAATGTGCAAACGGATCACAATATTGAAACCCTGCTTTTTCATACAGGCGTCTGGCGGGGAGAAAAGCCTCCATAGAACTGGTTTCTAAGCTGATCCGCTCATAGCCCCGCCGCCTTGCTTCTTCAAGCATATGGCGGAGGATCCGGTTGGCTGCGCCTTTTCTGATATGATTCGGAGAGGTTTTCATTGATTTGATCTCACCGTGCCGGCTGTTTAGCTCCTTTAAGGCGCCGCAGCCGAGCAGGACGCCGTTTTCCCTCGCACTCCAAAACGTAACGTCAGGCTGACGCAGCCGGGCCGCATTGAGCGCGTGTATACTTTCCGGGGGAGAATGCATGGTCATGCTCTTCAGATGCTCCTGCAAAAGCGCAATGACGTCCGGCGCTGTGACATCGTCTTTTGTTATGTCCACTTCAAAACCACCCTTGCTGTGCATGTTTTCTTTGAACATAGCAAAGGTTCACAGCCTGTGCCATTCCCTTGTACGGAAATGTAACAGGGTATTTGACCTTTCCGGTTTCTTGTACCTATCCAAAAATGAGGCAATAGTTGCAATACATTTCTCGAAAAAGCGGTATCAAAAATTGGAAAACATGGTATAATAATTGTAACAAAATGTTCAAAAAACGACCACAAAACAGACACATTTTATTCTCTGCATTTCATTTTGGAAACGCTGCCATAAAATGAAAGGAGACATGTAAGATGGACATGTTTTTTGCTTATTTACTGGTCGCAAGCGCAACACCCCTCTTTATCTGGCTGGATAACAAAAAAGTCGCTCTTTCGGCCATACCGCCAATTATTCTCATGTGGGTTTTCTTCTACTTTTACGCAACCAGCAGCCTGTCCCCTCTCGGCCACACACTCATGATCATCCTGTTTGCCGTCAACGTCATCGTTGCCCATATCGCCGCCTTTATCATTTACGGCCTTCCGCGCCTGCGCCGGAGAAGAAGCCAATAAAGGCACAAAAAACCCTCTTCGCCTGAACGAAGAGGGTTTCTTTTTATTCCTGATGTTCGGAATGATGCTTCGCACCGCCCGGAGGGTTTCCATCCATATGGTCACCGTGATGGTAGTGCGCCGCAAAGATCCAGATGGAACCAAGGATGATAACAATCGCTCCGAAAAATCCGAAGAGCGTGTTTCCGACTTGAATTCCGCCGTTTTCGCTTTCTGTCATGTGCATGAACATGAGAAGCTGAAGGCCGGCTTGGATAAATGCGAATCCGAAAATGATCCACAGTTTTGCTGATGAGCTTAAATCCGTATATACCGCAACCCAAAGGGCCAGCAGGGTCAGAATAATAGACAACGCAAAACCTACGATATGCTTCCACGGAAAGTGGCTGTGTTCAGCAGATTTGTTTGCCATATTATAGTCCCCCCAATCCGATGAGATAGACGCCTGTAAAGATGAAGATCCAAACAACGTCTAAGAAGTGCCAGTATAAACTTGAGATAAAGATTTTTGAAGACGTCTGCGGCGTTAATCCGCGTTTCTTCAATTGCAGTAAGATGCCGGCAATCCAGAAGATACCGATCGTTACGTGTGTTCCGTGCGTTCCCAGAAGGACGAAGAATCCAGACCAGAAAGCACTTGTACCGAGAGATGCTCCTTCATGTACATAGTGGATGAACTCGTTAAGCTCACATCCGACGAAGCCCGCACCGAGAAGAAGCGTAATGATCGTCCAAATGACGACGCCTTTTAAACTTCCGCGACGCATTTCATGAACAGCGATCCCGCAGGTGAAACTGCTGATCAGAAGCAGGAATGTCATGATCATGACAAGCTTCACTTCAAATAATTCAGCCGGTAAGACTCCTCCTGCTGTTCTTCTTTGAAGAACGAAGAAGGTTGCAAATAGTGTTGAGAACAACACAATCTCTGCCCCTAAAAAGATCCAAAACCCGAGAATATTGAGTCTGCCGGTTTCAGATTGATATTCCATAGGCGCGTTAGAATTGCCGTGTTCTGCATGTTCCATAAATCACGCCTCCTTTATTCGGAAATCTTTCTTTCCGTCTCTTTTATTTCTTCAACAGGTATATAGTAGCCATTGTCATATTCAAATGAACGAAGCACCATGCAAAGCAGAATGCCGATCAAGCCGACAATGCCCATCCAGAACCATTCAAACACAAGTCCGAAGCCAGCAATACCGAATGCCACTGACATAATAAGCGGTCTTCCGGAGTTATGCGGCATATGGATTTTCTTGAACTTGCTTTCCGGATGAATATCCGTTTTGTCTTCTTTCAATTGCAGGTACGCATCTTGAGATTTCACTTCTGGAAGCACCGCAAAGTTGTAATGCGGCGGAATCGCAGATGAAGTCGCCCACTCAAGCGTACGTCCCACGCCCCATGAATCTCCGCTGATCTCGCGAGTAGAATAGCGGAAGCTGTAGTAGATGTTGTAGCAAAGGATTAAGAATCCGACACCCATCATGAAGGCTCCGACAGTTGAAATAAAGTTTAATGCAGTCCATCCGTCATTCGGTCCGTAAGTGTAAATACGGCGAGGCATACCTTGCAGCCCCAAGAAGTATTGAGGGAAGAAACATACATTAAATCCGATCATAAAGATCCAGAAGAACCATTTTCCGATTCTTTCGTTCAGCTTGTGGCCGAACATTTTCGGATACCAGAAAATAAATCCTGCGAAACATGCAAATACCGTACCCGCGATCAGCACATAGTGGAAGTGAGATACGAGGAAGTACGTATTATGGTATTGATAATCCGCTGCAGCCATCGCAAGCATAACCCCTGTTACCCCGCCGACAACGAAGTTCGGGATGAACGCGAGCGCCCACAGCATCGGTGTTGTAAAACTGATCCGGCCTTTATACATCGTAAAGAGCCAGTTAAAGATTTTAACCCCGGTCGGAACCGAAATCGCCATCGTTGTAATCGAGAAGAAAGAGTTAACAGACGCACTGTTCCCCATTGTGAAGAAGTGATGGGTCCATACTAGGAAACTCAGGACGGAAATGGCGATAATTGAGCCGACCATCGCTTTGTAACCGAATAACTGCTTTCTTGCAAACGCTGAAATAATTTCAGAGAAAATACCGAATGCCGGTAAGATAACGATATATACTTCAGGGTGTCCCCAAATCCAGAACAAGTTAGCCCAAAGCATCGGCATACCGCCGGCTTCCAGCGTGAAAAAGTGAGCGCCGAACAAACGGTCAAATGATAACAGCGCCAATGCCACTGTCAAAACAGGGAAGGCGAATACGATAATAACCATTGTAATCAGCGTCGTCCATGTGAACATCGGCATACGCATCAGCGTCATGCCTTTTGTACGCATTTTCAGGATCGTCACCATAAAGTTGATACCCGTCATCAGCGTACCGATACCGGCAATCTGAAGACCGAGCAGGTAGAAGTTCTCACCAGGCCCGGGACTCATATCGTTGCTTGCCAGCGGCATGTAACTCGTCCAGCCTGCGTTCGGAGAACCTCCGATAACGAAAGAAATATTGAAAAGCATCGCACCTACAAAGAACGTCCAGAAACTCAGGTTGTTCAAGTAAGGGAATGCTACGTCGCGCGCACCGATCTGCAAAGGTACGACAACGTTGATCAGACCGATTAAAAACGGCATCGCCATGAAGATAATCATGATCGTACCGTGAGTCGTAAAGATCTCATTATAGTGGTTTGAGTCTAAAAAACTGTTATTAGGAAGCGCTAACTGGGCGCGCATCATCAAGCCGTCGACCCCGCCGCGGAACAGCATGATAACAGCAGAGATAATGTACATGATTCCAAGTTTCTTATGGTCTACAGACGTCAGCCATTCAGACCAGAGCCATTTCCACTTTTTGAAGTATGTGAGTACAACGATGATAGCGATAGTGGAAAGCGCAATGGAAACTTGTGCGCCCAGAATTAATGGGTCACCTGTTACAAAAAATTCATCCCATCTCAATTTCATTCGGGCTTCCTCCTTTCTTGTTCAATTTCAATCTTGTTTATCGTCGGATACTTTAAATTCGTTTTTCTTTACATCTTCCCACGGGTCTGTTTTAGAGTGCGGTGATACGGCTTTGTAGCCAAGGCGTTTGCGCGCCTCCATCGCATATTCGGCATCTTGGCCGTGGTCAACGTATTTTAAGTGTGTAGAAGAGAACGTTAATTTTCCGACATTCTCCGGAAGCATCAGTTCGTCATACTTCTCTTTCGTCAGCTTTGGAGAATCGCTTTGGGCTTTTTTCACCCAGCTGTTAAAGTCTTTTTGCGTAACAGCTTTTACGTTGAATTTCTGGTCGGCAAAGTGTTCGCCGGTGAAGTTCGCGTTGCGGCCTTCATATGTTCCCACTTTGTCAGCTTGTAAGTATTGATCCATCAGCATTCCCGCCATCGCGTATTTTTGTCCCCCAAGCTGAGGAATCCATAGCGATGCCATTGAATCTGCTGAAGAAATTTTAAATAAAACCGGACGGTCTACAGGAATGTTCAGGTAGTTAACCGTCTCAATATCCTGCTCAGGGTAGCTGAATACCCATTTCCAGTCTACCGAAGTAGCATAAACAACAAGAGGCTCTTTATCCTTTGTCGCTTCAGGCGCTTTTTCTAACGAATATATCGTCTGTACGGTAGGCACAGAAAGTGCAATAACAATTAAAATTGGGATCACTGTCCAGACTACTTCTAAGAACGTGTTGCCGTGCATCTCGGGCTTGTAATTTCCGCTGTCTTTGCCTTTGCGGTCGCGGTATTTCACTAAAATGATTGTAAATAGTACGAATACGACGCCGACAATGAACAGCATAAATCCGATTGACAAGAGAATCAGATCTTTCTGCTGGTCTGCTACAGGTCCTTTCGGATCTAAAACGGAAATGTCGCTGCATCCGCCCAGTACGAAAACAACAGCCAACATCGCTAATAAAAGTAACGGTTTAAATGCTCTGAACAAGAAGATCACCATCCTTCCTATTGATGTAGTGAATCTGAAATGTACTTTCTCAAAATCTTTTCTCTATCTACCTTGTTATGCTATCAAAATCTGCACTTATTAGCTTTATTTTTTTCTAAAGTTCATCTTTTTTTCGACCTAATGTCACAAAATCGTCAAAAAATGCATGAACTTTTTCCACTTGCGTAAATCAAACATAAAAAGTTTTAGATCATTTAGCATATATAGAGAAAAAAGATAGCGAGAACGAATAATACCAAATAAAGGTTTACCATAATAAAAATCGCTGGTCAACAAAAAGTTTCATTTTGTTAAACATTCTACAAAAGAAATATTTTTTCCTTTGCTCACACCTTTTCACACGGTTTCCATTTTAACGCAACGCATTGTGAAAAAAAAGACCGGAACGCGCCTTGATATGTTCATTATAAAAAACGCATTCATATGTTTAATATGGACAAAACGAAGGAAACATATAGGCATAAATAATAAAAAATAGGAAGTGATATTTATGGGTTTTATCGTATCTCTGATTGTCGCTATTATTATCGGCTGGATCGGAAGTTTATTTGTAAAAGGCAGTATGCCCGGGGGAATCATCGGGTCAATGATCGCCGGTCTGATCGGCGCATGGATCGGGCACGGACTGCTCGGCACATGGGGTCCTCACCTTGCCGGCTTTGCCATCATTCCGGCAATCATCGGAGCTGCGATCGTGGTATTCTTATTCAGCCTGATCGCCAGAAGCAGAGGATAAAAAAAAGCCTCGTCCCTTATGGGATGGGGCTTTTTTCCGGTAGAGCGCCCAAATGGCGGATAAACCGCCGGAAAGCCGCTCTGCCTTCTTCTGTCTGTTTAAAGACGCCGGCATGCTCCAGTATCCGCGCAAAGGCATGGCCGATTTCCTCTTTCAGAATCTGTTCCGCGTTTTCTTTCGTTACCTTCCGCTTATGCAGCACACTGAGCGCCCAATCTTTATGCTTTGCCGCAGAAGGGTCTGCCGTTAAGACCGCTTCCGGGTCCGGGGAGCACAGCGCTTCAGCCGTGTATTTCATTTCTTGTTCAAGGCGGCCCGGCAGAATCGCAAGCCCCATTACCTCAATCAGTCCGATATTTTCTTTTTTCAGGTGATGAACTTCCTGATGGGGATGAAAAATTCCCAGCGGATGCTCATCAGAGGTGCGGTTATTTCTGAGGACGAGATCTAATTCGAATAAACCGTTTCTCCGCCGGGCAATCGGCGTAATTGTATTGTGCGGTGTTTCTCCTGAACAGGCGAGGAGATCAGCCGCCTCATCGGAATAACCGCGCCATGCCCGCAGGATGGCATCCGCCGCGCCGGAAAGCTCAGACGCGCTCTCGCTCTGCAGGCGGATGACCGACATCGGCCACTTCACAATTCCCAGCACCGTTTTCGGATAGTCAGGCAGCCTGTACCGGCTTTCTGTCTCCGCCCGCGCCATCGGGAATTCATAATGGCCCCCCTGAAAATGGTCGTGGCTTAAAATACTGCCGCCGACAATCGGCAGATCAGCATTGGAACCGAGAAAATAATGAGGATACTGGCTGACGAACGACAGCAGCCGGTCAAACGTTTTTTTGCTGATCTTCATCGGTTCGTGCCGGTCTTTCAAAACGATGCAATGCTCCCGGTAATACACATACGGAGAAAATTGCAGAAACCACTGCTCATCGCCGAGAATGACCGGAATGACACGAAGGTTTTGACGCGCCGGGTGATCCGGTCTCCCCTCGTACCCGACATTTTCTTTACAAAGAACACATCTCGGATAATCGGATTGAGGCTGCTCTTTGGCAGCGGCAATTGCTTTCGGATCTTTTTCCGGTTTTGAAAGGTTGATCGTGATGTCCAGCTTTCCGTAAGCCGTCTCAGCCGTCCACCCGACATTCCGCTGTATTCTGTCCGAACGGATATAATACACATCCTCTGAAAATCGGTAAAACGCCTTTGTCGCCTGCTCCGGCCCGTGCACCGCCTTTGTTTCTTCAAAACGACGCACAATCTCGGACGGCTGCGGGGCAAAGCAGCCCATGATCTTCGCGCTCAGCAGGTCGCGATAGGTGTCTGTATCGGCTGCCATCCGGCCCGTTTCTGCCGCCCATTCATAAATCGGGGCCAATATGTCCGGCAATGATGCCGCCGATTCATTTTCTTTCTGTTCTGAAGCCTCCGGATGGGTAATATGCAAAGTTTCATATAAACGGTTTCTTGTATATTCAATATCAAGAAATAAAATCAGCTCTTTTTGCAATCCGTACCGGATTAAACGTTCCACGTGCCGCTCAATTGCCATCGTCATCCCCCTTTAGTTCTCTCGCTCCGGCTCCGATATCCGCCGTGTAAAAGTCAGCTTTTCTCCCTGTCTTCTCCTCATAGCGGGCCCCGTTAGCTCTCCGATGAGATTCTCTCTGCCGGGCGCAAAGAAAACGCGCAGGTCCTCCGATTCCCCGAATACATCAGCAAACGCTTTCTTTATTTTGTGCTTCATACGCATCCTCTTCCACCATTACACTTTCCCCCCAGGGCGCAGAAAAAAACCGTTATGACACGCCCTCTTCTTTCGCTTTTCTGAAGACAATCCATTTGCTGGCCGCATAGTTGACGACTACGATAATGACGTTATCGGCGATTTTCGCCAATGTTTCGTTCATATGAAATTGACTGACCAGAAGAATCATCATGGCGAGATCGATGGCGAGAGACAGCACCCGCACGCTGAAAAAGGCCGTTAATTCTTTCATCAGACTCCGCATCCCCGCGGTCTTTTGCTGAAAGACATACCGTTTATTCGTAACATAAGCAAATAGAACGGACAGAATCCAAGCGGCGACAGTCGCCGCCTTGTAATCCATCTCGAATGCCGACGTCAGAATGTAAAAACTGACGATATTCACGATGGTCGTGAATATCCCCATAATGATATACATCATAATTTCTCTGTAGCGCATGGCAGTTCCTCGCTTTCTGAAAGACTTTTCTAAACCTTTTGTCAAATCAAGAAGAACGTTACCCTGATTTTCTGCCGCTGACAAAAACATAGAGCGCGTCAAACATGCTGCGGAAAGTAACCGGCCTTCCCAGCACATTGGATTGCTTAATCATCCCGTCGATGAGCGCGCACATCATATTAGCGGTATGCTCGGTATCTATATGGTCTTCTATTAAATTTCTCGATTTGAGCCAATTTATGTACATGGTGCTTTCTTCTATCCATAACTTATACAGACGGATATAAGCTTCATATTCACTGACGACTTTGTAAGTAGGCATATGAACGGCAAAAGACACAACATTCCAGGCAGGCTTGCTGTTTACAAACCGCATCAACAGGCTGGCCGCGCTGGCCGCGGCTTCACAAAGCGTCAACGGCCGCTCTGTTTGCTTTTCTAGTTCGTCGAGATAGCCAGTGATGATCCTTTTTTTAATCTGACGCCTCTCTAACAAATGCTTCAGAAAATCTTCCTTGCTTTCAAAATGAACGTAAAACGCCCCTTTGCTGAAACCCGCCGCTTTACTGATGTCATCGATTGAGACTGAATCGTAAGCTCTTTCAATCAGGAGATGAAGGCCTGCGTCAATAAAACTTTCAAATGTTTCTTCTCTCTTAATTTGAAATTTGTTTTTTTTCATTTTTTACCCCAGCTGTTTGATCATTCACTTTATCTTACACCGAATCATTCTTTTGCGGTATTTTTTATGCAAAAACAATATGCTATTCGACGTTTTGAGGGTAAATATTAATAGGTCATATGGTTTATTTTTATTTGCATACTATCCAGTCAGTATTTATTTGTTTATTATTATATGTAAGAATTCTTGAAGGATTTTGGTTATTTCAGTCATTTTCTTAGGGAATAGGTAGGTGAATTCATCTTCAATTTGGGATTACCGGCCAACTATGTGTGATATTTGTTATACATTGGCTGCTGTAGCTGGGCAAATCAATTTTTCAATTGGAGGTTCTTATGAAAACTCATGTAATGAAAGATATAGATCAAGATTGGCAATTGTTAATTCAAGAGGCTAGAATCATGGGTTTGAACATTGACGATGTGAGGCGCTTCTTAAATACTGAAAAAGCGGTGAAGAAAAAAACACCAATGAAAAACACCATCCGCCAGCGGTAAGATTACAGGCGGATCCTTTTACTATATGACCTGCCACAGTCCGCCCGCACCCGAGTTTTCAAAGGAACACCCGCAATAAGAGGGGAATCAGAGAACAAACCGTATACCGGACAACCATTCCCGTCCGTATTCCGCAATTGAACAGCCAAACATGGTGATATGAGATCCCCCCGCTGCATATCTTGTGTATTATGCCCATTTATGAGGTGATACACAGATGGATACGAATCCCTATTATGATGAAAAACAACAGAACTACTACGAAGGCCTGAATCCTTATTTATTGAACAAAATAGACGAAAACTGGCGGACAGTGCTTGATGTCGGCTGCGGAACGGGCAATTTAGGAGCGGCGATCGAAGACCGCGGAATAACGGTTTACGGCATTGAAGCGTATCCCGAAGCCGCAAAAAAGGCGGAAAGCAAATTGAGCCATGTGCTTTGCGGCGACATTGAATCCGCCATTCTTCCGTACGAATCAGAGCAATTCGACTGCATGCTGTTCGGAGACGTTCTTGAGCATCTTATCGACCCGTGGACAGTGCTGAAAAAGCTTCGTCCTTATGTAAAAAAAGACGGCACTGTGCTTGCATGCATACCGAATGTCGGCCACATCTCAGTGGTGCTGGAGCTTTTAGCCGGCAAATGGACTTACAGTGACGCCGGATTAATGGATCAGACCCACCTGCGTTTTTTTACCCGGGAAGAGACTCTTTCATTATTTAAAGCCGCCGGCTATGAGGTGAAACGCATTGAGGCGATCCGCGTTGATCACCCTTCTTACCACAAAGCCATCGCATCATTGCACGAAGTATGCGTACAGCTTGGCATAAGGCATGACTTTATGACAGAAGCATCGGCCTATCAATATGTGATTGAGGCCGAGAGGAGCATGTAATGGATTCACATTCATTTCTGTTTGTCGTCTGTGTGAATGATGAGTCGCTGTACTCCCGGTGCAAGAGCCATATCATGCAGCTTACCGTCCCCCCTTCATACTCCGTTGATATCATGCCGATATACGATTCAGCAAGCATGGCCTCGTCCTACAACAAAGCGCTGAAACACCCCTCCAAATATAAAATTTATCTGCATCAGGATACTTTTATCATTCATCAGCATTTCCTTCATGACATGCTTCATATCTTTCAATCTCATCAGGAGCTCGGCCTTCTTGGTGTCGCCGGCTGCAAAACCCTGCCGCCGAACGGCATTTGGTGGGAAAGCGGACAGCGGATGGGAAAAGTGATTGAATACCGGGGGAATGCTTATCACCCGCTGGATTTTGAGCACGGTGATGAAGACGGCCTGTTTACGCCCGCTGACGCCATTGACGGCTTGTTAATGGCGGCTCAATATGACGTGGAGTGGCGGGAGGATTTGTTTCGCGGCTTTCATTTTTACGACACATCACAGTCGCTCGAATTTCAAAAACACGGCTATCAAGTCGGCGTCGCCTGCCAGAAAGACCCTTGGTGCCTTCATTTTTGCGGCGACTCCTTTGACGCCGCGGCATATGAAGCGGACAGACAAACATTTGTCAAACACTATATGGCAAAGCCCTCTCGCTGATGCAAAGAGGGCTTTTTACTAACGTTTATTCAGTTCCCGCTCAATGATTTGTTCAAAGGTTTCCTTTCCCGCCGCGCCAGGGATTCTCTCATCGCCGATGATAAACGTCGGCACTGCCGTAATGCCGGCTTCCTCATAAGCATGGCGGAGCGCTTCCCGCTGTACGTCCTTGTACGCTCTTGTCTCAAGCGCCTCTTTGAAGGCAGCACCGTCAAGTCCGGCTTCTTCCGCAAGCTTTGTCAGCACGCCAACGTCACCGATATTTTGTTCTTCCTGAAAGAACGCCTGAAAAACGCGTGTATGGTATTCGCTTCCTTTCCCATGTTCCTTTGCGAAATGAAAGCCTTCAAATGCCAAATCCGTGTAAGGATGCGGTGACACGCGGGGGAACGTGATTTCAACGCCTAACGACTGCGCCATCGGCTCAATGGAGTTTTTCCACATCTGCCGCTTGGCGGGATCATTCACCGGATCAAGTTTCGGCGAGGGGCTCGGACGCAATTCAAACGGCATCCATTCCACCTGTACGTCCTTGTCTTTGATAGCTTCTTCAAACGCCGTTTTGCCGACATAGCAAAACGGACATACATAATCCGAATATACTTTAATCTGCAGTGTCATTGTAAGTCTCCTTTCCTTATCATTTTAAGTTGTAACTTTTATAGTTACAAGTGTTTTTTTAAAAAACACCTTCCATATGGAAGGTGTCACGATTCCAGCAGCCTTTGGGCGATATATTCTCCTTTTTTACAGCCCCCGGGACAGGCGAATAAGGAAGAGCCGATCGTTTGTGTGTATTCATTCAGCGCATCCTTTGCCGCCAAAGCCTTCAGCATCGGGACAAATTGGCGGTCCGGGTCTTTTTGAAAGCAGATAAACAGCAGGCCTGCGTCAACATAGCCCGTCTTCGGATCAATTCCGTCCGTATAGGAAAATGCCCGGCGCAGAATCTGTCTGCCGGTTGATTTTGCCATGCTGACATGCGAGTCGGCGGGAATTTGATTCAGCTTCACGGGATCGGTTTCCTTTTTTTGTCCGAAAGGCGCGCCCGAGCTTTTCACCCGCCCGAACGTGTCCTCTTGTTCCTTCAAGGATGAACGGTCCCATATATCTAAAAACATCTTAATTTTCCTAAACGCCATGTACGTGCCGCCCGTCATCCAGTCCGGCTCTCCTGATTGAACCCAAACGATCGAATTCATCAGGTTTTCATCCTTCGTGCTTTGGTTGCCGGTGCCGTCTTTGAATCCGAAGAGGTTGCGCGGTGTTTCTCCGTTTTTTCCGCCGCTTAAGAAACCTTTATTGAGAAAGCGGACTTCACACACACCCGATGCCTGTTTCATCAGGTTGCGCACCGCGTGAAACGCCGTTTGTTCATTATCCGCGCAGACCTGTATGACGATATCACCGCCGCCTTGTTTCTTATCGAGCTTGTCGTTAGGCATCGGGGGAATATCGGCGAGGTGCTTCGGTTTTTTATCTTTCAGTCCGAAGCGGTCCTTCCCGTCTTTCTCGAAAAACCCGGGGCCAAAGCCGAAGGTAACGGTCAAATTCGCCGGTGCCAGATCCTGCGACTCCCCGGTATCCTGCGGAGGCATATATTTATTTTTCTGTTCGCCTGACGGGACGGCGCCTGAAGTCAGCAGCTGCGTCAAGCTTGTCCATTGTTTGAAAAGGGAGATGACATCGGCTTTGTCGCTTGACATGACATCAAGCGCTGCAAAATACACATACGTCTGATGCATTGTTGTGATTCCTGCTTGGTGCTTTCCGTAAAAAGGAACGATTTGATCACGATCATGTTTTTCATCATTCTTCTTTGAAGCGGTGGCCGCCGGTTTGAAGAGCGGCGCGAGTCCTCCGAGGCCGCTCGCTCCGACAGCGACGGCTGCGCCCGCGACGGCGCCCCACTTCAGGACATCCCGTCTGTGGATCTGTTTTTCCTTGTTATGTTCATCGCTCATGCTGTGTCTTAACTCCTTTTAAAGCACATCGGCAATCTTCGACATGGTTTCAGAAAGGGCCGTCAGCTTCGTGCTTATCTCTCTGATTTGATCTGTACTTAATGTATCACAAGACGTAAACATTGATCGCACGTTTTGTATTTCGACATCAAAACTTCAAATTCGCTGAATTCCGCATTAAGTTTTTCCGTGACCTCGAAATGATCTCTCACTGCGCGCTATTCACTGTTTTATAGAGGGCTTTTGAGCCTTCGGCGCCGGCGGTGATTGGTTCAGGCGTCACTTTGAGAGAAGCGATAGAGCCGTCAAACGCTTCGGTCGATATTGCAAGCTGATTGCTCTGTTCTTGACATACGGCTTATATTCTCCAAGTCCGTCACTGCCTTTTTGCACACACAGAAAAAGGGCCGCCCTATCGGGACAGCCCTGCTTTGGAGCGCCGAATTTCCTCTGAAAACTTCCGCGCCGCCGCTTTTGGATCTTCGGCTTGGCTGATGGCGCTGATCATGCTGACGCCGTCTGCACCCGCTTCAATGACGGGCGCCGCGTTGTCAGCCGTAATGCCGCCGATTCCTACAATCGGAATGGTGATGCCCTGACGCCGTACCTCTTCAATCAATGTAACGCCCTGCACGGCTTCAGCATCTTTTTTTGTTTCGGTCGGATAGACCGGGCCCATTCCGACGTAATCGGCTCCGGCTTCTTCCGCCCGCTTCACCTCGGAGACGTTATGTGCTGACACACCGAGAATCATATCGCCGATTGCCGCTCTCGTTTCTTCGGCGTCTGCGTCATCCTGTCCGATATGCACTCCGTCCGCCTCAAGGCGCAAGGCCAATTCGACATCATCATTAATGATGAAAGGAATCCCGGCCTGCCTGCAGACATCCTGCACCCGCTTCGCGAACAGGACACGTTCATCCCCTGTTAAAGAACCGCTCCCCTTTTCCCGAAATTGAAAAAGCGTAGCGCCGCCCTCAATTGCTTTTTTCACCACGGAAACCGGGTCTGCGCTTGTATTGTTTGATCCCATAATAAAATAAACCGATAACATATCCTTCATCATTTCCCGAGAAATACGCGTCATTTTTCTATCACCCTTTCAATTGCGGCAAGCTCGGCCGCTTCTTGTTCTGAGATGCTTGCCAGCTTGTTTAAAAGCTCAATCTGGAAGCTGCCCGGCCCCTTATGGGAGGTGTCCAAAGCGGCAAGCTGAGCGGCGCTTCCGTATACAGAAACGGCTGAAACGGCCGCTTGCAGAACGTCCTGCCCCGCTGCGCAGAAGGCCCCGATTACAGACGTCAGCAGGCATCCCGCCCCCGTCACCTTCGTCAGCAGTTTATCACCGTTATGTACGGCGTATGTGTCGGTGCCGTCGGAGATGACGTCGGTTTTTCCGGTAATCGCAATGACCGTCTTCAGCCTGCTTGCAGCCGTCTTAGCGAGCTGAACCGCATCTCCTCCGGCTTCCCCCGCATCCACGCCTTTTATCTTCCAATCAGGGGCGCCGGCAATATTGGCGATTTCCGCGGCATTTCCGCGAATGACGGACAAGCGGACCTCCTGTATGATCTTGCGGGCTGATGCCGTCCGAAACGGCGTGGCGCCGGCGCCTACCGGATCAAAAATGACCGGAACACCGTTTTCATTGGCCGATTTTCCGGCTGCGATCATAGCTTCAACCGACGCCGAGCTGAGGGTGCCTATATTCAGGACGAGCGCTCCGGCGATTTTCGCCATGTCGGCGGCCTCCTCAATTGCATAAGCCATAACGGGCGATGCGCCGAGCGCGAGCAGTCCGTTAGCGGTGAAGTTCGTGACGACATTATTGGTGATACTGTGAACGAGCGGGTTTTGATCCCGCACTTTACTCAAGTGTTGAGCTGCGGTTTGTGCGTCCATGCTTAATCATCCTTTTTTCTCTTTTTCGGATTCCATAAATACGATTTCGTATGCTCCAGCCAGGCTCTGGCGGCAAAGGACATATAGCGGTCTTTCCGCCAAATGATGGCTAAATGCCACGGAATGACCGGATGAACGAGCGGAATGGTTCTGACTTTGTCAGGATCAAGACCGCGGCAGATTCTTTCCGGCAGCAGGCCGATACCGAGATTGGCGGATACCATTTCGCTGATAAAGTCCCACTGTGACGTTTCATAAATGACGTGCGGCCTGAATCCGGCTTTCACGCATTCCGTCATAATTCGATTATGAAGGACAAAATCCTCCCTGAAAAATATGAACGGCTCTTCTTTCAATTCATGAAGACTGCATTCTTTCTCGTCAGCGAGCCGATGTGACGGATGCACGACGAGCATAAGGGTTTCCTTGACGATTGTGAAGGTATGAAAAATCTCTTCATTCGCGGGAAGGACGACGACCCCGATATCAAGCGAGCCGTCCTCCACCCCTTGCTGCACTTTAATAGAGCCGTCCTCAACAAGCTGAAACGTCACATCGGGGTATGTGACGCGGAAGTCACCGAGCACTCTCGGGAAAAAGCCGGACCCGATCATCGGCGGAAGACCGATGCGGACGTGCCCTTTCTTCACTTCCATAATATCGTTCAGCTCTGACGTCAGGTTTTGGAATGACTTTGTGATTTCCTGCGCCTGCACATACATGCTCTGCCCGGCGTCAGTCAGTTCAACTTGCCGGCCATTGCGATAAAACAGCTTAATGCCGAGCTCCGTCTCCAGGTTTTTAATCATTTTTGAGATTGTCGGCTGTGAAACATACAGCGACTGCGAAGCCTTCGTAAAGCTTTTCAAACGGGCCACTTCCAAGAAATACGTTAAGTGCCGTATATCCATTACATTTCATCCTTTCTATAGACAAAAGGAATACATATTATTCTTTATATGTATTTTACCTATAGCAAAACCTTCTGTACAATATAAATATAAGGGAGGCATCATTATGAAAAAATTGCTGCTTACCGTTATTCAAATCGCTCTGCTGTTTATATTTGCGCGTCTGATCAATTGGGTCACGGCGGCTCTTCATATAAATATTCCCGGCAGTATAATCGGGATTGTGATTCTTTTCACATTATTGCACTTCAAGATTATCAAACTTGAATGGATTGAGCTTGGCGCAGCATGGCTCCTCGGTGAGCTGCTGCTGTTTTTCATCCCGTCTGCCGTCGGAGTGATTGAATACGGAGATATTATGTCTAAATTCGGCGTAAGCATTTTACTTGTCGTCGTCATCAGCACATTTGTCGTGATGGTTTCAACAGGTACGCTTACACAGCTGATAGCAAAAAGAAAGGAGAAAAAACAAACGTGTTCATCGGAATCATAAGTTTATTCTTAACTGTCTTAGTGTATTTGGGCGCGAAAAAACTCTACATTCGTTTTCCGCGGGTGTATACGTCGCCGCTTCTGATTACGCCCGCTGTTTTGGTCGTCCTGCTGCTTCTTGTCAATGTCCCGTATCAGACATACAATCTCGGCGGCGGACTGCTGACCGATATGCTTCAGCCGGCAACAGTGGCGTTCGCCATCCCGCTTTATAAATATTTCCCGATTTTAAAGAAATACGCCGTGGAAATTATTTTGAACGTAGCGGTCGGTTCATGTATCGCCATTCTGTCAACAGCCTTTATCGCAAAATGGTTCCATCTCGGCAGCAGCTTAGTCGACAGTCTCGTGCCGCGATCCGTGACGACGCCGATTGCCATGAACGTTTCAGAAATGATCGGCGGGATGCCGGCCGTTACAGCGGTTTTCGTCATTTTAACGGCTTTATTGGGAACGATCATCGGGCCGATGGTCATCCGCTATTTCCGCATTGATAACGAAATTGCCCGGGGCGTGCTGCTCGGAACTAGCGCGCACGGAGCGGGAACATCTAAAGCATTTGAGCTCAGCTCCGTATCAGGAACGATCTCAAGCGTGTCGATGATCCTCGCCGCGATTATGACACTGTGCGCGGCCCCGATTTTGCTTTCGTTTATGTCATAAAAGACTGCTCCTTACAGAGCGGTCTTTTTTTAGTTGCCATGAAGAATTGATTTGTCTGTCCTTCATAAAAATACGAAAACACGATATGATAAGACATGAAGTGAAAAGACTGAAGAACGGATGTGTCATATGAACGGCCAGCAGCGAAGCAGCATCAGAAAAGGACTTGAAGTCGATATCGTCCTGAAAGCCGATCAGCGTTCAGGAAAGCTGACAAGAGGAATCGTCAAGGATATTTTGACGAACTCAAGCTTCCACCCGCGCGGCATTAAGGTCCGCCTTGAAGACGGGCGAATCGGCCGGGTGCAGCACATTATTGAATAGAAAAAAGCCGGAGCTTCACGCCCGGCTTTTTTTCTTTAATTTCAGCAATGAAATCCTCATATGTTCTCCCTTTATATACAAAAAATTTTTAACCAACTATTGACTCTTACGTTGCGTAATACTTTAGAGTAGCCATTAAGGAGGCGGCAAACGTGATGGGTATGAAAGTAAAAGAAGTAGCTGAACTGATTGGAGTAAGCATACGCACTCTCCATCATTACGATCAAATCGGATTATTGACTCCTCAAGAAACGACCGATTCCGGTTATCGGCTTTATTCTGAAGAGAATCTTGAACAGCTGCAGCAGATACTATTTTTCAAGGAGCTCGATTTCTCCTTAAAAGAGATTAAAGAAATCATTACTAATCCTTCATTTAACCGAAGGGAAGCATTCATTTTACAAAAGAAAATGTTGATTGAGAAACGGAATAGAGTCGATAAGATGATTGAAACCATCGATAAATCAATCAAACATATGATGGGAGAGATTTGCATGACGAACAAAGAGCGGTTTGAGGGAATGAACTTCAATCATAATTTTTATGAGCAAGAAGCCCGCAAACGGTGGGGTGATCAACCTGTCGATAAGGTAAATATTAGATTGAAAAACATGACTGATGGTGAACAAAAAGATTTATCTGATAAGTGGACTGCAATGTTCAATAAATTTGCACTCCTTATTAACCAATCTCCCGAGTCCCCAGACGTACAAACCGCTATCAAAGAGTGGTTTGATTTTCTCAATGAAAATTTTGGTGAATATTCTTTTGATGCCTTTTACGGATTAGGTCAACTCTATATTGAAGATGAACGCTTCACTAAGAACATCGACCGGTATGGTGAAGGGTTGGCGAAGCTCATGAGTGAGGCCATTACAATTTATATAGATCATCAAAAAAAGGGTGGCACCCATTAAAATCATTATCGAGGATACAATTGGGCGGAGGGATTAGTGAGGCCACTTTACTCGGCACAGATGAGATACTAAGTAATAGCGGGTTTTTTCTTTAAACAGTAAGATATAAAGATTATTTATCCCGGATTAGAGCGATGGAAGAGGGTTTTCTTTTCCCCTCTTTCCACGCTATAAATGATCATCCTATTTTTTCCGCAAGAAAACAACCTTCAAATAGTTCCCTTCTTTAAACGCGGGAAACGTTTTGAAATCTTCCGGAAGCGTGTATTCTTCCAAAATGTCGTAACGCTCATTTGTTTCTTTAAAGGCGGTCTCTATAAAACCTTTAAATTTCTTCATATTGAAGGCGCTGCTGTTTGTCGAAGCGACGATGATGCCGTTTTTTGCGGTGATGGCGATCGTTTCCTTCAGCAGGTTTTTATAATCTTTCGCCGCGCTGAACGTCCGTTTTTTTGTGCGGGCGAAAGAAGGCGGATCAAGGATGATGAGGTCAAACGCCAGCCCTTTTTTCTCCGCATAGCCGAAGTATTTGAAAACATCCATGACTTTAATGTCATGCGCCTCATAATCAATTCCGTTGGCGCTGAACTGTTCAATCGTTTTTGCGAGACTGCGGTTGGCGACATCGACGCTGGTCGTTTTCTCAGCTCCGCCAAGCGCCGCCGCGACGGAAAATGCCCCCGTATAAGAGAACGTATTCAGCACCCGTCTGCCGTTTGCATACTTGTCCCGAATCGCTTTGCGTACATGACGCTGGTCTAAGAAAATGCCCGTCATCGCCCCATCGTTTAAATCCACCGCATACCGTATGCCGTTTTCTTGAACAATGACCGGAAAATCTCCTCTTTCGCCTTTGACAAAATCGTCGTCTTCCACGTATTGCCCGGCAGTATCGAATCGTTTCTTTTCATAGATCGCTTTATAAGAAAGCTCCAGTCCGTCAATCGCCTCAATCATGCTGTCCTTATAAGCGTAAATGCCTTTACTGTACCATTGAATCAGCAGATAACCGTCATAAAAGTCAATCGTGACGCCGCCGATGCCGTCGCCCTCACCGTTGAAAAGCCGGAACGCCGTCGTATCGGGCGCCTTAAACAGATGAGCTCTTGCTTCAGCCGCTTTTTTCAGCTTGTCCAGAAAGAAACGTCCGTCGATCCGTTCATCTTTCGCGCGGGACAGCACCCAGCCGACTCCTTTATTCTGCAAACCGTAATAGCCTTTTCCGATAAACTCACCCTTCTCGGATGTCACATCAAAAAGATCGCCCTCTGTTAAATGAGCCGAGCTTCCGGACAGAGCGTCTTTTTCAATCAGGGGGAATCCTTTTTTCAGCTTTCCGGCAAATGTATCTTTCACTGTAAGTAGCTTCATTGTGCATTCCTCTTTCGTTTTGCTTTCTCTTATCGTACCATAAAACATGATCAACACCGCATTGTCCCGAAAAATTCAAAACAGGGGGAAAACCATGACAGCCAAAAGAATCGACCATACAGGCATTATGGTCAAAGATATTGAAACATCCATCGCCTTTTACCAAGACGTTCTCGGTATGCAGTTAAAGGATCGTATCACTCATACGAACGGCATTATTGAACTTGCCTTTCTCGGTTTTCAAGAAGGGCCGGAGACAGAAATTGAGCTGATCCAGGGCTACAGCAGCGAGCTTCCCGCAGAAGGAAAAGTGCACCATGTCGCTTTATTGACTGAAGATATCGCAGCGGAGTTCACGCATGCGAAGCGTCAGGGCGCCGTATTTATTGATGAAGAAATCACGACACTTCCGAACGGGTACCGCTACTTTTACATTGAAGGACCTGACGGCGAATGGATCGAATTTTTCCAGCGTTAAAAAAACGGGCGAAAGCGCCCGTTTTTTTTATGTTTCTTCTGTGACGTTTTGTTCCGCCGCCCGTTCCTCTCTCCATTTTTGAAGATCCCAAATTCGGAAAAACGGATAATAAATGATAAATGTAATCAGGAGATTGATCAGCTGCATGACCGAACCGGAGATTTTCCCGCCCGTCGCCAAATAACCGGAAATCAGCGGCGGCATCGTCCACGGCACGGCGATTCCCGCCGGTTTTGCCACCATCCCCGTGCTCATCCCGATGTACGTCGCCGTAATGGTCAAGAGCGGCGCAACAATAAAAGGCACGATTAACAGCGGATTCATGACGAGCGGCATCCCGAAAATAATCGGTTCGTTAATGTTAAAAATCGCGGGCCCGATGCCGAGACGGCCGAGCTGTTTCATCTGTTTGCTTCTGGATCGCACAAGCATGGTCAGCACAAGGGCAAGCGTCGCTCCGCTTCCGCCGACATTAATCCATATTTGAAAGAACTGTGTCGTAAAAATGCTCGGCAGCGCTTCTCCCGCCTGAAAAGCCAAACGGTTGGCGTCCATCGCCCCGTACCAGATCGGCGACATGACGCCGCCGATTATGGACGCGCCGTGTATGCCGCACGACCAAAGCAGCATTTGCACGAATTCGGCGATAAGACTTCCGCCGAGACTCCCGCCCAAAATAGACAGCGGGGTGCCCAGCAAATCGCCTACGACATTGTGGAGGCTTTTAAAAGGAGTCATTTCAATAAACAGACGGGCCAGCCATACAAGCGTAATAATAATGAAACCGGGGATGAGCGCAACGAACGATTTGCTGACCGCAGGCGGCACTCCGTCAGGCATCTTAATGACGATATTTCTTTGTATAATAAACCGGTACACTTCCGTAGACAGCATTGCAATGATCATCGCGACAAACAGACCTTTGCTTCCGAGCAGCGAAATCGGAATGCCGCCTCCCACCATAATCTCTGTTGACGAGCCGTCAGGGATAAACGGAATCTGATACGGCGTCGCCAATAAAAAGGCGGCAAGGGCAATGGCTCCCGACGACAGGGCATCCACCTCATAGCTTTCCGCAAGCCGGTAAGCAATCCCAAAGGCGGCGACAAGCGCCATAATGTCAAAGGACGCATTCACGGGATACCCGAGCTTTTCAACCCAATTTTCACCGAAAAGACCAGCCATAAAATCGGCATAACCGGGAATCGGAAGACTCGTCAGAATCAGAAAAACCGATCCGATAATGATAAGCGGCATAGTCAAAATAATGCCGTCCCGCAAAGCTCTTAAGTGCCTTTGGCCGGCGACTTTTCCGGCGACTGGCATGATTTTTTCTTCCATGACCCGATTGAACGTACTCATTTATCAAAAACCCCCTTTTTGAGTTCATTGCGCAGATGTCTTAAAGCATTTTCTCCATCATATTTTGGAAACGCTTACATTTGCATACAGAAATTTTCCTTATCCCTCAGGAAAAAAAGAATTCCGCACTGCCGATATATAAAGAAAAAGGGGGAATCGCAATGTATCACACCCTGAAACCGATAATGGCCGCGGCCTTGTGCGTCAGCCTGTTCTCCGCCGCGGCGCCCGCGCACGCCGAGACGCACGACCGGGACGTTATCGTGGTGTACAAAAATCAAAACGGCAAGGAATCCGCCATAGACAGCGGAGCGGATGTGGAACAGACCTATCAGCATCTCCCGGCAGTCGCCGTATCAGCCGATTCACAAACGGTGAAAGACCTGAAGCAGGACCGTGACATCTTATATGTAGAAGACAATGTATCCTTTCAGGCAGCAGGCGGTTCTGATATCCGCCCGTTATCAGCGGCCCAAAGCAGCAGTTATGCGCTGCCGCAATGGGATATAGAACCGACTCAGGTCAAGCAGGCGTGGAAAGAAGGCTTGACGGGGAAAAAGGTGAAAGTGGCTGTCATTGACAGCGGCATTTACCCTCATGATGACCTTTCCATTGCCGGAGGCTATTCCGCAGTCAGTTATACTTCCTCATACAAAGATGACAACGGACACGGGACGCATGTCGCCGGAATCATTGCGGCCAAACATGACGGATACGGCATTGACGGCATCGCGCCGGATGTCCGGTTATACGCGGTTAAAGCATTAGACAGAAAAGGTGCGGGAGATCTTAAAAGCCTTCTTAAAGCGATCGACTGGTCGATCGCCAATAAAATGGACATCATCAATATGAGCCTCGGGACAAACGCAGACAGCAAAAGTCTTCACGACGCCGTTGACAAAGCTTACAAAAAAGGAATCGTGATCGTAGCCGCCGCAGGAAACGACGGCAACAAAAAACCCGTCAATTATCCGGGCGCCTACAGCAGCGTAACGGCAGTCTCAGCGTCAACTGAAAAAAACGGGCTCGCGTCTTTTTCCACGACCGGAAAACAAATTGAATTTGCCGCACCCGGCACAAATATTACGAGCACATATCTGAATCAAATGTACGCCACGGCTGACGGCACATCTCAAGCCGCGCCGCACGTCACCGGCATGTTCGCGCTGCTCAGGCAGAAATATCCGGAGGAAACAAATACACAGCTCCGGCAGCAGATGCAGCAAAACGTCAAAGATCTGGGCGCTCCCGGACGTGACAGCCGATTCGGGTACGGACTGGCGCAATATCACACAAAGCAAAAGAGCTTTGCCGAACGGGCCGTAATAAAAGCGGAAAAAACGAAAAAGCAAGCAGATATCAATGAAGCAAAAACGGCAGTCAGCAAACTGTCCAAGTCAAAAGGAAAAACCGCTCTCGAGGCGCGGATCAATAAAGTTCAGACGGAAAGAAATGTAACGGACGCAAGAGACAAAGTCCGGACTGCCGAAAAACAAAAGAAAAAAACCGCCGTCCACGCCGCACAAAGCGCCATCCGCAAATTACCGGCCGGTTCAGAGAAAAAAGGGCTGCAAAAGCGGCTGAACGCTGTCAACTCAAGCCTTTTGAGAACAGCTGAGGCCAGCGTCAAGCAGGCGGAAAAAAAGACCTCTGAAGCCAACACCGCAAAAGCCCAAAAAGCAGTCAGCGAAATCCAGCCGGGAAAAGAAAAAACCGCTCTGGAAAAACGGCTTGGCCGGATAAAAGATAAACTCAACCGGCAGCAGGCAAGGGACAAAGTAAAAACGGCGGAAAAAACCAAGACGAAAAAAGCAAAATCAGCGGCGCAAACGGCAGTCAGCCGATTGAAGCCGTCTGCCGAAAAGACCAGCCTGCAAAAACGCGTGCGTGCGATTCGGGTGAAATAATAAAAAAACGCTTGTGAGCCGGTCAACGGCTTCACAAGCGTTTTCATCACACCTGCCTATTGGTTCATGGCCGGGCGGTCAATCGTGTTCCATTTCGTAAAGGACATATATCGGAAATAATGATCACGATACGGGTGCGAAGTGCCTGTATTCCAAGGCTTGTCCCCGCCGCAGAAATGGACGATGGCCGGTTCGGCACGTGTTTCTCTGTAACGTATACGGTCGATCAGTTCAGGAGGCGTTTTCTCATTCATGATAATATGCGTCTGCGCGTTCCAGCGCGGATGCAGTTCATGCCATTGATCATATAAAATCGCGTTAAGCGCGTCCTGATCATGAAACACGAGAAAATCCTCCGAGCTGTTATCATTGATAAAATCAATCACTTTTTTAGAAATATTCTGTTTTCTCCAAGGTTCGAAATCTATAATCATAATACCGGAATTAAAATACTTGGCAGTGTCGCTGATATTCATTTTTTTCAGTCTTTCATGCTGTCCGGCATCTTCTACCGCCGCAACTATTGCCGGGGAAATATCCAAGTCCCATAAAACCGAAATATCTTCCATCACAATTGCATCGCAATCGATGTAAATCATCCGCTTTACGGACTCATCCTTAATTAAATCAGGGATAGAAATGCGGTAATAAGCCGCTTTTGTAATGTGGCTGCTTTCGACTGCATGCTTGTATTGATCAGCATCCACTTCTAAAAATTCAAGCGGCGTCCCGAATGACATCGCGGTCTGTTCAAGCTTGTCCTTGTTTTCGGCAGTAATTCCGCCGTCGATCACATATAATTTGGCATTCCTTGTTTTATCCATATTCATCAATAAAGAAGCGAACATCCCACCCAAATGACGAGCATAATTATCATCGGCACATGATACGATATGCATTGTTTCATTCTTTCCCACTGATATTCATCTCCCTTTTTGTTGTACAAATGTCTTTCCCTTTTTTAAAAAAGTAAACCTCGATCTTACACATTTTTTCTGCGGGAATGTGCTGTTTGCGATTTGATATCTATTGCATTCTCTGTTCAAATTCAATCAGAATTTCAGCCTGAATCATCGTCAGAATACATCGTGCGGGAAAGCAAAAACGCGTAAACATAAAAACAACCAGCCGGACTGCGTATAAAAGCGGTCCGGCTGGTTGTGACGGGTCAATCGTTTAATCGACTTCTTTCTTAATCCCAAGCATCTTTTCGTCTAAATAATGGGCGATGTCCGCCGCTTCCTTCAGCTCGTCGGTCAGATGCTTTGGGACTTCGTTATTTAATTTGTAATAAATTTTATGTTCAAGGCTCGCCCAAAAATCCATGGCGATGGTGCGGATTTGAATTTCCGCCTTCACATATTCCACACGATTCGTCAAATAAACGGGAATTTCAATAATCAAATGCAGACTGCGGTAGCCGTTCGGCTTCGGATGTTTGATATAATCCTTCACCTTTACGATCTTCAGGTCCTTATGCTGCTTCAGAACCTCAGCGACATTATAAATATCGGAAATAAAGGAACAGATAATCCTGACACCTGCGATATCATGAATATGCTCTTTCATTTCCTGCGTCGTCACATCGCAGCCTTTGCGCATCAGTTTATTGACGATGCTTTCAAAACTCTTCACGCGTGATTTTGTATGCTCGATCGGGTTATGCCCGTGAATCAGATTATATTCCTGGCTGATGATAGAAAACTTCGTATCCAGCTCATCTAAAGCGAATTTATAAACTAATAATTCATTTTTCCAATCTTCCATGACCGTTTTTAAATCATCCATATGGGCTGTTGACAAGTCCATTTTTTTCATCTCCTTGCTTTGCTGTCCATATATGAGACGGGTCAGTCCGCGGTCAGGTTCTTTACAATATCGTGAAGATTATGTCATAAAAAAAAGCAAATGCCGGTTATGGCATTTGCCCTTTCATTTGATCAGCGGAAATAACTGATCAGGAGTCCGATTGAAAGCAGGAATCCGAAGAATGTATTGGTTTGCGCCGTTGATTTCATCGCAATAATCATGTTCATCGGCATTTCGTTTTTCACAAAGCCTTTCACGGCCTGAACGGGTTTCGGCACGCTCAAAAAGACCAGGAACAGCCACGGGCTTGTGTAACCCATGATGACAAGACCGACGATCCAGATGTAAGCGATGGCAAAAGATGCGGCCAGTATCATGACGGCCCCTCTATGCCCCATCAAAATGGCCAGCGTTTTACGTCCGCCTTTTTTATCTTCCTCAATATCACGAATATTGTTGGACAGGTTAATCGCTCCGACCAGGATGGCGATCGGGATGGAAATCAAAATGCTCTGCTCATTAATTCTGCCTGTCTGAATGAAGAAAGAAATAAGGACAAATACAGAGCCCATGCAAATGCCGGAGAACAGTTCCCCGAACGGTGTATACGCAATCGGCAGCGGGCCGCCCGTATACAGATAGCCGATCAGCATGCCGGCAAGGCCGATAGCCGCAAGCCACCAGCTGCTGCTCATGCAGATATAAACACCGAGCACGAGGGCAATCGCATAAGAGCCGAGCGCCAGCTGCAGAATTGTTTTCGGCTTCATGCCGTGGCGGACGATCGCTCCGCCGATACCGACGGAATCCTCCGTATCTAAACCGCGTTTAAAATCGTAATATTCATTGAATAAGTTCGTGGCGATCTGGATCCAAAGGCAGGAAAACAGCATGGCCAAAAACAGCAGGAAATCAACCTTTACGTAAAACATCGCCAATACGGTGCCGAGAAGCACGGGCACAAACGATGCCGTCAATGTATGAGGGCGGGTTAGCTGCCACAAAATGCGGCCCATGCTTTCTTTCTCGGGCGTCTTTTGGCTGCCCCCCATATTGTTTTGATTCATTTTCCTCTTCCTTTCTATTAAAAGGCTTTCACAGTCAGCCGATAACAGTAGTGTTGAATTGGGGTTTTCACGTTTTCTGCTACCTTATCTATCATAATAATTTCTTCCTCATTTCACAAGATGCGGCGCTTTATCAGCTATCCTGCCGGAAACGGCTTTTCGCCCTTCTCCATTGGGGTTCGGCACAAGCCTGCTTAAGAAAAAGCCGCCAAAATTTTTTTACCTCGTTTATATTTACGATAAGTTAAAAATCCCGCCTGAACAGTGCTTTTTTAGTATGATCATTTTCCAATTTATACATGCGTGTTTTCCATCCTTTTGTTTCTCATTCATTTTTAAGGAAATTTTAAGCTTAGGATATTAGACATATTTTGAAACTTTTTGTTAATCTAATCGTCATATACTGGTGTAATTATTGAATACGCGGGGAAGGAATTTTGAATATGATGCAAAAATTAAAACGTGCTTATGAAAATACATTGATCAAATGGACGTTTCATACGGGCTTTTATTTTCTGATATTAGTATTGCTCTTTTGGATGTATGGATTTCATACAGCGAATACCGGCACTTATATTTACAACGATTTCTAATCGGGGAGGATAACTATGAAACTACTTGATGCTATAAAAACATACGCAGACGCCAAGCCGCAGGCCATAGCGTTTCGTTCCTTAGATCATTCCCTCACTTACGGGGAATTATGGGATTTGTCGGAGCGGGTTGCGTCCGGCATTCAAAAACATACAGCTGACGGTTCGAAAGCGCCTGTCCTGGTTTACGGACATATGGAGCCGAATATGATCGTTTCTTTCTTGGGAAGCGTCAAAGCGGGCCGCCCTTACATCCCTGTCGATGTTTCCATTCCGGCGGAGCGGATCGTCAAAATCATTGAAAGCTCAGGCGCAGAGCTGCTTATCAGCGTATCGGGCGATGCAGTCGATACGGGAAGCAATCTGATTAAAACCGTTACGCCCGAAGAGCTTGCAGCTGACGGAGATGCAGACCTCAGCCGTGAGAACTGGGTAAAAGAGCTGGATACGTTTTATATTATTTACACGTCCGGCAGCACGGGAAATCCGAAGGGCGTACAGATATCGGCTGATAACCTGCAAAGCTTCACTGACTGGATCTGCAGGGATTTTCCTGCGGGCGGGGGGAAGACATTCTTAAACCAAGCTCCGTTTTCTTTTGATTTATCTGTCATGGACATTTTCCCGTCGCTTCAAACGGGAGGTACGCTGCACTGCGTAACGAAAGACAAAATCAATAAACCGAAAGTACTATTTGAAGAGCTGGAGAAATCCAAACTGAACGTCTGGACATCGACGCCGTCTTTCGTCCAAATGTGTCTGATGGACCCCGGCTTTACGCAGGAGCTCCTGCCTGAGGCAGAAGTATTTATGTTTTGCGGAGAAGCGCTTCCGGCTGCCGTGGCACAGGAACTGTTAAACCGTTTTCCGAAGGCCCGCGTATTCAATACATACGGCCCGACTGAAACAACGGTTGCCGTCACCTCCGTTGAAATCACGCAGCAGATCATCGATGAAAATGAATCCCTGCCCGTCGGTTTTGCAAAACCCGATATGAATATCTTCATCATGGATGAAAACGGGAATAAGCTTCCGGACGGAGAAAAAGGGGAAATCATCATCGCCGGCCCGAGCGTGAGCAAAGGCTATCTCGGTGAACCGTCTCTGACTGAAAAAGCGTTTTTCTCAATTGACGGCCAGTGGGCATATCACACGGGTGATGCCGGTTATGTTCAGGATGGTCAGATTTTCTGCCAAGGACGCCTTGATTTCCAGATTAAGCTTCACGGCTACCGCATGGAGCTGGAGGAAATCGAAGTACATGTAAGGCAGTCTCAATATGTGCGCACGGCGGTTGTCATCCCGTATCAGCCTAACGGACCAGTCGAATATTTAATTGCCGCCATCGTGCCTGAAAAACATGATTTTGAAAAAGAATTCCAGCTGACAAGCGCCATTAAGAAAGAACTGGCCGCTTCGCTTCCGGCCTACATGATCCCGAGAAAATTCATTTATCAGGATCACATTCAAATGACTGCGAACGGAAAAATCGACCGTAAACGCATTGGCGAAGAGGTTCTTGTATGACGCCTTACAGCTCGTTTTTCTTCTTTATCTTACTTGGAATCCTTCTTTTGCCGACGATTATTTTAGGGCTGAACGGCAAGAGATTCCAAGGATACAACATGTTTATATCCATCATCGTATTGGCTTTGATTTTCGCGCATGATCTGCACGGCGTGATCGCACTATGTATCTTTACGCTGTGGCAGGTGCTTTTAATCAGGGGTTATCTCGCTTACAGACTGAAAGCCAACAGCGGCTTTGTCTTCAGTATGGCCGTGATCGCGTCCATTTTACCCCTGTTTTTATCTAAATTATGGCCGTTTTTCTTCCCGCCGGCGCCTCATCATCCGGTTCATAACCTGATCAGTTTCTTAGGAATTTCTTATTTGACATTTAAAGGCGTCCAGCTGATCATGGAAACGAGAGACGGACTGATTAAAGAAAAAATGCCGCTTCACCGCCTTTTGTACTTTATTATGTTTTTCCCGACCATTTCTTCCGGTCCGATCGACAGATACCGCAGATTTGCCAAGGACGAACAGAAAGTATGGACAAAGGGAGAATACGCTGATTTACTGTATACTGGCATTCATAAAATTTTTATCGGTTTCTTGTACAAATTCATTATCGGATATGCGATTAACACGTATTTCATTATGAATCTGTCTCATATCACCCACAGCAAACTGTGGGGTAATGTGCTGTACATGTACGGATACAGCTTGTACCTGTTTTTTGATTTTGCGGGTTACACGATGTTTGCCGTCGGTGTAAGCTATATCATGGGTATCAAATCTCCGGAAAACTTTAATAAGCCGTTTATCAGCAAAAACATTAAAGACTTCTGGAACCGCTGGCACATGTCCTTATCCTTCTGGTTCAGAGACTACGTATTTATGCGCTTTGTATTCTGGATGACAAAGAAAAAATGGATAAAGAACCGGATGGCCGTCTCGAACATCGGGTATTTCCTGCTGTTCATGCTGATGGGCGTCTGGCACGGACTCGCCCTGCAATATATTGTATACGGCCTGTACCACGCCGTATTAATGACCGGGTATAACTTTTTTGAGAAATGGAATAAGAAATACAAGTGGCTGCCTGCCAATCGTTTTACGGCCTTTTTAGCCATCGTCATCACATTCCATTTCGTATGTTTCGGATTTTATATTTTCTCAGGAAAACCATTTCATCACTAAAGGAGATTGAAAACACATGGAATTTAAACAGGAAGTATTAGACGTATTAGCTGAAGTTTGTCAGGAGGACGCTGTGAAAGAAAATCCTGATATTGAAATCTTTGAAGAAGGACTGCTTGATTCTTTCGGAACAGTAGAACTGCTGGTCGCCATCGAAAACCGCTTCGGCATTACAGTGCCGATCACTGAATTTGACCGTGACGAGTGGAATACGCCAAACAACATTGTAAACAAACTGACTGAGTTGAAGTAAATGAAAAAGCGTTTCTTTGGACCAATTATTTTAGCGTTTGTCCTGTTTGTCGGAGCTATCGCAGTTCCGGCTTCATGGCTTACGCGCTTCATTCCTGAAAAACGTGTCGAAGAGTCGGCGGCGGCCTTAAATCCGAATATGTTCCAGGGGCTCTATCTGCAAAACAAAATGTTCGAAGACTCGAAGTATATGCCGATTTTCGGTTCTTCCGAGCTTTCAAGACTGGATGAGTTTCACCCGTCCAACTATTTCCAAGTGAACAACCAAGGCTTTACGCCTTATCTTGTCGGAAAAGGCGGGGACCAATCCTTGATACACGCCGTGAACTTTGCGGCGCATTATCAGCAGCTGAAGGGCAAAAAGCTGGTATTCATTGTTTCTCCGCAATGGTTTATCAAAAAAGGTTCTGATGAACAGCACTTTGCGCCGAATTTTTCATCACTTCAGGCATTGGATTTAGCATTTAATAACCAGATTGATCCCGCGGTCAAAAAGAACATGATGAAGCGCATGCTCCGTTTTAAAGTCGTTCAGCATGATGCCGTCCTTTCTGAATTATACAAGGGAATGGTCAACGGACAATCATGGAAAGTGAAAGCGGTCATGCCGGCTGCCAAAGCTTATTATTCTCTGCTTGAGAAAAAAGATCTTTATTATTCAATGGGAGAAACCAAGGGCCCTGAACGGACGATCTCTGAAAACCTGAAAGGGAAATCGTGGTCAGAGTTAAAAACAGCCGCCGCTCAATTAGGAGAACGGAGCTCCAAGTCCAATCCTTTCTATATCGATGACGCTTCTTATAAAAAGATTAAGAAGAAAGTAAAGAGAGTGAAAGGAATCAACAAAGGAAGAACGTACGCCAAATCAGTCGAATATCACGACTTTGAGGATATGCTGGACATTCTGAAAGATGCCGGCGCTGAACCGATGTTCGTGGTTATTCCGGTCAACGGAAAATGGTATGACTACACCGGCTTCCCGAAAAAAGGCCGGACTGATTACTACAAAAAAGTCACTAAGCAAATTAAAGCGAAGGGCTTTCAGGTTGCCGACTTATCCGGGCACGAATATGATCCGTACTTTATGAAAGACACCATCCATATCGCCTGGAAGGGCTGGGTGTACGTCGATAAAGCAATGGAGCAGTTTTACAAAACCGGCAAGGTGACGGTTCACTGAGCACGGTGATGACAGAATACGTAAAAACGAACACGCAGGGGGCATTCTCTCCCCTGCTTTTTATGTGATTTGATTTTTTCACAAATTTGAGGAAAACTATTGCGAATATTTGTTGAAGGTATACAATAGAATATAAATTATTTTCAAATAAGTTTGACAATAACACCAATAGGGAGACAGAACATTATGAAACAAGACATTCGTGTTGAATTGACTTCAGCCAAAAAACCGAAACCGGACCCCCATAACCTTGCGTTCGGCAGAATTTTCACCGACCATATGTTTGTTATGGATTACGACGCCGGTCAAGGATGGTATGATCCGAGAATTATCCCTTATCAGTCCATCTCAATGGATCCTGCGGCCATGGTTTATCATTACGGCCAAACCGTTTTTGAAGGGCTTAAAGCGTATGTAACGAAGGATCAGGAAGTGCTTCTGTTCAGACCGGAGAAAAATATGGAGCGCCTGAACCAGTCAAATGACCGCCTTTGCATCCCGCTCATTGATGAAGAGCTTGTTCTTGAAGGCCTGAAACAGCTCGTAGCCATCGACCAAGACTGGATTCCGAAAGCGGAAGGCACTTCCCTTTATATCCGTCCGTTTATTATTGCGACTGAGCCTTTCCTCGGTGTAGCGGCATCCCACACGTACAAGCTGTTTATCATTCTTTCCCCGGTCGGCTCTTATTACAAAGAAGGCATTAAACCGGTAAAAATCGCCGTGGAAAACGAATTCGTGCGCGCCGTCAAAGGCGGCACCGGAAACGCGAAAACCGCCGGCAACTACGCATCAAGCCTGAAAGCGCAGCAGGTTGCGGAAGAGAAGGGATTTTCCCAGGTTCTATGGCTTGACGGCATTGAGAAAAAATACATCGAAGAAGTCGGCAGCATGAACATCTTCTTCAAAATCAGCGGCGAGATCGTGACGCCGGAGCTGAACGGAAGCATTCTTGAAGGAATTACGAGAAATTCCGTCATCACCCTTCTCAAACATTGGGGACTGACTGTGTCTGAGCGGAAGATTTCGATCGATGAAATCATCCAGGCGCATCGTGACGGCCGATTGGAAGAAACATTCGGAACCGGTACGGCGGCGGTCATTTCTCCGGTCGGCGAACTGATCTGGAATGATGAAAGTCTTGTCATCGGCAGCGGTGAAACCGGAGAGATCTCGAAGAAATTGTACGATACCATTACAGGCATTCAAAAAGGCGCGGAAGCCGACGTGTTCGGCTGGACGACGAAAGTCGCCTCACTAAGCGAATCAAAATAAGCAAAAAACCCGGAAGCGAATCCGGGTTTTTTTACTGCTCTTATGCTTCAATCGACTTAAAGAAATGGGGCAGATGTTCTTTGTGGGCCTCAAGCATTTCATCCAGAATGGCCTTTGCCACGGAGTCTGACGGGACAAGAGGGTTGATCGTCATCGCAAGAAGCGCCGTTTGATAATCTCCCGTGACGGCTGCTTCAGCGGCGACGCGCTCAAATGATTTGATTTGCTGGACGAGTCCGCGGACAGACACCGGCAGATCACCGACGGCGATCGGTTTCGGACCGTCTTTCGTCATGACGCAGTTCACTTCGACCGCTGAGTCATTCGGAATGCTGGCGATCGCGCCGTTGTTTATCGTATTGACGGGCTGGATATCATGTTTGTCGTTATAGATGGAGCTGATCAGGTTGCAGGCCGCGTCACTGTAGTACGCTCCGCCCCGTTTTTCCAGCTGCGGCGGTTTGATGGCGAGATTCGGATCTTTGTACAGTTCGAACAGTTCTTTCTCAACCTTCTGCACGACCTCGGCGCGTGTGCCCTCCGTCTGTGACGCTTCTATTTCATGCTCGAGCATTTCTTTCGTTTTGAAATAATAGCGGTGGTAGCCGCAAGGAATCAGATCGAGCGCCTTCAGGAATTCAGGCTCCCATTCCGCTCCGGAAATATTTTTCATCGTCATGGCGTTTTCCGGGTCTCCCATCGCTTCGATGACTTGATCTTTCACACTGACGCCGTCTAAGAAAACATCTAATCCGAAGACCATGTGATTCAGTCCGGCAAACTGCACTTCGATCCGGCTGACATCCACATCCAATGCTTTTGCGACGCCCATTTTAATGCCGATCGGCACATTGCAGAGGCCGACGACTTTTGTGAGATTCGAGTAGCGGAGCAAGGCCTCGGTAACCATGCCGGCAGGGTTTGTGAAATTCACAAGCCATGCATTCGGGCAAAACTCTTCGATGTCTTTCGCGATTTCCAGAATAACCGGGATGGTGCGCAGCCCTTTGAATAAACCGCCCGGACCGTTTGTCTCCTGGCCGATTACGCCGTATTTTAACGGAATCCGTTCGTCTTTGGCGCGGGCCTCAAGGAGACCGACGCGGAATTGAGTCGTTACGAAATCAGCATCCTTCAAAGCTTCTCTCCGGTCAAGCGTCAGGTGAATCTCTATCGGAACGCCCGCTTTTTCGACCATGCGTTTTGCAAGCGTGCCGACGATATTGAGTTTTTTCTCGCCTTCGGGAATGTCGACGAGCCATAATTCTCTGACAGGCAGTTCCTCATAGCGCTTAATGATGCCTTCCACAAGCTCCGGTGTATAGCTTGAACCTCCGCCGATTGTTACAATTTTAATTCCTTTTGTCATATTTTTGCTCCCCCTTGCAGACTCACTTTTTCGTAAATTTCGACTAACTCAACGGCCAAGTCTTTCACGGTCATGGCATTCATTAAATGATCTTGCGCATGCACCATTAAAAGCGTCATGTCTGTTTTTTCTCCGCCGGCTTCATTTTGGATCAATTCTGTCTGGTAATGATGGGCTTCTGTCAGTTCCCTTGCGGCTTCCTGAAGCTTTTCCTCGGCCATGGCTCTGTCCCCCCGCTTTGCGGCGGCAATGGCTTCCATTGATGCGCTTCTTCCGTTGCCGCCATGCAGGATGATCTGAAAAATGGTCTGTTCCATTTTTTCATTCATGTGTTTCACTCCCTTTCTCTACAGCACGGCTTTTTCGTCTCCCTGTACGGCTGGCGCCTGCGATTGTTCAAGTTCGTTTTCTTCTTTCAGCTTTTGCGAATCCCACATTCTGAAGAACGGATAGTACACGATAAAGGCTGTGATGATATTAATCGCCTGCATGACAGCCCCTGATATTTTTCCGCCCGTGGCAAGATAGCCGGAGAAAATCGGCGGCATCGTCCATGGGACGGCAATGCCGGCAGGTTTGGCGACGAGGCCAGTGCTCATGCCGATATAGGTAAAGACCAGTGTGACAAGCGGTGTGATAATGAACGGAATGAGAAGCATCGGGTTCATGACGATCGGCATTCCGAAAATAATCGGCTCATTAATATTAAAGACAGCCGGCCCGATGGCGAGTTTCCCAAGCTGCTTCATCTGCTTGCTTCGCGAACGGAGAAACATGGTGACCACGAGCGCCAGTGTCGCGCCGCTTCCGCCGATGTTGATCCAGATTTCAAAGAACTGCTGGGTGAAAATATTCGGCAGCGCATCGCCCGCCTGAAACGCAATCCGGTTGGCATCCATCGCTCCGAACCAGATCGGCGCCATGACGCCGCCGACAATGTTCGCCCCGTGTAATCCGCACGCCCACAAGAGCATTTGAACCGCTTCGGCTACCAGGCTTCCGCCGAGACTTCCCCCAAGAATCGAGAGCGGCGTCCCCAGTACAACGCTTACAATGTTATGAAGGCTTTCAAACGGCGTCGCTTCGACAATTAAACGCGCACCCCAGATCAGAAAGATGACGGCAAAGCCGGGAATTAAAGCGACAAATGATTTGCTGACCGCGGGAGGCACGCCGTCCGGCATTTTGAAGACGAAATTCCGCTGGATGATCAGGCGGTAAATTTCCGTCGACAGCATGGCGATGATCATCGCGACAAACAGCCCTTTGCTTCCCATGAGAGACAGCGGGATGCCGCCGCCCACCATGATTTCCTCTTTGGCGCCGGAAGGCAGAAACGGAACTTTGTACGGCGTTGCCAAGAGAAACGCCGCCAAAGATATCGCACCGGCCGATAATGCGTCCACCCCGTATTTTTCGGCCAGGCGGTAGGCGATTCCGAAAGCGGCGACAAGGCCCATGATTTCAAAGGTCGCATCAACCGGATATTGCAGTTTTTGAGACCAGGCGCTTCCGAACGTCTTTGCCATGAAATCCGCATATCCCGGAATCGGCAGGTTGCCGATGATCAGAAAAAACGAACCGATGATGATAAGCGGCATGGTGAGGATGATTCCGTCACGCAATGCTTGCAGATGCCGCTGGGAGGCAATTTTTCCGGCAATGGGCATGACTTTCTCTTCTAAAAACTGGTTCACCTTATTCACACGGCCCGCCCCTTTCTACGATGCGTTTCCGAGCTGTTCCGCTGATTTCAGAACCTCCGCTCCGTTGCAAGTGCCGTAATGGACGGTATTGATGACTTCAACCGGCACTCCTTTTGATTCACCCAATTTTTTCAGCTGCGGAAGCAAATAACGGACTTGAGGCCCAAGCAGCAATACGTCCGCTTTATCAATATGCTGGTTGACTGAATCGCCTGACACCGCCCAGATTTTATATTCTTTTCCTTGTTCCTGCGCGCTTTTTTCCATCTTGGTGACGAGTAAGCTTGTTGACATCCCTGCTGCACAAACGAGTAATATATTCATGTAAAAGACCTCCTGAAAGTTTGATATTTTGTATGTCTCGATGTTAGTACCATCATATTATGAAATCGCTTTCATAACTACTCAGGCTTTTTCCGCTGCTAACGGAAAAAAGGTGCTGATCGTTTGTCTCTGAATACTCGTAAAACCTCCTGATAGGTTGTGCATTTTAAGAGACGGCTTACCGCGGCCGGATCATCCAACATCCCGCCGAGCCATTTGTACATATGCTGGAGGTCGGCTTTGCTTTCTTTCTCGACGCAGAGCAGGCAGACAAATTGGACACGCTTATCCGCCCAGTCAATCGGCTTCTTCAGCGTGCATACCGCCCAAAACGTCGTGTCTGTCTGCGGAACGAGCGGGTGCGGAATCGCCGTAAGATTGCCGAAACTCGTAGGAGAAATCGCTTCCCTTTCAAAAATAGAATCGGTCAGAGAATCAGAAGCGAGGCCGGCTTCTGCAACCTGCTGTCCGAGAAAACGGATGACGTCCTCCTTCGTCTCCAGATCCTGCTGCAAAAATACCAGCTCCGGTTTCAGAAAGTTCAATTGTTCCCGCTTTTCTTCCAGCATGGCGTCGATTTTTGTAAAATCCCCGCCGCCCAACAGCGTATGAACCTTCAATACGGGAACAGGCAGGTCTTTTTTGATCGGCACGGTGCTGACCACAAAATCAATCGACTCAAAGGAAAGCTGGTCAAGGCTGCAGTAATCAGCCGTTCCGACGATTTCAATACGCTTTGCGAACCGGGAACGGAGCTTTTCTCTTAAAAGCTGCGCGCTGCCGGCGCCGGACGCACAGACAATCAGACAGCGTTTAGGCGGCCGTTCCGTCTTTCTCCTTTCAATGGCGGCTCCGAAATGAAGCGCCAAATATCCGATCTCATTTTCATGAATATCAATGCCGGTTTGCTCCTTGATTACGATTCCCGCAATCACTCCCGCTTCAAATGCGAGCGGATAATTCTCCTTTATGGCGGAGAGCATCGGGTTTCTCAGGTTCATTCCGTACCGGTTTCGGTTAATCGCCGGCTTGATATGGAGCGCAAGACCCGCTTTCAGCTCATTGTCGTCCGTGATTCCGAGCTTCAGCTCCCGCTCAATGGCTTCAATCATGGCCTCCGTCAAACGGCTGGTTTCCCCGTCTATCAGCCTTGTAAGCTCTTTTCCTTCCATTTGTGACTGGGTCATGCGCTTTGTCCCGAGCAGGTGAATGGCGATATAGGCTGTTTCCTGTTCAGGAAAGGTGACCGAAAGTGCCGATTCAAGCTCTTTTACGATGGCTTCCGCTGACTGATATTCTGTTTCGAGCTTAATATCATGAAGATCTTCCGGAATGAGAGATACATAGTTTTCTGTCCGGATTCGTTTGCAGGCAATGGCGATATGGATGATGAGATTGTTCAGGCCGAAGAAAGAAAGCGGGATCTTATGGTTTCGAACCTGCTTCATAATGGCTGTGCGGATCACATGAATGTCGTCTTTCGGCAGAATACCGGCCTTTTCACTCAGGAGATCAGGCTCGGGCTCGCGGTCGTCCACTAAGTATTCCGCCATACAATAACGGAGGCGGAGCTCTTCGCCGCGCAGCTTAAAGCCGTAGTTCGGCCTTGTTTCCAAAATGATGTCATAGGGGCGGAGCCGTTTTTTGACTTCTTTTAAATCAGATTGAAGTGTGGATTTACTGATGAACAGTTCTTCCGCTAAGTCATCCAGCTTGAGGTAGCCGTCGGCCAGAAGCATTCTTTTCATCAGGTAATCTATCCGTTCATCGGGAAAAATCGGCACGGTGCTGTTCTGCTGGAAATTGTCCTGAAGCCAGTTTTTAAACGGCTGCTCATTCCGGATCAGCAGCTTATAGCCGCTCCCTCTGACAGATTGAATGGATGCGCCGTGTTTTTCTACAATGGTTTGCAGTTCCTTTATGTCATTGCGGACCGTCCGCGTCGTTACCTTTACATTTGCAGCGATGACTGAGCTTGTAACCGGTGTTTCAGCAGCTAAAAGCAAGCGCAGAAGTTCACGAAGCCGCCCATGAAGCATGAGAAAAACCTCCTATCAGATCAGATGCAGACGTGAAAAATGGGCAAAAAGAATGAGGAAGGGGTAAATGTATGTAAATTCTATACTGGGGAGGATTTCAAGTCAATGCGGCAATCCGATGCCAAGCCCGTAAAAAAAACAGCCGGATCAGCCGGCTGTTCGGGATGCGGACATGCGGTTCCGCTTAGATGCCTTCCGTTCTTTTATGATTTTTCTGATGATCGGATAGATGACGGGCGCCCATTTGATAATCGTTTTGAAAAATTTTTTCAATGTCTGAATCCCCTTTCTTTTACCTTGTCTTTCCCCTGTTATCAGCGTTTATAAACATGGTCAGCGTGAGACATACCGGTTCCCCGTCACCCAATAGCGCCACGGATAATCCCGGGCTTCTCCGCTGTTGTCAATCCCGATTCTCGGGCCTGTTGATATATGTTCAGGCGTAAAGCCCTCCGTAATATACAGCGGCGGTTCCGTGATCATGCCGCCGTAGTCGTTCATTGAAATGCCCATCGCCTTCGTCAGTTTTCCCGGGCCGTTTGTCCACTCTCTCGGGGGTCTGCCCGGTCTCCTGCTCTCCATCAGGAACTGTCCTTCATGAGGCTCCGCCGCCCTGATTAACACGGCCTGCGGAATGCCGATGTCCGCGGCGACGACGTTCATTAATGTATGAGTGTGCATGACGTATGTATAAATGCGGCCCGCCTCATGGAACATAATTTCCGTCCGTTTCGTGCGCCGGTTGCCGAAGCTGTGCGCCGCCCGGTCATCCGCTCCCATATAAGCTTCCGTTTCCACGATAAAACCTGAAGCCGTTCCCTCATCCGTCTCTTTTACTAAGAGACAGCCGAGCAATAAAGGGGCAAGCTCTACTGACGGCCTTTGGTAAAATTCAATCGGCAAAGGCTTTCGTTCTCCCGCCATTTGCCTCCCTCCTTTCTGAATATAGCGATTTCCTCTTTCACGTTTTTCACTTCTTTTTTACAATATAAACATGAAAGAAAAAAGGGCATCATTGTTGAACACTCTATTGCGTTTTGAAAATCGGCCCGGTATAATATGATGGTTCAAATGAAAATGATTCTCATATTCAATAAATGCCGGACAATGATCATAAAAGTAGGTGAATTGATTTTTGAGCGATTCTGTCACGTCCGCAAGCCGTCTGATCAGCATCTTAAAAAACGGGGTTTTCTTCCTGATCGCGGTGGTCGGGCTGCTTGTTTCTATTTTTTTCGCCGTCTCATTCGGCGCGAAAGACATTACTTTACATACGGTTTGGTCGGCTGTTGCTGATTACAATCCGAACATAACGGGCCAGCAGATCATTCATGAATTGCGTCTTCCGAGAGTGCTCGGCGCGGCCGTTACAGGAGCCGCTTTTGCCGCAGCCGGCGCCCTCATGCAGGGTGTCACGAGAAATCCGCTTGCCGATTCGGGTGTCTTAGGCGTAAACGCGGGCGCCATGTTTGTTGTTGCGCTCAGCTTTGCTTTTTTCCCTCATTTGTCATATGCCCTGCTGATGGTGATGTCATTTTTGGGAGCACTGGCAAGCACCGGCTTGATTTTCTTTATCAGTGCGGCGGGAAAAAGCAGCATGACACCTTTAAAGGTGACGCTTGCCGGGGCGGTCGTGGCCGCGCTCTTACATTCACTCAGTACCGGTGTGGCGATTTATTACGATTTAAGCCAGGATTTGGCCTTCTGGTACGCCGGCGGGGTGTCAGGGATCAAGTGGGCTCATTTACAAGTCCTTGTTCCCGTGATTGCGGTCTTCATCATTCTCGCGACATTCATGGGCCGGTCCGTCACCCTTCTCTCAATGGGAAATGACGTGGCGGCGAATTTAGGGGTGAACACGGCTCTGACGCGTGCCGCCGGATTAATGATCGCCGTCGTTCTTGCCGGTGTGTCTGTTTCCGCTGCCGGCGCGATCGGCTTTGTCGGGCTGGTCATTCCTCATATCGCGCGAAAGATCGTCGGCGTTACGTACAGGCTGATTATTCCGATGTCCGCGTTGCTTGGGGCGATTCTTTTGATTTTGGCCGACTTGGCCTCACGCACGGTCAGTCCCCCGAGAGAATTGGCGATAGGCATCATGGTCGCACTTGTCGGTGTCCCTTTCTTTCTTTATATTGCCCGCAAGGAAGGGAGAGACTTATAAATGAAAGTGCAGAAAGAAACAAAAAAAGCGGCGGCGGCAGGTCTCGTTCTGCTGGTCATCGCCGTTTGCATTATTCTGATCGGGCTGCATACGGGCTCATTCCGGCTTTCTCCCCTCACCGTGGGAAAAACGCTGTTCGGATACGGCACGTTTCAAAGCACGACCGTTTTATTCGATTACCGGCTCCCCCGGATTCTGGTGACGATGCTGGCCGGTATCGGCTTAGGCGTGTCGGGCGCTATTTTGCAGGGTGTATCCCGAAATCCGCTTGCCGATCCGGGCATTCTCGGACTGCATGCCGGCGCTTCCTTCGGTTTGATGATGTATATCACATTCTTTCATTCCCTGGAGGCGCAGGCGTCGATGTTCATCCCGCTGTTTACGTTTGCGGGCGGAACACTCGCCGCCCTGCTGATCGTAGTGCTTACGTACGACAGGCTGAACGGTTTTTTAACGATCCGCATGCTGTTGGTCGGGATCGCCGTTTCCGCGGGCTTCAGCGCCGTTACATTGTTTATGTCGCTGCGCCTGAATGAAGAAACTTATACATTCGCTTCCCGCTGGCTGGTGGGAAACGTCTGGGGCAGAGATTGGATTCACGTGTGGTCGCTATTGCCCTGGATCGGCATTCTCGCACCGCTTGCATGGCTGAACGCCCGGTCTTTGAATATTTTAATGCTCGGTGACCAGGCAGCCGCGGGGCTCGGCGCACACGTGCAGAGAAAAAGGATCATGCTGATCGCCATAGCGGTCGGCTTGTCCTGCGCGAGCGTCGCGATGGCCGGCGGAATCGGCTTTATCGGCTTTGCCGCCCCTCACTTGGCAAGACGGCTCGTCGGCACCATGCATCAGCATATTATTCCGATTGCGGGATTAATCGGCCTTGTCATTCTTGTCGCGGCAGACACCATCGGCCGGTCTTTGTTTCAGCCGAACGCCATTCCGGCCGGCGTGGTTGCGGCAGCCATCGGCGCGCCGTATTTTCTCTATCTCGTCATGAAAATCAAATCATAAAACAAGGAGTATTCCCATGAAAAAAACAATTGCGCTCATCAGTTTCATGTGTATTTTCTTACTGGCTGCCTGCCAATCCGATTCATCACAGCCGGAGTCAAAAAAGAAATCCGGCGATCATAAAATCGCTTCGATGTCCATTCACCTGACAAATGATCTGCTGGCTCTCGGCGTTACACCTGCCGGTTCCGTCGTGGGCGGAGAATTAAAAGATTTTCTCCCTCATGTGAAAAATCAGCTGAAAGACACGAAAAAACTCGGACCTGCATCAGACCCGGATATGGAAGCTTTACTTGAGCTGAATCCAGACAACATTTATCTTGATAAAGAATTTGCGGGAAAAGATGTGTCAAAATACAAGAAAATCGGAAACACACACGTTTTCGACCTTGATAAAGGCACATGGCGCGATCATTTAAAAGACATCGGAAAAATCGTCAACCGTGAAAAAGAAGCGAAAACATTTATTCAAGATTACGAAGATGAAACAAAACAAGTCAGATCCATGATGAATAAGGAATTAGGGAAAAACGCCAAAGTCATGGCGATCCGCGTGAACGCAAAAGAGCTTCGCGTCTTCAGCACACGCCGCCCGATGGGACCGATTCTGTTTGACGATCTGAAGCTGAAACCGGCTGACGGCATTAAAGAAATGAACACCTCCCGCCCTTATGAAGTCATTTCTCAAGAAGTGCTGCCTGATTACAACGCGGATGCGATTTTCGTGGTCGTTAACAGAGACGACAAGTCACAGCAAGCCTATAAAGAATTGCAAAAAAGCGCTGTATGGAAAGGGCTTAAGGCCGTGAAAGCAAACCATGTCTATAAAATTGCCGATCAGCCTTGGCTTGATTATTCGGCACTGGGAAATAAATTAGCAATGGATGAAGCGAAAAAACTGTTCCAAAAATAAACATGAGCCGGTTTTGCGAAAAGTGCAAGACCGGCTTTTTTTATATTGCCGTTTACTTATATAAATATCTGCTTATATAATAGTGTAAAAAAGGAGTGAGCGCATGGAACGGCGGCATAATGCTTTAAGTTCCGAAGGGATCAGCCAGTGCCTCAAACTTCTAAGCGACCCGACGAGGCTTTTGATGCTGAAGCTTCTGGAGGATAAGGAATATTGTGTCTGCGAGCTGACGGCTATTTTTCATATAAGTCAGCCCGGCATCAGCCAGCACTTGCGGAAATTAAAG
Organism: Bacillus sp. MT(2024); assembly: GCF_036362845.1. NCBI lineage: Bacteria > Bacillati > Bacillota > Bacilli > Caryophanales > Bacillaceae > Bacillus > Bacillus sp. MT(2024). Next base: position 3,786,864 of record NZ_CP143632.1, read on the forward strand.
AACGCCGGCCTTGTGCGGGAAAGACGCGAGGGCCAATGGCGGTACTATGCCATTCATCCGTCCGGACCGAAATACGCGCTGGTTTGCTCGATTCTGCAGCAGATAGATGAAAAGGACGAAGTTTTACAGACATTGCGGCAAAAAGAAGTCACTGTTACATGCCGGTAAGGGGGATATATTCTTGGGAGTTGCGGTTTTATCAGCGCTGATTTTTGTGCTGACACTTGTGTTTGTCATATGGCAGCCGAAACATATATCAATCGGCTGGTCTGCCTGCGGCGGAGCGGTCCTCGCTTTGATCGCCGGAGCAGTCAGCCTGCACGATATCGCGGAAGTGACGGGGATCGTCTGGAATGCGACACTCGCCTTTATCGCCATTATTATCATTTCATTAATTCTTGACAGTATCGGTTTTTTTGAGTGGGCCGCGCTGCATATGGCCATGGCGGCCAAAGGCAGCGGGCTGCGGATGTTTCTCTATGTGTCGGTCTTAGGGGCTGTTGTCTCCGCCCTGTTTGCCAATGACGGAGCGGCGCTCATTTTGACGCCGATCGTACTGGCGATGGTGCGGGCTTTGAATTTACCTGAAAAACTGGTTTTTCCGTTTATTATCGCCGGAGGATTCATCGCCGACACCACCTCGCTCCCGCTCGTTGTAAGCAATTTGGTCAATATCGTATCCGCCGATTACTTTCATATCGGATACATTGAATATGCATCACGCATGCTGGTGCCCAACCTCTTTTCTTTGGCGGCAAGCATTTTGGTGCTGTATCTCTATTTCAGAAAAAACATTCCGAAACGGTTTGACACCAGCCTTGTGAAACATCCTGCATCCGCCATTAAGGATGAGCGCCTTTTCCGGTTATCATGGGCTGTGCTGGCCGTTTTATTGATCGGGTATTTCGTCAGCGCGCTGCTGTCGATACCCGTTTCCTTCGTTGCCGGTTCCATCGCGGTCATTTTTCTCATTCTGGCGCAGCGAAGCCCCGCCGTCCCTGCGAAACAAGTCATCAAGGACGCCCCGTGGGCCATCGTGTTTTTTTCTGTCGGCATGTATGTTGTCGTGTACGGCTTGCGGAATGCCGGACTGACGGATCTTCTTTCTCAGCTTATTCAGAAAGCGGCGGATCACGGGTTGTTTGCGGGCACACTCGGAATGGGTTTTATCGCTGCGATCCTCTCCTCCGTTATGAATAACCTGCCGACGGTGATGATTGACGCCATAGCCATCAGCGGAACGGACACTCACGGGCTGATGAGAGAAGCACTGATTTACGCGAATGTTATCGGTTCTGACCTCGGGCCGAAAATCACGCCGATCGGGTCGCTGGCGACATTGTTATGGCTCCACGTGCTGAGCCGGAAAAACGTGAAAATTTCCTGGGGAATGTATTTCAAAACAGGTCTGATATTAACCATTCCGACGTTATTCATCACCCTGATCGGACTTTATTTATGGCTGTTATGGCTCGCTTGAGATGAAAAACCTTTTAAGTTGAATCTTAAAAGGTTTTTTTGTGTCAAAAATCCGAAAAGTTAAACTTTTATATTTTAAAAGCATAGACATTTAATTTCAAAAGATTATAATATTCATGAAAACGTTTTAACTTTATGAAAGAAGGGATTCCTCATGAAAAGAATTTTATTAGCCTGCAGCTCAGGCATGTCCACCAGCCTTCTTGTCACGAAAATGCAGAATTACGCCAGCTCCATCGGTGAGGAGGCCGAGATTTGGGCAGTCGGACAGGATAAAGCAAAAGAAGCGATGAAAGACGCAGATGTCGTACTGATCGGCCCGCAGATGAGTTTTTTAAAAGGCGAGCTTCAAAAAGAGGCGGACCCGCTTCACATCACCGTTGATGTGATTGATATGATGGCATACGGCATGGGAGACGGCAAAAAAGCATACGAACAGGCCGTTGCCTTGATAGAGAACAAATAAAGGAGGCGATAAGCATGGAAACGTACACGGATGAACAGATCAGTTTTCAGCTGATTCTTCACAGCGGCAATGCCCGCAGCTGTATTATTCAATCGATACGCGCTTATAAAGACGGCCGGCCAGATGAGTCAGACACCTTTCTGACAAAGGCTGAAGAAGAACTGGGAAAAGCGCACGACATCCATTTTCAGATGATTCAAAAAGAAGCCGGCGGCGCCAAAACGGATGTCTCTCTGCTTTTTATGCATGCTGAAGATCACTTAATGTCAGCGCTTTCAATGAAAGAGCTCGTCAAAGAAATGCTCGACTTATTTCAATCAAAAAATTTATAAAAAGCCGGGGGTGAAGACGTGTTTGAGAAAATCAGCCAATTCCTTGTTCCGATCGCGGGCAAATTAAACAATAACCGCTATTTGCAAGTTTTACGGGATGCTTTTATGCTGGCGTTTCCGCTGACCATTTTCGGTTCGGTGTTCGTCGTGCTGACGAACCTGCCGTTTTTAAACAAAATCATGAGCAGCTCCGCCCTGTCTGTCTTTCAATCCGGATTTGGCGGCGCTTCAACGGCGACGATGGGGATTATGTCTATTTTTGTCGTCTTCGGGATCGGCTATTACCTTTCCAAAAGCTACGAAGTGGAGGCCGTATTCGGCGGAGCGATCGCATTGGTTTCTTTTCTGCTGCTCACCCCTTTCGTCTTAGAGCCGGAAACGGGCAAAGCGGTCGCAGGCGTCATTCCGGTTGACCGGCTTGGTGCAAAAGGAATGTTTCTCGGCATGATGACCGCGTTTTTGTCAGGTGAAATCTACAGAAGAATCGTCCAGAGAAACTTAACGATTAAGATGCCTGCCGGTGTTCCTCCGGCTGTTGCTAAATCGTTCGCCGCATTGATTCCGGCTTTTATCACGCTTACCGTCTTCCTCTTGATCAATGCGGCTGTCACCCAGATCTTTCACACCAATCTGCATGATGTCATTTATCATACGGTTCAAGCCCCGCTTGTCGGACTTGGAAGCGGCATCATTCCTACATTAATCGCTGTTTTCTTTATTCAGATTTTATGGTTTTTCGGACTTCACGGACAGATCATTATCAATTCCGTGATGGACCCGATCTGGAATACATTACAGGTCGAAAATTTGGCTGCGTATACAGCGGGAAAAGAGATTCCCCATATTATTTCTAAGCCGTTTATGGAGATTTACACCGTCGGAATGGGCGGAACCGGAATGACATTGGCCATAGTGATCACCATCTTGCTTTTTATGAAAAGCAAACAGATGAAACAGATATCCAAACTCGGTCTCGCGCCAGGTATTTTCAACGTCAATGAGCCGGTTATTTTCGGTTTGCCGATCGTGATGAACCCGATCATTATCATTCCGTGGGTGATCGCGCCGATGGTTGTCACGCTCGTCACCTATCTGGCCATGTCGGCGGGGATCGTGCCCCCTCCTACCGGCGTGACCGTGCCCTGGACCGTCCCCCTTTTCATTAACGGGATTATGGCGACCAATTCCGTCATGGGCGGCATTATGCAGCTGGTCAACCTCTGTATTGTCTTTGTCATCTGGTTCCCGTTTCTTAAAGCGCTGGACAAATTAAATATGGCAAAGGAAAAAGAAGCCGAGACCGAGCAGCATGCCCGGGATGACAGCATGAGTATGTAATCAAAATCGCAGTAAGGGAGAGAAATCAATTGACTGAATCAAATATTCAATATCGTTTTCCGGAAGGATTCTGGTGGGGGTCTTCCGCCTCCGCCACCCAAACAGAAGGCGCCGCTGACAGAGACGGAAAAAGCCAAAACATATGGGATTACTGGTATGAAAAAGAGCCGAGCCGTTTTTTTAACGGCGTCGGCCCCGGCGACACGTCACGTTTTTATGATCAATACAAGGAGGATATCCGGCTGATGAAAGAAATCGGCCACAACTCCTTCCGGCTGTCTATTTCCTGGTCAAGATTGATTCCGGACGGAACTGACGAGGTCAATCAGAAAGCGGTCGCGTTTTATCAGGACGTCATCGATGAAATGCTTGCCCATCGCATTGAGCCGTTTGTCAATTTGTTCCACTTCGACATGCCGCTTGCCCTTCAGCGTAAGGGAGGCTGGGTCAGCCGGGACACCGTTTACGCGTTTGAACATTACGCCAAAACCTGCTTTTCGCTATTCGGTGACAAAGTGAAAAAATGGTTCACTCACAACGAGCCGATTGTGCCGATTGAAGGCGGCTACTTATACGACTTTCACTACCCGAATCACGTTAATTTTCAAGAAGCGGTGCAGGCCGGCTTCCATACCCTGCTGTCGAATGCAAGGGCTGTCAAAGCCTACAGAGAATTGAAACAGGACGGACAAATCGGAATCATTCTGAATCTCACCCCTTCTTATCCGAGAAGCTCACATCCTGAAGATCTGAAAGCATCCCGGATTGCCGATGCCTTTTTCAACCGCTCATTTTTAGATCCCGCCGTAAAGGGCGAATTTCCTGAGGAGCTTGTCGAGATTCTCAAGGCGGAAGGCTTTCTGCCGCGTTATGAGAAAGAAGATCTCCGCCTCATTCAGGAGCATACGGTTGACCTGTTAGGCGTGAACTACTACCAGCCGAGACGCGTCAAGGCAAAAGAACATGTTCCGAATCCGCATGCCCCTTTCCTGCCTGAGCGTTTCTTCGATCCGTACGTCATGCCCGGACGGAAAATGAACCCTCACCGCGGGTGGGAAATTTACGAAAAAGGAATCTATGACATTCTCACCAATCTCAGAGAACATTACGGAAATATCGAATGTTTTATTTCCGAGAACGGCATGGGAGTTGAAGGCGAGGAACGCTTCCGCGATGAAAACGGCATCATTCAGGATGATTACAGGATTGAATTTATCCAGGAACATCTCAAATGGGTGCATCGGGCCATCGGAGAAGGTTCAAATGTTAAAGGCTATCATCTTTGGACTTTCATGGACAACTGGTCTTGGACAAATGCTTATAAAAACCGCTATGGCTTTGTATCTGTCAATCTGGAAAACGGGGGCGAACGGACCGTCAAAAAAAGCGGCCGCTGGTTCAAAGCCGTTTCCGATCAAAACGGATTTTAACAGATGAGGAGGTACGGCCATGCTTGGAGGTATTGAAGCCGGCGGCACGAAATTTGTCTGTGCCGCCGGACAAAAAGACGGAACCATTCTGGACAGAGCGGAGTTTCCGACGGGAGAACCGGATGACACACTCAGACAGGTCATCCGTTACTTTAAAGATTTCCCGATAGAAGCCATCGGCATCGGGTCGTTCGGACCGATTGACATCCGTCCCGACAGTCAAACATACGGGTGCATCACCGCGACGCCGAAGACAGCCTGGCGGAACTGCCCTATTCTTCAAACGATCAAAAGCGCTCTGGATATTCCCGCAGGCTTCACCACCGACGTTAATGCGGCGGCGCTCGGAGAAGCTTCTTTCGGCGCGGCCAAAAACGCGGACAGCTGCCTCTATTTGACGGTCGGCACTGGCATCGGAGCGGGCGCCATCATGAACGGCAGATTTGTTCAAGGGCTGTCTCATCCTGAAATGGGCCACATTTATGTCAGAAGACACCCGGACGACGGCTACAAAGGCAATTGTCCTTACCATACAGATTGCCTGGAAGGCCTCGCGGCAGGCCCCGCCATTGAGAAACGCTGGGGGAAAAAAGCATATCTGCTGGCGGATCAGCAGGAAGTGTGGGAGCTTGAGGGCTTTTATATTGCTGAAGCGCTTGTGCAGTATATTCTCATACTTTCGCCTGAAAAGATCATTCTCGGCGGGGGCGTCATGAAGCAGCATCAGCTGTTCTCTTATATCCGTCAGCACGTGAAAAAGCGGCTGAATCAATATATTGACCTGCCCGACATTGAACACTTCATCGTTCCCCCTCAATTAGGGATTCACTCCGGCGCGGCCGGTTCGCTCGTATTGGCGGAGCGCGCATTAGAGACGGCAAACCGGGAGGCGGGAAAATGACGAAACTCTTATTTTTGGAACCGGTTTTTAAAGAAAGATTATGGGGCGGGACGAAGCTGCGCGATACATTCGGGTATGAGATTCCTTCTGAGCGGACGGGAGAGTGCTGGGCGATTTCAGCTCATCCGCACGGTACATCCATCGTGCGGAACGGGCCTTTTTCCGGAACATCATTACACCGTCTCTGGAATGAACACCCTGACCTGTTCGGACATCCGAAAGAAGACGCTTTTCCCCTGCTCACAAAAATTCTTGACGCAAATATGGACTTATCCGTGCAGGTTCATCCGGATGACGCATATGCACATCGGCATGAAAACGGAGAACTCGGAAAAACGGAATGCTGGTACGTGTTGGACTGCAAAAAAGACGCAGAGCTCATTTTAGGGCACCGCGCCCAAACAAAAGAAGATTTCGTTCGGCTCATTGAACGAAACGAGTGGGATCACCTGCTCCGCCGCATCCCCATTAAGCCCGGCGACTTTTTCTATGTCCCGAGCGGCACACTGCATGCTTTATGTGAAGGTTCGCTCGTTCTTGAAATCCAGCAAAGCTCTGATGCCACCTACCGGCTTTACGACTATGACCGGACGGATGGGAACGGGAATAAACGCGAGCTTCATCTTGAGAAAGCAATTGACGTAACAGACATTCCCCATACCGATGAAAATGTAAAAAGCACAAAGCATCGGATCGGAGATGCTCTTATTACGATACTCGCCGAAACACCTTTCTTTTCAGTTTATCAATGGGATGTGAGCGGGAAAGCATCATTCCCCGCACCCGGCCGGTATTTACTCGCAAGCGTCATTAAAGGACGCGGAGAACTGGATGGATGCCCCGTTCACAAAGGCGATCACTTTATCATGCCGGCGGATTCCGGAGATTTTGTTATAGAAGGAGATTGTGAGGTTATCGTTTCACATCCTTCATCATCTTAAAAATCAGGAGGTCTTTTATATGCTTAAAAAGTTAGCAGTCTGCCTGTCTATCGTTTTATTACTCTTAGGAGCCGCCAGTCCGATATCGGCTCACACCGTTTATCCCGTCAACCCAAATGCCCAGCAGACGACAAAAGATATCATGAACTGGCTGGCGCACCTGCCCAACCGTTCAGAAAACAGGGTCATGTCCGGAGCGTTCGGCGGCTACAGCGATGTCACTTTTTCAATGACAGAGGAAAACCGCTTGAAAAACGCGACGGGACAGTCTCCCGCCATCTACGGCTGTGACTATGGGAGAGGGTGGCTGGAAACAGCGGATATCACCGATACTATCGATTACAGCTGCAACAGCAGCTTAATCTCATACTGGAAAAGCGGCGGCCTCCCTCAGGTCAGCCTGCATCTCGCAAATCCGGCCTTTCCATCCGGAAACTATAAAACGGCCATCTCAAACAGCCAGTACAAAAACATCCTGGACCCTTCAACTGTGGAAGGAAAACGGCTTGAGGCGCTGCTCAGCAAAATCGCCGACGGCCTTACTCAGCTGAAAAATCAAGGCGTCACCGTTCTGTTCAGACCGCTGCATGAAATGAACGGCGAGTGGTTCTGGTGGGGGCTGACAGGCTACAACCAAAAAGACACGGAGAGAATCTCGCTGTACAAAGAGCTTTACAAGAAGATATACCGCTATATGACAGAAACAAGAGGATTGGATAACCTTTTGTGGGTGTATTCGCCGGATGCCAACAGAGACTTTAAAACAGACTTCTACCCAGGCTCATCTTATGTGGATATTACCGGTCTGGACGCTTACTTCACTGATCCGTATGCGATATCAGGCTATGATGAAATGCTGTCTCTGAAAAAACCGTTTGCCTTTGCCGAAACCGGTCCGTCCGGCAATATCGGAAGCTTTGATTATGCTGCTTTTATTAATGCGATCAGGCAAAAATACCCTCAGACCACGTACTTTTTGACATGGGATGAACAATTAAGTCCGGCGGCCAATCAAGGCGCGCAAAGCCTTTATCAAAACAGCTGGACGCTGAACAAGGGCGAAATATGGAACGGCGGGTCCTTGACGCCGATCGCGGAATAACCGCTTCTTTTGAAAATCGGTTTTAAAAAACGGCTCTGCTGGGCATATTGTTACCGTTCAAAAAGGAGGGTTCAACAATGGAAAATAACAAAAACAGCGAAGAAACGCTTTCCAGTAAGACGACCGGTAAAGGCGAGTCAGAAGACACGCTGACAAACCGGCAGGGCCATCCGGTCACTGACAACCAGAATGTCAGGACAGTCGGCAATAGAGGACCGACGACATTGGAGAATTATGATTTTTTGGAGAAAATCAGCCACTTTGACCGCGAACGGATTCCCGAGCGCGTCGTTCACGCGCGCGGCGCCGGCGCACACGGATACTTTGAGGCGTACGGAAGTTTTGGAGACGAGGAGATTTCTAAATATACAAGAGCGAAAGTGTTTCAAAAGAAAGGAACGAAAACTCCGGCGTTTGTGCGGTTTTCTACCGTCAACCACGGGAAGCATTCCCCGGAAACATTGCGTGATCCCCGGGGTTTTGCCGTTAAGCTTTATACCGAAGACGGCAACTGGGATCTGGTCGGCAACAACCTGAAAATCTTTTTTATCCGTGATCCGCTGAAGTTCCCGGATCTTGTGCACGCATTTCAGCCTGATCCCGTTACGAACATTCAGGACGGCGAGCGTATTTTCGACTTCATTTCCCAATCACCGGAAGCGACTCATATGATCACTTTCTTGTTTTCGCCGTGGGGCATCCCGGCCAACTACCGGCAGATGCAGGGCTCAGGCGTCCATGCCTACAAATGGGTCAATGAAGAAGGAAAAGCCGTGCTCGTCAAATATCACTTTGAACCGAAACAGGGCATCCGCAACCTGACACAGAAGGAAGCGGAAGAGATTCAGGGGAAAAACTTTAACCATGCGACACAGGATTTGTATGAAGCGATTGAAAAAGGCGATTATCCTGAATGGGAAGTGTATGCGCAAATCATGACTGATGACGAGCACCCCGAGCTGGATTTTGATCCGCTTGATCCGACCAAGCTGTGGTATAAAGACGATTTCACTTGGAAGCCGATCGGTAAATTGGTTCTGAACAAAAACCCGGAAAACTACCATGCCGAGGTGGAACAAGCATCATTCGGAACGGGCGTGCTTGTGGACGGCCTTGATTTTTCAGATGACAAATTACTTCAGGGGCGGACATTCGCCTATTCAGATACCCAGCGGTACCGCGTCGGCGCAAATTACCTGCAGCTTCCGATCAACTCGCCGAAAAAGCATGTCGCCACCAACCAGGAAGGCGGGCAAATGCAGTATCGTGTCGATCGGGCAGAAGGACAAAACCCGCACGTCAACTATGAGCCGTCCATTATGGGAGGACTCACCGAAGCAAAGCAGGATGGGAAAGACCATACACCTCATGTCGTAGGCGATGTGAAGCGGGAAGCGATCGACCGGCCGAATAATTTCGGCCAGGCCGGAGAAACATACCGCAGATTTTCGGAATTTGAACGGCACGAATTGATCACAAACCTGGTCAATACGCTTTCTTCCTGCCGGAAAGACATTCAGGATCAAATGATTGAGAATTTCACAAAAGCAGATCCGGACTACGGAAAACGTGTTGCGGAAGGGCTGAAAAAAGCCTCCGAAAGCAGCAGCGGCGGGCCGATCGGCACTACTGATACGGCACAAGCCGCAAAACAGGCTGAACAGGAAAGCCATCCGTCTGATCCGTATTAAATAAAAAAACAGGACAATCGCGTCCTGTTTTTTTTGAGCTAATTCAGCTCCTGTATATTCTGCTCCGCCGCGGCCGCAAATACTTTCGGCTCCGGACGGTCAAGATCTTCATGGAATAAACTTACTTTGTGAATCTGCCGGTTGTCGTACAGATGAAAGTAGTAGTTTCCGGTGTCACAGCACATGACCGACGTATACTGCGTATAATCAATTTCATTCTCCTCTGTGATCACCGCGCCTTTTGGAATATTCACATTGGACAGCACGTGAAAAGCGGCCGTAACGCCATCCGTTTCATGGGCGGCAGGCTCTAAATGCTCTTTCAGATAAGCGGCTCTGATGAACCGGGATGGCGGCGTGTAATCACCGGGAAGGCCGATCGTTCCAGATCCTTGGCCGAAAGCGGTTAATGTCATTCCGCCCAATGTTTTGCTTTCTGACTGCTGCGGCCTGATTCCGATATAATGGCGCAGATTGGTCACATGCCAAGGGAATTCCGGACTGTTGGTCATCACTCCGGGTTTGTTGTCATATACTTTCATTCCCTCCGGTGTCGGCTCGATGACAATGCAGCCGCCCGTGCGGTCTGATAAAATCCAATGAAGAGGCAGCACCGTATCCAATAACATTAACTTCTTCTCTACAATCGTCAGCATTGAGAGCTTTTCCTTTATGTCTTCAAGAGATTCACAGTTTGATAAGGCCCAGGTGACAAACTCATGAGGAGCGATGTGACAGGTTCCCTCCCGTTCCGCTTTCTCGTATCCCGCAAAGCCCGGAAAATACAGCGTCGCACACGACAGCCCTTTTTCATTTACACCGTCGGCAAACAGAACATTGCCGAGATTTCTCCCCATGCCGATAAATGCGTATTTCGTCTTATGCATCCTGCCGTCAGCTTCGCTTTTCCAGCTGTACTGACGAGGGTAAAGCACGACGTCCGTACCGAGCTGAAATGCAAAATCCATCGTTCGCGCCAATAGGTGATTACCGTCTGTCGTTTTCAATGTAAGACTTGTACACATATCATCAATCCCCTTTTCATTAATGAAATTTACACAAAGTAAACTATTCTTTCAGCTTAACGAATAATGGCTCCATTCGTCAAAAGATTGACACATTTCTCCTTCATACATATTAGTCCGTAATCATATCCATGCCTTTTAAACTCTGGCAAATCGTTTTGGCGGCAGTGTTTGTACCGTTTTTCAAAAAAACTTTGAACGGCTGTCAGCGGGGCTTTACAATGTTTTTCCTGTATGCTGGAATTTGTAAACGGCAGGTCAATCTGTTAAGCTATGTCTTTATGTTAAAGAAGAACATACGGAGGAGATTATCTATTGAAAGTAGAAAGGCGAACGATTGAACATATTCCGCATGACGAAAGACACGGAAAGGCCAAAGATTTATTCCCCGTCTGGTTCGGGGCGAATATGCATATTACGACGTTAGTCACAGGCACACTGCCTGTTACAATGGGACTCGATCTCTTTTGGAGTATCGCCGCCATTGTGATCGGAACCTTTATCGGCGCAATCTTTATGGCGTCTCATTCCGCACAAGGACCTCAGCTCGGAATTCCGCAAATGATTCAAAGCCGCGCGCAATTCGGCGTGATCGGAGCGATTCTGCCCCTCTTTTTGGTCATGTTTATCTACCTGGGCTTCTTTGCGAGCAGTACGATTCTCGCAGCCGGTACACTGAGCAGCTTTGTCCCGATTCCGGCTTCATGGTGTATTATCGGCTTAAGCGCCATCTGTTTTTTACTCACGATCTACGGTCATGATCTGATTCACAAAATGCAGAAAATCCTCTCTTGGACCTCCTTTGCCGTTTTTTTTGCTGCAACGATTCTTATTTTTCAACTGCCGATTCCTTCAGGAAGCTGGGTGCCCGGCTCATTAGATCTGCCTGTTTTTCTAGTGGCGGTCAGCGCGGTGGCCACATGGCAGCTGGCATACGCGCCATATGTCGCAGATTATTCCCGTTATCTGCCGGTCAAAACACCGGCATCGCATACTTTTTGGTACAGCTATGCAGGTACGTCAGTCAGTTCCATCTGGATGATGCTTCTCGGCGCCATTTTGACGACGGCGCTCCCGGAATTTACCGCTAATGCGGGAAATGAGATTGTCCGATTGTTCGGTCCGTTTTCCTTTATTATGCTGATCATCGTCCTGTTCGGGCAAATGGCGATCAACGTCTTTAATTTATACGGAGCCTTTATGTCAACCACGACTACCTTGGAGCCGTTTTTAAAACTGAAGGTGACGCCGAAAACGAGAGTGGTAATGATCCTTTGTGTGACGGCAGCGGGTACTGTATTAAGTCTCTTGGGCCAAAGCAATTTCATGGAACTGTTTTTAAATTTCATCTTTTTCATCAGTTATTTCTTAATTCCATGGACGGCGATCAACCTCGTGGATTACTATTTTATCCGCCGCGGAAAATACCACGTCAAATCGATGTTTGACGTCAACGGGCAATACGGCAGGGTCAATTGGATTACAGCGGCCGCCTTCGTTTTGTCGATTATATTAGAAATCCCGTTCATCAATACCTCCTTTTACATCGGGCCGCTCGCTGAAATATTCGGCGGAGGCGACATTGCCTGGGTCATCGGCCTGGCCGTTCCGTCGCTGCTGTATTATGTCCTGATGAAATCAAGGGTAAAACAAAAAGAGGCGCCTTCCCTATGAAGACGCCTTTTCTTTATTCATATTCCTTCCATACACGCGGCAGCAGTTCAGAAAGTTCGTGCGCCAATAAGGTATGGGCGGAGCGCTCTTTCGTCCATACTTCCGCACATTCGCCGTGAAGGCGGACGGCGTTCAATACGGCATGCTTCGGGTCTTGATGACAGCACAGCATGCCGAGAATCATTCCCGTCAGCGTGTCGCCGGTCCCGCCTTTTGCAAGCGCGCCGTTTCCGGTTGTATTCCTGCGGCATTCCCCGTCGGGAAAAGCGATAATGGTTTCGTTTCCTTTCAGGACAATCGTGACATGAAGCCGCTCCGCCCATTCCGCGGCATATTCCGCTCTGTTCTGCTGAATCTCTTGAATCGGAAGGCCTGTCATTCTGGAAAATTCGCCGGGATGAGGCGTCAAGATCACGGGAGCTTTCCTCTTTGAATAGGTTCTTTTCGTAATGGCGCCCGCGTCCAGTATGACGGGATAATCGCCAGAAAGCAGCTGATCAGCCGCCTGCTGCACTTCGTCTGTTTGGGGAAGGCCCGGCCCGATGGCAGCGGCCCGGACGGTTTCCCCGGGCTGGCCCGCCGCGGCTTTTTTCCAGCCGTCCCGCCAGTACGTGGCTTCCGGCAGCACCGGGACGATAAGCGGAATGACGCCTGCCGATGTACCGATGACGAGCTTGCCGACACCGCTTCTCATCGCACCCAATCCGGCCAGAAGGGCGGCTCCCGGCATGTCATCGCTCCCGGCCAGCAATAACGCCGTCCCGAACGTTCCTTTATGGCTGTCCGCCTCCCGTTTCGGCAGCGTATCTTTCACATCCTGTTCCGTCCAATCCATTATATTCATCTCTGTACCTCCTCTTCTGTCTCCTATTTATATTCCAAACAAGAAGAGATTTTAAACCGCCCAAAAAAAACAGCCGCTCGTTTGCGGCTGTTTATGTTCTGATCGGAACATCAAGACGGTAAAGCTTCCGGTACCGTTCGTTTTCTGCAAGCAGCTCTTGATGGGTTCCTTCCATTTCTGCTTTTCCATTTTCTAAAAAGACGATTTTATCAGCTGTTTCCACACCCGCTAAATGGTGTGTAATCCAGAGGATCGTTTTCTCTTTAAAAACATCAAAAATCGTATCAAGCAATTCACGTTCAGTGACCGCATCAAGGCCGACCGTCGGTTCATCAAGGATAATGACCGGCGTGTCTTGGAGCAGAATACGGGCAAGCGCGATCCGCTGCCGTTCCCCGCCTGAAAAACGAATCCCCGTCTCCTGCACGGACGTTTCATATCCGTCAGGCAGTGATTCAATATAATCATGCAGCTTCACTTGCCGAGCCGCACGCTTAACATCTTCATCACTCGCCTTGCCGTTTCCGAGCCGGATATTGTTCATAATGCTCGTGTTAAAGAGATGAGGTTTCTGATTCAAAACGGCCACCGCTGAGGAAATCTGCTCCTGCACGGCCGCAGTTTCCAGCCCGTTCAGCATCACCTTGCCCGAATCGGGAACTAAGGCGCCTTCAATTAAAGCGAGAGAGGTCGACTTACCGGAGCCGCTCCTGCCGAGCAGCGCCATTTTTTCCCCCTGGCGGAGAGTGAAGGAAAAACGGTCAAGCACATGACTGTGCTGATCATAAGAAAACGTCACGTTATCAAATGTAAGTGTCACATCAGATACATCCAGTTTCTCATCGGTCTGCTTCACCTCATGACTTCGCAACTCCGGAGCCGCCTTACTCATTCTTTTGATGGAATCCTGATAAGAAGGCACTTCCGTCAGCGCATCCGAAAGGGGCAGAAACGCCTCCGTCAATGGAAATACGACAAGCACAAAGGCCGCGATCATCGTGTTGGCGATGCTGCCGTCCGCATACTGACCCGCCGTCCAGAACAGCATGATCAATATGAAGCCGCCGACGAGGCATTGCGCGGCGAGATCACGCCATCTCGTAAACCGCTGACGTTTGCTTTCAAGGATAAACCATGCCTTCTCTTTCTCTTCATAAGAGGAAATAAAGGCCGCCTGGCGTCCCGAGAACATCCAGTCGCTCACGCCGAGCACGGCATCTGTCAGCCGGCTGTAGAGCGTATTCCGGCCGCTTTTCAGCCTCATGTTTTTCGCTCTCGTCACAAGAAGCGACACAACCGGAAACAATACAACCAATATAAACAGGTAAATCGCCGCAAAAGCGGCAAACGGCCAGGAAAAAAAGCCGAGTCCGATAACGGATGCCGCATACAGCAGCAAAGCGGAAACCGCCGGGAAAATCGTTTTTAAAAACGCATCCTGCAAATGCTCAATATCCTCAGCCAAAATGCCGAGCATGTCGCCCGTCCGAAAACGGGATGAAAGCATGAGCGAGGCCGGCTCCAGCATATTGTAAAGCCGCACCCTCATATCGGACACGATTTTCAAAATGATATGGTGCCCCGTCAGGCGCTCGGCGTACCGTGAGACTGAACGGGCAATCCCGAAGGTGCGCACGGCCACAATCGGAACGTACACCAGCAGGATATTCTCAGGCCTTGTCGCCGACTTAGAGATCAAAAAACCGGAAGTGAACATGAGAAAGGCCGCCGAAAAAATCGTCACCGCGCCTAAAAAAATCACAAGAACAAACAAACGGGCATTTTGCTTTATATACGGCAGAATCCATTCTTCTTTTCTCATGTTCTTTCCCCCAGTTGCGCCTTTACAAGTTTGGCATATACGCCTTGTTTCGCCATCAATTCGTCGTGGGTGCCGATTTCCGCCACCGCGCCGTCATCAAGCACGATAATTTCGTCCATCTCAAGCATCCAGTGAAGACGGTGAGTGGCCAGAAAGACAAGTTTGTTTTCAAACAGGTCTTCCATCGTTTCTTTTATTTCATATTCTGTTTCAATATCAAGGTGAGCGGTCGGCTCATCCAAAAGGAGAATCGGCCGGTTTCCTAAAAAGGCTCTGGCCAGCGCGACACGCTGAGCCTGCCCTCCGCTGAGCGTCCGTCCGCCCTCGCCGATCCGGCCGTCAAGACCGCCGGGCAGATCGCGGATCAGTCCGGAAAGACCCGCTGAATCAGCGGCGCGCGCCGTTTCCTCACGGGAAGCATCAGGATGATAAAACCGGATATTATTCAAAAGCGTGTCATCAAAAATGTACGGATGCTGCGGAATATAGAGCAGCTGCTTCTGCCAGCCGTCCGACTGAAGATGCGAGCGGGATTCACCGTTTACCTTGATCTCACCGGACGCAGGCTCTAAAAAGCCGCCCAGCACATCAATGAGTGTCGATTTTCCCGCACCGCTTTCCCCGATAATTCCGATTTTCTTCTTCCCTTTAAAGGACAGATGAAATTCAGACATCGATTCTCGGACGGACAAACGCGTAAGCTGTAATTCATCCCCGTCAGTCCACGTATCAAGTTCGAGCGGCTTTTCTTCTTTAAAACCGGGCTGCGCCAAAATCGCTTGAATGGTTTTCCCCGCCTCCTGCCCGTTTAACGTCGCGTGGTAATCATTTCCCACTTCGCGGACCGGGAGAAAATATTCAGGCGCGAGAATCAGCGCGGTCAATGCCGGACCGAGCAGAATTTGTCCGTCTATCAGCCGCAGGCCGAGAAACACCGCCACTGTCGCCACCGACAGCATCGTAAAGAAATCCAGGGCGAATGATGATAAAAACGCGACCCGGAGCGTGCTCATCGTCGCCTTGCGGTATCTCTCACTGACATGAAAGATGTTTTTACTGTGTGATTTGCTTAATCCTAAAAACCGCAATGTCTCCAGTCCGCGGAGCGAATCCACGAAATGATTGGAAAGCGTCTGATAGGACTTCCATTGGCGATCGGCTTTTTTCTGTGCGACAAGTCCGAGCAGAATCATAAATACAATCAAAATCGGAAGCGCAAGAATCAGAATCAAAGCCGATGTTTTATCCTGAAAAAACACGTAAATAACAACAGCCGCCGGCACAATCGCCATGCTGACCATTTTCGGCAGAAACAGCTCTAAATAACGGCGGAACTGGCTGATGCCTTCCATCGCCAGCGTCACCATCCGGCCTGTCCCCTCTTTTTTCGCAAAGCGGGGGCCGAGACGGAACAATTGCTCAAGAAATCTTTTTCTTAAGTCTGCGCCGGTTTGCGCGGCATATTGGTATACGATTTTCTGCCGGACCGCTGTCACCGCATGCCGGACCAAAAACGCAAGCAGGAAAAAGCCGATAACCGGATAAAGAGAAGCAATCCGCTTCCCGTTAAATAATCCGGTTACCGCCTGGCTCAGCCATTCCGCCTGCAAGATGATGGCGGCCGTTTGTATAATCGTTAATCCCGTAATGATCGCAAGAATCCGCTTCATTCCTTTATAAAGAAACAGGTCTTTTCCCATTAATAAGTCATAGGCTCCTTATGGCTGACGCGTTTCCGGAAGACATAATAGCTCCAGATCTGACTGCCGATGACAAACGGCAGCAGAGTCAGTGCGGCAATTGTCATGACTTTAAGTGAATAATCACCGGATGACGCGTTAGCTACTGTTAAGTCATACGCGCTTTTCAGCGAGCTGACCATGACGCGCGGGAACAGAGAGATAAAAATCATCGCAACTGTCAAAGCAAGACCCCCGCCGGTCATACCGAATGCCCAGCCGTCTTTTTTCTTGCTCATGAACACAACAGCAAGAACGTTGCAGATGACAATCAGCACGAATACCGGAATCGTGATGTTTGCCCGGCGTGTAAACATATCCGTATCGTATGCAGACATCGCAAAGAAAGCAAGTACAACAAGAAAGATAACACCGATTACGCGTTTTGCCATTTTTCTCGCACGCTCTTGTAAATCACCGATCGTGCGCAGTGTGACAAACATTAAACCGTGCAGGAATGAAAGAAGGGTGACGGCTGCTCCGCCAAGGACGGAATACACGTTCACAATATCTGAGAAACCCGCATGCATATTCATATGGCCGTCAATCGGCATGCCGCGGAACAAGCTTGTGAAGATAAGGCCGAATACAAACGGCGGGATAAGGCTGCCGAAGAAAATCACCCAGTCCCATGTTTTGACCCATTTTAAATGATTCACTTTTCCGCGGAATTCAAACGCCACCCCGCGGCCCATTAAAGCAAGAAGGATGATGATAAACGGAATATAATATCCGCTCAGCATCGTCGCATACCAGTTCGGGAATGCCGCGAAGATCGCTCCCGTACCTGTCAGCAGCCATACCTCATTCGCATCCCAGAACGGGCCGATGGTGTTAATCAGCACTCTGCGTTCTAATTCATTATGGCCAAGAAATCGGGTCGAAATGCCGACACCGAAATCAAAACCTTCTAAAAAGAAAAATCCGACAAACAAAACTGAAACGAGTACAAACCAAAGATCATGAAGTGACCCCATGGTAGACCTCCTGACTGAACGGATCCGTTGATACAGGAACATCCTTGTGATCATCATGGTCCGCACCTTTTTTAATTTCACGAACGAATAGGAAGACAAGCAGCGCGCCTAAAATCAAGTACATGACGCCGAAACCGATAATTGAAAACAGCAGAGATCCCGTCGTTACGTTAGGCGAAACGGATTGTGCGGTTGTCATTTGCCCCATAACCGTCCACGGCTGGCGGCCGATTTCAGTCATAATCCAACCGGCAGAGTTCGCAATGAACGGGAATGCGATCAGTGCGATCATGCCCCGTAAATACCACTTGCTCGTATGGAGCTTTTTGCGGCGGTTCAGAATAAAGCCTGCAATCGCGGCAAAAATCATAAGCGCGCCCGCGCCCGCCATAATGCGGAAACTCCAGAACGTCGTTTTGACAGGCGGGATATAGTCGCCTTTTCCGTACGTTTTTTCATATTCTTTTTGAAGTGTTTTCATCCCTTTCACACTGCCGCTGAACTTCTGGTAAGCCAAGTAGCTGAGTGCGTAAGGAATTGAAATTTCTGATGTGTTTTTTTCTTTATTCGTATCAATATTCGCAAAAGCCGTCCACGCGGCAGGATCACCGCTGTCATCCCAAAGCGCTTCACTGGCGGCCATTTTCATCGGCTGCGATTCCATTAAATGTTCAGCCTGCATGTGTCCGCTGAACGCAACGCCGATACCGGCGATCAGACCGACAATCATCGAAAGCTTGAAAGATTTATGGAAGAAAGGCACTTCTTTTTTCTTCAATAATTTAAATGCGCTGACACCGGCGATAAAGAAAGCACCCGTCGCAAGCGCTCCGAAAATGACGTGAGGGAATTCAACCCAAAGCTGAGGGTTTGTCAAAAGCGCTCCGAAGTCATTCATTTCCGCGCGGCCGTTTTTAATCGTAAAGCCGACCGGCTCCTGCATGAATGAGTTTGCCGTCAAAATCCAGAAAGATGACATAATCGTTCCGAAGGATACAAGCCAAATGCAAAGCAAATGCACTTTTTTAGATAAACGGTCCCAGCCGAAAATCCATAATCCGATAAAAATAGACTCCATAAAAAACGCCAAAAGCGCTTCAATCGCAAGCGGAGCCCCAAATACGTCCCCGACAAAACGGGAATAATCAGACCAGTTCAATCCGAACTGGAATTCCTGAAGAATCCCTGTGACGACGCCGACAGCAAAGTTAATTAAAAAGAGATGCCCCCAAAATTTAGCCATTTTGAGATAGGTCTCTTGTTTTTTGACAACGTAAAGCGTCTCCATCAAAGCAACCATAAACACAAGCCCGATAGACATAGGCACAAACAAGAAGTGAAACAATGTTGTAGATGCAAATTGAATGCGGGCTAATACCAACTCACTCATGATGTTTTTCCTCCAATCTGGTAAATTGCTCAACATTTCACAAACATAGCGGAATCATTGCTCGGTATTTCACAAAAAATGATATATTTGCTCAATGTTTCACAAATTCGTCAAAACTATTGAAATATCAGCCTGTACACCCTGGGGGTCAGCGGCTGTCATAGAAATGATTCAATATCATTACTTTACAACGATTCAGCCTAAAAAAAAAGATCAATATACCTAAAATCAGGCTGAAATTGTGACTGATTATTGTCGGATTTGTAGAGATTTTATGTCAGCACCTAGGATATTTGTCCCTTTGATATCGTACCTCTTTTTTATTCGTGTGGCGAACAAAATGCTTTTCTCGTCGAAAAAGCCCGCCAAATCGCCATTTTGAGAAAGAAAATGTGAAGAAAGCATGTCCTCTAGTAAATTCATAATATATGAACAATTTAAATTTTTTAGTATACTTTAAATGGGGATATTTTTTCACTACATAACGACTGGGGGAACAAGCATGGGAGAACTTCAACCAAAATTGCAAACGGATTCAATCCAAAAACAGGAACGGACTGATAACTGGTTTGCCAGAGCAATGAATATAAGAATCGGCATTATTCCTCTTCCTATCTATATCCTGCTTTTCTTGCTTATTACGGTGTTTGTCATGAGCCGTGATGTAAAAAGCGACATTCTGACATCAATTGCCGTCATGAGTTTTTTCGGATTTACCTTCGGCCAGATCGGAAAATCCATTCCGATCGTGCGGTCCATCGGCGGCCCTGCGATTCTCGCAACCTTTATTCCATCCGCTGTCGTCTACTACCACCTGCTTCCGAAAGACATTATTACTTCAACAACAGAATTCACGGAAAGCTCCAACTTTCTCTATCTATTTATTGCCGGTATCGTCGTCGGCAGTATTCTCGGGATGAAAAGAGAGACGCTCGTCAAAGCTTTCGTTAAGATTTTTATTCCGCTGATCGCCGGCTCGATCGCGGCCGCCACCGTCGGCTTATGCGTCGGGACGCTGCTCGGGCTCGGCTTTCAGCACACGCTGCTTTATATCGTCGTTCCGATTATGGCGGGGGGTGTCGGTGAAGGCGCGATTCCTTTATCCATCGGCTACTCCGATATTAT
The DNA here is from genome assembly GCF_036362845.1 of Bacillus sp. MT(2024). Classification (NCBI taxonomy): domain Bacteria; kingdom Bacillati; phylum Bacillota; class Bacilli; order Caryophanales; family Bacillaceae; genus Bacillus; species Bacillus sp. MT(2024). The sequence continues at coordinate 3,807,140 of NZ_CP143632.1, forward strand.
GCCGATGTCCCAGGGAGACGCCTTTGCGCTTGTGCTGCCGTCCATCATGCTCGGCAGCCTGTGCGCTATTATGTTATCGGGTTTGCTGAATGTCATCGGGAAACGCAAACCGGAATGGACGGGCAACGGGAAGGTTGATAAGTCTGATCATTCCGCTCCCGCATTGGAACAGCCGGCCGATGATAAAACGTTTGATTTGTCCTTTTTCGCTTCGGGCGGTATTTTAGCGGTTTCCCTCTATTTGGTCGGCATGCTGGCGCATGATTTCTTTCAGCTTCCGGCTCCTGTCGTGATGCTCGTCCTTGCCGTTCTCATTAAGCTGTTCAGGCTGGCGCCGGCTTCGATTGAAAACGGAGCCTTCGGCGTCTCGCGCTTTTTCTCGACAGCCGTGACCTATCCGCTCTTATTTGCGATCGGCGTTTCAATGACACCGTGGGACAAGCTGATTGCGGCGTTTACGATCAGCAACATCATTACCATTTTATCAATCGTCGTCACGATGATGGCCGTCGGTTTTCTGACCGGAAAATGGCTGAATCTGTACCCGATTGAGACGGCGGTTATTAATGCCTGCCATTCCGGCCAGGGCGGCACCGGCGACGTCGCGATCTTGAGCGCCGCTGAACGGCTTGAGCTTATGCCGTTCGCCCAAGTGTCGACCAGAATCGGCGGAGCGATTACCGTGAGCGTCACTCTTCTGCTGCTTCATCAATTCTATTAAACTGAAAAAAGCCTCCGCATATGCGGAGGCTCTGTTATTTCATCACATTTTGAATATAAGAGCCGAATGCCGCGCCGGACATGCCCGGCGACACACGGACGCGGTGAAGCCCGTAAAGCCCCTGATCTCTTGACGCCGCTCCCGGCTCCGTCGTGACCGCCATACGGTAGCCTGACGAGGAGGCGGCTTTTAATGTTTCCTTATTATATCGTCCGACAGGGTAGCTGATCATAGACGTCCGCTGCCCGAACATTTGATCAAATAAACGCTTAGAGTCCTTCATTTCACGTCGCTGCTGCTGCGGTGTGAGCCCGTTCAATTCGAGATGGTTCATCGTATGGCTCTGAATGGAAATGCCGTGGGCGGCCATCTCCTTCATCTGCTTCTCAGTCAGATGATTCTTATGCCCGATAAAGTTTCCGATCATAAAGATTGTCGCTTTCATCTTGTATTTCTTTAAAATGGGATAGGCCGCTTTCACATTGTCGGTATAGCCGTCATCAAATGTGATCAGAACACATTTTTCACGCGGCTCCTTATCCTCCGTCAGCATCAGATAGGCTTCTTCAGGAGTCATCGTATAATAACCGTGATCATGAAGCCACTTCATATGCTGCCGGAATTCTTCCTTCGGCACACGCAGGCTGTTTCCCTCTGAAATGCTGTGATACATCAGAATCGGCAGTCTTGCCGTTCCTTTCGTTTGAACCCAGGCGGACGTATCCGGCTCTTTTTTGATTTGCCGCTTTACGGACTTTTTTTCGCTGTGCGCTTCTGCCTTCGGAATGCTTTGTTCGGCGCTTGCCTCATGGCCCGAGCAGGCGGCAAGCGTAAACACGGCAGCCAAAAGGCACATGCACATGATCATGCGTTTCATCGTTTTCCTGCTTTCTGTCTTCTATTTACTTTTTATATCGGTTATGCGTCATAAATTGTTACATCAAAAAAGCCGGACATCCAGCTGTCCGGCTTTGCATTATGAGCGGATTCTGATTTCTGTTTCACTGTCAAAAAAGTGAGCCTTATTCATGTCGAAAGCGACGGTCAATTCCTCACCGGCACGAATGTCATGGCGGGCGTCAATCCGGGCGATAAAATCCTGATCCCCGATCCGGGAATAAACCATAATTTCTGACCCGAGCAATTCCGCGACATTGATTTTAGCTGTGATGGATGAATTCTTATAGGATTCTACTACAATCAGCTCGTCATGTATGTCTTCCGGGCGGATGCCGAAGATGATATCTTTGCCGGCATACCCTTTTTCCCGGAGCATTTTCATTTTCCCTTCCGGCACGCTGAGAGCGGCTGAACCGATCTGAATGGCGCCGTCCGTCAGCTTTCCTTTGAAAAAGTTCATCGCCGGAGAGCCGATAAACCCGCCGACAAATACGTTTTCGGGATGTTCATACACTTCTTTCGGGGTGCCGATCTGCTGAATTTTTCCGTCCTTCATGACTACGATGCGTGTCGCCATCGTCAGTGCTTCTGTTTGGTCGTGCGTCACATAGATTGTGGTTGTTTGCAGCCTTTGATGGAGCTTAATAATTTCTGCCCGCATCTGCACCCGAAGCTTTGCGTCCAGATTTGACAGCGGCTCATCCATTAAAAACACTTTGGCGTCCCTGACAATCGCCCGGCCTAATGCAACCCGCTGCCGCTGCCCGCCGGAGAGCGCCTTCGGTTTGCGGTGCAGATACTCTGTGAGCCCCAGCATTTTCGCCGCTTCTTCGACCCGTTTTTTAATCTCCGGTTTCGGCATTTTCCTCAGCTTCAGACCGAAAGCGATATTATCATAGACCGTCATGTGCGGATATAACGCATAGTTTTGAAACACCATGGCGATATCCCTGTCTTTAGGAGCGATGTCATTCACTCTCGTGTCACCGATATAGAAATCGCCCTTCGTAATGTCTTCCAGCCCGGCTACCATCCGCAAAGTTGTCGACTTGCCGCACCCCGACGGACCGACAAACACGATAAACTCTTTATCTTTAATATGAAGGTTAAAATCATCGACAGCCGCTTCTTTTTGATCGTAATACTTATAAATATGCTCGAGCCGAAGTTCCGCCATGTATATCCCCCTTTATTTGTAAACGCTTTCTTAAATAGGATTGTAACAGCGTCAGACGGCGGCGGATATAGGCAATGTTCATAAAAAAAGTCCGCTGCCTTCGTGCACATTTCCCATTTAATGTGATTTTTCATATTGCAGACAAATGAAATAAGCCAGCAGGGCGCCCCGATATGTCTTAATATCAATACCTGAGCGTTCCGCAAATTTATCAATCCGATATTGAAGACTGTTGCGGTGCAAATGCAGTTTTTTCGATGTGAGCGACATGTTCGAGTTATGTTCAATAAAAGTCTGAATCGTATGCTTCAGCTCCGGTTCTTTCTGAAACAGCAGCGCCGCTTCTTCGTGAAGCAAGGCTGAGAGCTTTTCTCTGCTTTCCTCCGTGAGCATGGCCGGAAATACCCTTTCCGCGGTCAGCGTGCTCAGCTGCGGGAGATGACGCCGGCCGATCTGACAATATTGCTGTTCTCTCTGATAATGAAGGCGCAGACGTTCCCCCTTGCAGTAATACCTTCCGACGAAAAAACGGGCACTGAAATAAAAATCGCCTTCGAGAATCTTCACAAAAGATGCGATGTCATCCGAATCTGGCGCTTCCAGCTTTTCTTCCTCCACAATTACGCCATGATCCCTCCCCGTCCGGACAACTGTATATGAAACCGGCCAGAAATGGCGCAGCGCTTCCGTAAATGCCCCCCAGTCCCGTTCTCCCAATAAGTCATAATGGATAAAACGGACACGCGGCTCCTTGACATCAGGCACCGGACCTTCTTCCAGCAGAAAACGCCGCCACCTCTTTGCTGCCGCCGTCTCCGGAAAAAAAACGCCTTTTTCTTCAGCGGGCGTCAAAAATGATTCCAGAAGCAGTTTCTCCTTCGGGGCAATATCCTCCTTCGGAATGGCGACATAGACCCGCCTTTTCTCATCATAAAAGCAAAAGACATCCTCCGCCGTACAGCACGTATCAGACAACACAGCCCTCGGGTAAATTGCCAATAACGGGTTCATATGCGCTCCTTTCTATCGCTCTATCATATTTTCAGTATAAAACGTCCAGCCGATTGTATCCACTTCGTTTTAAGAAACAGCTTTCAGGCTATTTCCCGGGAAACGAATCATAACCGCTTCTGCCGGCATAAGAAAAAACCCTCCGCGCCGGCAGAGGGATCCTTTTTATTTAGAGATATCGACGAAGCCTTCACCAAAGACATCACGCACATCATGAACAATGACAAACGCTTTTGTATCACAGCTTTTAATGATTTTTTTGAGCATGGAAAGCTCTTGTTTCTGGATGACGATATATAAAATTTCCTTCGACTGCCCCGTGTAATTTCCTTTACCCGACAGCAGCGTAACCCCTCTGTCCATCAGCGTGTTGACCTGTTCGGCGATTTCGTGCTTATGCTCAGATATAATCGTCACCGCTTTTTTCGTATTCAGGCCTTCAATGATAAAGTCCATCACCTTCGTTCCGATGTACAGCATAACAATGGTAAACATCATTTTTTCCGCACCGATGATGAAATAAGAACTGAAGACGACAATCAGATCAAAGAACAAAAGCGCATAGCTGATATTCCAATCGAGATATTTGTTCGCAATCCTCGCCAAAATGGCAGAACCCGCAGTCGTGCCTCCGACTCGAATAATGATCCCGATTCCGACACCGGCAAACACACCCGCAAAAATAGTATTAATAATGAGTTCATGTGAAGGCGAGTGCCAATCATGCGTCAGATGCAGAAACAGTGAGTTGGCGACAACGGTAATGATCGTATAAAGCGTTGTTTTTCCGTCTAAAAATTTATATCCGATTATCAATAAGATCCCATTCAAAATGATATTCGTCACCCCGGGCGACCATTCAAACACATAGTACAAGATCAGGGTGATTCCCGTTACCCCGCCCTCTCCAAGATCATTCGGAATGGCGAATAAATTAACGGCCAAAGCAAAGATAAAAGCTCCAATAATCAGCATCAGCACATCCAGCAATCTCTTTTTCATCCCAGACACTCCCTTTTTTATAAAATCAAAAAAGCCCGGGAGAGCACTCTTCATTAAAAGAGCAGAAACTCCCGGGCTTTTATCCCAACGTGTCACAGCAGGAACCTGCTGTGTGTTTTCTCTCGGTCCAGACCAATTCAGATTGCGGAACCCTAGAAAACCACTGTTTTTTATGTTCAGTTTTTATATTATCTTTCAAGATTATACGGGAAATCACGAACATGTTCAACCACTCTTTTTTCAATAAACCTATGGAAAATGCGAACGATCTGCCGATACTAAAAAGGACCTTAAAATACATGACTAAAAAATCATTAAAATACTTTTTTTTCAAAATATTATTGACTATAGGTTATTTTACAGGCATTATAGTATGTAGTTTTTAAGAAATAGTTTACATAGGAGGAAATATTATGGCAGGCAACCTGGTGTCTTGTAAGGCATGCGGCAAAGAAATCGCTAAAGGCGTTAAAAAATGCCCAAACTGCGGTAAAGATCAGAGAAACTTTTTCATGAGACATAAAATCATCACATTGCTTCTGGCAGTGGTGGTTATTATCATTCTCGTAAACATCGGCGGCGGAGGCGATTCTTCATCATCTAAAACTGCGTCTTCAAAAGCTGCGGAATCTAAAGAAAAACTGTATAACATCGGTGACACTGTTAAGACTGAGAAAACTGAAGTTACTGTTACCAAAGTGGAAAAAAGGGATTCAGTAGGCTCTCAATTTGTCGAGAAAAAAGCGTCTGACGGCGGCGTTATCGTAGCTGTTCAATACACGGTTAAAAATGTTTCAAACAAGCCGTTAAGCTCTTTCTCCATTCCAAGAGCGAAATTAGTAGATTCTAAAGGAACATCTTATGATTCAGATATTGATGCTTCTTCAAGCTATGCAACAGAAACAAAAGTAGACAACAGTAAAATTTTAAGTGACTTGAACCCGAACATTAAAGTGACTGACGTAAAAGCTTTTGAAGTTGATAAAGACGCATACTCTAAAGGCACTTGGAAATTAAAGTTCAGCAACGATGTTGAAGTGAAAATTAAATAATCATCATAACAAAAGAGACCTTCATCATTTGAAGGTCTCTTTCTTTTTACGCCTTTTGGTACCCGTTCACATTGGAGGACTGCCACTTCCAAGAGTCGGCGCACATTTCTTCAAGCCCGCGCTTTGCTTCCCAGCCTAATTCAGCCTTCGCTTTTGCCGGGTCTGCGAAGCATGCGGCGATGTCTCCCGGGCGCCGGTCTGCAAAACGGTACGGCACTTCTTTTCCCGATACTTTTTCAAACGCCTTGACCATCTCCAGAACGCTGTAGCCTCTTCCCGTGCCGAGATTATAGGCGTCGGCGCCCGTTGTGTTCAGCACCTTTTCGAGCGCTCTGACATGGCCCTCGGCAAGGTCAACGACATGGATGTAATCCCGCACGCCGGTGCCGTCCTTTGTCGGATAATCATTGCCGAACACCTGCAATCGCTCAAGCTTGCCGACAGCGACTTGTGCGACGTACGGCATTAAATTATTCGGGATGCCGTTCGGGTCTTCTCCGATCCGGCCGCTCGGGTGCGCGCCGAACGGATTAAAGTAGCGGAGCAGCGCAATGCTCCATTCAGAGTCCGCATTATGCAGATCGCGTAAAATCTGTTCCAGCATCAGCTTTGTCTGCCCGTAAGGATTGGTGGCGCTTAAAGGAAAATCCTCAGTGATCGGCGTTGTTTCCGGAACGCCGTAAACCGTCGCTGAAGAACTGAAGACGATTTTTTTCACACCGTGTGCCTGCATGGCTTCACATAAAATAAACGTTCCCGTCAGATTATTATGATAATAACGGAGCGGAACAGCCACAGACTCACCGACGGCTTTTAATCCCGCAAAATGAATGACGGCTTCAATCTCATTTTCAACAAACACACGGTGAACGGCGTCACGGTCAAGGAGATCCGCTTCATAAAACACAAGCCCTTTTCCGGTAATGTCTTTCACACGCTCCAATGCTTCCGGTGAACTGTTTGACAGATTATCCAGAACCACGATGTCATAGCCGCCGTTTAACAGCTCGACACATGTGTGGCTGCCGATATAACCCGCTCCGCCTGTCACTAAAATCGCCATGAAGAAAGCCTCCCCTATTGAATGAATTGACCATATTATATCGGTTTTTTCTTCCTCAATCATCCATTTCCAAAAAGTTTAATCGTTTAGTCATCGTTTCTTCATAATTTATTTTCATTCGCGTAAAAAACAGAGCCCTCGATTCAAACGGGTTGTGAAATAGAAATCCCTCCCCCGCGCATGGTAAGATAAGACAAAGGAGATGACGGTATGAAAAATGAAATCATTGAACGCTTTACCTCTTACGTAAAAGTCGATACACAGTCTGACGAAAACAATGAAAACTGCCCTTCAACCCCCGGCCAGCTGACATTGGCCAACATGCTGGCAGATGAATTAAAGTCGATCGGCATGACAGAAATCACAGTCGATGACAACGGGTACGTCATGGCGACTCTGCCGGCGAATACGGATAAAGACGTGCCGACTGTCGGTTTTCTGGCTCACGTGGACACCGCGACCGATTTTACCGGAAAAAATGTGAATCCTCAGATTATTGAAAGCTACGACGGTCATGATATCGTTCTGAATGACAAACTCAATGTCGTCCTGTCGCCTGAGCAATTCCCGGAGCTTTCCCGCTATAAAGGCCAGACGCTGATTACAACAGACGGCACGACGCTGCTCGGAGCCGACAACAAAGCGGGCATTGCCGAAATCATGACGGCAATGGCGTACTTGATCAAACATCCGGACATCAAGCACGGAACGATCCGGGTCGCGTTCACGCCTGATGAAGAAATCGGCAGAGGCCCTCACAAATTCGATGTCGGCCGCTTCAACGCCGCGTTCGCCTACACGATAGACGGAGGCCCCCTCGGCGAACTGCAATATGAAAGCTTTAACGCAGCCGCCGCAAAGCTTACTTGTTACGGAAAAAGCGTCCACCCGGGGACGGCGAAAAACAAAATGGTCAACGCTTCAAAAATCGCGATGGAATTTCATCACGCGCTGCCGAAAGAAGAAGCGCCGGAATATACGGAAGGGTATGAAGGCTTCTATCATTTACTTTCCATGGACGGAGACGTTTCTGAAGCCGCCCTGTCGTACATCATCAGAGACTTTGACAGAGACCGCTTTGCAGAACGAAAAGAATATATGCAGAAAACCGCCGATGCGCTAGCGGCCAAATACGGCAAGGAAAGCATCAAGCTTGAACTGCGTGATCAATATTACAACATGAGAGAAAAAATCGAACCGGTCAAAGAGATAGTCGATGTCGCGTATCAAGCCATGAAAAACCTCGACATCGAACCGATTATCGAACCGATCCGGGGCGGAACCGACGGCTCACAGCTCTCTTACATGGGACTGCCGACACCGAACATTTTCACGGGCGGCCAAAACTTCCACGGAAAATATGAATACATTTCCGTCGATCATATGGAAAAGGCGGTAAACGTCATTGTTGAAATCGCCAGGCTCTTTGAAGAGCGCGCTTAAAACCAAAGCCCCCTGCTTTGGTTTTTTTCTTTCACATGAAACCTTTCCTTCTTTCTTTCCGTATATAAGGTATGAAATGGAAAGAAGGAGTGAAGACTATGGCAAGAGGGACTGTAGCGAAAGAATTGAAAAAAACCTTAAAAGACCCGCGTGTTCTGGAGACGAAATCAAATCCTTTTAAAAAACTGCGGAAAATGTTCAAACGATTTTTTTAAGATAACATCTCGTTTTCGTTAAAAAAATAAAGAAAGCGCTGTCAACTCGCAGCCATCTGTTAGAAGCAGTTATTTTGCATATCATACGGTTTTTTAGGGTACTGAATAACACAAGGCAAACGAAAACACTGAAGTAGTTAATTAGACACTTACAAAAAATAGTGAAAAAGTTATATAAACGTTCATCATTCATCATCCGATACAATCTATAGAATCACAACAAGAGAAAAATTTCTTCAACCCATAGTCATTTTTACGGAAAATGACGTTATTTTTTAAAAAAGTGACAATTGTTTGAATACTTTTCGTTTGTTTTTTCGTACAATAATAATACCAAAACTTTTTTTGGGAGGTATGTAAAATGATGCTACTTATTTTCGCTGCTTTGACAGGGTATCTTGTTTTCTCTTTCAGTAAGGACAACCGCCGGAAAACGCCAAAGACAAGCCCGCTGGTGACAGCTGCCGACACGAATAACATCATTGACTTAAATGCGATCCGTCAAAAACGCCGGATGCCGCTATCATAAAAACGACAGCTGCCGCAAAATCGGCAGCCTTTTTTTATGCACCCGGCCGATATGAAACCTTCCGCCTCCTTTTTTCGTACAACATAAAAAAGGAGTTTTTTTATGTACCATTTTTACATCAAAGAGCGAATGTTTACGTTTAAGAATCGTTTTCAAGTGTTTCTTGAAAGCGGAAAAGAAGTCTACAATGTTGAAGGAAAGCTGTTTTCATTCGGTGATGAACTGAAGCTGACTGATTTGGACGGCCGCACGCTCGCCAGCGTCAATCAGAAACTGATGTCGCTCGTTCCCCGTTACGAGATTTCCGTCAGCGGCAAACCCGTCTGCCAAGTCATCAAGAAAGTCACGTTTTTCAAACCGAAATTTGAAATTTCCGGACTCGGCTGGGATCTTACCGGCGATGTGTGGGGCCGGAATTTTCAAGTGACAGACGGAAAATCAAACCGGATGACCGTCACCAAATCATGGATGAGCTGGGGCGATTCCTATCATTTGCAGATTGAAAAGGAAGAGGATATTGCTCTTTGTCTTGCGATCGCCATCGTGATAGATATGATTCTATTTGAGGGTGACAAATAAAAATATTTATCGAAATATATTGACAATATGAGAAAACATACTAAGATTAAGAGTATTACAGTTTATTCTGAAAAATAGCATATTTCCTTATCAAGAGAGGTGGAGGGACTGGCCCTATGATACCCGGCAACCGCTGTTCAGCAGAATGGTGCTAAATCCTGAAGATAAGGTTGAGATTTGCGGACGCAAGCTCTTCCCTATCCGAGGGAAGAGTTTTTTTATATTTCATCAGGAAAGAAGGAATCATTCATGTCACAGCAAAACACAGAACAACCATTGCATACTCTTCTAAGAAAAAACCCGCCGTTTCGCGCGGATCAGGTCGGAAGCCTGCTGCGGCCGGCGGCTGTGAAGCAAGCCCGCCTGCAAAGAGCGGCAGGTGAGATTTCAGCAGAACAGCTGCGCGAAATCGAAAACAGAGAAATCATCCGCAGCGTGGAAAAGCAGAAAGAAACCGGCCTCAATGTCGTGACTGACGGCGAATTCCGCCGTGCCTGGTGGCATTTTGATTTTCTCGAAAATTTAGACGGGGTTGAGGCATTTACGCCTGAAAGCGGCATTCAGTTTCACAACGTACAGACGAAAGCGCGCGGCATTAAAGTAACGGGAGATATTGATTTTTCTCAGCATCCGATGCTCGAAGATTATAAATTCCTGCACAGCATTGCCGGCGATGCTGTTCCGAAAATGACCATCCCAAGTCCGAATATGCTGTTTTTCCGCGGAAAATTGGAAAAAGCGGCCTACCAGAATGATTACAAACAATTTCAGCACGATGTGTCAAAGGCGTATAAAAAAGCGATTCAAGCTTTCTATGACGCCGGGTGCCGCTACCTTCAGCTTGATGACACCGCATGGGCCGTTTTCTTATCGGAAGCGGGGCTTCGTCAGATTGAAGATTTCGGCACAACGCCGGATGAGCTGCGCAGGCTGTTTGCCGCTTCCATTAATGACGCGATCAAGGACCGCCCTGACGATCTGAAGGTTACGATGCATATCTGCCGCGGCAACTTCCAATCCACATGGACGGCTGAAGGCGGCTATGATGCAGCGGCTGAAACGATTTTTGACGGGCTTGACCTTGACGGATTGTTCCTGGAATATGATGATTCCCGCTCCGGCGGCTTTGAACCGCTCCGCTATGTCAAACGCTCTGATCTTCAGCTTGTGCTTGGATTGATTACATCAAAACATGGCGAACTTGAACACAAGGACGCGATTAAACGCCGGATTGAAGAAGCTTCACAATATGTCAGCCTGGATCAGCTTTGCCTCAGCCCGCAATGCGGATTCGCCTCCACTGAGGAAGGAAACCTGATCACAGAAGAACAGCAATGGGCGAAACTGCGCCATGTCGTCAACATTGCCGGTGAAGTCTGGAAATAAAAAAAAGACACGCGATCAGCGTGTCTTTTCTGTTTACAGAGGACCGGTTCCGATTAAAATATCGATATCTATCGTAATATCCGCCGCTTTCCGGCTGATAAACCGCCGGATGCTTTCATCAGTACATTTCCATGTTAAGGGCGTCATTTTCACAAGCCGCTCAAGGTCAGGCTGCGATAAGGTCTTCGTGTAACACAGCCGTTTGCGCTCAAAGGTTTGAAAGCCCGCTTGGAATCGTCCGGCCGCAGAATCGGCGGTGTCATTCCGCCGAGGACTGTCTCCGAAGAAGAATTCCCTTACTTCCTTCAAATAATCACGCCGCGGCACCGCTTTAATGACTGTGCCGCCCTTTCGTAAAAGCCTGCTGCACTCCTTGTAATTCCAAGGTGATAAAACAGACATCACGACATCAAAACAGCTGTCGGCAAACGGCGCATCCGCCACATCAGCGACGGCAAAAACAAAATGATCCCCGAAGGCCTTTGCGGCATGCAGCACACCTTCTTTCGAGAGATCAATGCCGATTCCCGTCACGGAAAAAGCGGGCTGAAGCAATTTGCATACGGCGGCTAAATGAGTGCCTTCTCCGCATCCCGCATCCAATATCGCCGCCGTTGTTTGCGGAGATTGAATGCGGCTGATGATGGCGGCGATCTCCTTTTGAACCGGCCCAAAAAATTCCCGGCTGTCAAAAAGAGCGCGTCTCGCTTCGAACAGCTGCCTGTCATAGCGGGTTTTGACCGATTTATTGAGGAAATTCACATATCCTTGCTTTGATATATCAAATGTATGCCCGTGCCCGCACATCAAGCTTTTGTATTGTGAGACCGCCATGGCCGAATTGCATAGCGGACACCTGAATACGGACTGGCATGATTGCAGTAATTCCGCGCGTTTTCTTTTTATAGACGTCAATAAAAACACCTCATTCATTCGTTATTCCGATGAAATGAAAAAGGCATAGACAAATAAACCTCGCAAAATTGGAAGTTTAACCTATTTATCTATACCTCTCATTATCTGTAACGAATGAACTGAATGATCATGAAAATGACCCCTTCTCTGCCGTCTTTTGAAGGCGGTGCCCTCAGATCCATTTTATCAGCTGCATCCCGTCTTTACAATGAACCGGAACTGTTTTTCGGGGGCTTTTTATACCTTTTTAATCCAATTACTTGTGAACATCCTTTATTTTCTTTATTTATAATATAAATTTATTATTTTGAAAATATCTAAAAAGGTTGATTTTCAAAAATTGAAACGATAAAATACTGCTATCTCATGTAATATCGTTATTCTTGTATATGATCAGTAATATGGTCTGATTGTTTCTACCTAGTGCCGTAAAAGACTAGACTACAAGAAAGTTTGCATAAATTTGAACGAGTGAAAAGCATATGATGCTGTCAGTCTATTCTTTTCTTTTGGCTCTTATTTATCACACTTTCTGGCTTTCAGGAATTTGTGACGAATAAGAGCTTTTTTTATTTCCATAATACCCTTATAGGAGTTGCTCACATGTACTTTTTATTGAACATTGTCGGTCTCATTGTTGTCATGGCTGTTGTTTTCTTATGCTCTCCCAACAAGAAGAAGATTAAATGGCGTCCGATTGTCATGCTCCTCGTCTTTGAGTTTCTGATTACTTGGTTTATGTTAGGGACAAAAGTCGGCGGCTTTGTCATCGGGAAGATCGGCGCGTTCTTTACATGGCTGATTTCCTGCGCCAGTCAAGGGATTGCGTTCGCCTTTCCGTCTGTCATGGCGAACCCGACGGTTGATTTTTTCTTCAGCGCATTGCTGCCGATTATCTTCGTCGTGACCTTCTTTGATATGCTGTCGTATTTCGGTATTCTGCCGTGGCTCATTGATAAAATCGGCTGGCTGATTTCTAAAATATCCCGTCTGCCGAAGCTGGAGAGCTTTTTCTCCATCCAGATGATGTTTTTAGGAAATACGGAAGCTTTAGCCGTCATCCGCCAGCAGCTTGCCGCCGTCAGCAACAATCGGCTTCTGACATTCGGGCTGATGAGCATGAGCAGCATCAGCGGTTCGATCATCGGATCGTACTTGACGATGGTTCCGTCCACTTATGTGTTTACAGCCATCCCGCTGAATTGCTTAAACGCGCTTTTAATCGCCAATATGCTGAATCCCGTGGACGTTTCTAAAGAGGATGATATTATTTACGTTCCTTCAAAAGCGGAGAAAAAAGACTTCTTCTCCACGATTTCTAACAGTATGCTTGTCGGCATGAACATGGTCATTGTTATTTTAGCGATGGTAATCGGATATGTGGCGTTAACGGCTGCGTTAAACGGCGTACTCGGACTGTTCATGCACGGTTTGACCATTCAAAAGATTTTCTCATACATCTTCAGTCCGTTTGCCTTCCTTCTCGGATTAGGCGTACATGACGCGATGTATGTCGCACAGCTGATGGGCATCAAGCTCGCGACGAATGAATTTGTGGCAATGGCCGATCTGAAAGGGCAGCTGAAATCACTTCCGCCGCACACGATTGCCGTGGCTACGACATTCCTGACATCATTTGCAAACTTCAGCACCATCGGTATGATCTACGGATCTTATCAATCTCTGCTTGATGGTGAAAAATCAGCCATCATCGGGAAAAACGTCTGGAAGCTGCTTGTCAGCGGAATTGCCGTTTCCTTATTGAGCGCGGCGATTGTCGGATTGTTTGTCTGGTAAAAGAAAAAAAGCGATACCGCTCCGTTTTGGAGTGATATCGCTTTTTTTTATTGATAGACGGATGCAGGCACGAAAACGTCCCGGATTCCTGCCGCGTACGGTCCGAGATCATATTGTCCGAACACAACGGCAATGCCGTTTTTCGTAAAGAAGAAAGGTCTTTCGTTATTGAGGATGATCTCTTGTTTTTTGACGTCCTGGTCAAACAGATCGTTATGTTTCTTAATGTAGCCGTAAAGATAGTCTCTCGTTTTGTTGGCTTTCGTTTTTGTATTCAGCACATCATTGAGTGTGACCCGTTTTTTTGCGGCCAGGTCGTAATTAAAGGTCTGAACGGCTGTCAGCCCGTGTGCGCCGCCTGTGTAACTGTAGTTTTCCGTCTGAATGCTGAGCTTGCCGCCTTGATTATACTTCACCTTGAAATCTGCCTGGTATTCCGCTTTGTAGCCTTGTTTTTCACCGTCTTTTTTGTTTTTTACATATTCTTTGTACGAGTTTTCAATATAGCGTTTGAAGTCCTGATTGATTTTCTTTTCAAAAGATGCGTTTCCCGTATTTGTGACCTCGGGGTAGGTCAGCTGCTTTACATGCTTATACGTCTGGCTTTTGACGACGGGCTTTGCGGTTTGCGCGGCCTCGGCTGAAGGCGCGAAACCTCCGAACGGCGCGGCTGTCAGCACTGTTAAGAGCACGGCCGCCATCATTTTGAATGCCTTTTTCATCACAACTCCTCCTTTTCATTACCGTTCCCTTTTTGAAAACGGTTTACACTCTATAGACAGCGCAGATCAGCAAATTGTTTCTGGGCCTTCTTTCACATTTTCTCCATGAAAAAAAGAGACATGGATAATCCACGCCTCTTTTACCGTGAAGGTCTTTGTGCAATGGCTTCATAAACGGCTTCCGCCAAATCGGAGTTGCCGAACATCTCCAAAACGCCGATGACGGTTTGATCAGGAATCGGTTCTGATTCCTCCTTCGGCACGACAAGCTCTTCAGCCGTTTTTCGCAGCTCTTCGTTTAAAGGCTGTCCGGGGTAAGCCTTGCTGTAAATGGCCATCGGATCAAGGTCATGATTGACACACCATTGGGCGAACACCAAAATCATCATGTTTTCGTCACGCCGGTAATATTCTTCAAGTTGTTTTTCGGTAAACGGCTTCACTATCAATCGCTCCTCCAGAAAATCTACCCCTAAGATACACAAACACAGGGCGGAAGTAAACCAAAGAGGGTGAAACATATTATTTCATCAACCCGCCTGCTTTAAATAGCGCATGCCCTGACTCTCTAAAACTGTTGTCTGAATGTCCAGGACAGCGGAAGGTACGGATTCGCACGGACAATTTCGTTTTCTCCCAATATTCTTTCACAAGAAAAAAGCGCCCCTCTCATCAAAGGCGCTTTTTCATTCTTATATGTGTCTGTCCCAATGCCGATGCTCAGCCACGGCTTTCAGAAATTGTTCATGGTTTCCGTCCGGAACAAGACCGGGGCCGCTTTCGGTTCCGGCGGCGAGGGCGAGAAGTTCTTTTCCTTCACCGGAGGCGCCGATCGCTTTGTAATGGCTGAAAGCTTCGTTGACGAAGTCTCTGGCCGATTTTTGGGCTTTGAGGCTGTCTGTGCTTTGTTTTCCGCCCGGAATGAAAACAGCGTCGTACAGGACAGAATCCGCTGTCAGGAAAGTGGCTGACGCTTTCAGCTCCGTACCGTTTTCTCCCTTGATGGTTCCAAGCACAGGACTGATGATATCGGCTCTGACTCCCGCCTGTTTGCATGCGTCAAGCACTTGTTTGACTTTCTCATCAGAAAACCCGTGGTCGGTTAAAACCGCAACCTGCCTTGTCGCTGCCGTCTTCACCGTGTTTTCCTGGCTTAAGGCCGGGGAAGTGAACGTTTCATCAGATTCACGGTCCTTCGGCGGCGGGTTCACGCCGATTCCTTTCGCAACACGCTCAGCAAGCCCGGCGTCGACGTGACTGAAGACGTCAACCACCTGCTGCTGCACATCCTTGCTGTTCACTTTTCCGACCTCAAAACAGAACGCGGAGATGATATGTTCTTTTTCAGCGGGAGACATGCTGTTCCAGAACATCTTCGCCTGAGAAAAATAGTCATTGAAGCTCTCACTGCGCTGGCGGATTTTTCTGCCTTCTACTTTTTCCTGGTAATGAACGTATCCGCCTTCTTCTTCTGAGGCCGGCGACGGATCATTGTTCTGCAGGGAATTTTTATGATAGGCGACAGGTCCCTTATTAATCGTCATCCGGTGGTAGCCGTCGTATTGGTTGTTATGGAACGGGCAGACCGGCCGGTTGATCGGAATCTCGTGAAAATTCGGCCCGCCAAGACGGATGAGCTGTGTATCTGTATAAGAGAAAAGCCGGCCTTGAAGAAGCGGATCATTGGTGAAATCAATGCCCGGCACGACATTTCCCGGGTGAAAGGCGACCTGTTCCGTTTCCGCAAAGACATTGTCCTGATTGCGGTCGAGGGTCATTTTTCCGATCAGCTTGACGGGAACCAACTCCTCCGGCCACAGCTTCGTCGGATCAAGGATATCGAAATCAAATTTAAATTCATCTTCTTCGTCAATCATCTGAACACCGAGCTCATACTCGACTTTGCCGCCGTTTTCAATCGTTTCCCACAGGTCGCGGCGGTTGAAATCGGGATCTTTCCCGGCAATTTTCTGCGCTTCATCCCATACGAGGGAATGAACGCCGAGCACGGGTTTCCAGTGGAATTTGACAAAGCGCGCTTTCCCTTTCTCGTTGACGAAACGGAACGTATGCACGCCGAAGCCCTCCATCATCCGATAGCTTCGCGGGATGCCGCGGTCAGACATCGTCCACATGACCATGTGCGCGGATTCAGGATTGTTTGCGACAAAATCCCAGAACGTATCATGAGCCGTCGCAGCCTGCGGCATTTCATTGTGCGGTTCCGGTTTTATGGCGTGAACGAGATCCGGGAATTTGATCGCGTCCTGAATGAAGAACACCGGAATATTGTTTCCGACGAGGTCATAGTTCCCTTCTTCAGTATAAAACTTCGTCGCAAATCCCCTGGCGTCACGGACGGTGTCAGCTGACCCCTTGGAGCCCGCCACTGTTGAGAAACGGACGAAAACAGGTGTTTTGACAGACGGGTCCTGCAAAAATTTCGCCCGTGTATATTCCGTCATCGGTTCGTACACCTGAAAATGCCCATGAACGCCGTACCCGCGTGCATGAACAACCCGTTCCGGAATCCGCTCGTGGTCAAAGTGCGTCATTTTTTCACGAAAATGAAAATCCTCCATCAGCGTGGGGCCGCGGACGCCCGCTTTTAAAGAATGCTCATCCTCAGACACGCGAAGCCCCTGATTGGTCGTCATTTTTTTGCCGCTGTTATCAGATCGGTACTGCTCCAGCTGTTCGTCCTTTGAGTGTTCATTTACTCGTTTGTTTTGATCATCACTCATGTCAGTTCCCCCTTCTAAAACGAAACATTCTACAGCACATTTACCCGCGGCGTTCTTCAAATAAACTGCTGATCCGCTCATTAGGATTTTAGGTCTGTATTTACATATGCGGTCATACACATTTTGAAATAAGCCCTTTTCACAGAAACAAAATGTGAAAACGCTTACCAAAACAGCTGTTGAACAGGGGAGGTCATATCGTGCTTGCCATACTCGGTTTTGTGATGATGATTGTCTTTATGTATCTTATTATGTCTAACCGGCTTTCCGCTCTTATTGCTTTGATTGTCGTTCCTGTTGTGTTTGCCCTGATCAGCGGATTTGGCAAAGATCTCGGCGGGATGATGATTCAGGGCGTTACAGACCTCGCTCCTACCGGGATCATGCTGTTATTCGCCATCCTTTATTTCGGCATTATGATTGACTCAGGTCTGTTTGATCCCCTCATTGCCAAAATCCTATCGCTTGTCAAAGGGGATCCGTTAAAAATCGCCATCGGCACAGCGGTTCTGACGATGACCATTTCGCTGGACGGAGATGGGACAACAACGTATATGATTACGATTGCGGCAATGCTGCCCCTTTACAAACGGCTCGGCATGAACCGTTTGGTGCTGGCGGGGATTGCGATGCTCGGTTCGGGCGTCATGAATATTATTCCGTGGGGCGGGCCGACGGCGAGGGTTTTGGCTTCCTTGAAATTGGACACGTCAGAAGTTTTTACGCCTCTGATTCCCGCTATGATCGCCGGCGTTCTCTGGGTGATCGCCGTTGCTTATCTCCTCGGAAAAAAAGAACGGAAGCGGCTCGGCATCATTTCGATTGAACACGCGCCGTCTTCTGATCCGGAGGCGGCGCCGCTGAAGCGTCCCGCTCTCCAGTGGTTTAACCTGCTGCTGACTGTCGCTCTGATGGCCGCGCTGATCACCAGCCTGCTTCCCATCCCTGTTCTTTTTATGATCGCGTTCGCCATCGCCTTGATGGTCAACTACCCAAATGTCAAAGAGCAGCAGAAACGGATTTCGGCGCATGCGGGTAATGCGTTAAACGTTGTCTCAATGGTATTTGCGGCAGGCATATTTACAGGCATTCTCTCAGGCACAAAAATGGTCGATGCGATGGCGCATTCTCTCGTTTCCCTCATCCCTGATGCCATGGGCCCGCATCTGCCGTTGATCACGGCGATTGCCAGCATGCCTTTCACCTTTTTCATGTCGAATGACGCCTTTTACTTCGGTGTTCTTCCCATCATCGCCGAAGCCGCTTCCGCTTACGGAATAGACGCCGCTGAAATCGGAAGAGCCTCCTTGCTGGGACAGCCGGTGCATCTGCTCAGCCCGCTTGTGCCATCCACCTATCTATTGGTCGGAATGGCAGGCGTCAGCTTTGGCGACCATCAAAAATTCACTATTAAATGGGCCGTGGGAACAACGATTGTGATGACGATTGCGGCGCTTTTGATTGGGATTATTTCGTTTTAATTAAAAAAGGATTTCCGCTGGCGGAAATCCTTTTCTGTACATTATTTTTTTGTATAGCGCACCCAGTCATAATGAGCGTATAGCGGATTTACACCATTGTAGGAACCGAGCCAGTCATCGACACCTATCCCATTCCACAAGTTCATCATGATCTTTCCCGGTGTTGTCGGGATTTGGCTTGTCGCAGTATGTTTTAATTGCCCATCGACATACCATTTAATAGAGTTCGGCTGCCAATCGAACGCATACGTATGATAGGCATTGGCCGCGTCAAATCCGAGATCCGCAACCTTCTCATGGTTTCCCGCGCCATTTGTATAATAATTAAATTGAACCTTTGTCGTATCTTTTCCTAAAAATTCGATATCAATCTCATCCCAAGGGGTACCATCCGTTGGACCTGTATAAGTGAAGAACGATGAAACGATCCCCGTGTTTTTAGCCGGTTTCATTCTGACTTCATAAAGTCCATAGCCATAGGTTTGAGCGGAGCGGTTCTCCCCGCAGTCAAACTTGTTATAAGACGGGCTTGTCAGCGCCAAACGCATTTCACCTGATGACGTCACGGATACATTATTTGCACGCCAAGTGCAGTTGAACATATCTCCATTGGAGTAACCATTTGCTTTTTGCCAGAAACCGGAGTTATAGCTGTTAAAAGGTTCAAAAAACGATCCGCCTGTTTGAGCTGATGCAGCAGAAGTGATCGCACACAAACTCAAAAACAATCCAGTGACAAGAATGAGCAGCACTCGTTTCATACGATAAAACATGTCGGCATTCCCCTTTCTTTGAAAGCGATTTCTTTATCGATGATACATGATTCTGTTAAAAGGGAACATCGGTCAGAATAATGATAATAACGAATCTTAAAAAAACCTAAATTACCATCAGCACAGTAAGAGATGATCCGCACTCATTGTAATTTAGGTTTTGCCTGCTTATGAGTAACAATCCTAACAAGATCATATGTGAATGTAAGAAAAAATGAATACAAGAACAAAAATGCCAACGCTTTCATTATGCTTGTTTGACTACCCTTTCTATGTGAATCGTTAAATACAGCAGCTCGTCACTGGTGAGCTTGTGCTCATACGCCCTCTCAATGCATGTTTGGATTTTCTTCGTGCATTCATACGCCCGATGGTATTTTTCTTTCACTGTCTCCAGCAAAAAGTCGTCCTGGCTTTCCATATGTGTGCCGTTAAAAAGACGCTGCGCGAAAAACTTTAAGTGGGTGACAAATCGATAATAGTGAAGCGATTCTTCGTTGAATTCAATCTTAAAATGGTATTTTACGATCCTCAAAATCTCTTGCATGACTTTTGTAATGTTGATGATATTGGGCATCTCTTCATTCAGCTCGGCATTTACAATATGCAGCGCAATAAAGCCTGCTTCATCCTCCGGCAGAGACACGCCAGTCTTGTTTTTCACCATGGCCAACGCTTGTTTGCCGATTGCAAATTCGTCTTTGTACAGCCGTTTCGTTTCCCACAGCAAGGCGTTTTTGATATCCAGCCCTTTCTTATTGCGCTGGATCGCAAAGTTAATATGATCGGTCAGCGACACATAGATGCTGTCGTTGAGCTTTTTGCCGAGCTGTAATTTCGCATAGCTGATAATCTCCTCAGATACTTCCATACACTCGATCGGAATATCATACAAAAGGGTTTTGAACTTTTCTGATACATCTTTGTTATCGAGGGTGAACACTTTCTCAATGCGGGCTTCATCTACCGGATCTCCCGTTTTCTTTTGAAAAGCAATGCCCCGACCCATGATGACCAATTCCTGATTGCCTTCTTTGAGCACACTGACGACATTATTATTAATGACTTTCGCAATCTTCAATTCCGTCTCCCTCCCGCCTGACCATTTACCTGCTACACCTTGATTGTACATCCTTTTTGTACTAGGTCAATATCTCCAGGTCAATCAGAAAACGCCGTTCAGAAATCATTGTCCAACGATGAGGCAGCGGCGCATATAATGCAGAGAACCGGTTTTTGGGAAGGAGCGTGTGTGATGAAACGGTTTTCGAAAGAAGAAAGCAGCTGGATGCTGTATGATTGGGCCAATTCAGCTTATTCGGTCATTATTATGACGGCGGTGTTCCCCTTGTTTTTTAAAGCGGCGGCGGCGGAAAACGGCGTCAGCGCGGCTGATTCCACCGCTTATTTGGGCTATACGATTGCCGCCGCGACTTTTATTTTGGCGATGCTCAGCCCCGTCTTAGGAACGATTGCCGACTACAAAGGATGCAAGAAACGGTTTTTTGCCTTCTTTTTTCTGATCGGTGTGGCGGGCACCGCCGCGCTGGCTTTGATTCCCGGCGAATCTTGGATGCTGTTATTAATTTGTTATACGATCTCCACGATCGGCTTTGCCGGATCTAATGTGTTTTATGATGCGTTTCTCGTTGATGTGGCCGCAAAGGAGCGGATGAATATGGTGTCCGCCAGGGGATTTGGGCTGGGCTATATCGGCAGTACAATCCCTTTTCTCCTCAGCATTGCCGTGATTCTGTCAGCACAAGCGGAGGTGATTCCGCTGTCCGCCCAGACTGCGAGCCGCATTGCCTTTTTGATTACGGCGGCATGGTGGGGGCTGTTTTCGATTCCGCTCCTTCTCCGCGTCCGCCAGCGCTATTATATCGAGAGGGAGCCGCGGCTTGTGATCAGCAGTTTTATACGGCTGGCCGGCACGCTGAAGCAGATCAGGAAGCACCGGGCGCTGTTTTTGTTTCTGCTCGCCTATTTCTTCTACATCGACGGGGTCGGCACCATCATTACGATGTCCACGTCATACGGGGCTGACCTCGGCATCAGCGCGGCAAATCTGCTGATTGTTTTATTTGTCACACAGGTCGTCGCCGCGCCTTTTTCGATTTTGTACGGGCGTCTGGCCGAACGGTTTAAGGGAAAAACAATGCTTTATGCCGGCATCGGCGTGTATATGATTGTCTGCACGTATGCTTATTTTATGGATTCCGCTTTTGATTTCTGGGTTTTGGCTATGCTTGTCGCCACTTCCCAAGGCGGTATTCAGGCGCTGAGCCGCTCTTACTTTGCCAAGCTTGTCCCCAAACAGAACGCCAATGAGTTTTTCGGCTTTTATAATATTTTCGGCAAGTTCGCTTCAATTATCGGCCCGCTTTTGATTGCCGTCACCGCCCAGCTGACCGGAAATTCGTCAGCCGCCGTGTTCAGCCTGATTTTGTTATTTGTGATCGGCATTGCCATCCTTGCATTTGTGCCTGAGGAAACGGCGTAAAAAAAGCCTGCACGCAGCAGGTTTTCTTTTTTTATTTCTTGGCTTTATGGACTTTCAGTTTTTTGCCTTTGACCGTCGTATTTTTCATGATGTCAAGAACGTGCGGGCCTTTGCCGTTCAGAATTTCGACGTACGATGCGTTGTCCAGAATCGTGATAATCCCGATATCATCGGCTGAAACGCCGTCGATTTTCGCGATCGTCCCGACAAAATCGACCGCTCTGAGTTTTTTCTTTTTCCCGCCGTTAAAATACAGTTTCATGATGTCTTTGTTTAACTGTTCGCTTTTGTCTGTTTTGACATCGGGGCGGGCGTTCAATTTTTCCGCAAATGCCGCTTTCCGTTCCGCTGTTTCTTTTTCCGACGGCGCTTCCCGCTTTTGGATGCGGAAACCGATATATGTCTCAATGTCATTCAGAAACCGCGATTCAGACGGCGTCACAAACGTAACGGCCAGTCCGCGGTGTCCGGCGCGGCCCGTTCTGCCTGTGCGGTGCACATAGCTTTCTTTTTCAAGCGGAATATCATAATTGATGACGAGGCTGATGTTTTCGATATCAATTCCTCTGGCGGCAACGTCGGTCGCAATGAGATAGCGGAACTCGCCGCGCTTGAATTCATTCATGACGTCAAAGCGGTCTTCCTGCACCATGCCGCCGTGAATTTTATCACAAGGGTAGCCCAGCCTGTCCAGCTCATCGGTTAACTGGATGACCCTTTCTTTTGTCCGGCAGAATATGATGCAGCTGTCCGGGTTTTCGGTGATCAGAACATCACGCAGCAAAGATGTTTTGTCCTCTTCTTCTATTCTGGTGACAAAATGCTCGATGTCTTTTGTCGTCAGGCCTTCCGCTTTTACTTCAATCAATTCAGGGTCTTTCATATATGTGCGGCTCAGCTTCTCGACGTCATCCGGCAGCGTCGCTGAAAACAGCATGGTGACTCTGTTTTTCGGCAGATGCTGAATGATGGCTTCCACCTGTTCAATAAATCCCATATTCAGCATTTCATCCGCTTCGTCAATCACCACATACGCCAGCCGCTCAAGCGGCAGCGTCCCTTTTTCTATGTGATCA
The DNA here is from genome assembly GCF_036362845.1 of Bacillus sp. MT(2024). Classification (NCBI taxonomy): domain Bacteria; kingdom Bacillati; phylum Bacillota; class Bacilli; order Caryophanales; family Bacillaceae; genus Bacillus; species Bacillus sp. MT(2024). Next base: position 3,830,229 of record NZ_CP143632.1, read on the forward strand.
AGCACACGTCCCGGTGTTCCGGCAACGACGTGGCTTTTTTGCTTCAGTTCGGTTTTCTGTTTGTCAAAAGAAGCTTTTCCGAAAACCGCCGTGGCTTTTATCCGTTTGAAACGGCCGATATTCGTGATATCTTCTTTAATCTGCGCCGCAAGCTCGCGGGTCGGCGTTAAAATCAGGGCCTGCGGTTTGTTTTCCTCCCACTCCGCAAGCTCGCAGATCGGAATGCCGAAAGCCGCGGTTTTGCCGCTGCCCGTCTGCGATTTGACGACGAGGTCTTTTTTTTGCAGCGCGGCGGGGATGACGCGCCGTTGCACTTCAGTCGGCTCGGTGTATTGCAAGCCATTCAGCGCCCGTCGGATCTCGGGGCTGATCGCATATTCATTAAACTCATTCATGACTAAACTCCTTCTCTGTCCGGCTCCCCTCATTATACGCGAAATGCCGCCGCTTTACCCTGACGTTTTGCCGGGCCGTTCGGATGACTGCTTTTTCCTCATGTCGAGCACGACCCATTTGGCGAGATAAAAGCTCATGCTTCCTTCCCCGTCATCGACATAGTAGCGGATCGATTCCCAGCCGCCGTCGACCGGGCTGATATCCAGATGGATGTCGGTGATGCTTTCAAGATCATCCAGCCGGGCAGACCTCACATCCTCAAACCGCAGCACGGCATCATACTGTCCGTCAGTCAGCTTCAGCTCAAACACCGGGATTTTATCATAATACTCGTTATACCCGGTATAGAACGTAAACTCCGTCAATTCAAAACAACCCGGCGAATCCGGCCCCAGCAGAACTGCTTTCTCATGTTTGTGCTACTCCATTTTGCGCCTCCTTTTTTTCACCTGAATTGACATGTCTGACTCAAATGAATTTTTCTTACAAACCCCCATGAACTTTTTTATATTCCTGCACCCAATCTCTTAATTCTTCTAACGTATGCAGATACGCATCAGGCGAATCTTTCAGATCAAGCCCGCTCAAATATACGAGCATCTCCCAAACGGTTTCGTCCTCAACCGCCGGATCATCTGCAGCCACGTACTCGCACGCCCAATCCGACACTTCTTCCCTCGCCGCTTGACCGTTCAGGATCAGACCAGCCTTCTTCAGACATTCTGCTATTGTTGGTTCTTTCACGTCAGAAGCCTGCCTTTCATTTTTTGTTTAAAATGCTGACTAACAGCCTCCTGGCCCGTTCATGCCGCCCGATTTCCCGGCTGAGCTCCGGATAATCCGTTAAAGCGTTTTTCAGCTGCGCATATTGCGGATACAGCTCAAAAAAGGATTTATATAAGGCTTTACGCTGCCGCGCAGGGATTTGTTTATTCGCCAACACAAAATCTAAGCTGCCGCAGACAAGTGCGAAGTATTCATAAAAATCCCCAGCGCAGGCAGCACCCTCAAAGTCTTCTTCGAATCTCCCTGCATCTGAAGGCAGCGGCCCCTCTAATTCTTTTTTGTATAATTTCAGGTTTCGGATGACGTCATCATTTAAAGAATATCTGTTGGATTTTAACATCTCAGAATCACTCGAATATCACCTGATTCATCGATGATCGTAATCGAAAGCCCGCCATTCTGATGCCGTCCGAGATACAGACGCCCGCAGTTATCAAAATGGAAGAAACGCCCTTTTATTGATTCGTCATGTATCTTGTTCATTTTTATTTTCATGTCATTGCCCCTTGTATTTATAATGCGCGGTGAGCTTTTTTTGAAATTCATCCGGAACAGTCTGATCCGGGAATACAACAGATACCCAGTCTAAAACACGGTCGTCTAAGGGCCTCCATGATCCTAACGTTTTTCCCGCAATCTCCTGATCAATACCTAGAATACAGATTTCAAAATCTCTCTCTCCGTAAATCGCCCACTTTAAAGTCGGTGAAGCCCATACGACGCGGGATGCAATATTCATTATGCTGTCATTTTTACTGTGCTTTGGATAATCAGTTAAGATTGAAAGATATTCATCTTCGGTTATATTTAAAGGAATCTTTAACCAGTTAAAATATCCGAATTCCTATTAAAACCGATTCATATCATCCGGTTGTGTCAGAACAGCCATTAAGATAAATTCATCGTGATGATGATGCGCCAAACTTTTGAGCATTTCCCAGCCTTCTTCAGACAAGACCCAGTGGAATTCTTCGAATAGATAATAATGTTTTCGTTGTTTAAAAACTTGTTCGGGCAACGCTTTGTCTTCATGAAATAAAGAATATATTTGAAATTGAAAGACTGCCGATTCCTTTGTGTTCTTTATAAAAAAGGGATGCATCTTGTACCTCTTTTCGGCGGTTTACACACAAGCTCACAGCCGTATTCTGTGTGAAATAAACAGAGAGAAAATGAGAAGGACGGCTCCACTAAAATAAAGCTGTTAGAAAGCAGCCGGCCTTCAAAATCTATAAAATCCATGAGACAGTGCAGATGACTTGCACAATCCTTCAGCGCACATTTGATAGCACCGACTTCATTACTATACGGATGAAACAGATAAACAATATCATTCATCCGTTCAACCCCCGTATCCGCAATGTTTTCTAAAATAAGCGATATGGCTGTCTCCTTGTCGCTTATATCAACTTCACGCACTGCACTTGGGAAAGAATTCGATAATATAGTCTCAAATATCTGCCTGCTTTGTTCTGCCTCAGCTAATTGATAAACAAACCCTGATTCTTCACAAGATCTTAGCGAGGCACACACCTGTTTCATTAAAAAATGCCTCTTGTTTTCCTCAAGCTTGTCAATTAACTTTTCTCTCATCACTGAACACTTCCTTACAGGATATTTTCATTCTGCCGGCATGTATGCTGCATAGAAGTAATCAATACTTCACCAGATATAAATCGTTATCACTAAAGATAAACATGCGATCCTGTACGGCTCTGTACGTTGTTTCTCCTTTTCTATCAATACCGTGTATCATGACGTCAGTCTCTTTGTGCTCTTCATGAAATGCAAATAGGGTATCCTCGTGGCTCTGAATCAGCAGCACCCTTTTTTTCGAAACGGATAGCTGATCACAATAGGAGTATTGATCGCCGTCCAGCACATATTCTGCAACAGTACGAATTCTGTCCCGTCCAATCTGATAATGACCGATGACACAGCAATCCTCTCCCTCGAAACATACATACAAATCAGATTTGATCGATTGTACGGCATAGCATTCATGCATCATTTCTTTAAAATCGTCTTCAAAATAAAACGTTCTGTCTTCTGTATGAAAAGCAAATATCGCTTTTCCTTGAGGATTTCTCTCATCATACATACCCTCGTCCGTTAATCCGATCCATAATAAACCATCCTCACCCAGATGAAATACATTGGCGCTTAATAGAAAAGAACAAATCGGATTGATTTTATTACTGATTATGCAGTATGCGGCCAATTGACACGTATGATTTTCCAGGTAAACGATAACGATTGTGTTATCATACGAATCAACCAGATAGAAATGGGCATCTTCAGAAAATCCGCATAACTCTTTTTGGATTAAAAGAGAGCTGCCTTTCATAACCTCCAATATTACTTTGTGATCGTGCACGGACACAATAAACACTTGATCATCCCTGCCCGCATTGAAATAAATAATATTTTCCCTTTCATATGAACCAACCCGCTCCGCGGTAAGTTTCAACATCAGCAACACTCCATAGATTAAGAATCTGGAATTTATATCAAATTAATCAATGATATATAAATCTGCTGCATCAAATTCAAACCAAATGATTTTTTCATTATTTTCAGTAGTTACATCAACCTTTTGAGTGTTCAGGTTCATATAGGACTTATTTTTGGAAGTATTTGCTATTATAACAACAAAGTCATTGATCGATGCTAAAAAATATAATTCATCTAATAAGTGATCTGCCATCAATTCTTCTTTGGTTAGGGCACATTCAATATGAATGAACTTTTTCGATACAGTATTCATATTTATCATTTTCTTTTCAACCTTCTTCTTCCATTCTTCAATAAAAGAAGGTGATGCCATTACTTCTATCAGAACTGTTTCGAATTCTAAGTCATTCATTAATTGAGAAAAAGTATCTTTACTCACTAGATCACATGAATAAATCGAATTGTATTTAAGCGGATTAATCACATCCAGATTCCCTATAGCCCTCAATGATTCTTTTTGTAAATTTAAAGGAGTGTTCATGTTTGCCTCCGCGAACGATTTCGTTATGTAAGAAAAGAGAGGCTGGGAACCTCTCTTATTTGTTTATTTATGATTTTGAATGATACGCATAAAATGATTGGTCGTCAAAGCGAACTGTTTCAGCTTCTACAGCAATCAGCATTCTGTTCATGTCAATGAGAAAATTAGCATTTGATTGATACTCCGGAATTACAGCATTTGATAGATTACCGATTCCTTCCGGGTGGTAACTCATCTCAAATACTTGCCAATTGTATTCTTCAGGATCTATTTTTTCTAATCTCATATCACCAATATCTGCACTAAAATAAACAGATGCTACATTTTGAAAAAGAATGTTATGCGTATATTCGGCTTTATTTTCAACGACCTGAATCTTAAGTGAAAGTTCTTTTTTAAACACTTGAAAATCAAAATGAAGGACAGCGCACCCCCCATCTATGTAATCTACCCATTCATTTATTGTTTTGTACATCGTTTATCTCCCTAATAAAGTTTTGGAGTCTTTGAGATCTGATTTTAAAGTCTTCACGAAAATTTCTAGCTTTTCTTCATTACAGTTCAATTTATAGAAGGTTGTATTTGAATGATTTTCCATAAATCTAATGATAAATCTGTAATGTTCGTTTTCTTTATCAATACTTAGTATAAAAAATGGTTCAATTGTTTCTAAACGTATCCTGTCTTGATTGCCTGCTGATAATGCTTCAATATCTGATATCAGCATTTTATATTCACTTTCTAATAAAACGGCAGAGTAATCGCGAACGATTGCTTTATTATGTTCCAACAGTTCAAACATTGTTGAGATAAAAGGATCATCCTCTGCTTCTTGATACCTTCTCGGTGTTATTTCAAGTTCCAGACAACCGTCTCCGATTTTGGCCATGCTGTCTCCTCGTTCTCTACTTAATAGCTTTAATTTATTAGTAAATGATTTGAATGACGCTCTGGAATTCAAGCTAAGTTTCAATCGATTGTTCACCTTTTACTGTCTCAGTTCTAATCACCTACCCACTTATTATCTATAATTTTTTTTAAAAAAGCCTGTTGACCAAAAGATGATCAACAGGCTCATCTATTTTTTATTTAATGCCCTTATTTAATAATGTTTGTAATATTTTCTCTATGTCTAGATCCTATTCTGATTGTCTCGGAATCTGTTATTTCTATATGATAAAGAACATAATCCAGTAAATCTTTAATAATTGTTTTCTCTGCTAAAGAAGCTCCATTTAATATATCTTTTAACTCAACATCTTTTTCCAATAAGATTATATTTTCATGCGCAATTATTGTATTTTTGTACTCTTCTGCTGAGGTTTTTATAAATGAGATTTTTTTATTAAACAAAGTATTTGTTTTTAAGCTCGCTGAGAATATACAAGTATCACTATCTTTATTTGAAACAGAGTAAGAATACATTGCATATTGTTTATTTTCCATATTTTTTAATATAACAAATATTAAATCCTCTATTGTTTTATACTCTTTTTCAACCGAATCATAGTCATTGAGAGTTGATATTTCATAAAAATAGTACATTTAATTCTCTCCTTCTATCTTTTATACACTGTAAACGGCATGAGATAGAATAAGTTTCTTCGTCGTATTGATAGCCTGTTAGCGGTAGCGCTTGTCTTTTACTTCGTCTCAGCAGTATGTTATTCCCACATGTTCCGTGTGTAGTTTGGTTTTTATCATATAAGATAAGAGAGGCTGGTAACCTCTCTAAATCTCTTCTCTAAAAATAACTAAAAGAAGCTATAAATCATTCTTTTAATTTTTTTATTATATCTGTAGCTTCTAAAAACAATTGATTTATCTTACCTTGGATTTCTTTTGCTATTTCCTCTTCACTTTCTAAATCTGTTAAATATCCCACTTTCCCCGAAAACAACCTTCTTTCACAAATCCATATATCTAAATGGTCTATACAATAGCCATCTTCATTATCATGAAAGTCGGTACCATCCAAATAAGCTACAGAAAAAAATATTAATGAGTTATAACTATTCTCAAAACAATCTGAAGGCTGTACTTCGTTTCCTATTACTTTTTCGTCTCCGACTCTCCCAAAAGCAGCTTCAATTTTCAATTCCATTTTTCTAAACTTTTCTTGATTGTTTCTTATTTTGTTTAATGCGATTCGTTCAAATTGTTTTTCTATTTGCAAGATCTCTTTTTGTGTAATAGAACTCAGGTTGATTTTTTTCATATTACACCTCGTTTAGAATTCAAAACACACTTACTACTGTCAGTATCTGTATAGTAAGTATCCTCTAACATTGATTGCAAGAATGTAAGGAATCAGTCTTTTACAATTCATTCTTTATGATTTCCTCCATTGTCATCCCTTCAAAATATTTACATAGAATAGATTCTACAGATGAATTCCAAATATACCTAATGGGTTTGGGATGTCCTTGCCTGTTTTCTCATCTGCCTCTGCTAATTCATCTTCTGATGCAAATGAATCGCCTTCACTCACGAGATATTTACCGTCTTCATATAAAACAAATTTTAATTGAGAATGACTGTTTTTCTCTATCATCTCTTGAGGCATCTTGGATATTACTTTCCAATCTCCTTGCAGAAAACCTGTGTGCCCAGTATTAGCCGCAAATATTTTCTTATTTTCTTCTTTCATTAGACGAATGACTTCTTCTCTGCTAAGTGTATTTTCAGTGAAAATATTATAATACTGAATAAGAATGTCATCGTCTTTGTTTTTTGATAGATCACCTTCAATGACCCAAGCATAAGTATACTTCCCGATCTTATCCAAAGGTATTTGAATAACCGCTCCCGGTACTACTTTAGCTATTGATTTCGCTTTCCTGGTTGTTGCCTTTATTTCTACTATTCGCTTATCAACTAACTCCGTGAAAGAAGAATCTCCATTTGTATTCATTACGGTAACTAAATTTGCTAAGAATTCTTCTAATATCGGTTCTCTGCCCAGATCTCTCTTATATCGTTCACAAAATTTTTCTACAGCATCAAAACATATATCTAAGCCTTCATCACTAAGTAAAACTTTCTTGTTTTTATATTCTTCTTCCCAATATCCCAATAGAACGGCCTTCTTTCTTTTCTATTTCATACCGCTCATACCCTGAATAATAGCGTGTTTGAATTCTGTACGCGCAGAGGTTAAAAAAGGTTTCCTTCATAACTCACTCAATATCGTAATCCTCCCACTCCCTCCAGTTGTTATTTACTTCACCTAAATCAACTGAACCTGTGCCTTTTTCAAGATATAGTGCAAATGAAATTAATTGGCTTGGATCTGTTAGATAATCAGGATATTCCCAATTCTCTGTTTCGAATACTCCTTCTGCTTCGCTTTTTAGATCCAGTATATTTAATAGTTTTTTTGGCTTTATCCAAAGCGCCTCTCTAAAAGAAGCATCCTCAAACAAATTCCTGAAATAAGTTTTCCAAGCCCTTTCTTTTGTACTCTTTTGGAATTCATTTCTTTGGTGAATAGTTACGCAATAACGAGACTCTTTAATTTCAATTTCCACTACTTCGCTTAATTGTTGAAATTCACTTTCACGATATGTTATTTTCTCACCTGCTTCAGTCTTCAGGGCGAAGTCATCAATTATTATCGATTTGTATTTATCTGTTAAACAGTTACTGTAGAGATGAAGATCTAGAAAAGGTCCTTTAGCTTCTATTTGAAAGCATTGAATAGCCAGTAACCAATATTCTTTACATTAGATTCAGCTATTCAAAAACAATCAAAATTTCTCTTTTTGTTATCAAAAGAAAAACTCTTTCACAGGGAATTTAAATTAAGAGAGACAGAAAATTGTCTCTCTTAATAAGTTTTTAGTTATTAATAGTTTTCTAATTCATCCTCGATATCAGAAAAAACCTGAGGAATCGGTATTGAAATTGAATCAGTATTATTATAAAAAATGGATATACCGACATTATCCTCAAGCATACCAGGAAGCCAATTCTCTACAAAATCCTCTAAACTAATTGATTCCGGATTTGTATCCTTCCACTTCTCAATTGCACAATACTTTGCATGCTCTTTTGTTGGCCAAAAATGAAGTTGTATTTTCCCATTGTCGTCTTCAGATGTAACCCACCCTCTATCATTACTCAATGACCAGACTTCTTCATAGTCAGCAACTTTCTTAATAAAATAACGATACCTTTTATTGGGATCCAACTTTAATGTCATTTCAAGTTCTTTTTCGTTCATTTTTTTATTCTCCTTATTATCCTCTATATTTCCATCGGGTATTTTTATTTTTTCTTCCTTTACCATAACCATCATGAAAATGCTGTAACCTATGATTTCTTATTACTTGTAAATCAGAATGCTTGTAGCTCGCACCTTTTCTTGCCTCGTAACCACGTTTGTGAGCTAGTTCATACCCTTTTGGAACACGTATCGATTTTCTGTTTTTGTATTTCTTATGTCTAATTTCATTTTTTATCCACCCTCTAACATGCCTAGGCTGTTTATGATCCTTTAATAAAGATTTTAACTTAGCTTGTTTTCCTTGTCTGCCTGCTGTTTTTGCAAACCTATAAACCCTTTTAGCACCCTTAAATAACTTCCCAGGACCAAAGTTCGAAGCCGCTGCCCAGGCTGCACCTCTCCATCCTTTACCTGATTTATATGCCTTATATCCATCATAGGCTGCAAATCCGGCATTTACCACAAGCCACACCCAATGCCCATCCGGATCGACGTTCATGACTGGGTTGTTGTTTCCGTATGCATATCCATTCTGATCTAAGGAATCCCCATCGCTGCCCGGGTCTGGGTCGAGTGATAAGAATACGCCGTTTCTTGGTTCGTAGTAGCGGGCCATGAGATAGTACAAGCCGGTTTCTTCGTCGTATTGGTAGCCTGCGTAGCGGTAGCGGTTGTCTTTTACTTCTTCGCTTGCTTCGGTTTTTGTCGGATTTCCCCACGCATCGTACTGATATTTGGCAACGGCTTTTCCGGTGCTGTCTGAGATCGCGATGACGTCACCGTGTGCGTTGTAGTGATAGAAATATTTCTTGCCGTTCTCTGTATAGGATAACAGCTGGCCGCTGTCACCGTACGTGTATGATTTTGTGACGTTGTTGTCGGCGTCTGTTTCATACAGAACGTTCAAGCTGTCTCCGTCGTAGAAGTAGTTCGTAACTTTTCCGTTGACGGTTTTTTGGATTCTGTTTCCTTTTTCATCGTATTTGTATGTTGCGAACGGCTTGTCTTCGCCTTTTTTCGTGACGGCGGTCAGGTTGTCTTCCGCGTCCCACGTATATGTGTATTTACCGTCAGATGTGCGGTTGCCGTTTTTATCGTAGGACAGGTCTTCGTCATTCACCTTCGTCAGCTGGTTCATGATGTTGAAGGATGCGTTGACTGATTTGCTTGCGCCGTCCTTTGTGGTGGTGACGTTTGTCCGGTTGCCGAAGCCGTCGTACGTATATTGAATGACGGTGCCGTCTTCATGGGTTTCTTTGACGAGCTGGTTGAGCTTGCCGTATTCGTACTGCACCTTTCCGCCCGCTGAGCTGTCGATGACCGTGCGGTTGCCGTTGGCGTCGTATTCATAGCTTTCCCGGAAGATGCTGCCGCCGTTTTTCGCTCCGATATGAAGAGAGCTGACAAGATTCCGCTCATCATATGAGAAGCTCGTGCCGACTTCATTTCCGCTGATGAATGTCTGGACATTGCCGTTTTCATCATAATCAAATGTATAGGCTGAAGTGCCGTCTTTCATTTCAATCATTTGATCAAGTTTGTTGTACGTAAAGCTGTTTGTTCCTTTTTGGCCGCCGTGGCTCCATGAGAAAGTTTTCAGCTTATCTGAATCAGCCGGATACGTCCAGCTTTGGCTGCCGCCGCGGTCGGTTAATTCGGTCAGGCGGTTTTTGTTGTCAAAGGTGCGTTTCTTCGTTGTATTTTGTTCTTTGTTTGTGACTGACGTTTCATTGCCGTTTTTGTCATAGGTAAAGTTGTATTTTTCAGTGCCGTTATACGCTTTTGACTTAACCCGGTCGGTGCCGTCATAGGTCAGCGACACTTCATTGCCGTTGGCGGAAACGGTTTTCGTCAGGTTGCTGTTGGCGTCATATTCACTCTTCAGTACATTGCCGAGCGGGTCGGTTGTTTTGACGAGCTTGCCCATGACGTCATATTCATATTGATAGGTCTGGTCTGCGCCGGCCCGAATCGTTTTTGTCAGCTCATTTCCTTCCTTGTCATAGCTGTGAAGGATGGATGTGCCGTTTGACAGGGTCAGCTTTGTCAGCTGGTCGGCCTGATCGTATTCGTAGGCGGTTGTTTCGCCTTTCGCGTCGGTTTCAGACATTTTCTTGCCAGTCTCGTCATATGAAGCAGTGCTTGCATAACCTAGTTCGTCTTCTTCTTTTGTGACGTAGTTTCCTTTTTCGTCATAGGTGTTTTTCGTCAGGATGCTTCCTTCGATTAATCGGATGTCATCAAACCACGCCGTTCCCGTGGCGCTTTTTTGGAACAGAATGCTGATTTCGATTTTATTGATCGGCTTTGTTTTCGGAATGACTGCCGCTGCCCGGTTCCATTCCTGTGTCCCCTGCGGGAATTTGGCGGTGTAGATGCCTGTCGTGCCGTCCGCATAAGTGACGCCGGCCTGAAGCGCGTAATCATTGTCGTTCGTTAATTTTACGCCGTCTGCCTTGGACATCCCTGTCAGCGTAATATATACCGGCTTATCGTCCGCGCTTTGGCCTAATGTAATGGTTTGTTTTGCGGCCGCATTGGCTTGTGATGCATTTGTGCGGGACGCTTTTAATGAGCTGTCATCATCGAAGCCTTCATCAAGGTCAGCGGCGGCTCCGCTTGTGCTCCAGCCATCTGCTTTAGCCGTGAAACTGCTGTTTTGAACCGGGTTATAGCTTGAAGAGACTTCGCCTTTTTCCAGCTGAACCTGATCAAACCACGCTTTTCCTTTGCCGTCCTTGTCTTTATGATCCACTTCCATATAGACGATGGCTTTTCCTGCATTGGCCGGTGTTGTAAAGGTAATCTGCCGTTTCGTCCAGTCATTCTTTCCGGCTAATGCGCCTGATTCATTGTGAATCCATTGAATGCGTTTTTGGTCTTTGTCACGCAGATCAATGTTGAAATACGCTCTCGCCTTTGTCAGATCCGTTTTGATCTGGCCGCTGAGTGTATACGTCGTATTCGGCTCAAGCTGCACTTCCTGCGTTGCGGACGCATGGCCGTGCTCTGTTCCGGCTGAAGCGGATTGTGAGGTGATCTCCAGTGCTTTTTGTCCGGACAGCGCGCCGCTTCTTGCTTTTACAGATGCAATACTTCCGCTGTCTCTCGTAGCGGTGAGATTCCAGCCCAGCTTTGTTCCTTCAAAGCTGCCGTCTTTCAGCAGGCTTGCCGAAGCTGCCAGCTCTTTGCTTGATTGAATGAGATTTCCATACTTGTCATACACGGCGGCGGATGAGGATTTTCCGCTTTGATCCGTCTCAGAAACAGCATCAAGTCCGTCGTACGCAATATCAGTGACGTTCCCCTCGGTATCCTTCATTTTCGTCACGTCATTGTTTTTGTTGTACTGATACGTTTCGGTGCCGTAGTTGTCTTTTACGGCTGTGACGTTTCCGTCTTTATCATATTGATAGCTTTCTGTCGCTTTGCCCGCATCCGCGTCGTTCGGATCGGTGTCCTGAATGACGTTGTTGCCTTCGTATACAGTGTTGGTCGTGATTTTCAGCCCTTCGGCATCATCGATCAGCTGAATCGGGTTGCCCGCCTCATTATAGCCGTACTGCACTTTGCGGCCGTTCGGCTGCGTCATGAGCAGCGTTTTTTTGTCCGCGTCATAGCTGTAGTCATACGTTTCTTTTTTCGCATTGACGGCTTTGGTCAGACGGTGGCCGCTGTATTGGTATTCAGTGAACAGCGGTTTGTCACCCGTGCTGTTTGCGGAATACTGCTTGACGAGGCGCCCTTCGGCATCATAGTCGTAGCTTGTGACGCTGCCGTCAGTATCCGTCACCTTTTTGAGAAGGTCTTTGTCATATGAATACGAAATCTTTTTGTTTTTCGGCCCTGTAAGAGATGTGACATGGCCGTTTTCATCATAGGTAAATGTCAGCTTGCGCCCTGATGCGTCTGTTATGGCGGTCAGCTGATTGCTGTCGTTATATTCGTATACGGTTGTGTTGTTGTGTCCGTCAACGACTTTTTGAAGCTTGCCGCCTTTTTTGCTGAAATAAGCGTTCGTCTGATCCTTTGTTTTTAATACAAATTGGTCGCTTGTTTCTGTCAGTTCGAGATAAACACCCGTCGGCGGCTGATACGTGCCGTCAGATTTTTTCGTGAAGACATGTGTTGTCGCGTCCTCATCAATATAAACGGCTCTGCCGTCTTCAGAAAGGATCGACGTTTCCGCATCGGCATACCAGCCTTGGCCGAACATATGGTCAGAGCTGTCAAGGCTGTTAAAGGTCCGGGAGAGTCCGAGCCCCGGCCCGCGTCCGTCGATTGACATATCTTCTTCATTGACGATGACATTTCCCGTCGCGCCGTTCAGCTGTCCGTCCGGAATGTCGATAATAGACCAGAATTCTTCCGTTCCGAGGAATTCCGCACCTTCATGGAAAACAGGGTTAAAAGGTGCCGTCGGTATACTGTCACCATTTGCGTCATAGGCGGTCAGCGTAAAGGAATAGTTCTTCTTCCCTTTGTAATTGCCGTTTGCGTTTTCGTAAACAGGTGAAGGGTCAAGCGCCAGTTCGCCGCCCTTTCCGTCCGTGTGAAGCTGGAATTTTCCCGCTTTCACTTCATCGGCTGACGGCCAGATGTGTTTGTTTTGGGTCGTCCAATGATCGGTATCCCCGACATCGAATGATTGATAGTCTTTTCCGTTGTAAATGTTGATTTTGTAGCCTTTGGCGTTTTTGACCTTATCCCATATGAGATTGACATAACCCGTTTGGCTCGATTTCGTGTTCGTATAGACATAGCCTGTCAGGTTTTTCGGCTTTGCGATATCAGGCAGCGCCGGACTCGCTTCCGGTGAGGCGATCGCTTCTCCGTCTTTGTTATAAGCAATGACTTTAAATCCGTAGGTTTTCCGGTTCGCATCTCCGCCGGCGTTTTTATAAACGGGGCCCGGGTTGATCGGCAATTCCGCGCCTTTTTTGTCTTTCAGGTGAAGCGCATATTTTCCGGCGCTGATTTCCGCCTTTGTCGGCCAGATGTTTTGATCTTTTGTGGACCAGGATGTTTTATTTCCGAGGTCAAGCGTTTCAAAGCCTTTGCCGTTAAAGACTTGCATTTTATACCCGGCTGCGCCTGATACGGCTTTCCAGGAAAGATCAAACCAGCCTGTGGCGTTGTTGTTATTAAAGCCTTTCGTGCTTGGTTTCTGAACTCTTCCGATATTCGGAATGACGGGCTTGGCGGCCGCAGACATGGCGCCCTCTCCCTGGTCAAACACTGCGCTGACCGCGACCCAGTAATTTTTACTTGCCGGATAGCTGCCGCCGGCGTTTTTATAGACCGGCGAAGGATTAAGCGCTAATTCAGTTCCGCCTTTTCCGTCTGTATGCAGCTTATATTTGCCGGAGTCGATTTCCGCTTTTGTCGGCCAGATGTTTTTTCCTTTTGTGCTCCAAGAGGTTGCATTGCCGACAGAAATGGCCTGATATTCTTTCCCGTTATAAAGCCACACTTTATAGCTTTTGGCGCCTTCAGCTTTTTTCCAGCTGATATTGAAAAACCCTGTCGAATCTCCGTTATGATACGCTTTGACAGACGGCGTGTCCGCCTTCGGAATCGTGTATGTCACTTCAATGTATGGTTTTTTAGCAGAGTTTGCTGATGACATCAGCTTCTTCCAATATTCTTTTCCGTTTCCGTTTGTGTGAAGCTTAAAGCCGTAATTGGCGCCGCCGCTGTTCCACGACTTGACTGCGGATGTGACATCGAAGCTTGCCCATTGGCCTTTATAGACCTCGGCTTTGCCGATGTTTTTGGAGACCGGCTTGTTTTTCCACGTGATCTTGGCATTGTCGTAATTGCTGTTTACGGTGTCGAGCCAAAGCCCCGTCGCCTTTGATCCGTAATAGGAGTGGGCTGTGTATGCTTTAAGCGTCGCTTTTGTCACCGTCATGTTTTTGATCGGCTTTAGATTATCAAACTTCATAAATGCGTAGTTCGTTCCAGTTGTGCCGTCATAATAACCTGTTTTCAGCACGTACGCTTTCAATCCGGCGTCCCATTTCTGCGACGCGGCAGAGTAGTTTGTCGTCGGGTACGCACTCATGACAAAGGTATCGGATGACACGGATACTGATGTGGAAGGATCAATAGATACCGGATAAACCCGCTTTGGATCTTTCAGCCATTTTTCATCGGCCGTTACATGCAGCAAGCAGCCTTCGCTGTTTTTTTCAAGCTTGAAGCTGACATCTTCTGACCTGCTGACTTCACCTGACTTTTCATCGAGATCTGAGTCGGTCATAAAAGGCTTCGGCACGGTGTAGACGACATTGTCTTTGTCATCAGAAAACGCGATCGAGCCGTCTTCCTGTTCTTTAGCCTGAAGGTCGGTTTTGATTTGAAAGGTGAAGGAATTGTAGCCTTCATATTTGTGAAGCACAAGGTCTTCTTTTATGTTTTCGTTAAATGTGTAGGTTTGTAAATCAATAGCAGGAAACACTTGCTGATACGTAAGCTCGTTGCTGTCTTCCTTCACTTTTGCTGAGGCATCTGTCGGAGTGATTGCAGCCTGATCGGGGCCTTTTGCGCCGGTTAATGAGTATGTGAGCTTATGATCACCGTGTTCAAATGTAGCGTATAATCCGTTTTTCATTTGCTTCAGAAAATCGGAGTTCAGCACTGTATTTTCCGTCCCGACATCCTTTGAGCCGGTTTTCAATTCAGGAGAAATGTCTTCCCAGTCCGCATTGGCGGTTTCTTTCGTATGAATGGGGTCTGTGTAGATTTCCTGTTTGTACACACCCTCGCCTTCATAGTAAAGCTTTGAATTCTCAGTTCTTTCAGACGTGATCTCACCGTCTTGATTGATATCTTTTTGATCAAAAGGCATCTGCTCAGATGCTTTTTCCGCCGGAAGATCTTTTTCCGGGTCTGCGGCCGGAATGGCGGCGGTTTTCGCTTGATCTTGTTTTTCACGCGTTTCTGCCGCAAACACATCGGCAGGCGCAATGGAAATCATCAGCGTTGCCGCAAGAGTGCCGGCCAGCCATTTTTTCCACTTGTTCTTTTTTCCTATTTTCATAGGTTCTCCTCCTTCTTTTGTAATATAGGCTTAACAATAGTAATATTATTGAAATTGTTTATCAATATTTTCCTAGGTATTTAAGGTTATTTTAAGGATTATAGGAATTTTGAACCTTTTATTCATATAAAAAAACCGCCGGCTGCCGGCGGTTTTTCGTATTATGGATAGCGGAGATTTGTATTTTGCGCTCCCGCGTAGGATTGGGCGAAGTTTTTGGCGTCCTGGGCTGAAAGCGTGCCGTAGCTGTAATTTGATCTCGGATTCCAGCCGGTGCGCGGTGATTTCGGGGCTTTGAGCGACGGGAATGAACCGATGTCGGTGAATTGGGCCGTCCCGTAGTCGTCTATCATTCCGCCTTTTTCATTTCCGTTACCGAAATAGTTGGCTTCTGAGAAGACAGTCGCGTTTGTATGAATGGTGAATCCTAAATTAAAATTGGTCACATAGTTGTTTTTTGCGTGAAAATAGCCGTATCTCATCAGGCCCGGTGAACGCACATAGACGTTATTAAAATAGTTGTTGGTGATCGTCATATGCGGATAGCCGATATAATTGCGTCCTTCGTTATCATCATTCGGATAACCGAGAATCAGGCCGTACAGATGGTCTGTGAATTTAGAGTTAGACAGTGTCACAAAATCCGCTTTGGCGCCGACATACAGAAGCTTTCCCAAATCGCTGTGGCTGGTCGGATTGTAGCTGTGTCCTTCAAACCACACGTGGTCAATCCAGTAATTCTGTCCGTTCGCTATGTACATCGGAATGTCGTTGTTGCCTGTAATGGCGGCATTATGGCTGATAATGAGATTTTTGAAAATCACATTGTTTGAGCCGGAGCCGGTGGTCAGATAGATGTTGGTCAGCCTGTGGCTGGTATAAGAGCCGACGATGGTTTTATTGGCGCCGACTGTCACAACGGCTTTACCCGGGGAAGAAATATCACTTGTGATGACGATGGTTTTGCGGTCCGTTCCGCCCGCATTGTTTTTCAGATCATTGAGATTGCTGACGTAGACGACGGGGCCGCCCTGGCCTCCCGATACGGCGGATTTTGCTTTTCCGTTATGATCCTTCGCATTGCCAGCGAATCCGGTAAGTCCCTGCATCACATCCGGATAAGCCGCTGCCGCTTCTGCCTGCTTGGATGCGGAACATACGATGGCCAGACAAAGCGCAAAGCCGAGTGCAGCCAAGAAAGCGAGATGACGCGTCTTCTTTTTCATGCCCTTCACTCCTTTAATCTCTTAAATTGTAAACACATGAAGTATTATACAATTACTATCCTCTTTTTCCATGATCTGTTTGTCTGCTTTTTCGTTATGGCTGAAAAGCCCCAAAACAAAAAAAGCAGCCGATACGGCCGCCTATATACGGGTGCTGTCTGCATGAGTTTCCGCCGGCACGGCTTTTTGCTTTCGAATCAAGGACATCGCCATCCCCGCAAAAATCATCACAATCCCCAAAGATTGATAAAGGTCGGGGCGAAATCCCGTAAATACGGTGTCAAGCACAATCGCCACCGCCGGATCAAGAAATACGATGATTGAAATAAACCGGGTGGATAAAAACCGCAAGCTGTCAAAAAAGAGCAAATACACAATTCCCGTATGAATGATACCGGTTGACACAATCATGATCCAGTTCACATGCGACAAATCAGAAAAAGCGCCGAAACGGACGAACGGGAGAAGAATGATAACGCCCAACCCGGTCTGCAAACAGGTGACCGCATATGGACTGAGACTGTTGATGCCTTTCCCGGCCAGTGTCGTAAAGGCGTAAAAAAGGGCGGCCAGCACGGCCCAAATAATACCCGATCCCATCAGCTGAGAAAATGATGTACTTCCGTTGATGCCGGAAATCAGGGCGGTGCCCAGAAAACAAATCACGATGGAAGTGACGGACACAATATGCAGTTTCTCCCGGTATATAAGGCTCCCTAGAAGAAGGACGAGAACCGGAGCCAGATGATAAACGGAAATCGCTATCGTCACTGATGTCTCCTCAAATGATTTAAATAAAAACACCCAGTTCAGCACGAGAAAAAATCCGCAGGCCAGTGTCTGCAGCACCTCACGCCGGTTCCATTGTTCGGTGCGGTACCGTCCGGAACCAAACCAGCAAACGCCCAGAAACAATGAGGCGCACAGACATCTCACAAAGACCAGTTCAATTGAAGGCACATTCGTATGTTCCGAGAAAAAGCCGATTGATCCGAAAATGACCATGGAAATGACCATTTTGATGACGGCATTTGATGTTTGTTCAGCTTGCATTGATTCGCTTCCCCCATATCATTGACTGTTTATTCAGACAAATACTAACAGCCATTTTACTTGATTCAGAGGAAGATTTCATCCTGTTTTTCGAAAGACGGCGGTCTTTTCTCATTAAAAAAAGCCCCGCGTCAGCAGGGCTTTCTGTTTAATGAACGATCAGTACAGGACAAGGAGACAATTGTGAGACCTTATGGCTCACGCTTCCGAGCATCATTTCTTTAAATCCGCTGATTCCGCGGCTTCCAACGACAATCAGATTGAAATGCTGTTCTTTCGCTATGTTTAAAATTTGATGCGCAGGTTCGCCTTGGACGTACAGGCTTTCCGCATTTACCCCGCTTTCAGCCGCTTTCTGCTTGGCCTCTTCCAGAATGGCCGCTCCTTTTTGCTCGACTTCATGTTTGATGTCTTCAATGAAGTTTTCCGGAACATAGACAATCCCTGTTAAGGCTGATGTGGAGACAACGGCTTCACGTCCCGCATAGAGAATGGTGAGTTCAGCCTGCTGTTCTTTCGCCAGATGGATCGCTGCGTCCAAAGCTTTGCTGCTCATGTCAGAACCGTCTACTGCTGCAAGAATTTTTTTAAACATATGAATCCCGCCTTTCTGCTTTTATTGTCCTCCTCTCTTTGCTGAATGTCAATTTTGCCGGCTTTCTCCGGAACATTGCGCTTACAGACTTTCTCCGTTTGTGGCGATGACGTCTTTATACCAATAAAAACTTTTCTTTTTCTTTCTTTCAAACGTGCCTTTTCCGTCATTGCCGCGGTCGACATAGATATAGCCGTAGCGTTTTTTCATTTCTGCCGTTGAGGCGCTGACGAGGTCAATCGGCCCCCACGACGTGTAGCCGATCAGGTCGACGCCGTCTTCAATCGCCTCTCTTGCCTCTATTAAATGATCAAGCAGATAATTGATTCGATAATCATCCTGAATGGTTCCGTCCTCCTCCGGCTGATCAACCGCGCCGAGCCCGTTTTCGACGATGAAGAGCGGTTTCTGATAACGGTCGTACAGCGTGTTTAAGGTGATGCGCAAGCCCTTCGGATCAATCTGCCAGCCCCATTCGGAAGATTTCAGGTACGGGTTTTTCACGCCGCCGAGGAGATTTCCCTTAGATTGCGCCAGATCCTCAGGCGCCGTGCTGGCCGTCATCGACATGTAGTAGCTGAAGCCGATGTAATCCACCGTATGTTCTTTCAGGAGCGCCTCGTCTCCTTCCTTCATCTCGATCGTAATTCCGTTTTCTTTAAAGAAGCGCTTCATGTAGCCCGGATAGCTGCCCCTCGCCTGCACATCAGAAAAGAACAGCGTGCTCCGCTCTTTTTGCAAAGCCGCATATACATCCTCCGGCTTTGGCGTCATCGGATACGTCGTCGTCGCGGCGATCATGCAGCCGATCTGGGAATCCGGGATGATCTCGTGGCCGGCTTTTACCGCCAGCGCGCTCGCCACAAATTGATGATGGGCCGCTTGGTACATCGTGTTTTGTTTATTTTCTCCTTCCCGGAATATAAGACCGCCGCCTGTAAACGGAGCATGAAGAACAACGTTGATTTCATTGAAGGTCATCCAATATTTCACCTTGTCTTTATAACGGGTGAAAACCGTCCGGGCATACCGCTCATAGAAATCGACCGTCCGGCGGTTTCTCCACCCGCCGTAGTTTTTCACAAGACCGAGCGGCATCTCATAGTGAGAAATCGTGACGACCGGTTCGATCTGATGTTTTCTCAATTCGTCAAACAAACGGTCGTAAAATTGCAGCCCTTCTTCGTTCGGTTCTGTTTCATCGCCGTTCGGAAAAATTCTCGTCCACGCAATGGAGGTGCGGAACGCTTTAAAGCCCATCTCTGCAAACAGGGCGATATCCTCTTGATAGCGGTGATAAAAATCAATCGCGTCGTGATACAGATTCAGCGCATCATCCGTCTCATGAAACGGAGACATAATGCCGTCCGGGGAGACATCCGCCGTAGAAAGTCCTTTGCCCCCTTCTTTATAAGCTCCTTCAATCTGATTGGCAGCCGTTGCGCCGCCCCATAAAAAACCTTCCGGAAATCTCTTCATGTTTTCTCCACCTCTTTTTCAGGATAACGCCAGAAGCGCTTCGTTCGGTTTGACCATTCCGCTTTTTTTCACGTCTGTAAATGAATATTGATCCGTATTCGTAATGATGACCGGCGTGATCACGTCAAAACCGGCAGCCTTTATCTCTTCGATATCAAAAGTAATCAGCAGATCTCCCGGCGCGACGGCATCGCCTTCTTTAACGTGCATTTCAAAATGCCTGCCATCCAGCCGTACCGTATCAAGCCCGATATGAATGAGAATTTCGGCTCCCCGGGCGCTCGTAATGCCTATGGCGTGCTTTGTTTTAAATACGGCTGTCACCCTGCCTTCTACGGGAGAAACCGCTGCACCCTCTTCAGGAAGAATCGCAAAACCTTTTCCCATCATTCCACCGGAAAAGACGCTGTCGTTCACTTCGCTTAATGCTTTCACTTCGCCTTTAATCGGGCTGTGAATGATTTCTCCGCCTGCCGTCACACCCGGCGTTTCAGATGCTTTGTCCCGTTCAGACTGTACATCCTCAAACCCGATCAGAAGTGCCGCCGCCATACCCGCCGCAAACGAGATAAAAAGCCCGATCAGCGCGTAAAGAAACGTCGGCCCGATAAAGACCGGAATGCTCGGCAGACCGGCGTTTCCGCCCACAATGTAAGAAGCGACACCCGTTACACCGTAAAAAGCGCCGCCTGCCGCGCCGCCGATTAATGCAGCCGCGAACGGTTTTTTCAATCTCATGTTGACGCCGTACATGGCAGGTTCGGTTATGCCCATCAATGCCGTAATGCTCGTCGTAAACGCGAGTGATTTGAAGGTTTTGTTTTTTGATTTCAAGAAAACCGCAAATGACGCGCCGGCCTGCCCCATGTTCGCCAAAAACATCGCAGGCAGAATGTAATCATGTCCGTTTTGGGCAATGTTATTGATCATGATCGGCACAAGCGCATAATGCATCCCCGTCATAATGATGAGCGAAAACGTGCCGGCAAGCAGAATCATCGCGGCAATGCCCGCATGATTGAACAAATCATTGACGCCGACAGACAGATAATTTCCGAGAATCGCGCCGAGCGGACCGACTGTGATCAGGGTGACAGGCACGACGATCACAAGCGTAAGCATCGGAACGGCAATCAATTTCAAAGATGAAGGAGTGATTCGGTCGATTCCCTTCTCCACATAGGACATCAGCCAGATCGCCAGCAAAATCGAGATAACTGTCGATGAATACGTGGCAGCGGTTACAGGAAGACCGATAAAGGAGATGCTTTTCCCTGCTCCAAGCAGGGCCGTTAAATCCGGATGCAGGATCGCACCCGCCACAGCGGCCGCCACGTACGGATTACATCTGAATTTTCTCGCCGCGCTTACCGCAAGCAAAAGCGGCAGAAAATAAAACGCACCGTCACCGACAGCCGTGAGAACGCTGTGAGTCTGGCTCTTCTCCGACATCCAGCCGAATGTCACCGCTAGCGCGACAAGCCCTTTTATCATGCCGGCTCCGGCAATGGCCGGCAGAATCGGCGTAAACACGCCGGAAATCACATCAAATACAGCACTCAGCACATTTTTCTTCTGTTTTGATGTTTTGTTTGCGCTTTCATCACTGAGCCCGCTGCTCTCCATCAAAGCCTGATACACCTTCGGCACATGATTGCCGACAATGATCTGAAACTGCCCGCCGCTGATATTTGTCCCCATCACGCCTTCCGTCTGTTCCAGCCCGCTCCGATCTGCTTTCGCATTGTCATACAGATTAAAACGAAGCCGCGTCATGCAATGGATGACACTCTGAACATTCTCCTCCCCGCCGACAAGTTGTAAAATCTCTTTTGATATTTTATGATAGTCCATGAGTATACCTCCTTAAAAATGGGGGAACTGCCGGACGAAAGGTGGCCGCCTTTCTCCGGCTTTTTTGTTATGAAATCAGCATCACCTCCAAAAAAGGGTATAAAAAAAACCTAAACTGCACAGCACACGGGGGTCTTCCCCTGTCTGACGCAATTTAGGTTTTGCCTGCGGTTTGCAGTAACAATCCTAGGTGAATGATATTGGGTTGATATGTATACTTTAGCACTGGATTTATGGGGTGTCAACGCTTACATTTTGATATTCTTGAAACATTATTGTTACTTGAAACAAATTAAAGTCTAAGTTATACGCAAAACTAAGCCTTCTCTTCCACGTATACGGCAACAATGAGGCTATCTGCTCAAATAGTTAATATCTGAAAACTCAAGGGTCAAATGTGTATTTCATATCTGGTTCGTTTCAGCTTCCAGAAATCAAAAACCCGTTATTATAAAATTCAGATTGAGATAGATAGCTATGCTCTGGCCCTATAACTCATTTTTGCCTTTTTTCTCTCTGATAAAGGCTTCAATATGATTAATTGTTTCCGTAAAATTCTCTTTTAATTCATGTTCCCATATTCTTAATACATGCCAGCCGATTACTTGATAATAGGAATTTACTTCTTTATCTCTTTCTTTATTTCTCTGTAGCTTTTTCTCCCAATAAGCTGAATTGCTCTTTGGTTTATTCCCATGAATACTGCAGCCATGCCAGAAACAAGAATCAATAAAAATCACAATTTTGTATTTTTTTATCGCTATATCTGGTTTACCAAAAAGAGATTTTACATTCCTTCTAAACCTTAAACCCCTTCTCCATAATTCTGAAGAAACCTTATCCTCTAATTTAGACTTAGATTTAATTGCTTGCATGTTTTTTCTTCTTTGCTCTCTTGTATGAGTATCACCCATTGGCTTTAACCTCTCTTTTAATAATTAATATATTTCTTCCCTATATTAAGAGCAATAACCGTCAATTTTTTTAAAAAATAAACTTGCAACGTAAGCATAAAAAAGGGTATGCTGCTATAGAAAGAAACACCGAAAAACAGAGAATATATTTCCTATAAGCAGAAAGAGTTGAAAGAAATGAACAGCAATAATAAGAGATTTAAACTAGTTGATTTATTTGCTGGTGCTGGAGGTCTAAGCAAAGGATTTGAGCAAACTGGCTGCTTTGAAACAATTGGAGCGGTAGAAATAAATCAAGCAGCTATTGAAACTTATGTTTATAACCACGGCGGAAACAGAGACATTATTATTAGACCGGACGATAGTGATACCAGTGACATTAGTAAAATCGACTTCCGTAAATGGAAAAAGAGCAAAAACATTGATCCTAATTTATTAACAATTATTGGTGGGCCTCCTTGTCAAGGATTTTCCAATGCTAATAGGCAGAAAAATTATCTGATATCAGGAAATAATCAGCTTGTTATAGAGTTTTTCCGTGCTATTGATGAGATTCGGCCAGCTGCATTTCTTATGGAGAATGTGCCATCGATGAATTCAGATAAACATAAATTTTTCATCACAAAACATTTGGATAATTCGCGCTTTGCATATAGCTCTTTAGAACATTTAACTTGCTTATTTAATACATCAAAAGAAAACTTGATTGAAAATAAGTTTTTAATGGATGATAAGATAATTCTAATGGAGTCAGTTGAAATATCACTAAGTCATATTTGGAGAAAAATTATCGATGGGTCAACTCCCCCTAAACCAATAATTAGGGATCATAACTACTTATCCCGCTTGAGAAGTATATCAAAAAAAATTATTAAGACAGCAGGTAATCCTAGTTTGTCACTAAAGGAAAAAAAAGATATTATTCGAATTATTGAGTTGATTAATCACCAACTGAAAACTTTCCAAACAGATGGAGATCGCTTAAGCACTAAAGATATAGTTTCTCGTGGAAAATCAGCACTACAATTGTTGCTTGAGGATACTGAGGAATTTGATAAATGCGCTAAAAAAGATATCACTAACTTTATAAGTGTCAATCTGTTACTGTTAAGAATAAAAGAACTAAATGATGAAAAAATTAAATATGAGCTTTATATAGATGATACACTTAAGGATAATATTAAAATCATTGCAAAGGTTTGGTCTTATAATATTGTAAAATATCTTGAAATGGCATTCCACCAAATTGGATATAATACTGATTTCGGGGTCTTAACAGCTACAGACTTTGGCGTACCACAAATAAGAAGAAGGTTTATCATCCTTGGTGTTAGAAATGATTTATTTGAGAATAGTCCGAAACTTCCCGATGCGTTGGTAGACTCAACGCCTTTTACAGTAAGAGATGCAATACAAGATTTAGCTGGTATAACGCCCCTTACAGATATGGAAAAAGCTAAACCATTAGATTATATAGAATCAGATGAGCAGGCATCGCCTATGCTTCGATATTTCAGAAAAGATGCTGATAAAGGGTTGATTGATAATCATATAAATACTGAAAGCCGTCAGCTAAGTAAAACTCGTTTTGAAGCAATACTTCAATCGAAAGGTAAAAATTTTCACAGTCTTAATGATGAGTTAAAAACAACCTACTCTGATGTGTCTAGAACACAGAATACAATCTATTTAAGACTAGATTATGACAGTCCATCTCCTACAGTCGTTAACGTAAGAAAATCAATGTGGAGTCATCCAGAAAAAGCTAGAGCAATAAGTATTCGCGAGGCAGCCCGTCTGCAGTCATTTCCAGACAATTTTAAATTTAGAGGGACAAAAGATCAGCAATATCAACAAGTAGGGAATGCAGTTCCCCCTTTACTTGCACGTGCAGCAGCCGAGGCATTATTAAATGCTATGGGTGTTGAACCCACTACCTCACTTAAAAATGAATTATTAGATTTAAAATAGTAAAAAGCTTGACGATAAAATCAGTATATCGTCAAGCTTTTTTGATAATCCTTGTTAAATCTTTTTAGAAAGATATACGTTTGAAATAACTTATTTTATTATAATTATATTAAAAATTGAAAAACAGGAGGATTTATGAACATTATACTAACACGGCCATCAGCTGCACCAGTACTTCATGCACTAAGATCAATAGGTTATAAAGCAAAAACTGCAATTGCAGATATAGTTGATAATGCAATTGATGCCCAGGCCTCAAAAATCACATTACACTTTGAATATGATAAACTTAATGGCTATATTAAAATTGAAGATAATGGGAACGGTATGAGCGAAGAAGAAATACAGACTGCAATGAATATAGGAGCAAAAGATCCTAGAACTAAAAGATCACCAAATGAATTAGGTCGTTTTGGAATGGGGTTAAAAACTGCCTCATTTTCATTAGGAAAACGCTTAAGCGTTATAACAAAGAAAGACGGAGTATACCATGAGAGATGCTGGGATCTCGATTACGTATCTGAATGCAACGAATGGAACCTGTTAACTTCTATACCTACTCCGGTTAAAGAAGTGGCGGGAGAAATTAATGGATCTAGTGGTACTGTCATAATAATTGATAAACTTGATCGTTATATGCGCAATAAAAAAATACAAAGAAAAACTTTTTTTGCCAAAACCGCTCAAATTCAAAAACATCTTGAATTTGTTTTTCATGATCTTATAGACAATAACAAGATTATTATTTCTATAAACGGGGTGGAATTAACTCCTTGGGACCCTTTTATGACTGAACATCCCTCAATAATTGAAGGAGAAGAAACACTATGGAAATTAGATGGACATAAGATGAAAGTCAAGTATACAATTCTTCCCCATGCCTCCAAACTTAATCGCACTGAATTTAAAAAAGCAGGCGGAGAAAGAGGATGGAGAGATCATCAAGGTTTATACATATATAGGGAAAATCGCTTATTACACTATGGAGATTGGAGAAACCTTTTCCCAAAGGATACTCAATCTCAATTAGCCAGAGTACGAATTGACATCACTAATGCAGCGGATTCTGATTGGCAAGTTGATGTTAAGAAGTCAATGGTTACAATACCCGAACAAGCCATAAAAATCTTACGTCCAATTGCCAAAGAAGCAAGAGATATCTCTAGAGAGATATATTACTTCAGGACACAGTCTTCAATAGCTGGAGGCAAAATTAAAGGCAGCTTAAATACTTGGGAACAGTCTGGAAAAGATTCACAATCCCCTTTTGTTTTAAATAAAAGTCATCCAATTTATTTAGAGTTATTAAAGCAGTTGAATGAAGAACAAGCGCGAATGCTGAACTTTTTTTTGAAATTAATTGAAGTAGGTTCACCTGTAAATATTATAGCAGTACCACAATCAGAAAACGAAATTCAAAATTTTACAGGCCAACAGTTAGAAATGGTTCATCGCTTTACTGAAACAATGACACAACTTGGCCTTTTGAATACAAAAAAAGAAATTATTGAAGCACTAATGGCTCAACCTGGTTTTGAGATGTTTAATAAAAGCACACTGAAATATATTCTAGAAAAGGAGAGCAAAGAATGAATATAAATTTCAACTTATTGGATTTTCATTTCCAGACAATTCACTCCAGTATGGAAGCACACGGCCATAATCGAGATCAAGCTGCGGAAGAAGCTTTTGATTATGCCTTAAACATTCTCAATATAAAAGAAATTTCTCAAACTGAGAAAGAGAAAGCAAAAGCAAAAATCTTTTTCAAATACAAAATTGGGATGGAGTTACCAAATAAAATTAGTGTGTTAGACGGAAAGAACAGAGATAACTGGTATTCACCATCAAAGAAAGCAACTTTTTACTTTTGGAATCGATATAGAAGATATTTGCTCGATAAAAAACAATGGGATTTTGAAACTGTTGATTCTATTGATAAATCAACTGATAAGATACTAGAATTCCTCGGTAATCCTGAGAACCTGAGTCCTTTTGACAAAAGAGGGCTGGTTTTAGGATATGTTCAATCAGGAAAAACTGCAAATTTTACAGGTCTCATAAATAAAGCATTTGATGTCGGTTATAAATTAATCATTGTCCTCGCAGGAATTCATAACGATCTGCGGACTCAGACCCAAATAAGATTGGAAGAAGAAGTTGTTGGTAATCGTACAGATAAGAGCGGGTGCCCAGTTGGCGTAGCTGAAATCAGCCCTAATAATGATGATCATATTATTGGAACATGGACTACCGAAAAGCATGATATATCTGCTCGCACAACCCCTCAAGTGTCCCATCTGAATAAGCCAACTTTAATGGTCGTTAAGAAAAACAAGTCAGTATTGGAAACACTTATTGAACAATTAATCAATCATAGAAGACTTTATCAATTAGATATACCGGTCATAATAATTGATGATGAAGCAGATCAAGCCTCAATTGATACGGCGGACAAGATAAAAGAAGAAGAACCAAAAACAATTAATAAATTAATTAGACAGCTATTAGATATTTTTCCACGCAGAAATTATGTCGGTTACACTGCTACTCCTTTTGCAAACTTGTTAATCGATGTAACTTCTGAAACAGAGGCTGAAGGCAAGGATCTTTATCCTAAAGATTTTCTAATTGGTCTGCCAAAACCAGCAGGATATTGTGGGCCTGAAGAGTTTTTTAACACCGAAGAAATTTCCAATTATAGTAAACCTAGTTTAATTAAGTATTTAGATAGTGATGAAGAGAAACTCATTGGGTCAATAAAAAAAGTGGACGATATAGAAATATTTGATTCCGTTCCAAAACAAATGAAAAAAGCGATTTTATCCTTTTTAATCACTATTGCGGTAAGAAATCTAAGAGGCCAGAAAAAAAAGCATAATTCAATGCTCATCCATATCTCCAGATTAAAGGGTGTTCAAACCTATATTAAAGCTGTAATCGCTGAAGAATTCGCGGCTTATACAGATTCTATACTTTATGACCAAAACAGCCCTATAATAGATGAACTTAAATTTATTTATGATCATGAAATAACTAAAACAACGGAAGAATGGGATAACAGTATCAAGACCTTTGAATGGAACACTGTATTGAAAGAAATAAAAAAAAGCATTATAACGGTACAATTATTTGCAATTAATGGCGACAGTAGCGATGCTTTAGATTATCATAGCTATAAAGAAGACGGACTAAATGTTATTGCAATTGGAGGAGACAAGCTTTCAAGGGGCCTTACCCTTGAAGGATTAAGCATTACATACTATACACGCAATACTCTTATGTATGATACATTAATGCAAATGGGCCGTTGGTTTGGTTATCGAGAAGGTTATATAGACCTTTGCCGGATTTATACTTCAGAGACAATAGCAAACCATTTTGAACATTTGGCCATTGCTATGCAAAAGTTGCGTGAGGAACTTGATTATATGGCAGAAAAAAACAAAACACCAATGCAATATGCAGTACGCATGTTAAGTCATGAAACAATGAGATTAACAAGTGTATTAAAAATGAAAATGGCGACTAATTATAATGCTCGTTTTGATGCAAGTCTGCAGCAGACAAGAGTTTTTAATGCTTCTGAAACTTTCTTTCGCAAGAACATGGAAGCTGTGTCAGATCTTGTGTCTAATCTTACTTTTTCTTCAATTAAGAGAAAAAAATCTTTATATCACTTAGCCAAAAATGTAAATGTAAATACTATATTGAAATTCTTTCAAGATTACCAAACTAGTGATCATGCAACAATAGTTAAATCAAATTTACTATCAAATTATATAGCCCTAGCTAATAAAGAAAATAATGAGCTGGAAAATTGGACAGTAGCAGTATTTGAAGGTCAAATGTCAGATCATATTGTACCTAGCCATCCGGTTAAATTAGGAAGTTTATATCTATCAAATACCGTTATGCGTGGAGAGAAAGCACATGAATACAATAAATCCAGAGAGCTAGTAGATATACGGGCAATTGTAGCGGATAACCAAGAATTTCTAGATTCGGATAAAAGAAAACCTTTTACCTCGAAATCAAAGAGGAAAATGCGTGAAGAAAGAGACAAAACTCAAGGCTTTCTTATGATTTATCCTTTAAATCCAAACGTAAAAATATTTAGTGATTTAGAAATAAACTTCAGCGAAGAACTCGTACCGATAGGAGTTGCCCTTTCTTTTCCCGGGACTAATATTGAAAATGATAAAGTCTATCAAATAAACAGCACAGTACAGCAGGTTCAAGGAGAACATAATGGTTTCAATAAAAAATGATTTTACAGAAATGTTTAATGAATCAATTCATCCTGTTCAGCCTTCTCCATTCAAACTAAGGCTTGTTTTGGTCGATCCCGTTGCTGTTTTTGCAGGCATCAATCCAAGTTCAGAACAAAGGATTTTATTTATTACTGCTGGAAAAAAATCATGGAAAAAAGAACAAATTATATCATTACCTAAGTGGAAAGGCATGACTATTAGCTTTGATTTCCACTCTAAGATTGGACCTTTTGAAAACGAATATGTTGTAGCTATCAGCCAAGAAAAAGGGTATGACACAGATGTATTTGTATCTGTTTTGCAAAATGTCCTAGAAACAATCACTTTAAAGGCTGAAACAGAAGAATTATATCCTTTATTATATCGAACTTTAGATAAGTGGAAAGCTTTCTTTTCTAAAGGTGGGTTTAAAAAATTAACAGAGGAACAACAAAAAGGACTTTTCGGCGAACTTTACTATATAAAAAAATGGATTGAAAAAAACCCTGGAATTCCTCCAACTTTAATAAATTGCTGGGAAGGCCCCTTAACAGGTCGTTTGGATTTTAATATGTTACACCATTGTATTGAAATAAAAACAGTAACAGAAAAAATAGGTAAGAAAGTGAAGATTTCCAATGAGAAGCAACTAAACTTAACAGAGGCCGTACAATCTATATACTTGTATGTTTGCTTTATTGAGAATAGCCGGACCCATGGTACATCGCTTGATTCAATGGTTAATATTATTAGAGACTTAATTGAAAGCATGTCTCAAGAAATATTACTGGTATTTAATGAACTGTTGATAAAGGCCGGTTATCGTGATGGGGAGTATGCTGAGAATCTCTTTGCAATTAACAGCGTTGAAGTCTATGATGCAAATGAGAAGTTTCCCCGTATTTTGCCTGAATCTCTTCACTCTGCTGTATCTCATGTTAGTTATTCTATAGATTTAAAAGCTTGTGAAGAGTTTTTATTACGAGAAAACCATGCATACAATATAAAATGGAGCTGAATATTAATATGTTGGAACGACAGCTAGAAAGAAATTTTTTAGGTAATCTATTAAATGTAGTACTAGATAAAGCCACAAAAGAAGGAATGTTTCAGAATGTTTTTCTAAATGAAATGCTTAAGTATATTGATTGCGAAAATGACCCTAATATTTTATATCCTCCCTATAAAAATACACATAAAAAAATTTTAGTAAATGCTTATTCCAACATTAAGGAGGAAAGCAGACTTCAGTTATATGTAGTAGATTATGATAATGAACAAAGTGAAGATGAGATGCTGACTATAACTATGTCTGAAATAAATTCTATAGCTGAAAAAGCAAAACGTTTCTACACAAATGCAAAATTGCTTTTTAACAACATAGATTCGTCTCAAGAATCCCATTCTCTCGCAAGAACAATTATAGAGAATGATATAAATATTATTGATATTATAGTTGTAACAAACAGGTTTTACAGATCAAATAAAATGGTCCAGTTAAACATACCGGGTATTAATGAGGTCCATGTTCATGTATGGGACGTTGAAAGAGCCTATCAACTATACTCCGCCGACAATGGGGATCAGCTAACTTTTATTGATTTTAAAAATCAGTTTGACGAAACTTTTGAAATGATGTATGTACCGGACAATACAGCTAATAATTTTGAATGTTATATTGGTTTTATCCCTGCAGAACTTTTAGCCAAAATCTATAATTTTTGGGGGCCAAAATTGGTTGAAAGAAACGTTCGTTCCTTCCTGCAGGCACGTGCACAGACAAATAGAGGAATTAGAGATACACTCAAAAACCCTGAGGAGCGCAAGATGTTTGTAGCCTACAACAATGGGATATCTTCCGTGGCCAGAAGCGGGGACATTGAAAAATCTGCTGAAGGCATCAACCTCTTTACTATTAAAGGGCTTGACGGATGGCAGATTGTAAACGGCGGACAGACTACGGCTTCTATTCACCGAGCTTATTTGGAAGGTATCGATCTAAGTGAAGTCTACATACAAACTAAATTAACAATATTAAAGGTAAGCAGTAAAAATGAAGACGAGCGAATTAAATTAGAAGATAAAATGGTTGCTAAAATATCGGAATTTGCCAACACTCAAAACAAAATTAATAAGTCGGACCTTCTAGCTAATACTCGATTTATGTCAGAGATTGAAATGTTCTCCAGAAGCACGTGGATACCTGTACATGATGGACGTAAAGCGGGTGAAAAATGGTATTTTGAACGTACTAGAGGCCAATATATGGTTGATGTTAACAGATTCAAGAAAGATAAAGGATCTAATAACTTCAAAAAACAAAATCCTTCAGATAAAGTGCTTTCCAAAGTAGACCTAGCAAAGTATTTTATGTCTTGGGAAGGTTTTCCTCACATTTCAAGTAAAGGAGGGGAAGCAGCTTTTAAGGAATTCATGGAACACAATTCGCCTTATTGGAAAACTGAAAAAAATGAAGAAGATAGAAAAAGTTTAAGCCTTGATGATTATAAAAAATTAATAGCGCGAGTTATTATTAACATGCGAGTACATGAAATTGTATCTGAACAAAAACTTAAAGGGTACAGAGCTAACGTTGTTTATTATTCTGTAGCAATCCTGAAAGAAATATATGATGATCAAATAAACCTAATTAAAGTTTGGGAAAACCAAAAATTATCAGATGTTTGGAACCCCATCATTGCAACTATCGCGAATGTTACTTTAAATTATTTAAGGGATTCTGCTGGAGAACGTAATGTTACACAATGGGCTAAACAAGAAGCCTGTTGGGATGAATTCAAAAAGGAACATAAGTCCACATTACAATATCTAAGATAGATAACAATTTAAAAAACTCTTTTACGTATGAGGAAGATATCAACGAAAAAGAGTTTTTTTTATTCTAAATAACGTCTCTGATTAAACTACTCCACTCCCCAAACAGCCTCCCCATCACCGCTCAGCACACTAAACGTCACAACTTCCTTCTCCCTCGCTGAGTCCCATTCTTTCAGGAAGACGCCGTCATAATTTGTGCCGTTCAGGTTGATTCGGGCTTTGCTGCTGTCGGTTATTGTCCAGGTTCCGGTCATTTCCCCGGAAATGGTGCCGTCGTTGTTAAACCGGATGGTTTTTGGGGTTTTGATCGTAGCTGTAATGTCTTTTCCGTGCTGGATGAGTTTGTAGGCTCCGGATGCGGCGGCTGCCGATATGTGTGTATCCGGTTCTCCCGCGTAGCGGTACGGCGCTGCAACGGGCCATCCGTCTTTGTTCATGTACAGCCGATGCACTCTGACTTCGTGCTCTTCTCCTCTGTTCGGGAAACGGGTGTGGAAAATGAGGTATGATCGTTTCGTTTTCCCGTCGTAAAACACGGAGTTGTGTCCCGGAGAGACGTAGCCCGTGCCTTTTTCAGATTGTGAGGCGAAGCTGTAGCCGCCCATGAGTTTGACCCCGTACGGTTCAATTGCTTTGTCGTCGAAGAAACTGCCGTCTTTTCCTTTGGCGTCAAGCATGTTATGGCCTGCGGCGTCATAGTACGGACCGTCCGGATTTTGGGAACGCGCCACACGCATATTGTAGCCGCCGGCTGTATCAAGTCCGCCGAATGACAGATACAGATAGTAATATTTCGTTTCCGGATTGTAGCTGATGTACGGGCCTTCGATTCTGCTGTGATTTCCGCCGAGCAGTTTTTTTCCGTAGCCTTGGTTCGGGAGCGGGAAACCGGTTTTCGGATTCATTTCCAGTATAAAAATCCCCCCGGAGTAAGAGCCGTACACCATCCAGAGCTTGCCTTTATGGTCAAAAAACGTTTGCGGATCTACGACGTTCGGGTGAACGTTTGCATGATACGTCGTGCCGTCTTCGCTTTTTCCTTCCATGCCTGATTTCAAAAAGATGCCTTTGTTTTTGTAGGGTCCTTCAATTTTGTCACTCACGGCGACACCGAGAGCGGATCGCGGCGAGTCTCCTTTACAGGCGTTATAGTACAGGTAATATTTCCCGTCAGCCAGCTGAGCCACATCCGGCGCCCACAGCGTATCAGACTGGGCCCAGTCGAATGTCTCTTTTAATTCGGAGTAGACGTTCGGGATCAGGGGATTATTGGGATTGACGCTTGAAGACAGTTGCTGCCACTGCATCAGGTTTTTCGACTTGGCGGAAGCCAAATGCGAGCCGAATACATAGTATGTATCGCCTGTTTTGATGACGGACGGATCATGCACGCTGACCTCTGAAAAAACGGGATGCTGGGCTTTTGCCTGCGGCAGAGTGAACCCGATAACCGCTGCTGAGACCAGGCACACACGAAAGAAACTGGTTTTCATTTTCTGAAATCTCCTCGCTCTCTTCTTTTCTTAAAACGCTTTCAAGACAACGCTCCATTTTATGACGCGGATGGCGGAAATATGTGATCAACAGCGCTGGCTTCCCGATGTACCGCTTTAATACAATAGCAATCTGATTTGTGAAAGACTGGAAAAAAAGTTTTGACTTCTGATTCGCAAACACTTAATATAAAAAACAGTTACTAGTTATCAGAATATTTAAGAATTGAGTGAAGCATATATGACCTTACACAAAGACCGCCGCATCGGGCGATTGTCCGTCCTTCTTCTGCTTCATGAGACTGAAGAAAACCAGCAGATCAGCCGGCTGGAACGGGACGGCTGGAAAGTCTGTCTCGGCAGGGTGGGTTCAATGGATGCGCATAAGGTGGTAGCTGCAATTGAAACCGCTTCCAAAAAGAGCGGCGTCATTCAATCTGAGGGTTATCGCGAATCACATGCGCTGTATCATGCCACAATGGAAGCTTTGCACGGAGTGACGCGGGGCGAAATGCTGCTTGGCTCGCTGCTTCGTACCGTGGGCCTGAAGTTTGCCGTCTTGCGGGGAAATCCGTATGAAAGCGAGGCGGAAGGCGATTGGATCGCCGTTTCCCTTTACGGTACGATCGGAGCTCCGATTAAGGGGCTTGAGCACGAAACATTCGGAGTCGGAATTAATCACATATGAATCAGCCCATAGATTTCAGATGATAGGGGGCTATGCATGAAACATCATTTTCATGGCATAGCTCCTTTTTGTATGGGCGCTTTACCAAAGTAAAGAAAAAGGGGTTGAAATGATGGTAACGTTAGACGGTTCCTCACTGACAACCGCAGATGCCCAGCGTGTGCTGTTTGATTTTGAAGAGGTTCAGGCATCTGCCGAAAGCATGGAACGTGTGAAAAAAAGCAGGGCGGCGGTTGAACGGATCGTTCAAGAAGAGAAGACCATTTACGGGATTACGACGGGGTTCGGCAAGTTCAGCGATGTGCTGATTCAAAAAGAAGACGCCGCGGATCTGCAGCTGAATCTGATTCTTTCTCACGCGTGCGGCGTCGGTGATCCGTTTCCGGAATCTGTATCGCGGGCCATGCTGCTTTTGCGCGCCAATGCCCTGCTGAAAGGCTTTTCCGGCGTGCGGACTGAGCTGATTGATCAACTGCTCGCGTATCTCAATCATCGCATTCACCCGGTCATCCCGCAGCAAGGGTCACTGGGGGCGAGCGGAGATTTGGCGCCGCTTTCTCATCTCGCACTGGCGCTTATCGGGCAAGGCGAAGTCTTTTACGAAGGGGCCCGGATGCCGGCAGCTCATGCTTTGGAAAAGACAAACCTTCAGCCGGCCGTCCTGACCTCTAAAGAAGGGCTCGCGCTGATCAACGGAACGCAGGCCATGACCGCGATGGGGCTGATCGCTTATCTCGAGGCCGAAAAGCTGGCCTATCAGTCGGAACGGATCGCGAGCTTAACGATCGAAGGCCTTCAGGGCATTATCGATGCGTTTGACGAGGACATTCATGCCGCCCGCGGATATCAGGAACAGATGGATGTCGCAGAGCGAATCCGCTATTACTTGTCAGACAGCAAGCTGACGACCGTCCAAGGGGAGCTGCGTGTCCAGGACGCCTATTCGATCCGCTGTATCCCTCAGGTCCACGGCGCATCATGGCAGACATTAGCGTATGTAAAAGAAAAATTAGAAATTGAGATGAATGCCGCGACAGATAACCCGCTCATTTTCGAAGACGGCGCCAAAATCATCTCAGGCGGAAACTTTCACGGACAGCCGATCGCCTTTGCCATGGATTTTCTCAAAGTAGCGGCGGCCGAGCTTGCGAATATTTCTGAACGCCGTATTGAACGGCTTGTGAATCCGCAGCTGAATGACCTGCCGCCCTTTCTGAGCCCTCAGCCCGGCTTACAATCCGGAGCGATGATCATGCAATATGCGGCGGCCTCCCTCGTGTCAGAAAATAAAACCCTGGCCCATCCCGCCAGTGTCGATTCCATTCCTTCATCGGCAAACCAGGAGGATCACGTCAGCATGGGAACCATCGCCTCAAGGCACGCCTACCAGATCATCGCGAATACGAGACGGGTGCTTGCCGTTGAAGCCATTTGCGCGCTGCAGGCCGTGGAATACCGGGGTGCGGAACATTGCGCCTCGTACACAAAACAGCTCTATCTCGAAATGAGAAACATCGTGCCGTCCATACAAGAAGACCGCGTGTTTTCTTATGACATCGAACATCTGAGTGACTGGCTAAAGAAGGAGTCTTTTCTGCCGAATGAGCATCACCAAAAACTGATGACCAATGAAGGGGGACTTACAAGATGACTGATGTAAAGAAATCAATCCGCGCCGGCCGCGGCACCGAACTTGAATGCTTAGGATGGGAGCAGGAAGCCGTGCTCCGCATGCTCCGAAACAACCTTGACCCGGAGGTTGCCGAAAAGCCGGAGGATCTGATCGTATACGGCGGCATAGGCAAGGCCGCGCGAAACTGGGATGCTTTTCACGCGATTGAGCGCTCCCTCAAAACATTAAAAGATGATGAAACACTGCTGATCCAATCCGGAAAACCGGTCGGACTGTTCCGCACGCACAGCCGCGCGCCCCGCGTCCTGCTGGCTAATTCGGTCCTCGTGCCGAAATGGGCGGATTGGGAGCATTTCCATGACCTTGAGAAAAAAGGACTGATGATGTACGGGCAAATGACCGCCGGCAGCTGGATTTATATCGGTTCACAAGGTATTTTGCAAGGCACCTATGAAACCTTTGCGGAGCTTGCGAGACAGCATTTCGGCGGCAGTCTGAAAGGAACCCTTACGCTGACGGCCGGACTTGGCGGAATGGGAGGCGCCCAGCCGCTGTCCGTCACGATGAATGATGGCGTCGTCATCGCCGTTGAAGCGGATGAAACACGGATTGATAAACGGATAGAAACAAACTATTGCGACCGGAAAACCGCATCAATTGACGAAGCGCTGCGCTGGGCCGAAACAGCCAGACAAGCCGGAGAACCTTTATCGATCGGCCTTCTCGGCAATGCGGCAGAGGTGCATCATGAGCTTTTGAACCGCGGCGTCCATATTGACATCGTGACCGATCAGACTTCCGCTCACGACCCGCTGATCGGCTATATTCCGGCAGGATACTCACTTGAAGAGGCCGACCGCCTGCGCCGGGATCAGCCTGAATTATACGTAAGGCTTTCCAAGCAGAGTATGAAAAAGCATGTGGAAGCCATGCTCGCCTTCAAGAAAAAAGGGGCTATCGTCTTTGATTACGGCAACAACATCCGCCAGGCTGCCAAAGATGAGGGTCTCGCCGATGCTTTTGATTTTCCGGGATTTGTTCCGGCCTACATCCGGCCTTTATTTTGTGAAGGAAAAGGGCCGTTCCGCTGGGCTGCGCTGTCCGGTGACCCTGAAGATATATACCGCACGGACGCTTTATTAAAAGAGCTGTTTCCAGAAAATCAAGCCCTCCACCGCTGGATTGACATGGCGCAGAAAAAAGTCACGTTCCAAGGCCTGCCGTCCCGTATTTGCTGGCTCGGCTACGGTGAACGGGAAAAGATGGGGCTCGCCATCAATGAATTGGTCAGAAACGGCGAGCTGAAAGCCCCGATCGTCATCGGAAGAGACCATTTAGACTGCGGATCTGTCGCCTCTCCGAATCGGGAAACAGAAGCGATGAAAGACGGAAGCGACGCGGTCGGCGATTGGGCGGTGCTGAACGCGCTGATCAACACGGCCTCAGGCGCAAGCTGGGTTTCTTTTCACCACGGCGGGGGCGTCGGCATGGGGTATTCCCTTCACGCGGGAATGGTCGCGGTCGCTGACG
Organism: Bacillus sp. MT(2024); assembly: GCF_036362845.1. NCBI lineage: Bacteria > Bacillati > Bacillota > Bacilli > Caryophanales > Bacillaceae > Bacillus > Bacillus sp. MT(2024). The sequence continues at coordinate 3,867,206 of NZ_CP143632.1, forward strand.
GCAGCATCCTTGCGGAACAACGGCTTTCCCGCGTTCTGACAAGCGATCCGGGTATGGGCATCATCCGCCATGCGGACGCAGGTTATGAAAAAGCGGTTCAAGTCGCCGAGGAACAAGACATTATAATACCGATGAAAAAGGAGCGGTAACATGCCGAAACAAATAGATACCATACTCACCAACATCGGCCAGCTGCTGACGATGGAATCCGGCGGCCCCCGATTCGGCGGGAGCATGCAGGATCTTCATGTCACGGAAAATGCCGTCATCGGCGTTCACGACGGGCGCATTGTTTTTGCCGGACATCAAGGAGCGGAGAAAGGATACGAGGCAAGAGACATTATCGACTGCGGGGGACGGCTCGTCACCCCCGGCCTCGTCGATCCCCATACCCATCTTGTATTCGGAGGGTCCCGCGAAAAAGAACTGAATTTAAAAATTCAGGGCATGTCTTATTTGGATATTCTGGCGCAAGGCGGCGGTATTTTGTCAACGGTCAGAGACACGAAAGCCGCCTCCGAAGAAGAACTGATTGAAAAAGGGCTTTTTCACCTCGGACGCATGCTGTCATACGGCATCACGACCGCGGAAGTAAAAAGCGGGTACGGACTCGACAAAGACACGGAGCTGAAACAGCTGATCGCGGCGAAAAAACTGGGTGAGCGCCAGCCGGTCGACCTTGTCACGACCTTTATGGGAGCACACGCCATTCCGCCTGAGTACCGGAACAGCCCTGACGAATTTCTGAATCGCATGCTGCAGCTTTTGCCTGACATAAAAGAAAAAGGCCTTGCGCAATTTGCCGATATTTTCACAGAAACAGGCGTCTTTACCGTCAGCCAGTCACGGGACTACCTGAAAAAGGCGGCTGAAGCTGGTTTCGGCTTGAAAATTCATGCTGATGAGATTGACCCGCTCGGCGGCGCGGAATTGGCGGCAGAGCTGCATGCTGTTTCTGCCGATCATTTGGTGGGGGCGTCTGACGCAGGCATCGAAAAGCTAGCGGAGTCCGGAACAATCGCCGTCCTGCTGCCGGGCACGACTTTCTATCTCGGCAAACACACTTATGCGAGAGCCCGGAAGATGATTGATGCGGGCGTACGGGTCAGTTTGGCGACTGACTTCAACCCGGGCAGCTCACCGACGGAAAATCTCCAGCTCATCATGTCAATTGCCGCGCTTCATTTAAAAATGACCGCAGAAGAAATCTGGCACGCTGTCACCGTTAATGCCGCGTATGCGATCGGAAAAGGCGAAGAGGCCGGACAAATTAAAGCCGGACGGGCGGCTGACATTGTTATTTGGGAAGCGCCGAATTACATGTATATCCCGTATCATTACGGCGTCAATCATGTCCGCTGTGTCATCAAGAACGGAAAGACGGTCGTTTCAAGGGAGGGAGCCGCTCTTGGCTAAGTATCCGTTTCTGCAAAAAGCCGGCTCCCTCTTCAACGACCGCCATGTGACAAGGATCGGCGATGTGACGGAAGCGTGGGCGGGACAAACGATCAAAGGGCCGGCTTTGATCGGCGTTCCGCTTTCTAAGTCGTCAATCAGCCATTCCGGCGCCTGCTTTGCACCCGGTGCGATCCGCCGGGCGCTCGGCGGCATTTCCGCATATTCCGCGGAGCTGCGGGAGCATGTCATTGACCATCTGTACGATATCGGCGATATTCAGATTCACGTCACGGATGTCGTCAAATCTCATGAACACATTTATCGGACCATTTATGATATTCTGACGGACCAGCCTGACTGGGTGCCCGTCATTCTCGGCGGCGACAACTCCATCAGTTATTCCGCCATTAAAGCCATTGCGGAAACGAAAGGAACAACAGCCGTCTTTCAATTCGACGCCCACCACGACGTCCGCAACACAGAAGACGGAGGGCCGACAAACGGCACGCCGTTCCGCCGTCTGTTAGATGAAAACATCATAAGCGGACAAAACCTGATTCAGCTTGGAATCAGGGAGTTCAGCAACAGCTTGGCATACGAACAATATGTAAAAGAACGTCAGGCAGACGTGCATACAATGGAGATGATCCGGGAGAAAGGGCTTCTCCGAACGATACAAGACACTTTGCCGGCCGTTCAAAAAAGAGCCGACGCCATTTTTATTTCGGTTGATATGGATGTGCTGGATCAAGCTCATGCGCCCGGCTGTCCTGCGATCGGCCCCGGAGGCCTGTATACCGAGGAACTGCTTCAGGCTGTCAGGTATTTAGCCCAGGAGGCTGACATCTCGGGTATTGAGATCGTTGAGGTTGATCCGACACTTGATTTTCGCGATATGACAAGCAGGGCAGCCGCACACGTCATTTTACATGCATTGAAGGGATTTAAATTGTCACGTTAAAGTCAAATCCGGCACGCGTGCTCTCGGCTGCCGGAAGATTCTCATGCCACGCAAAAAGGGGGAGATCACGATGGATGTTGATCAAGGCGGCAATCAACTAAAGCGTACGATGAAAAGCAGGCACTTATTTATGATTTCATTGGGAGGGGTCATCGGCACGGGGCTGTTTTTGAGCACAGGGTATACATTGAGCCAGGCCGGGCCGGGCGGGACGATCGCCGCTTACCTGATCGGCGGCTTGATGATGTATCTTGTCATGCAGTGTCTCGGAGAATTGTCAGTAGCCATGCCTGTGACCGGTTCATTTCAAACGTATGCGACAACGTTTATCGGGCCGTCCACGGGTTTTATGGTCGGTATCATGTATTGGGTGAATTGGGTGGTGACGGTAGGATCGGAGTTTACAGCTTCCGGTATCCTCATGCAGCGCTGGTTTCCCCACAGCAGCGTCTGGATGTGGAGCGCGATTTTCGCGGCTCTCCTTTTTGCCGCCAATGCATTCTCCGTTAAATTGTTTGCAGAAACGGAGTTTTGGTTTTCCAGCGTCAAAATCGTTACCATCCTTTTATTTATCATCTTAGGCGGCGCCGCAATGTTCGGTTTGATTTCATTGCACGGTTCGGGTGAAGCTCCGATGCTGTCGAATTTCACCTCACACGGCGGACTGTTTCCGAACGGCTTTCTTGCGGTTTTCATCGCAATGATTTCCGTAAGCTTCGCCTTTTCAGGGACGGAGCTGATCGGAATTACAGCGGGTGAAACCGCCAATCCGGCAAAAGATATTCCGCGTTCGATCCGAAATGTCGCCTGGAGAACGGTCATCTTTTTTATCGGCGCCATTTTTGTGCTGTCCGGACTGATCTCCTGGAAGGAAGCCGGTGTGATTGAAAGTCCGTTTGTCGCGGTCTTTTCCCAAATCGGAATTCCATACGCCGCAGATATCATGAACTTCGTGATTTTAACCGCTTTGCTTTCGGTCGCCAACTCCGGACTGTATGCTTCCACCCGGATGCTGTGGTCTCTTGCGAATGAAAACATGATCAGCGCCCGGTTCAAAAAAGTCACGCCGAAAGGCATTCCGCTGAATGCCCTGCTCGCCAGCATGGCCGTTTCCTGCATATCCTTGATCTCAAGCATCGCCGCCCCGGGCACGGTCTACGTAGTGCTCGTGGCAATAGCCGGATTTGCCGGCGTCGTGGTGTGGATGAGCATCGCCCTGTCTCAGCTGTTATTTCGAAAACATTATGTGAAAAACGGCGGACGCGTCGCGGATCTGACCTTCCGCACACCGTTATACCCTCTCGTTCCGATCGCCGCTGTGATCTTATGTTTCGCTTCATGCGTAGGCCTTGCATTTGATCCCAATCAAAGAATCGCCCTCTTCTGCGGAATTCCTTGTATGATCCTGTGCTATCTCATTCGTTTTTTGAGAAAGAAACAGCCGAAACAATCCGTCCGTGACATTCATTTGGATAAAACCATGCCATAAAAAAAGGCACATACTGATGAGGTATGTGCCTTTTTTGTCTTATTCCGTAATCAGCGTATGAATCAGTTTCGGCGCTTCCGCTTTTTCTGAGATGCGGATGTTGTCATAGACTTTGGCAGTCACGTCGTCAACGTTTTCGCGGTTGGCGTAAAGGGTGACGAGCGGCTCGCCTTTTTCGACGTTGTCACCGACTTTTTTGCGGAGCATAATGCCGACGGCAAGATCGATTTCGTCCTCTTTTGTCGCACGTCCCGCGCCTAACAGCATCGCTGCGACGCCGATTTCGTCAGCGACGATTTCTGAAACGACACCCGCTTCTTTTGCCGGAACGTCAATTTTGTACGCCGCCTGCGGAAGTTTGGACGGTTCGTCAACGACGGAAGCGTCTCCTCCCTGATTGCTCAGGAACTCTTTGAACTTTTCAAGCGCTTTGCCGTTTTTCATGACTTCCTGAAGCTTCGTTCTCGCTTCTTCCAATGTCTCAGCTTTTTTCGCCAATACGACCATTTGGCTGCCGAGCGTGAGGACGAGTTCGTTTAAGTCTTCAGGGCCTTCCCCTCTTAATGTATCAATGGCTTCTTGTACTTCCAGGGCATTCCCGATCGCAAAACCGAGCGGCTGCGACATGTCAGAAATCACGGCCATCGTCTGGCGGCCGACGTTGTTTCCGATGCGGACCATTGCTTTGGCGAGGTTCACGGCGTCTTCATCCGTTTTCATAAACGCGCCGGCTCCCGTTTTGACGTCAAGCACGATGGCATCTGCTCCGGCGGCGATTTTTTTACTCATAATTGAGCTTGCGATCAGCGGGATGGAATTCACCGTACCCGTTACATCACGCAACGCATACAGCTTTTTATCAGCAGGCGTCAAGTTCCCGCTTTGTCCGATGACGGCTACCTTGTCGCGGTTCACAAGCTTGATGAATTCATCTTTTGACAATTCCACGTGGAAGCCTTCGATCGCTTCCAGCTTATCAATGGTTCCCCCCGTATGGCCAAGGCCCCGGCCGGACATTTTAGCGACGGGAACGCCGAGCGCCGCGACGAGCGGAGCGAGTACGAGAGTTGTCGTGTCGCCGACCCCGCCCGTAGAGTGCTTGTCGACCTTAATGCCTTCAATGGCGGAGAGATCAATCGTTTCCCCTGAATTGACCATCGCCATTGTCAGATCGGCGCGCTCCTGATCCGTCATATCCTGAAAGTAAATCGCCATAGCAAGGGCGCTTGCCTGGTAATCAGGGATGCTTCCGTCCGTATATCCTTTTACGAAAAATTGAATTTCTTCTGTTGTCAGTTCTTTTCCATTTTGTTTTTTCACAATAAGATCTACCATTCTCATGATCTATCACCTGTCCTTCATTTATGTTCAGTGAATCAATCCGACGATCGCCGCTGTCAGGAAGCTGACGAGCGTTGCGCCGTACAGCAGCTTCAGCCCGAACCGCGCGACGACGTTTCCTTGTTTTTCATGCAGCCCTTTCACCGCACCGGTAATGATCCCGATAGAGGAGAAATTCGCGAATGAGACAAGGAATACAGATACCACTGCCTGTGTATGCGCACTGAAATGGAAATCGCCGGATGAGAGCGTCTGCATCGCCACAAATTCATTCGATACCATTTTCGTCGCCATAATGCTTCCGGCGCTCACCGCTTCATTCCACGGAATACCGGTTAAAAACGCAAACGGCGCGAATACATATCCGAGCAGCGCCTGGAATGTAATGCCGAAGACCGCGTTAAAAACGCCGTTGACCAGGGCAATGAGTGCGACAAATCCGATCAGCATCGCCGCTACGACAACGGCGACTCTGAATCCATCCATTATATACTCACCGAGCACTTCAAAAAAGGATTGCTTTTCTTCTTCAGGAACGACGATCAAATCCTCTTCTTTGCTGACGGTGTACGGGTTGATGATAGAAGCGATGATAAATCCGCCGAATAAGTTCAGCACAAGCGCCGTCACGACGTATTCAGGCTTCAGCATCATCATGTAAGAACCGACGATCGACATCGAGACCGTCGACATTGCGGACGCGCAAAGCGTGTATAAGCGCTGTTCAGTAAGATAGCCGAGCTGTTTTTTCAAACTGATAAAGACTTCTGATTGCCCTAAAATCGCGGATGCGACAGCGTTGTAAGATTCGATTTTCCCCATTCCGTTCACCTTGCTTAACGCAAGACCGATATACTTCGTGATGAAGGGGAGGACCTTCCAATGCTGCAGAATTCCGATTAAAGCGGATATAAAGACGATCGGCAGAAGCACGCTCATGAAGAACGTCGTCTGTTTCGCATTCACAAGCCCGCCGAATACAAAGTTAATCCCTTCTGATGCATATTCCAGCAAGTAGTTAAATCCTTTTGCAAAACCGCCGACAAGAAAATTCCCGATACCGGTGTTGAGGAGAATATAACCGAGAATCAGCTGCAGCACGAGCATGACGGCGATCGGCCGGATTCTGATTCTTTTTTTGCCGTTGCTGGCAAGCCAGGCAAGACCTAAAAACACAATGATTCCGATAATTCCGATGAGATACTTCATATGTGTTCTCCTTTTATTTGTATTCGCTTACAATTTTTTATGCATCAACAAAGAAAGAGGATGGCGGAAGCTTTCGGCTTCCGCACTGCTGATTAATAGTCGCTGCTGCCGCTGTCTCCGCCGCTCACGATAGAGACGCCCGCACTTGCGCCGATCCGGCTCGCGCCCGCAGCCATCATGCTGTCAACATCCGCTTTTGTTCTGATGCCGCCTGATGCTTTGACCCCGATGTCCGGTCCGACTGTTTTTCTCATGAGAGCGATATCTTCAGCCGTTGCCCCGCCTGTAGAAAAACCGGTAGACGTTTTGACGAAATCGGCGCCTGCGGATACCGCCAAGCGGCACGCGCGCTCTTTTTCTTCATCTGTCAAAAGGCATGTTTCGATGATCACTTTGACGAGCGCTTTTTTATCAGCTGCTTCAACTACCGCGCGGATATCAGCTTCAACCGCTTCATCATCGCCGTCTTTTAATGCGCCGATATTGATGACCATGTCAACCTCAGTGGCTCCTTTTGAGATGGCATCCTTCGTTTCAAATGCTTTTGTTTCCGATGTCGTTGCGCCGAGAGGAAATCCGATAACGGTGCAAACGTCAACTCCCGTGCCCTTCAGTTCCTCCGCTGCGAGTTTGACCCAAGTCGGGTTCACACAAACGGAAGCGAATTTATATTCTTTTGCTTCTTTTATCAGTTGTAAAATATCCGCTTTTTGTGTATGCGGTTTCAAAGCAGTATGGTCTATTTGACTTGCAATTGACATTGTATGCACTTCCTTTTTCCTAGGATACGTTTAGAATAACCGAATTTTGAACATATGTAAATTGGTAATTGAAATTCTGTTCATGAATTGTCACAATTCTTGAATGAGTTTTTTGGCCGTATGCTGATCGGTAATCAAAACGTTGGCGTACTTTCCTTTCAGGGCACCGTGAATGGCTTTGCATTTTCTGCTGCCGCCCGCCACCAGAATCGAACGCTCTTTCATTTTCAAGTCGCTGAGCTCAACTCCGATCGTCCTGCCGTTAATGCTGCTGCTGCAAATCCTGCCTTCCTCGTCAAAAAAGCGCGAACAAATATCGCCGACTCCGCGTGCTTTCAGCAATTGTTTCTCTTCTTCCCGGAAATAGCCGAGTCTGAAAAGCAGCGCCTCATCCCGGACGGTTCCGACCGTAAACAGGGCGATATTGGCTTGTCTGCCCATTTCAATGATCCGCTTAATATGCCTGTCCCGCTCGACCATCTGTTTCACATCAGCGCTGTCAAATATAACCGGCAGCGGCAAATACCTCGGCATGGTCTGAAATGCTTCGGCGAACAGCTGAATCGTTTCTGACGAATACGTATTGACATTGGAATGACTGATGCCGCCTTTCAGCTGCACGACTTCAACGCTCTTTACCTGCTTCGGCTCCATGCGGCTTGCGATCTGGTACATCGTCGTCCCCCAGCTTACGCCGAGTATATCGCCGTCCTTTACGGTTTTATGCATATAGTCTGCGCCATAGCGGCTTAAGTAATGTGTAATGGCCTGGTAATCGTCGCTTGGAGAAAAGACGACGTGCGCCTCAAGAAGCCCGTATTCTTCTTCCAGCTTTGCGCCGAGTTCGTCCAGATCCTCAAACGGGTCCATGACGCGAATTTGAACATACCCTTTTTCCTTTGCGTACTGAAGCAGCCTTGAAACGGTGGGGCGTGACAGATTAAGCCGTTCGGCGATCTGCTGCTGGCTGTAATCTGATTGATAATATAGTTTTGCCGCTTCTATGCTGAGCTGCTGTTTTTCACGATCCATGTCGCGCCTCCCCTCTCCGCTTATCATATCACCAAAACACGCGGTAAAAAAGCACCCTCTGATGGGGTGCCTATTTTTTCAGCACAAGCTCCTGAATCGCATGCGCCACGCCGTGTTCGTTATTTGATTTCGTTTCAAAATCAGCAATCTCCCTTACTTCCGGGATGGCATTGGCCATTGCCACACCGCAGCCGGCCCACTGAATCATGGACATGTCGTTGCCGTTATCGCCGATTGCCATGACGTCTTTCTGTTCAATGCCGAGTTTTTCGGCCAGCAGCTTGACCGCGTTTCCTTTACTGACTTTCGGATGAAGAATCTCATGGAAGAATGGCGCGCTTTTGACCATTGTGTATGTTTCCCTGAATGATTCCGGAATGGAAGCGATCGCTTTCTCCAGCTTGTCCGGATCGTCAATGAACATGACTTTCGGAATCAGAATATCCTTCGGCACTTCATCGATCGTGCGGAAATGAAGCGGCACTTTCGTGATATATGATTCGTAAACCGTGTATTCACTGATATCCCGGTTCGGCGTGTACAGATTGGCTGTGTCAAAGTAATGCATCGGGGTATCCAGCTGTAAGCTCAGCTCGTAAAGCGACTCCAAATCTTCAAAGCCTAATGACTGCTCGGCCACGACACCGTTTGTATACGTATTTTGGACGAGTGCGCCGTTATAGGCAATCACAAAGTCTCCTTCTTCCTGTAAGTTCAGCTCTTCCAAATACCGACGCACGCCGCCGATCGGCCGGCCCGTGCACAGGACGATATTGACCCCTTCCGCTTTGGCGGCATCAAGCGCCCCGCGGACTTCAGCCGTCACTTCATGATGATCGTTTAATAGTGTTCCGTCCATATCTATTGCGATTAACTTGTACATCCTGCATCTCCTTTGTATCCTTTTCTGCTTATGCTTTCATCATATCGTTTTTTCGTTTCAATGAAAAATCAAACGGACAAGTTTCTCCGCCTTCTCTTCCTATACCGGGCCTGCCTCCGGATGCGGGGCCGTCTTTTCCCCTTGTCAGCTTGTTCGCCGCTGTCATCTGTTTTCTGCTTCAAGAGCATCAGCCCCGCCGCAAAGAAAGGGACGGCCGCTATGTCCAGAAGGGCAAGCTTTATTCCCATCGCTGCGGGAAAGTATGCCCATAATGAACGGCTGTTCCGCCTGATCATGATATAAGAAACGATTTCCAGCAGGATAAACAGAGCGTTCACCCATAAGTAAATGAGCATCGCCGCAAACAGAAACAGCAGGAGCGTATTCCGCAGCGTGCCGGAAAACAGAAGAGCGCGCATCATATCAAAGAATGAAAAAGACTGCATGCTGCCGTTGACGACATTGGGATTATAAATGGTAAAACGCCCGAACTGATCAAAAAGCATAAAAAATAACCATAACAGTGAAAACCATTGAATGATATGTACGATGACACCCGTCAAAACGAGTCTGTCGGCAGCCTTATTTCTCATGTGCATCCTCCCCGCCGGTTTTTATTCTTGTCATTGTTTTTGTTTCTCCGTATATCTTCCAAATGAGCGTATCGTTTTTTCCTCTTTTCAACGTGCTTTTGACGGGGTGCGGATGTCCGAGGTATTCAATCTCGATCGTTCCGTCCGTGTTTTGTGAGATCACCTTGTAAACATCTGAGGGCATGGGAACCTCGCCGCGGCCTTTAATGACCTGCTTTGTCAGCACGCTGTCTTTCGTAAACGTAACGGTTTCAGATCTGACCCCGTCCATCGGGCCCGGTTTCAGCCCCGCATCCCATGTCCCGTAATAAAAAGGGGGTTCGTCTGCTTTCTTTTGCGAGCAGCCTGTTATCATGACGCATCCGATAACAAGAACCGTCATGATGAAAATCCGTATGTTCCGCAACATGATCACCTTCTTTTGAAGCTTTTTTTACGCCTGTAAGTTAGGCGGATGCCGTGGCACTGTGCAATTGACTACATAGTGTATAAAGACTTCACTAGATAAGGAGAATGATGAATGAACCCATATCAGTACTACACCCCATCTGCCTATTTCCCTCAGCAGCAGGAATACGAAGTGAGCCCCGTTGAGTATGAGCCGTATCAGCAGCAGGAAAGCTATTATTATGCGCCCCCTCAGTCTGAAGAGCGGCAGCCTACGGCTTTAGAACGGAGAGTCGCCCAGCTTGAAAGACAAAACGCCCAGCAAACGAGAGAGCTCACCCGCCTCTCACAAGAAGACCAGCGCCAAAACCGGGAAATCACGCGTATGAATGAGCAGATCAGACGTCTGAGCCAGTCCATTGAAATCCATACCCGCCGCTTAAACCGTTTGAATCAGCGCCTGCGCGCAGTCGAAAACAGACTCAATATTCCTTTTCACGCTACAGAAGGCGGCTTCTGAGAAAAAGGGCCGGAATACAAAGCTCGACAGGCCATCCCGAGCCTTGTATTCCGCTCTGTACATAACAGGTAAATATTTGAATCCCCTTCTTGCATGAATGCCTCTCCTATTCTTTCACATGATAAATGTGTAAAATCAATCACTTCAGGAGGTCTTCATGATGTATCAAAACCAATACAGCGGAAATCAGCTGCAGCAATGCCGCCAAACAGCACAGCAGCTTATTCAGCAGACACAGCAAAGCAGTCAGCAGTACAAGCAAATGCTCCAGCAGGAACAGCAAAACATTCAAATGCTTCAGCAGATGCTTAACCATGAACAGCATGCCGTTCATACCATTCAGCAAGCGCTGCAGGGGCATGAACTGGCCATTCAGAAATGCCAGCAAATCGTGAATGTGTGCAATCAGCTTCAGCAGGAAGTAAGCGGACACATGCCTGCACCGATGGCAAACGCTAATGTTTCTTCATTCCCGCAAACACAGCATCACACACCGTTTCAGCAGCATTCATACCAGCAATAGGCCGGTCATGCAAATGACAAAGCGCGAGATACCGGCTTTGTCATTTGTTTTTATCTCTGTTTTGTCAGATCAATGCGTTGAGCGGGTTTTCCGCCGAATTTTTCCTCCGCCTCATGCCTTACCGCTTCAAACGCTCTTGCTTCGACGTTTTGTTTAAACACATCAAGCTGTATTAAGTAAGCCGCCCGCACTTTCAGCCCGTGGATGATGGAGATGACCCATAAAGGCAGCACGATATACACGCCCGGCGTGCTCGGCAGCACAAAAGCAATTGCTAAAATAATAAAATAGATAAGTCCGTATTTCAGCCATTTTTTGTTCTTGGCCCGGTAGCCGATATAGAAAAAGGCCAAGAAAGCGGTCAGCCCAAACGGCGCGAAAGTCAGCAGCAGCCACCAGCTGTGCAGCACTTCCCACCAAGTCCCTCTTTTCGTAATCAACATTCATTCCTCCTCCTTTACTACTATAACATGGATAATCAAGGAAGGTTTTCTATAAAAAACATAGACGGAATGACGTCTTCCTGCTATATTAATAATGATAATCATTATCACCGAAATAGGGGGATCATTATGAAGAAACAATCATGGCTGATCGGCCTGGCACTTCTGCTTGTTTTCGCATTAAGCGCTTGCAGCGGCGCGAAGGAAAACAACGGATCGGCATCAGGCAAAGGAAAGACAGACATGCGTACATATGAATCAACAAAAGGAAATATTGACATACCCGCACATCCGAAACGGATCGTCACTGACTTTTATGCGGGTGAGCTGCTGTCCGTTGACGCAAATGTCGTCGGGGCGGGCTCATGGGCTTTCAAAAATCCGTTTATCAAAAAACAGCTGAAAAACACCACGGACATCGGCAATCCCGTCAATGTGGAGAAAGTGATGCAGCTGAAGCCTGATTTAATCGTGCTGATGAAGGATGACCAATACGAGAAACTATCGAAAATCGCACCGACGATTGTCATTCCTTTTAACACCGCAAAGAATACGAAAGATACGGTCAGCCTATTCGGTGACATTGCCGGGGCGAAGGATAAAGCCAAAAGCTTTATGGCAGACTTCAACAAAAAGGCCGAAGCCGATCAAAAGCGCCTCAAAAACGTGATCGGCAAAGACGAGACAGTCGGCCTTTATGAAACGACGGATAAAGGCGAAATCTGGATTTTCAATGACAATTCCGGCCGCGGCGGCCAAGCCGTTTATAACGCGCTCGGATTGAAAGCGCCGGCCAAAATCGAAAAAGACATCATGAAAACGGGCGCCATGAAACAGGTTTCCCAAGAGGTCATTCCCCAATATGCGGCTGATTATATGTTCATTACCGATTACAATCCGAATGGAGAAAGCAAAACATTTGAGCGTCTGAAAGATTCATCCGTTTGGAAAAATCTCGATGCCGTAAAGAACAATCGTGTCTTTATCAACGATTTCAACACCTTCTATCCGTATGACCCGATTGCCGTCAGCAAACAGATGGATATCATCACCGACATGCTGATCAAACGGGCTGAAGAAAATAAAAAATAAAAAAAGCGGCACAGTCATGACACTGTGCCGTTTTTCATGTTCACTTTAATTTTGACTGTACGGAGCCTGGCATATCTTCAAATCTGACTTCTTCCCAGGTCTCGACATACTTTCCTTTCGCCTTCACCTTCAAATACGCGTTCTTCCGAAGGTCTTTCCCGGCGAAAAAGGTCACTTCTTCTTTTTTCCCGGATGCGTTATATCCGTCTAATGTATACTCAGTACCGCCCGGGCTAAGATGTTTGCCATCTCGATCAATCTGTACATAAACATCTTGCTGGTGAATAAACGGATTAAATCTGTCTGTAACATCATTATGAAAAAAGAGAAGTCCGTATATGACGGCAGCGGCCGCCAAGACGGCCAGGATTGCCAATGCTTTTTTCATCTGTGCACTCCCCTTACTTGTTCATTTTTTTCAAATAGCTTGTCCGCACCGCGAGGAAGAACAGAAGCTGAAAGATGAAAAACCCTCCGATGGTCAGACTGAGCGGCCCCGCTACATCGGAATAGCCTTCCATCGCCAATGTTCTCAAAGCAAACAGCGTATGCATGACGGCAATGACGAAAGGAAAGAAAAAGAGAATCGCCAATTGTATCGTCACGCTTTGTGCCATTTCACGCTCACTCAGACCGATTTTGGCCAATGAACGGTAGCGCTCCCGGTCCTCATCTAAATCGGTGAACAGCCTGAAATATAAGAAACTCGCTGCCGCGACAAAGAAGACGATCGCGATAAACAGGCCGATGAATAAACTCAGGCTCGGCAGCTGCACCGTATCATAGTACGTCCCGGCTTTTGCCATAAAATCAGAATGCACGTCGATATAGTTGCCGTAAATCTCATTTTTCAAGGATTGGCTGATCCCAAGACTGTCTTTCCAATGATCATAGCTGTAGCCGTATAATGACGCTTTCTCACCGAGTGATTTCAGCTGATCAAAGGTTTGATCGTTCACCGCGATGATGGCATTCAGTGAAATCAGCGGTTTTTTGACTTCTTTTACCGTCAGTTTTTGGTCAGACGGCTTGCCTTTTTGGTTCAGCAGCTTCAGCTGATCCGGCGCGTCGTTTTTGAAATTGCGGTCATACGTGCCCGGGAAATAGACAGCCTCATTATGTTTCAGCCCGTTCAGCTTGACATGGAAGTATGTTGACACATCCGATTCGCTGATCATGTAAACAGGCGGAACAGTACCTCCTTCCTGATAGCGGACATAGGAAACATTTATTTTGTCTTTCTTATACGTAAAGCCGTGTGTTTTCAGTTCATGATCAATATCTTTCAAATGAGTCTGTTCTTTCGGGTTATTGCTGAAAGATAAATACTCCATCTCATAGGCGGACTCTTCCGCCCCGACGGTCGATTTGTACATCGCGAGCACGCCCGTCGCCGTAAAGGCAACCGCGGAAATAATGCTGACGATAAAGAACAGGCGGGCGTTGTCTTTTAAACGATAAACAAGATCAGAAACCCAAATGACGTTTTTCCCGCGCAGATAAAAGGTTTTCCACTTCTTCAGCGCGCGCAGAATCCAGATGCTGCTTTGGCTGAAAAAGAAATACGTGCCGATGACGGTAAGCAGTAAAATGATGAACGGCTCGGTCCCGTGGACATTGCCTTTCAGAACCATGCCGTACCCGCCGCACAGGCAGGCGATGCCGAATAAGGACAGAAGCACGGACGGCTTCGGCTCCGGCTTGATCTTGTCAGTGCCCTTTATTAATTTGATCACCGTATTTGATCTGACAAAAAGGATCGTGAACTGCGATAAAAGGAAAAATAAGAGCAGAAATCCGCCGGCCGTAATGCCGAGCGCTTTCCAAGGCATGTACAGAGGCAGCGCGTCCATTTCTAAAATATAAGCGCCGACCGTAAAGAACGTTTTCGAAAAAATGAAGCCTCCGATAATCCCCGCTGCGATCGACATGACGCCGATGATCATGTTTTCCGCCGTAATGAGCTTTCTCAGCTGCACCGGCGTAATACCCTGCATCAGCAGAATACCGAATTCTTTATTTCTCGATTTCAAAAATGCGTTAACCGAATACAGAACAAATAAGAAAGAAAAAACAAAGATCATCCATTCCGCGGCGGTTAAGCCTTTTTTGGCGATGTTATTCAGGTAGCCTTCCTTTAGTGCCGGATGAAACAGGAACATCGCAAAGGTAAAGAAAATCAAAACGGAAAAGGCGCTGCTCAAGAAGAATGCAAGATAGGCCCTTTTGTTTCTCGTGACGTTTTTATAAGCGAACTGAAGAAAGGTCATTTGCGTTTCCCCCCAGCATAGACAGCACATCAAGAATCTGCTCATAAAAGACTTGGCGGTTTTCCCCGCGGTAAATCTCATTAAACAGTTCGCCGTCTTTTATAAAGATGACGCGGCGGCAGTAGCTTGCCGCAACCGGATCGTGGGTCACCATCAAAGCCGTGACATGATCATCCTGATTCAGGCTCTGCATCGTTTCCATGACATCTTTTGACGCTTTGGAATCAAGGTTTCCCGTCGGTTCATCAGCCAGAATAAGTGACGGCTTATGAATGACCGCTCTTGCGATGGCGGCCCGCTGGCGCTGTCCGCCGGATACTTCAAACGTCCGTTTGCTGAGCAGGTCTTCGATTCCGAGCTTTGCCGCGATGCCGTGCAGTTTTTCTTCCATGACAGATGGCGCTTCTTTTTCAAGCGTTAACGGCAGCATGATATTTTCACCGATTGTCAGCGTGTCCAGGAGGTTGAAATCCTGAAACACAAACCCGAGCTGCTTTCGGCGGAAATGAGCGAGCTTTGTCCGCTTCAGCCGGTGCGGGTTTTCTCCGTGAATCAGGATATCGCCTGAATCCGGCCGGTCGATCGTTGAAATGATATTCAAAAGTGTTGTTTTTCCGGAGCCGGACGGTCCCATCACCGCCGTGAACCCGCCTTCTTCTATTGAAAATGAAATTTGTTTTAAAGCTTGATAGGATACTTGTCCTTTATAGGTTTTATTTATATGTTTGACTTCAAGCATATTCGCCATGAGAATCCTCCTTATGGTTTTATTCTTGTTGATCTGGGCTGCTTTCATGTAGTGCCGGGGCATTCAGCATAAAAAATCCCCTTGACGTAAATCCATGTTATCAAGGGGAAACAGAATGAGCTATGTTGTTTTCTTAACGCAGTCTTACATTTTTGTAAGAAATGAAAATCGGACCGAAGTCCCTTCACCGGGGGACGAGCTGATGTCCACCGTATGATTGAGCTTGCCCGTAATTTCTTTGACGAGATGGAGGCCGATTCCCGTAGATTCTTGGAAACGCCGCCCGTTTTCGCCGGTGTAATAAGGGTCAAACACCCGCTTGATATCTTGCGAGGGAATGCCGACACCGTAATCTTTGACATCAAGCACCGTCCTGTCTTCATCGCGGAAGACATTCAGCTCCA
Source organism: Bacillus sp. MT(2024) (assembly GCF_036362845.1). Lineage (NCBI taxonomy): Bacteria > Bacillati > Bacillota > Bacilli > Caryophanales > Bacillaceae > Bacillus > Bacillus sp. MT(2024). Next base: position 3,883,260 of record NZ_CP143632.1, read on the forward strand.
GTCTGTCACTCTTGCCTGCCGAATATTTGACCGCATTTGTGACGACTTGGCCGATCGCAAATTTGAGCCATTTGGCATCGGTGTAAATCTGATGATCATCGCGAATATCCATTTTCGGATAGACGCGGTACTGAATAAAAAATCGTTTATAGCTTTGAATGACCGATTGGAGAAGCTCTGATAAGGAAACCGCTTCGACTTTAAAATCCCGCTCAAACAGGTCAAGCCTTGATGAATAAAGGAGCGTCTCCAGCCCGAATTCAATCTGCCGGACCTCTTTTTTGATTTGTTCAAAGACGGGCTCATCCTCTTCCTGAATGATTAAATTAATGACCGACAGCGGCGTTTTTACTTGGTGCACCCATTGATTCATATACGTCACCCGCGCGTCGAGTTTGGCTTCGGTTTCATGGAGCTTCTGGTGCTGTAGCCGGGTCAGCTCCATCTGCTTTTCATACAGCTCTGAACAGAACACTGAAGAACCGAGATACGGGATGTCCGTCCCTTCCTGCTCCGAGCTGAGCCAATGATACACACCGCGGTCTTTGTACCAGCGATAGGCAAGATACCCCGCCAAAATAAGAAGCTGCACGCCCAATATGTAAAACAGGTGGGAAAAAGAATGGAGACCCGCAAACCAGTAATAAAAGAAGACAAACAGCCCTTGAAGGAGAAAAAGCAGAATCAGCACGGCTTGAGACCGGAGAAACAGCTTCATGACAGCGCCCTCAGCTGGTAGCCTTCGCCCCGCACCGATTCAATGGAAACAGGCGCGTTCAGCTCCCGCAGTTTTTTTCTGAGCCGCGTGATATACACGTTAAGCGTATTATCATCGACGAAAATGTCGGTGTCCCACGTTTTTTCCATGAGCCGGTCCCGACCCGTCACCTTTTCTCCCCGCTCCAGCAGCACTTCCAAAAGCTTGCTTTCTTTTTTAGAAAGCAAGCTTTTTTCGTCCTGAAAGCGCAGTTCAAACCGTTCCACAAAGAGCTGCACACCGGCATATTCAACCACTTTCTCACCCTGCTTGGCGGCGTACTCTCCGTATGCCCTGCGGATCTGGCTTTTGATTTTCGCCAGCACAATATCGTAGGAAAACGGTTTTTCGATATAATCATCTCCGCCGTTTTCAATCGCCATCACCTGATCCATTTCCCCGCTTCTGGCTGAGATGAAAATGATCGGGCTTGTGGAGTGCTGGCGGATCTGGCGGCACCAATAATAGCCGTCATAAGACGGCAGGTTGATATCAAGCAGCACCACATCAGGCTTTTCCCGCAAAAAGACATCAAGAACAGCCGTGAAATCCGCAGCGGCCACGGTTTGATATCCGTATTTTTCAAGGTAATTCTGCAATAGTCCGCGAATGTCTTCACTATCTTCCACAATCATGATTTTATTCAAACTGAACCACTCCCGTTTCTTACGCTGCTGCCATCATCATAATCGTTTCGGGCGTACGGACGCAACACCGCACAAAAAAACCGCCATCTTGGCGGTTTCCGTTTTCATCAGCCGACCTGCTGTTTTACGGCTTTACCGGCTGATCCGAACTCTCTCATTTTGCTTCGCACCGTCTCTTCCACGGCTTCAATGCCGGGTGTCATGTAGCCGCGCGGTTCGTACAGATCGCCGTTTTCCTGAAACATGCGTCGTGTTTCGTCTGTCCAGGCTACCATACATTCCGTGTTGATATTGATTTTCGCGTGGCCGAGCGTGATGGCTTTTTTGATCTGATCCTGCGGAATCCCGGATGCTCCGTGGAGAACGAGGGGAATATCAGTCATGCGGGAGATAGCCGCCATTTCTTTAAATCCGAGATTGGGCTCGCCCTGATATTTGCCGTGGACGGAGCCGAGGGCGGCGGCCAGAGCGTCGATATTGGTTTCTTTCACGATCCGTTTACATTCGGCGATATCGGCATAGCGGACCCCGCCGACCAGCCCGTCTTCCATGCCGCCGACCGTGCCGACTTCTGCTTCTACTGAGACGCCGTGCTTTGCGGCATAATCGGTGACTTCTTTTGTCATCGCGATGTTCTCATCAATCGGATGATGGGAGCCGTCAATCATCACTGAGCTGAATCCGGCGTCAATGGCCTGTCTGCAGCGTTCCGCACTGCTTCCGTGATCAAGATGGAGCACGATGGGAACGGTAATCGCCATTTCTTCCATTAACGCGCCGACCATGGCGGCAATTGTTTTAAACCCGCCTAAATAGTCGACCAGACGATCGGAAGCCGCGGCGATGACCGGCGATTGCTCTTTTTGCGCCGCTTGCAGAATCGCCTTCGTCCATTGGAGGCCGTTGATATTAAACTGACCGACTGCATAATGCTCCCGTTTCGCTTCTGCAAGAAGATGTTTCATGGTGACAAAAGCCATGTTCACGCCTCCTTCATGAAGTATTTTGATACGACGGCTTCCGTTGTTTCCTTTGCCGTTTTGATCGTTTCCTCCGCAGTCAGCTTATAATATTCAGGTCTGAACAGCTCTACGGAGACAACATCATTGAATCCGATTTCTTTTAACGCTGACAGATGGGCGTCTAAGTCAATCGCACCCTGCCCAGGCCAGACGCGGTCTTCATCCGTTAAAAAGCCGATCGGAAAGTCTTCTGTATCGTCGATATGATAGATGAAAATTTTCTTTCCGTCCGCCTGCTTCAAGCTCTCAATATTGGAGCCCATCGCGTGGAAATGGAAGCTGTCAAACACCAGTCCGACATTATCGCGGCCGACAGCGTTCACGATGTCATACGCCTGTTCAAATGTATTGACCGTGCATTGCGGGTGGCCGACAAATTCAAGGGCAATGTTTACGCCGTACGGCTCCGCGATGTCCGAAAGCTCAGTCAGCACCTCTATGCTGCTCTTTTTGATCTCTTCTTTCAAGATTTTCCGCTCTGTCACAAGCGGCACGGCCACCACATATTTCACGCCGAGCGTCCTGCAGGTTTCCATCATGCTTTTGAATTCCGAAATGATCTCCCTATAGCCCTTCTCATCACGGTTGTTGAAGAAAACCAGTGCGTTCAGGGCAAGCGGTTTAATGTGATGGGTTCGAAAATATTCCGCCAGATCGGCCAGTGAATGGTCTTTTAAGTATTCCGGCAGCTTATCCATTGTGCGGATTTCAATATAATCATAGCCGTGCTTTTCGCACAGTTCTAAATCCTGTTTCAGGTTTGAATTCTCCAGCGTAGTCGCTTCATTAAAGCAAAGTTTCATGTCAGCCTCTCCCATCCGCATTTTCGATATGAAGGGAGTCCGGCTGGAGGGCATTTTTACTCCGATCCGCCGAACTCCATACTCAGCTTATGCCATACCCAGTTCTTCTTTTAATTTCTTAAGCATGATCCGGCTTGATTCATCCGCTCTTTCGCCGACCCAAGCAAACACGGCGTTCGTTGCAATTCCGTCGAATTTCATCTCTCTCATCTTTCTGAAAATCGTCTCAAAATCGACCTCGCCTTGCCCGATATCCAAATGCTGGTGCACCGTTACTTTCGCGTCAGGCGGATTGACGATGTAACGCAGGCCGTGCGCCGCTTTATGATTAAAAGTATCTGCAAATAAAACATGCGTGAGGCGGTCGCCGGCTTCATCAAACATGGTTTCGATATCGCCTTTGCCGTCATCATAGAAGAACGTATGCGCAGTCGAGTAGACAAGGTTGATCCAATCCTTATCGAGCGCGCGGATCATATCCATCGCACCTTTGTGCGTTTCGATAAAATCGTATGGATGGGCTTGAAGGTTGAGTTTAACGCCTTCTTTTTCAAAGACGGGCAGCAGCTCATCCATGGATTTGATGAATTTTTCTTCACTTGTCAACGGATCATACTTTGAACCGCTGAATTCACTGTTCATCAAATCCACTTCAAGTTCAACCGCAATTTCGATCGCCCGTTTCCAGTTGCGCACGGCGGCCTGGCGGCGGTCTTCATCAGGACCCGCCCAGTGGTAAAGCGGAAGAAGAGAGGACAGCTTCACACCTGTATCCTTTAAAAGGCGCTTCAATTGTTTGATTTTTGCTGAATCGACTTTCGGATATTTGTAGAAAGGACAAAAATCCTCACGCGGGGACAGTTCGATATATTCGTATCCGAGTTCCGCCGTTTTATAGACCATTTCCTCTAACGTTAAATCATCGCGGTACATGGATGGATCTAAGGCCAGTCTCATTGCTTTCACTCCAAATCTATTATTTGTTCACAGTCGTAAATGATTGATAGAATGCCGGTTTCTCTTGCAACACCACTGGCTCTTTCTGTCCGGATTCCTGAGCTTTTACGCACGCGTCTGTTGTCACCGCGGCAATATAACCGTCCCATGCCGTCGGACCGCTGACTTCGCCTTTTTTCCGGATCGAATCAATGAAGTCCTGAATTTCCACATCATACGCAGCCACAAATCGGCGCTGCCAGTCCATCAGAATATCGGTGCTGAATTTCCCTTCTTTTCTCAAGCTGATGCTTGACGGTTCCGGAAGCTTGATAACGCCGTCTTCCCCGACGATTTCACATTGAATGTCATAGCCGTATTTACAGTTCACGTAGATTTCTGCATTGATGACGATGCCGCCTTTTGTTTCGATGATGACCATCTGCGGATCTTTCAGATGTGGCAGCGCATTTTTTGATTTCTTCGGATAGATGACCTGTACGAATTCATAGTCGTCATTGACAAGCCAGTGGAGGACATCAATTTCATGAACGAGCGTATCGACGACGGCCATGTCCGTTGAATAATTCGATGCGACTGTCGGGTTGCGGTGCGCACAGTGAATCATCAGCGGCTCGCCGACCGCACGGTTGTCGATCGCTTCTTTCAGCTGAACGTAACCGCTGTCATATCTGCGCATGAAACCTACCTGCACCAATCGTTTTCCCGTCTTCATTTCTTCCTCGACAATGCGCATACAGCCTTCTGCCGTTGTCGCAAGCGGCTTTTCACAAAACACGTGCTTGCCGTGCTGAATCGCTTTCAACACGCTGGATTCGTGAGCCGGGCCCCAGCTTGTCACTAAGACGGCATCCACATTTTCAGCAGCGAGGAGGCTGTCGTCATCAGGATAAACGGAGGCATTCAAATTGAAATGCTGAACGGTCTGCTGCGCGGCCTCCTCATTCACATCTGTGACAGCGGTAATTTCCGCTCCGGACAGCTTATTTGTGATGCGGTTGATGTGCTCTTTTCCGATAGCACCGGTTCCGATAACACCTATACGTAAATTCATTGATCGCCACTCCTTCTGATAATCAAATAATGGTTCTCGTCTTTTTTTTCCCGCTGCCGTCCTGAGGAGCACCGTACAGTTCCTCCTGTATCTGTTCAAGCGACTTGCCGGACGTATTCGGTGCGAAAACAAGCCCGATGATCATACTGGCCGTCACACATATGAGCAGAATACCGGCCATAAAACCGATGCCGAATTGTGACATGATGACCGGCACAAATAAACTCCAAATGCCGATTGAAATACGGACGAGAAAGAACATGAGCCCTTGTGCTGACGCTCTGTGTTCTGTCGGGAACAGCTCGCTTGCCCACAGCTGGTAGTTCGCCTGCTGGCCGGCTCCGTTATTGATGCCGATCGCTAAAACAAACAAAAGCAGCATCGGGAGCCCCTGAAACGGCAGCAAAAACAGCGACCAGCCGACAACAGCCATAAAGGCGCAGATTCCGAACACCGTTTTCCGATATTGATCTGCAAAAGGCATGAAGATACAGGCGACGCCGAGACCGGTGAAGATAAACAGGGCCATCTGCAGAATGTTGGCCGTATTTGCGGATACGCCGCCGACCTGCTGGTAGATGTACGGCATAAAGAATCCCATGACGCCCGCGGCGAGATTCCATACGAGAAACACACCCATTAAAAACAAAATGTTCTTGAAAAATTTCGGCTGAAGCAAGTCAAAATAAGATGTTTTTTTCACGGCGGCAGGGCGCTCTTCACTGTTTTTCCAGGCATCCGACTCAGGTAAACGCTTTCTTATCACATATGTGATCAGGGCGATCACCAATAGATGCGCAAAGACAATTTTATTTCCTAAAAGCCCGAGGTCACCGACCAAAACGGATAACAGCAGGACCACAACGGCTCCTGCGGCCCACGCCACCTGCGCCACTCCGCAATGCCTCGCCCGGTTTTTTTCGGGGGCGTTTTCCGCGATAATGGTCCATGAAGCCGTAATATCCGCGCCTACAGAAATCCCGATAATCATGTATCCGCATAACAGCATGGGAAAGTTGAATCCAAACAAAACCAAACAAATTCCTAAAGCGTAGACGAGCATACTGTTTGTATATACAGCTTTTCGGCCGACCTTATCAGCCAAATACCCGCCGAGCAGCGCTCCGATGGCCGCTGATATCGCGTTTGCGCTGAAGGCGCCGAGCAATCCGATCTGACTGTCGGACAGCTTCAAATAGCTGACCCACATAGATAAACCCGCTGATCCTGCCACGATGGAACCTGCATCAATGTAATTTGCTAATGCTGCGGCGATGGTCCGTTTGCTGAAAGCTGATTCCGCCTTGGCACGATTCATATAAGTCCCCCTCTAATTTGCAGGATCAAGCAGTTCACTGTCGATGTACTTTCTCGCAATCAGCGCGTACTCAAGCGGATTGGCGACTGCCGGGTCTTGTTCGGCTTCAATGACGATCCAGCCTGAATAATCATGACGGACGAGCGTTTGGTACACTTCTGTAAAATCGATGCATCCGTCTCCGGGAACCGTAAAAATGCCCTGTAAAAATGACTGCCTGAATGACTTTCCTTCCTGTCTGCACCGCTCCATAATGTCAAACCGCGCGTCCTTGAAATGAACGTGTCTGATCCGATCCATATGCTTGTTGAGAATCGTCATATAGTCTCCGTCCGAGATATAGGCATGGCCGGTATCATAAAGTAAATGGACATACCGCGGGTCCGTTCCATCCATCAGCCGGTCAACTTCTTCCGCCGTCTGGACGCCTGTGCCGAGATGATGATGAAACGTGAGATCCAGCCCGTATTCGTCAGCGATTTTCCCGAGACGGTTCAAGCCTTGGCACAGTGTATCCCATTCTTCATCTGAGAAGTGCGGTTTTTTCTTAAATACATCAATGTCCAAGCCTTGGACACTGTACGTCTGTTCAGAAACGATGGCGGCATCCGCTCCGACTTTCTGCAAATAATCACAGTGTTCTGTAAATTGTTCAGCCGTTTTTTCAATACCGTCTTGAATGATAAAGCTGCTGAACCATTTCCCCGCAATCCGCAAGTTCCGGAGAGCCAGCTCCTTATTGAGGACGGAGGGTTCAGGGAAAAACCCTCCCACTTCCGTACCTTGAAAACCGGCGACAACAATATCGCTTAACAAATGCTGCAGCGTATTCCCGGCTCCGATTTCCGGCATATCGTCATTTCGCCACCCAATGGGAGCGATGCCCCACAAAATATTTTGTTTGCCCATCGTGATGCCTCCCCTCTAATACTGCTTCGCAGACTTCAGCTTCATCTCTTTCGCTTCGTATGCCCGCTGAACGCTTTCCTGCTCCGACACTTCCGCCACGCCGACATGCCACCAGCTGTCATAGCCGTCCGTCATCGTTTTCGGCAGAACCTTCATTTCAATTAAAGTGGATACCTCTTGCGTTTTCGCATCTTCAAGCGCCGCTTTCAGTTCTTCAACCGTATTGGCTCTGTATGTTTTAGCGCCGTAGCCCTCTGCCACCTTCGCGTAATCAACGTTTAAAATCTGATTGTCCTCTGTGCGGAACTCGCAGAAATAGCTGCCGCTCCCGTGATCCATCTGCAGGTTGTTGATACAGCCGAACCCGGAGTTGTCAAAGAGCAGGACATTGATTTTTTTGTTATATTGAAGCGCGGTAATCAGCTCTGAGTGCAGCATCAGAAAGCTTCCGTCGCCGACGAGTGAATAGACTTCTTTGTCGGGATGAGCCAGCTTGAGGCCGAGCGTGCCCGATACTTCATATCCCATGCAGGAATAGCCGTACTCCAGATGGTACGTATTCGGGACATTGGAATGCCACAGCCGCTGCAGATCCCCCGGAAGAGATCCCGCCGAACTGATGACGACGCTGTCTTCAGGAATCGTGTCATTGATGGTCAACAGCGCCGTTGTTTGCGGCAGCTCAGTCTCGAGCGCGTCGGCATACTCGTTTAACACGTCCTGTGAGAAATGGTTTTTAATTTCCGGCTTGAACGCGTCACGTGTAAAAGTGATCTTGCCGAGCCGGTCCCGTTCAGCCAGCCATTCATCTTTCCAATCTTTAATCGCCGTGCCGAATGCACTTTTATATCCGTCTAATAAGCCGTGCAGCCTGCCGAGCGTCACTTTCGCATCGGCTACGACCTGAAACGCGTCAAGCTTGTATGCCTGCATGCGGCTGACGTTGATATTCAAAAATTTTGCTTTGTCAAAATCAAACGCTGTTTTCGAGGATGTCGCAAAGTCCGTGTACCGTGTGCCGACACCGATGATCAGATCAGCCTGGCGGGCGGCTTTGTTTGCGGCGAGTGTGCCCGTGATGCCTATGCCGCCCAGATTGTTGGCGAAATCGGCTTCAACCGTTGACTTGCCGGCCTGCGTTTCGACAAGCGGAATGCCGTATGTTTCAGAAAGCGCGATTAATTCCTCACGCGCGCCGGAGTACTTCGCGCCGCCGCCCACTAAAATGACGGGACGGCTGCTCTCCTTAATTCTCTCCGCGGCGCCTTTCAGCTCACGCTCGCTAGGCTGCATCCGGTCAATGTAATGAACGCGTTTTTCAAAGAAGCTTTCATCAAAATCAAATGCTTCTCCCTCTACATCCTGAGAAATACAGATGGTGGCCGGGCCCGCTTTTGCCGGATCTGTCATCACTTCAAATGCCCGGATTAAGCTGCTCATCAGCTGCTCAGGTCGGGTGATGCGGTCCCAATAGCGGGACACGGGCTTTAACGCATCGTTTGTTGTGACGGCGGCGCTGTATTCCTGCTCCACCTGCTGAAGCACCGGGTCAGGCTGCCTCGTTGCAAAGGTATCGGCCGGAAGCAGCAGCACCGGAATATGATTGGCCAGCGCCGTACCCGCGGCAGCTGTCAAGTTAGCGGCACCCGGACCGACCGATGTCGATACCGCGTAAATTTTTCTTCTCAGCATCTGCTTGCTGTATGCCATCGCGGCATGCGCCATGCCTTGTTCGTTTTTGCCTTGATAGACTTTCAGGTGCCCGGCGTCCTGCTCGAGCGCCTGCCCGATCCCCAACACATTTCCATGGCCGAAAATCGTGAAGATGCCCTCAACGAACGGCTCTTCTTTTCCGTCAACATGAATGTACTGCCGGTTCAAGAATTGAATCAGCGCTTGTGCTGTCGTTAAGCGAATGGTCTTACCCACAAACGATCCCACCTTTTATACGTTCTATTTACCGTTAAGACTGTGCTGCGCTTCAATCAGTTCGATGATTTCACCGGCAGCCGGCATTGCTTCTGAGGAGCTGTGTTTGCTGACGACGATGGAAGCGGAAGCGCTCCCGTATTTTAAAGCCGTTTCAATATCCCGGCCGCTGACCAGTCCGTAGATGAAGGCTGACGCATAGGAATCACCCGCTCCGAAGGTCTTCAGCACCTTTGTTTTATAGGCGTGCGCCCGGAAAACTTCCCCCGATCTGCTGTATGCGTATGATCCGTCAACGCCGTGCTTAATGACGACAAGGTCGGCGGAGTGCGCAAACAAATGGCGGACGGTTTCATCGTTATTTCCGCCGCTGCGGTTTTCCATTACGTCAAATTCGTCACGCGTACCGATGACGATATCGGATTGTTCCGCCACCAGCGTGTAGTACACGGCTGTTTCTTCTGCCGATTGCCATGTATACGGACGGTAGTCGAGCTCAAACACGACTTTTACGCCATGTTTTTTTGCGATTTGCACCGCTTTTAAGATGGCTTCGCGCGACGGACTTTTCGCAAGCGCCGTACCTGATACGAGCAGCATTTTCGCGTTTGCGATGTAGCCTTCATTGACTTCGGACGGCTCTAGATACAAATCCGCCACGTCATCCCGGTACATCAGAATGCTGCACTCTTCGGGACTGAGAATTTCCGTAAAAGCGAGCCCCGCTTTGCGCCCTTCTCTGTCAACGGTCATTTGTGACGTATCAACGCCCTTTTCCTGCATATAAGAAACGATAAATCTGCCGTGCTGGTCATCCGGGATTTTGCCGATAAAACCGGCTTTTAATCCGAGCTTGGCGCTGCCGATCGCAATATTTGCCGGGGAGCCGCCGACATATTTAGAAAACGTCATCGTTTCTTCCATCGGCCGGTTGTATTCCGCCGCGTTCAAATCAATACACGCGCGTCCGATCGCGACAATATCAAACTCTTTTTCTTCATTAAACGTATATTTCATCGTTATCTGCCACTCCTCACTTGTCAGCGTTCCAGAATCCATTCATGGGCCGGATCATTATGAAACTTCCATTTTCGTGTCGGTCCCGCCATTACATTCAGGTAGTAAGAGGTATACCCGTCCGGAACACCAACCGGGTGATAGCCCGCCGGCACGATGACAACGTTTTCATTTTCTGCGGTCATCGTCTCGTCAATCGAGCGGTCGTCCGTGTACACACGCTGGAAGACAAATCCCTGCGGCGGGTCCGTTTCATGGTAATAGGTTTCTTCTAAAAAGGATTCAGCCGGCAGATTGTCTTGGTCATGTTTATGAGGCGGGTAGCTCGACCAGTTGCCGCTGTCCGTGTAAACTTCAACAACGAGAAGGCTGTTTGCCGATGGATCTGAATCGGGGAGAATGTTATGAACGGTTCGTTTGTTTGCCAGCTTGCCGCGATGTTCCACACCGTTGTCTTCCGCTTTAATCAGCTTTGTCGGAAGCTGGTGTTCGGACGGAGAGTAGCACAGCGCGACCCTCGCCCCGCTGACGGCTGTGATTCCAAAAGAGCGGTCATTGGACACATAAACGCTGTCCGTCGGTTTTCTATCAAATACGCTTTCACGGGTGCCGATGCTTTCAAATGTCTGATCATAATCAGTGACGGTAACTTTTCCCGTTACCGCAACGATGCAGCACTCCGTCTTTTTCAAATCTTCTGTATATGTTGAGCCGGGAGCGAGATCAACGACTTTAAATCCGACATATTTGAGGTCTGAATTGGCTGAAGTGACGTCATGTATGATGGTCACACCTTGAGAAATCTCATCGGCCTGCGGTTTGCGCAGCAAATGACTCATGTTTATTCCTCCTTAATGGATGGTAAAAGAAAACCCGGACGGAATCACAAAGCCGTCCGGGCCGGCTGTCTGATCAATTGAAGTCAGGAGACGGGTATCGTGCCGTCACGACTTTTTTACGTGTATAGAAGTCGACGCTGTCTTTTCCGTTTGCGTGCAATGTGCCGAAGAAAGAAGACTTCCAGCCCGAGAACGGGAAGAATGCCATCGGCGCCGGGACGCCAAGGTTGATGCCGAGCATTCCCGCGTCAATATTCTCACGGAAGTAGCGGATCGCGTTCGCATTTGACGTGAACAGGCAGGCGCCGTTCGCAAATTCAGACTGGTTGGCGATGTCAACCGCTTCTTTTAAATTTTTCACACGCATGACCGACAGAACGGGCGCAAAGATCTCATCTTTCCAGATCGTCATATCCGTCGTCACGTTGTCAAAAATCGTCGGTCCGACGAAATAGCCGTCTTCCGTTACATGTTCACGGCCGTCACAAAGCAGTTTCGCTCCTTCTTCGATGCCTTTTTCAATATAGCTGTGCGTGCGGTTTTTGTTGTCCTCGCGGATGACCGGTCCCAAAAATACGCCGTCATCCAGTCCGTTTCCGATCTTGATGTCCGCTGCTTTTTCCTGTAATTTCGCCATAAACTCATCGGCGATTCCCTCTTCAACCGTCACGACCGCGCATGCCATGCAGCGCTCTCCTGCCGAACCGAATGCCGCGCCGATAATGTTTGTGACCGTATCTTCAAGGTGGGCGTCATTTAACACGATCGTATGGTTTTTTGCGCCCGTTAACGCCTGCACGCGTTTCAAATGTTCGCTGCCTTTTTTGAAAACATACTCGCCGACAGGTTTTGAACCGACGAATGAGATGGCTTTAATCTCCGGATGCTCAAGAATGCCGTTTACGACGTCATGCGCGCCGTGCACGACATTGAAGACACCCTTCGGCAGACCGGCCTGTTCAAACAGCTCTGCCAGTTTTTCCGTTAACAGCGGCGTGCGCTCAGAAGGCTTCAGAATGAAAGTGTTTCCTAACGAAATCGCCATCGGAAACATCCAGCACGGGACCATCATCGGGAAGTTGAACGGTGCGATACCGCCGACCACCCCGATCGGATAGCGGTAATTCGCCGCCTCTACATCCGTCGCGATAGAGGCAAGTGAATCGCCCATCATGAGTGACGGCGCTCCCGCTGCGAATTCGACGTTTTCAATTCCGCGTCCCACTTCACCGAGTGCTTCTGTCGTGTTTTTACCGTTTTCCAAAGTGATCAGACGGGCAAGCTCTTCTTTGTTCTGCTGGAGAAGCTGCTGATAGTTAAATAGAATTCTCGCACGGCGCGGCACCGCCGTCTTCGACCATGTTTTAAACGCTTCTGACGCTGAGCGGACGGCGTATTCCACATCCTCCCGTGTAGAAATCGGAACCTGGCACATCACTTCTTTTGTCGCCGGATTGACAACGTCTTCATATTGATCTGTCTTACTTTCAACCCATTCACCATTGATGTAGTTTTTCAGTTTTCTGATCTCTGCCATTCTCATTGCCTCCTTAAATAGTAAACATCCTGTCAGCTGGATAATAACGGATGAATATATTCATCTTTTTCATATAAAAGACATGAATTAAACGCTTACAAATGCTAAAATGATGGTGACTCCCAATCTTTTCATGTAAAAGTTGGTCATGTGCCGGATAAAGCAAACGGTTACATCTTTCACTTTTGATTTTACAGGTTATATTTTGGTCATTTCTTGGTTACATTGTAAGCCCAACACACCTTCAAGTCAATCTAAAAAATCAAAATTTTTTCATTATTTTTATCGTACTTTTTTTGAGCGGGAAAACAGGAACTTGGAGAACCGTGTCGAATCGTACGGTGGGAACCCTCTTTTTTATCATTTGTTAAGTAACTATTGATTAACTCTTGGTGTTTATTATATATTTTAATTACTTTAAGAATTCTAGAAGGAGTTTTTTTATGAAACTGATGCGGATTCAGGAGATGGAAGAATACATTCTCAAACACGGAGCCACTTCGCTGGATGAGCTGTGCGAGGTATTCAACGTCTCTAAAAACACGGTCAGACGCGATATTAATAAGCTTGCGGAAAAAGGGGTGATCAAAAAGGTGTACGGCGGCGTGACGTCAGCAGAAAAATCTGTGCTCGTCCCTTTTGAGAACCGCACCATTCAACATCAGGATGAAAAAATCAAAATCGCCCGCTATGCGTCGCGGTTTATCGAGGATCACGATCTTGTATTTATTGATTCCGGCACGACGACCAAATCGATGCTGGAGACGCTTGATCCGGATAAGAATGTAACGGTGTTGACGAACAGCCTTGATATTATTAACGCCGCTTCATCCATGAAAAATATCGACCTGATCATCATCGGCAATAACTACAAGCGGAAGACAAGGTCGTTTGTCGGCATTGATGATCCGAGCACCCTCAATAAATACAACATTAACAAGGCGTTCATGTCCGCTACAGGGACAACGATCACCCACGGCCTGACGAATTCCGATTTACTGGAATACGAGGTGAAAAAGAAAATTTCCGAAAAGGCGAACGAAGTGTATCTGCTCGCGGATCATTCCAAATTCGGCAAATCCACGCTTTTGACATACGCGCCTTTCGACCGGCTTCACAGCATTGTCACTTCTCAGCAGCTCGATGAGGAATATACGAAGTATTGCCAAGAGCACCAAATCGACATTCACTTGGCATAGCGTTATAGTTAATAGAGAACGCTGCCGTATTTTTCCGGCAGGCGCTATGATATCCAATTTTTTCAGGGGGCGAAAACATGAGCAAAGTAACAATCGGCAAAACTGACCTAAAGGTATTTCCGATCGGTTTGGGAACAAATGCGGTCGGCGGGCACAATCTCTATCCGAATCTGAATGAAGAGACGGGAAAAGAATTGGTCCGGGAAGCGATTAAAAGCGGCGTTACCATGTTAGATACTGCCTATATTTACGGTGTGGGCCGTTCTGAAGAATTGATCGGCGAGGTGCTGAAAGAATATAACCGCGAGGATGTCTTCATCGCCACAAAAGCCGCTCACAGAAAAGAAGGCAATGACTTTGTTTTCGACAACTCACCGGCCTTTTTGAAACAATCAGTCGAAGACAGCCTGAAACGCCTGCAGACTGATTACATCGATTTATTCTACATCCATTTCCCGGATGAGCACACGCCGAAGGACGAAGCCGTTCAAGCATTGAATGAGCTGAAAAAAGAAGGAAAAATCCGTTCCATCGGCGTATCCAATTTCTCTTTGGAGCAGCTGAAAGAAGCCAATAAAGACGGCTTAGTCGACGTGGTTCAAGGAGAATACAACCTGCTGAACCGTGAGGCGGAAAAGACTTTCTTCCCTTATACGACAGAACACGGCATCTCATTCATTCCGTACTTCCCGCTCGTATCCGGACTGCTGGCCGGCAAATACGACGAGAACACAACCTTCCCGGAAGGCGACCTGCGCAATGATCAGGCGCATTTCCAAGGGGAGCAGTTTAAAGAAAACATCAAAAAAGTCAACCAGCTCAAACCGATTGCCGAAAAGCACAATGCCGATACGGCGCATATCGTGCTTGCCTGGTACTTGGCGAGACCTGAAATCGATATCCTGATTCCGGGCGCCAAACGCGCGGATCAATTAAAAGACAACGTGAAAGCAGCCTCCATTACGCTATCTGCTGAAGAAATCGCGTTTATTGATAAGCTGTTTTCATAAGAAAAAAACACGCCTTTTTGAAAGGGCGTGTTTTTTATGTTTATATTTTTCTCTTCGGGGAATGAAATAGTTATCTAAATAAACTATTATGCGTTCCAAAAGATGAGGAGGATCATCTGTGAAGAAAAACACCAAAAAATACCTGATTTACTTTTTCGGAGCATTGGGCGGGCTGCTTTACGGCTATGACACCGGTGTGATTTCAGGGGCTTTGTTATTTATTAACAATGATATTCCTTTAAACACGCTGACCGAGGGATTGGTCGTCAGCATGCTGCTGCTCGGTGCGATTTTCGGGTCCGCCTTAAGCGGGACATGCTCTGACCGATGGGGCCGGAGAAAAGTGGTTTTCGTCCTTTCACTCATTTTTATTATCGGCGCGCTTGCCTGTGCGGCTTCGCAAACCGTCACTATGCTGATTATCTCCCGTGTCATTCTCGGGTTAGCCGTCGGAGGCTCAACGGCGCTGGTTCCCGTTTATCTATCTGAGATGGCGCCGACAAAAATACGCGGAACGCTCGGCACATTGAATAACTTAATGATTGTGACCGGAATTTTACTCGCATATATTGTGAATTACATATTCACCCCGTTTGAAGCTTGGCGCTGGATGGTCGGTCTCGCGGCAGTACCGGCGGCGCTTTTATTAATCGGAATCGCGTTTATGCCGGAATCTCCGAGATGGCTCGTCAAACGCGGCCGTGAGCAGGAAGCCAGACAAGTCATGGAAATGACTCACGACAAAGAGGATATCGCCGTTGAATTGGCGGAAATGAAACAAGGAGAAGCTGAGAAAAAAGAATCTACACTCGGCTTGCTGAAAGCAAAATGGATCCGCCCTATGCTGCTGATCGGGATCGGCCTCGCCATCTTCCAGCAGGCGGTCGGGATCAACACGGTAATTTACTATGCGCCGACCATCTTTACAAAGGCCGGACTCGGCACTTCGGCGTCCGTTCTCGGCACGATGGGCATCGGTGTCTTAAACGTCATCATGTGTATCACCGCCATGATCTTAATTGACCGGATCGGCCGGAAAAAACTGCTGATGTGGGGAAGTGTCGGCATTACCTTGAGCCTGGCGTCACTATCAGCCATTCTCCTTCTGGCCGGCCTGTCAGCTTCAACAGCTTGGCTGACCGTGCTGTTTCTCGGAATCTATATCGTCTTTTATCAGGCGACATGGGGTCCCGTCGTATGGGTCCTGATGCCGGAGCTGTTCCCGTCAAACGCACGCGGAGCCGCAACCGGATTTACGACATTGATTCTGTCGGCAACAAACCTGGTCGTTTCACTGGTATTCCCGCTTATGCTGAGCGCCATGGGCATCGGCTGGGTATTCGGAATATTCTCAGTCATCTGCCTCACATCCTTCTTCTTCGCCGCTTACATCGTTCCTGAAACGAAGGGCAAAAGTTTAGAAGAAATCGAAACGCACTTGAAAAAACGGTTCTCCTTAAAGAAGCGCAGCAAACAAAATCAAATTCTTAAACAGCGCACACTGTAATCAAAAAAGGAATCGCCCCCGCTGGGCGATTCCTTTTTGGCGTCATACCATAACTTTGCAGATGTCATTCGTAAACTCGACTGGATCATGGATCGGCAGTCCTTCAATCAGAAGCGCCTGATTGTACAGCAGGTTTGTGTATAAAGCAAGCTTTTCCCGATCTTGCCCGTGCGCGTTCTTTAACGTCTCAAACACTTCGTGGTTCGGGTTGATTTCCAGCACTTTTTCCGCTTTGACCTGCTGGCTGTCAGGCATGGCGTTTAATACTTTCTCCATTTCGATCGTCACTTCGCCGTCTGTCGCAAAGCAGACCGGATGGGATTTTAAGCGTTTCGATGCTCTGACGTTCTTGACTTTATCCGCAAGAATCTCTTTCATGCTTTCGAACAGGTCTTTATATTCGTTTTCTTCGGCTTCAGTCTGCTTTTCATCTTCGTCACTGTCGATGCCTAAGTCGGCGCTTGAGACGGATTTGAACTCTTTTTCCTCGTAGCTTGTCAGCATTTTGATCGCGAATTCATCAATATCTTCCGTGAAATATAAAATCTCGTAGCCTTTGTCCGCCACCATTTCAGTTTGCGGCAGCTTTTCAATCCGCTCATATGAATCGCCGGACGCGTAATAGATATATTTTTGATCCTCAGGCATTCTGGACACATATTCGTCCAGAGTGACGAGCTTTTTCTCCTTAGATGAATAGAAGAGAAGCAGATCTTTTAAGACGTCTTTATTCGCGCCGAAATCATTATAGACGCCGAATTTCAGCTGTCTGCCGAAAGATTCATAGAAAGATTCGTATTTTTCTCTTTTGTTCTTCAGCAGGCTCTTCAGCTCGGCTTTGATTTTTTTATTGATGTTTTTCGCAATCAGCTTCAGCTGGCGGTCGTGCTGCAGCATCTCTCTGGAAATGTTCAGCGACAGATCCTCAGAGTCCACCATGCCTTTTACAAAGCTGAAATGATCCGGAAGCAGGTCGGCGCATTTGTTCATGATCAGCACGCCGTTGGAATACAGCTCCAATCCTTTTTCGAATTCCTTCGTATAATAGTCAAACGGCATGTTTTCCGGAATAAACAAAATCGAATTGTAGCGCACCGCTCCATCGACGCTGATGTGCACGTGGGTCAGCGGTTTATCGAAGCCATAATGCTTTTCAGCGTAAAAAGCCTCGTAATCCTCATCCGTCAGCTCGCTTTTGTTTTTTCTCCAGATCGGCACCATGCTGTTGACCGTCTGTTCTTCCTGAACTTCTTCAAATTCGTTCTCGCTGCCCTCTTTCGGCTTGTTGACCGTCTCTTCCATTTTGATCGGGTAGCGGATAAAATCAGAGTACTTTTTCACGATCGCTTTGATGCGGTAGTTTTCTAAAAACTCATCATAGCTTTCATCTTCTGTGTTTTCTTTTATTTTCAGGGTGATTTCCGTACCGACGGTTTCCTTGTCACACGGCGCGATCGTGTAGCCGGCGGCCCCTTCCGACTCCCATACATACGCCTCGTCACTGCCGAGCGCCTTACTTTTCACCGTGACTTTATCAGCCACCATAAACGCCGCATAAAATCCGACGCCGAACTGGCCGATAATGTCATGGCCGTCTTTCGAGTCATTTTCTTGCTTGAAAGCGAGTGAACCGCTTTTCGCAATCGTGCCGAGATTCTGTTCAAGCTCGTCTTTTGTCATCCCGATACCGGTATCTGTGACGGTGAGCGTTCTCGCTTCTTTGTCCGCCGTCACTTTTATATAGTAATTGTCTTGATCAAACGTTAATGAATCATCGGTTAACGCCTTGTAATAGATTTTGTCAATCGCATCGCTCGCGTTGGAAATTAACTCGCGGAGAAAAATTTCCTTCTGCGTGTAAATGGAGTTAATCATCATGTCCAGCAATCGCTTGGATTCCGCTTTAAACTTTTTTTTCCGCACTTCAGATCTCTCCTTTAATTATGCTTTGATGTTATGTAAAATCTTTTCAGCATCTATTTATCATATACAGTGACAATTGTCAACTAGGATTAGCAGATGCATATATTGTAAATTTAACATGTTAATGGATTCATTTCACCCATTTTATCAATAAAAAAGAGAGAATGTTGATCATCCTCTCCTCTCTGCTTCTTTCCGGCGGCCGAATTCCTTCTTCATCCATATGTATGACGGGTAGAAAAACAAACTAAATAAGATAAGAGATCCCAAGTTTCGCAAAGACTCATGCAGAACATTTCTTACAGTGAGAGGAAACGTGATGTCCTGAAACAGAATAGAGATAACGGTGTAAATCACAAATCCCATAGGAACAATGGCATAACAATAAAACGCTATCTCCTTCTTATGCTGTATCTTCAAAATATGTAAACCTCCCAATGATGTATATACATAATATTAACATATTTAATAGGTATTTAGAAACAAACCTCCATATGTTTATCCCCCTATTCAGCGGGAACAGGTATAGAAAAAGGAGGAATCGCAATATGGGAAGATTAACAGACAAAACCGCAATCATCACAGGGGCCGCGACAGGCATCGGACAAGCGACGGCACGGGTTTTCGCCGATGAAGGCGCCCGCGTGATCTGCGGTGACATCAATGAAAGCGAACTGAATGAAACCGTCAGCGCCATCAGAAAAAACGGCGGAGAAGCAGAAGCCTTTCACCTTGATGTATCAGATGAAGAAAGCGTAAAGTCTTTTGCAGACGGCATTCAGCAAAAGTACGGAACAATTGATATTCTGTTTAACAATGCCGGTGTTGACCAAGAGGGCGGCAAAGTCCATGAATACCCGGTCGACCTGTTTGACCGGATCATCGCCGTCGATCTGCGCGGCACATTTCTGTGCAGCAAATACCTGATTCCGCTCATGCTCGAAAAAGGAGGCTCCATCATCAACACCTCCTCCATGTCCGGCCGGGCCGCAGACCTTGACCGCTCCGGTTATAACGCCGCAAAAGGCGGAATCACGAACCTGACGAGAGCGATGGCCATTGATTACGCCAGAAGCGGAATCCGCGTCAATTCCTTATCGCCGGGCACAATTGAAACGCCGCTCATTGATAAATTGGCAGGCACGAAAGAAGACGAAATGGGCGAGGCGTTCCGTGAAGCCAACAAATGGATCACGCCGCTCGGCCGGCTCGGAAAACCGGAAGAAATGGCGGCTGTCGCGCTCTTCCTCGCTTCAGACGACAGCTCTTACGTCACGGGAGAAGACATCACCGCAGACGGCGGCATCATGGCATACACTTGGCCGGGGAAAATGCTGATTGATAAGAAGTGGAAGGAAGAGACGGAGTGACGATAGATAATAAAAAAAGCCAGTGCAAAAACACTGGCTGAACAAGCTGAGGGCGGGTTACTTAAACCAGCCCTTTTCCTTTGATCGGGTAATGGCTTCAATTCGATTTTTCACTTCTAGTTTATCCAGAATCATCGAAACGTAATTGCGGACTGTGCCGCTTTTGATGCTGAGGGCGTTTGCGATTTCTTTCGTGTTTTTTCCGTCTGCGACAAGCTCGAGCACCTCTTTTTCCCGTTCGGTCAGCGGGTTTTCTTCACTATAAATGTCCTCCATTAATTCAGGTGCATAGACGCGTCTCCCTTTCATGACGCTGCGGATGGCGCTGACGAGCTCATCGCTCGGGCTGTCCTTGAGCATGTACCCGCTGACGCCTGCTTTTAGCGCCCGCTGAAAATAGCCGGAGCGGGCAAAGGTCGTCAAAATGATGATTTTCACACCGCTGTCCTTGAGTTCTTCTGCCGCTTCAAGACCTGATTTCCCGGGCATTTCGATATCCATCAGACAGATGTCGGGCGCATGTTTTTCCACGAAATCGATGGCATCCTGGCCGCTTGTGCCTTTGCCGACAACCGTCATATCCTCTTCTAAATTCAACAGCGAACCGAGTGCGCCGAGCAGCATTTGCTGATCCTCGGCAATGAAGATGTTGATCATCTGCTACCATCCTTTTCTTTTGATTTTGAATCATTCGGGATTCTCATGGTCAGCTTTGTTCCGGCGGCTGTATCGATGGCTAAACTGCCGTTTGCGAATTCAAGACGTTCCCTCATTCCAAGCAGGCCGTGCCCCTTTGAAAAAAAGCGGTCTTCTCTGCATTGAAAGCTGCCGTCGTCTTCTACCGTAATGACGACCTCTTTCCAAAGCTGCTGAATGGTGATGCGGCATACTTTGGCGCCGCTGTGTTTCACGACATTGGTGACGGCTTCTTTAATGCACATGCTGACGATGTTTTCGTTCAGCAAAGAGATATGTTTGGGCGCTTCTTTTTCTTCATACACAAATTCAATTCCTGCCGCTTCAAGAATTTGCCGAACATTGCCGAGCTCATCCTTCAATCGGATGCCTTTCATCGATGAGACGATTTGTCTGACCTCATTTAAAGAGGTGCGGGCCGTCTGCTGCACGCTTTTCAGCTCAGCGCGGGCCTGTTCAGGGTCCTTATATATCAGCTTTCGGGCGAGGTCGCTTTTCAGTCCGATTAAGGAGAGCTTTTGTCCAAGTGTATCGTGAAGGTCCCGGGCGATACGCTGCCTTTCTTCCAGCTTCACAAGATCGGCAATTCGCTCATTTGCATATTCTAATTTCTCCTCAAGGCGCTCCCGTGCCTTTCTGCTTCGAATGCTGAGCGGAAGCAGGATGGCACTGATCAATGTAATGACGATAAACGGAATTTGTGTCAAAAACCATTCTTTTTTCAGAACAAGGCTGAAGTTGACGGCAACCGCCGCACTGATGATATGAATGTAATATAAGATGTAAAATGGAACTTTGTCTCGGATATGGCCGATGAAGTAGGCGATAAAGAAGGCGAAATAAATATAACTGAACAGCATGGCTGAGCCGGTCGATATGCCGATCAGAAGAAGCGCCCATAAGTAAAGCGGCCAGCCTTTTGCAACAAATGCAAAGCGGTATGCGCCAAAGAAAACGAGCGTGAAAATGATGCCGGCCACGATGACGAAGGTAGAAGAGCTTTTAAAAATAAAATAAAAAGGCAGGATGAAAAAAATCGTCCATATATAAGGAGAAATCCCGTTCAGTTTTTGAAATTTAAAATACTTCTTCATCTTTGTTCCACCTTCTGCTGCTTGTGTCTACCATCACTTTATCAAAACACCGCCTTCATTGCACCCTCACGCATGAAGAGAAGGCTCTTTCTGATAAGAGAAAGAGCCGTGCGCCGTATCAGGCATTTTTCTTTAAAGGTTCTTTCGGCACCGGATGGGGCGCCGGTGTTTTCCGCGCCTCCCGAAAGGTGACAAATTGCTTTTCGTCCTCATCCCACAGACGGAATTTCATGGATTCAAGACTTGTTTTAAGCGTAATGGTCGGTACGTTTTTTAAAGGCTCGTGTCCCTCATGAGCCGCTTCCAGCTTGTAGTTCGGCACTTTCGGGCTTAAGTGGTGGACATGATGGTAGCCGATATTGCCCGTCAGCCATTGCAAAAGCTTCGGCAGCTTGTAAAAGGAGCTTCCTTCTACCGCGGCCTGCACATAATCCCAATGCTCATCGGCTTCAAAATAAGAATCCTCAAACGTGTGCTGAACATAAAAGAGCCAGACGCCGATTGACCCCGAAATAAGGAAAATCGGACCCTGAACAAGCAAAAAGTTTTCCCAGCCGACAAGCAGGCACGTCGCAGCAGCCAATAAGACAATCGCCGCGTTCGTGAAATAGGTGTTCCAGCGCTCCTTGCGGCGGGCGCCTTTTACATTGAAACGGTTTTTAATCAGAAATACGTAAATCGGACCGAGAATAAACATAATAAACGGATTGCGATAAAGTCTGTAGCGTATTTTTGTCCAGGCTGACGCTTCATTGTATTCCTTGACGGTCATCATCCAAATATCGCCGGTGCCCCGTTTATCTAAGTTGCTGCTTGTCGCATGATGAATGGAGTGGCTTCGCTGCCATTGAAGGAACGGAAACAGTGTCAGAACACCTGAAATAAACCCGAACAGCCGGTTCAGCTTCTTTTGTTTGAAAAAGGATTGATGGCAGCAGTCGTGGAAAATAATAAAGATTCTTGTCAAAAATCCCGCTGCTATAACAGTACAGGCGAGGGTCAGAAGATAGGAGATATTGAGGCTGAAGTAAGCAAGAAACCAAAGGGCAAAAAACGGCACAAACGTGTTGAAAAGCTGAATGATACTATGCTTTGTATCGGCGCCGGAAAATGCGGCAACCTGCTTTTTTAAAGACGCTTGTTTTTGAGTTGCGGCGTGATTGATCATGAATGTCATGTCCCTTCTTTTTCATTATGATCTCAAGTATAACGGGGCGCCCGACGCGGTTGTAGTAGCAGCCATCATGCCCCGAATATGACATTTGTCATGTTTGGCGGCAGAATGCTGATCAGGCGCCATATGGAAGGTATCTTTCATATCGGCACTTCTCAAAGAAAACAGCAAAAAAGAACCCGGCCTGTTTTCCGGCCGAGTTCTTTTTCATCATCCTCACAGCAAAATCACCCGATACTTCTTCACATCCAAAAACTGCAGAAACTCCCGGGCCAGCATATCCGGCGCGTGGTCTTTTCCTTCATGAAGACGATATTGAATCAGGCCGACGAGCATGGACGCGACATAGTATGCATAGAGCTTTTTGCCCGCCTGAATGTGCAGAGGCTGATGAAGATAAAACGATTGCAGCGCTCTGAACATTTCCGGGATGACGTCAGGCACTTCGGAACCCTCTCTCAGAAAATGAACGAGCGGAAGGCCGTCCGACAGTGCCGAAAAGAGACGGACGAGCGCGGCTTCCGCTTCTTCCACGGAGCAGTCGGCAGGATCTCCTTTTACCGTCAATAATCCGATCAGATCCCGGCATGATTGATGGATGATCGTTTTCAGCAATGCTTCTTTGTTGGCGTAATGGTCATAAAAAGTGGCACGGCGGAGGTTGCTTTGACGGGCAATATCGGAAATCGTAATCGCCGCGTACTCTTTTTTTTCCGCCATTAAGCCGATCATGGCTTCTTGCAAGGCCTGCCTCGTTCGGATCACCCGGCGGTCGGCGGGCTTTTTTTCTTCTTGTTCCGGCACCCGGCGGCCAAACAGCCAGTAAAACCGTTTTTGAGAAATCAAATCCCACACCTGTCCGCTGATTTCTTCCGGGGATGCCCCGGGCTCCTCATTCAGCCAGTACCACACAATGGCATACGTGTATAAAGCGCGGTAATGAATGTACATATCCTGTTCAGTCGGCGAGAAATCCGCATTGACCGGTGACAGCAGCACATCATGCCGGAACACATCTTTTAAAAAAGCATGAAAGTGAAAATACGGCATTTTATGACGGTCCATCATCGTTTGAAAAAACACCCGATGCCGGTCAACAAAAGACAGTGTCGGATGCACTTTTTGCCATCCGCCCTGTAAATGAAGCACATCTTTATTCTTCAGCGAATCATACAGCGCTTCGCTCAGCCCGTCTTTCATTTCTTCCTCTATATCCTCTAAAATCGCATATTTATCTTCGTAATAAAGGTACAGTGTCCCCCGGCTCACACGCGCCCGTTCGGCGATGTCCTTCATGGTCACACGTCGGATATCCCGCTCTCCAAGCATGGCCAAAAGCGCTTGTTTGATGTCATTTGTCACAGAATCCGGCATAAGAGACACTCCTTTCATTAGACAGATCACGGCAATTTGTACTGTAACGTATAGATGCGTTTACGCTGTCTTTGCCGCAAAATCACATCACATTATAATAGGCCCTGAAGAAACAAAAAAGCAACCAGAGGAGGAAGACCGATGGATCAGCATATAAAAGCAGACATCAAACGCGTCTTTGCGCTTCAGAAAAAAAATCAAAAAACGCTGCGTGCTTCAACAGCCGGGCAGCGCAGAGAAAAGCTTCAGCGCTTTTTAGATGCCGTCACCGCACATGAAGAAGAAATCATCGAGGCGATCAGACGGGACGTCCGCAAGCCTTATCATGAGGTGAAAAGAGCGGAAACGCAGGGAACGATCAAGGCGATTAAAGATAATATGAACAATCTCGACACCTGGATGGCGCCGAAACGCGTCGGCTCATCCGTCAGCCCCGGCGCTGACGGCGTATTAATGTACGAGCCAAAAGGCCTTACCTTAATTCTCGGCCCATGGAATTATCCGTTTATGCTGACGATGGCTCCGCTTGCGGCTGCCATTGCGGCCGGCAACAGCGCGATTGTGAAGCTGTCCGATTTTACGATGGAGACGAGCCATATCGCCGCGACAGTTATTCGCGAGGCATTTCACGAAGAAGAAGTCGCCATTTTTGAAGGTGAGGTCGATGTCGCGACAGAACTGCTCGACCAGCCGTTTGACCACATTTTCTTCA
Source organism: Bacillus sp. MT(2024) (assembly GCF_036362845.1). Taxonomy (NCBI): domain Bacteria; kingdom Bacillati; phylum Bacillota; class Bacilli; order Caryophanales; family Bacillaceae; genus Bacillus; species Bacillus sp. MT(2024). The sequence continues at coordinate 3,908,108 of NZ_CP143632.1, forward strand.
CCGGAAGCACGAATGTCGGTAAAATCGTCATGACGGCAGCGGCGAAGCATTTGTCGTCCGTCACGCTTGAGCTTGGCGGAAAGAGCCCGACGATCATCGACAGCGGCTATGATTTGATGGACGCGGCGAAAAAAATCGCCGTCGGCAAATTTGTCAATGCAGGGCAAACATGTATCGCTCCTGACTATCTTCTTATGAAGGAAGATGTACAGGACACCTTTACAGATCTTCTCCAGACCATTGTCAATGCAGGTTTTATGGAGGATGATCATACGGTTGACCGCAACAAATTCACGCAGATTGTCAACGTCCGCAACTTTAACCGTGTCAAAGCTCTGTATGATGATGCCATTGAAAAAGGGGCGAAAACGGCGTTCGGCGGTGTATTTGATGCGCATGACCGCACGATTTCTCCGACCGTGCTGACAAACGTCACGCCTGATATGAAGATCATGCAGGAAGAAATCTTCGCACCGATTCTGCCGATTATGAATTACGAAGATATCAGTGAAGCCATTGATTACATCACTGAACGGGACAAGCCGCTTGCCTTGTATGTATTCAGCCATAATCAGGAGCTGATCGATTATGTTCTGCAGCATACGACGTCCGGCAATGCTTCTGTCAATGATGTCGTCGTTCATTTCACTGACGTCAACCTTCCGTTCGGCGGTGTCAATACGAGCGGGATCGGTTCATATCACGGTGTGTACGGCTTTAAAGAATTCTCTCATGAAAAAGGCGTATTCATTCAAGCCTCTAAATAAAAAAGAATCCGCGTGCGCGGATTCTTTTTTATTATTTTTTTGCCCCGAATGCGAGCAGTTTCGTATAAGTGCCGACATAAAGCGTGCCGTCTTCAGCCAGAACCGGGGAGGAAATGACATTACTGTCTGTTTGATAGCGCCATTTTTCATTACCGTCAGCGTCAACCGCATAGACGTTTTTATCGTCAGAACCGAAGTACACATTGCCGTCCGCATCAATCAGCGGCGCTGTTCTCACAGGCCCGTCCGTATAGAAAGACCAGTTCATATTGCCGGTTTTGCTGATGGAAAACAGCTCGCCGCTTCCGGAACCGATATACACATTGCCGTTATGGTCGATCGCTAATGAAGAGCTGGAGAAACCGTTTAACGGGAACGTCCACTTTACAGCACCCGTTGATGTATAGGCGTATAAGTTGCCGTCCTGGTTTCCGGCGTAAACGGTGCCATCTCTATCAATAACCGGATAACCTTTAAACCCGTTGGACGTCGTTTTTGACCATTTCACTTGGCCCGTTCCGGAATTGATCGCGTAAAAGATATTATTATACGTTGCCGTATACAGAGTGCCGTTTGATGCTAACACGGGAGCGGAACCGACCACGCCGTTTGTTTTAAACTTCCACTTCTGCGTCCATGTCGAAGGCGACGTCGGTTTAATCGCATAGATATAGTTATCCAGCGTCGACACATACAGCGTGCCGTCAGAGCCGATAGCCGCATCGGAACTCGGCGCTCCGCTCAGCGGAACCGATGTTAAAATGTTTCCGGTTTCTTTGTCGATGAAATACAGTTTTTTATCGTGAGAAGGAAGATAAATGACACCGTTTGTTCCGAGCACCGGAGTCAGCGTATAGGTCGTCCCGAGGTTTTCCGTCACCCATTTCACAGTACCGTCCGGATGATACGCCGTCAGCTTCCCGTCCTTTGATTGAATAAATACGGTGCCGTCCCCGTCAACCGCGGCTCCCGCACCGTTTTGAGGGGTGGCCGGAACATTCTTTTCCCATTTTAACGCGCCATCGGCAGTGCTTGTAAACCGGCTTTCTCTTGACCAGTTGAACATCGTCGGAGACATCGCCTGCGCGTCATACCGTCCCGCCAAGAAACCGGATGCCGCATGATTTTGTTTAAATACCGTTTCCGCAGCTTGAGCAGCCGCCGGATGCAGCCATTTTGCCCCCGGCAGATCAGAAACCGCCCCCACAGATAAAGCCGCAGCAACCGCAGCGCCGGCCGCCAATGTTTTCATTCGCAATGAAGCTGTCTTTTTTTTCAATGTCAGTTCCTCCCGTTTCTATTAAAAACTGCTATACCGCTTTCATCATACCATAATCATCCTATGAAATATTTGTATTTTCGGTAGATTTATAGAACAAATGTCACATAGCCTGCTGATGCTTCGGGGAGGATCGAAACGCGGCAATATACCACACCACATTGACGATGAAAGCCGCGCCTGACCAAACGAAAAGGCCGTAATAAAGAGACAGCTCCTGCCCTAAGGAAATTGCGGTCAATAACGCCACCAACAAGACAGCCGCGCAAATGATAAGCCCGATTCCGCAAAAAACGGCCATGATGATTTTCATGCCACGAACACCGAGAATATACAAAATGAGCGGGACCGCATATATAACAAGGATCTGGCCGACGGCGGCCCACATGCCCGCGGAATTAAAACGATTCGCGTTCGGCCCCGTTTCTGCAAGCGGAGAAAGCGAGACGAGGACCGGCAATAAACAAAACATCAGAGCGGAAAGCAAGGTCACTGCAACCGCACCTTTTTTCTTTTGATTCATGTGAATATCCTCCTGACAATAACCCGGCTTTTTTACCGGTAATCTGATAATATGTTATATTTTAGCACGATATTTAGTTATTTTGAGAATGTTTTGTTAAAAATGAATTTACAAATCCAGAAAAATAGATATAATAAACGTTATGGAACCGATATTGATTCATAAAGCGTTATCTAACAAAACACGAAGTGATATTATGACGTGGCTTAAACACCCGGAAGACCATTTTGATGAAAGGCCTTATCTTGATCAGGGACTCAGTTTCCGCACCGGAATTTGCGTCGGTGATATTCAGGCAAAGTCAGGGCTTGCGCAGTCCGTCATCTCCAGCTACCTGCTGACCATGCAAAAAGCCGGCCTGCTGGAATCCGAACGAATCGGAAAGTGGACCTATTACAGAAGAAATGAAAAACAAATTAAAGCCTTTGCTGACTATGTCCAGCACCAGCTATAACCATGAAAGGAGGGCTTTTTTTGTTCTAACATATCTATTTTTCTATATATGTAGTTATAAAAGGAGGCATACATAACAATGAAAAAAAGCAGTTCCATCTTCATTCTATTTTTGGCATTAGGGGTTTTCGGAATTATTACGACCGAGATGGGCATCATCGGGGTTCTTCCGCAAGTGGCGGACAGATTTCATATTTCTGCTTCAAAAGCGGGATGGCTTGTCAGTATTTTCGCGTTCATCGTCGCTGTGTCGGGACCGTTTTTGACCTTGCTTGCTTCAGGTATAAACCGGAAATACATTCTGCTTTTAGCGGTGCTGATGTTTGCCGTTTCAAATGCGGTCTACGCGTATACGGCGCATTTCAGTGTCATGCTGGCGTTTCGGATCATTCCGGCTTTATGCCACCCGGTGTTCTTTTCTGTAGCGCTTGCGGCCGCGGCCCGGCTTGTCCCCGCCGGCCAATCCGGAAAAGCCGTAACGAAAGTCTTTTCAGGCATCACCGCCGGCTTTGCGTTCGGCGTGCCTTTCACGTCTTATCTGGCGGATCGTCTCTCCCTTGAAGCCGCCTTCTTATTCGGCGCTATCATCAGTCTCATCGCGTTCACGGGCATTCTTCTCTTTTTGCCATCCATGCCGGTCACAGAAAAAATGTCTTTCAGTAGCCAGCTCGGCATTCTTCGCAAACCGGCTTTGTGGCTCAATATCGCTGCCGTCACCTGTCTCTTTGCGGCCATGTTTTCTGTCTACAGCTATTTTGCGGAATACCTCGGGCGGGTGTCCCATATGAACGGCACATGGGTCAGCTTCATGCTGATGAGTTTCGGGGTGATTATGATAGCCGGGAATTTCGTCTTCGGTGCTTTGTTATATAAAAATATGAAAAAGACTGTCATCCTGTTTCCGCTTCTTTATACAGCCGCCTACTTGCTCATAAACGGGTTTGGGACGTCTTTCGCGCCGATGGCTGTCCTCGTCTTCGTATGGGGCGCCGTTCATTCCGGCGGTCTCATTGTCAGCCAGACATGGCTTACTGCGGAAGCAAAGGAGGCGCCCGAATTCGGCAACAGCCTGTTTGTCTCTTTTTCCAACCTCGGCATCAACATCGGAACGGCGGCGGGCGGCTGGTTTATTTCACATTTGGGAATCCATCAGCTGATGTGGTGCGGCATCATGTTTGCCCTTCTGGCTTTCGGGCTGATCATGGGACGCTTGGCATGGGGAAAGAGGCTGCTCGCAGAAGCCTAAGCTCCGTTGCAAAATCCGGAATGATTACGTATAATATTCCAGATTAAAGCAAGGGAGAGAAAAAGATACATGGAAAGACCGGCAGGATTTTGGATTCGGTTTCTGGCTTACGTCATTGATCAAATCATCATAGGAATTCCGATTTTTATCATTCAATTTATGGTCTCTTTTTTATTTGCGGCAGGCGTTGCGGCGGCTGACCCCTTCATGACCGAACATCAGTTTAACATCTCTTTTCTGGTGTTCGGCGTCATCCCGATTCTTGTGAGCTCTATTGTGATCAGCATCTTATATTTCAGCCTGCTCACGGCCTCAAAGATGCAGGGGACCCTGGGAAAAGCATTGCTCGGCCTTAAGGTCGTCAATGAAGATGGCGGACGCATTTCCATCGGCCAGGCCTTCGGACGCGCTTTCGCATATATCATATCTAAGCTCATTCTTTATATCGGATTCATCATGGGTGCCTTCGGAGAGAAAAAAACGCTGCACGACATCATGTGCAGCACCCGGGTTGTTTATAAATAATGTCCCCAAGTCCGGGCCTTTTGAGCCCGGGCTTTTTTATGACGGCTGTGCCTGGCTGATGTCAATGCCGCCCTTTCCGTCAGCCTCAATGCGGATCGTCCCGTTCACATTGACAGACAGCGGATGGAACTCCGCATGCTGATCAGAAAAAATCCAGCGGCGGCCGCTCGGCCCTAAAAGCAAAAACGCCCCATCATTGTAATCACCCATAAAATGAAACCCGTTTTCCTTAAGAGGCGCGCCGTCTCTCACCGGTATACCGAAACGCTGCAGCTCCTTCCCCGTCGATACCACCTCGGCAGCCGTCAGATTCACCTCGCCGATATTCAGGACGGACTCAATCGAAAAACGTTCCGCGCTTGCCGGCGATGTGCCTCTCGCGATGAATTCCGCCAGATTGTTGGACGGATCTTTAAAATAAAAGGAACGCGCCTGAATATGAGTGAAATACACCTCATCCTCCCCATCTTCCGTTTGAAAAACGATTTTATCCTTTATCCACGCCTTCGCCTCATCAAAACGATTATTCGGAATGTTAAACGCGAAATGATAATTCGGTTGAGAGTGAGAATCGGCGCGCCTGAATTCCAACTCACTTTCTCCCGCCTTGATGGTAAACGAATCACCGGACTCATCAATTAAAGGAAAACCTAACACCCGTTCATAGAAGTGTTTCGTCTCCTCCAACGCACAACTGTACAAAGTAATGTGATTTATTTGCATGATCATACCCCCTTTGGTTTATACTGCCATATAGAGGGGTGAATTCCTACTGTTTCGATTCACCAATTGAGAATCCCCCTTTCGCCCGGCGCTACACATGACAAACAGCGCCAAACCGCTTATACCAGGCGTTTTTAAATGTCTAAAGCAAAAAAAGCAGAAAATAATACCCCATATAGCTTGACAAAAAATAAATGTTATTTAATAATCTATATATAATTAGAATTATTATTGAAAGATAAAGTGAATGCTTTGTCTTTTTAATATATTTCAAATCACATTTCAGGAGGAAGATATTATGTCTTTAATCGGAAAAGAAGTACTGCCATTCGAAGCAAAAGCTTTCAAAAACGGTGAATTCATCGATGTAACAAACGAAGATTTGAAAGGTCAATGGAGCGTTTTCTGCTTCTACCCAGCAGATTTCTCTTTCGTTTGCCCGACTGAACTTGAAGATCTTCAAGGACAATACGCTGCACTGAAAGAATTAGGTGTTGAAGTATACTCTGTTTCTACAGATACTCACTTCGTACACAAAGGCTGGCATGACAGCTCTGAAAAAATCGGCAAAATCACTTACGCAATGATCGGTGACCCATCTCAAACGATCTCCCGCAACTTCGACGTTCTTGACGAAGAAACTGGTCTTGCTGACCGCGGAACATTCATCATCGATCCTGATGGCGTTATTCAAACAGTTGAAATCAATGCAGGCGGTATCGGCCGTGACGCAAGCAACCTAGTAAACAAAGTAAAAGCAGCTCAATACGTTCGTCAAAACCCAGGTGAAGTCTGCCCGGCTAAATGGGAAGAAGGCGGCGAAACACTTACACCTAGCCTTGATTTGGTAGGTAAAATCTAAGGAGTGCATTCCATTGGTACTTGATGCAAATATCAAAGCACAATTAAATCAATACATGCAGCTAATTGAGAACGACATTGTTCTCAAAGTAAGCGCCGGTGACGATGACACTTCTAAGGATATGCTGGCTCTCGTTGACGAACTGGCTTCCATGTCATCTAAAATTTCAGTTGAAAAAACTGAATTAAACAGAACACCGAGCTTCAGCGTTAATCGTACCGGAGAAGACACAGGCGTTACATTCGCCGGTGTTCCTCTCGGCCACGAATTTACATCATTAGTGCTGGCATTGCTTCAAGTCAGCGGCAGAGCGCCTAAGGCTGATCAAAAGGTCATTGACCAGATTAAGAACATCAGCGGAGAATACCGCTTTGAGTCTTATATCAGCCTGACGTGCCACAACTGCCCTGATGTCGTCCAAGCATTAAACATGATGAGCGTGCTCAACCCGAATATCACACATACAATGATTGACGGCGCGGCATTCAAAGAAGAAGTAGAAAGCAAAAACATCATGGCTGTTCCGACTGTTTTCTTAAACGGTGAATCTTTCGGAAGCGGCCGTATGACCATCGAAGAGATTCTCGCAAAAATGGGCAGCGGCGCAGATGCGTCTGAGTTTGCCGACAAAGAGCCGTTTGACGTTCTTGTTGTCGGCGGCGGACCTGCCGGCGCAAGCGCGGCGATCTACACGGCGCGTAAAGGCATCCGCACCGGTGTCGTCGCTGAACGCTTCGGCGGCCAGGTACTCGACACCATGAGCATCGAAAACTTCATCAGCGTCAAAGCGACTGAAGGACCGAAGCTCGCTGCAAGCCTTGAAGAGCACGTGAAAGATTATGATATTGACGTCATGAACCTTCAGCGCGCGAAACGCCTTGAGAAAAAAGACCTCTTCGAACTTGAACTTGAAAACGGCGCTGTACTGAAAAGTAAAACAGTGATCCTTTCAACAGGTGCCCGCTGGCGCAATGTCAACGTACCTGGTGAGCAAGAGTTCAAAAACAAAGGCGTTGCATACTGCCCGCACTGTGACGGACCATTGTTTGAAGGCAAAGACGTAGCGGTTATCGGCGGCGGAAACTCCGGAATCGAAGCGGCGATTGACCTTGCAGGTATCGTCAATCACGTGACTGTGCTGGAGTTCGCGCCTGAACTGAAAGCAGACGAAGTCCTGCAAAAACGTCTTTACAGCCTGCCAAACGTCACTGTGCACAAAAATGCACAAACGAAAGAAATCACAGGCGACCAAAACGTAAACGGCATTACGTTCGTTGACCGTGAAACAGGCGAAGAAAAACACGTTGAACTCCAAGGTGTATTCGTCCAAATCGGTCTCGTGCCTAATACAGAATGGTTAGACGAAACCGTCGAACGCAACCGCATCGGCGAAATCATCGTCGATAAGAGCGGCGCAACAAGCGTTCCCGGCCTATTCGCCGCAGGGGACTGCACAGACGGCCCGTACAACCAAATCATTATCTCCATGGGATCAGGTGCAACTGCCGCTTTAGGCGCATTTGATTATTTGATCCGGAATTAATGTGAAAGCCGCCATTCATATGGCGGCTTTTTTAAATATGAATTAAGAAGGCAGTATCTCCTCTAAACAATCCTCGCTGATTTTATAAGATTTTGGCCTTCTGCTTACGAGCTCAACAAATCCTTGCTGTTCTAAATAATCCATTACTCTGTTAATTTTATGTCTCGATTTATTTGAGAGCTCCATTAAATCTTGCACCGACAGCGTAACCTGATCATTTACAAATACATTAATCGTGATAATGATATTAAAAATATCACGTTCATCTTTATAATCAGCCCATTGATCGCTATCAATATAGTTCCTAATTCGTTTCAGTTTCATTAAATTAAATTCAAGATCCTCAATAATCCCTTTTTGTCCTGACAGAAGCAATTCCAGCATATCCATTAAATAAAAAGTCAGCTCTCCCCGGTTTAAAGGTGCGGGAATTTCCTCTAATGCCTTATAATACTTATCTTTGTTCTTATTAACTGCGTAAGAAAAAGTGATGGCTGAATATTTTTCTAAATATCGGGACAAATAACTCCCAACGATAAGGCGTCCTGTTCTTCCATTGCCGTCATAAAAAGGATGAATGTATTCATAGTAGTAATGAGCTGTCATGTAACGATACAGCTGAGGATGTGTTTCATCATGAAGATAAGCAATTAAAGCCTCAAGCGCTTCTGTTATCTTCTGTTCAGAATTGACGCCGATATGGGTGGTCATGTTCCCATCGTTCACTTCAACATAGCCTTTTCTGAACAGCTCACCATCCGGCGCATCTTCTGCTCCGATTTCATCTGCGACCAGCTCGTCGTATAATTCCCTAAAGTCATGAATGCTTGTAAACGACGGAATTCGGTCTATAAATTGATATGTTTTCATCAATCCGACAAACCGCTTATGTGAGGGCTCGGATTGTTCTAACGCTTTAAGAGCCTCTTTCAATTCTTTTTTTGTACTGCGAATTCCTTCAATTTCATTATTACTCTGTGCTTCATTAATAATTAATTTATCAAAATAAGGTTTGACGGCAAATTCGGGGAGCTGACTGATAAGGGATGAAATTTTGGAACTGTTTAACAACACTTCATTATTCAGCTTCATGAGACTATGTGTATTTACATAGAATAGCTCAAATGAATCGTCCGTGGGTCGGCCTTTTCGGAACCCCCGTATGTTTAATGATGTTGAATAACTGCCATAGCTGCTTGTTCTCTTTTTAAATTCTTTCTCATATGAATCAGCATCCATTTTATAAAAAAGCTTAGATAACTTCTCATACTTCATATCATCACCTCGCTTAATTTAAAATTATACACTTTTTTTAAATTATACAATCATTATAGCCTGATTTCTAACAAATATTCTCGCTTTCCAATCAAAACAAAAAACGGCATACTGCATGGCAGTACACCGTCTGAAGTAATTCAATCTGTCTTTCTCCCTCTCGCCCGATAGATGAGAAATAATCCAATAAACCACAGCGGCGTCAGCAGCAAAGCCGGGCGCGTCGCATCCGCAAACAGCATAATCACCAGAATGACGGCAAACAGCGCCAGCACGGTGTAATTGATAAACGGCGCAAACGGCGCCTTGAAAGGCGAGCTTGCGTGTAAGTCCGGACGGGTTTTCCTGTATCTGATATGACAGACAAGAATCACGCCCCACACCCAAATGAAACAAATCGCGCTGATGGTGGTCACGATGCCAAAGGCCGCTTCCGGTATCAATTTGCTTAAAAGAGCGCCAGCTGACAGCACAATAACCGATATCCATAATGCGCGGCTCGGCACATGATTTTTATTCAGCTTCGCAAAACTTGCCGGCGCCTGTTTCGTTTTGCTTAAGTTATACAAAATCCGGCTTGTTGAAAACATCCCGCTGTTACAAGCAGAAGCGGCAGACGTTAATACGACAAAATTAATAATTCCCGCGGCCAACGGAATGCCGACCAGACTGAAGGTCTTTACAAATGGACTTTCCGTTGCATTCAGCTGCATCCACGGATTAATACATAAAAGAATGATCAATGCCCCGACGTAGAAAAATAAAATCCGTAAAGGAATTTTATTGATAGCGGACGGAATATTTTTTTTCGGATTTGACGTTTCCGCCGCTGACACACCCACTAACTCCACACCGACATAGGCGAAGATCACCATCTGGAACGAAAGCAAAAAGCCTGAAAATCCGTTCGGAAACAAGCCGCCGTGCTCCCACAGATTCGCCGCTGAAACCGTTCCGGTATGCGTTTTGAACCCAATCACCAGCAGAACCACCCCGATGACAATTAACGCGAGAATCGTGACTACCTTAATTAAGGCGAACCAAAACTCCAATTCTCCAAAAATCTTAACCGTTAACAGATTAAGCCCTAATAAAATGAGCAAACAGATAAGTGCAGGAACCCACTGCGGAATGTCAAACCAATATTTCACATACACACCGACGGCGATCACATCCGCCATAGCCGTCATAATCCAGCAAAACCAATAAGTCCAGCCGGTGACAAACGCTGCACGCGGCCCTAAATACGCCTCGGCTATATCCGTTAATGATTGGTACCCTGCTTTAGATAACAGCAGTTCTCCCAGCGCCCGCATGACGAAAAAAAGCGCAATACCTACAATAAAATACGCAAAGATGATAGAAGGACCCGCCAGCTGAATCGCCTTACCGGACCCTAAAAACAATCCGGTGCCGATCGTGCCGCCAATGGCGATCAGCTGCACGTGCCGATTCGATAAGTCCCTCTTTAGCTCTCGCTGCTCCACATCTGACTCCTCCTTACCTCTCTAGTGAACGACGAGCAAAAAAAGCCAATAAAAAAAGAGATTGGATGCCCTCCAATCTCATGGTCATAAGAATATCAAATTATATTTGCGCCGCTGACAATCAACAGCATGACAAATACATATTCGGTACTCTTCTGTCCTTTTGCCTGAGATTGTGAACCCTTCGGCGCCGCGGAAAACCCGCGGTCTCTCCAGAAGCCGCTCCTGCTGTAGTGCGACCCACAGCAATCATAGCCTGCTACGTATTAAGTTTCCGATAGAAATAACTATCAGCTAACTTTTTATTTTAATGGAAGTTGAATGCATTGTCAATAGGGGTATGCGCTCACAGCGTTATCCCGGTCCAATTTTTGATGCCTGAAGCGCCGTATTTTCCGTTTTCATTGTCTCAAAAAGGCGTTATGCGGTACTATCATATAAGGTCTAATGATGTAAACATTATGTCACACTTTAAATTCGCCTTACCATACAATTGCTCGTAAATAAAAAGGGGATGGACGAGATTGGAAACCAAATATTTAGATCTGCTCGCACAAAAATACGATTGTGAAGAAAAAGTGGTCACGGAAATCATTAATCTGAAAGCGATACTGAACCTGCCGAAAGGAACCGAGCATTTCGTCAGTGATCTGCACGGGGAGTATCAGGCATTCCAGCACGTGCTGCGGAACGGTTCAGGAAGAGTAAAAGAGAAGATCCGCGATATTTTCAGCGGCGTCATTTACGATAGAGAAATTGATGAACTGGCGGCTTTGGTCTATTACCCGGAAGACAAACTGAAGCTGATCAAACATAACTTTGATACGAAAGAGGCATTAAACGAGTGGTATAAAGAAACGATTCATCGGATGATTAAGCTCGTTTCTTATTGTTCTTCCAAGTACACCCGCTCCAAATTGCGCAAAGCACTGCCCGCCCAATTTGCTTATATTTCCGAAGAGCTGCTGTACAAAACAGAACAAGCCGCCAACAAGGAACAATACTACTCCGAAATCATAGAACAGATCATTGCGCTCGGCCAGGCCGATAAGCTGATCACCGGTCTTGCCTACAGCACGCAGCGATTGGTGGTCGACCATCTGCATGTTGTCGGCGATATTTATGACCGCGGACCGCAGCCGGATAAAATCATGGAAGAACTGATCAACTATCATTCAGTGGATATTCAATGGGGGAATCATGATGTTCTCTGGATAGGCGCTTATTCCGGCTCAAAAGTATGCCTGGCAAATATTATCCGCATCTGTGCCCGCTATGACAATCTGGATATTATTGAAGACGTTTACGGCATCAATCTGAGACCGCTATTGAACCTTGCCGAAAAATATTACGATGATAACCCGTCTTTCCGCCCGAAAGCGGACGAAAACAGACCGGAAGATGAGATTAAACAAATCACAAAAATTCATCAGGCGATCGCGATGATCCAATTCAAGCTTGAGAGCCCGATTATTAAGAGACGGCCGAACTTTAATATGGAAGAACGGCTGTTACTGGAAAAGATCGATTATGACCGCAATGAAATCACGCTGAACGGAAAAACATATCAACTGGAAAACACCTGCTTTGCGACGGTGAATCCTAAACAGCCTGACGAGCTGCTAGAAGAAGAAGCAGAAGTCATGGACAAACTGCTGTTTTCTGTCCAGCACTCCGAAAAGCTGGGCCGCCATATGAATTTTATGATGAAAAAAGGCAGCCTGTATCTGAAATATAACGGCAACCTGTTGATTCACGGCTGTATTCCCGTCGATGAAAACGGCAGCATGGAAACGATGATGATAGAGGATAAAGCTTATGCGGGCCGTGAGCTGCTCGATGTATTTGAACGGTTCTTACGGGAAGCGTTTGCCCATCCGGAAGAAACCGATGATCTGGCGACAGATATGACGTGGTACTTATGGACAGGCGAATACTCCTCCCTCTTCGGAAAACGGGCCATGACAACCTTTGAGCGGTATTTCATTAAAGAGAAGGAAACGCATAAAGAAAAGAAAAACCCGTATTACTATTTGCGTGAAGACGAGGCAACCTGCCGAAACATCCTGAAGGAATTCGGCCTCAATCCGGATCACGGCCATATCATCAACGGCCATACACCGGTAAAAGAAATCGAAGGAGAAGATCCGATCAAGGCAAACGGAAAAATGATCGTCATCGACGGCGGCTTCTCCAAAGCCTACCAATCCACAACAGGCATCGCCGGCTACACGCTCTTATACAACTCCTACGGCATGCAGCTCGTCGCCCATAAACACTTTAACTCTAAGGCCGAAGTGCTGAGCACCGGAACCGACGTCTTAACAGTGAAACGATTAGTCGACAAAGAGCTGGAGCGGAAGAAAGTGAAAGAAACAAACGTCGGTGAAGAACTGATGAAAGAAGTGGCGATTTTGGAGAAACTGCGGGAGTATCGGTATATGAAGTGAAGAATATGGAGTTCAGAGATAATTCTCTGGGCTCTTTTTTACAGTTGCGAACTAAGAAGTCCCTTTCCCTGTATGTAAAACGGATTTAACCGCTTCTTCAATCTCCCTGTAACCCGTACATCTGCAAATATTGGACTCCAGCCAATTTTTTATCGTGTCATCACTTGCATTCGGCTCAGTATTCACTAAAGCATGGCAATTCATGAGAAAACCCGGTGTGCAATAACCGCATTGAAACGCGAATTTTTCAATAAAAGCCTTTTGAATCGGCGTATTGATCAGTCCTTCAATTGTCGTAATGTCCTTTCCTTCCCCTTCTGCCGCAAGCATTAAGCAAGATTTCATCGGCACCCCGTCCGTTAATACCGTACAGGCGCCGCAATCCCCATTTAAGCAGCCCGGTTTTGCACCAGTTAATCCGAGACGAAGACGAAGAGCAAATAACAAAGTATCAGCCGGTCTGACCGTCATCTGTCTTTCCTCGCCATTTACTTTCAACGTAATAGGATCAGACATTTGGACCTCCTTCTAATTCCTGTAAGGCATCTAAAATTGTATGTTGCAAGACAAATATTCGGTATTCACTTGAGCCTTCCGCATCATCAAGAACGGGTTTGGGTACATACTGTAAAGACCTGCGCGCTCTATCTTCTAATGAATAACTTTGATCATTAAGCACAGCCTCCATTTCAGCAGAACGAAACGGAAATGGACATACGCCGCTGAAGGCCATTCTGATCTCATCATCTTTTTTCAGCGCGCAGACTGTCACCAATGGATATCCGACATTCCACTGCTGTCTTCTTTTGATACTGACAAACGGCAGGTCAACATACGCTCGATCGACAACGATATGAAATAAAAAATCACCTTTTCGCAATTGTATTTCCTTGTTAAATACTTTATTTATGGGACGGTAATGAATCCCCGCTCTCCCTGCAATCCCTAGCAAACTATCAGAAATCAGCAACGGCAGCACGGCCTCACGGTAATAGATGCCCCCGCAAATGTTTCCGCCCAGGCTGATTTTATTTCGAGACGTCCGATCCGCAATTTCACTTACCGTTTTACTTAAAAGCGGAAATGGATTTTCTTCCTCCAGTTTCGTTAATGACACGCCCGCTCCGATCACCAGATAACGTTCATAAAAACGGATGGCGTGAAATTCCGGAAGCGCGTTCATATCTATCACCGCATCCGTATAGACGATATTCAGCCTTCCTAACGTGATAATTTCCGTGCCGCCGGAATAATACATCGGTGTTTTCTTTTCGGCCGCAAGCGAGTGAAATAGATTGATTGTTTCTTGAATGGTCTTCGGTTTAAAATAGTCAAAATCAAACGGTATCATCTTTCCACTCCTCTTGCGTTCTCCATAATTGTTCGGGAATGAGAGGAAGTTGATTCAATTGGACACCTAAAGCGGCGGAAAGGCAATTTCCCAATGCGGCCGGCATCCCCAGCAGTCCGTGTTCCCCGCCGCCGCGCGCTCCATAAGGCGCAATCTCATGCGGGGTTTCAACAAATTCAATGATATATTCAGGCTGCTCTCCATAGTGAAGGGGGCGGTATGTTCTAAGCTGAGGATTTAATACTCTGCCATATGAATCAAAGACAAAGGTTTCTCTTCCTCCGAATGCGATTCCCATACTCATCCCCCCCATCACTTGCCCCCTTGCAGCTTTTTCATTCAGTACAGTTCCTATATCCACAACAGAATAGGCTTTTGTAATCCGATACGTATAATCCCGCTTATCCAACTCAACTTCAATCCCCTGAGCACCGACAGCCCACTCGGGTCCCGGCTTTCCTCTTCCCGTTTCCCGGTCTAAATTCGTCATCCGGGTTAGTGTATAATTGCCGCTCGCAATGATTTGGCCGCCAATGGTATTTCCATTCGGAAACGTATATCCGTAAGCAATGTCTTTTATGTCAACATGTACAGAAGGATGATCTATAAAATAAACCTTTCCGTCGGCCACTTCCAATTCCTCGACAGGAACCCGCAACACACATGATGCCGCGTCCTTCAGCTTTCGAATGGCTTCTTCCGCTGCATTCAGTACGGCTTTTCCGGCCATTAACGTCCCTCTGCTCCCCACGGTTTTCCAATGCTCGGGTGTTGTTTGTGTATCTACAAGCATTTTTACGTGAATTTTGCTTATATCCATTTTCATTCGTTCTGCTAAGATTTGGGCTAGCACTGTTTTTGTCCCTGTTCCAATTTCCACTATCCCTGACATCAAATTAATGCTTCCATCAGGATTAAAGGTTAAAATCACTCCGGACGTTGCATTTGTATCAAATGTTGAGGTTTTCCAAATACAGCTGATCCCCTTCGCCCGTATCTTCCGGCCGTCGATTTCAATTCGCTGTCCCTCGTCCCAATTCATTAATTCCTTCAATCTTTCAATACATTTCGGCACATTTCCGACCGTGCTTGAATTGAGAAGAACTTGAGTCGGTGTGGTGTCACCGGGGCGAATGGCATTTTTATAGCGAAGTTCTAACGGGTCCATGTTCAGCTTTTCCGCCAATACATCCATCGTCCGCTCAAAAGCAAATAACACTTCAGCATGGCTGTAGCCCCTGAATGCACTGGGATATGGATGATTCGTATACATACAATATGAATCACACGATATATGGTCGATAGCGTACGGACCCGTACAATCAACCACCGCAGCCCGGCTGATGTCCACTCCTTTATCAGAGTATGCTCCGCCATCAAATAAAAGCTGAATGTCCGCCGCCTTTAAAATTCCATCCTTTGTGGCCCCTAATTTGACAATGGCATCCAATCCTACATGAACGGGAGATGTGATCATATCCTCTTCTCTCGTATTAAACAATTTGACGGGCCGGCCTCCGACTGCTTTTGATGCCAAATAGGCAATCACCTCTAACTGAACGGCTGCTTTTCCCCCGTACGCCCCGCCTACTAAAGGCGTTTTGACGATAACCTTTCCGGGTTCAATTCCAAAATACCACTGCATTAATTTTTTAATGGCAAAAGGAGCTTGAGAGGATGTGGTAATGATAATCTCCTCATCCGCCCGAATTTCAGCGATCGAGCATCTTGTCTCCATCGCAGCGTGATCAGAAGGGTTAAAGGAAATCTGGAAGTCTGCTGTCACATCACTTTCCCTAAATCCGTCTTCAATATTTCCTTTTCTAACCTTATCCAGGTTTGCGATATTTGTCTTCGGAACCGGGAATACACCTTTTGTCTTCTCATAGCGGTCCGCATGTTCATGGACGAGCGGCGCATCCTTTTGAAAGGCCTCACGGGGGGAATTGACGACGGGAAGAGGTTTATAGGATACTTTGATGGCATCCGCGGCCTTTTTAGCTGTAATCGGATTTTCCGCAACAACAACAGCAACCGGCTCACCATGGTATCTGACCCTTTTGTAAGCAATCGGCGATCTGTCTTTAATTTCCTCACCTGCAAGCGGAAAAGGTTCATCCCCCAATATCGCTCTCACACCGGGAATCTGCCAAGCTTCTGAAAAGTCCATCGACACAATATCGGCATGAGCATATGGACTGGTCAGCATTTTTGCGTGCAACGTCCCTGTTTCTTGAAAATCATCCGTATATTTCGCTTTACCCGTCACTTTTTCAAGGGCCTCTTTCCGAATGACACTCTTCCCGATATACTCCAACTCATTCACTCCCCGAATTTATTCAGCAGCAGCGTATAATCTTCAACTGTATCGACGTCATAAAAAAGCAAAGGATCTTGAAAGCTGATCATTTTTCCCGCCTTGATCATACTTTCACGGATCACATGCCGGGCGCCCCGATCTCCCTTTAACTGATGCAATACCGGAAAACATTGATTGGAGAATAAAATGGGGGGCATAGGAAGATGCTGATTTTCAGCGGCGATAAATAAATAACGGCGCTCCTTTTGATAGGAATCAATTAACGTATTGATGATATCTGAGGTGACAAACGGCTGATCTGCAAGGAGAATGATAACGGCGTCAGCCTCGTACGCTGCCGCTTTTTTTACACCGCATTGTATAGAATGGCCTTGGCCCTTACCCGCCTTCTCACATTCTGCCTGGCTCCACTTATTTGACATAGGGGATAAAAAGAAAAATTCCGAAAGCCAATGCAGTGAATCTCCCTTTCCCGTAATAACGAAAATATGATCTAATTCAGATAACAAAGCATGTTTAAGCGCCATACTTCCGAGGGAGACGCCATTGAGAACTAAACTTCGCTTATCCGTCCCCATGCGTCTGCTTGTACCGGCTGCCAGATAAATGCCTGCTGTTTTCATAGGCGAGACCTTTGTTTTCGCATTTTTTGAATCATCTCGCCAACAATGCTTACAGCAATCTCTTCAGGGCCTTGTGCCCCGATGGGAAGGCCGATAGGGGAATGAATATCTGCCGGAATCTCTGCCCCGCCTAACAGCCGCTCCGTGCGCCTTCTGGGGCCTAAAACGCCTTTATAAAACACATTCTCGTTTTTTATTGTATGTAAAATGATTTGATCTTTTTGAAAGCTGTGCGTCATAATGACAACAAAATCCCTTTTTGTCATGCTCAGGCCTTCCATGACTTCTTCCGGCGCTCCCGTTATCAAATGGCCGGCTTCAGGAAAATGCCCGTGATGACATAAGGCGGGACGCCAGTCAATCACCGTCACATGAAAGCCCGCACGAGCCGCCAACGAAACTAACGGCCTCGCATCTTCTCCTGCTCCGAAGACATATAAACAAGGTTTTGGCACCATCTGATGGATAAAAAACAAATCAGATGTATGTTCATCCCTTTTGATTCCCTTCTCTGTCTGTCTCAGTTTTTGAATACAGCCTTGCTCCATCACATCCCCGGTTCCAAACACGCTGCCGTCTTCAGCGATATACAGATCTTCCTTCGGCTCTAACGTTTCAGTGAATCGTTTCACTCGGGTCACAGATTTTTTTCCATCTAAGCATGTCTTGACTGTCATCAGGTGTCGTTCCAATTCCCCTTTTACAGGCTCAAGCAACACCGTCAAAACACCATTACAGCCAATGCCCTGTCCCCAGGATAAATCGTCTTCCGCACTCATATCAAAGCGGACAATCAACGGTTCTCCCGCAGACCAGACCTGCTCTGCCCTTTCAACGAGATCTTCTTCCAGACAACCGGCGGATAACATGCCGACTCTTGTTTTATCCCCTGAAATCAACATTGAAGCCCCTTCTTTCTTATAAGCGGACCCCTCTGTTTGAATGATGGTAGCCAGTACCTTAGCTTTTTTAGAATTGGCGATGACATCCAAAATCCGGTGTATATCATCCATTTCATGTCCCCCGCTTTTACCTGATCATATCTGCATCTGTATATCCGTATTCTTTTTTTCCAGAAAACATTACAAACGCTTCAGCAATTTCTTCGTTTCTAAAAAAAAAGAGTCTTTATAGACCCTATGACCGGGCGGCGGGTGCGACAGCATGTCGGAGCGGAGAGATTCCAATAACACGTTCTGTTCCTTCTGTTTCCGATTGTCTGTTTCACCCTGCTGTATGCCTTTAAAACCCGCAAAATATTCACTTAACACTTGTAAATTATTCCCCATCTCCCTTTTGTCACTTGAAGATAAAGCTCCTTCTTTTTCCCATTCTTTTAACGTTTTCACTATATTTGACAGATACTCAAATCCGGCGTTCAACTTTTGCATCTCTATTTGATAGCTTGAAATGATGTTTTTATGTTTTTTTCTGACGGGGTTGAATTTTAAGCTGTCAGAGGCTGTTTGCAGCATCTCTTTTGCCGTATGCAGCTCCTGCAGAAGATGGTTCATTTTATATTCCATAAGGTTCCCTTTTCCTTGTCCCCACTCTGATTGCACCCATTTGGAAAGGTCTGAAAGTGTGCCGGAAAGCTGACGGGCCAATGTTTGAAAAGAGTCCGCTGCCTTTTTTGTGTAATCCGGCGGAAACAGGAACATGTGAACCAGAATCGCGATGATGACGCCGATCACCGTATCGATGATTCGGTCGAATGCATAATCTTTAGAGTTTCGTTCAAACGTAAAGACCAATAAAATGGTGAGCGCTACCTGATGCAGAACCGTTACATCTATTCGCAACCACTTCGCTATGTAAGTACCGCCTAACAGGAACAGCCCCAGCATCCAGCCATTCATTGGCAAGTGACTGACAAGAAAGGACGTTAGCATGATCCCAATCGCAGTTCCCGCAATACGATGAAAAGAAAAACGAATCGACTGATCTATCGTTGGCTGCAAACATAAGATAACAGATAGAGGCGCTAAATAGGGATGATCAGAGCCCGCCAGTTTTGCCGCTTCCCAAGAAACCGCAGAGGCAATCGCCATCTTCCAAACCAAAGATGTTTTGTTTTGAATTTTTTCACTTTTCATCATATCCCCCTCCTTTCAGAAACCTTTTCCACTAGGTTTCCGTGACGGAAAGGGATTTATACTGACGTGTGGAAAAAGCGAAGGAAGCTGTTGTTTGCAATAAAGGTGCTTCTCTGAGCTCTTCTTTACGTTTCTGCCCTCCTTGATAACTTCGCATCAGATATGAACCCTGCTCTCCTATGACTTTCGAAGGGAAACATACAAACCGTGTTGGTTAATGTGATGAAATTGGGTGAATTTTTTATCATTTTATATGGTAAGGGTTTAACAAGCAGAATGCCTTTGTTAGTATGGCAACCAAAGGAGGAGGATCAATTATGCAAAGCAGAATGAAGCTAACCGCAGTGAAACTGGCAGCCTTGGTATTCCTAGCAGGTGCCTTTGCCCTCCCGGTTTTACCCCATGCTGCGGCTGCCGCAGAATCCCAAGCTACATACAAAGTTGAAAACCTCAACGACAGTGAGCTGAAGATGACGTTCAATCATGCAGATGTTCATATTGACGCTAAAGGCAATGCAACCCTAAAAGACAACATAACGGGCGAGGAGCAGGCTCTTCCGAAAAGCTCTACTGACAAAAATGGTGACCCCGTTACACTGAAATATGAAAAAATCAAAAATGGCGTTTTAGTCAAAGTCGTAAACAAAGACGCTGGAAAAACAAGCGGGTCAATCAGCACCCAATCAGTCGGAAAATGTATTTTAGGTACTGGCGGCGGTGCGGTAACTGGAGGCGGCACACTGGGTCTCGCAGGAGCTGCTGTAGGAACAGTCACAATACCCGGCATCGGAACAGTAGGAGCGGGTGCCGTCGGAGCCATTACCGGCGCTGTTGGCGGTGCAATGACAGGAGCTGCCGCATCTTGCTTTTAACCATGAAGAAAAAGGGGCCCGCGCCCGTTTCTTTTACTAACTATGGAAGGTGGTCGACATGTACAAAATCATCATTCCTTCAATACTAGCCATCTTCATTCTCTGGATACTCTTACAGATTTCACTGGAGATAAGCATCGTTAAGAATCCATTGAATTATTTTATTGTAATCATTGTCTTCTTTCTCTTTATTAAGATGGTGAAAGAGAAGCAACAGTAGGTTGCTTTCATCAGATGTAGGAAACCAGATTTGTATTGGAATCTGGTTTTTTTCTATTCATTTTCAAAGAAATGCGAAGAAAACCAAATAAGATGAATATTTTATCAAACGCAAAGCCCTATGTTCAAAAAAATCTTTTACAGCGTAACACTGATCTAGTGATAAAAAGTCTCTGCTGCTAATACTATTTTGCCTATTAGTCTGGGTTGTAACTCGATTTAAAAATACTTGACCTTTATAATAGTTTCCTTCATCATCCGTATTGCTTATCGAAAAGATCTTTATATTTATTGCTACTTTACTTAATTTAATTTATTTTCCTCAGAAATCTGACCGTATCTTCCTATTACACCTGTATACTGCCAATATTTTGGATCAAAAATTTCTTTTTTGGTGTTCATTCATAATTTCCTTATCAGCAACTACATTTATTAAATCTGAATATTTATACTCTAAATTTGTTTTTATTTGATTAATTTCTAGTAAATCATTTTCTCCTCTTCATATTTCACTTAATTTTATTTTACATTAAAAGTACAACTCACTTATGATAAGACTACCGTCGTGTAAATAAATGACGTTTTATTCTCTTTATAGTTAGTCTAAATTAGAACTAATACGACTCTTATCCGACTCGAACTTCTAATTATTTCTCAATTTGAGAATATAGCTATATAAGAATTTAGTTATCACAATGAAGATTTTTTCTAAATTAAGAAGGAATCCCAAAAAGAATTTGCCAATTTATTAGCTCTTCTAGAAACATCCTCACGAGTAAACCTATTATGTTTTTCACATAATGTTTGAACCATAGTATAGTTACTCTTTAGATATATAGATTTCTTTTGTTCAAATGATATATCTTTATTTTGTTTTTTCTCTTCATTTAATTCTCTATTATATTTTTCTTCAAGCACTGTTAAATTTCCGATATTTTCCGTGTCACCCAACGACTCATCTAAAATATGCTCTATAGAATATTCATCATCATCAAATCTTCTATTATCCATCCGATTAGCTAATTGTTTTATAGCATAGGAAGCAGGAAAGGCTTCTAGCCCTCCTCTGGCTTTTTCTTTAGAAAACTCTAAGCTCTCAAACGCTACAACAAAGTTTTCCTTAGTAAGAAGTTTTACTAATTCTTTTCTTAATTCTGAAATAGCTACTTTAATATCGTTTTTTGACCTAGCATTAGAAACTTTTTCCGAAAAATTTTTATACGGACTTGTAGCTTTATTAGATCTAACTTTTAAATTTGTTCCAAATGCTGCAAAATGAAAATTACTTAGAAACTGTAAGAATAAAGTTTTTTCTTTTTGAGGTAATTTCTTTTTGCCTAGTTTAGCGTCAGTGATATATAATGAGAGCAAAACAGGTCGTACCTGTACACCTTTAAATCTATTAATCGCTACAAGATATTCTAATTCTGCTTTTAACTCTTTTCTCGTAAATTGATTTCGATCTGGTGAAACTATTGTTTTATAAAATTCTAGACCTTGTTTTAACTCTCTAACAAATTTTTCAAGTTCTTGATCTGTACTTGTTCCAAATCTTTTAAGAAACTTTTTATACAAGTTATTTCCGTTTGCACTATCTTGTGGATAAACCGCCTTCCAATAGTGTAAGAAAAATTCATTGAAAGTAGTATCTAAATCTACAATTAGTTTTTTAAAATCATTCCAAGTTCTCGATATTTCATCAACTCCACCATCAGTAATATCAATTCTGCTAAAAATAGAGTTTTTTATTAAATCTACCTGCGAAAGCGGTTTACCTTTGGAATTTATATTTTCAAAGATTTTATTAGCTTGTTCTTTTTCTGAAACAAACACATCAATTATTTCGGACTTTAGTAATTGGTCTCTTAATGCTTTTAAAGAATCTACATAATTTTCTATTTTAAATTGAAACTGATACATTGTCGAAATTTTCTTTAAAAAAACATTTGGTTTCAATTCACTTAAAAAGAAATCAAATGTTTTTTTTAATAATTCTTCCTCTTCTGTAGCGGGCTCAACTTCACTATTTTTAGTACGATAATCTTGAATTGTTTGTGTAAAATACGGAAAACTAGAAGTTGTTTGTACTTTCCTTTGTGGAGTTCCATCAATTTTTTTTATTAAATATTCACTTTGTATAGTATCAGCATAATTACTAGCAGCTTCTACTTGTGCATCACCATATAATGCTGAGTTTTTCACATCATACAATGAATTCCTTAATGCTGCTAATAATATTGTAGATATAGTTAATCTTTGTTGACCATCTACAACTTGAACTAAATCTTTATCTTTCTCTCCCAAGAATAACATATTACCTAAAAAATATTGTGATGTTTCAAATTTGGCGGTATCGGGATTAAATGATATTTGTGATAACATATCATTTAAAAATTCATTATAATTATTTTGATCCCAGGAAAAATCACGTTGAAATCTAGGTATTTTATATGTTCTTGTAGCTGTAAATAGACCCCGTATGTTATCACTCATTGCTTCAAAATTCATTTTTTCTTCCCCTTCTTATTTTGCATTTTAAAAGTAAATAAATAAAAAATAAAATATTTCTCAAAGATAAATAATCAACTAACTTCTTTTTTCTATAAAAACAACTCTTCCACAATTATTTACAATTATATTTTGAAAAACCCACACTCACTTATGATAAGGCTCCCCACGATTAATCCGAAACGCCCGATAAATCTGCTCCACCAGAATAAGCCGCATCAGCTGATGAGGAAATGTCATCTTCGAGAATGACAGTTTGTCGTCTGCCCGTTTCATGACGGCGTCGCTTAGGCCGAGTGAGCCGCCGATGACGAAGGTGATTTTGCTTTTTCCATAAGTCGCCAGCTTATCTATTGTATCGGCCAGTTCTTCGGATGTTTTCATTTTTCCTTCGATGGCGAGGGCGATGACGTGGGTGTCCGGGCTGATTTTGGCCAGGATGCGTTCGCCTTCTTTGTCTTTGACGATTTTCATGTCTTGGTCGCTCAGGTTTTCCGGAGCTTTTTCGTCCGGGAGTTCGATGATGTCGATTTTTGCGTAGGCTGAGAGTCGTTTTTTGTATTCTTCAATGCCTTGCTTAAGGTATTTTTCTTTTAGTTTTCCGATTGTCACAATATTGATATTCACAGGTCATCCCCACTTTAGAAACAAGTTATTCATATATATTGTCCACAATTGTGGATATCTTTTCTGTATTTTGTGTAGGATCATTCGTTCCCTACTAGATATGTTGCAGTGTCCCCACATAATTCACAGGCTGTGGATAAACTGTTAGTATGTTCGATTTTTCTGATTTCGGGCGGAAGCTCATGATCATCTATGTACATGTCCAGCACGGTTTCGATATGTTCTTCACAAGAATAATAAGCGGTTTTCATCGTTACGTCCTCCGGTTTTCTTTTGCACGCGGCAATTGTTCTCTTTTCAATATAACCTATTTATACACATGTTAGTAGTGCTTCGGGCTGAGTTTTATCCACAATTCGGCAAATCACGCGCAAAAAGAGCCGGTGTTTTCAGCATCCGGCTCTTTACGTGTTTTCTCTTTTTTCTAAGCGAAGGACGAACAGAATTCCTAATATACACGCCAGCAGCGTACAGCATACATCAATCCAGTCCGGCTTTCCGCCGTTTAAAAAAGAGTTGGTTATCACGGAAACCAGGAGAATGGTGACGGTCACCGCGGCAAGCTTTTTCTTCATCGGCTCCCTCCTTCATCTGACTGTCTTCTGCTTTTACGGGTCAAATTCCTCTATCTCTATGCTCGGTCGGCTTTTTTCTTGTTATATAGCCTTATCATGAGGGTCACAACGATATATACAATCATAATCAATGCCCCGTTACTCACATCAGGGTATCCAATCAACATATTCATTATGACAAAAACAATGGTTATACAAATGACGGACAACAATAAGAAGAGACTGAATGATTTCAAATGAACACCTTCTTTCTTGCAGTAACGTTTCATTATAAAAAGCTTACCAAAAGCGGCAAGCTCTTCCCAAATGTTCATACTCTTTAAAACCCCTCCATCACCTGCACATCATACAGCTTGAGATGGCTTTTCGGCGTGACGATGTTTTTTAAGTTTGGGATGGTCAGGTCGTTCAGTTTTTTGCCCGTTTTCAGGTCGAAGGATTCGATTTTGGCGGGCTTTTTGTAGCTGTACGTAAACAGATACAGCTTTCCGTTTTGATGGGTCAGCTCCTTGAAGTCGGCTTTCATTCGTGATGCGGGGAGGGTGAAGGCCTTTTTGCTTTTTCCGGTCTCAGGGTTGATGCGGTAGACGGTTCCGAAGCCGTCAACGAAATAGAAGCTGCGATGCTCCATGAAAAAGCTTTTTTTGAAGCTGAACGGCATGGAGTCATAGATCGTCTGTTCGTCATTTTTATAAGCGGCGATGTCATACGTTTTGATGGCGCCGCTGTTTTTCATGACTTTCACCATTTGATAGATGTGATCGGCTTTTTCCCCTCTGGTAACAAAGCAGACGGCGCTGTCGTCCGCGGCGAGCTGGGATTCGACAGACGTGCCTTCTTTATACGTCCATGTCGCGATTGAGTTTGTATGGAGCTTTTCTTTATCGGCCTGAATGTCTTGGACGTGATAGCCTTTTTCGTCATCTGTCGGCGTGAGCGCGAAAAGATGATCTTTAAAAAAGCCTGAAGCGCGGATATAGTGCGGGATGACGTCTTGCTTCCACCTGCCGTCCATCTGGCGGTACAGCTCTGAGCGATAGCTGCCGCCGCTCTTGTCGTAGCCCGAATTATACAGCGTGTAAAAGCCTTTCGCCCGTTCGATATATCCCGCGCTGTCTCCCGTATGCTGATACGCTCTTTTATACGTGTGAAGGCCGTGCTGAACGGTGTAGATTCCTTTTTTGTCCTCCAGCAGGACGCTTTCGTCATGCACTTTGGCCGATCCGAGCTCAAGCCCCTTCATTTGATAAGAAGAGAGCCGCCCTTTTTCATCGGCGAAGAGGGCGTAGCTTTTTCCGCCGCCGAACGTGTCTTGGTCAGCCGCAGTGGAGAAATACAGCAGCGCCTCTTTATCTTTCAGAAAATCAGGGTCATTTAATGTGTCTCTCGCAACCTCCGCAGGAGCTTCCGTGCGGAAATAGAAGAAGCATAAGACCGCGGCGGCGGCGATGATCACTAAGGGTATCCAGATGATTTTTTTCACGTTGTTCTCCCTAGTGAATGGTCAGAATCGTGGTTGTGTAGGACGAGCTTGTGATGTCGCGCGGGTATACGCCTAAACCGCCGTTAGAGTCGATATCAATCCCCGCTTTTAAAAGGAATGCCGACCACAGCAGTTTTGAGCAGTTTTTGGCGCCTTCATGGCCCGTATTTCTGTTATTGACGAAGTTGAAGGAGTACTCATCACCGACTCTTGATACGGCCCAGTCAGCGGCGGCTTGTTTTTGAGCATCGGTAACTTTCACGGTCTGGACGATTGAATTGTCTTCGACTTCTCTTCCGTTATACGCAATCTGGCGGACGCCGTCTCCCGGCACGGATTCGACAATTTTATCAGCGGATGAATACATGCCGACATGCCCGTGGTTGTAATAAGCCGTGTATGAGTTCGTGTAATAAATATTGCCTTTTGTGCTTTTCGGAAGTTTTTTGGTTCCTGACGATCCGCCCATTGCAGAGAGTTCTTCTTTGGAAGCGATTACATTTCCTTGCACCTTGTCTGCCGTGATTTCTTGATGAAACTGCTTGAGAATTGCTTCTGTTGAAACGTGCTTCTGTTTGGCAAGCTCTTTGGCGGATTGGAGAACGTCTTGAGGAGTCGTGCCCTGCTGAAGGTCTGCGATTTCTTTTGCGTAGCGTGATATTTCTGTTTCTTTCGCTTTTACATTCATACCGGAGAACGACAGAACCATGGTGAATGACAGGGCAAACGGGAGGACGGCTTTGAACAGCTTTTTACACATCATGACTTCGCCTCTTTTCTTTGAGTATAATTTTTCAACATTTGTATTATATGACGGAATTGCGATAAAAAAATATACAATTTACAGATTTTTAAAAATTTTATAACAATATGTAAATCTTATGCATAAAACATTTTCAAATATCAGGAAATCCGGTTATCATACAAGAAAGGGGGAGGACATATGAAGGACAGAACAATCGGTTCGATGCGGGTTTCCGCAATGGGGTTAGGGTGCATGGGCATGTCGGAATACTATGGCAGCCAGAGTGAGGAAGAGTCGATTTCCACACTGCATCATGCCGTTCATCTCGGCGTGAATTTGTTTGATACAGCTGATCAATATGGATTGGGTGCGAATGAAGAACTTGTCGGCAGAGCGCTTGCCCCATTCAGAAAGGAGCTGTGCCTCGCGACGAAATTCGGTTATGTCCGAAGCGAAAAGGGTGAGTTTATCGAAATTAACGGACAGCCCGATTATGTGAAAAAAGCGTGTGATGCCAGTCTGAAACGCCTTGGGACGGATTATATCGACCTTTATTATCTGCACCGGGTTGATCCGCGGGTGCCGATTGAAGAAACTGTCGGCGCCATGAAGGAGCTGATTGACGAAGGAAAAGTGAGGTATATCGGATTGTCAGAGGCTTCCGCAGAAACGATCAGGCGCGCCGTCCGCATTCACCCGATTGCCGCGCTTCAATCGGAATATTCGTTATGGAGCAGGGAAGCGGAGGAGCATGTGCTGCCCGCCTGCCGTGAGCTCGGCATCTCATTTGTGCCTTACAGTCCGCTCGGCAGAGGTTTTCTTTCCGGAAAGATGACGTCGACAGATCAGCTGGATGCCGATGATTACAGAAGAAGAACGCCGAGATTCCAGGAAGACAATTTGGCGGTGAATATAGGGCTCGTCCAAAAACTTACCGCCATTGCCCGGGAAATGAATATCACCGCGCCTCAGCTTGCGCTCGCATGGGTTCTCGCAAACGGCGACGATCTCATTCCGATTCCGGGTACAAAAAAGAAACACTACTTGGAAGAGAACCTCGCCGCTCTCGACATTGTGCTTCCGGAGGATGTGAAGGCGCGGTTGGATGAGATGTTTCCGATCGGAACGGCGGCCGGCGAGCGTTATCCGGAACAAATGATGACATTGTTAGATGAATAACAAAAGAGGCCCATCGTGCGGGCCTCTTTTCATGACAGCTTTTTGCTCATGATGACATCCGTCTCCAGAAATCCCGTCTTCTCATACAGCTTCCGCGCCGTTTCGTTATGAGCGAACACATGGAGAGAAATCTTGCGGACACCCAGGTCTTTGGCTTTGTCCTCCAGCCTTGCGAGCGCCTCTTTTGCATAGCCTTTGCCGCGGAAAGGCGGATGAAGGCCGAAATCATAAATAAATGCGTCCTGCTGCGGGTTGTCCGGATCGGCGTGCAGCCACAGCCAGCCGGCATTTTCCTTTCCGTCCAATGTCAGCGTCCATAAATAGTGATCGGCCGTCTCCAAGCCGTCAGGAAGCAGGTCTTCAAACGCCAGTTCCGCTAATTCCGGCGCTTCGTCAGGCAGCCACGTTCCCGCTTTTACCTTTTCTTCAGCGTAATGCTTGGTTGAATGAGCGAGATAGGACTGAAATTCTTGTCCTGTCATCGGCTGCAGCGTGATAGCCATTGAATCACTCCTTACACGAAAGCGGTATCATGAAGTATTATCCGAAGGCTCCGTTTTCCGCCGGTTTTATGATTTGTTCGGCTTGTGCCGTTGAACCAGTTTGTGCAAATAATCCAATCGAAATGAGACTTGCCAAGGCTGCTGAGAGTACAATGAATTTACATGTTTTCATTACGAATCCCCTCCGTTAATCTCAAAATTTGGTCATTGGCATCAATTGATTCCTGAAAATACTTCGCCGCCGGTTTGTATTTCTCCTGTTTTTTAAAATGCGCCGCGGCCTGATACGACAAATCGGAAACGTCACTCCACAGCTCTTTCCTTCTTAACTCGGCGAAAGCTGATTCAAGCGCTTCTTCATTGCGGTCAATAAAGACATGCTGTAAGATGCTCAGCTTTTGGGTGTATACGGGCTCGTTTTTTTCTTCAGCGGCATTCAGCGCTTTATGCAGCCAAAACCGGCCCTCATCCGTCTTTTCCTGCTTCAATAACACTCTGGCCAGCATGTACAGACTCCGGACCGAATACGCTGATCGCAAATGCTCCTTTTGATCAAGAGCCGTTTCAAACTCGACCCGCGCCTCCTCCAGTTTTTCCTGTCTTTCATAGCAAATGCCTGCGTTAAAGTGGGCGAGCGCTTCAATATGCGGATCGCCCGCTTTGGCGGCTTGATGAACCGCTGTCTGCAGGAGCTCTTCAGCTTTCTGATAGTGAAACAAGTCCATTCTGTTACAGCCGATCACCATTAAACACTGTGCTTCTCTGACCGCGTACATTTCATTGGCTTTGTAGATCTCCAACGCTTTTTCCGCGTGGTTCATCGCAAAGTAGTTTTGGCGGATTTCATAGTAGGCAATCGCCACTTGATAATTAAACTCGGCTCTTTCAATCTCATTCGGTATGTGCCGGAGCCTGCTTTCAGCAATCCGGTAAAAATTAATAGCGTTCATAAACCGTTTACGGTAAAACTCGTGCATTCCGGAAAAGAAATAATAATAGTATTGAATCATCTGGTCTGTTTTTTCTTTATCGGCGTTCAGTTGGATCGTTTTTAAAATGCCGTCTGTTTTCTCATACTCTTCCATCAAAAGCTTATAACGGGAATCAATTAAATTAAAATAAAGGAGCACCGTTTGATTTTGTGTCATATTTTGCAGATCCGTAAGCAGTTGTTCTCTTAACGCCTCAGCCGATTCAGTGTTGTGCTTTTTGATTTCCTCATACCAGTCACTGATTTTTTTCGCAACTGTTTCGTGGGCCATCACTTCAGCCATCTGTCAGGACACCTCCCTTTCCCATTTTGTGTAATAAATATATCATATTTACAGGTCCAAAAAGAGGGTGGCAGCCTGCTAGTTTCCTCGTGGCAACAAAAAAAACCTCCGCAGGTGCGGAGGCGCATATTTTATAATAGTTTTTTTCCTAACAAAGATTCCACCAGCTCGACCGCTGTTTTGCCGGTTTTGTTTTTGTGATCGAGGATCGGGTTGACTTCGACAAATTCAGCTGAAGTGATGATGTCGGCATCATACAGCATTTCCATTGCCAAGTGGCTTTCACGGTAGCTGATGCCGCCGACGACAGGCGTGCCTACGCCGGGTGCGTCGCTCGGATCAAGGCCGTCTAGATCAAGGCTGAGGTGAACGCCGTCACAGTCTGACAGGTAGTCAATGGTTTCTTCAATGACCTTTGTCATGCCGAGGCGGTCAATCTCATGCATCGTATAGACTTTCATGCCTGTTTCCTTAATGTATTCACGCTCGCCTTCATCAAGCGATCTCGCGCCGATGATGACGACGTTCTCCGGCTTGATTTTCGGGGCATACCCGCCCAGATTCACCAGCGTGTCGTGCCCGACGCCGAGGCTGACGGCCAGCGGCATTCCGTGAATATTGCCTGACGGCGATGTTTCCAGGGTGTTTAAGTCGCCATGCGCGTCGTACCAGATGACGCCGAGCTGTTTATAGTGCTTTGCCGTTCCTGTCAGCGTTCCGATCGCGATGCTGTGATCGCCGCCCAAGACGAGAGGGAACCGCTCATTCTCAATGACGCTGTCCACCTTTTGGGCGAGCTGCTCGTTCCCTGAGAGCACAGAGTTCAAATTTTTCAGCTCTTCATCATTTTTGAGTTTTTCACGATTGACGGGGATGTCGCCTAAGTCTTCCACCGCATACCCCATGTCAGATAACCGTTCAATGAGATGCGCGTAGCGGATGGCGCTCGGGCCCATGTCCACTCCGCGTCGTGCTTGTCCTAAATCCATCGGCATTCCAATAACTGAGATATTCTTGTTCATCCGTTTTTCCACCTCAACATGTTGTATGTTGTCCTGTGCGGGTTTCTCAAAGATGACTTGGACACGAAAAGATTTAAAGCTCTATCTGTTTTTCTGACTGCTTATGCTTTTTTACATACAGATGATAGACGATAACGCACACCGCCATGAACGGGATGCCGCAATAAAGGGCGAGCCGCTGTTCTGAATCAAATGCGAGACTGATCAGAACGACCGTGTTTAACGTCAGCCCGATAATAGGCAGCACCGGGTACAGCGGTGTTTTAAACTTCAGGTCTTCCACTTTGCCGCCTTCGCGGATGTATTTCCGTCTGAACATCAGCTGTGACAGGGAAATCGTG
Source organism: Bacillus sp. MT(2024) (assembly GCF_036362845.1). Lineage (NCBI taxonomy): Bacteria > Bacillati > Bacillota > Bacilli > Caryophanales > Bacillaceae > Bacillus > Bacillus sp. MT(2024). The sequence continues at coordinate 3,938,979 of NZ_CP143632.1, forward strand.
ATCCAGCCGACCTGCGCGCTTAGTCCGGCTAATGATAAGAGAAACATATAAACGGTTTCCGGCGCTGCCACTTTAGACAGCAGGGACAGGCAGGCGACGGCCAGCGTCACGATCAAAGCATTCATCGGCACGCCGCGTTTAGTTGTTTTGCCGAGCGATTTAAAGGCTTGTCCTTCGTTCGCCATGGCATATAGGATACGCGTCGATGCAAACAGGCCTGAGTTGGCCACTGAGAGCAGCGCAATTAAGATAACAAAGTTCATAATATCGGCCGCATATGGAATACCGATTTGTTCAAACACCACGACAAACGGGCTTTCGACCACTCCCGCCTGCTTCCAAGGAATCATCCCGGCAATGACGATGATGGAAAGAACGAAAAAGACAAGGGTTCTCCATACCGTCTGCCGGATAGAGCGGGGAATCGTTTTCTCGGGATTTTCACTTTCTCCCGCGGCAACCCCGATCAGCTCCGTTCCCTGGAACGCGAAGTTTACGGTAATCATCGTAATAAGCATAGCCTTCATGCCGTTCGGAAACAATCCATCCTCATAAAAATGAGAGAAGAAAGGAGCCTGCTCGCCGTGTTTCATGTCGATCAGGCCGAACATGGCGGCGCCGCCCAAAATAATAAACAGCAGAATGACTAAAATTTTAATGCCGGAAAACCAAAATTCCGACTCAGCGAACGCTTTTGTGGTAATCGCGTTCAAAAGAAACATCAACCCGACAAACACGAGGCACCACACCCATACGGGAACATGCGGAAACCAGCGGAGCATCAATTGTCCCGCAGATAAAAACTCAATGGCGCATGTCACCGCCCAGCCGAGCCAGTACAGCCAGCCGAATGCGAAACCGAAAGCGGGGCTGATGAATTTGGTTGCGTACGTCTGAAACGACCCTGATACGGGAAGGGCAACCGCAAGCTCGCCTAAGCAGAGCATTGTCAAAAACATAATAAAACCGCCGACCAGATAAGACAGAACCGCGCCCAGCGGTCCCGCCTGGTTAATTGTAAATCCGGTACTCAGGAAAAACCCGGTGCCGATCACTCCGCCTAATGAAATCATAAACAAATGGCGCGATTTCATTGTGCGCTGAAGCTGATTCTCTTTTTGATTTGTATTCACTATTCTGCACCCCTTCAGCAACTTGTATTGGAACCAAGCCGGTGCTTTGAAACCGATTTGCTGTCCAAAGAGCCTCTATTTGTATATGAATGTTATATGAAATTCATTTTCGTACATAAAGATACATTATACTAAAATACTGTCTCCGCGCAAATAGAGTGTGCTGAATTTTTTATTTGTAAATTCCATACAAGCCGAGGGAAAGCATTGCCGCATCAAGGTTTTACGCGTTTTGAAGCACGTTTGTGATCTTTTGGACCGCCCAGTCCAAGTCTTCCTTGGAAATCATTAACGGCGGTGCAAAACGGATCACGGTATCATGTGTTTCTTTGCATAAAAGCCCTTCGCCTTTCAGCTTTTCACAGTACGGGCGGGCCGCTTCTGTCAGTTCAACACCGATAAACAGGCCGCGTCCGCGCACGTCTTTTATGATCGGGTTATCAATTTTCTCAAGCTCTTCTTTAAAATAACGGCCAAGCTGAAGGGAACGCTCTGCCAGCCCTTCTTCCTCAAGGACTTCAAGAGATGCGAGCGATACCGCGCAAGCGAGCGGGTTTCCGCCGAATGTCGAGCCGTGGGAACCCGGGTTAAACACGCCGAGAATGTCACGGTTCGCCGCGATGCACGAAATCGGGAAGACGCCCCCGCCGAGCGCTTTGCCTAAGATAAACATATCCGGTACGATATTTTCCCAGTCAACCGCGAATGTTTTCCCTGTGCGGCCGAGTCCCGTCTGAATTTCATCAGCGATCAGAAGCACATTTTCTTCCTTACAAATAGCGGCCGCTTCTTGTAAAAATCCTTCCGGCGGAATGACGATGCCCGCTTCTCCCTGAATCGGTTCGAATAAGAAAGCGGCTGTGTTCGGCGTGATCGCCCGGCGCAGCGCTTCTGCGTCTCCGTATGGAATTAATTTTATACCCGGAAGCATAGGTCCGAAACCGCGTTTATACTCATCTTCTGAAGAAAGGGATACCGCGAGCATCGTTCTGCCGTGGAAGTTGCCGATACACGCAATGATTTCCGCCTGGTTATCGGCTACTCCTTTGACCTCATATGCCCAGCGTCTCGCCGCTTTGACAGCGGATTCAACGGCTTCCGCTCCCGTATTCATCGGCAGAATCATATCTTTTCCGGTCAGCTTGGCTGTTTTCTCATAAAACGGGCCGAGCTGATCATTATGGAACGCGCGTGACGTCAGAGTGATTTTATCCGCCTGATCCTTCAGCGCCTGAATGATCTTCGGATGTCTGTGCCCCTGGTTCACCGCAGAATAAGCACTCAGCATATCCATATATTGATTGCCTTCAGGGTCTTTTACCCATACACCCTGTGCTTCGGAAATAACAATCGGCAGAGGATGATAATTGTTCGCGCCGTAATGTGAAGTTTGGCTGATAATTTCTTGAGATTTTGTGAAAGCTGACATAATCTGATTCCCCCTTGTTTTGTAATCATTCAACATTAGATCTTGCTTTCCCTTTTTATAAAGCAAGTTCCGTGCCAATCCGAAAAAACGGGATGTTTCGCCGGCATTCTTTCTTTTCCTGCAAAATATTCCGGCAGTTTGCGTGCAAACTTCAGCCAAGCGCAAAATTTTTTTGCGTTTCCCGCTGACAAAATAGGAGCAATCCGATTAGATTGCTCCTGTTCAACAATTATTTATTTAATTGTCTCTGATATACAATGTAAGAATATAGTAAAGATAATATGATACAGCCGATTGCCGCAATGAAAATGACTGACACTCTATATACCGGCGGCAAAAAGGCTGCAAGCATCATGAGTATGCCCGCTACGACAAAAATTTTCGAACTAACCCTGTGTGTATCCTTCCAAACTCTTTCACTGCTCAGCGTCCAAGGTGTTCTTATCCCTAAAAAGAAATTAGGCTTCACGATCTGAATGAAGTTTCCAAACACCATGAAAATGACTCCCACTATAAAGTTTCCTAAATAAGATATAGGGAGATCATATCCCAGGCCGGTCAAGATGGTCATCAGATTAATGACAAACAGAACCGCAAACATTGTATTAAATATAGCCATATATGGCCGGATAAATGTTTTGTAGTTATTTTTAGGATCAATCTTAGGGATGATAACCATTAAAATATATACAATAATCATGATGCCAATAAGCATCATCATCGCATCAGCTTTCGTTTGGTAATCATTTGCACTTCCGTTTAATCCCCAGTGTGTCGCCAAATTGTCCGGTAAAGATGAATAAGTGCAAACCCATGTGAAAACAGTTAAAACAATGATTCCTGCCGAAAAGAGATATTTTTTCATGATTCCCCGCCTTTCTTATTATCATGTTCTGAATCAGTCAGAGAAAAGAACCAGCCTATAAGATCCTGTAATACAGTGGTATTTAATGAATACATAATAAATTGGCCCTTCCTCTCATCGTGAACCAAATCAGTATTTTTCAATATGGTAAGATGATGAGAAATACTGGGTTTTGACATGTCGAAGTGTTCCGCAATTTCACCAGCTGTCATGTCTTGTTTCTTTAATAAGTCCAAAATTCTTCTCCTTGTAGGATCGGCCAGTGCTTTAAAAGCTTTATTCAAAAACTTTCCCCCTCTCATACGTACATGATTTAGATATTTAAGTATATATCTAAATATCAATCATTTCCCTAAAAAAGTCAATGATTTTATTACCTCAATTTCCATTTATTTTTAAACATCGTCCAAGCGCAAAATTTTTTTGCGTTTCCTGTTCGATTTATTTTAAAATAATGAATGTTAAGACGATTGAGAGGGGGAATTGACCTGCATACAACCAGCGAATTTTACACACTCGTGTTACAAAGCATTCTGGAAGAGATTGATGTCGGGCTGCATGTGGTGGACGAGAAGGGCAGCACCGTCATTTACAATAAGAAAATGATGCAGATTGAAGATATGGATGAACGGGACGTCCTGCATAAAAACCTGACTGATGTATTTATGTTTTCCAATCAGCAGGACAGCACGCTCGTTCAGGCCCTTCAAGAAGGCAAAACGATTAAAAATGTAAAGCAGAGCTATTTCAATAACAAAGGCCAGGAAATCACGACGATCAACCACACCTTCCCGATTGTGCAAAACGGCGAGATCAAGGGCGCCGTGGAAATCGCCAAGGACGTCACCAAGCTCGAACGGCTGATCAGGGAGAACATGCACAGAAAAGAACAGAACAGCTACACGTTTGACAGCATTCTCGGGAACAGCCCGGTCATTCAGGAAGTCATCGAAAACGCGAAACGGGCAACCCGTACGTCATCGTCCGTGCTTTTGGCCGGCGAGACGGGAACAGGCAAGGAACTGTTCGCCCAAAGCATTCACAACGGCAGCCAGCGCTCAGGGGCCCCGTTCATCTCACAAAACTGCGCCGCCCTGCCGGACAGTCTGGTCGAAAGTATTTTATTCGGCACGAAAAAAGGCGCCTTTACCGGAGCCATCGACCAGCCCGGTTTATTTGAGCAGGCGCAGGGAGGCACCCTGCTCCTCGATGAGATCAACTCTCTCAATCTCAGCCTGCAGGCAAAACTGCTCCGCGCCCTTCAGGAAAAGAAAATCAGGCGCATCGGATCAGCTCAGGACAAACCGATTGACGTCCGTATCATCGCCACGATGAATGAAGACCCGATCACCGCCATTTCAGAAGAGCGGCTGCGCAAAGATTTATACTACCGCTTAAGCGTTGTCACGCTGATCATTCCCCCGCTCCGAGAGCGCAAGGAGGATATTCTGCCTCTGGCCGAAGTGTTTATCCAGAAAAACAACCACCTGTTCCAAATGCATGTCGATTCGATCAGTGACGATGTGCAGCAATTTTTCCTGGAGTATGACTGGCCGGGCAACATCCGCGAGCTTGAACATATGATTGAAGGCGCCATGAACTTTATGACGGATGAAACGACGATTACGGCGGCCCACCTGCCTTACCAATACCGGATGAAAATCAAACCCGCTGACACGGAAAGCAAAGCCGCCGCAACCACCCAGCCCGGCACCGATTTAAAAGAAAAAATGGAAAACTTCGAAAAATACATGATCGAAAAAACCCTGAGAAAACACGGCAATAACATATCCAAAACGGCAAACGAGCTCGGAATCAGCAGACAGAGCCTGCAATACCGCCTGAAAAAATTCGGTCTGGACCGGATGAAATGAATCCATACAAAAAAAGGCTGAGATGCTCCTCAGCCTTTCGTCAGGTTATATCTGATTGGCAAGCCGCTCTCCGGTAAACCAAAAGTTCTCACTCACTGCCAATGTATGTTCCGTATTCTCGACTTGATGCCACCAATGGCGCGGCGCGTAAATGATTTCTCCCGCCTTTTGTCTGAAGCGGATCGGAGACGCCTTTTGCACCAGCGGTTTTTGCTCAATGTCTTTTTCATCAAAGACATTGATATTTCCTTCGTATAAATACGGAGAGTCGTCCGGATGATAGAAGATCCATTCCTTCTCCCCGAAAATGACGCCGTTCCACGCGTGCGTGCTGTTAAAATCCTGATGCAGCGGCGTGCCTGTCTGCTTAGAACCGAGAAAGAACCATTTCCAGTCCCGTCCCGTTTCTTCATCCGCTCTCAATGTGTCTTTTGTAAAATACTCGGGTGCGGAATAGACAAGGTCTAAGTCATTTTGGTTCAGCTGCGTAAAATTCCAGTCACAGTACCATTTGTCATCATTCTGATCAATGTACTCGATATAGTTGGAAAGCTTTACTTGTTTAAACGTTTTGACCCCTTCGATATCTGATTTCCGGATGGTGACCATTCTGTCTCCATAGTGTTCGTCAATGTATTCAAGCGTCCACGGCCTGCATTCCCAGTGATCCATTGCCCCCGTCAAAATAAAAGGTTTCTTATCAGCATACTCGCTTACAAAAAGATCGTACGATAACTCATTGATTGTCAGTCTGTCAATGGTCATATCCATTCCCCTTTTATTCGGCAATCTGCCGTTTTTTTTGTTTGGCGTAACTGTATGGACCTGAAAAGATGGTGACGTTTTGATTCTCAAGCCAGAAAATCTTGTTGAACTTCTCCAGCAGGTTTCTGTCGTGAGAAACGCAGATAATGGTGCCTTGAAACTGCATCAGGCTGTTTTCGAGAATTTCCTGAGATTCAATGTCCAAGTGGTTGGTCGGCTCATCCAGGATCAAAACATTCAGCTTTTTTTCCATTAAGATGGACAGCTTCAGCCTGATTCTCTCACCGCCCGACAGGACGGAAAGTTTTTTAAAGACCGACGACCCGTAAAATCCGTACTTGGCCAGCATATTCCGGGCCATGCCCTCTTCAGTCAGCAGATTTTCTTTAAAGAATTGCAGAATCGTCTGACTCGAATCTCCGACTTGGCTCTTTTGATCAATGTAGCCTATCTTAAGATTTTCCCCCACTTTAATGGTGCCGTCCGACAGTTCTCTTTCCCCGATGATACAGCGGATCAGCGTTGTTTTGCCGACGCCGTTTCTGCCGACGACGCCGATTCTGTCTTTATGCTTTATTCGCAGATTCACATTTTGATATAAAAGGGAAGATCCGTTGGCCACCTTTCCGTTTTCAATGAACACAATATCTTTTGAACCGGCGCCCGCTTCCTGAAATGCGTTTTTTAATTTTTGCTCCGTCCGGACCGGCTTATTGATCAGCTCGATCCTTTTCAGCGCCTTTTCCATATTATTCGCGCGTCTGTGCAGGCTGACAGACGGCGGATTCGAGCGGTTGGCCCAATCTCTCAGCTGGGCGATGGATTCCTTCATCTTCTGTATTTTTCTCTGCTGTTCTTCATATTTCTCAAACTGGGCGATGATGAATTCTTCCCGCTTTTTCAGGTATTCGCTGAAACCGTAAGGCCAAATCTTCACCTCGGTATCGTCAATCTCGAGCACCTTCATCGCCGTCTGGTCGGCAAACGTTTTATCGTGGGTCGTAAACAGAATGGTTTTGTTCGATTTTTTTATAAACCCTTCAAGCCACTCAATCGCATGGACATCCAAATGGTTGGTCGGCTCGTCCAGCAGTATAATGTCGTCGTTGCGGATTAAAATTTCGGCAAGGCCGGCTTTTGTTTTTTCGCCGCCGCTCAGCTTTGAAAACGGCTGATCCTTTAATTCGCTGAGGCTGAGCCCGTTGCATACCTCGTCAATCATCGCATGCATCTGGTAGCCGTTGTTCCGCTCAAATGTTTCCGTGTATTGACTGTACTTTTCCAATAAAGCAGTCAGCTCGTCATCACTCATCGGTTCCGAAAGCTTCAGCTCAATGGCCTTCATTTCCTTCTGGATCGCCGCGAGAGCTTCAAACGATTTTTCCAGATATTGATACAATGTCAGATCCTCATGGGGATCAGCGATCTGCTTCAGCAAACCGACCTTCGCCCCTTTGTTGATCGCAATCGTTCCTTCATCCGCCTCAAGCTCCCCGGAAAGCACCCTGAACAGCGTGCTTTTGCCGGAACCGTTCGGCCCGGCCACAAGCACTTTTTCGCCTTCATTGATGAAGAAAGAAACTTGTTTGAAAATGGTATCTCCCGCTAAATTTACCGTAAGATTATGAATATTCAGCAATTCACATCATCCCTTTGTCATTCTGGTTCAAAGCTCGACTTTATTCTGGATGGCGACGCTCGCTTTCAGTTTGTAAAAGCTGAGCATCATAAACAGCGACAATAAGATGGATAATACCCCGATTGCGGTCAGCAGCAAAGCTGAATCAAAATAGTCCGTTAAGAATCCGATAAACGGAAAGGCAATGAACATGAAGAGCGAGGTCATCAAACTGATAATGGACAGCAGCGTGGCTCTCGTTCTGGACGGAATCTCATTATTCACCACCTGACTGGATACGGGTTCTATCACATCATAGAGCGCGTTGATGACGACAAAAGCTGCAATCGTCACGTACAGGCTGCCCGAAGGTATAAACAGATAGGCCGCCCCGATGATGCAGAATGTCAGCAGAAGCACGCGCCTCGGCGTGAATTTTTCCGCCGGCTTTGAAGAAAAGATGGAGCACAGCGCCTGCAAGATGGACAGTCCCGCAAAAATAATGGATATATTGCGCACGGACAGCCCTTCCTGACTTAACAAATCTTGTCCGTACATATAAAAAACCGATGTAATCGCAAAGAAAACAGACAGTGACAGCACCAGATATTTAAAGGCTTTGTTCAGTCTGAAGAAATCTTTGACTTCTTTTAAGATGTCCCCGACCGTCTGCGTTTCGTGTTCACTGTTTTCAAATTTGATTTCCGTCAGCTGTGTAATGACCGCCATCGCAATCAGCTGAGTCACAATCCCGGCGATAAACACATACGACCATGATATTTCCTGCAAGTAGCCGCCGATGCCCATGGCGATCGCAAGACCGAGTATGACAAGTCCGTTATAGTTTCCGATGGATTTGCCGTACCACTTTTCTTTCCCTTGTTCTTTCAGTGAATCAAACAAAAAGGCGTGATCCGTTCCTGATATAAACGTCAGCCCGATACCGTATATAATATGGGCGATGAAGAGAGCAATGAAGTTATGGAAGCTCAGGAACATCACCAAATAGACAATGACCATAAAATGGCCGAGCAAGAGCGATTTTTTTCTCCCGATTCTGTCCGAGATGACGCCGCTCGGCACTTCCGCCAGAAACATCGCCAAATTCAGGACCGATTGCAGGATGCCCACAAGAAACAATGAATAATTCATGCTTGTTAAATATAAAATCCAAATTCCCCGTTCGAAAAAGAAGTTTCCGAAAAAACCGGAGAAGTAAAGCAAATTTCGATTCCGCAAATGAATACCCCTTTCCAGCTATCTGCATTTAACATCATGAACAGAAAGGAGCCCGTCAGTCTTTACACTAAAACCCTCTATACATGGATCTTGCAGATACAGACTTTTCCCAAAACAAATTGGGCAATAATGAGTTGTATTCTCGAATAACCCAAAAAGTTCCTTCTTTTTTTCAGATCCTGCGGCATCAATGATCGTTTTTTTCTTCCCCGGATCGCTGATGTCGCGGATGAAATATTTGATATAGCTCAGCTCATGCATGTAAGCCGGCAGGAACAAATGGAGCTCAATATCAAACCCGCTTTTATCCATATGGTAATAATCATTGAATTGACTGACGCTGGAGACGGATACGTCCGCTCCGGCCCGCCGAAACAATTCAGCCAGCCTTTCAATGATCTCTCCGTTGGGATAATAATCGGCATAAACGATTCGGATCGGCTCTTCTTTTGTCAAAAGGGGCGGATCTTTCTGCGGTGTCCTCCCGCTTTCCCATATACCGATCAGTGAATCAGTCGGTGTGATGATATGCCCCAAATCCCCGGCCAGCTTTTGTTTATCAAAATAATGCTGAATGAAAGTTCTCAGCATGCCGTCCTTTACCTTGAAGGTAAATAACATCGGCAAATGATTTTCTTTAAAATCAGCATACTGCCGATACCTCATGTTTGAATGATGAAACTGGGTGTGGCAGGTCACGTCCGTTTGATTCGCTTCGTACAGCCCGATGCTTTTTTCCAGATCATCATTCAAAATAAATTGGATGGTCTGAACCGTGCGGTGATCCGCGGGCGTCATTTTATATTGCGGATTCCGCTCAAATTCCAGCCCCTTCTCAAACGTTCGCTTGAATCGGTACGGGCCGTTTTCCGGCACATCGCCCCCGGCGGTCGCCGGAATCAGAAAGCTGCTCTGCAAAACGGCTTCTATTTCATCAGACGGCTCGTCCAAGGTGACTTCAAATCGTTTTTCACCCGTTACGTTCACCCCGAGCTGATCGGAAGAGACGAGGCCTTTTACATACGGAACGGCCTGTTTTATGTTCAGGAAACTGCCGAGATGGGGACTTTGGTTTTCTTTCGTCAGATGATAGATGATCGTTTGAACCACACCCTCGGCGTCACCTAAATAGTCTGGGTGAATGTCCACCTGACAGGTGCGGCGATCTTTGCGGATGATTCGGCAGTTATAGCCGTCCTGCAGACTTTCATACATAATGCTGCAAATCATCTTGCTTGTGTAATCCTGCGTATCTAATGGGTTCAAGCGTATCGGGCTTGTGTCGATTTCTATTTTCAGAGGGTCGCCCGGTTTTCTCGCCGTACGATGCATCGTCTTCATAAAGCGCTTTCCTTTTGAGATAGCTTCGTTTCTGTAATATGAAGGCCGTCAAAGTCCAAGCCGATGCGGGTATTCAGGGATTTCGGGCTTCCGCCTGCAAGGTATGTGATAATGTCATGAGACATAAACGAGGATATAATACCGTTTGTCGCTCCTAAAGAACCTTTGATCGGTTCATCGGGGTAACAGTTCAGAAGTCCGGCTGGCATGCTTTTTTCATAGGTGACGCCGGATTGATAGGATTCAGGCGTGAGCAGAGGCCCCCATTGGCCGCTGAAGCTGCCGACACCCCCGGTCATAAACGCGATATTCCGCTGCTTACAATACTGATAAACCCATTCAGAAATGTTATGGGGTTTGTCAGCGGCATTTATGACGATATCAATTTCGTACGGATCTAACACACGCAGGTCCTGCGGCTGTGTCATTTCCTGATGGTAAAGTGCTGCGTCCGCATGGGGATTGATACCCGCAATATAATCTCTGCATTCTGAGATCTTTAATTTGCCTACAGAAGATTTATTATAGACGAATTGTCTGTTCAGGTTATGTACTGATACGGCATCGAAATCAATGAGAATAAAATGCTGGATGCCCGCCGCCAAAAGGTTTTGAAGAATGATCGTTCCGACGCCCCCCAGACCCACGATCGCTGCCCTGCTGCCGTCTAACCTGTTTTGGATCAGATTGGGGTTTTGGTTGTATTTCTCAAAATGGTACAGCTGCTTTTCAGTGATGCAGCCTTCACGGCCGTTTTGCCATGGCTCTATTAAAGCATCCAATTTCATTAACGCATCGAAAAACCGGTTTCCCGCTTCCTCTCCCAGAAGATCAGAAAGCTCTTGTTTTTCACAGCCGGTGATCAGCCGTTCAACCGCCTCTTTTATCTCACTCGTATGCCCAAGCTTAATCGCCTTTCGATATTGAATGATAATATGCGCCGTGTAGGTCAGCACCTGCACGCTGTCTTTAAACTTCCAGCGCTTACAGTCCGTTGACATCATGACATACCCCCTGAAAGATAATAACTCCCCAATGAGGGGAGTCACGGCTTTACTAGCAACGCTGCACCAAGCTTGCTGTTTCTGTATCAAGATCAAGTTCTTCAATCTTCATCAGTACACACCCCCTTTGCCAATATCTAGATATTAACATCAATATTGGAAAAGGACAAGTTATTTTTTGAAAATTTAGAATTTATATATAAATTGTGATATTTCTTCCGGCATCCCGGTTTATCCCGGCAGCCGGATGATGAACACGGAGCCTTTTCCCTGCTCACTTTTCACTTCAATTGTTCCGTTATGGCTGTCGATAATGGTTTTTGTAATGGCAAGACCCAGCCCCGCGCCGCCGGATCGACGGGATCGGGAGGTTTCCGCCCTGTAAAACCGGTCAAACACATGAGGCACATGCTCCGGAGCGATTCCCGTTCCGTTATCCGCAATCATCAGCATGATTCCTCCGTCTTTCTGCAGGGAGACGGTGATGACACCCATGTCTTCATCCGTATGCTGCACCGCATTGTAAAAGAGATTGAGAATGGCCTGCTTCATTTTGTCTTTGTCAAAAACAGCTTCTATCTTTTGATCGACAAAGAACTCGAGTTTCCGGTTTCTCGCGAGCAGCTTCAGCTCAGCCTCCATTTCCAAAATGACGTCTCCCAATGCCCCTTTTTTCATTTCAAAGCTCGGCTCCCGGTCAATCTTCGCGAGAAACAAAAGATCCTTTATCAGTTTATTCGCCCTGACGGATTCCGCGTACATGCTTTGAAGCGCTTTTTCTTTCTGCTCCGGCTTTTCCGCCGCTCCGCGCATTAAAATTTCGATAAAGCCGTGAATGGAGGTAAGCGGCGTTCTCAGCTCATGTGATGCGTCTGATACAAACCGCCGGATGCGCGCCTTCGCTTCTTTTTCCGCCTGAAACGCGGTTTCAATCCGTTCCAGCATCTGATTGATGGAGATGCCCAATGACTCAATTTCGGCCTGCTTCCTATCAATCGGCAGCCGTTTATCGAGACTGCCGGCATGAATGTCACCCATCATATGCACAATGCGGGACAGCGGCTTGAGTGTGAGCCGGATCACCGGCAAAAAAACAAACAGTCCGATGACCAAAGCCGCAAAGGAAAGCATCGCGAAAATGCTGATCTGGCGGAAAAGCGAATCATTCAGAGGCTGTGTCAGCGTGCTCATTTGCACAACTCCCGCCTGCCTTCCGTCAACGGAAATCGCCTGAAACACGACGATGATTTCCTCACCCGCCTTATTGTGAGCCACCTGATAGTGAAGCGCCATTGTATCTGTCAGCGCATCCCGATACACGTTTTTCGGAAAAGAAGGAGCGGCCCCCGCGTGCGGGTCTTCTGATAAAACTGACATCTTGTATGATTGATTGATAAAAGCAACCGTCACCCCGGGGTAAATCACCTTCGGATGAGCCGGTGTTTCGGAACGGGCAAGGGTTTTGATTGACCTCCATACGCTTTGATCCATTGAATTGATATCACTCTGAATGCTGATCGCCTGATTTTCATACATCGTCCGTTTCATCAACATGTACTGTGTGCCGCCGATGAAACATAACAGCAAGGTCAACATCGCCAGTGACCTGAACAGGAGCTGGAACCGCAGGGTTCTGTAAAGCCGTTTCATGCCAGGTTCACCCTGTACCCGGCGCCCCGAACCGTGCGAATCACCTTGTGCTCTTTGTCCTTCAGCTTTTCGCGCAAAGAACGGATGTATGCCTCGACGATATTGTCTTCCCCGAGGACCGTTCCGTGATGAAGCCCCATCGTTAAAGAATCAATGAGTGCAGACTCGCCGTCTGCACTCAGCAGCTTGATGCCTTTCAACTTATTCATGATGCAGTCTCTCCTTAGATGTATCAGCCTGTGTTTATTTTTTTCGCTTCCCCTTCTATTATTCGCTTTTATCAGAAACAAAACGGAAGCTAAGCTGAATTGGTGAAAGTAAACGCTGAAAACGGAGCCATCTGCAAATCATAATCAATAAGCTGCCGCTTCAATTCAGCACCAGTCTGTTTCAATCACAAAGTTCTAAGGTCATGTCTGCCTTTTTCTAAACATACCCATTTTTAACTGAACGTGTTGAGACCCGCGTTCAGTTCTTTTTTATGGCTTCTGAAAAAAGGCATAAAAAAAGCGCCCCCGAAAAAGGACGTTTGATATGACGTGTTTCATTTTCTTAAATTCTGCATTCTAAAATAATTCTTCCTTCACATTCACCCTCGATTTCATTCAATACGATGATCACATCAGCCGTTTTCATGTGTTTCACCTCCCCGCTTCACAATAGTATAATATTAACAAATAAATCAATAAAAAACAGCCCGGATGTCCGGGCTGCTTTTTTATTTCTGTAATCGATCCGCTTCTGTCAGTTTGACTTCCGCTGTTTTTTTCTTTCCCGAACGGTAGAACGTGATGTTCACACGGTCGCCGATCTTTTTGCGATACAGGCGCTCGCGGAGATCCACAACGTCATTGACCTTATGTCCGTCGAACCCGGTGATCACGTCGAGCTTTTTCAAACCCGCTTTTCCGGCCGGTGAAAACGCGTCGACACCCATAATGACCGCTCCGGTTTTAACGCCTTTCGGGAGTTTCAGCGTCTGGCTCCAATGGTAGCTCGCAATATCCGTTAAGGATTTCATCTCAATACCGAGGAAAGGCCGTCGGACTTCTCCGTATTTTTCTAAATCCTGAATAACGGGAATGACAAGCTTTGACGGAATGGACAGGCCGATTCCTTCAACGGCGGATTCAGCGATCTTCATTGAGTTGATGCCGACCACCTTGCCCGATATATTCATCAAAGCGCCGCCGCTGTTGCCGGGATTAATCGCGGCGTCGGTCTGCAGCACTTCCGCATTCCAATCCGGATGTCCGTCGCCGTTTGAGTCAACGGGCACCGCTCTTTCCGTGCCTGAAATGATCCCCTGTGTCACTGAACCCGCAAATTCAAGTCCGAGCGGATTTCCGATCGCAATGACCGGTTCTCCGACTTTGACTTGATCAGAATTGCCGAACTGGGCGGCCGATTTGATTTTATCAGACTTCACCTTCAGTACCGCGAGATCCATCAGACGGTCGCTCCCGATCAGCTCAGCAGGCACGCGCGAGCCATCCTTCAGGCTGATCTCAATCTCAGTCGCACCTTCAATGACATGATGATTGGTTACGATATAAGAAGTGTTTCCGTTCTTTTTATAAATGACGCCCGACCCGCTTCCCGCTTCGCCGCCCTCTCCCCAAATATCGGTCTTTTGGATATTGAGAACGCCGACTACCGAATCCGATACACGGCTGACCATATTCGTGACAGCGTCATTGACATTTACGTTGACTGTTTTCACCTGTTCGCTGCCGAGACGCCGGCTGGTGCTTTTGCTGCTGTCTCCATGGTCTCCGCCTGTCCAGTACGGCAGCAGGATAGCCATGAGCGCGGCCCCGACGATGACGCCGATCAGACTTGATAGAAAGTATCCTCTCTTGCTTCGGCGGGGCTGTTCGGAGGCGTACTGTTCATCATCGCGATTATAATCCACCCTATCTCAAATCCTTTCAAGAGTACTCGATTTGCTTATAGTGTGGGTCAGATCGCGGATTAATAATCATGATTCATTTGGAAAAATTACACGGCGCACAGCGGCGTCGGAATTTTCGGATCGGTATCAAATAACTGAAACGTTTCCCCGGCGACAAATCCTTTCGCAGCCAATGTCTGCTGCACGGACATTCTCGCCAGTTCCTTCATATTGTTGTCTTGGCTCAGATGCGCCAAATAGATGCGCGATGTGCCGTCGCCGATGACATCAGTCATGGCGAGCGCCGCATCTTCATTCGAGACGTGGCCGACATCGCTTAAAATCCGCCGCTTAATGCTCCAAGGGTATCTGCCCATTTGCAGCATGCCGACGTCATGGTTGCTTTCAAACACAAACACATTGGCCGAACGGATGATGCCTTTCATTCTGTCGCTCACATATCCGGTGTCCGTCACCAGCGCGAGCTTTCTGCCTTGGTAGTGGAAAACGTAAAACATCGGCTCGGCCGCGTCATGAGAGACGCCGAATGACTCAACATCAAGCCCGCCGAAAGATTTCACGCTTTCCATCGGGAACAAAAACTTTTGTCCGGTATCCAGCTTGCCGATCTGATTCTCCATCGCTTTCCACGTCTTTTCATTGGCGTAGACGGGTAGACCGTACTTTCTCGCAATGACGCCGAGCCCTTTAATATGGTCGCTGTGCTCGTGAGTGACAAAGATGCCGTCGACGTCGTCTATCTTACGGCCGATTCTCTCCATCAGCCCGTCCATCGCTTTACCGCTCAGGCCGGCATCCACCAGAAAAGAGTGCTCCTCTGTCTCCAGATAAAACGCGTTTCCGGTACTCCCGCTCGCAAGCACGCTAAATTGCAAGCCCATTGTGTCTCACTCCATTATTTATTTTGATTGTTATCAATGACTGTGCTTTCCAATGCATTCACAGTGTACGTTTGCTGTGTCTTTTTCTTCGTCCCTTTTGACTTATCTTCAATTGTAATTCTCCATACCGGCGCCAGCACCTGCGTACTTGTCAGCGGGTATTGGGCAATATAGCCGAACTTGACGCTTTTAACGGCGCAATTCGCTTTTAAGTAATTTTGAGAATACAATAATTCGACCGCATCAAGCTCAGGAATCAGGCTCTCCGTCTGGATTCGCTTGAATGACTCCAGCATGGTCTGCTCGTAAGATACGACCTGGTTTTTATCGTTCAGATGCAGAATCACCTGTCCGATCGCATCCGTGGACGAGTCAAAATCCTGATAAATAAACTGTCCGTCATACGTCTGGTAAAAAATGATCTGTTTTTGATCCTTGTCGACTTTCCACAGTTTATATTTTTCACCGCCGGTTACTTTAGAGCTGACGAGCGATTCCGCATCCTCCTGCGGTTTTTGCTTCGATAAACCGACCGGATCGGTAAATTTCATTTTCAGCGTTGTGACCTTATGATCATCCGCCGGCATCTCCATTAACGGCTTTTGATCCTTCAAAGCATCAATATCTTCAGCGGTAAATACCTTTTGGCCCGCCGTCAGCCGGTAGCCCGTCGCGGAATCAGAAGACAGGTTGCCGAATGTGATATGGTCCATCTCCATGTCTTTTTCCACGTTTGAATTTTTAATCACTTCGTATTCACTGCTCGAGCGTTTTTCAAAAAACTGATAGCCGAGAAAAATATCGAGGATGAGGAAGGCAATGATGAAGATCGTTTTTGTCTTATTCCACTCCATTATCGTCCTCCTCCTTCCCCAGCAGATCTTTCGTAATCGGGACGATCTTCCCGTTGATTTTCATACTCCAGACGGGTTCCAGCTCAACAAGATCATTCGTTGACGAAGAGACCATTTGATAGGACAGGAAGATCTGGTCGATTTTGTTCACGTCGTATTTATCCTGCTGCTCCAGCAGAGACACAACCTCATTGCCGTTCATCATTTTTACGTCTTTTGTTTTAATCGGATTCGGCCCGAGAACATAGTTCGGCCGCTTGTAGCTGAGAACCTCGTCATTGGCCCATTGCAGGGTCAAAACAGGTCCGGATCCGAAAGGCTTAGACGTGCTGTTGATCACAGGCATTTGGTCTTTAAACATGTAGAAACTCAGCTGCTGGTTATCACTCACATTGAAAAATTGATAATGATCCGTCCAGCTTCCCGTATCCTCTAAATATTTATAGCTTTTCTTAATCAGCTCACCCGTTTGGTAAGAAGCGCTTTGTGCCAGGTTCCGATGCTGGAATTGAATCTGCCGCTGTGTCGAATTGATTTCCAGACGGCTGATTCCGTCAGTCAGCACATTCCGATTGTAATTCGGGTCCTCTCTGACCGTGCTCGGATCATTAAAAAGCGTCTGCTTAAACAGGTTCGTCTTAATGGTTTCAGTGATAAATTCTTTTTCCTTCATATTAAACCGCGCATTCGGCATGAGAAATTCTTTGCTTTTTCCGACCGAATAGAGGTGGTATAACGGCATACTCGACTTTTTGCTGTACAGCTCATTCATCAGATTGCGGTAATTCGCC
The DNA here is from genome assembly GCF_036362845.1 of Bacillus sp. MT(2024). NCBI lineage: Bacteria > Bacillati > Bacillota > Bacilli > Caryophanales > Bacillaceae > Bacillus > Bacillus sp. MT(2024). The sequence goes on from NZ_CP143632.1 coordinate 3,956,338, forward strand.
GATTCCACAGTCACTTCCAAAATCAGCTGCTTGCTGTATGAGACCATGTAAATCTTCTTATTCGTCTTATTCTCATTAAACGGAATAACAATATGGTCAAATGAGCTGTATTCCATTGACGGATTTGACCATTTAAACATCGATTGGAAGAAATCAATCGGAATGGTGTCATTGAATTGCAGATCGAGCTTTGCCGAATTGCCGTTTCTGCCGTAAAGCCAATTTTTAAAACCGAGCTTGTCGTATTGATCGGAAATATCCTTCATCCCTTTTACTTCCCATTGCGGCAAATCCGCCCACAGGTCATTAAAGAGCGTCTCATCATCCACTTTATAATGAGAGCCGTTTGTATGAATAAACATATCCCGGGGTTTTACCGTTTGCGACACTTTTTGGCTCGTTTTATCAATTTTATGCTTTTCCCGGACAGTCGATTTGGTTGAGGCCGTGCCTTCTGAAAAATTGGGCTGGAATGTCCAAATTCCCCATGTTAAAACAAGACTAATGACGACCAGCACTGACAGTATGACTGTTTTTATATTTTCACGCCTCATCCCAATCATCCTCTTGCTCTTCTTTATATGGAAGAGTAAATGTAATCTTCGTTCCTTTGCCTTCTACACTGTCGGCCCAAATGTCTCCGCCGTGCGCCTGAACCATCTCTTTTGCAATCGCAAGGCCGAGCCCGGTGCCGCCGAGTTTTCTCGTGCGCGCTTTATCCACTCTGTAGAAACGGTCAAAGACTTTTTCCACATCTTTTTTCGGAATGCCGATACCTTCATCTTTTACGCTGATATAAAGCAGCTCTTCTTTCTCGTTCACATCGACTGAGAAAGTGACATGCCCGCCTTCCGGTGAGTATTTCAGTGCGTTAGAAATGATATTATCGAGAACCTGCGTCACTTTATCCTGATCAATCTCCACGTACAGATTTCTGTCCGGAAGCTCGCGGATAAATTCAACATGCTGTTCTTTCGTCATTTCGAAACGATCGATAATCAGTGACATAAAGCGGATCATATGAATCCACTCCCGATTAAACTGATAATCTTTGCTGTCGAATTTAGAAAGCTGAAGCAGGTCGTTCACCAATCTGATCATGCGCTCAGTCTCATTTTGGGTCACCATTAAGAAACGCGGAGCGATATCTTTGTTTTCCCACGCGCCCTCTGCAAGCGCCTCTAAATAGCTTCGCATGGTCGTCAGCGGTGTCCGCAGCTCATGAGACACGTTGGCAACGAACTCTCTGCGTTCCCGATCGAGTTTTTCCTGTTCGGTGACATCATAAAGAACCGCGATTAAACCGTCGATTTTTCCGTGCTCTCTCTGAATAACGGAAAAATTCACCCGCAGTACAGTCGTTTCATCGTCACGTTCGATCTCCAGCAGCATTGAATCCTGCTGTTCTACTAAATCCTCAAATGTAAAGTTCTCTTTTATGCCCAATAAAGACGTAATCGGCATCTCTAAAGCCGTTTCACGTGAAACATTCAGCAGCTCAAGCGCAGGGCTGTTTAAAAGAATAATAGCTCCATTGCGATTCGTAGCGATGACACCGTCCGTCATATACGCGATAACGGAAGAAAGCTTTCTTCTCTCCCCTTCCGTCATGGCTTGGGCATCTTCAAGCTCTCTCGTCAGATGGTTGAACGTCGTTGCGAGCTGACCGATTTCATCATGCCCGTATTTCCGCACCTTTCTGGAGAAATTCCCTTTTGCCAGTTCCATCGCCTGCTTCCGCATATCCGACAGCGGATGGGTGATGGTGCGGGCGAGAAATATACCGAGAAGGGCCGTCAGAACAAGGGCTAAGCCTGTTCCTGAAGCAAGAATCGAGTTGACGGTTTTCATCTGGTTAAAGGTATCTTCCATACTGGCCACGACATAAATCGCGCCGACAACTTCCTGATTCTCTGTGACGACAGGTTTTGCTGAAATCAGCACTCTGTTTTTGCTTTTAGGATCATAATATTTTTTTGAATAGGCCTGTTTTGTTGAGAAAATCCGTTTAAAAATCGGGTCAGTCGTCTGTTTCCCCGCTATTTCCTCGCCATAAGGCCTCGAAGAACCGACGACCTCATAGCTTTTATCAACAAATGTAATCTCCCGTATTTCATTGTTTTTCGTAAAATCATTCAAAATCCGTTTGACGTCATCTTTAATGACGGTGCTGTCATTATCTCCTTTATATTCCTGCTCAATATAATAGGATAGATTGTCAATCCGCTGATTTAACGATAATTCATAGGACTTGAGAAGAGAATTCTCCACCTGTTTCACAAAGTACACGCCGATAATCTGCATGGCGATGATAATGAGAAGCACATAGATCAGCGTGATCTTAAACTGAATCGACCGAAAAAAACCAACCTTATTCATCGCCGGTTAGTCCTGTTCAGGATTTCTCAAGTAATAACCGACACCCCGTCTTGTGACGATCCAGTTCGGATGGCTCGGATTATCCTCGATTTTCTCACGGAGACGGCGCACTGTTACATCCACCGTTCTCACGTCACCGAAATAGTCATAGCCCCACACAGTCTGCAGCAGATGCTCACGCGTCATAACCTGTCCGATATGTTTGGCTAAGTAATGAAGCAATTCAAACTCACGATGAGTCAGCTCGATCGTTTCTTCTCTTTTTGATACGACATAAGCGTCAGGGAAGATGACGAGAGAACCGATATGAATGTCATTAGAAGCTGATTCTTCCTCAGCCGGCGCAACTGTAAGCTGGCGGCGCAGGTTCGCTTTGACGCGGGCCAGAAGCTCACGCGTGCTGAAAGGCTTCGTGACATAGTCATCCGCTCCGATTTCAAGCCCGATGACCTTGTCAATCTCCGAGTCTTTTGCCGTCAGCATAATAATCGGCATATCATATTTTTTCCGGACTTCCCGGCACACTTCAACTCCGTCTTTATTCGGAAGCATAATATCTAAAAGAATTAAATCAGGCTGAAGCTCCTCCACCATTTCCACGGCTTCGTTTCCGTCGTACGCACAATGCACGTCATAGCCTTCTTTTCTTAAATTAAACTCTAATATATCTGCAATCGGTTTTTCATCATCGACTACAAGGATTTTCTTATCCATCATCTTGATTTTCCTCCTGCCAGAATGACTTCATTTCATCTATTGATGTTTCATGATGATCACAATTCGGATCATGAAAAACGTTCCCCGTCTATTATAACGGTTTCAGGTCAAAAGATAAAAAAATTAAAGAGAACAGCGCAAAAACGTATTGAACTGCCATCCTTTTGTCATGTTTTTTATTTTCTTTTAAAAAATAATATTTTTTTGAAACCTCACGAAAAAAAACGCCGTCTAGTGTTTGACGTCTTCTTCTGGGCCGGCTGAAAAGCCGGCTCTCCCTTTTTTATAACAAAGAAAAAACGCACCTACTATTGCAGATGCGTTTGGGTAAGTGGCTCGGGACGGAATCGAACCGCCGACACACGGATTTTCAGTCCGTTGCTCTACCAACTGAGCTACCGAGCCAGATGTTTCTTTTCTATACTATAAAGTAAAGTAAAATGGCGGTCCGGACGGGACTCGAACCCGCGACCTCCTGCGTGACAGGCAGGCATTCTAACCAACTGAACTACCGGACCTTACAGTAATTTGTCCGGAGAACCGTATCGTGGCGGCCCTCCGAGGACAAATAAGGAGTTAGCAATAACGCTAAAGTAAATCAATGACCCGTACGGGATTCGAACCCGTGTTACCGCCGTGAAAGGGCGGTGTCTTAACCGCTTGACCAACGGGCCATAAAAAGTGGTGAGCCATGAAGGACTCGAACCTTCGACCCTCTGATTAAAAGTCAGATGCTCTACCAACTGAGCTAATGGCTCTTGATGTGTCGGATTATGTATCATAGAGCATTGAGACAAAAGCTTTCTTGCAGTACTCTATTGAAGCTGTTCCGTAACAACGAGATTTATAATATCATAGAACATTCGAAAGTGGCAACTACTTTTTTGAAAAAAATCTATTATTTTTTTCCTACATAAAAAACAAGCCTCCGTGACCGGAGGCTTGTTTGCTGCAAATTCTTAGTTAGCGCGGTATACGCTGCGGATGACGTTCGTTTGTGAACGGTCGGGACCGACAGAGAAAATAGAAAGCGGAATACCTGTCAGCTGAGATACGCGTTCCAGATAATGGCGCGCATTTTCAGGAAGATCGCTCAATGTTTTTGCGCCTGTGATATCTTCCGTCCAGCCAGGCATTTCTTCATATACCGGTTCACACTCTGCGAGAGCTTTCAGACTTGCCGGGAATTCTTCAATCACTTCACCTTTGTAGCGGTAAGCGACACAGATTTTCAATGTTTCAATGCCAGTCAGCACATCGATTGAGTTCAGAGAAAGATCTGTGATTCCGCTGACGCGGCGGGCATGGCGGACAACAACGCTGTCAAACCAGCCGACACGGCGCGGACGGCCTGTCGTTGTGCCGTATTCGCGTCCGACTTCACGGATTTGATCTCCGATTTCATCTTTCAGCTCAGTCGGGAAAGGACCGTCACCGACACGGGTTGTGTACGCTTTCGATACGCCGACGACGTGCTGGATTTTTGTCGGGCCTACGCCTGAACCGATCGTCACCCCTCCGGCGACCGGGTTGGATGAAGTGACAAACGGGTATGTCCCTTGGTCGATATCAAGCATAACCCCTTGAGCGCCTTCAAATAAAACGCGGCGGCCTTCATCCAGCGCGTCATTCAGAACGACGGATGTATCGCATACATACTTTTTAATCTGCTGGCCGTATTCATAATACTCATCCAGAATATCTTCAATTTTGAAGCCTTCCGTTTCATACATTTTTTCCAGCAGACGGTTTTTCTCTTCAAGGTTCCGTTCAAGCTTTTCTGCAAACACGTCACGATCTAGCAGGTCTGCGATCCGGATGCCGATCCGCGCCGCTTTGTCCATATAAGCAGGTCCGATGCCTTTTTTCGTTGTGCCGATCTTGTTGGCCCCTTTGCGTTCTTCCTCTACTTCATCCAGTTTCAGATGGTATGGAAGAATGACGTGGGCTCTGTTGCTGATTCTCAAGTTATCCGTGCTCACATTGCGTTCATGAAGATACGCAAGCTCCGTTACGAGCGCTTTCGGATCAACAACCATTCCGTTCCCGATGACACACGCTTTTTCTTTATAAAAAATTCCTGATGGGATTAAATGAAGCTTGTACGTGACGCCATCAAACTTGATGGTATGTCCTGCATTGTTTCCGCCTTGATAACGTGCGATCACTTCTGCATTTTCTGATAGGAAATCTGTAATTTTGCCTTTTCCTTCATCGCCCCACTGCGTACCTACTACGACTACTGAAGACATATATCCGTGCACCTCCGTTAACCTTTCAAAACGATATCTCATTCAAACAAATTAAGTGTATCAGTGCAGAAACAGAAAGTCAATCGTAAATCCGAACGTTTAAATCTTATTATTCTATATTTGTTCGCCTTAAACCTGATTAAAAGCGTTTTCTCTTTCATTTGCTATCTATTACTCCCGAAACTTTCATACTTTAACATGAAAAAGAACCCGTATCCCAGGTTCTTCAGACAGTCATTTATATTCCGCTTGTATTCATCAGGACGATCCGCCAGCCGTCAGGATCTTCGATGGTCACGCCTTTTTCTTCCCAGTACGGATTTTCGGATTCTTTCTCCTCATATCCCATCTGCTTTAATTTCGTGCTGATGCGAATGACCTCCTGCTGATCAGGGATGTAAAAGACAAGCAGGCTGTCGCCGTGCGGAACGGGCGCCGGCTGAGACGAGCCGGTTTCTTCGGTGAATTCTAAGTGATATTGCGTATGCGGCAGGCCGAACATGACGCCGCTGTAGCCCTCATGTCCGGAAAAACTGCCGATTCTCTTCAATCCGAGGCCTTCTTCATAAAACCTGATGATTTCTTTGAGCTGTCCGGTCGGCCGGGCAATCCGGATTTGCGCCGCTTGGAATTGCGGAAATTCAATTGTCATCATCATCCCTCCCTTAATGCCATTATATAAAAGCGCTTTCTTTTTTTCGTCTGCCGAACGGACGGCATTCTCTCATTCTTTCGGATGAAAAAAAGCCTCAAGACATTGCTTGAGGCTTTACGCACCTGCCGGAACACCGCCGTCATCAAAGCGCCTTTCCAGGTTTACGAACTTATTGTATTCTTTCACAAAAGCCAGTGAGACGGTGCCCACCGGGCCGTTACGCTGTTTGGCAATAATGATTTCGATGATGTTTTTGTTTTCGGATTCTTTATCATAGTAATCATCACGATACAGGAAGGCGACGATGTCGGCATCCTGCTCAATACTTCCCGACTCACGGATATCTGACATCATCGGACGTTTATCCTGCCGCTGCTCAACACCCCGGGAGAGCTGAGACAGGGCGATGACCGGGACTTCGAGCTCCCGCGCCAGCGCTTTTAGCGCCCGTGAAATTTCCGATACCTCTTGCTGACGGTTGTCGCTCGAACGGCCGCTTCCCTGAATGAGCTGCAGGTAGTCAATTAAAATCATGCCCAATCCGTTCTCCTGCTTCAGCCTGCGGCATTTTGAACGGATTTCGCTGACGCGGATGCCGGGGGTGTCATCTATAAAGATACCGCTGTTTGACAGGCTTCCCATCGCCATCGTCAGCTTGCCCCAATCTTCTTCCGTCAGATTACCCGTTCTGAGATTTTGGGCGTTAATATTCCCTTCAGCGCAGAGCATACGCATGACAAGCTGCTCGGCACCCATCTCAAGACTGAATATCGCGACGCTCTCATCCGTTTTGGTGGCCACGTTTTGCGCAATATTTAAGGCAAACGCCGTTTTCCCCACGGACGGACGGGCTGCGACAATGATCAAATCATTCCGCTGAAAACCCGCCGTCATCCGGTCAAGCTCGATAAAGCCGGTCGGAATCCCGGTAATATCGCCTTTCCGGTTGTGAAGCTGCTCAATGTTGTCGTATGTTTGCACAAGCACGTCTTTAATATTTTGGAAGGCGCCCGAATTTTTTCGCTGCGCGACCTCCATAATCGTTTTTTCCGCATCGCTTAATAAATCTTCAACTTCATCCTCGCGCGTATACCCGTCTTGAGCGATCGAGGTCGCCGTTCTGATTAAACGGCGGAGAATGGATTTTTCCTCAACGATTTTCGCGTAATATTCTATATTAGCCGCTGTCGGAACGGAATTCGCGATGTCCGTCAGGTAAGAGACGCCTCCCACCTCTTCTAACAAATCGGTATTCGCAAGCTCTGACGTTACCGTGATCAAATCAACCGGTTCGCCGCGGTCTCCGAGCACGAGCATGGCATTGTAAATTTTTTGATGTGACATTCTGTAGAAATCATCCGGAATCAACACTTCAGAAGCCAGTGTCAACGCAGACGGCTGTAAAAAAACAGCACCTAACACGGCCTGCTCAGCTTCTATGTTTTGCGGCGGCAGCCGATCATTCAGAAGGTCTGTCATGCTAAGCACCGTCCTCTCCTTAAAAAATATCCAAACTCCATTTTACCATTTCTCATGAAAAAGAATAGAAAAATATCACTTTCCCTGTATTTGGAGGAGAGGGTTATGTGTTTTGCCGTTCCGAATGCCGGGAAACAAATAAATAAATCGAAACCGGGAGGTAAGAAGGATGAAAACATATGCTGTAACACCCAGTGTTGATGCGGACGGATGGTTTGTGAAGGTGGAAAATGTGGCGCCGACGGCTCTTTATACATCAAAGGACGCGGCGATCGAGAAAGCGGAGCAGACGGCGAAAGAGAACAGCCCGTCTAAGCTTGTCATTTATGATCAGCATAAAAACATTGAAGAAGAACGGTCCTTTTAAGAAAAGCCTTCGCCCGAGCGAGGGCTTTTCCTTATTCGATGAAACGGATGTGCAGCACCGTCTGCGCCATGAGATCGGCCGTTTTTTGATACAGCTCCCATTCTTCACAGGCGGCGAATACTTTCATCATGTCCTGCAATGTCTGTTTCAGTATGATAAATTCGTCAATTGTCCGCAGTTCTGCGGCTTTTTTCTGATAATCAGCCAGCTTCAGCTGTAATAACATCAATGGCGATTGCATAAAAAACCTCCCCCATTCTGTTATAAAGCCCCGCTTTTCAAACCTCCATTCCTTTGTCATATCCTCTTACGATAGATTTCTGATTTTAGTACAATAAAGAAACGGAAGGAGTGATCACATGAAACCGCTGCAAATTTCCGCCGAAACGGCGCAAAAGCTCGCAGAATCACTGAATATGCCGCTTGAGAGAATCATGCACATGCCTCAGCACATTCTGCTTGCCAAATTAGCTGAGATCCAAAAAGAGAACGATCACAAATAAAGGCCGCTCTCTCATATATATGTGCGGGAGGCGGAAGCGATGGCTTTCCGCCTCTTTTTTCCGTGAAGAAAATTTCGGTAAAACCGTCTCACAGCTGAAAAAACTTGTTGACGAAAGAAAAGTGAACTATTTCTTATTATCCGGCAACAATTCAGGCAACACAAAGCTTGTCTCATGGATTAAAAAGATCGGCACAAAAATCTCAGCTGACCGATACAGCACCGGAAAAACAAGCTCAGCCCGGCGAGGAATGACAGGCGGCCCGGGCGGACAAAGCCAGCGGACTCTGTATGAGATGAAAAAACAGCTCGGAAAGAGGCTGGATAGTTAAACACCGGCCTCTTTATTTTGCTCTTGAAGCACCTGCCATGCGGCGCCGGTATCATTCAGAAAAATGATTGATAAATCCTTTCTATTTTTGAAACCATCAGTTCCTGACGCAGATACCGGCCGGCATAGGAGCGCGCTTCTTTTCCAAGCCGTTCCCTGAGAGACTGATCCGTAATCAGCATTACGAGGGCATCAGCAAGTTCGCGGCTGTTGCCGGGCTGACAGATAAGCCCTGTGTCCTCATGCCGGATCATCTCAGGGATTCCTCCGCAGTCAGTTGCGACAATGGCTTGACCTGAGAACATCGCTTCGATGATCGCTATGGGGAAATTATCATTCAATGTCGGCAGGACAAATATAGATGATTCAGCCAAAAGCGCCGGCACATCATGCCGTTTTCCGAGGAAAAACACATTTGTGAGGCCCAGTTTCCGTCTCTTCTCTTCCAGAAACCCTTTCATGTTTCCGTCTCCGATGATCCATATATCCACTCCGGATAAATGGTGCCGGATGCGGGCGAGAGCGTCCAGCAGCACATCATGTCCTTTTCGCTCGGTCAGACGGGAAACGCACGCAATCACGAGCTTTTCAGCACGTTTTGGCTCGGGTGCATCCCGGATGTCAATGCCGGTATGAACAGTCGTCAGCTGAGCCTCCTTCGCTCCGTACTCCAGCAAGGGCTCGTGAAAGGAGTCGCTGATTGTAATGATTTTATCCGAAGCCCGAATACCCTGCCTTTCTATTTCACTGAAATATGCCTCTTCTATTGAACCCTTTTGGATTTTATGAAACTTCATCCGGCTTTTCGTGAAATGTCCGTGCGGCGTGAAAAAAAGCGGACGCCGATACGTTTGATTAAGGTATCCCAGTAAAAATGCCGCAAATAAATCCTGCACGTGAAACAGGTCATATTGTTCTAAGTCTTTCTCCTTCAAAAATCTTTGAAAGACATGTAAATAGCTGAGATTCTTCACAAACTTTTCGTTTGCGGCGCCGTATCTGCCAACAAGAAACGCTCTGATCTCGTCAGCGGCCCGCGGGATATCTTCCTGAAAAAAAGCTGGCGGCATTTGGAGCGGCGAGATGACATCCGCCTGATGACCGATGCGCTCAAAACCCGTCTTAATTGACGTGATATAACTCGCCAGTCCTCCGACATTCGGGTAACGGAGAAAGGTTGCGTACAGAATACGCAATGGCTTTTTTCGTTTGGGGGAGCTTTTTCCTTCCGCACAGAACGAATACAGCATCTCCGGCTCACTTTGATGTTCGATCCCGTAAAATTGATCCATGACGCGCAATAAGGCAAGAGGCACCAGACCGTTCGGCTTGCCGATCTCTTCTTTCAAATCCGCTCCCCCTCTCTTAAACTTATAATCCTAATTCCCGTCCCCATTTTGACACTTTGTCAACATGATACGGCAGCAGTTCTCCTCCCCGATTGTCGAAGATTCTCCGCAATTGGGTATGAAGCCCTTTCTCAAGTGTTCTCTGCAAATAAGCCATTTTATAAAGCGTCATAGGAGGGGTCTGAAAATGCATGCCCCGCTTTTTCATTTCTTTCGTATACACTTTTACGCAATACGTCCGAATATCTTCTGCGTGCCGGCTCCAATCTTTTCTGAAGCCGAGCAGAATTTCGACCAGCACCGTCATATCAAACCAAACCGGCGCGTACTTTGCGGATTCCCAATCGATGAATTGAATATCCCACGGTTCATGTCCGGACGCATCGTGGGTGCAGATATTCTGCATATGAAGATCACCGTGTGTGATGGCTGAGCCGTTTTGGATCAATTCAGGGAAAAAACCCGGCTCCGCCTGCTCCAGCAAGTTTGTGATTTGCCGATAATGAGGCTTCACGATATCCTTTGTACGCTCATCTTTAAGAGCTCTATCCAATAATTCCGCTGTCTTTTTGATCTGCTTTTTACGCCCTTTTCTCATGGTTTCCGATTCGTATACCGGCAGCCACGACCGCCATTTACCGTCAGAAATAGTCTTGTTTTCAAAGGTGCGGCTGTGCAGTTCCGCGACAGACGGAATAATATACTTGAAATGCTTTGGGTGAAATGTAAGCTGTCCTCTGATCTGGCTGACAAACTCCATAAATATCCACGTTTCATGGTCACTTTCTTCTATAAGATAGATGTCCGGCAGCAAATCCCCTAAAACAGAACGGGCTTTCCCGTATATATTAATCTCGACCTTGTTTTTTTCACGGGAAGATTTATACACCTTCAATATCAGCGGAACAGTGCCGGATTTTTTCTTTACAAACAGTTTATAAATGGCGCTTCTGTCTGTTGATTTCAGGCATGTGATGTCATCCGGATTCACCGCAGCCCTTTCACCGAACGAATACGACAGTTTTTCGTCAATTCTCAGTTTTTGAAATGCGTCATACAAAAGATCCTTTTCATACATGCCGATCTTCCTTCCGCTTCCGTTTCCAGCTGTTTTTGAGATGAGACCAAGTGTTTCTGATAAATGGCATCGGGTCATTCCAAGCAAAAAGAGCGTACTCTTTTTTTCCTTTAAATCCTTTCCAAAAATCCCGGAACGTCATTTCTCCTCTTTTTCGTTTCTTCAAAAACGTTAAGAAGTAACGCACCTCATAAATCCAGTTGATTCCGTCTTTTTGTTCGAGCTGGGGCTTCACCTGTTGTCCGGTCAAATACAGATAGTACATGTAAACGAAATGAATGCCTGCCGGTTCTGTCAGGCTATGGCTGAGCCAAAAGCGCGGATTAATTTCGATAAACTTATAAACATTGTCCCGGGGGTCCTTTTTAAATTCTGCCATGCCTACTCCCTTCAGCTGAATCGCTTCAAAAAACGGCAGGGTCTTCTCGATTAAATCAGGAAGCCGTTTGCTGACGACGTGGGCCCCCGCGCCAAAATCAGCAGGGAATTGATGGTTCTTTTGCAGAGAGAATAAGCCCATTAATTTCATTTGGTCATCATAAAAAGTGGCGACTTTATAAAAACACTGGTTGTCTCCGGGGATGATCTCCTGCACGAGCAATTCTCCATTTTCTCTGTAGGAGCTGAACTCCTTGCGCAATTGTGCGGCATCCTTCATTACAATTGCTTTTTTGTTTACTTTTTTTCTGTATTCATGGCCGGCCACCGGTTTTAAAATACACGGGAAGTCAATATTGGCGATGGCCTCTTCCAGCTCATCCCGGTTGTTCGGAAAAAAGGTTTTCGGGCAGGGGATGTTATGCTTGACCGCTAATTCATATGCTTTGCTTTTATCTAAGACCGTTTCTAACAGAGAGCGGCTCGGGAGCAAAAATAAAAAAAAACCGGCTAATGTCTCGCGGAATTTAGATATAAATCCCGCATAATCATCGGAACCTGCATACAGAACCGGCTTTGCTTGGAATCGCTTCCCGAAATCAGTCAGGAATGTCAGCAGTTCTTCCTCTTGTGTTAAAGGGCTGGGACATATCCCGCAATCTGCCAATCTTGATTTTCCGATACGATAAGGTCCCTCCGTGTCAAACGCGTAAACATCGATTCCTCTTCGGGCCAGGCTGCGAATGATCCCAATCCCGTTTGCACTGAAATCAAGTACAACGGCTGCATGTTCATGTTTCATGATCTCCCTCCGAGCTGTTGGTATTTTGATAAATCGATTCGATATTTTTTATCATCGTCTCACTGCTTAAATATTTCTCCGCGTAGGCCTTTGCGTTTGAAGCAGCCTTCTCCCGCGCAGATTTGTTAGAGATAAAAAACGCTAAAGCCCGGGCAAGAACCTTTGCATTTCCCGGCTCGACAATAAGTCCCGTTTTGTTATGGCGGATCAGATCCGGAATACCCCCGCAATCGGTCGCGATGATAGCCGAGCCGCTGAACATCGCTTCAATAATCGAGATGGGCAGACTATCATTAATGGTCGGCAGTACGAATATATCCGTCATATTCAAAATAGCGGGAACATCATCTCTTTTTCCTAAAAAGGAGACCATAGATAGATTCAGTTTTCGAGCCTGTTCCTCTAAGGCGCTCCTCATCTCTCCGTCGCCCGCGATCAGCACTTGAACATGTTCAAGCACATCAGACGGAATTCGTGAAAGTGCGTCAAGCAAATGATTATGTCCTTTTCTCGGGCCTAATCTTGCAATACACGAGATGATGATCTTATTTTTCGGCAGCGGGATTTTTCTTTTCCCGCCTGTTTTTGCATCGTAATCGATTCCTGTGATCACCGTTGTCATGTCTTCCTGTTCGGCTCCGAGCTTCATGAGCGGGCTGCGGAACGTATCGCTGATAATAATCAGGCGATCTGCGTATTCAATGGCTTTCATCTCTAGTTTTTTATAATAAAACTCTTCTACCGATCCTTTTTTAAAGATGTGAAATTTAAGTCTGTTGAAAGTAAACATGCCATGCGGTGTGAAAAATAAAGGTTTCTTATAGATTTGATTGAATCTGCCTAATATATTGGCTGTAAATAAATCTTGAGCATGAAACACATCATATCTTTCCAAATGAATCTTTTGAAGCATTTGCTCGTATATAAACATCAGCCTATTATTTTTCAAAATATGATTGTTATAATCCCCATATCTGTCCTTAAAGAAATCTTTTAACTTCGGAACAACAGCCGCCCGCAGTTCTTTTACCTGTGCGGACGGAAACAGATTAGGGGAGATGACATCGACCTTATGACCTCTCTTTTTCAGGCCTTCACTAAGCGTTTTAATATAGTTTGATAAACCGCCCGTGTGCGGGTAGTCCCAAAACGTGGCAATCAAAATGGATAACTTCTTTTTTTTCCTGTATAACCGCGGAATATGATGTTCATGTTTCAACTGTGTCTTTACTGCCGCCTTTTTTTGAGGGCGCGTTTTGACCCCGTAGTAGCGGTCAAGCGTCTGGACCATATACGGATACGGGACGGAAAATGTCTTGATCATTTCCAGATCCTCCGCACGACTTCAAAAGCTTCGGCGTATTCCACACCCGCCGTCATCCCTCTGACTCTTCCTAAATGTTTAACGCCTTCATATGAACGGGGATGAGGGTAATCCCTCATTTCTACGTCATAGTGGTGAAGCGCCGCGAGTTTAGCATCCATTGTGTCTGTGATGTTAACGAAGTAATTAGGTTTGAAGAGTTTATCAGCCGTATTCCTCTCCCACTCGCTTGAAGATAGCGTTTCGAACGTAAGCAGTTCGATAGGTTTTTGATTCGGAAGCGGTCTGGCGGCTGTTAAAACTGCTTGGAATGTTCTCTGGTGGTCCATATTGATATCGCCGTAATGATGTGTAAAGATTTTATCAGGCTGATAGACGCGAATGAGCTGCTCTAATTCTTTGACAAGCTTATGAAGCGGGATACATTCCAGCTCTAAATTCGTATGCTCCAAAAAGATGACTTTCTCAATTCCAAGCTCTTGATTCGCGCGTTCGCCTAATTGTTTAATATGATGAGCTTCTTCTTTTCTTCCTAATGCCGTAATAATGGAAATCACTTTATATCCTTCATTGATCAGCCGTTTTATGGTGCCCGCTGCTCCCAATAGTTCATCATCGGGATGAGCGCCGATAACCATAATGTATTCTGCCATTTTTTCCACACTCCACCAAACAAATGTTACAAATATCATATGACGACCCTAAAAAAAGGAAACTTACATATGCGGATTTTCAGAAACTTACATGTGCGGCTGCCATTCCAGGTAACGTGACGGATTTAATTTTTTTATAGTGTTCAAAAACTCATCTGCCAAGCCGTATTTGTCCAGTCCTTTTAATAGTTTTACGGGAAACCGGGTAATGGCGGAAAAAGCTCTTTTATGGTCGATGACCTTAAGATTTCCGTGTTCGTTAATCAGAATGTGCCTGATTTCGGCATCCCATCTGGTAAAACCGATTCTTTTTAATTCATCCAGCATATTTAAAATATCAGCAGTCAGTTTGACGGACAGAGATTTTTCTTTTCTGATATGGCGGGCAAGAGAGGTGCCTTGGACATATTCCATCACAATATAACGATCTCCGTATTCATACAGTCTTGGAATCACCGGGGAACCTTGTCCGGTCTTTAAAGCCGCCAATTCCTTCTTGCATGTCCCTTTTTCAAAGAAGTATTTTATGCATTTGTTGTGTGTTAAGCGGTAGACTTCCCCGTCTTTTCCGTCTCCGATCAGCGGATAGTGCTCCAGCGCCTTTTTATTCTCCGGATTATTAAAATATGTTTCAGAAAAAAATCGTTTCATACCGACACATCCTTCGTTATGATGTAATATAATATGCAATCTGGTAGCGATCGGAAATGAAACAATCTCATCATTTTCTTGCGCTGCGCCGTCTGCTGACATAAAAAAAAACCCGCCGGATCGGCGGGTTTTTCATTGTGTATTACGCTTCTTCTTTTACGTGAACCTTCAGCACAGCCTGAACTTCAGGGTGCAGCTTTACAGGAACGTTTGTATATCCCAGTGTGCGGATACCGTCTTGGAGCTCCAGTTTCCGTTTATCCACTTTAATCTTATGCGTTTTTTGCAGCGCTTCTGCAATCTGCTTGCTTGTGACAGATCCGAACAGACGGCCGCCTTCACCGGATTTGGCACTCAGCTCAACAGTCAGCTGTTCAAGCGTTTCTTTCAAATCTTTCGCTCTTTCAAGCTCGGCAATCGCTTCTTTTTTCTCTTTTTCTTTCTGTCCTTTCAATGCGCTGATGTTTGTCGCATTTGCTTCGACAGCGAGGCCTTTTTTAATGAGAAAGTTATGTGCATAACCGTCTGCTACGTTTTTCATTTCGCCTTTTTTTCCTTTACCTTTTACATCTTGTAAGAAAATAACCTTCATCTCTGAACGCCTCCCTCAAAATATTCATCAATGGCTTCCTTCAGCCGGACGAGCGCTTCTGAGACAGAAATGCCCGATAGCTGGGTTGCCGCATTGGTTAAATGCCCTCCGCCATCCAGCGCCTCCATAATAATCTGCACATTGACCTCGCCCAGCGATCTCGCACTGATGCACACCGTATGCTCATCCCGTCTGGCTACCGCAAATGAAGCTTCCACTTCACTCATCGATAGAAGGGAATCAGCCGCCTGCGCAATCAGCACCTGGTCAAAGTACTCCTCTTCATTCTCAGGAAGAGAAGCAATCGCGATATGTTCTTTATAAAGAGCCGTATGCTGGATCAGTTTCGCCCGCTTGATGTAAGAACCGACGGATTCTTTGAGAACTTTCTGCACCAGAACCGTATCTGCGCCTTTCGCTCTCAAATAAGAAGCGGCGTCGAACGTCCGCGAGCCCGTGCGAAGGGAAAAACTCTTCGTATCCACTATTATACCAGCTAACAGGGCCGTCGCTTCAATCATATTGATTTTGAGCCGCTTCGGCTGGTATTCAAGCAGCTCCGTCACGAGTTCTGCGGTGGATGAAGCGTATGGCTCCATATAAACGAGCAGCGGGTCTTTAATAAATTCCTCGCCTCTGCGGTGGTGGTCAATCACAACGATGTGCTCGATTTTGTTCATGAGACGCTCTTCCATCACAAGGGACGGTTTATGTGTATCAACGACGACAAGCAGCGTGTCGTCATTTGAAATTTCCATCGCCTCTTCCGGCGTGATGAACCGCGACCACAGCTCTTCATATTTTTTAATTTCTTCAATCAGGCGCTGAACGCTTGATCCGATCTGGTTCGGATCAATGACGATGTAGCCTTCTTTGCCGTTGGCCTGCGCCACCTTCAATATTCCGATTGCGGCTCCGACTGCGTCCATATCAGGAAATTTGTGCCCCATGATAATGACATTGCTGCTTTCTGAGACAATCTCCTTGAGCGCGTGAGAAATCACCCGGGCGCGCACCCTTGTGCGTTTCTCCATCGGATTTGTTTTGCCGCCGTAAAATTTCACCTTGCCGTTCGGCATTTTGATCGCCACTTGGTCGCCTCCGCGGCCGAGAGCCAAATCGAGGCTGGACTGCGCCAGATCTCCTAGCTCCTTCAAGGAAGAAACCGATGCGCCGATCCCGATGCTGAGGGTCAAAGATACAGTATGAACGGATGTTTTTTCTCGAATTTCATCCAAAATCGAAAATTTCGCGTTTTCAAGCTCCGTTAAAATGTGTTCATTTAACACCGCGATAAACCGCTCAGAGGACGTCCGTTTCAGGAAAATGCCGTACTCCTGCGCCCACGCATTTAATAATGAGGTGACCTGGCTGTTCATCGTGCTTCTCGTTTGGTCATCCAGCCCCTGTGTGACGTCATCATAGTTATCTAAAAAGATATATGCCAGCACGGTTCTCTCATTTTCGTACTGCTTTTCAATCTGAATCTGTTCTGTCACATCAAAGAAATAGAGCAGGCGCTCATCTCTTTTAATCACTACTTTAAACTTCCGCTCATTCAAGGTGATCGTTTCCGAATCGACCTCCTGCTTGATCAGCGGCACGACGGCCTCGCATGTGTCATACAGCGAGCGCCCGACGAGTGTGCTTTCATTAAAACAGGAAGACAAAAACGGATTCGCCCACTCAATGTAATATTGATCATTAAACAGCATAATCCCGATAGGCATTTCCATTAATGCCTCTTCGCCTACTTTTTTCAATCTATACGATAACGTGGAGATATAATCGTCAATTTCTTTTCTGATCAGAGAATCCGCACGCTTAATGAAAAACAGGATCACGGCGAGCAGCACAACGCCGATGGCTCCTATCAGCCAGTTAAAGTAAATGCTGATGAGGATTATGATGATTGACAATGCAATCAATGCATAGATGGGATACCGAAACAACGGTTTTTCATAAAAACTAGGCATTTCTATCAACTCCCCACCTGTAAGTCACACTCAATTTCGCGTCACCTTATTTCTTATGTTAAAGCCTATGTCAATGATGCCTAAGAGGAGATACACGGACAAGATGAGCGGAAAAAGCACACCCAGCACAATTGCTAAAACAGGAACGGCTTTCGGCATCTCCATTTCGCGGCAATAGAAAAAAATAAACGCTAATCCTTGAATACAAATCAGCAAGCTGAGAATAAATCCCCCATTCAATGAAACCGAATACAGCATATGCCCTTTTTCTAAAGGCAGAAACCCTAATATCGTCACAATAAAATACAGAATGACAACGCTTTGCGGGAGTTTGAGCTCTCTAAAAGGCTTCATCTTCGGAAGATCAGGGGAAAATCGCCGTAAAAGCGGCCTTGCCATAGCATAACTGAGGAAAGAAAAAACGATGCCGGTCAATACGAGCACTGTCGGAAAAAGATATTGAACCGTGCTCAGCTGACTTTCCATCAGCTTGATCTGCTTCCCGAACTGATCTCCGTAACCGAGCTGCTTTGACATGGTTTCTGCTAAAGACAGCGACTCCCGAAGCTGGGACATGGTGGTATCGATCACATTCATATTAAGAAACACGATGCTGACCACAAAAAAAACGACGCCGCACAGCACATACGCCATAGCGCCGGCAGTAACCGCATAGCCGGGCTGTTTCTTTTTAAAATAATATCCCATGGCGATTCCCGTACAGGCAGCCGTAAAAGCGCCTGTAAGCCCGGTAAACGAACTTACAATAAAGCTGACAGGAAGGCTGGCAAGCCCCATCCATACCCCGGGCTTCAGACCGTGCCGAATGGTGTAAAGAATGATCGGCAGCGGCAAAGCAAAGAGAAGAATTGCCCCCAGTAAAGGGAGGTACACGACCAAAAGGGAAATGATTGCAAAAATACTGATCAAAATGGCGCCTTCTATTAGAGCCCTTGTATTTTTCACTTACTCACCTCAAACCTTGTATCATTCGAACATACGAATAGAAAAGAGCAGCTTAGACGACTGCTCTTTTGACGCCGCAATGTCTCTTTCAAGACCTGAATTTTCCATAAACTCTCCAAAATACACGTATATATTTTAACATAAGTCGAAATCGCAAGTAAAATGAGCGCGGACACCCGCAATGTTCCATGTGAAACATGAAAACAGACAAACGGACATCCCAGTGAAAGAATGCCCGTTGTATCAGTGATCCTGATCATCCATGAAACCAGAAGTATCTCTGTTTTTCTTTTTGGTTTTTCGTACATATAACAAGACGATAACGATAAGTAAGAGAGTGGTCGCCTGTAAAACCCCGCTGCTGAAAAGGAAGAAGTTCTTTATCATGTCCCACATATAGTTTCACCTCTATTTCGTATTTCCTTTACATTGAGTTTCCCTTTCTGGAAACTTCAAAACATCAGGAACAACATCGGGACCGGGGCATATGCTGAAAGTGAAAATGAAGGATAAAGGAGATTCTTACACCATGACCGAGCGGAGAACATTAGCATGGCATGAAACGTTAGAACTGCATGAGTTAGTGGCTTTCCAGGCAAACGGACTTGTGAAATTAAAAAGAACAGAGCGAGACGTAAGCGATGCCAGATTAAAACAGCTTTACAGATTTTCCATCCATTCGCTGGAACAAAATCTGCGTGAACTGCTTCCTTTCTTCCCTGAAGCTCCCGCTTTTCGTGAGGATGAAACAGAAGAGCGCGCTGATTCCTCCTTTTACAGCGGCGGCCTGCTGATCATGGCCAAAACGTCTGTCCGCAATTACGCCGGAGCCATTACAGAGACGGCCACACCTCAATTAAGGCACGTTTTCGTCAAGCACTTAAACGCGGCCATCAAGTGGCATCAAATGGTCTTTGAGTATATGGAAGAACGCGGTCAATATCCGGCTTACAATCTGAGCGAATTGCTGAAGAATGACGTGCGCAACGCCAGAAAGGCCATCGCGATGAAATAAAAAAAAGCAGCAAGGAATTTAATCCTTTGCTGCTTCTTATTTTTGAGCGGACTGATCTTGAGGCGACGTTTTTTCCCGGTATGTCTCGAGAAACTCCCGGTTGGCATCTCCCCATTTCTTCATTTGCAAAACGATCGGTTCCAGCGACCTGCCGAATTCGGTAAGAGAATACTCCACCTTTGGAGGCACCTGCTGATATACCTCGCGATGCACGATGCCGTCCGCCTCAAGCTCGCGAAGCTGAAGCGTCAGCATACGCTGTGTAATGCTGGGGCAAATGCGCCGAAACTCATTAAACCGCTTTTTTCCGCCGATCATATGATAAAACAAAATACCCTTCCACTTTCCGCCGATAACGGAAAGCGTCAGTTCAACCGGACAACCTTCTTTATTCGGATATATGTTCATTTTTCATCCTCCATAGTACCTTTTTTGATACTATATGCTGATTAGCATCTGACTTACCCAGTATTTTACTCGCAATCCTCCTCACCGCTCAACAAAAATGCTTCTTTTTCACATCAATTTTTAAGGTTTTGAAGATTACACCCTCCGCAAGACGTGTTAAACTATAAAAAGATTGTTTACACTACAAAAAAGGACAAGGAGTTATTATGGAAAAAATTCTTATTTTCGGACATCAAAACCCAGACACAGATACCATTTGCTCTGCCATTGCCTACGCTGATCTAAAAAATAAACTCGGCTTCAATGCTGAGCCCGTCCGCCTTGGACAAGTCAACGGCGAAACACAATACGCGCTTGATTATTTCAAGCAGGAAAGCCCGCGTTTGGTGGAAACTGCCGCAAACGAAGTAAACGGCGTCATCCTTGTTGACCACAATGAACGCCAGCAAAGCATCAAGGATATCGAAGACGTTCAGGTTCTTGAAGTGATCGACCACCACCGTATCGCCAACTTCGAAACAGCGGAACCTCTTTACTATCGTGCTGAGCCGGTCGGCTGTACGGCTACGATCTTAAACAAAATGTACAAAGAAAATAACGTGAAAATCGAGAAAGAAATTGCGGGCCTCATGCTCTCAGCAATTATTTCCGACTCTCTGTTATTTAAATCTCCGACTTGCACGGAGCAGGATATCGCAGCGGCAAAAGAGCTTGCTGAAATTGCCGGCGTAGATGCGGAAGAGTACGGCTTAAACATGCTGAAAGCAGGCGCCGACTTAAGCAAAAAAACTGTGGAAGAACTGATTTCTCTTGATGCGAAAGAGTTCACGCTCGGCAGCAAAAAAGTCGAAATCGCCCAAGTCAACACAGTTGATATTGAAGATGTCAAAAAGCGGCAGCCGGAATTAGAAGCGGCTCTTTCAAAAGTAATTGCTGAGAAGAACCTTGACCTGTTCCTTCTCGTGATTACGGATATTTTAGAAAACGATTCCCTTGCGCTCGCCATCGGTGATCAAGCGTCAAAAGTTGAAAAAGCATTCAACGTGACGTTAGAAAACAACACGGCTCTTTTAAAAGGAGTCGTATCCAGAAAGAAACAAGTCGTTCCTGTTTTAACAGACGCGATTGCAGAATAACCAAAACACCCCGGCAACCAGCCGGGGTGTTTTTTTACGGTCTTTTTTTGTAAGCGCTCACCCATCACATTTTGATATGTAGTATATCAAGAGTGAGGCGTTTGTTTTTCTAAGAATTGCCCCCTAGCCATATCATTAGGGGGTTTTCATTTAAAGCAATAAATAGCGCTATGGAGCAGAAGGGAACTTAGAAAAGTGCCGCTGTTCTGAATGCTGTGGAGTGACCGGATCTCATAGACAACAGCCTTTTTTTAAGGATAGAGTCTAAGATAATGGTTTGGAAGGACTACCTCTAAACGTGCTCAGATTCGTTTCTGAGCGGTTTAAAAAGCAAACATGATTAAATAACAGAACGGTAATTCGACAGCAAATACAAGAGAAAAAGCCTTTTTCCAGCTTTATCTAGGGGAATTCTATAATTGATCCGCAATAACGCAGCATTTTTTCCTTAACACCTTGATTAGACCAATATAACCACATACCAGAGATGAAGGTTCAAATTTAACGACTGTTAACCTATGGCGAAATGCAAAAACAGACTTAAAGAAACGAGTCTTTTGTCATTTTCCGTCCGAAAATACGTAAATATCTCCAAATTTTAGTATTTTAGTCGGATGTAAAATCTTCTGATTACTATTATTATATTTAAAGTGATGATTAATGAACCATATTGACATAGGAGGTATTACTTAATGAAGAAGAAGTTAATTATGATATTAGCCGCTTTGGTTATTGCATTGACAAGCTTTACAGCCGTTGACCTTGCGAATAACAAAGCACAAGCTAAAGACTGGAAAAAAACAGGTGGACTTTGGACTGAATACTGGCATTCAGGTTCTTTTAAAAATTACACATATACTCCAGTATTCCATCCATATTATAAAGGCAAAGTGTCTGGTTTCTTAACAGCTAATGGATCAGGAAGTGGAAAAATCCAAGCTGTTCTTCAACAGAAGACAAGTAAAGGTTGGAAAAATGTAAAAACATTTTACGCTAAGAAAAAAGGGAAAACGAGTATGTATTATAACAAGGCATCAAAAAGCTACTCTGCGAGTTATAGATTCAAACTTACCAACACGGGCACTAAGAAAACTGTAAATTATAAATTTATGTCCATGTATTAAGATCATTTTGATGACCGGATAAGATTTTTTAACCTTGATTATTATAGTTTGAGCTACTGATCCGAACAGTAGCTTTTTATTTTGATTGTCATAGGAGGATTATAAAATTGAAGAAAAAAATGGGGGTAATTTCTGTTCTTTCAACTGCATTATTACTATCTGCTTGCGGTAATCATGATGACGGTTCAACAAAGAAAGCTGAGAAAAAAGTCGAAACAACATCACAATCTGAATCAAAGAGTAAAGAAAATAATGCCTCTTTTACAGATAAAACATCTTCGGAGAGTTCAAGCGGCGATACTGCAAAAAATGGTGTTTTGAATTCTTATATTGCAGATTCAACTAAAGGGCAAGCAGATGTCATTTTCAATAACGCAGATCCGAAAATCGATCTGAACTTCGATGGATTTAAATTCAAGGTATCTCAGTATCAAGTGGTTCATGTGAAGAATGCTGAAAACGAGCCGTACAGTTTTGACGGAGATAAAGAAGGATATGTAATAACACTTAAAGCCACTGTAGAAAACCAGACAGGCGGCAAGGCTTATTTCAACAATCCGGCAGTTCAGGGGAAAGATGAATACAATACGAAACAACCGGACGTCAGTTTAGTTGATGAAACAGACAGGGTAAAGCCTAAAAAAGATGGTACGCCAAGTAATCCAGCATACTACGATAAAGGGGAATCTAAAACTGGATTCATTCAATATGAATTATCGAAAGAAAAATATGAAATTCTTGTTAAAGAAAAATCAAAACTGGTAGTCTCTAATGCTTCTAAAGATTCTATGATGAGAGAACACTTGGGAGAAAAACAAATCGTTGATTTACCTTTATCAGGTGCTTCCGCTAAAAAACAAAAAAGTGATAACAAGTTCTTTGATGATCAGATTGTTACCAAAAACATTGCTGAAAAAACGTTACTGGAACAGAAAAATGAAATTAACGAGAAACAGTCTCAGAATAATATTGAGCTTACATTGACAGGCGTACAATTTACAAAATTAGATCCAACTGATTCATTCAAAAACTCTTTCAGAGGTTTCGGCAATGAAGACATTGTTGCAGTTACAGTCAAGATGACAGTCAAAAACGGATCAAGTGATTCATTACCAATCAATCAATTTAGTGCATTTTTAGATACTGATGCTATGCATTATTTGAACCAAGGTTCGTTAGAGAGCGATTCTGGGGATGTTAAGAGCGGGCAAAGAGGCGATAAATATTTAGTATTCTTGCTTAAGAAGTCAGAATTTGAAAAGAATAAAAACTTCAAACTGAAGATTAGACATATCGAGGGTAATAGTGGGGATGCATTGAAAGATCACGAACTATCCTTCAATATAAAACGCTGAAACAAAAAAGCAACCGAAATGGTTGCTTGAGGCTGTCGAGAAAATCTCGACAGCCTGACACCCCGGCAACCAGCCGGGGTGTTTTTTTTACAGCTCGTTCATCAGACAGCCGTTTCGTAAGCGCTTACTTTAAAATTATTTTGACTCCTGTTAATATACAATATATAATATATCACATATAAGGCGTTCGTTTTCCTAATTATTGTAAGTTGCTGTCACAACATCAGAATCGGGGGTGTCTATCCTGGAAAAACACGCTGCTCTTTCTTATTCACGAACAACAGGCATTTGGCTTGTGCTTACAGGAGCTATCTTATGGGGGGTCTCGGGAACAGTTGCCCAGTATCTGTTCCAGCACCGCCATTTTAATACAGAATGGCTGACTTCGGTGCGCCTTCTGGTGTCAGGGGCGCTTCTGCTCGGAATCGCGTACCGCAAAGAAAAAGGACGGATATGGGCTGTTTGGAAAGACAGACGGGACAGAATTCCCCTTCTTTTATTCGGGATTTTCGGAATGTTAGGCGTTCAATACACCTACTTCGCGGCAATTGAGTACGGCAACGCGGCAACTGCTACCGTTCTTCAGTATTTAGGGCCGGCGATCATTACATGCTTTTTAGCGATTCGCGCAAAGAGAATTCCTTCGGGAAAAGAACTGCTCGCCGTCTTATTGGCGGTTGCCGGCACATTCATTTTGGTCACGCACGGGAATGCCGGAAGCCTGTCCATATCCGGTCTGGCCGTCTTTTGGGGAATCAGTTCGGCGTTTGCACTGGCGTTTTACACCCTTCAGCCGCATCGTCTGCTGAAGAAATGGGGATCCGCCATTGTTGTCGGATGGGGCATGCTGATCGGCGGAGCCGCCCTCAGCTTGATCCGCCCGCCCTGGACATTTGAAGGCGAGTGGTCCTTTCCTGCATATGCCGCGATTGTGTTTATCATCATTTTCGGAACGCTCATCGCTTTTTATTGCTACTTGGAAAGCCTGAAATATCTGAGTGCCTCTGAAACCAGCCTGCTTGCCTGTGCAGAGCCGCTGTCGGCAGCTTTTTTAGCTGTTATCTGGCTGCATGTTCCCTTCGGAATATCAGAATGGCTGGGTACTTTGCTGATTTTAGCCACCATCGCTTTATTATCTATCAAGAAAAAATAACCTCTCTTTTTTAGAGAGGTTTTTTCCTAGGCCCAGAGCACCCCTTAGTCTCAATTACCCATATATTAAAAGGCCTTTTTTCATTTTACTATCATCCAAAAGAGGAAAATAGACCAGTTGTCAATAGAATCAGAGTCTAATAGAATGATGTCGACAAGTAAATCATGCAGGATTGTTACTGATAAAGCAGGCAAGACCTAAAATGTGTTAAGGGCAAAGTGTATTCTTTGGCGTCACCCCATACATATTTTAGGTCTTTTTTTCTGTAACAAACCTGCCATCCATGAATGCAGGAGGATCGAATCGGCAGATCGCAAAAAAAGGTACATACAAAAGGAGACATGAACATGAACATCAAAAAATTTGCAAAACGAGCCACAGTTCTAACTTTTACGACTGCACTTCTGGCAGGGGGAGCGACTCAAGCCTTCGCGAAAGAAAATACCCAAAAACCTTACAAAGAAACGTACGGCGTCTCTCATATCACACGCCATGATATGCTGCAGATCCCTAAACAGCAGCAAAGTGAAAAATACCAAGTGCCTCAATTCGACCAATCAACAATTAAAAATATCGAGTCCGCGAAAGGACTGGATGTGTGGGACAGCTGGCCGCTCCAAAACGCTGACGGAACAGTAGCTGAATACAACGGCTATCACGTCGTGTTTGCTCTTGCCGGAAGCCCGAAAGACGCTGATGACACATCCATCTACATGTTTTATCAAAAAGTCGGCGACAACTCGATCGACAGCTGGAAAAACGCGGGCCGTGTCTTTAAAGACAGCGATAAGTTCGACGCCAACGATGAAATCCTGAAAGAACAGACACAAGAATGGTCCGGTTCTGCAACCTTTACATCTGACGGAAAAATCCGTTTATTCTACACTGACTTTTCCGGTAAACATTACGGCAAACAAAGCCTGACAACGGCGCAGGTAAATGTGTCAAAATCTGATGACACGCTCAAGATCAACGGAGTCGAAGATCATAAAACGATTTTTGACGGCGACGGAAAAACATATCAAAACGTTCAGCAGTTTATCGATGAAGGGAACTATACATCCGGCGACAACCATACGCTGAGAGACCCTCACTACGTTGAAGACAAAGGCCATAAATACCTTGTATTCGAAGCCAACACGGGAACAGAAAACGGATACCAAGGCGAAGAATCTTTATTTAACAAAGCGTACTACGGCGGCAGCACAAACTTCTTCCGTAAAGAAAGTCAGAAGCTTCAGCAAAGCGCTAAAAAACGCGATGCTGAATTAGCGAACGGCGCCCTCGGTATGGTAGAGTTAAACGATGATTACACATTGAAAAAAGTCATGAAGCCGCTGATCACTTCAAACACGGTAACTGATGAAATCGAGCGCGCGAATGTTTTCAAAATGAACGGCAAATGGTACCTGTTCACTGATTCACGCGGTTCAAAAATGACGATCGACGGTATTAACTCAAACGATATTTACATGCTTGGTTATGTATCAAACTCTTTAACAGGTCCTTACAAGCCGCTGAACAAAACTGGTCTTGTCCTGCAAATGGGTCTTGATCCTAACGATGTAACGTTCACTTACTCTCACTTCGCAGTGCCGCAAGCCAAAGGCAACAATGTCGTGATCACAAGCTACATGACAAACAGAGGCTTCTTTGAGGATAAAAAGGCGACATTTGCGCCAAGCTTCTTAATGAACATCAAAGGCAAGAAAACATCCGTTGTTAAAAACAGCATCCTTGAACAAGGACAGCTTACGGTTAACAACTAATAACAACAAAAAGAAAATGCCGATACTTCATTGGCATTTTCTTTTATTTCTCAACAAGATGGTGAACTCAATCATGGCTCGAAAATGGCCCGTTGTAATATTGATCTTTTTGGGTGCGTTCCTGTTTGTCGGCTTACTGCCGAACAAAACCCACAATTCCTCTGACACAAACACGGAGCATAAGAAGGATTACCGGGCGGCGTATCATTTTACGACCCCGGACAAATGGAAAAACGACCCTCAAAAGCCCATTTTTTTCGAGGGGAAATATCATTACTACTATCTTTATAATCGGGATTACCCGAACGGCAACGGCACAGAATGGCGGCACGCCGTATCAGAGGACTTGGTGCACTGGACGGACGAAGGCACGGCTATTCCGAAATACACCAACGAAAACGGCGATATATGGTCCGGTTCTGTCGTCATTGATAAACACAACACGGCGGGCTTCGGCAAAAACGCGCTGGTCGCCGTCACAACG
This sequence comes from Bacillus sp. MT(2024), assembly GCF_036362845.1. Classification (NCBI taxonomy): domain Bacteria; kingdom Bacillati; phylum Bacillota; class Bacilli; order Caryophanales; family Bacillaceae; genus Bacillus; species Bacillus sp. MT(2024). The sequence continues at coordinate 3,983,233 of NZ_CP143632.1, forward strand.
CAGCCGACTGCCAAAACAAAAGCCCAGGAACAATATTTATGGTACAGCACGGATAAGGGAAAAACGTTTACTTCCTATAGTGATCAGCCCGTTATGAAAAACCCGGGAACTAAGGATTTCCGGGACCCGAAAGTAATCTGGGATGAACAGGATGACAAATGGGTGATGGCCATGGCCGAAGGAGAAAAAATCGGTTTTTATGAATCACCCGATTTAAAAAATTGGAAATACACGGGCGGCTTTATCACTCAGCAGATCGGCCTCGTCGAATGCCCCGACCTTTATATGATGCGTGCAGATGACGGAACAGCCAAATGGGTTCTGGGCGCAAGCGCAAACGGCAAACCCGCAGGCAAACCGAATACGTACGCGTATTGGACCGGAAACTTTGACGGGAAGGAATTTACCGCCGATCAAGAAGAACCGCAATGGCTCGATTACGGCTTTGACTGGTACGGCGGCGTCACATTTGAAGACGGTAATAGCGAAGATCCGCTGACAAAACGCTATGCGCTGGCATGGATGAACAATTGGGATTATCCGAATGAAACACCGACACTAAAAAACGGCTTTAACGGCACGGATTCTATCGTCCGTGAAATCCGCCTTCAGCAGCAGGACGGCGGCACATACAGCCTTGTGTCAGAGCCGGTTGAAGCATTGAACCAATTAACCTCTTCAACTGACAGCATAGAACACAAACAGGTGAACGGTTCAGAGACACTGCCGATCAAAGGTAACACATATCAGCTTGATATGGATATCGCTTGGTCAGATATCAAAAATGCAGGCGTCAGACTCAGAGAATCAGCAGACCAAAGCCGGCATATTGATGTCGGTATTTCAGCAGAAGACGGCTGTGCCTATGTGAACAGATCGTTTACAGACCAGCCTGATAAAACCGGCGCATACGTCGAAAGCAAAGCCCCATTTGACGGAAACAAAGGGCGCGTTCATCTGAAAATTCTCGTAGATAAAACCAGTATTGAAGTATTTGCAGACGACGGAAAAACCGTTTTGACAAATGAAGTGTTCCCAAAACACGAAGATCAGGGAATCACGCTCTTTTCTGAAGGCGGCTCCGCTGACTTTCAGCATATTGAGATGAAGCATCTCGGTTCGATTCATCCTTAGACGTCCCTCTTCATTTCTAACCGGCGCCCGGACTGTGGTAAAATGCAAATATGTATACTACGATTCATGAGGTGTTCCATTGGATAATCAAAACAAAGAACCTGTGCTGAAAAGAACCATCATGCGGGACGAAGTGTATCGCACACTCAGAAACTGGATCATAACGGGCAAGCTCAAACCGGAAACAAAGTTAAAGGACAAGGATTTGTCGGAAACATTGGGAATCAGCCGCACCCCGATACGGGAAGCCTTATTGCGGCTGGAAGATGACGGCTTGGTGATAACAAAAGCGAACAGATGGACGCTTGTCGCTCCGATTGAGTTAAAAGAAGCGGAAAACTTGTATTCCATCGTCTGGACGCTTGAGAAACTCGCATTGCAGCAAGCCCTCCCGCGTATGGACGATGCCGTGATTCAAGAATTGAAACAGCTGAATGAAAATCTTCTTCAAACGATGAAAGACGGCGATAAAATGGCCGTTCTGGAAGCGGATAATACATTTCACCATCGCATCATTCTGCTTGCGGACAACGCTGAACTTCACAAATTGCTTGTAAGCCTGAAAGTCAAAATTCAGAGACTGGAAATCCGCTATTTCAGTGAAAACGGCGCTTTAAACAGATCATATAATGAACACTCTGATATCATTCACGCATTAGAACAGCAAGATGCCGCCGCTGCTTTTACAGCGCTTGAAGCGAATTGGAAAAACAGTTTAGAACGGCTGCAAAACATGGCATAGCAAACGAAAAAGCCAAATCACTCATATGATTTGGCTTTTTTACGGATATCACAAGACAGCCGCGTGGGCTGTCTTGTTTACTTTTTGTTTATATATAAATAAATACCGTAATCCGTCGGCACAGAAGCATACCCCATCTGTCTGAGCATGGCTGTTATATTCCCGCGATGATACGTTCCGTGGTTCACAACATGTAGGATCATATCGGCAGCTGCGGTTTTCATGATGTCACCTGACGGATGCTCTATTTCAAGGGGGAGGCTGATATTTTCCTCCTTCTGCAAAAATAGTTGATACCGGTCTGATAATTCCAAAAATAGATCTTCCAGCTCTTCTATCTCTTTAGACAAGATGTCCCCTTTTTGCTGTTCAGCTGATTTCAGCGTATCCTCCAGACGCTCTCCGGAGAACACATCAAACCACCCCTTATCGGACAGATACACATGAGTCAATACACCGGCTATCGACGGAAAGACACTTTGAATCTCCTTACGGTACACATCCTCCGGAAGCTCTTTAAGCCGGGTGAATATTTGCTGATTTGCCCAAAGATGATAATCATACAATTGCAGTGCCAGATGTCCCACATTACCCTCTCCTCTCTCGATATAGAACGTACGTTCCTAATTATACTACACTACATGCCGCTCTGTACCATTTTCTTCATTCGCAGCTGAGAAAATCCGATAAAAGCCGAAATTAATAAGAGAAGGCCTGCGCCAATATAAATAAACCGCACGCCGAATACATCTGAGATAATCCCCGTTCCGATAATGGAAAACATAAAAATGAACTGAACTAAAGCTGATCTCGCCGCTAATATATGGACCCGTGTCTTTTCGGTCGTGATGTTTTGAAGTAATGTTTCCTGCGTGAGATCTCGTAATACACAAGCCGGCCCCATACACAGCACCAGAAAAAGGGCCGTAACGGCGCTTGTGATCAGCCCGTAAATAAACGTGAACATTCCATATGCCAAGGCTCCCGTCAGCATAAGCGGAATGAGATGATGCTGAAACTTACCGGATAACTTATAGATGATCAGTCCTCCGATCATCGTCCCTGCATAATAGACTCCGTTGACATACCCCCACCAGGCCTCTCCTTTATGAAGGACGTCATGCACATAAGTTAAGGACACAGACCCGATCCATATCATGCCTGCCCACGATTCGATCACATCCATCACAATGAGAACCCTGAGCTGTTTTTGCTGAAATAAATACACCCAGCCGCTTGCCGCATCTGCAAAAAGGGAACGTTCCCTGACTGCTGCCGGCGCACACATGCGTACTCGAAGAAACAGAATGATGCCTAACACCGAAGAAACCAATAACATGACAGTGACGATCATTGTATCGCTCTCTCCCAGGAACGCTATGATGACGCCGCCCAAAGACCACCCCGCAAACTGAACGGTCTGATCCGCCGCAGATAATAAACTGTTCGCTTTCGCCCTTCGATCAGGAGGAATGATTTCCCCAATCAGCGCGCTTTTTATCGGAGCAAACCATCCGTTGCAAAAAGAAATGCCTCCGATCAGACAAAACAGCAGAAAAAAGAATGCGGATGAACCGGTTTGGATGACAAAAAACAAACAGACTAACAGTGTGATCTGTATCAATTGAGAACTGATTAACAAAGAACGAAGCGTGAACCGGCCGGTGACCAGCGGCAAAACGGCGCTGCCCAATACGCGGCATACAATGCTGACGAGCGTCATAAGAGAGGCCATCGCTGTCGAACCGGTTTTTGTAAACAAAAACAAGATAACGGCCATCGTATAAAGTGAAAACCCCAAGTTGATAGCGGTCTGGCTGTATAAAATAGCGTAATACGCTCTCTTCGTATTCATCCTCTGCAACCCCACTCCCTGATTATGTAAATCATACCATATTTGCCGATCAGCTTTTTTTCAAAAAAACAGATTGACATGGAGTCCGCTCCATCTATTTCAGCAAATAACAATTAAGAAGGAGTGACAGCTGATTTGACGCTTGGTTCAACTGAAAATTGACATAAGGATATATGTGTTGAAACGAGCTGATCACATCCGGAACCATACTCATTCCAAGCGACTGCAATCCATTGCTTGCCCCCGCTGATTTGACATTCCCCAATCTATAGTGATGTATATAAGAAATGATTTTCAAAACAGAATAAAAAAAGAGGGCTTCCTTTCCGGAAGCCCTCACTCCGTCTGCTACGCCAATAAAAGAAAAATAAGCGCTAGAACAGCCGGAAGTCCTTGTTTTACGATAATTGATTTGTTTGAAGTAAAGCCTCCGAAAATGGCCGCGATGACCACACAAATAACGAAAAACATTTGAATCATATGGCCAATCGGATCAGCTCCGAGGATCAGTCCCCAAATGAGGCCGGCAGCCAGAAATCCATTATACAGACCCTGATTTGCAAACATGACCGCTACATTCCGGTCACCTTCTAAATGCTTTGGCAATTTGAAAGACCGCTTGGCAGCCTTCGAATTGATAAAAAACATTTCAAGTATCATGATAAATATATGTTCTAAAGCTACAATTCCGACGAAAACAGCCGCAATTATGTCCACTGTCCCTCTCCTCTCAGCTTCACTTCAACCTTATTTCCATTGTGCGATTGTTTCGATAGGAAGACGGTAGGAAGCATATCCTTCGTCTGCCGCTTTTCCGATTGATAACAGCATGACCGGTACATAACGCTCTTTATCCATTCCGAAAACCTCGGCAATCTTTTCTTTATCAAAGCCGCCGATCGGGTTTGTATCATAGCCGTGCGCACGTGCTGTAAGCATCAGCTGCATGGAAACGAGACCTCCGTCGATCAGAATCGTTTCACGGTTCACTTGCTCCGGCAGTTTTTCAAAATGCGCCGTCAAAGCAGCGATTTGTCTGTCTTTTACTTCCTGCGGCATGTAGCCCAGTTCGACCGCTTTTGAATAAATTTCTTCTAAATAGTCATCACTGTTCATATCTGCGAAAACCGCGATCACCGCAGATGATGTGCTGACTTGTGTTTGGTTAAAGCTGGCAAGCGGCGCGAGTTTTTCTTTTCCTTCAGGGCTGTCAATGACGAGGAAACGCCATGGCTGCGCGTTGACTGAAGACGGCGCTGTCGTTGCTTCTTCAAGAATTTGAGTCATTTCTTCTTTGCTGATTTTTACGGCCGGATCGTAATTCCGAATGGAACGGCGGCCTTTCATAATGTCCATAAAATCGTTTGTTTTCAGTTCTGTTTTCATGTGTAATACACTCCTATGCTTTCATATTTTCTATATTATTCTGCATCTGCGACAATACGTTTTTTAACATACTGCGTTCTTCCTCGCTGACACCGGCAAGCATTTCCTTTATGAAACGCTCTTTCTCCTTTTTGGAAGCCTCAATTCTCTCCCGCCCCTGATCAGTAAGCCGGACAAGTATAATTCGGTTGTCCTCGGGCTTCCGCCTTCTTGTGACCATTTCTTTGGCTTCAAGCTGTTTCAAGTGTCTTGTCACGGCTGCGCCGTCAATATTCACCTTTTTCTGAAGATCGCTTTGGCTGATCTCATCGACGTAAAAAAGCACGGCGAGAAGCTCAAGGCGGGATTGGCTGATTCCGGTGCACGCTTCAAACTTCGTGCCGATCACTTTGTGCAGTGATTGGAGCTGATACAAAATCTCGCCTTCCTCTGAACAACATGCTGTCAAAACCCATCCCTACTTTCTTTTGCGCAATTAATTGACTAGTCAATGTTTGATATATCAACAATATACATCCGTTATTCTTTTTTTGCAAGTGTTTTCTCCTTTTTTAAAAAAAGCTGCCGGTGAACGGCAGCTCCTTCTTAATGATTATGGATTTTTCTGAAATTACTGCCTTTTACTTCAGCGACATCATATACCGTCACAAAGGCTTGATTATCAATGTCATTAATAATTTCCTTCAGTTTGGTTTCTTCCAAACGGTTGATGACACATGTGATTTCTTTGAATTTTTCATGAGAAAAACCGCCGTATGCTTCTTTATACGTAGCGCTCCGGCCCAATTCTTCACGAATGGTCTCTACCATTAATGCAGGCTCGTTGGTGATAATCTGAAATGTTTTAGAACCGCTTAAGCCTTCCTCAACCACATGGATCACCTTGGATGCGATGTAGTAAGCAATGACGGAAAGCAATGCGCCTTGCAGCCCGAATACAAAAGAAACAAAAATAAACACAAAAATGTTTAAAAATAAAATGAGATCGCTCGTGCCAAACGGCAATTTCCGTGACAGAAGCACAGCCAGCATATCAATTCCATCTAAGGCGCCGCCGTTGCGCAATGCCAATCCCATTCCCAAGCCGAGAATAATCCCGCCGACAACGGTGATTAACAGGGTATCTCCCTCAATGATAGCCGGCGTGTGGTGGAAAAAACTCGTGCCCGCGGCAAGTGAGACAATACCGATAATTGATAGAAACGCAAAACCTTTCCCGATTTGCTTATATCCTAACCAGACAAACGGTATATTGATCACCGCAATCAAGATCCCAAGAGGCAAATGAAACAGCTGTGAACCGACAATGCTGAGCCCGGTTACACCGCCGTCAGATACACTATTCGGAATCAGTACGGTTTCCAGTCCATACGCGGCAATAATTCCGCCGATGATGACCATGATGACCCGTACGATTGATTTCGCTCTGAATTTCTTACGTCTTTGTTTTTCGATTGTACTCATATCATTCCCCGCTTCAATTATTTTGTCTTATTTAAATATACCATAATTGATACTTTTCGTTAAAAATAAGCCTATCGGCTAGTTGAAGCAGGAACCGAGGAAGGAGATTTCACAGATAACGTATCCATTTATGACTTTAATCATTCACAACGCAATCATTCAGTAAAAGGAATTATCATCCATTAATAGTCTCTTTTGTTTCCCTTCTTCACATATTCCCAATCATGCTCTATATTTTTTCTCACCCGCTGAAGAAGGCTGAAAATGGTTTCTTTTTCCTCAGACGTAAAGCCGGACAGGGCTACTTCCGCAGAGTGCTCTCCTTCTCTTTGCAATAACGGATAAACCTTTCTCCCTTTTTCGGTCGGGAACAGTTTTTTTATTTTTTTATTTTGATCATCAGGACGCTTTTCAACAAATCCTTGTATTTCCAGTTTTTTGATCGCTCTCGCCGCTGTTGTTCGGTCAACTTTAATCATTTCCGCCAGTTTTTCCTGTATCACTCCCGGGTTTTCACATATACGCACAAGATAGAGATACTGCCCCTTTGTTAAGTCTAATTCCTTAAATTCAATATTGCTGATGGAATCCAATGCCCGTGCGATCATGCCGATTTCCCGCAAAATATCAGTCATATCTTTTCAAACCTTTCATGTTTTTGTTGCATTTGCAATATAATTGTTTTATCGTTACTTCTATAAGACCACAAGCAAGCCGTGCAGTCCAGATTAATATGTGAAAAGGATTGATTGATCATGAGGATAAAAAGAATAACAACGGAAATTGATTTGCAAGCAGCGCTTGAGATTAGAAAAGCAGTATTCATTGAGGAACAGCAAGTACCTGAATCCGATGAATTTGATCAGTTCGATACGCTTGAGGAACAGTGCGGGCATGTCTTGGTTTATCATGAAAATCAGCCTGCCGGCACAGGACGGGTCCGCATCGTAAACCATACAGGCAAGCTCGAACGAATCTGCCTCCTGAAACCTTACCGCAAATACGGGTTGGGCAAAGTAATCATAAGCGAATTAGAAAACATGGTAAAAGAAAAAGGCATCACCCAATGTAAACTGCATGGACAAACACATGCGGAAGGCTTTTATCACAAACTGGGCTATCAGACAGATTCACCGGAATTTATGGAAGACGGCATCCCGCATGTCTTAATGACAAAAGAGCTGGCTTAACCGAATAACAAACGGCCGGACTTCTTCCTTTTTAATCTTTAGTATATTAAGGATGCAAGATTGACCGAAGTTAAAGGAGATTAGAATATTCTGACCTCCTTTAACTTTCTTATCTATCCCTGCCTTGTCACTCACTGCATCCCGATTCGCCAAGTTTAAAACGAACCATGCAGTTTAAATTCCGGTATGCCGCTGTCTTTTAAATTTATCTGCTTGCCAATTCCTTAATCATCAAACCCAATTCATAAATTCCCTTTTGAAGGTCTTCAAGAGATGCATAAGCATATGATAAGCGAATATAATTCCCTTTTTCCTCAGCATAGATACTGCCGAGATTGAGCAGAACCCCTTTTGATAAGGCTTTGGTATAAAGTAATTTCATGGATATGGAAGGCAATATTTTTACCCAGACAAAGAATCCTCCTTTTGGGATATTCCATGTCGCCACATCTTTCAAATGAGTTTCTAAAACACTCAAGGCCAATTCTCTTCTCACCTTTAATTGACTTCTCACCTGTTCTAGATGCTGCTGGTATTCACCGGATATAAACCACTCAGCCGCTACTCTCTGGGATAACGAACTGGAGCCGTAATCTGTTTGCATTTTTATGTCGGATAAACGTTCAATCACTGGTTCCGGCCCGACGATCCATCCAATCCTCAAGCCCGGACTTAATGTTTTCGATAAGCTGCCTATGTAAAGCACATGCCCATTTTTATCAATTGTTTTAATAGGATCTGGAGGAATCTCATCTATCCATAACTCACGATAAATGTCATCTTCAATAATGGGAAGCTGTGTATTCTCACTTGCCGCAAGGATTTCTTCTCGTCTCTTTTTTGACATTAAAATACCTGTCGGATTATGAAAACAAGGATTTGTATATAAGATAGCCCTCCCCCGTTCCCCCCTTGCCATGCGGATATGTTCCGGCAAAAGTCCATCATGATCCATAGGAACTCCAGTCAGCTTCATACCGGCTGATTGAAAGACGTGTAATGAATAAAGATAGGAAGGCTGATCAAGATAAACGGTCGATCCCCTTTGTAAAAGCCCCATTGATATAAGCTGTAAGGCTTGCAGCGCTCCAGAAACAATAAGAATGGAAGAAGGAGAAGCTTGAATGCCGATTGTTCTTAAATAGCCGCTTAATGCCTCTCTCAAAGGTAAATATCCTTTTGGTTCCTCATATCCGAATGCCTCTATGTTTTGAGATACCTTTCCCATGGTCTCTTTCATAACAGCTAAAGGAAAAATCTCATGTGAAAGTTCTCCTTTACTGAGCTGTATAAGATCAGAATTTGATTCTGATTTATTGATCTCTTGAACGATTTTTTGGCTTGGCTGCTGAATTCCGGAGGTTACATACTGATCCCAATCGGGGGCGGAATTCTTAGCCAAAAGTGTCCATGTATTGTTCGTAACAACTGTCCCTTTGCCCATTCTGCCTTCGATTAATCCATCCGCCATCAATTCCTCTAAGGCTGTAATGACTGTGCTCCTGTTCACCTCAAAGTGTTTGGCAAGCGTGCGCTGGCTTGGAATCTTACTTCCGATCGGCCATTCTCCATTTCCTATTTTCTCTTTTATAAATTGAATGATTTGTATGTACTTAGGAAGCTTTCTCATCTTTTTTTCTTCTGGAGCGCTCATAAAAAGGATCCTCCTTAAAAACTAAAGTGGTTGGGTCAAAATCTATTTAACTGGTTGAAGTCATCTCATCAAATCTTTATTAATATAGAAAAACATTAAATAACTGGTTGGTTTTTGTAAAGAGGAGTGAGAAAGATGAGAAAGAAAACAGTTCGAATCGGCATATCTTACAGTCTGATGATTGGGTTGTGGGCATCAGCTTTCCCGGGAATTCGCGCGGGTCTTGAGAGTTACACGCCGGAACACCTCGCTTTGTTTCGCTTGTTGATTGGGTCAATGGCATTGGTGGTTTTTGCAGTTTTGACTCATATGCGTTTACCTGACATGAAAGATATCCCTGTTATTTTCTCTTTAGGATTTTTAGGTTTTGCACTATATCACATTTTGCTGAATATCGGAGAAAAAACAGTCAGCGCTGGAGTTGCGAGCTTACTCGTGACCATGACACCTATTTTTTCTGCAATGTTATCTCGTCTGTTTTTTGGTGAACATTTTGGGCTTTATAAATGGATTGGCTCTATCATAAGTTTATTGGGTGTGTCGATCATTTCTTTCGGGGCAGGAAACTATACAAATTCAGTGAACGGCATTTTGTTAATCCTGCTGGCAGCTTTTTCGGAGAGTATTTATTTCGTTTTTCAAGCCCGCTATATAAAAAAATATGGATTTATTCCATTCGTTACATTCACTATTTGGGGCGGGACAATTCCTATGCTTGTATTTCTGCCTGGCTTAGGGGAAGAGTTTTTGAACGCTTCCATGAACTCAACATTGTCTATCGTTTACTTAGGTTTATTACCAACGGTTGTGCCCTATTTTGCACTTGCATATGTAACTTCACTCGTCGGTGCTTCAGAAGCAGCCATTTCACTTTATTTAACACCAGCCGTAGCCTTGGCCATTTCTTGGGTGTGGTTAGGTGAAGTACCTGCGTTTATTGCACTGACAGGCGGGATGGTTACAGTCGTTGGGGTGTGTTTCACTTATCTAACAGTAAATAAAATGATAAAGATTTTAAATCCTTATTTCTTATCTAAAAAGCAATAAGGTGGATGAAGTTTAACCCTGAAAATAGAATCATAAGCCGTTCTCCTTTTTAATGACTTGGGTGTGGTTCACAAAGTTGAGTGTATGAATTATTTTAGAGGATTGTGGTATGTTAAACATACAAATATGAATAGAAAGAGGTGAGCCCATGCCAAACAATAGTAAACCCAACAGTTTAATCACGGAGAAGTCCCCCTATCTGCTCCAACACGCCCACACCCCCGTAAACTGGCACCCTTGGGGAGAAGAAGCCTTCGAAAAAGCGAAACGCTTAAACAAGCCGGTTCTTGTCAGCATCGGCTATTCGACGTGTCATTGACGCCACGCAGATTACCATATAATCCTCTCCAATTCCCTCCATTAAAATTTTTCTATCCAGAGGGGATGCTTTATCTTTAAATTGCTGAATATTATAATGTTGATAAAACCATTTTTTACAGGTTTATTAAGACAAATGAAAGCAGAAGGATTATGATCATGAAGAATTTTTTCTCTATCGGAGAGGTATCCAGGTTATTTCACGTCAAAATATCCACTCTCAGATATTATGATGAGATCGGTCTTTTGAAACCTGCATACAAAGACAAGCAAAATAACTACAGATACTATTCCACAGAGCAGTTTGAGAGACTGGATACAATCAAATATTTGCGGGCTTTAGGCTTGCCAATAAACAAACTCCTAGATTTTTATAATTCCCACAATGCAGATACCTTAATTCAATTACTGAAAAACCAAAAAACCGAAATCGATCGTAAAAAAAGGGAATTAGAGCTTATTGAAAAAAAGATCACCCGCCGTTTAAACAAAATAGAAGATGCCGTTAATAAACCGTTAGACAAAATTACAAAAATCAAACTTCCGGAGTTGCGTGTCGCTTATTTACAGCATGAGTATATTCTAGGTCATGATATTGAACACTCTCTAACAGAATTGAGAAATGATCTTACTATTAAAGAAGACATATTTTTAGGAAAGATTGGATTATCGATTTCAGTGTCAAACCTAAAAGCGCATAAGTTTGATCGTTACTCCAGTATTTTTATGATCTTAGAAGACGAGCATGATTTGCCCCCATCAGTAATCACCTTACCATCAAATGAATATTTACAAATCAGGTTTAAGGGGTCGCATAAAGAGGCCAAACAATATTATAAAAAGTTACTGACATATATGAAAAAGCATCATCTGGAGTTAGCGGCCGACTCCATTGAGATAACGTTAATTGATTATGGTGTTACTAATAATCCGGATCATTATGTGACCGAAATCATGCTGCCCATTAAATAATCCCTTGACTCTCTAGTTACTGGAGAGTTTATTTTTTTAAAAGCACACTTTATTGGGGGAGAAAGCACATGATTGGAACAATTTTTAACACATTTATGATCTTCGCAGGATGTTTACTCGGAGGGCTATTCAAGAAAGGAATGAAAGGTGAATATCAAGATATTCTTATGCAAGCGATGGGGTTTGTTGCAGTTGGATTAGGAATAAACGCCATTACACAGCATTTATCGGATAGTAAATACCCTATTCTTTTTATTGTAAGTTTAGCTGTTGGCGGACTACTTGGACAGTTTGTAAATTTGGAACTTAGATTCAACCATCTAGTCAGCAAGTTCTCTAAAAATAACTTAGCTGAAGGCTTATCAACTGCAATCTTATTGTTTTGCATGGGATCATTGTCGATATTAGGGCCCATTGAATCCGCGATCCATGATGATTCCACTTATCTTCTTACAAACGGTATGTTGGATGGCATCACTTCTATTGTTCTCGCATCAGCGTTTGGCTTTGGAATAGCCTTATCTGCTGTTGTGTTATTTGCCTGGCAAGGCTCACTCTATTTATTTGCAAAAGTAATGGAGAGTGCATTAAGTGCAGACATGATTAATGAAATAACAATTGTGGGCGGAATACTGATACTAAGCTCGGGGTTAAGCATTTTGGGAATTAAAAAATGTAAAACCTTAAATCTTCTGCCGTCACTTATCATTCCGCCTGTTGTTATCTTTGTTATGAAAGCTTTTGGATTAGGCGCATAGCTCTATATCAGTTGTCAGGCACCTTGTCCATTCTGTCAACTACAGACTAGTTTTCTTTAGACAGAAACAAATAAAGAATAGACTGCACATCTTTATGGTACAGTAAAGATATATCAACGGTAATACGAACGAAAGAAGGTGATCCCATGCCAAATAAAAAAGTACCCAATAGATTAATCGACGAGAAGTCACCGTACTTACTCCAACATGCTTATAATCCCGTGGATTGGTATCCTTGGTGCGATGAAGCATTTGAAAAAGCGAAACGAGAGAATAAACCTGTTCTTTTATCTATTGGGTACGGGTAGCTTAGCGAACTTGTCATTGGTGTCACGTAATGGCTCACGAGTCCTTTGAGGACGAAGAGATCGCCGGTATGTTAAACGATAAATTCATAGCCATCAAGGTTGATCGTGAGGAGCGCCCTGATGTGGATTCCGTGTATATGAGAATCTGCCAGCTGATGACGGGGCAGGGCGGGTGGCCGCTGAACGTGTTCGTCACACCAGATCAGAAGCCGTTTTATGCGGGGACGTATTTTCCGAAGACGAGCAAATTTAACCGTCCAGGCTTTATCGATGTGCTTGAACATCTGTCCGAAACGTTTGCGAATGACCGGCAGCATGTCGAGGATATCGCTGAAAACGCCGCCGCTCATCTTGAAGTCAAGGTTCACCCGGCTGAGGGCATGCTTGGCGAACAGGCGGTTCATGACACGTATCGCCAGCTGGCCGGCGGGTTTGACACGGTGTACGGCGGGTTCGGCCAGGCTCCGAAATTTCCGATGCCGCATATGCTCATGTTTCTGCTCCGCTACTACAGCTATACGGGCAAGGAACAGGCTTTGGCCGGCGTAACCAAGACACTCGACGGCATGGCGAACGGCGGAATTTTTGATCACATCGGGTTCGGATTTGCCCGCTACTCGACTGATAATGAATGGCTCGTGCCGCATTTTGAGAAAATGCTGTATGACAACGCCCTTCTCCTGACCGCCTATACGGAAGCCTATCAAGTCACAGGTAATGAGCGCTACAAACAGATTGCGATGCAGATCGTAACGTTTATTCAGCGGGAAATGATGCATGAAGACGGCAGCTTTTTCTCAGCTTTAGACGCTGATACCGAAGGCCGTGAGGGGAAATATTACATATGGTCCAAAAAAGAAATCATGAATCTTCTCGGTGATAAACTCGGCCCGCTTTATTGCAAGGTGTATAACATCACAGATCAAGGCAATTTTGAAGGCGAAAACATCCCGCACCTCATTTTCACGCGGCGTGAGGCCATCCTCGAAGAGACCGGCCTCACCGGACATGAGCTGGGCGAACGTCTTGAAGAGGCAAGAACAAAATTGCTGGAAGCGCGTGAAAACAGAAGCTATCCGCATACAGATGACAAAGTGCTGACCTCATGGAACGCGCTCATGATTGCCGGGCTGGCAAAAGCCGCAAAGGTCTTTCACGAGCCTGACTATCTCAGCATGGCGGAAACAGCGATCCGCTTTCTCGAACGGCACCTCATGCCGGACGGGCGCGTCATGGTCCGCTATCGCGAGGGCGAAGTGAAAAACAAAGGGTTTATCGATGATTACGCTTTTCTCATCTGGGCTTATCTTGAACTGTATGAAGCGGGTTTTCATCCGTCTTATCTGCAGAAAGCGAAAACGTTATGTACAAGCATGCTGGAGCTGTTCTGGGATGAACGGCACGGGGGTTTCTTCTTTACGGGGAATGATGCTGAGACCCTTCTTGTCAGGGAAAAAGAGGTTTATGACGGGGCCGTGCCTTCCGGAAACAGCGCGGCTGCCGTACAGCTGCTTCGTCTCGGCCGCCTGACGGGTGATGTATCACTGATTGAAAAAGCCGAAGCGATGTTTTCCGTGTTCAAACGGGAAATAGAGGCCTATCCGAGCAGCAACGCTTTCTTCATGCAAAGCGTACTGGCACACACAATGCCGCAAAAAGAAATCGTTGTGTTCGGAAGGAAAGATGACCCGGACAGAAAACGTTTCATTGAGGCGCTTCAGGAGCATTTCACTCCCGCCTATACGATTCTCGCCGCAGAACATCCGGATGAGCTTGATGGCATTTCTGACTTTGCCGCGGGTTATCAAATGATCGACGGAAAGACAACAGTCTACATTTGTGAGAATTTCGCCTGCCGGAGGCCGACGACGGATATTGATGAAGCGATGAACACCTTACAAATCAGCAGCAGAGCCTAGGCGGCCTGCTGCTTTTCTTTTTTCACAAAACGGAACGCGAGCCATGCGAAGATGATATTGATCACCAGAGTCGATATGCAATCGTATATTTCGTAGCCCCCGGCTGCTGTTGTAAATACCGACGGAATGCCGCCGTACACCGAATGATCCTCTGTGAGAAAGATAAATAAAAACATATTATTGGCAGCGTGACCGCCAAGGGACATCTCCAGACTGCCCGTTTTAACCGTGATAAAGGTCCAGATCATGCCGATGGTGACATATCCGATTCCCGCCCATAGAGCCCCATTATCCATCTCCGGATTTCCGAAATGAAGTGCGCCGAATAATCCGCCGATAATGACCGTCAGAACCACCGCGTTTGCCGTCAATTTTCCGGCGAACTGTAGCAGAAAACCGCGAAAGAGAAATTCCTCCGCAGAGGTTTGAATCGGAACCAACAAGACGGCCGCCGCTAACAGCAGCAGAAAACGTGAAGCATGGAATTCCTGAAGCGTGAAACGATCCGGATGAATTAGAAAATCAATCAGCCCCGCGACAAACATCAGCACAACATATGTGCCGAATCCAAAGAAAATTCTCTTCCAGTTCAGCGACTGATTCGGTGTAATGATGGATAAAAAACGCCGCTTCATAATGAAACGAACCGCTATCCAAATGCCCGGAATCGCTATGAAATAGACGATATGCTGTAAATAAATATCCGCCAGCGGGTCACTTAATGCCGCCTCATCCCAATTTATCGTCAGTGAAGGATTGAAAGCGGACGTGAGAAACATATAAAACACGGTCAGTATGCTTCCGAAAAAGAACAAACCCACAATGAGCAACAGAGAAAGAAGATATCTCGATACACTATTTCTTCCCTCTGCGGGCCGTACAAATGTATTCATATTTATGCATCAACTTCCTTTCCTTCAACATTTTACAATATAAACAGAAACAGATATAGAAAATGTTATATATTTTAAGAAGAAAGCGCTATGCCGTTTCCTTTGGCTCTGGTTATTTACACTCTGTTTTTGCCAAAAAAAGACCTTTATAATGTATTCGTCAGATAAATTTACAGTATTTTCTGATTACAATTGCTAAATCAGGGGGTTTTTTATGAAACATCAGACATTCTCAAATGTAGCGAACCGATTAGACCGTCTCCCCATTTCGCGTGTGCACTATCAAGTATTAACCGCTCTCGGAATCATCTATTTTTTCGATCTCGCTGATCTGTTTACGCTCAGCAACGTGGCTCCGGCGCTGATTGAGCATTGGGGCGTGAAGCTGTCCACCATTGCCGACATCACGGCCGCATCCTTCCTGGGCATGTTTTTAGGCGCCTCCATCGGCGGAAGGCTGTCAGATCGGATCGGCAGGAAAAAAGCGCTGAATTGTTTTGTCCTTGTCTTTTCAATCTCATCTTTTCTGAATGCGCTGGCATGGGACATTCCGTCCTTAATGATTTTCCGCTTCTTGACCGGGCTCGGCGTCGCGGCCGCCATGATTGTGACGAACAGCTATTTGGCGGAATTTTTTCCATCATCCGTACGGGGAAAATACATCTCCTTTTGCGCCATGATCGGACTAATCGGCGTTCCCGTCACAAACGTTGTTTCCGCTTTTGTCATTCCTTTAGGCTCATGGGGGTGGCGGCTCGTATTCGTATGGGGGGCGGCCGGTCTCATTTATTTCTTTTTTATCCGCCGGCTTGAGGAATCGCCGCGATGGCACGAAAATCGGGGCGCATATGATCAGGCAAACGCCATTATGAACCGTCTTGAAGCACGTATAGAGAAAGAAAAAGGCCCGCTTCCCGCGCCAAAAGAGGCGGCAGAAGTACATACAGTGAAGCACGCAGGCTACTTAGGGCTGTTTCAGGGCAGGAATTTAAAGATCACCATCATCCTGTCAGCGGTATGGATTCTTGAAACCTTTGGCTTTTACGGCTTTGCTTCATGGGTGCCCAGCCTGCTGAAAAGCAACGGTATCACCATGGAAAAAACGCTGTGGTACAATGTGCTTCACTCTGTCGGCGCACCGCTTGGCGCATTGCTCGGTTCCATGATATCCGAGACGTTCCAAAGAAAATGGATTCTGGCCGCAAGCGCTTTTCTGACTGCCATTGCCGGACTGTTATACGGCATGACGTTTATTCCCGTCATGATTATTGTGTTTGGATTTGTCGTCAACGTCACGGAACGGGTTTTCACCTCAAACTTATACGCATATACATCGGAGCCGTATCCTACGGAATATCGCTCGGCCGGGAGCGGGCTGGCATACGGGCTCGGCCGTTTTTCCAATATATTCGGTTCCCTGCTCGTCGGATTTATTGCCGTTAAGCTCGGCTACATCAGCGTCTTTTTGTTCATCGGCGGCTGCTGGCTTCTATGTTCCGTTTTGTTAATTCTCTTCGGTCCGAAAACTAATGCTCAGCAAATTTAATCAATAAAACAGTGCGGGTTCCCCCGCACTGTTACACTGTGATTTCTATCAAATTGCCTTCCCCATCCTCTATCACGCTCTCATAATATCCGTCACCCGTCACCCGCGGGCCGCTTACAACCTGAAATCCGTCGTTTTTAAACGTCTCCGTCAATTCATTCACCCGCTCCTTGCTGCCTGTAGAAAATGCGAGATGCGCCCATCCGGTCATATTCTGTGACGGAGCTTCATCAATGCCGCCTTTTTTCATAAGTTCCAGCCTGCATCCGGAGTCAAACGAAAGAAAGTACGATTTGAAATCTTTTTTCTCATTATGATAAAGGTCATTGGCCTTGGCGCCGAAGTATTTCTCATAAAATTCTTTCATCCGTTCTAAATCTTTCACCCATATGGCCGCATGTTCAATTCGCATATGTCCGCCTCCTTTTTTTCTCAATCTAGTTATAAAGCATGAAACCCATTTCAGCTCAAGACTTTTCCCGCTGAAATTGATGCATAATTTGTTTTTTAGCCGTTTCTCCGTGCAAAAACAGCAAAAATGCTTCCCTTCCGACCCGTTCCAAATGAAGTTCCAGAGATGGGATATTCAATGCCCGGCTGACGCTCAGATTTCCCTCGCCGATGATCTCCGCGTCCCATTTCTGTTCTTTCGCAAACTGGTACAAGCCGGCAGCCACGTCATCACTGTGCGCATAGATGGCCGTCGGCGCCTTGTCGAAACCCCAGAAGTGTTCACCTGCCCGCTTTCCGTCGTCCATATCATGGCATCCGATCAGAATACGGGTTTCATCAAGAGAGCCGAAAACGGCCTTATATGCGGTTACCTTGTCGGCCGTACTCGGGCTTTTTTCCGCTTCCCGCACACATGTAAAAGCAACGTCTTGATGTCCGCGGTTTTTCAAATACAAAAAGCTTTCTCTGTAAGCTGCCTGCCTGTCATTATAAGCGCAGGGAATCTCTTGATGCTGCGTATATTCACAAGCGACAATGGGGCCGTATTCCAGGTAAGGCACGGCGGTTTCCCAATCATTCGCGCGGGACGTGACAATCAGTCCGTCAATCTTTTTCATTTTCAGCAGTTCGAAATAGATCATCTCTATAGCGGGGTCATAGTTGGTGGGGAGAAGGGTTGTCACGTAATCATGGGCAAACGCTTCCTTCGTGATACCGTTTACAATTTTGTCAAAGCAGGGATGGTCACTGTACGGCAATATCACGCCGATCGTATTGGTCTTTCCGCGAATCAGATCAATGGCGGTTCGATTAGGGGTATAATCCAACTCCTTCATCACTTGATTCACAAGACGCCTTTTCTCCTCAGATACGTACGGGTGTCGGTTTAATACGCGTGATACGGTGGCCACCGACACATTCGCCAGTTTCGCAATCTCTTTTATATTTGCCATGTGCTCCTCCATTTTCGGTGATAAAAAAGCAGCAAGAGTGGATTTCTCTTACTGCTATCTCATCATAAATCCACTGTCATTTCAACAGGGCAATGGTCAGAACCCATGATATCGGCACAAATGGCCGCTTGGCTGATCCGCGTCTTCAGTCTGTCTGAAACAATGACGTAATCAAGCCGCCAGCCGATGTTTTTCTCACGTGCGTTCGTCCTGTAAGACCACCAGGAATAGGCGCCTTCCCGATCAGGATATAAATAGCGGAATGAGTCGGTAAATCCGGTGTTCAGCAGGGCACTGAACGCTTCCCGCTCCTGATCCGAGAAACCGGCGTTCTTCCGGTTGGCTTTCGGATTTTTCAAGTCTATCTCCCTGTGTGCGACATTCAGATCGCCGCATAATATCACGGGCTTCTTCCGGTCAAGCTTCTGCAGATACTCCTTAAAATCGGCTTCCCATTGAAGACGGTAATCAATTCGCTCTAATCCGCGTTTGGCATTCGGCGTATAACAGTTGACGACGAACACGTTCTCAAATTCAAGTGTGATCACCCGTCCTTCTTGATCATGATCGTCAATTCCCAATCCATAAAACACGTGCAGCGGCTTTTCTTTCGAAAAAACAGCCGTGCCTGAGTAGCCTTTTTTCACCGCATAGTTCCAATAGCCGTGATACCCTTCAAGCTGTAATGATACTTGTCCGTCCTGTACTTTCGTTTCTTGCAGACATAAAATATCCGCTGCCGTTTCCTGAACGTAAGTATTGATATCTATCTTTTTCATCACGGCACGCAAGCCGTTTACATTCCAAGAAATCAGTTTCATGTGTTCCCTCCTGTCCGGCTCAGCCCGCATTCCAGTGTTTCAATGTTTCCGCCCTCTAATGCCAGCAGCTGCTTTTTCATTTCTAAACCGCCTCTGAATCCGGTCAGTTTCCCGTTTTTTCCGATGACGCGATGGCACGGAACCGTAATCAATACCGGATTTTTCCCGATTGCGGCGCCCACGGCTCTTACGGCTGCCGGTTTCTGAATCATTTCTGCTATATCCGAATAGGAGTATGTCTTGCCGTACGGTATGTCCATAAGCGCTTTCCATACAGCAAGCTGAAATTCTGTCCCGTAAAGATCCACCGGCACTGAAAAAGTTGATCTGCCATTTTCGATGTACTCGGACAGCTCTGCCGTGTAAGACGCCAGCTTCTCATCATCACGTGCCAATCGGTATTGCGGCAGTGATTTTTTTGCCCACTGCTCAAGCTCTTCAAAGCTTCCATGATTTGAACCTATAAAGCATAGCCCCTTAGATGTGGCGGCTGTATACAGGCTCCAATCATTCCGTGTGAAAAGTGTCCAATAGACCATTGTCTCTTTACTCATATTGAACCTCCCTTTCCCATTCCGGCAGTTTTTCGGTATTCTGTGGGCGAATTTCCGGTTCTCTTTTTAAAAAGAGTGGCGAAATGCGCTGTGTTTGGAATTCCGACCGTCAGAGCGATCTCCATGACTGTCATATCAGTATGCTTTAAAAGGTGTTCCGCCTTCGACAATCTTATTTTCTGTATATACTCAATCGGGGATATTCCCCTGATTTTTTTAAATGTCCGCTGTAAATGATAGGGGCTGCCGTGACACATTTCGGCCAGTACACTCAGAGTCAGAGATTCGTGATAATGGCGGTCAATGTACTCAATGATTTGAGCAATCCATTCTTCATCAGGAAGACGAAGACCGTTCGGCCGGCACCTTTTACAGGGACGAAAATGTTTATCGAGCGCTGCATCAGCCGTATCAAACACCAGCACGTTTTCTTTATTCGGAACTCTCGATTTACAAGAAGGCCGGCAGAAAATCCCCGTCGTTTTTACTGCATAATAAAATGCTCCGTCATAAGAAGCATCATTGCGTATGATTGCCCTCCACTTTTCATCAGTCAGGATATTTCTGTCTGTCTCCATCTCAGCCACCCCCTGTTCTTCAGTATAAACAAATTCATTGCATAAGTACGCGTATTTGAATAGAGGAGCAAGATAACAAAGGTGTAAGAAGCACTTCCATGTTTCATGTGAAACATTTCGGCAGGATGGAGGAGGACTGATATAAAAAAAGAGCAGGAGCCCGCAGGCTCTTGCTCTTTTCTTTCGGCTTACTCGCCAGTTACGTATGGAAGTAAAGCCATTTGACGTGCGCGTTTGATCGCGATAGTCAATTTACGTTGGTATTTCGCGTTTGTTCCAGTTACACGGCGAGGTAAGATTTTACCACGCTCAGAAACAAACTTTCTAAGAAGATCTACATCTTTGTAATCGATGTGCGTAATGCCGTTAGAAGTGAAGTAACAAACCTTACGGCGTTTCGCACGACCGCCTCTGCGTCCTCCTGCCATTGTCATTTCCCACCTTTCTCGTTATGAATATAGCGATAATCTATTAGAACGGAAGATCATCATCCGAGATGTCAATCGGCTTGCCGTCGTTGGCAAATGGATCATCATTAAAGCTGTTTCCTTGATTTCGTCTCTGGTTGTTCTGATTTCCGCCGAACGGATTATCATTTTGGCCTCCGCCAAAGTATTGGCCTCCGCCGCTGTTTCCTTCGTTGTATCCGCCTGATCCAGAACCGCCGCTGTTTTTAGGCTCAAGAAATTGAACACTTTCAGCTTGGACTTCTGTCACGAAGACACGCTGTCCCTGCTGATTTTCATAATTTCTTGTCTGGAGTCGGCCGTCTACGCCGGCAAGGCTTCCTTTTTTAAGAAAGTTTGCAACGTTTTCGGCTTGTCTTCTCCAAGTGACACAATTAATGAAATCGGCTTCACGTTCTCCGGACTGGTTCGTGAATGTACGATTCACAGCAAGAGTAAACGTGGCGACAGCCGCACCGCTTGGCGTATAACGAAGCTCTGGGTCTTTTGTCAGTCTTCCGACTAATACAACTCGGTTAAGCATATGAAAGACCACCTTTTAACATTATATATTTCAAATTGCTTATTCTTCTTCTTTAACAACGATGTGGCGAATGATATCGTCACTGATCTTAGCTAAACGGTCGAATTCAGCAACCGCTGCAGCTTCAGACTGAACGTTTAAGATTTGGTAGAAACCGTCACGGAAATCGTTGATTTCGTAAGCAAGACGACGTTTACCCCAATCTTTTGTTCCAGTGATCTCCGCTCCGTTAGAAGTCAATACGTTGTTGAAACGCTCGATAACTGCCTTCTTTGACTCTTCGTCAATGTTCGGACGGATAATGTACATAACTTCGTACTTTTTCATCTGTTTGCACCTCCTTTTGGTCTAAGCGGCCCTATAATGGGCAAGGAGCAATAATTCTATTACTCACAAGTTTATATTATACCAAAGCTCTTGTCCCTTTACAACTGTGTCCTATACATTAAATCGGAAATGAATGACATCTCCGTCTTGGACTACATATTCCTTACCTTCCAGACGCACTTTTCCGGCTTCTTTCGCTCCGGACATTCCGCCGCCTGCCAAAAGGTCTTCATAAGCAACCGTTTCAGCGCGGATAAAGCCGCGTTCAAAGTCAGTGTGGATGATACCCGCACACTCAGGAGCTTTCATGCCTTTTCTGAATGTCCATGCGCGCACTTCCTGTTCGCCCGCCGTAAAGTATGTCGCAAGGCCGAGAAGAGAGTATGACGCTTTAATCAGCTGATCAAGACCTGATTCTTCGATGCCGAGCTCCTCAAGGAACATTTGCTTTTCTTCGCCTTCCAATTCAGCAATTTCAGACTCAATTTTCGCGCAGACGACGATGACTTCGGCATTTTCACCCGCGGCGTACTCACGGATTTTCGCAACGTATTCATTGTCTGAAGGATCAGCCACTTCATCTTCGCTTACATTTGCCACATAAAGCACGGGTTTTGACGTAAGCAAATGAAGCTGCTTCACAAGCTTTTGCTGTTCTTCCGTAAATTCAACGGAACGGGCAGGCTTTTCTTGTTCGAAAGCTTCTTTCAATTTAGACAGAATGTCAAATTCAAAAACCGCTTCTTTGTCTTTTTGCTTCGCAAGCTTGCTTACACGTGTGATGCGTTTTTCGACTGTCTCCATGTCGGCAAGAATCAATTCAAGATTGATCGTTTCAATATCGTCAATCGGATCGACTTTCCCTGACACGTGCGTAATATTGTCATCAGCGAATGCCCGTACAACGTGGCAGATCGCATCAACCTGACGGATATGAGAAAGAAACTTATTTCCGAGTCCTTCACCTTTAGATGCGCCTTTTACGATCCCCGCGATATCAGTGAATTCAAACGCAGTCGGCACCGTTTTTTTCGGGTTCACCAATTCAGTCAGCTTTTGCAGACGTTCATCCGGCACTTCCACGATCCCCACGTTCGGATCAATTGTACAGAACGGGTAGTTGGCTGATTCGGCACCAGCCTGGGTAATTGCATTAAATAACGTCGATTTTCCGACATTCGGCAAACCGACAATTCCAGCAGTTAAAGCCATTCTTTCATCTCCTCTATATCAAACCATCATCGTATAAACGTATTGTAAACCTAGAGCAATTATAAGGAGGTTCATAGGAAAAGACAAGCTGAGAAAAAAGCATTTCCCGCCCTCTCTCTCCTTAGATTATCCTTTTTTAACCGCTACCAGACAGTCAAAAAGCGTACTTCCCATTCCATTATCGGAATTTGAATCCTTTGTGAGCATGTTGACGGAGCCTCCGAATGCCGCCCACATGCCTTCATCTATATTCACCGTCTTCGGGTGAGCCTGCTTCATGATTTTCACCCTGCCGCGCAGACGGCCGCGGTCATTGTAAACCTCTGCCGTATCTCCGTCTTGAAGAGAAAGCTCTTCCGCGATATCCGGCGACAGGTCCACCTGAATCTGCTGAAGCTTTTCAATAAACGGCACGTGCTGTGAATGATTGGAGCGCTGCGGGTGAATGGACAGCAGCGTATACGGATATTTCCCGGCCAGTCCGGCGTCGTGATAAACAGACTCCTCCGGCACTTCCAATTGAGGGAGGCCGCTGTATCCTTTCTCTTCTGCCAGTGACGAGACGAATTCAAATTTTCCGCTCGGGGTTAAAAATTGAAAATCACTCCATGGAACCTGTTTAACCGGAAGCGGCATATGTCCTTTTTCCTTTAATTGCTCAAGGGTGATTCCTTCTTTCTCCAAAGAAGAGAGCCCCATTTTTAAGAAATCTTCCGTACTGTAATCAAACAGCTCCCCGAATCCGAGACGCTTTGCGAGTTCCGTCCAGATCCAGCGGTCTGATTTTGCCTCTCCCTGCGGTTCCGCAAGCTTCTTGCCATATTGAACATAGTGATGATACATGCTGGAATAATAAATATCTTCCTCTTCGAAAACAACGGCCGTCGGCAGCACATAGTCACAGAGCTTCGCCGTATCGGTCATGACCGAATCAATGGCCACTGTGACCGATGTTTTTTCAAACGCTTCCTTCACTTTTTTTGTATTCGGCACCTGTGTCAGCGGATTGCCGCACGTCACGATGATCATCTCAATCGGCGGGTCGGCTGCATTCAGCGCCTCTTCAGCTTGAGTCATCATCGAAAACGTTCTCGAACTTTTCTTCAAATCAGGACGAGTGAGCTCGGCCTTTGCAAAGCTTTCACCGACTTGCACATTTCCGAAGTTTGCGCCGCCGCCTTTGATACCGACATTTCCGCTCGCCGCAGCTAGAGCGTCAATCCACCGTATCGTCCCGCCCCCGTTTTTATATCTCTGCATCCCAAGACCCATAAAAGTGGAGGCGGGACCGTCAGCATATAAATCGGCAAGATATTCAAGCACTTCTAAAGACGTTTCTGTTTTCTCAATGATCTCCTCAAAAGAAATCGTCTGCAGAAGCTTGTCTATTTCCTCAAAACCAACCGAATGCTTTTGAATAAAATCAGAATCGGTTCTGCCGGTTTGGCATAATATTTTTAAAACACCCGCCGCAAGCCAGCCATCCATGCCGGGTTTGACGGATATATACCGGTCGGCAAGCTTTGCAGTCGGGTTAAAAATAGGATCAATGACCGTCAGTGTCGCTCCTTTTTTCTTCACCTGCTGCAGATGATGATAGAGGTGCATATTCGTCCGGGACACGTTTCTGCCCCATACGATCACATGCTTGCTGTGATAAATATCAAGCGGTCCATGCCCGTAAGAACGCCCGAAATCCCAGCGCTGCGCTTCAATGCCGGAACCCCAGCAAATGCTGCCCGCAATCTCGGTTACACCGCCGTATCCATTGAAAAAACGCTGGTCGAGCGCCTTCAAAAGACCGTTATTGGCGTAGTCATGACTGTGCAGCACTGCGGCAGTGCCCAGCGTCTCCTTAATCACCGCCATTTTTTCAGCAATTTCATCTAACGCCTGCTCCCAGGAAATCCGGACAAATTCGCCGTCTTTCTTTTTTAAAGGGAAACGAAGCCGTTCCGGCGCATTCGTTTTCGTCTCCAGCATTCTGCCCCGGCCGCAAATTTTCCCTTCCGTAATGGGATGATTCGGGTCTCCGTCTACTTTCGTCACCTTTCCATCCTCAACTGTCACCAAAAAGCCGCAGCTATCCCAGCAATTCAGCGGGCACGCTGACTGATGCACTTTGCTCATCGGGCCTCTTCCTCTCCTCTATATGAAAAAGCATGAGCGCCAGCCCCTTATGATGTAGGCTCCTCATGCTTGACGAGTACTTTTTTCAGCTTTCTCTCAAAATCTCTTCTCGGAATCATGACACTGTGGGAACAACCCGTGCATTTGATCCGAATATCCATCCCCATCCGAATGATTTTCCACCTGTTTTCACCGCAAGGATGCGGCTTCTTCATTTCAACAATATCATTCAGGCCAAAGTCTTTATCCGCCAAGACCCTTCACCTCTCTCCATAGACTGCTTTATTTATTGTACAAAAAAAAACAGGATAAGAGCAACGGCCGCACTCAAAATGAGCATTATACTTTTTTCCATCTCCCTAAAATAGGGTAAAGAAGAAGACATACCAGCAAATAAAGACTTAAAAGCCCGTAAATGGGATATAAAATGGCGATCAAATCTGAAAAACCGATTGTCGTAAAAGGCACCATCACAGCTAAAAGAAGAGATACGAGCGTCCATCTCGGCAATTTCACAAATGCAAGCATGCGGCTGGACAGCCCGAAAAGACCGGTCACCGTTGTCGTATAGATGGCTAAAAAAAGCACGGCGGCCATACAAAGAAATAACGGATAAGGAGCGCCTTCAAGGACGGCGAAAAGAGGAATCTCATATTGTGTAAGACTACCTGAAAGCTGTACAAGCGTTTCATTGTAAACAAATGAAATCATACCGAAAATCAGCCCGCTTGCAACGCTTGCGATTTTCGCTTCTCCCAGTCCCTTCATATCTTTCCCGATTGAAGAAAGAACAGCGACAACAGAAAGGATGTTTAAGGACGTGAAGGTAATGCTTGCCGGCCAATTATACTGGCGGGTCAAATCTATCGTCCACGTGTAATGATGGGTTGTCTGAAAAAAGACCAATGCATATAACAGCCCCGCTACAAGAATCGGTATCAAAATACTATTCAGAGATAATATTCCTTTTATATCCCAAAAGAATAAACCGACGGTCACAATGCAAAGAAGAAAAATACCGATCCAAAACGGCAGCTTGTACATTTGCAGTGTCACACCGCCGCCGGCAATCATAACCATCGTCATTGAAAACAAATAAAACATAATAAGCACATCATAGACTTTAGCAAGAGCCGGCCCCATCAGATGCTCAAGCACAGGTAAAAAGTGCGTTGATTGAACCCGATAGCTGATCTTCAACACAATATAAGCCGAAATCGTAAACATGACTGTAAACAATACAATAGCCAGTCCGCTTTCGACACCGAAAAACTGCCATATTTCCTGCCCGCTCGCATACCCGGCCCCAATCTGGCTGCTTAATATGAGCAGCATCCACTTCATCCCGGCTCTCCACACCCTCATCACCTCATAAAATTTCTGATCATCTCCGCATATTGCTACTATATTGAGTGACAGCGGCAAACATTCATACAAATGGGACAAATATGGTATGATAACGACGATTGACTATTCAGAAAATTTATTTATGTTAGGCGCTCAAATCATGTACATCAGGCGTTTAACCGCAAGTGATACCCGATATCAGGCTCAAAGCTTTGAAAGATCACCCCGACGCATTCGCCGTCAGCTATGATGAGGAGAAAGAATGGCCATCCGAAAAATGCAAAGCAAGGCTTGAAGACGGCAATGCCATCGTGCTTGGCGCCTTTGAACAAGACAGACTGATAGGAATCCTCAAGATCTCCAAGCATTCGCTGTTTAAACTAAGACACATTGCGGTTATTGGTTCTATGTATATTTCCCCCAAACACCGAGGGTCAGGCGCGGGAAAAGCTTTAATGACGGAAGCCATCAGCCAAGCAAAAAAGATGAAAGACACAGAACAGCTCCATCTCTCTGTGACTTCAACAAATGAACCCGCAAAAAAACTCTGCGCCTCAGTTAGGATTTATCCTCTTCTCTACAGAAAAAAGAGCGCTGAAATTAGATCATCAGCAATATGTTGATGTAGATCAAATGGTCTTATTTCTTTCATGAACTTAGAGAATAACTGCTCTGGGTTCTTTTTTCTATCCCGCTCTTTTCAAACAACCGGCATGCTGATCATGACATAAGCATAAAAAAAGGCAGCGCTGGATATACTGTAAACAACCATACATCACCAAAAACAACAATGTAATACTCGTATGACATGACAAGGAAGTGAACCTTATGAATCGAAAAGGCAGGCTTTTTTCTCAAGAACGGGCAAAACAATATGTATCCCATACGGATTCTTCTGCTGCGAATCAAATACAAGCGATCCTTACTTCATCTTTACGTAAAGCAGCCGGCAGACCGTTAGTCACCGTGTGTATCGGTACAGATCGGTCGACCGGAGATTCATTAGGTCCGCTCGTAGGAACAAAGTTAGAAAAAATGAATTTAGGCAGATTGCACGTTTACGGCACGCTGTCAGATCCTGTTCACGCCGTCAATATGAAAGACAAGCTGAAAGATATTCAACATCTACATAAAAATCCGTTTATTATAGCGGTTGATGCTTGTTTAGGCCGCGTCAAAAGCGTAGGCTCATTTCAAATCGGCGATGGGCCGCTGAAGCCCGGAGCAGGTGTTCAAAAAGACCTTCCTGAAATCGGTGACGTCCATATCAATGGAATCGTCAATGTCAGCGGGTTTATGGAGTATTTTGTCCTGCAGAATACGAGGCTTCATCTTGTTATGAGCATGGCAAATGTTTTAGCAGAGGGGTTACAGCTGACAGATAAATCAGAAGGCCGGCAGGAACGGCTCAGTCCGTTTCATAAGCTGACAAGACGTATATAAAAAACCATCTTTTATAAATAAAGATGGTTTTTACGCTTCTCTCTCGGACAATAGTTCCAGGATACGTTCAAGATCTTCATTTGAGAAAAACTCAATCTCAATCTTCCCTTTTTTCTTTTGTCTCTTAATATTGACTGTTGTTCCGAAGTAATTTTGCAAATACGATTCCCGCTCTTTTAACACAACATCTTGAACAGGTTCTTTTTTCTTTGTTTCACGTGGAACATTGTTGTTTAACTGCTGAATCAGCTGCTCAAGCTGACGGACGTTTAGCTGTTCTTCAACCACTTTCTGCACAAGCGGTTCAAGCTTGTTTTTATTTTTCAAACCAAGCAAGGTTCTGCCGTGTCCCATGGATAACGTACCTTCTGCAATGAGGTTCTGGATGCTTTCCGGCAGCGTCAGCAGTCTTAAATGGTTGGCAATATGAGGCCTGCTTTTCCCGAGCCGTTTAGCGAGCTGTTCCTGGGTTAAATCCAAATGCTTCAGCAGTGAGTCATATGCCAGAGCTTCTTCAAGCGGTGATAAGTCTTCACGCTGAAGGTTTTCCAAAAGAGCGATTTCCCGCATCAGCGATTCAGATAAATCCCGCACGATAGCCGGTACTGTCTCTTTACCGGCAAGTTTTGCGGCGCGGTAACGGCGTTCGCCTGCTACAATATCATAGCCCTTCAATGATTTTCTCACGATAATGGGCTGAAGAATGCCATGCTGAATGATGGACTCCTTCAGTTCAGCTAATGACTCATCGTCAAATTGTTTTCTTGGCTGATAAGGATTGGGGCGTAAATCACTGATTTTAATCTCTTCCACTGTCTCTTCAGACAAATCAACCTGATTAAACAACGCGTTAATCCCTTTTCCGAGCCCGCCTTTAGCCATTCGCTGCCACTTCCTTTGCTAAATCTAAATATACTTCCGCACCTCTCGAACGCGGATCGTATAATATGATCGGCTTGCCGTGACTCGGCGCCTCACTTAAACGGACATTGCGAGGAATAATGGTTTGATACACTTTATCTCTAAAGTATTTCTTTACCTCTTCTATCACTTGAATGCCGAGATTCGTTCTGGCATCAAGCATCGTCAGAAGCACTCCTTCTATCATTAAGTCGGTATTTAAATGTTTTTGCACAAGCCGAACTGTATTTAATAATTGACTCAATCCTTCAAGAGCGTAGTATTCGCACTGAACCGGGATAACGACTGAATCTGAAGCGGTAAGCGCATTAATCGTTAATAACCCGAGAGACGGAGGACAATCAATAATCATGTAATCGTAATTTTGTTTCACAGATTCTAATGCTCTTTTCAGCCTGACCTCCCGTGAGATCGTCGGAACCAATTCGATTTCCGCTCCCGCAAGCTGGATCGTGGCCGGAATGACATCTAAGTTCTCTACTGAAGTCGGTTTAATAATATCTGTAACATCTGCATCATCTACTAAAATGTCGTACACACAATGATCCACATCGGCTTTTTCAATCCCTAATCCGCTCGTTGCATTGCCCTGCGGATCAATATCAACAAGAAGAACCCTTTTACCTATGTAAGCCAAGCAAGCCCCCAGATTGACAGAAGTCGTCGTCTTCCCGACTCCGCCTTTTTGGTTCGTAATTGCTATGATTTTTCCCACGATGTCACCTACCTTCACATGAACATGTACTGTCTTGTTTCTATCTTATCAAAAAAAGAGTAAAGCGTTTTATTTTTTTCATAATTTGTTTATCAGCAAGTGAAAAAAATGTAAACGAAAAAGACACTTTCTAATATAAGTTCTCCGATAAAGTGACTTTTTTGACTGTAAAAAGACAATTCACGACACAAAAAGATAAAATTTTACATATATAATGTATAGTGCACAATAAATCTATCATTATCTCAAAATAGTTTTTTGATTAAAATAAAAACTCCCCTGCTGATCAGGAGAGTTTTTATTTAGGTATCCGAATGGTAAGCTGGATGTACTCTTCGAATTCTTCTTCTTCAGTGTTCAGCCTGACGCCACTGTCTTCTACCATCGACAGTGACTGACGAATCGTATTCATCGCAATTCTTGTATCCCTGCTGAACGCTTTGCGTCTCGGCTTTGGTTTCTGCTTATTCTGTTCAAGCATTTTCACCACTCTGTCTTCCGTCTGCTTGACGTTTAAGCTTTTCTCAATGATTTCCGCAAGCAATGTGACCTGAAACTCCGGCTGTTTGAGCGGAATCAGTGCTCTTGCATGACGTTCCGTAATTTTTTTCTCCATAATCGCATCCTGGACGGGTTCCGGGAGCTTTAACAATCGGAGCTTGTTCGCAATCGTTGACTGGCCTTTTCCTAAGCGCTGCGCCAAGGCTTCCTGTGTTAAATCATGAAGTTCTAACAGCCTTGCGTACGCATGAGCTTCCTCAATGGAGGACAATTCTTCCCTTTGCAGGTTTTCAATCAAAGCGACAGATGCTGTTTCCGTATCAGAAAAATCTTTAATAATTGCGGGAATCTTCTCCCATTCAAGCGTCTGTACCGCTCTCCAGCGCCTTTCACCCGCAATGAGCTCATATTGTCCTTCATCTTCTGTATGTCTGACAACAATCGGCTGAATGATGCCGTGTGTATGGATAGTCATTGCTAACTCTTTGATTTTTTCATCTGAGAAAATGGTGCGTGGCTGAAAACGGTTGGGAACGATAGCATGTACCGGTATTTCGAGTATCTCTTCTTTGTTTGTATCATGCTCAGCTATCTCCGGTTCCTCTTCCTTCTCACCAAACCCGAAGAAACGAGAGAATGAATGCTTCATGTACCTACACCACCTTTAAAAACTGCCATTTTTATAATTCTATTTTCTCATGGTTTTTCCTGCTGTATCTTCATCAATTTTGCAGAAAATATGATGGAATTGTCACATCAGGCTGTCTAAATTACCCTTCAATTGGCGATTTATTTGGAGTACCCGGTTTTCTCGGATATTTTTTCGGAGTGCTTTTCGTCTTGCGAATGATCATAATGTTCCGTTCACTTTCTTCAACGGGAAGTGTAAAGGAATGAACTTGTTCAAGCTCTCCTCCCAATACTTTAATCGCCTTTTGCCCCGCTTTCAGCTCTTCATCAGCGGCTGCAGCTTTTAGTGCCGCAAATATACCGTTTTTCTTGGCCAGCGGCAGACAAAGCTCACTCAGGACTGACAGACGCGCCACCGCACGGGCCGTCACGAGATCGAAGCTTTCCCGGACGTCTTTCCGCTGTCCGAATGTCTCCGCTCTGTCATGGACAAATGTCGTATGCTCTAATTGTAAAGCATCAGAGAGAGTTTCCAAAAACGTAATCCGCTTATTCAGTGAATCGACGATGGTGACATGCAGATGCGGGAAGCAGATTTTGACGGGCAGGCTTGGAAAACCGGCGCCGGCGCCGACATCACAAAGAGTGGTGACCTTTTCAAAATCAATATAAAATGCCGCCGTTATCGAATCATAAAAATGCTTGAGATAAACTTCCTTTTTCTCAGTGATGGATGTCAGATTCATTTTTTCGTTCCATTCCACGAGCATCCGGTAATACAACTCGAATTGATCCAGCTGGCGGTCAGAAAGGGAAATCCCTTTCTCCGCTAAACTGGATGTAAATTCCTCTATATTCATGCCGTCATCCTTTCTATTCAGCTACCTTGGCAATACGGCCCTGCTCCAGGTATACCAGCAGGATTGAAATGTCTGCCGGATTGACGCCGGAAATACGGGACGCTTGAGCAACTGATAAAGGACGCACTTCTTTCAGCTTTTGACGGGCTTCAGTAGCAATTCCTTTAATGGCGTCATAATCAATCCGATCAGGGATTTTTTTGTTTTCCATTTTCTTCAGCTTTTCCACTTGCTGCAAGGATTTTTCGATATATCCTTCATATTTCACTTGGATTTCCACTTGTTCCGCCACATCTTGCGGAACCGGAGAATCTGCAGGCGCAAGTTTTGTCACTGTTTCATAGTTCATTTCCGGACGTTTCATTAAATCTGTGCCGCGCACTCCGTCTTTCAGCTCGCTTCCGCCGAGTGAACGGATATATTCCTGATTCTCAGGAGACGGCTTGATAATAACAGACCAGAGACGTTTTTTCTCTGCCTCGATCGCCGCTTTTTTCTTCTCAAACGCTTCATAGCGTTCATCAGAAATTAAGCCGATCTCGTGGCCGATTTTCGTCAGGCGAAGATCCGCGTTATCGTGACGGAGCAGCAGTCTGTATTCCGCCCGTGAAGTCAGCAGACGATACGGTTCATTGGTTCCTTTCGTTACCAAATCATCAATCAATACACCGATATAAGCATCGGAACGGCTGAGGATCACTTCTTCTTTTCCAAGCGCTTTGCGCCCTGCGTTGATCCCTGCCATAATTCCTTGCCCGGCTGCTTCCTCATAACCTGATGTACCGTTAATTTGACCGGCTGTGTACAGGTTAGGGATTTTTTTCGTCTCCAGTGTAGGCCAGAGCTGCGTCGGTACAATCGCGTCATACTCAATCGCGTATCCGGCTCTCATCATCTGCACCTTTTCCAGTCCCGGAATGGTCGCCAGCATCCGCTGCTGCACGTCCTCAGGAAGACTCGTGGATAGACCTTGAACGTATACTTCCTGCGTATTTCTGCCTTCCGGTTCAAGGAAAATCTGATGGCGCGGTTTATCATTAAACCGAACGACTTTATCTTCAATCGAAGGGCAGTATCTCGGTCCCGTTCCTTTAATCATACCCGAATACATCGGCGAACGATGCAGGTTGCTGTCGATGATCTCATGAGTCTCAGGACTCGTGTAAGTCAGCCAGCAAGGCAGCTGATCGGTAATGTATTCAACCGTTTCATATGAGAAAGCGCGCGGAACCGGGTCCCCCGGCTGGATTTCTGTTTTGCTGTAATCAATGGAATCGCTTGAGACACGAGGAGGCGTGCCCGTTTTAAAACGGACGAGATCAAAACCGAGCTCCTCTAAGTGCTCAGAAAGTTTAATAGACGGCTGCTGGTTATTCGGGCCGCTTGAGTAAGACAGATCACCGAGAATGATCCGCCCTCTTAAATACGTTCCGGTTGTCAGCACGACCGTTTTTGCCTTGTATTCAGCACCGGTTTGCGTAATGACACCGCGGCACTCTCCGTCTTCAATGATTAAACGCTCGGCAATCCCTTGAAGAAGTGTCAAATTCGGTGTTTTTTCCAGCGTATGCTTCATTTCGTGCTGATATTGGAATTTATCCGCCTGCGCACGCAACGCCCGTACGGCCGGACCTTTTCCTGTATTAAGCATTCTCATTTGAATATGAGTTTTATCTATATTTCTAGCCATTTCTCCGCCGAGCGCGTCAATTTCGCGGACGACAATCCCTTTCGCGGGGCCGCCGACAGACGGATTACATGGCATAAACGCAACCATATCAAGATTAATCGTCAAAACAAGCGTTTTGGCTCCCTGGCGCGCGGATGCGAGGGCAGCCTCAACACCGGCATGCCCGGCGCCGATGACAATCACGTCGTATTGGCCTGCTTCATACCCCATGGTTTTTTCCTCCCTTTTATTTACCTAAACAAAATTGTGAAAAGAGCTGATCAATTAAGCTTTCGTGGACGGCATCACCGATGATTTCGCCCAGCAGTTCCCAGCACCTTGTCAAATCAATTTGCACCATATCAATCGGAACATCCTGTTCAATTCCGTTCAGCGCATCATCAATCGCTTGCTTGGCCTGATGCAGAATCGAAATATGACGGGTGTTGCTGACATAGGTGAGATCTCCGCTTTCGATCGCTCCTGTATAAAATAGCGACTGAATCGCTTCCTCTAAATCTTGAATGCCTTCTTCTTTCAGCAATGAGGTCGTGACGACAGGCCGGCCTTTCGCCAATTCCTTGACGCGCTCAGCGTCAATCTTAGCCTCAAGGTCCGTCTTATTCATAATGACAATGACGTCCATTCCCTCAACCGCTTCAAACAATTTCACATCTTCTTCAGAAAGCGCTTCGCTGTGGTTAAGCACAAGCAAAATGAGATCCGCTTCCTTCAGAACCTGCCGTGACCGTTCCACACCGATTCTTTCGACGATGTCTTCTGTCTCACGGATTCCGGCGGTATCGACAAGCCGAAGCGGCACGCCTCGCACATTGACATATTCCTCAATCACATCACGCGTCGTTCCCGGAATATCGGTTACGATCGCCTTCGTTTCATGGACAAGACTGTTAAGCAGAGAGGATTTCCCGACGTTCGGACGGCCGATGATCACGGTAGACAGTCCCTCACGCAAAATTTTCCCCTGCTCAGACGTACGGAGCAGCGCCTCGATTTCTTTCTTCACGCCGCTTGCCTTCTCCACTAAAAGCTGATGCGTCATTTCTTCGACGTCATCATATTCCGGATAATCTATATTCACCTCAACATGGGCAAGTGTTTCTAACAACTCATCACGCAGACGGCGGACAAGCGCGGAAAGCCGTCCTTCCATCTGGTTCATGGCGACATTCATGGCACGGTCCGTTTTGGCCCTGATCAGATCCATCACCGCTTCCGCCTGTGAAAGGTCAATCCGTCCGTTTAAAAATGCGCGCTTCGTAAACTCACCGGGTTCTGCCAGTCTCGCACCTTCTCTTAAAGCAAGCTGGAGCACCTGATTAACCGTCACAATACCCCCATGACAGTTGATTTCAATGACATCTTCCCTTGTGAATGTTCTGGGCGCTCTTAAAACAGACACCATGACTTCCTCAATAATCCGTCCCGTCGTACTGTCTGCGATATGCCCGTAATGAATGGTATGCGATTCTGCCGAACTGAGCGTTTTGCCTTTCGGACCCTTGTACATTTTGTCGGCGATCTTTACGGCTTCCGGGCCGCTCAGCCGAACGATCGCAATCGCGCCTTCACCCATCGGAGTTGAAATCGCTGCAATTGTATCCATGCTGTTCACCTCTCTTTATCTCTGTTTCCATCTATATAAAAAATTTTATTTACGCCAAAATTAAAAGATAACATAGTTTGGTTTGAAGTGGAAGATACGTTATCCACAAAGGCAGAAATTCATCCCTTATTACTTTAACTTATCCACATGTGAATAACAATTAATTTTATTTCCTAAAACCTTTTTTATCAACAGCATAGACCGAAAAAGAAAAAACTTAAACGCAAAAAATGCGATTCTGCTCAGGAATAGAGCCATTTTTACCAATAAAAAAACCGAAGTTCCGATTTTACCCGGACTTCGGTTTTCTGCTATCTTTATGGGAAATAACGAGATGGCGGTATCGGCCTTCACCGGTAGAAAACGTTTTGATATTTGGATGCTTTGACAGCGCGTCATGGATGATTTTTCTTTCACCTGACGGCATCGGTTCTAAATGCACATCTTTTTTCGTTTTCGACACTTGCTTGGCCAGCCTGTTTGCCAGCTGATCCAGAATTTCTCTTCTTTTCCGCCGATAATTCTCAGCGTCGACAACGGCTTGGCGATACTGGCCGGAGCCGCGGTTCAAAACAAGCTGCGTCAATGTTTCCAATGCATTGAGTGTTTGTCCTCTTTTGCCAATAAGCAGCGCCGCTTTTTCACCTTTAATGTGAAAACAGACTGTTTTCTTGTTTTCTTCCGTAACAATCTCAGAAGGCCCGGCAATAGAATGGATGATTTCTTCCAAATACGCTTTCGCTTCCTGAACAGGATTTCTTTTCTCTTCAAGTTCTACGATCGCATTCTTTTTTCCGAAAATACCCAAAAACCCTTTATATTCTTCTTGCACCACTGTTATTTCTACTTGATCTTTCGTCAGTTGAAGTTCCTGAAGGCCTGATTGAACTGCTTCTTCGACATTCCGTCCCGCAGCAGTCACCTTCTTCACTTTTTCTTTCCTCCGGCTTTCTGCGTTTCCGGATCGTGTTTAATGTCAGGTCCTTTAATAAGGAATGTCTGAGCAATCATAAACAGGTTTCCGACTACCCAATACAGAGAAAGCGCGCTCGGGAAGTTGATCGCAAATACGATGATCATGATCGGCATAATCCATACCATCATTGCCATTTGAGGATTCTGAGTCGCATTTCCGGCCATCATCAGCTTCTGTTGGACAAAAGTGGCCACACCGGCAACGATAGGAAGAATATAGTAAGGATCCTTCTCTCCTAAATCAAACCATAAAAAGCTGTGCTGTGAAATGGCTTGCGTACGCATAATGGCGTGGTAGAATCCGATCAAAATCGGCATTTGAATCAGGATCGGGAAACATCCCGCCAGCGGGTTTACCCCGTGCTTTGAAAACAGGGCCATCGTTTCCTGCTGAAGCTTCTGCTGCGTTTTTTGATCTTTAGAGCTGTATTTTTCTCTGAGCTTCTGCATTTCAGGCTGCAGCGCCTGCATCGCTTTTGAGCTTCGAAGCTGCTTGATCATCAGCGGCAGAATCAGCAGACGAATTAAAATCGTAACGATGATGATCGATAAACCATAGTTATCGCCCGTCAGTTTCGCTACGTACGTAATGACTTCTGACAATGGATACACAACATATTTGTCCCAGAAATGCGGACTATTCGCCGTAATCGGCTCTTTCACACTCGAGCACCCGGCCAGCAGCACGAGCATACCGACCATACTCAGTAGTAACCATATTCTCCTTTTCAAGAACGTTTCCTCCTATACCAATCTTTATAAACCTTGTATGTATTTTAGCATCTTTCAGTTTCAAATGGCGTTCATTTTTCGCCAAATAAAAGGAAGCGCTTTTAAAAACGTGAAGAAAACAAAATATGAGCTATTTTGACGAAGATTTCTTATATAATGAGGTTTTTCTGAATAAGTGCTGCAGACTCTTTTTCGTTTCTTCAAAACTGAGGTCGCCGGCGGGTTTTCTTGCGATAATAATAAAATCTTTCGGCTTGAGCAGCTCTTTTTCCTCCTGAACCGCCTGTCTGATTAACCGCTTCACCCGATTGCGCACGACGGCATTGCCGATTTTTTTACTGACAGAAAGCCCTACCCGGAGCTCTTCCTGTTTCGGCTGATCAAGCGTATACAGCACGAACTGGCGGTTTGCCATAGACGTTCCGCGTTTAAACACTTTTTGAAAATCTTCATTTTTCTTTAACCGATTTCGCTTCTTCACTTTAATTCACTCCGATATTCACTCGCAGAAACTTTTATTTCTATCTAAAAAAAACGGGCCGCCGGAATACTGAAGAAATTTCTCCAGTACCGGGCGACGCATGACATCTCTTTTCTCTTAATGTGAAAAAAGACCACTGACATTATTCAGTGGCCTAAGCTGATAATACTTTTCTGCCTTTGCGGCGACGGCGTGCTAATACTAGACGACCGTTTTTTGAACTCATACGGCTTCTGAAGCCATGAACTTTACTGCGTTTACGGTTATTCGGTTGGAATGTTCTTTTCATTTATGACACCTCCCTCGAGGAATAGCTGTTAAAGACAGTCTTACTTATTATATTTGTGCTGCCTATTCATTGTCAACTTCAGCAGTGCTTTTATTTCTTACAACCATAATAGGATAACATACCTTAACCAGATTAGAAACCTTATTTTTCATATTCCTTTTTTTAACGCACAAAAAAAGCCGCGCTCCCCCGAAAAACGTCATGTGGATAATTTTTCGGTCTTTTTTTAATATCCACAATCGTTATCGACAACATTTTCACATTGCTAACCCCTGTGGACAAAGATTTTTCAACAAGTTGTCAGGTTTGTGGATAAGATTACGAGAACCATTGCAAGTCCTCGCTTAATTTGATATTATATTTGTGTTTTAACTCTTAATTACTTATCCAGTCCATTCTCTTTATCCACAAATTGTGGATAAGTTGTGGATTGTTTTCACACAGCTTGTGTAGATTGTTGTCCACAACTTGTGGAATTTGTCGAAAAGCTATTTTTCTACTATACTATATGTTTTCAACATTTCGTGTGTACGAATGGTCAGAGCCATATGCTCTTTTTTTGTGTTCTATAACAGGGGGAGGGCGCTGATTTTTAAAGAAAAGGAGGGCTGTGCCGGATA